>JAUHWH010000007.1 GCA_030424715.1 Bdellovibrionia bacterium
TGCTGGTCCAACGGGAGCAACAGGTCCGACAGGCAACACGGGTGCAACGGGAGCTGTTGGTCCCACCGGAGCCTCAGGTCCCACGGGAGCAACAGGTCCGACAGGTAATACAGGTGCGACTGGAGCTGCCGGTCCTATAGGAGCCACTGGTCCAACAGGAAACACAGGTGCCACCGGCGCGGCTGGTCCTGCTGGGGCAACGGGTGCCACGGGAGCTGCTGGTCCAACGGGAGCAACAGGTCCAACAGGAAACACAGGTGCCACCGGAGCTGCTGGTCCAACAGGTAACACGGGTGCCACCGGAGCTGCTGGTCCTACGGGAGCAACGGGTCCAACAGGAAACACTGGTGCCACCGGAGCTGCTGGTCCAACGGGAGCAACAGGTCCGACAGGCAACACGGGTGCCACGGGAGCTGCTGGTCCAACGGGAGCAACAGGTCCAACAGGTAACACAGGTCCAACTGGAGCCGCTGGTCCAACGGGTAATACAGGTGCCACCGGAGTTGCTGGTCCAACGGGAGCAATGGGGCCGGTGGGCCTTGTTTCTGGCTTGGCAACCTATGGATCAACAAATAACCAAGTTTCAATTTCAGCGAACAACGCAGAAGCCGTTAGAGTTCTTGCATCAGGGAATGTTGGTATCGGAACCAACAGTCCCGAACGCTCATTACATGTGGCGGGCGCAATCAGACTTGCCCCAGGGGCATTGCCTGGAACTGGGGTTGCCGGAGATGTCGCCGTCGATTCAGGAGACTCAAACAGATTAAAATATCACGACGGCTCCAGCTGGGTCTCAGCCAATGGGAGCTATGGTCAGCTAGAAACACAGGCGGGTTCACCCCCAGTCGCTGATTGTAATGAAGTCTCTGAGTATGGACGGATGAAATTGGATCCCACGGCGAGCGCTTCGACCTTTTACATTTGTACTGCAGATGGCTGGAACTCTATCAACCTCAGCGATGACACACTACCAAGTGCTTTTGATTTTGCAGACCTTTTCGACCAAACGACTTCAACAGTAGTGAATTCTTCGATAGTCGGTATAGGTGGAGTGTCCACTCCTGTACTTGTTGTTGTGAACGGGCAGGGTAGCCCGGAATTTAGAATTTGTAGCGCCTCGGACTGTTCTGTTGTGGCATCGACATGGAGCTCTTCGTCTCGTAGCATAGACAATGGCGAGTACTTACAACTGCGTGCCACCTCATCCGGTAGCGGCGACACGACTCATACTATCAATTTCGATGTCGGTGATTTATCGGGCAATTGGGCCATCGAAACAGACGCCCCTCTTCCTTGTGATAACTTGACACTAAGACATACTGGGACGACTGTTGCCTCTCGATTAGGTGATGCTCCCAATGGGACAGTTTGTGTTGGTAACACCGGTAACCCCTCGCCCAATGACAACTTTTTGGTTTTTAACAAAGTCGGAACCACTTTGACCCTGATGGGTACTCAATCGGCAAGTGGTGGATACAGAGAATTAGGCACTCTACCCACTATGACGGCAGGCGCCAATGCGCCACAGTGGACCTGTAGTAGCACCATTCCGCCTTCATTCCGAGCGAACTCATCACTTTGCACGACAGCCGGGGGATCACAGGATAGGTGTTCGAGTTCTAATAGCGATAGTTATTATGCCGTACACTCGAACAGTCATGACGGTGTTGTTGATAATAGCGGAAACACCACCTCATGCTCAACAGGTACTGAGACTGCCTGGTGGTAGAGTCGTATCACAAATTAGATTTTGCCTCGACATGAGTGCACGCATTACCATCTAATCGGGACAAGTGACTGGTTCAGGACAGTAAGTCTAAGCGGCGATAATCACGTAGGTGATCCAGGCGGCGGCAAAAGCCAGGAGCCCATAGGCGATGACCATGAGGGTGGGGCCTTTGTAAGAGTGCATCTCACTTTTTAAAATAGCGAAAGTCGAAGCGCACTGTAGAGCGATGGCGTAGAAGACCAGTAGAGCCATACCGGACGCAAAGCTCAGACCCGCGTTCTGAACATTCTGTAGCAATCCCGAAAAATTTTCTTCAGCGTTTTCAATTTCAAACAGCGTCCCCAAAGTTCCAACAAAAACTTCACGGGCTAAAAAAGAAGTGAGTATAGCAACGCCATACTTCCAATCCAGGTCAAGGGGGGCGAGGATGGGTTGGATAGCATGCCCCAGGTGACTCAGGTATGAGTTATCCAAATTGCCATCTGGAAAGTAGCCGAGAACCCAAATACTGATGGTCGCCACAAAGATGATTCCCCCCGCTCTTTTAATAAACTGCAGGATGCTCTGCATGGAGCGGACGACCAAAGGTTGCCAGTGGGGTATGCGATAGGGAGGCATTTCTAAAATAAAAGGAATGTCTTGAACCTTCAGTCGACTCGATCGAGACAGTAGCCATGAGACGCCCAAGGCGACAAAGATTCCGAACAAGTACATCCCGAATAAGGCCAGACCTTGCAAGCCAACCAGGCCGCCGAAATAGGTGGTTTGAGGAATGATCGCCGCGATTAAAAATGCGTACACGGGTAGTCTTGCGGAGCAGCCCATCAATGGGATGATCAGGAGAGTGATAAATCGTTTGCGGGGAGAATCAATCATGCGAGCAGCGTACACGGCAGGAATCGCACACGCATGGCCGGTCAACATGGGTATAAAGCTCTTTCCCGAAAGCCCAAAAAAGCGCAATGGGCGGTGGCAGAGGATGGCGGCACGAGCCAAATACCCAGAGTCTTCAAGCAATCCGATGATAAATGTTAAAAAGAAGATCTGGGGAACAAACACAAGAAAGGCCCCAATTCCTCCGAAGAAAGCATCAACAATAAAGTCTCGAAACACGCCGTTGGGGATATACGACACAGCAAGGTTTGCAGAAAAACTCACCAACATCTCTATGGAGTCCATAAAGGGAACGGCAAGAGTAAACACGGCCTGAAAAAGAATGGTCATGATAAAAACAAAAGAGACCAAGCCCCAAAGAGGCGAAAGAAAAACACGATCCCAGAATGACGTCCGAGAACTGGCATCCTCTCTTTTTGGTCCAAACCGAGCACTCAACTCCGTGGCTTCGTTAAAAAAAGCAAGGGGACTTTCTTTGGGTGGATCGACGGGGCGCCCGATGGTTTCTAAAAGTTCGTTGTACCCTTGCCCCGTTTTGGCTGAGATTGGGACCAGAGGAGCCCCGAGCTGATCCCTTAAACCAGACCAATCGATGGACTGTGGGTTTTCAAGCTCATCGATCATATTGGCGGCGAAAATGATGGGCGTCGCTGTTCTCGCTGCTTGATGACGAACCTCTAGACCCATGCGAAGGCTAGAGCTCAGTTGTGTGGCATCAAGAATGCACAAAATCACTGAGACCTTTTTTTCTACAAGAGATTCATGGAACTTTTCGACAGAGATCACCTCATCTTGGGTGATTGCTGAAAAACTGTAGAATCCAGGAAAGTCGTAAAAGGTAACGCCATTGCGTTCGCCTTTCTTTACCTCGACAGTGATTCCTGGAAAGTTCGTTACTTTTTGATTCAGTCCAGTCAATCGATTGAAGAGCAGGCTTTTGCCAGAGTTGGGTTTTCCCACCACTGCAACAGACATCATTTATTAACTTCTTTTTTGATGGTTACGTTTCGACAAATCCAATCTTCCAATGCAAAGGTGCCGTTCGAGAGTTGAAAGGAGTGCACGCCTCCCCAGGGGCTACCAGGTACGCGAGTCACAGTTTGCCCCTTCTGTAATCCCAGGTCAGCCAGTCGATTGACCACAGGAATGGAATCAAGGGAGACTTCGACAATCTCTGCGGTTTCGTAGTTTTTTAGTTCACTCAACTTGCTACCCATCGGACTTCCTTTTTATAGCTGGCCGAGCATGGGGGCAATGAAAACTAAAAAAGCTCTGTAAAATCGCACTGAAATCAAACCATAAAGTGTTATTGAAAGCCAGATGATAGCTGGTGGGGGTGTTTTACTCTGTCCAGCCAAAACCCAGTGGGGCAAAGATTGAGATTGGAAAAGAGTGGGCTGTCTTTCAGTTGTCTTGCTCAGAGAATCTTTTTGTCAAGTTCTCTTCCGAGGATTCTCCACCGGTGGTGCTGCATAGACTGAGGAGAGAGTCAGCCCCACTCGTAAAAAGTGAGGCCTCTTTGGTTTATGAGTGGTGCATTCGAGAAATGGCACTCTCAAGATCTTTGTAGTTGTGGTTCCACATTTCGAACATTCCTTTGCCCCCGGCATCTGGAAAGATATCGGCTTCGTTGCTTTCCACACCTGCAAGAATGTTCTCTGCCGCCTGCGCCGGGTTGGTCTTCTTGGTATCGAGTCCCTTGATCATATCAGTGTCGATCGGACCAGGGTTGACAGTGTGGACGGCGATCCCTTTAGGGGCAAGCTCTATGCGGATGCCTTGACTCATTGAAAACAGAGCCGCTTTTGAGGCGCAGTAACCACCAATCGCTGGAAAATTCACAAAGGCACCGATTGTCACCACGTTAACGATCGCCGATTCTTTTTTGGTTTCCAAGTAAGGAACGAAGGCCCGTACGACGTTCAAAGTGCCATAGAAATTGGTATTCATATCTCGTTGTATGACGTCAACGGGGCCATCGAGGAGGCCGGCGAAGGCCGCCACCCCAGCGTTGTTGATGACGATGTCTACGTCACTAGCGAACTCAGCGGCCTTGTTGATCTGAGATCTATTCGTGATGTCTAGTTGCAGCCCCGTCACTCTTGAATCTCCAAAGTCGGGAAGGGTGCTGACGGTGCGAGCTCCGGCATAAACTCTTTTGACGTCTTTTTTCAAAAGAGCTTCGACAAGGGCTTTGCCAATGCCTCGGTTGGCTCCGGTCACGAGGACGGTTTTATCTTTAAAGTGCATGGGGTCTCCTTTTGGTTGAGAGCTCAAGGTATGATTTCATCAAGCTCAGAGGCAAGGTTTTATTTGAGTGATTGCTCAAAATTAACATAAACATCCGGAATTGCTGGTTTTTATATTGCGTTATTTATTGAGTGTTCACTCAAAAAATGTGTTACATTGTGCTGAAAGGTGATGCTGTGGGACGACTGAAGGAATTTGAAGACAAGAAGGCTCTGGAAAAGGCCATGCTCCTGTTTTGGGAAAAAGGCTATGAGAACACTTCTTTAAAAGACCTTCTCCAAGAAATGAATATTTTGAATGGTTCCTTCTACAACTCTTTTGGCAATAAAAAGAAGCTATTGATCAAAACACTTGAACACTATGGGCAAGAGGTTACGGCTAAGAGGGCCCAAACCCTGATGTCAAAGTCGACCTTTAGAGAAGGTATTCGTGCTGTCTTCAGCGAGATGATGGACCATATCGAGCAAGAAACCCTACCGAAGGGCTGCCTCTTAGCGAATACCCTGACAAATGACCTTTTGCGGGACCCAGAGGTGAAAGTTTTTGTTCTCGCAGAGATGCAAAAGTTTGAAAGTTTTTTTGAAGCTCATATTCTAAAAGCCCAAAAGGCGGGTGAGTTAGATGAAGAAATAGACCCGAAAGTGACGGCTTCAATCATTGTCGCTTATTTGCAGGGAGTTATGCGGTTGAGTTGTTTAAAGTTCAGCAGTGCCCAAATCCAACGACAAAATGAGGCATTTTTTAAATCTCTGGGCGTCTAATCAGTCAAACGACACTTTGAGAGACCCTAGGACTAGGGTGTAGGTAGCTCGTAAAAAAGATCCAAATAGGATACCAATCAGAATCATGACGGAAACCACACCGAACCAAGCAAAGGTGTTGCTGATGGTGAATGCAATGTCGAAAAAACTAAAAGGCATGCCCAGTAGACTTAGCACTCCAACGATAGCGATAGAACCAAGCGTGCCGCCAAACAGGAAGCAAAGGGGCCATTCGATCATCTGACTGGAGCGACGGATGGACATTCCCATAAAGACAGAAACCATAAAAGGCACAAGAAAATACTCGCCCATGGGCACCTTCGTCAGGTGGCCGTTGAGTCCAATAACCACGGCGTAGTAAATAAAGCCGAAAAAACTCAATAAAATAAGGTCTCTATTTTTGTTATACATAGGGCATCTCCATGTCTACTCTATAAGAGTGCAAGGGCAATGCCCATGTGAGCTCAAAGCTAGGCGCCGCTCGACGCCATAGAATGGCAAAATTTTAATGAGGGTGACAAAAATAGGCCCCACAGCAGCACTCTCGCTGCTTCTGCTGTATGTTTTCCCCACCATTCAACCTCCTTGCAGGGGGCATTCTTGACCACTCTCGCAGACGGGCGGTTGGGCGGGGCCAAATGCAGTCCGCAAGGTCTTAGCTGGGTGTTCGGCCCCTCTCGCGAGACCGGTTCCTCCGGCATTTTCTATCTCAAGGAATGTTCAGATAGAATCGTGTGGATGATTTCAAAAACAGTAAAGTCGTCCATTGCCGGTGTGTTCATGTGAACATATATTTGTTCAATCAGTTCATTGGCCGCGTCGGCTTGCAAAACACGAGAACCCACGCCGGTGGACCGGCTGTGTAGCAGGAGCTTCCTCACCTCATCTTTCGGAGCATTTTTTAAAAAGTAAGTGATATTAAAGGCCGAATGACTGATTTGGTCGAGCTCACGACCACGGAAGAACTGATTGTAGGCATGATGGTAGTCATCTCCAGCTTTGCGAGCAAAAACTTCAACCACTCGACGCGTGGCAAACTCAGACTCGCGAGCAATCGCACTACGGCCTCCGCGGAGAAGGCTGCTGCCACGCTTCTTGCTCCTCGCCCTGGTTCGAAAGGGTTTCACTAGAACGTCTGATTGTTGGTTTGCTGACTTTGAGAGCAATT
Organism: Bdellovibrionia bacterium; assembly: GCA_030424715.1. GTDB lineage: Bacteria > Bdellovibrionota > Bdellovibrionia > Bdellovibrionales > JAGQZY01 > JAGQZY01. The sequence goes on from JAUHWH010000007.1 coordinate 6,803, forward strand.
TTGAACCTTGCACGTGAGCCGCTCCAAAACCAAAACCGAGAAACAGAACTTCCATGGCCAAGATGGTGACAATCATCTTTTGCTGATCATGATAGGTTTCGCGTTGTGCATTCACCAACTCAAGAGTTCTTGCAGTCGCAACCTCGGGCAACTCATGCCGTTGGTGAAATCTCGTTTCTTTCTTAAGTTTTCGGTTGTCGCCCCTTCGCTTCACCACATCAATAAGAGTGACAATATTTAGGAGGACCAATCCGCCGAAAAACACGGTGGAACTAAATGGGGCCGTTACGACAAGGGCGATCACCGTGGCCGGCATAATATACGAGGTTAAGCCACTGACATTTTTATCAATACCTCTCACCAGGGTGGCTCGGTCCATCTCCTCCATAAGCCAGCAAAAGTGGCTCGCCAGTTCAGGATTATTCTCCAAAATTCGAGCCACTGCCAATGGGGCCGATTGGAAGTATTTCGCAAGCAAAAGAAGGCGTTCTTGTTCGAGCTCTGGAATGTCGTAATGTCTGCGGTCAGAAACTCGATCGAGCATACCAAACAGATTGGCTTTGTCGTACCATCTGAATTCAAGAAGGGCCGAGTGATCAAACTTCTGCCAACTTTCTTTCACTGTCCTAAAGTGCTGATCGAGAGCTTTTTTAAAGCGAAAGTCACTCAATCGTGTGGGGTGCTCAGGGTTGCGATAGTGAGAACCCCGCTTGCGGAAGTCTGAGAGTTGGAAGGTGCTGCCAAAATGCTTCTCGAGAGTGGGGGTACGCATTAAGGGTCCAGGGAATTCAAAAAGCAATTGGATATAATGGTATTTGTAAGCCTCGTGATCGGGTTGACCGTTCTCGTCTCGGTGCTTGAGGATCGAGTTCAGTCCTTCGTAACCAATAAGGAGCTTTTCTTTGAGCTCGGCAAAGTTGTAGCGTGGCACCTGTTGGTCGATCAAGTCATCGACAACAATTTGGGCTTGGCTAGTGAGATAAGTGCGCTCATCTTTGTTGCACTGGTCTGCACACATGATGTCGGCCGCTCGCCGGGCAACCTTTTTGGTTTCTGTATTATAAAATGAATTGGTTAATTGTCTCGGCTCTTTAACAAAGTAAATCGACTCGGTGATGAATTCGATGGCCTGCTCTCGAACATCGAGCTCAATGAGTCCTAAAAACTGTTCAATAATTTGCACGCGATCATCAACAAGATAGGGGTAGGATTCGGTGGTTCCTAGGCGTCCCAACGTCGGTACCTGAACAACGGACGGGTGAATCGGAGTTCCCAGAGAAGAGGTGATTGAGGTGTAGTTCTGAAGAGTCTGATCGTGAATCAGTCGGGGGCAGGTAAGCAGCGAGTGGTCTAAAACACTAGCGAAGCCATTGATCGGAATAAGGAATGCGGCTATTAGATTTGCGGACTTTATCAACAGCGCTGACAATTTTGGGCCTCGAGGCACTTTTGTACTCCTCTCTTCTTCGATTTCGAGTTTATACGCCTTGAGAAGAGCAAGATTCAGACCGTTGCAGCCATGTCGACGAAAGCGAGGCGACGTTGTGGTAACTGCAAACGGGAGAATGTCCGAAAAAAAACTTTTTATAGAGCTCAAAGCCTTGCGGATAGACAAAACGAAGTCCTTCGCTCGGCTGACGAAAATGGTCACTGTCATATTTTGTACAATGCTATCTTCTTTACAAGGTTTACAGTTTTTTTCCGTCAAATAACTTTGAGGTGATATTCTCTTCGAGTTCTTGAAATTCAAATAAGAAGGAGACAAATATGAAGAGAATATTTTTGATTTTATCGGCTGTTAGCCTTTCGTTTGCAGCTAATGCGAGTTTCGCACCCACGGAGGACTGTTCCAACCTGAATTCGACAATAGAGATCGACATGGTGAGTGGTACGGTAAAGGTCTTGACGAGCATGCACCCACAACCCACGTATGAAACTTTTACGTCTGATCAAATTGAAATTAAGGAGCAGGTTATCACTCAACTTAAAGGCGAGGAGTATGGGCAAACATCCACTGCGAACCGTTTTTCTAGAATCGTAATTAGTAAAAAGAGTGGATCCGCGATGCCTCATGCTTATAATAATCTGGCAAAAGGTGGAAAGCTCGTTGATGATTATATCTGTTCAGAAAGAAGCTCTTGGTAAGATAGCCCATAACTATAGATTTTCTTGAGCCAGGTGTTAAAGCCTGGCTTTTTTTATAAGAAAAATTTTTTTCAGACTGGAACTAGATATCCTTACAGGATGGAACTAATGAACTCAGACGAGTTGAACAGTCTGAGGTCTTCAATTTTTTCGCCGACACCAATCATTTTGATAGGTATCTGGTGCTCGCACGCGATGCCGACAGCAACGCCGCCTTTGGCTGATCCATCCATCTTAGTGAGAATAACGCCGGTGACATCGAGGGCGCTATGGAACTGCTCGGCCTGCATCAAGGCATTCTGCCCCGAGTTGGCATCAAGCACGAGGAGTGTCTCGTGAGGCGCAGTCGGTAAGGCTTTACCCATCACGCGCTTCATTTTTTTGAGTTCTTCCATCAAGTTTTTCTGGGTGTGAAGGCGTCCAGCAGTGTCGACAATCACCAAGTCAAAGCCCTTGGAAACTCCCTTTTGAACAGCGTCAAAGGCGACAGCGCTGGGATCTTTTATGCCCTCGGGGCTAAAGATCTCCACTTCGGCTCGAGTGGCCCAAACTTTTAACTGTTCATCGGCCGCGGCACGAAAGGTGTCACCAGCAGCAATCAAAACTTTTTTGCCCAAGGCCACTTGCTGACTGGCCAGTTTACCAATGGTGGTGGTTTTACCGGCACCGTTCACGCCGACCACCATCCACACCGTGGTCGTTTGGTCCGGCTGGGGCGCTAGCTCTTTTGAGGATATTTGATTAAAAATGGATTCCAGCTCCGTTTTTAAAGAGTTGTGAAGACCCTCGATCGTCATGGCTTCTTGTTTTACATTGGCACTGACCCGACCAATAAGGTGGTCTACCGTTTTGGGACCTAGATCGCTGGTGTAAAGGACTTCCTCTAGACTTTCCATCTCCTTGCTTGAAATGGTTTGTCCAGCAAATTGGCTTTTGACCTTACCCCAAAAGCCATCGCGGGTTTTAGTAAGGGCGTCCTCGAGTGATTTATAGTCTTTTCGTTTATGTGACTCTGGTGAACCTAGCGCCTTGGGCTTTTCGCCTTTTGATTTTTTAAAGTAAACAAAGCCAAGGCCGCTAACAGCGGATAATCCAGCCAACCCATAGAGCAGAAGTTCTAATTCCATATTCACACCTCATCAATGTGCACTGCTATAACACAGGGAGCAGCCTGAATCCACGGGGTTTCCCCTATTACGGGCAGGGCGGGATCGAGGCCGCCGAATGATGGAAACGCCCTGACAATATCGCCATTTTATTGCGTTTTTCAGGCTGGCGAGGGGTCATTTCTTTGAACGCAAAGCGTTCGGGATGGGCACGACTTTGACCCAAAACTGTGGAGATTTCGGTGACCTTGAAGTTCACTTGTAAGCGCCCGTCATCTCCCTGGGTCATCTGCAAGTCGATCACCGGAACAGTCGCCTTCGGCATTTCCCCAGTTTTCAGTAGTTCTATGGACTCTGATTTAAGGCATTTAGGAAAGAGCGTGGTGATTGTTAGAAAGTAACTTTTCAGCACTTCATCGGTGAGTCTGGGATTCGCTAGAGTCTGCAATTTCTGCCAGTATTGCTTCAACTGCGGGGTGGTTTCATCATTCATCACTTTTGACATCGAGATTTCATCCCATTCAATAGCGGACGAGGTGTCGGCCAAGTAGACCTCCAGAGCTGTGCGAATCTTTTTTTGAGTGATATCTAAGTGTCCGAGAAGTAGTGTTTGTCGTGATTTTTCTTGTTGCCCCGGAGCAAACGGGCAGTCGTCAGAGAGCGTGTGCCCCTCCATTGGGAGGCAAGCGAGGTTGCTGGCAATGATGTTCTTACTCACCAGAATATTCTCTTGGTTGATTTGGGTGTCCCACAGGTGGCTAAGAGTAGCGGCTGGGGCAAGAACTCCTTTGGATGTCTCTTGATAAAGCAGACTTCCTGAAAAGCCTTTTGTGACGTGGTGATCACAGCTAAAAAATCCAAGGGGAGCTTCATCCTTCGAAAACTCCGGAAGGTGCAGGGTGTTCTGGTGACTGGTGCAAGTGATTTTTCTCACAGTCACCTCGAGGCTGTCGGGGTCTTGCAAAGGGATAAAAAGAAAGGCTTGAGTCTCATCGGGGATTCCTTGCAAATGGGGAACGGTACTGCGTTCGTCAAAAGACTCATCGAGTTTCACGAGGGCCCAGTCAGGTTGTGGGTATTTTTCGAGGAGCTCAGGGAAGACCTCTGACATGTTGACGAGTTTGTCACAGTCAACCGAATGACTTTGGGTGTCTTCGCTCACTTTAGGAAGGAGTACTTTAATTCGTCCCCGACAAGACAGTTCACTGTCGATAAGGTCAGCGGGGATGCAGTGGCGATTGGTGAGAAATAAATCTGGAGCAATCAAACCACCATGGCAATTGCCGGTGTAACGAACAGGCTTGGCAGCGCTATCGTCAACCCTGTTGGTAATGAGCTTTCCAAAGGAGAGAGGACAGTCAGGGCAATCAAATTTGAACTGCTTCAGCGACTTTTCCGTTTCTCCCCAAATCGTCAGGGGAGGCTTCGCAGTTTTTTTGTATAGGTCCAATTGCTGCTGATTTAACTCTTGAGTACTGGGAGTTGTAGCGACTTGAGGGATGGCAATGTCGTCGGAACAGGCTGCTAACACTAAGAGAGTGAAAAAAAAGAAAAGAAATCGAAACACAGCCATCCAGACATTATAAGGTCAGAAATCACTTCAACACAGCCCCCCTGTAAAAACACCAAAGGTGTCACAAATTTGGTCACCACACCAGTACGACCAAATAGATCGGAGGCAAAGGCGAAAAAGAACCGCCTTGAAGCGGACGCGTTTTCGCCGAAAGGGCGAAATCAAGGCCAGGCAGGAGCCGCGGTTCTTTTTCGCCTTTGCCTCCGATCTATCTGGCGACGGGCCCCGTGGTGTCATGGATTTTGACATAAAAAAACCCGACTGAGTCCACAGTCGGGTTTTGAAAAATCAGGTTTTAAAAAGAAGAACTCTTACTGACCGACCTTGATAGTCGCATTGGGTACTTCGCCAAAGAAACCAGGCTCATACAAAGCTTCAGCCCGTGTGGGAGAAACATTGAACTGACCGGGATTGTTTAGCTGGTACTGGTAGGAGACTTCAGTCTGACCGGCACTGAGGGCACGAAAGTAGACTTTGTATCCAGCGTAGGATTTTTCAGCCATGCTATAAGCACCCCAACCGTCACCAAGGATATTGGCGCCACCAGGGATCGGATCAAAAAGAACCACGTGTTGCATGGGACCATTCACCGTCAACTTCACAGTCACCTTGATCATATCGCCAGCGCGGTAAACGCCGTCTTGGCTAGTGACATTCTCAGTGGTCTTAACCACCTGAATGCCCTTGTAGTTCGCGGCCGTTAGCTTAACAGCTGACGAGGCTTGTACAGACACCCAAGGTTGACCTTCTCCAGAGTGGTTCACGGTAACAGTCGCGTTGTCTGCGGTCCAATCTGTGGACATGCCGCCTTCTTGAACTTCTTTATTCCAAACCGTTACGTTCGATAACATGCTGGCTGAGTTTGTAATCTCAGTTTTACCAGACACAGCAGTGGACTCGTAAGTTTTGGCAAATTCCATCATCGCGGCCACAACCCACGCTTTTGTGCGCATATTGTACCAGGCTCCCGCTTGGTTGGCGTTCACAAGGCCAGCGACCAAGTTGTCTAGGTAGTTGTCAGCACTTTTAGCACCAGAGACACGAGCATCAGCACTGAGAGCTTTTACCAGCTTAGCGGTACCAATGGTTTCGTCACTGTACCCCCACCAAGAGAAGGTCGAAACATCATTCAGTTTCGCCGACTTGTTGTTGAGAATAATCAGAGCATCTTTGGTGTAAGCGAACAGCTTAGACTGAGCAAACTGCCCACCGTCAAAGGCACTTTTTGCCATAGACATTTCCATAAGCGCACTCACCGGCCACTGATCAAGAGTCAGAGCTTCTACCGGAGCAAGAACTGCAGCGGCGTACTCTTGCGCGGTCTCTGGTTGAACACCATTCATGGCATTCAGAGCTTTCACTTTCGAATACATGGCCACAGAATCGTTTTGGGCCAAGTAATCTTCGCCGAGCTCACCCTTAAGGGCTTTCTCCATGGCGGTAACAAAAGTACTCTTTAGGCTGTCTGGCATGGCATCGGCTGCACCATAAGCACCAATGAGTGATAGCATATCGGCCGTCATCCAGAAGCTTCCAGTGCTGCTACCAGAGTAGTACTTTAGCATCCCGTTATCATCCAATTGCGCAATCATCTCTGCGTAGACTTCAGAAAGACCGTTGCTAGAGACTAAGGCTTTGATCAGGCGATTTTCTAAGGTGAAGTCGCCGTAGGTGCTCTCTTCAATACTCTTTTGAACAATGGCACGAGTGGATTCAACAAGGCTGCTGAAAACTTTTGTGTCGATCTTCCCTTGGCCAGCAATGGCTTGAGGATTTTTGTTCAAGCTAAACGTCTCTTGGGCTTTCTCCATTTGTACCATGTACTCGTCTTGCACAGACAAAGGAATGGCTGGGAGAACCCGTTGGGCTTCCGGAGTCAGTTGGTCAACAATGGTTCCGTTGGCATCAGTGACAACAACAGAGTAGTTGATAGAGCTGACTTTTTCAGAAACACTGAGGTTATCAACAGTCACAGGTTTAGAAGAAGCGCTCTCCACAGTTTGGCTGTTTGATAGAGTGCCCGCATCGACCACATTACCATTGGCATCAAGCATCTTGTAAGACACCGTTACGGTCAATTGACTGTCCTGCTTGCCATTGTTTTGCAAAGTCACGGTAACAGGAAAAACGTCCCCGGTGCGGCTCACTGGCGGCATGTTAGGGTAAGATTGAACTTCTTGTGCTGATACATAGTTAGCGGCTCCGGAGCCGAATTTCTCAACACTGTCTTGCACAACCGCAATCACTTTAAACTTTGTAAGCGAATCATTGAGCTTGAAGCTAGTTTGAGCTTTACCGTTAACAACGGGAATATCGCTCTGCCAAGTCACAAGGGCATCAAACAATTTGCGTTTGAAGGTCTCGAGTTCACTACCGGAACCACCTTCTTCTCCACCTTTGGCACCAGATTCCATGACAGCCTCAGCCAAAACAGCTTCTTCTACAGCGGCGGAGTTGATGCTTTTGTAAAGATTCATGGTCTCAATGCTGTGATCGCGCAGTCCCATCATGGCCGACAGAAGATCGGTCGTGTTGTTCTGCTTCATTTCAAGGATCTTTTCTTCGACGACAACAAGAGTCACCGACGCATTGGTCAGGTTGCCTTGCTGAGCGGCAACATCGACAGTCACTTGTGCCGTTTCACCGGGTTTGTACTCTTCTTTATCAAGAGACACTTCAACGTCAGCGGCGTAGTTCGCCCAATCGATTTTGAGGTTGGAGTAGCCCAGTACAAACGAAGGTTTCCCCAAATCCATTTGATCGATCGAGACCGGCATTCCACTGCGACCGGTTGTCAAATAAACAGAAGCAAAGATGTTCGGTGCGTAGGCGGATTCAACAGGCACTGTGACATAGCCGTTGGCACAAGCCTGGGTGTCAACAAAGGCTTCCATAACTTCAGAGCGCTCTATTGAAACTAGGGCTGTACAGTCAGCAAAAGGGCTTTCAAATTTAAGCTCGGCTGACTCGCCGCCTTTGTAGTTCTCTTTATCAGCAGAGAGACTCAAGGTGAGGTCGTTGGACTGATAGCCACCATTGTAGCCGTAATCGCCGCCCACGTTGCCATTTTGATCGACCGTGAACTTGGCATAGGTGTTTTGCTGAGAGGACTTTGCAGTCACTGCAAAAACATAGCTTCCGAATTCTAAGCCAGTGGCTGAACAGTTGGCGACCCCATTTTCGGCTGATTGGCATTGGGCTTGCCAGTCGGTTTTCACCATTTCGTAATTAACATTGTTCTTGATGTATCCACCAAAAAGCTCTTCACCCACGATATTGGCTTTAATCTGGTAAACCGCGAGGTCTAAATCAGATAGGTTTGTGTAGGGTTTGCCGTCTAGTCCTAGAATGACAACATTTAACGAGGCCAACTCAGGGGTTCCTTCAGTGACTGAAGCACCAACGTAAGAACCAGAGTTGTACACCTGACGAGAAGAAGAAAGAGTTTGGAACTCACCCATTTGATCTTGGTATCGCATACGAACAACAAGGTTGTAGGGTTGCTTAGCCTGAGCGAGTAACTCACTTAAGGTTTGGCCTTTAGCAAAAAGCTCAGAGGCGATATCCACAGAGAGAGTACCATCTTGATCCGTCACAACATCAGAAACACTGGCTGTGTTTTGGCTTGAGGGAAGTCCAAGGTTTTGTGCCACTTCTTTACCATCCACTTGGTACTTGCCGGCAGCAAAGTTGAAGCCTTCGTAGCCTTCAGCAGAGAAGTTGGCTGGGCTAAAGTAAAAAGAAACATCAACATCGAGGTCTTTTGCTCCCACACCATTGGAGTACTGCACACTCCCGGCCACTTTAAGCTCACTGGGCTGGACGATGGGACCTTGAGGAAGATTAAGGTTTGCTGACATCAACGGAATTTTGAATTCAGAAACGTCGATATCACTACTGCCAATATTACGAGTGTACTTAGAGCCGGCCGGTAGGTAGCTGATACGATAAGAGCCGAGCTCTGCTGACTTTGGCACTTTCCACTGAAATTCAGCGGTACCGTTTTTCCAGTCGAGGTCGAATTTGTATGAGACCTTAGGGTTGTTCATGTATTGAACGTTAACTGAGGCAGGGAGTTCATCGTTCTTGGCCGCTCTGAATCCAAGGGCCGTTGGCACGTTGGCCACGATTTTAACGGGAACTGTTTGACCGGGCTTGACCAGATTAACACCAATAATGGCGTGGAGGTAAGCTTCGTTCACAGTGAAGTCAGAGCTATAATACTCAACACCTGGGGCATAGAGGGCGTTGCCTTCGTACACGGTATCTAGGCTAGAGGTTAGCGCAATATCCGTGGCGGTGCTGGCGGCTACGAAAAAAGCACTATCGTTGATCATGCCAAGAGCAGAGCCTTCACAGTTGGGAATAGAGTTGTTATTAAAAATGTACAGACCTTCAGAATCAGTGACACCAGAAGATTTTACGTTTTTGTTGCAACCATAAACTGAAATTTGGGCACCAGGCATGGCTTGGCCGGTACTAAGGCTTGTTACCCAAACGAGAGTTTCTTTCATACCTTTTTTCATATGGACAGCGAGGTCAGTCACCATCATTAGGCCCATTTTGGGGCGCTCGTCGCCGGCCAATTCGCTGGACATTTCAACGCCGTACAGGCCACTTTGGACACCCTGAGGAGTTTGAGCAAACGGAACCGTGATCAACTGTTTTTGGTTAATGTCACCAGTGAGTTTAATTTTTTCAGTTGCAGTTTTAACGCCTGCAATATCAAAGGGGCTTTGGTAGTTCTTTTTGCTTTTCCAGCTCATTTCGTTGTTGCCGGCGATAAGGTCAATCATGGTTGGAACGTCGGTGACTGGCACCCATTGACCGGACTGTGAGCGGGGAGTCTTAAAAGTAAGCTCTTGATTGAGGTTCATCACCAAGATTGGCATTGCTCGGTTTGCTGGGACAGTTCTTTCGATAACGGAAAGTCCTTCGGCAAGTTTGATGGTTTCAGTAAAAGATCCGTAATTGAGCGCATGTTGTTTTTTGTTGAGAGGACGTCCATCACGATCGGTCAGGCCTGCCGGAAAAGTCACGATGGCTTCAGTATTGGGAGCCACTTGTACATGTGAGAAATCAAGAGATGTGACCATGGCTTCTTGGTTGTCGATGTCCACATTAAAATAAGACAAGGCCCAACCAGCCCACGACGAAACAACGCTATTTGATTTGGGAGACGCCGTCACGGTTTGACCATTTTCTGCGTCAGCAGGGACATATTCAATTTTGACTTGTTTGGCGTCTTGCCACTTCACTTCACCGTTAAAAGACACTTGCGGAGAAGACTCGGGGCGACAGTAGCTGCTGTTGTCTTCATTGGTCGCACAACGAACTTCAGCTTTGAAAGCATCACGTACTTTAAGGTCAATAACGGAGGCGGCAGCTTGCACGTTAGGATTGTAAGCCGAGGTCACTCCAGACATCAGAAGAGTCAACTCAGCGCCCTCGATAAGGTCGCGGTTAACAGTAACGATGGCCCAGCGAGTGTTGTCTTTTTCGAGTTGAAAGTCGTCGAAACGCCAACTGTAACGAGATTTGAAGACGTCAAAAAGTTTGTCACTCTCCGCCTGTGGTACCGGTGCGATTTCCATGGCATCTGATGGGTTGGTTTCCGTATTCTTATAAATAAGGATCGATTGACCACTGTACAGAGAGCTGCGGTCGATGTCTCCGTTGAAGACAATCATCATCACAGGATTTTTTTCGCGAAGCTCACGATTGAATCCCGGAAGAGGGTACACAGCGGACACAACCGGACCTTCAACAGTGAATTTGTGTTGCAGACTGCCTTGAGCAAAAACCTTGTCCGTAACAGATTTCAGGCCGACAGCTTGCTCGATAGAGCAAACAGATCCGCCAGCCATGGGGCGCGGATCGCCGTATTCGTCTTTTGGTAGATTAAAGTTATAAACCCAAGTGGTGTTGTTGTCGGCCCAGTAACCGTCACCAGCCATTTCAGGCACACACTGAACCGTGAACGCGCCGTCCACATTCATCATCGCTTCTGGAAAAGCAATTTTAATTTGTTGGGTATTGAGGGGAGCATTATTGGACGGAGAGAATGTCACTTCAGCAAAAGCATTGCTGGCCAATAAAACTACCAAAAACGTTAAAAGTCCGAATCTCTTCATTATCGAGTTCTCCTTATGTATGTTTGGTTTCTTGGCACTTCTATGGGGGCTTTTAGCAAATGGCAAAAAATGGATTGGGGATTGAAAAATCTATCAAAAAGGGGTTGCAATGACTCACCGCCAGCTATGTTTTTGTTAGATCTGAGTTAGGATTTTGCCCCTAAAGAACCTTGAAGCGGGTTAGGGATAGTCGTACTTTTTTTTCATCGAAGAGTTCAAAAACGTGCTCACCCCGTTGAATGTCATCAATAACGAACTGGCCTTCTTTCAACTGAAAAGTTTTTCCTTTGAATTCCAAAGTGGTTTTGGGCGGCAGAGTGCCCGCCAGTTCCACAAAGATTTTGGTGGAGTCCTGATTTTTGTGAGGGTTCAGGGTGAGGGTCGATCCACTGACCGGAAAGGTAAAACTGATTGTCGAAGCTTTTCCTTTCTTGATCACCCCGTTTTTGGGTTCCGTGCCTGGCAGGAAGTACTCGGATTTTAGGCCTCCACCATTACGATGGGTGATCTCCGCTCTCACGATATTCTCGGGGGGCGTCGGAGGGGTGCTTTTGCGGTTGTGATGAAGATAGGTGACGATTTCGTTCCAACTGGGGGCGGCCCCTGTGACACCACTCACCCCGCGCATGGAGGTGGAGTCAAAGTTTCCGGCCCACACGGCCACCGTGTATTCCGAGCTAAAGCCAACACACCAGTTGTCCCGTAAGGCTTTACTGGTGCCTGTTTTCACCGCTGTCCAGACACCAGTCTCTAGGGCGGAGTTCCAGCCGAAGCCAATTTGGCGGGCATTGGGGTCAGAGAGAATGCTCTTTAATAGAAAGGCCGTCTCTGGAGACATCAAGCGTCTTCTTATGCCCCGTTGAATTTTTGGCGTGTGGGATAATATGACAGGTGTCATGAGCCCGTCGTTTGCCAGAGCCCGATAGACGTTTGCCAGTTCGAGAAGTCGGACTTCGGCAGCACCAAGTGCCAGAGAGGCACCATAGGTGTCCGGATTGTCCATGTCTTGAAAGTTGAGAGCTTTGACAGTGGCATAGGTTTCTGGGAGCTTTAGCATTCGCACCACTTTGACAGCGGGCACGTTCAGTGACGAGGCCAAGGCTTGCCTGACGGAAACCGTCCCATGAAACTTGCTGTCGTAGTTTTTGGGTCGGTACAGGCCACCCGACCACTTTAAAACGGTGGGGTTGTCCTCTATGAGAGAAGCGGGTGTGAGAATTTTTTTCTCTATCGCTCGCCCATACAAAAAGGGCTTAAGGGTCGAGCCGGCCTGTCGAGGCGCATCGGCCCCGTCGACTTTTGAAGCGTCGGAGTACTTTTTGATCGCCCCGACATAGGCCAAGAGGTTGCCCGTTTTATTTTCGATAACAACGGCGGCAGCATCGTGCACATTGCGATTCTGCAGGTACGACAGATTTTTTTGCAGAATGGCGTAGACCTTTTGTTGAAGGTCTTTGTTGATATGGGTTTGAACAGGCTGGGATGACTGCTGCGCTTGAAACAAGCGGCGGGCCAGGTGGGGGGCGATGTTTTGAGACTCGTTGTTTTTCTTTGTCCCTGAGAACAGACGGGCCAAGGGGGCGTCCATCTTTTTGCAGTCTGTGTCCTTGTTTTGTCTTTTTGCCAATCGGCAGGCCCGTTTCACAAGGCTCTCAGCATTGCGATTGGGTGCTTTTATCAATGCCGCCAACAAATAAGATTCGGCGGTATTTAAAAAGCGAGGGGACTTGGCGAGATACAGTTGGCTCACGGAGTGCACGCCCTGAGTTTCTCCTTTTAGGTGAACCAAGTTTAAGTAGGCCTCTAAAATTTCTTGTTTACTCCATTTCAGATCGAGACTAAATCCGCGCACAATCTGTCTAATTTTCGCGAAAACAGACCCCTTTACGATTGGTTCATGTTCCAGTAAAACTTTGCGATCAATAAGGTCAGCCGTTTGCATCGACAAGGTGCTGGCGCCCTGTATGCGTCGTGTGGTCAATGTCACTTTGATGGCGCGAGCAAGGGCCAAAAAATCGACACCCCAATGATCATAAAAGCGTTTGTCCTCAACCTGAATCACGGCCTGTCGGATCTCTTGCGAAAAGGAATTCAGGGGTAACCAGACCTGGCGTCGCTTCTTGTGATCGACCCGAACCTTCTGGATAACCTGGTCATTATCATCCAGCAAAAAGCGGTTAGACCCACTGGCGATCTGGATGATCTCAGAAGGTGAGGGGAGTTGCACTAGTGTAATAATAAAAAACAAACCCACCCCGAGAATCGGGGTTGAAAGCAAGGCAGCGACAGATTGTTTTTGCGAAAGCTTCACGAAAGTTCTTAATCCTGGGAAAGTTGGTTTTTGGCGGCATCGAGGGAAGTGAGAATCGCGTCACGACTGTGGCCTTCGTCGGTCTCGAGATCGCCGGTGTCGATAAATACGGCTGTTTGGTTGTCAGGTCGAATCACTACCAAAAATAGACCAACGGTAACCCTCATAAACTCTCCTTGATACATAATGGCGCCATCATAGGGGGAGAGTACGAAAGATTCTACTGCTCTTGTAAAAGAGTAAAACTGTGTAGGAATTGGTCAATTTCTCCAGTCGAATTTGATGACTCACTCGCATTTCAAAAGACTCCTGGCCCGTCACTTTGGGTTGTGTCTATTGAGAGATCGGGCCACGTCGCGAGAGCTTGCCCGTAGACTTTCGTGACAGTCATGAAATTTAGACAACAAGGTTTGCATCTTGCTTCGAGAATGGTTAGTTTGGCCGAGCTGAAGGGATGTCGTACTATGAAATGGGATTACCAAAGACCACTGAAAGACTGGCCACTCTATAACGTCGAAGAGCGGCTGCAAAAATACAAAGCGCAACTCAAAAGCGAATTGCGTGATCACGGACTCTCTGTGGACTTTCATCTTTGGGTCTCCGACGAGTGGTTCTGCCCTGACGGTGTTCCTGGTTTTGCTCTACCTTTTTACCTTTTCAACCCCGATTTAATGAAAATCCATCGTATGGAGACGGGGCGGGTTGAGGGGCGCACCGACCGAGAGATCCTCAAGCTGATGCGCCACGAGCTGGGACACGCCATCGACAATGCCTACGGCTTACGGAAAGACAAAGAGCGCCAAGATGTCTTTGGGCCTTCTTCACGGGATTACCCTGAGCACTATGCACCGCGAGCCTACTCAAAGAGCTTTATTCGCTATTTGGGCGACCATTATGCGCAAAGCCACCCTGACGAGGACTTTGCTGAAACTTTTGCCTACTGGTTAGATCCTGAGAAGATGTGGCACCTTAAAAGTTTTTCAAAGAATCTCCAAAAAAAGCTCCACTGCATGAATCGCATGATGCGGAAGATTCGCAATCAACAACCCAAGCTAACCAATCAGTTCGTTGTGGAGCCGATTGCGAAGAACTCAGAGACCCTTGGCGAGTATTACGCTCGCTTTAAAAGAGAGCGGGCTTTGATTTGCTACAAGAGGATCGATCGCAACTTAACAAGGGCTTTTTCGTTCTCGTCTGGCCAGGCGTCAACGGTCACTTTGGCCCAGTTTCTTAAATCTCGGAAAAAGCAAATGGCGCGAGACGTAGCGAAAACAGAAGGCGTCTACAAATATGAGGCAGAGCTGGCTCTTAAAAAAATCATCGAGCGCGCAGAAGGTCTGGGTATTGAGGGGGCTGAAGAGGAATTTCAGTCGAAAGCCCCTACATTAGTGAGGCAAAACTTCCGATATCTAAAAGAAAAGGATCAACTTCGGTTTTATCTATGAGCCTATTGAAAGTCTTGGTCCTGGTTCACCAAGACTGCGTGCCTCCGGAGGGAGCCACTCCTGAAACGGCGGACTGGGCCCATTGGAAAACAGAATTCTACGTCAAAAAGGCCTTGCAGCAGTTGGGCCATCGCTTTGTTATTTTTGGGGTCTCCGATCAACTCAACGATCTCCAAAAGCAAATTCAAGAATTTCGACCCAGTATTGTGTTCAACCTGTTAGAGGAGTTTAACGGAGAGCCCAGTTTTGATAGCCATGTGGTGGCTATGCTAGAACTTCTCGGGGTCCCATACACCGGCTGCAACCCCCATGGGTTGGCGTTGGGGCGCAATAAAGCCCTGAGTAAAAAAGTACTGAACTATCACAATATTCCCACACCGGGTTTTTTTACGGCGGAGTTGCATCGACAGCCGAAGGTGCCATCCCACCTGAAGTACCCATTGATCGTGAAGTCGTTAAGCGAAGAGGCCTCATTAGGCATTAGTCAGAAGTCGGTGGTTCACAATGCCAAAGACTTAGAAAAACGAATGGCCTTTATCCACAG
This sequence comes from Bdellovibrionia bacterium, assembly GCA_030424715.1. Classification (GTDB taxonomy): domain Bacteria; phylum Bdellovibrionota; class Bdellovibrionia; order Bdellovibrionales; family JAGQZY01; genus JAGQZY01. Next base: position 22,061 of record JAUHWH010000007.1, read on the forward strand.
CAGTCTCGGAACTTCGGCATTGGTTGAAGAGTTTGTCCCGGGTCGAGAGCTCTATGTGGGTGTTGTGGGGAATCGCAATTTGAAGGTTTTTCACCCCTGGGAGCTGTCGTTTGGTGACCTGGCCCAGAAAGGGCACGGCATCGCCACCCGCAACGTCAAATTCAATAAAAAATACAGCCAGAAGCACGGCATTAAGAGAGGAGCCGCTCAAGGACTGTCCCCGTTGTTGTTGAAAAGGATAGAGAGAATGAGTCGCGAGGTCTATCGTGCTCTCAACCTCTCTGGTTATGCTCGTCTGGACTTTCGGTTATCGGAGTCAGGACAGCTCTATTTTCTCGAAGCCAACCCCAACGCCGAGCTGGCCCATGGTGAGTGTCTAGCTAATGCTGCGCAACACGCAGGCGTGGTCTACAGCCAGCTCATCACTAAAATCTTGAGTCTAGGTCTAAACTATGAGCAGGCAGCCTAGGGAAGCTTGACCCTTAGGGGTATTAATATTATTAGTAATTATAGGAACTTGTCGAAAAGAGGACTCCATGCAACAGGATCTAAAAACCTTTGATGTTGAGATTGCTGGTGTGCCTCTGCGCTTAAAATCAAGTCATGATCAAGAAACAGTAAATGAAATAATGAGAATGGTTGAAGAACAGATGGACCCAATGCTAGCAAAAACCTCTTTACGCAACTCAGCCCTGTTGGCATGTTTGCGTCTAGCTGAAGAACTCTATCTATTAAGAGAAAAAACCAAAGAAGAATTAGACAATCTTGAATCTCAAACTCTTGAGCAAATAGCACACATTCAACAAGCTCCCCAGTAGGTCCCTGAAAGATCTGCGCTTAAATTTAATTTTTTGATGGAGCTCTAGAGGGCTTGAGGGAACGTTGTGACTGTTGTCAAAGATGGTTTACGTGTTGAATTTAAAAGACAGCTGCAAGATATCAGCGATGGCGACAAAGAAACGCAATCGAATCGTCTTGTGGCCCAGCTGCATGAGTTTCTGCAAAAGCAGTCCGGTGTCTGGACTCTTTTCTCCCCATTGAATGATGAACCCAATCTGCTCCCACTGTTTTCTTCGTGTGGGCATCTTGATTGGGTCTTTCCCAGAGTAAAAAACAAGACGGATATGGAGTTTTTTAAGATCTCTTCAATCGATGAGATGTTAGCCAGCAGTTGGGGTTTATCAGAGCCGCCGGCCAATCCGGATCAATCTGTGGATAGTGACCAGATCACAGGATGTCTGATTCCTGGACTGGCCTTCGACACCTTCGGTACACGCCTGGGCCGGGGTGGTGGATTTTATGATCGTTTTTTAGTGAATTTTAAAGGTCTCAAACTAGGAGTGACCTTTAACCGAGGATTAACAACAGAGACTTTACCTAGAAAGTCTCACGACCAGCAGATGAATATTGTCATCAGTCCGGACCAGTGGACTGAAGTGAACACAAGTGAGGTTAGATATGGGATTTAGTATAATCAGTTTGGTAATAGGATTGGGCCTTGGTGCTGCACTCCTCTTTGCCTACAACAAAATGCTTGAAGCGAATAAAAAGAAGTCAGCCAAGTTAGAAGCCGATAAAATTGTCAATCGTGCCAAGGGTGAATCGCAAAAGATAATGAAAAGTGCCGAGCGCAAAGGGAAAGACTTTGAAGTTCGAGCCAAAAAGAATGCCGAAAAAGAAATTCGGATGCAGAAAGAAGAACTGCAAAAAGAAGAAGCGAAACTCAAAGAACGCAACAAACAGTTGGAAAAAGAGTTTCGTAAAAAAGAAGAGAGACTGCTTAGCTCACAAAGTGAGTTGAAAAAGCGTGAAGAGACTATCAAAGCTCACGAAAGTCGGATGGACGCTCTTGAGGCTCAGGCGAAAGAAAAAATCCATGAGCTGACAGACAAATTAAAAAACTCGGCGAATATCTCTCCGGAAGAAGCAAAAGAAGAGCTCAAAAAATCTTACGAAGAAGATGCCAAAATCGAAGCGGCAAAAATGATCGTGAGTATCGAAGAAGACGCCAAGCAAAGAGCTGAGCAAAAAGCCAAACGAATCGTCGGAATGGCTATTTCACGCTACGCCGGTGAATTCACTACTGAGAAAACAGTGTCGATCATTCCTCTACCCAACGAAGAGTTGAAGGGAAAGATTATTGGTCGTGAGGGACGAAATATTCGAGCCATTGAGTCTCTTTGTGGGGTTGACCTTATTATCGATGATACTCCCGAAGCCGTGGTGATTTCTGGTTTTGACCCCGTTCGACGAGAAGTGGCCAGGCGTTCGCTAGAAACCTTGATGGAAGACGGGCGGATTCATCCCGGTCGTATCGAAGAAGTGATCGATAAAACCAAAAAGAACCTTTTTAAATATATTAAAAGTGAAGGTGAGAAGGCCTGTCTCGAGCTAGGGTTGCAAGGCGTGCATGGTGAAATCCATAAAACTCTAGGCAGTCTTAAGTTTAGAACCTCTTACGCTCAAAACAACTACACGCACTCTATCGAAGTGGGGATGTTGTGTGGTTTGATGGCTGCCGAGGTCGGTGGTGATGTCAAAGCTGCCAGACGAGCGGGCTTGTTTCATGACCTTGGAAAGGCCATGGATCATAGTATTGAAGGTTCTCATGCCGTGATTGGTGCCGACTTTTGCAAAAGGTACGGAGAGTCAGAGGCCGTCTGTCACGCGGTCCGAGCCCACCATGAGGACGAAAAACCTCGCACCATGCTTGCCTACTTGGTCACTGCCGCTGATGCCATCAGTAGTGCGCGTCCGGGTGCCCGGAAATCAATTATGGAAAACTATGTGCAACGACTTGAAGATCTCGAATCTGTTGCCAACAGCTTTGACGGTGTCGAAAGAACCTTTGCTATTCAAGCAGGGCGTGAGATTCGTGTGATTGTCGATAGCTCGCGGGTGACCGATGAACAGTCCGTGATGCTGAGTCGTGATATTGCCCGTAAAATTGAAAAAGAACTGAAGTTCCCAGGGCAGATCAAAATTTCTGTGGTTCGAGAAACCCGTGCGGTAGAACACGCACGTTAAAAGATGACGCAAGAGCGGTGAGGCCATATGTGGTGGTGTGGGTCTGTGAAGGTCGACACCGCTGCCACAAAGTTGAATGGCAGCGCCGTTTTCTTCGTTACTGGAGTTTGCAATGAAAGTAAAGTTCCTGCCCTCTGAAGAAGAGCATGAAATTGAATTTAATGAGACCATCTTGCATTTGGCCCAACGAGTGGGTCTTCATATCCAATCGGTCTGCAAAGGTCTTCCGTCCTGCGCGGAATGCCGTATTCAGATCGTCGACGGCGAGCACCATGTGTTGCCGCCCTCAAGCAAAGAGATTGCCTTGATCGGAACGGCTCACTACGTGGACCGCTCTCGTTTGTCTTGCCAGCTGCGCTGTTTTGGGGACGTCACCGTTGACCTTGCGGAGCAGATCGAAAAGGGCGAGCGAATGACCAAGAAGCCTAACAGTCGTATGGCCCGCAAAGACGGTCAAGAGTCCAAGGCTGTGCTTGGGGGCATTCTAGACAATGTGGTCGCTGCCGACGTGGAAGTCCCTGAAGAAGTGGCCGCGAAAGCTGAAAAAGTTGCGGTTGAGTCCTTTAAAGGAGATCCCAACCTGGATCGTCGCGATGCCTTTTATGGTGAGTTCTACACCGGTAAAAAGAAGGGGCAAAAAAATAATAAAAAATCAAAAGGGTCTCGCAACAAAAAGCGCAGCGGTGGTCGTGGCTCTCAGAAAGCCAGCGCTGCCTCCGGTGGTCCTAAAAATGAGGGGGGCGACAAACCCAAAAGAAAACGCAACCGTCGTCGAAAGCCAGGATCAAAACCTGCGGGTCAGAAACCTAAAGAGTCGTGAGCATGGAACAGAAAAAAGATATTTATCTCGATTATCACGCCACCACACCTGTCTTGCCCGAAGTGCTCGAAGCCATGAGTCCTTATTTTTGCAGTCATTTTGGAAATGCCAACTCCACCCACCAGTGGGGCTGGAAAGCCGAGATGGCTTTGGCAAAATCAAGCAAGCAAGTGGCACAGCTGATTCAAGCGAAGCCGTCGCAGGTTTATTTTACCAGTGGAGCGACAGAGAGTTTGCATTGGGCCATAGTGGGTTGGACCCGTAAAAATAGAAAGGGTAAGATTTTAACAACGAAGGCAGAACACAAAGCCACCTACGGCGCCTGTGATTGGGCGCAAGACATGGGCGCTGAAGTTAAAATTCTAGATGTTGATGAGTTTGGACGCCTCTCATTGGATGCGCTTGAAGCCGAGCTTAAAGAAGACCGCCCGACACTGTTGACCTTTATTCTGGGCAACAACGAGATCGGCACCCTGAATCCCATCGAAGAAATTTGTGAATTGAAAAAGAAGTACTCCCATCTTTCTATTCACGCCGATGCCGCCCAATGCGTGGGAAAAGTGGCTATCGACTTCTCCGGGTGGGACCTCGATTACCTCTGCTTTTCGGGTCACAAGATGTACGCCCCGAAAGGGATTGGTGTCCTGGTTATCAAAGACAAAGACTCGCTGACACCTTTGTTTTTCGGTGGTGGGCAGCAGCGTGGGATGCGTGCAGGCACCTCTGATGTGCCCTCGATCGTGGCTCTAGGGGTGGCTTGTCAGTGGGCTTCTGACAATATGAATACTGAAAAAAATCGTCTAATCAAAATGCGAGATGGTCTGATAAATAAGTTGATGTCTACCGATTTAGTCCTTCTCAATGGTCATCCGTCGGAACGTTTACCGAACAATATTAATGTCACTTTTAAAAAACTAACGTTAGATAAGTTATTGTTAAAACTTCCGAAAGTGGGTTTTAGCTCAAGCTCGGCTTGCTCATCTGGGAGTGCTTCATTGAGCCATGTTTTGCAGGCCATCGGGCGTTCGGACCAAGAAGCCAGGCAGTCGATTCGGTTCGGAATAGGTTACGGAACCACCCAAGAAGACCTAGATTACGTGGGCGAGAAAGTCCTAGAAGCTCTTTCTGAGGCGCAAAGCTTCCAATCTTAATTGAAATAAGTTATATTATACCCATGATTCAAATTACAGAAAAAGCCATTAAACAGGTGCGCCGATTAAAAGAAGACGAAGAACAGCCGGAAGACGCGTTTTTGCGAGTCTACGTAAAAAAGGGTGGCTGCTCGGGTATGTCCTACAAAATGGATTTCACTACGGAAGCCAAAGACGACGATAAGGTCTTTGAAGCCGGCGGTGAAAAACTGGTGGTCGATACCACAAGCTATCTTCACTTGATTGGGATGACCTTGGATTTTGAGGGTGGTCTTAACGGACAGGGTTTTATCTTTAATAATCCCAATGCCAAAAAGTCCTGTGCTTGCGGCATCTCTTTTGGCGTTTAGTCCCGCTCTTGCAACGTCGGCCCTAGCCAAGAGCCTCTTCTGCGAAACAGTCCCGAGCTTCGGTTCGATGGCTCGGACAGCAAAAACCGCAGTAAAATCTTAAAGCATTTTTCGAAGGTCGTTGGTGATGTTCTTTTGGTGGGCCTCAAGCGTGCCGCCACCAATTTCTAGCAGTTTGGCATCTCTCCAAAGCCTTTCAACCACATACTCGCCTACGTAACCATAGCCACCCAAAACCTGAATAGCATTGTCGGCCACCTGCTTCGCCATGGGAGTGGCGATCAATTTGACCCCGTCAGAGTCAATGCGGTTTCCAGATCCATCGGTTTTTAACACTCGAGCAGTGTTATACACGTAACATCTGGCTGCTTGGTATTGAGCATAGCTTTCGGCAATAAATTTTTGAATCTGACCAAACTTTGCAATGGGGCTGCCGAAGGCGACGCGCTCGTTGGCGTATTTGTTCATTACATCAATAGAACGCTTGGCGATTCCGAGCGCCATTGCGGCAAGGGTCACTCTTTCGATTTCTAAATTGTGCATCATATGGGTGGTGGAAGACCCTTCATCACCAACCAAGTTAGCGACGGGGACTTTGCAATTATCAAAAACAAGCTCGGCTGTGTTCGAAGCCCGCATGCCCATCTTGTCCATAATTTTCTGTCCAACGGAGAATCCAGCAAATCCTTTTTCAACGATGAAGGTGGAGATTTCAGCGCGGCCCTCTTTCTCGCCGGTTTTTGCATAAACCCAGATCACATCACCGGGTGTTCCCTCGTCGTCAACACAACCATTGGTGATCCACATCTTTGTACCGTTGAGGACATAGTGGTCGCCGTCTTTTTTAGCTGTTGTCTCCATACCCAGGACGTCGGTGCCGTAGTTGGCCTCGGACATGGCCATGGCTCCGATCCACTCTCCACTGCAGAGTTTGGGTAGGTACTTCTGTTTTTGTTCTTGAGAGGCATGGGCGGCCATATTGTTAACGCACAACATAGAGTGCGCCAGGTAGGCCAAGCAAAAGCCGGGGTCTGAATAAGACAGTTCTTCATGGGCGATGACGGCGGCGACCGATTTTAAACCCGACCCACCGAACTCCTCAGGGACGGTGATTCCCAAAAGGCCTAGCTCTCCAAGTTTTCGAAAAAGGGGCAGGTTGAATTTTTCATTACGATCGTACTCTAAGGCTTGAGGCTCCACTTCTTCGGCGACCCATTGAGCGATCGTCTCGCGGAGCATTTGGTGTTCTTCTGTTGGATTGAAAAGATCAAAGTTCTGGTAGTCCATAAAAACCTCCTGCGCGCTGGTACCGAATCAGCCTTGCTGGTTTCCGGCATCGAGGGACAATATCAAAAGAATAGATCTAACCTATTCACTTCAGGTGGATTTGTCACTGTTCGACTTGCTCAAATTCGGAGAGATTATAGTGGTGAAGGTAGCTGAGGATTCTTACAGCTACGGAACAAATAAAGGGCCTCTAAATATTGACGCTCGTCATCAGAAAGGGCGGGGAGCCCAACTTTCGCCATTTCTCGGTGAATGTGCTGAAAGCACAGGGCCGCGGCCACAGAAATATTAAAGCTCTGCACAAATCCTTGCATGGGGATGAAGACTTTTTCGTCAGCCATTTCGGTCAGACGGGGGCTGGCCCCATCCCTCTCGTTACCGAAGCAAAGGGCCACCGGCTGGTCGAAGGAGCACTCTTGGATCGGGATACCTCCGTCCAAGTGAGTGACCACAATCTTGTAGCCCTGCTCCTTCAACTGGGTGATACAAGATTCAGTGTCCGCCCAATGGGTTTGTAGCAGCCACTTGTCAGCCCCTTGGGTGACTCGTTTTGATTCTTTAAAGGTATCGATTTCCACGATTTGGTGAAACAGGTGAAAGCCAAAGGCCTCGGCACTTCTCATAACAGCACTCGTGTTGCCGCGGTCATAGATGTTTTCAGTGACCGTAATTAGATTTTTGTTTCTTTTCGCCAGGACGTCATGAATTCTTTGCAAACGCTCGGGGCGCACTTGTCGACTCAGTTCAGCGACCACTTGTTGGGTGTCAAAACGTTGTTCGTCCAAATCGATTGTGTTCACACCCAACTCATCTTTGGTAATGGAGTTAGGCTGTCTCCGTGTTCATCCATCATGAACTGAGGAAGCATAAAGGACCCCCGGTGGATTTCAGGAGAGTAATATTGAAATTTCTGTTGCACTCGAGCTTCAGAAAAATCGCGCAACGGGCATAGGCCCTTCGAGGCAAAAGTGAAAGACCACAGACCACTGGGGTAGCTCATATTACAGTAATTGTAGATATGCACTTTCGGAAAGACTTCGGCAAGAATCTTTACTAACACCTTTTGCATTTTCATATCGTAGTAGGGCGACTCACCTTGTGAGACAACGATACCGTCATCAACCAACCGCTCATTGATGTCGCGATAAAAATCAACATTAAACAGGGGCGTGGCCGGCCCGATGGGCTCTGAGGAGTCCACAATAATCACATCAAACTTATCCGTAGATTGCTTCATAAAGGCCACACCATCTTGAATATGGAGTTTGACCTTTGGGTCGCTAAGCATCGATGAGGTCTGTGGGAGAAACTTTTTACTGGCCTCGACCACCATGCCGTCGATCTCAACCATGGTCACTTCTTGCACGCCTTCATGTTTAAGAACTTCACGGACGGTACCGCCATCGCCACCGCCAATAACCAAAACCTTTTTCGGGTTGGGGTGGGTGAACATGGGAACATGGGTGATCATGTCGTGATAAATAAACTCGTCTTTTTCAGTGACCATGATCATTCCGTCATGAGCCAACAAAACGCCATGCCCGGTTGTCTCTACAACCTCAACTTTTTGAAACTCGCTTTGTTCAGAGAAGAGTCGGTTCTTCAGCCGAAAACGCAGGCCAATGTCATCGTGCTTCTCTTCAAACCAGTCTTGGTTGTGATCGCTCATGTTCAGATTCTCCTAAAATTTCACAGGTCGTTGTTCGTTGTCATTCGGTTGGTAATATGAAAAATACTGAGTGGCATAGCCCGAAGGTAACTTTTCAGCAAATTGTCGTTTCATGATAAATGAGTCGAAGTCAGGACGCTCTATTTTTTCATTGTTAAAGAGTACAAGATCAAAGTTCACAGGTTTGAACACCTGCACCACTTTTTGAGCCCACTCCACCTGATCTTCTTTTTTAAAAGCGTTGGTTTCAAAACTAATGTAGCTTCCTTCGCTTTCGGGGGTGACGTGAATTGTGAAATAGCGGTTGCCATGGATGGCATTCAACGAGTAGCCCATGGGCTCAAAGACAAAGTCGTCGACGTCTCCCATAACGATGTCATTAATACCAGAGCGTTTTCGTAGATCTTCGGCATCACAGCCTTTGCAGTCTCGAAACAGAGCCATAACTTCTGGAGCAATACCGTGCATAAGCACTTCCATGGTATGGTCGTCAGGTGCCGGTTGGTAGTTTTTATCACAGGAGAAGAGATACAGGTGATGTTCGTCTTCTCGTCCATAGCGCATGGCTTCGCCATCAAACCACTGTCTCAGGGTTTCAACATCTTTAAAAAAATGGGTGGTCTGTTCTTGGGGCAAGAGCTCGTTCTTACGTTCGTAGAAAAAGGCGTCAATGTCCGAAGCTTGGTAATGGGTCATCAGGTGTTCCACTGCGGAGACCAATTGGGTGGTTCCACAGGTGATCATCACCAAATAATGGTCGTAGACAAACAAGGAGCTTTCAGACAATAGGTAGGCCGTCATCGACTCATTGGAGATTTCAGAGAGAATCTGCGCTTTTGATACGGCCACCAGAGACTCCCAAAAGGCGCGCGGCTGTTGGCGCAAAGGGGCCACCGATGGTTTAAATATGACTTCGATTTTCTTTTCAGAGCCTTCAAAAAACATGGGGAGTCAGTCCTTGGGGTTAGGGCATCGTTTGTTATAGCCAACGTGCTGATAAGTGCTCTGAATAACTGGAAGAAACAAAAAAAACAAGGTGGGGCGGATAATGTGAAAAATCTATGGTAGAAGCCCTGTGTGACTCCAGAAATCTCAGTTATTATACCAACTTACAACAGGGCTGCTGTGCTCGACAGAGCCGTGGCCTCGGTCTTGGGGCAAAGTTTTAAGGATTTCGAGTTGGTGATTGTTGATGATGGGTCCACCGATGAGACCGCTGCTTTCTTAAAGACCTTGCGTGATAATCCGAGGGTGAGAGTCTTACAAACCACCAATTGCGGGGTCAGTGCCGCTCGTAATCTCGGCCTGCGCAACTCCAGTGGTACCTGGGTGGCCTTTTTGGACTCTGATGATGAATGGTTGCCCGAGAAACTCGAAAAACAGTGGGCGGTCATCCAGGCCAACCCTAAGCTCAAGATCGTCCATGGTGAAGAGATCTGGATACGCAACGGTCGTCGAGTTAACCCTAAGCACAAACACCAAAAAAAAGGCGGCGATGTTTTTAAAGATGCTGTTCGTTTGTGTTGTATTAGCCCCTCGACAGTCCTCCTGAGACGAGATCTTTTGGAGAAGTGGGGCGGTTTTAGAGAAGACTATCCCGTCTGTGAAGACTATGACCTTTGGTTAAAAATTACCGCCTTCCACCCTGTGGGCTTCGTTGAAGAGCCCATTATCAAAAAATTTGGTGGGCACGGTGATCAACTGTCTCGCCGTTACGTGGCCATGGATTATTGGCGTATAAAATCCCTAGCTTGGATTTTAGACAAGCTCCAAGATCCACAGAAAAAGGTATGGGCCCAGCAAGAGCTTTTAGAGAAGAGTCGTGTTCTCCTCAAGGGTTATAGAAAGCATAAAAACTTAGCGGACTATGACGAGATTTTTAATCTAGCGCGAAGCCAAAGCGACGGATAGTCGTCATAAATACAAAAGGCAGAGCTCAATCGCTCTGCCTTTTTTTTGATCCCCAGTGACGGTCTTTTTTTAGAGGACCGTCGTTTATCCCAGTTGTTTGTTGTGTATCATCCCAGGTGTGAGCAGGGAGAGTGTTCTCCCCACGATTTTCTGACTATCGGTTTGCACCGCTTGTCATTTGTTGTTTTTTGCCAGCAGGAAGCGCTTTCAAAGCTTTGCCAATGGCTCTCAATGGCTGAACAAGAAGCATATCAACCAGGTCGATAATTCCTTGCACAACGATATTAAGGGTTCCAACGATAAGAATCTTTAAAAAGGCCTTAAACTGTCCTTTAAGAAGATAAGAAAAAGCTTTTGCTACGTTGCAAAGGATGTCACCAACGAGGGTCACCATCGCTCGAACGCCATTGGCGATATAACCAACGGTGGTAGCAATGATCCACTTTGTACCTTTTAAAACTTTGGAAATAACAATGAATGGCAGGGCAAGAACCTTGGCGCCGTTGTCGGCAAAAAGATTAGCTGCCGAGTTACTCAAGCGGATGGCGCCATCAAAGAAAACGTCACTGGCTTTAACGATAGCGAATTCAACCACTGTTACGCCAGCGTTTACAGTCGCTGCCGAAAGAAGAATCACGTTACCGCCGGCAACCACAACACAGTTCACTGAGCCGAAGAGGCGGTATTTTTTGGCGTTGCCAAGAAGACACTGACCTGTGCGTTGGGCTTCTCCAACAACCGCTTTGATAGAGGCGATGGTGGCGCGTCCCAGTCCTTCAATGGTGTGTCCAGTGACCATAAGCTCACCACCAACCCACTCAAAAGCAGCTTGTACGGGTTGAGCAATCTTGTCGACATTGGCGACGTGGGTTTGGATGGCGCTGTTCATGTTGTTTTGGGCGATTTTGTAATCACTCAATGCAGCAACAGCGGATGAAGTGTTGCAAGAGTATGCAGCCATTAATGGTCCAGATGTGAGGATCATGCAGAGGCTAAGTATAGCAGATGAAATTAATCTCATTTGAGACTCCTTATATGTCTAAAAGGTTTATCAACTGAAGCAAAAGGGGGATCAGCCCGCTTCAGTTGAGTCATTCAAAAAAACCATTTTTTCGAATTGCTAGAGAGAGTGCCTCTTAAAGCGTCATAGTTTTAGAATTTCTTGGTTTTTCGAAAAACTTGTAAAGTGCCATTTTGCCACTACCCCTTAAAACACCGAATTGATTGAGTTTTGACTGTGAAAAAATCACTTGGTGCCAATGATCGTCTTTCGGACAACTGTTTTAATTCTGTGGAATTCGTAAAACTTACTCGAACGTTCGTATTGGTCTTGTGCAAATTTTTCTTGAAAAGCTTAATACCAAAGCATTTCATGAGAGTTTTATGTGCAAAATTTTGGCGCGGCGCTGCCGTCATCGTTTACCAAAGCTCGTCACCAAGTGGCCAATTTAACAGGAGTGACGAAGATGAAAGTTCATCCAAGAATAATGCATTGATGGGCTTTCACCTTCGAATCGTGAATGAACAACCTTTTTATATCCGACCTTTGTATCAATCGAGTTTTTGCTTCGAATGCCATTTTGTTTGTAGAACCTGTTTTTAGACAAACAATAAACAAGAGATGAACACAACAAAAGGAGATCATCATGAAAAAGATTTTAATTGCATTAGTTACGTTTACCAGCCTCTCAGTGTTTGCCGAGTGGAAAACCACGACCTACTCAGCAACAGTCAGTACCCAAGCCGAAGCGGAGCAAATTATTTCTGCCATCAACAGTGGACGCATCAATGTTTTTGGTTGTGGTGGGCAGCAACAAGTGTATGCCTACTCATTTAACAACAACTCCGGTTCTTATGTGAAAGCCGCAGACGGTTCGTTTCGTCCGGTGCGTTCAAAAGCCAGCTTCAAAGTTCGTTGCCAAGAGTAGTTTTTAATGGGGGAGGCGAACCGAGGTTTGCCTCCTCATTTTTTCAATGGATATTAGAATTGCTTGCGTGATAGGCTTCCGGCCACGAGACCAATTTGTGAATCAAGGCGGGGAGGGGTATGAAATTATTTGTATTGATCAATCTCTCTCTATTTGTTCTCACTCTCAGTTTTTTAGCAGAGCCTCTGCTCGCAAGTTCTGAAAACTCTGTTGCTATCGCCAATTCAATATTGGTCAGTCGAGACCTCGTGGTGGTTGGCAGCAGTCTTTGTCACGACAATGTCCACATGTATTTTAAAGATTCAGCATCTTGTGCCAAGTATCAAAAGCCGCATCAGTGCTCAGACCTTCAATTGCAACCCATTCGTCAATGGGAGGTTATTCGGCATCCAGATTTTAGCACCCCCCTTATCCGCTTTGAAAAAATGGATCTTCAATTTGATGTTTCTCTGTATAAAAGCATGGGGCTGTCGGCAGACAATACCACGCATTACCAGCTTGAAAAAAAGTTATATCAACAATCAGTTCCTCTTTGTGATGATAGAGAAATTCTCGAGCCAAAAATCGTTTACAGTGAAAGAATGGTGACCGACACGGTGGAACGTCGGGTGTTAGGCATTCTGGCCACAAGGGGCGCTTCCATTTTCAGTTCTCCAAGTGGTCCGGTGTTCAACACAACACTTCTGAATGACCCAGGGTTTGACTTTGATGAGGCTCGAGTTCAAAGCCAATCGATAAGTTTTCAAATTCGGTCTCCTCTGTGTAGTGAACTGGCACAAGACCCTCTGTTGCACTTGCTCAGTGGTGAGTACAGTGGCAACGGTATTGAGCGGGTGGCCTTCGACAGTTTGGACCAATACTCGGTGTCGCTGCCTGAGCGGCTCGATAAAAAGTCGGAGTCTGTTTGTGACGAAGGGGTCTGGCTGTGAAGGGATCTTCTGCAAGCCGAGTCAGTGCCTCAGGTGATTCGAAAAGGTCGCAAGGTCGTGCTAGTTTTGAAGACCAGGGCGAGCTTCAATTGGTGGATCATTTACAACAAATTCTTGTGCAGTATCTCGAGCGAAATCCTTATGCCAGCCTGTCCTCTATCGGAAGACGGTCGGGTGTTAGTGAGCCCACCCTCCGTCGAATCAAGGCGGGGCAAATCAAAACCGCCCCGACCACTTCCACTGTGATCAAACTTTTGACCTATATTTCTGGAGAGACATCTTTAAAGACCATTACCGATCTTTACCGCGGGCCGATTTCGGATTTTCTGAAAGAGAACTTGCCTCAAATTGATCAAACCGCCATCGAATATGATCAAGAGTTGAACGAACAGCTTAAAGACAATACCAAGTATTTGATTTACAAACTGGCCGCCAACTCATCAGGAACCCATCGAGCTCAGGTCGAAACTCTACTGGGGCAGGCGGGGCTGCTTGTTCTCGATGAGATGGTGGAGAATGGTTTGCTTACTGTTGAAAATAATAAATACAAATCTCACAAAAAAACCTACGCCTTGGACCCAAATTTGTTTAAAGAAAAGTTCCGTTTTATGAGCCATTTCGTGTCCACAGGGGAAAATTCGGCCGGAGCTTCAAATCCCTCTGTGCATGTGAACTACTCAAATTCTGTCAACCCGGCGGCTTATCGAAAGATTTGCAAGATCCAAAAAAACGCCCTCGCTAAAATACGTGGGGTGATGGAAAGCCCCGATGCACAGGGGGAAATCCCCTTGTTTTGCCTTGTGGCTATTGACGAGGTTAGCAACAAATAGCTTTCCCTAGAGCCAGTCCGCGATTAGTACACCGGCTCCGATTCGACTGGCTGGCTGGTTGTAATCGATCAAGCTTTCTCCGTATCCATTAAAGTACTGCACCACACCTCTGTAGTTTTCGTTCAAGGGAAAACTCCATTTGACCTCGATCGCACCACGATTGTCTTCACGCCCGTTGTTCCTGAGGAGGGCGGTCAAAGTGTGGTCTCCCAGTTTTTTCATCAACTGCAGTTCAAAAAAACCCATGTACTCTAGGATATTTGGGTTGTCGTCGCCATCGCTATCGGTAGGATTCACTTTGGGGTCCTCAGGGAGTCGGTACCAGACTTTCAAAGCAGCAACCAGGGCTCGCACGTTAAAAACACCCTGCGCGTAGATCCGATTCCAGCTTCGAGACTCCGGAGCATTTTGTCCGTTGGACTCGTGCACAAGGCCAAAGCGATAAAATGTCTCCAGGTTGGCTTTGATCGCTCCGTTAGGACGGTAGACAAGAAACAAGTCTGGTTCATGGTTGGTCTCGCGAAAAGGTCGAGAGTTGCTTTTGTTGTATAGCTGCCAAAAAGACAGATTGGTGTAGGCAAAGGACCATTGAAAGTGGTCGTTCCAAAAACTTTCGATGATGTGGAGCTTGAAGCTGTACTGAAACTTCACCTCGACGTAGTCAACTTTTGAGAGGTTGTTAACGTTCTGCTTTGACGGGGTTGAGTTGTATGTCACGGGTAAAATATAAGAGGGTTTATGGGAAGAGAAGGTGTACTTCATGTCGGCCGCTGTCTTTTCTTCAGCGAATCGTTTTGAAAAAGCCCTCTCAGTATCGAAGTCAGTCTCTTGATCCTGCTCAGGAGACGCCATCAAAACGCTGGGGGCGGCAGAAAAAACGAAGGCCCAAAAAAAGAGCAACCAGATGGGGAGGGTGGCAGGCTTGGCATATTCTCTGTTCATTATTGTTCTCACTTTTCGAGACGTGGGTGATCGGGGCCGAGTTCTTCTGGCCGAACATCCATTCCATTGGCGGATGGGTCAATCTGGAACGCAGACTCGTGTTTTACATGTGATAAGTGCCCCTGTCGAGGCGACTTAACATTCTTAGAGTTTTATGGCCGGATTTTACGAAGTATAATATTGGTGAAGAGAAGTTTGGCGCAGTCGGGAGGACTCGAACCCCCAATCCTCTGATCCGAAGTCAGATGCGTTATCCAATTACGCTACGACTGCACATGAAAGTGGAAGCCATCTTATAATCCTATGGACTTGAGTTGGCAAGATGCTTGGGTGACCAAAAAGCTGAAATTGTGGAGAGTGAGCCTCATCGAGGCTCCTCGATCATTTGACCATGAAATCCGGGTTGAGCGGGTAGTAGAAGTCCGCTGCTTCTTTGAGCTCTGGCGAGGTCGCCTCAGGCCATGACCAAATCTCCACTCGACAGCCTCGCGAGCGCAAGTACCAAACCAGGGGCAGAAAATCCTTGTCTCCACCCAGAATGATCACAACGTCAAGCTTGTCAGCCATGGTGACCGCATCGATAACCATAAAGCTATCGGCGTTTTTTTGCGGACGTTTGATCTCTCCACCAAGGCTCCACCAGAATTTTTGAAAATCGGCAGAGATCTCTTTGTACTCGGGCTTGTAGTAGAGAATGCGGGTGATTTCGCGATCGCCCACCTTTTCGAGGATCTTTTTATAGTCAGTGCGTCCCTCGTGGTGCTTGAGGCCCGAGAGTTCAATGTTTTCAGCATCAATGAAAATTCCAACCGTCTGAAACAACAGATGTTTGTGCTGTTCCGACTCATGGACGCGCTTTCTTGATGAAGATGAAGATGAATTTCGCTTTTTAGCCACAGGCACCTCGCTTTTAGGGCTCTATTGTCATCTCAGGTTTTCTGGAAAACAATGGTTTTTCCTTATATTTCAGTCCCTTGGGAACAGCCTGTCATGGAAAATGATAGTCATTATTATTAAAGGTTTGACATATTGCACCTTCAATTCTATCTGAACGACATGGAACTTAATAATCACTCATTTCTCCCAGTTAGCGAGAATCAGCCCCATCTCCCTAAGAATGACCAATATAAGGGCGTGCCCCACAAAAAAATCATTAGAGAGCTAGGCCTGAAGGTCACCCAGCAGCGTATCCAAATTTTAGAAGTGGTACGATCCGGCCCCTCTCACTTTACCGCACAAGAGGTTTTCGAAATCGTCAGTGAGTCCAATCCTGACATCGGTTTCGCCACGGTCTATCGCTTTTTAAAAAAGCTCTCGGAGCAGTCGTTTGTAACAGAAGTCAGAATGGGTGGAATGCCGGCTCGCTACGAATGGGCAGCCAAAGATCATCACGATCATTTGACATGCTCCCGCTGCGGCAAGATTGTCGAATTCGAAAATCAGAAGATCGAAGACCTGCAAGAAAAGATCGCGCTACGCCACGGTTTTAAACTGACCCATCACATCCTTGAGCTTTACGGCGTTTGCGGAGAATGTCAGAGAGCCTAGAAATCGAAGACCTCCTCTTCGTCAATAAACCCTCAGGAATCCCGACCCATCGCCCCCATCCAGACCGGCAAGGTTTTGTGGAGTGGTGGCAGCGGAAGCAATCTGCAGAGTTAAAAATCTGTCAGCGTTTAGATAAAGAAACTTCGGGTGCCATGATGTTTGCCAAGTCCAAACAGGCCGCCACTGTGCTCACGAATATGTTTGCCGAACGTAAGGTCGAAAAAGAATACCTTTTTATCAGCACCGAAAAGTCGAAGTTAGAAGAGTGGTGGGTGATCGAAAAGAAAGCCGAGGGTGCCCTCGTGAAAGAACACCCCGGGCCTAAGGAGGGAGAGGGGGCTGAGTCATTGACCCGGATCGTTCGTGTCTCCAGTCATGACTCTCTTTACTTATACAAGGCTTTTCCTAAGACTGGCAAAACCCACCAGATCCGAAAACACGCGACCCAGTCGGGAATTCCCATTTTAGGTGACGATGAGTACGGAGGCTCCACTTTCCCGCGCCTTATGCTCCATTGCCGGCGACTGGAATTGCCTTGGCAGGGAGAGACCCTTTGTTGGGAGGTGCCCCCCTCCCGTTTGTTTGAAAATATCCATGAATGTCTCGATCTTCAATGGAGTCGCTGGGTGTTGGCTTACGAAAGGCGGCAGATCCTATTCCCTGAGAAATTAAACAGCCAGCAAGCTTTGCGTGTCTTTCATGAAGAGACCGGAGACTTACGTGGGGAGCAAGTGGGTGAAAAGATGATTTTGGGTTGGTGGAGCAAGCAGCGCCCCACCGAGGCGGAGCGACAAAAAATTAAAAAATTAATGGACACTTTTGATATCAGGCAATGGGTTTTTCAGTGGCGCCCAGGGGCTCAGGACCCAGATTCCACAACTCTTCTTTTGAACAGTGCCGACTTCGTTACAGAGGATTGGCACTTTTGGGAAAATGAGGTGCAATACCTTGGGAGCTTAGACCGGGGGCAAAACTTTGGACTGTTTTTGGACCAAAGAGACCGGCGAAAGTGGGTGAAGGATCATGGACAGGGTAAAAAAGTTCTGAACTTATTTGCCTTCACATGTGGTTTCAGTTTGAACGCCGCCCTTGGGGGAGCTGATCAGGTCGTCTCGGTGGACCTCTATAGAAAATATCTCGATTGGGGCAAAGAGAACTTTCAGATCAACGGTATCGACCCCAATCAGTCACAGTACGAGTGGCGGGCGATGGACTCCTTAGAATACCTAGAATACGCCCTTCGTAAAAAACGGCGCTTTGATATTATCATCTGTGATCCGCCTTCGTTTTCTCGCCATAAAAAGTCGAAGAAGAAATTCAGTGTCGAGAAAGATTATAAGAGACTCCTCGACCTTTGCGAAGGCTGCTTAGCGCCGGGTGGAACCCTTTTGTTTTCCACCAACTTTGAGAAGTGGTCGTGGGATCAATGGCAAAAGGCTCTCGCTGAGTGGGGAGGAGGTTCTTCGCTGCACTCATTGCAAACCAGTCCGTCCCAATGGGACTATGAGTGGCAGGCCAGTGGTGCCAACCTGAAGGCCTTTTTTTTGAAGAATGCTTGAGATTCGCCATGGTGCGCAGTATAAGAGGGGTCATGGCTCAACGTTTTCGTCCCTGGATTGGTTTTTTTTGCACTCTCATGCTCCTGGCCTCGTGCCAGTCAGTGGATCTTTCCTCACCTAAGTTTGCCTGTACGCAGTTGGACTGGTTTGAGCTGGGGCGGTCCGATGGTCTCCAGGGGGTCGATTCAATGGCCTATCAAGAGAAACAGAAGAGTTGCCAAGGCTTCTCCGAAACCCAGCATGAGATGTACGTTAATGGTTGGTACTCGGGCGTGAATGAGTTCTGCACCTCCACCCAAGGTTTTGCCTTCGGCAGGAGCGGTCAAACCTATCTTGATATCTGTCCCGCCACCAAAGAGACTTCTTTTTTATCTGGCTACGAAAAGGGGAAGCGAGTGTTTCTCTATGAAAAAGACAACCAGAAAATCTCAGAGGAGTTACAACAAGTCTCAGAAGCGGTGGCCAAGACACAAGAGCCAGGGGCCTCCGATCTGATCAAAAAGATGACCGATCTGGAGACCCGCTTGGAGCTCAATAAAGCTCTCATTGCAGAAATTCAAGACCAGGTTGACGTCAATGGTTCCCAATCGGCAACCTTTTAAGTAAACTCCTTTTATGATTCTTTCTATTGTTATATTTGCTTTTGCGGCAGCCATTGGTGCCTTCGTTCGGTTTCAACTCGGCCAATGGTTGACGGTTCCCTGGGGCACTCTCCTTGTTAATGTTTTGGGGAGTTTACTCATCGGTTTTCTCGCCGTTTATTTGGGGCGCCACTCGCCACAGACTCGGGTTTTTGTTCTTGTGGCCTTCTTGGGGTCTTTGACAACCTTTTCCACCTATTCCTTAGAGTTGGTGCAAATGTTTGAGCAGGGCGCCTTGGCAAAGGCGCTGCTGTACACGCTCTCCACCCATTTGTTGGCCTGCGGAAGCTGTTTTATGGGGTGGCGACTGGCTCAAACTTTAGTGATCAACAGCTGAACGTTCCTGCCTTTTTTACATGGTTTTACGCAAAGTTGTTCTTTTTTTAGCTCCGGTGACAAAAAACGGCGTTTCTGTGGTATAACTTGTCACGAACAAGGAGGATGTGGATCGTGGAAACTTTGACAGAGACGCCTGTAGGGGCCGTAGAATCACAACAAGAGGCAGCCTTTCAGACTATTGATATGGATGACCTCAATCTCGATAAATTTGACAACATTTTAGTGCTTGAAGAAGCGGAGTATCCGCAATTCACTTTGGCGAAGAACAAAGCGCGTTTTTTGCGAATGGTCAGCTGGTATCGAGGCAAGGAAGAATGGATTGAAGTGGCGCCACTCAGCGGTGTTAACAAGTTATTTAAGCGCCAGACAAAAGAGCTCGAGGGCATTCGTGCCAACAAGATGGATTACGAAATGGAATTGGAGACGGGAACATTAACGCCCAGTCAGCGTTCTTATCGTAAAGATGAATTGAAAATGTGTAAGGTGCACGAAAAAATGGCTGTTCATTTGATTTCAAAACTACAGGTTAAGATTAAATCCGGTCGCCGTTAATCACGCGACGGTCGTTATCTGAGCTTCAGAACACACCCCATCGGGTGTGTTTTTTTTTATTCATTTTGCTTTAAAAACAAAAACCGCTGGACCTAGGGCGGGCCACTGATTGTTATGGGTGTGATCTTCTAGGTAAAATCTCAGGTGATGAAACAATCGGACGCGGTACAGTTTTTATATCGAGACTTAAAAGTCACCACCACCCACTTGGCTCTTGATAGTTACGATCAAACCTTCGAAGAGGAGATGCAAGAGTATTTCCCCTTCAACCAAACCACCATGGATTGGTTAGGGACTCTTTATAAAAGTGAGAAGTACGGTGCTTTTGATGAAAACAAGCTAAGCCTTTATTTCGAGAAAGAACATCCCTTTTTGTTTCTGCGAGATATGGCCCATATGAACTGTTGGAATATGGGGTACCACAAAGCGGACCGTCGCGATCACATCACTGGATTGATGTTTTCAGGGAACGCCACCTTTGCGCTGGAGGCCACCCTTTGCTTGTGCCGGCCGTCTTTGATTGGTGCCCAGCAGAGTCAGTGGTTTGATTTCAAACAGGCAATGACAAATTTAGAGACGGCATCGCAGTTAAGTCTTGATGCCCAGGCCTGGAAGGCATGTGCATTGGTGTACTTATATTTTCATCTCAGTGCCGATGGTCAGTCCGTGCAACGAGATGAGCTACTGGAGCTTCTCGAGCCCTATATGGAAACCCTCGAGATCGCGATGTACGAAGGGTCAGAATCTCTGCGACAAGAGTGCGGAAGGGTAACGAGCCTCGTTCGTTACCAAGACAACCAAACATTGATGGATGGAATGGGGTCTTGTTAAAAGTCCTTGGTTTGTTTTTTTTCGTCATGGTGGCTTGTTCATCAACATCAAACAAAGAGAGACACTCGATTCGGTGCCAGAGCGTGGTATCGCGTTGTCATGATAAGGCCCGCCAACTTTGCACCGATGGCTATCTTGTGACCAACAGGGTGCGTCCGAAGCGGGGACAAAACGGCACAGAGTTCACTCTGAACATCCGGTGCCGTCAGCAAACCATGTTTTAATTTTATTTTATGTCGACGTGTCCAGCGTGGGAGAAGTGCTTCTCGTTGTTGTGTTTGTAATAGGTGACGTTACCCTCTTCCATCGATTCGTGTCCACAGTTGGGCCCATGGTTGTGGGTGTGGGGATAAGCCGTTTTGTGTTGATTCAGATCCGAGGCCACCTGTCGTGATTCGTCGTCGGATTCGGATTGTGGTTGATGGGCGCATGCGAAGCTGAGAGTACATAAAGCAATAAGAACATATTTCATAAAAACCCCTTTTCCTAATATGGTAAAAAGGGGTTGCCGAATTTAAAAGACCTAATTCTTAGCATCAAACAAATAAAATCCCTCTTATCTTATAGAGAGCACCTTTTTTAAAAAGCCAGCCTCTTTGTTTATTTTTTCTTCGTTGCCGGCCACAGCCTTGGTGGACTCAGGAACGGCTTTTTTAAGAACTGCGGTGATTTTTTTGAAATCGTCGGCCGTGGTCTCCATAATTTGCTTTTTTATGACGAGATAGTCTTGCCAAGATTGATCAGTCAAATACAGGTCGGTCATCAGACTGGTTTTTCCATATATCGACTCGTCCTTATAATAGGGTTTGAGGGAACCCAGCATGGCCGGCTTCAGCTTTTCTGGCGTCCATTTTTCCTTTTCCATAAAAGAAATGGCTTTCGAAAAGATATCAAAGCTTTTACTCAAGTTGGGGTCCCTGTAGGTCGACATACGAAACAGTCCGTTTTTGGAGAAGGCCGCGCCGCCTCCATAGGCTCCGGCCTGTTCTCGAAGTTGAGGGGTCATATAGTGATTATTCAGGTAGCGAGCGTACACAAGCATGGAGCCATCGTACTCTAAGCCCTTGTCTTTGTAAGAGGTGGCTTGTGAGACATATTGCACCTCTCCGGGGATCGCATAACCGTCGTAGTCAGTTTGATCCGTAAAGGCCCAGGTTTGGTCCGCCTTGGCCCCTTCAGGCAGCTGTTCTTTGAGGCTTTGCACATCACTCTTTAAAACGGGGAGTTGTTTTTTTGGTGCGGTTATCGAAGCTAGGTAGAGTCGGTTCTTGTCGAAAACCTGTGATCGCATGGTTCGCAAGGTTTTAGCGAGGCTTTCGCCCTTAAACTTTGTAGATATCATGTAGTGCTCGAAGACCCCTCCTCCGATAGCGTCCGAAAAGGCCCCCTGTTGTGGGTAAAAGCTCTTGGTCGCGGCCCCCATGGATAACGAGGGTGCACGGTAAGAGACGCCACTCATCATGTTGGTTTGCATTTCGGCGACGAGGTCGGAGAGACGGCTGCTCGGACCAAACTGCGCATTTTGCAAGAGTTCGCTGACGAGCTCCATGGCTTTTTCGCGATTGGCATCGATAAAACGGAGGCTCACAATCAGAGTGGGTTTGAATTGCTCGGGATTTTTCGTGGACTGATAGCTTGAAAGGCCAAACCCGAGACTGCCTATGTATGTGTCCAGTTGTTTCTCGAGTTCTTTGAACGAGAGGTTTTTGGAGTCTGTCTTTTGAATAAAGCTGGTCAAGAAATCCAAATTTTTCAAGTTGTCTTCGCTGACACCCTTTAAGTCAAAATAGAGATTGATATAAGAAATCCCACTGGTGTCCTGTGGATACAGTAAGACGTCAGTGCTCCCTAGTTTTTCTTCGCTAAAGGCGATGGCTTTTTCGTCGGCCTTGATGTCTTTAAGGTCGAGAGTTGGGGTTTTGGCCAAGATGTCGGGACTCTCTTTTTCAGCGACCCACTTTTGGTAGACGTCATCTTGTTTTTTAAATTCAGCAAGAGGTTTGCTCTTTAGAGCGCTCTCAACCTGTTTGTCCAACCCTGCATTGAATTTTTTTGAAAAATCCGGGTCAGGCGAAAGTGTCACCCAGCGCGTTTTCTTATTGTCGCGAAGGTGTTTTTTGAAAAAGTCTTTTACGAACTGCTGGTCACTCAATAGAGCCCGGAGCTTTTTGAAGTGAGCCACGAAATCAAGAGCCTCTGCCAGCGGTTGATCCTGGTAAATCCAGTTGCTCAAGACGATGGATCCAAGTTGCATTCCCTTATGGGAGCCATTGCTGTTTTTTTCCTTAAACGAAAACTCGTATTTATTAAGAATACCGGTGAGCAGTTCAGGATCGAGTCCGCTTTCGATCACCTTGTCGATTTCTTCGTTCAAGACTTGTTCAATTTTTTTTAGATCACCGGCTTGGGCTCCTTCGAATACAAAGGCCAACCCATTGTCTTCGCCACCGAAATCAGTCGAGAAGGTGGACTTTGCCAATCCCTCCGAGAGCATGCGAAGCTTTAGCGGAGCGGCGTTTTTCTCTATGAAAGCTTGGGACAGAACACTGGCCGCTGATTCTTCAAGGTCGGTTAAAGATTCTCCTAACACAAAGCCGCGGGCGACAAAATCTTTGCTGGGGCCGGCTTCTCCGGGATAAGTGGACTCCACCACTGGGGTGGGATATTTGAAGTCTTTTTGTAAAGGTATAGCGGGACGCTGATAGTCTTCGGTGCGATTGAACTCCGCCAAAAACTGTTGATCGATTGTGGCTAGCGCCTTTTCGAAATCAAGGTCACCATAGAGGTACACCACAGAGTTTTGCGGGTGATAGTATTTTTTGTGGGCCTCTTTGATTTGATCAAAGGTTAGGGTGGCCACTTTTTCGGGTAATCCACCGCTGGAGTAGGCAAAAGGGGTGTCAGGTATCAAGGCGCGGGAGAGTTGAAACCAGACGGACCTGTAAGGGCTGGAGAAAGCACCCTTCATTTCGCTGAGAACAATACCGTTGATGCCCATCTTTTTTGTTTCGGGGTTGATCTCATAGCGCCAGCCTTCCCGACGGATGATTCGTTCATCATTCAACACGTTTGGAAAGAACACGGCATCCATGTAGACCGAAAGAAGATTATCAAAGTCTTTGTCCGATCGAGTCACGAAGGGGTAAAGAGTGTAAACGGGACCTGTCATGGCATTGATGAAGCTAGCCACTGAAGAATTGGCGAGATGAAAAAAGTTCGACTTCGACGGATACAGGCGAGACCCTTCGAGAACCGCGTGTTCAAAAATATGAAACAGTCCTGTGTCATCATAGGGAGGCGTACGGAAGCCAACCATAAAAGATTTTGCCGGGTCGGAGTTTTTAATCAAGACAACGCTTGCTCCCGATTTTTTATGGGTGAGTTCAACAACCTCGGAGCCTATGGTTTCAACGGTCTCAGCTTTTACTAACTTATACCCAGGAAAGTCATTGTCGGTCGTCGCCTTTTTCGTACAGGCGGTCATAACTAGTGCGATGGGGATGATGAGAAGCGAGTAGAGTTTTTTCATAAGAGTTCTCCTAGTAAGAAAGTCGCCACAGGTTACTACAAAACCAATCGAAGCAAAACCCTTGTTCCAGGGGGGCTCAATGGAGAATGGAGAGAGAGATTGAGTTGCTGACAGCGTCAGAAGTGGTGGAGGGAGTCTAGCCAACGGGCCTTTTTACCAGCTTCGATTAATCTTTGAGGAGCTCATTGAGATCAACATTCATCTTTTCAACCTTGGTCTTCAGGGACTTTTGGTATTTTTGTAGCTCAGAGGCTGTTTTTTTGGACTGGGTACCCACGATGCGTGCGGCCATCAGGCCACCATTGTAAGAGTTGTCGATGGCCATGGTGGCAACGGGAACACCCTTTGGCATCTGAACGATGGATAGAAGAGAGTCCAGACCATTGAGAGTCTTTAGTTTTACGGGGATCCCTATCACCGGTAGATAAGTCAGGGAGGCCATCATGCCTGGCAGATGAGCGGCTCCACCAGCTCCGGCAATAATAGCCTTGAGGCCTTTTTCTTCAGCCTGTTTGGCGAAGCTTTTCATTTTTGCAGGTGTGCGGTGTGCGGAGACCACTTCGACAACATAAGGAATTTTGAATCGATCAAGAGCTTCCGCTGCCCCTTTCATGACGGGCCAGTCCGATTGACTGCCCATAATGATCGCCACTTTTGCTTTCATAGTTGGATCCTTTTTCTTTTGTCCAAAACTTTTTTAAGGGCGTCTTTAGGATTTTTGCCCAGAGCATTGATATGTCCCATCTTACGACCGGGGCGGTTTTCCGCTTTACCGTACCAATGCAGACCCTCAGTTGTCTTAAATTCGATGTCTTTTCCCTGGCCGATCAAATTGGCCATAGCAAATCCTTGTTTGATTTTTATCTCCCGGGGGAGCTTCTGCCCTAGCAAACACATATTGTGAAGATCAAACTGACTCAACCCAGGGGTGCACTGTGAGTAGTGGCCGGTGTTGTGAACTCGCGGAGCAATCTCATTAATGATCGTGCCTTGGTTGGTCACAAAGAACTCAACCCCCATGACTCCCACATAATCGAGTTTCTTTAAAAAGCTCTTTAAACTCGTAAGCATTTTCTTGTTGTCTTTAGGTTTGATGGGTCCCTTGACCCAATCACAACGGGCGTCTTTTTGAAAGCTCTCCACAAAGGGCAGGTGGGTGAAGCTGCCATCAAGGCTGCGAGCCAAAATAACCGCCATCTCTTTTTGAAAGGGAATGAATTTCTCGACGATAAACAGCTCTTTTTTAAACTGTTGTTTCACAAAGTCGGCGAGCTGGACTTTGCTCTTAATGATGAAGGTGCCACAACCATCGTAGCCAAAAAATCGTTTCTTGAAAACCACCGGCAGCTTATGTCTTTGGATGAAGGCGTCGATGGCTTCGATAGTGTCAACAGCGGCCCACGGCGAAGAGGACAAGCGGTTCTCATCAAACAATTGTTTCTGTGATTTTCGATCTTGCAGCAGAACCATCAGCGAGGGCGCTGGGTAAATCGGTGTTTCAGTGGCTTTTTGCGCTTCTATCAAAACAGCAGAATCCAGGAACTCACTTTCAAAGGTGGCAACGTCCACGCTCTTCAGAAAAGCGGTGACGTCCCCTAGGGCGTCGAGAGATCCAAGGTGGGTGTGGCTGGTCACTTGACCGGCGGGCTCAAGAGCGTTGCTACAGAGAACGTGAGGCTGAAGACCGGCGCGGTGGGCACTCTCTGCTAGCATGCGGGCGAGCTGACCGCCGCCGAGGTAACCAATCTTTGTTTCTGGGGAATAATGACTCACATTTGCCTCGCCATCTAAGGAAGAAGGATTGACATTTTTTTTGCCCTGGGTCAAGGACAGGGCATGGAAACGCAATCTGTTGGATTTCACAAAGCGGGCCTGCCGGGTGCGGTCAATTTTCCGCTCACCATGGCGCCCATGGTGGGGCTGAGTCACTGTGCCTTTCGACAGCTGGTGCGGGAGTATCTACCGCTTGGCGCGACCACTCTGTGGCCCAGTGAAATGCTAAATTCTCGTCGTCTCCCCGAAGAGAAGTTGCATAAAATTCCTGAGGCCATGGTTTTCGAAAACGAGAACTATTGGATGCCTCAAATTTTGGCCAATGAAGAAGAGAAGATTCGTCTTTCGTTACCAAAACTATACGACCACGGCGCCCAAGGGATCGACATCAACATGGGGTGCCCCGTACAAAAAGCTCTAAAACACAATTACGGCGTTTCACTAATGGGTGACGCTCAGTATGCGGCTCGAGTTGTGGAGATGACGGTAAAATATGCGACGGGGCCAGTGTCGGTAAAACTTCGTGCTGTGGATAGCGAAGCCAAATCGGGATGGCGTGATTTTGTAAAAGGCCTTGAGAGCGCTGGTGCCACGTGGCTTTGTTTGCATCCGCGCACCGCGGACCAAAAGCGACGAGGGCAGGCGGATTGGTCACAGATTCGAGAACTCACTGAGACCGTCAATATCCCGGTGATTGGTAACGGCGACATTCAAACCCCAACTGACATCTTAAATATGCTCAACGAAACCCACTGTGACATGGTCATGGCCGGGCGCGTACTAACGGCTCGCCCTTGGTTGTTTTGGCAACTGGGTGAAGACCTGGGGTGGCCATCGCCAGAGAGGCATAAGGGGCGAGCACCACGAACCCCAACGGAAGAAGGCATAGAGTACGGTCGCAGCTTGTTTCGATTGCTCGAACTGATGGAGGGGATCCTACCCGAGAGGCTAGCCTTAAGAAAGTTTGTTTTCCATATAAAAACCGGGTCTGTATGGTTACCCTTTGGCCACGAGCTGTATCGCAAAATGACTGCTGCAAAAACATTCAGCGCCGCTCGTAAAGTTCTTGAAACCTTCTTCGCCCACTCTCACCAGATGTACCAAAAAACCGAACTCCGCCAATAAGCGAAGCCGAAAGACCAAGGTGAACGCCGAAGACCGCAGGCCTGCGCCGTCGACGAGAAGCCAACGCCGTAGACGGCAGGCCCACGCCGAAGACCACAGGCCTGCGCCGAAGACCACAGGCCTGCGCCGTCGTCCAGAGCCTAGCGAAGGACCTGTCGTCTGCAATGACGTAAATTTTCACCCTTACATTTTCGAAAAGATATTGGGACATCCTCCTTGTCGTACTGAGCAAAGCGAAGTACCTATCACCACGAAAGAACGTGCCCGTCATCCTGAGGCACAGCCGAAAGATCTTTTGCAAAGAGTGGCCAATCTTCCCTATTGTCGTCCAGAGCGCAGCGAAGGACCTCCGCCGGAAATAATATGATTTTCCACGGAAGATCCTTCGCTGCGCTCTGGACGACAGTATGAAAGAGTAGCCATTCTTTCATAAAAATTGCCTACACATTATTTCGTGGGAGTAGGTTCTTCGCTGCGCTCAGAACGACAGTGGTTGGGAGGGTGTCTGTCGATTTATTAGACATTGATTTTAGAAAGCTTACAGGGGCCATGGCTTTCGTTAAATGTTGTCATTCATTGAGGTATCTTCGGTGGTGATGATAAAGTCGGTATTCCCTCTGTTTTTATTTTTGACGGCTGTCTCTGGTTGTTCTCGGTGGCAACAGGATAGTGGTCCCGATCCCCACAAACGAGTTTTTGAAAATGACGGGGCTCTGACGCGCGCTTTTCATGGATCGACCGTGACCTGTGACTTGCAAGACTGCCCCAGTTTCCTAGCGGGCCTGTATATTATTGATTTTTCCGAGGGAGAAAAGCGCGGGCTGTACTCCTGCTCTGGGACGCTCATCGGTAACAACCGAATTCTTACCAATGCCCACTGCATCCCGAAGGACCTCCAAAAAGCGGGCGCTTCTTGTCATGGGCGTATTAAAATCAATTTGCCGCAAACAGCGCAATTCAAGATGGAGAGATGGGACTGTTCCAGAGTCGTAGACGTTAGCGTTGATACAGAGTCTTCAATCGAACCTGATTACGCGATCATTGAGATGACTGGGGTCACCAGTCGCGACCCGGTGGTGGTTCGTGGAGAAGGCATTCTCGCAAACGCTCCGGTGACTCTGTATAAGGTGGATTTTGATCTCTATGCTTCGAGACTGAGCAAAGGGCGAGTCGTAAAGACGGCGTGCCGAGCGAATGCTGAATACTTTTTATCGAAACAGTTCACAGGTCCTAAAAGTGCGTTGATGAACGTCAGTTATTGCAGTCAAAAATTACGAGAAGGCAATTCCGGCGCGGGCATACTCAATGGTGACAATGAGTTGATCGCGCTGTTTTCTTTTGGAGTCTTTGTGGAGGATTCTGACGAGCCCTGGGCCATGGCAATTCGAGAAGAGCATCCCTTAATAAAACAAAACGCGGGGGGCGGTACGAACTTGGCGTGTGTCCCAGAGATGGGACGTTTCGCAGAAGACTTTCGTTGCCATTTTGGAGGCAGCGATCACTATGAGTCTCTTAGTCGGGTGGCCCATTTTCTAAGAGCCATGGAGGCCGATAAATTAAGTCGGCCGGGTTTTATTGCTGAGAGCTGGCGGTTCGTAAAAGAGCAGCCGGCGACTCTGCAACCGGGAGTGCCATCGTCCTACGTGCAGTGGGCTCCGGTTAATCGTGTGCGGATGGAGGATTCTATTGTGGAGGAGCCACCGATGGCACAGCAATCGGTGTTGGAGCAATCGGCGTCGAAACAGTCGGCGGCCGAGGAGCAAGTGCAAGAGCTCTACCACAAAGCGATTCGGGTGCGGTTTCCCCATTGGCCAGTCTGTGTTCGCCCCAGCGCGCCCTTGAAGTTTCAGACGTCGTTTATGCAGCTTCGGTTCAACGGTCCTCATGTCTCTTCAGACTTTGTTGAATATCGTGAGAATTATTCGGTTTCGCGTGGTGTGGAATTTCGCAAGATCTCGCCCCAGTTATATAAAATGGAACTAGCAGGCGATGGTTTTTGGGGCTTCTTAAAAGTATATCTCGACGATGGCCTTACAAAAAAGAGATCTCACCTCGTCAGGGTCTGTGATTCATCACTTTAAAAGTGGGTCGAGTTCACCCTTGCTGTCGAGCTCGGCCAGCTCCGTGTAACCACCGACCAAGTTGTCGTCGATAAAGATTTGGGGCACTGTCATCATGCCACTGCGCTTTTTAAGGTCCACAAAGAGCTGAGGGTCGCTGTCGACCATGATTTCTTCATACTTGACCCCTTTGCCATCAAACAGGCTTTTGGCTCTGACGCAAAACGGGCAGTAGGTTTTCGAATAAATGATCACTTTAGCCATCGAGGCCTCCTTAGGGTTTCCTCCAACGGTTATAAAGAATATGTGGGCTCTCGACAAGCTATGGATTATTGGATACACCACAGCGATGCTATGTGGACTTTGTGAGAGCTCAGACATTAAACCTTACAGTCGCGACGAGAAGCGCTCGTGGGACTATTTTCAATGTCAGACCTGTGACCTCGTGTTTCGCGATCCAGCGACTTATTTAGACGCCTCGACAGAGAAACAGCGCTACACCACCCACAACAACAGTATTGAGAACCAAGGCTATGTGACTTTTTTAAGTCCTGTGGTCCAGACCATAATCCCGCACTTGTCGAGTGACAGTCGGGGCCTCGATTTTGGTAGTGGACCGGGGCCGATCCTGGACATCTTATTTTCTCGACAAGGAATCACTGTTGAAAACTACGATCCCTACTTTTGTAAAACCGACGAAGCCTTGGGCCGAACCTACGACTTTGTGACTTGCACCGAGGTCTTTGAGCATTTGTACACCCCCGGTCGAGAAATAAGTGTGATGACGGGTTTGATCAAGCCCGGTGGTCATTTGCTAATAATGACCGAGATGTGCAAAGAGCCAGAGGCTTTCAAGGCCTGGGGCTATCGGACGGACAACACCCACGTCTGTTTTCTCAGTCCAAAGACCTTGCTGTGGATTGCAAACAGGTGGGGCTACGAAATTCTCTCTTCCCTGGGGAGAATCTCCCTCTTGCAAAAGAAGTCCTGAACTCGGTTATTAATCGTTTCGTATTGTTTCTCTCTTTTGATGGCTTCAAAAAGTTGAGCCGATTCATCGTAAGTGCGAGCCATCAGCTTGGTGAACTGTTTGGTCCGTTGTACGGCGTAGGTTTCGTTGCGGTACTGACGGCTCTCTTCCATAAAGTTGGTGAGTAAGGTCCGCCACTGTTGAAATTCGACAGCGGGCCCACCCTTTTTTATCTGGAGGGCCAAGTCAGGAGTGGCCATGAGACCTCGCCCCAACATAGTGTCTTCGCATTCTGAAACCTCTTGGCAGCGTTTGTGGTCTGTTGTAGTCCATATGTCGCCATTGGCGATCACAGGAATCGACACTTGGTCTTTCATTTCTTTAATATAGTGCCAGTGAGCGGGGGGGCGGTAGGCCTCTTCTTTGGTGCGCGCATGAACGGTGAGCCAGTGACCGCCGCCTTCTTGCGCAGCGAGGGCAATCTCTTGGGTTAGGGTTTTGTCACTGTAGCCCAGGCGGACTTTTACGGTGACCGGCTTGTTTTGTGGCACGGCTCTGCGAACCGATGAAACAATCTGAAACACGCGATCTGGGTTTTTAAGAAGGGCGGCGCCACCATCGTGTCGGTTCACAGTTTTGGCGGGGCAGCCGAAATTAAGATCGATTCCATAAGCCCCCAGCTCTGCTGCTTTGTGGGCGTTCTCTCCCATGGTGATCAAATCACTGCCGAGCAATTGCACAAACACCGGCACACCACTCGAGGTGTGAGATTTATTGTGGAGCTCGGGGCAGTACTTATAAAATACCTTTTTGGGGAGAAGGGTCGATGTCACTCTGACAAATTCAGTGACGCAGTAATCGATGCCCCCGATACGAGTAAAGAGATCGCGCACCACCGGGTCAACGACTCCCTCCATGGGAGCCAAAAGGATTTTCACAGACCACCCATTTTGCAGACAATATCAAATTGCTTTTTTGTCACGGGTTGGATTGAAAGACGTTGCCCTTTTTTGATGACGAGCATGTCCTCCAGTCCTTTTTTTTCGCGAAGGTCGTCGAGAGGGACCAGTTCTTTAAATTTATTTTTGTAGGCGACCTCGACGCAGAACCAGCGTGGGTTTTCTTTGCTGGCTTTGGGGTCAAAGTACTCGCCGTTTTTTTGAAACTGTGTGGGGTCGGGCACGGCCTCTTTCGAGATCTTGGCTAGGCCTGCCACGCCCGGCGGCTTGGCGTTGGAGTGGTAAAAAAGCACGAGATCGCCGACTTTCATGTCATTCATCATGAAATTGCGGGCTTGATAGTTGCGAACGCCATCCCAGAGGCTCTTTTTGTCCTTCTTGAGCTGGTCAATTGAGAACACATCTGGTTCGGACTTCATTAGCCAGTAATTCGCCATTCAGTACCCCTTTTCGACGATTCATTAATAATGCTGCGTGTATAACGCCATTGAGCGGCTAATTCAAGCCTATGATTGACTTGCACCCGAGTTGTAACGACACTGGCACGGTCTTATTTAGAAGGGAGTTTCCTATGAAAAAACTGCTATTTGTCTTGGCTTTTTGTGCCCTCTCCGTACCGGCTTTTGCCAATTTGGTGATTGCACCGAGTGTGGGTTACAGTTCTTCGGCCGTTAATGCGACTGTGCCCAATAGTCTTGCAAGGGACACGGAAAGCTCTTCGATGGTTCTAGATATGAAACTTGGCTACGTTCTCCCGATGGGTTTGTACTTGGGTGGCATGTATTCTCATATCAGCTCTGAGAGCTGCTCCGGAAACATTTGTAGTGATAGCTCTGGTTTTTTGATGGGGCCTAGTTTGGGTTACTTTTCAATGACCGGTTTTTACACGTTGCTGACCTACCACATCATGGGCGAGTCAGGGGATACCACTAAGTTTACCGGTGGCAAAGGCCCACAGGTCGATTTTGGTTGGGTTTTTCCCATTTCATCTTACGTTTCCATTGGCCCACAGTTGACTTGGAGAAGCGTTGAGTTCGATAAAATCGAAAACGCAGGTTTGACTCAAACAACGGATATCAAACAAACCGACATCAATCCCTACATTTCATTGTGGTTCATGTTCTAACTTGATTTTAACAGCTCTGTTGCATACAAAAACCCTCTACAGTTCTAGAGGGTTTTTTTAATTCTAAAAAGGGGTAAGACTATGGGCCATCGTATTGAGAAAGACTCCATGGGAGAAATTCAGGTTCCATCGGAGAAATTTTGGGGCGCTCAAACACAACGTTCTTTGCAAAACTTTAAAATCGGCAACGACCACTTCCCCAGAGAAATGATCCGTGCCTTAGGGATTTTAAAAAAGTGCGCGGCCATGACCAACAGTCAGCTCGGCAACCTCGAGAAAGACAAAGCCGAGTTGATCCAAAAGGCCGCTGACAAGGTCATTAGTGGAGACCTAGACGACAACTTTCCGTTGGTGGTTTGGCAGACGGGCAGTGGCACCCAGACCAATATGAACAGCAATGAGGTTATCGCCAACTACGCCAATCATTTAAAGAATGGTGACCTGAACGAAAAATTCGTACACCCCAATGACGACGTCAACAAGGCTCAGTCCTCCAATGACACCTTTCCAACCGCGATGCATATAGCAGTGGCGGAGCAGGCCCATCATCAGCTGGTGCCCGCCCTTAAAAAACTTTTGAAAGCTCTGGCAGATAAACAAAAAGAGTTTGATGACATCGTTAAGATTGGGCGCACCCACTTTATGGATGCCACCCCTTTGACTTTGGGGCAAGAGTTCTCGGGTTACGTGCATCAGGTGAAGCAGGGAGTTGCTCGTGTGGAGCAAGCCTTAAAAAATGTCTATCCATTGGCTCTCGGAGGCACGGCTGTTGGGACGGGGTTGAACACCCATCCAGACTTCGCGGAGAAAGCCGCTGCCAATATAGCCAGCGAGACGGGTTTGCCTTTTGTGACAGCACCCAATAAGTTTGAGGCCCTGGCGGCCCATGATGCCTTGGTCGAAATGAGTGGCGCTTTGAAAACGGTGGCCGTCAGTTTAATGAAAATTGGAAATGACATCCGTATGTTGGGCAGCGGGCCCCGTTGCGGTATCGGCGAGTTGATGTTGCCCGCCAACGAACCCGGAAGCTCGATTATGCCTGGTAAAGTGAACCCCACTCAAAGTGAAGCCCTTACCATGGTTTGTGCCCAGGTGATCGGTAACGATACTGCGGTGAGTGTTGGTGGTGCCACGGGCCACTTTGAGCTTAATGTGTTTAAGCCAATGATGGTTTTTAACGTGTTGAACTCCATTCGACTTTTGGCAGATGCTACAGTGAGTTTCACTGACAACTGCGTGGTTGGTATTCAACCAAACCGAGAAAAGATACAAGAGCACCTGACCAACTCGTTGATGTTGGTAACAGCACTCAATCCGCACGTCGGCTACGACAATGCAGCAAAGATTGCGAAACACGCTTTTGAGAAAAACACGACTTTGAAAGCCTCGGCGGTGGAGCTAGGCTTTTTGACCGAAGACAAATTTGACGAAGTGGTGATCCCTGAAGACATGATCGGACCATTAAAAAAATGAATGTTTGTGTGTTTTGTAGCTCCAAGTCGAATCTTTCGGAAAGCACTTTCGCTCAAGCGACCTTGTTCAGTGAAGAACTGGTCGCCAAAGACATTGGTATGGTTTACGGCGGCGGCTTGTTGGGCTTGATGGGGCATTTTGCCGATCGGATCATTGAAAGAAAAGGTCGAACCATTGGTGTCATGCCTGAGGGCGCTTTCGATAGTGAGGTTGCTCATCTCGGATTAACCGAGTTGATCTATACAAAAGACATGATGGACCGTAAGCGCAAGATGATGGATCTTTCAGATGCCTTTGTTGTGTTCCCGGGTGGTATCGGGACGATGGACGAAGCCATTGAGGTCATCACCTGGAAGACCATTTACAAATTTGAAAAACCCATTTTATTTTTTAATTGGGAGGGCTTTTGGGACCCCTTCCTTGAAATGCTAAAGTCTTACGAAAAAACCGAGTTGTTTTATCCCGAAACCATGACTGCGTTTCAAGTGGTCGACAACATCCCTGACTTAATGAGAGGTCTTCATGCTTAAGGATAATCCACGCCTACAATGGCTTAAAGACGACAACATCCGCCCCTACGTATTTGTGAGAAGTGAAAATCGAATTAAAAATCCAGGGAGTTTACATAGTCTTGATTGGTTCGAGGGTGTTTCTCCCACTTACATCAATCCGCTGGAGATTGACGAGGTGTCTTTCGGAAATCAGATTTTACAGTTGGAGGCTCAAGCCTTTGGCCCGTCGAACATGGCCATGCCACGTTGGGTGTTTTTTGACTGTGCCGTGACCCCCGGTTTTGTCGCCGGCTACGCCATGCGCACCTCGGCCATGTCCCCCGAGATGCGCATTATGATGAACCTGAAGGATGAGCACGAGTGGACGCCTTTAAGTTTGTTTATTATCATTCCAACCATGTCTAGTGAGGGCGAGTGGGTGGCCCACAACCTGTGTTCAGTGAACGCTTTGCTGCCGAAGGGTAAAGGCTATTATGGTTTGGGTTTTCTATCGAAAGCTTTTGGCTTGTGGTACGCCAATGTCAATATTTGCTGTGGTTTTACACAGTGGGGGAATGCGGCGATTAAGCTCCATTCTTATTATGGACCCTTTCAAATTTTAACGGCCTATACGCCTTTGCATTCTTATGCTCGCACCCTGACTTACCGGGTGAAGGTGGACCCAGAGATGTGGCCGCACTTTTTTAACAAGAAGCCCCTCGAGCGTTTTCAACAAGCCTTCGTCGATTCCGGTAAGAGTATTGCTCCAAAAGAAGATTCAAGTCTCATTCGGTTGCAAAGAGAGCTGGAGCAGGGCGAGGGCCCTTACTTTTTGAACTCCCAAGAGATTTTGGCAAAAGACGTGGGCGCGCCCTTGCATCTCTATACCCAGAAGTGATTGATGCGCCGCACGCACGTGAGCGTGGCTGATTCCGGTAACTCCTGGTACAATTTCGAAATGGAAACACTCCCCGCTGTCGCTAAGAATTTTTATCATCCCTGTAGTAAATGTGATGCCGAACGATACCATAGGGTTTTGGCTCATTTATCGAAAACCGAGGCTCGGCTTGAGTGTGAAGTTTGTGGTTCAAAGAAGAAACTCAACATAGGAAAAAAAATGGCAACCAAAAAGAAAACCACTCGCAAGAGAAAATCAGCGACCAGTCATGAAGACACTTGGAACGAGTTGAAGGAGAAGTTTTCCGACTTGCCACCAGAACTCTATTCGATCCGAGGCTCTTTTCGTGCCGACATGCTCATTGATCACCCCACTTTTGGGTTGGGCATAGTGACTGACTCTCAAGCCCGCAAAATTGAAGTCTGTTTTGAAGAGGGTGTTAAAACTCTGATGCACCGAAAAGAATCATGATTTTGCTAACAATCCCTCTCATGGGATTGTGTGTTTCCCTAGTTTCGGTGTTCATAGGACTTGGGGGTGGGATCCTTCTTGTCCCTTTGTTACCAGAAATATTCCAACTAAGCGTGCACGAAGCCGTCGCGACCAGTCTGTTGACCATTGTCTTTGTGGTCTCTGAGAATACCTACAAATTTCATAAAATGGGAGAGGTGAACTGGAAAGTGGTTCGTCTCATGGGCCCGATTTCTGCCGTGACGGCCATCATCGCTTCACAGTTGGCCCAGCAAGTGGATTCGAATATGATCTTAATGGCGCTGCTGTTAATCTTGATTTTGGTTGCGGCTCGAACATTGTTCTCATCACTTTTGTCGAAAGACTATCAAGCGGTTGAAGAACTGACCTTTTCTCAAAAAGCCTTTTCGGTAGGGGGCGGTGCCGTTGCCGGTTTGACCTCAGGCTTTGCCGGTGTGGGCTCTGGGGTGATTTTGTCACCGGTTATGATTTTTCTAAAGTCAGTGACTCCGGCACAGCTCACTCCCACAGCCAATGCTAATATGATGTGCACGACACTGGCGGCTTCACTGTCGTTTATTTACAGTGGTGAACTTGTCAAGTGGAACCAATGGGGCTTGGTCCGTTGGGATATTTCTCTGGGAATTTTTCTGTCTGCTGCTTTTTTTAGCCGCTTCTTAAGGCCTCACCAAAACAAATTGCCATTTTCTATCAAATCGTTATTATTAGCCCTCTTATTGATTCTTCTGATCTTTAAGATCATGAGACAGCTGACCTGATTTTTCTTTTTTAAAGAGACGTCAGAATTTTGGGGTGGAATGAGTTTTAATCTAGACAATTTAAATCCAGAGCAACGGGAGGCCGTAGCTCATAACGATGGACCTCTTTTGATTCTTGCCGGTGCCGGTTCGGGTAAGACCCGAGTGCTGGTTTCTCGAGTGGCTCGATTGATCGCTGAGGGCGCTCCGGAGCCGCCAGGTATTTGTGTTCTGACGTTTACTAACAAGTCTGCCAAAGAATTAAAAAACCGAGTCAAAAGCGAAGTGGGTCGAAAAACCCAGAGCCTATGGGCCGGGACCTTTCACTCCTTTGGTTTGCAGTTGCTCAGGAAGTATCATCGTAAGTTACAACTCAACCCAAAGTTTCATGTCGCTGACACCTCCGATTGTCAGGGCATCGTCAAAGACCTGCTGATCAATTTGACCAACACGGGCAAAAATTCGTTCCAGACCGACAAGTTGCTCAACATCATGCAGACCTACAAAAACAATCCCCACAAAACGGTGATCGAAGAAGAGGACTATCTCGCTGTGGCAAAAGTGCTCTTGCCGAAATACGAAAGTCGCAAAAAGGCATTAGGAGTCGTAGATTTTGAAGATCTTCTCTCAATGCCCATCGACCTGTTCGAGCGCCACCCCGACGTTCTCAAAAAAGTGCAGGACCTATTTCGTTACTTTATGGTGGACGAGTTTCAAGACACCAATGAGACGCAGATGAAGTTGCTCGACATCTTGGTGGAACGTGAAAACAACCTCGTGGTAGTGGGTGACGACGATCAAGCCATTTACGGCTGGCGAGGGGCTCGGGTCAAAAACATTCTCGATTTTCCCAAGCATTATCAAAATTGTAAGGTGATCCAGTTGAATCGCAATTACCGCTCGAGCGCTCCGATTTTAGACCTTGCCAATAATGTGATCGAAAAAAATAAAGATAGACATGGTAAGGTCTTGAAAGCCCAGGCCTTAGTGGATCACAACGATAGCCCCGAAGTCTTTGTTTTTGAAAACGATGAAGAAGAAGTGGAACAAGTCACCAACTTGATAGAAGACTTTCATCGCAACGGTCGCTCTTACAATGATATTGCTGTGCTTTATCGTTCGAACGGGCAGGGTGGGTTTTTAGAGACCCAATTGCGTCAGGCCAGGGTGCCATATGTCATCTCGGGTGGTACTGCATTCTTTGATCGAAAAGAGATCAAAGACATGTTGGCTTACTTGATCTGTATGTTTATGCCAAAAGAAGTGAGTCTCCGGCGAATTGTTAATGTTCCTCAGAGGGGCGTTGGTGATGAAACTCTAAATAAAGTCGAGAACTATATGCTGTCTCGAAAAGAGGAGATGTCTTTTATCAAGGCGTTACAGTTGTCCACCCATTTTGAGTTTTTAAGTCAGGGGAGTCGACGGGGCATGCAGCAGTTTCTGGATGATTTGGCTTTGCTCAGAGCCGACTTTCTAAACCGTGACTCTATTGACTGGGAGCAGCGCTTGGTGCGCTACTTCCACGAAATTGGCTATCGGAAGTACTTATCTAAGTTCTGCAAAAATGACGAAGCCTTAAAAAGACGTTGGGTCTCGGTGGAAATTTTCGCCCGAGTTTTCAACAATTTTATGAAAAAGAAAAACGACAAAAGAAAAGGCTTACAAGAATTTATCGATATGATGCTGTTGCGGGATTACGAAAGTGATTTGGAATCCCAGAAAAAGGAGCAAATCCAGCTTATGACGATGCATGCGGCTAAGGGTCTCGAGTTTCCCATTGTTTTTATTATTGGGGTTGAAGAAGACTTGCTCCCCCATCACAAGCTGGGCTCGGATATCGCAGAGGAGCGTCGTCTCTTCTACGTCGGTGTCACCCGGGCACAAGAGCAACTTTTGATGACCCACACTCGTGAGCGTAAAAGATACGGTAAATTGCGAGAGGTCCTTCCCTCCCGTTTCTTACAAGAGATCGACCCCAAGCTGTACAGGCATTATCCAAGCGGCTATCGCCCCGTTTCAGTCGACTCTCGAGAGGCCCTGTTGAAGAGTCTACAAGAAAAGCTCTCTGGAACCATGGAAAAACAAAAAATCGATTACCCCCTTTGATTAAGTGGCCATAAGGTGGCTCATGGAGGTTTTGAGTGGTGCCTTTGGGCTTCATAGCAGTTTTTTGCAGCATTGGGACAGATTATGGCGTGGAGAGAGGCAGTATTTCTACGGCACCGTTAAACTGTTCTTGTCATTTTTACATCAATTAGGTTAATAAAAAAGAACACATATCCTTGGGGGGAATCGATGGGCTTTTTGTTTATCTTTGTGGTGGGTCTAACACAAGTTTTTGGCAGCCCTTACTTTGACCCGGTTCGATTGGATCTTACCGTTCCCGAGAAATGTCGCGACCTGAAACTGAGCTATTTCAAAAACCCATCCGAGGAAATCTATGTCGGGCGCCAAGGGGCTTTGGCGGCGGGCTTCACTATTGAATATCCGGTCACTCGCAACAACGCGCGATTGCTTTGGAGGTACTTTAAGTCTCTCACCCATCAACCCGAAGATCTGAACTTGCTTCGAAAAATCAAGGCCGACCCTGTTTTGCGCCGGGACTATGACATCATCCTTCGCAACTACGAAGAGCAAGATTTTTGGTTTCAAAATGAGGGAGAAATCTTAGAGGTGTTGGCGATTCATCATCTTTACAAAGAGTTTCCCGAGAATCATTATTATATTACCGGCGGGATTGAATACCATGAGATGGGGAGTGAGAAAACTATTGGTGAGATCGACCTTTTGGTGGGCCTGCGGGACTCTTGCGAATCTTATGTGGTGGGAGAGGTGAAGCTCGGGCGTCGTAAGATGCTTTCAAAAGCGAAAGAGCAGTTGCGGCGTTTTGAAAACTTTTTAATCAACCACAGCGCTCCCCCGTTTGGTGGTGAGTATCAGCCCGGGCCAGGAATTTATGCGAAGACAAAGAATTGAAAGCTGCCTTGTCGAGCACTTTCCCAAGCAAACCCTCCTAGAAATTATTGACGAGAGTCATCAGCACGCCGGCCGACAAGGGCAAGAGAGCCATTTCAAAGTTCTACTGGTTTCAGATGACTTCAGCGGCCAGTCTCGAGTCCAGCGTCAGAGAAAGGTGAATGAAATTCTCAAAACTGAGTTCGATCAAGGTCTTCATGCCTTAACAATGCGCTTATTAACTGTTGAAGAATACGGCAAGCAGCAATCCGCGTTCCAGTCACCGAATTGCGAAGGTAAAAAAAGCTAATATTTACTGTGCGTCTTTTGGGGCGTCCTCGGCGGAGTCGAACTCTTGGATCTGATCTCTCAGTTCTTTTAGAAGGGTTTTGGCACGCTTCTGCAGCCCACTCTCCACAACGACTTGCTCTCTTTGCGGCTTATTGGTAAGGCTATCCCATTGTTCAATAGCAGTGTCCAGTTCATTAAGAGTGTTTTTTAAACGATTCGTGACCGGTTTTTTTTGTGACATAGGTAGCGATCGTAAAAATGTTTTGTGAATAAGACAAGAAAAAAACAAGAACTCTCCCAAGGAGGAAGCATGTCTGAAGAAATTATCTACACGATGAAAGGTGTGTCTAAAGTTTACCCACCGAAAAAGTATGTTTTGAAAGACATTTACCTCTCTTATTTTTATGGGGCCAAAATTGGCGTGCTCGGACTTAATGGTAGCGGAAAATCAAGTTTGTTGAAAATCATAGCGGGATTGGATCAAGATTTTCTCGGTGAGTCTTTCCCAGCCAAAGATTACAAATTGGGGTTTTTACAGCAAGAACCAGAAGTGGACCCCGAGAAGACTGTAAAAGAAATTGTGATGGAAGGGGTGGGGCAACTCGGTGAAGACCTCAAGGCTTTTAATGAAATCAGTATGCAAATGTGTGATGAAAACATCACTCCAGAGGAGATGGAAAAACTCATCGACAAACAGGGCAAGATACAAGAGCGTATCGAAGCCCAAGACGGCTGGGAGCTAGACTCTAAGTTGGAGCAGGCTATGGACTCATTGCGCTGTCCACCTGAAGACTCGCTTATCAAGAACCTATCGGGTGGTGAAAAGCGCCGCGTGGCCATGTGCCGCTTGCTCCTTTCCAATCCTGATATTTTGTTAATGGATGAGCCAACCAACCATATGGACGCTGAGACGGTGGCATGGCTTGAGCATTTCTTGGATCAGTTCCCTGGAACAGTTATAGCAGTGACCCATGATCGCTACTTTCTCGATAACGTTGCCGGTTGGATCCTTGAGCTGGACCGAGGAGAGGGCATTCCTTGGAAGGGCAACTATTCTTCTTGGCTTGAGCAAAAAGAAAAACGTCTACAAACCGAAGAGAAGCAAGAATCAAAGCGCAACAAGACCCTCGAGCGTGAGTTGGAGTGGGTCCGTAAAGGGGCTAAGGGCAGGCAGTCCAAATCAAAGGCTCGCCTTGAGGCTTATGAGTCTTTACTTAAAGACCCCACCCCAGAAAAGCTGCAAGAGATGCAGATTTACATTCCACCAGGCCCGCGTTTGGGAAATACCGTAATTGAGGCAAAAAATATAACAAAAGCTTTCGGCGACAAATTGTTGATCGATGACTTGAGCTTCTCTCTACCCCGTGGCGGTATCGTGGGAATCATTGGGCCCAATGGAGCCGGGAAAACCACATTGTTTAACATGATGGCCGGACTAGAGAAGCCAGACAGTGGTGAGATTTTGATCGGGGAGACGGTCAAGTTGGCCTACGTCGACCAAGACCGCTCCACCCTTGATCCGAACAAAACAATTTGGGAAGAGATCTCAGGCGGTCACGAGATGATCCAGGTGGGCAACAAAGAGATGAATTCACGAGCCTACGTCTCGCGATTCAATTTTGTGGGTGCCGATCAGCAGAAGAAGACAGGAGTTCTGTCGGGTGGTGAGCGTAACCGCGTGAACATGGCTAAGCTCTTGCTCTCGGGTGGCAACGTTCTTTTGTTGGATGAACCAACCAACGACCTTGACGTGAACACCATGCGTGCTCTCGAAGAGGCCCTCTTAAATTTCGGTGGCTCCGTGGTTTGTATCAGCCATGATCGCTGGTTCTTAGATCGAATTTGCACCCATATCATGGCCTTTGAAAACGACTCTCAGGTGAACTTCTTTGCTGGTAACTACACTGAGTGGGAAGAAGACTACAAAAAACGAATGGGCATAGATACTTTAACGCCAAAAAGAATCCGTTACCGGAAGTTGCAGAACTAAAAAGAGGCTCGCCGTTTATTTAGCGGGTTGAAGTCCTGGCCGCGAAAGGGAATGCTCTTTTGAGGCTGAGGCTGAGGCTGAGGCTGGTCTGGATTTGGATTTGGATTTGGATTTGGATTTGGATTTGGATTTGGATTTGGATTTGGATTTGGATTTGGATTTGTGTGGGGGCTTGCATCTTCGCCCCATAAACAATTGACTAGTTTTTAAGATCGATCGTCATTGGACGCTGAGGAGGTGTCCTTTGTTGTTTTGCTCTTGCTTGCAATGGCCGCCTCTAGAATTCGATAGGCCTCGGTGCATTCCTGAAAGATTTCGGCGCCGTTGGGGCGGTGGCCATTATCAGGGTGAAAGATCTTAGCGAGTTTACGATACTGTTTTTTCAGTTGTTTCTCTGAAAGTCGACCTTCATCGAGATCGGCTCCGTGGCGGGTGAGGGTCATAAAAGGGGTTGCATTATCAAGTCCAAGCTCCCCAATACTAAAAAAGATTTCGGGGGCCGAGTTCGGCTTGGGGATCGGTGCCTCTGGATTTTCGGCTTGGTTTCTGATCTGTGGCTGGGTGCTACAGTTGAGGTAAGCCTCTCCAGCGGAGGGGGGTGTCCATCGAAATGAGTCCATAAAAAGCGGGGGAATCACTGGTGAATGGGGGCGTTTTTTTACTGTGTAGGACGAGCTTTTTGGCAGGTTCTCCTCGGGAAAGCCCATCTTCTTCTGTAAAATGTCAGCAAAACCACTCTCAAAAGCCATATTTTCTTATCGGATGATGCGGTTTTTCCTTAATAGGAATAATTTGCCGCAATCCCTCTCGAAGAGCCTATAAAGAGCCTGTTCTTGCCGTCGTCTCGATATCTTGAAAGGCAAGGCAGTAGCCACTTTGACTGAATTACGGAGGGGTCTCATAGGTAAAATGATCCCTCGGTGAAACATCCTTACTGACTGGGGTTCGCGCCGGTTTCAGAGGGGAAATGTCTTTTTTCTCTATCTTTTTGGTTGACTCAAAACAGTGTTAACTATGAACTGTAGGGGTGGAAACATATTAACAACCACTTAGCAACGGGGGAACCATGGCAAAGAAAAAGAAAGCCACTAAGAAAAAAACCGCTAAAAAGAAAACAGCGAAGAAGAAAGTAGCCAAGAAAAAAGTCGCAAAAAAGAAAGCGACAAAGAAAAAGGCCACTAAGAAAAAAGCCACAAAAAAGAAAGCGGCCAAGAAAAAAACCGCAAAGAAAAAAACGGCTAAAAAGGCGACTAAGAAAAAAGCCACTAAGAAAAAAGCCGCTAAGAAAAAAACAAAAGCTAAAAAGACGAAAACGAAGCGTAAGCCAAATGCGGCTTTCATGAAGCCTTTGACTCCTAGTGCAGAACTTGCTGCTATCGTAGGAAGCAAGCCTCTTCCTCGTACTCAGGTTGTTAAAAAGCTTTGGGTTTATATCAAGAAAAATGATCTTCAGGATTCTAAAAACAGAAGAAACATCAACGCTGATGCCAATCTGAAAAAAGTATTCGGTAAGAATCAAGTTTCTATGTTTGAAATGACTAAACTTGTAAGTAAGCACTTGAAATAAGCCACTTCGCATACGATGAGTGAAAAAGGAGCCCCTGGGCTCCTTTTTTTATTTGTGATTCACCTTGCAATTTTCACGGATTTATTACACATTGCGTAGCTATGACTGTAAAAACCGCAAGTGATATCAAAGCCATGGAGAAGGTCTGTCAGCTAGCCGCCCAGACCCTCGAGTATGTGGGTAAATACGTCAAGCCAGGGGTGACAACCAACGAACTGGACCAGCTGGTCTACGATTACACCCTTTCCAACGATGCCAAGCCAGCACCGCTCAATTATAACGGCTTTCCGAAGTCCATTTGCACCTCGGTGAATCACTGTATCTGCCATGGAGTGCCAGACGACACGGTTTTAAAAGAGGGCGACATAATCAACGTCGATGTGACGAGCTACAAATTCGGCTTTCACGGCGATACGTCTCGGACCTTTTTTGTTGGCGATGTCAGCGAAAAAGCCAAAGAGATCACGGAAGTGGCCGAAACAGCCATGTTCAAGGGGATTGAGGCCATTCGCCCCACCGGTACAGTTGGTGATATCGGATTTGCCATCAACAAATATGTTACTCGTAAGGGCTATTTTGCCGTCAGAGAGATCGGAGGCCACGGTATCGGTCGCCAGTTCCACGAAGACCCCTTCGTCCCCTCCTTCGGTCGCAAGGGCAAGGGAGACCGTTTAAAGCCCTTTGGGACGATCACGGTTGAGCCCATGGTGAATGAAAACAACAAGCCGATTATAGAGCTGAGCATCCCGAACTCCACTATCCGCTACTACGAGACCGAGGATAAGACCCTCTCTGCCCAATTTGAGCACACCGTTTTAATTACGGATTCTGGTTATGAAATCCTGACCCAGGTCTAAAAAATCTTGACCCCCATTGCTGCACCTGTTTGACTGTGTTGTATTTTTTAACGATGTGACCAAGAGGTGAATGAGATGATGGGAGAGACTATGTCTGAAACAATGAGTACTCCAAAAACAATGGCCGGCGAGCCCGATTTTCGTGTTGTAAAGAGCGCGATGGAAGACCCTAAGGTTTTCGCAGAATTGGCCCGTTGGGGACGTGAAGAGATCAAAATAGCCGAACAAGAAATGCCTGGATTGATGGCTCTTAGAAAAGAGTATGGTGAGTCTCAGCCTCTTAAGGGTGCTCGCATTGCAGGATGTTTGCACATGACCATTCAAACAGCGGTTCTTATCGAAACTCTGACTCAATTGGGTGCCGAGGTTCGTTGGTCTTCGTGCAACATCTTCTCGACTCAAGACCATGCTGCGGTCGCTATGGCAGCCGCTGGGATCCCAGTATTTGCTTGGAAGGGCGAGACCGAAGAAGAAGCCGAGTGGTGCATTGA
Organism: Bdellovibrionia bacterium; assembly: GCA_030424715.1. Lineage (GTDB taxonomy): Bacteria > Bdellovibrionota > Bdellovibrionia > Bdellovibrionales > JAGQZY01 > JAGQZY01. The sequence continues at coordinate 66,159 of JAUHWH010000007.1, forward strand.
GCAGACTATCACAGGGTGGGGCGATGAAGGCTTCAATCTTATTTTGGATGACGGTGGCGATCTGACCAACATGATGCACTTGCCAAAGTATGCCAAAGAAATGGAAAAAATTATTGGCCTATCAGAAGAAACCACAACTGGTATCCACAACCTCGAAAAAATGTTGAAAGACGGCAAATTAAAAGTGCCTGCCATCAACGTTAACGATTCTGTAACAAAATCGAAATTTGATAACCTATACGGCTGTCGCGAGTCTTTGGCTGACGGTATCAAGCGTGCCACCGATGTGATGTTGGCTGGTAAAGTTGTGGTTGTTGCCGGATATGGTGATGTTGGTAAGGGCTGTGCCCACTCTATGAAGTCTTACGGGGCTCGTGTGATCATCACCGAAATCGATCCGATTTGTGCCTTGCAAGCGGCGATGGAAGGTTACCAGGTCACCACAATGGAAGAAGTGGCTGATTACGCCGATATTTTCGTAACCACGACCGGTTGCTGTGACATCATCACTGAAAAACACTTTAGCGTGATGAAAAATGGTGCCATTGTTTGTAACATCGGTCACTTTGATATCGAAATCGACATGGCTTGGCTGAATGCTAATTCCGAAGTTCGTGAGGTGAAGCCGCAAGTGGACATTCATAAAATGAAAAATGGTAACGAGATTATCGTTCTTGCGAAGGGCCGTCTCGTGAACTTGGGTTGTGCCACAGGTCACCCCTCATTTGTTATGAGTAACTCTTTTAGTAACCAAGTGTTGGCTCAGATTGACCTTTATCAGAACGGCAGCAAATACCAAGACATTGGTGTTTATATGCTTCCTAAAGAGTTGGATGAGAAAGTGGCTCTTCTTCACCTTGAGCAAATCGGCGTGAAAATCACCACTCTTTCAGACAAGCAATCGGGCTATCTTGGTCTTGATAAGGCTGGACCTTTCAAGCCAGGGCACTACCGTTATTAAATTTAGACGAAGCCGCGAGGAGCCTCTCTTTGAGGGGCGCGGTTTTACAAATATTTTGCTTAATAAAAAAGGGAACCTTTCGGTTCCCTTTTCTTTTTTTGGATAGTCGAAGGCGCTACATCCAAAAGGTGAGATTAAACATCCCCGAGTACGTTCCAGTATTCTGACTGTCTCCGTCGATCACGACATAAGAGAACTGTGGCCCTAAAGTAAAGTTGGGAGCCACAGCAAACTGGTAGCCCGCGGTCAATCCGAAGGATGTGTCACTCTCGTTAACACAACTGACATTGCTCGGGCAGCTCAGGTTGCTTTGCGTGGTACCAAGCAAGCCGCTGAGCCAAAAGCCATTTTCATCGGCCGGATTGAAGTAGTAGGTCACCTCTCCCATGATATTGGTTAAGCTGACATCGGCACTGAGGGTGGGGAAGGGTTGGATGGTCGATGTGGTGCCGTACCGATTGATGTATAACCCGACGCTCACATGGTCATTAAACAAGACTCCAGCTCGAACACCATAAGAGAGCTCGTTGTCAAATTCGAAAATTGGGGTGGACTCGACTCCAGTCAGACCAAGCATTCCTGAAACATAGAAAGCATCTTGGGCGCTGGCGCTCAAGGAGCTAAGGCATAACCCGATAATCAATGTGAGTTTTTTCATAATTCCTCCGATGGGGTTGGCTGTTATTTGTTTTCAATAAAATCAATAAAGGTTTTAAGCTCAGCGATGCTCTCTTTGATGTCGTCTAAGGCTCGGTGGCTGTCTGATTTTGTGTAGGTCACTTTGAATTTTGACTCCATAATTAACTTCCAGGCGGTGACATCCAGCATTCGATAGTGCAGTAGCGAGGCGAGTTGGGGCATATAGGCATCAATGAACTTTCGGTCTTGGCCGATGCTATTGCCACACAAAACTGCGGGTTCGTCACCAAAGTGTTTTTTTACAATATCGCAAAGAGCCTGTTCCACATCGTTTTGCTTAGGAGCTGATGCTATTTTCGGAGTCAGTCCACTTTTGCCGTGCTGGTTGGTGTTCCATTCGTCCATATTGTCTAAAAAGCTCTGATCTTGAAAAACTACAGATTCGTAACTTTCAAGACTATTAAAGTCGCCGTCTGTAACGATCGCGGCGACTTCAATAATGCGCTCTTTGGTAACATCAAGACCCGTCATTTCCATATCAATCCACAATAATTTATCCATGGGCAGATACTAAACAGGTCTGAGCTGGATGGGTAGTCTCAGGGCCCCAATGGGCGACGGCTGTCAAAGGGGGGACTTTGGGGTCTCCTCAGGATAGAATGATGACCAAGCAACCCGTGTTTTTTTTACCGTTGTCCATGGTCTCGTATTCCCAGGGATACCCCCCAAGCTTGAGGTAGCGTAGAAGTTCTGCCTTGACCTTGCCACTGCCCTTGCCAGGCATGATTTTGATTCGATCTTGGTTCTGATTTTTCATAATAAACTGATCCACCAGGTCAAAGACTTGATCAGTGGTTCGACCGTGTAAGTCGAGGGTGGGGGCTTGGCGTTTTTTCTTTGTGGCCATGGGGGCCATTCTAGGGATAGGTGGCCTCAGAGGTCAACGGAAATGGCCGCTTGTTTCGGATGCCTGGCCTGTCGGCGCCGAGGTCTCCACTAAGTTCAATGGGGAACCCGCAATTGATCTTTTGGGGCACCTTTGATAGTTTTCGCTATACAGAAATCGAGCAAGGAGAGTCCGGTGAAAAAAAGAGCATTGGTTTGTGGAGCTTCACAGGGCATTGGCCGTGCCACTGCGAAAGAGCTGGCCCAGGAAGGTGTGGCGGTGACGGTCTTCGCTCGAAGTGAAGACAAACTCAAGGCCCTAGTCGGTGAGCTTGCCGGTGAAGGCCACGATTTCATGGTCGGTGATATCGGGAACCCCGCCACTTGGACTGATGAGTTACAAAAACGACATTCTGCAAACCCATACTCGATTCTTATTCTTAACTCTGGCGGCCCCAAAGGCGGGGCGATCTCGCAAGCGCAACCTGAAGAGTTTATGCAAGCCATGCAAAATCATTTGGTTGCCAATTCAATATTGGTTCGCACTGTTATGGACGGGATGAAGCAAAAATCTTTTGGTCGTATAGTTACGATCACCTCCACTTCGGTTAAGGTCCCCATTCCCCATCTCGGGGTGTCTAATACGGCGCGAGCGGCGGTGGCAAGTTGGGGTAAGACGCTTTCGTTAGAACTGGCTCCCTATGGGATCACTGTGAATAATGTTATGCCAGGATTCACCAAGACCCCTCGTTTAGAGTCTCTCATTAAGGCCAAGGCGGAGAGTCTTGGTAAGAGCTACGCTGAGGTCGAGACCTCATGGAAGGACTTAGTTCCCATGAAGAGATTTGCCGAACCCGAGGAGACCGCCAATCTTATTGCTTTTCTTTGTAGTGACAAAGCGGCCTATATCTCTGGGCAAAGTATTGCCGTGGATGGCGGACGGGTGGGGTGCCTATGAAGTTCGATATTTTCCTCTCCATCTGTCAAAATGAAGTGGACGGTGTGATCCCCAGTGAAAGCCAGATGTTCAAAAACTTTTTCTCGCAAGTGAAGCTCGCCGACGAGTTGGGCTATAAAACCGCATGGATCGCTGAAACCCATTTGTCCTGCCAGGTTCAAAAAGAAAACCCCCAAGCGGTGATCCCAAACTTCCAAGGAGAAATTGGTCTTAATACTGACATCTTGCAAATGGCCCATCTTATTTTTGCTCAGACCAAACAAATCAATATTGGGTCTGCCATCCGCAACATCATGTGCAACGGCGGGCCCATCGCCCATGCTGAAGCCGTAAAGACTTTTTTGACCTTGCACTCTTTTCAGCCGTCCTCGGACCGTCTGCTGGAGCTCGGGTTTGCGGCCGGACGTTTTCCATTTTCGAATCGCCCTTACGGCGTCAAAGCTCGCAATCGTACCGAAGCGGCGGCCTGGCCAGCTCTCAACGGTCGGGTGTTTTTACAGGGAACTGAAATCTTTTTGCGATTTCTAAAAGGCGAAATTCTTGCCATTGATGACATCACGCCGATCACCCTTGATCGTGCCCTGTTTCGCAGTGACGAAGATTGGCAAAAAGTGGTGGACGTTTATAAAGACGAGTTCTCTGTATCAGGTGAGGTTTCTAAAATCTCCATTCCGGCTTTTTGGGATTTTGAAAAAGTGGGTGTGATCCCTTTTGATGCTCCCTTAGATTCTCTACGTCTAACCATTGGTGCGCACTGGGCGGAGGCCCACGAAGTGGCAAACCGTTATTTGCCTGTGGGTGTGTTTAACCTATCAATCACGCCACCGAAAGTCATCGAGGCCACCCATGAGCGTATGAAGAGCACTTTCCACAAAGACGGCGGTGCGTGGGATCGTTCCAAAATGCCGCGGACCGTTTTAGTTTTTATCAACGACGATCCAAAATTGTCAGTCCAAGAAAATGACGAAGTGGCAAAGCAAAGGGCCACGGCGGCGAACGAAGCCTATTGGTCAGCGATTCAAGGGACGATCGATCCGGTGAAATTGGCGATGGCAGTGGATAATGCCTTAGTCGGTCACCCGGAAACTGTAAAAGCGCAAATGCAAGAGCGCTTTCATCCCGAAGATCGGCTAATGCTCTGGTTTGATTTTAACAATCATGACAACGACTCGGTCACAGAATCCATGACTCTTTTTATGGAAAAAGTGGCCCCTCACTTTTAAGGGGACCTTGCTATGGAACAGATACGAAATTTAATTGGTGGCGAGATGCTCGCCTCTTTGAGTGGCGAAACTCTCGACAACTTTAACCCGTCGACCGGCGCGGTTTACTCAAAAGTGCCTGATTCTGGTGAGGCAGATATTGATCGAGCGGTGCAAGCGGCGACGTCGGCGTTTCCGGGTTGGTCGGGGACACCCGTCAACGATCGAGTGGCTTTGATCATGAAGCTCGCTGATCTTATCGACGAGCGCGCCGAAGACCTTGCGGTTGCTGAGAGCCGCGATCAGGGTAAGCCACTATGGCTCGCCAAAGCCGTGGATATTCCAAGGGCCAGTGCTAATCTACGATTCTTCGCCCACGCCGTGATGAACACCAAGTCGGTGGCGTTTACTGACGTCAACAATGTGGTCGAGTATATCAACCGCAGCCCGATTGGGCCCTGTGCTTTGATCTCTCCTTGGAACTTACCCCTTTATATTCTGACCTGGAAGATTGCCCCTTGTATTGCCACTGGTAACACGGCGATTTGCAAACCTTCTGAAATGACCCCGATGACCGCCGGTCTGTTTAGTGAACTTGTTATCGAAGCCGGCTTTCCTCCAGGCGTGATTAATATTGTGCATGGATTAGGTAGCAAGGCGGGCCAGGCTCTGGTCACTCATCCCGATGTTCCGGTGATCTCTTTCACTGGGGGTACGAAGACCGGGGGCCACATTGCAGAGTCGGTGGCTCATATGTTTAAAAAAACCAGTTTTGAGTTGGGGGGTAAAAACCCCAATATCATTTTTGCAGACTGCGATTTTGAGAAAGCCATCAGAACCTCGTTGCGCTCTAGCTTTTTGAATCAGGGGGAGATCTGCCTTTGTGGCTCTCGGATCTTCGTTGAGCAAAGTATCTACGATAAATTTGTGGAGCGTTTCGTGGCCGAGACCGATCAATTGGTTGTTGGTGACCCCATGAGTAAAAAGAGCTTCGTTGGAGCCTTGGTCTCTCGAGACCATCTTGACAAAGTTTTGTCTTACGTAGAGCTGGCGAAAAAAGAAGGTGGCACCGTTTTAACAAAAACCGGTGTCGAGGGGCTTTCCGAAGCCCACAAGCTGGGTTTCTATATGAGACCGACGGTCATTACAGGGTTGTCTCCAGAGTGTCGAGTGCAGCAAGAAGAAATCTTTGGTCCGGTGGTCACTATCACTCCTTTCACCACCGAAGAAGAGGCCTTAACCATGGCTAACGGTGTTCAGTATGGCTTGTCAGCGTCACTATGGACATCTGACAACAGTCGGGTGCATCGTTTGTCTAAAAAGATACAGGCTGGCACCGTTTGGGTGAACTCATGGATGTACCGCAACCTGCGAGCGCCGCTGGGTGGAATGAAAAGCTCCGGCATAGGACGCGAAGGCGGCGACTACTCGCTCAACTTTTTCACCGAAACCCAAAACGTCAGCGTGAGCTATAGTTCGTAAATCTATTAAAGCTATTTGGTAGGAATGAAGAGATCAGGGGCCAGAGAATCAAGATGTTCAAAGAACCCTTGAGCGCCCTCTTTTTCGAATGAATAGAACTCAACACCGAAACCTCGGGGGCCGAAGTTTGAGTCGGTTGAACGCACCCATCGCACTATCCCGGTGCCGCTCACGTTCAAAGTTTTGGACTGGTGTTCGAATGAGATCGAGAACTCTATCATATCATTGACCCGAGGGAGTTCATTTTGGTCGGCGACAAACATTCCGCCTCTCCCGATATTAAAAAGTTGCTGATCACTGTTGCTTGAGTCTGTTTTTAAATGGAAAGTATTATCAAAAGATAAGCGAGGTTTGATTCGACGCAGATATTTTTCGGGAGGCAATAGGCTATTCTCTAGAGAGCTTAGAATATCAAAGATGCTCACCGGTTTGTAAAAGAAACCCTCCACTCCAGCGGCAAAATACTTATCAACGGGCACATTGGTAGAGCCCGTCATAAAAAAGATTTTTGGAAAGTACGTAAGCTCTTTTTTGATCTCCTCGACCATCTGAAAACCTGTGATCACGGGCATTCGAATGTCAGAGACAACGACATCCACCTCGTTGTTGTGCAAGACTTGCATGGCCTCTTCCCCATTGTGAGCGGTTAAGACCTGGTAACCTCTGTTTTTCAACGCAAACTCAGTGCCCGCGACAATATCAGGCTCGTCATCCACTAGTAAAACGGTGAAGTGAGAGGGCGTGAAACTTGCGATGGTTGAGGAAAGATTGACCGGCGTCTCTGGCTGAACACGAAGCTCCACCACTTTTCGTTTTTGTGATTTTTCTGATGGTTTATAGAGTGGGATAGAGAAGCTGAAAAGGGCGCCATCCTCAATGTTTTTATATTCTAATTTTCCGTTGTGATTCTGGATAATATTTTTTGAGATACTTAAACCTAAGCCCGTCCCTTCACCGGCTTCTTTGGTGGTGAAAAAAGGATGCATGATATCGTTTTGGATCTTGACGGGGACCCCTGGTCCATTATCCTTAACACTAATCTGAATCATATCACCAACGACTTTAGTGTTGAGTTCAACGGTGGCATCTTCACGATTTTTCACGGCATGCAAGGCATTCTCAAAAAGATTTAAGATCACTTGTAGAATTTGTGACTGATTGCAAAGCGCTTCGAGATCATCTGAAATCGGCCCAATCACCAGCTCAACCGAGGCTCGGCGAAATCGACTGGTCAGTAGCTCGACGGAGTTTTCAACAATTTCTTTGACGGATTGATTTGACATGCTCTGTTCTGGCTCGTTACGAGCTAGAGTTTTTAGGGAGTCGATAATTTTTGCAGCTCGCATGGCTGAGTTTTTGATTTTCTGGGAGAGTGCCAGGACCTTTTCATCAGAGAGGGTTCCGTTTTTAAGCGATATCTGAATCTGCTCTGAGTAAGTGTGAATGATCGCCAATGGATTATTGATCTCATGAGCGATTCCAGCAGCCATTTCGGCCAATGATAAAAATTTACTGGTGTGGATCATTTGTTGGTAGGCTTTTTCCAATTCATTTTCAAGTTCTCGTCGAGGTTCGTTATTGATTACGGTAATAATCTTGAGAGATGTGTCAGCAATGTTTTTCATAAAAAGAGAAACATGAATTGAGCTTCCGCTGCGTCGCTTTAGCAAAGCCTTGCGTTCCGATAGAAGAGTGTCACTTTCAATGGGGGATAGCTTTAAGAACTCGTTGACGTTGTCTCGGCTGCGGCTGCTGAAGAGGTCTAAAAAAGAGCTGCCCAAAAGATCTCCGGACTTGTGGAGGCTCAGACCTTCCATTTCTCGATTGAGGTACTGGATTTGCAAGTTTTTGGCATCAAGAACCATCACTCCAACACCAAGGCTGTCAAATAAGCTATACAATTCGTTTTGTTCTTTTAAAGCGCCCACTATTGACGAGTCCTTTTTTTGACTGTTTTACTTTTAGTCCAATCGGCTTAATCTTCATCTGAGTTGAGTTTTTTCTGGGGTATAAAACAAAAGGCTCAAGCGGGCCTAACGATGGGGCCTCAGGGCGTTGTTCGAAGCCCCACTTTAAAATAGTACGGTTGTCTTTTGAGTCGATATAGGACGACAACTTTCTTTCGTTAGACTACTATAAAAAATTACGGCGTTTCATATTGGGGTGAAATATGGGTTTCAAAGGTGTAGCCGGCTTCTTTTTGTTTAAGAAATTGATTGTAATGCAAGCTGGTATCAATTGTGTATCCGGATTCAAAATGTCGCTTCGACTTTGAGAATGTAACTTTCGTTAGTTGGTTGCTCCCCGTGGGGGCGGTAAAGGTCACATCGACACTCATTGTTTTGTTTCCGTCAGTGAGTTCAAAAGTGCGAGTTCCTGGACTGATTGAGGTGAAATAGCAATCTGTGATGCCGGCGCCATCAGACGGGGAGCAGCCTAAGAATATGTGGTCCGAGACGTTGGCTTGGGCTCTGAGTTTAAGCCCTCCCATTATGTCGCCCGTCTCCGCGATCACCTTTAGCTGGACCTTTGCTCGAGAGGCTCCGTCGGCCACGGCACTTTGATTCAATAGAAGCTGGGTTTGTAGAGGGTCCCAGACTAAAACCTTTGTATCGATCTCAACATCAATACCACAGGCAGAAACAAGCAAGCATAAAATGAGGGACCATGCTAGGTGGCCCAAAAACTCGACTCTCATGCCCTCTCATCGGTTTATTCTCGAGATAGGTAAAGGCTTGTTTCATTACGAGAAACTTCTCTGTTTTTTAGTCAATATCTTATGGTTTTGTTAAATATGCCGATAACTTGTCTGATATGCATCAAAAATTAAAAGGATTAAAGACAGAGAATCCCCAAGGACTACTGTTTTTAGGCATTTTAACCCTTATTTTTCCAGCCATGGTTTTGGCGGCACCCTCGAGCTTTGTCTTTCAAGGTCGAGTTTTGGACTCTGATGATGCTCCTGTTGAGGCGACCAATGTTAACTTTACGATCCAGGTTCTTTCCACTACAGACGTTTGTTTACTCCACGAAGAGACTTTTGTGGTCAATATGGCGGGCTCGCAAGGTCAGTTTAATCTCAGTGTCGGGCAGGGGACTAACTCTGGAGCCGGTGGTCTTGCCAACCTAGAGCAAGCCCTGGACAACTCTTTACCCAATCAAACGGGGTTAACCTGTAGTTCGGGGACGTCCTATGACCCAAGTCCTGGAGACACCCGGCGTTTACGTCTAACCTTTAACGATGGTTCTGGAGCTATAACCCTTTCAGATGATCACATTCTTGAGAGTGTGCCATACGCTCAGTATGCCAAAAAACTAGAGGGACGAGAAGCCAACGAGTTTATACAAGTCAACGCCACAACTGCGGGTGTCACACAAGCCAACCTCGAAAGCGTATTTGATAATGCTGCCAATCAAACGGAGCTAATGGCTCTTCTCGGTGGAACTTCGAATCAGTATTCTCCGATTGCCACCAGTGGTGCTGTCGGCCTACCGACTTTCACCAATGCGGCGCCACCTGCGGCACCCCAGGCGGGTGATGTTTGGTTTAATTCGGATTCGAATCAGGTTCTTTATTATGATGGATCTTCGACTTTACCCATCGGCGGTGGTTCAGGAACAGTGACCAGCGTAACCGCGGGTTCCGGCTTAAGTGGTGGCACTATCACAGGGACTGGCACCATTGCCATTGCCGCGGGCGGTGTTGCCGACTCGATGTTGGCCACGGGGATCGATGCTAGTAAGATCACCGTGGGGACTCTCCCCGCGGGGGTCGTGCCCTCCGGGACGGATACTAGCAAGCTCCCATTAGCCGGCGGAACCATGTCTGGTAATATTGATATGAACGCCGCCCAGATATTAAACGCGGGACACATCACACAAACCGCCCAGTCCACATTGACCCTTGGTAACTACAATAATGCTCAAGAGGCAACATTGGTTGCCGGTCTTGGTGCTGGTAATGCGGGTGCCACTTGGTACAACAGTGACTCTGAAACCGTAATGTACTGGGATGGGTCGGCACCGGCGGTCGCACTGACCAACAATGCAGGGACTGTGACTAACGTCACGGCTACGGCACCTCTGGCTTCATCCGGCGGGTTGACTCCCGATATTTCGATAAGTCTGGGTAACGGTGTCTATAATAATGGTGGCAATTTGGATATCGAGTTGGATACCAATCCGGGCTTAGAGTTCAACAGTGGACGCTTACGTGCGGTTGCTGGCACGGGGCTCACACGTACGGCTGCGGGTCTCAACGCCGATATCGGGACCAGTGCCGGGCAACTGATAACAATCGATAGTTTTCCAAGTTGTGGGGCCAACCAAAAATTACAAATGAGTGCTGGCCCTATCTATAATGTCAGTTGTGTGGCTCTAGGCGAATTAGACCCAACCATGCAAACCTTGACTTCCGATGAAGTTGATCAACTGGAGACAATCGATTCAGTCACCATCACCAACACCCAGTGGGGCTATTTGGGTGCGATGACTGGAGCACCACTTGAGAGTGTAACGGGTACGGCGCTCGATAATGTGTGGTCAACCAACGGTATTTTGGTGCGAACCGGTGGTGGTACTTATTCACAAATCACTGACGGATCAGCCAACTGGAACACCGCTTTTGGGTGGGGCGATCATGGTGCTGCAGGCTACGCCTCCGCCACCGATGCGCTTAATCGTGATGGTTCCATCGCCATGACCGGCGACCTAAACATGAATGGCAATGATATTATTGGTCTCAACACCGGACTCGTTGGCGCCCCAGGTTTATCGTTCACAGGCGATCCCAACACAGGAATTTGGAGCCCAGGTGCTGACACCTTCGCCATATCCACCAACGGAAGCCAGGCCATGACCGTTCTTAGCTCTGGGAACGTTGGTATCGGAACCGCAACTCCTGGGCAGACACTGGATGTGGAAGGAAATATAGAAGCCGAACGTCTGATATTAAATACCTCGGCAGCATCTGAAATATTTTTTCAGGGTAGTGACGTTGCAAATATATTATCAAATTCAAGTAGTGCGATGTTGGTTGGAACTGTTGACACACAGAACCTGTTCTTAAAAACAGATGATAGTAACAGAATGATCATCACTTCGACTGGTAATGTGGGAGTAGGAACGACGAATCCACTTGGTCTGCTTCATGTCAATGGAGGGGTAGGAACACTGGCGACCGGTATTCAGCTTGGTGACGGAGACAGCGGATTTTTTGAAAGCATTGACGATGAAATTGCGATTGCAGGTAATGTGGTTCGCGGTAGCGCTGGTAACTCTTCGGCTCTTATTAACTCTACAGCATCATCCACTGTACCCACCGTCGTTCCCAATCAAACAGATCGAAACACTGGTTTGGGGCATGCTGGAGCTGACATATTATCATTGATAGCCGGTGGCACTAACGGTTTGAATCTATTAAGCTCAGGAAACGTGGGTATTGGCACAGATTCACCAGGACGCCTGTTACAGGTGGAAGGTCCCATGAGAATCACGGCCAGTGCTTTACCTGGCTCACCTGCCGCGGGTGACATTGCGATCGACTCTGGTGACTCGAATAAATTGAAATTTTATGATGGTTCTTCATGGATCGACACCAGTGCGACCGGTGGTGGCGGTGGAGATATCACCGATGTGACGACCAACTCAGGAAGTGGTCTGTCGGGTGGTGCAGCCTCAGGGGCTGCTACGTTACAAGTTGTTGTTGACGATAGCACAGTTGAAATTGCCACCAACACCATACAACTGAAAGACGCTGGTGTGACCAACGCCAAGATGGCCGCCAACTCGGTGGACACGACGCAGTTGGTGAACGACGCCGTGACCAGTGCCAAGATCGGCGTTGGAGAAGTCGGCACCACGGATATCGCCGACGATGCTGTGACAGCAGCGAAGATTGCCGACACCACTGTTACAGCCGGCTCTTATGGCTCCACTACACAGATCCCAACATTTACCGTGGATGCCCAAGGGCGTTTAGTAGCCGCAGGCAACGCGGCCATTACAGAGTCCGACCCCGGTCTACAAACTTTAACCACGGCCGAAGTGGATCAACTAGAAGCCATTGATGCTGTAACTATCAATAACACCCAATGGGGTTATCTAGGAGCACTCGGTTCTACGCCAATGGAAGCCGATGGTTCCGTCGCCATGACGGGTGATTTGAATATGAACGGCAATGATATTCTTGGTTTGAACTCTGGTTTCGAAACCACACCCGCATTATCATTCTTTGGCGACGCCAACACAGGAATCTGGCGGCCTGCCGCCGACACTTTTGCCATTTCCACGGCAGGTAACGAAGCACTTACAGTCAACGCGACTGGAAATGTCGGTGTCGGTGTAAGTGCTCCTGCTAGAGCCTTGCATGTCACGGGCCCGATGCGTATCAATGCGAGTGCATTGCCAGGGTCTCCAGCGACAGGGGACTTGGCCATCGATTCTGGTGACTCTAATAAATTAAAATTCTACGATGGTTCTTCGTGGATCGACACGGGCGCTAGTGGCGGCGGCAGTGGTGACATTACCGACGGTGGTAACGCCCCATCTGGAACGCTGGTTCTCGGAACCAACAATGCCCAAGCCCTGTCCTTCGAAACCAACAACACTGTGGCAGCCACTTTCGACACCTCTGGAAACTTTGGTATCGGTACGGCGACACCCGGGCGATTACTGCACGTGCAAGGCCCCATGCGAATTGCCGCCAGCGCGCTCCCGGGCACTCCGGCAACAGGGGACTTGGCGATAGACTCAGGTGACTCGAATAAATTAAAATTTTACGATGGTTCTTCATGGATCGACACGGGCGCTAGTGGCGGCGGCAGTGGGGACATTACCGACGGTGGTAACGCCCCATCTGGAACACTGGTTCTCGGAACCAACAATGCCCAAGCTCTGTCCTTCGAAACCAACAACACTGTGGCAGCCACGTTCGACACCTCTGGAAACTTTGGTATCGGTACGGCGACACCCGCCAGAACCCTTCATGTTGAAGGGGCCCTGCGCATGGCTCCGGCTGCCTTGCCAGGCTCACCGGCCGCAGGAGACGTCGCCATTGATTCTGGCGACTCGAACAAATTAAAATTCTACGATGGTTCTTCGTGGATCGACACGGGTGCTAGTGGTGGCGGCAGTGGTGATATTACCGACGTGACCACCAACTCGGGCAGTGGTCTTTCCGGTGGCGCAGCATCGGGTGCGGCCACGCTACAAGTGGTGGTGGATGACGCCTCAGTGGAGATAGCGACTAATACCATTCAGCTCAAAGACAGTGGTGTCACCACTGCTAAAATTAATGACGGCGCGGTGACGGCGGCTAAGTTAGCGGCGACAACAGTCACTGCCGGCTCTTATGGTTCCACCACACAGATCCCAACCTTCACTGTCGATGCCCAAGGGCGCATGGTGGCGGCAGGCAATGCGGCGATCACCGAGACCGACCCTGAATTGCAAACACTAACAGTGGCTGAAATTGATCAATTAGAAACCATTGATTCAGTAACCATCGACAACACCCAGTGGGGCTATCTCGGTGGTTTGGACAGTGCCCCTATTGAAGCCGATGGTACTGTTGCCATGACGGGTGATTTCAATTTGGGTGGCAATGATATCCTAGGTTTGAGTTCCGGCTTTGAAGCCACACCCGCTCTTTCGTTTTTTGGCGATGCCAACACAGGGATCTGGCGACCGGCGGCTGATACCTTTGCAATTTCAACAGCGGGTCTTGAAGCGTTCACGATCAACAGTTCAGGAAACATCGGGGTGGGGACCAACAACCCAGCCCGCTTGCTCCACGTCGATGGACCTTTAAGAATCACTGCCTCAGCGGCACCAGCATCACCCATTGCTGGTGACATGTATATTGACTCGGGCGATAGCAACACCTTGAAATGGTACGATGGCAGCTCATGGCAACCAGCCGGCTCCGTCGCTTCGGGTGATATCACCGACGTTACGACCAGTGGGACCAGTGGACTCAGTGGTGGAGCCAGCACGGGTAATGCCAACTTACAAATCAATGTCGACGACTCCACTATAGAAATTGCCAGTAACACCGTTCGAATCAAAGACGGTGGAGCGACCACCAACAAAATTGCTGATGACGCGGTAACAGCTGCGAAACTGGCTGACACTTCGGTGACAGCTGGCTCCTACGGTTCGGCTTCATCTGTTGCTACGTTCACTGTGGACGCTCAAGGTCGTATCACGTCTGCGGGTAACTCAACAATTGTTGAGAGCGACCCCAAGGTTCAAACTCTAACCACCGGTGAAGTGGACCAGTTAGAAACCATCAACTCTGTAACGATCAACAACTCACAGTGGGGCTTTTTAGGAGACCTCACGGCCGCCATCATGCAAACCGATGGCAGCACCGCAATGACAGGCGACATGGACATGGGCGGGCAAGGGATCATCAATCTCGAAGCCGGTTCAGCAGTCGCACCCAGTGTGTCTTTTACAGGCGATCCGAACACCGGCATCTTTTCACCTGCCGGCGATAACTTAGCTTTTAGCACCGCTGGTGGCGAAGCCATGAACATCGATCCTACGGGAGAGGTGGGTATCGGTATCTCTGCTCCAGAACGCCTGCTACATGTAAACGGTCCCATGCGAATCGCTGCTTCAGCTCTTCCAGGAACACCCGGTGCCGGAGACATTGCCATCGACTCAGGAGACGCCAATAAACTGAAGTACCACGATGGAACTGCCTGGCGTTTTTTAGCTGTGAACAACCTCGGTGATATTAGTGATGTTGATGTGTCAGGTGTCTCTGAAGGGGCCATCCTACAATACATTGGCGGCACTTGGACCGCTGTGGGTGGCGGCAACACCAGTTGTGTGCCGGTATCCTACACTACAGCGGGGACTCATAGTTACGATATCCCAGTGGGCTATCAATCGATCACTATTGAGATGTGGGGTGGCGGCGGCGCCGGCGGTGCCGGTGAGCCCTCTTCTTGCTCCGGTGACAACGGCGGACCCGGCGGTGATTCGTCGATTGCCTCTCTGTCGCTGACAGCTGGTGGCGGGGGTGGTGGTTTTTGTGGTACATCCAACGTAGGAGCAGGTGGTGCAGGTGGTGCTGGTGCAGGTGGTGACGTGAACACGAATGGTGATGCCGGAGACACAGATCCTGGAAGTAATTCTGGTGCTGGTGGTGATGCGCCACTGGGGGGAATTGGCGGCGCCTCCGTAACTTCAAGCGGCGATGGTATTGATGGTAGCGCCCCAGGTGGTGGTGGCTCGGGAGGTCGCTCTGGTGGTTCGGGCGACGCTGGTGGCGGCGGTGGCTCAGGTAGCTATGTCAAAAAGGTTTATTCTTCTGGAGATTTAGTCGCTGGTTCCACCATTAGCGATATTGTAGTGGGTGCAGGCGGCACAGCGGCTGTTTCTGGCTTCACATTAGGTGGGGCCGGTGCCGTAGGTCGCGTCACTATCACATGCTCTGACAGTCCCCCCCCAACACCAACACTCAAAAAAGTATTTGTGACGGTCAGTACCTACGCTGGCGGGCAGGTTGCGAATCAAACCACAGCCGACGCACATTGCCAGGCTCGCGCGGATGGGGCAGGTCTCACGGGTACTTTTAGAGCGTGGCTTGGGACGGATTCCGGCAGTGACCCCAATGATGTGTTCGCTGCGAACACTATTGGTTATGAAACTCCTGATGGCACCAAGGTCGCAGACAATTACGCTGACCTCACCGATGGGACTTTGGATGCAGCAATCAATAGAGATGCCAACGGTAATTCTGTCGGCACTGTGAGTGTGTGGACAAATGTGGATCAATTTGGGGAACGGGAGAGTACTTCGCAATCCGCCGATTGTGATTTCGGTGGCGGAGACTGGTCAGATAGCAGTACGGGTCGAGATGGTAACACTGGTTCATCTGGCTCTATTACCTCATCGTGGACAACCGGTGGCTCGTCTCAATGCAACGTTCCCAACCATCTCTATTGTTTCGAACAGTAGGATCACGGGTAAAGCATATCGCTCCCAATTGAAAACGAGTTGAATCTTGAGTTGAAAAGGCATTGATTTTACCGCGAACAAATGTCCGATTTTATTGCCTTTAGTCCCTGGTTTTCATAATTTGACCTCTCACCCTGAGGGTTTATGGAACTATCAATATCTCGCTTTTTAAATCTGTCGACACCCCTAAGGCTTTGTGTGGCCTTCTTTGTCCTTTTCGCTGCTATTTCGGCAAAAGCTGACGATCGCACCGCCGTTGAAAAGCTCTCCGTCTTTGGCAAAAAAGAGGTGCTGCCAACTCGTCCTGGCTCGGCCCACGTGCTGACTTCTGAAGAGCTGGAGAAATTCGACTTTAACGATATTCACCGGGTGTTGCGTTCCGTGCCCGGAGTGAACTTGCAAGAGGAAGACGGCTTTGGATTGCGGCCCAACATTGGCCTGCGGGGTGGTCACCCCCATCGTAGTAAAAAAGTGGCGGTTTTTGAAGACGGGGTGTTGATTGGTCCGGCACCCTATTCCGCACCCGCGGCTTACTATTTTCCGTTGCTTGATAAAATCGATTCTATCGAGGTTTTTAAAGGTGTGCCCTCCACGGCCTTTGGACCGAACTCTATCAGTGGGGCTTTAAACCTGGTGACTCGCATGAACGAGCCTGGGGTTAAGTTAGGTATTAACGGCGGAAGCTTTGGTTTTCAAAAATACAATTTCTCTGCGGGGATTGAGACCTGGGGTGATTTTAGTATTGATGCTTCTCGTATTGAGAGCACAGGCTTTAAAGAATTGCAAAATAGTGACAACACCGGGTTCGTGCAACACAACTTCACTTTGCGGTGGGACAAATACTTTGTTCATAAAGACCAGAACTTGGCCTTCAAATTCAATTGGGCCGATGAAGTCTCCAACGAAACCTATGCCGGACTGACAGACGCGGACTTTGCGGCCAATCCGGTACAGCGTTATGTGGCTACTGAGAACGACAAAATGGACTGGACCCATCGGCAGCTGTTTTTGAGTTACGCGGTCTCACCCATCGAAGACCTAAGGGCTCGGTTGACTCTGTACCACCACGGGTTTGCTCGTTCGTGGAACAAACTTAACGGCTTTGGCGGCACCAACCCAGCCAATCCGTCAGCGCAGATCCGCGACGTGCTGGACCAACCGGCGCTCGCTGCCAATAACTACTTTTATCAGGTGCTCTCGGGCCAGGCCAACTCTGGTGTGCTCGATGACAACCGTGATGTGTTGGATGTGGGCGACAACCAACGCCAGTATTTGAGTCAAGGCGTGCAAACCCACTTTACCTATGAAATCACTGGTTATGAATGGGATCACCTTTTGCAACTGTCCGTGCGTTACCACGAAGATCAGATCAATCGCTTTCATGAGTCTCGCTATTACAATATGCAAAACAGTCAGATGGTTCTCAACACGGGGCTAGCGCAAAGAACCACGCTGTTGAATCAAGATCAGGCCCAAGCAATCACCACGGCCCTCAGTTACGAAACCACCGTGGGGGCTTGGACCAGCCAAGCCATTGTGCGTGCTGAAGATATCAACTATCAGCGCGACGACTATCAGACGGGATTGGTGCAAGAGAGTGGTGATAGTTTTATGGCGCCGGGGCTAGGTGTTTTTTATCAAGCCTTTCAGAACACCGGATTTCTATTGGGAGTGAACAAGGGCTACACCCCTGTGGGCCCTGGGCAAGCCGCCGATGTGAACCCCGAGGAAGCCATTAACTTTGAGCTTGGAGTGCGGCACACGGGGCCGGTGGGCGTTGAGTTGATCGGGTTTCTCAGCGACTACGAAAACCTACTGGGCACTTGCACCCAATCGGCGGGTTGTTTGGTGAACCAGCTGGATCAGAGTTTTAATGGTGGTGAGTCTCGCGTGATGGGGGTGGAATTCTTGCTGCACACCGATTTCAAAACGGTCGGTATGAACTTTCCGGTGCGTTTGACCAGCACCTACACCCAAGCTGAATTCCTAAGTTCTTTTCAAACCCTATTGCCAGAGTGGGGGCCAGCGAACGGTCAAATCCGTGTTGGAGATCCGATCCCTTACATACCCACATTTCAAACCAACCTGATGCTCGGTTGGGAGTGGGGTCGTTTTTCCACTTACCTGAATGTGAACTACTTAGGTGAGCTTGCTGATCAAGCCGTTGCCGAAGGCCGAAAGATTATCCCTTCACGTTTTGTGTCGGGCCTCGCCATGGCCTATCAGATCAACCCCGCCGCGCGGGTGAAATTTCGAGTGGATAATATCACGGACGAGCGCTACGCGGTCTCCAACCGTCCCTTCGGATTGCGCCCGGGGCGTCCACTAACGGCCATAGCAGGGTTTGAATATGCCTTTTTCTAAACTTGCCATAGAGTCACTGTTAACGAATGGCTTTGGTTTTCTGAGTCAAACCTTTGGCAGTCTGATGGCCCCGTTTTATTACATTTTCGATCCCACCAAACGTTTGTTTTTTTTGTACCTTTTGGTTTCCGGGATCGTGGCTTTTGCGGTTGTATTCGTAAAAACTAAAACTGTGGATTCGGTTTTTAAGACCCTCTTTAACAGAAGGGTCTGGCTACATCCTTCATCAAAAACGGATATGCAATTGCTGTTTTTCAATTCGGTCCTGCGCTTCGTGATTTTTCTTTTGGTGTTCCAAGGCTCGTTGAGTCTCACCAAAGCGGTGGTGCGATTGCTCAACCAATATGTTGAGTTGCAAAGCCCCTGGCAGCTATCCTACGGTAGTATGGTGGCCATCTACTCGGTGGTCAGTTTTGTGGCGCTGGATTTCTCTCGGTTTTTGCAACACTACTTGTTTCACAAGGTGCCGTTTTTATGGCGCTTTCACAAAGTGCATCACTCGGCTGAAGTGTTAACGCCGATCACTCTGTATAGGACCCACCCGGTAGAGAGTCTGGTCTCTGGTGTTCGCCGAATCGCAGTGGTGGGCTTAGTGTCCGGTGTTTTTGTTTTTTACACCCAATCTTTGATCGGTGCTTATGCGATCTTCGGTGTGAATGCCTTTGATTTTGTGTTTAATATTTTTGGCAGCAACCTAAGGCACTCTCACATCTGGCTGAGTTTTGGGCCAATTAACCATTTGTTTGTGAGTCCGGCGCAACATCAGATTCATCACAGTCGAGCCCTTCGCCACAGAGACAAAAACTTTGGTTTCGCTTTTTCTGTGTGGGACAAACTGTTCGGCAGTTTTCACCAAGTGAGGTTCAAAAAAGAATTTGTCATTTTTGGCGTGCAGGGTGAGACCCATCGTTCACTCCGACAGGCCTTGATGGCCCCGAGGACAAAACCCACCGGAGTTGCGAACCCAATAAAAGTGCGAATTCGAGACAACATTGCCGTAGACCCTGGCGCTTGAGGCCGTCCACTTTTTTCGCGACAGACCGCTGACTTCAGAATACGAGAGTAAACAACAATTGGCGACTCCCAGTATGGGTTGCCCCCTTTCCACCACACTAGGGGGACCGAGGGCCCTTTTGCATCCTTCCTGTATGAGGGGTCGCAAGAGTCTCTGTCCTGCAGAGAACAGAAAATACCAGTTATTTCAGTAGCATGAGTGGTTTTGTCTTTAGGAATCTCACTGGACAAGGTCAGCGCGTGCCTTTATAGTGGCCGGCATGAAGCAAAAAGGTCAAATTGTTGCGGGATGTATGGCTCCACATCCGCCTCATCTTGTGTACGGAGAAAATCCGCCACAAAATGAGCCCAAGTCGGAGTGTGGGTGGGAAACTTTACGTTGGGCGTACGAACGCTTGCGAGAATCCTTAAGTGAAATCGATTACGATGTGCTGTTGGTGCAATCACCCCATTGGCGTACCCAGATCGGCACTCACTTTTTGGGATGTCCCGAGTTCAAATCAAAATCCGTCGATCCCATTTTTCCGCACCTGTTTCGTTTCAATTACGATTTAAAAGTCGATGTGGAATTAGCCCGCGCGATCCACGACCGTGCCTACGAAAAAGGGATGATCACCAAGATGATGGAAAACCCTGATTTCCGCATCGACTACGGCACCATCACCTCTTTGCATATGACTCGACCCACTTGGGACAAGCCGGTGGTAGGGATCTCCAGTGTGGGACGCTCCGCTTATTTCTCAATGGATGTCATGCAAGAGGAGATGATCAAGCTCGGTGAGGCCACCCGCGAGGCCATTGAAGCCTCGGGCAAACGTTGTGTGCTGCTCGCCAGTCACTCATTGTCGCACCGTCATTTCATTACCGAGCCTGACGTGCCAGAGGACATGAGCCAAGAGCATATCTACCATCACGGGCAGTACCTGTGGGACATGAAGATGATTGATCTGATGAAAAAAGGCGACGTCAAAACCATTTTTGATGTGATGACCGATTTTACCGAGCAAACCATCAGCGAGTGTGATGGTGGAGGCCTGATGTGGATGCTCTCGGCCATGGGCATGCCCACCACACCAGCCAAAGTTCACGGATACGGCACCGTGATCGGTACGGGTAACGTGGTGGCCGAATGGAGAGCCCAATGACAAAAGCAGAATACACAGACAGCCATTGCGCCAATGTTTTAAAGGGTTTTGTTTTGCCAGGCTTGCCGCACCCTTTACTCAAGCCCGAAGGTCGCCCCGCTTGGCAGAAGCTACGCCAAGCCTACGACAAAGTGGCCGAAGAAGTTGAGGCTCTGAGCCCCGATCTGATTTTAATCTACAGCACCTACTGGGCCAGTATTTTGGGGCACCAGATCCAAGCCTTGCCCAATCCCAAGTGGACCTTGGTGGATGACGAGTGGCACGACCTGGGCAGCATCCCCTATGAGTTCACAACAGACGTGGAGTTTGCCAAAGCCTACAATGAGGCCAACCTAGAGCGGGGGTTACAGTCGCGCTTGACCGCGTACGAGGGCTTTCCCATTGATACCGGCTCTGTGGTTTGTTTAAAGCTTCTTGATCCAAAAAATAAATTCAAATCCTGCATTGTTTCGAGCAATATCTACTCGGACCGAGCTGAGCAAATCATTTTGGGCAAAGGGGCTCGTGATGCTTTGGAAAAGTCGGGCAAAAAGGCGGTGGTGATTTCCATTAGTAGTCTGTCGAACCGTTACAGCATTGTCGAGCCCGACGCTTGCCCCGACGCGATCTCGTCAAAAAAAGATGAAGAGTGGAACCAGAAGTTCCTCGAGTTTCTAAGCAAAGGCCGGCTCGAGGACGTTTCGCAACTGTCGCGACAGTTTCATCGAGAGGCACGAGTCACTAAAAAAGTGGTAAACTACAAACCCTTTTGGTGGCTGGCCTCGGTAATGGGCGAGACCAATGCCTATCATGGTGAAATTTTAGAATACCAGCCTGTGCAGGGCACAGGGGCGGCGATTGTTGGTCTAACGGCGACGGCCCAACCGGCCCCTGACCTGGAATTTGACGAAGACAATGTCGATGTTTTTCAAGGCGATCGTAACGTGCTTTCGGGCGAAGAACCTGCGACCAGCCCTTCGTTTGACGACGGAGCCCCAACGTGAAGGTCTATCCCTCAAGCCCTCTGGGCGAAAAGTCGGAGCTGCCCACCGGCCGCGATGTGGAGTGGGAGCCCTTAGTTGATTTTCGCCGTAACGGGGTGAGCGAAAACACCATTCATGGTGCCGTGTCTTGGTACAGTGGGGATAAAAAGATCCACGCATGGGGTGGTAATGTGCTGTGCTACGGCCGCTCTATGATGAAACCCTTTTATATAAAAATATTTGCTGATGAATTAAAAGAGACCACCGACTGGAAGCAAAAGGCCATCGCCCTTGCCAGTCACAACGGCACCGCCCAGCATGTCGAAGCGGCACAAAGTTTATTGAGTGAAGGGGAGTGGGGCCTAATGCTAACTCCTCTCGATTTGCCTTTGGTGCAGTTCGGGAGACAAGTTCGTCGCCCACGTCGCTGGTACAACAACTCGTCCGGGCATCACGCCGCGATCTTGAAAGGCTGCCGTCTGAAGGGATGGAACCGTGCGGGCTACACTCTGCCAAACCATCAGGTGTTTAAAGCTTTTCTTGATGTGGTGAAAGACTATCTGGGCCCCGACTACGAACCCCTGCGAGTGGCTCGCGATGGCGATGGTCTACCGACTGTTGCGATGACGGTGAACGAGCTGGCTCAGTGTTACGGCAAGCTCGCCCAAAAAAAACAGGAGGACTGGATCTGGGAGGCCTTCACCCGCGAAGCCGACCTGATCGGTGGCTTCAACCGATTGGACACCACGGTGATTAAATCTTGCAATGGCAAGGTCATTGCCAAAGAGGGAGCCGACGGTCTTTTGGGTATGGCCATTGAGCACCCCGACTATCCCGATGGATTGGGAGTGGTGATCAAGATTGCCCATGGTTGGAACCCCCAGGCCACTTGGTATGTGGCCCGCTCCATCTTGGGAGTGCTCGGTATGGAGTTGCGCAACCCTTATCCCTTGCGTCGGCAAAAGGCTTTTGTAGTGCCAGGGATTGTTCCCGAAAATTTGGTTTCAAAAATCGAAGAGGTGCCCACCTGGGACGAGTGGGACCCTGATCACGATCGTTGGTATTTCGACTACCAAGATCACAACTGGTAAAAGGATAGTTTCTCATGAGCGATCAAATCATAAGTCAAACAGCACCAGAGCCGGTGGGTTCTTACCCTCACGCCCGTCGCGTGGGTGACCTTTTATTTTTGTCAGGTGTGGGGCCGCGCAAAAAAGGCACAAAAGAGATCCCGGGAGTGACCTTTGATGCCGACCGCAACGTCGTCAGTTACGATGTGGCTTTGCAGACCCACTCGGTGATCGAGAACATTCGCACCGTTTTGCAAGACTCCGGACTCGACTTAGAGAACTTGGTGGACGTGCAGTGTTTTTTGACCAACATGAAGCAAGACTTTAAATCTTTTAACAAAGTCTACGGAGAGTACTTCTCGGTTGAGACCGGTCCTTGTCGAACTACGGTCGAAGTGGGTGCGCTGCCCACACCCATTGCGGTGGAGTTTAAAGCCATCGCTTCTTTCAAATAATGGGCTCGTCGTTCGATTCGAGAACAAGATCTTCGTGAACCAGGCGGTACCACAGGTACTGTAGCGTCATCAGTGTCGGCAAGGCGATCAAAAAGAGGGGAAGCACAAGCGCCAGGGTTGATAGTACAAACAGCACCATCACTAGAACCATCTCTACGGCAAACGGAATGGCATTCACCCACAAGCCTTTGGTTGAAACCCGCAGGGCCTCGATCCAATCCAGTTCGCGATTGAAATACATCACTGTGATCGCAATGGGTATAATCACCGCCATAGGACTAGCGATAAACAAACCAAAGATCACAGCAGAGGCCGGTGGCAAAGCATTGTCAAAAAAGGTAACGAGTATAGCAACGGCAAAACTGAGGCCGAACATCGGGAAGAGATGCAGAAAGGTCTCTTTGTCTTTGAAAATCTGGATCACGTCATCAAAAGAGCCCGGTTCGCCCTTCTCCCATTTCTGGCAGAGAACAAGATAGATAATTGGGATAACGCAACGAAAAATGGCAGCAGCCAGTTCACCCAGCCCAGGTATTACGCTAAGGAACGTCATGACGACCATGACAAAGAGAACGGTGAGTAGCGAAAGGCTGTAGTTCACTTTGGCAAGCGCCCAGCCTTTCCACAGCATTTCCCAGACGGTATCGGACGAAATCTTATTCACTCTAACTTTTTTCATGGGCGTGATATAGCCCCAGCCGAGCCGATGATCCAAGCCTTTTTTGCAGTGCAAAAGTTGTGGCGTAACTGAGGCTCTTTCAGCGCCGTTGCCCCTTCCCAAAAATCAATAATTGACGGCGACTGCTGGAGTGCGTAAAAAAATGAGTCTTGGGGAGTTTACATGAACTATATTCTGTTTTTTGCGTTTGTCGTTGCCTTGTCTGGGTGTCAGTTTTTTGGAGGCTCTGAATCACCACGGGCTGCAGAAGCCACTCTTAGTCAAGATTACGCGGATGAGCGAAAAGCAAGCATCAGTGATGTGAAATACCATTTACAGTTGGATCTCTCAGAGGCCAGCCATTTTCAGGGCGTGTCTCAAGTCACTTTCAACCTAAAGCAAACAATGTTTCTGTCGCTCGACTTTACCGGGGGTGAAGTGCAAAAAGTGCTGGTCAATGGTCAGCTTGTCCCGAGGCTTAAGTACAACGGCTTTTTTATCGAGATCCCCGAAAAGTTTCAAAAACGGGGTGCTAACAAAGTCACTGTGACTTACACCCATGATTTTAGCAAAGACGGTGCGGGACTCTACCGATACGTCGATGTGAAAGACCAGAGGACCTACCTCTACTCACAATTTGAGCCCTACGACGCCAACCGGATGTTCCCTTGTTTTGATCAGCCCAATTTGAAAGCCACTTATGATCTGCAGGTTTTGGCGCCGAAAGATTGGGTGGTGATCTCCTCAGTGAGAGAATCAGATGTGGTCGATAAGGGAGCGCTCAAACAGTGGGTGTTTCCCACCAGTGCTAAGTTCTCGACCTACACTTTCTCCTTGCACGCTGGCGACTATGTGGTCTGGGAGGATGTAGCCAAGACTAAGAAGAGTGAGATTCCTCTACGGCTCTTTGCCCGAAAGTCTTTAGCCAAGTACGTGAAGACCGATGATTGGTTCGAGTGGACAAAGCAAGGTTTCGCTTTTTTCGAGAACTACTATTCTTACCCTTATCCCTATCAGAAATACGACCAACTGTTAGTGCCTGATTTTAATGCGGGGGCCATGGAGAACGTCGGTGCTGTGACTTTTAACGAAGATCGGTTCGTGGTCAAGGGAGACAAAACTCGGGAGCAACGCAAGCGACTGGCGGGCACTTTGTTTCACGAGATGGCCCATATGTGGTTTGGAAATCTGGTGACCATGGATTGGTGGAATGACCTGTGGCTCAATGAGAGCTTCGCAACCTACTCTTCTTTTGTGGGATTGGTGTCGGCCACCGAGTTTAAGGAAGGCTGGCAAGACTTTAACACCAGAAGTAAGCAGCGAGCCTACGATCAAGATCAGTCTGTCACCACTCACCCTATCGCGCAAGACTGCAGTAACACCTCTGAGGCCTTCGCCAATTTTGATGCCATCACCTACGGCAAGGGGGCATCGGTCATGAAGCAGCTGTCGTTTTATATCGGTGATAAAAACTATCGCAAGGCTTTGAAGAATTACTTTGAGAAGCATGCCGAAAAAAACACCGTCTTGTCCGACTTTATGGCCGAAATGGAACAGGCCTCGGGCAAAGATTTAAAAACTTGGCAAGACCGCTGGCTACAAACGGCCATGCTCAATGAGGTTGAGGTCCACTTTCTGTGTGAGAAAGGGCGCGTGACGGAGTTTGAGATCTATCAGACCGGCACTCGCGAGTATCCCACCTTGCGCTCCCATAAAACTCGTATCGCGCTTTTTAAAAAGTGGCGAGGGCTATACAAGCTCAACCGTACCGAAACGGTGGAGTACTCAGGTGAGAGAACCCGGGTTCCAGAACTCGTTGGCAAACTTTGCCCCGATATCGTTTATCCTAATTATCAAGACCATGATTACGCTGCCGTGATCCTCGATAAAAAAAGCTTGAAGAATATCGAAAGCAGTTTGGCGACCATTCAAGACCCTTTCTTGCGGAGCGTTTTGTGGTCAGATCTTTGGCGCATGGTTCTTAATCAGCGAATGGATATGTCGCGGTTCTTAGAGGTCGCCGAGTTCAATGGCCTGATTGAGAAAGATCTTGATACCATCAGTAAGGTTTTTGACAGTGTCAGTATGATTTTACAAAAGTACTTTCCAGACTCAGGCACCCCCTGGCGCGCTCAACGTGAGGTGTGGGTCAAGTTTTTCGAACAAGCCTTTATCACTAAAATAAAAGAGAACATCACCGACAGCGAAGCTCAAAAGGTGTGGTTTAAGCAGTTGGTGAATTTGGCAGAAAGCGACGTCGTTTTGTGGCGCCTGGCCAAAGCCATCGGTCGCGGGTCGTCGGACCTACCGCTGTCGCAACCTCTTGACCAGGACATGCGTTGGGATATTATTGCGCGCTTATTGCAGTTTAATCATCCCGAGGCTGAGGCATTGCTGGCCAAAGAGAGCCAGCGCGACTCCTCGAAGCGTGGGCAACTCAACGCCCTGTACGGCAAGACGCTAAGACCGGACATAGAGAACAAACAAAACTATTTCAACGAGCTTGTTGATAAAAGAGACTCGGCCAGTTTAGCCTATCTAAGAACCATCATGTATGGTTTGTTCCCTGATCAGCAAAAGGCACTGCATAAAAAATTCGCCGACTCTTATTATACAGTTCTTAAGAAAATATCAAAAACCACCGGGCAGTTTTACTCCACATTGTTTGCTCGAACCTTGGTTCCTGCATTTTGCGATAAAAAGAGTTCCAGTCAAATCTCCAATTTTATGGAGGCTGAAAAAGGCTTGTCCTTTCCCATCGTGAAAAGCCTGCGACGGGCTTTGTTCGAAAACGAACGCTGCTACGAGATGCGAAAAATTCTGAAAGATACGGGGCGCCCTTCTATGGACGTCAAACCCTATTAGAGGGTTTTTTCTAAGACAATGATAGCCTCAGACACTTGAGGCTTGGTTTCTGTAGCAATGATATCAAAACCTTGGTTCAAGTTGAAGATCAGCATGTGGCGATAACTCATTCGTGTTTTTGTGCGAACCTTGAGGTAGTGATTGGTTTTAGCAAGCTTATGTTGCCGCACCATCAGTTGGTGGGCGAGCCCTTGGCGTCGATAATCGGGATGAACCCCACCCATCCAACTGTAAAAGGTCTCCGGATTGAGCTCGTAGCCGATTTTAAAAGCGATGAGCTTTTCGTTATCATAGACGAGCAGAGCCAAGGCATTGCTTTTCTCTGGGAACTTTTCTCGAAAATGGCTGGCTTCAAACGTACTAGCAAAAACGACTTTCTCTAACTTTTCAATATCCAACAGTTGTTGGTCTGAAAGAGTGGTGAACTCGAGAATGTCATACATTATAAGGACTCCTTTGTGGGGGCATTTCTCCGATTCTCCGCGGCGGGACTTCTAAGGTCATGTGTTTACAGGCCTGGTGATGGTTTATTTTTTACTCCAAAATTAAAGTGCGGGCGGATTGTCATTGCAAAGTTTTGAAAATCGAACGAATAAACTCAGTAAAAATTTTAATTTCCTCATGACTCACATTGGGGGAGTAGGCAATTCCAAAATACACGGCAAAGAGGGTGTTGAGTTGAGCGGGTGAGGCCTTTGGCGCGTTTTGTTTTATTTTTCGTTTAAAATCCGTTTCAATTTTCAGCAAAGCCTGACCAATGTCGTTGGGACGCTCGCGGTAGTTGAGGTAGAAGGCACATAGGTAGGGCATTTTGTCGTAGAACTCCCGCACCTCCTGTAGCCCGGCTTCGAACTCGCCTTTTTTCCACATATCGATGCGCTTCTCAGACATGCCGATAAATTCTTCGCCGATGATATTAACAGCGGCTTGTAAAATGCTCATCTTCGAGCGACCGAAATAGTAGTAAATCAGAGAACGGGTGATTTTACTTTTCCGGGATAGTTCCGTCATGGTCCACTTGAGATGGCCTTTTTTAAACTCCAACTCGAGGGCGCAGTTCAGGACCTTCCAGTAGATATCGTCTTTTTTGTTCTTCTCGTCAGTGGTCATGGGAAAAGGGTGTCACAAAAATATTGGATTTCCAACAGTTCTGACAAAAACCCCTTAATCTGTCAAAAATCTCTCTAATTTTGACACCTTAGAGCAATAAGTGTCAGCGCTTTCGATGGTCGCCTGACGCAAGAAGGGCTATCTTTATGGGTGTTGAGAGTTCCGCTTCGCACCGAGTTTGGGGGCGGTGTGGGTGGAGTTTCTCTCTTCGATTGTGGGCACACGCCACTTCCTCTGGAGCCGCAGCGGAGCCTCTGAGGCCCTTAAATTTCCCCACAGAGCTAATGAGTTAGAGCGGTTCGTCTCGCCAGTTGTAACCTGGATTTTTTGCATGATTTTTTAGCAAGTTTTTGTTTTTACTCAGCTTTATCTTAGGAATTTCGCTTTACAAGTGGGGGAAATCAGAATATCACTACTTTTCCTTAGCGGGGTTGTAGTAGAGTTGGTTACAACGCTGGCCTGTCACGCCGGAGGTCGCGGGTTCGAGTCCCGTCAACCCCGCCATTTCCATAAAACTCTTCTGATTTTAAGGAGTTTCATATTGGCTCTCTCGCTCAAAGAATTAGAAAAAGCGCTGTCGACTCTCGAAGAATCCATCAAACTCCACGACAATGCACTTCCAGAAAGCCCAGAAAGAAACGCCTTTCGAGACGCAAGCATTCAAAGATTTGAATACCTCATTGAATTTTCATGGAAACTCTCAATGAAGTTTTTGGGTTCACAAGTGTCAGCGGCAAAGCCCGCCATTCGTGAAATGGCGCGCAATAATTTGGTCGATAACCCTGAGGAGTGGTTTTTGTTTATCGATGCGAAAAACGACACTTCCCATTCTTATGACGAAGAAATTGCGATCCGAGTTTTCAATCGAGCGAAGTTATTACCAGAGCAAGTCAAACTTTTGATCGAAAAACTGAAAGCTGTATGACCTTTGGCTTAAGTGACGACCAGTACGAGATCTTGGACTCTCTATTAATTAGCCCTCTTAAAAATAAAGGCTATTCAATATGGGTTTTTGGCTCTAGGGCTCGTGGTGACCACCACCGGTTCTCAGATATCGACCTCCTATACGCGGCGCCCGACAACGGAGAAGACTCTCTTCTTGTAAGCAAGATTCTCGAAGATTTAACGAACTCAAATCTAACAATCAAAGTCGATTTGGTGAATAACGAAAGTCTTGCCGAGTCCTACCGCGAAAACGTATTGAGAGACCGAGTCCTTCTCTAGAAAGCCTTTTGGGAGCTGCATATCTACAGCACTGAGGCATCATGATACAGCGGCTTCCTTTTCGACATCCCATCCCGGAAAAACGAGTACGGCCGGATGTATATGAAGGGCTCTTGCAAAAACTTTAGCTCGCTCAATACCAAGATTAACTCGCCCCTTTTCAATAGCCGAAATTGTGGACTGGGGTATTCCTGTTTTTTCCGCTAAGTCATTTTGACTCATTTCCTGAAGCTCTCTAATAATCTGCAAAGATTCACCGACAGAGACGTCAATATACTTCTTTGCTTTACTAAATCTGTTTCTGCTCATTATTTTCTCCTATAGTCATGGGCTGTGATTTTTATGACTCTCACCAGAATTTCTTCTTTTTCAACTTTATAGATCACTCTATACTGATCGTTGAGTCGTGAAGATCGAAAACCTTTCCAGTCTCCTTTGAGGGCCTCGTCATTAAAACCGCGAATTTGTTTTAAACCTTTAGGACCCGAATAACGGAGAATGTCTTTCCACTTTTCATAACGCATGAGTATCTCTTTAGGGAGCTTCTTTGCAGCTTTGGGTATCGATGATGATTCAAGAATTTCCCACATACCATATTTATACTATATCATATATAGTATGTAAAGAGAATGGCCCAAGTTTGGCAGCTTGTTCATATGGCTGCTAAACGCAAGGTTTGATTGATGAAATGCCCATATATTTAAATTATTGAAATCACTGAGGAAATAAATGGTGGGTTTGATGAGACTCGAGTTCGCAGGGCGACCGAGATGTCGACACGGCCATTTCTACCTTTTGATAGTCGTACAGCAAATTTATAAGGAAAAATCCCGACTGCAGCCATAATTGTGCCAGCAAAGCCTTGGGCTGAGGGCCACATCGTTGCGTCGGTGAAGCTTGTGTGTTTATACGGTAAAATAGTCGAGATTCGAACCCGTTGATTGGAGGACTCTAATTTGTCTCCTTTGGGATGGCTCACAGCCAAATCTGCATAAAGACTTTTCAAACAAGTACAATTGAATTAGGGTGTTGCCATGTTAATGCGCACATCTTTTTCATTTAATTATCTGAGTGACATCAAATCTTTACCTGGCTTTGTTAAGGGCGGGAAAGACAAAGTACCCAAGGATCTCAGTGACTATAATAGTGAGCTGGTTGCTCGTTGGTCGGATAAAATAATCAAAGACCATATTGAAGAAGTGGCGACCAAGTCGAAAAACAACTTAGAAATCTCCGCCAGAGATTTTAAAACACCAAGCTATCACACTGGCACGGGCAGTTTTGATTGCCCCTTTTTTAAATACGATTTCTCGGTGGAGCAAGCTGAAGAAGATTTTAGCAAATGTATTTTCACCGGAGTGCTAGAAGTCGAGAGCTTGGATATGTTTAATCAAGTGCGAGATGTTATCGACAGTTGTTTTAATTTTACCTTTGATAAAGTCATCTGCCGCCTACCCAAGGGCGAGCGTGATCTGAAAGAACTCATTTACTCACTAGACGACAATAAGAAAGCTTTAAGTACTATCTTCGATTTTTCTTATGAAAATGACTTTTCTAGCTTCAATCTTGTCCATAAGACCTCGGGTAGACAAATCACCGTCAACGACAAAGAGTTAGAAATCAACTTTAGTGCCAGCCACACCATTCCTGAAATGCTCGAGGCTCTCAAAGAAGTGAATAATAATATTTTTCTGGCGACATCAAAACAATACCATCTTCTGACCGATGCCGACGGTAGCGAACCAAAAAATCAAGTGTTTTGGACGACCACTTAGATTATTCAACACTGCGAACAGTTGAGGGGTTTTTGTGAAGCAAGAATGGAAAAGAATTGATGAAGGTCTCTGGCAGTGCCCCTATGAATTTAGTGCGGGTGTTTGTCGATCGATACTGGTTCAGCTCGATGAGAAAAAGTTCCTTGTGTATAGTCCCGGAGATCAAGCAACGGCCGATCTTGCCAAGTCCGTCATCCCAGAAGACAGTGAGATTTTTCTGTTGGCGCCAAACACTTTTCATAATTTGGGACTGGTTGCCTGGAGTGAGAGTTTTCCAAAGGCGAAGCCCGTAGCGGCAGCCCCAGCCATCGCCCGTTTACAGAAAAAGACAGGCCTGCAGTTAGAGAACATTGAGGGTTTAAAAGGTGAACTGCCTGAGCACATTACTTTGCTGGAGCTACCTCATAACAAAATCGGCGAGGTCTGGTTAGATATCCGGGGCGGCAGCGACAGAGTTTGGGTGGTCTGTGATGCAATTTTTAACTTCTCGAGCCTCCCGGGTGGTGTTATGGGCTTTTTCATGAAGCTCAATCGAATGGGACCTGGGATCGAGATGAGTCGGATGTACCAATATATGGGGACGTCCAACAAAAAGAAATATGGGCAGTGGCTAATGAGTGAGATCAGCGAAAAAAAACCAACCCAGTTTATCCCCCTGCATGGCGAGATCTATGAAAAGCAGGATCTGACGGAAAAACTGCAAGTCCTCGCTCGGCGTAGGCTGGTGAAATAGTCCCTTGAAAAACTGTATGGACTGGAGCCTTGAGTGGGGTGATATTGGGCCACTCGAGGTTTTCTTTTTAGTAAGAGACTGGGCACTTTTGAAAATGCCCGAGTGAGTCGTTGTCATTTTTTTTGACAGGTTTCAATGTTGAAAAAAATACGACAACATATCATCTAAACCCCTGAAATGACCTAAGTTCACACCCGTTTTGTGCCCTCGCTGAGCATTCAGAATTTTGGTCTGAATTTTGCTCTTTTTTTAGAGGATGGAGGCGCGAATGCAGAAGGCTTATTTGGCGAACCGGGTTTTTCAATTTCTTGTTTACCTTATCTTATTTGGCAGACCTGCCGTTGCAGAGCCTTACCATTTTCAAGCCTATTTCGACTCTCATGTTCATGTATTTTATTCTGAAGATAACAAGATGGCTGCTGAGCACTTTGCTTCATTCTTCTCAAATGAAGCAAAAAAGGTGAAGAAAGCACTTATTATTTCTCCCTCTTATGTTATTGATAGTCGCTTTGAACAAGCTGGGAACGAGTACCCCTATCGCGAGCTACGAAATAAATTGACGGCTGACCTAGTTGCTCAAGATGTGAGCCGGTTCTTTGGTGTTTGTGGGATGAATCATTTTTGGTCCGATGCCGTTGAGGTTACATCAAAGTGTTTAAAGTTGCCCGGGATGATCGGGATCAAACTTAGGTTCAGTGACGGCGATCGCCTCGTCGACAAAAACCACTTCGAAAGAATTCGCTTAACGCTAAAAGAAAATTCCAAAAAGGCAAAAGTTTTACTCATTCATATGCCTGGCGAATACCCCTGGGCGTATTACAAAAAAGCGATTGCAACCTCTGAAGAAATCAAGTCGGCCAGAGTAATGGACAATGAAGATCTTGATAAACTTTTGGCATTAGCCAAACAGTTTCCGCTGACTCAGTTTGTCGTTGCTCATTCTTTAAATTCTTTCCATCTCGTAGAGGATCTTGCCGCCAAGAGTAAGGGCGTCAATAATATCTGGATTGAAGTTTCAACATCGTTAACAACTCTTCTGTCAGACTGGTCGCCATATGAGCTGTCGTCCCCATCATGGGAAAACTACGCGAAGGCTTGGCGAAAGTTCAATATAGACAAAATTCTTTTTGGCTCAGATCAGCTGGTCGGTGAGGCCAGGTACAATCTGCATGAATACGACGGTGGAGAGATGTTCGATCAGCAAAGCGAAACAATTGTGCGCAATCCTTTTCTCTCAGAAGACGAGAAGAATAAAATCCTGCACGAGAATGGCCGGAATTTCATTGAAGTTATTGGTCAATGAGACGATCTGGCATCAATTGATGCTGCCCCAGTGAGAGATCCGAGGCCAGGCTCCGGCCTTGAAGCATGAATGTATAGAGCATTCGCCCCAAAAATCTGTAGCTGAGTCGGCGTGTTTAACGAGAAAGTCCTCCATGACTTCTTGCGGCAGAGGCCAGGTTTAGTTAAGTCTTGAACATATTTCATTGGATGAGAATCATCTCAGAGAAACATTTGCAGTGAAAAAATGGACTTTTCCGCCAGAGGTTTTTGATTGCTATACCGTGGCTTCAACCTAATCACTCAGAGGAGTTCACTGTGCGTTTAAAACTATTGATTTGCTTACTTATTATTCCTTTTTCTCTTTCGTCATTTGCAATGACTGCTGAAGAAGAAGCCAATTTTAAAGCCAGAGTTGAGAACATGTATGGCATCCAGAAATCAGCATCACTAGTCCTTTCTTCAGTGGCTTTAGTGACTTATTGCCCAGCTGGTGCCGCTGCTACGGGTGTTGCCGCCGTGGTTGATACTTTGCCTGGTGTGGCTTGGATCCAGTCACTGTTGCAAGAAGCTGAGAGACCTCTTGGTTTTGGACCCGAGTCAAAAGGTAAGTACGAGTATCTTGGTGGTTGGTCTGCCGTGATTACCGACGTTTTAACAACGGGCTACGACCTTACTGATCTAAGCATGGATGAGCCTTTTCGTGACGAGATGAAGAACGCCTATGCTGAGACTTCTGAGTGGGCTTTAGATGCCTTCGGTGAATCTGGGTACTGCGTAGACCAATGGGAGCAAATTGGTATTCTTTTGGGGCTACGCTAGTCTCTCGTTTATCTTTCTCATTCGGTTTTAATAATAAAAAGCCCATCCCAGCGATGGGTTTTTTTTATTAGTAGGGATCAAAAAAGACGATATCTTGGGTGTCGATATCAAAGGCTGTATTAAAATTTTTCTTTTCGAAGAGTGAGGATTGAGGAGCATTCACGAAAGTGTGTTTGGATGCATCAATTAAATCGTTGATGGGTTTTGGGAGCGATGTGTTGGCTGCCAGCTCGTAGAGAGAGTCTAAAGGAATGCCGCGAAAGTATTCGAAAACGATCACCCCGATCTCGGTGTCAGAATCCACGACTCGTGTCACCCTTGTCCCCGGGTGGGACCAGGCGTCCATTAAGAGATGTCGTTCTAAGAGATCTGCAGTGCTCAAAGTGTTGTGTAAAACCTTAAGGGTATATTTCTGGCCCGTACTGTCTCGGACGCTATAAACAGAACCTTGAATGCCAGCACCTAGAATCTCCTCCACGGTGTAGGATCTATTTGACGTTTCGATCTTGTCACCAATGCGCTTTGGAAAAACATAGGGAGACACTTTTAGCTTTTTATTCACATTAATGTTTATGGCCAGCTCTCTTATTTGCAACCAATCTTGAAGTAGCTCGTTTCTAAATATTTGCTGACAATTCATCGCCAAGGAAAGCCGAGGGGGTGAGCAAATGAAAATAAAAAGAAGAATGGTGGGGATCGTTTTCATAAAGTCCTTGGTATTTGAGGCAACAGGGTATCAAAAGAGCTGGGGAAGCACGGCTCTTTTTTCGAGGTTTTGCAAAAAAGATAAGGCTGTCGACACTTTTGACAAATTAATCTTCGACCTATTAGATAAAATGGCGGGAGCCGGTCAAAAGTTGTAGTTGGCGCGCAGGCCCCATTCCAGTGGGGCGGCGTTTTGCTCGTACAGACGAGCCTGGAAACTGGGGGGCTCGTTGCCGAAGTAAAACCCTCTTTGCGAATACCTTGAGTTGAAAATATTCTTTCCCCACAGGGATAGCGTCAGTTTGTTGGTGGGTGTCCAGTTCAAGCTGGAGTTCAACAGAATGTTGTCTTGAGCCACTTCATCGTGACTGTTTGAATACAAGAATCCGTCTCTCCCAGTGGTATTGAGCGTGAGCTGCAGGCTCGATGTGAGCCTAACGACCGAGGTGAGAGCGAAAGTGTAGGTCGGGGAGTGCGCCAGTTCACGGCCGTCGTAAGATCGGTTGCGGAGCTGATAGTCCACAAACTGTGCGTCGAGAAAACCGACGCTACTAAAAAATGAAAACCTCGGAGAGGCCTGCCATTGACCTTGCCACTCCAGACCGTAGTGTTCGCTTTGGGCGGCATTGTCCACAAACAAAGTAAACTTACTGGGGTCGGTCGGATCATCTTGGCTCGAAGTGGTGATCTGGTGGTGACGTCGATCCATGTAAAAGAGGCTGATACTGTTTTGGTAACGGCGGTTTTCGTGGCGCCAGCGGACTTCGTAGTTCATTGCGTACTCGGGGTCGTACTCTTGTTGGTCGCGAGTTAAATTGATTTCAGGATTGAAGCCGGCTCCTTTAAAGCCTCTGGCGACCAATGCTTGCCAGGTGTGTTGTCCGCTAGCGTATTGGTAACGCAGATTGAAAGCAAAAGGGGTAGACTTTTTTAGACTCTCAAAGCCTTGGGAGTCTTGGTACCTGATCTCTTGTTGTTCGATTCGAGAACTCAAGGTGATATTGGCACGTGGAGAGAACCGGTAATTTACATTTTTTAGGAGAGCCACTTTGTCCGACTGAAAGTCAGCAATCAGGTTGTTCCTCAGGATGGCATTACGATATGAGTTCACATCAGTCTTCTCTACCTTTTGGTAGTAGTGCAGTCCATAAGAGAAGTCCCAGTGCTTCCACTGGTGTTGCATGATCGACTTGAGGTGTAGATTGGCCTTGCGACGGTTGTAAGCTTTAAAGTAGTCATAGTTTTTATTCCATCCTGGGATGAGGTTCCAAAAGTCGTTGTTGTTCCAATCTTCATCGTAAGAGACCAGCTGGTCGCTGTGACTGTAAGAAGCGATCATTAAATATTGTGTGCGTTGACTCAGTGGTCCGGTCCATTCGAGGGAGTGACCATGGGTGAGCTGGTCGTCATGTCCCTTTCTGTCAGAAAAGACATTAAAACTATTGTCGGTGTTCCACAGGTCGTTACCGTTTTTGTTTTCTCCGTAGATGTGACTGCCTGTGATTAGAGATGAACCAACGTTCCATTGCCAGCCAATATTCCCAAAACTCTCGTCTCGTTTTGAAGTGTGGTCTTGCCAGTGCGGGTTATAGAAATAGCCATCAGAGTTATTTTTCTGAAATCCAAACTTCATGGAGAAGTTGTCTGAGATCACGACACCACTGCGCGTTCCAAACATACGGTGATTCTGAGAGCCCCAATCTGTCCACACCGAGGTGTGAGTTTCTGTTACGGGGAGGCTGGTAAAAAGAACGTTGCCACCGATTGAAGAATCGCCGTATAAAAAAGTTTGGGGTCCTTTTAGAACCTCCACTTGGCCCACATCGTACAGGGCCAAAACACCGCTCAGGCCACCGAGATCAATATGGTCATAGAACACTCCGACCGAATTCGACGGCATGGTGTCGTACTCGCTGCGCTCACCAATTCCGCGGATCTTGAAATAACGCGTTCGATTGCTGCCGCTGGCGGTACTGAGGTTAGCAAATTGACTCCAGAGTTCCTCACCATGAAAAAGGCTACGGTCTTTGATTTGTTTATCACTGAGACTCTCTTGTGCTGGATTCGCTAACTGAAAAAAATTAGCTTTTGAGTCTCGAATCTCGATCCGTTCAATGGAATCTGGCTCGGCAAAACAGAGGCTCGATAATAGAAAAACAAGAGTGATAGCGAAGGTTTTCATGAAAGCTCCTTTCCTACGCCAGTATGAACTGGATCAGGTTCAAGGGTTCACACATTTAAAGCGTGTCTCAGGCTTTCGCCACCCCTAGGGTTTGCCGTGCAACCTAGTTCTTATTAAAAATTAGTCAACAATGATTTTTAGGGTGGGTGTAAGACAAATTAAGAAACAAGATTTGCTTCGATAAAGAGGCTCAAGCCACACTTCGAACGAAGTTCATTAGAATTTTGATTAGGAGAGTAAATAGGAGTCTAAACTGGGTGGGGCCCACCGAAGAGTGTGGTGATAAAAGCCAGATGAGGTACAGAGGTACAGAGGTACAGAGGTTCAGAGGTTCAGAGGTTCAGAGGTTCAGAGGTTCAGAGGTTCAGAGGTTCAGAGGTTCAGAGGTCGGTGGCGTAGGTATTGAAGGCTCTCTCGACGAACGTAAATTGTCAGGGTTATTGTAAAAATTAGCCAGATGACTTTCGCCCTTAACGCTAAGTCCTTGAATATCGAAGGTCTTTTGCCTTGCGGATCGTGGTATGGCGCTTGCTCCTAAAGTTCCTTATCAAGGAGCGCCCATGAGACCTTTTCTAACCATTTCCCTTTTAATACTGAGTTTAAGTCTCTTGCCTCAACAGGCTTTTTCAAAGGCCTTTTACTACAAGGTGGATATTGAAAACTTACGTTTTCAAGGCCGAGCCGAAGAGGGGCTCATCGCGGTTTTTTACGCTGTCGGAAACTCTAACAAAAGAGCTTTTGAGATCTCAAGGGAGCATTTGGGGCGTCTGAAGAGTGAAACTGATCATCAATTGCATGGGCAGTCGTCTTTTTATATTTCAGAAGATGAGATCGATAGGATCGCTCAAAGATATACAGCATATAGTGTCGACCCCAGCGGGTACCAACTGCGGGTGAAACTCTTGAAGTATCGGACTTTCGTTGATCAGCACTTATTCTCTGTTCAAATCCCTTTGCCACGGGCCGCTGGACAAAAGTATTTCAATTTTTTGGCGCCCGATGACGCCCATCAAATCACATTGGGCGTGATTGCGCGAGCAGACTAAGCATTGTCCCTTAATTTTCGGGAAGCTCACCGGTGAAGACGGCGCAGTAGATGTTTCGTTGACTCGATGTTAAACCACATTCCGTGCCGTAGGTCTCCACAATCAGTGGTTCAGACTGCTCGTTTGTTGTGGTGATGACCAGAGTGTTCTCCGCTTCTAACAGTGACACTTGAATCTTAAAGTTTTCTTTGTCGTCGAACGTTGTCATAGTTTCAAACTCAGAAGGGTGTTCCGTTGCCGGTAGAAAAATTCGATCCCACTCGCTTGATTTGTTGTCGTAGCAATCCACGACAACCATGTTCTGCCCTTCGACGCTGAACACAGGTACCATTGGCTTGTCTTGAAAAGACTGAGCAAAAGCTGTACTAAAAATGAATATTGAAATTAGACTATACAATGGATACTCCTTATTGATTAAGTTGACTCATTGGGCGGGGCACGCTCAGAAAATGGCCCCATGAAGGGGGCAAGATCCACTAGAGTTCTTCGTTTGTGAGATTCTCAATTTCATAGTCGAAAATCAGCGATTCAAACTCTTGCATATCCAAGGTTTCACCGATATCGATTAGATCTTGCAAAATGACTCCGTGAAGTGGGTATGTTAATTCAGTCATGAAAACCTCCTTGTTTACTCTTTCAGAGTATACGGATAAGCCCTTCCGAACTTCGTGTTTCGGTGGAGAGATTGTGTGTAATTCTCCATTTTTCCCTACACCTAAGGCGAGTAGGGATTAGTGGTTAGGCTTTGGTCCTAAAGCATAATCAAACAGCTAGCAATGGGATGCTACAGCAATCGGTTAGAATATGTCATGGTGGGCGATTTTTCATGACTGCAAGCGGGGTTATCTGATGATTAGGAACGCACAAATCTACCGACGAATGGCCTCATTGATAAAGTCTTTGTGATTTGAGATCTTTAGAAGCACGTTGAATCCACTGTGGAGGAGGTCACGTCGCTCCTCTCGACTGAGCTTCTTGTTTTTAACATGATCCATCACAAAGTCCTGTGTGTTGTTTAGAAGGATGGTGATTGCAACGATCTCAGACAGGTCTTCGTTAAAAGAGGGGCCACCGGAGTCGCCTCCGAAAGACATCGGGGCGTAGCCCTTGTAGGGCTTCAATGATCCGTAAAATCCATGGTGAACTAAGAAAAGGCTGGCGTCTAATCTTAAGCTATCGAATATTAATGCATTGTCTAGGAAGTGGTGAAATTGATATCCTCTTTTGTGGGATATCTTATTAGAGGTGTAGTAGTCCAAGACCCGCGCTGGAGTTTGTGGGGTTTGGTCGGGAGAACAGCCCGTGGCTTGAAGCATAAATTCGGGTGTGATTCGATACTTCTTAGGTATCAGTATTTCTTTTGTGCCAGGGCACAAGTCCCAGTAGTCGTGCACGTTATCTTTATCTTGGTCAGACCACAAAGTTTGGTAAAGAGCGAAGCGACTGGAAACTCCATAACCAATTTTTGTAAGGCGCTCTGAAGTTTCGGTTCCGTGGCTCTCAAGTCGAACTGCAGGGAATTGGCCCACGTGCTCTTGGATAGTTTGTACAGAGTCTGGATCAACTTTAGCAATTGCGATGTCGTATGCCACTTCAGGAAACAGAGAGTTGGGTGCTATCTTTTCTTCGTAAGGCAGGTCGTAGGCTAGCGCGCAATAAGACGGGTGTAAGTAAATATCACTAAAAAAGACCTTACTTCCATCAATCAGTGTAAAGAAGTCTTGCTTACTATGGTATTTTTTCTTGAGTTTGCGGCTGTCACAAAGATCTCTAAAACAGTGAGCCGCTGAGATGACGTGATGCCCTTGGTTGATCAGGGTCCCGGTGCAAGAGGCCTGAGGTTCTTGGCTATCAGCCAGTAGGCCTTTTTCTTTATCAAAGGGGATGACCCCTTGGTAAAGGGGAACAACCGCTCGCGCGGGCTCTGACCAGGGGTGATCAGGCAAGATAAAGTCGCCGTTATTGGCCTGAGTCAGTGGGCTCATTAAGACTGTCAATAAAACAATAGATATTAAGATTTTCATAATTCTCCCCCGAGCTTCAGACACTATTGTGCTTCACCAAACCAAGTCAAAGATAAGGCTTTGATGAGTTTCTTATAAAAATTATACCCAGCTTTGAGCTGAAATATTTTCAGATAAATGCTGAAGTTTCAGAAGTGCTTCGAGACTTATGTCGAAAAGAAAAGCGTCGTTGGATTAGTAACAGCTAAGTAGGAGGCTTAAGTAAGCGTATTCTCAGGGTGCGGGCCGAAAGGACAGTTGAAGCCTTTTGAGGCCCTATTTTACGGTCGCCTATTGAGACTAAGCAATGGACTGGCACACAGCCGCGAAATTTATTTTTTGCTCAGATATGTCTTCAGTTTTTCCATGGCTTCGGGTTTATTCACCCCCAGTTTTTTGGCAATGGCAATCGACTCTTTTTTGGAAGAACCATGATCTTTGTGAAAATGTCCACCAGCCCAGACTCCGGAACGGTTGCCGGTGCTACAGTGGATAAGGATTTTCCCTGCCTTACGATGTTTCATAACGACTGTAGTGACGCTTTCAATAAGTGCATCGTTCAACCCTGCAGAGGCGGGGAATGGTACATTTGCGTAGGCCATCCCGGCATTTTTCACAGCGTTTTTTTCAGCAGACTCATTGTGCTCCTCCGGCTCGCGCAAATTTACAACGAGAACGAATTCCTCGTTTTGAAGCGCGTTGAAATCACTGACTTTTGGTTGAGATGAGAAATAGATGTTTGAATACTTTTTGGCAGCCAATGACTGACCAATTTCTACTTCGGAAATGCCAGCTTCTTTTTTAGCGCTACTGCAACCGATTAGCCCTGTTAGTAAAAATAACACAATAAGTTGTTTCATTTTTTCCTCCTGTCGACGCACAATTATCACAATTGAGGCCATTTTCCTTAGTAACCAAATCACAATTCTATAAGTCATCAACTATCTGTTTTCGTTTTTTTCTTTTTGTGGACTGACAAGCTCGGTGCGCTGGTCAGTAAACTTTATTAGCCGTTTTTTGTAGAGTCCGCCGAGAGCCATTTTGAATTTCTTGCGACTCACACCAAAAAGATCATGAATTTCCTCAGCTGGTGATTTTGCGGTGACGGGTAGGGAACCGCCATTTTGTTCAAGGGCTTTAAGAATACGTTCGCCGAGCTCTTCGGACCCCAAGTTGCCAAACTTTTGCAAGATCAGGTCAATGGTTCCATCGGGACGCACTTGCTTTATATACCCGGGGAGTGTCTGCCCATAATCCAATTGTTCAAAGATCTCGTTGTGGTAGAGAAGGCCTTCGTCGACACCGTTGATCTTCGCGGCGAAGCCGAGGTCGGTCTCTCGTA
Source organism: Bdellovibrionia bacterium (assembly GCA_030424715.1). Classification (GTDB taxonomy): domain Bacteria; phylum Bdellovibrionota; class Bdellovibrionia; order Bdellovibrionales; family JAGQZY01; genus JAGQZY01. Next base: position 107,014 of record JAUHWH010000007.1, read on the forward strand.
AAATCATGAGGTGTACTTCGTCGCCAGGTTTGTAAGTAGAATCCATAGATTTTTATAGCATCTCTCTTTTGGGACTTAAAGTAAAAGCTGGCCCAATGAAGTGCGTCCCAAGAGAAATCCACATTTTGGTTGTCAAAAAAGGCCGGAATCAGTACACATCGGCTTTATGGAAGAGATCGAGCTCGTCAATATTGCATTGTTCCCCATTCCTAAGCTTGTGGCGTTTCCCCACTCGGTGGTGCCTTTGCACGTTTTTGAACCTCGTTACCGAAAAATGATTGAAGACTGCTTAGAGCAAAATCTTCGGATCGGTGTGAGCCACATCAACAAAACTCTAAAAGTGGTGGAGAAAAAGCCCAGTTTAGAAGAAGCGCTGCGCTCCAATCAAAGCACCTACGAGGCCCAAGAGATTTTCTCTGCCGGTTTCTGTGAACTCAAAGAGACCACGCCTGACGGTCGCTTGCTTGTGGATATAAAGATGAAGGGGCGGTTTCAGCGGCGAGAGAGAATCCAAGAGGTGCCCTATCAGGTCTATCAGTGCGTGCCATACAATGACTTGCGTGATCCCGCCCCGTCCTCAGAGACTTTGCGAGATCAGATCGACCATTTTCTTTTAGATCTCGCGAAAAGTCAGAGCGACAAATCGTTGCAGGAATTTGTCTTGTCGACAGCGTGGATGGGTCTCTCTTTGCAAGAGTACAGTTTTTGTTTGTTCGAGCTGCTGCAATTTGACCCCGACCTGGCTCAAGAGATCCTGGAGTGTCGGTCCGTAGAGGAGCGCCTGAGTCTCGCCAGCAAAATTCTTAATCTGAGCAGCAAGCCAAGCCCGTCTTAAGTGTATTGACGACGAAGTGTTCGAGGACAATGATCGAGTTTCTGAAGGCCCTCAGGTTTCATAGGCGGTTTGTAGTCGTTAGTCTTTGAGGAAAATCCTTTTCTGCGGGGCTGAGATGGTTTAGGCTCATCATCATGACATGGATCGAAAAGTTATTTGGCACGAAGCACGAAGATACTCTGAACACAGCACAGGTGAATGCCGAACTAGTGGCTGTCCAAAAAGTCCTAACGTCAGTTGATGACGAGCAGGCTCCGTTTGTGGCTTGCCTGGCTTTACTAGCGGCTCGCTTGGCCGGTGCCGATATGGAAATCTCTGAGGGAGAAAAGAAGCGCATTGCGGAGGTTTTGCAGAAACAGACGCATCTTTCAGGTGCTGAGGCCGCGGCGGCGGCTCAAATCGCCTCGGCGCAAGAATTGGCGCAAAGTATCGAGCACCAGCGTATCACCAGCCTGATGAATGATTTGGCGACGATGGAGCAAAAAGAAGAAATCATTCGGTCTCTTTTTTATGTGGCTTGCGACGAGGATATCTCAGAGGTGGAGAGTGAAAAGATTCGCTCCATCGCGACGGCCATGCTTGTTTCAAACGATCGTTATATTAAAATTCGCTCGGAGTTCAGTGAGCATCGCACGCTGTTAAAAAATCTACCTTAGGATGCCTGGGCCCTATAGCGCAAAGCCGCCGGGCCGACAGGTTTTCGCCACCACAGAGCCTCTGGTCGCAAAAAAAAACGAAATTCCGTTATCGGGCTTGGCCTTTCTAGCCCGAGTTTGATCCTTTTGGCTTTTTATTCTCTCTAATTAGATTTGGTCTGCTTTAGTAAGCTCAAAAATTCAGAGTCAGAGGATAGAATAAACTGGGTGTCCTTCTTGAGTGAGTTTCTGTAGGCTTGTAAGGTTCGCAAGAACTCATAAAAACTGGGGTTCTGAGACAGGGATTTTGCGTAAATGGCGGTGGCCTGGGCCTCGCCCTTACCTTTTATCAGTTGAGCCTGCATATAGCCCGCGGACTGGATTTTCTGTAAGTCTTGGCTGAGGCGCCCTTCGATCTTGGCTTTCTCGGCTTTACCCATGGATCGGATTTTCTCTGCAATTCGTTTTCGCTCAGAAATCATTCTCTCGTAGACTTTGGCTTCCACTGATTTTTCGTAGGAGATGCGGCGAAGTTGCACGTCGATAATGCGGATCCCATATTTTTGAGTCTCTTCATCGGCACTTTTTGCGATGATGGCACTGAGCTTTTCACGACCCACCTTGATCTTCTCGATCTCGCCGGTGACTTCTTCTTCTACAATCTCACCTCTAGCTTCTTTTGCTTCGGCCTCTTTTTTTGCAATGGCGATGCGGTCCAGGATGGAGTTGGAATTTCTGACGGCTTCGACCAGGTAGTGGTTTGAAATGGTGTCGCGAGTGATACCGTCAAGGACCGCATCAAGGCGGGTGATGGCTCCTCGTTCGTCTTGCACGGTTTGAATAAACTTAAGGGCATCCACGATTCTCCAGCGGGCGGTGGTGTCAACGCGAATAAACTTTTTATCTTTTGTGGGGATTTCATTGGGGTCACCGTCCCAAGTCAATATTCGTTTATCAACATAGCGAACATCCTGGATGAACGGCATTTTGAAATGCAGCCCAGCTTCAGTCACGGGTTGTCCGATGGGACGACCAAACTGAGTTTTTATGGCTTGGCGGCCTTCGGTAACCACAAAAGCGGATGACAGAACAGCAAAAAAAGCGATGAGTGTAATAGCAATTGCAAAAAATGGTTTCATGACTTGTTCCTTATTTCCCGGCCGCAGCTGTTGCGGGGTCCGTGTTTGAAAAAATAGGCATCAGTCCCTTAATTTTCGAGTCAACGATGGTGACTTTTTCAAAGCGTTTAAAGATGCGCTCCATGGTTTCAATATAAAGGCGCTTGCGGGTGATGGCCGGTGCCAGTCGGTATTCTTTGAGTACAGCGGTAAACTTTTTCGCGTCACCCGTTGCTGTGTTCACTAAGGCGGCCGAATAGCCTTTGGCTTCTGATATGGTTTTTTCAGCTTTACCTCGTGCTTCGGGGATGACCTTGTTATAGGCCTCTTCAGCTTGGTTTATGGATTTCTCTTGTTCTTGTTTCGCGGAGACCACCTCGTTAAAAGAGGGTTTGACGATCTCAGGTGGGTTGATGTCCTGTAACTTCACAGCAACCACGCGGATGCCGAGGTCGTATTTATCCAAGACCTCTTGCATTAAGACCTTGGCATCCGACGCCATTTCAAGACGACCGGTTGTGAGAACCTCTGTGACAACACGATCACCAACCACGCGACGTAAAATGGATTCAGAGACATCCCTAAGGTTGCGGACCGGCTCGCTGGCTTGAAAGAGATATTTGAAAGGGTCTGCGATCTGATAGTGCACCACCCATTCTACATCAGCCACGTTCAAATCACCCGTCAGCATTGAAGACTCACTTTTTAATCCGCCCTTAGAGTAAGTGGTGCGCTGGCCTTTCGAGGCGGACTGGGTACGAAAACCAAACTCGGCTTGATGGACCAATTTGGTTTTCAGTTTTTCGAGGCGATCAATTCCGTAGGGGAGTTTAAAATGTAATCCCGGCGGGTAGGTTCCCTCGTATTTACCAAAGCGAATGATCACAGCCTCTTCATCAGGCTGGACCGTGTAGATCGAACTATAAGCTCCTATAAGACCCAGCAAAATGAAAAAACCAATGAGGCCAAACTGCGGGGCGTTCAGAAATTTTTTGGTGAATTGATCAAATCGCCGCATAAACTCGGCGAGGGCTTCTTCGGGGGTTTTTGGAGACCGCCCGCCTCCATTGTAATTTCCATTGTTCATAGTCACTGAAGTATCAGCTGGTGGCCCCTTTGCAAGTGAAATGGAAAGAGTGGTGAGTCATTTCCCGTTTCAAGGCGCCGGTTCTGGTGAGCTTCCAATAATTCCACGGGGCTACCGAGGGGCGATTCTCAAAATTGGCTATGAGGGAGCAAAATTTTGCCAGAGAGCTCTGATTGTTGTATAGTTAGAGAACTATGATTCATTAGATCTAATAGCGCCGACGTTCTTTGCACACAAGCCCAATGACCCGAGCGGGTCCTGGCCACGATAACATCAAGCGCTTCCCTCCATTTTTTTGCCCCTTCCTTACAGAAAATTAACTATCTCCTGGAGATCGATTTGACGAGCTTAGTATTCATGGTCCGCACCCTGTTGGCGAGCTTTGCCATCCCTACATTTTTATTACGAGATCCGAGCCACCAGGGGGCCTGGGCACGGCCCGCGGCTTTAGAAGACCCCTTAGAGCAGGGCGAATCCCAGATCAAAAGGCAGGAGCAGAGAGTCCGTCGAGTTCGTCCGGTCTACTATAAGAAAATCGCTCTAAGATATCGGTCACGACTCCACCACATTTCAACAAAGTCGCAAAATGTGAGAGATCTGGATCAGCGAAAGATACGCCGAAAGTGTATCAACTATTGAGAGGACGGACATGCGGTTTTGGACTGAAGTATAACCAAACAAGTAGACTTCACTGCTTCGTTGAGGTCAGAGTTGGTTTGATCGTGCTCTTCACTGGCGTTAGAAAGTAAAAGGCCCGTGAGTAAACTTTGGATCATCCGGGCCGATTGTTTTTCATCATCACACGCAAACTCTCCCATTTGCTTGCCGGCTCGAATCAGTTCTGTCAGTCGATCTGAGCCAACGATGACGGCCGCAGTGTTTATCGCCTTGAGTTTATCATCGAGTGTGCAGAGGTGAAGAAAGCTCACCCAGAGCGATGTATGGTTGCCAAAGTAGCGTGGCCAAGTCAGGCAGCATTCAAAATAGATTAAAAATTTGTCTCGTGGGGTGGCTCCCTTTTCCATTTGTTCAACGACATAACTTTGAAACAAATAGCGCGTGTATTTGATGGCGGAGAGTCGTAGCTCTTCTAACGAACCAAAATAGTATAGGACTTTTGTGGTTGATGAGCCGTAGCGCTTGGCAACCATGGATAAAGTCGTCGTTTGAAAGCCTTTGCGAGCAAAAAGCTCAATCGCGCCATTAAGGATGTTGAGGGCCTCACGCTTTGCTTTTGGAGAAGAGTAGCGATAGTAAATTTCGGAAAAGAGCACGAAATTCATATCATCTTTTAGATATTTTCGAATAGACATTAATGTCTCCTCAAACGCAAAAATCTAGCATTCTAGGCTGTTTACAGCCAAAATGATGGTGGCTGGGATTCTACCTTCCATCAAAAATCCAGCGTGATACAAGTCAGGTCAAAATTTCAAACTTCCCAAAGGAGGATTTATGTTTCGAGTTATTACTATCATATTTGGTTTCGTTATCGCAACGGTTCAGGCGTCGGCGGTGAATTTTGATCAGTGTCATGGTGGCCCTGGTTGTGGTCAGGGGGATATTGCGCCCGCTTTGGTTTATGACTGCTATGGTTCCGGTGCTGAACAGCCCGATCTCATTTTGACTAAAGAATCCGTGGATTTGACAGATGGTGTTGTCTCAATGATTGGTAATAATAAATTTATGCGAAATGCTTTTAACGAATTCAGAGAATTCGGCTTGGCTGGCATCACCGGCGCTTTAGGAAATATCGACTTCTATAGCGAAGAGGCCCTCTGTAACTCGCAGGACAATTGTGTGCGCCTGAGCAAGGCGGCTTTACGTCCGACTGACGCCGAATTTGTTTTAAGAATCGGTGGTAGCGCCCACGGTGCGGTTTCTTACAAATGCACAATCAGAGAGAATAAAAACTAAATAACAAGGAGATGGTAATGAAAACCATTCTATTTTCAATACTTTTTTTAACATCCGCTCATGCCTTTTCTATGAATGTAGACTACGGATTCTTAAATCAAGGCGTCAACGACCGGGTTTGTTTTGTTGGCGTCAGTGGCGCCACCGATGAGTATTCGGGTTCAATGGCAATGACGCAATTTTCCGAAGAGCAACAGGAATTGATGCGGTCTTGCCAGGCTGCCAAAGAGAGTGGGAAGCCGGCGATTCTGTTGGTCTCTTCGATCACGGAGCCAGGTATCAACCCTGTAACGGGCGTTAAAATCAACCAGGTCAGCCTAGAGGTCGAGTGTGTGACTGCCCATTCAGTGGTCTTCGAAGAGTTCTTGCAGCATTGGAGATCAGAAGTGAAAGCCTCTAGCTTTCGTAGCTGCCCTAAGTAAAACGAAGGGAGCGGCGGGGCGACTTTGTTTTAGAAAGAGTCGCTGCCGTTGAAGTTTGGATTTAAAAGAAGGGGGACGAGTCGCGACTCGTTCTCTTCGCCAAACTTTTTACGAAATTCCATTTGATGGTATATATCGGCCAATTCTTCTGACATTGATCGGGTCACAGGGTATTTATTCGATGGTGATTCGATTGGCACGCCGAGGAGCGAAAGCTCATCAAAGGCTCTGTTGGCCACTGCCATAAAGTTTTTTCGTTGCGCAAAGTTTGCTAAAAAATTAGCATCATTCACCAGAGGTGTCCAGTTAACTCCATGGGACTCCCTTGACACTCCATCGGCCACAGAAAAATTGAAAGGCTCAGAGCGATAGAGGCGCTGTCCAACGGTTTCTCCGTAAGTGATAAACAGAGGCCGTCTCTGGAATTGGGGTGTTTGCGAGACCATGGCCAAGTTGGCCAGAGAGGCCTTCTCGTGAACCCGGTAGGGTGTGTGGTAAGAGGCCATAATAAACTCATAGTAGAGTTCTTCAAGAATCTGATTTCTAAAAGGTGACGCCTTGTCGATAGCAAAAGAGGCTAGTTCGGCGACGATCCCCGTAGAAACTCGAAACTCTTTTCCATTGGCGTTGACCAGAACAACGGGGCTCACCCCATTGGACCTTAAGACTTCAAAGCCAAAAAAATCTTCGACGGGCAGGCGGAGTGGGTTTGGCACAGTGTTGGACAAGCTTTCAGTGTCCAGACGTCTCTTGAGTTCCATGCCGTCCATCCAGGGAAGGACACTTTTTTTGTTGGTCTCGAGGTTGCGAATGACAAGAAAAGGGGAGTAGACAATAACCCCCGAGCCAATAAGGAGCCCCTCTGGGGAAAACACTTCGGCTCGATAAGACTGGGGCAAAAGGCGATCGAGACCGGCAGGGTTAGCGACTTTGCGTTGATTAAAATCACTGTCCCAGCGGCGACGGGGATATTGTTCTGACAAAAACTTTGCCATCCGCTGCGATGATTCACGAGTCTCTTGGAATAGAGAACTTTCGGACTTTATGAAGTTGCTCTCGTTTGGTTCTAGCTCTTCAGTGCGGAAACGAATGGATGAACGAAAACCTCTCGTTGCATCGGAGATGATGTTTCGAGTGTAAGGCCTTGCTGATGGGCCACTAAAAATCGTGTGGTGACTTGAGTGACTCACAACAGTGAGCTCTCCGGAAGTCCTTTGGTTTTTCGCGAGAGTCCACTGATCACTGATTTTTTCGGTTGAGCGAACATTCTTAGGTGAGAATGTTTGGCTGACTGGATTCGAAAATATTTCGACACAGCTTGAAGTGGCTTCAACCTGAAAAACGGCGCCAAAAGTAAGAACAATGAGTAAATGAATAGGCCTCATGAGAGAGAAAGCTGCATAATATGTGCCAGGGGGGGGCTCTTATCATTAATGTCGAGAGGTTTCTTGTCTTGTTGTGAGCAAGAGGTAGAGTTGATCTGGCCGGGGGATAAGAGTTTTTGCTCCCCATCTTGCTAATTTCAGTCTGTCTACTTTATGATCGCCCCTGGCAAAATTTCACGGTTGCTCGGGGGGCTTTTTTGAATAATCTAGGGACTTTGCCAGCAGACTGTAGACAGAAGTCCATAATTATTGGCGCTACGATCTTGCTCTGGATCTCGGGGGCCTTGTCGAGGGCTTTCCCCCGTCGGGGAGCCATGAATGTGAGGGTTAATGACCCTAATTTTGCAGATACTGCAAATGGTGTTGGATGTGGTCTTCTATAAAACTACTGATAAAGTAATAGCTGTGATCATAGCCTTCACGATAATTGACCTTGAAAGATTGATCGGCTTTGCTACAGGTGGTCTCAAGGTTATTGGTCAACAATTGCTCTTTTAGAAAGTCATCGCTCAAGCCTTGCTCAACCAGTAGAGTGCCATTGAATCTATGACCGGCTTCGATTAGCTCACAAGCGTCGTACTGTTTCCACAACTCTTTGTCGTCACCCAGATATCCGGTGAAGGCTTTTTGCCCCCAGGGGGATGCGACTGGATTGACGATGGGGGAGAAGGCTGACACAGAAGCGAACAACTCGGGTTCGCGCAGGCCAATCACTAAGGCACCATGGCCCCCCATGGAGTGACCAGAGATGGCAAAGCGTGAAACGCCGAAGTCGCCTTTAAGAAGGGTCACAAGATCTTTCGTGATGTAGTCGTACATATTGTAATTGTTTTTGTAGAGGTCCGTTGTTGCGTTCAAATAAAAACCAGCACCGGTTCCGAAATCATAGCTGTCCTCAGAGCCAGGGATACCCAAACCTCTGGGCGAGGTGTCAGGGCAAATAACCATCGTGGTTGTGCCTGCAAGCACTTTTTGAGCGCCGGCTTTGGTAATAAAATTCTCTTCGGTGCAGGTGAGGCCGGACAGCCAGATCAAGGCACTGTCGACTTGATCTGGGGGGCATGGTTTATGAACTGAGAACTTCATGGTGGTTTGTGTAGAAGCGCTTTGGTGCTGGCAAAACAGAGTCTCGCCACCAAAGGCTTTATGCCTTTTTAAGGTTTCAAAGCTCATGACTACTCCATTGTATAATCGATAACGGTTCGAATGCTTTTACCCTCGTGCATAAGATCGAAGGCTTCGTTGATTTGGCTTAATGGCATCTTAAAAGTGACAAGGTCATCCAAGTTGATTTCTCCGCTCATGTAACGATCGACATAACCCGGAAGCTCCGTGCGGCCCTTCACTCCACCAAAGGCGCTACCTTTCCAAACACGCCCTGTCACGAGCTGAAAGGGGCGGGTGCTTATCTCTTGCCCAGCACCAGCGACACCGATGATAATAGACTCTCCCCAGCCTTTGTGACAGCACTCAAGGGCTGAGCGCATAAGGTCGGTGTTGCCGACACATTCAAACGAATAGTCGACACCGCCATCAGTCATATCCACCACCACTTGCTGCACGGGTTTGTCAAATTTTTTGGGGTTTACGAAATCAGTAGCACCAAATTTTTCGGCCATAGCGAATTTGTCTTCGTTGATGTCGATAGCAATAATGCGAGAGGCTTTTGCCATCTTAGCCCCTTGGATAACGGAAAGGCCAATGCCTCCTAAACCAAAGACTGCGATGGTGGCACCTTCTTCGACGTTGGCGGTGTTAAAGACCGCACCGATGCCTGTGGTCACGCCACATCCTAAAAGACAAATCTTATCGAGGGGCGCCTCTGAACTCACCTTAGCCAGAGATACCTCTGGTAACACCGTATATTCAGCAAAAGTAGAGGTTCCCATGTAGTGATGAATCATCTTACCGTCTTTGGAGAAGCGACTGGTGCCATCAGGCATAAGGCCTTTCCCTTGTGTTTCTCGAACACTTGAGCAAAGATTTGTTTTGCCAGAAGTACAAAATTTGCATTCGCCACATTCAGCGGTGTAGAGAGGTATAACATGGTCGCCTTTTTTTAAGGTCGTCACGCCTTCGCCGATGGCTTCAACCACGCCGCCGCCTTCGTGCCCGAGGATCACAGGGAACAAACCTTCAGGATCTTGCCCCGACAGTGTGTAAGCATCGGTATGGCAGACGCCTGTGGCCATAATTTTTACCAAAACTTCGCCTTTCTTAGGCAACTCAAGGTCCACCTCTTCAACTTTCAGGGGCTCATTGGCAGCCCAGGCGACAGCGGCTTTGACTTTCATTGTTTGTTTTTCCATGGGGCGACCTTTCCTTTGTTTTTCTTTTAACGTCTAAATGAGCTAAATAAAATGGTTCAGATGGAGCCTAAGATATCATTGGGCTTGGATCTGAAACAACAGAGGAATCCATTGTTGGCCCTTGTGTTAAAGGTTGACGACTTCTCCTCTCTCCGCTGAGGTCCGCCGTCAACTTTGTCCTGGGAATCGTCTACTTCTTGGTCGATTCAATGAATTCGTCAAAAGTTGTGGACTCGTCGAATGTGATGGTTTCATCGATTTGAATGATTCGATTGGCTATAGTTTGGGTGAACTCATGATCTTGCGACGCAAAAAGTAAAGTGCCATCGAATCGGCAGAGACCGTCGTTCAGAGCAGACACGGACTCCAGATCCAAGTGAGCGGTGGGTTGATCCATCAGCAGTACATTGGCTCCCGAGAGCATGAGTTTTGAGAGCATACAGCGCACTTTCTCACCACCCGAAAGAACATTGGCCTTTTTTAGAGCGTCGTCTTTACTAAAAAGCATCTTGCCAAGGAACCCTCGAATAAAAGATTCATCTTTTTCTTCCGAGTATTGACGCAACCAATCGATGAGGCTGTCATCACAGCCATCAAAATATTTTGAATTGTCACTCGGAAAATAGTCTGAGGTGATGGTCACACCCCAATCAAAGCCGCCACTGTCTGGTTGAGTTTCACCGGCCAGGATATCAAACAGGGTCGAGATCGCTACGTCATTCTTGCTCACAAAGGCAATTTTATCTCCACGATTCACGCGAAAATTGAGGTTTTTCAAAATCGATTCGCCTTCGATCGTCTTCGACAGGTTCTCCACCATCAATATGTCATTGCCGGCCTCTCGTTTGGGGTCGAATCCAACAAAAGGGTAGCGTCTTGAAGATACAGGCATGTCTGAGAGTTCCAGTTTTTCCAATTGCTTTTGTCGAGAGGTGGCTTGTTTCGACTTTGCGGCGTTGGCACTAAAACGAGAGATAAATTTTTTGAGCTCTTCGGCTTTGGCCTCATTTTTTTTGTTTTGATCGGCTTGCATGCGGCGATTGAGCTCGCAGGAGCGTCGCCAGAATTCATAGTTGCCGGCAAAGGTTTTAATCTTTCCATAATCAATGTCAGCAATATGGGTGCAAACTTTGTTCATGAAATAGCGGTCATGACTGACGACGATTACGGTGTTCTCAAAATTCAGCAAGAAGTCTTCGAGCCATTGGATGGCGTAGATATCCAAGTGGTTGGTGGGCTCATCCAGTAAGAGGATGTCCGGTTGTCCAAACAGGGCCTGGGCTAGTAGGACTTTGACCTTCTGACTACCATCAAGCTCTTTCATGAGTTTATCGTTGTTCTCAACAGAAATGCCTAATCCCGCTAGCAGGATTCCGGCCTCTGACTCAATTTCGTACCCATTCATTTCGGCGAACTCAGACTCGAGCTCTGCTGATTTAATACCATCTTCTTCGGAGAAATCAGGTTTTGAATAGATGGCCTCACGCTCTTTCATGATACTATAGAGTCGTTCGTTACCCATGAGAACGGTATTTAAAACAGTTTCTTCATCAAAGGCATTTTGATCTTGCCGCAAAAAAGAGAGTCGTTGCTTTTTATCCTTAATGACCTGCCCAGACGAAGAGTCGATGTCGCCAGAGAGAATTTTTAAAAACGTGGATTTTCCAGCGCCATTGGCACCAATCAGGCCATAGCAGTTGCCTGGGGTGAACTTGACGTTGACGTCTTCGAAGAGCGTTCGGCTGCCATATTTGAGTCCTAGGTCAGATGTGCTGATCATTGATTTCGTCCTTACTGTCAGAATGGTTTTGGGACCCTTTTGTAGTATAGAGCAGGGCGGGTTGGCAACCTTTGGGCAAGGGGAGTTTTTGAAAATTCTTTCTGAACCAGAGATTTGTTTGACCCTCTGGCGCCGTCATTAAATAAGAGGGTATGAGTCGTCAAGATATCTCCAACTTACCCGTTGTCATTGTCCCTTATCAAGACCAGTATCGTGCCGCCTTTCAAAGGCTCAACGAGCTTTGGATTGAGGAGGATTTTGAGATCGAAGAAGCCGATCGCCGAGTTTTACAGAACCCCCAGCGTGAGATTATTGATCGCGGAGGTTTTATTTTTATAGCGACCTTAGGGAGTGAGTCGGTAGGGGTCTGTGCGCTGATGAAGAGACAAGACCGACAGTATCCCTATGAGTTGGCAAAAATGGCTGTGTCGCCGTCGGCGCGGGGACGAAAAGTGGGGTGGCGTCTAGGTCAAGCGGTGATTGATCAAGCTCGATCGATGCAGGCCAAGCGACTGTTTCTCGAGAGCAACACAAAGTTGGAACCTGCGATTCGGCTTTACGAAAAATTGGGGTTTGTGAAAGTCTTGGGTCCGCCAACACCCTATGCCCGCTGTAATATCCAGATGCAGTTGGAGCTATAGCATTGTTTCAACCAAGATGTTTACAGGAGTCCCTACCTGAGGCTTGCCAGTCACGCTGTTTGATCTGGTTAATAGTAGTGGACCAAGAGCGTTCATTGGGCGCCTCGGATTGAGCTGTATCCAAAAATTTTCTTTAGATGAGATGGTGCGGAAAACATTAAAAGCAAGTAGGCTCCCCAAAAACCGTAAAACACCAAACTGCAAAGCAGTAAGACAGATCTTCTGAACCGATGGGGGGAAATCCAGTATCCGAAAAGACTAAAAGCAAGAAAGAGAAGAAACGAAACAGACGTTATATTCACAATGTAAAGACTAGGGATTTCAAGAGCTCGCCTCAAGATTTATTTGGAATCTCGCAAACTTCTGGGGGCAACGCCAGATCGGAGGCACCATTTTTCGGGGGGCTTCCGCCTCAGGTAGGGAGGACTGGGCTTGGGATGCACGAGTCTCCTCTCGGTGTTTACCGGACAAATAGAGGCTGCAAATGCCTTGCGTCAAAGCTTCAATCCCTCCAATGAGAAGCACAGATTTTATCGAAAAGGGGTTGTCGAGCTTGCTTATAGGATTTGGCTGGGGGGGAAGTTGCTGAAATCACTGGACTGCCCAAGGGGTGTCAATCTGACTTTTAGTGACATCCTTTGACCTCGGTTGGTCTCAATATTATCTTGTAAAGTCAGTGACTTACTATAGGTTGATTGTCTGTCGAACAAGGGGAGAGTTATGCAAGCCTATGCCGACCTGAAAAAGAGACTACCCAGAGAAATGTTCAAACCGTTTTGGCCGCGATTGATTCCGATCATTTTGATTTGGTTGTCCGGTGCTGGATTGGTAGCCTCCATTGCCATTTTTGATCTCCATTGGGCTGTTAAAGTGGGCTTTGGATTGTTGGCTGGTTATTGCTGGTCGATCGGGGGCTTGTTTGCCCACGAGGTATTGCATGGCAGTGTGATTCGTAGCAAGCGTTGGCAAAACTTTATTGGTTTTTTCTGCTTCTTACCCTACGGGATATCGCCGACTTTTTGGCGCTATTGGCATAACAATTTGCACCACAGTCATACCCAAAAAATTATTAAGGACCCCGATGCCTATCCGACCCTTCGTATTTTTAAGTTGAGTCGTTTCACACAGTGGATGTTTCCGTTCACCCCAGGCTCGGGTCATAAGCGCAGTTATCTTTATTTGTTTTTCTGGTTTTCTTTTAACGCCCAAGTGGTGCAACACTATTTTCGGTTCCGCAATGGTCTCTTTGACAAGCTCAATCACAAGCAAGTCAATCGAGAACTCGCTCTTGGACTGGTGGTCCACATTGGTGCGCTGGCACTTATTGGCCCCAGTAATTGGCTTTTTGCTGCGGTTGTCCCGTTTTTAGTGATGAACTACTTACCATTTTCGTATATTTCAACGAACCACAACCTAAGCCCTTTGACCAAAGAGAATGATCCGTTGGCGAATTCATTGACCGTGACCAACCATCCCATCCTTGAGTTTATGCATGTCAACTTTGGATACCATGTGGAGCACCACTTGTTTCCGACTTTGTCGGGTGTTCACCTTAAAAAGCTGCATAAGATTTTAAAGGAGGAGTACCCCGGCAAGTACCAGTATATGCCCAAATGGCGCGCTCTACGAGCCCTTTACCGAACGCCTCGGGTTTACAAAAATGCCAACACCCTTGTGCATCCGAAGACCGGTAAAACCTATCCGGCGCTGGGCTCTAGTGAATATCAAGAGGGTATGTACTGATCACTGAGTGGTTGTAGCATCTTGATGCCGTAGGCGATGTCGTTATTGCGTTTTTGATGACGAACGACTTCGCCGGTAAAAGAGATTTGCTCCGTGGTTAGGTCACCAATTTTACCTTTTAAAATTTGTCCGACCTCAAAAATGCGGTCGCCGCCAGAAGTGTCGACAATCAGAAGACCAAATTCATTGTAGTTTACAGTACTAAAGAGATCGTAGCCTTCAGGTGTCTCAATGTAGACGGGGATCTCTCCCAAAAATCGCTTCGCCACCCTTGAGATCTGAGGGTTTTCTTTGAGAAAAGTCAGAGGAATCTCTTGCTTGGCGCGAACCTGATAAACCTCTCGGCTCAGGACCTCCATGGCGGTCAGGTGGCCGTTAAAAACGCAACCGGTATCAAGGTTAATCCGTCTCTCTGTTTGTTGGATTTCGGTGTTGGGGGTGTGGCCATGGACGATAGTTTTCTCCCAGGGAAAGTCGCTGTTCAGAAAGGTGTGCCGAATCCATGTTAGTTCATTGCGATGTTTTTCGGGATCAATGTCTTTCAGATGAATATTGGGGACCCCCGCATGGACAAAAAAGTGGGACTCAGTTTCGTAGAAGACCGAAAGACTTTCCAGAAAAGCAAGGTGGTGTTTGGGGACCTCGTAGTGGTTGCCCTCGGTCACATAACTGGCCAGGGTGGCACTGCCTCCGTTGAGGATAAAGAATCCTGCTAAGGGCGATGAGGGATCTTTAAAGAACTCAAGCATCATGGCTTCATGATTGCCCAAGAGAGCCACCACGTGGTGCCGTGATTTAAGATCTAGAATGGTGTCAATGACCTGTCTCGAATGCGGTCCGCGGTCGACGTAGTCGCCAAGAAAAACAACAGTCGAGTCGGCCTCTAGGGGCAATTGATCTAGGAGTTCGATGAGCTCAGTGGCGCATCCATGGATGTCTCCGATTGCAAACACTTTTCCCTGGCTCATGGCCCTATTTTAGTTACATCGTAGAGTCGAGGTCAAAGGGATTGTCGTCGGAAACCAGTTTCTCTGGGTTGGTCACTTTCAGTTGATTCAGAAGTTTCGACTCTTCTCGAGAGCACACGGAAACCTGATAGCTGCCGGACCCACAACTGACGTTGAAGTTGTATATGAACTTGGCCATTTTATCGGGATCATCGTTCAGCTCACAAGTGTCGGCAGAGCCTTCTGTTTTAAAGACAGATTTTACATCGCAGCCAGCGGCCTTTGAAAACTTGGGGCGTACGCTACTGGGGAGCCTCGTTTTTACACTGTCTTGGATGCTTTGGGCATTCCAAAACAGTTGGGTCACGGCCTGGGCTTCGGATTGTGTGATAGGGAGTTCATCGAACAAGCCCGTATCAATATCGTTGGCGTGGGCAATCAGAGGATAAACAAGAAAAAAAGTAAAAAGTGTGATTGTGTTTTTCATAATATCGCCTTTCGTCGAGGGATACTAATATCTTACTGTAATCACTAACTTTCTCAAAGAATCAATATGAGAAAAATCAATTTTGTTTGATAGAAAAAGTCGAATTCATAAACACTCTATCGAAAAGATAAAAAAAGTGTCGAACTCTTTTCTATTTTTTTAGTCTTCTCGAGGAGAGTTAGAAAATTGGATTTGATTGTCATTCCAAAAACACACTTCAATCTCATGACCACTGGGGTCCTGCATGATCTAGAGACACCACGATGCAGCTCCTTTTTTTAAGAAACTTAGTCTACGGAAAAAAGAGGGTTTTGACGATAAGTCAGTTGTCCCTTATTTTCTGTGACAAGATTGTGAGGCTCGTTTTTAAAATAAAGAAAGCCATCGAGGTCGAAGTAGTCAACATCTTGTGAAATCGCCATGGCTCCCGCAATTCCGAGGCTCGACTCCACCATGCAACCCAGCATCACCTGCATGTCCCAAGCCTTGGCTTGTCGGATTTGCTGAAGCGCCCGTTGGTATGAGCCCGCCTTCATGAGTTTGACGTTGATTCCATGAAACAATTCTCGAAATTCTTCGTCTAACACCTGATTTTGCAACGACTCGTCAGCCAAGACTGGCACTGGGCTCGCCACTTTTAGTTTCAGATACTCCTTCTTTTTCTGCCTGGGCATTGGCTGCTCCACGAACTGAATATCGATACCTTTCAGTTGGCCAATGAAATCGAGAACCTCGTTGTGTGTTTGAAAGGCTTCGTTGGCATCAATCCGTATGGGGCCTTTGTAGACCTCGGCGAGTTGAAGGCAGCTTTGTACAGGATTGTCTTGGGAAACTTTAATCTTTAACACGGAATACTGATCAAGATTGTATTTGTAAAAAAAATCAAGAGTCTGATCGGGAGGCAGAATCGGAAGTGAGAAAGAAGTGGTGATGGGTAAGCTCGGCTGTACCCCTAAATGTCGACTGAGGCTGTGCCCTTTTTTTTCAGCCTCTAGGTGGGTGAGTGCCGAGCTGATCCCAAATTCTAAATGTGGAGGAAGGTCGTAGTTTCTGATCTCAGCAATGTCGGAAACATGGTCATCTGCAAAGTCATTGAATTGCTCGATAAGGTTTGCAAATTGTTGTTTGTCGGTGGTGATCCCGGCAACTTCGCCCATCCCTGATCGAGCGCCATCTTCGACCTTAACAAAGAAAAGGCTTTTTTCGGAGCTCTCGCCTTTGGAGATTTTCCAGGTGAACTTTAACGGCAGGCGGACTTGTTGTATGGACCATTTATACATAGGTCCATTCTGCATGGAAATAAAGGCCGGATCAACGAAAAGGCCTCGACTTTCATAATGGGTCTGGTTGCTAGTTCAGAGAGTTCATACGATAATCAGTAGATGAATCGTCGCCCTTGGCCCATCGTCATCCTTGCATTTATTCACTTCTGCGCTCCCATAGGAAACATTTTTTTGAATGCTATTCTTGCGGGAAGCGATCTTTACCCCTACTTCATGAAAGCTCTCAGTTATGACTACCTCGTTGTTAACGGTGTTTTGGTGGTCGCCCCCATAGTGGGTGGGGTTGCCATATACGCTTGTAAAAAATGGAGTCTCTATTTATATTTTGCGACGATACTGTCGGTCGCGATCTTTAGCTACTCTAGTTACGTCGAAAAAATGAACTCGGTGAGCCTTGCGGCCCTGCTGTTTGTGTATTTTGTCAATGCGGTTGTGGTCAGTTATTTTTTAATTCCCGCGGTGAGAAGTATCTACTTTGATCGTCGCTTGCGTTGGTGGGAGGTCCAGCCGCGCTATAAATGCCATTTTTCATGTGATTGGGGTTTTAAAAGTGGCCATTTGAATCGCAAGGGCCAGATCAGTAATATTTCGGAAGATGGTCTCTTTTTAAAGTCAAAAGCGTCGGCTCAAGACAAAGACAAAATCTATCTTACACTTCATACAAGTGCCCATAGTCGACTATCGATCACGGCCCACGTCGTGGTACACGACAGTGTTGAGATTGTGGGTTTTGGTGTCAAGTTTCATCATTCCGGTGAAAGTCGCAAGCGCTTTAAAGCTCTCATTCGTGATCTTGAAGCTGCCGGTATGAGGATATCATCTAAAGGGGCGCGTCCCGAAGATCGACTGACCTATTGGATCCGCACCTTATTCAAGTCGGGGCAGGGGCTGGTTCCTCACAAAGTTAGCAAGAAAAAAGCCTCTTAAGGTTTAACACAGAGAATATAAACCGAATCTTAAAGAAGCCGATGATCTCACTTTGGAACGGTGGTTCTAAGGTATAACCTCTGGGAGGCTCTCCTATTGTGTCTTTGGGGCGTATAATTTATAATTATAGATAGGATAGTGGCCGCTTTGCTTAAACTAGACTTGTAAAAATAGCGGCCCAAAGGTGATCCTGATGTTGAGTAACGCGGAGGTGGACCCCTAGCCATTTAAACTTTCCTAGAGTTTTACTGCTCAATGCAACCTATGAGCCACTACAGGTGGTGACTTGGCAACGAGCGATGATCCTCTGGTTTCAACATAAGGTGGATATTCTAGAATCCCACGAAGTGCTGATTCGATCCGTGCGCACCAGTTACTCGGCCCCTGCGGTCTTGAGACTCCGATACTACATTAAGCCTAAAACCTACCGGCGCGTTCGACTCTGTCGCGAAAACATTTTTATTCGAGATCAATTTCAGTGTCAGTACTGTGCGAAGACCTTTGCTTACAAAGACCTGACATTGGATCATGTTATGCCTGTTTCAAGGGGAGGGCCGAAAAGCTGGAAAAACCTAGTCGCCGCCTGCCACAAATGCAATCATAAAAAAGGCAATCAAACACCGTCAGAAGCTAATATGCCTTTGTTAAAAAAACCGGAGCCGATGAAGTGGACTCCTAAATTTGATATGATGGCTCGAATCAAGAACACCCGCGATGATTCTTGGACCCCCTACTTACAAATGCAGTTCACTTAATGTCATAGTTAAGTGAAAAGACTATCCTCGATAGGGCTTTTTTTGCTAGAATAACGAGATGGACTGTTTAACTCGACATGAGAGCGACATTTTTTTCGCCAAGAAATTCAAAAGCATAGAACAGGCCTTGCAAAGTGGGACCGTACTTGGGGTTGGCGCTCACCCGGATGATCTCGAGATTATGGCGGCACACGGGATATTACGGTGCCACGCCAGTTCCACCGAAAACTTTGTTGGAGTGACATGCACGAGCGGCTCAGGCAGTCCGCGAACGGGTGATTATGCTAACTATTCTGATGATGACATGGTGGCACTCCGTCGCGAAGAGCAACGTCAGGCCGCTCTTTTGGGTGATTACGCAGCCATGCTGCAGTTGGGTTTTCCCAGTGCGGCGATCAAAACAAGTTTGAATCCGGAGTTTCTAACTGTTCTAAAGCAGGTGATCGAGGAAACTCGTCCGCAAGCCATCTACACCCATAATCTTTTTGATAAGCATAAATCCCATGTGAGTGTGGCCTGCCACATGATTGAGGCTGTCCGCCAACTCTCTTTTCAGCCAAAAATGTTTGTGGGGTGTGAAGTGTGGCGGGGATTGGATTGGATAGGGGACCACAACAAGATTTGCTTGAGCATAGAAAACACCAAGCTCGTTGATCAGTTGATCTCCCAGCATCGATCTCAAACCGCAGGTGGTAAAAATTATGCTGAAGCCACCCTGGGGCGGATGTTGGCCAATGCCACCTTTTATGATTCTAGCAGCGTGGATACCAGTAGTCATCAATGGTATGCCGTGGATTACCTGCCTTTTCTTACAAACACTGACCTTTCGACTTCTGATTATATCAGTCAAGCGATCGATCAGTATAGACAAGATCAGCTGCAACAACTGATCGATTGAACTCTATGGTTTTAAGTTGTTTTCTATTTTTCTATTTTGTCTTTCCCGTGGTCGCATTGAGTGCCGAGGTCGACTTTAGCGGGAAGGTTGAGGTCGATCTGCAGTCTTATTTTCAGGAGCTCTCTGCGCCGACTCGTACCTATGACACAATCTTCAATGTCGAGCCACAACTGCAGCTGAGAGGCGCCAAAGATGTGATTCATGTTCGTCCCACACTACGTTCCAACCCCGCCAGTAGCCAAGCGATTGAACAGTTTTTTGTTAACATCAACGAGGCCTACTGGGAGTTCGACAGCTATCCGTTGCGGACTCGGTTGGGGTACAACACCTTTAGTTGGGGCATCATGGATGGCTACAGCCCTCTAGAGTTTGGCCAGAGTCGCGTTTATTTTGATCCTCTAAACTCGGAGCCACTAGGATCGCCCTCGTTAGAGATCAAATACAACAGAGACTTTTTCACTTTTGAGGGCGTCTATTTGCCGAGGCAAGATCTCTCTCAGTTGCCGGCTACCGACAGTCGCTGGTTGCCGCGCTCTTTGCTGGTGGATACGTCCACAAACGGGTTTGATTTGCGCCTGCCGGGGCAGTTCAATTACTACTACTTGGGGGACATTGAACTGAATCAGGCTCGTGCCAACAACTTTGGATTGCGGCTTTCAGCTCGTCTCAGCGATTTTGATTTTTCAGTGGTGCACTTTGATGGTGTGAGCCCAATGCCGCAGTTTAACATTTACGCTTCGGGATCTTTGGACTCACAGTTGCCCAACACCATCAATGTGAATTCGGATGTGGGATTGGAGCCGATCTACTACCGACAAAGAGTCTCGGGAGGGCAAGTGGTGTGGAATCCCAGTTCGTTCATACTCCGTTTGGAGTCGGCCTACACCCACGTTGTTTCGTCATCCCCCAATATCCCGCTATGGAGCCTGCAATCCGCCCTGGGGCTTGAGAAAAGCTTTACAGTTGGAGCTCGCACGTTGACGGTGCTGACCCAGCTCTACTACGGTGATAGCGATTTGGCCAAAGACAACCTGATCAGTTCTAGCACCCGTATCTTTGATCGGTCAGGTGCTCTGGGCTTGCGTTACTCTCTGAGTTCTATAACATCAATCCTGGGTGGTTTGGTTTACGATTTTTCCAGTGATAGTTATTTTGTCAGCGCCAGTGTGGATACCAAGGTTCTCGATACCATTGGACTGTCGGTTCGTGGCGAGTCGATTCAAGGGGCCGACGGGACCCTACTGGGTAGTTACAATGGTAATGACCGGGTCAGTGTGGCTGCGACTTATTATTGGTGACCTATGGTGCCGTAGATCAACTGAACCGAATCGGTATTGGCGTTGATACGCAAAGGGACCAGGGGCGGAATTCCTTGAAATTCAATTTTTGGCAAATCAACTTTGAAGCGTTGTTCTTTGAGTGCTCCCATGAATCCCATTTGAAAGGTCTTTGAGGCAAAGCGCTTGTTGGTGCTGTACTGCTTTAGGTAATTGCTGTCCCATGAGGCTTTGAATTGACTCTTTGGGTTGGCGACACCGATCACTAGTTGTTGATTATGTACCGTTAGCCATGCTTTTAATTCGGTGGGCATCCTGTAATACATATACGGCACGTGCTCATCATCTTTGGGTGCTTTTAAGTCAATTTTTATGGCGGCGTTCACCGAAAACCAGCTAAAACGCTCACTTTGATTATAAAAAGCGATCTCAGGTGGCTTCGTGAGGTAGGTGTCCAATAAAAAGTTTTCGTGTTTGCCAAACTTCATAAGATCCGGGAAGACAAAAAACTGTAAAAAGCGACTACCGTGCAAGCGCCTAAAGCTTTTGTTTTTTTGACTTTCAAGGGTCATGCGCAAGTCCCCATTTTTTTGCAAAGAGTGGGCGACTTTCTGGAGGTAGGCTTGACTAATAATCAAACCGGTTTTCAATTCATTTTGCTGTCCACTGTCCCACACATAGGGTGTGTGTTGTTGGGTGGCGATGCCTGAGGCCAGATTGGTTGAGACCAGACCTTTTAAGATAAAGCTTTCAAGAGCTTCTTGGTACTCGAGCTTCTCCGGTGCAAAGACCATTTTGACGTGTTCGTTGATGTCGACAGTCTGAGGGGCCATGACTTTTTGCAAAATAGAATCAAAGGCCTGGTTGGCAACGCCGTTGACTTCGTCAGCGACCAGTCCTCGTAGGGTGTTCTGGTTGTTTGCGATGAAATCGAGAATGGCTTGTCTCACTCCTGCTTCGTAGCCAGCCGGCCCCAGGCAGGAGTGCGCATGGAAATCCCAATCACTCGGAATAGCGTAGGGATCAAGGTTGACCAGCACGGAAGGTTGGTTGCTGACTCCACTAGTAACTATAAGGTCGCCAGAGAGGTTTATCATTTTTTGAGAAAGACTCAAATTGAGATTTCGACATTGTCCTTGAATATCGATATCTAAAAATATGCCGCCGGCCTGCTCCCGCACACGATCTTGGGTAGACACGGCATCGATCGCGACCTTAAGGTTTTGAATCGTAGCAGAGAAGCGAGCTTGCACTCCCATTTTTTCACTCGGTAGTAATTTGTAGGCGTATTCAAATTCTAGCGCAATTCCATTAATAGAGGTTTTGTAGGGTTGAATGATAGAAAAGTCGGCAAGGGCATTTTTACTGATCCCCTCTGTGTCCCCTTGCAAAAGAGAATAGATGATCTCCTGATGAATGGGAAAGTAGAAGTCCGAGGTCAGGCTTTCCTGGGAAAACGAATAATTTGTGTACATTAAAATGCTTAGTATTAAAAGTTTGATTCTCATAAAAAGCCCATCGGACATTGGTCGCCAGACTAAAGTTTTTAAAGCAAGAACCGTTAAATAGTTTGTGACATCAAGAGGTAAGGCCGCAGTTGACTAAGATATACTCACAAATTCTAGAAAAGTTTCTTTTGCGAAAAATCACGGGGTCGGCTCTTGTGGCGGGTTTACTCATTCTCTTTGGCATGAGTTTTCATTCCGCCACTCAAATCAATACCGAGTATTCTCTCACCCAATTCAACCCTAAAAATGATCCCTCTCTCGTTATCGAAAAAGAAATGAAAGATCGGTATTTGTTACAAGACACCAGCCCTTATGTCGTTTCATTACATTTAACCAAGGGGCAGTCTTGGTTAGAGCCCAAAAACTTGGTGTGGCTTGACTCGGTCACGGAGTCTCTTTACGAAATTGAGAACATTGCCGAAGTTGTCAGTATCAATACTGTTCCTATATCTATTGTCAGCGAGCGAAAGCTGTCTGTGGGTTCGATCAGCGACATCGCGGATAAATCTAAAGTGTTCAACAATAGTTTTCTAGTACCTAACCTTATTTCACGGCAGGGTGACAAGGCGGCTCTTTTTATCGTGCCCCGAGAGATTTCATCAGAAGCCCAGAAGGTTCTCTATAAAGACATTCAAGCCAGTCTGGTTGAACCACCGGCAGGGGCTACCATTCGGGTGGGAGGAGCCGCTGCCGCGAGAACCTCCATGTCGAAAATTCTTGAGTCAGAGATCTTGTTTTTTGCTCTCGCCTCACTCTTGCTATCGGCTCTGCTATTAGCTCTGGTTTTTAAAGGTTTTGTCCACTCAGGTCTGTGTATTGTCATGACCTTACTGGTTAACGTGTTTGCTGTGGGTGTGCTTAGCGCTCTCGGAATCTCGTTTACCGTTCTTTCCAATACTCTCCCCATTATTACAACAATTACGACCTTGGCACTAATTACTCACACACTGATGAGTTTTTCCCACCGCAAAACGGGTGCAGACAAGCGGGCAGACATCGCTGCCACTTTCACAGACCTGTTTGAGCCCCACTTGCTGACGGCATTAACGACTGTGATTGGTTTTGCGACATTGATCCCATCACAGGTTCCCATTATTAGTGATTTTGGCTTCAGTGTTTGTTTGGCGGTTTCTATTGCGACATTACTGACTTTGGTGATCTTGCCTGTGTTCTTAATGGTTCTGCCAGCCCCGGAACGACGTTCTTGGAAACTGTCTTTTCGCAAGCACTTTGATACCGTACTAGCCTTTCGCGGGTTCACCGTTGCGGGGATTGGCGCCACGGTTATTTTGTTTTTCTTTGTCGGACAGAACCTTAACTGGTCGTCGAAAATATTTGATGACTTGCCTAAAGACAATGAATCCTACATCAACACTCTTTTTATCGATGACAACCATGGTGGTACAGTGGCTTTTCATCTCGATATCGCCAAAGCGGGGCAAGCCAACTTTTGGAAGGGCCGCGATTCTCTTAGGCGTTTGGCACTTTTACAAGAAGAAGTGGCCCGAATCCCGGGTGTGGGAAGCATCATCGGGTTGGGTGATTTTGTGCGCAGTTCGACTTTGAACAATCGCATTCCAGAGGATGAGCGAAGCCTCGCAGAGATATTCTTTATCTTCGGAATGTCGGCCGACAACCCCTTGGATCAGTTTGTCACACCGAACTTTGACCACACTCGGTTGGCTATCCGACTGCAAGACATACCCTCTGAGCAAATGTTGGAGGTGACAACACAGATAAAGAGTTTGGCAAACCAGCAGTTTCCGACCGCTGAGATTCAGGCTTCTGGCATGGCGGAGAGTCTGCATCGAGTGAATCGCCTTTTAGCGGAAGAGCTTATCTTTGGCTTCTTTTACGCTCTAGCCTGGATTCTTCTTCTTCTCACTTTTGTGTATCGCTCCCTTGGTCTATCCTTGTTGTCAGCGGTTCCCAACCTCGTCCCACCGTCGTTATTGCTTGGAACCTTGGCTCTCACAGAGACTCCGATCAAGCCCAGTATTGCGATCATCTTTGCCATCTCTCTGGGTATTGCCTTTGACAACACGGTCTATCTTCTCTCAAAGCTTAAGGGCAAATCTATTGAGAGTCGCCACGACCTTAGTCAGATCTTTTCAGAAGAAGCGGGCGCCTGTTTTCTGTCGAGTCTTTCGCTAGCCATTGGGTTTTCAACATTTTTACTTTCCAGCTTCACAATGAATGTCACTTTTGGTTTTTTTATGATCGTTTCTATTTTGGCAGGTCTGGTTGGAGACTTGGTTTTATTGCCGGCCTTGGTGGGGTTGCGCCCCAGATTATTGAATATTTCTCTGTTTCGTGGGATCATTTTACCTATGAAAAGAGGACGATCCATGAAGCCCATTGTTTCGAAAATTGCTACCAGTCTTTTGCTTGTTGCTGCGCTAACATTTGTTTACCAAGAAGTCCAAGCCGCTCAAAAGCTTTCAGCTCAGTCTATTTTAAAAAAAGTGCAAGACAATAATATTGTGTCTAATGAATCATTAGAAATGCAAATGCTGATCAAAGAGCGTGATGGCTCCACCAAAGAGCGAAAACTGGTGATCAAGAAAAAAAACGGTAAAGAAAAGCGTGCACTCATTAAGCTAAGAAAGCCAGCGGACTTGAAAGGCGTTGGATTGCTCAGTGTCAGTGACTCGAGTGACTCAGAGTCGCAGTGGCTCTTTTTGCCGTCGGAAAAACGATCTCGTCGCTTGTCGTCTTCAGGCAAGGGTGGGCAGTTTTTAGACTCTGATTTAAGCTATGAAGATATGAGTATATCGACCTATCAAAACTTTACGAACACGCTTGAGAAAGTCGATAAGAAGGATGGGCGAGAATACGCTATTATTAAAAGTCTTGTTAAAGACAAAGAGGCCTCTTCCTATGGTAAGATCAGAACATGGGTTGATGTCAAAACCTCGCAAGTCCTTAAGGCAAACTATTATAGTCAACGGGGACAGTTGGTAAAAAAGATTCTGTTTAAGAACTATAAAAAGTATGGAGAAGTCTGGCGAGCCCACCAGGTGGTTGTGCAGAACCTAAAAAAGAAAAGAAGCACGACCCTGAAGCTAGAGAATGTTTCTCTAAAAATTATATCGGACGGTGAGCTTTCGATGAATGCTTTAGAAAAGATATAGCGTCTTTTCTCACCATTGTGAGGTGACATGGAAGTCATAATTGTCAAAGATCGAGATGAGGGTAGCGAGCTAGCGGCCCGGCGACTTAGAAATCGGGTATCAAGCAAACCAGCTTCAGTTTTGGGGCTGGCAACGGGGCAAACACCGGAACTTTTATATCGAAAGCTTACCGAATGGCAGGATAGTGACCCCGTCAATTTTAAGCAGGTGATCACTTTTAATTTGGACGAATATATGGGGCTAGAGAATTCTCACCCCGAATCTTATCACTACTATATGACCACCCATTTTTGGGGTCCTTTGGGGATCTTGGAAGATCAGCGTTTTATCCCAAATGGTCTGTCGAAAGACCCCCAACAAGAATGTTTAAACTACGAAGCCATGATTCAAGAGAAGGGCCCCATTGATTTGCAGCTCTTGGGGATCGGTCGGGATGGCCATATTGGCTTTAACGAGCCTATGTCTTCTCTGGGCTCACGAACGCGCATAAAAACACTGACCGAATCCACCAGAAAGGACAACGCTGCTGCGTTTAGCTCTAAGTCTGAGGTGCCGTATCACGTGATCACAATGGGTATACAGACCATCCTAGAAGCCTCAGAGATCGTAATGCTTGCTTTTGGTGACGCCAAGGCGGAGGCTATCAAAGGCTGCGTGGAGGGACCCTTGACGTCGGTGTGTCCCGCCAGCGCCCTTCAGATGCATCCCAGGTGCAAAGTCATCATTGATGAGGCGGCCGCGAAGAGGCTTCAGTATCAATCCTACTATCGAGAGGTTTATGAAAAGAAACCTTCTTGGCAAAAAGCTGAATTTGTATAATAAGTAGGCCTTACCTGAGTGAGGTTCTATGTCCGATAGTAAAATCGTGGTCATCGATGATGACAATGCCATGCGCGAAATGGTCGAAGACTTTTTAAAGTCCAAAAATTATCAATTTGAAAGTTTTTCCTTGGCCACCGAGGCCTTTGCCAGTCTGCAAGGTCAAGATTTAGATTCTATCCAAGCCATCGTCACCGATCAGAATATGGCCGGGATGGACGGCGTTGAGTTCGTACAGCGTATGCAAAAACTAGCGCCTGATATTCCTGTGATTGTGATGACCGCTTATGCTTCTATTGATTCGGCCATTGAAGCCACCCGACTGGGTGCCTTTGCCTATTTGTCTAAACCCTTTAAGCTAACAGAATTTGAAGTCACCTTAGATAAGTCGATTCAACTAAGGAATTTGAAAAAAGAAAATCAGTCCCTTAAATTGAGTGTTAAAAATGGCTGGCGCTTTGGTCAAATCATCGGAAAGTCTCGGGTCATGACCGAGGTCTTTCAGACCATCCAAAGAGTGGCTCCCGCTCAATCCACGGTTTTGATCACTGGTGACAGTGGGACCGGTAAAGAGCTAGTGGCTCGCGCCATTCATGATTACAGCCCACGAAAGAGCAAGCCTTTTGTGGCAATCAACTGCACAGCCATCCCCGAAAACTTGTTAGAGTCGGAGCTCTTCGGTCACGTCAAAGGATCTTTTACCGGGGCGTTGTGCGACAAGAAGGGGCTTTTTGAAGAGGCCAACGGTGGCACTCTCTTTTTAGATGAGATTGGGGACCTGGATATGTCATTGCAGGCTAAACTTCTCAGAGTCTTGCAAGAACGAAAAATAAAACCTGTGGGGGCGAATCAAGAGCGCGCCATTGACGTGCGGGTGGTAACCGCCACGCACAAGAACTTACAGAAAGCCATCGAAGACGACTTGTTTCGCGAAGATCTTTACTACCGCCTCAGCGTTCTACCCATTCAGTTGCCAGCCTTGCGCCAACGCAAAGAAGACATTCCGTTGTTGGCCAACTTTTTTTTGGAGAAGTACGGTCGCATGAACAACTCACAGGTTCGAGCCTTCTCGTCGGAGGCCATGCAAGAACTACTCACTTACCCCTGGAACGGAAATGTGCGAGAGCTTGAGAACGTTGTCGAGCGGCTCACGGTCATGACTCGAGGAGACGTGATCACTTCGACCAATCTTCAGCAAAGCTCTAATGTTGTGGATTCTGAAGACTTCTTTTTAACAGCCAGTCAAGACTGGCCGACCATCGAAGAGCTCAACCGCCGTTACATTGACATTGTTCTAGAAAAAACCGGTGGTCGCAAAGAGAAGGCGGCTCAGATTTTGGGAATCAACCGAAGAACTTTGTACCGTCGAGAAAAAGACGTTCAAGTTTCTGGGCATCATGAACACTGATCACCTCTCCTCAGATGCGCTAAAGAAGCATTGGCTAAATGAAGTCCACGCCCTCGATCAATCGGCTATTGTGGCTAAAACAGACCCTCAGGGGCGAATCACCTATGTGAATACCATGTTTTGCAAGCTCTCCGAGTACTCTGAACAAGAACTACTCGGTCAAACCCACTCTTTGATCAACTCTGGGGTTCACGATGGTGCATTTTTCGCCGATATGTGGCAGACCATTGGCCGTGGGCGCGTGTGGCGCGGTGAAATTTGCAACCGTGCGAAGTCCGGAAAGCTATACTGGGTTGATACCTCGATCGTACCAATTTTAGGTGACCAAGGGTTGGTGGAGCAATATATCGCCATTCGTTACGACATCACCGCTCGCAAACAGGCCGAAAGTAATTTAGCTAAAGAGCGCGCCAAGCTCATTGAAAGCGAGAAGATGGCCAGTATTGGTGTGCTCTCTGCCGGGATCGCCCACGAGTTGGGAAACCCCTTGGGAGCGATCCGAGGTCGATTAGAAATGCTAGAGTCCATGCTCACCCAACCTGACTTTCAAAAAGAGTTTGCACTCCGGTCGGTCCAGAAGATGGTCGCGAGCGTGGACCATATGTCCAAGATTATCCGTGGTTTGAAGAGCTCATCGCGAGATGGTCGAAACGATGAAATGCAGGAGTTTGATCTCTCACAGCTGGTTGGTGATATCATAGAACTGTCTTTGCAGAAGTGCGTGAAGCACAACATATCTTTAACAAAATCGGGGCTTGATACACCGGTTGTTGTTAAGGGGCGAGAGACTGAAATTGGTCAGGTCGTTGTGAATCTTTTCAATAACGCTTTTGATTCGGTGAAGGGGAGCATTGACCCTTGGATTGCCGTAACACTGTTGGATAGTCCCGCAGAAATCTCCCTCTCCATTAAAGATTCAGGACCCGGTGTTGCTGCTGAAAATTTGTCGAAGATTTTTGATCCGTTTTTCACCACCAAAGAAGTGGGGCAGGGGACTGGTCTGGGTCTGAGTATCTGTCGTTCTTTCGTAGAATCTCACGATGGAGAGCTGGTCTACGATTCTAGCCAGCCCCACTCATGCTTCACGATGACTTTGCCGAAGGTCCGTTAAAGCCCTGCTTTCTCCCGGAGGACTTCGAGTTTCTGATACTCCACATTGGGTACCATTGTGCCTCGACTGCCAGAGTACCCGACAGTGATGTTCTGCTTGAGCTTACGATAACAGGTGCGGGCGATCTTTGATTTTGGCGCATACTCGATGCACATCTCATAATAAACCTCTGGAAGATCCCAGAAGCCTTCAACAATGAGTTCGTCATAGGCTTCGCCGAGGAGGCGGAAGGCTTTGGCCTTTTCCACTTTCTCAGGCTCTGTCATCAAGTACTGATGAAGCAGTGAACTGGCCACAAGGTCATTGATCAAGTTGCGCTCACTGTATCGATCTTTGTTCCGTTTGAGAACTTGGTAAGCGACTTTGGGGGAGGGAACCAGTTGCTCCTTGTTTTTGATCCAATAGGAAAGGTCCTTATGCCAGTGCTTCAAGGTGTAATGAAGCTGGGTGGGGGTTTTAACAATAAGAATTTTAGCAGTTAAGAAGTCTAAAGTGCTCTTAAAAGTTTTCTGCCCCCGCAGAGAAATCATCAAATAATAGTGCAAAGCATTTTCGTAAGGCAGGTCAAATTTACCTTTCGCCTCACTGGCAGACAGGAAGTGTCTAAGACTGAGCTTTGCTTCTTCGTACTGGCGCATGGAGACTAAAATCTGTGCTTTTTCAATTTCATTGGTATCAAGGGTGTTGAGGTTAAAGCTCTTCCAATAGACGGATTCGGGGCCCATATTTTGTCGTGTGTGGCACTTAAAGCATGTGTTGGTGGTGGCTTTTAGCAAGATACGAGAGTTTTTGCGATCGCCACGACGAAAAGACTCTAAAGCTCTTTTCGTTAAATCTTGCAGCGAGTTCAGACTGGTTAACACATAAGGGTCATCGCCGAGAAAGGTTTTTGCCGACTTTTCATCGATGCGGTGAATAGACTGCGCGTAGGTTTTGATTTTTTCTTCGATAGTCGCCGTGTTTTTTTTCGCCACAAACTTTTCTTCGTTGTAAAGAAAGGGAAGCAACTCTTGAAAGGATTTCGCCGTCTTTTGCATTTTGCCAGCCCACGAAGGGTTTTGCGCCGCCTTGTTGTCTGGTCCGGCACAACCAAAGATAAAAAGGCTTATCAAAACAAACATGATGTTCTTCATGGGGGCTCCTCTCAAGAGTGTTCTCTAGATAAAAACTTTTACCGGACGGTTACGATCTCGTTTACAGAACGGCCATTGTTGGCTCGAGTGTGAAGAAGAACGCGACCTTGGCGTAAGTTTTTAAGGTTTACAGTACGGTCAAATTCTACGCCTTCTGCCAGTTCTTCACAACCCCCGCGCTCCATAATTGCGATAGGGAGAATTTCAACCACATTGCTGCCTTCTCTTTGTACAACCTTGACCTGGTCCAAACGCATGCAAGAGTTGAAGAATCGACCGCTAAGCTCAATACGAGCCGGCTTTTCTCCGAGGGCGTTATGGAACTTGGTCTTTTCAACGGGGGCGTAGAGATGATTGTCGGGACGCTCGGTCTGCGCTGCTTGAACGGGCACGTGACCCTCTTCAACGAAGTTTCCACGAGAATGTCGAAAGTAAACTTTCCAGTTGCCCTCAGGAAGGGTGCCTGCGTTTAGGCCTTTTTGGTAGGGAACAACCATCATCGCGCAGAACGAGTTACCAAAATAATAAGCGAGGTCTGTGATATAAATACTTTTACTCTCCTCATCGACAGTGTGGGAGGTGAGTCCTACTTTATGACAGGCGTCAGAGAACTGTCCTTCAAAAAAGATCTCTACGTTGTCGTTGGAATCAAATCCTTGTGGCACATAAACGCCACTGGGTGCCGGAGAGAAGCTCTCGGGTTGCTCTAGATTTGCCAATGCTTGGCTCTGCATGAGCCCACAAATAACAATAAAAATTAATGATTTCATAAATCCCCCTCATGGTTGCTAGAGGTACCATTGTGCACGCTTCATGCCAAGTCAGCTTGAGTATAACTCCTCTTTGAAAACCTAACGAGGTGTGAAGACCCAATAGCACAAAGGTGCCATGACAGACTGTCCCCGCGTTTGACGAGAATATTTCTCCCATACTGGGACTTTTTGACTCACCTTTTTGAGAAAATGGCTCTGAAACGTGGAACAGCCTTTGCAAACTGAAGGGGTAGCTAAGGAGCCTGCTGTGTTGCATCGATTGCAAGTAAAACAACACTACACGCCAATATCCGAGTTTTTGGATGTTGAAGATCCAGTATGGAAGGCGTGGCGGAGTATGAAAGATAAAGAAGTCAAACTGCTGCCCGTGGTCAAGAGCGGTCGAGTTGTAGGCGTCGTGTCTGACCGTGATATTGTTCAGATATCCGGCTACAATGGAGGGCAGAGTATGCCCGTGAAAGAAGCTATGAGTCTTGATCCTTTGCTGATCCGATTGGACGATAGTCTCGATCAGGTGTTAAAGGCCATGTTGCGAAAAGACCAGCAGTTTGCGATTGTCGTTGGCGACGGTGGCACGATCTGTGGTCTTTTCTCGTGGGCTTGTGCTTTCAAGTTTTTTTTGAACTTTTCGGACATCGATCATTTACGTCAGCTTCTGTCGAGCTAGCGATGAGGAGAAACTATGTTTCATAAAATCCATTTGCGGGGTCAAAATGGCCGATAACATAAGAAAGATTATTTGGCCGATTGATCCCTCGAGTACGCAACCTCAACTAGAAGAGCGGCTCATCAGCTTTTTTAAAACATTTGCACAACAAGACCCCATTGAAATTCAGCCCGTGTATGTTCTTAGCGTTGATTATTTTTTAACCAGTGAATATTTCGAGCCCATTAATGTCGCTGGGCTTAAAGAAAATATGACTGGCGTTTGCGACCAATACATGGAGAAGTTCAAAGATTTGCCGGTCAAGCCCACGGTGATTCTAAACAATACTTTTAGTGCCCGAGGTGCAGAGGTCAGCCGATTTTGTGATTACGTTGATAAGACTGAGCCTAACTTTGTGGTCATGACCTCACATGGGCGCTCCGGCTGGGCCCGGGCCTTTATGGGCAGCTTTGCTGAGAGATTCCTGTTGCAAGCTAAGGTTCCGACTATTGTTATAGGCCCCGGCTGTTCACCCATCCAGAAATTAGAGACAGCTTTGATGCCTGTGCAGCTCAACGACTCGTCAAAGCAGTTTATCGAAGGCTTTTTAGACGATCATCGTTTGTCATTTTTAAAGAACCTCACGCTGTTTCATAAAATTTCAATGATCGACATGGAGGCGATTGCCTGGGCCCCAACCCTCTATGGACTCAATGATTTTTCGTCGGATGATGTGGTCAAGAAGGCTCGAGAAAGCACATCTCGCTATCTTAAACGTTTAGAAGAGCATCCGCTCTCGCAAAAACGATTGCACAGTTTGCTTTCTGAGAAGCTAGCGCCCATCGGCGAGGTCATTGTGGAGGAGGCCGAAAAGGGAGACTTTGACCTGGTCGTGATGCGCACCGAGGCTGGTACTCTTGAAGCCAACATTCTTGGTAGCGTTACTAGAGACGTGGTGCGAACCAGTTCAGTTCCGGTGATCGTATATCCCCATTTGTTCGACCCGAACAAATAGCGAGGCGCCAGTGTTTAGACGTCGCCCCTGAGCACTTCCACTAAAGCATTTAAGGCATCAGTGGCAGTAAAAATGCCAATATCGTTATTGTTGGGATCAAGAACAATGGCGCTCCCTATTTTTTCTTCAGACATTTTAAGGGCCACTTCATAGAGCTTCGTTTCTGAGGATACAGTGAAGATATCGCGAGACATCACGTCTTGGGCCTCGATGTCTTCAAAATCATTGGATTGTGAAAACGTTGTTAGGTCTCGTTGGCTTAAAACCCCAATCGCAGTGGTGCCATCGAGCACAAGAACATGGCGAATGCCTTTTTCTTGCATAAGATCCCAAATTTTTGGCAGTTTTGTGTTTTTTTCTACGGACTCGGGGTTGGGAGTTGTGAATTCATCGACAGTTAAATCACTCATCATGGTGGCTCCTTGTTGATCGTCTGAGTTGCAGATTATATGCCGAATGATAGGTCCCGCAAGACATTCTCCTTATAAGACGTGACATAATGTCTCATTTATTGAGGTATCTTGTCGCAGATTGTACTGTAGGAAAAACAGTCGTCGTTAAGCTGGTCTCAATTTTGCTTAGTAAGGGCCAATAGGAATAAGTATGAGCGAAGCGGTATTGTCAGTGGATTCCATAAAACCCTTTTTGCACGCTAGCAAAGAGGACTTAAGACTCGACCTTTATATTAAGGGCGTGAAGTGTGGGCACTGCGTTCATAAAATCACCAAAGTTTTAGAATTACACCCAATGCTTCAACGCTTTCATTTTGAATCTGGCGGCAAGAGACTGAGCCTGTGGAGTCAACAGGCTTCAAGCTTTGGCGATCTTATTGAAAAAATCAATCAACTGGGGTTTGAAGCGATCCCCCTGGAGGACGCCACCGATGAGTCCCAGGCCAATCGAGATTTCAAGAGTCAACTGAAGAAGCTGGCTGTCTCTGGCGTCTGTGCCGGTAATATTATGCTTTTTTCAACGGCCATCTATTTGGGTGCGGACGAGGGTTTTAAAAGCTTTTTTCACACTCTCAGCTTCGCACTGGTGGTTCCCGTTCTTGGCTACAGCGCTTCGTCTATATGGTACGGGTTTTGGCAAAGCTTGAAATCTCGAAAATTCAATTTGGATTTTCCCATCGGTTTGGCTTTACTGCTTGGGTCTGTGCTCAGCGTGTTGTCATATTTTCATGGGTTGAACTCCATCTATTTTGATTCACTGGCTGTGGTGGTTTTTTTGATCCTGTCGAGTCGATTTGTTCTCAACCGTTATGTTGCCAACATATACATCAACAACATTGTGAGCTACGTTCCGGGCGTCTATCAGGCACGAATCGAGCGTGATGGTCAGGACCATTGGGTTTCTTTAGCCAGTTTGTCCATTGGAGATGCTGTCGTGGTTAAGCGGGGAGAAACTATCCCGATTGATGGTACTCTATTGTCTAGCGAGGCCATCATTGACGGGTCGGTTCTTACTGGTGAGTTTAGCCCTGTCGTTCTGAAAGAGGGGGCCTTAGTTTTTGCAGGCACTCGCCTTTGCGCGGGGGAGTGTCGTGTTCGGGTCTTAAAAAAAGGCGCTGAGACCCGAGTGGGTGGTTACATTCAAGCAGCCCAAAAAAACCATCGGCAAGACCAAGAAGAGTCTTATCGTTGGGTCGGTTATTTTACAGGATTTGTGATTTTGGCCAGTGCACTGACTTTTGGTGTTTTGCTCTGGACCAATGATTTGTCGACCGCCTACCAAAGGGCTTTTGCTATCGTCTTAGTGGCCTGTCCGTGTGCGATTAGTTTTGGCATCCCATTGATTCGTAGTTTCTCGGGGCAGTTGTCGTTGCGCAATGGCCTGGTGTTGAAGCAGCCCAATGTTTTAAAAAAGCTCGGCAAAATCAAAAATATTTTTCTCGATAAAACGGGAACTCTCACAAAAGCCATCGTTCGAGTCAATCGCGGGGACTTTATGGCGTTACAGCCCGAGGACCGCGCGAAGTTATTGGCTCTTGAACTTTCTATGGATCACCCCATATCCAATGGTTTTAAGACCTTCCAAGAGGGCGATGCAAAGATCACGGTCGAGGATTTTCAGTACCACCCTGGAGTGGGGATCTCCGGTCGTATCTGTGGAGAGCATTGGTGGGTGCGGGGAGCGGCTCCACTAGAAGACGATGATGACTCCGTCAAAAGGCTGGAGGTCGTGAAAGCCGACCGTGTGATCACGACCTTACGACTTGAAAATGGTTTTAAAGATGATCTATCACCGTTCTTACTGAAGCTAGCCGAAATGGGTAAGAAAATTTCGGTTCTCTCTGGAGATCAAAAGGCTGAGGTGGAAAAAATCAAAGAACTGGTGCCTCCGCAAAACCGTGGTGACTTTGTGTCCGAAGCCACTCCAGAAGAAAAAAATCGCTTTATTCAAGCCGCTGGTCCCAACAGTGTGATGATTGGTGACGGTATCAACGACATAGCCGCGATGCAGTCTGCGGGGCTTAGCCTGTGCATGCCCGGAGCTCTCGAGGATAATATGAATGTGGCCGATGTAACTCTGACTCGCGGCCATCTCAGCTCCGTTCTGGATCTGTTTCAAATTTCTGATAAAATATTGCTCACCGAGCGTAGACTTTTAACCTTCACCTTTTTTTACAATTGCCTGTGCGTCGGGTTGGCAGCGTTTGGCTTTATTTCTCCTGTAGTTGCAGCCATTTTAATGCCCATCAGTTCCGTCACTGTTTTAAGTTTAGTCACCCTAAGCTTGAGGAGGCTGTAGTGGAGATCCTCTACGTGATGGTTTTTATTTCGCTGACGGTGTCTTTCGGGTTCTTGGCTCTGTTTTTTTGGGCTGTAGATAACGATCAGATGAATTCTTTAGATTCTGTGTCCTATTCAATTTTAGAAGATCAAAATAACACAAAAGGAAACGACGATGAGTGACAATCAAACGGTACAAGTCCGTTACGACAATAAAATAGTGGTCTATTTTATGATGGCAACACTGATTTGGGCAGGAGCCGCTTTTCTCTTTGGCCTATTGGCAGCTATTCAATTGGCTTGGTGGCCCGCCAACATGAATTTGGAGTGGTTCACCTTTGGTCGGTTGCGCCCTCTCCATACCAATGCGGCGATCTTCGCGTTTGCGGGGAATGCTGTTTTTGCTGGAGTCTACCACTCGACCCAGCGCCTTCTTAAAACTCGAATGCTGTCTGACAAGCTCAGCTGGATTCACTTTTGGGGATGGCAATCCATTATTGTTGCAGCCGCTGTTACCTTGCCCTTAGGCTTCTCTCAATCCAAGGAGTACGCCGAGCTGGAATGGCCCATCGATATTGCCATTGCAGTCGTCTGGATCATCTTCGGGATCAACTTTTTTGGGGCTCTTTACAGGCGTCGTGAAAAGCACATCTATGTGGCGATCTGGTTTTACATTGCAACAATTCTCACTGTGGCACTGCTCCATGTGGTGAACTCCCTAGAAGTCCCCGTTAGCTTTTTGCAGAGTTACCCGGTCTTTGCAGGAGTGCAAGATGCCCTCGTGCAGTGGTGGTACGGTCATAATGCTGTGGCTTTCTTTTTAACCACTCCCTTTCTGGGATTAATGTATTACTACATTCCGAAAGCAGTGAATAAGCCCATTTACTCTTACCGACTTTCGATTATTCATTTTTGGTCCTTGGTGTTTATCTATATCTGGGCGGGGCCGCATCACTTATTGTATACGGCTTTACCGGACTGGGCTCAGACTCTTGGTATGGTGTTTAGTCTGATGCTCTGGGCACCCAGCTGGGGTGGGATGATTAATGGTCTTTTGACCTTACGTGGCTCGTGGCACCTTTTGAGAACGGACCCCATCGTGAAGTTTCTTGTAACTGCCGTGACCTTCTACGGTATGGCCACATTCGAAGGTCCATTGCTTTCCATTAAGTCGGTGAGCTTGCTGGCCCACTACTCCGATTGGGTGATTGGTCATGTGCATGCAGGTGCCTTGGGTTGGAACGGCTTTTTGTCTTTTGGAATGATGTATTACTTGATCCCTAAAATGTGGGGTCGAGAGATGCACAGTAAAAGCATGATGAACTACCATTTCTGGTTGGGACTCTCTGGTATCCTAATTTATTACATTTCCATGTTAGCGTCTGGGATCACCCAGGGCTTGATGTGGAAAGCCGTCGACGGCACAGGCTATCTTGTTTACCCTGATTTCGTTGAAACTGTAGTGAAAGTCGTACCGCTCTATTGGGTGCGTGCTTTTGGCGGACTGCTCTACATCGCTGGTTACGTGGTTGCTGTCGTTAATATCGTGAAGACCATTTGTGGTGCCGAGAAGCTGGTCAACGACGAAGTGGTCACGGTGGCCGTAAAGGCCGAAAAGCCGGCCGCGGATCACGAAGAAGGGGCCCATCGCAAGCTCGAGGGCATGGTCGGCACCTTCTCTGTACTGACCTTTATCGCTGTGTTGATAGGGTCTGTCATCGAGATTTGGCCGACATTGAGCATTCATAAATATGTGCCTCAGTCCCAAGCAATTCACCCCTATACAGCCCTGGAGCAAGCCGGTCGGGATATTTATGTCAGCGAAGGTTGTTACACTTGTCACTCTCAGATGATTCGAAAACATCCTTCTGATGTGCTTCGATTTGGTGATGCCTCGACGATCTCTGAGTCGATGTATGATCATCCCTTTCAATGGGGATCAAAGCGAACGGGGCCGGATTTGGCAAGGATTGGTAAAAAGTATCCCAATCTCTGGCATTTTCGTCATATGGATGACCCGAGGTCTATGGTCGAGAAATCCATTATGCCTCGCTACTCTTGGCTGTTAGAAAAGAAAGTCGACTACTACTCGCTTCGAAAAAAGCTCTCTGTGTTGCGAATGTTGGGAGTCCCATACACCGACAATCAGGTGGCCGAAGCCGATCGATGGGCGGAAGCGCAAGCCGATCAAATCGTCGCTGATCTCAAGAATGAGGGGGTCGAGATCAAGCGAGACCGTCAAATCATTGCTCTCATTGCTTATTTACAATCTCTCGGTCAAAAGAATCTCACGAATTCAGAGGCTCTTAGCAATATTGAGCTGGCGCCTGGAGCGAACTCCAGCACTGATAAAGAGGGAGGTGAGGAATGAAGCAAACCGCCCTGAAGTATTTCACCGATTTGGACCTCTCGATGCTCGCCTTGATGATCTTCTTTGTGGCCTTTTTATTTCTGATCTTTAGAGTCTATTTTTATGAACCAAAAGAAGTTTTTGATCGATTAAGTGAAATCCCCCTGAAAGATGAGGAGCAGCGCCATGACCAATGACGAGAACGATAAACTGTTGGATCACGAATACGACGGTATCCAAGAGCTGGACAATAATTTGCCCCTGTGGTGGTTGTGGACCTTTTTTGGCGCCATTATTTTTGGATTCATCTATTGGATTCACTTCAGCCTGACGGGAGACGGTCCGAGTCTTGATGAAGAGTTGACTCGCGACATGGCGAAAATCGAACAGCAACGAAAGCAATCTAGTCAAGCAGCTTCGGGTGGAGCAAGCTCTATCAGCCCCGATCAATTGGTGGCGATGGGAGAAAAAATATACAAAGCCAACTGCGCCTCTTGCCATAAAGAAGACGGTGGGGGCTCTATTGGTCCCAACCTAACGGATGCCTATTGGATCCATGGGGCCGATGTTGGTGCCATCAAGCAAGTGGTCATGGAAGGTGTTTTGGACAAAGGAATGCCGCCGTGGAAGGCTATTTTGAGGCCGCAAGAGGTTGAATCCGTTGTTAGTTACGTTATTTCGTTAAATGGTGACAACGTTAAAGACGGTAAGGCTCCGCAAGGAGAAAAGGTAGAGTAGATATGAGCACTTTGGATTTTCGAGATCTTCCTGAAGATCGTCTGGCCACCACCGATGCTGAGGGCAATCGCTTGTGGATCATTCCCGCTCGGGTAAGGGGACATTGGAAGAATCGAAAAACCATTTTTCATATTGTGCTCCTAGCCATTTTCGTCCTCACCCCATGGTTACGCTGGGGCGGTTCGCCCATCGTCCTGTTCGATATTTTTAACCGGCAGTTTGTGTTTTTTGGCAAAGTTTTTGCCTCTCACGATGCACCCCTATTGTTTTTTGTGCTCGGGATTTTGGGCTTTGGGCTCATTATTGCCACAGCCCTTTACGGTAGGGTTTGGTGTGGCTGGGCTTGTCCGCAAACGGTTTTTATTGAGCAGGTTTTTCGAAGAATTGAAACCTGGGTGGTTGGTAATCGAGCCGCGCAATTGGCGGCTCGAAAAGCCCCCATGCAGTGGAAGCACATTCGTCGCAACACCCTTAAATGGATTCTCTTTGTGTTGGTCTCGACGATTCTGGCCCACACCTTTATCGCTTACTTCGTTAGCTGGGAGAAGTTGTTACAGATGATGCAGCAACCGCCGGAAGAGAGCTGGACCACTTTTCTTTTTGTAATTGTGTTTACGGGCTTAATTCTTTTTGATTTTGCGTGGTTCCGTGAGCAGTTTTGCATCATTATGTGTCCTTATGGCCGTTTTCAGTCGGTGTTGATGGATCAAAACTCAGTAACGGTGTCTTATGACTACAACCGTGGAGAGCCCAGAGTTCGCGGCCTTAAAAAAGATCAAGATCCATCTTTGGGTGATTGCATAGACTGCTATAAATGCGTATCGGTGTGCCCAACAGGCATTGATATTCGTCGTGGCACTCAGCTGGAGTGCATCGGCTGTACAGCCTGTATCGATGCCTGTGACGAAGTCATGGAAAAGGTGAATAGACCCAAAGGTCTTATTCGGTACGCTTCTCAAAATGAACTCGAGGGTCAAGCGCAGGCATTTTGGAGTCCGCGTCTGTTTGGCTACCTCGGAGTGATGGGCCTCCTTATTGGTGGTTTTATATTTACGCTCAGTCAGCATCAGAGTTTTTACGTGGCCATCTTGCGACAAAACCAGAGGCCTTATGTGGTGACAGAGAGTGGTCTAATGAATAACTTCAAGATGCATTTGAAAAACCCAACCTTTGAACCTGTGGAGTACTCTATTTTTCTGGATTCAGAAGTGGCAGAACTGGCTCCTGAAAAAATAACGGGGATGATTGAGGCCAATCAAGATGTGCATCGGCCCTTCTTTGTTCGTATTCCTCAGTGGGAGACGCTAGATGAACGATCTTTAACCATGGTCATTCGCTACAAGATCAAGGGTCAATGGGTCGAAAAGTTTGAGACCATTCGAGCCGTCTTACCGAAGTGACGACTTATTTTTTCGGGGCCTACTTTTTCTTGAGCGTGCGAATGTAGTTTGTGAGGTCATAGGCTTGTTGTTGATTCAAGAAATCCTCCCACTTTGGCATGGCTCCTTTACCATTATTGATCTGTACAACGAGATAAGTGTTTGTGACTTCGCTGTTTAGGTTTTGTAGATTGGCAGGTCTAATTTTCATTTCTTTAGCAAGGGTGCCATTGCCGATGCCAGTTTCACCATGGCATTTCTGACAGTGTTGAATAAAAAGTTTTTTGCCTCGCTTCGCAGAGTCTTCATCGTTATTGCCAACATAGGTGACTTTGGGAGGAGTGAAAAAGGCCCATCCATGTCGCATGTCCATGGCGGATAGATCGAAGTCCATATTCATCTCCATGGTGTCTCCGGGTGCGATGGATCGAACCGCACAGGCTGTGACAAGGAGGGTGAAGAGAGAGAAAATCAGCATTGATTTGTAATGAATCATGGTTTTACCTTTCGTTAAAGATCCTCAGACCCAGAGCCGCCACCGAAAGAACTGGCACTTCCAGGCTCCATGGTGGCGAGTGCTTTTAGCTTTCGGAGATTGGTTTTTTCAATATTGTATAATGGGCTTTTCAAATTCATGGTCGGCGCACTGTTAACCCTTGCCTCCAGAGCATAGTAGCATTTTAGAGATTGCTTTGTCCCAGGGACCTCTGTGATGCATGTTTCGAAGTAAGTTTCTGGTAAGTTCCACAGGGCGAAGCTTGAGAGACTCTCGTACATTTTACCTAGGGCATAATAGATTTTGGCACGCCAGTTTTTGTTCATTTCAGTACTCAGTCCACGGTGTAACAACAGGCTCTTATGGACGTCTTTGGCAAAATTGCCGCTGAGGACCGGTTGTTTAGATAAAATCTTTCGCAACGAGGATTGGGAAAGGCCCTGGTTATTTTGCCAGCTTTTTAGATAGTTCTGCCATTGGGTGAATGCACGATTCTGTGACTTTGAAAAACGCTGTTTTTGTAACTTCTGGACAATTTGACTCGCCCGCTGTGGGTCATTTAAGTTTTTTAAGGTAATGAAGAGAGCCTGTTTTACAATCTTAATGGTCTCTTGGGGCGACATGCTTTGAGAATTGAGAGCCTCTTCAAGCACGGTCACCGCTTTGGGGAACTGGCGGGTGGCCACCAACAGGCTGGCGTGATCGGTGGGCTCCATTTTGGCTGTGATGTCATCGAACTGGTCCCATTTCATAAATGTCGGACCCATATTGGTTCGTGAATGACAAGTGCTACAGTGGTTCATAGAAGCCTGCAGAAGCTTTTGGGAATAGGCATAGCTCTCTACAAAATAACTCTCGTTGGCTTTTTGGATCAGTCTCTTTAAGCCTTTTAACCCAATTTTAAAAAGTGGGTCATTACCACTGAGGCCCTTGGCTGTGTGTTGATCTAATTCGGAGGCGCCCTGATTGAGATTTTTCAAGTAAAGGCTGATGAACTTCTCATTTTTAGGATCGCTGTAGCGTTTGGTGTTGAACATATAGGGCGTTAGTTTTTCGTAAGACTCCGCCATCGATCGCATATTGAGGGACCAGCCACCGGTCTGGGGAGAGTCACTGGTGCAGCCGCCAAGCGTGCTCAACAACAATCCTATCCACAATATATTTTTTACATAATTCATTCTTATCCTCTGACAAGTCGACTCAGCTCTTTGCATTCATTGAGACAAAATGTCTCGCCTTTTCAAAGTCGACCTTGATTGTCTTTCACAAGTACAAAAGCCGTGCCATCATAGCTCTTTTTAATCTTGTTGTCTTTGACATAGTTTTCACTAGTATAAATTTCATGGAACGAAAGAGAATTGCTGTTTTTGATACGAAAAAGTATGAGCGTCCTTACTACGAGGCGGTAGGTGATTTTACATTTGATTTTTTTGACACCCGATTGACGTCCGAGACGACGAGCCTTTGTCAGAATCACACGGGTATCCTCTGCTTCGTGAACGACTCTTTAGATCGTGCATGCTTAGAGTCTTTGGCCAAGCGGGGAGTGCGTTACATTGGCTTGCGCTGTGCGGGCTTCAACCATGTGGACTTGAAGGCAGCCACCGAATTGAATATCCGAGTGTGTCGTGTGCCCGGGTATTCGCCGCAATCGGTGGCTGAATTCGCTCTGTTGCAGATGCTCTGTTTGGCGCGAAAGTTCCACCGCTCCCTC
Source organism: Bdellovibrionia bacterium (assembly GCA_030424715.1). Taxonomy (GTDB): domain Bacteria; phylum Bdellovibrionota; class Bdellovibrionia; order Bdellovibrionales; family JAGQZY01; genus JAGQZY01. Next base: position 148,413 of record JAUHWH010000007.1, read on the forward strand.
AATCGCACTAAAGAGATGAACTTTGAGCTGGACGGACTTGTGGGACAGGCTCTTTTCGAGAAAACCGTGGGCGTTATCGGCACAGGGCAGATTGGACGGTCCTTAATAGGATTGTTGGATGGCTTTCATTGCCAAATCTTAGCCTTTGATGAATTACCTGATCCTCAGATGACCAAGGGCCGGTCACTGCGCTACACCACTCTTGATGAGATTTTTACGAGGTCTGATTTCGTAAGCCTCCATGTGCCATTGACCCCTGAGACGCTACACCTAGTCGACAATCATCGAGTTGCTCAAATGAAGGAAGGGGCATTCATTATAAACACAGGGCGAGGCGGCCTGGTGAACACAAAAGCATTGATCGACGGTTTGAAAACCAAAAAGTTGGGTGGTGCCGGGCTCGATGTTTACGAAGAAGAAGAGAAGTACTTCTCGCGAGACTTTTCTGACCGGGGCATTGATGATGACCAGCTGGCTCGTTTGATGAGCTTTCCCAATGTGTTGGTGACCTCGCATCAAGCCTATTTAACCAAGCTTTCGTTGAGCCAAATCGCAGCCACCACTCTTGATAACCTGAGGCTTTGGCGGGACAACAAGACACTATCCAACGAAGTGAGTTTTACGTAAGGGCCGGTTGTAGTTCTGAAGGTCACTCAAATAGCGACCGGTCGTGCAACACAGCCTAGGGACAGGCTTTGCCCCAGGTGTTGGCGTTGCTGTCACCAATGCCAAAATGAATGGCTGTGGTGGTGTAGTATCCAATGGCTCGAATGCGCCCTTGAGCTCTTAGTTTACACAGCTCTGAGAAGGCTTGGTTTTGCATATCTTTTGTCTTAAAACGCACGTCCACTGAAGTCCCAAAAGGATGACGTGATGGCGAGCCACCGACGTTTTTGTTGTAGGGTTCCGGACGCCACCAATTGTAGATGATTTCTGTGAGAACATTGTTTTGCTCAAATTCTTCGACGATCTTGACGGCCTCAATGGCGTTTTGCCAGGTGTCTTCGTCCGGGTGAATCAGTTGGTGCACTTGATCGCCGCCATAGGTGCAATGGAAGGTGTCGATACTGGCGGGGTTGGGGCGAAGCAACTGGTCGCACCAGCAAGAGCCGTTGGTGGCGCTGTAGCACTGTGAGAGAAATTGGTCTCGCTTCAGGTTGCCGGCCTCGACTTGTTGGATTTGCGACTGGTTGGCTTTTTTACAACTCCGTTGTGAGAAAATGGGTTGCAACTGATCATAGTAAAGAGATTTTAGACAGGTGGGGATCTCCTCGGTATTTTCGCCTTCTTCGCCTCCTTCTCCAGGGGGCGGCGTTGGGGTGATGGGAGGCTCCGGCGGGGTCTCTCCCAGAGACGTTTGAGTTTCAATCCCTTCGATTTCACTGTCGCTGCATGCGGTGATTGAGAACAGACTCACTGTAAAAGCGATGATCAGGCACCGATAAAGCATAAAAGTCCCCCCAGCTGATCTCCTTATTCTAACCGAGACAAGCCGGTCTGTGGGTGAGCGCCCCGACTCAAGCCGGGGCGAAAAGTGTCAGATTGAACTCAGCCGGTGGACCCTGCGAATTTTGGTCGAAAGCCGAGGGGCGAGCCAAGCATAGTCTTAAGAGAATACTAAGGACTCGCAGTATTGAGCTTTGCGAGTTTCTATGGTCTTATACGGCGATTATGTCGACACCCAACTACATCACCCCCGCCGGTTTACAGAAACTCAAAGAAGAGTTGGAGTTCTTGATGAAAGAAGATCGCCCACAGGTGGTCAAAACGGTAGCCTGGGCGGCCAGCAATGGTGATCGAAGTGAAAATGCCGACTACATCTATGGTAAGCGACGCTTGCGTCAAATCGATGGCCGCATCCGATGGCTAACTAAGCGAATTGAAGCTGCCCAGATCGTTGATCCGAAAGAGCACGTGAATACGGGTAAAGTTGTGTTCGGGGCCACTGTAACCATTGAAGATGAAGACGGGGAGCTAAAGACCTATCAGATCGTGGGAGAGGACGAGATCGACACGGCCAAGATGAAGATTTCATGGAAAAGCCCGATTGCAAAAGCCCTTTTGAACAAAAAGTTGGGGGATGAAATCGAAATTAGGAGACCGAAGGGTGAGTCCTACGTTGAGATCCGAGAGATCCAATATATATAGTTGCCTCTTCTTCTCTCTTGATGTTAACCCTTGGTTTTTGAAGCCGTTTATTCATTTATTTAAGGAGTTATTATGTCTACAATTTCTGCAAAACACATTTTGGTCGAGCATTCTCATGAAGCCGATGATCTTTTGAAAAAAATCGCTGATGGCGATAGCTTCTCTGAGTTGGCTCAGAAATTCTCTAAATGTCCGTCAGGTCAGACCGGTGGGGATTTGGGTGAATTCGGTCGTGGCCGCATGGTCCCAGCCTTTGAAGAAGCCGCTTTTGCTTTGGACGTCGATCAAGTGTCTGCTCCCGTCCAAACCCAGTTCGGCTACCACTTGATTCAAAGAACAAAGTAAGGCCATTTTTTAAAGAAAACTAAGAAAACTAAGAAAACTAAGAAAACTAAGAAAACTAAGAAAGCTAAGAAAGCTAAGAAAGCTAAGAAAGCTAAGAAAGCTAAGAAAGCTTGTGGTGAGAACCACAGGCTTTTTTACCTTTAAATCTCTATTCCTTCATAGATTGACAAAGGCAGCCAGAGTGCAAGCTTAGCAAGCATCTGTCATTTCGGTTGGCTACTTTTCACAGATACACCCTAAGCTCTGAGTTGGTGATTTTATACTTAGAAAACGTCAGTCTTCTTAAGACAAAGTATAGGGATCTTCTCTGCAGGTATTGGGGTTTTATTGATAGATGCTAAAACATCTGAGTCGGTCTGTTATTCAAAAAAGAGTCCGTTCATCCTTTCAGTTGATTATGACTGGCACATAGTATTTGAAGGTTCTCAGGCCTCTGATCCCCTCCGGCTCGGATTGGCACAATATGGTCCACTTGTAAGAAATGGCTTGAGTCACACCCTGGATACTGACATCTGTAGGCTGATTTTTTTAACACAGAGTTTCTCAGGCGCTTGGAGATGAACCTTGGATTCCTTGATTTTGTCGGTCTAAATCTCGTGTCATCAAAAGCACTCAGCTCTTTTTCTATGAAGTTTTCAAAGAGGCTCTCAATGGTGTGTTTGTGTGACTTCAGAGCTTTTAGTTTTTCCAATTTTCTATTTTGTTCATGGCTTAATTCAAGTCTTAGATAAACTCTGTCCTGGTATTCTGTCTTCTGAATCTTGATGGCTTTAAAAGGTTCAGCAAACATTTGTTTAACCTCTCGGGTGGACTTATTCTCAATTCTCTTAAGTGTTTGACGCTTTTCCTTGGTGGGCTTACTTCGAATGTGTCTATAGACAGTTGTCACGGCCGAGAGGCTCAATCGGCCTTGGTCGATTTGTTCTTTAATTTCCGGAACCTCACGAGCCAAGCGCACACAGGCTTGGCGCTGATAGGCGGTGGCCTCTGAATATTGAAGCCCGCGCACCAGGTAATCAAAGAGAGACGAGTGGCCCAGTTCCAGATAGCCTCGACAGTCCTCCATCAATTGCAATTTATCTAAAATTTCAGAAGTGATTCGTTTTTCCTGTCTCCTCAGTTCAAGGAGTTCTTGATGAATTTGCATAAAACCTCTTTTGCTAACGGCACCATATCATGGGTTTGCATTTATAGATTTCGGCTTCATATTTGAAGCCCAGGAGGTCTTTTTAACTTTGATGAGAACGATGATAAAACAAAAATGAGTTCTTTTCAGCGCGCAACCTTGCTGTCCTGAAAGGCTGTAATGTTTGATTGTCACCAACAAACAAAAGTCTTTTTTTTGTTTAAAAGAGTGGTCAAATGAAAAACAACAAAATATCAAAAATGCTGCGATGCTTAGTGAGCGTCTAGAGTTAAAGGCTCTTCATCTTTTACGTGTTTGAGTCTCAATATCTTTTTTGGGTAATTCTAAAATGGGACAACTGTCCGACAAATAGGCATGTCTGGTCTGTGGTGTTATTCAATATTCTCAATATTTTAGTGCTGCGCCATTTAGGTAAATAAGATGGCACAGTAATCTGGGTGTTGGGCTTTTCTACAATCTTACCATTTTTACAATTAACACACGTTTTTTACTTTGGATTGGTTACACATGCTATGAATAAAAATTAGTCGTCAAATTGTGGAGAGTATTTATGAAATTTTATTTTATAGGATTCGTTTCGATTATGTTTTCTATGGAAACTTCTTTTGCTGGCATGCCTACTACTAGTATCACATGCGGCAGTGACAACATGAGCCTGTACGCAATTGAAACTATAATGTGCGAAGAGGTTATTAACTGCGAGACCGGGTCAGAGGTTGGCCCCGTGAACGGTCTCAGTGACCTGTTATCGTCTTTTGGTCCACCAAAAGACTTTTGCAGTCCATCACTACATTGCGCTTTAGAGAGAGGAGAGCTGGTTACAGCATCTCATACGTTCATCATTAATGAAGATGTTTCTGTTATAGAAACGCAAGCTGAAAGACTGTTTAGTGATGACCTGAAAAGCTTTAGAACAACCTTCGGGGTTAAAGGACTAAACGAGCATGGTTTGACTGCGCCAGAATCTTTAGAATTGTCGTGCACCAGTGAAACATTCGGCGGAGACCCGTCTTGAGAAGTATGAAATATCTTTTTGTCATTATCTTGTTACTGCCTGCCCTGGTTATAGCTAGCCCAGAATTTAGTTGTGATAAAACCGCAGATTTTTATAATGGTAGTTTACAAAAGATGAGACCAGTTGAAGATTCATTATTACAACTTAATATAGGCAATAGAGACCTTGTGCTTTTAGGTGAACTCCATTGGAACTATGCTGATGATCAATTAAAAAATGTTGTCGAAAAAGTGAATTCATTTTGGAATTCTGACGTAAAAAAATGCTTATTTATAGAATACCCAAACCCGTCGGGCCTGGCTGGAGATGATGATCAGATATTTTCAGGGAATGTCTCGGAACATCCCTTTATACAAATAGGCTTAGATAACAATCCAAAAAGAATGGCGACACCTAAGAGTGCTGTTGCTTACATCAATGCTTATGAATCGCTAGATGATTTTGGGTACACATTTATTAACGTAGATAATTTCAGCCTTCCAAATGAGACCGGGCTGGTCACTGAGCATATTGAAAAAAGAAACCATTACATAGCGTCTTCAATTCAAACTCATTATGATTCTGGAAAATGCGAAAAAGGCATCCTCATTGTGGGCCACTTTCATCTCGATGCTGCTAGGGTTAACAGCCATTCTGAGATCGAACCACTAGGCATTCAGCATCTTCTGACAGGACTGAGCTCATTATCCGTAAACATTCAAGCAACAAGAGCAAGGCATAAGTTTAAAACAAGTGATGAAAACCAGTTCGATGGAGTTTTCGCACCTACTTGCAGCCAGCTTTCAAAAGATATCCTCGGTCTTTTTGAAGGAAACTTAGTTGATAATAATAATACAACTCCAGTGGTTAAGGCTTCCGTAGGAGATGCCCTTAGTTTTTGGAACTTTACTGAATATACTTGGTTTCTAGATTAGACGCTTCACTATATTCAATAACACTTAGACCATCTAGGTTGATGGTCTGTGCTAATTATTGGCTATTCTTCAAACAGCTAAGGTATGTGGCCGTCAGAAGCCCGTGTTCGCAAAGGCTCACTCATCCACAGAATGGCACGTAATTATATAAAGAACCCAGTCATGGTTAAACCCATCAATGCCTCTTCTAAATTGCTGCACAAGTACCAAGATCGCAAAACACCCGCTGAAAAGTTGCCTATGAGAAGGCTACCAGTAGTCATATTGACCAACTCGCGGAGGAGTTTGACGTGCAGAGGTTGCAGACGGACCATACAGTGCCCAGCTACATTAGATTGTGGAGCGGATTGCCCGGGGATAGACTGCTCGTTGTAATCGGTCGTTGATTGGGGGAGCCTGATGCTCCCACTGTTGAGTATTTTTCAAAATTGGTAATAAATATGATAATCAAGATGCTTTTAGGTCTTGAGGCTGTTTCTCTTAGTCTGCGTGGGGCACTCCTAAAATAGACGTTGGGCACACTTGGACCTAAAAGATGAGCTTGTTTTGAGATCGCTGTAGTTTTTCAGATGAATTATATGATTTGCGAGTTCCAAAGTGCCCTTCTCTTCGTCAAAAATTAACTTTCCCTGTTGAAACTCTCGCTCTCCGTGATTCATGCTGCAAAAATGCAAATTTAAAAAGGAATGGTCTTTTTTGTTGTAGAGGAGCCAAAAATATTTTTGGTCGCGAGGGAGTTCCTCATCTAGAATTTTAATCTCAGTTAAAAAGTGTTCATCTCCCTCGAAGAAATATAGAAATTTAAATGGTTTCAGATTTCACCTCTGCTGCTGCTGAGAATAGTCTATTCACCGCTATGATGGTGAAATAAAGCGGATGGCTTTGGGTGACTTCTCTTTGCCTTTTCTGCGGTTGCCTGCTGAGAACACCCGGACCGCATTGGTTTTTTGGCCTTGGGCCACGGGCACTCCGAGAGTCAGCACCACATGGTCACCTGTGTTGACGATGTTGTTCGCCAGTAGGAGTTCTTCAACCTGTGAGATGGCCTCTTCTGTATTTTCATATTGCGCGATTTTTAAAGTTTGCACGCCCCAACAGAATTCCAATTTACAGAGAGCTTCGGATTTTGCAGTCACGGCGACCAACTTGGCTTTGGGGCGGTATTTTGAAATCATCTGAGCCGTTTTACCTGTGGTAGACAAACAAACGATGGCTTTGGCGTTGAGCTGCTTTGAGCAAAGAACAGCGGATATGGCAATGCTCTCGGGCACGGTGAACTGATCTTTTTTGCGATTGCCGAACCGATAGTATATGTGGGGTTGTTTTTCGGCCTCCACAATAATCTCGTGCATAGTTTGAATGGAGCGCACCGGGTGCTTCCCAAAAGCGGACTCGCCGGAGAGCATAAGGGCGTCCGACCCATCAAGAACCGCGTTGGCAACATCAGTGATTTCAGCGCGAGTGGGGCGAGAGTTAACCTGCATACTATCAAGCATTTGGGTGGCGGTGATTACTGGCTTACCACTTTTGTTGCACAGTTGAATGATTTTTTTTTGCTCCGCCGGTAGGTGAACTTGCCCGATCTCTACGGAGAGGTCACCACGGGCCACCATAATGCCATCGGCTTTTTTTACGATGGCTGCAATGTTTTTAATGGCTTCTTTTTTTTCTATTTTTGCAATCACTCGTGCCGTGCTGCCCAGTTCTTTTAGGCGCTTTTTGAGTTTTGTGATGTCCTCGGCCGTTCGGACAAAGCTTAAGGCAATATAATCGAACTGGAGTTCGACGCCGGCTTCAAGATCTGCACAGTCTTTTTCAGTCATGCATTCAATGGGCAAGTCGGCGTCGGGGAGGTTCACGCCTTTGCGAGGGCGAATGGTGCCGCCAAAGACCACCTCGCAATGAACTTGGGTGCCTTTTATTTTGTTCACCTTGAGTTCGATAATACCGTCGTCAATAAAAATGGACTGGTCTTCGCGAACAAAGCGATGCCAGTTTTTTAAATCCACGGCAATGGCTCCCTCGCGGTGGTGCTCGACGTCTGTCATTACCAGAGTGTCGCCGGCTTCGACCACACGTTCGCCTTTAAGGTTTGCCACTCGGATCTTAGGGCCCTGCAAATCTTGAATGATTCCGACCGGGGCGGCGAGTTCATCAGAAGCTTCGCGGATGGCTTGCACGGTTTGTCGATGCTGTTCAATATCGCCATGACTAAAATTCAATCGAGCCACATTGAGCCCGGCTTGAATCATTTTTGATAATTGTTCTTTCTCCCACGAGGCGGGTCCGATGGTTGCCACAATTTTCGTTTTTCGAAATGAGAGACTGTGTGCCAAGAGAGATCCTTTGTTAGAAGTCTAAACGGGAGTCTCTATTGTGCCGACCTTTTTCGAAGAAGAAAAGGCCTAACAGAGGTTGTTAGTGCTGGTGGGTGTGGTCGTGATGAGCATTGGGGTCGTGCTCTTCGTGGTCGCAGCTGGTGTCGCAAAAACAATGGCAGGCGTGAATGTTCCAAAGGTGACCGGCAATAAGAAAACTACCACCTAAAATCATCAGTGGGTCAATATGCTGGATAAAGCTGCTGTCGTGGGCGTGACCGTAGCTACCCGGGAACAAGAAGAGGTTTGAAAATAAAAAAATAACCCCTAACAGGCCAAGCAATGTGGGGTAGATCTTACGGTGTTTTTTATAGCTGGTGTAAAACGAGATACTGCCCACAATGATGCCGAGAACCAATATTGTGCCCTCGAGCCAAGCATTAGCAAAAAAGGCTCGAGTCGCCGGCAAGGCGGCAATAAAGAATGGAAAGGCCAGGCAGTGTAGCAAGCAGAGGCTAGCTACAAAAACACCAGTGCGGTCCCATGTTTTGGAATGATGGATGAGTTGCGGATCGTTCACAGGCCTCTGTTTTCCACTTATAACATGTGATGTCAAACACAAAATAAGTGATCTCGTTGCCAAAGCTTGCCACTCTCGCAGCAGGAGGTTCCTATGGCCGAATTTTCAAAAGAAGTAAAGCAAGTCCATGCCGAAGTTGTGGCGGCCATTGGTCGATCCCACGCCCCCTACTCGAAGCTCCATGTGTGTAGTGGAGTCCAATTGAAGGGGCAGCCCCATGCAGTGATCGGGGTGAATGTTGAGAATGCAAGTTATGGAGGCACAATTTGCGCCGAAAGATCGGCTCTGGTGTCAGCGGTTTCGCAATACGGACCTGTTTTGGACCTGGAGTTTATCGTCGTTATATCAGACGTGCAGCAGGGGCCGATCCCTCCCTGTGGCTTGTGCTTACAAGCTCTGCGGGAGTTCGTGTCCGATGATTTTAAAGTCTACCTTGGTGATCTTAAAAGCGTGATTAAAGAGTATCGTTTTAAAGAGCTACTCCCAGTGAGTTTTGCGGGCGAGAGTCTCCCTTCTGATTGCTAGACCCATGTCTAGCTCTTGTTCATAGCGGGTTACATTTCTAGCCCATAGACCTAGAATAAGGCTGCGGTTATTGAAAAGTCAGTGTTGTTTTTCTTGAACCCATAGAAAAGGTAGGAGTGTATCTTTACAGCCCCAGCCGTTTACAAAGCCTTTCTATCCCAAGCCTCCGAGATGAGGCTGCCGCCCTTCTTTCAGATTTTAAGTCCCAACAATCAACAACGAGGTGCTCTTATGGAATCAAGTACAAACACTTTGGTCAAAGAAGAAAGCAACAAACCCAAAGTTCAAAGTTGGGATAAAGATTTTTTAGAAAGGCACCATTTGATGGGTCACGTGTACCGACGCACCCAAGATAAAATTTACTATCCCTATTGGAAGAGCCAGTTGAATCGAAACTCCATTGCCAAGCAAGAGTTGGAGGTGATTGGTAAGGACCTAAAAGAAGAGAACGTTAAAGTGTTTCTGCTTAAAGGGTTTTCTTTGATGGGTGAGATTTATAAAGACTGGGGCGAACGGTTCGTGTCGGACATCGACCTATTGATCTCGCACGATGAGCTCTGGAAGCTCGATGATATCTTGAGAATGTATGGCTACGTTAAAAAGAAAGAACCCAAATGGCTCGCTAACCGTTACACCCATCAATACAGCAAAAAAATCGATGACATTCAAATCTGCATCGAGATTCACACTCAGCTGTTTTGGCACACCTCACTCAATATCAAAGAAAAGTCGGAGGTCGCCGCCGTGCCTGGCTTCTTTCAGCTCAGTCGAGAGAATCAATTGATTCATTTGTGTGGGCATGTGGCGTTTCAACACTCTTATTCGAAGTTATTTTGGTTGATGGATATCTTTAAATATGTGGAGCGCTTCAAAGACAAAATGGATTGGCCCCAATTTTGGGAGCAGGCCGAAACGGCAAACCTCTATAAGTCGTGCTATTTCACTTTGTTCTTGTGTCAGAAGTTGGGACTTAACATTCAAACGATTTTGTATCGGGCGAAAAAGAAAAAGAAGATCAGTATCTACTTTCTTAAAAAGACGGTGGACTATTCATATCTATACAACCCGCAGAAGCACTTTATTAGAACCCTGCTAGTCAAATTTATGATCAAAGACTCGGTTTTGGATAATCTGCGCTACGCCTACGCTTGGTTGAAGACCTTCAAAAAACGTCACGCTTTTTAACTTATCCAGGATCGTGAGGGATCTGTTGATGGTGTCTTTTCCCTCCAGAGGCACCACTTGTCTCATTTTTAAACGAAGTTTTCGAATAAATAAGCTTCGCATTCAATCATCTCATGTTTTTGGCCATGCTTTAATCGCCGCTGTGAGCATGGACTGTCGGCGGATCTTTCGTTTGGACTGCAAAGACGGCTTGTTCTTTTTTGTCTCGTGATGAGATATTTCTGTTTTAAGGTCGGCTTTGCTCATCTTCTATTTTATACTGTGATCTCAAGTCGGGGGGCTTTATGAAAAACTTATTACAAATAGGTATGGCGTCAGCCGTGGCTTTAAGCACGATACTATTGTTTCAAAACTGCGATGGTGGCTTTAAGTCGGCGGATAATACGGGGAGTTCTTCTCATTCTTCTGGCGAATTTCTCCTCGAGTTACCAACAGGTGAGACTGTCGACTTGGGTTTGGGTTTCAATGGCACATCGTCTGATTTTGAAGCCAGTGCCGTCGCTTTTGAAGACCTAGTTGAAGAGGACCTTGCGGCCGTTCAACGAGGCTCCGAGTCCTTGAAGCTTGAGAGATTGTATGTCGGTGCTCAGCACGTGGTATACACAGGGAAATGCGACAGCAGATTCGGAGGCTTAGTGATGCTCGATCTCGAGGTACCAGGGTATTCCAACATTGGTCGTCGAGAGGATGCCCCTGTTGGCTATTGTTTTACCCCTCCGTCTGATACAGGCGACTTGGTAAGCCCCGATATCTTTATCGGCTTTGGAAATACAACGAAGCCATTGAATTCGAGTGAGATGGTCTCAGTCGGGCGTGTGTATTATGAAAAAGACTCGGGTATGATACCAATGGACCATTTAGAATCAGAGAGGGAGCTTCACGCTCACATTCGATCAAACCCAGTATCAACTGTGGAAGACCCCGATGTTGATTACGCTTACTCGCAGTCAAGACTAGGTGGAAATGGTTTTAATGTTTTCAATTTCGAAACGGCCTATAAGAGATTGAAGCCAAGCATCACGTCACCGACACCCAATGAGACAGTCCCTGTGGATGTTGTTGTTGAAGGAACATGTTTTGATGACCAAGAGGTTTTGGTGCAACCTGGCAACAGGTCTGTGCGTTGTTCAGGAGGGCGTTTCAGCAAGACGTTGAACTTTTCGTCTCGCCCCGATGGCGATATTGAAATTCAGGCACGGGTACCTGCTGATTATGACAATCAGTTTTATAAAAGTGGTTTGTTTCGTTCTCGCTTGACCGTGAACAAGCGGAATAGCTATCGACCTTCAAATCTACCAACTCCTGTCCCTCCGCCAGCTGAACCTGAGCCGACGGCTCACCCGGAGTCCTACATTTCAAGCCCGCGCGCGAATGATGAAATTTTTGAGTCCGCTCGAGTCGAGGGAACCTGTTTTAACACTCAAGAGATCTTGATCCGCCCCGGCGAGGTCACTGTTCCTTGCTCAGATGGACGCTTTAGTGCTGAGGTAAGCTTTGCAAATCAAGGGAGCGGCGCCTTCGAGCTTTTCGCGCAAGCACCCTCTGCTTATAGTTACCCGGCAGATCAGATTGGCGCCAGTGTTTGGGTTGAGAAAATGCCAGCCCCGAGTTCAGTAGCCGGTTGTGATATTTCGCCAACCGATGCCGAGATGACTGCTGTTCGCGACGTCTTTGATGATTACTTTGACAGGCAGCCTGATGATGGCGGTTTGTGCCATTGGTCTAAAGCCTTTCGACGTCATCGCAATACCACGACACTAGAATACCAGATACTTATGGGGATTAGCGGACAGCGAGACATTGACATGATCCAGCAAGATCCTGTTAAGCGAGCACGGGTTATTGATTTGACCGTTGAGCGAGCAGATAGAATTCCACCTCGATTGGCAGAAAACCTCAGCGCCAGCGAGCGAACAGTGGTAAATATCTTTAAAAAATGGTTCGATCGTCATCCGAAGTCAGCTGGATTGTTTTTCTGGGCGGGTCATGTCGGAAGGCCTGGGGTGAATCCTGCTCAATTTGAAAGATCTGTTCTGAACGGTGCCGGAGCGCAAGACCAGCAACACATTAAAGGCAACCCAAGCAATGCTCAAAGGCTTCGTGATTTTTGCACACAGCACCAGTTGACTCTGCCGGATTGGTTTTAAGGCTCTTTTATATTTCTTTAATATTACGTCTCTTTTTTACTGAGGCGTTTTAAGACCCCTTGTGACCTTGCGGCTCGAGGGGTTTTGTTTTTTTTGGTTTCGATTGCGAACCTATTCAGTAAAACTTCACTGCCGTTGTTGGGTAAAGTGAAGTCTATCGCAAGATCAGGAACATTCGGGTGCTCCATTCTTTCTTAGAAGCCTCTATTTATTGTTGCGACTGCTGCTGCAGCTCTTCGTAGCCGGGGAGTAGCGAGAGGTCAGGTATCACCACCACGTCAATCCGTCGATTGAGGGCGCGTCCTTCTTTGTTGTCGTTTTCTGAGACAGGTTTGGTATCTGCGAAGCTCGCGGCACTAATAGTGTTCTCAGGGAGTCCAGCATTTTTCATGATCTTAAGAACGGTGAGGGCTCTTGCCGACGCTAGCTCCCAGTTGGACGGATACTTTGGTGATCGAATGGGGACGTTGTCGGTGTGACCTTCAATTTGAAACTGCTTTCCTTTAATCGTCAAAAGAACTTTGGCAACTTTCTCGATAGTGTCCACACCCTTCGGAGACAGACTGGCGGAACCCGATTTAAAAAGGACATCACTGGGTAAAACCACCACCATGCGACCATCTTTAATTTGTATGCTGAGTTCTCCGGCATCGGTGAGTGTTTTGAATCGTGAAATGAGTTTTCTAAATTCGGCGAGACGTTTTTCAACCTCTTGTTTGCGTTCTGATTCTTTTTTAAGAGCGTCTTTCATATGTTGAATAGAATTGGCCATTGATTTTTTATTAGCACTGGCTTTGCCCAGCTCTTGCTCGAGTTGCGCGACGAGTGTTTCCAGTTCGTCGACTTTGGCTTTGGCATCGTTGTATTCTTTTTCAAGAGCACTGTGTTCGTTTTGCAACTCGTCGTGAGTGGAGTTGGAAACGCAAGAGCATAGTAGCAAGAAAGACAGCACACTTGTTAGTTTTTTGGTCATGGTTACCTCTTTCCTTATTGAAGCACTCTTCCCGAAGGCCGTCATAACGAGGTGCGTGAAGGCGGTGGTTCAAGTGACTTTCATTGCTGCATAGAAAAAGCCCCTTTGTTGGAATTTCTTTGCTCCTCGCTGGTGGGCCCACTATATATGTTTTTGCTCGATTTTTGGGGGGGCGTAATGACTCATTGTCTTTTCGTATTGTTGGTTGGCTCGTTTTCATTTTTTGTTTTTGCGCAAGAGGAGCCAGATCCTTTTGACGTGCAGCTCGGTGAAAAGCTTTTTTCAGAAGATCGTTTTTCTCAATCATTTTTCAGTAAAAGTGGTGGGGATGTGAATGGGGAGGTCGCCGAAGGTGATCCAATTTTTGATCGCTTTGAGACTCCAGGGGGCCCCTTGCAACACCCCCATAGCGGCAAACAAGTCAGTTGCGCGAGTTGCCACTTTGTTGATCAGGTCAGTGAGTTTCAAGAGAATCTGGTGTTCACTTATAATGACTTTTCACCGCGCTCTTTAATTCCGCAGCGGGCAGACAAAGCTGTTCGTACTTTGCGAAACAGTATGAATATGGTTCTTTCGGGCATCTCGGATGGTGCGCCTTTGCACTGGGATGGTGAGTTTTATTCAGTAAAAGATCTCTCTTGCGCTAGCCTTGTCGGGCGGAATATGGGCTGGTTGAATACCGAGGCCCAAGAAGCGCGACAACACATTGTACAGGTCATTAGACAGGACTCCGGAACTTATCCGACGGCGTCTGATTTGAAAGAAAGTTACGAGAAAGGCTTTCTACGCCTGGGCGCTGACCTCACTAAAATGACGGACAAGCAGGTGTTTTCAAAAACCTGCGAGCTCCTTGGTCGGTATATTAAGAGTCTTGATTTTTCGCGTGATGAACAGGGACAATACAACCTGTCTGCCTATGATCAGTTTTTAAAACTCAACGGCATCAGGAGAGGCCCTCGTATTGGTGAGTCGATCGCCCAGTATTTGGTTTATCTAAAGGACCAGCTCAATTTTAAAATCGATTGGAAGTGGTTGGCTCCTGAGCCTTTAAAGTATCACTCCCATGGCGCAGAGTTTGGTCCCAAGGAGTTGCAAGGGATGCAGACCTTTTTTAAACGCGGGCAGTGTGCCTCTTGTCATACTCCGCCGAGCTTTACCAATGCGCTTTTTCATTCCACCGGTATTAGTCAGTTCGCCTACGACAAAGTTCATGGTGCCGGGGCTTTTGTTGACCAGAAGATCCCGACATGGAAGGAACGACATCAAGATGAAATCTCGTCGTTCACTGGAACTGAAGAACACCCGATGTGGCGGGGTGCTTTTGCGCAGATCCCCTTAAAGCAGGATCCAAATAAAGTGGATTTGGGAGCCTGGAACGTGTTGGGGCATCCAGACAAGCCTTCTGTGCAAAAGCCAATGCGAGAAACTCTGTGCCGTTCGGCACGCATGCCTCGCTGTGATGAATGGTCCGATGATCGCTTTCTATCGCAAAGCTTGGCATCTTTTAAAACGCCCACAACGCGAGGGTTAGGGCAGAGTGCGCCTTATTTTCATGATGGGTCTTCAGACACCTTGATGCAGGTCTTACAAGTTTATAAAAAAGCCTCGGAGATGTCTCGGCGAGGACTGTTGAGAAACGCGGACCCTATGCTCAGAGCGATGCGCCTTGAGGGTTCAGACTTTGAACCCTTGATTTTGTTTATGGAATCTTTAGATGAAGACTACGACTAGCCAGTAATAAATCTGGTTACTGGCTCTTCATTTGCTGTAAGAGCTTTTTGATTTGTTGGAGCTCTTGGCGCATGTTTTTGTTTTCGACTTCCAAATGGTTCATGCGATTCTTTAAAGTCTTGATGTCATCGCTGTTGGATTTTTGCTTGGCTTTCAGCGCTGCAAGTTCCGACTGACTCATTCTGCACATGCCGTACAACTCTTTGGTTGATTCGATAAGAGGGGAGACGAAGTTTCCGTACTTAACAGCCTTGAAACCCGTCGTTGGATTTGTGGTCACCATTTTGGGTGCTACTTTTTCAACCTCTTGTGCAATCAATCCGAAGTCAGAACCTTCATGATCAATCCAGTCATACTGAACACCTCTAAGAGCTAGAATCATATCAAGGCCCGGAGCGGGAGCGATGTTTGTCTTGAGTCTTCCATCTGATGTGTAAATAAAAGATGTGGCTTGTATTGTGCCGTTGACGTGAAGTTTCGCCCCTGGTGTTGCTGTACCGATACCAACATCACCAGCCGATGTGATTCGAATCACCTCAGAGTTATTTGAGTAGATCGAAGCGGTGTTGTTAGTTGAGCCGTATGTGACTGCGCCGGCGACAAGGCCGACGGGACCTGTGGGGCCAGTCGCGCCCGCAGCTCCGGTAGGACCGGCAGCACCAGTAGCGCCTGCGGCTCCGGTAGGACCGGCAGCACCAGTAGCGCCTGCGGCTCCGGTAGGACCGGCAACGCCTGTTGCACCCGTAGCTCCTGTAGGACCTGCGGCACCAGTAGCGCCTGCAGCTCCGGTTGCACCCGTGTTTCCTGTTGGACCGGTAGCTCCAGTAGGACCGGCAACACCAGTTGCGCCCGTGTTTCCTGTTGGACCAGTAGCTCCCGTAGGACCTGCGGCACCAGTAGCGCCTGCAGCTCCGGTTGCACCCGTATTACCTGTTGGACCGGTAGCTCCAGTAGGACCGGCAACACCTGTTGCGCCAGTGGCTCCCGTCGGCCCTGTATTACCTGTTGGACCTGTCGCTCCAGTTGCACCGGTAGTTCCAGTCGGACCCGTGTTACCAGTTGGGCCAGTAGCTCCAGTAACGCCTGTCGCTCCGGTAGGACCAGCGGCACCTGTTGGACCCGCGGCTCCCGTGGGACCTGTCGTTCCTGTTGGGCCAATCGCTCCAGTAACACCTGTCGCTCCGGTTGGACCGGCTACACCAGTTGCGCCAGTGGCTCCAGTGGGACCTGTATTACCTGTTGGACCTGTCGCTCCAGTTGCACCGGTAGTTCCGGTAGGGCCAGCAGCACCTGTTGGGCCTGCGGCTCCCGTAGGACCTGTATTTCCTGTTGGACCCGTTGCACCCGTTGCTCCTGTTGGACCGGCAACACCTGTTGCGCCCGTGGCTCCGGTGGGACCTGTAACACCAGTTGGTCCGGTAGCTCCAGTAGGACCGGCAATGCCTGTTGCACCGGTAGTTCCGGTAGGGCCAGCAGCACCTGTTGGGCCTGCGGCTCCCGTAGGACCTGTATTTCCTGTTGGACCCGTTGCACCCGTTGCACCCGTTGCTCCTGTTGGACCGGCAACACCTGTTGCGCCCGTGGCTCCGGTGGGACCTGTGTTACCTGTTGGGCCAGTAGCTCCGGTTGCACCCGTAGTTCCGGTAGGACCAGCGGCACCTGTTGGGCCTGCGGCTCCCGTAGGACCTGTATTTCCTGTTGGACCCGTTGCTCCTGTTGGACCGGCAACACCTGTTGCGCCAGTGGCTCCCGTGGGACCTGTATTACCTGTTGGACCTGTCGCTCCAGTTGCCCCTGTAGTTCCGGTAGGACCAGCGGCACCTGTTGGGCCTGCGGCTCCAGTGGGACCTGTATTACCTGTTGGACCCGTTGCTCCGGTAGGGCCGGCAACGCCTGTTGCACCCGTGGCTCCCGTAGGACCTGTATTTCCTGTTGGACCCGTTGCTCCTGTTGGACCGGCAACACCTGTTGCGCCAGTGGCTCCAGTAGGACCTGCGGCACCAGTAGCGCCCGCGGCTCCGGTGGGACCTGCAGCACCTGTTGCACCCGTATTACCTGTTGGCCCCGTAGCTCCGGTAGGACCGGCAACGCCTGTTGCGCCTGCAGCTCCGGTTGCACCCGTGTTTCCTGTTGGACCGGTAGCTCCAGTAGGACCGGCAACGCCTGTTGCACCCGTGTTTCCTGTTGGACCGGTAGCTCCAGTAGGACCGGCAACACCAGTTGCGCCCGTGTTTCCTGTTGGACCAGTAGCTCCCGTAGGACCT
>JAUHWH010000012.1 GCA_030424715.1 Bdellovibrionia bacterium
AAAAAGAGCACGACATCGCCTACCCCGACTTTATCAGCCATGCGCACAATAACTATCTCGAACTGTGGGCCGATTCAGGACTTTTTGGACTTCTGGCTTTTCTCGGCTTTCTGTGGAGTTGGTTTTTCGAGTCGTGGAGACGGCAGGATATCGTGGGGGATATCACCCTCTCTGTCATCGTCGCCTTGGCTGTCTCGGGCCTTTTTCAATGCACCATTATTGACGGCGAAAACACCTTTGCCATCATGTTCATATATGGTCTCAGCCAGGTCACAAAAACCAGAATAGAGGCTCTCCGAAGACTCCTAAAAAGCACGCCTTCGACAGATTGAGTCATCCCCCCTCTGATTGACTTCAACAGGCCTTTCAAAGTTAATAGTGCAAAAATAACGTGGTGGGTAATATCATGGGATCAAATAGAAAAGTCGCTCTAATCACAGGCATAACCGGGCAAGATGGCGCCTATCTCGCTGAATATCTTTTAGGCCTCGATTACGAAGTCCACGGGATTAAAAGACGAAGCTCTTCTTTTAACACCGCTCGAGTGGACCATTTGTTCCAAGGCCCCCACGTCGATGATCGTCGGTTTATCCTGCACTACGGAGACATGACAGACTCCATCAATATCATCCGGCTGGTGCAAGAAATCCAACCCGATGAAATTTACAACCTCGCGGCGATGAGCCATGTGCAAGTGAGTTTCGAGACCCCAGAGTACACAGCCAACGCCGACGGCATTGGAACCTTACGACTTCTCGAAGCGATTCGAATTTTGGGACTCACTAAAAAAACCAGAATCTATCAGGCCAGCACCAGTGAACTTTACGGAAAAGTGCAAGAGATTCCACAAACGGAAAAGACTCCTTTTTACCCACGCAGTCCCTATGGCGTTGCTAAAATGTACGCCTACTGGATCACCGTGAACTACCGTGAAGCCTACGATATGTTTGCTTGCAACGGGATTTTGTTCAATCACGAGTCACCCCTACGAGGAGAAACCTTTGTGACCCGTAAAATCACACGAGCTGTCACTCGCATCGCCATGGGATTACAGGACTGCTTGTATCTTGGAAACCTCAACGCCAAACGAGATTGGGGCCATGCCAAGGACTACATCGTAGCCATGCACAAAATTTTACAACACGACACCCCCGAGGATTTTGTGATTGCCACCGGGATCACCACCTCCGTTCGAGATTTCTGTATCAAGTCTTTCCAGCGCGTCGGCATAGAATTGAATTTCCAAGGCGAAGATGCCGCGGAAACCGCAACTGTTGCCGCCTGCAACAACCCTGAGTACCAACTGGAAAAAGGCACAAAAGTCCTAGCGGTCGACCCCAACTACTACCGCCCCACAGAAGTCGAGCTTCTTGTTGGCGACGCCACCAAAGCAAAAGAAATTCTTGGCTGGACTCCCGAAACAAAACTCGACGCTCTGATCGATGATATGATGAACAGTGATCTTCGCGAGGTTCAAAAAGAGAACCTGTTGAAACAGCACGGTTTCACAACGACCGGTCACCTCTAACTTCAGGAGAAACAATGAAGCTGTTGATCACTGGTGCATCCGGAATGGTTGGGCAAAACCTCATCGAACACCCTGATTTCCAATCCCACACCCTTCTGCGACCGAGCTCGAAAGAGCTCAATCTATTGAATCGCGATGCCGTGGTCGAGTACCTCAAAACAAACACACCTGATTTTATTATCCACGCCGCCGGCAGAGTGGGAGGCATCCAAGCCAACATCAAACATCCGGTCGCCTTTCTCACTGAGAATATGGACATGGGATTCAATCTGTTACTGGCGGCTCAGGCGGTGGGTATTCCGCAATTGCTCAATCTTGGCAGCTCATGCATGTACCCGCGCAATGCCCCCAATCCTCTCAAAGAAGAACTTGTTCTCAAAGGTGAACTCGAGCCCACTAACGAAGGCTATGCCATTGCTAAATGTGCCGTGAGCCGACTGTGCGACTACATACACGCTGAAAACGAGAACCTGCAATACAAAACGCTGATTCCCTGCAACCTCTATGGACGTTGGGATAAATTTGATCCGAAAAACTCTCACTTGATCCCTGCCATCATCGCCAAGACCTTAAAGGCGGTGCAGGAAGGTCATCATTCCATCGAAATCTGGGGAGATGGTAGCGCCCGTCGCGAGTTTATGTATGCCGAAGATTTAGCCGACTTTATTTCTCTGGCACTCTCTCGTTTCGAAGAGCTGGAGCAACTCACCAATGTGGGCTTGGGTTTTGACTACTCCATTAAAGATTACTATCAGGCCACTGCTGAAAGCTTCTCCTTTAAGGGTGGATTTGCTTTCGACCTTAGCAAACCCACAGGTATGAAACAAAAGTTGGTGGACTGCAAACGCGCCCACGCCCTGGGATGGAAGGCAAAGACCGACTTGAAGACAGGGATTTCCAAAACCATTGCTTTTTATCAAGAGGAATACAGAGGAGCATCCGTATGAAATATCACTTAGCCAACAGTTCTTGGGACCAGGCCGAACTCGATGCCATTCAAAGCGTTATTGCCAAAGATATGTATACGATGAATGACAAGGTCGCAGAGTTTGAAAAGGCTTTTGCATCCTACGTCGGATCACAATACGCCGTGATGGTGAATTCTGGCTCTTCGGCCAACCTTTTGGCCATTGCGAGTCTTCGCTACCACTCAAAGCTCTCCCTACAACCCGGTGATGAGGTGATTGTTCCCGCCGTCTCTTGGCCAACAACTTACTACCCCCTGGATCAATACGGACTGACGCTCAAGTTTGTCGACACAGACCCTGAGACGCTGAACTTTGACCTGAAAGCTCTTGCCGAAGCTGTGACTGATCAAACCAAAGCCATTTTAGCCGTCAATATTCTTGGTAATCCTAACGACTTTAGTGAGATCGAACGGATCATTGGCGAGCGCGACATTATCTTGGTCGAAGACAACTGTGAATCTTTAGGCGCCACCCTGAATGGCAAACAGGCCGGAACCTTTGGTGTCATGGGAACCTACAGTAGCTTCTTCAGCCATCACATTTCAACGATGGAAGGTGGCCTGGTCGTCACTGACGACGAAGAACTTTACCATATTTTGCTTTGTCTGCGCTCGCACGGTTGGACCCGGCACCTTCCGAAAAACAACAAACTTTGTGTTAAATCTGACGATCCCTTCGAAGAATCCTTCCGCTTTATCCTCCCGGGCTACAATCTGCGCCCCTTAGAGATGAGTGGAGCGATTGGCATCGAGCAACTCAAAAAACTTCCTCAATTGATTGAAGAGCGTAGGAAGAACGCCCTCCTTTTTCAGAGCCTTTTTCAAGACAACCCAACTTACATGATCCAGAAAGAGCATGGTGAAAGCTCATGGTTTGGCTTCAGCTTTATTATTAAACCGGAAAGTGGCATTGACAGAAAACAGATCACCAAAAAGTTGCAAGAAAACCAAATCGACTGTCGCCCGATTGTGGCTGGGAACTTTGCTAAAAACGAAGTCGTGCAACTGATGAAGCACAGTGTGCATGGTGAATTGACCGGTGCGAACCTCATCGACACCCATGGCTTTTTTATTGGCAACCATCATTACGAAGTGGGCAAAGAACTGGAGTTTGTAAAACAAGTTCTACTGGGATAAACGCTGATATATTTTTAAAAGATTATCGATCATTTTCTCCTCTGAGAAATCCGAAACTACGGACCGTCGAGCCTGCTCCACCAGCTTATCTCGCAAAGCATCGTCATTGAGCAGCTTTTTCACTTCCATGGCGAAGGCCTCGCCAGTCAAAACATCGACCTGTAAGCCGGTGACATCTTTTTCAAGAACCTCTTTCAGGCCGCCCTGCCCTGACGAGATCACTGGGCGGCCAATCGCCATGGCTTCTAAAGGGACATAACCGAAAGACTCATGCCGCGAGGGTTGTAAAATCACATCACTTTGTGCCATCGCTCCGTAAACATCTTTGGTTTTTTCAAAAATTTTCAAACGATGAGAAACACCAAG
>JAUHWH010000008.1 GCA_030424715.1 Bdellovibrionia bacterium
TGGCTTCTAAAGGGACATAACCGAAAGACTCATGCCGCGAGGGTTGTAAAATCACATCACTTTGTGCCATCGCTCCGTAAACATCTTTGGTTTTTTCAAAAATTTTCAAACGATGAGAAACACCAAGGGCCTCCGCCAAGGTAAGAAGGTTTTGTTTTTCCTCTCCTTCTCCATAAATATGATATTCGCAAGAAACACCGTCACGCTCTAATACCTCTAGAGCTTTTATGACCAGGTCGTGTCCTTTGATAAACCTTAAGGCTCCGAAAGATGCAAGCACCCACGGCCGCTCTGATCGGTGAGTCATCAAGGGCTGTTGCTTAGGAATATCCACACCATTGCGATTGAGAATCACCTTCCCCGGTCTTTTCGTCACTTTTTTCTTGAACTGTTTGAGGGTGTAAGTTGATTCGACCACGATAAGATCGGAGAGAGGATAAAGGGCCTTTTCGACGACTGTGTACAGGAGGCCCTTTAGCTTCCCGAACATATCATGCAAGCTACCTCCATGGGGCGTGTATACAGTTTTAGCCCCCAAAAGGCGACCCACGACCCGAGCGTAAAGCCCACCTTTTGCTCCGTGTCCATGAAAAATAGCCACATTCTTTTGTTTGAACGTTTTATAGATTCTAAACAAATTTTTGAGATCTCGAAACTCGGGCCGATCATTGATTTTTAGAGACACAATTCGAGGACTCTTACCGTGAAGGTCCGCAAGCAGTTGCAAGAACCCCTGATCAACATCTTCAGGAGCTGTGGATGTGACCCAGTACCAATCGAAATCATCCGAGTCCTCGAGTCCATGGACAATAGCGGCAATATGTTTTCGAATACCACCAAGGGGGGCTCGTACAATTTGCACAACGGTTTTTTTCTTATTGGCCCGAAGACTAATAGGCTTTGTCATTTACAAAACCACGGAAGAGCGTCAAAAAAATAATTTTGATGTCAAACCACAGAGACCAATTTCGAATGTAGTAAAGGTCGTGGTCCACTCTTTTTTGCATCTTATCCATGGTGTCTGTCTCTCCGCGCCAGCCATTCACTTGAGCCCACCCCGTCATGCCAGGCTTCACTCGGTGGCGCTGCATGTAGCAATCAATTTCGCCCTTACAAATATCATTGAGCATTACGGGATGAGGCCTTGGACCCACGATCGACATCCGGCCCTGTAGGACATTGTACAACTGGGGCAGCTCATCGAGACTGGTCTTACGTAAAAAAGCGCCCACACGGGTCACGCGCGCGTCATTTTTGGTGGCCTGCTTGAATTCGCTGGCAGGCGCATGGGCCATGGTTCGAAATTTGTAAACTCGAATGGGCAAGCCATCCCAACCGTCACGCACCTGCTTAAAAAGTGCCGGACCTTTCGACTCTAAGCGAATGGCAACGGTGATTAAAAGCATCAAAGGAGAGAAAATTAACAAAAACACAAAAGCCAACAGTCGATCTTCCACCGCTTTGATCAGGCAGTTGAGGCCGTCGGCCATTGGAGAGTGATTGAGCTCAACCCCTGTGACTCCTGCGATCTCAGTGATTCCATGGTTCAAGAAGAACTTAAAACCATTGAGGTCAGGAATGTATCGTAAAGCAATGGCAAAATTACGAAGCTCAAAAAGAAGCTCTTGCAAGCGCTTCTCTTCGCGGAGAGGTAAGGCAAACCAAACCTCATGGATATTGTGTTCGACAATGTATTCGCCGAGGTTCGTTTTGCTTCCCACGAGAACCGGAATTCCCTCAACCAATTTACGATCGAGCTCAACCTTGTCATCGAAAAAGGCCACAATGTCATAGCCGGTCCAATCGGCATCGTTGATTCGTTTGGCGACGAAACGACCCAAGTCACCGGCACCATAGATCACCACCTTTTTTTGGTTCCAGCCTCTTTTTCGCATAGCACGTAAAAAGAGCATCATGACTCGTCGAAAGACGATCAAAGAGACCAAGGTCAGTAGGACCCAAACTCCAAACCAGATTCGGGAGTATATGATAGTGGTCTTCAGTAAGACAGAGAGGATCAAAAGAACTCCGGGAACCATGGACCAAGAAAAAAACAGGACTTTGACTTGGGAGAGAAAACTCTTGCCGCGCCAGGAGAGGTAGCAACCGGTCCAACTCAATATCAGAGGGGTAATTAGCACCGCCAAAATCAAGGCGTTCTGATAATTAATGTCCAAATTAAAATGTCCAAAATACAAGAAATGAGAGACCAAAAAACAAAGGCCCACGAGGACCACATCGGCAAGCTGCACCACAAGGGTGAGGAGACTAGAATGACTGGAGCGGACCTCTTGATTAATCACTGGCGGTACCTAAATGTCTGTAAACCATTAAAAGCACTTATGATAGGCGAACCAAGGGCAGAAATCAAGTCTTGAACCTCTTTTGGAGGCCAGGTATAAGGTCTCATGCAAAATAACCCGCGTTCAAAAGTCACTGATGCTGCCATTGAGTATTTTCGCTCTCTCCCCCCGAAAACCATCCGTCCAGGGCTCGATTATATCCCCCCATCGGGGAAAGTCCTCACTGAAGATGACCTAACCAATTTGATTGAAGCCAGCCTAGACATGTGGCTGACCGCCGGCCGCTTTGCCACCCAGTTTGAGTCTCAGTTTGCTGCCTTTATGGAGCAAAAATTCTGTCTCGCCGTGAACTCAGGATCCTCCGCTAACCTGATCGCCTTTAGCGCTCTGACCTCGCCCACTTTGAAAGAGCGGCAAATCACCCCTGGGTCAGAAGTGATCACGGTGGCCGCTGGGTTTCCGACAACAGTGAACCCTATTTTACAAAATCATTGTGTCCCCGTTTTCCTTGATGTCACTTTGGGAACCTACCAAATCGACGTCTCTCAACTGGAAGAAGCTCGGTCTGATAAAACCAAAGCGGTGATGGTTGCCCACACTTTAGGGAACACCTTTGACCTCGCCGCCGTTCGAGAGTTTTGCGACAAGTACGATCTTTGGCTGGTTGAAGATTGCTGCGATGCTGTCGGCGCTCGCTACGACGGCAAAATGGTGGGAACCTATGGTGACTTTGCAACCACTAGTTTCTACCCCGCCCACCACATCACCATGGGCGAAGGCGGAGCTGTATTGACCAGCAACAAGCAGCTGAAAAAAATCGCTGAGTCGTTTCGAGACTGGGGCCGCGACTGTTGGTGCGAAGCCGGTAAAGACAACACTTGCGGAGCCCGCTTCAAATGGAAACTGGGCGATCTTCCCGAGGGTTATGATCACAAATACATATACTCTCACGTGGGCTACAATTTAAAAATCAGTGATATGCAGGCCGCCATTGGATTAACGCAGTTGAAAAAGGCCAATGACTTTATTGCCACCCGCAACGAGAACTTCGATATTTTAAAAACGGCTCTTAAAGGAACCGAAGAACACCTGATCCTGCCAGAGGCAACACCGCGGTCGGAGCCCAGCTGGTTTGGCTTCCCCATTTCGTTGCGCAACGATCAACCTAGCAAACGTAAAGAAGTTGCTGAATATTTGGAGAACCACAAGGTCGGCACCCGCAATCTGTTTGCCGGCAACCTCATACGACAGCCGGCTTATTCGGATATCCCAAAGCGGGTTATCGGAGACCTGCAAAACACAGATTTTATTATGAACAACACATTTTGGGTCGGACTTTACCCGGCGCTCAACCGTGAGCATCTTGAATACACTGCGGAGCAGATTAAATCCGCTTTGAAAGGATAATTCTATGAAGGTGGCAATTCTAGCCGGGGGCTACGGGACCCGACTGAGTGAAGAAACGGAAATAAAACCGAAACCCATGGTCGAAGTCGGTGGCAAGCCTCTACTGTGGCACATTATGAAACACTACTCTTTTTACGGTCACAACGAGTTTGTCATTCTCTTGGGTTACAAGGGATACGTGATCAAAGAGTACTTTGCGAACTACTGGCTACACCAGAGCGATGTCACCGTCGACACGGCGAAAAATGAACTGCAGGTCCATAATAACTCCAGCGAAGACTGGAAGATCACTCTGGTCGACACCGGGCTCAATAGCATGACAGGTGCTCGCGTTAAAAAAGCAAAAAAGTACCTTGGCGATGAAACCTTTATGCTGACCTATGGGGACGGTCTGAGTGATGTGGACATCAATCAGCTGATCAGCTTTCATCAAGAGAAAAAGTCGACAATGACCTTAACCGCAATCCAGCCTGAAGGACGCTTTGGATCACTGGCCATCGAAGAGGGGCGAGTGACCAATTTTCTAGAAAAACCAAAGGGTGATGGTTCTTGGATCAACGGTGGTTTTTTTGTCTGCGAACCGGAAGTCTTTAACTACCTTGATGACGGTGATTCTGTGGTGCTCGAGAAGAAACCTCTCGAAGGATTGGCTAGCGACGGCAAGCTGTTTTCTTATAAGCACGAAGGCTTTTGGAAGTGCATGGACACCTTGCGAGACAAAACACAACTCTGTGATATGTGGGATAACAACCAGGTGAAGTGGAAGATCTAGGAGCCGACTTGAATTTACAAAAAGTCTTTAAAAACAAAACCGTTTTACTCACTGGCCACACTGGATTCAAAGGTTCATGGCTGGCCACTTGGCTGCAAAAAATGGAAGCCAAAGTGGTGGGATATTCTTTGCCCCCCAGTAGCAAGCCCTCACACATCGATGAACTCAATCTCGATATCGTCAATGTTGAAGGCGACGTTCGAGATCTTGAAAAGTTAAAAAAAACATTTTCAGAGCATCAGCCAGAGATCGTTCTTCACTTGGCGGCCCAGTCTCTTGTTCGCCCGTCTTACCATAATCCTATTGAGACCTACGACACCAATGTGATGGGAACTCTCAAAGTCTTAGAAGCCGCCAGGCACTGCTCCAGTGTTCGAGCCATCGTCAATGTCACCAGTGATAAGTGTTACGAAAACAAAGAGTGGCCCTGGGGATACCGAGAAACCGACCCTATGGGAGGCTTTGACCCCTACAGTTCGTCGAAAGGCTGTTCTGAAATCCTCACAGCCAGTTTTCGAAACTCTTATCTCCCTACCACCGAGTATGGTGACAAACACCAAGTTCTCTTGGCCAGTGCCCGCGCCGGTAATGTTATTGGCGGGGGCGATTGGGCCGACAATCGCCTAATACCCGATGCCATGCGAGCCCTTGCCAAAGGCGAGGCTCTCACCATTCGCTCGCCTCGGGCCATTCGCCCCTGGCAGCACGTCTTGGAACCTTTACGGGGCTATCTGTATCTTGCAGCCAAGCTCGTTGAAGGAGACACTTCGTTTGCTCAAGGATGGAACTTTGGCCCCTTTGACGAAAACTGCCTCTCGGTCGAACAGGTTTTGACTAAGATGAAGCAACATTGGGCTGACTTCTCCTATAACACCGAAGACAACCCTTTTCATGAAGCCACATTTTTAAAGCTGGACTCGTCAAAAGCAAAACAATACTTGGGCTTCAGCCCCAAGCTCAGCATTGACGACACCCTCAGACTGACTTCCCACTGGTACCGAGAGTTCTACGACACCGGCAAGCTACTCACCCACTCGCAGATCGACTGGTACTTGGATATCTGCAAAAATCAGTAAAATCCTCTAATCTCGCCGGAGCTTGAGCGGCCCAAAGGAATACAATGAAAATTCTAGTCGTCGACCTCGAATTTGATTATGGGAAAAAAAGTCGTGGTGTCAACACGATCCGGGAGTATGGTTACCAGGCCGCACTCACGCAACTGGGTCACTCCGTGGAAAACTTTTTCTACGACACTCACTTGAACAACCTTACCCTTTTGCAAGAAGAACTGCTGAACGCCGCACGAACAACCCAACCGGACCTTATATTTTTTGTTCTTTTTCAAAATCAATTTCAAACCCAAACCCTGGACTTATTAAAAGCCGAGTTCAAAACCATGAACTGGTTTGGTGACGACTCTTGGAGGTTCGAGGATTTCACTCGACACTACGCTCAGCACTTTTCGTACTGTATCACCACCGATAAATTTTCACTCGCTAAATACAAAAAACTGGGTGTAAAAAACGTCTTCCTCAGTCAGTGGGCCGCCATCGAGCAAGCCACACCCTCGACCACAGAGCCGGGCTACCAATACGATGTTAGCTTTGTTGGAGCCTACAATCCCTACCGAGGCTGGTTCATCGATCAGTTGCAGAAAAGAGGCGTTGCGACCCATTGCTTTGGCCACGGGTGGCCCAATGGGCCTGTTAGCAATGATGAGATGATGAGTGTTTTCCGGCAATCCAAAATCAATCTCAATCTCTCCAATAGTGTTAATATGGATGTGCGCTACCTTTTCTCTTCAATCAAAAGTATGGCTCACTGCCTGCGCTCAAAAAAGGTAGCCAGCCAAATTAAAGCCCGTAACTTTGAAATCCCCTATCACGGTGGCTTTCAATTGACCGACTATACACCTTCTCTAGAAGACTATTTTGAAATCGGTGCAGAACTCGCCTGCTACAATACGGTGGAAGACGCTCTGACCCAGATCCAGTTCTACCTGAACAACGACAGTTTGCGAGAGGAGGTCCGAGAAAGAGGAACCTTAAAAGCAAAACACCACCATGGGTACAGCCACCGCTTTCGAGAAATCTTTAAAGGCTTCAGCTTATGAGAAAAGCCGCATTTGTCACCCAGCCTTTTTATTACAATAATAAGGTTTTCGACTTGAGTGACCCGACCGTCAATAGAGACAACTGTCTATACAGCTTCTACCTCCTTAGAAAGACCTTAGCCGAAAACAATATAGACCTTTCCACGTCGGATATTAATAGCATTGAGGATAGTGAGTTTGTTATTTACAACGAGGTTCCCGAGAGATTTCCGGCGAACCATAAGCCTAGCAAGTCCTACGCTCTCCTCTTTGAGACCGACCTCATCCGCCCCATCAACTGGAAGGCGGACCACCATCAACAGTTCCATAAAATTTTTACCTGGAACGACAGTATTTTAGACCAAAAAACATATATTAAAATGAACTTCTCTCACCTGTTCCCCGAGAAGATTGAGAGGGTCCCCTTCAAAGAGCGCCTTTTGTGTACACTCATCGCCGGCAATAAAAGTGTTCGACATCCTCTCGAACTCTATTCAGAGAGACTTCGCACCATTCGCTGGTTCGAAGCTCATCACCCAGACGAGTTTCAGTACTACGGCATGGGCTGGGACTTACGCAACCTAGGCCACCCTTTCCTCAATAAAGTCGCGAAGAAGTTAAAAATGGCCTCTTGGTTACCGGCGCGCCCGTCACCTTGCTACGCCGGGACTGTCGATAGCAAAATAGAGACTTTGAAAAACTATAAGTTTTCGATTTGTTACGAGAACGCCCAACAAATACCGGGGTATATCACCGAAAAGATCTTTGATTCATTTTTCGCTGGCTGTATTCCGGTCTACTGGGGAGCCCCTAATATTGAAGATCATATCCCAAAAGAGTGCTTTGTTGACCGAAGAGACTACTCCAGTCACGCTGACCTTTATCACGATTTGTCAAATATGACTGAGGCGGAGTTCAACCACCGCCTGGATGCCATCGAAGACTATTTGAATGGCCCCCAAGCTACCCCCTTCACTTCTATGGAATTTTCAAATACAATATTGAGACATGTCAAAAACAGATAGAGACCTCCTCATCTTGACCCTGGGTCGGGGTCTACAAGTCATTGGACTTTTTTTAAACTACAAGCTGTTAGCCTATTTTTTGAAGCCTTCGGAAGTGGGTTTCTACTTTTTACTGCTCGCCATCGTTTCTTACTTTGGCTTGGTGTTGATCAACCCAGTCGGCACCTACCTCAACCGTGAGCTCCATGGTTGGTCAGAAAAATACGTTCTTTTGCCTTTTCTGCTACTGTTTTTTATTTTCAATTTTTTGGCCCACCTTTTGGTGCTCCCGGTGTGTTTTGTTCTTTCGACCTGGATTGACTTCTCTCCTTTCTCGCCCTTTCATATTGCTCTGTTTGTCGGCTTTTACTCTTTTGCCGCCAGTCTCGGCAACACCTTCGTTCCAGCACTCAATATCTTAAACCACAGAGTCTCTTTTGTGGTGCTCACTGTGTGTATTCATTTTGTGGGGCTCGCTCTCTCTGTGGGGCTGGTCTTACTTTACAGGCCGTCGGCGATCATGTGGCTCGCTGGCCTTGGCGCCGCCTACCTTTTCTTTGGCTGTGTGGCCATGGCGATGCTCGGTGATGAAGACCGCAGGGCGAGGCGAGCCCAAAGCACACCTCCTCGGTCGGCCCTAGACAGCTTTCACTTTAAAGAGATTTTGAGCTTCGCGGCCCCCATCGCCCTCACTAACAGCTGTTTATGGCTGATCACCCAATCTTATCGCCCTATGACCGAGTACTTCACGACAATGGAGTTTCTGGGCTATGCTGGGTTTGGCTTAGGACTGGCGTCCACTTTGTCTGTTACTTTTGAATACCTTCTGCAACAATTCTACTTTCCGGACTTCTATAAAAATATCAACTCGGAAGACAAGTCCCAAAGAGAAACGGCCTGGAACACCTACGCCAACCCAGCTCTTTCGATCTACTTTTCGTTAGCGATTTTTGTATCTCTGATGTCGCCTTTCATCATTCGCTTTATCTCATCCCCCGAGTATAAAGCGGCCGCCTATTTTCTTGCGATCGGCATTTGGGCAGAAACTCTTCGTGCCACCAACAACGTTTTGAACCTGATTAGCCAAAGTGAACGCAACACCAAGCGCACCATCTGGCCGTACTTCCTGGGAGGCATCACAACCAGTGGCGCTCTCTTTCTCACCGGTAAATTTGATATTTTCGAGACCGCCCTGCCCTTTGCACTCTGCTTTGGAAACATGGTGGTGGCCGTCACCCTTGTGAGGAGATTTCGGCACGACTTTTTTATTGATTTGAGCGTTGGCAAAATTTTAGCCCGAGCCCTGCCCGTTTCGGCAACACTTTTCGTGGTGCCACTTTACCCCCTTAGCGAAAGCCTTTGGACATCTTTTGGTGCCCTAGCTGTTTTTGGAAGCTTTTTTCTCTTCACTCAATACCGGAGTTTGAAAACCCAATGAATCACCCCAAAGTCACCCTCTGCATCCCCACCTACAACGCGATTCCTTATGTTTCTGAAACCATCGAATCACTGACGAGGCAGACCTATGACAATATTCAAATAAAGGTCTTCGATAATAGCTCAACGGACGACACCTTGAAGGTTCTGAAAAAGGCAAAAGAGCGGGAACTTATCAGTGAAGTCCACGGTAGCAACACCAATATTGGGGGTGAAGCCAACTTCACCCGCTGCATCGCTGGCGCCGAGGGCGATTACACCGGCTTGTTCCATGCCGATGATGTCTATGCCCCTGAAATTGTAGAACGTGCGGTTCGGGAGATGCAACAAAGGCCCGATGCCGTCGCGGTCGCCTGCCATGCAAAAAAGATCGACTCTAACGGACAAGTCATAGGAGAGCGGTTTATCCCCCCTGAATTGCGAAAGAACACCTGGACCAGCCTCAACTGCCTGGAACTCTTAAAACTCTGCTTGAAGTATGGAAATTTTATTACTTGCCCCTCGGTGATCGCACGCTCTGCTGTATACAAAGAGCACATTCAACAATGGGACGGGCAAAGTTACAAATCCTCGGCTGACTTGGATGTCTGGCTGCGCATGAGCGAGCTCGGCCCGCTGCTTTTCTCGAGCAGGCCCTCTCTGTTTTATCGCGTTTCTAATGCTAGCTACAGTGTTCACCTCTTTCGACGTCGCACCCACCGGCACGATCTGTTCCTAGTTCTAGATAAATACATCGAAAAATATCGCAATCATCTTTCTAGCGAGGATCTAAAATTTTACCAGTTCCTCAACTTTAAAGATGGGGCACTCAGAAGTTTTAATATTATCAAGAACCGCTCCGGAGAAGCCTATCCGCAGCACTCCTATAAGTTTCGTCATATTCTTTGGTGTGGATTGCAATCGAAGTTCCATTTTAAATTTTTGATACTCGGACTGGCTATAAACATTGTACGATTTCTCTTGCCACAAGGGTTGCGCAAATACTTCAACTTAAGGAAAACAACGGGGTCTTAGAACAAAACTGGCAGAATGACCAGCTCTCGCTCACTTTGCAACTGCGCTATAAACCTTAGCAACGGCCTTGGCCGTTTCCAACCAACTCATCTTTTGGGTGATTTCATGAGAAGCCAGAACCAATTTCTCGTTGTAGATTCGATCAGAAAAAACACGTTCCATACCAGCCATGATTTGCTCGGGGTCTTTTGGGTTGACCAAGTGAGCGCCTTCTCCGCCAATATCTTTCATGGATCCCAGGGCTGACGTAATGACAGGTGTTCCCATCTTCATGGACTCAACCAGAGGGAAGCTGAATCCTTCGTAGTAGGACGGAATCACGGTAGCCAAGGCATCAGCGTACAGTTTTTTTAACTGCGCTCCCGATTTGTAGCCAACAATCGAAATGCGATCTCGAATCGAAGAACCATCAATCATTTTGTGGATCGCTTCAGATCCATAACCGTTGTCGCCCACCACCACCAACTGGACACCGGCCTTCATCGCGCAAAAGCCGTTAAAAGCCTTTATCACGCCGGCCAAATTGCTGCGTTTATCAATTGTACCAACGAATAAGAAATAAGGGCTTTCAACCACCCTTTTGTCGTGAGTGCTCGAACTATCCATGATGTGGTCACAGCCAGGCTCAATCACATGCACCTTGTTGAGAACTTTGGGGAAACGCACCAAAAACTCGTTATGAACTTCCATGCTCGGAACAAAAATTGCCGCAATATCGTTTTGCATTTGCTGCTTCAAATGATTTTGTAATTGAGTGGCATGAGCGGGAAGCATCATACCGTCGCGATACATGGCCATGTCATTGATACTTAGCACTTTAATGAACTTGCCACTCTCTGAAAGGAGATCCCCACTAGGCCCGTGCAAAATGGTCCCCTTAGACGCAAAGAAGGGATAGAGTTTTTTCGCACTCGCTCCAATATGGCTCTCGATATAATTTTCTTTGATTCCTGACACAGGTTTATAGACCGCATCAATATCAACGCCAATCCCGCGCAAGAGACGGAACAGATGCTTCGTGTAAAGACCATTCGCTGTGAGGCCTCTAGTTAACAATGACGTAACGTCAAAAAGTACTTTCAAAGATCAAACCCTTTTATAGTCGTCAGAGTAACGAGTGATATCATCCTCGCCAAAATAGTCCCCCAACTGAACTTCCACAAATTTTAAAATGCTAGCACTATTGTTTCGCATTCTGTGTTTTGCGGCAACTGGGATATGAACCACCACTCCGGGCTTCACAGAGATGACCTCGTCATTTAACACCACTTCACCTTCTCCAACCACCGTAACCCAGATCTCAGCTCTTTGCGTGTGCGACTGATAGGACAATTGCTGCCCAGGGTCCACTGTGATCACCTTGGCCTTAAACTCTTTTTCTTCGTGAAGGTTGCGGTACATCCCCCACGGGCGATGTTCAAAAACATGATCGCGAGTCAAAGAGGAACCGTTCCCGTTGAGTTGATTGACCACTTCCTTGACCGACTGGCTTGCCCCTTTTTTGGTGACAAGGATCGCATCAGCCGTGTCCACCACGATCAAGTCATCCACATTGGAGAAACACACCGTTTTATCCGTATCGCTGAAAGAGTAGCAATTGTTGGATTGGTGGGTGATCCGCTCCGCCCGAGTCGCAACCTTAGTCTCAACTCCGGCGATATCATCCCAAGACCCCAAATCATTCCAGCCGATTTCGCAGGGAATGTTCACCTGATTGGAGACCTTTTCCATAATACCATAATCAATACTCACCGGCTCAATAGAACCATAGACTTGATCAATATTAGAAAGTTCACTGTCTAGATTTTGCAGTGCACCCCACATATCGGGTAAAAACTTCTGAAAAGCTTGAACCATTACACTAACTTGAAAAACAAACATTCCAGAGTTCCAAAAAAAGTGACCTTGCTCGAGATAAGATTGAGCCGTTGCGAGGTCAGGCTTTTCTTTGAAACCCCTCACCTGAAAGGCTTTTAAATCTCCTGCCTCTAAGAATGAGGCCTTCGAGCATTCGATGTACCCAAATCCCGTCGCTGGATAGGTGGGCTGAAGGCCAATGGTAACAATCTGGTCTTTTTTTGCACAGGCTTCGGCCAAATCAAGCGCGGCCATAAAAGTGTCCTCTTTTTCGATCCAGTGATCCGAGGGGAAAACACCAACCACGTCACTCCCTCGCCCCTGGTCTTGCAAATACTTGCAGACCAAGCCAATAGCGGGAGCGGTGTTTCTTCCGCAAGGCTCATAAAAGGCTTTCTGCACTTGGAGATTGTCTGATCGAATCGCCGACTCCGTAAGGCCTCTCATGCTTTCGGAGGTGCAAACATAGACCTCACCTTTTTTCTGCAGACGTTGGGCCGTTTGAGTAAATAGAGTTTGAGGAAAGAGCGGAGAAAACTGCTTCGGTAACTTTTCGCGGGATACCGGCCACAGTCTTGCCCCCACCCCTCCAGAAAGAATCAGTGAAATCATAAAAAAGTCTCCCTTAATTGAGACATGGCCAACTCACAAAGGTCGACGTCAGATAAAACAAAGATATGGACTCCTGGAGCCCCACCCGCGCGCAAACGATCAACGAGTTCAAGAAAAGGTGTTATCACAGCAGGATCCGTCTCCCCTTTGACATGATCTTGGGGCAACTGATCTAAGTACCATTGCGGCACCGAACAACCAAACCGCGTCCGCATCACCTTGGCCTGTTTTTGAGAACGCAAGATTCGCAGGCCTGGCAGAATCGGCACATTGATATCCTCAGCAGACAATTGGCCTTTTAAAGCAATGTAAGGCTGGGGATCAAAAAGCATTTGGGTGATGCCGTACTCAGCTCCCTTTTCGAATTTTTTGCGGGCAAATTCGAGGCGCTCCATTGCACAGGGGTGCTCCGGATAAATCGCCGCGCCAATACAAAAATCGGTAGGCTCTCTTTCCTCAACCTTGTAACCAACACGCTTCAGATATTGTCCCGAGTTGAGCTGCTTGATCTGCTCAATCAGCTGATAGGCAAAATCATAACCGCCCTCGGGAGCTTGCCAGTCCGTTTGGCCCATTGGAGGGTCCCCTCGTAGAGCTAGAATATTTCGGACACCGAAATAGTGGTGGTCGATCAATTGGTTTTCCACATCTTGTGGAGTGAGGTCTCGACAAGTGAAGTGGGCGATGCATGGTTTTTCAAATTGATCTTTAATGGTTTGGGCGATGGGAAGGCTGCCGCCTCGCAGGGAGCCTCCCGCCCCTTTGGTCACCGACAGAAAGTCCACCCCACTGGCAACCACCTGTTGCAAGCGAGCAAAAGTAGGCCCCATATGATCTCCATTGCGGGGAGGGATCATCTCTGCGGAAAGCGTGAATGTCTTTTCAGTAAGAACATCCGTGACTTTTTTATCGTTGATATATCCAAACGAGGATTTTGTGGTGTCGGTTATCACCATATAATTCCTAACCTTTTCCAGCATTGATGTAAACCTCAAGATCAACAGGCCCAAGGGCTAGGCTTAGAGTACGAAATAAGGGCCTCAGAACCCCTCTCGCGATGATTTCGACCTAATGTTTTTCGGCATACAAAAAGGCCCCACTTGAAAGACGAGGGGAACAACGAGACTTTGTTTGGCGAAAAAGGATGCGCATCGGTCTAGAATGCACAGCATTATCTATCTTAATTTACACCACAGTTTTGATTTTATAATTCCATCTTATAGACTTATCGAATGAACATCATGACTCGACAACTCTGCACACTGCTTATTTGTTGCGCAGCCTTTGCTACCGCGAATGGGCGCCTTGAATTCGACTCGAAGGCCAATCGAGTTCAGATTTACGGTCCTTACCTCAAATACAATGTCCTCAAGCCCCCTTATTCCATTGGCCAATATCAGTTCTCCCTATCAGATATTAATCTGACTGTGGAGTCGGGGACTAGCAACGAAGACTCTGACCCCACTCTGCTGGTCCGGTGGCCACGATTCTTGATGTCCTATGGACAGTTGCGAATTATCAATAAAAGAAGCAAACGGAAACTCCTCGAGATAAATTTTACCGAAAACCAACTGGGCTCTGATGATAAATTTGCCCAACTGGAGCTTGAAGGAGAAGGGGCGTCTCTGCTGTCAAACCTGGGCGAACCTTTCCAGATCTGTTTAGACCAAAAATTTGAAATGTCATTTGTGAAGGCCTGCTCTGACTACTTAATTTTCAAAGAGAACCAGATAACCACCGTTTTTAACGGTAAAAATGCATCGTTCGCCAAGCTCAATGGCAAGAAAACTCCCGCCAACTCCCAAGTCAGCCTTGATCAATCAGCAAGAAGTGTTCGCTTTGAATTCCGCTTTAAATCGGGCTTTTCACTTTTTGTACGCGATAAAGTTCATAAACTGGATCAAAAAAACGTCGCCATTGACCCTGTGGAGAGAAGAATTGGAGTGATCTCGGGAGATGGCTCCATCCGCCCCTCACAATTGACCCTTAAAGATCGTTTTTTCTCATTTATTAAAGAAAAAAATGACATCCGAAACAGCTACCAAACATCAAAAGATTGGCCCCAAAACATCGAGAATACAGAGATGGAGTTTTCCCCTTATCAAACTGGGGCATCGATCCAACTCTACGGCGTGATTATGCCCAGTGTCCCTCCACCCTTCCAATTTAAGCTCGACGACGACATCCCCATCGCCACTTACAGCAAAAGCCTAGAGCTGCACGGAACCAAAGCGGAGTCTGAAATTTTGGCGGCTCGTGTGAAAAACGAACTTTTTATCCACGAAAATAATAAAGAGTTTCTGTGGAACTTCCCAGCCAACGAGGCTGGCGTGGTGAACCAGAATTATCTCAGCCTTCAGCACAAGGGCAAAGACTATTATTTCTCGAAACGGATTTTCAGAGCCCACCAAACATCAATTTCCGCCGCCGCAGCCATTTCTACCAGCCCCACATTGGACTTTGTCCCAGGCTACAATGTTGCAGCCGAGCACTGGTTCGAGTCCGTCTGGGGTAAAGGCAATTACTCTTTTCAGCGCTGGGGAATCGCCGCTAATCTTTACGAAACCATACAAGGGTTTCTGCCAAAAGATAATTTTCCTGAAAAAATCAGTGTGAACCCCATCACTTTTGATGTCTTGTATAGATTCAACGCCGGTGTTCGCCCTGTCCAAAGTAGCTTCGGTTTGGGTATACGCTACCTCAACTTTACACTCTTCCGGAGCAAGAGCGAGGATATCAACACACAACTCCTCGGGATCGGAGCCTTCTGGCATACAGCCCCTCAGAAAATCGTGGACGACATTTTCAACATCGTTCCATTTTTTCGCTATCCGAAATGGATGGAGATCTCATTTTTCTATTACCCCCTTCTTATAGGAACCGAAAAAGTGGGCTTCTCGTTTTCATGGCAAGCGAGAGGAAAAATGTTTTTTGCAAAGAATTGGTTTCTGGACGCCTCTTTCAACGTCAATAACATTGCATTCACCAAGGCGAAACTGGCTGGCGTGACTCTTGGAGCCGACACTTTCAGTATCGGTACCGCCCACGGCACCCTGGGAGTCGGATACAACTTTAACTAAGCTTGTGAAACCTTTTTTACGGCGTCGACAACAAAAGCCACGTCGTCTTCAGGCATATCCGCGTAGAGGGGTAAACTGATAACCTCTTCGCAAACCGTCTCAGTAACAGTCAAGGGTTCAACCGGAGCCCACGGAGCCATTGCAGGCTGCTGGTGCATGCCCTTGGGATAGTGAATGGAGGTGGGAACCCCCGCCTCTGCCATACTGGCTTGGAACTGGTCTCGGTTTTTCACGCGCAGGGTATACTGGGCATAGACAGAGTCCCGCCCCTCCCGTAGCACCGGGGTCTGTAAAGACTCGATTCCTTTAAATTCGCTGTTATAGAGAGAGGCAATGCGTTGCCTTTGTTCTATTTCCCAAGGATATCGCTCCAGCTTGACCAGCAGTACCGCGCACTGAAGTGTGTCCAACCGGCCATTGTATCCAATGCGGGTGTGGTGGTATCGCCCGGACTGCCCATGGACCCGAACCTCTGTGAGGGCCTGATAGTCATCCTCAGTCTGACAAAAAATCGCCCCACCGTCGCCGTAGCACCCAAGAGGTTTGGCCGGGAAAAAGCTCGTTCCTCCCATGTCGGAAAGATTGCAACTTCTCTTGTCTCCGTACATGGCGCCAAAACTCTGGGCGGCATCTTCGACCACAAAAAGATTATGTTTCTTAGCAACCTGGTTGACCTCGTGCATGTCGGCCACCTGCCCATACAGTGAAACAGTGACAATACCCCGAGTTTTTGGAGTGATCGCCGCCTCGATCTTGCTGACATCCATATTGTAGGTGTCGGCCTCGATATCAACAAAGACTGGTACAGCACCAATTAATGCGATCACTTCAGCTGTTGCGAAGAAGGAAAAGGCGGGAACAATAATCTCGTCACCGGGCTTCACGTCCCTCGCTAGCATACCCATCAGGAGAGCGTCAGTGCCGCTCGCGGCGGTCAAACAGTAAGGGGCACCGGTGAACTCTGCCAAACGCTTTTCACACTCCACCACCTCTGGGCCAAGAATGTACTGTCCACCTCGCAGGACTTTTTGCATAAGATCTTGCAGCTGAGGCTCAATGGCTTTTTGTTGAATGGTCAAATCAAGATAGGGAATTTTCATAACAAACCTCAGGGGTAACACTGTTCTACGGGTGGAACACTTGTCTGGTTATACGCCATTCTATGCCCATTAAAAAGCAGTTGTGACACAGCACAATCAATTCTCTGTAGCCAAGCGCCCTGCTTTTCCCTAAAATTGACTCTCGTGGAGCGCCAATGACTGTTATTTTAAAGCAAATTTTTCAATTATTAAAACTCTTAAACTCAGAAACGGGCACCCACCAGATCGCTTGGGGCGTTGCCCTGGGATTTGTGCTGGGAATGACCCCCGTGTTTTCTCTGCAAACGGTGCTGGTCATACTTCTTTTGCTCTTTTTACGAGTGCAAATCGGAGCGGCCCTGTTGGCAGCCTTTGGCTTCAAGTTTATAGCCTATCTACTTGACCCCGTCTTTCATGAGGTGGGTCACGCCGTGCTCAGTAATGCTGGCCTGAAACCGACGTTTACAACTTTGTACAATATGCCGATCGTTCCATGGACTCGATTCTATAACACTATTGTCATGGGCTCTGGCGTGTTGTCGTTGGCTCTCACCCCGGTGGTTTTTTTCGCTAGCCTTTTTCTGATTAAAAAATACCGCAAGAATGTGTACGAAAAAATAAGACACTCAAAAATAATGAAGGCCATCAAGGCAACGGGCTTCTACAAACTGTATATGAAATACGAAGAGTTCTATGGCTAAAACAGAGAAAAAAATTAAGAAAAAAGGACCAATCCGCACCGAAGCGATCATCCCTATTCTCATCCTTGTGGTGTTGTTTGGCCTCTATTTCAAGTATTACTTTGACTCGCACCTGCGCTACGGAATCGCCTACGGGGCGACTCAAGCCCATGGGGCTGAGGTTAATATCGATCGTTTAAAAACCGATTTCTTGGCCCCTTCCCTTTCAATTTACAACATTCAAATAACCGACAAGAGCGATCCCGAATTCAACATCGTGCAGGTGGGAGAGGTCCGTCTGCAATTGCTCTGGGATGCTCTCCTACGAGGCAAGTTTGTTATACCAGAATCATCCATCTTAAAAATTCAATCGCACTCGAAAAGAAAACGGCGGGGCCGCATTCTCCCACCACCAGCCAAGTCATCGGCCAAGGGGCAGGTCGAGCAAGCGGCGGAGACCACGATTTCTCAGTTAAAACAAAAAAACGAATCGAATATTTTAGCCGATGTTTTCTCCGTCGCCGGTGGCACGGATGTTAAAGATCAGCTTAAGAAAATGGAAAATGAAATCCAGAGCCAGCAGAAAATAAAAAAACTGGGTGAAGAGCTGAAAGTAAAAGAAAAGCAATGGAAACAAAAAATTGATGAACTGCCTGACGAGAGCGAGCTCAAGCAACTGGTCAAAAAGGTAGAAGGTCTAAAGATTGACACGAGTAACCCCAAAGCCCTTCAGGCCTCACTCAAAAGTGTGGATGCCGTCTATAAAGAAGCCCGAGCGAAATACAAGACCATCGAAGGCGCAAAAAAATCTCTCTCCGCCGATATCAAGAAATATGAAGATGAGTATAAAAGCCTCGAGAACCTAGTAAAAGCGGACATCCAGGGCATTACTGAGAAACTCAACATCCCCTCTCTGGACCCAAAAGAAATAAACAAAATGCTTTTAGGAAACTTGGTGGCAGCCCAGCTCGGCAACCTGTATCGATACAAACAAGCGGCAGAAAAGTACATGCCTACCAAAACAGCCGAAGAGCGCAAAGCTGAGAAAGAAGAGCAAGCTCTGACCCCTACTGAGAGAGCCGAAGGGATCGATTTTCGTTTTCCAAAGAAGAAGAGCTACCCACAATTCTGGCTACAAAAAGCGCAAATTTCGTCAAGCTCCAAGCAGGGGCAAGCGGGTGATCTCTCAGGCACCCTGGCTAATCTTACCAACAATCCGAAACACTTGGGACTCCCTGCAACTTTTGATTTCAAAGGCGGCTTTCCTCACCAAAAAATCTTGGATGTGGAGGGTAACATTACCGTCGACCACACCACTGACAGCCCCGAAGAGAAGGGCTTTGTTAAGGTGGGCTCATTTCCTGTAGAAAAGAATGTCCTCACTCGATCCGACGATGTGGAATTGGGTTACAACAAAGCCAATGGTTCTTCCAAGATTGAGTTTTTGATGAAAAACAAGAGCCTTCAGCTCAGTTCCCAGTCACTGTTTTCGGATATCGATTATTATTCCAGTGCCAAGAAACCAAAAGTTGCTGAGCTACTCGCTGGCGTGACCAAGGGACTTGATAACCTTGACCTCAACGTACGAGCTCGAGGGAGCTGGG
Organism: Bdellovibrionia bacterium; assembly: GCA_030424715.1. Taxonomy (GTDB): domain Bacteria; phylum Bdellovibrionota; class Bdellovibrionia; order Bdellovibrionales; family JAGQZY01; genus JAGQZY01. The sequence continues at coordinate 18,942 of JAUHWH010000008.1, forward strand.
ATGATCTCTCCTTAAACATCAACTCGAACTTGGGACAGAAATTGGCTGCGGCTATCAAAGCCCAAATTTCTGGAGAAATTGCAAAAGCTCGCGCCCAGGTGAAGAATCATATCGAAGGTTTGATCAACGGAGAAAAAAGCAAACTCAAAGGGCAACTGGCAAAAATCGAACAGCAACTGGGTGTTTCGCTGCAAAGTCGTGAAGCCGCTATAGACTCGGTCAAAAAGAGTGTGGACGAAAAAAAGAAGTCAGCCACCCAAAAAGAGAAGAAAAAAATAGAGAAAAAAGCAAAAGACAAACTGAAAAACCTTATCAAAGGAATCAAGTTTTAAAGTGAGGAGGCCTCAATCACCTATGTGCTCGGCCTATCCGCCTTCTTCCATGACAGTGCTGCCGCTCTCTTAAAAGATGGAAATATCGTTGCTGCCGCCCAAGAGGAGCGTTTCTCGCGCATCAAACACGACAGTGCTTTTCCCCGTCAGGCTATTTCTTACTGCTTGCAAGAGGCCGGCATCGGGCCCTCCGAAATTGATTATGTATCGTATTATGAAAAGCCCCTGTTAAAACTGGACCGACTTTTATCATCTTACCTTCATCAAAGCCCAAGAGGGTTGGCTTCTTTTTTGAAGGCTATGCCTGTTTGGTTGAACCAAAAGCTGTACGTCGAAAAAGAAATCGACCAAGCCTTGCGGGGGCGATATCATGGCCCCATTGGCTATTGCACCCATCACCAGGCCCATGGAGCGAGCGCCTTTTTCCCCTCCCCTTTTACGAAGGCGGCCATCATTACCATGGATGGCGTCGGCGAGTGGGACACCACGACTTGGGGCGTGGGCCGGCACAATGCCATAGAACTGACCCACTCAATGACCTTTCCGAACAGCCTAGGGCTCCTCTACAGTGCCTTTACGCAGTTCCTGGGATTTAAGGTCAACTCTGGGGAGTACAAAGTGATGGGCCTGGCTCCCTACGGCGAGCCCAAGTACACCAACCTCATTCTAGAAAACATCATCGCATTGAATGACGACGGATCATTTGCTCTCAACATGGAGTACTTTAACTTCGTTTCGGGCCTATCAATGATCAGTGATCGGTTTCAACAGTTGTTTGGGCGCCCTGCGCGGCAAAAAGAAAGTTCGTTGACGGAGTCTGACATGGATATCGCAGCCTCCATCCAGAAGGTGGTTGAGCTTGCCATGGTCAACATCGCACGCCACGTGAAAGAACAAACTGGTGAAACCAACCTTTGTCTCGCCGGAGGAGTGGCTCTCAACTGCGTCGGCAATGGAAAAATTTTAGAGACCGGCCTTTTCAATAAAATTTGGGTTCAACCCGCGGCGGGGGATGCAGGCTCAGCACTGGGAGCGGCATTGTTTCAATGGTACCAACAACAGAACCAACCTCGAATTGCCAATTCTGAGGATTCTCAGCAAGGCTCCCTCCTGGGCCCGGCCTATAGCGCATCAGAAATTGCATCTTTCCTAAAAAGTGTCGGGGCGGTTGCGACCAAAATGGACGACCAAACGCTGTGCGATCACATCGCCTCTGAAATTGCCGAAGGGAAGGTCGTTGGTTTTTTTCAGGGTCGCATGGAATATGGGCCAAGGGCTCTCGGCTCTCGCAGCATTCTGGGAGATGCTCGCTCCGCTAATATGCAGCAGAAAATGAATTTGAAGATTAAATTCAGAGAGTCCTTTCGCCCCTTTGCCCCCAGCTGTCTCGAGGAAGACCGCCACCAGTTCTTTGCCATCAAGGATCCAAGCCCTTATATGCTGATGGTGGCTCCCCTCAAGCCAGAGAGACTAAAGCCCCTGCCGCAGGAGAGCGCTGTAAAAGGTTTGCAACAGCTGCGGCTAGAGCGCTCGGATCTTCCGGCCATCACCCATGTCGACTCTTCGGCGCGGGTACAGACAGTCAACAAAGAGAGGTTTCCGCGCTTTCATCAATTGCTCGAGTCGTTTAAAAAGACAACCGGCGAAGGGATTCTGATCAACACTTCTTTTAATGTTAGAGGCGAGCCTATTGTCATGAGCCCCAAGGATGCCTATGATTGCTTTATGAGAACCGAAATGGATATTCTAGTATTAGAAAACTATGTTTGTTACCGAGAGGCCCAGCCGACCTCGGCTCGGCCATCCACAACCCACTTCCCTCTGGATTAGGAATTAAAATGGCAAAAAGAAAATCGGTCGTCTTACAAATTATCTCGATGATAAGGGAGAACAAGGCTTACTGGCTCATCCCAGTCATCGCTGTGTTTTTAAGTCTTATCATATTGTCTGGACTTGCCAGCCTTGGGGGCGGATCGATGGCCCCCTTTGTCTACACGCTCTTCTGAGTCAGCCGCCATGTTTGCTACGTTTGACTTCAAACCATCATCAAAAAAACTACAGGATTTTGCCCTTGGCATGTCCTGTATTGTCGCGGTGTTTTTTTTGCTGCGGTTTATCCACAAGACGCCCCTGCACAACGAGCACTGGAATGACGATGCTAGCCTAGCAGGCCCACTGATTGCAGTGCTTCTCATTTCACGATTCTTCTGTCCAAGGGCTCTCCTGCCCCTGTATATCTTTTGGGTGGGCACAGCGAGCCTTCTCGGACGCCTGGTGGGGCCTGTGATACTGACTCTGGTCTACTTCGGAGTTCTCACTCCGGTCGCGCTCATCTCTCGACTTTTAGGCAAAAAATGGCTCGAGACCGGCAATGAGAGCGCCCGCTGGAAACCCCTTCCCCCGCACAACCCCAAAAACTTTGAGAAACCCTACTAACCCAGAACTCACTCAATGTCGTCCTGACCGCAGTGAAGGACCTACCTGAGAGATATCATTATTTTTTCAATCGGATACTTCTCTATAATGTCGTAACTTTTCCTTTTGTCATTCCGAGCAACTCGAAGAACCTGAAATAATTACGACACGATCCTCCGCTTCACTCCGGAAAACAGAAACCAGAGAATAGCCATTTCAGAAAAATCATCGCTAGAATGTTATTTCGTGGAAAGAGGGGCCTTCGGCTCCGCCTCGGGACGACTGCAAACATTGACCTTTTCTTTGGGGAACGGGCTTGCACGTTATTTGGTTCATAGGTCCTTCACTGCGTTCAGGACGACACTATTGAGTAAGTCCCAGTATCAAGGCTTACCCACCAGGCTGTCTTATCACGTGCTTTACGGTAAAGGGCCCTTCGGTTCGGCCGCGGGACGACTGCAAACATTGACCTTTTCTTTGGGGAACGGGCTTGCACGTTATTTGGTTCATAGGTCCTTCACTGCGTTCAGGACGACACTATTGAATAGATCCCTTTCTCTTGCTTGAGCCACTAACCACTAACCACTAACCACTAACCACTAACCACTAACCACTAACCACTAACCACTAACCACTAACTTCCAGCCATGATCATGACTCGCATTCAAGGTTGTCAGATAAAATCTAGTTTTTACGTTTTCTATCAAAGGGATTTGAAGAACTCTAATGCGCTAGGCGTAGCCCAGTCTTGAATGCCGATGATCTTCTTTTTTAGTAAACCTTTACCGTCAAAGACAAAACCCTCGGGTAAACGGTCCACACCAAAAGCCCGGCTCAACTTTTTACTTTCATCCATCGTTAGGATCAAATTTGGCCGGTACCCCTTGAAAGCCTCGACAAACTGTCGAACATCGGACTCCGACTCATCGTGGGAAACGGCGACCAAAACCACCTTCTCGGGGAAGGCATCAAGGAGTTTTAAAAAGGAGGGAAACTCTTCAACGCAAGGCTCGCACCAGGTCGCCCAAAAACTAAGAATCACAACTTTTCCTTGCAGCGAATTCAGACTCAGTTGATTTCCGTCAAGGGTCTTAAAATCCAGACCTTGGCTAATGGCAGAGAGCCCCTCAGACTCTAAAGTGTCGAGAACTTTATACGACAAAGGCAAGGCTTGGGCATCAAAGGTGCGGGAGTTCCAATAGAACAAGCCAGCCGCAATGGAAACTCCTAAAACAATGAATAAACCAAGCACCTTCATGAGAAAACACACCTTTTGTAAGAACTTTTTCCAAAATAACAAAGCTTTACCAAAACACCAAATGGTCTTTCAGCCACCCCTTTTGATCGATCAACACCAACCACTGAAAGCTCGAGCGACCGAGAGACTGACAGACGAATCGGGAGTGTCGCCCCCTTGTCAGTCCACGATTCACCCTCCCCCGTTGCCCCACCGCTTACCAAGCAAGAAACCAAAAGCAAAGGGCAACATTTTGGCAAAAAAAAAGCCCTCCCTAATGGGAAAGCTTTTTCCGTTCAACGCTTTTCAATCTGACACAGCCTTCTCGGCTCTCATCAGACAGACCGTCTGTGTTCAGATTACTTACGATTGATACGACGAGATTCGTTTTGCATTTGACGAACCCGCTTTTTCTTAGCAAGAGCGGCTTTTTCAGCTTGAGAAACCATGTACGCGTTTTTCTCTTCAAGAGTCATGTCTTTCACAACCTGCTTTCTCTTGCCGTCTTTGGTTTTCACTTTAAAAGTTTTACCTTCATCGCTTTTCGCAGGATCGTAATCAACGAACTCAATGAATGCCATAGGGGCTCCGTCACCGGCGCGGTTCCCCAATTTTAAGATCCGCGTGTAACCACCGGGGCGCTCTTTAAAGCGAACAGAAAGGTCCCCGACAAGTTTTCGAACAGTCTCTTTATTCGGATATTTTGCCATCAAATTACGAGTGGCAGCCAAATCGGCTTTACGGCCCGCGGTGATCGCTCTTTCCACATGACGACGAAGTTCTTTCGCCTTTGGTAAAGTCGTTTTGATTCTTTCATGCTCTACAAGAGACGACACTAGACCGCGAATCAAAGCTTTGCGAGCTTCTGGCGATCTAGAAAATCTTTTGACCTGGCTTCTATGTCTCATTTCTCACTCCTAAAAATTCAAATACTAAAAGTTATTGCTACCGGGGTCTTCTCCACCACCCATAGTGGTTGTCGATGCCATTCCACCAGACTCGGCATCAACAGGATTCGAACGCACGGGAGTGGCATTCGGATCCCAGTTTGCAGGAGGCCAACCATCGATTTTCATACCAAGGCCGAGACCCATTTCTGTCAAAATTTCTTTGATTTCGTTTAAAGACTTACGACCAAAGTTCTTGGTCTTAAGCATTTCAGCTTCCGAACGAACCACCAACTCACCGATGTGGCGGATGTTGGCATTCTTCAAACAATTGGCACTTCGCACAGAAAGCTCGAGATCATCAACAGAGCGGAACAAGTTCTCGTTTAACTGAGTATTTTTTGTTTCAACTTTCTCTTCTACCGGAGCCACATCTTCATCGAAGTTGATGAAAACCTGCATTTGCTCTTTCATAATTTTTGCAGCCAAAGCGACAGACTCTTCGGGACGAACAGATCCATCGGTCCAAACTTCTAACGACAAGGCATCGTAATCTGTTCTCTGTCCAACGCGAGCTGCGGAAACGTTGTAGTTTACGCGAGTGATTGGCGAATAAAGAGAATCCATGGCGATGGTGCCAATACCAAGAGCGTCTTTTTCTTGATCTTCAGCAGGTACGTAACCACGGCCAAAAGTCACCTGAATCTGGGCGTTGAAAACACCGTTATCACCCAGGGTTGCAATTTGATGCTCTGGATTCAAAACTTGGATTTTGTCGTTGGTTTGAATATCCGCAGCTGTAACCTTACCAGGACCTTGCTTGTTGATGGTCAAAGTTTGAGGCTCTGCTGTGTGCTGAGTGAAACGCACTTCTTTTAAGTTTAAAATGATGTCCGTCACGTCTTCGATGACATCTGTCATTGTCGAGAACTCATGAAGAACATTTTCAATTTTAACGGCCGATACAGCGGATCCCATCATGGAGCTCAGAAGCACTCTTCTCATGGAGTTACCAAGAGTGATCCCATACCCCTTTTCAAGAGGGCGAATGGCAAACTTCCCATAACGACCAGACAATGTGTCACGATCCACTTCAAAAGCTTTTGGTTTAATGAGGTCATGCCAAAATTTATAATAATGTTCTTGCATCAGGGTATCTCCTACCAAATAAATTAAATTCTACGACGTTTAGGGGGGCGGCATCCATTGTGAGGGACCGGAGTCACATCACGCATAGAAGTCACTCGAAGACCAGCATTGGCAAGCGCGCGGATGGCTGGCTCACGACCAGCACCAGGGCCTTTAAGTAAGACATCCACAGATTTGACACCCATTTCAGTGGCCTTTTTCGCGGCGTCTTCTGCGGTCATTTGGGCAGCAAATGGGGTTCCACGGCGGCTGCCTTTAAAACCTACGGCACCAGAGCTTGACCAGCAAAGTGTGTTTCCAGAAGGGTCTGCAATCGTTACGATGGTGTTACCAAAGCCAGACTGAACAAGACACTTACCCACAGGAACATTCTTCTTAATTTTTTTCTTAGTAACTTTTTTTGCAACTTTTTTTGCCATCTCAACTCACTCCTTAAACGGCTTTCTTTTTATTGGCGACCGTTTTCTTAGGCCCTTTTCTTGTTCTGGCATTCTGCTTAGAAGACTGTCCTCTTACAGGGAGACCCTTACGATGGCGAAGGCCGCGGTAGCAACCAAGGTCCATCAGGCGTTTGATTGACATCGAAACTTCACGACGTAAATCACCTTCCACTTTATAATTTTCTTCAATTAAATCACGCAGGCGAGCCACGTCAGCGTCGGTGAGCTCATGGGTTCTTTTGCTTGGCTCATAGCCCATTAACTTCACCAAATCAGTCGCTCTTTTCGGGCCGATTCCATAAAGATAAGTCAGAGAAATTTCTAATCGTTTATTCTTGGGTAAATCCACCCCTGAGATACGAGCCATTATCCTTGCCTTTGCTTATGTTTTGGGTTTTCGCAAATCACACGAATAATCCCTTTACGTTTGATCACCTTACAATTTTTGCACATTGGTTTTACTGATGCGCGAACTTTCATTTTCTACCTCTTTAAAATCCAAGCCATTAAACTCATAAGTTATTGATACTTATCACCTTTTTGAGACCCTCTCCGTCATTTTAAGGTCAAAAAGTTGATAAAAATCAGCTTCTTATGGGCAACGGACCGCAAAACTTAACACCACCGGCCCCGTATCGTCCAGCACTAAATCCCCCGAAAAGTAAAGTTTTTTGCGCTCGATAAGGTCCAAAAAACACAACACCAGCGGGTAATTTCTTCACTCTATCTCCGACCAACAGGTCACCCCAAAAGAGGCGCTTTCGTCAGCTCTAGCGCATATTAAACTCTGTCAGGTCCATTGACTGTTGAAAGTGGACAACCTCTCCAGCTGGTGTCCACCACCCTCTACACCCATTACTGGGAGCGACATGGGGGGCTGGAAAACACAAACAACGGCCAGATATCCCCAAAGGTCACCTCAGGCCTAGAGATATGTTTTAAAACGGTCGAAAACGTCTTCGGGGTCTCCTTGCCCATCAATCTCTACGAACAGCCCCTTCTTTTGGTAATATTCTTTTAAGGGCTCTGTGTTTTTAGAATAGGCATCCAAACGAGTGGATATAACCTCTTCGGAGTCGTCTTTGCGTTGATAAATTTCACCCTGGCACAGGTCACACTGACCCGGAACACTGGGGGGTTTTGAGTCCACGTGATAAACGGCGCCACAATCACGACACAGTCGGCGACCGGTCAACCGACGGGCGAGAACATCTGTTGGTACTTCTAAAAACAGAGCATGCTTGATGGGGTTAGCATTCATATCAGAAATAAGCTTCTCGAGCGCCTCGGCTTGAGTGGAAGTGCGAGGAAACCCATCGAAAATAAAATGCCCCTCTTTATTTGCGGCAATCACTTCTTTTACCAACCCAATGGTCACACTGTCCGGGACGAGGTTACCAGAATCGACATAGGACTTGGCTTCAAGCCCTAAGGGCGTCTCATTTTTCATGGCTGCCCGAAAGAGGTCTCCGGTACTGATGTGGGTCATGTGACCAGCAACAATCATTTTCTTTGCCTGCGTGCCTTTTCCGGCGCCCGGAGGGCCAAACAATACGATACTCAAAACTGAACTCGCTTCTTTCGAGGACGACGCTGAGCCTTCGTGATGGCCTCATAACGATAGCTGTTCACTTGCTCGATCATCTGGATGGCAACACCAACCAAAATCAGTAGGCTTGTTCCACCGAAGTAAAAAGGCACATTCAAACGAGCGATCAAAATCGTCGGTAAAATACAAACAGCACTCAGATAAATAGCACCGACAACATTCACTCGCTCCATAACGGCAGAGATATAGTTTGCCGTGCTCTTTCCGGCCCGTACCCCTGGGATAAACTTTCCTGATTTTTTAAGATTGTCGGAAATCTCCTGTGGAGGGAAAACGATCTCTGTGTAGAAAAAGCAGAAGAACACAATCAATGCGACAAAAAGGATATTATAGAGACCACCACCGGTGGGACTCAAAGGATTCATATAGTCTTGAACCACCTGCACCCAAGCCGCATCTGAGAAACTCGATATTGTCGCTGGCATCATAAGAATAGAGCTGGCAAAAATAGGAGGAATCACTCCCGATGGGTTCACTTTGATGGGAAAAAAGCTGCCCATCATCTGCCCTTTGCCGCCGCCTTTTTGAGAGACGTGAATGGGTAAGCGCCGCTGAGAGACTTCCATAAAGATAATAAAAGCCACAACTCCAATCATAAAAGCGACCAGCATCAACCCCAACAAGCCATTGATCTGACCGTTGGCAACCAGAGTCCAAAGCCCCATCGCTCCACTGGGAATACCTGCAGCGATACCAGCGTAAATGATAAGACTGGCTCCTTGGCCAATTCCGAATTCATCAATCTGCTCACCGAGCCACATGATAAAGCAAGTACCAGCCACCAAAGTAATAACCGTCATCAACTGAAATGAGATCGCTCCAACTTGAGGATAGTAAAGAGCCTCTCCATTGGGTCCACTCTGCCCCATCAGCCAGCTCGAGATGGCATACCCCTGCACCATTGCAAGCACCACTGTGGACCAACGGGTGTATTGGGTGATTTTTTTCTGTCCGTGTTGCCCCTCTTTTTTGAGAGCCTCTAAGTATGGCACCGTTGCGGTGAGCAACTGAAAGATGATCGATGCCGAAATATAAGGCATGATCCCCAGAGCGAACACACTGAATTGGTTCAGGGCACCACCGGTAAAGGTATTAAAGAGACCAAACAGACCTCCTTGATTTTCAAAAAACGATTTTACGACTTCGCTGTTAATTCCCGGGGTGGGAACGTGGACACCTAAGCGATAGATTAGCAGGCAAAAAAGGGTGAATAAAAGTTTGGTTCGAAGACCTTCATTTTGAAAAAGACTTTGTGTTTGAGCTGTTGCTGCCGACGATGATGCTTTTGCCACTCTTACCTCCTGATTGAACCACCTGACAGTCAGAGGGTTCAGCCACAGAGAACTTTTGCATGCCCCCCATGGTCACTTTGATCCCTTGCAGGCACTTCAACCATCTCACTAGATGATTTCGGCTTTACCGCCTGCTTTTTCAATTTCTGCTTTTGCTGATTCGCTGAATTTATGAGCTTTAACAGTCAGAGACTTTTCTAAATTTCCGTTGGCTAAAACTTTTAGCTTCTCAGTCTTTTTAAGAAATCCCTTTGCAATTAAAGTCTCAGGACTCACTTCACCTTCAAAACCATTCAATTGTTGGAGATTGATGATAACATAGTTGTTTTTGAACTGAGTATTTTTAAAACCAAACTTGGGAAGACGTCTATGAAGAGGCGTTTGACCTCCCTCAAAACCACGTTTTACTTTTCCACCAGAGCGCGCCAATTGACCTTTGTGGCCCCTTCCAGCGGTTCCACCCCAGTTAGAACCGTCACCACGGCCCACACGTTTTTTCTTATGCGTCGCACCTTTATTGGGTGCTAAATCTGCTAACAAACTCATCTTACTTCTCCACCTTGACATCTAAAAGATGCTGAACTTTCAAAATTTGGCCTCTTGTGGCCGGATGATCAGGCACAACAACTTCAGATTCGCGTTTTCTCAACCCTAAGCAGCGGACAGCGTCCTTTTGGGGCTGGGTACAACCGATCAAACTTCTTTTTAATTTCACTCTAAATTGTTTTGCCATTTTTCTATCCTCAGTACTTCTTATTTGTAGGTTGTTAAAAATTCTTTGCCTTGCAGCTGAGAAAGACCATTGATTGTGGCTCGCACAGCATTGTTGGCATTCCGAGTCCCAACACACTTCGTCAGGATGTCCTTCACCCCAACAGACTCTAGGATCGCACGAACAGGTCCACCAGCAATAACCCCTGTTCCAGGAGCGGCAGGCCTCATGACCACTTGGGCGGCACCAAAGATCCCAACAACTTCATGGGCAATCGTGCGTCCCTCAACAAGAGGAAACTGAACAAAGCCTTTTTTAGCGCTTCGAGAGGCTTTTCCGATGGCTTCAGGCACTTCGCCTGCTTTACCCATTCCAAATCCAACACTTCCGGCTCCGTTGCCAACGACAACTAAAGCTGAAAAAGAGAAACGACGTCCGCCCTTTACAACTTTGGCGACACGTCTAATTGAGACCACTCTTTCTTCATAATCTGGGGTTTCTTGCATCCGCTTCTCCTAAACCTGTAGTCCAGCTTCTCTAGCACCATCGGCAAGAGACTTGATTTTTCCGTGATAAATATACCCACTGCGATCAAAAACCGCTTTGGTAATATTCTTTTCTTTGGCTCGTTCGGCAATCAACTTTCCAACTTGGAGAGCAGCATCTTTACCTTTGCCTTTGATCTTATCTTGCAAAGTCGAGGCGCTAACCAAAGTCTGCCCAGTGCTGTCATCAATCATCTGAGCATAGATGTTTTTTGAGCTCTTGAAAACACACAAACGAGGACGTTCTTGTACGCCATCCACTTTTTTGCGGATCTTCAGCCTTTTTTTCATTCGGAGCTTCATTCGGTTGCTCCACTTTCTTTTAATCGTTACGCGCATTTCAAACCTCTCTCATTACTTACCAGCGGACTTACCTTCTTTACGGCGGATCACTTCATCACTGTAGCGAATCCCTTTACCCAAGAAAGGCTCTGGTGGTCTGTAGTTTCTTATTTTGGCAGCAACTTGTCCGACTTGTTCTTTACTGGCACCTGAAATGTGAACAGTGGTCTGCTTTTCAACTTTAATCTCAATTCCCTCGGGGATTGGAAAAATCACCGGGTGAGAAAAACCGATAGAAAGCTCGAGGTTTTTACCTGAAACCGACGAACGATAACCAACACCATTGAGAATGAGTGTTTTTGTGAACCCAGTGGTTACACCCGTTACCGCATTTTGCACTAACGAACGAAACAAACCGTGAAGAGCGCGACCTTTGGGAGTCTCTTCGAGTCTATCGATAAAAACCTGGCTTCCCTCAACACGGGCTTTCACCTGTGGCAACATCTTCACTGTTTGGGTCGCTTTACCGCCCTTCACAATGACTTCGTTTTCTGGAGTTACAGTAACTGTAACTTTACTATCAAAATCAACCGGATATTTTCCAATTCGTGACATATCTATTACCTACCAAACAACACAGAGTAGTTCGCCGCCAACATTTTGTTCTTTGGCTTGTCCACCACTCAATATGCCTTTACTTGTGCTTAAAATTGCCATTCCGTAACCGGATCGTATATTAGGAACATCTCCTGCTTTCACATACTCTCGACGGCTCGGCTTACTGTATCTTCTCAAACGCTCAATCTTTGGCTTTCCTTCGTCGCTATAACGAAGATAGACACGCATCATACCCTGCTTGCTGTCTTTCACCACTTTGTAATCACCAATGTATTTTTGCTCACTCAAAACCTTAGCAATTCCTTCTCTCATTTTAGAGGCTGGAACATCCACTTTTTCATGGCGAGCCGCTTGTGCATTTCGAATTCGTGTTAAAAAATCACCAATAGTATCCACAATACTCTCCTTACCAGCTTGACTTGGTCACACCAGGAATCATCCCGCGACCGGCTAAAGTTCTAAAACAAATTCGGCACATCTGAAACTTTCTCATGAAACCGCGAGGTCTACCGCAACACTTGCAGCGGTTCACCTGTCGAACCTTAAACTTTGGTTTCTTTTCTGCCTTAACGATCATTGCTAAGCGAGCCATCTTTTCTCCTACTTCCTAAATGGAAAGCCAAAACTATCTAGTAATGCTTTCCCCTGTGTGTCATCTTTTGCTGATGTGCAAATTGTAATATTCATCCCACGCACTTTATCGACTTTGTCGTAATTGATTTCGGGGAAAACAATTTGTTCTTTAAGGCCCATATTGTAGTTGCCTCGACCATCAAAACCTTTAGGTGGCATGCCTCGGAAATCTCGAACCCGAGGAAGAGAAACCGAAATCAAACGGTCCATAAAGGCCCACATTTTTTCCCGTCGCAACGTCACCGTTACACCGAGAGGCATTCCCTCACGCAACTTAAAGTTCGCAAGCGATTTTTTAGCTTTGGTGATCACGGCTTTTTGGCCTGTGATCGCAGTCAGCTCTTCCGCCGCCTTATTCAAAACTTTGGAGTTTTGAACAGCATCAGGCAGGCAGCTGCTCAACACGATTTTCTCGATACGTGGCACTTCCATAGCATTGGAAAGTCCCAACGACTTCATAATCGCAGGGGCCACTTCTTTCTGATATTTATCTTGCAAACGGTTCACTTTACACCTCGTCCAATTACAGCACTTCAGGGGCTAGAGAGATGATCTTCACAAATTGCTTTGCTCGAAGCTCTCTGGCTACTGGTCCAAAAATACGCGTTCCAACAGGCTCTTTGTTTTGGTTGACCAAAACAGCAGCATTGTCATCAAAACGGATATAAGATCCGTCAGGTCTGCGAATTTGTTTTTTTGTTCTTACGATCACAGCTTTAGCAACCTCACCCTTCTTGACTTTAGAAGTCGGGAGAGCAGACTTCACTGAAACAACAATAATATCACCAACAGAGGCTGTTCTTCTTTTAGAACCACCAATAACCTTGATACACTGAACTTCTTTGGCACCAGAGTTGTCGGCAACTCGCATTCGGGTTTGCATCTGAATCATTGGGCAACTCCTATTTGCGCCGCCTCAACAATCTCAGCAATTTTCCAACGCTTCGTTTTGCTTAAGGCACGCGTTTCTACGATTCTCACTTTGTCGCCAGTTTTGGCGGAATTTTCGGCATCATGGGCCGTGAATACTGAAGTTCTGCGAACATATTTTTTGTATTTAGGGTGCTTAACCACTCGATAGACTTGGACTTTTACAGTCTTATCCATCTTGTCGCTAATCACATGACCCGTTACTTCGGTTCGTCTTCCACGTGTTTGTTCAGTCATCATCTACCTCAGTTCGCCTTAGAATTTGCAGTTAAAGCCGTTCGAAGTCTGGCTATGTCCCGTCTCATCCCACGAATGGAAGTCGGGTTTGTTAATTGGCCCATTGCGTTTTTCATCTTCGCTTCAAACATTTTTTCTTTGGCTTCACGCATTTTTTTGTGGAGCTCAATAGTTGTTAGGTTTTTAATATCTTCAAATTTCATCTTACGCCTCAACTTCTCTAGCAATAAACTTTGTCTTAAACGGCATTTTCGAACCCGCTAAACGAAAAGCTTCTTGTGCTTGTTCTTTTGACACACCATTAATTTCAAATAGGACCATGCCCGGCTTAACAACAGCAGCCCAGTACTCAGGACTCCCTTTACCCTTACCCATTCTCACTTCGGCGGGTTTCTTAGAAATTGGCTTATGGGGGAACACGCGGATCCAAACTTTACCACCACGTTTTACCGAACGGCTAATAGCAATACGAGCTGCTTCGATTTGACGAGACGTCATCCAAGCATCGCTTTGAGCTTGCAGACCAAAATCGCCAAAGTCGACCTTGTTCCCACGGGTGGCATAACCTTTACGACGCCCTTTGTGCTGTCTTCTCCATTTGACTCTTTTAGGACTTAACACGACCTGCCTCCTCGACTTCTTTCTGGGAAAGAACGTCACCTTTGTAGATCCAAACTTTTAACCCAATAATTCCGTAGGTTGTCAAAGCTTCGGCTGTTCCATAGTCGATATCCGCTCGCAAAGTATGAAGGGGAACAGACTTTTCGTTGTACCACTCAGTACGAGCAATTTCAGCGCCGTCAAGACGGCCAGAAACCTGAACTTTAATTCCTCGAACCCCACCACGAAGGGCAGAAGCGATGGCTTTCTTAAGAGCTCGTCTCCAAGAAATACGCTTTTCAAGTTGAATGGCAATGTTTTCCGCAACGAGCTGCGCGTCCACATCGGGCTTACGAACCTCTTGGATATTCACCCGCACTTCGTTTGGTGTCATGCTTTGCAGCTCATCGCGAAGAGCATCAATCCCAGCCCCTTTCTTACCGATGACCACACCGGGACGAGCCGTTGAGATGATGACTTTTAACTTATTCGCAGCGCGCTCCATTTCGATTTTGGCAACGCCAGCGTGCTTCAATTTTTTCTTTAGGTGGTTTCGCAATTTCAAATCTTCATGAAGCTGATTTGCGTATAGTGTGCCCTGAGCAAACCAACGGCTTTCCCAAGTTCTGATGACTCCGACTCTTAAACTGATTGGATTAACCTTCTGACCCATGAGTATTACCTTTCATCCAGCACGAGGCTAATATGACTTGATTTCTTCTTGATAACAAAAGCACGACCTTGCGCTCTTGGTTGGAATCTCTTTAAGAAAGGTCCCTTATCAATCATGATTTCTTTGATGTAGAGATTATCAATGTCGATCACTTCTTTCTGATCAGCGTTGGCAACAGCAGACTCAACTAACTTCTTGATAATCATTGACGGCTTCTTATTGTCAAAAGTCAGAATACGAATGGCATCGTTAACCATTTTTCCGCGAACCATGTCAGCAACGATTCTTGCCTTTTGGTCTCCCACTCTTGCGTTTTTCAAACTTGCTTTAACTTCCATGACTTACCTACTTCTTCTTCTTCTCAGCATGACCGTGGAATGTTCGGCTGACAGCGAACTCTCCAAGCTTATGACCAATCATGTTTTCGTTGACGTATACAGGTACAAATTTACGACCATTGTGAACAGCTAACGTCAAACCAATCATATCTGGAATAATAGTAGAACGACGAGACCAAGTCTTGATTGCTTTTTTGTCTCCACTTTCACTGGCAGTAACCACCTTTTTTAACAAGTGATCGTCAATAAATGGACCTTTTTTCATAGAACGTGCCACGTGCTATCTCCTTACTTCTTATTCCGACGTTTAATAATAAAACGATCAGTTGCTTTGTTGTTACGAGTGCGATGACCTTTACAAGGTTTACCCCAAGGCGTGGTGGGATGATTCCCTTTTCCGCGACCTTCACCACCGCCCATTGGATGATCAACCGGGTTCATAGCCATACCACGCACGGAAGGACGTACTCCCTTCCAGCGCTTACGACCTGCTTTACCAATCGTTACGTTTTCATTATCAGTGTTACCCACTTGCCCGACGGTGGCGCGACAAGTGGAAAGCACCTCGCGAACCTCACCAGAAGGCAATTTAACCTGGGCCATCTTACCAACACGACCAACAAGAGTCGCCTCTGCACCGGCTCCGCGACACAACTGCCCCCCTTTGCCAGGACGCAATTCGATGTTGTGAATGATGGTTCCCACAGGAAGCTCAGACAAAAGCAAGCTGTTTCCAGGCTTAATGTCCGCTTTTGAGGAAGCCACAACCGTGGCTCCAACTTCTAAGCCTACTGGTGCGATAATATAAGACTTGGCGCCATCAGCATAATGCAAAAGAGCAATACGGCAGGTTCTGTTGGGATCGTACTCAATCGCCACAACCTTGGCTGGAACTTCTAGCTTGTTGCGAAGAAAATCGATCATACGATATTTCTTTTTATGACCGCCACCTTGGTGACGGATGGTAATTTGACCAAAGTTGTTACGAGCTCCGGTTCTCTTTAAAGACTTCGTCAGCGCTTTTTCTGGTTTCGATTTCGTGATTTCACTGAAATCAAAACCGGTCATTCCACGACGACCCGGACTGGTGGGGCGAAACTTTTTAATACCCATTGTTATGCTCCCTCAAAAATTGCAATTTTTTGACCCTTTGCCAACTTAACAAAAGCTTTCTTTTTGTATTTTGGTGGTCCAAATCGAGCGTGTTTTTTTAGCCAACGCGTTCGGTACACAAGAGTACGGACGTCTGTCACCTTCACGTCAAAAGCCTTTTCAACGGCCTCTCGCACTTGAAGTTTTGTCGCCGTCTTTTGAACTTCAAACACATAAGTGTCGAAGTCACTGTAAGACGAGGATTTCTCGGTCAATAATGGTTTTTTAATCACTTCGTACATTACTCAACTCCACACTTTTCAGCGACTTTACCCAAAGAACCTTGGGAAAAAATCACAGCATCATACTTTAGAAGGTCATAAACATTGAGACCTTCTACTGAATTATATCGTGCTTTCGGCAAATTTCGCGAAGCACGGTCAAACATGGCATCTCTGTTCTCGTCGATCATCAAAACTTTAGTGAGACCAAAGCCATCAAGGCGTTTCGCCAACTCTTTGGTTTTTCCGTCTTTTGAAGTCATGTCAGAAACCACAAACATACGACCTTCGTTGTTTAGGTAAGAGATGGCCGAGCGCAAGCCCAATTGTTTCACTTTTTTGTTAACGTTGAAAGAGTAGTCCCGAGGATGGGGTCCGTGAGCCACAGAGCCACCACGCAAAAGCATGGAAGCACGACTACCCTGACGAGCGTTACCCGTTCCTTTTTGCTTGTAAGGCTTAATGCTACTGGCCCGCACGTCACCGCGATTTTTGGTGTCATGGGTTCCGGCACGACGACAAGCTAGCTGCCAACGCACGAGAGTGTGGAGCACATCTTTACGAAGCTCTTCGTTAACGAGTTTCTCAGGCACTTCAACGTCGCCTGTCTTCTTTTTCTTCCAATCTAATACATCTACTTTAGCCATGAGTTCGCTCACCCTTGTTTCTGCATTTTAACAAGACCGTTGCGTGCACCGGGAACTGGACCTTTTACAAGGAGCAATCCTTCTTCAGCTTGCACTTCAACAACCTCAACATTTTTTATCGTGACATTCGCATCGCCAAAATGACCTGGCATTTTACGCCCGGGCATCACTCGTCCAGGGAAGGTACAGTTACCAATCGATCCTGGCTGACGGTGAAAAGTCGATCCATGAGATGCGGGACCACCAGCGAAATTATAGCGCTTCATGACTCCAGCAAAACCACGACCCTTTGATTTCGCGGTCAATCTTAGTTTTTGTCCTTTTTCGAAAGTGGTGACATCCACCTCTTGCCCAACACGAACTCCCTCTGGAAGGTCTTGTCGAATCTCTCGTGTGAAACGAGCACCCTTGGAAGAGCCCGTCTGCTTTAGATGGCCCTTCTCAGCTTTCTTGGTGTTCTTTTCTGCTTTTTCAAGAAGAGAAATTTGCACAGCAGAGTAATCATCTGTACCTGGATTTTTTATCTGAGTCACAGTCCAAGGCTTTACCTTGAGAACTGTTACTGGGACTTGCATACCATTGTCTGAGTAGACCGTGGCCATACCAATTTTGAAACCGTACATACCATTTAAAGCAACAGTGTTACTTGGAGTGGCTTCTTGAGTGGTTTCATTATTCTCAGCGGAAGCCTGTGTCTGTTCTTCGACAACCTCTTCCGGTTTATTTTCTTCGCTCATCTCTCATACCTCTATTCAGCAGAAAGTTTAATTTCAACATCAACACCAGCAGACAGGTCCAACTTCATCAGTTGATCAATCGTTTGCTGAGTGGGTTCCAAAATATCTAACAATCTTTTATGGGTTCTAATTTCAAATTGCTCACGGGCTTTTTTGTCCACATGAGGGGAACGCAGAACAGTGTATTTGTTCTTGCGCGTAGGAAGAGGGATGGGCCCAGCAATACGAGCACCGGTCCGGCGAGCTGTATCCACAATCTCACGAGTCGACTGGTCTAGCAGTTTGTGGTCGAAAGCTTTTAAACGTATACGAATTTTCTGACTCTGCATTTTTTAACGCCTCTTCAAATCTTTAGAAACACTAGTTTTTTTCAAAAACAAAAACACCCGAGATAGGCGTCTAGCGCTCGTTTAATCAATATAGACCGGCGAGTATGCACAACGCCGGTGCCTTTTGTCAAAGGCTCTTTTCGTCTTTTTTATAGAAATATCGGAGACTTCTTGGGGGGCTTCTGGGATGCATAATCCGTCGACAACCGTGAAATTAACTCAACATGGAGTCACCGACAACATCATTCTGACGGCAAGAATTTGATTCGATCCGCCCTCCAGATGGATTGCAGCCTGGGCAAACAATGCCTTACACCAGACGCTTGAGCTAAGTGGTTCTAGTCACTTAGAGGGGCCCGACCTGGTAACCTCTCGGCATAGGGACTCTTTTCACCTGAAAACTTCAGCGAGGAGCACTCGCACCATCGGAACAGCCCAGTCGACCCATTTGGCCTAATCGACACGAATACCGGTGTCTCGGGCGAAGGGACTCATCGAGCTACCCCAACCACGCCGCCTTAACGGCCCATTTTCTCCAAGAGCTCTTTTTGGGTTCTTGCGGGCATGAGAGCGTACTCACCAAACCTCATCACAAAGGTACCCCGCCCCTGAGTTAAGGACCTCAGGTCCGTGGCGTAGCCAAACAGCTCAGCCAAGGGAGCCTCAGCCTCTACGGCCTGCAAATGACCTTTTGCTGTGGTTGCGATCACCTTGCCTCGGCGAGAGTTAAGGTCTCCAATGACAGCTCCGAGAAACTCTTCGGGACAGACCACCTCGAGAAAAAACATGGGCTCTAACAATTCACAGGCCGCACTTCGTAATGCGTCTCTCAAAGCCATGGATCCTGCAATCTGAAACGCCGGCTCAACCGCCGACTCCTCTTCAAAAATTATTTTATCTATGGTGGCTTGCACACCCAGAACCTGGTAGCCGGCAACGACGCCATTCTCGAGAGCCTCAGAAACACCTTTGATCGCGGCCTGCTTGAACTCGGAGGTCAACTTTTTGTTATCGTCCACCTGGATAGAAACTTTGTTGCCTTTTTTCTCGGCCATGGGTTCAAGACTCACTCCGACTGTTGCCGCCTGTAGCTTGCCAGCCACCTCGCGCTCAAAGGTTTTGGTGACTGAGACAGCCTTACCAATGGTTTCTCGGTACGACACCTGGGGTGTACCAACATTCGCTTCAACCTTGAACTCTCGCTTCAAACGATCAACGAGTATTTCTAAATGCAACTCACCCATTCCACTGAGCAAAAGCTGCCCCGTCTCTTTGTCCGTTCGCAAAGCACTGGAGGGGTCCTCTTGAATGAGTCGTTCTAGACTTTCCATCATCTTCTTCTGTTGCGCTGACGATTTTGCTTCGACAACAACAGCAATCACGGGGTCGGGGAAATCAATGGCTTCGAGAGTCACTGGTTGCGATGAATCTGACAGGGTGTCGCCAGTCCCCGTGAACTTAAGGCCAACGATTGCACCGATGTCACCCGCTTTTAACTCTTGAATCTCTTCGCGCGAGTTCGCGTGCATCCGCACCAACCGAGTGATGCGCTCTTTCTTTTCTTGTCGAGTGTTGAGGAGCTGAGTGCCCGCCTTGATGACTCCCGAGTACACTCGCACATAGGTCAATGACCCTGCAAAAGGATCACTGGCGACCTTAAAAGCAAGAGCCACAGGCTTTGACTTGAAATCAGTTTTACAGATCACTTCTTTATCAGGCTTCTTTGCATCAACGCCGTACATGTCAGGGCGGTCCAAGGGGCTCGGTAAATAGTGAATGATGGCACTCAACAACGGCCGCACGCCCTTGTTTTTAAAAGCCGAACCACAGAACACAGGCGTGATCTTTAGCCCCAGAGTTGCTTCTCTTAGAACTTTGACGATCATCTCGGACGACACGGTCTCGCCACTCAAGTAGAGTTCAGCTAGCTCGTCATCGTGATCAGCTAAACCCTCGATCAAGCGCTCTCGCCCCGCTTCGTAGACTTCTCTTAAGTCACTGGGAATATCGCGCTCTTCAAAGGCAGAGTCTTTGTCATCGCCATCCCAGAAAAGAGCCTTACCCTTTACCAGATCGATGACACCGGCGAACTCATCTTCACTACCGATAGGGAGCTGTGCACATATGGGAGTCGCAGCTAACTTTTCGCGAATCGACTGCACGCTCATTTCAAAGTCGGCACCTACGCGATCCATCTTGTTTATAAAACAGATTCGTGGAACTCCGTAGCGGTCCGCCTGTCGCCAGACTGTTTCCGACTGGGGCTCGACGCCACTGACAGCGTCAAAAACGGCGACAGCTCCGTCTAAGACCCGCAAAGACCGCTCAACCTCAATGGTAAAGTCCACATGGCCTGGAGTATCGATGATGTTGATGCGGTGATCATTCCAGAAAGTGGTGGTGGCCGCAGAAGTGATAGTGATACCCCTCTCCTGCTCTTGCTCCATCCAATCCATGGTCGCGTCGCCGTCATGAACTTCGCCAATTTTATAATTCTTCCCGGAGTAATACAGGATGCGTTCTGTGGTGGTGGTCTTTCCCGCATCGATATGGGCCATAATGCCGATATTACGTGTAAAAGCCAGCTCTTCAACTTTTTGTGGATTCTCAATAGACATGTCCTGTTTTTATTACAAGTCGGCAGCCATGGCGAGGAAAAATCTAGAAGATTTACAGGCTCCACCTGCTGAACACGATTCCTTTTCAAACGAATGCGGGCTTGCCGCCCCCAAGAACCCCCTCGCATCACCATCACCTCACATAGGCCAGCCCGGGGGCCCGCAAACAGCCCACTCTTTCTTTATTACAAATTCTCCAGAGCCCCGCAAAAAACCTGTCTCTCCGCTGACGTTCTCGGTAAAACTCAAAAGCTCAAAGAGGGGGACTGGTGACTCGATTCTTGTTATTTTTTTTGATTCATACCGTGGCAACTATCGGGGCCGCTGAAACATCGAGTGCTCAGAAGATCTTCAGTTGTCGCTCGGTACACTCAGCCTTTGACCCCACCTATGAGCAAGGGGCCGAAATATTTATGGACCTGTACTATGACGCCAACACACAGCAAGCCTCAATGATGGTGAAACCAGCGGAACACCCAGACTTCATACTCCTGAAGCCCCAAACCTCGACGCGCGCTCTTGTCGACCTCGCGGGGAGCAGCGCCTTTATGGCCTGGCAAGAGGCTGGATGGAAAGCCACAGTCAGCCTCGTTTACCTGGGAGGCCCCTGGGGACTCGTCGCGAGGATCCCAAAAGAAGTCGCGACACCGGCCGAACTTCCTGGAGAAATTGAATTGATGTGTACCGAAACGCCGGCTCTTGAAGAGATCTTTAATTTCTCTCCAACCTTAAAAAAACCATAAAAAAAGGCGCCTCGCCAAGACAACATCCTCTGTGGCCAAGACCCCTACTGGTAAATACAAAGAAAGGGATCGGATTCTTCCAGAGGGGCCGAGTTTAACAAGAAGTAACCGGAAAACAGAGCGCCCTGGGCGACTGCCATCTTGGATAGTGAAAGGCGCACCTCCATGGATACAGGCCCTGCTAGAACCTGCTCACCTCGCTCCAGTATAAAATCAAACATTCCTAAGTCATCAATCATGTACTGACTGCTCCATCTCATGTGTAGATCATGAAGGTCAAAAAAGTACTCATTGATCACGACACTATCGTTCTGCAATCCGGCAAAGGGACGAGGCTCCTCACCCTCGGGAGCTTGATTGATATAATAAATTTTTTGCTGGGACGGTTCGCTCGAGGCAGCCAACTGAACTTCCATAATAGGAATTAAAGCCAAGCCAGGGGCTATCACTTGGCCGCATGGCCCAAGGTCTCCCACAGTCAAAGAGTCTCCACAATGAGCTGTTTTAGAGGCTTCGGATAGATCAGTGCTAAACCCACAGGTTAGAATATTTTGGGCACCGTACCCCAAAGAATATACAAAAAAGATGACTGAGAAAAGACAAGCGTGTTTCATAAAAGACCTCCAATGACTGAGTTATAGCCACAAGCCGACCAGTTCGCCAACCCCAATCAGAGAACCGAGCTTTTCGTAGCAACAATTGAGACTGGAAGCCCATAGCCTGCCCCGCCCCCTTTGGGCGCGAAAAAGACTCTATTTTTCTCGGGCACCCAAGGAGCAGAATCGGGTTCTTTGGTCACTTCAAACCAACCACCATAGACCGGCATCCGCCCTATCCCTCGAAGCTCAACCAGAAGCGACTGCAGCAGTGGCTAAAAGCAAAACGCCGTTCTTTTAAAACGGCGTCATCGAAAGTAGAATTTAAAAAAGAAACTACCAGTTGTAGTGCGAGAAAGCTCGGTTGGCTTCTGCCATTCTATGGACGTCCTCTTTCTTTTTAATCGCGTTACCACGGTTATTGTAGGCATCCATAAGTTCGTTAGCGATACGAGTGGCCATGTCTTTCTCACCACGATTACGTGAATTCGAAGTCAACCAACGCAGGGCCAATGTCACACGACGTGAGGGGCGAACATCAACTGGCACTTGATAGGTTGCACCACCCACTCGGCGAGAACGAACTTCCAATTGAGGCTTGATATTCTCAACCGCTTTTTTGAAAACAGCCAAAGGCTCTTCTTCTTGAATTTTTTCTTTGATTTGATTGAGAGAGTTATAAACGAGAGCTTGGGCTACACTCTTTTTGCCGCCCAACATGATTTTGTTTACAAACTTTGCCAGAAGAACATCGTTATAAATGGGGTCTGGAGCCACTTCTCTTTTGTAATTACCTTTTCTACGAGACATCTATTTCCCTCTAGCCCTTAGCTTTTTTGGCACCGTACTTAGAACGGCTACGAATACGATTGGAGACACCCTGAGTATCAAGAACACCACGAACGATGTGATATCGACAGCCCGGAAGATCTTTCACTCGACCACCACGAATCAAAACAACACTGTGCTCTTGCAAGTTATGTCCGATCCCAGGAATATAGGAGATCACTTCATATCCATTAGACAAACGGACCTTAGCCACCTTTCGAAGAGCCGAGTTCGGCTTCTTTGGAGTGGTTGTGTACACACGAGTACAAACACCACGCTTCTGTGGGCACTTCGTGAGGGCCGGAGAACTACTTCTCTGCTTCTTTATTTTTCGTTCGCTGCGAATCAACTGGTTAATAGTCGGCATTTTTCTCCTACAATCGATTTAAGGCGGCAAAAGTATAAAATTACCGCTTCAAGGTCAAGTTTTTTGTGTTTTTCTGAATCTCGACAAATTGCCTCGCCGGCTCAGCGAAAGAAGGGTCTCAGTTGACGAGCAAGAAAGACCCAATTCTTTCGAATAATTAACTATTTAGTCACCCCTACATAGTGTTGGGCTGAGTGCTACTCGCAGCTCCGATACCAGGTAGTGCGGACGATGTATCTTCTTCAATATCATCAACCACGACGCCCCACTTTTTATAAGTGGACAATCCTGTTCCAGCCGGAATCAAACGACCCATAATAATGTTTTCTTTCAAACCAATGAGGTGATCCGTCTTAGAGTGAACCGCGGCGTTAGTAAGAACCTTGGTCGTCTCTTGGAAAGAGGCCGCTGAGATCCAACTGTCGGTACTGAGTGACACCTTCGTAATTCCAAGCAGAAGAGGCTCGAAGGTGGCCAACTGCCCGCCCTCTTTTGCCGCAAGCTCGTTCTCTTCTTCAAAAACGTACTTCTCAACTTGCTCGCCAACCAAGAGACGCGTGTCTCCAGCATCCGAAATTGTCACTTTTCTCAACATCTGTCGCACGATGGTTTCGATATGTTTGTCGTTAATCGCCACACCCTGCAGACGGTAAACTTCTTGAATTTCTTCAACCAAGTAATGGGCCAGCTCTTTCTCGCCCAAAACTTTAAGAACATCATGAGGATTCGTGGGACCATCCATAAGGGCCTCACCAGCCTTCACATACTCACCCTCACGAACAGCTACGTGCTTTCCTTTAGGAATCAAGTACTCCATTTGCTCGCCAACATCGGGGGTCACGATCACTCGCTGCTTGCCCTTAACGTCTTTACCAAAAGTGATGTATCCATCAATTTCAGAAACAATGGCGGCCTCTTTCGGAGTTCTTGCCTCAAAAAGTTCAGCCACACGAGGAAGACCCCCGGTGATATCTTTGGTTTTGGAAGTCTCTCTGTGAATTTTCGCAACAATATCCCCTGAGTGGATATTGGCTCCATCATTTGCCATAAGTTGAGCGCCCACTGGAACAACATATCGAGCGGGAATATCTCGACCTGGGAGTTTTAATGGCTCGCCATCAGGGCCCATAATGTAGACCGTCGGCTTGTTACCATCGGCACTCTTACCTTCAGTAATCACTTTCGTGGCAAAGCCCGTCACAGGATCGACCTGCTCAACAACCGTCGTTCCTTCGATAATACCATCAAACTTAACCGTTCCTGTCACATCAGCAACAATTGGGTTTGAGTACGGATCCCACTCTGCGAGCTTCGTTCCTCTCTCAACTTTGTCACCATCTTTAACATTCAGAATGGTACCGTAGACCAATTTAAAGGCCTCTTTTTCACGCCCACCATCATCAGTCACAAGCACTTGGCCTGTTCGGTTAAGAACCACGAGCTTACCTTCTTTGTTCTCAACAAACTGAACGCCATCGAGCTTCACAACGCCATCGTAACGGCAAGTGTGTACCGATTGCTCAACCGCTCGCGAGGCCGTTCCACCCAAGTGAAAGGTTCTCATCGTTAGCTGGGTTCCCGGCTCACCAATGGACTGGGCAGCAATAATTCCCACGGCCTCACCAAGGTTGACCATGTTACCGCGCGAGAGATCTCGACCGTAACATTTTTTACAAACACCACGACGGGTTCTGCATGTTAGAACAGATCGCAACATGATTTTTTCGATAGGCGACTCATCGATACGATCGATGTGGTCCTCAGTGATTTGCTCATTGGCTGCAACGATTACAGAATCATCAGTTGGGTCAACGATATCATCGAGTGCAATACGGCCAAGAACCCGATCGCCCATGGGATGAATCACTTCACCGCCTTCGACGATGGGACGAATCTCGAGACCATCGGTCGATCCACAATCGTCTTCTCTAACGACCACATCTTGGGCCACATCAACGAGACGACGAGTTAAATAACCTGAGTTGGCCGTTTTCAATGCGGTATCTGCAAGCCCCTTACGAGCTCCGTGAGTGGAGATAAAATACTGCAACACGGACAACCCTTCACGGAAGTTGGCCGTGATCGGAGTCTCGATGATCTCACCGTTTGGTTTCGCCATCAGACCACGCATTCCAGCCAACTGACGAAGCTGAGCGGCAGAACCCCTCGCTCCAGAATCGGCCATGATGAAAATTGAGTTGAAAGAGTCGTCTTCGACCTGCTCTCCATTGACATCAAAGGTTTGCTTTTCAATACGACCCTGCATCTGCTTGGCGACCTTGTCACCCGTTTGGGCCCAGATATCCACAACCTTGTTGTAGCGCTCACCATCAGTGATCAAACCTTCATCGTACTGACTTTGAATCTCCTTAACCAAGTTGTCGGCGTCAGCAAGAAGCTGGCCTTTTGAATCGGGAATAATCATATCATCAAGACAGATTGAGATACCGGCGCGAGTGGAGTAATGAAACCCAGTCGTCATCAGGCGATCAGCCATGATAGCGGTTGCCTTGGCTCCCGCTAAGCGAAAGCACTTATCAATCAGCTTTGCGATTTGTTTTTTAGTCATAGTTTGGTTCAACTCGTCAAAGGGAACCTCTTTAGGAATGACATCACTAAGCAAAGCGCGCCCCACTGAGGTCTCGCGAACCTGACCACGCAAACGCACCTTACAAGCCGCTTGCAAATCAACGGTTCCAGACTCATAGGCAAAAATGATTTCTGACGTTCCGGAGAAAGTTCTTCCGGTGCCTTTGGCACCCGGACGAATCCGAGTCATCCAATACAACCCTAGGATAATATCTTGGGTGGGATTGATGATTGGCTTACCAGAAGCCGGAGATAGAATGTTGTTGGTGGACATCATTAAGACGCGAGCCTCGACCTGAGCTTCTACCGAAAGAGGTACATGGACAGCCATCTGATCCCCATCGAAATCGGCATTAAAAGCCGTACACACGAGAGGGTGTAGTTGAATGGCTTTTCCTTCGTGCAGGACAGGTTCAAATGCCTGGATCCCGAGTCTGTGAAGAGTCGGCGCTCGGTTCAGCATCACGGGATGTTCACGAACCACGTCGGCAAGAATATCCCAAACTTCAACGGTCTCTTGCTCAACCATTCGCTTGGCCTGCTTGATCGTTGAAGTGAAGCCTTGCTCTTCAAGTTTATTGTAAATGAACGGCTTGAATAGCTCCAAAGCCATTTTTTTGGGAAGACCACACTGGTGGAGTTTCAGCGTCGGACCAACGACAATCACAGAGCGTCCGGAATAATCCACACGTTTCCCCAAAAGGTTTTGACGGAAACGCCCTTGCTTCCCTTTCAGCATGTCACTCAATGAACGAAGAGGTCTTTTATTAGGACCCGTAAAGGTCTTACCACGCCGTCCGTTGTCGAGAAGAGCATCCACAGATTCTTGCAACATGCGCTTTTCGTTTCGAATAATGATATCTGGAGCATTGAGCTCTTGGAGCCTTTTCAGTCGGTTGTTTCTGTTAATCACTCGACGATAGAGGTCGTTCAGGTCGGAAGTGGCGAATCGCCCTCCATCCAAAGGCACCAAGGGACGAAGATCTGGCGGAATCACGGGCAAGCAGTCTAGCATCACCCATTCAGGCTTGTTGATGGAACCCTGGAAGGCCTCAACAATCTTAAGCCTTTTGGTCAGTTTTTTTGTTCCTGCCTCCGACTTGGTTTCTTTCAAAGTCATACGAAGTTTACGAGACAAATATTCTGGATCTACTTTTCGCAGAATCTCACGAACTGCTTCACCGCCCATTCCGGCTTTGAAGTTAGGACCAAATTCGTTAAGAGCGTTTTGATAGGCTTCTTCCGTTAAAACGGCGCCTTCCGTCAGGTCGGTTTCCATAGGGTCGACGACGATATAGGCTTCGCAATACAGAACCTTTTCAACTTCCTTCAGAGTCAGATCAATCAAGTTACCAATTCGAGATGGGAGAGAGCGCAAGAACCAGATGTGGGCCACAGGTGAGGCCAATTCGATATGACCCATTCTTTCACGACGAACTTTGCTTTGCGTGACTTCAACACCACACTTTTCGCAGACAACGCCCCGGTACTTCATTCGCTTGTATTTGCCGCAAAGACATTCGTAATCTTTGACCGGTCCAAAAATCTTGGCACAAAAGAGACCGTCTCTCTCGGGCTTGAAGGTTCTGTAGTTAATAGTTTCAGGTTTCTTCACCTCACCATGGGACCACGAACGAATCATTTCTGGCGACGCAATGGAAATACGAACGGCATCAAACGACAATGGATCTTTCGGTTTGTCAAAAAAGTTTAATAAGTCTTTCAAATCTCAACTCCTGTTGAAGTGCATTCAGCTTCTCGGGAACCCCATACTCGGTTCCCACAACAAATAATCTCTTTTCTATTGCTCAATAAAATCTTCTTCAATGCCAACGTTGTCCTCATCGGAATCAGAAAGAATTCCAGATTCAACAAGCTCAACATTCAAGCCCAAACTCTGTAGCTCTTTAACAAGAACGTTAAATGACTCCGGAAGCCCTGGCTCAAGAATATTTTCACCTTTTACAATACTCTCATACATTCGCGTTCTTCCTGCGACGTCATCCGACTTCACAGTGAGGAACTCTTGCAGAGAATACGCCGCTCCGTAGGCTTCGATGGCCCAAACCTCCATCTCCCCGAGACGCTGACCACCGAACTGGGCTTTACCACCCAAAGGCTGTTGCGACACAAGCGAGTAAGGACCGATGGAACGGGCGTGAATTTTCTCTTCGACCAAATGGTGAAGTTTCAGCATGTACATGATTCCAACAGTCACTGGATTTTCAAAAGCATCACCGGTTCGACCGTCAAAAAGCACCATCTGACCTGAAGTGGGCATATGAGCTTTACGAAGAAGGTCTTTCACTTCAGACTCTTTCGCTCCATCAAAGACAGGTGAAGCCAAATGCACACCCTTATCGACGGCCTTAATCATCTTTTTCAGTGACTCTTCATCGGCACTATCAATTTTTGCTGAGATGTCAGCATCATCGAAGGTGTCCTTCATGGCTTGGCGAGCATTGTCTATGTTCCAGTTGTCCAATTGTTCTTGCAACTGAACACCCAGGTAACGAGCGGCAAGACCCAAATGAATTTCAAGGACCTGACCAATGTTCATACGAGACGGAACCCCCAGCGGGTTCAACACCATGTCTACTGGCGTTCCATCGGCAAGGTAAGGCATACTCTCAACGGGAAGGATTTTTGAAACAACCCCTTTATTTCCGTGACGACCGGCAAACTTATCACCGACCTGAAGCTTGCGCTTGATGGCAACATAGACCTTCACCATCTTGATCACACCAGGAGGAAGCTCATCACCCTTGGTCAAGCGATCCACTTTTTCGTCAAAGACAAGCTTGATCGCATCCAACTGGTTACGGGCCTTATCAACAACGCGAGACACTTGATATTCAATCTCTGATTCCATGGGAACATAGGAGAGGAGTTCAAAAGCGATCGACTCTAAGTCTTCGGAAGTGATGACCTGACCTTTTTCAAGAAGTTTCTCAGAACCATCTTCGTTAAGAAGAGCACCCGTGGTCTTTTTACCCACGAGAATCAATCTTAAGTCTTCAATCGCGTTGTTTTTGATGACGTTTTGTTCAACATCAAAGTCTTTGGCAATTTTCTTTTTCTTTTCTTCGATAATGGACTGCAATCGCACGTCACGGTCCACGCCTTCACGACTGTAGACCTGGGCATCAATCACAGTACCGGTGACTCCTGAAGGCACTCGCAATGAGGTGTCCTTCACATCGCCGGCCTTCTCACCAAAAATCGCTCGCAAAAGTTTTTCTTCCGGAGATAATTGAGTTTCACCTTTTGGAGTGACTTTACCCACCAGAATGTTGCCAGGGCGAACCTCGGCTCCGATGCGAATCACACCGGATTCATCCAGGTCTTTCAAGGCCTCTTCACCCACGTTGGCAATATCTCGAGAGATTTCTTCTTTACCAAGCTTGGTGTCTCGAGCGACACACTCAAACTCTTCGACGTGAATCGAAGTGTAGGTGTCATCACGAATCAGACGCTCAGAGATCAGAATAGAATCCTCAAAGTTGTATCCCATCCAAGGAGTAAACGCGACCAAGATATTTTGCCCGATGGCTAGCTCACCAAACTCAGTGGATGGTCCATCGGCAATAATGTCATGTTTCTTAACAAGGTCACCTTTAACAACAATTGGTTTTTGGTTGAAACAGGTGTTTTGGTTAGTTCTTTGATATTTCGTCAAATTGTAGATGTCGACGTTGGCACCCATACCACCGGCTTTCGCCAAGCGACGAACCACAATACGAGAGGCGTCCACTTCTTCAACAATTCCGTCGTTAAGAGCAACCACGGATGTTCCGGAGTCACGAGCCACAAGCTTTTCAACGCCAGTCCCCACAAGAGGAGAATGGGATCGCAAGCAAGGCACAGCCTGACGTTGCATGTTCGAGCCCATCAAGGCTCTGTTCGCATCATCATGCTCAAGAAAGGGAATCAAAGAGGCAGCAATCGAAACCAGCTGACTCGGCGACACGTCCATATAGGTCACTTTTTCAGCGGGGTTGAGCTGATACTCTCCATTGCAACGAGTGGTGATCTGCTCCTCTTTTAGAGAAACGGCACCTTCTCGAGTGGCCGGCGCGATGTGATGGTCTGTCTCCTGAAGAGCAGACAAATAGATCACTTCGCCGTCGGTTCCTTGATTTTCAACCTTTACGTAAGGGGTCTCAATAAAGCCATGATTGTTAATTCGGGCATAAGTGGCCAAAGAGGCGATCAAACCAATGTTCGGTCCCTCTGGAGTTTCGATGGGACAAATACGACCATAATGGGTTGGGTGGACATCTCGAACCTCAAAACCAGCGCGTGACCGCTCAAGACCGCCTGGGCCTAGGGCCGACAAACGTCTTTTGTGAGTGATCTCAGAAAGAGGGTTGGTTTGATCCATAAACTGAGAAAGCTGTGACGAGCCAAAAAACTCTTTCACAACGGCATTGACAGGTTTTGCATTCACAAGGTCGTGCGGCATCATGGTCTCGACATCTTGCAAGCTCATGCGTTCGCGAATGGCTCTTTCCATTCGAACCAGACCAATGCGATATTGGTTCTCTAGCAACTCACCCACAGAACGAACCCGTCGGTTCCCCAAGTGATCGATGTCGTCAACATTACCCTTACCGTTTCGAAGGTTCACAAGAGTTCTGGTGACTTCCATGATGTCTTTTTCTGTGAGTGTTCTATGCTCAACAGGGCATTCTTCAAAAGGGATGTTAAAACGGTGGTTGATCTTCAACCGACCGACTTCTGAAAGGTCATAGGTCTCTGGGTCAAAAAAGAGTCTATTGAAGAAATTAGTGGCGGCCTCAATCGTTGGTGGTTCACCAGGACGTTGTCTTTTGTATATCTCGATGATGGCTTCTTCTTTGGTGTCAACTTTATCAACAAGCAAAGTGTTTCGAAGATAGGGACCAACAGCCATGCCATCAAAAAAGATGAGGTCGATAGTTTTTAACTTCATTGAAGTGACGGCCTCAAGAACTTCGGGAGTCACCTCAGTGTTCGTGTCGGCAATGATTTCACCAGTGGACTCATTGACGATAGGTGAAGCCACAACTTTACCCATGAGGTCTTCAGCCGTCAGCTTCAGCTCATCGATACCCAATTCTTTGACTTTCTTAACGGAAGCTCGCGTGATTCGACGTCCGGCGCGCACAACAGCTTCGCCAGTCTTAGGATCAACGATATCGACGATGGCTCGCTGGCCGGCTACCTTTTCAACATCGAATGGTCGCAAGTACTCGCCATTCTTGCCCACTTTCACAGAGTCGATGTCATGGTAGTATTCTAGAATCTGTTGCGTATCGTAGCCCAAGGCTTTCAAGACAATGGTCGCAGGCAATTTACGACGACGATCGATTCTTACATAAAGAAGATCCTTTTGATCGAACTCGAAGTCTAGCCAAGAACCACGGTAAGGAATCACTCGCGCAGAGTAAATATATTTGCCACTTGTGGACCCTTTACCACTGTCATGATCAAAGAACACGCCAGGCGAACGATGCAATTGAGAAACCACAACACGCTCGGTTCCGTTGACAATAAAAGAACCATTCTTGGTCATCAAAGGAATTTCACCTAAATAGACTTCTTGTTCTTTAACGTCACGGATACTACGAGCATCGGTTTCTTCATCCACGTCAAATACGATGAGGCGAAGGGTTACCTTTACTGGAGAGGCGTAAGTCATCCCACGCTGACGACACTCTTCGACGTCATACTTGGGGGGCTCTAACACATAGCTGACAAACTCAAGGCTTGATGTATTGTTAAAGTCGCTAATCGGGAATACTGACTTAAAAACGCCATTCAACCCATCATCACCACGACGATCTGCATCTGTATTTTTTTGAAGAAAGCTCTCATAAGAACTTTTCTGCATTTCAATAAGATTGGGAATATCGATAGCGACGTTGTTGAGGGAAAATGATTTCCGTATACGGACATTCGAAGCGGTCACCGGTCTGGTTGCCATTCGTTCTCCTTAGTATCTGACCCCAGCCGTCCCTCGTGCATCCCAGCACTTCACGAACTTTTGAGCCAACAGTTTTAAGACAAAGGTCCTCTGCGCATTAGCACCCGTGTCTTTTCAGCAATTTATCTACAAACACCTAAAGGGAAGACCGATGGCCTTCCCTTCATATTCACTTATTTTCAGTTAAGCCGTAGTTTTACTTAACTTCAACTTTAGCACCAGCTTTTTCTAGGGCTTCCTTGATTTTATCAGCTTCTTCTTTAGGAACGCCTTCTTTAACTGGCTTTGGGGCACCTTCAACGAGGTCTTTGGCTTCTTTCAAACCAAGGCCTGTGATTGTACGAACCTCTTTAATAACATTGATCTTCTTGTCACCAGCAGCAGCAAGGATCACGTCAAATTCGGTTTTTTCTTCTGCAGCAGCACCACCAGCAGCAGCACCACCAGCAGCCACAGCTACAGGTGCAGCAGCAGAAACGCCCCACTTCTCTTCTAACTCGGTTACAAGACCAGCAATTTCCATTACTGACATGTTTGATAGAAAATCGATTACTTCATCTTTATTTAAAGCCATTTTATTACTCCGTTTTTTTTCAAAAAATATTAGTTAAAGTTAAATTTATTCGCCTTTTGAATCTTTATAGGCATTCATGACATTGAGAAAACCACTTGGCACCGCATTCATGACGCGCACCGCACTGGTTGCAGGGGCCATAAAGACACTGAGTAGTTTTGCTCGCAACTCATCTTTACCTGGTAATGTCGCAAGATATTTAATCTTGTCGGCATCAAGCTTCTGCCCTTCCATCACACCCGTTTTGAGCTTAAGAGCTTCCACATCTTTACTGAACTCAGCAAGAGCTTTGGCTGATGCACTGGCATCGTCATAAGCAAAAACAAAGGCGTTCGTACCGACAAACTCTCCGTCTAAAGCGGCATCAGAATCGGGATGATCCTTCAACGCCAGCTTAGCAAGAGTGTTCCGAACCACTTTCATCTCAGAATCAACCCGATGGAGATTTTTACGCAAGTTTGTGACCTGCTCAACATCCATCCCATTGAAATCGACAAGGAAAGTGGCTTTAGCACGGGAAAGGTTACCGGAAAGTGCGCTGATTCGCTCCGCTTTTTGCGCGCGTGTTAGCATAAACATTCCTCCTTTCATTCCATTTAAGGCGATTCAGAATTTTGATGGAGGCACCAAGGCTTAAAGCCCCAGCTTTTTCCAACAATCTCAATCGGTGAGTTTTAAACCTCCAAATGAGGTACCGACAGTCTTCGATCGCGTTTAATCCATTGAGTCCCACCTAGCAAGAGATGGGATACAAAAGAGTAAACTCTTATTTTAACGCCGACTGAGCGCTTGAAACATCAACACCCACTCCTGGACCCATGGTCGAAGAGACATCGATTTTTCTTAAGTAAACACCCTTGCTTGAAGACGGCTTGGCTTTTGACAAGGCGTGAAGAAGACTTAAGAAGTTCTCTTGTAGCTTCTCAGCACCCATTGATTTTTTACCAATCCCAGCGTGGACAATTCCGGCTTTCTCAACACGAAAGGAACACTTTCCTTTCTTCTCGGCCGTCACAGCGTCAGCAACATTCATTGTGACCGTACCCACCTTAGGGTTCGGCATGAGGCCTCTTGGTCCCAAAACCTTAGCCACCTTAGAAACTGTTGCCATCATGTCGGGAGTGGCAATGGCTTTATCGAAGTCCAACCAACCACCTTTGATTTTTTCGACAAGATCATCAGCACCCACAAAGTCAGCCCCAGCTTCTGTAGCTTCTTTTTCTTTTGGGCCTCTTGCAAAAACAAGCACCTTGACGTCTTTGCCAACACCATTGGGTAGAGAAACAGAGCCTCTCACCTGCTGATCACTCTGTTTAGGGTCAACACCCAAACGAATGGATACATCTACGTTTTCGTCGAACTTTGTGGTCGCCGTATCAGTCACAAGCTTAAAGGCCTCAGTGACATTGTACTTTGCCGTTCGATCTACTTTTTCTTTATTCGCTTTAACTCTTTTAGATAACTTTGCCATTTTACTTTCCCTTAACCGACGACTTCAACGCCCATGCTTACACAGGTACCAACCACTTGATTCACAGCACTTTCAACCGTTACGCAATTTAGGTCAGGAAGTTTTGTTTCAGCAATCTTGCGAACCTCTGCCATCTTAATTTTTGCCACTTTGTCTTTTTGAGGCATCTTTGAACCACTTTTCAAATTACAGGCCTCTTTGATCATGACCGAAGTGGGTGGTGTTTTCGTGATAAAAGTGAATGAACGATCCTGATAAACAGTGATCACTACAGGAATAATCGTGTTTCCGGCTTTTTGCGTTTTCGCGTTAAATTGCTTACAAAAATCCATGATATTCACACCGTGCTGCCCGAGAGCCGGCCCAACAGGTGGAGCTGGATTCGCTTTTCCAGCAGGAATTTGCAACTTAATCATTCCGGTGACTTTTTTAGCCATTTTAGAACTCCAATTTTTGTCGACAATGAAATGACCGATATAGTCGATAAAGACACGCCAAGCAAGGACAATTGGGGAATTTTGTTATGTTTTTCTCATGCTTTAAAGAATGTCAACGGGACAACCCCATCAACCCCAAAATAAACCCAACAATATTGCCATAACTCTTTAATAATATTTAAATATAAAGGTTTTCAGGCCCGGGCAAGAGCTCATGGGCCAAAAGCCGACAAAGGAGCCCTGTATTGGCCCATATTCTCGTCACCGGTGGCGCCGGGTACATTGGCAGTCACGTCTGCAAAGCCCTCTGGGAGTCAGGTCACACCCCCATAACCCTGGACAACCTGGAGAGAGGACACTGTGAGGCCGTCAAATGGGGGCCTTTTATCTTTGGGGACATTCGCAACTTTGATGCCGTGGTTCAAGAGGTGGCGACACACCCCATCGCGGCCGTTATCCATCTGGCAGCCTACGCCTACATCAAAGAGTCCACCGAAAAGCCGAATCTCTATTTCGAAAACAATGTCACAGGAAGCATTCTTCTTTTCGAAGCCCTGAGAGCTCTTGGTCTAAAAAAGGTGGTGTTTTCCAGCACATGCGCGACTTATGGTCACGCCCTCGAAGACAAGATTTCAGAAAGTCATCCCCAAAATCCAATCAACCCCTACGGCCTCTCCAAGCTCATGGTTGAAGAAATACTCACTCAGTATCAACAACACTACGGGTTTGATGTGATTGGCTTGCGCTATTTTAACGCGGCAGGAGCCGATCCCGGTGGTGAAATCGGAGAGTCCCATGACCCCGAACCCCACATTCTACCCAACCTCATCACCGCGAGCCTTCTCGGCCAACCGGTGGCGATTTTTGGAAGGGATTACCCGACCCACGATGGAACCTGTGTGCGCGACTTTATTCACGTCAGCGACCTGGCCGACGCCCACGTGGCCGCAGTTGAAAAATTACTTGCCTCCCGGCCCCAGCACACCTTTTACAATATCGGGAACGCCAGAGGGCACTCGTTGCTCGAGCTTGCCAAAGAGGTCGAGGCACAAACTCAAAAACCCCTGCAGCTCGTGTTCGAAAAGCGTCGCCACGGCGACCCGGCCTCGCTGGTCTGCGCCAGTGATCGTTTTCAAGCCGAATTTGAATGGACCCCTAAGCGCTCTGAATTGAATTACATCGTCTCCACCGCCTTGAACTGGCATCGTAAGGAAAAATCGCCTCATGCTTAAATCTGCAATTTCATTGGTGATGCTGATTTTCTGCTCCGCTGTTTCACTAGAGGTCGGATCTTTTCTACTCATTCAGCACAACCAGCTGGCGCCCCAAGGAACCCTTGCTAGTTACAGAGAAACAGCATCAGAGCATCCTGGCGCAGCTAAGGATGTGCCCGCCAATCCGATTGCTGATTTAAAGAAAGCTCACCACGCCTTTGGCTTCACCTTTCACATCGGAAACAATCACGGGTTCATTGACCCAGTCAGCTTTCCCTATCGAAAAAAAGACAATGAACTGGTCATTGGCATATTTGGAGGCTCTACGGCAATGCACTGGGCGGAGTGGCTGCAAGACTCGGGATATTTTCAAAAAGCCTTTAATAAAAAAATTAGAGTGCTCAACATGGCTCTCTCTGGAATGAAGCAACCTCAGCAATATGCCGTGGCTAGTCGATTCATTGAGACCGTAGATATTGCCTTGTTCTACGATGGCTGGAACGAAGTCGTAATGAGACAGTGCCCCAGAGACCCCGAACTCCCTGCACATTTCGAATTTCTAACTAATCCCACCCTATCAGAGCCCCTTGAGACGCTCCGATTTAAAACAAAATTACTCAGGGTTGCCTCTGGCAACCTGCATGACTCGTGGCTTGGCAGGAGCCAATTCATTTTTTTGTTGTGGAACCAGTTTCGGACTCAAACCCTCAAGGACATTCAACAACTAAAAATACAAATCGAGCAAGTAAGCCAAAATGAAAAAAACTTTCCAGAATGCCAAGGTGATCCTGCTCGAACTGCCTTCGACGTCTGAGTCAAATACACCAAACTATCGAAAAG
This sequence comes from Bdellovibrionia bacterium, assembly GCA_030424715.1. Classification (GTDB taxonomy): domain Bacteria; phylum Bdellovibrionota; class Bdellovibrionia; order Bdellovibrionales; family JAGQZY01; genus JAGQZY01. The sequence goes on from JAUHWH010000008.1 coordinate 55,202, forward strand.
CATTGCAGACTATCATGGAGTTAAAATGCTGCACTTATATCAAGCCAATCCCTATCTGACTGGAGCGAAACCCCTTAGTAAAAGAGAAAAAAAAATCGTCGACTGGGAAGAGATGACGGACCTCCGCCCGAACAGTATCGGCACAAGCAGCAAACAGTTTCGAAACTTATACAAGCAGCAAGGCTGGCCCTTTAGCCACGACCTAGCAATGCTGTTCGAAAGGACCACAGAAATTACCTACATCGACCCCAACACCCATCTCAACGCAAGAGGATTCCAACTGCTCTCGACAAGAGTGGCCGAAATCCTAAGGAATACCGAAGTGGTTAACAAAAATTGAGGGAACTGCCCCGCAAAAGAGGTCGCTCCCTTGGGCTAGACAGAGGAGCGAGGTCCCTCATGTCAAGAGCGGCGCTAAAAAGTGTTTTTAGTTTTTCTCGACCTGGATAAAGTCCAACTCCACAGGAGTGGGACGGCCGAAAATAGAAACAGAAACCTTTACCTTGGCCTTCTCATCGTTGATCTCTTCAACCGTTCCATTAAAATTGGCAAAAGGACCATCAATGACAGTGACTGACTCGCCCACTTCAAAAGAAATATGGGGCCGTGCTTTTTCTGTGCCCTCAACCATCTGCTTGGTCACTTTCTCGACCTCGTGGGGAGGAACCGGCTGAGGCTTCTGGCCACCGATGAAACCAGTCACTTTCGCTGCCGACTTCACTAAATGCCAAGTGGTATCGCTCATAACCATGTTTACAAAAATATAACCGGGGAAAAATTTTCTGGCGCGAGTTTGTTTTTTGCCTTTGATTAGCTGAACCACATTTTCAGAGGGAACCAGAATATCTCCAAATTGATCTTGCATATTCTTGGTGTTGATACGCTCTTCGATCGCCGTTTTAGCGACGTTTTCGCAACTGGTTTGAGTGTTTACAATGTACCATTTCTTTTCATTGTCCACGCGGATACTCCTTAGCTCATCTCAATAATGAATTGAATGACTTGACTGGAAAACATGTCGAAAAGACCGAGGATTATTCCAGAGAGAATCATGAAAAAACAAACAAAGATTGTCATCGCTGTGGTGTCTTTCTTAGAAGGCCAAACCACTTTACTAACTTCAACAATGACTTCTTGAGCCCAGGTGCGTACTTTCTTAGAGGTGCTCACATAAACAAAAAATAGAAATCCAAAAACAACAGGCATACCGTAGGTTACAAAATCACCGTCAGCGATTCGCGCGTATGTCCCCCAAGAAACAGAAAGAAGGGCATTCATCACCTGCACAGTGTAACCCACCATAAAGGCACCACATACGAAACTAACCATCATGATCTTATTAATTGTCTTTTCCATAACCTCTTCTTTATAAGTTCACTTCTCATGGACAAAACTAGTTTTCGCCGCAAAAAATGGTCTTTTTAATCAAAAATGGCAGGGCAGGAGGGACTCGAACCCCCAACCAACGGATTTGGAGTCCGTTACTCTACCAATTGAGCCACTACCCTATTGCCAGACCTATTTTCATAACAAAAAAAGGCCCCCATGACTAGAGGCCTTTTCAAATTTGTTTTGTAATTAGTATAAATTACTCAACAATCTCGGTAACAACACCGGCACCCACAGTACGACCACCTTCACGGATGGCGAACTTAAGGCCCTTCTCCATGGCGATTGGGCAGATTAGCTCAACGCTCATTTCGATTTGGTCACCAGGCATAACCATTTCAGTTCCCTCTTTCAAAGAACAAACACCGGTTACATCTGTTGTTCTGAAGTAGAACTGAGGACGGTAGTTGGTAAAGAATGGAGTGTGACGTCCACCTTCTTCTTTAGTCAGAATATAAGACTCACAGACGAATTTGGCGTGAGGAGTGATGGTTCCTGGTTTCGCAAGAACTTGACCACGCTCCACATCTTCTTTTTTAGTACCACGAAGCAAGCAACCCGCGTTGTCTCCTGCCATACCTTCATCAAGAAGCTTACGGAACATTTCAATACCAGTCACAGTGGTTTTAGTGGTTGGACGAATTCCAACGATTTCAATCTCTTCACCCACTTTAACAATTCCACGCTCGATACGGCCGGTAACAACAGTACCACGACCAGAGATTGAGAATACGTCCTCAATCGGCATCAAGAAGGTTTTGTCCACATCGCGCTCCGGCTCAGGAACAGTAGCGTCGACAGCTTCCATTAACTTCATAATGGCTTCAACACCCATAGGGCCTGTGTCGCCTTCAAGAGCTTTAAGAGCCGAGCCACGGACGATTGGAATATCATCACCAGGGAATTCGTACTTGCTAAGAAGTTCACGAATCTCAAGCTCAACCAACTCAAGAAGTTCTTCATCGTCCACCTGATCACATTTGTTTAAGAAAACAACGAGAGCAGGAACACCCACCTGACGAGCCAAAAGGATGTGCTCGCGAGTTTGAGGCATAGGACCATCAGCAGCAGAAACAACAAGGATTCCACCATCCATCTGGGCCGCACCAGTGATCATGTTTTTCACATAATCGGCATGTCCGGGGCAATCAACGTGAGCATAGTGACGACCTTCGGTCTCGTACTCAACGTGCGCCGTAGAGATTGTGATACCACGCTCTCTCTCTTCAGGAGCTTTATCGATGTCGGCATAGTCCATCCCGGTTCCACCGAATTTTTCAGCCATAGTCTTTGTAATGGCAGCTGTCAGTGTTGTTTTACCATGATCAACGTGGCCAACAGTACCGATGTTCACATGGGGTTTCCCTCTATCAAATTTCTCTTTAGCCATTCAAAGCCTCCTGAAACATTTTTAATTTGTATTTCGTCTTTAATTAAACGCCTTTAACTATGTAATCAATAAAAAAATAACTTCTGAGCACCTTTAAAATGGTGCTGATGGAGAGAATCGAACTCTCGACCTCACCCTTACCAAGGGTGTGCTCTACCACTGAGCCACATCAGCAATACCCTAGGCTCTCTCCAGATCCTTCGCTAGGCTCAGGAAGACAAAAGTTGGAGCGGGAGACGGGTCTCGAACCCGCAACATTCAGCTTGGAAGGCTGACACTCTACCAATTGAGTTACTCCCGCTCATAAAATTTTTCACCCCAAAAAATGGTGGAGGAGAGAGGATTCGAACCTCTGAAGGCTAAGCCAGCAGATTTACAGTCTGCCCTCGTTGACCGCTTGAGTACTCCTCCTCGAACCAATAAGACTCTACTACTTAGAGCTTCAAGGCAATTTTTTTACTCCAAATCCCGACTTTTTTGACACAAGTTATGGTACTTGATGTCAAAAATGGTGCTGAATGAGGGACTCGAACCCCCAACCTATTGATTACAAATCAATTGCTCTACCAATTGAGCTAATTCAGCAAACTCAGGCTTTGGACCTAGAAGAAGGGGTTTAAAGAAAAGCCCAGTTTAAGTCAATATTAAAAACGGAACACAGAGACGGAGGGACTCGAGGTTCACCAAAGACCCGCTCGCAAAATGGAGGGCGCGGCTCTGGGGATCGTCGATCAAATCGCTTTAATTTTCGGTCTTAAAAGAGCGATGACGAGTGTACTCGTAGGCGCACAGAGCAAAAGCCACGGAGGCGTTAAAACTTGATCCGGTCGCTACTTGGGGGATGCTAACAAATTGGTCACAAAAGTTTTCGGTGGAGCTGCGAATGCCTTTACCTTCAGCACCCACCACCAACACTGTTTTGCCACCAGGCTTCTGTTGCGGCAAAAGAAGATCGCCTTTTTCTCGCAGGCCATGCACCCAGTAGCCTTGGTCTTTGAACCATTGCAACTGCGAGCCAAAGTGACAAGACTCCACGGGCACATGCTCAGCCCCACCGGAGGCCACCTTGCAGACAACGGGAGTCAAATCCACCCGTCGATTCTTGGGGATAAAGACCGCCGCCACATCGAGAAGCCACGCGGTTCTCAAAATGGCTCCCAAGTTATGGGGATCCGTGATGCCGTCTAAGAAAACAACCACACTGTCTTCACGAGTCGCCCAATCATCATCCCAACGCGGACGATCACTCATCTTAATGCAAAGCCCCTGATGACCATCCGCGAGGTTATTGAAGAACTTTTTCCCTTTAGATTTAATATTAAACTTACGCTTACCCCCGCTTTTAAGAAGGGCTTCGAGATCGCGCTCTTTGCCCTCCATGACAAAGATCTCCTCGACCCAGTTCGGATGGGTCTTTAAGGCCTCTCCGCAAGAGTGGATACCAACGACGGTCCTTAGCTCAGCACTTTTCTTGGCACTCAAGACAAGTCTCCCAACAAGCTATGAGCTTTGGAGAGAGCCTCTTCAACAGAAACTTTGATTTTTTCTTTGGTTTTTCTAACAAACAACTCAACTTCATCATTCTCAAAGCCACGTTTACCAACCACCACCCGTAAAGGCAGACCAATCAGATCGGCATCTTTAAATTTGATACCGGGTCGCTCTTTGGGGCGATCATCAACAAAAACATCATGCCCAGCCTTCTCAAGAGAAGACTGAAAAGCACTGAGCCATTGGTTGATTCCTTCATCGTCGGGGTCGAGCAAACAGATATGGACCTGAAAAGGCGCCACACTGGTGGGCCAAATCATGCCGTCGCCATCATGGCTCTGCTCAATGACCGCCTGCAGGGTTCGGGTCACCCCAATACCATAGCAACCCATCTCCACGGGTTGGGTTTTCCCTTGCTGGTCGAGGTACTTCAACCCCATGGGCTCGGAGTACTTTTGTCCGAGATAAAAGATGTGCCCCACTTCAATACCTCGCTTCGCAATCATAGGTTTGCTGCATTCGGGGCAGGGGTCTCCGTCTTGGGCCTGGGCGATATCTCCAGAGAGATTCACCTGAAAATCACGCCCCGGGACCACGTTTTTCAAATGAAAGTCGTCTTCATTAGCCCCCACTACGAAGGCCGGTAAGCTTGCAAGCTCTTGATCCATGACCACTTTCGCGCTTAGGCCCACCGGGCCACAGCTTCCTGGATTGGCACCCGTGAGCTGCTTCACCTCAGTATCGGTCAAGGGCTCAACATCAGAACTGGCGGCAAGCAGGGTTTTGACTTTTATCAGATTCACTTCGCGATGCCCTGGCAACAACAGGGCGGCTTGCTGCCAACTTTCGTCAGCGTCTTGGTACTTCACAAAAAAGGTTTTTACCAACTGCTTCGGCTGAAGGTTCAGGGCCCCCGCTAAGTCTTCGATGGTTCTTAGCTTTGGGGTTGCGAATTTTTCAAGAAGATCTTGAGACCAAGGCGTCTCATCGGATGTGGAGCGTAACGGAGCCACCTCGGAATTCGCCGAATAACCACAGTTTTTACAGATTAAAACATGGTCCATCCCCTGCTCGGCCACCACCTGAAACTCATTGGAAAGGTCGCCTCCAATAGCGCCGGAGTCAGCTTTCACCATCGTGAACTCAACACCAAGGCGCGCGAAAATCTGATTGTAAGCCTGTTTCATGGACTCGTAAGATCGGAGAGCGGCGGCTCGATCGAGATCAAAAGAATAGGCGTCTTTCATAATGAACTCGCGCCCACGCATCAATCCAAAACGAGGCCGGATTTCGTCGCGATATTTGGTTTGAATCTGATAGAGGTTGGTCGGAAAATCTCGATAACTCTGCAGGTCATTTCTCACAAAATCAACGACCACCTCTTCGTGGGTGGCGCCGAGACAAAAATCATGATCATTTTTATTTTTGAACTTCAGTAATTCACCCATTTTGGGCCAGCGTCCAGACTCTTGCCAAAGAGAGGCTGGCTGCACCATAGGCATAAGGATTTCATGGCACCCCGTTTTACCCAACTCTTCCCGTAGGATGTTTTCAAATTTGCGAATGGATCGCAAGAACAGAAACCCGTAACTGAAAATACCTGGAGCAATTTTTTTTATAAACCCCGCCCGCACAAAAAGTCGATGACTTTCCATTTCGGCATCAGCGGGGTTCTCCCGAAGAGTTTTAAGGGTAATCTCGGACCATTTCATAGACTTCACCTCGAATTAAATGAGGTCTTGAAAGTAGCAAGTTCATGGCCCGAGGCCAATAGAAATTATTATATATCCCAGGAGGGGTTCGCCCTCTCGTAGCCGTAGAAAAGGATAATCAAGGCGCGAGCCCCAGGCTTGGTGTCACCCGTCTCTGACTTCAGACGAAGCCTGTTGTTGAGGTTTGGTAGATCTTCGGTCCACCAATAGTCATCGTTGATTAAGTTTTCATACATAAGATTGGCGACATTCTTTTTGACTCGCACACAGCCGTGGGAATCCTGCTTTTTACCCAACAGTCCGTATTTGCTTGAGCTTGTTCCATGAACCGCCAACCCTGATGGCTTGTTCCAGGGATAGATCAAATCGAAATACAGGGAATGCCACATGCCGGTGCCGTACCTTTTCACGTCTGACCGAGCATGGTTGATTCGGTAGATACCCGTGGGAGTATCGACATAGGGCTGCGGGTCTCGCGCCTTATGTCCGGCTCCGCTGGAGACAGGAATCAGATCCGACATCACCCCGTGGCCATTGATCTTTGTACCGTTCAAAGCAGTGATGGTGTCCGGAAAAGCAGGAGTTCCGTTGTTACCGGCCACGTCGCCCCGAATACTAATCACTCGCCCGTTTTTTCTGTTGAAAATGGCCTGGTCGGCTTTGGTTCGCTGCACCACCTTCATATGCTGGGCCGGAATCTCATCATTCATGTCCTGCCGACCTTCATAGTCGACATTAATGATGATAAAAACATCAAACTCTTGCTCCAAGGCTGGGGTTATATAGGAGGCAATGTCTTGCCAACTCTTTTTAAAGTTAAAAAAACTGACCAAGTGGCTCATAAACTTTTGCCCGGTCATCTCAAAGTACTCAGCCTCTGAGAGCGTCACAACTTCGCCCGCATCATTGGCCTCAACGACGATTCGATCACCGATAAAAGTGGGCGGCGTCTCAAACACACCACCACTGGCGTGGCTGTAACCACCAAAAAAAACAGAAAATACTGATGCTAATACAAGCGACACACGGCTCATAAATCCCCCCAAAATATCTCGGCAGAACGCCGAATAAGCCCAATCAGTGCACGAGTTGAGTAAAAATTGCAATGAATCCGTCCCCAAAATGGGTCACTACCGAAGTCTTCACGGCTTTGACAGCTATTGAATGTACTTTTTTCAGTGCTCTCGGAACTGGGCTCTTTGCTCCGACTGGCGCCCCTTAGGGATGGACGAGCCCAGGCTTGCCCCCAAGCGGCCCCGCACCAAATTGCACTTGTGCCCCACAAAAATTGCGTTACAGTATCAAACTATGAAGTTGCGAAAAGCCGTCTATGCAGGAAGTTTTGACCCCCTCACCCATGGCCATATTTGGATCATGCAACGGGCGGTGACCCTATTTGATGAAGTGACCATAGCCATCGGCGTGAATCCCACGAAATCTTATTTCTTGTCAGCACCAGAACGGCTGCAAAACATCCAGTCGCTGATCGACAGTCAAAACTGGGATGCCTGCAAGGTGGATGTGAAAATCATTGAAAACCAGTTTCTAGCGAAGTTTGCCGCCTCAGTGAACGCCTCATGCTTGATCCGAGGCATGCGATCGGAGGCCGACTTTAGTTACGAGTACGCCATGGCTCAAGCCAACAAGGCGCTAGCACCCCAAATTGAAAGCATATATCTGATGCCGCCGCCTCAGCTGGCCCAAGTGAGCTCATCCTTGGTAAAATCCTTGATCGGTCCCGATGGCTGGGAGGACTTAGTCAAAGACTATGTTCCAGAGAATGTTTTTCAAACCATCTTAAATAAAAAATAAGGTTTTCTCTAAAAAGCGGACAATGGGAATTGCCCCCCTTTTCAGAACGAAGGTTTGCAAAGTGACCGGCTAGTGACCGTCGAGCTCGATTCCAAAAGACTTTATTTTTCGATGCAGGTAGGAGCGCTCCAGCCCAATGGCCTCGGCCGTCTTGGATATATTGCCGTTGTTCTCGTTAATCTTTTTAATTATGTACTCTCGCTCGAACATGGAGCGCGCCTCACGAAAACTACCGGCATCATCGTAGACAGCTCCGCCATTCTTCTGGTTGAGCCCCGCGAATGTGAGGTCATGGACATCGATGGTGTCTTCCGGAGTGAGGATGTAAACTCTTTCGATAAAGTTTTTAATTTCACGGACATTACCTGGCCAGTCGTGCTTTATGAGCTCTTTGAGAGCTTTGTTTGAAAATTTCTTTTCAGCATAACCACCACTGAGACAAGCCTTCTCGCTGAAGTGGATCACCAGGGGCTCAATATCCTCACGTCGGTCACGAACCGGGGGAATATCAAATGGCACCACATGCAACCTATAGTAGAGGTCTTCACGGAACAGACCTTTTGAAACCAAATCTTGCAGGTCTTTTGTTGTGGCGGCCACGACTCGAACGTCTAACTCGATTTGTCGATTCCCACCCACTCTTTGAATCTTGTGGTCTTCGAGATATTTTACCAATTTGGCTTGCACCGACATCGGTAAAGTATCGACATCGTCCAAAAACAACGTGCCCTTGTCGGAGTGGTCAAACACCCCTTTTCGCTCGTCACTATTGCCAATCACAGCGCCCTCTTCGTAGCCAAACAGTTCGCCTTCGATCAGGTCCTCTGTGTTGTGGGCACACTTGAAGTCCACAAAAGACTGACCCGCACGTTGACTCAGATAGTGGATATTCATGGCGACAAGCTCTTTGCCAACACCGACCTCACCCTTGATGAGAACCCAGGAGTTGGTGGGAGCAATTCTTGAAATCAGTTCTTTGACCTTTTTGGCCTCAGTGCTGTTTCCGATAATGGCCATGTTCTGCCGTAGCTTATTGAGGAGAGACCCTTTCTCGCGACGGACATTACGGACCTCGATTAAGTTGTTGAGTAAGATCGATACCCGATCCATGGATATTGGTTTTTCCACAAAATCCCAGGCGCCGAGCTTCGTCGCTTCAACGGCGGTCTCGATGGTGCCATGCCCTGACATCACGATGATATCAGGCCGCCCCGGTAACACTGAAACCTCTCGGAGCAAATCCATGCCGTCTTTGTCACCAGGCATCCAAATATCAAGAAGGACGATGTCCGGCTGAAAACTTTCTATTTTTTGCAGACCCACATTGGCGTTTTCAGCGGAATCAACCACGTAGCCCTCGTCGGCAAGGGAGGCACAAAGAACTTCTCGAATGGGCGCTTCATCGTCGACGACCAAGATTTTCTCGCTTTTATATTCCATAGTGCCTCCAGTGTAGTTGAGTTTTACACCAGCCCAAGCCCATTGAGAAGTGATTTGTCAGCCGCGGCTTAGGCTTTCTTGTAAGGCAATTCAATCTGTGCATGTAGGCCGCGTGGCTCATTGGGCTTCAGGCGCACATAGCCATTGTGGTCTTCAATAATCTTTTTGACGATGGTCAACCCCAACCCAGAGCCTCCCGGATGTTTTGAATAATAGGGCTCAAACATGCGTCGCATTTCTTCTTCCGTCACATTCTTTCCGTTGTCGATGACACTCAAAGACACTAGCTTATTGGCATCATCCACCGCCGTTTCAATGCGAATCTGGGGCTGAGCAACTCCCGTGGTGGCATTGACCGCGTTTTCAACCAAGTTAAAAATAGCGCGCTTTAATTGCTCAGGGTCAAAATAAAAGTCAACCAAATGATTATCTAAAGAACCGACAAACTTGATGTGACGATGGGCGTGCTCATAAAACGCAATGACCTTCTCGACCATGACATTGAGGTCCCCCAGACGCGTGTGGGTTTCGGGCATACGAGCAAACTGGCTGAACTCGTTGATCAAGTGCTTTAGGGAGTCCGTTTGCTCGATGATCATGGTGGTACAGTCGGTAAAGGCAGGATCTTTGATTTCGCTAGAGAATTTTTTTTGCAGCCTTTGCGCCGATAATTTTATGGGGGTCAGAGGGTTTTTGACCTCATGGGCGATTCGGCGAGCCACCTCTTTCCAGGCGGCGGCTCGTTGGCCATGCACCACGTCTGTCAAATCATCGAAGGCCACCACCTTACCCAGATCTTCACCCTTGTCGTTGTAAAGAGTGGAAATCTTTAGCATGGATGGAATGCTTGAGTCCTTTCTGTCCAAGATGATTTCTTTTTCAATGGTGTTGAGGCGATGAGTTTTCATCTTGGTGACCATCTGTCGATACAACCGGAAGTACTTTTCGCCCAAAACCTCTTGTGCGCTTTTGTTGATGAACTCTTTTGATTCAATTTGCAAAAGGTTCGCCGCCTTTTCATTGACCATCGTGATTCGATCAGAGGAATCAAGAGAGATGACTCCCGTATTCACGTTGGATAGGACGACGTGCATGTAGCGACGACGCTGATCCAGCTCTTGCAGTGTGGCTTTTAGACTATCATTAGCATCACTGGTTTCATTGCGATAACGAATTAGAGCACCCACCATGGCGTTGAAGTGCTCCGCCAACTTCAAGACCTCCGTCTCACCCGAAGGAAGGTTCACTTTCTGATAGTTGCCCTCGGCGATCTTTTGGGTGGCACGACCCAGAGTGTCCAGCGACGAGGAGAGATGCTTTGATATGTAAACCCCAAACCAAATCGAGCAAAACAAAATCATCAGAGTCATTAAGATCAGCACAATCACATAGATCGACTTCAGTGGATATTCCAAGGGATTGACCCCTCTCATTTCCTCGTAAGCGAGAGACACATCGTTCATCTTTGAGATCACTGAAACAGGAATAAAAGAGGAGATGGCGACCACCCCCAAGTCATTGTCGAGTGGGACCAAAACCCGCACCAGATTGCCCTGATTAAGTGTCTCCACACTGCTTTTTTCGATGCGATCTTCAGCGACCCGCTTTAGGATCTCCATATTGGGCGGTGGGATGATGGGTACCGTCGCGTCGTCAACAATCGCGATCAGTCGCTCAGTCTGCAGGTTTGGGTAGTATTCAACCACATCGAGACTTTGCTCTTTGCGAAAGTTTTGTAGCAATGTTTTTTTATCTTCTAAGGACTGCTCTGAATTCAAGCGGTCCGCCAAGATAAAGCCAGCGTTAAAATTCTTTTTCTTTGCCGTCGAGTAGTATTCGTCTTGAATGACGATCGCACTTTTCAAGACCCCCTGCATTTTGTCGCTGAACCAGCGGTCAAAACTGGAGTTGATATAAAAAAGCGAGATGACAAACATCAAAGCCGTCGGCACTAGACTGAATACCAAAAAGGTGGCGATCAACCGAGACTTCAGAGAATTGCCAATCCAACCGGTTTGGTTATCCACAAAGGCTTTAAAGAGGTTGCGTAATATAAAGAAGCTGAGCAACAGCAGCAGAATCAAGTTGAAGTTAATCAGACCAAAAAAGAAGATGGATTGATTGAGGGGAAGCTGCTCACCAAAGCTAAAAATCTTGATCTCAAACCAGGCGAGAATACAAAAAAGAATGGCCAGAAAGATTGAAAAGGTAATTTCGCGATTCTTTTTTCGAGCCTCTAACTTTTTAGATAACATTGCTATAGCTTATGGATGGAATCCATAACTTGCAACATATCTAATGTGACTTGAGCCGCTTCGGCACCTTTATTACCCTTGGCGCCACCACACCGGGATTCCGCCTGTTCACGGTTCTCTGTTGTTAGCACACCAAAGCCCACCGGCTTACCGGTGGCCAATTGCAATTGCGAGCAACCCCGCTCAACGGCGTTGCAGACGTAGTCGTAATGACTGGTCTCTCCACGAATCACAATCCCCAATGCCACAACACCGTCACAGTCGTCTTTTTGCAACAAGGCCTGCACTGCCAAAGGAATTTCAACAGCGCCCGGCACGTAGACGCGTGCGTAGGGCTCTAGATCATAATTGGCCAACATCGCCAGAGCGCCAGACTCCAACTTTTTCGTGAGCTCTTCGTTAAAAAGAGCGGTCACAATAGCGATTTTCTTTGAGCTTTTCAGACTGGGTTGGGCTTCGATAATATTCATCAGGGTTTCCTCTAGTTGTACACGACAGGTTCTGTTGTCGCTGTGTCGGATGAAGCTTCAGTGGAGGTGAGCGCTACGATTTCAAGGCCAAAGCCTTTCAACCCAATGTTGTTAGGCTGCATTCGAGAGACCAAATTGATTTTGCCAACGCCGAGAGCTCGTAAAATCTGAGCTCCAATGCCGTATTCACGGGGGTCCATCTTTCTTGGCTTAGGAATCTCTTTAAAAGCGTTCACCATTTCTGAGATGACAGAGTTCTGTCCCTCTTTGCGGAGATAGACCAAAACTGCTGATTCTTGCTGAGCCATCTGCTTCAAAATGCCGTGGATTCTTGAAGCGGAGTCATAGGGGCCGCCTCGAAAGACGTCGCCTAAAACATTCTCGACTTGCACTCGCACCAAAGTCGGTTGGTCGCGGTCGATGGTGCCTTTCTGAATAACGATGTTCTCTGAGCCATCCAAAACATTCTTGAAAACTTTGACAACGAAGTCTTCGCTATAGGGATTGGGCAAAGGCTCACTGGCGATTTCTCGGACAAAAGTTTCATTTTCTAAGCGGTAGCTAATCAAGTCTTCAATGGTTCCAATTTTCAAATTGAATTTTTCTGCAAAGGCCCTGAGGTCCTTCAACCTGGCCATTGACCCATCTTCTTTCATAATCTCACAAATCACCGCGCCCGGATTGAGACCAGCCAACTTTGCAAGGTCAACACTGCCCTCGGTATGCCCCGCTCGCCGCAAGACCCCCCCTTTTTGAGCACGGATAGGAAACACGTGCCCCGGCATAATCACATCACTGGGCTCCGCATTGGGGCTGGCTGCGACTCGAATGGTGTGAGCCCGATCGGCTGCGGAAATACCGGTGGATACCCCAGAGGCGGCTTCAATACTCACGGTAAAAGCCGTTTTGTTGGGTGAGTTGTTGGTGCGAGGGCCGACCATCAGAGGAATACCGAGTTTTTCAATTTGCTCAGCCGTCAGCGCAAGGCAGATGAGTCCGCGAGCTTCTTTCGCCATAAAGTTGATAAGCTCGGGAGTTACGAAGTCAGCCGCTAATACAATATCGCCTTCATTTTCTCGGTCTTCGTCATCCACAAGAATAACCATTCGACCGTTGCGAATGTCGTCGATTAATTCACGAGCGCTATGCATTTTGAACTCCTTGGGATTTCAACAGTCCCTTCATATAGTAGTCAGTTTCAATGTTCACAGTTTGACCTTCTTCAAGAGCATCCATATTTGTTTGTCTCAGGGTTTCAGGAATCAGGCAGACCTGAAAGTCGACGGCATCGACCCAGTTCACAGTGAGGCTAACCCCGTTGATGGCGACACTCGACTTCTCCCAAATTTCGTTTCTACGATGCGCGGGCAACTGAAAGGTTAGCAAAAGACAGTCACCCGCCCACTCCTTCACTTTTAAGGTAGACACAGCGTCCACATGTCCAGACACCAAGTGACCATGAATTCGATCGCCAAAGCGTAGGGAGCGCTCCAAATTAAAAGACGCCTGTTGAAGCTCAGGGGCCGACCAGCCAGTCACTTGGAGAGTTTCGTGACCCACCGTGAACTTCATAGTCTCTTTATCATAAGCTTCAACGGTCAAACAGACACCGTTGCAAGCCACGCTATCGCCGATCTTGATATCATCAAAAGAAACAGGGCGGGCCAATTGAATTTGCAGAGACTGATCACCCTGCTGGATTTCAATAATTTTTGAATTTGCTTCGACGATACCAGTGAACAACCCCAAGCCTCCAACCGCTTAATTTTGTTGGGAGAATAGAGTTTTTGATTCGCATTGTCAACAAGGTGGGCGATTGATTAATCCAGTGATTACAGTCGCTTACGAGCTAGAGACTTAAAAAGTCCGCCAGAGAGGTCGCATCGATGGAGCAGTGGTCGCCTGCCGTTGGTCGCCACTGCACCTGCGCGCCGGCTCCCTGCAGTCGAAGTTGCAGCTTGTGGGCGCCCTCAAAAAGGCCATAGCGATCTTGCATTCCGGCACTGATATAAAACTTTTGATATTGCGACAGGCGAGCCGACCGAACGGTGTTGAGGGGAGAAAACCTTTGCCACTCCTCTTCGTTGGCAAAATATCGACGCCCCATCAGCAGGGCAGAAAGGAGGGCGCGTGGCTTCGCCCCGCTCTGTACCAAAAAGGTAGCTAAGTCAGAAGCACTGGCGTGAGGAGACAGTTCATACAACGGAGGACAAAGGGCCGCCACTCGAGAAAAGTTTTGCGGCATCTCAAGAGCGATCGCCAGAACGTTCAGCCCCCCCATAGAAGCCCCCATTAAAAAACGCTGCCGAGGCGTGCCGGTCCGTTGTTCAATGGTGGGAAACACTTCGGTCTTAAAACGCCCGAGCAGACCTGTTTCTGCATAGGTCATAAAGGGGGTCACCAACCAAGAGTCACCAAATGACAAGGTGATGACAGTGGGAACCTTGGTTGCCTTCTGTTGCCAGCGGCTCTGCACTAGCGCCGTGTAGGCTCCACCATCGATCCAGAGGTTCTCGTCTTGTCCTTTGCCGTGAAATACATAGAGGAGGCGCTGAGGATCACTGGTCGCCGAAGTGTGAACACAGTAGTTCCAGTCGGCCCCTCCAACGTAACAGAGTTGTTTTGCTGGAATGAACTTAGCCTGCTGGCGTCCAAACCGAAAATCACTCAGGGTTTTCACACTGACGTAGCCAGCAAGAAGGATGACGTAACCGACGAACAAAAAACGTAAAGCTTTTTTAATCATGGCTAAATTGTAAACTGAAATTTTTAGGGGTCAATGACTAACCCCCTTATGAAAACTTCAATCCTAGGTCATGCCCAGCAACAGAGACCTTGCTGCCTTTACCAATCTCTCCGGCCAAAAGTTTTTTCGACAGCACATTGACGATTTCTTTTTGTATGAGCCGTTTTAGCGGACGAGCTCCAAAGGTCGGATCGTAGCCTTTTTTAGCTAGATAATTAATGGCCGAGTCTTCTAGTTCGATAGCGATACCCTGCTCCTGCAGGCGGCGAGTCAGTTGCTTCAGTTGGATTCGGACAATTCCAGAGATATTGTCTTCGCTTAACTTTTTAAATACCACCCGCTCATCGATTCGGTTTAAGAACTCGGGGCGGAAAAAGTGTCCTAGGTTTTCATCGATTTTACTCTCAACCTGTTCATCGGTCAGCGCCTCATCCATGATAAACTCGGAGCCCACATTGGATGTCATAATGATAATGGTATTCTTGAAATCTATGGTTCGCCCCTGCCCATCCGTCAAGCGCCCTTCGTCAAACACTTGCAATAAGACATTGAACACATCGCGATGGGCCTTTTCCACTTCATCCAGTAAAACCACGCTGTAGGGACGACGGCGAACCGCTTCTGTGAGTTGCCCCCCCTCATTGTACCCCACATACCCTGGGGGCGCTCCAATCAAACGGGCCACAGAATGTTTCTCCATATACTCGCTCATGTCGATTCGAATGATATTGTCTTCGCTATCAAACATGAACTCAGCCAAGGCTTTGACGACCTCAGTTTTCCCGACCCCTGTCGGACCTAAAAAGAGGAAGGCGCCAATGGGTTTGTTTGGGTCGGAGAGTGCGGACCGCGAGCGACGAATGGCATCGGACACCACTTCAAGGGCCTGATCTTGGCCTACGACTCGTCCAGCAAGGAGTTCTTCCATCTGCAAAAGCTTGTCGCTTTCACTCTTAATCATTTTATCAACCGGTATTCCAGTCCAGCTGGAGACCACCTGTGAAATCAGCTCTGGATCGACAATCTCCCGAAGCAACTTATCGTCCGAATCTTTTTCTTCATCTTGAATGGCTTCATCCAGACTGCTTTTTTCTTTCTCTAAGTTAGGCAGCTCCCCGTACTTCAATTGCGCGGCCCGCTCGAGATCTCCCTCACGCTCCGCTTTTTCGATATTGGCTCGGGTTTCTTCAATTTTACTTTTAACCTCTTTGAGTCCATCAATACTGAGGCGTTCTTTTTTCCATTGGGTTTCAAGGGTATCAAGCTCCGCCTTAAGGCTGGCCACCTCATCGGCAATATCTGCCAGACGCTCTGGGTTTTCATTTTCGTTTTTCAAGGCCTGCTCTTCGATTTGAAGTTGCATTATTTTACGCTGAACCTGATCAATTTCGACAGGAACCGATTTGATCTCCATACTTAGTTTACTGGCGGCCTCATCGATCAGATCAATGGCCTTATCTGGTAGAAAGCGATTGGCGATATAACGATCTGATAAATGAGCCGCGGCAATCAAAGCTCCATCAGTGATGCGAACACCGTGATGCACCTCATACTTCTCTTTGAGACCTCGTAAAATTGTAACCGTATCGGCGACAGTGGGTTCATCGACAAAGACCGTTTGAAAGCGACGCTCGAGGGCCTTGTCTTTCTCGATGTATTCTCGGTATTCATCGAGAGTTGTCGCACCAATACAACGCAGCTCACCTCGCGCCAAAGCCGGCTTTAAAAGCTGCCCAGCGTCCATAGCTCCATCAGTTTTTCCGGCGCCGACAAGAGTGTGCAACTCATCGATAAACAGAATGACCGAGCCGTTGCTCTCTTGCACTTCTTTGATTACACCTTTCAGTCTTTCTTCGAACTCGCCACGGTATTTAGCCCCGGCGACGAGGGCTCCCATATCTAAACTTAGAATTTTTTTATCGTTGAGGACTTCGGGGACATCCTTACTAAGAATTCTCAAAGCTAGGCCCTCGGCAATCGCGGTCTTACCGACGCCGGGCTCTCCAATCAACACAGGGTTGTTTTTCTTGCGACGAGCGAGCACTTGAATCGTACGACGAATCTCATCGTTACGACCGATGACAGGATCAAGACGGCCCTGGGCGGCAAGCTCTGTCAGGTCCCGCGTGTACTTTTGTAAAACTTTGTATTCCGCATCGGGATTCTCAGACTGAATCGTCTCACCACCGCGGAGTTCTGAGTAGGCTTTGTCTAGTTTCTTCTCGTCAATGCCCAATCGCTTGTAGATGCTATTGAGTTCACGGTCTCCCATCTTCAGCGAACAAACAAAAAAGTGTTCCACCGAAATAAAGCCATCACCCAGTTCTCCCGCATAGCCTTCGCTGAATTTAAATAAGGTTTGCAGTCGAGTGCTTGCCAAAATTTGACTCGGGCCCGAGGTGACTTTCGGAAAGCCATCGATGCGACTCTTGAGGGCTTTCGACAGCTCGTTGCCGTCGGCGCCAAGAGCTTTAAGCAAATCAGAAATACGGTGGGTGGAGTCGGTGATGACATGAAACAGCAAATGCTCCGGTTCAACAGACGGATTCTGCAACGATTCGGCCGAACGAGCGGCTTTCTGCATGGTTTGCTTTGCTGGCACTGTCATTTTTTCTATATCGTTCATCGACACCTCTTCGCGTTTGACGGATCACCCATCTATCCATAGGATGGGGCCGATTTCGGAGTTGTCAATGTCGAAAAGCAGTCAAAACCAAGGGGCTTTCACCCCAAAAAGAATACGGCGAACGATCAAGTTAGATAGGGTCCAGGCCGCAGATTTTCTTAAATACGACACGATTTTTGCCTGTGAACAGTGCTCTTTTTTCAACCCCGAAACAACAGAATGCGTGATGGGATTTCCGCCCCAGAACCACTTACTTCGCCAGCAACTGCATACTTTTAATACCACCGGGCATATGGCTTTCTGCCGATTTCTCGAGATCGATTGATGGGTGTCGAGACCACAGTCGCTCTTTTGACCCTCTTTTTGGTGTTGGGAGTCGTCCTACTCATTGTCTTTCTATATATAAAGACAAGCGAAGAAACCGCAGCTGAGGGTTCCTATTTTGAAAGCGAAAAGGGGCCCATTTATTACGAGCTACAAGGTAAAAAGGGCCCTTGGGTCGTGCTTATCCACGGCCTCGGATCTTCTACCTATGGGTGGCGGTATCTCGTCGACTCTTTAAAAGACGACTATCGAGTTCTCACCTTCGACCTGTGGGGCTTTGGGCGCAGCTCGAAAGAAAACTACAGGTCCATAAACCTTGATTCGCAGGTCGCAGTGATTGAAGCTCTGATCACGTTTCTCAATATCGAAAGCTATCACGTGATCGGACACTCCATGGGCGGAGAGATTGCTCTGTGGATGTCTTTAAACGACTCACGGGTGGAAAAGTGCATCGCCATCACACCAGCGGCCAACCCGCGCTTGATTTCAGACAGTCTCAGAGCCTTTTCATGGCTGGCCCACTTGACGCCTCTGGTGTTAAAATCCCAGGCGATCCGTCGGATCCTCCTCCACAACATCCACGATGCCTCCTTTATCACAGATGAGATGGTTCAAAACTACTATCAACCCTACACCAACCCCAATGCGCATCGTTGTTTTGTGGCTGCCCTCAATATTATCAAAGACCAAAGAGTCTTTGATTCACTCAAAGACCTTGACGACCAGGTCACCTTAATCTGGGCTCAGCGAGACAAGGTCATTCGATCGAGAACACGCAAGGCCATTAACAGTAAAGTGTCCGGCCCCACCATACTCACCCACCCTTGGTCGGGGCATTTGTTAATGGAAGACGATCACCTTTGGCTAGCTCAACAGGTTTTATTGACGCTAAAAAACCAAAAAGGCTAGGTATGGACGATTGTCACGTTCACTTTTTGTTATCGAAAAGCTCGACCTAACAACTGATTTCAATACGATCATCCTAAGACCTCAATCCAGAAAATCACCTGAAAGTCCTATTCAGGACTGACGTCTTGTCAAGAGTCCGACGCATTTCCCGAAAGGTGTGTTGTCTAGTTTGAATAGATTTATTTTTTAAAAAAAACGGGAGGAAAAATTATGTCTATGAGAGTTGCAACGAATATGTCGGCGATTAACGCCCATCGTACCATGCAAGGAAACAACCGCGCGATCGCTAAAAGTTTTGAAAAACTTTCTAGCGGAAGCCGAATCAACAGAGCCGCGGATGATGCTGCGGGACTCGCCATTTCTGAAGGATTGAAAGCGCAGATTCGTTCTGCTGGTCAAGCCAAAAGAAACTCGAATGATGCGATCTCTTTGATCCAAACCGCTGAAGGTGGATTGAACGAAATCGGTAACATGGTTGTTCGATTGAGAGAGTTAGGAATCCAAGCGGCTTCTGACACTGTTGGCGCGGATGAGCGTGGTTTCATCAACGCTGAGGTCAACCAACTTAAAGAAGAAATGCAGCGTGTGGCTGACTCCACGAAATGGGGAACAACCAACCTCTTGGATGGTTCAACACCTGTTTTCGACTTTCAAGTGGGAACTTTCAACAACGACTCTGCTGATCGTATCAGCTGGGACGGATCAACCAACGTGGCAACACTCGACTCTTTAGGACTAACCGGTCTCGATTTTACAAACAAAATCGGTGCCCAAACAGGACTTGAGGAATTAGATGCTGCACAAACTGAGGTGAACAGAATTCGCGCCAACATCGGTGCTGTTCAAAACCGCTTAACGAACACGGTTTCTAACTTAGCCAGCATGGAAGAGAACCTTTCTGCCGCTAATAGCCGAATTCGCGACACGGATATCGCCGCAGAATCTGCAGAGTTGACTAAAAACCAAATATTAATGCAGGCAAATACGGCAACATTGGCCCAGGCCAACCAGAAAAACAGCTTAGCACTACAGCTACTCGGATAAACTTTACTGCCCGTTTCAGGAGGGATCATGGGGGTCCCTTCTGTTTTTTCGACCGGGAAAATGCGAAGACTTGTACTATTTTTGACCCCATTTTTTAAGCCCTCGGTCTGTTAAGGGCGCGTTAAATCCATTTCCTTTTGACAATCACAGCCACCTATCGAAAATAAGCTCTTCTAAGATGATTTTTCCTTGGGGGAATTTGCTATGGCGAAAAAGAAAAAAGCAAAAAAAACAGCTCGAAAAAAGGTGACCAAAAAAAAGGCACTATCACGTTCGAAAACTGCCAAAAAAGCAAAAAAGAAAAGCTCCAAAAAAGTGACCAAAAAGACCAAAAAGACCAAAAAAACGGCTGCTGCGAAGAAGTCTAAGAAAAAGGCTACGAAAAAGAAGGCTGCTAAAAAGACCAAAAAGAAAGTCGCAAAAAAGAAAGCCACGAAAAAGGCTAAGAAAACCACCAAAAAGAAAACGACTAAAAAAGCCAAAAAGAAAGCCGCTAAAAAGAAGACGGTGAAAAAGGCGACTAAAAAAGCCAAAAAGAAAGTCGCAAAGAAAAAGCCCACGAAAAAGAAAACCGTTAAGAAGGTCACTAAAGCCGCAAAAAAGGTGACTAAAAAGGCGACTCCAAAGAAGACTGCCAAGAAAGCTCCAGCAAAAAAACCAGCCTCTGAAGTGGCCAAGGCTAACAATGAAGCGGTAAAAGCTCTTAAAAAACCTGAAGTCCCCTCTTTCGAAGATATTATCGCTGGTGGAGGCGCAGAAGGACCAATCACCGGGACTAACCCGTTCAAGGTTGAAGATAAGAAAGGTTCTCAAGGGGACTTTTTCGACAATGAAGATGATTTGGGTGACGACATGGAAGATCTGCGTGGCGACATGGACAGCCTTGGGACTTCCGTCGGTTCGAACGACATCGCCGAAGCCGAAGAGGAAGAAGCCGAAGACGACGACCTGTTTGACGACCCCGAGCTCAACCCTTTCGACGATCTCGATGACGACAACGACTTCGACGAAGACGACGAAGGCAGCTACTTCTAGGGACAATGGGTTTTGCCTGTGACGGCCTGAGAACTCCCCGGCGAGGATCGCTAGCAGATAGTCGATGATCAGCTCCTACAGCGGCGCTGATCGTCGCTCCTTGGTGATTTAAATCCCCCAAAAAGAGACACCTGCCATCCCATCTGGCCTCAATATGGCGAGAGCCTGTGAATCCAAGCCCTCAAGAAAAAGGTCCCTAGCTCCCAAAGATTTTTTGAACCTTTGCACCCATCATAAAACCGCGCCTGATTGAATCGAGGGCGATTCTCCTCACACAGACCGGTTGGGCGAGTTCTATTTTTTAGTTTTCGAATCAACAGCCTTGTCCTGACCATGGCTTTTTGCTAGATCGAAGGTTCACGCAAGGAGCTGAGGGATGAAACTAATCGCTTTAATTGGACTGCTAAGCCTGTCGACGACCACTTTTGCCGGATATTTATCCTGCAATAACATCGACTCGGTCTGGCCCCAAGACACCCTGGAGTTCGCCCCAGAAGGCACAACCACCTACGCCTACTACTTTGATACCGAAAGTCACTACAGCCTGGCTTGCGAAGTCACAAAGGGTGATGGCTATCAATGTGAAGGCAGTGGCTTAGAAGTTCGACTTTACGAAACGGGCGAGGCCTTTGTTTCTAACGGTGTGGATTCTGACGTCGCCTTTCAATGCCACTGATGGAAGACCTCTGGTTTAATACCTCAGGGGCAAAAAAAAAGAGCCCGAAAGCTCTTTTTCTATTTCAATAATAATGGATTCGGCTAGGCCTTTTTCGGCTTGCTGTGAATAGCAAACTTCTCGAACTCTCCGTACTCATGCAACTTGTTATACAACGTCTTAATTGTAATTCCTAAGGCATTGGCTGCTTGAGTTTTGTTTCCTTCAAAGTAGTTCAATGCCTTAATGATATGACGTTTTTCAAGCTCATAGAGAGTCATGGAGGGATCATATTCATCCATGGAAATGCGATTCTCTGGATTAACTATAGAGTTTGGCAGGTCACTGGCCAAAATAATTTCTCCATCGGCAAGAATCTGCAATCTCTCACAAAGGTTTTGCAATTCACGAATATTCCCTGGCCAATCATATTTCATGATAATGGACATGGCCTCATCACTCATCGTGCGACCTCGGTTTAAGATGCGGCTCGTGCTTTTTGCCAAGAAGTGCTCAACCAAAAGCGGGATGTCCTCTTTGCGACGACGCAAAGGGGGAGAATGAACAGTGATGGTGTTGATGCGATAATAAAGATCTTCTCGGAAGGTCCCTTTCATCACTTCGGCATCAAGTTCGCGGTTGGTTGCAGAAATTAAACGAATGTCGACTTTGATGGGCTCTTTACCACCCACTCGGTAGACTTCGCCTTCTTGAATAAAGCGCAAAAGTTTGGCCTGCATGCCTGGGCTTAACTCACCGATCTCATCGAGAAAGAGTGTTCCACCTGAGGCCATCTCGGCTAAACCAATTTTCTTTGCATAGGCGCCAGTGAAGGCTCCTTTTTCGTGACCAAAAAGCTCGCTTTCAAGCAAAGTCTCGCGAAGAGCTCCACAGTTGATAGCGACAAAAGGCTTGTCACGACGCTGACTTTTAGAGTGAATGGCGTGAGCCAAAAGCTCTTTACCGGTGCCACTCTCACCGAGAACAAGAACGGAAGCATTGCTTGGAGCGACTCGATCCACCATTCTCATGACCTGTTTCATAAGGTCTGATTTGTGAATCACCTTGTTTCCGGCTAGAATTGGATTCGAGGCACCACCCGTGATGGAGCTACCTGGAAAAGTGTTGTTTGACATACGTACCACCTTATTAGTTGCGTATTGATACAATGTATCATTTTGACACGGAGTATAAGTGCGGCGCGTAAAAAATGCAAGAAAAAATTCAAAAAAGTGCACTTTTTCCAATGAGAACGAAATCAGGGGCACTTCAAGGCCTCTGAATCTCCCCGAAATGCTCTGCAAGTATTTGGAATTCAATGATTTCCAAAGAAATCTTTCACCCCACACTCTTCGTGCGTATAGCACAGATGTACTGCAAGTTTTTCAACTCCACAATCTTTGTTTTGTCTCAGGCCCCAAATTAGACGGATTTGAGCATTATTCTTGGAGATCAGAAGGTTCTCCAATGATATCAAATACTTGTGGAAAATGGGCTGAAATTGCCCTCAATAAAATGAGAACTTGGGAAAATTTGAGCATCAAGGCCCGCAAAAGAAAGATCAGTAGCCTCAACAGCTTTTGCGAATGGCTGAGCACCTATCAGAAAATCCAACTTCAGATCCCCATCGAAGCCCCCAGCGATCGCGCTCGTAAGCTTCCTAATTTTATTTCCGTGGATGAGGTCCATAGCCTGATTCAGTACCTCTCCAGCGCTCCTGACAGCCCTATTAAAACTCAACAAGAATTGCTCTTTCTCCTCCTTTATGGTCTGGGCCTGCGGCTGTCTGAGGCTTGTGAGGCTCGAACTTCAAACCTCTCGCTGATGGCCAACACCCTAAAGGTTATGGGAAAAGGGAGCAAAGAACGACTGACCATCTTGCCTGTACCGGTGACTGTGAGACTTGGATCGCTGCCCCTTGGTGAGCCTTTTCTGTTTGGAGACAAGCCTCTCCCCACCCGCACGGCCTATAAAAGGATCAGAGACTTGGGAGCGGCCGCTGGTTTGCTCAAGCCCATTCATCCCCATGCCCTTCGGCACAGCTATGCCACCCACCTACTCACCAGTGGCTCCGATCTGCGGGTTTTACAACAGCTGTTGGGCCACCAAAGTTTAGCCGCCACCGAACTCTACACCCATTTGGATCAAGATCATTTAGCGAACACTCTAGAGAGCCACCATCCCTTGTCGAAGAAATGATCGACACTCTTCAATGCTGAGCGCAGCAGTTGCCAGAGCCCCAAGGGTGGGTTAGCAATCAAGTCACCGAACGAGGAAGCAATGAGAAAAGTGGTTTTTTTTGATCGAGATGGAACACTTATATACGATAAAATTTATCTCAACGACCCCCAACAAATTGAATACTTGCCGGGCGTAAACGAAGGCTTGAGGTTACTGCGTGACCAAGGGTTTGAGTTCGTCGTCGTTACAAACCAATCCGGGGTGCCTCGGGGTCTGGTTGACGTGGAAAACCTTAATGAGATTCACCGAATCATACGTTCCGATTTCGCCGCCGCTGGGATTGATATTTTAGGCTTTTACTACGCGCCTTTTTTGGTGGAGTCAGGACACCCCATGCGAAAGCCTGGCCCAGGCATGCTGGAAGCCGGCATTAAAGATTTTAATATTGATCGCCAGACGTCTTGGATGGTGGGTGACCGTATGACCGATGTGGAGGCCGGCCACCGTGCCCAGGTGAAAAGTGTTTTTCTGCATGGGACGGAAGACCCAGAAAACTCTGAGTTTGCCCCTGCCGAATACTACTCCCACACATTTCTCGACCTCAGCCAATACATTTGCGAGCAAGATCAAAAACGCAATTCGTAAAAGCCCTTTCTAAAATTAAAGAGCGTCATAAATTGAGACTTTAAATTGTTACCCGTCGTGCTTGTGTTTTAAAAAAAGCACGTCTCGTATTGGTGCAAATGGTGGTTTTTCTTTAAGTTCCCAAGCCAAAAGCCGATAAATCTTCTATAGAATAACTCTAAATTCGAGGAGCCTATGGTTCGTTTAATGATCATCTTCGCCGCCTTTATGTTCTGTACCCAATCTTACGCCGCCGATTGCGGACTTTTTAAGGTTGTTAAAGGTAAAGTGAGTTTTAAGAAGAACGGGAAAAACAAATTCCGTAAGGCCACAAAAAATAAAAAGGTCTGCCAAGGTGCTACCGTCAAAACGGAAGCCGCCTCGCGCGCCAAGATCATTATGGCAGACAAAAACGAAATCAATATCTCTCCAAACACTGAACTTGTCATTGAAGTCTACCAAACCGATCAGAAAGCTGTTCTTAATGTGATCAACGGTAAGGTTCGCTCCAACGTTAAACGAAAGTATCAAGACAGTAATGCCAGTCATTATCGCGTGAAGACCAAGTCGGCGGTGGCCGGGGTTCGTGGTACCGAATTTATGGCAAGCTACAATGCCCAGACCAACCAAGCCCGCGTCGTAACCTTTGAAGGGGAAGTGGCCGTTGGACAAATGCAAGGCAACAA
Source organism: Bdellovibrionia bacterium (assembly GCA_030424715.1). Lineage (GTDB taxonomy): Bacteria > Bdellovibrionota > Bdellovibrionia > Bdellovibrionales > JAGQZY01 > JAGQZY01. The sequence continues at coordinate 79,991 of JAUHWH010000008.1, forward strand.
CTTTGTGGCCACTGTGACTGTTAAACCCGGTCAGTTCACTTCGAACTCACCAGGACAACCGCCCCACCCCGCTAAAGAAGTGCCGCCTCAAGAGCTGGCGCAAATGGATCAAGAGACCAACCTTGGTGAACCTTCTGGCGCGGGTGATAAACAACCAGCCAGCACCAACCAAGATTCGAACTCCGACGATGCCGGTGATTCAAAAGACGGCCCCGCAGCCGATGAACCCGCCGGAAAAGATGACGCCGCCGGTGATTCCGCAGGGCAAGACGATGCTGCCGGTGACAAACCAAAAAGTAACGACGGAGTCTCTGGTGAGAAAGGTGGCGATTCCGCCGCCGATCAAGCCGGCGAGCCTGACAACAATCAAAAAGATGCGGGCGGCTCGGGAGCCAATCCATCGGATACCAATGGCGAACAACGGAAACCCGCATCAAAGCCGGCCCCCGCTCCTGGTCCAGATGACGGAGCCAGACCAACTGACCCAACTGACCCAGGTCCCTCACCTCGGAAACCTACACCAGGACCTAGAACTCCAGCACCAGGACCTAGAACTCCAGCACCAGGACCTGGAGCTCCTGGCCCCGATACTCCTCCGACAGATCCTCTTCCGCCACCAGATTTACCAAAAGGACCGATGCCCGGGGGGCCACCTCTTCCTCCCACGGTTTTTTTGCCGCCGGACGTGAGTGATATCACTAATGTGTGTGGAGCCGCTTGTAACGATGCTGTGATCAATAACAATCAAAAGGTTAAGGTCATTATCAATACGATTCTCCCGGGCCAGTGAGTTTGCTTGCCCTACCTTTGGAAAATAAAAGCCAAGACCTTTGTCTTGGCTTTTTTCGTTTTTCAATACCCCAAACCCTAGCCCCGTCCTTTGCCCAATCCGGGGGGCAAGCGTTGTCATAACTTACTGAAGCCTTTAGACTATTCTCATAGTTTTCAAGAAGGACAACTGAGATGAAACAACTTGTTATGATGGCGATTCTATTGAGTCTCGGCTCACAAGCATGGGCCCAAAAAAATCGCTTCAAAGTCTACAAAAGAAATAGCACCGAACGTGCGGTCATTAAAAACTCAAGACCTCTTGCCGTCTACTACGAGAAAGTGTCCTGGAACGAAAACCCCACAGCCATTGAATCAGGCTATATGTATTTACGAGACAACCAGTCAGGCGAGCTCACTGAACTGCTTTTGCATGAGACAAAGCCCGACTCCGGAGTCTTTAGTACACAATTCCCCATCGGCGCCCTAAAGCAGGCGCGCATCGCCACCGAGATTTATTCAGCACCGCCCTCTATGCTGGTTAAAGGCAACCGACTTGAGTTAATGAAGACTTTTATTGAAGATGGCTCGATCAAGCGAAAACCCTTTTTACTAAGAGTTTTACGAAACAAAGGTCAGGTTATCGATATCTTTGACACCAAAGGCCAGGCTCTGACCGCCTACGAAGAGTTCAAAACCCAGTTGGGCCTCGCTGCCGATGGTACCGAAAGCCAAAGTATTATTGAAATCGCCAACCAAAAAGGAGCGATCAAGACAAAAGCGGTGGATTCTTCGACTCTGCAGTCTCTGTTTATGGCCAATGAGAGCGGGCAACAGGCAACCAACGAGAAAAATGCCGAACTCCGCGAAGTCTTATTGAACATTGAAAAAAAGCGCCGTGCAAAAGTCAAAGCCGAGGAAAAAGTTTGGCCTGCTAGTTTAGAAAAGGCCAACGAAAAGAAAGCGGTGGACACAGTCAAAAGTGCGGTTACCAAGCTCACCGCTGGAGAACTAGAAGGTTCAATGAATGAGTTTTTAGAGGCCTCGAACCTCAACCCTTCTGAAGAAGACTTTTATCAACAGTATGGGGTCAGTCTGTTTCGCAACAAAAACTTCAATCAAGCCATTGTGGTCCTACAAAACTCTAGTCCCTCGAAAAACCGACTGGCTGAGAAAGACTTTTATATCGCAATGTCTTTCTTTCAACTGAAAGACTACCCCAATGCCGTAGAATACTTTGATAAGGTGATTCAATCGGGCAACGCTTCTTTTGGCCCGACCTCGGCTTTCTACAAAGGATCAGCCCTTATCGAGTTGCAAGAGTTCGATAAAGCCAAAGAAGCTTTTCAATATGTCTTGGACAATTCGAAAGACCCAAAACTAGATCAACAGGCCGAAAAATACATTGAATACTCTTTAGATAGAAAAGCCTTGGCTGAAAAGCAATCCAACTGGTTTTTCTTGGATGGGGTGCTCGGTCTTATCTATGACTCCAATATTATCTTGGCAGACGACCAACTGTTGGGGCGTGGTGACATCACCAATGAAAACGGCTGGCGCTTTCTAGCCCAAGTGACACCAAAGTTCCGCCCCTATTACTCTGAGAAAAATGAAATCAATATTGCCCTGAACCTCACCACCATGAAGAGTTTCACTGATGGCTTTGCCACCAACGCTCGGGCGGAGACGGCCGACCCTCTACTACTGGGCTTGAGTGTTCCATGGACTCACCGAACCACTATAGGGGGCAAGGGATACTTTTTTGACCTGGCTCCTGGGTACGACTCTATTATTATGGATTTGGACGGCACAGGTGCTGCCACCATCACCAACTCGACGAAGCTGGACTTTCGTAACACATGGATCATTAACAAAAACTGGATCGCCAAGGGTGATTTAAGCCTGAGCTCCAATGATGCCAATATTTTAGGAGACGAGACAAGTGCCGATGCCTTCGGTACAGCCTTGCGACTTTCCAGTATTTTTATCCTCAACAAAGATCTTGAGCGTTACCTGATCCCTGACATCGGATACCGAATCAACGCCGCCGAGGCTTCGACATTTGCTTTCAATCGGATCGATTTTGGACTCACCTACACCTCATCCATCTTTGACTCGTTTATGTGGAACAACCGTATCGCTTATTTTTTAGCAAACTACGAAAGCAATCGGACCGACAACAACTACACTCTTTCGTCGGGCGTCTCTAAAAGAATCAACAGTCATTGGAACTGGGGCCTTATGGCCACCTACACGATCAACAACTCGACGACAAATCAGTATGACAAATACAATTTTGTGTCGACCTTTTCGTTTTCTTATTAAAGACGTTCTTCCCGGATGCTGATGTCGCTCTCTCTGAGTCGACGGCGAGTGAGCTGAGCCAAATAGGTGTGCTCGTCCGGGGTCAACTCGATTTGACGATGCAAGTGAATGGGCTTGGCGACAAACTCGGCGACATCGTCATCAAGACCTAAAAAGCCCAAATAGTACAAATACTTTAACTCGAACTGTAGCTTTAAGGTTTGAGGAGCATCGGTCACCTCAAGTGCTCTTAAAGTATTGCCCAATAAGTCAAACAAGCGCTTGTTATCGGGCAAGCCCTCGTAGGTGGCTTTCGAAATCAGTTTTAAAAAATGAAAGGATAACTCTAGTTTTTTATAGTCATCACGCAGACCGCTGAAGGGGTAGATAACCTTAGCCTCTTGTACATAGAGGTAGCCCGATTTTGCTTCGGTGTAAGAGATCTCAACAAAATTCAGCGGCTCTAAAACCCCACCACTAAAGCGTCTCTTGCTCATCAACGCATTCTTGGCGGTAAAAACCAGGCGCTCCCCCTCTTTACTTAAAGCATCGATAATAAGGTCGGCATCTTTAAACGGCTTGGCGCGAAGATTGATAAACCTACCAGACGGCATAGTAGAACACCAAAATTCCAATGGCCGACATATTAGAAAGAATCATGGAAACCGAAGGACCCGAGACAATCGGATCAAAATTGAGACGTCTTATAAAAAGAGGGACGCCCATGGAAACCAAAACCGTTGCTAACATCTGCAGAGCCAACACACCACTGAGAACAAGGGGAATATTAATGGAGGATTGAGTGAGTAAGGTTCCGGCTAGAAACAAGAGGCTTATTAACAGAGACAGGCTCAGCCCAATGAATAGCTCTTTCTTGAGATCCGACCAAGATTTCAGCGTCGAGGTGGCATGACGCCGGAGCAGCCCCACCAGCATCGTGACCGTCTGGCTACTTAATGTGGAGACCACAAAAAAGACCAAAGGCATTAGACAAATAGCCGACACCAACACGGCATCAATTTCAAAGGGCTTTAACGAGGTCCAAAGTAAAAAGAAGCACAACAGCCCACCGCCACCAGCCATTAGAAGCCAAGGCAAGCGTGCCTTAATGTGAGTCCAATAAGACTCGTCAAGGTCGGCTCCCCCCATCCCCATGGCATGGATGTCTTCATTGGCTTCTTCTCTGATAACGTCAATCACATCATCTACGGTAATGACACCCACCAAATCGTTATTGTCGTCGATCACTGGCAAAGATAAGAAATCGTATTTCTCGACCACTCGAGCCACTTCGTTTTGATCCGTTGAGATATCCACCGAAATCACGTCTGTCGACATGATGTCTTTCAAGAAATCTTGCGGACGGGACAAAAGAAGTTGTTTTAAACTCAAAACACCCACCAGGCGTTGTGAGTCGTTAATCACGTAGATATAAAAAGAAATGAGGTCTTCATCCATACTCTGAATGGTCTCGATGGACTCTCGCACAGTAAGGCTCTCACTGATGGTGAGAAACTCAGAGCTCATCAAACCACCCGCCGAATCCTCGGGGTAACTCATTAGCTCTTCGACCTCTTGCAACTCGTCTCGATTAAGTCCCCTTAGGGCTTGCTGTGAGAGCTCTTCTGGCAGGTGTCCGAGTAGATCAGCGGCATCATCACTATCCATAAACCCAAGCAGCTGTTGCAATTTGCTGATTTCAAAAATATGAGCGATCTCGAGCTGAAACTTTTTGTTCAAATGGCTTAAGATATTGGCTTGTCGTTCTGGGTCAGGGATCAACTGAAAGACGGAGATTCGGCCTTCAGTATCAAAAACCTCGAGCACGCTGGCCACGTCGGCGTCATGCGCTTTGTTGAGAATTCGACGAATGTTTCTCTCAGCCCCTCGACGATGCAACTTGGTGATACTCGTGGCCAATAATTTTGTCTTCTGATCCAAATCAAACCTCTTTCTTTTTGTATAACACGAAGACCAGGCCTCCGAGAAGCCCCACTAAGAACTGGACGGCTTGAAAGAAAGTGATTACCAAAACACCAAACTCCCCGTTTCCGGAGACCTTCTCAAACAAGTAATAGAAGGCCATCTGTCCAACCCCGACCCCGGCGGGGGAAATGGGCAAGATCGTTGCCAAAAAACCAAAGGGGAACACCAACAAAAGAACCCAAACGGGAATGTTGACGTCGAGAAAAAAGATAAGAAAGCCACCCATCCCGATAAGAATCCCCTGGGAACACAAGCTCAACAAGAAAGGCACTAGCATTTGCCTGGGCTTTTGAAAAAAGAAGAACAAGGGGTGCAAAACTTTCTCGAGCAGAGGGTGCGAGCGCAACAGTTGGTCGATTCTTTTTTTGGGGCTTAAAATCAACAAGGCCAACAACACAGCAAAGCCTGTCAGAATACCAACACTGAGTGTGAAAAAACTGGCCTGCAACAGGGGCGATAGCTCGTCGTGAAACAGAATCCCAGTGATTCCCGAATAGAGCAAAAGAGCCATCATGCCAAAGATACGGTCCACCAAAATACTCCAGCCAATGAACCACTTTTTTTGCTTTTGGTCTCGCATCAGGTACCCTGCCTTGACGACGTCTCCCCCAACCCCACCAGGCATAAAGAAGTTGAAAAATATACCCACCAAAGACAACCGAACGGTTTCTAAGAAGCTGACAGAGACGTTCTCGAAGCGCAAAAGCACCTGCCACCTGCGACTGTTGATAAGCACCATGATGAGAAAGAGGAGACAACCACTCCCCCACACCAGGGGTGAGTTGATCTTGTTGAGTGCCTTTAAATCGAAGCGTCCCGATTGTATCAGCCAATAGATTAACCCACCGGCCAAAGAGAGCTTTATTACCGGCATCAGCCATTGCTTCAGAAGATTTTTCTTGATAACCATATTCCTTAGTTTCTAAACTTTTGAGTGGACTCTTGCCAAGGTAAAGATTATGGAAATTGCAGTTGTTGGAACCGGTTACGTTGGACTCGTTGCTGGAGTGTGTTTTGCTGATGTGGGTCATAATGTGACCTGTGTCGACAACAACCCTGAAAAGATCAACGCCCTTAATGATGGCAAGATCCCCATTTTTGAGCCAGGCCTTGAGGACATCATTCGCTCTGCCAAGAGCCGTCTCACTTTCACACTCGATCTGAAGCAGGCCCTGGATAACTCTGAGGTGGTTTTTATCGCCGTAGGAACACCGGAGACCGCCGATGGCAGTGCCGACCTGGGCCCCACCTTTAGTGTGCTCGAGGGCATTTGTAAGGCCGCCAAAGAGCCTAAAATTATCGTGCTCAAAAGCACAGTCCCTGTTGGCACCAGCAAGAAGGTGCAACAGTACATCGATGAAAATAGTGATTTTTCCCATGAGGTTGTGAACAATCCTGAGTTCCTCAAAGAGGGCGCAGCGATCGATGACTTCTTGCGTCCCGATCGAGTGGTGATAGGTTGTAAAACGGAGCACGCTGAAAAAGTGATGAGTGAAATCTACGGACCTTTCGTTCGCAACGGTCACCCCATCTTGTTTATGTCCAATACGGCAGCGGAACTGACCAAATACGCCGCCAACTCTTTTCTCTCTGTAAAGATCAGCTTCGCTAACGAGCTCGCCGCTCTGGCTGACAAAGTGGGTGCGGATATCGACGAGGTCCGTGCTGGCTTCACTTCAGATGGTCGAATCAATCCTTCTTTCTTTTACCCTGGTTCTGGTTACGGTGGCAGCTGCTTTCCGAAAGATGTGCAGGCTCTCATCCACACGGCCGAAGAGGCGGGCACCACCATGAACATCGTGAAAGCCGCCGACGCCGTCAATGATAAGCAAAAGACCATTATTGTGGATAAGGTAATGGCTCGCTACCCAGACGTGAAAGGTAAGACTTTTGCACTTTGGGGATTGGCTTTCAAACCACGCACCGATGACGTCCGAGAAGCACCGGCCCACTACGTGATCAAAAAGCTCACCGAAGCTGGCGCCAAAATAGTAGCCTACGACCCCATCGCCACTGAAACGGCCCGCAATCACTTTAAAACGGATTTTACCATTGCCGACTCCCCTATTGCGGCCTGTGAAAATGCCGACGCTCTTTTGATCGTTACTGAATGGAACGAGTTTCGAAACCCCGATTTCGAAGCGCTTGCAAAAAAACTAAAAGAACGGGTTATTTTTGATGGTCGAAATGCCCTCAACCCCGACGATGTCAAAAGGCATGAGTTTGAGTACCACTGCGTGGGTCGTCAATCTCTGTTCAGTGAGGTTTAAATGAAAATTCTCGTTGCTGGCGGCGCCGGCTTTATTGGTAGCCACTTGGTGGATCGCTTGCTCAACGATGGTCATACTGTGGATGTGATCGACAATTTTGTCACCGGTCGCAAAGAGAACATTGCCCACCTGACAGAAAACTCACAGTTCACACTGATCGAACAAGACATTGTGAAAGAGGTCCCTGACAAAAAATACGACCGCATTTACAATCTAGCGTCACCGGCGTCACCCATCGACTTTGCCAAGATTCCATTTGAAATTTTAATGGTGGGATCCATGGGACATAAAAACCTTTTGGACCTAGCCGAGAAAACCGGAGCTCGTATCCTTTTTGCCAGCACAAGTGAAGTGTATGGCGACCCCAAAGTGAATCCCCAGCCTGAAACCTATTTTGGAAACGTCAACTGCCGAGGGGCGCGCTCTTGCTATGACGAAGCCAAGCGCTTCGGCGAAGCCCTCACCGTTAATTACCAAAAAATGAAGGGTGTCGACACTCGCACCATTCGCATCTTCAACACCTATGGCCCACGCATGGCCCCCAATGACGGTCGTGTGATCCCCAACTTTTTTATGCAAGCCTTAAAGGGCGAGGCGCTGACCATGTACGGTGATGGCACCCAAACCCGCAGTCTTTGTTACGTGAGTGATATGGTCGAAGGCATGACTCGCCTTATGGAGAGTGATGTCACCGAGCCGGTGAATATCGGCAACACTGACGAAATGACCATCCGTAAAATTGGTGAACTGATCACGGAGTTAACGGGGAGTTCTGCCGACATTAAGTTTCTGCCTCTTCCAGAAAATGATCCAAAGCTGCGTCAACCGGACACCTCGCGAGCCAAAGCCCTTTTGGACTGGCAAGCTGTAGTCCCCGCCCACAAGGGCCTGCAAGAGACTATGACCTATTTTCAAACTTTTTTGTGAGTGATTACTGAGACAATTCTTTCAACTTCTCAAAGCAAGCTTTGAAGGTCTCGGTGAATTCGGCATTGATAATGGAACCATCGATCATCATGAGTCCCTGCATATCCTGCCTTGAACGCCCGACCTTTTCAGCCTGCTGAAACCAACTGTCATTGTTCCACCGACACAGGCTGGCCGCTTCGATCGGATTGGAGTGCCCCAGCGGGCAGGTTTCAATTCCTAAAGCTTGATTCAATAGATCCAACAGAGCCGCTCCGTCATGATCTTTTAAAATAACCACGGCCCGGTCATGGATTCGGCGAGCCGGCTGTTCCGTGAACCACGGCTGCACGCCCGTGGGTAGGTCGGTCTCAAATTTCGTGATCTCCGATTGAAACAATTTCTCTTGGGTCTCTAGAGCCTGTAAAACTGGGGGCCAATCCGTCTCAAAGTTCCAAGGGAGCTGCCCCACCGTGAGCCTGGGGAGCACCACCTTTTCTCCCGTGAAGACGAGGGAGTAATCACTGCTAAGAGCCACAATAATAATATCGAATTCAGAAAGGCTTTGCACAAAACTCTTTCGAATATGAAACAGGTGATGAGCAAGGTGAATACGGTAGATCTTGGTGGCAGCGATGCTCTTTAGAGTTTCGATGTGATCATAAAGTTCAGCTGTAAGAGCATCGTCGAGATCGTGTATGTAGGCAAGGCAGCCCTTTTCTTCTTTGGCTATGTCCTCATCGAATCTGTCTTTAAATCGCACACCGAGCTTCGCTAGCTCAATTTCCGTTTGGGACAAATGATCGCCAAAGCCCGCCTCTGCCACGATTTTGCGCTTGTGACCAAAACGCAGGTGGAGACCCAGACAGGTTTCAAACACCGCTTGATGAAGCCCACGATACAGAAAAACACGGGAGTCACATCCCAATTGTTGTTTAATTTTCTCATTGATCTGTCGCCACACGAAGGGCGACTGGGCATCCAGTCTCATTTCCTAATTTTACGTGAATTTATGAGTAGGTCAACGAAGGTCCATCAAGACCGAGGCCTGGACTATGAAATATTATGTTACTTTTTAGCTTTTAAGGTCGCACTTTTCGGCAGACAGTCTTAAAATGGAAACATGTTGAAACGCCTCCTAATTGTTGTTCCTCTTTTCTTCATAGCCTGTGCTGTGAGCGATCGCGAAAAAGATGGCCCCGTGTTCTGTCAAATCGACCAGACGGAGACCTTTCAACTGGGAACGGACCCCGGCGTGGATTTTAATGTGACCAATTTGGTTAAGAACATCAATTTTAATGCTGTGGACTGCCCCAGGGTAAGCAACGAGGGTTTTTCTACTTTTGTGAGTCGCGTGAAACGCGTGGGCAATACCGTCACTGTGATCGAGGCCATGTATTCCCCGGGTGAGTTCACTCTCGATATGATCGTCTCCGGAACGACCCTACTACCGGTCACTCGCAAGGTGAATATCAACAACTGCTCCATCATCAGAACTTGGACCGGCACCGTCAATTCACCCGGAACCACCATTGCGATCAACGAGGTGGTCACCTACAAAGGCGCCTGCCAGTCCACCTTCTACAACCCCGACCTAGACACCACCAACCCAGGCTCATAAAAAAACCCGACTGCCATCCTGATCTATCGCCGTCGCCCAGAGAATCGCGAAGGACCTACCGCGCGACACCCTGTCGGCCACTTTGTTGGAATATTGGCCAGCACTTCGCCTGGACTCGACTAACTTTTCTTGAGTGTAAATTGTGAGAGTATCAACTGACAGCACATCCAACCATTTTGGACACATGTCGATAAAATAATTGAACTATCGTTGCTAAAGTAGAACGAACAAGTCATATTAGTAACGTGAGAAAATGGTCGTTGCGTTTCTTTTATTTGGCGTTAATTTTGCTCCTCATTTTGGTTGTAGTAAACATTTTTGCTATCAATCGGAATCGCAATAAAATCATTTCCGCTGGTGGTTCTGCCATCCTGTTCTCTCCATTTTTTGATTGCCAGCGCTGGATCCCTCTGACTAACTATGAAAGCATCTTCTATTTTTCGACCCCATTTACAGAGGTCGGGTTGCTGAAAAATTTTGTATTAGCGCCTGACGAAATAGTGCTTTTTAGTCACTTGGATGACGGGACGCCCAGGACATCGCTCCATGGAGAGTCTAGTCTCTTATTTCACATAAATAATAAAAAAATATTATTCACAAAAGATCGTATGCGACTTCAAGTTTTTAAAATAAAAACATTAAGCGGAAAGGGAAACGCGATCGGAAAAATTGATTGGCTTTTAATCAACAAAAATAGATTCAATTTTGAGTATGGTCTACTAGCAAAGAAGTCTCCAGTTTTAACTTTTAGAACAGATGCATTTCCTGACTCTTTTATATATTGTAAAACTACGTCACGAGGGAAATCTTCAATATGTAAATCTAATCCCGAAAACTCTTCTTTAGAAAATTTCTTTGCAATGAATAAGGGTAAACTCATTCGCTCTATGGATATTCTCTGTGAAGATATTTTGCCAAACTTAACTCAACACTGGAAGCCTTTACCAGAGATCAAGAGATGTGACATGGATACATTCTTTGATTTTAGGAAGCAGATTCCAGCTTATAGCAAGGCCTGTAGTGATTATAAGTTGATTCTAAGAAATAATATTTAGATCAACCTCCTTCTTCGACTGGGACGCATACCGTAAACTAATGTTATATTAAATACTACATCCGGACCACGACTATTATTTGAAACCGTTTAAGTTCCTCGATACCACTTGCTATGCACCATGAATAACGAAGTGGCGCTCACGAAAAGCTCGCCTCAGTGAATAGCTTATGATGCTCCCGACAGAGTAGCCTCAAGTTTTCAATCTGGTCATTTCCACCAAGCCCTAATGGACGAATGTGATCGATCTCAAGCCCCTTGGAGCTTTGGCAGCAACGCCCACTATTGTGGTCCTTAAACTGGCAAGAGGCCTTGGCTTTTTTCCACACCTGATGTCGTTCCACTTTACTTAAATGACGTCTTTGTGGTGGTGGGCACTGCCGCTGCGGCATCGAGTTTCTTGTTCTATTGTTTGTTCTTTTGGGCTTCTCTAAAGGGTCGATCTGTCGAAGACTGCGAGAGAGCATCCAATCCAATAGCTCTTGAGTGCTCAAATTTGGTTTCAATTCTCGCAAACGATTGAGTTTATCGGCGGTGCCCCTTGGTAAGGTGAAGCGTAGTTCCGTAAGTTCTTCCGTGATGACACGCTCTTTATCAATGTTTTGAAAAGGCTTGGGACTGATCTTAATTAACTGAACTTCCGCTTCTTTCTGGGTTTTCCCCTGAAGGCTTCGCAGGATCTCAGCCTTTTCTTGAGGCCCATAGGTTTTCTCATTTATTTTTTGCTCTTGTTTAAAAAAGCTAGCCGCCTTTGATACATTGGACAAGCTCAACTCTCCTGACGTGACTTGCTCTTTAAGCTGTGGAACTTCTCTTAAAAGCCGCATGGCGCTGATTCTTCTTTGAGCCGCACTCTCACTGTAGCCAAGAAACTCGGTGCAATAAGAAAACAAAGAGGGGTAGCCTCTTTTGGCAAAGAGCTTTCGATCTTCCACTTCTTTTAAATAGTCTAAGATTTGGCTAGTTAATTTTCTTTCTTGCCGAACCAGCCTTAATAAACTGTGGCTCAATTCCTCATCACTTACATTCTTTAACCCCATGATACCTCCGTTTGAAAAGATATTACCATGGCTTTTTATGGGAGATTTTTTCGCTCGAGATTGAGCTCTAACAAGAGTTTCCATGGAACATGGGGAGCGATTCGATTTGTTTTATATGCAGTGCTGGAGCGGGTTCTTGAGGGTTCCAACGCAAAACTACAGTCGGTACTAAACCCGTCACAAAAGGATTCATTTTTTCAATCAAACACTGTCAAACAAAACATGATTCATTAAGAATTCGGAATCTGAACTTTCACTGCCGCTACGGATGTAGTAGCTTTCATTGAAACTTGCTTTAACGGCTTGTCAGCCGAGGGGAGGGAGCTGTCCTGTTAATGGCAATTCTATATATAAATTTGAGTTTTTAAAATATGTTTATTTCATCCGACTTTAGTCAAAAAGACAAAGCTTCATGAGCAAATGAAAAAAGCTTTTCATTTTCCGAAAAGCTCAGTAGGTCTAACAACTCTTAGATCAATCAATAGAGCTTTATTTGTGTTGTTGCTGTAACTGTCTTGCCTTGCTAATTATGTCTAAAGCGTAATCTTTAATACTTTCAAGGGGCGATTTAATTGTTTCTCGTTCATTTTGGGTAAGCAGTGCCCCCCAAGCTAACTGCGAAGTTAATATGCTATTTGTAACAAGTGAATCGCCATTATTTATATGCAAATATGTGCTTACCAACACCCTCAAATAGCCAAGGATCAGCTCTGAGTACAAAGGCTCTGCTTTATGACTACACAAATCACTGATACTACTTATTAAACTACGTGAAAGCAGCAGTCCTCCGAGAAAATCGCTGTTGCTATTACTAGTAGAATGCTGGCTGATAAGAATGTCTCGTGTAAGCGTGATGTTTGAATGTAATTTTGAAGCGCTCCATCCAGTTCTTGAGCAAAACGTCAAACCATCAATGCTTGGATCGTTTGCATTTATTTTAATGTACATTAATGTTTGAATATCATTTTCAATACCTTGCAAAAGAGCTTGAGAGATATCTGCTAAAGCAAAAGAAGAGGAAAGTAAAATATAGAAGATCAAAAAATAAAAACGCATCTTAACAACTACAACAGCAAAAGTTATGCCTGAAAACCCAATGCTAAAACCGAATTTATGGCTAGAAGAGCACGTTCTAACTGTCTAAGTGGACGCGCAAAATGTCACCGTTGAGTTTCAACAGAATTTCAAAAACGAAAACCCTAGTCTTTTCGAAAGGAGTATCAGAAGTTCAATAGCGATAGTTGTTCCATTTTAGAAGTTTTTCGGAATTGCTAGAGTTTGGTGTGTCGGTTCGGTTGTTCGCGAATCTCGGCATTGACTCCTCCATTGACTCCTCTATGGACTCTTTTAATCTCTCTTCTTTTCGGCATGGTCTTTGAACTCTCTAATTTGCATTATCGATGAACAACGTATTATCAGTGTAAATTCTGTCAGATTATCGACAGTTGTCAGCGCTGATTGTCACAGGAGAAGAAATGAAGCGCTTACCCGTTACTCTTTTATTATTGTTTGCAATGATTGGCCTTGGCTGCGAAGGCAACCCCTTCGGATGCAGCGGAAAAAATGATCGCCCCATCGATCTTAGGCTCGGCACCCCCGGGGTCACCAAGTGGGACAATCAGCTACCCGCCAATGACAATGTAAAGACTCTGAATGACGACGAAACCATCGAGTTTCAGAATGAATCCGGTGAAGCCATTATCAATCACAGCGTCGATCGAGAGATCAATGTGGGTGATATTATTGTCGCCAACTCCGAACAGCGCTACTTGGTTCGGGTGAAAGAAGTCATCAAACGCGACAGTGGCAGCACTCAAACCATCCTGCGACAGGCCCGAATCGCCGACATTGTGGGTGATGAGAACGGCTCTCTTACACTTGAATCAACCCCCGTCTTTGACCTCGAGGACATCGATCGCATCGCCCGCTTGGCCAAAGACCGCCGCTGGGGTGACGCTTCTTACGAGACCGACAGCCAAGGGCGCATGGTCATTCGTGACTTGGAGTTGTTTAATGTCGATATCAATGGAAACGGCAATATTTCAGGGGGCACCAACAAGATCCTTGGTATTCCCATTACAAATCCCTACGAAAAATTTAGTGTGTCTTCGGCGGCTGGTGGCAAATACCGTGCGGTGATCAACGAAGCCATCGTTGATGTGGTCCCCACCATTCGATCGGATGCCAAGTGGGAGTCCGGTAAAATATCTCATCTTGAGACACGTCTGGACACCAAAGTGCGATACCGCGTGGACATCACCTATGAGGCCGCTGGCACCATCCAGCTTGAAGCCTTGATCGATGCCTTTATGCCTAAGAAGGTGATCCCCTTTCGCGTGCCAGGCCCTGTTCCGGTCTATTTGGACATTGAATTGGGAATCCCTGCTGGAGCCTCTTTAAAGGCCACCAAAGAGGGAAAAACTCGAATCGTTTTTGAATCCGAATATGAGTTTTTCACCGTTATGGACTTTGACCACGAGACCGGAATCTCTACGGAGAAAGACCGTCGCGTGAAAATCAATGACAAGATGATTGAAACAAAAGAGGGCGACCTTAAGCTAGAAGCCGAATTGTTTTTAAAACCTCAAATCACAGCCCGCCTTTATCGCGTGGTGGGTCCCCATGCCTATCTGAAGCCTTACGTTAGAGGCGAAGTGGAGTGGCCCAGTCGTGAGAAAAAAGATGATCTCTTTATCGGTGTCACCGGTGGTGTAGGCATTGAACTTTCCGAGCCCATCTTTTTAGGCTCCCTGGTGAGTTTTGACTCGGGAAAGCTTTTTGACTGGAACACCTCGTTTGATCTCGACGAAGCGGGAACGCCGGCTGTGGCGGCCCTGCAGGTCGGACAAAACGTGAGGGACACTGTGACCGTCGACCAAATTGGCCCCGAGGGCTTTGTTCGCTTGAACTTAAAAGAGCATCTTGACGATGGTTTTTTGCGCTATGAACTGCTGCAGTCCACCCAGACAGGGCTGACTGTGCCTTCTGACACTTTTTATATGGACGGTGAGTTGTACTACTACCCCATGCCTGATTCTCGAGAAGAAACCTTCACCGTACGCATCTTTGGAAAGAACAATTCTAAAGAAGACGTCACCATTGCCATCAAAGTCAATGACAGCGTGATCTCAGAGGTCTCAAAAGATCGTTACGGAATCACCAACAACTCTTACAAAGTCTCTTCGGGCACCCCTGGAGAGTTCAAGGGTGAGGTGCCGTTTTATAACCTCGGCGGCGGCGGAGTCTATGCCGTCCCCGTCACCCGCGGTGACATTGCTGAATGTCTCGCGCAATTCAATATGTTTGAAAACAACCATAGAAGCTCTCTCACAGGTGCTGACTGCAGCCACTACGATAAACTCGCAATGGATTGGCTCACCTTTTTGGGCGCCGCCCGCCCCATGGAGAGCAGCGACGGCGATGTCGAGGGCGAGTCCAAGAAATTGCGGATCGACGGCGCCTTGCCCGCCTTAACCCAGCCCAACAGCGAAAAGTACACGGTCCTGACCGAAGTGATGCAAGAGCCTAACAATGCGATTTTTCAATACTATAACTTGCTCGATTTTAACTCTTACGTGGTCAACAAAAACTCAAAGCAGTTGGACTGTCGCCCATCGATTCAGCTAAAGACCACCAACACCGCCACCCACGTGGGACTGATATTTGCCACCAACGGCTGCGATGAGCTGATCCGGCCCTTGCAATTCAACACCAACTTTTTTGCCCACCCATTCTTGAAAGAGACCGGGGTGAAATGGAACACCACCCGCGGAGAAAGCCGAGACAACTTGATTGTTACAGAAATGGCGATTGCAAAGGAGGCTTTGATTGATCGCCATGAAACTGGTTTCGAATATAAGACAACGGTCTATGTTATGATTCCGTTTTCACCCTCGTTGCATAACTTTATGATCACCAGTGCGCCCCAGAAAAGCATGCGATACAGCGAGGAAAGACCCGCTGGCGGTGTGTTTGAGGGTCTTCAGGGCTTTGGGGGCTATGGGCAGGGCACCAACAATCCGGCAGCCTACAACCAGGGGTACTTCGAAGGAGGAGGGTCTTACTCTGGTCGCATGTTGAAAGTCGATCTTTTTCTGCACAGTAAAGGCTCTCGCTCGGAACCCGTCTTAGATATGAAAGTGCAACCCATCACTTTTGGTGACAAGCCTGACACAATAGCGAATCATGAAGGGCATGATCACTGAGTTTCCACTGCGCTGGCGGCCAGAGGGCGTTTCAACTTTTGAAGCCAAGCCTCCTCTTTTCGCTAGGGCTCGGAAGAGCAATTGTCCCCTTCTTCTCTAAAGGGCTCGGAAGAACACTTGGCCCCTTCTTCTCTAAAGGGCTCGGAAGAACACTTGGCTCCTTCTTCTCGATTGGGCTCAGAAGAGCCTTTAGCTCGGCATTCTCTACATTGGTCTACAGAAAAAACTCAAAAAAAAGCCAGATCTTAAAGAGCTGGCTTTTCTACTTTTAGAGTGCGTGACTTGGGTCTAAATACCCAGCTTGTGACGGTCCTTGTCTTCGACCACCGAGGGTACGCCTTTGCCGTCGTTGAGGTTGGCGCGATAAGCCAAGTGTTTAATGTCATAGACAAAGTTGTCGCCGTTCTCGCCAGGGGTTTGCCACTCCGGACCCATACGAATGGCATCGACCGGGCAGGCTTCTTCACAGTAGCCGCAGAACACACAGCGAAGCATGTCGATTTCATAATTGATCGGGTATTTCTCTACACTGGGGTCTTCGTCTTCAGATGCCACAATAGTGATGCAGTCCGCGGGACAGGCCGTGGCACACAACATACAGGCCGTACAGCGAATGTCGCCATCTTCTTTAACCGTTAATACGTGGTTACCCTTAAAACGGGCCGAGTACTGATACTTCTCTTCGGGGTAATTTAAGGTCGCCATCTTTTTCTGATTAAACAAGTTTTTAATCATGGTTGAAAAAGTCAGGCCCATCCCAGAGAGGATTCCAGGTAGGTACCAGCTTCGGCTCATCTTAGGTCGTTGAACTCGAATCACACTCATAATTGTCCTCGCTCGTGTACAAACTCGTTGCTCACACTGATAACTTTATTGGTTTCTGATAGCTCGACGGACTCACCTTTGAGCAAGGCCACCGCCTCGGTCAGGCTAAGGGCTTGATCAACAAAGAGGTCGACGGCCTCAAAACTTTGCTCTCGCCCATCGAAGTTGACAAACGTTCCGGACTTTTCAGCAAAGGTTTTGGTTGGGATAAAGTGGAAATGTCCACCCGCTTGCTCGGCCGCATCCACATGACAGGCCGACATCCAAATCACTTTTTTGTTTGAAGCCAAGGCTTTTGCAATCACATGAATATCGTCGTAAACCCACTGATTTTCAGGTCCTGCCACCACCACCAAGTCTTGGTCGGACAGACTGGTCACATCTTTTTTAGCTGTGATGCCATGCTTTTCAAGTGCCTGTAAAAGTCCCTTGGTATTGGGGTTTTTATCGCCACGGATCAGCAAGCCGTCAAAGTCATTGAACTGCGCTTCGTTGTTCGCCCAGTGGTAAACATTGTCTGTGCCAAACTGGGACTTCCAAAAACCGAGAAGAGCGTCGTATTCTTCTGACGTGTATTGCCCAGTCACTACGAGGGCGGCTTTCGAATAGGAGTCCAACTTTTCTTTAAGAGAGTTCAGCGACTCGGTGGCGGTCTTGTAATTTTTGTCGCCAGCGTTGATATGGATAGCCTGGGTCAGGCGGTTTTCTTTTTTCACCGCTTTGGCGGAACCACGCTCACCCACGAAGTCTGTGGTCATCACGTTGGTGGACTTATAGATCTCGCGACCTTCATCACACATCCAGTAACCATTCACCTCGGAATGACGAGGCTTCACGCGCCACATGCCCTCTTTGTTGTAATACACATCCACGGAGCAGCCTGTGGAGCAACCGGTGCAGACCGAAGGTTTGTCTTTCAAAAACCAAACCCGTTGTCTGAAACGAAAGTCTTTTGACGTGAGAGCGCCAACCGGGCAGATGTCTACCGTGTTGACCGCATAGTCATTATTTAAAGGCTTGCCCGCGTAGGTTCCGATTTCAGAATGATCGCCGCGATTGAAAATACCGAGCTCGTTGGTTTTTGAAACCTCTTCAGTGAAGCGCACACAGCGCGAGCAAAGAATGCATCGTTCGGTATCCAAAACAATTTTCTCACCGAGGTCGACGACTTTTTTCTTTTTCACTTTTGCCTGACCCATCTCAGAGTCGTATTGACCAAATTTCATATATTGGTCTTGCAAACCACACTCACCGGCTTGGTCACAAATGGGGCAGTCCAAGGGGTGATTGATCAAATGGAAATCCAACCCCCATTTAACAGCATCTTTCACCATCTCGGATTGATTGGTGACAACCATGCCGTCAGTGACAGGCGTGTTGCAAGCGATTTGTAAACGGGGATTGCCTTCGATCTCAACCATGCAGAGACGACAAACCCCGGCCACGCTGAGCCCCGGGTGCCAGCAGTAATGGGCGATGTCTTCACTGTGCTCGCGAAAGGCCTCGATGATTGAGGTTCCCTCTTTAACTTCAACTTCTTTGCCGTTGATTGTGCACTTAAGCATTGGCCCGCCCCTGTACTTTAGAGTAACCCTGTTCGATAAAAAACTGAAACTCGTCGCGAAATTTAGGCACTATCCCTAGCACAGGGAGAGCTGCGGCGTCTGAAAGAGCACAGATAGTGCGCCCCTTCATTTTGTTAGCCACCTCACAGAGAAGATCAATGTCACTGACCTGCGCCGTCCCGTTGACCACACCGCTAACCAGTTTGTGGAGCCAGCCCGTGCCTTCTCGGCAAGGGGTGCACTGACCGCAGGATTCGTGATGATAGAAGTGAGCAATCACCTTTAGCATATCCACCATGCAACGGGTTTCGTCCATAATCACGATCGACCCAGACCCAAGCATCGAGCCCATCTCGGCAAGACACTCATAATCCAGGGTGGCACGCTCCACTTCTTCGGCATTGAGAATAGGCGCCGAAGTTCCACCAGGGATTGCCGCCTTCAGCTTCTTGCCGTTCTTCATACCACCACATTCGTTATTGATAAGATCAATCATGGGGTATCCCAGGGGGACTTCGTAGTTGCCCGGCTTGTTCACATCGCCGGCTACCGAGAATAATTTGGTGCCGGTTGATTTTTCAGTGCCATGCTTTTTGTAGGCTTCGGCCCCGTCACGGATGATGTATTTAACGGCGGCAAGAGTTTCTACGTTATTTACGATGGTTGGTTTTTTTAAGTAGCCCTGCACCGCTGGAAAAGGCGGCTTCAGTTTGGGTTGCCCCTTTTTGCCCTCAAGAGAAGAGATCATTCCTGTCTCTTCTCCACAGATGTAGGCTCCAGCGCCAACATAGACATCCATGTCGTGGTCAAAACCACTGCCCATGATGTTTTTGCCAAGCAATCCGGCGTCGTAGGCTTCTTTTAATGCTTTTTCAATAACACGAGTGGCATAAACATACTCACCTCGAATGTAAATATAAGACTTCGGAGAGTTAACCGCAAAAGCCGAAATAATCATTCCCTCGATCAACTGATGGGGAGCACGCTCCATCATCATACGATCTTTAAAAGTGCAAGGCTCGCCCTCGTCTGCGTTGCAAAGCAGGTAGCGGGTTTCACCATTGTTGGGCAAAAAGCCCCACTTCACACCGGTCGGAAAGCCGGCTCCCCCACGACCACGTAGGCCCGAGGCTTTGACTTCACTGATAATATCTTCAGGCTTCATTTTAAAAGCCTTGGCCAGGTCTTCGTACCCGCCTTTGGCTTTATAGCCTTCGAGGGTTCTATAATTGTCATCGCTATAATGTTCGGTGAGTAATTTAACTTCCATTATTTGAGATCCTTTAACAACTGTTGCGCAGACTCTGGGGTCAAATTTTCGTGGTAATCATCGTTGATTTGCATCATTGGCGCCGTATCACAGGAGCCCAAGCACTCGACGCGAGTGAAAGTAAAGCGCCCGTCGGAGGTCATCTCGCCCTCCTTCACGTCATGCTCTTTCATAAAGGCATCGGCTATTTCGCGAGTTCCAGCCATGGCACAGGCCACATTACAGCAGACTTGCACGTGGTATTTACCCACCGGCTTTTTATTGAACATGGTGTAAAAATGAAAAACCTCGTTAATCCGTGCTTCAGGGATGTTCATCAGCTCACTGAGATGGCCAATGGCGTCTTCACTGACCCAGCCTTCGTTTTCTTTTTGCACACGATAGAGTGCTGGGATGATCGCTGACTCTATGGTCTCGTAGCGAGCCAATTCCTTTTTTACAAACTCTTTTCCTTCAGTCGACAATTCAAACATCATTCACCTCTACCGATCCAGCTCACCAGCAATTAGATTCATACTTCCAAGAATGGCAATAACGTCTGCCACCAAACCTCCCGTAATGGACTCGGGGAAAGATTGGTAAATCGCAAAACAAGGGGGGCGTACTTTCAAACGATAGGGCGCACCACTACCATCACTGACACAATAAAAGCCCAACTCTCCATTGGCAGCCTCCGTGGCGGAGTACACTTCTCCGGCTGGTGGACGCAAACCATTGATCACCAACATAAAATGATTCATGAGGCCCTCAATGTTCCCATACACATCTTTTTTCTCGGGCAAGACAATGTCTTTGTCGCGAATGGTGTAATCCCCTTCGGGCACGTTTTTACAGATTTGCTCAACGATACGAATGGATTGTTTCATTTCTTCGATACGAACCAAATAACGCTCGTAAACATCGCCTGTGGAGCCCACGGGAATATCAAAGTCCAATTGATCGTAACCGTAGTAAGGTTGATTTTTTCTGAGATCCAGAGGCACACCAGTGGCTCGCAAACAAGGGCCTGTGTAGCCCCACTCGATGGCGTCTTCTGCCGAGATTGCGCCAACTCCGACAGTTCGTTGTAAAAAGATTTTGTTGTTACTTAGCAAGCGCTCGATATTCGAGACACCTTTCTTGAGTTCCTGACAAACCTGCATGACATCGTCATACCAACCGTCGGGAGCGTCTTGCGCCATTCCCCCAATGCGAGTCATGGACACGGTTAAACGGGCGCCACACAGCTTTTCAAATAGGGTGTAGACCTTTTCTCGTAGAGAGAACAAATGAAAAAATCCGGTAAGAGCTCCAAGATCCACCGCATTCGCACCAATGCAAACCACGTGGTCAATAAAGCGAGACAGCTCACACAACAAAACCCGCATGGCTTTGGCTTTATCAGGAATCTCAACATCCAACAGCGTCTCAACCGCTTTGCAGTAGCCCACATTATTCATGGGAGCTGAGCAATAATTGAGACGGTCTGTGTAGGGAATCACTTGGTTGTAGGCGTGGGTCTCTGCCATCTTTTCAAAACAGCGATGTAAATAGCCGAGCTCGACGTTGGCACGATGCACGCTCTCACCTTTGAGTTCAGCCATCACACGCAATGTCCCGTGGGTGGCTGGATGAGAAGGCCCGATATTGAGCGGCACAAGGCCCGGAACGTCTTTTTCAACGTAATTCGGGTCATTGTCAAAATGGATGGGCATGGCCTCGGTGCATTCTTGTTGGCGATCGGCCGGATAGTCTTTACGAAGCGCGTGTCCCACAAACTGATGATGAGTTAAGATTCTGCGCATGTTGAGGTGTCCTGTGAACTTGATCCCAAACATGTCGTAGGTTTCTCGCTCAAACCAATCGGCACCACGCCACAGTTTTGTGAGAGTGGGCACCTCTTCGCCTTCGGCCAAGGCCACTTTCACGCGAAGTCTGTTACTTGTTGTTGTGTTGAACAGCTCATAAACGACCTCAAAACGCTTCTCACGCCCGGGATAGTCCACCGCCGTAATATCCATCAGCAAGTCAAAGGACCCATTGCCTTTGAGAAAGCCGAAAAAATCAAGAACATGACTCGCGGGAATCATGACGATATCGGCATCAAAACTGTTCGACCAGGCCCACTGCTTGGACTCGGTACTGAACTGGTTCTCTAGGTCTGTTTTTATATTATTATTCTGCACTTTGTTCATAAGGGTTCACCCAGTTGTCGCGCCAAGGTCTTGGCTTGTGATCAGCAATCAATTTTTGCAAAGAAATAACACCATCGAGCACAGCCTCCGGAGTGGGAGGGCAGCCCGGAACATAAATATCCACCGGAATCACGCGATCAATCCCTTGCATCACGTGATACGAGCGGTAAAAACCGCCAGAACTGGCACAGGCACCCATGGAAATGACGTATTTAGGCTCGAGCATTTGCTCGTAGATGTTAACAAGGATGGGGCCCATTTTTTCGGTGATCGTTCCAGCAACGAGCAAAAGATCTGCTTGCCTTGGTGAAAATCGCACCACCTCGGCTCCGAAACGGGCCAAATCGTACTTTGGCCCCATCACTGACATCAACTCGATACCACAGCAAGCCGTACCGTAGGGCATGGGCCACAGAGAGTTTTTTCGCCCCCAAGCCACCAGATCATCAAGTTTTGTTGTGAACGCGAAAGATTTTGAGATTTCGTCAATATTCTGTTGAGCCGGTAAAGGCCGAGCTTGTGCCATTCGCAGAACTCCTATCAGTCACTCCATTTGTAGACCGTCATTCATCCCTTTTATAAGGTGAAATATCAAGTGGTTTTCAGTACTTTGCTACCACTGTCATAAGTTTACGAAAAAATGCAAACCAGTCTTTTTCTAAGTGTTTTAGGATTCTTCCGAGAGGGTTTATTGAAAGGGTTTCTCAATATTGCAGCACAGGATCGTAGCAATACTCCACAGGAAGGTTGCGGTCTTCACCGTGAACAAAACCCGTACCAAGGATGATAGCCGTTTTACGCTTGCGAACGTCGGCCTGCCACTTCTTGTGACTGTCCACAACTCGAATTTCAAGCATTTCAAGCATTTGCTCTTCTTCTGTGACCCCGGCTTGCTCTGCCATCCATGCATCATACTTATCGAAATGCTTTTCTCTTAGGCTTCCATTTTGAACCACGATATCAAACAAGAAAAGGTAAGATCGCAACTGCTGCCACCCCAGGCGGTTTTTGTACTCTAGCGTACGATCGTGGATGTAGCGGGCCGCCAGGATCTGCTGCGAGACATAGAGAGGGTGACCAGCAATTTCTTTGAGCGCGTTCTTCCAGGCGGTTTTAAATTTACGCCCTTTTGAATCCGAATAGAGGGTGTTCTTGGCCCAACGGACGCTGGCCGAATTTGAGCGAAGCTGTAGCCCCACCACGGCATACTTTTTATCAACGTCAGAATCATGAAATTCTACGGGCGCTCGTTCCGGAGCGTCCATCAACGCAAGCTCCTGACTCGCCGAAGCCAGCCCGCTCCCCTTTGAACGTTCCCAATCGGCAAGCATGCCCAGCAGAGACTTTAGCATCGCCGGAGTCATCGCATTTTCCAGAACCTCGGGATGATTGTCCCGCATCGTAATAAATAGAGGCTGCAAAGTTCCCTGTCCAAGATTTTGGTTTAAGATCCCCATGCTGACACCTTGGCCATCGAAGTTGTTTGATAAGTTGGTCCAGCCGGCGTGGCCTTCGAAGCTTCCTGTGATATTCATGGCCAGTGAAAAGGCCTGCTGATCAATCAAAAGGTAGTCTTGCGGCCAGCGCACGCCCTCAAAATTGAGAGCCGAACAAATGGGAGGCATTGGT
Source organism: Bdellovibrionia bacterium (assembly GCA_030424715.1). Lineage (GTDB taxonomy): Bacteria > Bdellovibrionota > Bdellovibrionia > Bdellovibrionales > JAGQZY01 > JAGQZY01. Next base: position 103,608 of record JAUHWH010000008.1, read on the forward strand.
GTGGGGCGCGGTTTTGAAGTGTCGACCTCGTCCGCGACGGGACCAGGCTCTTCGAACTCGGCCTGAGTCGACCCCTGAGAAACCCCTAGGTCATTCACTGGTTGGTCCGAGCATCCCCAAACAATTGATATCATCACTACGAAGAAAATAATCTTAGCTGCCTTCAATTTCACCATCCCTTAACTTTAACAAAACGTTGATGCTTATGTTGTCGGCATTTCACAGAAACTTTTTAAATTCGAAATGAGCAATTTTTTTAGACAAAAGGAGAGTCTAGGATGGGATGGGTTCAGACTTTCGGATGAGGCCAGCGAGGAAAGCACTGGTCTTCCGGCTGGACGACCACCCCCAGTCTTTGCAAAAAAAAAGAGCCATGACATTGTCGTCATGGCTCTCTTGATCTCTTCGAGATTTGCCCTCAACTTTTATTGCATCAGCTGACGCACATTAAGCTTTCCGTTGGACACGGACTTGCCGCTCATCGCGTTGATCGGCGTTGCTGTTGAAAGGATGGCTTGCTTCACCTCTCTCCAGTCGGCATTCGGATTTTTCGACATATACAGGGCCGCTGCGCCAGAAACATGGGGAGCCGCCATGGATGTTCCATCCCAAGTCGCTGTGATCAATCCAGGAATGTCGATAACCGTGTCTTGATAAACATTGTCAGGCACTGTTGAGAAAACGGCGACACCGGGAGCTGCGATATCCACAGTGTTACGCCCCCAGTTCGAGAATGACCCTAAGGCATCAGACTTATCAATCGCCGCAACACTAATGATGTTGTCGTGATCGTAAGAAGCAGGATAAGCCGGCTTAGCATCGGTGTCGTTGTCATAACCAACACCCTGATGTCCGTTACCAGCGGCCGCTACAAAAAGTCGCCCCTGATCCATGGAGTACTGAATGGCATCTTGTAAAGCTTGGGAAGCTTCTTTGTCGCCGCCATCGCCTTCACTGCCCCATGAGTTTTGTAAAATATGGGCGCCATTATCAACGGCGTACTTGATGGCACCGATGGCACCTTCGGTCGTGCCTTGCCCATCTTCGGTTAGAAAACGCATAGCCATAATCTTTACGTTCGGAGCAACCCCAGTGATCCCCTTACCATTGTCACCGGTTGCGGCCACACAGCCCGCCACATGGGTGCCGTGCCCAGGGTTTCCACCCATTAACAATTGAAAACCTGTCTTGTGCAGGTCATAGGGTTTATTGTCATCACGGCCAAAATCCCAGCCGACAACATCGTCAATAAATCCGTTGCCATCATCGTCAATACCGTTAGTGGCCATGTTTTGACCGTTGGCGTCCGTTCCCATCTCGCCAACATTTCTCCACATATTGTCGACAAGATCTTCGTGGGTGTAATCCACCCCGGTATCAATGACTGCAACCACGATCTGGTCGCTTCCTTTGGTTCCCGACTGACTCCAGGCTCCTTTAATATCGTTATCGATCATCCCCCATTGCTTATCAAACAGAGGATCTGATCCGGAACCGCCGGTGATCGTTAGAGGAATTTCTGGATTGTCCTCTCCCCGGTAAGATAAGATTCCCAAGGCTCTCTGCGCATCAATATGAGCTTGCGCCTGCGCCCGAATGACAGGGTCATAGGATTCAATGTTGGTCTGTAGTTTCAAAGTTGCGTTTTTCTCAATTGCCAACACATCGGAATGTTGCTTGAGCAATTGCGCCTCTTCATCAGATATGTCGACCTTCACCCAGTTGGCGAGCTTTAAGTCTTTTACATTCACTTGAGCACGCTCCATATCAGCGGCAAAAGTATGTAAACTGCGAGAATTTTTTAATTTTACCAGCCAACCATCGGCGGCCGGTGCACTGACTACAAACAACAGTGCTGCGATTGTTAATATTGCTTTCATGAGTTCCCCCTATTATTTTGTCTAGTCCCAATAGACTAAAAGCATAGGGAGAGCGCGCAGAGTCTAGCAATGGTCGGGGCCGTCTTCTGGTCTCAAGTCTGTTTGAATTTACATTTTTTAGAAAAGAACTCGACCTTCGGCCTGAGAAAGGCCGTGGGAATAACAGGAAAAGACAAAAACTGTTCGACTCAACTCAACTAGAGTCGAGGCACATGAAGCGCGAGATGCCGAGTCAGACGCTCATTGCTTTTTTGAAATTGAATAGCAAATCGCTCGTAGTGTCCCTGCTTATTCAGGTTGACCACCCGCCCCTTCACTTGCACAGAACCCTGTCCATGACTCGCTTTGATGATGGCGTTAACAGTTTGCCCCGGCACCAGCGACGTTGCGTGTTCGACCACTACTCCCAATCCCTGCAGAGAAAGATTGGAACTTGTGCCTTCATAGAGATCGCCGCCGGCACTTATAAAAACTTCGCGGGTGTACTTGATCCTTGGGGTCTTCCGTCGCGTGATAATATTTCGCAGGGGCTCACAGCCAAGAAGCTGATCAAGACTTTTGCCCGCGAAAGGTCCAGACTCTCCAAAGGGAGCCCAAGCGTCACACATCGAGTGACGGACTCTGTTGTCTTTATAGAGTCGCTTTTGAACATAGAACTCTAACATTTGTAGCAAGGAGAAGGGCCCAAAGGGGGTTTGCCCACCCCTGACATACCAATTGGTGAACAGCGAAGACCTCTCACTTCCCGTTGAGGCAAGCATAAGCTTGTCCGCAGTATACAGCGCCAGGGGTTGATGGTTCAGCATAAAGGCCCAACGATCTTCGTGGCTCAAACGAATTTTTGTATTGAAGTCGATCACACCTGAAGAGAGCATCAACAGTATTTCGCTGAAGCTTTTTTCCCCCAAGAGTGTCTGCCCCACTTTAACATGACAGCGATTGTTCACACCCATTCCCCACTTATTCCCTATTACCCAGTATAGTCTGGTTTTCTGTGATTCAAAAATCGAATCTCAATTTGAGACAGCTTCTAATGACAAATCGGTTTAACCCCTTGAAACAGAGGCACCCATCCTGTACAACCAAGCCATGAAAACATCTTCTGCAATTGAAACTTTAAAGAACCCTACACCACAAGATTTTTTTGTGATTGATATCGACTCTACTCTGGTTTCAACCCACCAGCGCAACCAGGTGATTCTCACGGCTTTTATTGACCAACACAAAGATCTTTATCCCACCGATTGCGAGATACTAGCGAAGGTGAAATGCCAAGAGGGAGACTATGGATTATCCAGCGGACTTGAGCGGGTGGGTTTTGACGAGACTCGTCCTGAGTCAAAAAAGTCTTTAGATGAATTTTGGCGCAAGCATTTTTTTTCAAACCTCTATCTGTCCGCTGATCAACCCACGGGGGGAGCCATTGAATGGGTCGAGAGCCTCCAGAAAAAAAATGTGCCCTACGTATTCTTAACGGCCCGTCATAAGGCCACCATGTGGGACGGCACTCTTAGTTCATTGACCGCACTTGGTTTTAAAATTTCTCCTGAAACTCTCATCCTCAAAGAAGACCTGCGGATCGCCGACGAAGATTTTAAATCTCAGGCCATGCAAAAAATTGTGCAGCAACAAGAATCTAAAAATATTTGGTTTATAGATAACGAACCCGTTGTCCTCAACCGAATCGCCGCCGATCATCCTTCAGTCAATTTGGTGTGGTTTGAATCCACCCACTCAGGACGGATGAGCCCGCCCCCTGGTATCACGAGCCTACAAGACTTTCAGTTTTCTTGAGGTGAGCCAAAGCCTGGTAGACAGATGCTACCATAATGGAGTGATCGATATCTCCGTTGGCCAAATGTCTTTCCAGCTGATCGCGATCGCACATATAAATTTCTAAATCTTCGAACTCATCAAAGTTTTGTTCTTGCACTTTTACACAGTCATAGGCAATGAAGGTGTGCATACGGTTGGATTGCAAGGCCGGGTTGGGGTAGTGGGATAGCACTTTCTCGACGTTTTGAGAATCATAACCGGTCTCTTCACGGAGTTCACGGCGCGCGCCTTCCGCGATGGTCTCGGTGATTCTGGGATCGAGAGAGCCTCCAGGTATCTCGATATGCATTTGCCCCGAGGCATGACGATACTGTTTGATTAAGACAAATTCCCCAGTGGCGGTTATCGGAAGAACATTGACCCAGTCCGGGAAGTCCATGACAAAGTACCGCGGCATAATTCGACCGTCGGGCAGTTCACACCTGTGTGAGTTGAGTTGAAACAGCCCTGAAGAGAACAGCTCTGATGACTCTAAAACCTTCCATTTCATTTTAAGCCTCTTTCATTTTGTGTCGGAGTGCAGACTATGCTAAGTGCTTGAATATGTCATTAACTCTCGTATCGGTTCCCATAGGCAACAGCGGCGACGTGACTCTTCGAGCCCTGGAGTCTCTTAAAAACGCCACCCTTTATATTGGCGAAGAACGCAAACCCATGTTTCGCTTATTGAAGGAGCTGGGGGTGGCGACTCCGAGCCATTACGAACTTCTTAATGAGCACTCGAGCCAACAAGAGATCCAAAGCTTAGCGGAGCTTTGCCGAGATCAACAGGCGGTGTTGGTCACCGATTGTGGCACCCCGGGCTTTAGTGATCCTGGAGCCGAACTGGTGCACGAATGTCGTAAACAAAAAATAGCGGTGACGGCCAACCCTGGAGCGTCTTCCCTCACCACTTTTCTGAGTCTGAGTGGAGTGAAGTTGCCACAATTTGATTTTAAAGGTTTTTTGCCGCGCGAAACCTCGGAGCGCGAGATTTTTTTTAAAGCTCTGGCTTCATACAAAACGCCAGTGATTGTGATGGACACCCCTTATCGCTTAAAAAAGACACTGGCCCAGTGCGAACAGTTTTTGCCAAACAAAAACTTTGTGTTGGGACTCGACTTAACAAAACCTAACGAGCAGGTGGCCTCCGGCTCGATCAAAAACATTCTCAAACAATACTCGGGTGGCAAACAAGAGTTCTTGCTGTTGATTCATTGAAGACCGGTATGCAGAAGGCTCCAGTGTTCCCTAAAAATTGAAGTTCAAGCCAAAACGACTGAACAACTCCACCCTCTCTCCTTTATACGGCAATTGGCTCTCGAATTTGGCTGAGGTCAACCCATAGCGAGCCCCTCCGTTCGATCGAAAGCTATGAACACCAACTCTTCGATAGGAGTCATGAGCTAAAGCCCTCACTGGATGAATTGGAATGCTGACTTGTTTTTTGACAGTTCTTGAATAATTTTCCCAGGCTCCGAGACCAGGTTTCTCTACTGCCGGTTCATGGTAGGCTTGCCGCCATGATATCTTCTAAAATGCTCTTTATAACTTTCGTTTTTTTTCTTGGGAGCCTGCCGCTTTTCAGCGGCGCCACCCCTCTTGTCGAAGAGTTTCATAAAAGGAACAACCTGAGCACCCTGCTCGTAGGATCGCCACAGGTCGCAAGTCTTGTGAGTTCTTATCAAAGAACAATCGCCCCTGTGCCCGTGGCTGTCATTGACTCTGGGGTCACCCTGCTGCACCCCCTACTCATTGGCAGTATATCGCGCAACCTTTTGGAAATTCCGAACAACCAGCTGGATGATGACTTTAATAATCTGGAAGATGATATTTACGGCTACGACTATGTCAACCGTCGTACCTTTATGACCGACGACAATGGCCATGGCACTCACGTCGCTGGAATTATTGCCGGACTCAACCCCCAGGCTCAGATCCTGGCTATTAAAGTATTGAACGGCGCCGGAGACGGCAGGGTTGCTGATATTCTAGCAGCGATCAAGTACGCGACGTCACGAGGAGCCCGTGTCATCAATCTTTCACTGGGCGCAATGGACCTTCTCGGCGAAACCGAGGGGGCCTATGATGAGGCCATCCTATATGCAAGAAACCATGGCGCCTTGGTTGTCGCAGCCGCCGGTAACACAAGCAACAACAACGACGAGTCCGCTTTTTTCCCGAGTAATACGTGGCAGGATAATATTATTTCCGTTTGTGCGTCTGACCCGATCGGTCGACTGGCTTCGTTTTCAAACTATGGTCAGTGGAAAGTGCACCTCTGTGCCCCAGGGGTCCAAATTGTTTCTTTAAGCCATAATTTCCTAATGAATGGATGGAGCACGGCCAGCGGCACTTCTCAAGCCGCTCCCTTCGTATCCGCAGGGGCATCCCTACTCTTTGGCCTGAACCCGAGCTTGCTTCCCTACCAGGTTCGTGATCTTCTGATGGAATCGGTGACTCCCATGGAGACATTGCGAGGGAGCAACACCTCCGGCGGGGTGCTCAACATTCCTCGCTCCATTGAAAGACTTTTTCAAAAAAATTGGTGACGAAATCAAGGGACCAATACGAGGTTCCCAGTGGCGCATTCGCCTGAATGTCTATTTAGTCTCGGGTGCTCGAATCATTTTTCGTACCTCATCAACGTGTTCCACTTCGTTTCGTACAAACTCTCGGGCCATTTCTTCTAAGGCAATATCACCCATCTCTGTAGCAACATCGACAAGCTTCTTATAAAGGGCCACTGCTCCCTCTTCGTGCTTGAGGCTTTCATGCAAGAGCTGCAAAATAGAATGGTCTCCGGATTCTGAAATCTTGGGCGCCACCATGGTCGGATGCCCACCTAGGGAGGTGATCTTTTCTCCGATGGTTGTGGCGTGGGTCATGGACTCTGTCGCATTCGAGCGAAACCAACTCTGAATGGGAATACGATTGTACCCCATAACCATAAAAGAAAAATGCAAGTACTGATTAATACCCGCCACCTCAACTTGATAGATCTCGTTGAGCAGCTCTAGTACATCTTTATTTTGGTAGGTCTTTTCGTTCAAGCTCATTGGCAACTCCCCTTCATGGATGACTTAAGGGCATTAAAGAGAATAGCCAGCACACTGTCAAGCCGTCATCATTCAATGAAACATCGGCGAGGAACAATGCGGCCACTCTAGCGAACGCTGACGGGTTGCTCTCTCAGCAAGGCCAACACCTGTTGCTGGCGCGCGATCAACTCATCGATGGCGCTGGGACTGAGCTCTCCTTGCAAAACTTTACGAATCAGCCCCGGGGTTGTGGCTTTAAGGTTTCCATGGAATGCCAGGCTCACCTGACTAAGATTTAGGTCCCTGGCCGCCGGCTGACTGCCTGGCCGCTGATTGAAGTGAAAAAAAGAACCATTCTCAATAGCCCAAACCCCGCTGGTGTTCACAACTCGAGTGTCCTGCCCGCGCTTCCCATTGTGAATGATATAATCAAACACCGAAAGATCGGCGAGGCTTCGCATCAAGCCCTCCTGCCCCGTGGGAACCGACGCTTCATCAAGGCGTGCGCCTTCAACGAAGACCTGTAAAGTCCCCGCAACACCATTCAATGAGCGACGCAACGTCATCGGCACTAGGTTTAAGCCGAACAGGCGCGAAAGTTTAGACGCAGCCACCTCAGCTCCAGGGTTGATAAGAGGAGCCCCCTCCCCCGCCTTCTGAACACCTTGCTCGTGGCGATAGTCGGGCTTGAAGATGGCTCTGACTCCAGAATCAAATTCCACGAGAAAAACTTCGGCACCATCTGAGTCGCGCAGGCCCTTTGGATAACCTTCTTTAAGAGGAGCTCGTTCCAAGGTTTTACGAAGCACGCGATTGATGAAGAATTGCAAATCAAACAAGCCTTTGTCTCCAGCCAGGCGCGCCGCCTCTGGCCACTGGCGACTCTCAACAGCTTTATGAATGTCATATTGGAAGCCCTGACTGGTCTGAGCTTTTAACGAAATAATCTCACCCTCAAGAAAAAAGCGGTCTTTGAACACCTGGGAACAAAAGGACTGAGCGAACGTATTTGGAGTGAACAATCCCAACCCAAGCAGCAAACTAAAGAGCAATATCCCTCTCCTGAACCCGACCCCCTTCTTTTCCGTGAAAGACCGGCAAGTTTCGTGAGGAAGATCGCCCTGATTTCTTTTACACTTTCCAAGAAAAACTAACATCTCTGGTATCATACAACGCCTTGACCAGTTTGGCGGCTACAAGTCTGAAGACTATAGAATTTACAGAAGATCAAAGAGTCGCTGGCTAAGATTTAATCAGTTGCCGGGGCCTCTGATAACAATCGCCGGGATACCAGCAACGGTAGTGCCAGCCGGCACGCCCTTTGTCACCACAGAGTTGGCTCCCACTCGCACACCGTCACCCAAGGCCACGGGTCCTAAAATTTTGGCTCCGGCACCGACCATCACCCCGTGCCCTAAGGTGGGATGTCGTTTTTCTTGGCTAATACTGACGCCACCGAGAGTCACTCCGTGATAGACGACACAATCGTCGCCAACCTCTGCGGTCTCTCCGATAACAACTCCCGCTCCGTGATCGATCACAAAACGTTTGCCAATTTGAGCCCCCGGATGAATCTCGATGAGAGTTAACACACGTGAAACTTCAGACACCAGTCGCGCCAAGAAAAACAGCTTCATTTTGTAGAGAAGGTGAGCCCCCCGGTGAAAAAACATGGCTCTTGGGCCGGGGTAGAGGAGGATCACTTCTAACAACGATCGTGCCGCTGGGTCATAATTTTTGTAGGCTTTTAAAAAGTCGATCATTCTTCAGTTTTCTTAAAATTGTCTTTAAAGAAATGTCTCCCGTACAGTTGATTAAAAGACGTCCATAGTTCATCCCCAGAATTGTCTTGATTCATAAACTGGGTGATGGAATCGATCTTGCTGTCCAAGTCATCGATCATCCAAACCACGTAGGCTTCTAAAAGCATTGGAACTTTTGGAGACCCGTACTCAAGACGGCCATGATGACTCAACACAATATGCTTAAGGATGACGATTTGCTCTTCTGGGAAGCCCAGGATTTGAGAAGCTTTGCGCTCGACAAGTTCGGCAGACATCACAAGATGCCCCACAAGCCTCCCCTTGTCAGTGTAACGGATGCCCTTGTTGGTCCACTCCAGCTCCCAAATTTTACCGATGTCGTGAAAGATGGCACCAAACAATAAAAGGTCAAAATTCATATGGGTGTATTGCTGGCTAACGAACACCATTAGCTTACTGATGGACAAAATATGCTCAATAAGACCACCCACTTTAACATGATGGATAGACTTCGCGGCGGGAGATGACAAAAGCTTTTCTTTTATTTGTGGATCATTCAGTGTGCTTAGCAATAGCTGTTTAATATGGGGAGACTTTACAGACTCCACGATTTGCAACAGCTCTTGCAACACTTCTTCAGGGGCGCGACCAATCTCTCCGACATAGTCTTCAAAGTTCACTTTTTGATCTTTGATGGGATCAATTTTGTGGATCACTATTTGCTTTTTATTTTGGAAAAGCTGAACCATCCCCTTCACGATGACGATGTCCCCTGATTGGAAAGAATTGTTCATTCTCTCGATGTTGTCCCAGATTTTGGCGTCCACACTGCCACTTCGGTCGCTCAGATGAAGGGAAATGTACTGGTTGCCTTTTTTGTCCGTTAGCAAAACTTTATTTTTGGCTAAAAACGTGGAGTGCAGGCTCTGTTTTTCTTTGAGATCAGTGACAAATAGTTTTTCCATTGAATCCTATGACTTTTTGCAATTGAAATTGGGGTAGCGTGAGTCTTTCAAGCGAATATAGCCCAAGAACAAGCGCTCATCAACCAACTGAAAAAAGATGAAGGTTCCTGCCATCAGATGTAAATAATGACGCCGAGACGAGGTGACGCGCAACCCAGCGTCACCCACAAATTCATCCATCTTTTCAGAGAGATCATATATTTGCCCACAGCCGTTGCCCCAGGAGTCCCCGTTGACGGTCTTACCAGGTGAGTCACTGACGTAGAGTAAATGATAAAGTCCCTCATGTTTGAACTGGGGGGAGAAACGCATTTTGAAGCGACCACGCCCCACCACATAATCAAAGAGATCGACGGCGCCGCCGCCTTCGACAAAGAGTAATCGGTGATTCTTGCGATCTTTCAGCACCAAATGATCTTCTGAAAAAAGCTCATACTGAATGGCTATGGGCAGTAACGAGAAATCTTCGATGATGGTTTCTTTGACACCATCTTTTCGAAGGACGTCCTTGACCACTTCCCAGAGCTTCCGAGGCACTTGGATGTTTTGGTAGTTAAAAGGCATCTGTTGAAAAACCCAGCGAGATTCTTCGGCAGCCTCTTCTTCGCTCTCCATCTCTTGAGCCAAGACAGGGCTTTGAAAAAGCATTACAATAAGAAGAACGAAAACAGCTTTTGTTTTTAACATGGCATTCATAAGATGACCCTTCTCCTACTTAAAAATTTCTTCTGAGTTTCAACAAGGGAGCGAAGTTGGGAGATATTCCCAACCCAAGGTGCACGGACCGTTGACTGCTCCCACGGTCTTTCTCGTACATAAGCTCGCTGTTCCCCCAGTGAGAGTACAACAAAGATATTCTTTTTGCATGCTTCCCTCTGAAAATGGCTTGGGCACAGTTCAAATCAGACGCGATAAGACACCCTCGCAAGATGGTTTCAACCATGGGCTGCTTCTGGTCCACCTGGTCGACGAAACCCAGGGCATTTTTAGCTTGAGAGACGTCATTGAGCTTCAGCAAGGTCGAGGCATATAGGGCCTGTAAAACACCATCATCATTTTTTTGCGACAATAGATTTTCAAAAATCTTTTTCGCATCTAAAGTTCGTCCAACTTTCAACAAACAAAAACCATCGAGCATCTTTTGACTGTACTCCGTTAGCTTGCTGTTTAGCTTTTTACAGAGTGGGTAGTAGTCCACCCAATTGAAACTTTGAAAATCGATCAGCGTATCGTGAACATGCAATCGCGTCAGTTCGAAGTCGACTCGTAAAAAATTATTCACCATGACCGTGATATTCTCCGCCGGCCCACCCAACTGGGCATTAATGACAGCCACGAGAAAGAGAACTTCCTGGCGAAAATCAGAAAATTTTTGTGCGTATTGATCGGTGACGGACAAAGCTTCTTTCAATACTTTCTCGTTGTTTTGATTCAAGCCTTGTTCGCTCAAGGAGCGAACATAAAAGTAATGAGCCACAGCTTCATCAGGATGCTCGGAAACCACCTGGCGCATTAAGGCCACCGCCTCATCATACTTTTTTAGCTTCATGAGAACCTGAGCCTTATTCAAACGTGCTGGAAGAAACTGATCATCCGATTGCAGAGCAGAGTCGTAAGACACAAGGGCTTCGGCATAGCGTTGCCTATAGGCAAAGGACAGGCCAATGATGTTTTGGGCCATTTTTTTGACTGACTTATGCCGAGTGGTAGCGACGAGTTTCTCTAAGCTAACCTGGGCCTGGTCGAACTGACCATCGAACTGAATGGATAGGGGCGACATTTCAAGCAACAGGTTGGGGTCCGTTGGTGAAATGTTCGAGGCTGTCGTGAAGTTTTGCAGAGCCTTTTGATACTCCCCGACCTTCAAAGCATCGAGTGCCACGTCGGTGAGTTGATCATAAGCCGATATCTTCTGCTCAATCATTCGTTTTTGTTTGAACTCCAAAACCAAGTATGAGGCACCGCCAATGACGAGGACCAAAAACGAAATAAAAAAGGTGGATGAAAAACGACTTTTCTTGCGGCTCAGAGGCAAGCCCCGCTCTTGCGGCAAAAATCCTCCACGCTGAGTTCTGTCGCCGGGATACTCTGGTAACGAAGGTTGCGGGCGCCCTAAGGAGTCGTCACCTCCGGATTCACTATCACTGTCGGCTTGCCCCACAGAGACCGTTTGGGTGCGAGTCAGCTCTTGGGTCTTGGTCCCAAGATCGAGAGTTCCGGTCATTGTTTCTTCACGCTGTTGGTAAGTGGTGGCCTTTAGCTTTTCAATAGCCGCTGCAAACAACGAATGATCTTTTATCGGGCGCCACCGCTCGAGAGGCCCCTTTATTTCATCTAGGAGATGAACCTCACCATTGAATATGTTCTCGACGACCGTGTCGAACTCGTAGGGCCCGAGAATGGAATCACTGGATTTTACTAACCATTTTTTTTCCTTAATCATGCCCTACCTTTGCTAATGTCGAAAATGACGAGTCCCCGTAAACACCATGGGAATACCTAGCTCTTTGGCCTTCGCAATCACAGCGTCATCTTTTATCGAGCCCCCAGGCTGAATGATTGCTTTTACTCCGTGTTGTGCCGCCAGCTCAATAGAGTCGGGAAAGGGAAAAAAAGCGTCACTCGCTAGAAACTTATCAGACTGTTCTGGATGAAATTTAGCCGCTCTTCCGAAAGCTTGTTCCACGGCGTCCACCCGGTTCACCTGCCCCATGCCAAGGCCTAAGGTTTGATCGACTCCCGTAACGGCAATCGCATTACTCTTTAAACAGGCACAGACTCGCCAAGCGAAACTCAGAGCCTTCCAGTCGACAGGAGACAGTTCTCCAGAAACCAATTTCCAGTTATCGGAGTGACCGGCCACGCGATCCTGATCTTGCGTCAAATAACCGCCCAGCACTGTTCGAAACTGAGTCTCAGTATGCAAGGACTCCTGTAATAGGTTTGGCCAAATCAAAACCCGCAAATTCTTTTTTGCCGCCAAAAGCTCTTTGGCTTCGGGACTGATACTTGGTGCAACGATACACTCTAGAAATAAAGCACTCAGCTGTCTGGCGCAGGCGCCATCGATTTCACGGTTGAGAGCAATGATCCCCCCAAAAACACTCACAGGGTCCGCCTTTAGAGACTTCTCCAGGGCTGAGGCGATTGTGGCATCGCTGGCAACACCACAGGGATTGTTGTGCTTTACCGAGATCACTGTGATCTCATCTTGAAACTGCCGAAGGGCCTGTACGGCTGCGTCGAGGTCTAATAGGTTATTGTAAGACAACTCTTTACCCTGCAAAATTTCAGCCTCATGCAAGCCCTGCCCCTCGCCCTTGAACCAAGCGGCACTTTGACTGGGGTTCTCACCATAACGCAGAGTTTTGTGCAAAGTCCCGTGCAACCCATGGGTTGTTGAGTCCATTAAATAGTCGGCAATATGTCGGTCATAGTCGCTGACATGGTCAAACACCTTGGCGGCTAATTTTTTTCGACTCTGGTGATCGATCTCTTTGGTTTTTTGCACCCACTGATAATCCTCGGGGTCACAAACCACGGTGACACTATCAAAGTTTTTTGCAGAGGCTCTTAGCAAAGTGGGACCACCGATATCGACCAGCTCAACCATCTCGGATTCCGAGTGATCTTTCTTCAGCCCCTCTTTGAAGGGATAGAGATTGACGACAACAAGATCAAAGGCCTCGAGGCCGTATTCACGCAACAAGGCTTGATCCTCTGGATTGTCGGCCCGCTGTAAAATGGGCATATGGATGTTGGGATGAAGGGTTTTTACCCGCCCCCCCATCACTTCAGGGAACCCGGTCTGATCTTTGACACGAACGACCTGAAAGCCCCTTTCCTCTAGGTAGGAGGCCGTTCCTCCCGATGAGACAATACGCATGCCCTGATTCGCATAGGGACGCAAAAATTCTTCTAAACCGACTTTGTTGGAGACACTGACAAGGGCATTTTTAAACATGGGCTCTTCCTTAGAAATTAATTCGCGATAGGAGCACTTTTATATCGTCGTTGGTCAGGAAGAGTCCAGCCCCAATAAAACTTGACGCATTATCATTCCCATTGGCGAAAATATACTGTTGGCCACCCACCACGTACATGCCCTTAAAAAAGCTGTAACGGAGGTAAGCTCGCACATTGGGCGTGTCAAAATCAAAGGCGTCGAAGGAGAAGCGCATTTGGTTTCGGTAAAAATTGTACTCCAGACCGACACCACCACGACTCTCCATCATGCCGCCCTTGATCGTCCAATTGTAAAACTTTTTACCGAAGAGGGCGGTTAACCGAAGTTGAAAATCATTCGCGGTTTCTTGCACCGTCACAGTGGGCTGCCCACCATCAACGACATTGGTCTGAGTTTGACGAGTGATCACTCCGTCAGGTGACGTGATTCCAGCCACTTCATAAAAGCGATCCAGCCCCGGTTGAATCCGAATTCCTATGTAGGACCGAACGCCATCACCGTTGGTTAAAACGTGAGAGTAGTAGTCAAAGCTCGTTTGAATTTTAGAACCGGCATCGATAAAACTATTAATCCCAGCGATGGCGGTGTTGAGTTCTTCCACCGTCTCTTCATCGTTAACCAAGCGACCGATCGTTCCTTCACCGCGATTGATTTTGCCTGAAATATCATCAATATTGCCGAGCGCACTTTCTAAGCGCATCATCGAGCTGTTGAAACGAGCCTGAAAGCCCTCTTGGCTCTCATCATTGATCAGGTCGTCGAGCGTGCCAGTGACATTGTTGAGGTGGTCAATCAACTCGGCCACTTCGTCTTTTTTACTGCCAACCAGCTGAGAAAGATCGTTGGTCAAGGTCTCGATATTTTTAACAATTTTCCCGATGGGTTTGGCATCATCGCCTTCGGTGGCGTCGCGAATATTATTCACAACTTCACCCAGTGACTTGGTGATTTTACTGACTTCCGTCACCAATCGATCAATCGAGGCATTGTCATCAACCACGATAATTTGTTCGCGATCTTTTAAGACGGGATCGTTCATGGAACCAGGAATAATTTCGACATGCTTGTCGCCCAAAATCCCGTTGGCTCGGATCTCAATTTTTGCCGATTGTGTGATGACCACGTCTGGTCGGATGGCCATTTCGACAATGGCTTTGCCTTGGCTCAACTTAATGTCCTCGATCATGCCCACTCGAATACCGGCAACATTCACAGGGCTCTTTTTGATCAGCCCCCCGGCATTTTCAATTTCAAACCAGACTCTTTTGGTGCCACCCATAAAATTCGGGCTCTCGGAAACTCGCATCGACATGACTCCGACTAATGTCGCAACCACGATAACCATCAAGCCCACTTTAAATTCGGGTGTTCCCAATAAATTCATTTCTTATTCACTCCTTTAGAAACAAAACGAGCCACTAAAGGGTTATCGGATTCCAGAAAAACTTTTGGAGGGCCATGGAGTAAAACTTTGCCGCTGTCTAACATTGCTACATAATCTCCGATGCGAAAAGCTGCGTGTAAGTCATGGGACACCACCAATGACGCAGTGTCCTCTTTATGATTATGCGTGCTCAAGATCAGATTATCCACCATTTCCGTTAAAATGGGATCAAGGCCAGTCGTTGGTTCGTCATAAATCAGAATATCTGGATCAAGGGCGAGGGCTCGCGCCAGGCCACAGCGCTTTCTCATCCCACCTGAAACCTCACCAGGCAATTTGTTGTAGTGCTTCTCATCGAGCCCGGACTGCTTTAGTTTTTCAAAAGCCATCTCTTTAATCTGAGACTTTGATAGGTCTTTGCGATGCTCTTTTAAGGGGAACTGCACATTCTCTAAAACCGTCATATCATCGAACAAAGCCGCGTACTGAAAGAGGACCCCAAAGTGCTTACGCATTTTGATGGTCTCTTCGTCTCCCATACTGGCGATGTCCTTGCCCAAAACCTTTATTTGCCCCGAAGTTGGCTTCAAAAGACCTAATATGTGTTTTAAAAGAACACTTTTGCCCGTCCCACTAAAGCCAATGATGACAGTGATTTTACCTTTGGGCACCTTCAGGTTGATCCCGTTTAGAACATAGTCGCCTTCAGAGAAAGACTTTTTAACATCAATTATTTCAATCGCATTTTCTTGGGCCATGACTGTCTCTGCTGAAAATTAAGGTTAGGCTGTCCACTTGTAATAAACTTCAATCAAATTCATTAAAAAGAAATCCAAAATAATGATCATCACCATACTGAGAACAACTCCTCGGTTGGTGGCATCCCCCACTCCACGAGCTCCTCCCTTGGTGTTAAAGCCCCGGTAGGTGCATATCAATGAAAAGACCGCTCCAAAAACAGCGCCCTTGATAAGACCCTCGTTAATATGAGCGGGGTTCAACCACAAGGCTGTCTTGTCCCAGAAGATGGCTTCGTCCATTTCAAGAACACGGATGCAAAGAAAATAAGAGCCGATCATCGCCACAAAATCAAAGACACCTGTGAGCAACGGCAAGGCGATGATCGAAGCCCAGATACGAGGAGCCACCAGATATTCTTGGGGCTCAACCCCCATCACTTCAAGAGCGTCGATCTGTTCACTCACTCGCATCGACCCAAGGTTGGCAGCCATCGCCCCACCGGCGCGGGCCGACACAATCAAGCCGGTAAGAACCGGTCCCAATTCTCGAGCAATCCCCATGGCGACGATAGGGCCTGTCAGACTCGTGGCATTCACCATCTTAAAGCCGAGGTAGACCTGAAAAGACAAAGCCATCCCGGTGAATGTTCCCGTTAGAACAACAATAAAAATCGATTTGTTGCCGATGAATTCCATTTGCTGCACAAACTCTTTAAACCGGTAGGGTTTTGAAAAAAAAGTTTTAAGAGAGTAGGCACCAAAAGAAAAAACGTCTCCGACTTCATAGATAAACCCTTCGAAGGTTTGCCATAAGGTGAGAAAGGCCAAATCGATATAATGATTTACTTTTTGTCGAATCTGCTCAACCACTGCAAACCCCGTAGTCGCGTGGGACTCTCTCACTGATCCCGGTCATCACTTCGTAGGTCACCCGCCCGGCCTTCTCAGCCAACTCTTCAACTGTCACTTCATCGGTCCCTTGTCGACCGATAATCACGACTTCGGAGCCAATCAATAATCTGGGGTTTTGTTGTACCAAAGTTAAATCCACCATTGTGTAGTCCATACAAACCCGTCCTCGAACGGGAACTCTTTTTCCCTGCACTAGGAACTCGCCTTTGTTGGACAGGGAACGACAAACACCGTCCCCATAGCCCGCCGGCACAATTCCAATCACGGAGTCCTGAGGAGCCGTCCAAGTGCCACCATAAGAAACAACGTCTCCCGATTTTACTTCCTGAAGACTAACTATTTTAGACTTGAACTCCATAACCGGACTTACGAGAGGCTTTAATTGTAGGTTTTCACCGGGGTCAATACCATAGACTAGGAGGCCAGGACGAAAACCATAGCGATAGGGTTGTTTATTTTTGTGAAGAGCAGCGATCGCTGCCGAGTTGTACACATGCTGAATGGGTGCCGATTGTTTAAACAAAGACGAAATCTTCTCAAACTCTTGCACCTGTTGCCAGGCACTGCCCTGTTCTTTCACGACGCTGGCTCCCGAATGTAAATGAGTCCCGAGCCCAGCAATCACCAGCAGCGGGTTTTTGGCGAGAACCTGCAACAGCCCCTCAATTTCATGGGACTGAAACCCCAAGCGGTGCATCCCAGAATCAATCTTTAGGTGAATCGGCGTCGCTTGCTGAATCTGTTGGCAGAGCTCACTGAGCTGATCGAAGTCCGAAACTACGGGGGTTAGCTGGTGCTCCAGTAAAGCTTGCACAGCGGCCTTGCCCTGAAATCCGAACACCAAAATATTTTCGGTGATGTGATGCTCACGGAGATGCACACCTTCTTCAACAGAAGACACTCCCATTTGCTGGCACCCTGCTCGGATCAAGGTTTTTCCCACCGCAACGTCGCCGTGACCGTAGGCATTGGCTTTGATCATAGGACAAACAAAATCAAAACCCGGACCAAAAGAACTGAGAACGCGATAGTTTTGGGCAAGACGATCCAGGTGAATGGTCAACGATGTCGGACGGAAGAAAGCCATCTTTGGATTTTACAGGCTGGACTCCCCACGAGTCACCCTCAAAATCGCTTCTGCCCACTCCCTGGGCCGTCATCAATAATTCACTCATGGGAACCTCACTACCGATGCCTAGACCACCTCGTTTGCCTCTAAATTCGACTCAATTGTAAACACCACCAGAGCCGCTGTCGGGTCCAAAGATTATTGTTATTACTTAAGTTTATCATCAAAAAGCCGATAGATTGGGAACCCCTGGGCACGACTTTTAAGAGGCATCAATGAAAAAACCAAAGACTCCCAAAAACGAGAAGAAAAGACTTGAAGATCTTTATCGCTACGAAACCTTAGACACCCAGTCGGAAACCTGTTTTGATGAAATCACAGCGCTGGCCCAACAAGTTTGTGGAACGGAAATCGCCCTCGTCTCATTGGTAGACTCAGACCGGCAGTGGTTTAAATCAAAGAAAGGTCTGGATGCTTCTGAAACACCCCGTGATATCTCATTTTGCGGCCATGCTATTTTAACAGATGACTTTTTTCAAATCGAAGACACCCACAGTGATCAGCGCTTTTCTGACAACCCCTTGGTTACCGGCACTCCTCACATTCGATTTTATGCCGGCTCACCTCTAATAACCCCCAGTGGCAGCGCCATCGGCACTCTTTGCGTGATCGACTCGAAGCCAAAAAAACTATCGACTCAGCAGCAAGAAACCCTGCGACTGCTTGCCAAAAGTGTGGTCCAAATTTTTGAACTTCGCTTGAAAAACAAAGCCTTGCTCGAGACCAATGAGGTCATGACGGAATTTCAGAACGTGGCTCATATCGGCGGCTGGGAGCTCGACCTTGCGACAAAAAAGACAGTCTGGTCCCCAGAAATTTACAACATCTACGGAATTCCCCTAGGAACACCCACTGACGAGATCCAAGGTCTGTCATATTACAGTGAAGAGAGTCAACACCGACTCGTTAAAGACCTGGAGAGATGTATAACCACAGGCGACATCATGGATGGCGCCTACGAGCTTACCGATACTGATGGCGAAAAAAAGTGGGTTCGCAACATCGGGCGCCTGATTCGTAATTCTGGGGGTGAGCCTGAGAAAGTCATCGGGACGACCCAAGACATCACTGATCAAATGGAACGAGAGAATGAACTGATTATACAGCGGCAATTTCTATCGGAGACTCTCAACAATATGCCCTCTATGTTCTACACGAGAACGGCCCGAGGCGAGCTCTTGATGGTCAACGACAAGTTCTCAGAGTTTCACAATTGCAAAAACAAACCCGTTGTGGGTCGTCGAGATCGAGATGTGCTGGGTGAAAAAAACTTTGCGGTCACTTCAGTCAACGATTCAAAAACTTTGGCGGAAGGTTCGATTGTCGACACCGAAGAAGAGCTCTTTGACCACCAGGGGAACAAAAAAATCTTTCAATCCTTTCGCTTCCCCTACCGAGATCAAAACGGCGAAATTTATGCAACAGGATGCATCTCTCTCGACATAACCAATAAAAAAATCTTGGAGTCTCAAGCGCTTCATCGGGCAAGACTCGCATCCATTGGTGAAATGGCGGCCGGTGCTGGCCACGAAATCAATAACCCGTTGGCGATTATCATTGGCTACATTTCTAAAATCAAAAAGCTGCAGGCCAAACAAGATCTCAGCGATGCGGAGCTCAGCACTATTCTAGAAAAAATCAATAGGTCGGCTTTTCGTATATCGAAGATCGTCTCTGGTATTCGCAGCTTTTCACGTCACGAACCCCAAGAGACCATGGACTTTGACGTTGTAGAAACCCTGCGTGAATCGGTCAATATGTTCCAAGAAATCTTTGAAGGAGAGGGTGTAAAAGTCGAGTTCAGCACCCCACTGCCGTTCAACCAATACTATGTCGAGGGCAACCGTGGCCAAATCCAGCAGATATTAATCAATTTGATGACCAATGCCAAAGACGCCGTCAGCAAAACTTTAAACCCGAAGATAGAGGTGCATTGCGAAGACTTTAACGACGAGATCCTTATCAAGGTGGCCGACAACGGCTCTGGTATTTCCAAACAAGTTCAGTCCCGCATTTTCGATCCTTTTTTTACGACCAAAGCCATCAACAAGGGCACCGGGCTGGGACTCAGCATCGTGCACAAGTTGGTAAACGACCACCAAGGGTCCATCCGAATTGACTCCGAAGAAAATGTCGGCACTACATTCAGCATTGTGCTTCCTGTTAAAAAAGACAGCTCCAAAGTTTCAAACGACCTACAAAGCCTCGCGGACAGCTTTGAGCTCCCCAGCTTGACGAAAGAAAAAAGCATTTTACTAATTGATGATGAGATCGAAATTCGAGAGCTTCTAAAAGAAAACCTGACGTTACACGACTTTGATGTCACCACGGCCCACAATGGGGTTGAAGGGCTTAAGCTCCTCGAAAACCCAGAAAACCACTTTGATTTGATCCTTTGTGATATTCGCATGCCCGAGATGGACGGTTACGAGTTTTTTCAACGAATTCAAAAACTCGACAGAACGCTCCCCAAATTTGTGTTTATCACCGGAGGGGTGAATATCGACCTCGCCGTGCCCTTGGCCGACTTGGAGAAGCAAGTGGATGGATTTCTATACAAGCCCTTTAGCCACAGCGAAATACTCAGAATGCTCAGTCAGGTGTTCGAAGAAGAGAGTGAGATTCTCTCCGACGCAGGTTGAGGATTGCGCCCAGTATCAGGCGGCGCGACCCTCTACAGGGTCGAAAACTCAGGTTCAAAATTATCGTCTGCGCTGTAAAGACAGACCTTGTTCTTCCCAGAGACCACCACTTGCGAGCAGGCTTGCTTGGCATCCTCGAAGAGCGCATCAGAGTCACCCGACAAACTCGGGTATTCACTAACTCCAAAGCATAAACGTAGGGGGGTGTTTTGCGTCTTCAGCCCACGAGCGACCAACTGCCGGCGAAGCGTCTCCGCCTTTATGGCCGCGTCCTCATAGCGGCAATGGGGTAAAACCATGGCAAAGTGACCCTTGTCGAGATGACAGATAAAGTCGTAGCTGCGCAAACTTTGTTTGATGATCTCAAAGGCTTGGTTGATCTGAGCGTCCTCGTCTCCGATATATTCGATCTGAGAGACTATCAGGGCCACCGGCAACTTGAGACGCCTTGCTCTTGAAACTTCACGAGACAAGGCCAAGGGGAATTGTGTTTTCGTCACGGTCATTTCTAGATTGTTGTCGACTTCAACCCCGCGACCCGTTTTTTCTAAATCACAGTTGCGTAACGCCAAGCTTAAGTATTTTGCCGTCTTTTGCAAGTAGGGTGTGGCTTCAAAATGAATCGCCACAATCATTCCGTAAAAATGATCAGCAAACTCCACCGGTTGCATCAAAAAGTTTTCACAGGAAAAACTTTCTTCAATAAGGCCACGAAGTCGATTGAACTCTTCTCCGCGATCTTTACTGAGTCGGCTTTCATTAAAGGGTATACTCTGTCCCCGAAAGTAGTTCTCTGAGGCGAAGCTCGTGCGCGTTACGAGCAACTGATCTTTGGAGTGGTAATTTTTAAAGTAAACAAACTCACTGGTGGGAAAGTCGCTCTTCAGTTGAGTGATCATTTGCTCGACCATTCCAGACTCCGTCTGCTGACTGGAACTTAGTAAACCGGAGATGTCTGTCTCCAAGGCCGGACTGCGGGGCTGAAAAGAGTCACGAGAGGCCTGTTCATCCAGGCGCTCGACGATCTTTGCCGTTTCATCAGATCTTTGTTCGGCGATGAACTTGTATATCGACTTTTCAATGATTTTGTTCAGGCGTAATTCCAGCATCTCTGGCCCGGCCGCTGGCCAGCTTAAAAAATCATCGACCAGTCCAGCTTTCAGCAATGCGTGCACCCCGGGCCAGAACTCTCGGCCACCGAGTAAAATAATTTCTACCTCTGAGGAGGCTTCTCTGACTTTCGTCAACATTTCTCTAAAGCGTAGACTCAAAGGCTGATAATAGAGAACAAACACATGGGGTAAGTCTTGCTTCAAAGACTCTAAGAAAAGACCTCGACTGTTAAAAACAGTGATATCAAAACCACTTTTCTTCAAAAGGTCGCTAACTTTATCGCCCCGACTGATCTCCTCATCGTAGCAATAGATTTTGAATTCCTCTTTATAAGCCTCAACGATTGACATCAGAATCCTTCTTCTTGGGTGAGCGAATTTTAATTTTAAACTGTCCACTGTTGATTTCAAACAAGCCGCGGTCATCAACCGAAACGCCGCCATCGCTTTCTGGCTCCGCAACGTCTTCATCCGGACTTTCGATTGCAGAGATCGTCTGCTCCTCTTTGAAACTAAACTCTTTCATCTTGAATTGCTCGATGACATCGTCAAAAGACACCGACGGCTCCTCGTCTTCGTCGCGCGTCGCAGAGGAGATATCGATGGGCTCTAGGTCAGAAAACTGGGCCATCATAGCCGGGTCGGTTTCACTATCATCAATCTCGATACGTTTGAGCTCATCAACCAAGGGTAACACCTCGGGGGTGGCTGGCACTGTATTATCGACCGGCTTGGCCAAATCCACCGACAAGCAAAAACCTTGCTTCGCCACCGTTAATGCGTCACCAAACAACCAAGATGCATAGGCGATAATGCCATCGATGCCCTCCATCGACCCATCGGTTTGGGCGAGCAAAGACAAATCTGTGCCCGAAGGAAAGTGAGAGGTTCGAGTGTCGACATAGATTAATTGAAAGGTGTCAGCCTGTTCAACCAGTTGAATCTGGATTTCCTTTTCGGTTTCAGTCTCGAGGGCTAGAACGGAGTTCCCGATCAGTCGCTTGATAAAATCACTCACATGCTGGGGAGAACAGGTCACGCTTGCTCCCTCTTCAACCTGAGTCTTTATTTTCACGCCAACTTTCGTCATTCGCTCCAGGTCTTCACTTAACACCTCATCAAGAAAATCTCCGAAATCGTGAATGACCTGTATCTCGTCACTTGGATCAAGAACATCTGCGCTGACTTCTTCCTCTGGGAGAATCTGCTTTTTCAAGCGTGGTCGAATCAATGACAGGCTGAACAGAGAGCGGCGACGGATTGGCCCTAACGCGAAAAATAGCACAAGAACTGAAAGTGCCCCAGCTAGTAAAAAGTAAATAAAAAAGGAGCTGGCCAGGAAGGGGCGCACGGCCACCGAATGTTCACGAACCAACCAAAGCTGAGTCTTCGGAGAAAAAAGTCGCGTGACGACGAGACTCTGATCGTCTTGTTCAACAACAAGGGATGGCTTCTGTTCGTCATCCCCTAAGATATCGAGATTCGCGAGACTCTCTGACAAAGCCCCCGACACCTTTTCTCCGCCCGCATCCAACAGGACAAGAGGAGAGGTTTGATCTTGTAAAAAACCAAAAAAATCATCCGAGAGTCCAAACACCAAAAAACCACTCTTCAATTGGTGGGAATCCGCTAAGGCGACAGGAGAGATAAAAATGGATTGCCCGGCGCTGTTTTTAGCCCAATGCCTCACATCGGTTCCAAGTTCGGCGAAGGGCAGTTCATTCACTTCGGCCAAGATGCCCGCTTTGTCTAGTGACCCTAGAACCTTCCACTTCAGGCTCCAGTCATCATTTTTCATATAAGCGTATGCGAAATAGCGAGCCCCCAGACGCTTCAAGGTTTCAATGGTCGACTGGTCCAAGTACGAAACGGCAGATTCCATTTGGAGGAGCTTTTGCTCCAGACTCTGTCCAACCCAGGCCGAGACCTCCAGCGATCGATCCACTTCGTGCTGCACGGTCCGGTCACCATAGATCTGATGGCTTTTAAAACTGCCCAGCAGGCCGCTGACAAAGATACATATCGCGCATAGAAGCGCAATTCTTAGATTGAGTGTCATTCTTTCCATCCCTGGCTATGATTTGACAGGCCCAACTTTCATCGGGTTACTCCCATTCTATCGATATCTGACACCAAGAATCAAGCATCGGTTAATTGACAAACACCGGGCCCTGCCATTTTATGCGGAGCATGGTAACCTCCCAAAAGTCCTTAAACCAGCCTCAGCTCACTGAAGTCCTTATAATCGGTACTGGGGTGGCTGGTCTGGCTACAGCTTTAAAAATGGCGGAATTTAAAAACGTCACTCTCGTTGCCAAATGTGAAGCCCAAGGGACCAACAGCGCAATGGCCCAAGGTGGAATTGCCTCGGTTGTCGCAAGCGACGATGATTTTTCAAAACATATTGAAGACACCCTGTTAGCCGGTGACGGCCTGTGTGATCCCAAGGTCGTCGAGAAGGTTGTCAACTGTGGCCCCGATCGCATTGCGGAGCTTGAGCAATGGGGCGTGCTCTTTGACGGAGAAGAAAAACCGGAGCATCAAGATAAAAATTTAAATCGCGAAGGAGGCCATTCCCACCGACGCATCCTTCATGTGCAGGATCATACGGGTCTCGCCATCCACGAAAGCCTGATGAAATGCGTGCATGCCCATCCGAACATTCGGGTTTTAGAACACATGATTGCCATCGACCTGATCACTGAACATCAAAGTCAAAGCTTCAGCACCGGTGCTGACCGCTGCTTGGGAGCCCATTTTCTGGATATTAATAAACATGAGTTTGCCTCTCTGTTTGCCCAAGTGACCATTCTGGCCACCGGCGGTGCTGGGAAAACCTACCTCTACACCTCTAATTGGGAAGGAGCCACTGGCGATGGAATAGCCATGGCCTATCGCGCTGGCTGTCGGATTGCCAATATGGAGTTCATGCAGTTTCACCCCACCTGCCTTTACCACCAAAAGGCTCGTAATTTCTTAATCTCTGAAGCTCTCCGTGGCGAAGGCGCCGAGCTAGTGAACCAAGACGGGGTCGCCTTCGCCTACGATTACGATGTTGCGGGACCACTGGCGCCTCGTGATCGAGTGGCTAGGGCCATCGATGCAGAAATGAAAAAGTCAGGCGCCGAATGCGTATACTTAGACATCAGGCACAAGGGTAAAGAGTTTATCTTGGCCCAATTTCCTTCGATCTACGACAAGTGCTTTTCTTTGGGTTTTGACATCAGCCAAGATCTTCTTCCCGTGGTGCCGGCCGCCCACTACCTTTGCGGTGGCGTGTTGACCGATGAGTTCGGCCAAACGGACCTGCGTGGCCTTTTTGCCGTGGGAGAATGCGCGAACACCGGGCTGCATGGCGCCAACCGTCTGGCTTCTAACTCATTACTTGAATGCCTGGCCTTCTCCCATTTCGCCAGCGAGTTTGTGCGTGGCCACGACGATTTGTTTCCGACTCCGGAGCTCAAGCCCTGGCAACCCAGCCTGACCCTACACAAAGACAAAGATGATGAGCTGATGCTCATCACCCATCTATGGGATGAAATTCGCACCTGCATGTGGAACTACGTAGGCATCGTCAGGTCCAACAAGCGTTTACAGCGGGCCTTGACCCGAATCAAAAATATTGAAGCTGAGATTTCTGAGTACTATACAAATTTCGAGATTAACTCTGATATCATCGAACTCAGGAACTTAGCGACCGTGGCTCGCCTTACCGTGCAGTGTGCGATTCATCGCCAGTCCTCTGTCGGCACCCACTACAACGTTAACTCAGAAACGGCAAAGCCTGGAAGCGAGCCAGTTATCAACGCCATTCTCCCCAACTCCCTCAACTCTTGATTTTTCTTGAAGTAGTCTTTGCGCAATAGCTCGCAAAACTCTATAATTTTCCGATGAGCCACTATGAATCGCGAGAGTACGACATTGATGATCCTGAGCTGCCCAAGCTCTTTTTGCAGAGCTGGACAAACAAATCGGTGGAGCCCATCGGTTGCGTATTGATCACCCATGGCATCGCCGAGCACTCCGATTGCTACCAGCATGTCGCCAAGGCATTGAGTGACCACGGCTGGTTTGTCTATGGCTGGGACTTACAAGGACACGGACGATCGCAAGGCAAGCGTGGTTACATAAAAAATTTCACTGAGTATTCTCGTGACCTCGTATCACTTGTAAAAAAAATCAAACAAGATGAAACCAAGCCGACTCACAACTTCCACCTGCTAGGCCACTCCATGGGAGGCCTGATCACTCTACAAAGCCTCTTGTCAGAGGGCGCCCCCCGAGTGCAATCAGCCATTCTCAGCAATCCCGCTTTAAAGATTGCCGTTGAAGTTCCGAAGGTGAAAGAAATCGCAAGCCAGTGGCTGAACCAACTTTGGCCAACCATGACACTCAACAACGAAGTTCGCTACGACCGACTCAGTCGTGATCCCGAAATGGTACGCTCCTACAGCAAAGACCCCCTGCGACACAATAAAGTTTCAGCACCTCTGTTTTTAGGGATGATGGAGGCGATGGAGTTCGTGCATCAAAACATTGAAAGACTAAAGCATCCCGTCTACTTTCAAATATCGGGACAAGATCAAATTGTGGACCCGCAAACCAGTCTCGACCTCTTCAAAGAAATTCCTGGTGAAAAAAAACTCGACTTATACCCTGATAGTTTTCATGAAATCTACAATGACATTAATAAACAAGAAGGTATTGACGATCTCATTGCCTATTTAGGAGAATATAAAGCATGAACCGTCTTCTGATTATTTTACCCATTCTGATTTTTACAGCTTGCACGACACACCCCCACTCGGATGGGCGAGACCGCTACATTCAAGCCATCGAGAAACACTCGGCTGGAGACAAGCAATTCGCCGGTGTCTACGAAAACTTTGAATTTCGCGCTACCATTCTAACGACCGATGTTTCACGAACGGTCCACGAGCGCCTGAGCCATATTTACGATTGGAGCGAAGAAGAAAGTCAGCAGAAACTCGACGAAACCATGAGTGAGTTGCAAGAAAAGACTAAAATTTGGCTTAGCTTTTTTACTCCAGACAGTAAGAACGACAACCTTGCCAATAAAATTTCCATATGGAAGGTCTACCTTCATGCCAACGGACAACGCTACGAGGGCCGGGCTTCGAAGGCTAACAAAAATTTTGAAGAGGCCAAGGTTCTCTTTCCATACCATTCACGATGGGCGACGCCCTACTATGTGGAATTTGACGTTCCCACCTCGCAAATTGAAACCAGCTCTCTGAAACTGGTCATCACTGGGCCACTGGGGCGCCGTGAAGTGAAGTTTCCCACTCACTAAAATCACCCTGTACAGAATAACGTCTCTGGCGCTGTTTTTAAAAAAGTCGGGTCGGCGCATTTAGTAAGACTCTTCATAGTACTGGCGAGAGAATGGAAACACCGCCACCATCTTGATGGCTTTCTGCCACCCAAGGAGCTGCTTGAGACTCTGAGCGTATTCCTGCATTTGCAAAAAAGCTTTGTCTTTGAAGGCGGTGGAACCCGTCTTGTAATCGACGATCCAAAGCTGCTCGTCAACGACACCCCAAAGGTCAATACGCCTCTCCTTTGTCTGACCTTGGAGGTCCACCCGGTACCCCCACTCCACAAAGCCTTGATCGATGATGGCAGCAAAAGGCACTTCGTCATGATTTAGAATGAAGTCAATGGCTGCCGCCGTCTCCTCGTTGCGATGAGGCAGCCAACGGCTCGCCAACCTCTTGGTGGTCTCGGGATCATGGTTTTTTAAAGTCTCAAAAATTCGATGCAGAACCACGCCCTCCCTTCGATTTTGCTGAGCCCCTTGGATCCCCAGCCAATTGCGTTCTTCGGTGCTCGCAGGTTCTGACTCCCCGGCTTCATTTGCAAAACGTGGCAGGGTCACGGCGAACGGGGGAACGATGTCCCCACTGGCCTCTCCCCATTTGATGGTCCGTGGCGCCACCTCTAAGAGCTCATCTCTTTGCAGATGAGACCAGGTTCGGCCGTCGAGAATCTGTTCAGTCGCGGCCGCCCAAGAGCGCCTGTCCACTTTACTATTCCAACTCATAAACAGCTTGTGCTTGGCTCGAGTCATCGCCACATAAAAAACACGGTTCGCCTCTTCACTCTCTCGCCTTTTCATGTCGCGCAAGCAAAGAGGTTCCAGGACACCACCAGAGAATTGGCTTTGATCAACCAGGGGGAGCCTAAAACTCCAAAGTGCCCTTTCCGAATCTTTAGTGAAATCTTGAAATGTTGTCTCTTGCGGCTTTTTGTGAAGAAAAGGTAAAAAGACATATTCAAACTGCAAGCCCTTCGAGGCGTGAATGGTCATTAAGTGAATCTTGTTGGGCTCAACTGCTGAACTGGCATCCGCCCCATCGCCAAAATCATCGAGGCTGGAGGCCAACGCGCCGTCATTGGCCAATCGCAAAAGACTGCCCCCGGGCTCCCGCGAGTTTTTTTCAATCAAATTGACTAACTTCCACAGGTTCGCCTCTCGACGACCTGTCGAATCAATTTGGTGACTGTAGTCGAACATCCCGAGCTGCAAGAGAAGTTTTCGAAAAACCCAGCCCACACCAAAAACATTTTTTTTAGCGAAGGCCTGCAAGAGAGCCTGCCCCGGTTGCTGTTGCTTATTATTTACAAAATAGTCTT
Organism: Bdellovibrionia bacterium; assembly: GCA_030424715.1. Classification (GTDB taxonomy): domain Bacteria; phylum Bdellovibrionota; class Bdellovibrionia; order Bdellovibrionales; family JAGQZY01; genus JAGQZY01. The sequence continues at coordinate 131,615 of JAUHWH010000008.1, forward strand.
TGAACAGAGGCCAAAAGTTTTCGCGCTGCTCGCCGATAATGCCTTTAATCGTAGAATCTGAAAGCGCCATCCAAGGACTTCTCATGATGAGAACCAAGCTTTTATCATCCCAGGGATTGATCAATATTTTTAAAAAGGCGATGGCATCAAGAATCTCTCGTCTTTTGAAGTAGTCAGAAGAAGCATGGGAAAGCACCGGAAACCCAAGCTTGGAAAGTTCTCTGTGCAGCTCGTCGATTTGGCCATGGGTTCGAGTTAAAATACAAATATCTTTTGGACTCACCCCTTGATCCATCAGCTCACCCAGCTGCTGACTGATCTGAAAGATCTCATTATCATCCTCTTCAGTGGTGTTTACCGACACAACAACAGCGGCCGAAGATTGGATGGGGTCTTGAGTGGCCTCCATCTCAGAGAAGCTCGCATCCAAAACTGGGAAGAATTGATTAAAAAAAGACAACAGATTTTCTTGCGATCGGTAGTTCTTTTGTAAAGATAAAACCTCAGCCCCTTGCTTTTGCATCGCTTGATGTTTTTCGAGAAACACCTCACTGCGAGAACCACGGAACAAGTAAATCGACTGTTGCGGATCGCCAACGATATAACAAGAGCTTTCGCCAATCATTGGCTCAAGAATTTTTAATTGCAAAGGGCTCGTGTCTTGAAACTCATCGATAAACCAAGCATTCACATCCTCTGAAAACCGTCGCGTGATTTCGGGCTTTTCTCGACCAATGTGAAGTGAGTAAAACTCTAGATCATCCGGCTCAAGCGCGGCTTCTGTGCGTTTTTTTTCAGTCAAACGATCCATGAACTGGGTCGCGAATTTTTCAAACTCTAAAAACGAAGCAATAACCTTGGGCCAATGTTCGGCGGCGTATTCTGGGTCAACCGCCCACTTTTTTAAATCTTTTAATGCTGTCGCCAACACATCATTTAAATCTTCGCTTAAGCCGGGGTTGTTTTTACTCTTGCGAGGCTTTTTTAAGGCGGACAATGTGACCTGCAATTTTTGACGTTTCTCTCCCCAAGGGGTCTTCTGAGAAAGGATTTCCAGGAGACGATTTAGAGATGCAAAAAAATCGTCCCACGATTCCCCGGGGTCACATTGGGGCCCCTCGGAGACAACCTGCTGTAAGTCTTGCGCCGTCGGCTGTAAAAGATCTTGAATCAGAGATTCAAACTGCTGGGTGCTCCGAATGGGCGACGCTTGCTGTTCCCAGTAAATGGACTCATAAGCTTTTAAATTGTTGAGAAGACGGCGAAAATCAAAAACCTGCAGCAGGGGCCACTGTTGACTGTCGGCAATCATCTCTCGCAAAATTTGTTTGCGCCAAAAGTCCGCCTGACTGCGATCAACAATTTTGAACTGACTAGGCAAGCCCATGCTGTATCCGTATCGACTTAAAAAAATGTTCAACAAACCGTGCATGGTCGTGATGTGCAAAAAACTAGTGGACTGTACAAACTCAAGGGCTTCTGGTTTTTCCTCAAGACAGTAAACTAAGAGCCTTTGCTTTAGCTCTTGCGTGGCCTTACGAGTGAAAGTGGTGAGAACCGTCTTGGGCCATTGGCCCATCTCAGCGTGATAATCTAAGGCTTGGGTGATCACCTCGCGAGTGAGGTTCCAAGTTTTTCCCGCACCGGCACCGGCCCGCACGAACTTCTTTATTGGCTTAAAGCTGGGTTCCGACATAATTTGTTCCAATCGCAAGTTTCACATATCTTAAGGTCACCCTGATGAGGGCTTGGATCGATCTCACCGTCCGAAATACTTTTGATAATTTTTGCCACAAGGGCCTTTGTCTCGGCCAACAGCTTATCAAGGTCGTCTCGAGTCATTTTTTTGGAGGGTAAAAAGTCTGAAGAGGCTTCGGCAATAGCAAACCCCTTACTACGCTCCAAGGTTTTTAAAACGTAATAGAAGGCCCCCACCACATTGTGAGGCGTGCCATCAAGAGCCCCCTCAATCAAAGCAATGGCGTAGAGCGCTAGTTGAATTTTACCATTTTTTATCCAAGACCCAAACTGAGTGAGCCCCGCATCTGATGATTTATAGTCGATCAAGACGAGTTGGTTTTGGTCGTTTTGATCGATACGATCAATCACCCCTCGAAATGGGATCCCCTCGGTGGGATGAAAATGGAAAGACTCATTGTCATCACATCGAATGTGGGTTTTCAAAAACTTTTCAACAGCGAGAGTTTCGGTGTTCGGGTATTGGTTGCGCCACTGGACCTCCTTTTTAACAAAGGCTGTCGTCAACTGAGCATAAAAGGGACGCAAGAAGTTCCAAATCTCCTGAGAGTAGACTTCAAGGGCCACATCGTTTCGAGCCCGATCGACCAATTCAAGGACCTCGGAATCCTGCAATGCAAATTTCTTTTCAGACACCACCAGCTCACAAATTCGATGCAACAAGCGGCCCCGAGACATGGAGTCAATATCCAGGTCTAAGATGGGGTCTTGCGCGAGGTGCAATGACTTACGAGCAAACAGTTTAAAAGGGCATTTGAAATACTCCTCTAAAGAAGAAGCCGACAGTGACAAATCGGTAAAGGGCACTGGCCCGGTGGCCAGCTCGCCTCGGTCTCGCTTGATTCCTTGCTCACAGAGGGTTGCAACTTCCTCACTGTGATTGAGGTCTGATCCAGGATCATACAACTTGACCTGGTCCCAGCGAGTGTTGCTGACGGCATCCAATTGAAAACTATGGTTTTCTGCCATGGCGCCCTGCAACCAATACAGTGATGGCGATTGAAACTGCCCAGAAAAATTGGTTTCACTGACCAGAAGGATCACTTCATCCCACTGTTTTTTATCGAACCAGTGCAGTTGCTCTACCACCTTACGGCGATCGGCATGGGGTAGGTTAAAACCGAAATTTATTTTAATGGATTCAATGTCCGTCCAGTGCAAGGCGGTATCATGGGTGTCCGTAAGATCGTCTTCGGCGAGCCCTAAAATGATAGCTTTTTGCACAGTCACGTTATCGGCCGCTGCTAAGGGGAGGACATGAATTCCCTCGGAGTCGGCTTCGCAGATTTTCTTTTCATTACGCGCAAAGTAGTTTTCAAAAAACTCAAGCCACTTCTCTCGAGTCAAAGTCTCTGACAGATAAAAAATATCGTCTAACTCTTCAACAATAGTTTCAAGACTGCTCTGAGTTGATTTTGACATCAATGAAAAAGCCCACTCAAAGAAGGTTGCAAAATCCACTGCCTCATCTTGCTCTATGATAGTCGGCACGCTTTCGGCCACCACTGAGCGGCGGGCATAGTCAGACACATCGTACACATTACTAAAGAGACCTTGAAAGCTGTGGTATTCAATCACCGGGCTTTCAACATCTGAAAATAGAATTTGCTCGCCGTCACCCTTTTGGTGCTTTTTGAGAGCTGTGCGCATTTTCGACAACCATGTCTGAAAGACAGGAAGCTGAGATAAAGGGGTGGTTACAGATTTCTGCACAGGAATGCCCTCAACAAGCAGATGCTCATAAAGGGTTGGCCAATAATTTTCGATGCGAGGAGAGACAATAACAATGTCTTGCGGTCTTAAACCTTGATCTAACCACTCTCGGGTGGCGGCCACAGCCTCTTTCACCTCAGCCAGCATCGACGGCATCAATCTGTAGTGGCGTTGTCGCGGCGCTGGTTCCATGTTGATTTCTTGGGGTTGGCAACGGCTCAATAGGGCTTGGTAGACCTCTTTGTCTTTCTCATGGGCCGGGACAATGACTGTGACATCTTGCACACGACTTAAATTTAGCAGAAGCTCACTTTCAACATCATCGATGTCTAGGCCCAGATCCACCAGATAAGGAGTGTCTGCGATCATCGGTAACTCTTGGTTGAGCAAGACCCCCTTCATCCACTCTTGGGGAATAATCTTGAGTTGCAGAAGTTTCTCCCACAGTCGTTGGCCCATTTCATACCAGTCGGCCCAACGCTCTTTGGCCTCTTCTTTTTCAGAAAACCACTGCTCCATCACGTCTTCACCCTGAAAGTGACTGAGAAGAGGCAGGATCTGACCCATAGTTTGATAGGCTCGCCCACAATCTTTTTGGGACAATTTAAGAGGATGGCTTTTCAGTATTTCCGCCATCCATTTTTCAATTAAAAACTTTGCAATGTCCGGAGCCAAAGGTTGCCACTCTGGATCATTCATCAGAAGCAGCCTTTGCCAGAGTTCACTGGCGCGCAGCACTCGGTCTGTGTGAATGATGGGGCCCTTGTTTTCAATTAAGAGATTTTGGATCCAAAACTTGCTTTCTAAACTATTGACGATCCAAAACCCATCACTGTCTAAATGATCAGCAAACACCTGTCGTTTTTGATCGGGACTCTCGAGAATCAAACATTGTAGCATGCAGCCACGCTAGCATAAAACCGATGCCCGCACCGCAACTATCGAGGAGAGCCCCAATTAAGACCCACCGCAGAACCTTAACGTCGTAATTTTCGATTGTGATTTTTAGTACTTGGACGAGACATTTTGAAGAGAGAAAAGCTCCCTGGATCAATTCCAAATTCAAAAGAAAACTGAACCATGTACCGACGATCTTCGAGCTGCCCAGGGTAGGCCCCTAATTCAACACCGTAGGAGGCCGCGTCCACTCGAAAAATCCAAAGATCAAAGCTGGCGCCCACAGTGTAATACCCTTGGTTGAACCCACCTCGCACATCAAGTAAGGGCCAACTGAACTCAATGCCCATATTGATTTTCTTACCGAGCTGCTGGTTGCCATCATTCAGAAAACGAAAATCAATAGCGGGTCGGATATCCATAAACAAGCTCTCATAATTGAGGCCCACACCTAAGATTTGCTCCTGTTGCACAGGCTCAGGAGCCACCGATCCGGCTGTGGCTTCAAAACTGGTGTTACCCATGTCTCGCCAGGTAAAAGCAATGGTTGGATTAAGACCTCCAGGAAAAGTAAATGTGGCGCCCCAATCAAAAGCATAACCCACACCAGAGCGATTGAGTTCATTTTGGATGGTCTCTGGATCAAGAGTCGCAATCGTCGAAACCCCGATGGGAACATTGCCCCCTGTACGAGCAACCCTTCGCGCCTGTAAGCCCAACTGTAAAAACTTGGGGACGAGATCAAAGCCCGCCCCGGCAACAAAGCCGTAATCCACGCGATAAAACGAATCAATATTGGGAAACACGGGGTTGTTGACCTGAAAGTTACCATCTAAGACCCCGTAGGCGCCAAAAGCGAAGCCACCAAAACTGAGAAGGGACTTTGCACCGGTAAACAACGTAATGTCTTCGCCGTAAAGATCGTTAATGATCTCATTCACATCACTGGAGTCTTCGGCGATATCTAAAAATCTTTGATAAGAGTCGATGGCATTAGTCCCTAAGCCAGGATCCAAGATGGTCCAACGAAAGCCACCCATTTTCGCGAGGCCTGCGGGGTTATAAAAAATAGCATCACTGTTGTTGACCACTGCCGTATAAGCATTGCCCATCCCCAGGGCACGAGTGGACAAACCGATGTCTGCGGCATCCACCTGGGTTGAAATCAAAATGAAGAAAACAAAAATACTTTTCATCACATCCTTAAGGGCAGCTCGGGTTAGCGACAGCGCAAGTTGTAAAATCGTTGCCACCGCAAGAGTCGATCCCAATATCACTGGACCCAATTGCGTAGCGCAGAGCTTGCACCTGGTTCGCGGTAAAGACAGAGGGGTCGGTGGCGTTGCAATAGACCGCCAAATTGGGGTCCGCATCACAAATGGCTTGCACATCGTCGAGGGCATCGGCTGTACCAAAGCTCGTTCCGATGCCAGCAAAACTTTTAATAACCACAGCAAGACTGGCTCCGACCTCGCGAACTAAATCATCGGGTAAATCATTGACATCACATTGGTCAAAGCCCGCATCGGCAGACCCATCGTCGTCAGCGTCGGCGCGGCTGGATAAAATCACCCCCACCTTGGCCAAACCATTAAAGGCAGCCAGTAGGTTTTCATCGCCGTTGCGAACGGCTTCGTCTCCAATACCCAAGAGAGAACGTTCAGCGACCACACAATCCGCCTCATTGCCCTCCGCCGCTCCTGGAAATGCCGCCATGAGGGCAGCAAAAATTGTGGCCGAACCAACGTTTTGCATATTATTGAGCAAGGTTAAAAACACCAGGCCACAGCGTCCGGCATAGGCGGAGGCGTAGATCGGGATCCGATCACGATCAGCAATAAAGCTGGCATCCAGACTCTCCAAAAGATCAATAGCTAATGCGAAATTACCGGAATTGATTTCTCGCTTGGCTTGAAAAAACTTGGCCTCATTGGTGTCTTTGTCAGCGATCTCGTCGAATATGTTTTTACTACAAGAGGACAGAACCAAAAGAAGGGGTAGGATGTATTTTTTCATATCAAAACCTCACCGCAAATTTTAAGGTCACCCGTCGATCTCGATCGGTGAAAGTCCCGAACGTGACGGGTTCTGAATAGGTCGCGGCCTGAAACTGCATAAGGCCGGTGGAATACTCCATGCCCGCGGTCCAGTCATTTTCGTGGTACCCGGCTCTAAAAAAATAGGCGTCCCAGATATTCACCTCGGTGCCTATGTGGAGGCGATCCATATGATCATCGACATTTTCAGTGTCATCGATGCCTGTGTACTCGACAGTGAGAACACCTCGCGACTGCTTGCCGTAAATAGGAAATGCCGCGACGGCCACATCAATACTTTGATCAACGACTCTCGGCGTGCCGTTAACACCATTGCCAAAAGCTCCACCACCAGCTGTGAAGGATGTGTGTCCGATGTCTCGAACATAGACCGTCAAAGTGGGTAGCCACTGCCATGGCGCAGCTAAGGTCAAACCGCTATCAACACCGATCCCCATGCCCTCTGAGGCCATGGCACCAATGGTCAGCGAGTCCGTTGCCGGATTGCGACTGCCAAAAAATTCGGTGCGATTGATCAGGCGCCCCGCAAAACCAAATTTGATACGGCCGCCCCAAAAACGCATATTGTACGCCAGGTTCAATGAGTAATCGTTTTGATAGTTATAATCCATACTGCCGTCGGCGTTGCGCTTGGCGAGAACTTCGTAGCGTCCCAACAGGCCAATTCCAAAATTGGGCAAAACAATGGAGGGGAACATTTGTGCCTTGAAGTAGTAGGGCTCACCGACATTGTCATCTTGTTGATCATACAGACCTTGAGGATCAATGGCTCCGATGCCCGCCGTTCCGACGAGGGTGTCGGCCCCACCAGAACTACCGGTGATTTCGGGGTCTAAAATTGTGAAAAAGTAGTCTCTTAAGCGCCCCAATCCATTGGGGTTGGATAGCACAGCCGTTTCATCATTGGCCACGGCGATACTCGCACCGCCCATTCCCATTTGGCGAACACCACGATAGAACTCAAAGTCTGCCTTCGCCAAGGCTACGTTAGTGATGCACAATATGATTGTTAATACTTTTCCCATGACCTCTTCCTTGAAGTTCCATGTCCTAATCGGCGGTTTTTTGTATCAACTTGAGAAAAATTGTAAGACTCGCCAACACTGGATTTTGGTCTGGCACAATTGCAGGTTTCGAAGCCCCTGTGCTGGGACACGGACCGAGGATGGGGTCATGAGAAATCCTTGGCCAGAGCCTCTGGTCTTCATTATAATGATATATCAAGAAAATTCAGCGGAGGAATTATGATCAGGCTTATTGGCGGCATTATCACAGGCTTAGCACTTTTTTTCATCACGGGATGCGAAGACAAACAAGAATCAAAACTCTTTGAAGCCCAGGTTTGCCTCGATCGCGCCACTCCTCAAACAGCACTGAGTTGCTCCGATCTTGTTGCCGGGCAAACCTCAAAACGAGCCTATGTTATCGTGTGTTCAGCGCGCTTTCTTGCCAGGGGCTTGGACGAAACCAAAATCGTGGCCGCCCTTGAGCAGATCAGTAAAGAGGGCGGGACTAACCCCACATCCACAGCCATCGCCAATTTGGCTGTGATGAATGATGCTGAAAACCCAACAGCCTATGATCCGACCTTCGCACAAGACACTCTCACGGCCTGTAACCTGACAGAGTCACCGGGATTGATTGCTCTTGCGAGCTTTTCATCCATTGCCACCACAGTGGGTGGCTTGGCCTCGGCGGAGTCATGCATTGATGCCTCGCCTGCATCAGGCGAGCCCTTCACCGTCGATCAAGCCTGCATGCAAACCCAGATCGGCTTAACTGGTTCCACCGGTGATGCCACGACCATTGGACAAACAGCGGTGGCAAACCAGCAAATTCTGTGCGGCACCGATGGTATCTTTAAGGGGAAGTCTTTTTGCACCGACCTGGATGCAGCGATCGCTGCTGGCGGTACGGCTGACACCATCGGCGATGCCATTTTAAATGGGATCAAAGGGGACTGAGTAGGCAATGCGAAGGCCTTGTTCATTCATTTATTGTATACTTATGGCGTTTTCTATTCAGGGCAACGCCACTTCTTTTTCTGCAGATTTTCAACAAGAGCTGATTGATTATCATGTCGCTCTAAACAATAAATTTCACAAAAGCCCAAAAGCTTTTGTTGAACACGCTCCGTTCTCCTCCAACGAAAAAGTGGCCCTTCGCAGTTGGCTTGATAAAAAGCCAGCGACGAGCCTCCCTCTTTTGAAGAAACAAAACCACGGCTTTCAGTTTTGGCATCAAGGTCAACGAATTGTTGTGAAGTTCAAAGATCGCAGCACTTACGTTAATAATATTAAAATACCGCCGATGGGCAACCGCAATGTCATGCAAAGACTGCAGGTCCTTAAAGCAGCACTCGCCCCCCTCTACAAAAGAAAGACCGAACACGCTCTGCTCGCCTGGCTGTTGCCAAGAGCCTTCGCCGAAAGCGAATCCAATGTTTTGTACCGCAATAACCGATCGTGGTGGCAATTTTTTCAAGATAAACATCCCATCAACCGCGTCGACACCTCTCAAGGCAACGCGTGGACCCAAGGTGCGGGCCGCAACATGCGCGGACATATCGGCACCCAACGCTTTGGAGGCATCAGACTGTGGTGGAACAAATCGAAGGCCCGTTGGCATGCCTTTGTCAACAACGAGAAGGTGGTGGTGGCGCTCGACACCGCCCATGAATACACCATCGAAAGCGCGGTGATGGCCGCAGACTATCTGGTAGGAATGTACTGGCACCAGCTCGACAAACCCGAGACCACCCGCCGCATGATCCAAAAGAACATTGAAAGGGGCTGGCAAGAGAGCCCTGCTGCCGCTTCCCAATAAAAAAAGCCTAAGTTAATAAACTTAGGCTTCTCGTGCTCACAGATCGACGGGTTGTCGAAATCTATACAGAGCGTAGTGAATAATACTCGGCAAAAAGATTGGTATTAAAACCAAAAGGAACATGCTCAATGCTCGGAAGATCTTTAATGGTTCCGACCACTTTACCTTCTTTTTCAGCCTTCTCCATATAATCAGGAGTGTCTAAACGAGGAGCATCTTGGCATTGGATAACCACTTGATGCTCATAGGACTTATCTTTAAGCGAAATAACATCGCCAACTTTAAGAACTGCTGATCCCACATCGACTTTTTTACCGTTAACAAAAACATGGCCGTGACTCACAAGCTGACGAGCCGCACGGATGCTAGGAGCAAACCCTAAACGAAAGACAGAATTGTCGAGACGAAGCTCAAGAAGACTGGCCAGCGCACTGATCCAGTTTTTTGTGGCGTTACCACGCTTGGCATCTCGGATAAAGCGACGCAATTGCTTTTCGCGAAGACCATAGTGGAACATCACTTTTTGCTTTTCTTCTAACTGTAAAGCGTAGTTTGAGAATTTCTTTCTTTTGTTACCGGCTTCGCCTGGGGGATAAGGACGTCTCTCGAGAGCACCTGGCTTTCCTAGTCCAGGAAGCTCAGTGCCGAGGCGGCGTTGAATGCGAAAACGGGCTTTGCTTTTATCTTTGCTCATAGTAGTGACCACTCCAAATTGTTTTAAAGTGGTGTTTTATTGCATAGATGCCATGAGATGTCACATAAAAAATAGCAAAAAGAAGCGGGGCCTTCCATTTCTGGAGGCCCCGGCAACGACGTTTAAGTATTTGTATTTATTGGTTTATTAGAAATCAAGGCTCATGGTCATCATGTAGCGGCGGTTTTCGATTTTCGAATTTTCCACCCCAACCTCTTCACCATATGAGGCCAGATCCAATTTGAAGATCCCAAACTCGCCAGTGAAGCCAGCCGTCCAGTAGCCCTGATTAAGGCCGGCTCGCCAGCCCCCACGAAACCAGGAGGCCACCTCCCACATGAACTCAGCCCCCAAATGAAAACCCTTTTGCAGGTTCCAGTTAGGATGGAGCATGTCTCGAATATCAAAGGCGATTTTGGAGCTCCAGATCCACCAGCTGGGCATATCCATAGCGTAACCCAGGTCGATGGTGCGATGAAGGTTCTCAGGGTCGCCCGTGCCCTCACCAATAATCCCCAGGTTGGTGATGTAACCATAGTCACCGATATTTTTTATCACCAAGGCCGCTGAAGGATTGTAGCTCTGCCACGGGCCCTTCCAGAGGAAGCCGACGTCAGCATCGAGCGCGAGTCCTTCTTTGGCGTCTTCTAGGTTAAAAATTTCATCTTTAATAGCGATGGTTGCGACATCCACAATCTTATCCACGTTCATTCGGTAGATAGCCTTTGCTGTCACACCAATGTTGAACGATCCATTTTTGTGCCACTTTTTGATTTTCCAATTTTTTGTGAAGGCCACCGTGGTGTCTTGAATTGCGGTGAGGTTGACCGACGGACCAACAGAGCGATGCAAACCCATGTCGATTGACAGGTCCATGGGGATCACCGCAATCCCCCAACTCGGGCGGGCCCAAAGAAAGCCCAAAGAGGGCGCACGCACGGAATAGTGACTGCCGTAATTCTTTTTAATGACTTCTGTGATAGCGGCGACATCATTAGACTTCTTGCCGGCTTCATCAATCTCATCATAGAAGTCAGCAATTTCTGGGTCGCCATCAAGCTTAAGAAACCAATTGCTCTCCCCCTTCTCTAATTGACTGATCCCCGCTGGGTTGTAAAAGATCGCCGTGTTGTCATCGGCCACCGCGGTAAAGGCCCCACCCATGCCGTTGGCACGAGTGGCTTCAAAGCCTCTTCGGATACCTGAATACAAAGATTGCGCCATCAAGACATTGGCGAAAAATACAATTGCTAAGAAAAGAAAAACCTTTGCTTTCATCATCAGACCTCTTTGAATGTAAAACTTTATTGTGAAGAAAAAGCACGTTGGCGGCAAGTTCAAATGTCTCTATAATAAAAGCATGATACAGATCCTCACTCTTATTTTTATCAGCACTCTCCCCTTAGCCTCTCTGGCGGCACAAAAGAACGACCACTGGTATAAAGTCGAGAGCAAAAAACAAGAAAAGAAAGCGAAACCAAAGGCCAACTATAATTACGACAGCGTTGAAAAAAGCAATCCAGAACGGCAATTCCAAAATCCAGGCTACTGGTCTCTTAGACCAAAGCTTAGTTTCTCTGGAGGCTATCATGTCGACAAAGCTTTTCTTAATGAAGGAAAAAGGAATCGCTTGTTTTTCAATACGGCCCTGCAGTTTCGCCAGCGCCCTTGGTATCGCTTAACCGCCAACGCTCTCTTGCTACAGAACAATAGTATGCTCGCCGGCTTATCTTACGAAATCACCCCCAGCCGGGAGAGAGTGAGAACCTACTACGGTGTCGGAGTCGCTCACCTACTGGTCGCTGAAAAGCAGTTTAGCAACTTGGTGGAGCTCGACGCCTACTACGCTACCGCCCAGTACGGCTGGGAGGTCCTATTACCCTCTAAGCATGGCTACAATATCGAAATCAAGGGCTTCTTATCGGGCAACGATTACGCCATTCAAATATCGGCCGGCTACATCATCCCCCTGTAACAACAACCGATCCATTCTCCTGATCTCCGCAACAGAAACACAGAAACACAGAAACACAGAAACACAGAAACACAGAAACACAGAAACACAGAAACACAGAAACACAGAAACACAGAAACACAGAAACACA
>JAUHWH010000013.1 GCA_030424715.1 Bdellovibrionia bacterium
TTCTTTTTCATCGAGATCAAGAAGAAGAAGCTCGGTGATGTGTCTTCCCTTGCCGCTTTCAGAATTGAAGATGGCTTTGAAGCGATTTTTTAAAATCCCGCCGTGCTTCAATTCTTCAAGATCAATCGTGACCACTGTCCCTTTGCTCAGAGGGTAAGGGCTCTCTATGCTGACGCCGATGTCAGTCATTCGAACAATCTTTATGGGTACAAGCATTTCACTGTTGTACTTCGACTTCACCGGTTTTTGATGTTTCTTTTTACGATGCCGTTCGCTGAGCCGGACCACTTTTTCTACAAACAAGGCGGGATCGATCGGTTTGACGATATAGTCCTGAACCCCCAGTTCAAGGGCATGTTCAATGTCACTTTTTTCACTTCGGCCGGTCAGCATGGCGATACTTAGGTAATTGAGTTCAGGGCGCTTTTTTAGCGATCGAATCAGATCAAAACCACTATGGGCCGGCATGGTCGCATCGGTGATCAAAATATCGTAAGTGAGTTCGCTTAAGGTTTGGATCGCATCAAGGGCATTTTCACAGCACTCCACTTCGTGGCCTTGGGTTTCAATCAGTCGCGATGTGATTTTTAAGATGGCGGGGTCGTCATCTACCACTAAAAACTTCATAGTCTAACACCTCAGTTAAACTATCGGAAAGATTAGAGCTTTCCATTAGTTTTTCAGTGTTCTAATGCTAAATACGGGAAGCTATCACTGGGGGCTCACCGAAGATGGTAAAGCGACCATGAGTTTGACAAAAAACGACTTATTGTTGCAGAGCTCGCCCTGGCCTTTGGTTTAGGAGGCGCGATTGCCCAGGTAATAGTACAAAGCACAAAAACGAAAAGAGGCACTCAGCATGAGGTAAACGCCGACGACGTTCCAAACAGGGCCTCCCAGCATAAAAAAATAAAACATGAGGCACCCGAGACCCATGCGAAAGAAGGCCTCGAGCTTTGATAGGTTTTTTTTCATTTAGCGATGGCTTCTTTGAGTTCGCCGGTTTCAAACATCTCCATCATGATGTCGCTACCGCCCACCAATTCTTTGTTCAAGTAAAGTTGGGGGATGGTCGGCCATTGACCAAAATCTTTGATTCCTTGGCGGATTTCTGGATCTTGTAAGACGTCCACAGAGTGGAATTCGGCACCGAGTTCATTAAGGATCGCCGTCGCCCGAGCAGAAAATCCACATTGAGGCATTTCTGGACTCCCTTTCATAAAGAGAACAATTTTGTTTTCGGCGAGCATCTTTTCTATTTTTTCTGTGGTTGTCATAATTAAGACTCCTTAGTTTTAAGATCAGTTTGAATGGTGAGGGCGTGCACCTCTCCGGTTTTTAATTCGGCATCGAAGACGGCCATCACATGTTTATGGCGCTGGATGCGACTCATTCCCGAAAACACATCCGAGGCGATATAGACCGAGTAGTGATCATGGGTTCCCGTTAGGTCCGTCACATCCACATGGGATTCTGGGTAGTTTTCTTGTAAACGCTTTTTAATTTGTTCAGGATTCATCGCGAGCCTCTTTTGCAAGGCCTCATATCTAAACGAAGGGTTATTGAGAGTAAACAGTCAGCCCCTCGAATAAGGTTATTGCGCACTTAGTCAAGGTCTGATAGGGTCCGTTTCATGATTGTTCATGGCTTTGTTGATGAGAAACATGTGAAGCGAGAAAAGCTAAAAGCTCGCACCCTCAGGAAGTCCAACTGGTGGAAGCAAAAGCTTGCGACGGGGATTTGCCATTATTGCGAAAAGAGCTTTTCTAGTGAGGATTTAAGCATGGATCACAAAACCCCGATCTCCCGTGGGGGCACCTCTAATAAGGGCAATGTGGTGGTCTGTTGCAAGGCCTGTAACAGTGAAAAAAAATACTACACTCCAGCCGAAATGATCCTGCAAGAGCGGGCTGCCCAAGAATTGAACACCTCAGATTCCTAGACTTCAGTAAAATCATACTGTTACAATGGTCCAACTTACTGAATAATCGGGAGCTCTCAGTTGGCAAAGTCAAAAATCACATCCAGTAGTACCGCAGAGTATTTCGCGAAGAACCTTCAGCAGGTGGGATTTTCATCTCCGACCAAGGCTGTTTTAACAACATTGAAAGAGGCCATCGATAACTCGCTTGATGCCTGTGAAGAGGTGGGAATTGCTCCCACCATCGAAGTCGAAATCAATAAAATCGGTAAGGGCAGCGCCCGAAACACTGATCTTATCGAGGTGGTTGTCGAAGACAACGGCCCCGGCCTCGAACAGGGAGATCTGACCAAGGTTTTTGGAGAATATCTCGCCTCATCGAAGTTTGGACGTGGTCGGGCCTCACGAGGTCAGCAGGGGATCGGCATTTCGGCAGCCACGACCTGGGCGCAATTGACCAATGCGGCTGGGGTCAATGTTCGCAGTAAAACTAAGGGAATGCGCAAAGCCTTAGAAGGCCAAATTGACGTGGATATCAAGGGCAACAAAGGCCTGCTAAAAGACAAGAAAATGGTGGAGTGGAAAAAGTCCCACGGCACGCGAGTCTCTTTTAAAATTGATGGCCGCGTTCAGCTCAACGGCGATGGCGGGTTGCTGACCTATCTTGAGGGAACCACTTTGTTGAACCCCCATTTGGAGCTCAATTATAAACTCTTGGATAATGCGGCTGTTCATATTGAAAGAGTCTCAGAGGACGTTCCGAAAGTTCCATCCGCGACGCTTCCCCATCCGCACACGATGAAGCTGGGTGAATTCATCACTCATTCTGGGATTTACGGGAACATTACATTTAAAAAGTTTCTAAAAACGGGTTTCTCTCGGGTGACCGATAATACAATCAAAGATTTTATAAAAAATGGACTGCCAAAAGAGTTGCTGAACAAGCCACTGAATCAAGTGAAAGACATCAACTACAAAAAGGCCTTTCAGGCGATTCAAGAAACGCCGTTACCGAACCCATCGACTCGCTCGGTTTTGACTGTGGGTGAGGAATCCTTGTCGAAGTCGGTTCTGCGGCTCGGAGCCGTCGACTTTTTTAGTGTGGTCACGCGTAAACCTAAGATATGTGACCATAAACCCGTGGTCATTGAAGTGGCCTTGGCCCGCTTTTTGGACCGCGGTAATGAAGAGGGATCCATTCAACTGTTGCGTTTTGCCAATCGAGTGCCTCTGCAATTTGATAAAGGAGCCTGTGCCGTAACAAAAGCCATCGAGTCGGTCAACTGGCGCGCCTATGGTTTGAGTCAGTCGAAGAACAGTCTGCCATCGGGCCCTTATGTTTTTGCGGTTTCGGTTGTTTCACCCTTTATCAAATTTAAGAATGCGTCCAAAGAGACCATTGATGCCTCTGACGAGTTGGTCGAGGAGATCCGCTTGGCTGTGATGCGAGCGGGGCAAAAGCTGTCTCGACACATCAAAAGAGAGAACAAAGCCGCCGATCTTGAGCGAAAAATTAAACATATCGAGCAGTTTGGTCCAATCTTGGTGGAGACCCTGGCTCGGATCACCAATGCACCAGCGAAGCGCAAACAAAAAGCCATCGCTGGTCTTGAGAAAATCTTGGGCCGAGACTCAAAGGCCGCCGAAGAGGACTTAAACGAAGCCGACAGTAAACTAAAAAAGCTGAAAGACCGCATGAAAGCCCGTGGCATCGGCTCTTTCACTGGTAAAGACGAAGTCGAAGGTGAAGAGCTTGCGGCTGCGGTCGGCGAAGTTGAAGAAGCCGTCGCAGCCACCCCATCGAAAGCTAAGAAAAAAGTGACGAAAAAAAAGAGCACCAAAAAAGCCGCCGCTAAAAAAACAACTAAAAAAGCCGTTACTAAAAAGACGGCGAAAAAGAAAACGGCTAAAAAAACAACCTCTCGAAGTAAGAAGTAGGTAAAATATGTCCAAAATGATTCGAGTCCGAAAACTGACAAAAGACATTCCCAAAGAAGCCA
>JAUHWH010000014.1 GCA_030424715.1 Bdellovibrionia bacterium
CCGATCGATCTTTTCAGCGAGGCAAGGTTCTGAATAAAGAGGAGCTTGAAAAGGTGGGCTCGTTTGCTCGATACGCCGATAAAGATGGCGACGGCATTCCCTATCGAACTCTGCCTGGAACGGAACATGATGCCGCCGCTTACTTTACTCGAGGCACGGGTCACACTCCTGAGGCCAAATACTCGGAGCGCGCTGACAATTACCAAGAACTTCTGAACCGGTTGGATCGCAAGTGGGAAACCATCAAAACCATGGTGCCCTCTCCAGAGGTCAAACTCGTAAAAGGTGCAAAATTGGGCCTGATTTATTTTGGTAGTACCGACCTTGTGATTGATGAAATACTCAGCCTCGCGGACGGAGAGCCATGCAGCCAACTGCGTTTGAAAGCCTATCCGTTCCACAGCGCCGTTGAAGAGTTTATAGAACAACACAATAAGATACTCGTTATTGAACAGAATCAGCAAGGGCAGATGACAGAACTCTTGCGAGGGGCTTATCCCCAATGGGCGTCTCGGATATTTGTCGAAACCAACTGCGATGGGATGCCCCTTTGCCCTGAAGTCCTCGCACACAACCTGAAAGAGGGAGGCTACCTTGGCCACTAATGAATTGGGTTACGATAGAAAAAGTTATGTGGGTAGCAAGTCCACCCTCTGTTCGGGGTGTGGTCACGATAGCATTACGAGTCACCTGATCTCTGCGTTGTACAAGTCATCGGTCAACCCTTACAAGGTGGCGAAGGTTTCGGGTATCGGTTGTTCTTCTAAAACGCCCACGTACTTTTTGGACAAGTCAGCCGGTTTCAACTCCCTTCACGGTCGCATGGCCCCTCTTGCAACGGGCGCGAAGATGGCGAATCGAGAATTAAAAGTCATTGGTGTCTCCGGTGATGGTGATACCGCCAGTATTGGCATGGGAGGCTTTTGCCACCTCCTTCGTCGAAATTTACCCATGGTTTACATTGTTGAAAACAATGGGGTCTATGGGCTGACCAAGGGGCAGTTCTCAGCCACCGCCGATGAAGGTTCGGTTCGTAAATCAGGAGATTTGAATACCTTTTCTTCTATTGACCTTTGTGCTGTGGCCATTGAAATGGGATGTGGCTTTGTGGCCCGGTCTTTTTCTGGTGACGCCAAGCAATTAGTCCCCCTTCTTCGTGCGGCGATGGAGTTCGAAGGAACTGCGTTTATCGACGTGATTTCTCCTTGCGTGACCTTCGCGAATAACACAGGGTCTACAAAAAGCTACGATGCCGTGAAAGAGCGAAAGTTTCAGATGCAATCCATGGGATTTATCGAGCCAAAAGAGGAAATCTCCGTGGACTATGAAGATTCCACAATTGTTGAAATGCACGATGGCTCGCGCTTGGCTTTGACCAAGGTGGGGGAGGATCATGACGTCACCGACTCCATGGCCGCGATGCAGGTTTTGCATCGAGCAAAAAAAGCGGGGCAATTTGCCACAGGTCTTTTTTATTTCAATCGCGATCAGCAGAGTCTTGTTGGTCAGCAAAACGTGCCAGAAAAGCCACTATTTTCCATGGACGAGGCGGACCTCAGGCCCTCGCCAGAGGCTCTCGAGCGAGTTATGGACGGATTCGCCTAGGGAGATAGGGCCCTTGCTGTTTTTTTCTGCCAATATTTGCGGCAACGGCTCCAGGGAGTTGAAACCCCCTGCCTTTTCAGATATGTTGGCCGCTTGTGATTTGGTGGCGTAGCTCAGCTGGATAGAGCATCTGCCTTCTAAGCAGACGGTCGCAGGTTCGAATCCTGCCGCCATCGCCAATTCCTATTCTTCCGCTCTGGCGGGTTCGCTTCATGACTTGTTTTTTTTATAAACCCCCTTTTGATATTCTGTTAGCTCTTCAGATCCTGCAGACTTTGTCTTTTGGTTTGAAATGACGGACTGAACGGAGCTTTAAAAGGGTTGAGATTTTTCAACGAGAGTCGTAGCCTCATTGCTGTAAAATAGGAGTTTGTTATGAAGACTTTACTCTCGTTTGTGATGGTTGCCATGTTTTTGGTGTCCTGTGCTAGCAAAGACAAAGAAGACGATCCACAATTTGCGACGATGACGAAGCAATTTTTAAAGGAATATTGGGCTGTACATCCCGCGGTGGCGTCAGAATACGGCCTCTCTGAATACGATGCCATATTGGAAATTCCGGACGCTGCGACTCGTGATAAAAAACAGCAGTTTTATAAACGGAATTTGCAACTCTTTGCCGAGGTCGATACCGATGAGTTGTCCTATGCACAGCGCACGGATCTCGCCTTGATTCTCAATAAAATGGAAAGCTCGCTGTGGAAGATCGAAACTTTTCGGGCTCACGAGTGGGACCCTGCCAAGTACAATATTGGCAATCAGGTGAGCTACGTTTTGGAGCGCAACAACCGCTCCCTCGAAGACAGTCTGAAATTGCTGAGTGAAAAACTGTTGAAAGTCCCTCAGTATTACCAAGCCGCAAAGAACAATCTCAAGAGACCCACGAAAGAGCATACCCAGTTCGCCATCGAACAAAATAAGGGCCTTGTTGGTTTTCTCAATGGCGAAGTTAAAAAAAGAATCAAAAGTTCAAAGCTCACTCGACGAGAAAAGAGCACTCTACGCCAGCGAGTGAGTGCTGCGGCAGCGGCGGCCAAGCGTTATTCCACTTTTTTAAAAGGGGTTTTGAGCCGACCCGAGTCAGTGGATGGGTTGAGAAGTTTTCGTCTCGGTCCCGATCTCTACGAGCAATTGTTCAAATTCGAAATGCAAACGGGTGAGTCGCCCGAGGCGATTTATCGCAAAGCCTTGGCGGCCAAAGAAGAGGCTCGTTCGAAGATCTTTGAGGCGGCTATTGCCCTTTACCCCAAATATTACGGCGAAAAGCTGCCCCCAAAGGATCGTCAAACGGTGATCAACAACATCATGAGCAAGGTTACGAAACAGCATCCCAAGCCCGAAAACTTTGTGGCAACCGTTCGTGAACAGATTCCGGCCTTGACTCAATTTGTTCGCGAAAAAAACCTGTTAACTCTCGACCCTTCAAAACCCCTCAAGGTGCGAGAGACCCCTCCCTACGATCGAGGATTTGCTGGAGCCAGTGTGGATTCTCCGGGTCCGTTCGATAAAGACCGAGAAACCTACTATAATGTCACTCCGCTCGATGGCATGACTCGAAAACAAAAAAAGAGCTACCTGCAAGAATACAACGACTACACCTTGCAGATCTTAAACATCCACGAGGCCATTCCAGGACATTACGCCCAGCAGGTGTATGGCAATCAGTCGGACAGTATCATAAAGGCGGTCTTCCGATCGACCGCCACCGTCGAAGGTTGGGCCGTTTACGCTGAGCGAATGATGCTCGAGCAGGGCTATGGTGACGGAAGTATGGAACTCTGGTTGATGTATTACAAGTGGTTCCTGCGGGTTGTGACCAACACGATTATTGATTACGAGGTTCACAATAAAGATCTCAGCAAGAAAGAGGCTATGAAACTTTTGATGGTGGACGCTTTTCAAGAACGGGCCGAGGCCCAAGGAAAGTGGCATCGGGCCACGATCTCGCAAGTTCAGTTAGTGAGTTATTTTGCGGGGTTTTCAGAGATCTACGAGCTTCGCGAGGATATCAAGAAAGAAGAGGGCAGTGATTTTGACCTCAAGAAATTCCACGAGACCTTCCTTAGTTTTGGCAATGCCCCAGTGAAAGAAATTAGAAAACTCATGCTTTAAAACCAGGACCAAGGGCGGCTTCTTGCTCTTGGTCTAGTCAAAAAATAAACACAATATTCGCAATTCAATAGTCGAGAGAAACTCCCCGAAAAAGAGTCATGACCAATCGACTCTTTTTA
>JAUHWH010000015.1 GCA_030424715.1 Bdellovibrionia bacterium
GCTGAGCACAAACACCGGTGTCTGGGCCGACTCACTCAAATCCAAACCGATACGGCCAAACTCAAAGCACTCTTTGGGAGTGGCTGGAAAGAGGATGGGGTGCCTGGTATCACCATGCGAACAGCGAGCCGCCGAAAGAATATCTCCCTGGGAGGTGCGTGTTGGTAAACCCGTGGAGGGTCCCATGCGCTGCACGTCCCAAATCAAACCAGGGATCTCAGCAAAGTACATAAGACCAATGGTTTCGGCCATCAAGCTCACACCAGGACCTGAAGTTGCCGTCATGGCGCGACTCCCCGCCCATCCCGCGCCGGCGACCATGGTGATCGCACTGAGTTCATCTTCCGACTGCACCATAGAAAAATTTTTCTCCCCACTGGGGAGAGTGCGAAATTTATTGCAATATTTTTCAAAAGCTTCGGCCAAAGAACTTGAAGGTGTGATTGGGTACCAAGCGGCAAAGCTGCAACCTCCATAAACCAAACCAAGAGCGCCCGAAGTGTTACCATCAATGAGGATCTTATTATCAGTCAGGTCTCTTTTCTCAACCTTCACGGCCCAGCTTTCGTTTGCCAGATTTTCTTTGACGTAGGCGCGCCCCACTTGCACGGCCTTTTTATTAATATCGTAAACCGACTCTTTACCCTTGAACTGGTGTTCGATCACACCGGCGACCACATCGTCAGGAATGGCTAAAGCCTCGGTGATGACACCAACGTAGATCATATTCACCAACAGTTTTTTCAACTGGAGAGAGTCGGTGACTTCTTTGGCCAAGCTATTGAAGTCGATACCAATACAGCGCGCCTCTTTCGGGAACTCAGAGCGATCCACCTTGATACTTTCGTTGAAAATAAAAAGACCACCGGTTGCCAAGTGCTCAAAGTCTTGCAGCAGGGTCTCCTTGTTCATGGCGATCACGATATCGCTTTTTAGACGGCGCCCCACGTAACCTTGCTCACTGGTGCGAATCGAAAACCATGTGGGCAACCCGGCAATATTTGACGGAAACATATTTTTACCCGAAACGGGAACACCCATTCGAAAGATCGATCGCATGAGAATGTTATTAGCCGACTGACTTCCACTGCCATTGACGGTGGCAATTGTCATAGAAAAGTCATTGATTCTTGTGCTCATCTTGCCTCACTTTTCGAGCCACTGAGCATAGAAGAAAGAGCCCCAGGATTCAACTAAGCTTTTCGCGACTGACTTGCTGTTACGGGCACAAATTTAGCCCTCAGGCCTCTGCCTTTCGTTCTCCGCCCGGCCCGGAAGGCAATCATTACCCGAGACAAGCCGTTTCCACGGCCGACGCCACTACACCGGCTCTCGAATCTCCGCATCGGGGTCGATCTCTCGCACCCAATTGGTGTATTTCTCGTGAATAACCTGGGTCTCACACGGAGCGCAAACTGGGCCAATATAGATCTCCAATCGCCCGGGACTCGGGAGCAGCTGCCCCTTAGGCCACAAACTGCTGTTGCCCTTGATGTACAGAAACAGAATGGGTGTGGAGGTCTCCATGGAGAACAGGCTGATACCGCGCCGGAACTCCTGGATGGCCCCATCTTTCGAGCGGGTGCCCTCCGGAAAAAAGATCATCCACATCCGAGGCAGGTCTCTCAACAGGGTCAGAATCAGCTTCACAGCCTCGCCCTTTTTGTCTTTACGATCGATGGGAATGGCTCCAAGACAGTGTTTTGAGAAAAAATCAAACACCGGGTTACCAAAAAAATAATCCTTCGCAGCGGTGACGTACAAGTCGGGCCAATAGCGAAAGGGAATGGCGGCCGCCATCGAGGTCGCATCGAGATGACTGGCATGGTTGGATATCACAATAAGCTTTGGATAGTTTTTAGCCACGGTATGAAACTCACCATGCAATTTAATTCGCACATAAAAACGATAGGCCAGGCCTTTTAAAAACAAAGCCCAAAGCATGCGAAAGAACTTCGAGGTGAGATCGTAGTGTCTTGTAAAAAGCGGCAGATGTTTTAGATACGGTGGTAGCTTTGTCCACTGCTCGTTTTCGTAGTCCCAGTCCCAACTCACTGGATCTCCCCAAGATAAAACAAGACATAATGAGCAATCGGAGCAACGAAGACCAGGCGATCCAAACGACTAAAAAAATCACCGCGACCGATAATAAAAGTGTCGGTGACTTTGATCCCCAAGTCACGCCGAACCACCGCCAGCACCGAGTCCCCCGTGCTTGCAAACAAAATACAAGTCAGGCTGACAGCCCCCCAGTAAAGCTCTGTGCGTACCGGTAGGAGGTGTCGCATGGCCCACCCTAAAACCAAAGTGATTGCACCGGCAAGAATAAACCCCTCAAGGCTTCGTTTGGGCGTGATATTGGAAATCAATTTAAAGTTTTTCAAGTAACGACTGATCGCTAGATAGATCGTGTCAAAAAATTCAGTGAGCATGATGATGTAAATAAAAATGTAGACACCGGACTCCATCTCCATAATCCAGCCCAGATGCAAAAAGGCCCAGATAAAACAAAAGTTCATCAGGGTTAAGGCCATGTATTGCACCATTTGCTTGTAGGAGTTTCGCATCAACGGAATCAAACAAACCACAAAAAACATAAAGATCGGCATGAGGTTAAAAAGATCCACGTATCTTTCATAGATGCAATAGGTAGAAAAAATTATGACCAAGTAGCAGCCCCACACAAAATTGCTGCGATGGTACATGCCCGTCATTTGAAAGAAGTTCTTCGCTCCGTAAATTGAAACCAAGCAGAGCACCGCCAATGGATAAGGCCACTGCAAGCCGGCTGCGAGAAAAATAAAGGGAATAGTTAAAAGCCAACTGAAGGTGCTCGCGGCTCCCTTCTTAAACTGAAGATCTTTGCGATTTAAAAAGGTTAAAATGAGGTTAATAACAAGAATCACACCAAATGTGAGCAGTGCCGTTTCTTTAAATTTGGCTTCGTAGAGGAGATCCCACATTTTCACTTCCTATTTTTTAAGGTCCAGTTGATGGTCTTTCACTTTTTTGTAAAGGCTTGATCGTGATATCTTTAATTTTTTTGCAAGCTCGTCCACATCAAGGTTCTGCTCAAGAGCTTGCACCAAAACCTTTTTTTCAAACTCCTCCATGAGAGTCCCCAAGCCTTTATCGAGATTCAAAGATTGGGTGAGATCAAGGGGCAGCTTTTCTTGCAGCATTGAAGTCACATCCTCATCGCGCACGATAGGTAGCGGCGACATCAAAGCCAAATGCTCACACACCCTTTTCAACTGCCGAACATTACCCGGCCACGAATAGTTCTGCAACGCTTTGATGGCGTCTTCTCCCATGGTTTTTTTAAGAGAGACGCTCCGCTGCGCCATAAAGTGCTGACAAAGGTCCTTGATATCCTGCTTGCGATCGCGCAAGGGTGGGATCTGTAGCTTGTGCCCACTCAGTCGGTACATGAGATCTTCGCGAAACTTCTCTTGCTCGACGAGATCGGACAAACTCTCATTGGTGGCCGCGATCACACGCACTTCGACTCGCTGGGCTTCTGTGGCTCCCACCTTCTGAAACTCGCCGCTCTCAAGAAAGCGGAGCAGCTTTGCTTGATGATTCAAACTGAGGGCCTCAATTTCGTCGAGAAACAAGTCACCACCATGGGCTCGCTCCACCAGTCCCGCTTTGTTATGGATCGCTCCCGTAAAAGAGCCCTTCACATGCCCA
>JAUHWH010000009.1 GCA_030424715.1 Bdellovibrionia bacterium
GGTTACCCATGTTAATGGCACCCGACATGGTTCCCCCCGCTAGAGCTAACTTTGTAGAGTCTCCTGCCGGAGCTCCTGCGGTCCATTGGTTGCCATCCCAGTACATCACGTGGCCGGATTGACCAGCGGCGAGGCTTGTGATCGTGGTGTTGTCAGCCGCCGCACCACCAATGGAGTTATCAACATAATTTTTATTCGTGGCATCGTTAGCCGCTGTTGGCGTTGCGACATTGGTGACCTTGTTAGAGTTCATTGAGAAGTCGCCACTGGGGCTGCTTTGCAAATACTGCGAGCTACTTCCGCCAATAAGGGCTAAGAGTTCGGTGTGGTTGGCGCCATCGAAGACGTTTTGCAAGTTGGCTTGGGTTAAAACGTAAGAGCCATTGGTGTTTACGGTCAAAAGGTCGGTCGGTGTTAAACCTGCGATGCTGGCAGCATTGGATGCATAAGGGACGCTGACGATATTGTGATCTTGGGTTAGGGTTTGAGGACCCGTGCCGTCATCAAAAGTCACGCGAAGCTTGCGGCCATGGTCGGCGGCTGGCGTATAACTACCCACAGAAGCACATGTCGTTGGTGACACGACACCGGTGCTGTTGCTCAAGGCTTTAGCGAGATCGTTGGGTCCTAAATCTTCGTAGTCAGAACCACTTCGAGAGCCTTCACCCACTGTCAGTGCGAACACTCCGTTGGAACCTGACATGTTAAGAGTGTGCTTTTCTTCGTAGAGCACACATTCTTCAGCGCCAGGAGAAAGAACTTCAATAGTAAAGGTGACATTGTTGCCCTCTAGAGCTTGTCCAGTGGGCGTGACGATTTGGCCTTGATAGGTGAACTTCGCAGGCGAAGCCAAACCGGTACAACTCCAAAAAAGGAGAATCAGAAAAAGGATAGAACGTTCAATTTTCCTCACATCTTCTTATCGGAAAAAAGAGCCAGCACTAGAGGAAGTAATAGACAAATAAATCCTAAAATATAACTTTAATGTCTCAATTTCAGAAACGACTCCTTCGACAGATTCAGGCCATCAGCAATTGTCTTGAAACGATACAAATGCATCCAAAGTCAAATGCAAGTTAACTAATAAATGATTCTCAAAAGGATTGGTTCGAATTCATCAGCACGATCATCTTTTGGGCGAGCCTTTAGTGTGATTTCGAGAGTTCATTTTCCCTGAATATCGCAAGAGCTGAATTGCCGAGAAAATGGCGATCTTTTTGACAATCTCAAATTGAGACGGATGTCTCCCAAGTAATAAAAAATTGTGAGTCTTATTTACGGGGTTTTTAGGGATTCGACTTAAGAAGCCATATGTTTGATCCGAGAAGAGGTTAGTTGAACATCATGGGAGAATCAGAAATGAAAATGAAAGTATTCCTTTTACTAGGTGCGATAGCGATTCTTTGTTCTTGTGAGAAATCTTCCATGGAAAATGTCAGCAAACCCAAATACTTCTTCAGTTGGTCTGAAGACTCGAAAACAGGTTCATGCAAAAATAAAGAGGGCGTGGAAGGCTACAATCCCCGTTTCATTGGCCCATGTGGCGACTTACGAGGCTACAACTTCAGCATCAACTCCTTGGACGGTGTCGACCTTCGCGGCGCCATTCTCGATGGCATGAACCTTGGTGGAATATCTCTTAACGGAGCCAACCTTATGGCCGTCAAAGCCCGAGGGACCGTTTTTAGCGACAGCCAGCTCAATGGTGCGAAGCTCAGGTATGGACACTTTGAAGGCTCAAAGTTCAGCAACACCCAGCTCAACGGTGCTGATCTTCGCAATGGCTTTTTTAGTGGAGTGATTTTAGACGAAGCCAGTCTGTTTGGCGCGAATCTTTCTGAGTCCGATTTGGGTGGTGCCGTTTTCACTGAGAAACTCGATACCGCCAACCTAAAGAACGCACGGGTCACCTACGGCACCCGGCTCCCCTTCGATGAGAAGATGGCGAGCAACTACGGTATGAAGCAAGCCAACGCCCACAATGATGAAATCGCTAAAAAACAGAGTGCAAAAAAGGAAGAGCGAGCTCCCGCCAGCCAAGACGAGGTCTCACTCACACCCTAAAGGCCTGATAAATAGATTCGCCTTTCCAAACACTCCCCCTCCTTAAGTCTAAAAACTTGTTTTATTTCGGCAAGGCTGCTGAACAACCCGAGTGAAGGACCACACTCCACACTGAAGTAAGGTCCCATGAGTGTGTAACTTCAACAAGATCGAGATTGAAACTATTGCAGCCTCAGAGAGGAAATCCCAGTTTTTGGACGACATCTAGTATAACCCCTGTGGGACAACAAATGGGTTTTGGGATCTTTCGATTTTCTATGGTGTTATCGACTCTCAGTCGACAAACTCCTGACAGAACTCATTTTCAAATATTTAGGACTTATTAAAGGGGTGTCTATGTTTCTTCTCAGATGTTTTCTTCTATTGTGTTTCACTTTCCAGGGAGCCGATAGCTTCGCCAACGAGCAGAGCAAACCCAAAGTGTCGCTTCATATCCAAGTGGATCGCAGCGCCTCGGTGTTTGGTCCAGACCCAGGTAGCTACCCGGCCACCCAGAAGCGCGACTGGCTTTACCCCATGGAAAAAATCAGAGGATTGGCCTCTGAAATCAGTCGAATCTTGAAGGATTCCCACTGCGACTATGAAATCTCCGTAGGTGGCATTCTCTACAATGATTCACAGTGGAACAATCTTGAGCCTTTTGCGCAACCAGGAACACCCCAGGTGATCACACAAGATGTTGATAACGAAGTGGCGGCTAGCCTGATTCAACAGCGACTGACAAACCCCACTTTTGCCGATCCAGGAGTCATGCTCCCCTACGGTAGTAGCGAAATCCTATACACCAGTACAGTAGAGTTCATTAAACAGTATCGAAGCCGATTTGCCAATAAGGCCGTTGTCGGCACTCTGCTGATCACCGATGCCGGGCCCGCGTTTGAACGCTACACCCCCGAGGAGGCCATCAATGAGATCCATAGCGTTTTGGGCGAGAACACCATTTACGTGCCGGGCGCTCTAGCCTACCCCTTTCTGGGTGACTCCAATAGAGAGAAAAACACGGCCTCTTGCAAAAGAGATCCAGACACTGTCGATGGAGAGGGCATGATCAACTATAATAAAGACACCCACAAAATGACCTACTTCGACTGGTCACAAACCAAGGTCCTTGATCTACACCGCTTTAATAGAATTGGGCGTGGCTACACCTGGGATATCTGCAGCCCAAACTACAAAGAATCCTTGCGAGATTTTCTGATCATGTTTCTGGATGCCGGAAGCTGCAACCTACGAGTTTAGCACTCACGCTGTGTCTCCATCGGCATAGCCGCAACCAAAGCCAGCTGTGTCTCTTGCCAGCAGTAGGGACCCGGCTTTGCTTAGCGATGTGAAAGGACTTTAAAAGCTCACAATCGCGCCCCCTCACTGAGAATCAGTGAGGCTTATGGAAAAATACGATGAATGATAAGTTCTTAACGAATCGAGGGCATGGTTGTGTCGCCAAGATTGACGGAAACCATTTTCGACACCCCTTTTTCTTCCATAGTGACGCCATAAAGCTTCTCGGCAATCTCCATAGTGTACTTGTTGTGGGTCACAACGATGATCTGTGAACGCTTGGCCATTTCTTTCACAAGGTCGTTAAAGCGCATCACGTTCGCGTCATCCAGTGGGGCATCAACCTCATCCAGTAGACAATAAGGCGACGGCTTCACCAAAAAGATAGAGAACACTAGCGAGACCGCGGTCAGAGCTTTTTCTCCACCCGAGAGGAGCGACACGCTTTGCAGCTTTTTGCCCGGTGGTTTTGAAACAATATCAATACCCATTTCGTCTTTCTCAGGATCTTCGATAAGGATCAAACGAGCTTCACCCCCACCAAAAAGAACCGGAAACACTCGCTGAAAGCGGTCGTTCACAGCCTCAAAAGTCTCTTTAAAACGTTTTGAGCAAATACGATTGATACGATCAATCACCTTTGTTAGCTGCGACTTCGCATCTGTTAGATCGGTGTACTGTTTGCTCAAAAACTCATAGCGATCGGCCAACTCATCGTATTCTTCGATGGCGGAGAGATTCACTTCACCAATACGATTGAGTTTTTCCTTTAAAATTTTGATTTGCTGTTGAGAGTCCTTGAGATCACCTTCGCGCTGCGCATACTCATCAGCGATTTGGCTGAGATCTTTTTGGTACTTCTCTTCAATGTGCGATGTCAGGTTTTCCTCTTTCATCTTAGCTTGCTCAAGAACCAGCTGACTTTCGTTCATAATGGACTGCTGCTTGTTTTTGTCAGTCATCATGGCTGAAAGCTTCTCTTGCAGTTCAAACATGCGGGAGTTGGACTCTTCGAACTCATTGCGCATTTTGGCCAACTGCGCCTCTTGCTCTTCAACCTTTTGAATCAAGATTTCGAGCTCAACCTTTTTCTCTTCCATTAGAATCTGGCTCTCTGTCATCACTTGAGAGTTTTTAGAAGACTCCGCGTCCATTTTGTTCATCTGTTCACGAACATCAGAGAGTGAGCGTTCCAAGCGCTCGTGCTCGGCGCGAACACCAATAAGCTCTTGTTGCTTTTTGGCGCTCTCGACCTGCAAGTGAGTCACGCTCTCTTGCAACCCATCAATTCCCATTTTTTCGGTTTCGAGGGTATTGGTGAGCTCTTCGATACGAGCTTCGAGGGTTTCTCTCTTTAACGCCATCTCTTCGATGTGCTGAACTAACTCGGCCAATTCATTTTGCTTGTTTTTTTGCCGATCCAGAACGCTATCCATTTCTTTTTCTTGTTTTTCAAAAGCCACTTTAACGTTACTCAGTTCGGCTTCAGCGCGCTCAAAGTCTTTTTTCAAGCCAGCGACCAAAATCTCTTTTTCTGTTTGATCTTTTTTAGCATTGGTCAAATTTTCTTCGACATGCTTGAGTTGCGAAGTCACAGATTTGAGTGCCGTCGTAGCCAAAGCAAGTTTGCCGGACCATTCTTCTTTTTGGGTGCGTAATTCGTCGATTTCGCGCTCCCGCTTTAACACACCAGTGGAGGCATCCCCTTTATGGCCACCACTCAGCATGCCCTCGCGGGTGAGCACATCGCCCTCAAGGGTTACGAAGGTCCAAGCCGGGAATTGCGAACGTAGATTCATACCCTCACGGATGTTTTCAACAACAGCAACATCGGCAAGCAAACTGTGGATGGTTTCTTTGTGTTTTTCAGGAACCTCTATGACTTCATTAAGCAGACCTTCAACCCCATTGCAATTCTTTAGCATGGAGACTTCTGAACCATCGTGGCTTTGTAGAGCACCGCCTGCAGAGTAAAAAGTGGAGCGCCCGGACTTCTGTTCTTTTAAATAGTCCACAGCTTCTAGGGATTTTTGCTGGTCTTGTGACACTAGCATCTGTAGCTTTGGACCGAGGGCCGCCTCGAGAGCGACTTCATACTTTTCTGGAACCCGCACGATATCGGAGACCGGTTGAAAGCTCTTGCGAGCCTCCTGTTCTTCTGGCGTCAAACCTTCGAGGCTCTCTTTTTGCCAGAACATCACCGATTTCACGCCTTCTTGAAAACCCTCAAAGTTGTCTCTGAGATTTTCTAGTCCGTAGAGGCGAGAAACCACCTCGTTGAGTTTATCTTTAAACTCGGCCACTTCTGATTCTTTATTTTGTAAATTCCCATGGAGTTCTTTTTTCTGCGCTTCAAGCGCGTCGACATCGTTGAGAATTTCCATCTGCATTTGACGTTCTTGCTCGTAAGTTCCAAAAACTTTTTTGTGAGCTTGTTCAAACTCTTGCTTTTTGTCTTGCAACTCGTCCATGGCATTGCGGACCTGATTGACCTCGCGCTCGAGATTGGCAACGGCCTCTTCGAGGCTCCCCTGCTTTGAACGGGTTTGAGTTTCAGCACCAGATAACGACAACAGCTCACGACGCTTGTCACTGAGCTCATTGTCACTGGCTTCGATAACAGATTTGCGTTCGTCAAAGTGGCTGTTTTGAGTTTCGTACTCGCTTTTTAGCTCATTAGCTAAACGCTCGACATCGGCCAGGCGTTGGGTCACTTGATTGAAGTCATTAAGTAAAGTCTGTTCACGAATTTGGTTTTCACCAATGAGAGAACCCGCCATTTCGTTGGATCGCTTGGCTTGTTCGATTTCGAAACGCAATTCTTGAATTTCGTTTTCACGGGTGCGTACCTTATCTTGATTTTCTTTTAGAGTGACACGAAAGTCTTCAATGACTTTTTCGCCTTCAACAGCGCCTCCGCGAAGCTGAGCGACCTCGGCTTCGAGAGTGGCCACTTGAGCTTCGCTTTCGACAGAGGTATTTTGAGCTTGTTCGAACTCGGCCTGGGCGTCCTCAACCTTTGCCTTAAGGTCAACATACTCTTTCGACGACACCCACAAATCGATGTCTTCAACTTCGGTTTTAAGTTTACGGTAACGTTCAGCACGCTGGGCTTGCCGCTGCAAACTGTCGAGCTGTCGCTTCAATTCTCCAATGATGTCTTGCAAGCGAACCAGGTTGGCGTCAGTGGCCTTAAGCTTGCGCTGAGATTCTCTTTTCCGGGCCTTAAATTTTGTAATCCCCGCCGCTTCTTCTATAAGAACTCTTCGCTCTTCGGGCTTTGACGTAACAATTCGTCCGATCATCCCCTGCTGAATAATAGAAAAACCTTTGGAGCCCGCCCCAGTGTCCATGAAGATTTCATGAATATCACGCAAACGAGCCGGCTCTTTATTGACCAAATACTCCGACTCACCGGAGCGATGCAAACGACGAGTCACCATGACCTCGGAATGATTGAGGTACTTCACCGGAAATGGGCCACCATCGTTTTCAAGGGTCAAGGACACCTCGCACATACCGAGTGAGGCGTAGCCTTCGGCTCCAGCAAAAATCACGTCTTCCATACTAGAACCACGCAAATGCTTGGCTGACATTTCACCCATGACCCAAACCAAAGCGTCCACGATATTGGATTTTCCACAACCGTTGGGACCGACAACACCGGTGATACCGGCGTCGAAATGAATAACTGTACGATCTTTAAATGACTTGAACCCAACCAGTTCTAATTTTTTAATCCGCAATGTTGATCCCCTCTGGTGAAGTTAGCTCAATGCGGCTTGGGCAGCAGCCAGACGCGCAATGGGCACTCGGAATGGCGAGCAGCTCACATAGTCCATACCCGCCTGGGCAAAGAACTCGATGCTAGCGGGGTCTCCGCCATGCTCTCCACATATCCCGACTTTTAAGTCTGTCTTGGAGCCTCGACCAAGGTCAACTCCCATTTTTACCAATTTCCCGACTCCGCTCTGATCAAGGGAGACGAAGGGGTCACAGGCGTAAATGCCTTTAGAAACGTAGGTATTGAGGAAGCGTCCAGAATCGTCGCGAGACAGACCCAAGGTGGTCTGCGTCAAGTCGTTCGTGCCAAAGCTAAAAAAGTCAGCATATTCAGCCACTTCGTCCGCAGTGACAGCCGCACGAGGCAACTCAATCATGGTGCCTATTTGGTAATCAAAGTTCACATCCTGCTCACGCTTTACATTCTCCAGAGTTTGCACAACCAGCTCTCGTAGCAACGATAGCTCTTTGGCTTCGCCCACCAAAGGAATCATAATCTCAGGGACCAACTTGTTACCCTCTTTGGTCAACTGCGCGGTGGCCTCAGCAATGGCCTTAGCCTGCATCACATAGACCTCGGGATAAGTGATGGCCAGGCGGCAGCCCCGATGCCCCAACATGGGGTTGAACTCGTGCAGCACCTTCACTTTGGTGCGAAGATCACTAAAAGGAACGTCCAAACGCTGAGCCAGCTCTTTGGCTTCTTCATCGTTATGAGGCAAAAATTCGTGGAGAGGAGGGTCCAGCAGGCGAATTGTCACCGGACGGTCACCCATCACCTTTAAGATTCCGTAAAAGTCTTCACGCTGCATGGGCAGCAATTGCGATAAAGCTCGTTCGCGCTCTTCTTTGTTTTCCGCAAGGATCATGCGTCGGACCCAATCGATTCTTTCGGCAGCAAAAAACATATGCTCAGTTCGGCAAAGACCAATCCCTTCGGCTCCGAACTCAATTGCTGTTTGAGCATCAGCCGGTGTGTCCGCATTGGTGCGAACCTTCAGTTTGCGATAACGATCGGCAATTTCCATAATGCGCTCAAAAGGCCCATCCACTTGAGGCGGGATGGTTTTTACTTCACCAAGAAACAGTTCACCGGTACTACCATCCAACGTGACAATCTCTCCCTCTTTAACCACATAGCCATTGGCTCGAAATTCTTTTTCAAGCTCGTTAACACTGACATCACCGCAACCGGCGACACAGCACTTGCCCATGCCTCGGGCCACAACAGCAGCGTGAGAGGTCATCCCACCCCGAGAGGTTAAGATCCCTTCGGCAGCAATCATGCCCTCGATGTCTTCAGGGGATGTTTCGACTCGTACAAGAATCACCTTTTCGCCATTTTCTTTGCCGGCGACCGCGGCTTCACTGGTGAAAACCACCTTTCCGGAAACACCACCGGGGCTGGCAGGTAAACCTTTGGCCACCGTGGTGCGCTCACTGTCGGGGTCGAGGGTGGGATGCAATAGTTGATCTAAACTGGCCGGCTCCACCCGCATGACTGCTTCTTTCTCAGTAATGAGTTTTTCATCGATCATCTCAACAGCGATGCGCAAAGCGGCCCGGGCCGTTCTTTTACCGGTGCGGGTTTGCAACATCCAAAGCTTGCCATTTTCCATGGTGAACTCGATGTCTTGCATGTCGCGATAATGCTTTTCCAATTTTTGATAAGTGGCGACCAGCTCTTTGTAAACCTCGGGGCACTCATCTTCAAGAGAGCGTAAGCCCGTGCCTTCTGCCGCGACCCGAGTGATGGGCTGGGGTGTGCGAATCCCGGCGACCACGTCTTCCCCTTGGGCGTTCATCAGGTACTCACCAAAAAAGACTTTCTCACCGGTGGATGGATCCCGCGTGAAGGCCACGCCCGTT
Source organism: Bdellovibrionia bacterium (assembly GCA_030424715.1). Lineage (GTDB taxonomy): Bacteria > Bdellovibrionota > Bdellovibrionia > Bdellovibrionales > JAGQZY01 > JAGQZY01. Next base: position 8,995 of record JAUHWH010000009.1, read on the forward strand.
CCAGACGTCTCACCGAGGTTTCCGAAGACCATGGACTGCACATTCACAGCCGTTCCCCACTCATCGGGGATGCCGTTAAGGCGACGGTAAGTAAAAGCGCGGTCGTTGTTCCAGCTGGCAAAAACAGCCTCGATGGCTCCCCAGAGTTGCTCTTCGGGATCCATGGGAAAAGTTTTTGAGGTGGTCTCTGAAATTTGAGTTTTGAATTGCTCCACTAAAGACTGCAGGTCTTGAACAGTCAGATCGGTGTCTTTTTGATAACCCTTGGCATCTTTAAGATCCTCTAAAGTCATTTCTAAAAGAGAGGTGTTCATGTTGAGCACCACATTGGAATACATCTGAATGAATCGTCGATAAGAATCCCAGGCAAAACGCTCGTTGTTAGAGCTCTTCGCAAGGCCCTGTACGGTCTCGTCGTTCAAGCCGAGGTTAAGAATGGTGTCCATCATTCCGGGCATGGAAGCTCTCGCCCCCGATCGCACACTGACTAACAGCGGATTGCTGGTGTCCCCAAATTTTTTGCCAATCTTTTTTTCAACTCTGGTAAGAGCTTCGGACACTTGCTTGCGAACCGCATCTGGTAACTTTTCACCGGCGCTGTAGAACTCTGCGCAGACGTCAGTCGCAATGGTAAAGCCCGGCGGCACCGGTATGTCTAAGTTGGTCATCTCGGCAAGGTTGGCACCTTTGCCGCCCAAAGTGTTCTTCATGGTCGCATCGCCCTCGGACTCTCCTTGGGCAAAAAAGTAAACGTATTTTTGAGAATCATTCATAATAAAACCTCAGCTCTGAAAGTTTCGTAAATTTTCTTTTAAATAGTTGTTTAATTGATCGATGGCCACCCGCTCTTGCTTCATGGAGTCGCGATGACGAACGGTGACAGCCTTGTCTTCAAGCGTTTCAAAATCCACGGTCACGCAAAAAGGCGTGCCGATTTCATCTTGTCTGCGATAGCGCTTTCCGATGCTCTGGGATTCATCGTATTGAACTCGCAATGCTTTGTCTCTTAGGTCGTCGTCGATTTTGTAACAGACCTCTTGCAAGTCAGGCTTTTTGCTTAGAGGCAACACTGCCACTTGCACAGGGGCTAGCAAAGGTGAAAAGCCAAACACCACGCGCACGTCTTTTTTGCCTTCTTTCTCGGTATGCTCTTCGCGATAGGCATCACAAAGAACGGTCAAGGCCAGACGATCGCAGCCGATGGCCGTTTCGATAACGTAAGGGATGTATTTTTTGTTTTGGGCTTGATCGAAATACTCAAGAGACTTTCCGCTCAGGTTCTGATGCTGGGTAAGATCAAAATCACCTCGATTGTGTATGCCTTCAAGTTCTTGCCAGCCTATGGGCAAATTGTATTCAAAGTCTCCGGCTTCCTTGGCGTAATGGGCCAACTCACCCTCACCATGGGGATGAAAGCGAATGTTATCCGTGTTTAACCCGATGTCTTTGTAAAACTGCAACCGAGTCTCTCGCCATTCTTCGTAGAACTTTGAGTCTTGCCCCGGCTCAACAAAATACTGCATCTCCATTTGCTCAAACTCGCGGGTTCGAAAAATAAAGTTTCCGGGAGTGATCTCATTTCGAAAAGACTTCCCGATTTGGGCGATACCAAAAGGGACCTTCATGCGCTGGGTGCTTTGCACGTTCTCGAAATTAACAAAAATCCCTTGAGCGGTCTCGGGCCGCAAATAGACAACCGAGCCCTCGTCGGCCACCGGGCCCATATGGGTTTGAAACATGAGGTTGAAAGAGCGAGGCTCCGTTAAATTTTTAGATCCACACTTGGGACAAACCATTTCTTCGAGGTGATCGGCACGGTGGCGCGCCTTGCAGTCTTTACAGTCCACCATCGGGTCTGAAAAATTATCCACGTGTCCAGAGGCCTTCCAAACATTGGGATGCATTAAAATGGAAGCATCCAACCCCACCACATCACGACGACGGGTCATGGTTCTCCACCAGGCATTTTTGATGTTTCTTTTCAGCTCAACCCCGAGAGGGCCATAATCCCAACAGGAGTTCAGCCCGCCATAGATCTCTGAACTTTGAAACACGAAACCCCGTCGCTTACACAGGGACACCAACGTCTGCATGCTGTCTAATCTTTTAATCTCCAAAGAGGGCTCCTTGAGTCATGGAAAGTAGGGCTGCAGGAGTACCCGTGAGAGGCCTTTTAGTCAATAAAAGGTGTAGGAATTTCAGTGAATTAAAGCTTTTGAAAGAGATGAAATTGAAGCCTGCTTAAACAGCAGCTTAACTGCCCTGGCCTTCTTTCTCGATAATGGCGGAATAGGCCATTTCCAGAATTTCTTTGGATTCGTCGTCAATGCGCATTCTCGATTTTAGGTAAGCCATTTCTACATCGCTCATTGGAGCCCCGGCCGGAACACCGATAATATCAAAAGCATCCCACATATAGCCGTTATGCATAAAATACACGTTCAACTCTTCTTCATCGTTGATATCAACATCGGTGACCGGTGTGAAGTTGGCCTTCTTCAAGTTGAGCTTCGCAGGCTTGAGCTTCTTATTTTTACCACTCAAAAAAAAGGCCACCAAGACAGTGACAATAATGGCATTAAAGATTAGGAACTTAACTGCGCTCATAAGAACAAGTGTCTCATGAGTCTGTAAAAAAGTAAGGTACTTAACGCTTTGTGTTGGAGGTCTCCATGAGCAGCCCAAACCCCTTTGATCAGCAAAAACCCATCCCTGGAGTTCACAAAATTATCGCGGTCAGCTCTGGTAAAGGTGGGGTTGGCAAAAGCACGGTGTCTTCAAATTTAGCGGTTTCCTTGGCCCAAGCGGGCAAAAGAGTGGGACTGCTCGATGCCGATATTTATGGCCCGAGCCAGCCTCGAATGATGGGGGCGCTCAATCAAAAACCAGAGATCACCAAAGATAACAAGATCAAACCCATTGAACGCCATGGCATTAAAGTCATGAGCATGGGCTTTCTTGTGGATGAAGATATGGCGGTGGCTTGGCGCGGCCCCATGCTCTTTAAAGCTATGAACCAGTTGTTCTACGATGTGGAATGGGGTGAGCTTGACTACCTGCTCATCGACCTGCCTCCGGGTACCGGTGATGTGCAGCTCTCCATGGTGCAAAAGGTGCCCGTGGATGGGGCCATCACTGTGTGCACCCCTCAGAACATTGCGCTTGCGGATGTTAAAAAATCTCTCGACATGTTTCAGCGGGTCAATGTGCCGCTATTGGGTGTCATCGAAAATATGGCCTACTTTATTAACCCGGCCAACCCCGACGAAAAGTTGCAGATCTTTCCGAAGGGAGATCTCTTAAGCTTTTTGGACTCAAAACAAATCACCCATATTGCAGAGATTCCGATGATGACTGAAATTGCTCTGGCGAGTGAAATGGGTATCCCCCACACAGCACAAAAAAGTGGTGACCCCGTCAGCGAAGCCTACAAGCTTGTTGCCGAAAAAATCATGCAGCAGGTTTAGCAAAACCGGCCACTCACCCTATTAACAGCGGCTTCTCCGACCACTGGCTCCTGGGATTGAGTGGATAACCCAGCGTCTCGTTTTGAGAATCTTTTTTCATTTTTCATGACCGAAGATAAGACACTCGGAAACTAAAAACTAGGTCCCACAAAAAAGCCTTGCTATACTGAACGTGTTCAAGAGATCCTTTCTTTGCCAAAGGCAGTCCTGGGGAAACCCAGGGTTCGCAAAGCTAAAGGGACTAAGGCACTTGCTGCTATGTCAGCCAGCTACCAATGAAAGAGACCTTTTTTGGTAACCGGTAAGGAGGACATCATGGACACAATGCCCATTTTTAGCCCGCCTACCCCCCCCCCCAAGGCGGGCTTCTTTTTTTTCTTTTAAGAAGCCGCAGGATTTAGTGCCGTCATGTCGATTGTCGTTAAACTATTAATGAGCTTGTTACTGGCTCATGCCACCCCAGAGGGTGTGCCAGAGTCAAAGCCGACTTCATTTGTCCCTTTTTTTCAGAACCTACAGAGTTTGAAGCCAGAAAAGTCCCAGAGTTACCTCGCAAAACTGGGCAAAGCTTTTAAAGAATCCCAAGAGCCCGAGCTTCTTAGTATTTTACAAACATCCTTCCCAAACCAAAAGGGGTTACCAACGGGCCCCTTTAACGAACCTGTTTTTCAGCGAATCTCATGGAACACCTTTGCCTTAAAGGTCACTCTTTATTGCAACAAAAAGCCTTCAAAAACCTGCCTAAAGATTTTCGAGATCCATAATGAGACTCTGCAGGGTCAAAATCCGTAATCTCCGATCAGCCACCAAGTGACGAACCCAACAAGTCTGGCATAAGCCATGATGCCTTTTTGTGCTTTTGGTCGGCCTGCCAAGGAAATGGGTTTTCGTAATATGTAAAATCAAGCTCTTGCTTTTTAATCCCGGAGAACACATTTTGTAGGGTGCGCGGTCCATCAAGAACCGTTTTCCAAGAACTCATCTGCCTCGGCTGGTGAAGGTCTGAATTGGCGATCATCGGAAGCCCACTTTCAAAAACTTCTGTAAAAAGATGGGCGCCACTGGCAACCTCCCAGGCATCGAACTGAGTCGACAACTCATCACGGTGATCCCACAAATGATAGGTTTGTGGCTCCATCTTTCTTGTCGATACTGGATGGGCGGCAATCACCAATCCCTGTTGCCCGTGAACCTCATCCACAATTCTGCTGATCGACAAATCCGGGTCAATAAAACTATGGATTCCGAGCCCTAAGATATGGGCCGAATCCCTATGGGAGAATGAGTTCTTGGTAAACTCCACGCCAGGAATAACAATCATATTGTAACGCCTGAGAGCTCGCTCCGCCTGCGTTCGGATCTCTTTGATATACCTATTGAAATTGTTCTTCAGTAAGGTTTTTTGCAAAACTCTGGCTGATTGTCCTAAAAAAGTGCGTGTCTCACACAGATGATCGGTGATCGCGATGGCTCCAAACCCCCTGGCGCCATAAAAATCCACAAGTTCAGCCACAGAGAGTTTGCCGTCGCTGTAACAACTATGGATGTGAAAGTCGCAAAGAAACATTTTCCCCCTCTATTGAGCCAACAACAAATTGTTAAAAAACTGTTGAGTGCATTTTGCCCACGAAAATTCCAGGGCATAATTGCGGCATTTCTTTCTGGATTTGCGAAGGGCCATCATGGTCGCCGTCTTCAAGTCTTTATCGAGGCAACCCACCTCAGAACTCTTCACCACATCGATGGGGCCTTCTACGGGGTAGGCCGCCACTGGTGTGCCGCAAGCCAAAGCCTCGAGCATCACCAGACCGAACGTGTCGGTGCGACTGGGAAACACAAAGGCATCTGCCATTGAATAGTACTGAATCAGCTCAGCACCGAACTTTGCCCCTGCAAACAAGACGTCGGGGTATTTGTGCTTGAGGTATGCCAACTGAGGTCCATCCCCCACCACAATCTTTACGGCGTCGATATCCATCGTCAGAAAAGCCTCTAAGTTTTTTTCAACGGCCACTCGCCCGACGTAAAGGAGCTTTGGTTTGCAACCAATGACCGTGCGACTCTGGGGACGAAACAAGTCGGTGTCCACCCCACGAGACCATTTGATAAGATTGTTAAAGCCGGCGGATGCCAATTTCTTTTCCATAGAAAGAGTGGTCACCATCACCTTTCGCGCCAATGAATGAAACCTTCGCAACACGTTGTAGGTCAACCGGCGAGGGAAGCCGGTTCGAGCGTAAATGTATTCTGGAAACTGGGTGTGAAAAGAGGTGGTAAATCGCAGGTCATTCTTTTTACAAAATCGGCGCGCCGACCACCCCAACGGCCCCTCAGTAGCGATATGAATCACATCGGGTTGAAATTTCTCAAAAGCCCCTTTCACCAATCGCTGGGGTGATAACACCAGAGAAATCTCACTGTAAGTCGGACAAGGTATAGACTTGCTACCCAGAGGGGTTACCATCTCCACATCATGCCCCATGGTGATCAGTTGTTTACCAGTGGATTCTAAGGTGCGAACCACACCGTTGACTTGCGGCTTCCATGCATCGGTCACGATCATAATCTTCATCAATCACTCCTTGATTGAATTTAATGCTAACACTGCAGTGTCAGTATTAAATTCCCCAGAGATTTTGAATCGGTTAACGGTGAGTCAGGATTTCGTTGCAAGAGCCTATCTCCCCGACCAAAGTGACGCAGAGGCGACAACCAGCAAAGAGGGAAACTCACTTTTATTTTGCGGCGGGAATGATTAGGACTTTTCCTATATTCAAAAGGCTTCGGCGCCCGAGCTGATTACGACTTTTTATTTTTGATAGGCTTACATTGAACCGCTTGGCGATGGTGTATAAGTTGTCACCTTCGCGCACCACGTATGATTTTTCACCATTTTTTAGGTCGCTAACTTGCGCTTGCTGTCTTTTCTGAGAAGAACGCCCCCCAGGGATTATGATTTTTTTACCTGGGTATAGGACCGAGCGGCGCCTCAAATTGTTCGCAGATCGCAGACTTCGAATACTGGTATTGAAACGTCGAGCGATGTGACTAAGAGTATCGCCGCGACGGATGCGGTAGGTTCTATCAGCACCCGAAGCCATATTTAAGGTGACCTTACTTAAGCTCTTACCTAAAGCCACTTCCACTTTACTGTCCACAATATGGGAGGGCACCCGCATTTTGACCACTTGCTTACGCTTTGGAATGATCCCACGCTTGAAAGAGGGGTTAAGGTCACGCAGGACTTCGTATGAGACTCCGAGGTGCTTCGCCATCGTGCGTAGGTTCACGCCTTTGTTGTTGAGTTCGACCTCTTTAAAATCCAGAGGGGCTCGCCAGTCAATATTTTCAAAGCCATATTTCTGAGGATGCTTGGCAATTAATCGAGCTGCCAAAAACTTTGGTACATAGTTGATGGTCTCGCGCGGAAGGTGCTTGTTCGCTGCGAGCTCCCAGAAACTCCGAGTGTAATGCTTCATGACCATGCGTTTGATTCTATTTTCACCAACGTTGTACGAGGCGATGGCCAGATACCAGGAACCAAACAAGTTATAGAGAGCCTTAAGGTACTTCGCCGCCGCCTCGGTGGAAGCTTCGAAATCTCTCCTCTCATCAATGTAGTAATTCTGCTCAAGCCCGTAGCGCCTGCCAGTCCCACGGATAAATTGCCAGTACCCCACCGCTTGCGCACTGGAATGGGCTTTTGAATTGAAACCAGATTCGATGAGCGCGATGTAAACCAAATCTTCTGGTAAGCCATGAGATTTTAATATTTCTTTCATCCGCGCCAAATAACGCGACGAACGAGATAAATATCTTTGCATATTCGGACGGCCGCGACCTTGAAAATACTCGATCCACATCGTGACTCGGTCGTTCATATCCTCCGGCAAATTGAGCATGTCAGATTCGTTATCATTGAGATCGGTACCCTTGACCGGCACCGCCCCCTGCTGCATCTGAGCCATCGCCGGCGACCCCGGGGCCATCGGCAAGACCACACCCTGATTTTTCGACTTGGACGAGCACCCAAGCATCACGACGCAAAAGCATACAGAAAAAAGCAATTTCATCGGGGCCTCCCAAAGGTCCACTTTAACCAAAATCCAGTGACGCCGCAAACCAAATCAGGGGGCGGCAAAGCACAAGCCCAATAGGACTGAGGACGGACGCCTTAAGAAGGCCGATCGCGCCAGTTGGTCAGAAAGAAGCCCTAAAATGCATCAAATAAGGAATAAAGGACCAGCCCTCATAGACCGCACAAGAGAGGCCAACAAATGTCTGCCTACTAAATAAGAAGCTTATTTCGAAACCACAGCCTCACTCCAGGGAATGGTCGGCAGTTTTTCTGCTTTTTCATGGATGATTTTATACAACAGGTAGTTGCGCATCACTGCTTTTACGTAAAAACTGGTTTCCTCCCACGGGAGTTCGTCCATCCAAATGTCATCGTCTCGATCGGGACCGATCTTCTCCCACTCTGATAGGTCACTACGATGGGAGAGCCAACGATCAAGATTACCCGGCCCCACATTGTAAGAGGCCACAGCCAGAGGAACCACATTTTTATATTTGCGAGTCATACGGGATAAAAAATGGGTACCAAACCGAATGTTTACCGCTGGGTCAAACACATCGGAGGTCACACTAAAGTTTTTAACCCTCAGCCATTTTGCGGTTTCTTTTGCGGTGCCGGCCAACATCTGCATCAAACCATAGGCATTTGAAGGACTGACTGCTCGTGGGCGAAAGGCACTCTCTTGTCGCATGATTGACCAGATCAAACTCGTCGATAGCGAAAATTCGTCCTCCGCTTTTTCCACGGCCTCTTTGTAGGCTTGGGGAAAGGTCTCCACCAAAACCGCTGGATTGATATACTTGGGATCCAAATCAATAGCGGACGCATAGTCTTGGATGGCTCGATTCGGTCGGTGTATCGCACGCCACAATTCGGCTCGCACCAAAAAACCTTCTGCTAATTGGGGGTCCGGCAAATAGTCCACTTCGGTTTCGGCTTCGTCGAGCCAGCCACTGGCAGCGAGGGCACGAATACGCTGCCACCGTTTTTCGGTATACTTGGTCCACCAATACTGGGTAGACACCACTTTTGTTGGCCCTTGCATGAGCCCTTCCCAAGTCCCCTTCTCTTCCATACGCACGATCAAACCATAATAGGTCAATGGAAAGGTTTTAAAAATGGTCTCGGCTACATCTTTCGCTCGGGAGGATTCAATCTTTCGTAGGGAACGCCATAGCCAGTAGCGCACCTGCAGCTCCCATTTGTCTGAACTTGAGCTTGTTAAAAAACTGTCATAGAGATTGATGACCTTTTTGTACTCTCGCTCTCGATAATACAGGAGTCCCAACAAATAGTGAGCTTCGTGACTGGCTTCATGCCCGCTGTATTTTTCGATGAGAGTGTTCAAGTAAACCTTGGCGGCTGATCTTTTCACTAAGTAGTAGGCCGATCTGGCCGCTAGAAGTAAAGCATCAGCAGCCTCTCGGCTTCCCTCCCAACTGTCGGCGGCCTGATCGGCCAACCGATAACTTGAATCGTGATACCCACGTGCATAAGCCTCCTTGGCCCAAAACAGAATATGCTGGGGAGGGGCTTTTGAGAGCTGCTTCTCAAAATCTTTCTTGATAGAAACATATTTACTACCACGACGATAAAGCAGTCTTTTATGGTATCGCCCCATCAACTGTTCAACGTCATCAACGCGCCGAGACCCTGGAAACTGATTGAGAAACTGGGCGCCGTATTTCGCCACCTTATAGGTTTGCCCGCGCTTGTTGGCCGATGAAAAAATGTCCCACAGTTTGGCTTCCTCCGCAGACTCATTGGAATCGAGGCTGTATTTAGAGAGTTCAAGGTCTTCATCGACCTTCAAGGTCTTGATCCGCCCCAGTACCTCAGCATCTTTAGCAAAACCATAGCTCCGCAAAAAGTTTGCGGCGGCTACCGTATTTTTTTGGCGCAACCAGGCAATCTCTCCCATGATTTTATAATATTTTGCTCTCTGCCTCTCATCCATATAGTCCACAAGCCCGTGATTGCGCTCGATGAATTCGTCGAACTCGTTGCGAGCATTTTCTGATGCCAACTGAGCAAGGTCTAAAAACACATTGAGCAAGCGATCCCGATGCCCAGAAAAGGGCGAATTTAATAGCTCAACCTTGTTGTGCTCAATTTTCTGAAAAGAACTGAGGAAACGACCCACCTTCCAGCGGGTCTTGGTGGTGTATGCTTTGTTTAAACACCAAAGGTGATTGAAGGGTAACCACACCCCAAGAGAGGTGTCTCGATGCAAAGATTCTGAAAGTTCCACACAATTGGTCCAATTGCTATTTTGAGTATGCCATTGGATTTGTGCTGTTTTCGCTAGGGACTTTACATTTTTGACCGAATGAATATCTAAGCCCGGAGGAAAAACGTCGGTGTTTTTTAACTCTTTGTCTTTTATGGACAGAGCGGAAACCGAAAACACGACGACACCAGCAATAACGGCAAACTTAGCTTTCATCTTTCCCCACATTCCCTTTGCTCAAGCGACAAGCTGTCAACAATAGCAACTTCAATTCATCGACCTTAGTTTTTAGACCCTCTTGATCATTAAACTCTGTGACGTACTTCTTGGGGCCGAAACCCAAAACACCAAAGTAGTCGACTAACTTTTGCAAGGGCACTTCGATCTCTCTACGCACACTCGGAATTGTCTTTGCGAGAAGTTTGTCCAACTCTTCACTGGCGCCGCCTTCTCCAGAGATGTCACCGAGCACCTGGTAGACTGTATTGGTGGCAGCGATCCCGACTTTTCGAATCTGATTCTTCGCTATCAGTTTATCGATGTTGGAAAAACGAATTTTTATGATTTCTTCGAGACTCAAGTTTTTAACGAGCAAGCCCGAGTCCCACAAAGCTTTACCGATTATCACAAGAACGGCAATCCCAAAAAGAAAGGGCCAGAGAAACAAGCTACGGCTGGCTGGCCGATAATCGGGATTCCACTCTGATAAAATTCCGGGAAGAGTCTTTTTCTCTTTCGCCTTCAGCCTTTCTTCACCAATGGACTGCTGCTTGCTCCCGGGTAAGACCGTCAACTGAATCGGCTCTGATTGCAGAGAGATGTATTCGCCTTTTTTAGGATCGAAAAAACTGGAGCGAAGCGAGTCGATCACCAGAGGACCGGCTTTTTTCGGGATCAAAAGCACCTCAAACTCTTTAAAGCTTTGGCCATTTTTAAAGAACTTTGATTCATTTTTGATATCGTAAATCTCGAGGGTGTCTCCCAGAGGCAACTGAGGCAGCTCAATCAATTTCGCATTTCCCCGCCCCTCAAAGCGAATCTTTAACGGAAACGGCTGATGGGTCACGATTGATTTATTAGGAGCATCGACAGTCATTTGAAAAACACCCACCGCACCGGTGTAGTCTTTGGGTTTGCCCTCTTTGGGCAACGGCTTGATCAAGATGGGTATGTTATCGCTCGCCTTTGTGGCCTGAAAACCACGACCAAAACCAAATCCCCCAACGATGGTGGCCTTGGCCTTATAAGGGTCGACCTGCTGCTTGCCCTCATCGATGGGGAACAGAGCATAAGAGGCCAGCAAGGCTCTGTTGTAGGGAATGCCATTGATCACATCTTGTTCAAAATTCAGATGAGTTGAAATCTGAATGTCCTCTTTCCAGAAGCCTTTCAGAGTCGGGTATTTTAAGGTATCGATATCTCGCACTCGACCTCGCGTGTAGAGGTACCAGGAGGCCACAATTTGTTCACCTTTATAGGCCTCGGTCTTATCCACTTCGGCCAATATAAAAAAGGCTTCTTTGGCATTACGAGGCTCCGTCATATAGCTGTCCGCCCCTGGAACCCCACCAAACTGCCGCTGCAGCAGTTGATTGAAACGATCTTCTAACTGATCAATGGGGTCTTTCGGCCATTGGGGTTGGCCAGGCTGCCCCGTGCCACCGGGTTGCGGGTTTTGCTGTTGAGCCAAGCCGCCGGCCACCACCTGTATCTCGATGGCTTCGGTTTGATAATCTTTGCCCCCAGCATTCACCTGAATCGGGTCAATTTGCAAGACACCCTCTTTTTGAGTGGCATATTGGAAACTGTATATTTTAGTTTTCACCGTTTTAAAGTCGATGCCTTGCCCGGTGGACACCACCGATGACCGTGACTGACTGCTTGTCCAATTATGCATCAACTGAACATCAGCAATAACCGGCAGACTGGGGGGCGCGATCGCCACCGATTGGTCCGAAGAGACATTCACCTTGAGAGTAAAAGTCCCTCCCACAGGGACCTGATTACGGTCGACGGTCGCGGACACAGTTATCTCTGCCCAACTCGCAGAGAAAGAAAACAGCACGCACAATAGAACTCCAATGATTTTACCAGGCTTTGTCACGATCAGCTTCCCTCCCTCCTTTACGCTCATGTTTGGCACGAATTCTCTGTTCTTGCTTTTTCAACTCCTCCAGGATTTTCTTTACATCACCCTTGGACATGTCTTTGCTTTTGAACTGATCCGGCTGTTTGTTTTGAAAGCTTTGAGGTTCTTTTTGTTGTTCACCCTCTTCAGACTCATCTTTGTTCTTTTTATCCTTGTTCTTGTCTTTGTTTTCACCTTTGCCACCCTTGCCCTGAGATTGCATCAACAGCTCGATGTTTGTTTTGATCTCTTGCGATTCGGGCTGCAGAGCTAAAGCTTTTTGATAGTGAGCCAGCGCTTTTTCAGTATCGCCGCCCTTTGTTGAGTTGAGCACACCCAAGTTGTATTGAACCGCAAATTCGAGCTCCGGTGGCAAGGGATTTTGCTTGAGAATCTCAGCGTACATCTGTTTGGCCTTTTCCATTTCTTCAATTCCAATAAAAGACGACCCCATATTGAACTGATAGAGTGGATGAAAAGGCTTTTCGCTGAGCAGTTCGGTGAACTCTTCATGGGCTTCTAGAACCTTTTTCTGTTTTAGGTGCTCCACGGCCTCATTGTTACGCCAAATATCGCGAAGATCGTTGGTCGCAAGTCCCACAGTGGAAAAACAAAAAACTAAAGCTCCTAAAACGAATCTACTCATTGGTGGTGAACCTCCCCGTCCATTGCCCACCGGACCTCTTGCGGGTTCCAATGAAAAGCTCACACAGAGCTAGCAAAAAACCGAAGAACAGTAAAATTTGATACTTTTCGTCGAAACTCTCTGAAGTCAGGGAGTCAAACTCGGCTTTCTCGAGCTTATCAAGATCCTCTTTGAGTCGTCGCATCTGACTGCCACCAAAGGTCACATGATAAAAGCTCCCCTTACCAGCGCGAGCGATCTGCTTTAGAGATTCGGCATTCACTTTGGTGATGACCTCTTTGCCGCTTTTGTCTTTCACATAACTTTTGAGCAATCCACGAGCGTCCCGCTTGGGAATCTTACCCCCACGTTCAGAACCAAAAGCCATGGTGAAAACTCGAATCCCCTCTTTGGCCAGCTCGGTTGCGGTCTTGATCGCTCCTTCTTCATGGTCTTCACCATCAGAGATGAGGATCACCACCCGAGTCATGCTCTCGTTGGGCCCAACCTCTTCGCCCCCACGCTTGAAGGCCTCTTTCGCTTCGCTCAAAGCTTTTGCCAATTCTGTCCCCTGGGTTTCTACACTTCTCGGAGACAGTGTCTCTAAAAACATTTTAAGGGCCGACTTGTCGGTGGTCATTGGAGATAGAAGAACGGCGGAGCCTGCGAAGGCGAGAATCCCGACCTTATCTCCCCCTAAAATATTGAGCAGATGAGAGATCTCTTTTTTGGCGTGCTCCAAACGCGATGGTTTCACATCTTCTGACAACATACTGTTGGAAACATCAACGGCCACCATAAGCTCCACACCTTGGCTGGTGATTTGACGTTTTCCTTTACCCATCTGTGGGCGCGCCAGGGCCAAAATCATAAAACAGAGGGCGAGAGTAATAAGAACGAACTTTGTGTTCTTTTTGAAGCGAGAAAATTTGCCTGTGAAAAAAGGCAGCATCTTTTGCCCGAAGGTCTTTTGCAGCTTGCGCTCAAGCAGTTTACTGCTCACGACATAGTAGACCACCAGCACTGCGAGAACCACAAAAGCCATAAACCAGGATTGATTTGCAAAACGCATGTTACAACCCCCTTCTTAAAACAGTGAACTGCAAAATAAAGCCAAGAAAGTACAACAGCACACCCCAGCGGAGATACTTCTCGAACATTTCTGTGTAGCGAGTGTAACGACTTTCTTCGATTTTGGTTTTCTCAAGATTGTCGATATCTGTAAAAACGCCGGCTAAGCTTTGGGTGTTTGTGGCGCGATAAAACTTACCGCCCGTCTCTCGAGCCAGCTGGGTCAGGAGAGGCTCATTCACCTTCGAATGAATCGGTTGGTAGCGCTTCACCTTGCGACCGAACATATCCGTCGAGTATATGGGCAGTTGCGCTTGCCCGTCTCTCCCTACGCCGATCGTGTAGATACGAACGCCGTAGCCTTTGGCAATTTTCAAAGCCGTTTGTGGATCGATAAGACCCGTGTTGTTTTCTCCGTCGGTCAATAGAATAACAACCCGTGACTCCGCCGTGGACTCGTTGAGCCGTGAGACCGCATTACCCAGGGCGACCCCGATGGCCGTCCCCATCTTAATATTCGTGGAAGTTTCCACCGCTTTTAGGTTTTGCTTGAGAAGGGCGTAATCGAGAGTCAGGGGCACCCGCGTGTAGGACTCTCCAGAAAACACGACCATACCGATACGATCGGAAACCCGCTTTTCGACAAACTCTCGAATGGTTTTCTTTGCCGACTCAAGGCGATTTTCGGGTTTCATATCTTCAATGAGCATGGAGTGAGAAATGTCCAAGGCAATCATAATATCGATACCCTCGACATTGCGATTGACCTTTTCGTCAGTCTTTTGGGGCCGTGCCAGTGCAATCACTACTAGAATCAATCCCAAATACTTTAGAACATCCGGTAGATACTTGAGTCGGGCCCGCAAGCTGGTCTGTAGACCTTGCACAATAGACAGGGTACTCAATGGGAGAGCACCGTAGCGCTTCTTGCGCTTCACAAACTGCAGGACAGCCGCCAGAAGCAAGAAAAACAGCAGAATAAAGGCCCAAGCGGAATACCAGATCATAGTTAGACTTTCCTCGTCTTCCAAATTCGCTGTGAAACTCTCTTCGCCATTTGAGTCAATTGCTTGCAATCGTGGACTTGTAGTTTATGAGTATCACTTTTAGCTCGGTCCAATTCTTTTAAAAATTTTTGTAGCTCGTCACCATAACGAACAAAACGTCGCTTGTCTTGTTTGGCGATGGTTTTCAGGATCAGGTTCGAATTCCACTCGAGTGCCGGCACGAAAAACTCTCGCAGCAGAAACATGCGAAACACCTCGTCGAGGCTTTCAATATAGCGCTGCTTTTTGGCGTCATCCCAGTCCCGTTTTTCCCCAAATATGTACTGTCTCCCCAGAAGACGAACGTCTTTATTGAACTGATTGAACGGACCCAATGCGGTGTTGTGCTGTTTGAGCTCTTCGATCACCCGTCGCATTTGCGCCCGCCGATTGATACGGATCAATCCAAAAAAAACAGTGGTGATTAAGACAGACCCCAATACTAGCCAAATCCAAAAGGGATAGGTCAAACTCAAGCCACCAATAGGGCCGTAAGGTTTCTGTTGCGGGTTTTTGATGACGCTTTTTACCGGCAACACAAAGGGCTCAACGGCCACGACAGCTTCACCTTGATCATAAATAAACAGCTTTTTAAAATCATGGGGCTTGGGAACATAGGAGGTGGCTTTGAGCTCTAAAGCATTATCCGTTTGTTTGGTAACCTCCAAAGCCCGCAACTCAAAACCCGTAAGGCCTTCAGCCTTAAACGTAAGTTCAGTGGAAAGAAAATCGGCCTTCGGACCTTCACAACTCAGGTAAAACAATTCGCCCACGGTCCACTGCTGATCTTTGGGAGTTCCCTCCACTCGGCACGACCACTTCGGGAGCTTGGTCAGGTCTTTCGGTTTTTCTGGAGACGCCTCCACGACGGCATCAGGACCTGTTGGCTCCGTTGTGTTTTGGGCGAGAATATATTGAGCCGATTGCGCCATCAGCCCTTCCTCTTTTTAAAATAATTGGCGAGGGGCTGGACGAAATCTTCTCCGTTATGGACCTCGATTAAGTCCACCCGAGATTTTTTCAATTCAGCACCGACTTGTTCTCGGTAGGCGTTGTAACTTTTAGTGTAATGTCTTTTGAACACCGGCGAAGAGGTGTCGACGGTCATGATTTCACCGGATTCAGGATCAATAAAATCGAGAAGCCCCAACGACGGGATTTTTGCTTCGATGGGATCAGAGATTTGGACAGCAATGGTTTCATGCCGACGTGACAAACGTTTTAACGACGTGGCAAAGGGGTTCGGGTCCATAAAATCGCTAAACAGAAAAACAGTGCCCCGCTTTTTCAACACTCCCGAGAGGTACTCCACCACTGCGGCGATGTTGGTCATTTTACTTTTGGGTTCGTGAAAATAAAGGTCCCTTAAAATTCTCTGTAGGTGCCCTCTCCCCTTCTTAGGAGGTACATAATGCTCCACTTGATCTGAAAACAGCAACAGTCCCACGTTGTCGTTGTTCTTTGAAGCGCTATAACCCAAAAGAGCCGACAGATGGGTCAGTACCTCACCTTTAAAATAAGACTCCGACCCAAAGTTCACTGAACCACTCACGTCCACCGCAAGGATCATGGTGAGCTCGCGCTCTTCCTCATACTTCTTGATGTAGGTGTTGCCCGTGCGAGCGGTAAGACTCCATGAGATATCACGAACATCATCACCAGGCACGTACTCCCGAAAATCCGAGAAGGTCATCCCCTGCCCTTTAAAGCGAGAGTGATATTGACCGGCAAAGGTGGAGTTCACGAGCTTCTTAGTGTTGACCTCGAGAAGTTTGATCTTTTTAAGGACTTCAGCTGGGATTGACAACTAGGGCACCTCGATTTGACCTAGCATGTCCTTGATGACCATCTCACTGACAACTTCTTCAGCTTCTGCCTCGAAAGTTAAAATCAATCGATGGCGAAGGACGTTGTAGGCCACCGCCTTCACATCCTCGGCCGTGACATAACCACGGCCTCGAATAAAAGCATGGGCCTTTGAAGCGCGCATCAAACTGATGGTGGCGCGAGGCGAGCCGCCCACTTGAATCATGTTTTCCAGTTGGCCCAGTCCGTACTCGCTGGGGCTCCGGGTGGCCATCACCAAATCAACGATATAAGTTTTGATATTGTCATCGACATAAATCTGATCGGTCATCTCGCGAGCCTTCAGTAAGTTCTCTTTACTGATCACCGAGTTGATCGATGGCGTGTTATCTGTGGCCATGCGATTCATGATCTCAAGCTCTTCACCCTTGTTAGGATAATCCACCATGATCTTAAACATAAAACGATCCATCTGCGCTTCAGGCAAAGGATAGGTCCCCTCTTGCTCTAGCGGGTTTTGGGTCGCTAAAACCAGAAAAGGCTTTTCTAAGCGATAAGTCGTATCACCAATGGTCACCTGCTTCTCGGCCATGGACTCGAGCAAGGCACTTTGCACCTTGGCCGGCGCACGGTTGATCTCATCGGCCAATAAGATGTTTGTGAAGATCGGGCCTTTTTTAGGGCTGAACTCCCCTGACTTGGGATTAAAGATCATGGTCCCGATTAAATCCGACGGCAGAAGATCCGGAGTGAACTGCACCCGCTGAAAATTCAGCGAGATGGCCTGGGACACCGAGGATATGGTCAGGGTTTTGGCCAATCCCGGCACTCCCTCAAGCAGCACATGACCACCTGTGAGCAAACCCATGACGATCCCCTCAACCATTTCTTTTTGACCAACCACGACTTTGCTCACTTCAACGAGCATTTGCTCAACGAAAACGCTTTCTTTTTTGACAGCGGCGTTGAGCGCCATTACATCTACGTCCACGAGCGACCCCCTATTATATAGATAGACTCTTCTATTCTGATTTTAGACTCCGTGTTAATCAATCATTTTAACTATTTGCGCCCCGCAAAAGGCACCGGCTGGCAACATTGACAGCTTTAACTGCAAACACATACTTTCCTTATAATAACTAAAAACCTCTCATCTAGGAGATGACCTTGGAACAACAATTAGAAGCAAACTTCTCGACCCTTGTCTTATCTGTGGCCTCCTCTGCCGCTATGAGTTTAGGCATGGCGCCAGACCCCGCAACTGGTGAGACAGCCGTGGATAAAAAAATGGCACAATTCAACATCGATCTCCTCGAAGTGCTAAAAACCAAATCTGAGAACAATCGCAGCGCTGAAGAAGAGCAGCTGATCAACCAGCTCATCTCTGACTTAAAGATGAAGTTTGTGTCTTTATGAGAGCTTGGGTCTTTTTTCTTATTGTTGGCTTTCAATTTGTGGCCTCGGCAAGAGCTCCTATGGAGGACGCCAACTTGGCAGCCCCCCTACCGGCCAACATTTGGATCGAAATGTCTCGCATCACCCAACCGGGTGTGGTGGGTATTTTTCTCGATGTGAACATGAAGACGGCCCGCCTGAGAAGAGACCCCCTATTTGACTTTATCGAAGAATTTTTTGGACACGGCTTTGAATACGAAGACCCAAGATCGAAAGAAGAATCCACGCCCATCGGCACGGGATTTATCATCGACAAAGAAGGCCACATCGTCACCAACTACCATGTGGTCGAGGCCACGGAAGACCGTCGCCTGCAAACCAAGCTGCAAGTGCAAATCAACGGCGAAGGCAAATTGTTGGATGTCGAAGTCCTTGGTCGCGACAAACGCGGTGACCTTGCTCTATTAAAATTAAAAAAACCGCCCAAAACTATTTCTCCTTTGCAATTTGGAGACAGCAACCAGTTGAAAGTCGGAGAATATGTTGCCGCCTTTGGGAACCCCTATGGTCACAGCAACTCTATGACCGTTGGCGTGGTTTCGGCAAAAGGACGGGCGATCAAAGAGATCAACCGCTTTCCCTTTATCCAAACCGACGCCAGTATCAATCCGGGCAACTCCGGCGGGCCTTTGCTAAACACCCAAGGCTACGTCATTGGCGTGAACACCGCTATTGATGCCAGAGCCCAAGGGATTGGCTTTGCTATCCCTTCAAACTATGTAAAGAAAATCGTCAACACCTTGAAGGCCGGAGGCACCATCAAACGAGGGTACCTCGGCATTGGCTTGGCCACCCTGCACCCTCGAGTGGCTCTCTCCTATGGTATTAAAAAACGCGGCGTCGTCGTGGCACAGGTGGAGCCAGGCCAAGCCGCCGCTAAAGCAGGGCTGCAGGAGAACGATATTATTTTTGAATTCGATGGAAAATCGATCTCCCATGCCGAAGACCTTGTCGCCCATGTTCAAGACACCGAGGTGGGCCGCACTGTAAAAGTGAAAGTGCTTCGCCCTACCGACAACGACTTCAAAGAGATGACTTTTCCCGTCACCCTGGGCGCCTATCCAGGGTCTGCTCGCGCCCAAAAGCCAATGGCGCCAAAAAGCTTTCCTAAACCATTAGATCCTAAATACGCCGGCCAGCCGGATCCTTTGAAATTAGGTTTCTCTGTGGTGGACAGCTCTTCGGGCGCCCGCCGCGCCTTAGACGTGCCCATCCGCTTTCCTTTTGGTCCGGTGGTCACACAAGTGACGCCAGACTCCCCCGCTTATCGCGGAGGCTTTCGCTCTGGACACATTATCCTGCAGGTGAACGGACAGGGAGCGAACTCGGCAAAAGAAGTGTTCGAGCTTTTGCGCCCTGGAGTGAATCGTTTTTGGATTCACACGTCTCGCGGTGAAAAGAAAATCTCGCTCAAGCCAGAATAAGCATTTTTTTCGTTTCGTATTGAGACAAACTCTCAACTTTAGTCTAGGTTTTTTAAGAATTCATGTAGAATGAGGTTTACGGTCAACACCAGAACGACACCAAGGAGACCTCAATGAATATGGAACTCACCGAGATCAAGATATTCCCCGTCAATGAAGAAAGACTGAAAGCCTACGTCACAATCACACTCAATGACTGCTTTGTTATCCGAGACCTGAAGATCATTCAGGGGCACACCGGCCTATTTGTGGCCATGCCGAGTAAAAAGCGCAAAGACGGTCAGTTTCGCGATATTGCCCACCCCCTCAACCAAGACACCCGCGAAGAAGTGGAAAAACTGGTGTTCAAGGCCTATGAGGACGAACTCAAAGGGCTTGGTGACTCTTTGGGCGAGGTGTCTAAAAAACTCAATTCTTAATTTTACTTTTGATACTTAATTGATTAAAAAAAATGCAATTCGGGGTCCCTGCTCCGGCTTTGGTTGCCTCTGAAACTTCAGAGGCGGCTATTTTTTACTTGATCCCCAACCCACTTCTCGATAATTTAGCGGCTCAAATTTAATGGGGTATCGCCAAGTTGGTAAGGCACTAGATTTTGATTCTAGTATTCGCAGGTTCGAGTCCTGCTACCCCATCCATTTTATAACCCAAACATTTGAAATGTTTGGGATTTTTTTTGCCCAAAATTCAAAATTTGGGTTTTGCGAAACTCTGGCGGAACTTTCGCGGAACTTTTAAAAAAAAAGGATGGGTCAAATTTGACCCGACCATGATTTTTTGAGTTCCGCAAAAAGTTCCGCATCAACAATTTTAATTACTTATGCAAGAAATTGGACGAGTCATTTTTGACTCGACCGTTTTGAAATTTCATCGATTTTAAGAGGTAAAGTTGAGTAAAAGTCTTTCAAAGAATAAAAATGAAGTTAAAAACTTTGACTTCTTAAGTTCAGCTCAAACAAAAGCGCAGTACACACGAAACGGTCGCGTCTCCCGGACCCATCCATTTTTAGATTTTTGCAGTTCTAAAGAGGCTTGCGGAACTTTCCAAATAAACAACTGACCCAACAGTGGCTCTCAATTCTCAAAGGTGGTTCGTGACAGTTTATAGGTGCTCAAATAAGATTGTTAATGACTTTGAAAAAGGAGAGGAGTTGTGGAGCCACGTTGGTTTTTATGCAAAATGTACTTTAGAACAAGTTCATTTTATGTCTCAAAAAACCGATAAAATTCTAGAGTTATGAAATCAGTAATTATTTTATCCTTTTTATCAACCCTCCCCTCCTGCACATGGCACAAAGGTCCTATTCGCGACCGTAAACTTGCTTCTGAAGTTACTCAAACTGATAACACTCAGTTTTTTAACAACAACTGTTCTAAGTATGACTCAGGTCTAGTTCAAGGCCTAACAGATAAGTGGTCAATGGAGTACGTTGGAGCAGATTTAGCAAAAGAATTAATGCAACAAAATGGCGTTTCAAAAAAAATCCCAATAGGAGTCATGGATACTCCACTACCTAAAGGTTATAGATATTTCTCTGACGATCACCTTAGAATCACCAAACTCATAGATAGTAAATACGACTCTTGCGATAGTTCTCATGGGACATGCGTCTCTAACCTCATAGTAGATTCTGAGATTGGTTATGGTAAAAATTTGGAAATTTCCGCTGGAATTGATTACAACTCTATACCTGAGTTTTTAAAAGAACTACCTGATCTAAAAAGAAATGGAACTGCACCTTGGGTAATTAATAACTCTTGGGGGGCGGTACCCCCAATTCTTCGACGGGGGCAATCTTGAGGAACCCTATTTTATCTATAACTGTGAAAAAGGCATCAATCAGCGGATTGATGCCCTCAGTGTTCTTGAATTCTATTGGCAGACTTTAAAATCATGGGTCTCGACGTATCCCATTGGTGATGTTAACGAGTATTCCTGCCGGATGCTCTGTTTGGCTTTAAGCCGGTTGAACTCCAAATCATCGGCCTGAACATCCATAATTGTCATGTCAAACTTGAATACATAACCAGAAACGCATTGCCGGCGGAAATCACCATTTTCGCCATGCTTTACCAAAGCCACCTTGTCTAGAGTTTCTAGCCGAAAGTTATCAAATACAACTGTGATCTCATGAGGCTTTTTGAGGTTAATATTGCGATTGTAGTATTCCCAAACTTTAGATTCAGCGGGAATCCCACCCTTGTAACCAAAAAGCTTTTCAGCGAAGCTCGTGTCAAAAAATAATTCCAGAGCCGTCGGCTCGATAGAAATGATGGGGTTATCGATCGACAACAAAGTGTCTATTATTGCCTCTCTGAGCTCAGATAGACCCTCTGGCATGGCTCTCTTCAAAGTCAGAATGGGCGCGCGATCAGGACCTAATGACGGGAAGAACCTGAAATCAGCGGCTGGTAGACTGACTCTTTCTTGTATTTTTAAATCCAATGAAACAACGTCCTGAGCCTGGCTCCAGACGCTGGTCAGTAGTAATAGAATCATTGATAAACTCTTCATAAAAATCCTCCTTTAGGTAAATTCTGCTTCATCATCTGTGCCGTGGTGAGAACTTTGCTTCATTTCGCGATCATTCGCAACAGAAGTCGTTTACAATAAAGGGGAATACTGTCAGGCTTTCCACTGGGCAAAATGGCCCCACTTCTCTAATATGACCAAAACACTAAGGATTTTGCCCTGCTTGTCTGACAGGCCTATTTCAGAATCTCGGTGTTTAAGAAACTGAAGGAGAACTCTTATGAAAGAAAAACAACTATTTCGAATCTTTACCGTTTGTTTTGTGCTTTCCTTGCCGATGGTTTCCATGGGCACTACCCAGGAAAGAACACAGGACTACGAGAACTGTCGAGCGATGCAAGAGCCATCGGTTGATTGTATAAAATTGTTGTTCCAACCCTTAAAAAAGTTCAAAACTTTCTCAACCGCCAGAGCTTCTCGATCTTACAAAGAAAATGGATTTTATATCGCTAAAGATTTTAAAATGACCGCTATCCATGTTCTTGAAGGGAATAGCGCGTTTCCCTCACGATGCTTTTATGACCGTTTTCAGTTTTTCAATGAGTTAACGTCTACTCCTGGATGTGGCGAAGTCCTTTTTATTGGCGGGGACTCGGTGACGAAGGAATGTGTGGAAAATGGTATTCCCATGTCTGGTTGTGCTGATTTAGTCGATCTCGACCACAGCTTTGACGTGGCTTTAAGTTTTAACCCTACCGCTCTTGACGAGGCCAAGGATGATAACTTTTTACAAATTTCAAAAGAAAGCCCCAAAGTTGGAGACCGAGTGTACACGGTGGGTGACCCCATATTTTTATGGTTAAGCGACCAAGACCGAGATGAACTACAAAGACATTGGGCTCCCAATGGTACATACGGCGATATTTTCCCACTGGTTTCTGAAGGAGAAATCACCACGATTACCTCTCGCTCCATAGTCTCAACGGCCCCCGTTTTTAAAGGGAACTCGGGAGGCCCACTACTCAACCAGAAAGGTGAAGTTGTTGGAATCTTATATAGTAAGACCTCTCATAATCAAGTAACGCAAAACACGGACGAGGGTGCCATATCTGTCAATCTTTCTCCCAGCTTTGATTTTTTTAGGCAGCTGCAAGAGTCGATCCGCAGAGCCAAGCAAATCTCTCAAGGTGATGATTTATAATCATCTTTGAGATTCTATCGGATCGATGGTTCTCTGCAGTGCTTCTGGCTTCTTGAGAGAACAACCTCTCTGGCAACAGCAGCGTTACTTTAACACTGAACAAAGGAGTCAGGTGATGGCTTGTGGTGAAACTTCTGCAAACTTACCAGCAGTCGGGGTTGTCGGGTATTGTGTCTGATGTGGTGGAACTAAGGGAGTGGCAAAGGCTAGCTATGCGGGCTTTGGGGAGGAGCCCCTCCCCCTTTTGCCCGCGATGATAGAGACTCAGAAGAATGCAACAGAAATTAATTCCACTGATTGCAGCTCATACCCATAATCAGTGGGGCTCTGCCGCCTTTGATGTGCACTGCCATGCTCAGCGGTTCTCCGAGGTCATTGCTTTTGAAGACTAGAGACACCGGTTTGTTGAGCTTCTCTGCCTCTGGGCTTTTCACGATGAGGTGGTTCGCAATCCCAACACTGGTGTTTGCAAATCCTTGGTAAATGGCTCCAAAAGCCTTCACAGTATACTGGTCATTTCGAACAATGTTCTTGTTAATGGACATAAGCTCGCCATCCTCTAGCTCGCATAAATACTGCTCAACAAGCCACCCAAACAGATGCCCAGTATAAAACACGTGGGCCTCGGGGTCATTTTCAGACAGTAAGCAAAGGTCATTCTTGCCGTTACCCGAATCAACCCATCCATCGGAATGGACAACACTACACACTAATTGGGCCGGGTCGACATGGGGTATGCTGAGAGCCTCAACACTCACAACCCCCGATAACACCATCAATCCGATCACCTTTACAAACATATTCATTCTAACCCCCTTGCTTGGTTTACTTTCTACACAAAGACAAATACCAATCCCTTAGGTATGTGTAAAATTGATTGATTTAATGGTATGATCGATTTAATAGATGACTATGGATCTATCAACAATACAACTCAGAGCCTTTTATCAGCTCTCACAAGATAGAAATTTCACCAAAGCGGCTGAGACCCTAGCCATCACACAATCGGCCTTCTCTCACCGTATTATGGGTTTAGAAAAAGAGTTAGAAACTACACTGTTCTCTAGAGAAAAAGGCAATATCCAGTTAACCGAAGCCGGTGAAAGCCTGTTGCGGTACTGTGAGAAAGTCTACCGACTGCAGGATGAAGTCCTAGAGACTCTCTACGATAGCAGCTCGAAAGATCTGGTCGGCACCGTCAGAATCGGTGGGTTTTCATCGATCAATCGCTCGTGCGTCCTACCGGCTTTGGCCCCACTGCTGAGAGAAAATCCTCGACTGTCGCTCACCATTCACTCTGTGGAACTCGACGAGTTGCTCGACTTGATGAAGGCCTCGAAAGTAGACTTTGTGATAAGTAATAGGCCGTCTCCTCATAATGGCATTCATGGAGAATTTCTGGGGTACGAAGAGAATGTGCTCGTTGAATCGAAAAAACACAAATTCAATGGGCACTATCTTGACCATGATTCACGGGACGTCACCACTAGCTCGTACTTTAAACTCAAGCCAGAGCTCGATAAGAAGGTAAAAAGAAGATACCTTGATGATGTCTATGGTCTGATCGAGGGTGTTAAGCTCGGCTTGGGCAGAGCCGTTCTCCCGCTCCACCTAATCGCCAACGAGAGGGACCTTAAGGTTTTGTATCCTAAAACCAAAATGCGGGTTCCGCTGTATCTGCTCTATTACCAAAACAGCTACCACACCAAAGTTGAAAAAGCCGTTATTACAGTCATCACGGAACACTTCCAAAAAATGTTCTAACCCGCTCGAACGAACCAGGACTCTTTTTGAGCTAAAATAAGGGAGCCTGATCCCGAGCTGTTTTTAGCTCTTGAACGAATTTTAATCATTATTCGTGACGAACCGGGTCCGCGATGCTGTCTGCACCGTCGAGCTTGTCTGATCCAAGACTATGAAGCGAGTCCATATCGATGACGTGCCGGTAGTTCGAACTTTTACCATTTCTGAGTTCATCAAAGGTGTCATTGATGTCACCGATTTTGATACTTTTTATGGAGGGTTTGATCTCGTACTTCGCACACAGATCGATGACTTCTTGGGTCTCCTTGATCCCTCCGATTAAAGAGCCGGAAATAGAGATTCGATTGAAGACCATGGGGCCTGATTTAAATTCAGGGATTTTTTCTAAGTTCCCCACGATGACCATGGCGGAGTCGGGTTTCATCAATGGTAGCCTTTCATCTAAACCATGGGGCACAGGTATGGTGTCGATCATTAGATCAATTTTACCTCTAACGTCCTTCATGGCGTCTTCATCGCTGGTGACGACAACACGGTCGGCTCCCATTTCTGAAATTTGGTCGACCTTGTCTTCGCTTCTGGTAAAGGCGATCACTTCTGCATCAAGAGCTTTTCCAAGCTTGATGGCCATATGACCCAATCCACCGATTCCAGAAACGCCCAAGACTTTGCCTTTCTCCAAACCCCAGTGCTTCATCGGCGAGTAGACCGTGATGCCGGCACATAAAATGGGGCCGACATACTCTGAGGGTAGGCTGTCTGGGACCTGAATCGCAAAGTCTTCTGGAACCACCAGATGGGTCGAATACCCACCGTAGGTTCTTATTTTGTCGCTCATCGGAGCTCCGCCGTAGGTGAGAGTCGGTCCCAGGGGGCCCTGACAATAGTTCTCAAGGTCGTCTTCGCACTTCTCACACTCTCGACAGCTGTCGATCATGCAGCCCACGCCAATGCGATCGCCCTTCTTAAAGTTTTTCACCTTCGAGCCAACGGAAGTCACCTCACCGACGACTTCGTGACCAGGAACGCAGGGGTAACTCCCTCCGCCCCAGTCGTTATCGACGCTGTGAACATCGGAGTGGCAGACCCCGCAGTGAGTGATCTTAAACTCAATCTCAGTTTCGTTCGGTTTCTCCCGATTGAAAACAACAAGATTCAGTTTTCCCGCTTCTTCTTGTGCTCCATAGCCATATACTTGCATTGTCTCTCCGTTTCGTTTGATTTTATTTGTCTTGCTTTAGCACTCGTACCGACTTCACATTCACGTATTCGTGAAACCCGAAGCGGCCGTGCTCGCGACCGTAACCACTCTCCTTCACTCCACCAAAGGGTAATTGTGCCTTGGAGTTCGAGTAGCCGTTGACGTTAACCATGCCCGTGTCCAAGCGACGAGAGGCTGTCTCAATGGCTTTATCCACATCTTTACTAAAGATCCCCCCACCCAAGCCAAATTTTGAGCTATTGGAGACTTCGATGGCCTCATCCAAATCTTTAACCTTGATTAAGCTAGCCACTGGGCCAAATAGTTCATCATCATAAGCTGGCATCCCTGGCTTTAAGTTCTCAAGAATCGTTGGCTGAAAGAAGTAGCCTTCACGCTTATCTATGTTTCCTCCCACAAGGCAGCTCGCACCTTTGTCCAGGGACTCTTGCACCTGATCGTCTAATTTTTTCAGTAAATCTTTACGAGCCATTGGCCCCACTTTCGTGGCCTTGTCGTTGGGGTCGCCGATTTGCACTTCTTTAACGGCGGCAACAAACTTTTCTTTAAACTCGTCATAAACCGAATCCACAACCAGGAAGCGTTTTGCAGCAGTACAAGTCTCGCCATTATTGATCATTCGACCCATGACACAGGCCTCGACTGCTTGATCGATATCAGCATCTTCTAGCACTAAGTAGGCATCGTTGCCTCCGAGTTCAAGCACTGACTTTTTCAAGTTTTTGGCAGCTTTTTCAGCAACAACCTTCCCGGTTTCTGGACTTCCTGTGAAGGTGACCACTCGGACTTCGCGCGCTTCATACAAGAATTCAATATCTTCATGTTTTGCGTAAAGGTGGGCAAACACACCATCCGGCAATCCGGCTTCGCTGTACAGCTCTTCGATACGCTGAGCAGAACCCCAGACATTCGATGCATGTCTCAAGAGCGTTGCATTACCTGCTAGGATAGCTGGCACCGAGTAGCGGATCACTTGGTAAAATGGAAAGTTCCAGGGTTGAATCGAGAAAATCACACCTTGAGGAGAAAACACGTTGTAGGCAACGCCCTCATCCATCTCGATCGTCTCAGAGCCCAAGGCATCCTCGACATTTTCACAACACCAATTGACAATCTCGACGCATTTATCGATCTCGGCTAATCCGGTGCGATGGGTTTTTCCCATTTCCTCGGTCATCAGTTTCGCAAGGTCGCTTTTATTGTCAGACATCAATTTGCCAAATTTCTTAATTATTTTAATTCTATCCTCAAGTGGCTGTTGCGACCAAGACTTGAAGGCGTTTTGCGCTTCGTTGAGTTTGTCTTTAACTTGGCTCTGGCTCTCGTAGTCAAATTCACGGACGACCTTTTCTGTGAAGGGATTAATTATGGAAACCTTCGATTGGTCCGACTGACTTTGACTCTTTGTGCTTTCTGAATTTTGTTTAGAAATATTCTCCTGCATCTGGGTGACTCCTCTTTGTGGTTTGTCTAATTTAATCATCATAACAAAATCAGGACGCAAAGATGTCTACCTAAAGACAAGAAAGTATGTGGAAATCTAAACTTATGATCTCCTCTGATCAAAACTAGAGGGTGCTAATGAGAAATCTTTGGGTCCTGACTCTCCTCCCGGATGATGAGATTCCCGTTTTCGTCACGAAAAACATGCATTCGCTCGTAATTGGCTGTGTGATAAAGATCCACGCGAGAATCTAGATATCGAATACCTCCTCACCAGAAAATGAGCCGAAACTGTCGATCTTTTACTTAGGCCGTATCGTCGTAAGACACCTAAACCTCTAATATTTTTCAAAATCTCATGAGCGTGATAGCCTGATCATATCAGTCCAATTTCTCATCAAGGTTTATTCAGCATGAAACTTTTTTCTTTAATGGTATTGTCCCCCCTTCTAATCACGGCTTGTGGATCAAACGAGGCTTTAGACTTAGCAAAGATGCCAGAAGTCGCGGCTTCTCAGGTCTACCAGAATGACTCTCCTGATGCAGAGACTGCTTCCGAAAACACTTCGAACTCAAACAATCAGACAACTGGGTCTAATGATCCGACCAATCTCTGTGAACCTGTTGCCGAACCAAGATGTGCAGCAGGACGCAAACCTGTGGCAATTCGCGACACCCGTGGTTGCGGCGAATTCGTATGCGCTCTGGATCAAGAGGCAAAGCCAGCGCCATCATTTGACGACGAAGAGGGGGACTTACAGAGCCTTCCTAAAGAACCGGTGGTCGAGACCAATCAAACCTGCCGTATTCATATCCGGAGCGGCGACTATCGCTACATCGCACCGAACATTGGGTACACTCGCTACAGCCCCCTAGTGACCTCTCGATTCTCACCTGAAAAAGGGCGCTATCGGGAGGGCGTCAGTATGGTCTGTGAGCGAAGCACCGTGGTTTGTGGTGTATCCGGCAAAGTGTTCTCCTATCCGAGACAAGCGCGATACCTGGTCAATAGAAACAGGAGCCGATGCAACGCCCAAATTTTTCACAACAAGCCTCTCCACAATTATCAACAATACGGCCAGTGGTATCTCTGGGTGAAAGATCTTTTCGAAGTGTGTAGGAACCGTAAGCCCACGGACGCTGAAGTCACTCAACACCTCGAGGACTTTGTGGAGCGAGGAAAAAGCGAGTCCACCATCGCGACCGCGATCTGCTCACAATAAGTCATCTGAAAAAGGCGCGGACGGAAAAAAGAAGAACCCCTCAATGCTAGAAGCTCAGGAGCTCTTTCTTTTTTCGCGAGCAAACAGTCGGTTAATCCTCGGACCACCAAGGTCGCACGGTGCGGTTCATCATAAATAGAAATTCAGCTCTCGGGTTGTTGTCTTCAAGGTGGCTCAACGGAGAGAATGACCCCCATCGACTGGGACTACTCACAGAACCAAACTGCATAAAGGGTCCGTCGCCTACAGACTCCCAAATATCCCAAAGACGCTCGTACAACGTCGCCATGTGACGACTGCGAACGTAGGAGATCATGAAGTTGGTTAAAGCGTTCGTGTCCTGCTCACTAATTCCTCCAATAAAGGCTAGATGGTGCACATGCTGTCCGCCCTCATAACAAATCATTCGTAGCCCATGACTTTGAGCTACAGCTTTGTTCTCACGAAGTTGCTGCGCCACCCTGGGTATTGAGGATTCCATATTTGAATCAAGTAGACGATTTGTGAGAAACACTTGTGCGTCGACATTGGAGTTTCGAATGGCATTGATGAGTTGAGCCCTTAGTGCATCCTCAGCAATGTGAGCCCCTCCGAAGTATGTGGTCACCGCCAAGGCATCAAAAACAGTCGCCGGATTCACCGCTTGATTGGGCTCGTAGACAAACCATTTGTCGGCGTTGACCAACTGTTCAGCCACCCAAGGGTTTCCTGTCTGAGTGGCAAGAGTCTTGACCAACCTGGCCTTGGCTTGTGAACCAAAAACTGAATCGAATATCAAAGCCATATTTGTGGCCCGCTTCGTATAATAGCTCAGGGTGGCACCGAAATCGGAATCTCCCCAATCGCGACCAGCCATCGCTGATAGGTCTTGGGTTTGTTGAAAGCTGTAGTTCCAAGTTTCATTTGATAGTTCAATAGTAGCCACCAGCCCCGGATGAAGGTTGTCTCGAATATAAAGAGCAAACTGCCGAATGTAGTTGTCTGAGGCGTGCAATGGCAAACTGAACCAAGGATTCACCTGAATCTGGTTCGCCAAACGAACCATGGTTTCTAAGGGGACTCCGGCTTCTGTCCCCCAACTAAAATCACTGGGTTTGGGACGATCGGCCCAATCGGATTGGGTGGAGTTGTTTGTATGCATCCAATCCATAAAGCGGATCTGTCGCAAGTCTCTAAGAATAGCCAAATATTGTGGGTTAAAAACTTCGCCAGCATTGTAAAGACCCAACCAATCTTCGCGGACGATTCGGATATTGCGAATGTAGTCACCAGCACCCCGAGGATCGGTCATGGTGATTTTTAAACCAATGGCATCGCCCCTTGCGTTTCGAAAGACAATTCGATTTCTAGACTGGCTTACAATACTTGTGTCACCTGACAGCTCAATGTCCCCTTCGCCTTCATAGGTCAATTGATAGGTGCCGATGCGGCTGGACGCCGCACCAGAGTTCGAGTCCCAGTCCCAAACGGTGGCAATGCCATTGAGATCGTTGGGTATGTAACGCGGCCACCGGTTTTGATCCAAAACACCGGCCTGCCGTAGCTGTTCGTAACTCCGGGCCATGAATTGCCCGGAGGACTGGCCAAACCAGGGTCTCGCAATCTTCATAAGGTCTAAGAATGGCATCTGCGGGCCCCAGTCGTTCACACCGTCAAGCCCAAGTGCCAGCGTCGCATTCGACACTTTTGAAGTCCCGCCGGGAATTGCATTCATTCCGCCACCAGGAATAATGCTCGCTCCATGACCATGGACTAAATCTTGTTGCTCAAAGCCATTCTCATCGCCAGAGAGAACAACCGACTCAAACCGACTGTTGCATGCCGTAAGAAAACTGAAACATAGAATGAAAAGAAAAGAATGTCGAATCCCCAAGGGCTCCATGAATGTCTCCAAAGGCGTGAATTTGATCTGAAACGGATGAATTAAAAAGCATCGTCCTCACAGCTTTACATTCAATAGGAGTGCCAACTTTTATTCTACTTAGTTCCCCGTCATTTATCGAATAGGAGTCTCAGTATGGGGCAGATAAACCTCACTCGTTGTCATTGACAGCGGACACGGCGGAAAGGCGCTAAAACAAAAGATATTAAAGAAAACGGGAGTGTCGAAAAAGTCTTTGAGTGTAAAAGACTCTATCGTATCAAATCGAGACGGAGCGCGTGAACCGGTCAAAAGCCGCCTCCTCCCCTAAAACATTCCCTATCAAGACCTTAACGAACTCCGGGGACAAAAAGATAGGTTTTCAACAGAACTTGCGGTACAGATCTAGTAAGGGGATTTCATGACAGATTCAAAAAAACCAAATTTCTTATTTATTTCTTGGTCCGGACTCATCAGCGACATCGCGTGGCAAACGGTGAAAGAGGGTCACGAGGTTAAATACTATATCGATGCCCAGTCTGAAAAAGAAATCGGTGATGGCTTTGTCAACAAAGTGGACAATTGGCAGGAGCATGTGGATTGGGCTGATGTTATTGTCTTTGACGATGTTCTAGGGCACGGAGAATTAGCCAGTGAACTGCGAGCCAAGGGAAAAAAGGTGATCGGTGGAACTCCTTACACCGACAAACTAGAGGATGATCGATCTTTCGGCCAAGATGAACTCAAGAAGCATGGGGTGAACATCATCCCGTACTCCGATTACAACTCTTTTGATGATGCCATCGCCTATGTCAAAGAAAACCCTCACCCCTACGTGATAAAGCCCAGCGGCGAAGCTCAAAATACGAAACGCCTTTTGTTTGTTGGAGAAGAAGATGATGGGAGTGACGTCGTGCGGATGCTCGAGGCCTACAAAAAGTCATTCCTCGACAAAATCAAACAATTTCAACTCCAAAGACGGGTTCTTGGCGTTGAAGTGGCGGTGGGCGCTTTTTTTAATGGCGAAGAGTTCATTTATCCCATCAATATAAATTTTGAACACAAAAAGCTATTCCCTGGAAACCTCGGACCACCCACCGGCGAGATGGGAACAGCCATGTTTTGGTGCGGCCCCAACAAGCTGTTCAATCAAACATTAAAAAAAATGGAAGCCACTCTGAAAGAGGAAAATTTTTGTGGATATATCGATCTCAACTGCATTGTAAACCACAAGGGTGTGTACCCCCTTGAGTTCACGTCTCGCTTTGGCTACCCCACGATCAGTATTCAACAAGATTCCATACTAAACCCCATCGGAGAGTTTTTTACAGAACTCGCCAATGGTAAAAAAACGAAACTCAGAGCGCGCTCTGGGTTTCATATTGGCGTGAGAATCTGTGTCCCACCCTTCCCCTTTGACGACCCAAAGACCTTTCAGTCGTACTCAAAAGACGCGGCTATCGTTTTTAAGAAATCCAATAAAGAGGGGGTCCACATTGAGGATGTTCGGCAAATGGATGGCCAATGGATGGTGTCGGGAACATCCGGAGTCATTCTTGTTGTTGTCGGAAGCGGCCCCTCGATGAAGCAGGCCCAGACCCAGGCCTACAACCGGGTCAAAAATATTTTGATTCCCAATATGTACTATCGCAAAGACATCGGCGACCGCTGGCTTGAGGATAGCGATAAGCTACACAACTGGGGCTACCTGCGAGACAGCTGACGCTTGCGTGAAAGAAGCGTCTTGTCAGCTGATGGGTTGTGCCCATCCCCCTGACGCCCCCATATCTCAATCTCAGGCAGCATCCGGTACAACAGTCCGTGATACAGCCTTCGGGGTAAGAGTCTTCGTAGTAAGCTAAAGAAGTGGGCGTCCCACGTGGCGGAAACTCTGAGCGGAGGTCTTTTTTTGTTCATATTTTTTAGAATAACCAGGGCCACCTTCTCAGGGGTCGCGCTGGAAAATCTCATCAAGTGATTGATAAAAGGCACCATGGAGTTGTAATGGTTGAAGTAGGGGTCGCTCTGGTTCTTGAGAGCTTTTAGACATTCGCGACTCTGCTTTACGTTCATGTGACTTTCTGAGTTGATAAAACCCGGCTGCACCAGGGTCACTGAAATATTCCAAGGTCTTACCTCATACCACAGGGCCTCAGAAGCGCCCTCTAGTGCAAACTTGGAGGCACTGTAAACAGACATGGTTGGCATCGCCATTGTTCCACCAACAGAGGAAATATTGATGATATGCCCAGACCTTTTCTGTCTCATCGTCGGAAGAACGGAGCGGATCAGGGCCATGGGCGCTCGAAAGTTTGTCTCCATCTGTTTGAAACGCTCAACTTCACCAACATGCTCGACCACAGCCCTCAGCATATAGGCGGCATTGTTGACTAAAACATCGACTCCACCCAATTTGAGATGTATTTCACTAAACAGCTGGTCCCGCTCTTTCTTTTTCAGAACATCGAGAGCACGAAGCCATAGGCTTTCATCTTCGACAAGGCCGTGCTCTGCAAACCTTAACAGAGAGGTCTCACGGGCCGTCGCCACGATGTGATACTCCCCAGTGCTTCTCAGAAGTTTTACGAGAGCAAGGCCAACACCAGTACTTGCACCTGTGATCAGTACGACTTTTCTATTCAGGGACCTGATTTTCATCTCCGTCGTTTTCACCCTCATCTGGGCTATTGACTGGATTGTCATCGGGATGGCTGCCCCCTTCATCATTCACAGGCTCCATTGATGGATCATCCATAGGGCTCGCCATCTCTTGGCTCTCCTCCATCTCCACCGGAGACTGAACACCGCTCTTCTCTTCATCATCCCAACAACCGGTCAGTAAAATCATCACAATGGCTGCTACTAACATTTTCTTCATTTCGTACCTCATAATAATTAAAAATTTGTTAACCGCCAGAAGACCTTCTTCTCACAGCATAAATTTACTTCAGTTAAAACTTTCGTCGACCCAGACAAGGTCTGAAGAATCAAAAGAATCGAAATCGGAGCTATCGGGATCAAAAAAATCGTCCTGGTTTTGAAATTTTGTGCCCTTCATCGAGAACCTTTGGACCTTGAAAACGCGTCTTCGTTCATTTCGGTTTCCGCTGGCTTCAACGTACACAACGCCCACGGCGTCGATGGTTTCAAAGCCAAGGTCTTTCAGTCGCTCCCAATTGCAGTTTTTTGCCAGAACGTACTCCCCGTTTTGAACGCTGGTGAAAACGAGCTCTTTTGGGCTCCCGCTTTTATCCACCTTCGAAACGTAGACATCACCGGTCATCTGCTTTTTCATTGTGTGTCACCCTCACAAAAAGTGCTTTCCCTTGAGTTAGAAAGCAAAGCCCAGGCCAAAAACTGATCTTTGTAATATTAGCCACTTAGAGGATCGGTTGGCCACGTCGTCGGAACTGCAAAGTCCCGGGGTGGTATTGATCCAGGAACCAAAAGTTCCGACTTCCGACAGTCACTTGAACACATAGAGTTTCAAAACGCTTTGTTATACTCCTGATTAAAGATGCTAAAACTCATAAGCCTTTACATCTCCCCAAAAATCTTGCATTTTAAAAGCACGAGTGAAAATTGCTAGAGTGATATTATCCTTTGTCTTATGTTTGTGTTCTTGCCAACACAAAGTGTCCATCGAAGACGATTCCCAGCTGATTAAAGGAGCCTTAATTATGAACAAAAAACCCCTCATCGAAGTTGGATGGCGAGAAGAGGTTTTAATACCCGAACTCACGAAGCACAAAATTAAAGCTAAAGTCGACACAGGAGCCAGAACCTCAGCCCTTCACGTCACAAACTTGGAGCTCATACCCCGTGGCACGAAAACCTACGCTCACTTCAAAATCCATCCTATGCAGGACTCGTCAA
This sequence comes from Bdellovibrionia bacterium, assembly GCA_030424715.1. Lineage (GTDB taxonomy): Bacteria > Bdellovibrionota > Bdellovibrionia > Bdellovibrionales > JAGQZY01 > JAGQZY01. The sequence continues at coordinate 43,388 of JAUHWH010000009.1, forward strand.
CCCCCGCGATTAAGTGTGTGGCTAAAGTCCTTGAGCAGCGTAAGATCCGCAGCTCCACCGGGCATGCCAGCATCCGCCCCGTGATCTCTTTGGAGCTCAAAGTCGGCAGCGAAACCTTTGAAACAGAGGTCACCCTCGTCAACCGAGACCTGATGGGGTTCCGAATGCTGCTCGGCCGCAAAGCCTTGAAAGGCCGATTCACGGTAAACGTGGCAAAGTCTTTTCGAACCAGCAAAAAGCTAAAGAAAAAGTAACCTGTCACCGCCCCTCGGTTTCAGCTACTGTTTCCGGCCTTAAAAGACCCTGATGAATTGAGCAGTCCCTGGAAGTTGACAGTCTCCGTCAATCTCAAATTTCATAGGGACTCCAGAGGTCAATGCCCTAAAAAGTTTCATTGACACGACAGGGCCAGGCAACAACAATCAGAGCCGAACCGAAGGGTTCTATCGCGGAAAATTTGTGGTGGTTTAAATTGAGTTTTGACGAAATTCGTTAATCCCACAATAAGCCCTTGTTTGACAGATTGGAGCTCCAGAAAGCCGCATCGACTGACATCTCAAAGCGCGACTAAAATTAGCAATAAAAAAGGAACCCTTATGAAACTCGCAATATTATCAAAAGAGCCCAAAAACTACAGCACCGGCCGCCTTCTTGCTGCTGCAAAGTCTCGTGGACATAAGGCTAAAGTGCTAAACACTTTAAAGTTTGCCATCGATATTGAAGACGGGAATCCACAGCTTTTTTACGCCCAGAAGCGCTTGGGCTCTTACGATGCCGTACTTCCTCGCGTCGGTGCCTCCATTACTTATTTTGGAACGGCCGTTGTCAGACAGTTCCAACAGATGGACGTGTACAGTCCCAACTCGGCAGACGGGATTCTGAATTCCCGAGATAAGCTACGCAGCTTTCAGATCTTAAGCCGCCACAAGATTGGAATTCCCGCGACCAGCTACGTTAAAGACAAACAAGATGTGGTTGCTGCTATTGAAAGAGTCGGCGGCGTCCCCATTATTATCAAGCTGCTTGAAGGCACTCAAGGAATCGGCGTTCTGCTTGCCCATAACCTTGAATCGGCGACGTCGATTATTGAGCTGTTGCAGAGTCAAAAACAGAATATTCTTATCCAAAAATTTGTCGCTGAAAGCAAAGGCAAAGACATTCGCGCCATCGTGGTTGGCGACAGAGTGGTTGCCGCCATGAGGCGAGTGGCCCAAGGTCAGGAGTTTCGCAGTAATGTGCATCGCGGTGGTAAAACCGAACGAGTAGAGCTCGATGAAGCCTACAAAGAAGCCGCCATCCGTGCGGCTCGCATCATGGGCGTTGGCATCGCCGGAGTCGACATGCTAGAGGGAAAAGACGGCCCCCAGATCATGGAGATTAACTCTTCTCCTGGCCTCGAAGGCATCGAAAGCTGCACCGGATTGGATATCGCCGGCTCCTTCATCGATTACATAGCCGCACAAGTGGACTTTCCAGATGTGGATTTAAGACAACGTCTATCAGTCAGTAAAGGTTACGGAGTGACTGAAATTCTTATCCCCAAAGAATCTCAACTCGTTGGTCAGACTCTCGACGACGGTGGTTTTAAAGAAAAAGACATCAATGCTCTCACCTTACATCGAGACGGAAAGATTATTCCCAATCCAAAGGCTGAAAGAGTGATCGAAGCCAACGACAGAATATTGTGCTTCGGAAAGCTTGAGGAAATGAAAAAACTGATTCCGCCCAAAACAGTTTCTCGACGTCGACCAAAACTACAGAAGTTAACCGATCGCCCACTATGAACAGACTGAACAAAGAGCTCATCACCGTTGGCTCCGAGAAAATTGCGAAAGGGGAACGCAAAATCATCCAGCTTGAAGTGGGCAGCTTGTACGACTACACCCCGCTATCGATCCCTGTAGAGATCATCCGAGGAAAAGATGACGGCCCCTCCCTTTTCATAAGTGCCGCGATTCATGGTGACGAGATCAACGGGGTGGAGGCCATTGGTCGAATCTCCAAAAGAAGTGCTCTAAAAAAAATAAAGGGCACGCTCTTTCTTATTCCCATCGTTAATGTTTTTGGGTTCAACAACAAATCAAGATACCTCCCCGATCGCCGAGATCTCAATCGCTGCTTCCCCGGAAGCAAGTCGGGCCCCCTCGGCAACCGCTTGGCCCATGTGTTTTTAAAAGAAATTGTGTCGAAATGCACCCATGGCATCGATCTTCATACCGGGGCGATCCATCGATCTAATCTGCCTCAAATCAGAGCCTGTATTGACAACGAAGAGACAAAGGCTTTGGCCGAAAGCTTTGGTGTTCCGGTGATTATCCACTCGCAAACTAAAGATGGGTCACTGCGAGAAGCGGCTCGTAAAAAAGGAGTGCGGACCCTTCTTTATGAGGGGGGAGAAGCCCTGCGGTTCGAAGAAGACGCCATTCGGAGTGCTGAGAGAGGCTGCCTTTCTACAATGCGTTCCATTGGCATGCTTCCAAAACTGAAAAACAGTAAAAACAAAAGCCGCCCCCACATTGGCAAATCAAGTTACTGGGTGCGTGCGCCCCATGGTGGTTCCTTTCGAGCAATGAAGAAACTGGGGGACAAAGTTGCAAAAGGCGATGTTTTAGCGATCATCTCGGATCCCTTTGGAGAACAGCGCCACGAGGCTGTTGTACAGCACGAGGGCATCATCATAGGCTGTAGTATGATCCCTTTGGTGAACCGAGGAGATGCAATGTTTCACATCGCCTCCTTCGACAACCTATCAAAGACCAAACAGGCCCTTGATGATTTTGACGAAACATTTTCAGGTTAACAAACCAACTGACTCCCATCGATGGAAAGCCACTCAATGGGAGATTTACTAGGACGGACTCATGGACCCCTTTTCATATATAGTCATTGTGATTGTTTGCATTTTTCTTTCGGCATTTTTCTCAAGCAGTGAAACCGCGCTGCTACGAATGACGAAAGAGCAGGTTGACAAAGACATCGAACAGAACTCTCAACTATCAACTCTCGCAGCAAAAGAACTGATACGAACACCGGCCAGGCTTTTAGTCACAATCCTTTTGGGGAACAATGTCGTCAACATTCTTGGTGCCGCCTGCGCGTCTTCTCTGGGCGTGTACTATTTGGGTGAGAAAGAAGGGCTGCTCGTCTCAACGATTTCCATGACACTGATTATTCTTATTTTCTCAGAGATTCTGCCAAAATCGGTGGCCGCTAAAAACCCTGCGAAAGTGGGCTACCTGTTTGCACTGCCTCTTTTTATCATCCACAAGATTGCCTTTCCCGCCCACCTCTTTTACTCCAGCGTGCTAGAACCTTTGGTAAAGAAAATCTCCGGTGGTGAGCCTGAAGGCGCAGCCCCACAGATGAATATTGCCGACTCCATTATTCAAATGGCCAATCAAATAAAGACTAAGAAGCACGACGGCACGCCCATACCCATCATTGGTCAAGCTGTGAAAGCGGCCAACCTTAATTGTGAAGACATCATGATCCCTCGCGGTGAGTTTTTTTCTATTCGAATGAGCACCAGCCCTGAAGAGGCTGAAAAGAATCTTGCCCTGTCAAGATATACACGGGCTCTGGTGTTCGATGACAACAACGATAAAATTAAAGGTTTTATTCACCTTAAAGATTTGGTTCGACTTAACAACAGCGATGAACAGAAACCCATAAAAGCTCTTATTAAACCAGTCTTAACCGTGCCTGGAAAAATGAATATTCTTGGTCTTCTGCCAAAGATGCAAAAAGCATTTATTCACATAGCAATTGTCACCGACCCTTTTGGCAATGCCGAAGGCATTGTCACCCAAGAGGATATTCTCGAAGAGATTGTGGGAGAGATTCGCGATGAGTTTGACCGAGAAGAACTAAAGCGCATCCGTAAAAAAGGCCCCAACAAATATGAAGTGCTCGGCAATGTGTCGATCCATGACTTTAACAAAGAAACTTTGTGGGACCTGGGTGGAGAAAAAAATGACTCCATCTTCGAGGCTATTTACAATGAGCTTGGCCAGTTACCCCACGGTGGAGATGAGGTGCAACTCGGAGACTTCAATCTAAAGGTCCTCGACACCTCCGGGCGACGGATCACTCGAGTGGAAATCACGAAAGCATAAGGCCCTCAACGTGTTTCGAAAGGGTCCCATTCTTTTCTTCATACTTCTCGTTGCTTATACAGCGTCGGCGACTCCCCGATCGGTGGAGTGGGATTTCAACTATATTCTCGACACCTATCAAGTCTCTACCCCCTCGGTCTCCAAAACTCTAAGTATTGGGTCTCTCATGACCTCTGGAGAGGTCACCTCCGGTGAGCATCGCTATCATATGTCCGCGCAAGGAGCGCACAGTAATGGGTCTCCCTCAGAGGTGGCACAGGACATTCAGATTCTATCGAATATTGATATGGAGGGCGAAGAGACCCTAAAAATATATGAACTTTACTACAGCTATCAAATTCAGGATTTTGAATTGTCTCTTGGGTGGCAAGATCTGTCGAACCACTTCAATCGGCTTGCGGCAAGCGAGCTTTTGATTCATTCCTCCTTCGGGACCTCCGCCGACCTAGGGAATACTGGTTTTTATGGTCCCTCGATTTACCCGTTCCCAGGCTTTGGCCTAAAGGCCAATCATAGAATTAACGAGAAGTATCAGCTTCGATTTGCGATCTCCGACCCACTCAACCCGCAAAGTTTTCGCTCTCGCAGCCTTCAATCACAAGTGAACATCGATCCAGACAACTATTTTGCTATTTTTGAAATAAAGAAATCAGTGACCAATTATCAGTGGAACATGGGGGCTTGGACATATCGTGCCGAAGCCTCGTCGTTTTTAGATTTTCAGCAGTCCGGCATCTACTTCGATTGGGAATACTATATCGCTCGGTGGACCCCCTTTGCTAAAATTGGTCTCGCGAATAAGCGCCCCCTTCGGGTTCACCAAAGCTGGGTCTTGGGCCTAAAACGCTCACAAGTCTTTAATTCCCGAGACTGGATCTCCATCGGTATTGTCATCGCTCCTATTGATCAGCAAGAGACCCATGAAAAAGTTTTTGAAGTCCTCTACAAACGACAGTTGGCAAAGGGCCTTGCCGCTCTTCTCAGCTTTCAAAGCATCGAACAGGCTTTTTTTAGCCAACAGAGAGCTCAAGCACTGACCCTTAGAATTGAAATTGGCAAGGCGCTTTTTTTATAAATGGGCTCCAGTTGGCATCGGCCTGGATTAATAAATCAGAATGATTTTCTCACGCTCAATGTTTGTAAACACAGAGTCCGTTGCTGGGTTGATTTTGGGAGTCATTGAATCATCGAGCATCACCCCAAGAGCAATGGCTCCTCGTTGATAAGCGCCATCGATGATCTCTTGAAACCTCACGGCCCCTGCCAGCCCTAATTTTTTAGGGTCAATAAAGGAGATCTCGGGCCCCTGGGAGTAAAACAGTTCATCGAGAACGCGATTCAGTTCAGGACGAAGAGCAACGTTTGCTAAAATATTACTAATCACGATGGGACTTATGATGATCTCCCCCGCCTTTTTCACAAAAAGGTTTTCGTTCTCAGGATCAACCAACTCTATCAACACCGGAATATCAGAGCTTTCCGGAACAAGTTCTCGTAATTGCAAATAGCCCATGAGGGAGCGGGCATCCGCCTCAACATTATCATTGAGCCAGTTACTGGCTAAAAATATAATGTTGCTGTAAGCCCGCAGGTCGGTTTTTTTGAGATCCTCCGCAACCGTATAGTCACCCACAATATGATGAACCGAATTTCTAAAACCACTGGCTAAATGAGCGGGCATAGAATTCATTCGCTGCTCCACTGACATCACCGTCATGACATCGACCGAGGTTTCACCCTTACCACCACTCAGTAGTTCATTCACTAATCTTGGAACCTTTTGGCTCCACCCCAGGATCAAGACTTTTTTCGAGGGAAACTCTTTCTGCATCGGATGGGTGACAACCTCTAGACCATTGGTAGGCTTCGCCCCTTTGACACGACATCTCTCAATACCTTCAAAAGACTCAGCGATAAAAACGATGAGATCTTCTTTCTGTATCTTAAACTTAGCGGGAGGGTTGATGACGCACGCCTTTTCTCTCTTGGGATTCACCACTCCGATAGCAATGGCTCCGCGAAACGACTTTCGAATATACCCCCAAGCCAGTCCGTCGAAAGCCTCATATTTTCGCAAATATATTTCGTTGCCATCGTCTTGTGACAAGAGGTCAGCAAAAACAAACGACAGCCCCGGGTGTATGGTGTTTTGGGCAATCATCCGCGATATAAAGAGGTGACCGGCAACAATGTGGATATTTTCTCCGTAGGCTTTCTCTGCAATGGCTATTTTCTTTTCGTCTAAGATCTCAACCACCACAGAGGGCGCCGGCACATTGTTGAGATCCACCAAATGGCGGATAGACAAAAGGGACTTGATGGCAGTGATGTCGGACCTCTCGTATCCGCTGGCCCCGAAGGCGACGGCTGGAATGATGACGGTAGCGCATTGCTCAACGTTCACTCTCTCAAGATCGTCGACCTTCATCAAAGAACCCGTCCTTAAAATAATTCGACTGCTCTTTGATGGGTCATCAAGATGGGAGTTGATGTCGTTACGTAACTCATAGCCGATCGTCGGACTAAGGATTGCAATATTGGTTTTCTTTTGGTTTCTCTTTTTCAAAAAACGCTTGAGACGCCCCGTTGAGCTTAGGATCTCATTGAGAATCAATGGCGTGCGACTGGTGTATCCAAGAACACAGATGTGTCCGGTGAGGGTGATGGGCGTCAAGCCAGCTTCCAGTTGTTGCATCTTTCTATAAAGCCACTGGGTCATGATGGCCACGAAAGAACCCATAAACAAAACATAGCCGAGAACGGTCAAAACCGTGGAGAGGATCCTTTTCGCAGTGCCATTATCGTCACCGAGATATCCAGGATCACTCATCCGTAAGAAGGCCCACCAAGAGCTCTCGGGTAAGCCTCCTGGCACTTTTTCTATCCAAAGTAAAATTTGACCACTCAGTAAGGCGATCACTCCGATAACGCAGGCAATAAAAAAAACCTGATAAAAGGGGCCGCGGATCAAGAGTCGCTCGACTTTATACTTCAGATATCCCATCACATCTTTTGAAAACATACTCTCCTCTTTTTTGACCCTATAGTTATCTCTCGTTCCGACGGCGAATACAAACAGCAATAAGAAGACACGGCAAGGTCTCTTCCATCGCACCGGTGGCCATAAAGCTGGCAAAAGTCAGAGTCTTGGTAATGAAAACGCCTGCTTGTGTACATTTTCCAGTCTGCTGGAAAAGGTCACCTGAAGACTTTTCAGCTTTCAAATGAATCATTCCCGGTTCTCACCGCCTCAAGTAAAACGATGGCATCCAACCGGGGGGTGGCAATGTTTAACTTCATTTCAATCCAAGAAAAAATTTTAGTGTCTTTAATCATTTTCTTCGCGATGACATCAAAATCATTCGCCGTATTCAATGGTGAAGCCACCTCTGAAGAAATCACTTCTAAAATCGTTAACATAAAGTTTTTCAATGGCGCGTGCTCTGCAGTGGTTCTTTCTCCAAGGGTTCTCTTAACCGCGGCCCATTGCCAAGATCGGTTTGGTGCGCCCGAGTTGGCTGCGTTTATCCAACCCAGCGTCAAAACAAAAGCTTGCGACATTGCAGAAGTTGGCGACTCTGCTTACGAGCCCTCAGCCTCTCCGACCCTGCCGATGAACATTCACGCTCCTGACATCTTAATGATTCGCTTGAAAACACCCCTCTGTAGCGTTACGAGTGCAAAGCTGCAGCCCAGCCCACTGCAACCGGGGGACAAGATCTTGCAAGCAGGACACGGCGGAGGCAGTAAAGTGTTTGGCCAATCTCACCAGGTCCTTTTGCAAATTGTCGACTCGTCACAAACGGCATCTTTAACAACGCCGCGAAACAATATTGAAAGACGCCTGTTAAAAGCAAGTGCGGAGGCCTACCTAGCGGCCATACCGGTGGTTCCCTTCAGCAGTGTTTGTCACGGCGACAGCGGTGGCCCGAGCTTCGTTGAACAAGATGGAGAAATGCTCCTTTATGGCGTGAACGGAGCCGTGTTACCCAATACAGAACTGGGGTCAAAATGCAGCCAAGCCTATGTTCATCTGATCACTCCGGTGCAGCCCTACTTTTCATGGATCAAAGACACCTTGCTCGAATGGAATGAAGCTTTCAACAATCAACCCTAGTGGGCTGACTTGTATCCCAAGCCCAGCAAGCGAAGTGGTACAAAACCACTTTATGGGCTTTATGTACGAGCTGTGATGGACACTCATCTAATTAAAGATATGCTGTTAAAGCGAGGACCAAAACCCGGTAAGCTCGGTGACAAAGGCCTGGGGGTCTTCCATATTCATAGAGTGTCCATGCCCTGGTATCACCTTAAGACTTGAATGGGGGATTTGCTCGTGGAGGCGCTCGGCTGTTTTCAGTGGCAAAACCACGTCATTTTCACCATGTAAAATAAGGGTTGGACAAACAATTTCGTTAAGTCGTGGGCGAATGTCTATTGAGCCACTCAACACGTCGATCACACCTTGGAACATTGCTTTGTCCGCCTGCCAGGTGATTTCAAACAGTTTCTGAAACTGGGGTGATTGCGGATCGCAACCTTGAATGGTTGCCGCCAAAACCGCCTGGCTGTAGTCTTTATCTAGGGACATCTTCGCGAAATGGGCTAAGACTTGCTCTTTGGGAAGTTCTAGCTCAAGACCCGTAGCCCCGACACTATCAAGAAGCACCAAACTTTCAAAAAGCGATGGTTTTTCGAGCAACATTAGCATCGCAATCAAGCCACCGGTTGAGTGTCCCACCAGGTGAACATTATTGAGTCCTTCGGATTCTAACAAATTTAAAAAATCGTTGGCGAAGGTCGAAAAGTCGATCTGGTCACGACTCTCAATGCCCTTGGAAGCTCCATAACCTCGCCAATCAGCAGCGATCACAGTGCCTTTGCCAGACTGCTGCTGCAAATTTTCTATCGCGGGATACCACCACTCTTTACTGGCTAAATTGCCATGGATAAATAGCACATTCTTGGAACCGCAAGTTTCAACTTTTTCAAATCCAATATTGAATCCATCACTATTAAAAAAGGCCATGGCTCTGTTACTCCGCTAAAGGGTGACGCCGCCATCAACACTGATCACTGTACCATTGATGTAAGAGGCCTCCTCAGAGGATAGAAACAAACAGGTATTGGCAATATCATCCACTTTTCCCATTCTTTGCACAGGTACTTTTTGGGCCATGGCTTCTAACACTTCTGCTGGCATGGCGGCGGTCATTTTTGTTTCGATAAATCCCGGAGCAATAGCGTTACTGGTAAAACCTTTGCGCCCCAACTCTTTGGCCCAGGTCTTGGTAAGGCCAATCACCCCGGCTTTAGCGGCGACATAATTGGTCTGTCCAAAGTTTCCGTATAAGGCCACGACACTGGACATATTAATAATACGGTTTTGCTTCGACTCTTGATTAAAAAGTTTTTGATCTAAAAACGCTTTCGTCACATTGAACAGTCCCGTGAGATTGGTATCGATGACGGCTCGAAAATCTTCGTGGGTCATTTTGCCAAAACTTTTATCACGGGTGATGCCTGCATTGTTGACAAGAATATCAATGGCTCCAGTTTGTTGAGCCGTGTCAAACGTGCTCTGCCAATCCGTGACGTCCACTTTATGAGTCCTCAGTTGAGAGCCGAAGTTCGACAATTCGCTTTGGGCTGAGGCTAGAGTCTCTTCATTGTAATCCCAGAGGCTTACATTGGCCCCAGATTCAAGAAATTGTTTGGATATCGCCCAGCCAATGCCCTGTGCGCCACCTGTAACGACGACGCTCTTGTTTGAAAAATCAAATTTTGTGGCCATGATCTCTCCCCTAGAAAGACAAGTTTGATATGTTTGTTTTAGGAAATTGTCAAACTTTTGTGGGTATTGTATAAGCGCCTTTCTGCTCAGGGGGGCTCAATGAATCAAGTGCATGCTCATATTTCTGGCGTTGGTCACCACGTTCCCAGTCGCCTTGTGACCAACCAATACTTTAACGACCTTTACCAAAAAGACATCGACACTTTTCTAAAAGAACGACGAAACATTCATCAACGCTACTTTATGGAAGAGGGCGAATGCACCTCCGACCTCATCGTTCCGGCCTGCCAACGGGCTTTAGTGATGGCCGGCAAGACTGTTGACGACATCGACTTGATTGTTGTCGCTACCGACACCCCTGACTACATCTCTCCGAGCACGGCCGCGGTGGTGCAACACAAACTCAAAGCCACAAAAGCCGGCTGCTTCGATGTGAACTCTGCCTGTGCCGGTTTTGTCACCGCTCTTGATATGGCAAACAAGTACATCGCTGCGGATGCCTCTTACCACAATATCCTGGTGGTGGGTGCCTACGGCATGAGCCGATACCTCGATTTTGATGATTACAAAATTGCCTCGATGTTTGCCGACGGTGCTGGCGCCTGTGTGGTGTCGCGCACCACCGAGGGCCACGGGTTTCTGGCATCAGAGCTCTATGCCGACGGACAGTACCACGACTATATGGGAATATACGCAGGTGGTACAAGCCAACCTTTGTCTCAAGCCAGCCTCGACAACAAAGCTCATTTACTTAACTTCGCAAAAAAAATTCCGGTTGAAACCAACGCCGTTCATTGGCCAAGACTGACTCACTCGATTCTTGATCGTATACAAAAAAAGCCAAAAGACATCGACACTTTTTTTCTGACCCAACTGAATATCGATACAATCAACGCCGCCCTGACTTCGCTAGAACTTCCGAAAGAAAAATCTCATAATGTCATGGATCAATTCGGTTATACCGGTAGCGCCTGTATCCCCATGGCGATCTCAGACGCTGTAGCAAAGAAAAAGCTTAAAAAGGGAGACCTTATCTTTATGCTGGGCTCTGGTGGTGGGATGTCCATGGCTGCCCTTGCCATGACTTGGGGCTTTGACTCATGACAGACGCCCCCACCTTGGATTGGCTCGGACGCTGGAATCTCTACAGCCCAGACAAAGTTGCCTTGATGGATGTTATCCATGACCGCTCTTATAGTTACGGCGATTGTTTTAGAATCTCGAGCCACTTCGCGCATTATCTGTCTTCTCTTGAGGTCAAAGCCGGAGACCGGGTGGCTATTTTTGCTCACAATCGAATTGAGACTGTTCTGTTGTTTTTTGCCCTTCAGCGCCTTGGTGCCATTTTGGTCCCCATTAACTTTCGCTTTACCGCCAGCGAAACTGACTATGTGTTGAGCGATTCTGGTGCAACCCTACTTTTCTACGACCCGGAGTTCGAAGAACTCACTAAGAAATTAAAAACACCGGTTCAATGCCTTCCCACAGTCAACCTCACAACTTGCATGGAAGACGGAACCAAGGATTTTCAGGCACTGCCTTTTTTGGGAGACTTCGACAAACCTTGCAAAATTCTTTACACCTCAGGCACCACCGGCTTTCCCAAAGGGGTTGTGATCACCCCGAAAATACTTTTCTGGAATTCAATCAACACAACCATGAGTTTGAACCTCTCCAGTGATGACGTAACCGTCAACTTTTCTCCCTTTTTCCACACCGGCGGATGGAACGTGCTTCTCACGCCTTTTTTACATCGAGGAGGAACAACCCTACTCCTCCCCAAATTTGATGCTGAAAAGGTTTTAGAAGTGATCGAAGAACACCAAATCACTCTTTTCTTCGGTGTGCCTACCACCCTTAGTATGATGGCCCAAAACGACCGTTTTAAAGACACCAACCTGTCTTCGGTCCGCTTTGCCATTGTCGGTGGCGAACCCATGCCCCTTTCAATGATAAAACTGTGGCACGGTCGCGGGGTTTCCGTTCGTCAAGGCTTTGGCATGACGGAATGTGGCCCCAACTGTTTTTCTTTGAGTGAGAATGATGCGGAAACAAAAATTGGCTCCATCGGTCGCCCCAACTTTTATGTTGAAACGCGGGTGGTTGATGAAAACAACGACACTGTCAACCCGGGCCAAGTGGGAGAACTTCTATTAAAAGGTCCGATGGCTATGCAGCAGTATTGGCAGAATGAAGAAGCCACTCACAATGCTTTCTCCGAGGGGTGGCTTAAGACCGGCGATTTGGTTCGATGCGACGAGCAGGGCTACTTCTATGTCGTCGGTCGTAAAAAAGAAATGTTTATCAGTGGCGGAGAAAATGTTTACCCCGCTGAAGTTGAAAAAGTGATGAGTGCCCACCCAGACATTCGAGAGGTGGCAGTGCTCGGGGTCGAAGATCCGCAATGGGGTGAGGTGGGCCGAGCCTTTGTGGTCAAGAGTCCGGAAGCCCCACTGACTGAAGAAGACCTGACTCGGTTTTGCCGCGCCCAACTGGCCGCCTTTAAGGTGCCCAAACGATTTGACTTTGTCGAGTCTCTCCCCAAAGGAGACTCCGGTAAAGTGCTAAAAAAAGAACTGAAGAATTTTATCCACAACAGCAAGGGAGTTTCTCTATGAAACAATTAATAATAGTCGTCCAGATGTTACTGGCTTTAACGTCGGCCCAGGCCCTAGAAACAGGAGCTATTGAAATAAGTTCTGATCATAAGGTTTTTTACAAATATCAAGCAGCAGAACAAGGGCAGCCCACTGTTGTTCTTATGAATGGACTGATCTACGCCATCGAGAACTGGGATGAATACTTTAAAGCCCTGGCCGACCAAGGTATCGGAGTGCTGCAGATCGCCTACAGCACTCAACCCGAGTCGTTGGCTCTTCTTGAAAATGAACCTCCTTACTATATGGAAAGTACTTTTAGCCCTTTTTACGGCTGGACTCAGCGTGGAATCAGCACCCAAGACCTCATCGATGAGACAATCACGGCCACAGAATTGATGGGACTTAAAAAGTTTAGCGTGGTCTCGTTATCCTATGGCTCTATTGTGGCCTCACAGTTGGCCAATCAATATCCTGACAAGGTCGAAAACCTTTTATTGTTCGCCCCGGCCGTAATGACCTCGGGTCGTTACAACCCCTACGGAGCCTCTCGGCACTCCTGGTACAGCGCTTTGAAAAATGCCGGTAACCTTTATGCTGATTACAGCTACGATGCTGAGATTGGCAACACCCTGTCTATGCTTATCACAGCGAACAAGTACTCGTTCGACAATGTTGATTTTTTTACCTTTTACAGTGGCGTTTACCAAATGGCTCGATCATCAAAGTGGTTTGACCTAAAGGACCTGGCAGAGGCTTTTCTCCCTGACACCTACCTTTTTGTGGCGAGCCTTGAAGACGGCCCCCTCCTTGCAGACCAAATGCAGTTTTGGAAACTGATGGAGAACAACCCTGCCAAGAAAAACCTAGTGGTTTTTGATGGCAGCTATCATGCAATCCCTGGCGTCGCTCCGAAAGAAGCCGCACGGTTCACTCGCTTAGCTCTGTCGAAAAATTTGAATGAAGACACCATCGTTGAAGTGGGTACGGGAAATCCTCCTGGGACTCTTAGCGAGAGCCTTCTTGATTACTCAGAACTGGCTGCCGATGCTTGGAAGGCTGATTAATACGACGATCCCAAAAGTTCGATGACATTTTCTCGCCGTGGGGTTTTCTCCCCACTGGTGACTGGTCGGTCCGAAGAGAGTCAGTACTTTTCCACTCTGGTGGCTGGTCCGCCCCAATAGAGTCAGTGCTTCTCCCCACCGGTGGGTGGTCAATCAGAATAAGCCCAGAACTTCTCTAGAGAGAGAACAATTTTGGTGATATCGATGGGCTTTTTATAAAGGTGAACCACGCCCTGCTGCTCCAAGGCGCTCAAGATATCCAGGCGCTCGTCGGAGCTTTTCTCAGTCATTGCGATACCAAGAAACTCAAGGCCTTTATTTTTTGACATAAACTCTGCCGTCGGGCGCCAATACCTGTCCGGAGCATCGTCGATATCAAGAATCAAAGCATCACACTCTTCACTCACCGACTGCAAACTTGCGTTGTTCTGTAACTCCGCAAAACGGTATCGCCGCACGTCGATTTGTGGTGAATCCGAAAAAACTTTTTCCATCAACTGCCACAAACTACCATCGGGAGATGCCACCCCAAGCAATCGTCGTTTTTTATAATTGTTTGATGTCGGAAAGAGATTAGGCAGTCCTCGCAACCGAACAATCTGCTCATAGAGAGCACTCAACGTAACAATCCCCACAACCTCCAACACCTTTTTGGTGGTCTCCATATGGGTGATGGGAACATGCTTGAGCCCGTGATCTCTCATAAACTCCGGCGCGGTCTGAATTAGCCCAAGCGGGAGGGTTTTGAATTTTCGATTCATAAATTGCGACACCGGAAGATGGAGCCCCCCCTGGTCGACGATCTCTCTGATGGATTTTTTAAGATCGAGATCGGTAAAAATACCGGAGATAACACCGCTGCTATTTTTAAGAAGAATGTAGTCGACTTCAAAAAAATTCATTTTTTCAATCGCTTGATCGATGGTGATGCTATCGAGTTCTACAAGACATGAGGTGGGTGTGATTTTCATAAAGCCCTACGATGAAAGAGTATGATTAATCATAAAGACAAAACGCCTAATTTACAAACGATTGCGATTCATCAGCGAGCACATGGACAATAAAAAAAACCCTCTTTTTTGGAAAAAGAGGGTTTCTCATTCTTTTGTTCAATTTTATTATCTCTAGAAAATGTAACCAATTCTTAAGAACGTGATATTGAAGTAAGCGGTCTCTCCAAATTTTTCGGCGGCCTCAACAACATCGCGGTACTCTTGAGCTGTCGTGGGAAGGCCTGGTGCGGTCACTGAAACGTCGGCGCCCATTGGATTAATAAATGAGGCGTCAACACCGGCCCAAAAACCACCGTTGGATTTACCCCACATCCAACCGAGTCTTGCAGCGGCGGTTAAAGCATCAACGTCAGCGCGAGCCGTGATTCCTGTTGTGACGTCAGTTGAAGAAACTCCCAGGCTTTCTTGCCCGATGGCTAGTCCCACAAAAAAAGCACCTGAAAAAGGATGGTACAACAGTCCCACTTCAGGCAGGGTGAGATCGACTTTTGCTGTTCCCACGTCCACATTTAAAGCGTTGTAGGCCGCATAAAAAGTAAGATCCGGAGACGCTATGTAATTGACACCGGCCTGGGTCACAAAAGGAAAACCCACTCCGACGTTCAGTCCCCAACTGGCAAAACTCTGGGATGAAAAAAACATGACGACTATAAATAGAATTCTTGAAAACACGGACCCCTCCCGAAATTTGATTGTGAGCCTTTAATGCTAAAGGTGTGCGAGACTTTTTACAAATTATTTTTGGGAAAGCGGCGGTTGAGCCAATTCCGACAATCGACAAATATTATGTAACAAAAAGTCCAATACGTTCTCTTTTGAACGAGAAGGCTCACAGGTTTCTGCATCGGGGAAAAGGGGGCTCTAAAGAACTTCCTGAACCCATCTCCTGCGGCGCAGATCGATTGCTGAAAGATTAAAGTCCTGACTTGTGAGCCTGCTCCCAAAATTGCAGTAGGTCTTGCTTGCGTTGAAAGGCATCTTCATAACCCAGGGCCACCAATTTACGGGTGTAGACTGAGTCAAACAGCAAATAGCTCGCCAGTTCTGCCGAGTCATGATCGCTACCCAGTCCTCCCAAAAGGAACTCTAAAATACGGGGTAGAAATTTTGAAGCCAGATCTTCAGCGAATCGACCAAGATCTTGCGACGGCTGAATATGCAAATAGTTGATCTTCTTGGCCCCAGGAATCGTTAACCCATTGCTCTCCACAATTTGGTTTACATGGCGCAAACGCTCGATGTCGACATCGAGGTTGTCAAAGAACAATCCATTTAAGACGGTACCAAACACTTTTGCGATCGGTGGACTTTCGGTAAAAGTATCTACAGTGACGGGCCCGCCATAGCGAACCCCCACAAAAATAATATTCTGACTCCCCATGTGGAGGATGGGGCTAATGGGTGCGGTGTTTCTTAGAGTCCCGTCGCCATAGTAAAATCCGTCGACCTTCACCGGTGAAAACAGAACCGGAATCGAGCAAGAAGCCAACACGTGGCGCGCAGTCAATGGGGTGCGACGCCCGTAACGCTTGCTTCGGGTCCACTCTTGGACGCTGTCGGCAGCTTGGAAAAACGACACCACTTTTTGTTCGTCATAACGAAAGGCCGAACAGGTTACGGCTCGTAAATGCCCCGCATCGATTTTTCGCCCGATGTTCGAAAAATCGATACCATCGTCCAGTAACTTTAACAAAGGACTCGCATCCAAGAGCTCTTTCGCCATTTTATTTTTAAACAAGGATCCAAAAGAGAGATCTCGCATCCATCCCAAGCCGATTCGACTGTGAGAAACGATATCGGTGCGATAAACCTGATGCGGGTGTAAGTCACTCCAGAGCTCCGTGAGTCGCGCCGCCGTCTCTATGAGATTCACGGGACCCGCTGCACAGAAAGTCGTATTGATCGCTCCTGCACTGGTCCCGGCGTAACAGTCAAAGGGATTGTTGTCTTCGGCAAGAGGACCAAGAATCTCGGCCAATCCTTGAATGACTCCCGCTTGGTAGGCGCCTCGAGCACCGCCACCAGAGAGTGACAATCCTAACATTCTTCACCCCTTTCGTTGGCATCAAGCTCAGTTGGATTTCGTAACTTTTCCATTATACGCCGTGCCCCGGTGACTGCGAAGGAAAAACCAGTGGGTATCAGACATCACAACCAAAGGTCGCCTATTGGCCACTATCCCCGACCGACTTTCGATGTTATGGGTGAGACTTGTATTGGGAGTTATCATGACCATTGATCCGCCATTTGAAAATACCTATGCCTCTCTACCCACCACTTTTTTTCACGAGGCCACCCCTGAGAAGGTGGATAGCCCGCAGCTTATTGGCTGGAACCAACCCTTGGCTGAAGAGCTCAATGTCGTCGGCAGCCCTTGGTCAGAATCGCTAAAAGGTGACCTGACCTTGGTTTTTTCAGGCAATAGAGTGCCGCCCCGATCCGAGCCCATTGCCATGGCCTATTCAGGGCATCAATTTGGTCACTTCTCCCCCTTGCTCGGTGACGGGCGGGCCCTCTTATTAGGAGAACTCAGAGACACCAGTGGCGTCGCTTACGACGTTCAATTGAAAGGCTCCGGACGCACAGTGTTCTCCCGTGGCGGCGACGGAAAGTCCCCATTAGGCCCCGTGCTTCGCGAGTTTATTGTCAGCGAGGCCATGTATCATCTTGGTGTGCCGACAACACGCAGTCTGGCAGCTGTGTCTACCGGTGAAACGGTCTATCGTGAAGAGGCCCAGCCGGGGGGCGTTCTCACTCGTGTGGCCAAAAGCCATGTACGAGTCGGTACGTTTCAGTTATTTGCCTCTCAGAACGATAGAGAAAGCCTAAATACGCTTTTGCACTATCTTGCGGAGCGCTGCTTTCCTGAGTTGAAAAACTCAAAGGATCTCCCGTTGGATTTTTTGAAAAGCCTTGTGGCAAAGCAAACCCGCTTGGTGGCCCAGTGGATGAGTTTAGGTTTTATCCACGGAGTGATGAACACCGACAATACCTCCGCCATTGGTATCACTCTCGATTACGGCCCCTGTGCTTTTTTGGACGAAACCGATTTTGATAAAGTCTTTAGCTCCATCGACCGTCGCGGGCGGTATGCCTATGGCAATCAACCCAAAATTTTACAGTGGAACCTCACGCGACTGGCTGAGTGTCTGATTTTGCTCTACCCCGACGAGCAAAGAGAGAAGATGCTGCCTCTCTTTGAGCAGGCTTTGCATGCCGTGGATACATTGTTTCAAGAAGAGTGGCAAAAGCTCATGCTCGCGAAACTCGGGCTGAAGGGGGGCGACACATCGAAACGCGCCCCGCTGCTGAACGATTGGATGAAATACATGAACTCAGAAAAGGTGGATTTCACAATGGGGTTTCGCAAACTCACAGAGTTACTGGCCCATGGAACCTCAGATATTCACCCCATGAACGAGGTTTTAAAAGACTTTATTCCCGGTTGGAAATCAGAGATTTTAAAGGATCACCCCTCTGTCGATGAAGCCTGTCTGGCATTGAATAAGACCAACCCCAACATCATTCCTCGCAATCACAAAATCGAGCAGATGATTCTGCAAGCCTACAATGGCGACTTCTCACTGTTCGAGAAAATGTCTGAAGCCATCAAAGATCCTTTTACTGAATCCGAACTATCAAAAGACTTCACTTCTCCCCCACATCCCAGCGAAAGGGTTCAAAAAACGTTTTGTGGCACCTAAGCTCTTAAGCGAACGCAGCCCCATTTCACTCTGATTAATTTTAGAGAAAGCTTGGGTTTCTATGTTTGGGGGCTTTAAAACCGACATAGTGTGAATTGTCAGCCTTGCAAATTCTGTGAACTGCTTACGCCAATAAGGGCTAAGAGTTAAGTGCAATTGGCGCTATCATAAACGGTTTGTAGGTTGGCCTGGTTCGAAACGTAAAAGCCTGTGGTGTTCACGTTTAGAAGGTCGACTGGAGTTAGGCCGGCAATACCCCTAGCATTAGTCGCAGAAGGTACACTAACGACGTCGTGATTTTGAGTTAATGTTTGAGGAACCGTGCCATCATCACAAGTGACCCGCAATTGGCCACCGTGGTCGGCGGCTGGCTGGTAGCCACCAACAGAAGCACAAGTCGCCGAAGATTCCACGCTCGTGCTGCTGCTCAAGGCCTCAGCGAGATCGTTAGCAACCAAAAGGGGGATCGAGACAACACTCAACATGTCTCATTCTAGAATTAAACAGACCCCCTGTACTTTAAGAACTTGAGCCCCAGAAAGTGCTATTCTGAAACATTCTCTAAAGGAATTCGTCGAGTTGCTCGGCAAAATCAACATTCTCTGATGTGGCGATATGAAAAAGGGCGTCTCCCCGATTCACCAATGGCAACCTGGTGCCACCAATAATAATGCCACTTGCTGGAGCGTCCACTCTTATTTCGGATTTTCCAAACAGATCTAATATCAGTGCTAAACAGTCACCTTCTGCCACAACCTCTCCGGGCTTCTTTAGAACTCGCATTGAGCCACCATGGGGGGACCGAACCCAAAAGCTATTCTTCACAAAAACCGGATCTGCCCCATCTTGCTTTTTCCCGACCTTTTCCAACATCCCCAAATGTTTCATTACCGCTAGACAACCTTGCACTCCGGCCTTGATCACCGGCTCATCAAAGCGCAGAGCTTCTCCCCCTTCAAATAACAAAATTGGGATTTTCTTTTTTCGAGCGGCCTCTCGCAACGACCCATCCCTTAAACTCGAATTGATCACAACTTGGGTTCCAAAGGCCTTTGCCATAGCTTTGGTTCGTGCCTCATCGATACAGGCTCGAACCTGGGGGATATTATAGCGATGAAGTGCGCCGGTATGAAAGTCGATGCCATGGGTGGACTTTGAAACCACCTCTTTCATAAAGACACGGGCCATCTGGGAAGCGAGAGACCCTTTTGTTGTTCCTGGGAAACATCGGTTCAAGTCACGACGATCAGGGAGATAGCGAGACCGAGTATTAAAACCAAAAACATTGACCACCGGCACAGCAAGCACAGTTCCTCGCAATTTCTTCACTCGCAATCGCTTAGACACCCTTCGAATAATTTCAACCCCATTTATTTCATCGCCGTGCAGAGCCCCCGACAAAAACAAAATGGGTCCGTCTTGAGTCCCTCGAATCACTTCGACAGGGATATTCATCTCGGTGAAATCATAAAGGTTACCCACCTCGACTTGCACAATTTTACGTCTTCCAAGGGGAAGACTTTCACCCGCTATTGATAAACTCGACTTCGTCGCCACTGATCCCTCACAACTAATGCTCTATAAAGTGGAACTCTGGATGCAACAAAGATCAAACACTTTCAGGTCTTGAACTCGATTTGAGCCCTTCAGAATGGGCCCAATCTTCAACCTTAAGCTAACATTAAGATACAAAACCCTTTAATTTCAGCTATTTAAGGATATAGAATTTTCCTATGATTTGTTCTACAATAGTCCAGTTCCCCGGAGAAGGTGATGATAAATATTTTAGTAGTAGACGATGAAATCGAGCTCTGTGAGTTGATGGAAGACATCCTCGTTACCGAGCTCAACTGCCAAGTCAAGGTCGCCCATAATGGGGAAGACGCTCTTGCAATGACCGAGGCCGAAAAATTCGACCTCATTATCACGGACTTTAAAATGCCTAGTATGAATGGAGGCGAGCTGATTGAAGCCGTTAAAAAATCCGGCAACGTTTCTGCACAAGCCACCATCTTTTTAATCTCTGGGCATCATGCCATTTCAGAAACAGAGTCTTCAAGCTTCCCTGATGTGTATTATTTTAATAAGCCATTATCCATTGAAAAAATGATCAAAAAAATTGAAGAAGTCACAAACCTTTAGTTTTTCAAACCATTGTGAATTCTATCCCTGCGGTACTTCTCTCCACCCTCTACAGCGAACAGCAAAAGATCTTCAGGCAAGGGACAGTGAAAGCCCGTCGAGACGGCGCAAGGCGGGTTATACGAGTGGTTGAAATCAACCTCAACCAAATCGCCGTCGCGTAGCTTTGCTAATTCCTTCGGAAATTCCACGTTTAAAAAGCGACCCGCGCCATAGGTTGATTTACCGTTTGTGTAGTCGCGAAACAGGAGCATGGACCTCTTAACGGGGTCCTGCTTTTCGTCATCTGAAAACTGATAGATCGATAGAACATTTTTCTTACCCTGGGCTTCGAACTTAAGTTCCGCCACTTTGCGAATGTCTTTCCGCGACCCATCGGAACGCTGAATTTTCACTCGCAGGGGTTTTTCCAAGCGCGAGAAGCGCGTCTGAAAAAGAAGCTTCTGGTCGTAAGAATAAAACTCTCTGTTTCTTTTTGACGAGAGTTGAGATTGACTCAGATCATGTACAAAGACCCGCATCTCTCCGGTTTCACCATAAAAATAAGGCGCGAGATAAATTGTCTTGAGACCTTGGATTGACGAAGGTTTTTCCATGGAGAGGAGCGTTTCTTTTGCACTCTGCAAATGTGTCAACACCACCTCGGAAGAAGAACGACGGGCAACCCCATAAAGACAACCCGAGCATTTTTCACGAACCAGCCGCGGGTACGGACCAGTGAGGTCCAAAAAGGCCTTATCACCGTCACTATTAAGGTAAATGTGATGGGTGATGCTAGGCGCCGCAAACGTCTCGGCGTGACGCTTCGAAAGAGTCTCTTTCCACTTCTCCCAGGGTTTCGGCCCAGTGGAACCCTGGTTCGTGCAGCCCCATAAGAAGAAAAGAGTTAAAAGGGACCCAATCAAAAAAGTTTTAGTGTGTTTACGTTTCATAGCTTTTGGGTCTACCATTGCTAAAAAATGTGAGCAACACGTTAAGACTCGCCTTCAGCAGTATTTTTGATAATATCGGGACAACCCTTACAAGAGAGCCCCCCATGAAACTGAACCTCTTATTCATTGGACTTTTTTTCACTCAAATGGCGGTAGCAAACGAATTGGCCTACGTCAAAACGGACTCACCAAGGGACACCCTAGAAACCTTTATGACTGCGATGAACGACTACCGCACAGGTGTGATTGAAAATGACCCCCGTAAATTAGCCCGGATCAACGATGCCATCCGATGTTTTGCGGAGCGGGAAAATACAGTGATTGTTTCTAACCGGGAGAAAGAACTGGCCGCGGTGTTTCTAAAAGAAGTGATCGACCGCGTGATCGTTATTGACCTGAGTAAAGTTCCAGAAAACCCAGAGAAAAAACGTTGGCGACTAAAAAATACCGAAATCGTTTTAAAACCCCAGGCCGATGGCGACCGTGATGGCGAATGGCTAATCACGGAGAGCTCCTGGAAGCGCGCGGCTCAGTTTTACCAAAGAGTGCGAGATCGCCCCTATCTCGAAGGCAGCGGCCAAGGGGCGGCTTATATCCAACCCTGGATGGAGAAATATCTACCCACTTGGTCAAAACAAGAAACCCTCAAACTGAAAAATTGGCAGTGGCTAGGCATCCTCGCCGGACTCTTTATTGGGCTGCTTTTGCGACTTCTGACAAATCTAATTCTCGCGGTTTACAAAGGTGTCGCTCTGGGCACCAGCGAAGGGTGGCGTAGCGAACTTCTCTTGAAAATCGAGAAGCCGCTTTCTCTTTTAGTCGCTGCTAGTTTCGGATACTTTTGGATCTACTACCTGCAATTGGACGGCCTGGCTTTCAGCATGGTTAACGGATTCATTCAAATCCTTTTCGGAGTGGCGTTCACCTGGGCCGCCTTTCAGTGCGTGAGCGTTTTAGGCTCCTACTTCAAAGAGCGGGCTCAGTACACAGAGTCAACTCTCGACGATCAACTGATTCCATTTGTCGAAAAAGCACTGAAACTGACCATCGTTCTCCTGGGGTTCCTTGTGGTTCTGCAAAACATGGGGGTCAACGTCTTCTCGCTCTTGGCAGGGTTAGGGCTCGGAGGTTTAGCCTTCGCTCTGGCTGCGAAAGATACGGCGGCCAACCTTTTTGGGTCCATCATGATTCTAGTGGACCGGCCCTTTAAAATTGGCGATTGGGTGAAGGTCGAAGATGTGGAAGGAACTGTAGAGGAGATTGGTTTTCGCTCAACCCGTATTCGCACATTCTACAATTCTCAAATCACTGTCCCCAACGCCAATATGGCGAACGCCCAAATTGATAACCTTGGGGTGCGACAGTACCGCCGGACCAAGACCACTCTCGGCGTCACCTACGATACGCCAATGGAGAAAATGCAAGCGTTTATCGAAGGAATTCGAGATATCATTTTGAGTAACAAGATTTCCAGAAAAGACTACTTCCACGTGTATTTCTCAGACTATGGTTCTTCGAGCCTTAACATCCTGGTGTATTTTTTCTTGATCACTAATGATTGGTCTGAAGAGCTCAAAGAACGACAGAACGTCTATATGGCGATCTTCGCTTTGGCGGAAGAACTTGAGGTGGAGTTTGCCTTCCCCACGCAGACCTTGCACCTCAACGGAAGTCTGGCTTCACCTCAGCAAGAGGCTTAAAAAGCAAAAGACGACCCCACCGGGGTCGTCCTTGGATTAATAAAGAGAACTGAGCTCTGTTTTATTGAAAGCAACCCGCGCCCATAAAGGCCTTCTCTCCATTGTGGATAACAGAATACCAACCTCGGTTGAATTTCTTCACTTTTAGATTGGAACCTTGCGCTGTTTTCCCGAGGACTCTCGAGGACAAGCTTGGATAGTTCCGAATGTTACAACCTGAGGTCATAACCTTCGCCACCTTACCGTTGGTGATCGCCACGGTCGAACCAAGGGTGCGAGTGAGACGCTTTCGTCGTTGTTTATCATAGAAAGACTTATCGGTTTCTACCTCAATCTCTAGTTCATCTAACTTTTTAGAGATCTTCCGTAAAGTCTGACGATGGCTGGCCACTGCGCTCAAAAACTGAGTGCGATCGCGATCGGCAGTCTTATAAGAGATTTGCGCTTTGGCTTGTAAATCCTTAAGCCCCACCTCGGCTCGAGCCAAGGCCTTAACGGCTCTTAATTCTTCTTTCTTTACGCCTTCAAGCTTGCCCTTCATCTCTCCGAGCTCTTTCTTTACTTCTGCGAAAGAAGCACTCACCCTCTTCTTCTCTTCGATTGCTTTTTCTTTTTCAATCTTAGAGTCCTCAAGGCGAAGTGTTAAGTCGTTCAGTTCATCTTTTGCCATCATTGCCGCCTGTTTGGCTTTTTCGGCTTCAAGCCGGGCTTGCTCTGCTTCTTCGATAGCACGAGTGCGGAGTCGCTCAGCGCGAACAATGTCTCGCTTCGCATTCGCCTCTTCACGGCGGGCTTGCTCGAGCTCTCGACGCGCTTTCACTATAGATAAGTCACTGTTCTGGCGCTCTTCAATAGCCACCTTCTCAGCCTCTTTAGCCTCTTGCATGGCCGCTTCTGAATCGGCAATGGCCGTCTCAGCTTCTATCATTAGTTCATCTTCAATAGTTTGCGCTCCAACCGGACCAGCAAACGCTAACGTTAATAAAAACGTAATCATCCCTTTTTTGTTCATGCTTAACCCCTTTGTTAATCACATGCATACTCGGAGCCCTCCTAAGGTCTATAAAGCGATTGATTCGAAATTGAGACAATTTAAGGGTATTTTAGCCAAAAAGAGACACTCCTTGGTCTTTTGCATACAAATTAAACAAAAGATTTGGAAAAATCGAGGTCCGCCCTATGAATATAAATGACCGTTTTTACAAGGCTTATAAAGAGGCACTGAGATAGTTCCATTTTGGTACCAATTTTGCTCATAAATAACTAAATTCGAACTGAGGAAACAATATGTCCACAACTGATACGAAGAACATCAAAATGATAGAGCTCAAAATAATGTTGCTGTGTTTTATTTTCGTTTATTTAGGCTTTTTCTTTTTATAATACTTTTAAATGTCCGCTGACTTCTTGCCAAAAAACTTTTTTTTAACTATCCCATGAAGTCATGAATAGTTCGCAAAGCCGTCGCCAGTTTCTTAAGTTCGTATCCAGTCAATCCGCCGCCCTTGGACTAAGCCCCCTTCTCTTAAGTGGACTGTCGAGCTGTGTAAGCACCCCCTCCTCCAAAATTCTACAAGGCCTCTCTCCCTCCCATGAGGATAAGCTTAGACTTACAGAAGGTCTGAATTACCACATCATCTGCCAATGGGGCGAGGTGATTAACTCCGCGGGTGACGCTTTTGGATTTAACAATGACTTTACCTCGTTCTTACCCCTCAATGGCTCTGATAGTGAGGGTTTATTGTGGGTGAATCATGAATCTGTTATTCCAGAGTTTATCCACAACAAAAACTCTCATGAATTAACTCGCTCTAAAAAAGAAATCATTGCGGAACAAAAAATGGTGGGAGGCTCAATCCTTCACATTAAAAAACGCGACGGCAAGTGGAAGATACAAAAAGATTCTTCTTACAATAGACGACTTGATGCGCTGACTCAGATTCCTTTTAGTCATGGACACAAAATTCAAGGGAGCACTTCGGCTCAAGGCACACTCGCGAATTGTGCCGGAGGACAAACGCCCTGGAAAACCTTTCTTACCAGTGAAGAAAACTACGATATCTTTTACGGAGAAGCCACCCTAGTGAAAGGCAAGCGATCCGTTGGGGACTTTAAAAAAATGGGGTGGCATAAACAGTTTCCCCTGCCCCCCGAGCACTACGGCTGGATCGTAGAAGTTGATCCCATGACCGGCAAGGCCGAAAAACAGGTTTTACTGGGGCGGGCTCCCCACGAAGGAGCCACTGTGGCTCTGACTCGTAAAGGCAAAGCCGTGGTTTACATGGGCGAAGACAGAGAGTTTGGTTTTCTTTTCAAATTTGTTTCCACTGGCTCTCGCTTTAAAAACGGCACTCTTTACGCCGCCGACACGATCAACGGGCGCTGGCTGCCTCTCGATTTAGAAAAAAGCTCCGCTCTGAAATCCAACTTCAAAACTCAGCTAGAAGTTTTAACATACGCCCACCAAGCGGCGGAACTGGTTGGAGCCACCCCACAAGACAGACCAGAAGATATCGAAATCAACAAGAAAAATGGCGATGTGTTTGTTGCGTTGACAAAAAACTCCAAGACTGGAAACCACTACGGCGGGTTGTTAAAAATAGTGGAAAATGACGATCATGACTCACTGACTTTTCAATCTGAAATCTGGCTGAGTGGGGGGCTTGAGTCCGGCATGGCTTGCCCCGACAATCTCTGCTTCGATAAAAACGGCAATCTCTGGGTGACCAACGACATTTCAGAAAAGTTAACAAAGACTCCAAGATACAATATGTTTGGCAATAACGGGTTATATTACATCCCATTGAGTGGCCCTGGGGCTGGACACCCTATCTTGGTGGCCTCCGCGCCAGTCGATGCAGAGCTGACAGGCCCCTGGTTTAGTGAAGATTACAAAACTCTTTTCTTATCAGTTCAACACCCTGGCTCTCGATCGAAGAAAGACATGACTCAGGCACCCACCAGTGATTGGCCTAATGGGCAAGGAAAGATGCCTCGCCCCTCTGTGGTGGCGATTCAAGGTGACCTCTTCGATCGACTGATGAAATAGAATTTCAGTCAAAAAAAAACACCATCCAGCACCGGCCACCTTTGCTACTTGCGAATTCGGGGCCATGATGAGCCAAGAAAATGACTCTTGGGAGGCCATCATGAATCTATCCTTTGTTCTTGTTGCTTCAACTATCGCGCTTCAGACTTTTTTTGCGACCGAAGCCTGCGCTCTTGATACCGTGACACGCTCGAACGAGCAGCAGTTTCTTATCGAAAACGAGAAGAACACCATTGCGGTATTCAAGGAAGCTTCTTCACTTGTCGTGTCGGTTGATAGCACGCGCTTGACGAACACCTTTTTCTCGTCCCACAGCGAAGAAGTCCCCGCCGGCTCAGGCACCGGCTTCATCTGGGACGACAAAGGCCACATTATCACGAACTTCCACGTGATCCAGAGAGCCATGAACTCAGCAAGCCAAATCTGGGTTTCTACAAACGACGGTGAACGACACAAAGCTGAGATTGTGGGAACAGAGCCTCGCAAAGACATTGCCGTTCTTAAAATTACCGGATTCAAACCCCAACGTCCGGGTTTTGCAGAAACGGTCGCCAACTCAACCCAGGCGCAAGTGGGCCAAAAGGTTTTAGCCATTGGAAATCCTTTTGGCTTCGAACAGACATTGACCACTGGGATTGTATCGGCTCTGAATCGCTCAATGCCTTCGGTGTTTAGCTCGGTCACCATTCGAAACATGATTCAAACAGACGCCTCGATCAATCCAGGGAACTCTGGAGGCCCCCTGCTCGACAGCCGCGGTCACCTTTTAGGCATGAACACGTCGATCATTTCAAGATCGGGGTCGTCCGCTGGTATTGGATTTGCCGTTCCCAGCCGCACCATTGAACGGGTGGCTAACCAGATCATCAAGTACGGCGAGGTTCGACAGCCCGGCTTAGGAATTCACTGGCTAGGGGACTATCGTAAAATGCTACTGGCGCGCTATGGATACAACGTGAAAGAAGGCGTGGTGATTGCATCCGTCGAGCCCGGCAGTCCTGCCGAAAAGGCTGGTCTCCAGGGCATTCAGGACCACCCTCGCATGGGAGTCCGCATTGGTGACGTGATCACTGCCGTCGATAAAAACAAAATTGAAAGTTACGACGATCTCTACAACACGCTCAACGAGAAACAGGTGGGCGACGAAGTGACCGTGGAAGTGCGAAGAATGGGCCGTACACTCACCAAGAAAATTCGACTAACGGCACTTGATTCAAAAAGCTAGAGATGACACTTAAAGACGGGCTGCCTAGGAACCCCGGTACCAAGAAAAAGAAACTCGAAGTGGTCAAACACCTCTTCGCCTGATTCTAGCGCCTGCTTTTGAACACTCCATCGATTGCCTGGCAAGAACTCTTCAACAGCCGCTTTCTCACCTTGGCAGCCCAAAGTTTTAGCTTCGGCAGGAATGACAAACCCATCCCCGAAAAGACAGGAGACTTTGATATCGCCATCGGCGAGAGTGTTCACCTGCACCTGACCAAAGCCAGTTTGGTCGATGATAAAATTAGCGGCATTACCCACGAAGCGAAAACATGTCTTTTGCCCGTTGCGAACCTTAAACTCGATGACCTCGGTCTCAAAGTCTTCGACCATGGCAAGGGAGTTTTGGAACAACACAAGCTTACCTGAGTCATTGCTGCAGCTATCGAATTGATCGGAGATCAGCTCGGCATTCACGGTCACAGGCTGCACGCAAGACATCAGAAGTTCCATTGATTTTGAATAGCAGTTATTGGTTGCCTCAAATTGGCAAACCGGTTGCGTGGATTTCTGCTGATCACCGATCTTGGCCGTTTTTAGCTCAGAACTCCAGCCACTGCAGCCATTGATGAAAAGACCTAAACTTAAAAACAAGACCACACGCTCTAACATTTAGCCCTCGTCATCCATATCATCTTCATCTGATATCGAGCCCAGGTTGTATTTCTCGACCCGATAGCGCATTGAACGAAAAGAGATATCGAGCAATCCCGCCGCACGCTTTTTGACACCATTAGCAGCGTGGATCGCTTTAATTATCAGTTCTTTCTCGATCTGGCCCAGGACTTTTTCAAGATCAATGCCTTCTTCCGTGATTTCAATGCCCTCACTGGAGACCATTTGCCGGGCTCCACTGGTGGTTTTTACAAAGGGCGGTAAACTTTCTGGCAGAATAGACCCACCGGCCTCAAGAGCCACCGTTCGTTCGATAATGTTTTCCAGCTCTCGTACGTTACCTGGATAATCGTATTTCTTAAGAACTTCCATCGCTGTGGCACTGATCGAGTTAACGGATTTACTCAAACGTTCGTTGTACTTTTTCAAAAAGTGTTCCGCAAGCAGCTGAATATCATCTTTACGTTCACGCAGAGGTGGTGTTTTTATCTGAATAACATTGAGTCGGTAAAAGAGATCTTGTCGAAACGTGCCGTCGTCAACCATCGCTTCGAGGTCGCGGTTGGTAGCGGCGATAAGACGCACGTTAATTTGAGTGTCTTCTGTAGATCCCACTCTTCGGATCACCCGCTCTTGGATGGCCCGTAGTAGTTTTACCTGAATTGTGATCGGCAACTCGCCAATCTCATCAAGAAACAGCGTGCCGCCATCAGCCACTTCAAAAAGACCGGCTTTGTCTGATACGGCACCCGTAAAAGAGCCTTTTTTGTGACCAAACATCTCCGATTCCATTAAAGATTCAGGAATGGCACCGCAGTTTATCGTGATAAAGGGCTTGTCTTTCATGGGACCGTTGTAGTGGATCGCTTTCGCAACCATTTCTTTACCAGTTCCACTCTCACCAGTGACCAATATATTCGTGGGCGTTCCCGAAACTCTTTTCACCATCTCGTAGATATGGTGCATGGCCGAAGAGTTACCCACCAAGCTTTGAAAACTGTACTCTTTGTTGAGTTGCTTCTTTAAGCTTCTATTTTCAAACTCGAGGTGCTGGCTGCGCAAAGCATTGGCAATATTCAAACGAACTTCATCAAGCTTAAAGGGCTTCGTTACATAGTCGTAGGCCCCCATTTTCATGGCATCGACAGCGGTCTCAGTGGTTCCAAAAGCGGTAATCATCATAAACTGAAGGTCTGGATAATTGTCTTTGGTGTGCTTAAGGAGTTCGATCCCGGTGACGTTTGGCATTTGCAAGTCTGAAATCACTAGATCAAAGGACTTTTTAGTGAGAACATCCATGGCGCGCTGACCGTCTTCTGCACAAGTCACCTCATAGCCTTCTTTCTTCAACATGATCTCAAGAAATTCGCGAATCGACTCTTCATCGTCGACGACTAGAATACGTGGTTTCATCCAAACCCTCCAAAAGTCATTGTCGGTTGAATAACCAGATTGAGCAAGTGGATACGAAAGTCCCCATTCGAAAGTAGAGGTAAGCAGCGCGTCTAATCCCGATGAAGAGATTGAAACTGAAGTCGAAACTCCGTGCCAACACCCATCTCGCTATCGACATGAATTTCAGCACCGTGAGCTTCAATAATTGAATGAGTAATGGCCAAGCCAAGCCCTGTGCCCTTGCTCTTTGTCGTGTGAAAGGGTTCAAAGATTCTCTCTTTCAAATCGTCAGGAATGCCCACACCCTGATCTTTGATGCTCACAATAACGAAGGCGCCACTTTTCTTAGCGTTGACAATCATTTTAGGAGTTTCGCTCGCAGACATTGCTTGCACACCGTTGACGATGATGTTGAGAAAGGCTTGTCGCAATTTATCTCTGTTCCCTAAGATCAAAAGACCATCTTGCAAATGGGTTTCGATCTGCAATGCTCCCTGGTTGGCATCATTTTTCACAAAAAGAATCACATCATCCATCAATGAAGACAGGTCAATTTGATCTTCCATGGGAGCCTCTGGCTTTGCAAAATCAAGAAACTCAGTGATCAAATTGTTCAGACGATCAATCTCCCGATTAACAATGGACATCAGCTTGGCTGACTGCTCGGCATCACTATTATCACCTTGCAATAATTGAATACTACCACTGATACCCGCTAGAGGATTTCTTATCTCATGGGCAATACCCGCAGCCAGCTGACCAATGGCTGCCATTTTTTCGCTCTGACGGAGTCGTTTTTCCAGGGTTCGCAAATGAGTTTGGTCTTGAAAACTGACGATGCTTCCTTGGACTCTATCCTGGTCATCACGAAGCTGACTCATGTTGACTCGTAAAATCCGTTTTTCATTACTTTTTCTGAGTACAACATCAAATTCTTTATCAAAAATCGGGTCTTCTAAATCCAAACCTGGGACGAATTCAACGATGGGCTGTCGCAACATATCCTCTCCCCCAAGTCCTAGTATATAGTGAGCCGCGGGGTTTGACTGTAAAATCAACTGTTGCGAGTCAATGGTGATTAATCCCGAACTCATATTTTTTAGAATGAGATCATTGAGATTTTTTAACACCTCAACATCTTTTACCTTTTCCTTGAGCTGCTCACCCATGACGTTGAGTTGCTCGCTCAAGTAACCCGACAGATAGGCCACTGTAAAAAAGGCAAGATTATTAACACCGACCGCGAGATAGGCTGTGTTGCCCGTGAGACCAGTATCTAAAGAGACAATAAAAGAAAATAAAATCGACGTCCACAAAGCCAAGAGTAAAGCCCCTTGCCTCTGAAAAAGAATCCCGCAGAGGATGAGATTCACCAAATATAGAAAGATAAGTAGCGACTGTTGGACGCCAATGAAATAAATTAAACCCGTGATATAGAAGGTTTCAAAAAAAAACAAAAAGCTCACGAAAAGGGTCTTTTTATACAGACTTTTGAAAAATGATAAAAAGAAAACCTGTAAAAGAAACGAAGCTCCGATGAGAGAATAGAGAGGGGTGAACACATGAGAGGCCTCAACTCGTGATTCCAGCAGCTGAAAAGACAGGGTAAACGCGAGAACAACAACCAGAAAAGCCAGCCGAACCGAATGCACGACAAAGGCTTGGCTTTCCGTCTTCGAGAAATCGAAGCGGCTGAGCAAAGAAGTGCGATCAAACACTACACACCACCGGCCATATTAAATATGGGTAAGTACATGGCAATCACGAAAAAAGCGACGATCCCCCCAAGCACCACAATCATGATTGGCTCCATGATGCTGGTGATGTTGGTCACGGAAACATCCACCTCATCTTCGTAAAAATCGGCGACCTTATTGAGCATTTCATCCAGTGCCCCGGTTTGCTCGCCCACCGCGATCATCTGGGTCACCATGTGGGGTATATGAGGATCTTCACTTAAGGGGACAGAAAGGAGCTTCCCCTTTTCAACGGATGCTCGTGATCTCAGTAAGGATTTCTCGATCAAAGAGTTACCGACCGTGTTGGCAGAAATTTGTAGCGCCTCTATAATTGGCACACCGGCCGTTAACAGGGTCGAGAGTGTCCTTGAGAATTTCGCCATCCCACTCTTAATCACAAAGCTTCCAAAAACGGGGAGACGGATGAGTTGCTCCTCAAAACGAGCTCGTCCTACTGGAGTGTTCAGGTAAGCCCGCACCCCCATAATTATGGCACCAAAAACAAAAACAATGACATACCAGCGATCAATTATGAAATCACTCATATCCATACAGAGTTGGGTCAGAAAAGGAAGTTTCATCCCAGAACTTTTGAAGATGGAGGCAAACTTCGGAATTACAAAAACAAGCAGACCAAACACAACCATAAAGGAAATGGCTAAAACGATCAACGGATAAGACATCGCCCCCTTGATCTTGCTTTGCAGTTTTACCGACTTTTCGATGTACATTGCTAGGCGCTCTAAGACCTGATCCAGAACACCGCCCTCTTCTCCAGCGATCAACATATTAATGTAGAAACGGCTAAAAACTTGGGGGTGTGCTTGAAAAGAGTCTCCCAATCTTTTTCCCTCGGAAATGTCAGCTACTATTTTCGAAAGTGCCTGATCTAAGGCCGGACCACGAGACGACTGCGACAGAACTTCTAGTGACTGAACCAGTGGAACTCCTGACTGAATTAGGACCGACAACTGCCTCGTAAAAACCTGTAAATCTTTAGACCTCACCTTTTTTTGAGGCAAACGAAACTGAAACGAGAAGCTTCCGCCGCCACGGCCTGAGGACTCGGCACCGGTCCCCACTTTAATGGGGATTAGTTTCTTGGCTCTTATTTTAACACGAGCTTCGGCCTCATTGTTGGCCTCGATCGAGCCTTGCACCGCTTTTCCATCAAATGTTCGCGCTTGATAACCAAAGGTTGGCATTTAGAGCCCGGCCTTACTAAAGAGTTTTAACATTTGCTCAACATCAGAGCTGTTATGAACAGCCTGCTGCTTCGTAATGTACCCCTGTTTATAGAGATGAAAAAGGTTTTGGTTCAAAGTGATCATGCCGCTTTTCAGTTGCCCCACTTGCATCATGGATTCGATTTGATGCAATTTGTTCTCTCGAATGAGGTTACGCACACCAGGATTCATGAGCAGGAGTTCATAGGCCAAGACTCGCCCTCCCCGTTCGCTAGCTAGCAGTTTCTGGGAGATAATACCTTGCAGAGTGAAGCTTAAGATCATTCGAATACGATCCTGCTGGTCTGCGGGAAACACATTAACAATGCGACTGATGGTTTGGACTGCTGAGTTCGTATGCAATGTCGAGAACACAAGATGCCCCGTCTCGGCCACTTGCAAGACAGTTTCAATGGCTTCGAGATCGCGTAACTCTCCGATTAAGCAATAATCAGGGTCTTGTCGCATGATCGACTTCAATGCCTTGCTATAAGATATAGAATCGTTCCCGATTTCTCGCTGAGAGACAATACACTTACCATGGGGATGCATAAATTCGATGGGATCTTCTAACGTGACAATATGGCCATACTTGTTGGCGTTGATTTCTCCCAAAAGCGACGCAATAGTGGTTGTCTTACCTGAACCGGTGGGGCCAGTGACTAAAACCAAACCGTTGGGGGCATTGGCCAGTGTCCGAACATGTTCTGGTAAACCCAAATCATTAAAATTTGGAATTTCTGTTGCTACTTGCCGAAAGGCACCAGCCACCGCATTTTTAGAAAAAGAATAATTGGCGCGAAAGCGAGCAACGCCTTTCACTTCAAAACTGAAGTCCAATTCTTTGGCTTGCTCGAATATAGCTTTCTGATGGTCTTTTAAAACAGAATAGCAGATGCGTCGCGAATCTTCCGAACTCAACGGGTCCATCTTGACCCGAATAATTTTGCCGTCAATCCGAAGACCTGGAGTGGTGCCTGAAGCGATATGAATGTCTGAGGCTCCCCGCTCTTTTGCAAACTTAAGGAGTTGGATGAGATTCATTAGAAGGAGGGGTCCTCCATCGTTTTTGAGAGAACTTCTTGAACCGAAGTGATCCCTGCTTGTACTTTTCGAATTCCCGACATGCGCAACGAAGTCATCCCAGCCTGCAAGGCGGCTCGCCTAATCTCTAAAGGGTTGGCTCCGACTAATATCGCGTCACGAATTTCATCTGTCATAAGCATAAGTTCATAAATAGCGACTCGTCCTTTTTTACCAGTGTCATCGCAAGCCTTACAACCCGTCCCTTTCATGGGCTGAAAAGATGATATCGCTTCTTTAGCCACCCCCAGTTGTATCAGCACTTCGGGATTCACCCGCTCCGGCTCCACACAATTAGGACAGTTTTTAGCTAATAACCTCTGGGACAAAATAAGTTCTATGGTCGAAGTCACTAAAAAACTTGGGATCCCCATGTTTATCAGTCGATCAATAGTTTTGGTGGCATCGTTGGTGTGAAGAGTACTCATGACCAAATGCCCGGTTGATGCTGCCTCAAAAGCTATCTCGGCCGTTTCTTGGTCACGTATTTCACCAACAAGAATGATGTCGGGATCTTGCCTTAGAAAGGCTCTTAGAGCCGTCGCAAAGTTCAAGCCGATCTTTGGGCGGACATGAACCTGATTGATACCCTCGATATTAAATTCAACGGGATCCTCTGCGGTGCTAATGTTTTTTGAAACGTCGTGAACTTCATACAGTGCCGAATACAAGGTCGTGGTTTTTCCAGACCCTGTGGGCCCAGTCACGAGCACAAGACCTTGTGGGCGCCGGATCACATTTAAAAACTTCTGTAGATCATCTTCCTCGAACCCTAGGTCTCGTAGATCCAACTTGAGATTCGTTTTATCTAAAATCCGTAGCACCACTTTTTCACCAGAGACACAGGGCAAAAGACTGATTCGAAAATCCACCGGCTCTCGGTTGGCGATACGAATCCGTATTCTTCCATCTTGCGGCTTGCGCTTTTCAGTGATATCCAGTTCGGCCATCACTTTCAAACGGCTTGTAACCGCAGAGGACATGGCGCTGGGTGGGCGGTATTTTTCAACAAGGATGCCATCTTTGCGAAAGCGAACGCGTAAATAGCGCTCGTATGGCTCAATGTGAATATCCGAGGTTCCAGAAGTGATCGCTTCGACTAGCATCGTGTTCACAAAACGAATCACAGGATCATTGCTCTCTTCCACCTTATATTCCGCCTGAGGCTTGAGAATATCGTCGGCGAGCTCGGCTTCCATTTCTGTAATGATGTCGCCAGCGGACTCGCCCACACCACCATAATATCTTTCAATCGCCGCTGAGATTTCTGAATCAAGCGCAACAACCGGTTGAATTTTACAGCGGGTTAAAAAGGCAATGTCGTCTTTAACAAAAATGTTTGTGGGATCAGTAAAGGCAACAACCAGACTACCTCCGGCTTTAGAAACCGGAATGACCATATGCTTTTTGCACTGCTCAACATTGAGAAGGGCAAGTGCCTCTTTATCGATTTCGAAAGACGCCAAATCAATGGCCGGGAACCCGTAGAGGTCAGCAAACTTCTCCCTGAGAGTTTGAGCATCAATGGCACCCTGTCGCAAGAGAATCGCTGTGATGTTATCACCACTTTTCCGTTGCTCCACCTTAGCCTGCTCGAGCTGAGTCGCAGTAATGAGTTGTCCTTCGACAAGCGTGCTAACAAGAGCCTTATTTGACACCGAAATCCCCCCACAAAGAGTCGTCCTTGTAAGAGTTTACAGGAACTTAGAGAAATGTGTACACGACCTTAGTCCGAAGAATTCACTGACTTAAACAATTAGCCTGCTTTCGAGGCAATCTCTTGGATTCTCTGCCGCAGAACCGCCGCCCAAATCGTCTGGAGTCTCGAATAATCGGCAACCGTCACCCCTAAGGCTTTCACTTCTTTAAATAGAAAGTTAGAACGGCCAGACATATCGTAGACAATTGAACGAGAAGATAGAAAGTGGAAATAACTCATGTCTTCCAGCGTCTGAGTCGAGTACTTCTCCTCCATCACAAAACAAAAGGAATACTCTTTTTGACTTTGAATGAAAGTGGTTGAATCCACCTTAGAAATTTTGGCTTGTAAAA
Source organism: Bdellovibrionia bacterium (assembly GCA_030424715.1). Taxonomy (GTDB): domain Bacteria; phylum Bdellovibrionota; class Bdellovibrionia; order Bdellovibrionales; family JAGQZY01; genus JAGQZY01. The sequence goes on from JAUHWH010000009.1 coordinate 78,874, forward strand.
GACCTGTGCGAGCGGGATTGTAATGAGCAAACTGCGTCGCCTGATCTGGCAAGCTGAGAAAAACAAAGTCTTCGAAACCGAAACCGGCTAACACTTGAATAATCGGAAAGACCTTTTCATTATCTCCCAAAAATATGACCGGCCCTTTGAAATCTTGATTTTCGATAGAGTTTCTCAAAAGTTCTAAAAACACTTCAGAGAATACCGACTGTCCCCAGAGCTCATTCTTTACCGGAGTGACAAAATCAACGTAATCAAGAAAGTGACTAGAGACGGAACGCTTTTTAACAAATGGTCCCATGGAAAGGCTCAACTCCCCATCAATAATAGTAAAGTCATGCTCTTGAAGGAGCTTGGTAATTTCAGCCTTCGCAAGAGTTTCAGACTCTTTTTTCAGCGTCCACTCTGGTTCTATCCCACCTATCGACAGCTCGTCTTTGATGCTTGTAAAAGAATCGCCACTGCCATTTGTTAATAGAAGACCCTTCATAAATTCGTCACCTCGGTTCAAAACACAGACTAGATCCCACTAAAAGTTTTTCTTAGCAAACTCGATATCTTTATGGATCTGCTCTTTTAGTCTATCAAGGTTTGCAAATTTTTGCTCACCCCTTATTCGAGCGACTAGCTTCAAGGTCAACATCTCGCCATAGAGGTCCTCTGAGAAATCAAGGATATGGGCTTCGACGGTGGTTTCTTTTCCTTGTACAGTGGGCCGATTGCCAATGTTGACGACTCCCTGAAGGGTGGCGCCTCTCAACCGGGTTGTAAACATATAAACACCCGAAGCCGGGATCAACGTGGCGACTGCGCCAAGGTTGGCGGTGGGAAACCCCAATTTACGACCAAGGGCCTGCCCCCTCTCCACAACTCCAGAGAGCTCGTATTCTCTTCCGAGAAGTCGACTGGCTGCCTCCACATCACCAGCTCGAAGCTTGCTCCGAATCAAGCTGCTGGAAACGACCTCTGGCCCGATGGTGTGGGGCCTCACCTGGTCGACAACAACTTGGGAACCGGCAAAAAAATCTCGAATCGTTTGAATATCACCCTGTCCATGGCTCCCGAAACGAAAGTCATAACCAACGAGAACGATCCGTAAATTACTAAAAAAACTCATGTATTCAGCAAGAAATTGATCGGCAGGCACTTTAGAAAAGCTGTCATCAAAAGATTGAACGACCGCAAAATCCACCTGTCGCTCCTGCAAAGCGCGCAATCGGTCTTCGAGGGTCATCAACTCTTGAAAGGAGTCGGGAGTGAAAAGTCGCCCCGGGTGAGGTGAAAAGCTCAAGACTGCGACTCGGGCCCCAAACTCCATCGACCGGTCTTGCAATTGCCGAATCAAGAACTGATGCCCTAGGTGAACCCCATCAAAATTTCCGATGGTTAAGCCGATAGAGTCAGATAGAGGTTCTAAATCGCAGAGGTTCCCGAGAATTCGTTGCATAAACCACCTATAGCAACGAATCGACCAGGGGTTAAGTAAATTTTACCCTGCCATTCTGGAGCAAGAGTGACTACAATGGCAAAATGATCCAATCGGCAAATCTCACCGACCTCATTATCCGGATGCTGGTTATAGCGTGCACCTCGATAATTCTCTTGCTTGTCACTCGCGACAACAACTTTGACCTGCACTTCAAAATCCGCAAAGCCCAGCCCACCTTGAACCAGCTATTGATCGTTGAGATTCCTAATGATTTTTCCGTCGACCGAGTGATTAGCGAGCTTCAGGAGAAAAAAACAAAACACATTTTTATAAGCCACTTTCTCTACGACCAACACAGCCCTCAGGTGACGCCCTATATTGTTGGCGACAAACAAAACGACTTCTTGAGCATTGACATCAAACCAGACAGCGATGGCCTAAGCCGCCGGGTTACCTTTTTACAAAACATCGCCCCTTTCGACCTATCGAAACTCATAGGAAACTTATTAACAATTAACTTTCGCGGCCCGGCCAACACCTTTCCCACGATCAACTATTATGACCTGAGCTCTCAGAATACGTCTCTCGAAGGGACAACAATAATTATTAAACCCACCCAGCCGATTGAAACCTATACCACCCCCTTAGGCCCTCTCTCTGAGGCTGAGATGTTAGCAACGATTTGGGACAACTTCCAAAATATGCGATTTATCCCACCAAAAGGCATCGGACTCCCCTCCTTTATTCTATTTATACTTCTTTTGGTCAGCACAGGTTTCTTGATTTACTTACCGTCAACCTTGGCGCTACTGGCTTCAGCTGGACTGGCTATCGCCTATGTCAGTTTTTCTTTGTGGCTCTTTGATCTCCACGCCATTTGGACCCCCATCTTAACTCCAACCATCCAAATTCTTATTACTTTCTTGCTCATCTCAAATTACAAATTTGTACTCAATGAAAAAACCAGATGGAGCTTAGAAAAAGAGTCTCTTTTCTTCAATCAAGTCGAAGAAATGAAAACGAACTTCCTTAGCCTTTTCAGTCATGATCTAAAAACGCCTTTAGCAAAGATCATCGGTATCACTGACACCTTAAAAAGTAAGGTCGACGATGAGCAAATGCTGTTGGAATTAGAGAAAATCCATCAGTCTTCAAAAGATTTAGATAAATACATAAAGAGAATTTTAAAAATGTCACAGGTCCAATCTCGAAACATCGCTCTGTCTAAAGAACCGACTGACATTAACAACTTGATCAAACAATCCATTGAACAAAACCTTTACTTGGCTCAGGAAAAGAACATTCATGTGCTCGACAAAACAACCCCACTGTTTATGGTGGAGGTTGATGGTCCTCTCATTCAAGAGGTCATCGTGAATTTTATTGAAAATGCCATCACCTACTCACCCAACAATAGTGAAATCATCGTCCTCTCTGAAGAGATCAATGACTTTATTAAAGTTTCAGTGAGGGATAATGGCCCCGGGATTCCGAAATCAATTCAAGATAACATCTGGGAGAAATCATACCGCTTTGACACTGAACAGGCGGGCTATGGGCTAGGACTGTTTCTGAGTCGCTATGTTGTTCACCTGCATGGAGGCCAAGTTTTTCTAAATAGTCGAGAAAAGCATGGTAGTGAGTTCGGCTTTCTATTACCATTAACTGAGGACGTATAAATGAAACCATTAAAAATTTTGATTGCCGACGACGAACCGGACCTCAGAAAATACATCATTCACATTCTGCAGCAGAATGAAGAGCATCAAATCCAGTTCCACGAAGTTGGTAACGGACAGGAGGCCATAGAAAGTCTCACTTCTGAAGTTTTTGACCTGATCCTACTGGATGTAAAAATGCCTGTCATGGATGGCATTGAAGCCCTGGGCAAAATTATCGACATGGAAGTGAACGCTTTTGTGGTGATGATAACCGCCCATGCGAACGTTAGAGATGCCGTCCACGCTATTAAACTTGGGGCTTACGACTATCTCGAAAAGCCCCTCAACAAAGATAAAATTGTGGAAATTTTCAAAAAAGCGGTTGAAGCTCGACGCCTAGTTGAGGAGATCTCACTGAGCTTTCCGATTCTAGAATCCGACGTAGAGAGCAAGATCATAGGTCACTCTAAACCGATGAAAGAAGTCTTCGATCTTATCAAAAAGATTTCTAACGTCGACAGCACAATCCTTCTGCGGGGCGAAAACGGAACGGGTAAAGACCTGGTGGCCAAAGCCATTCACTTTAACTCAAACCGAAAAAGTGAGCAGATGATCAGTCTCAACTGTGCAGCAATCCCTGACGGATTGGTGGAGAGTGAGCTGTTTGGCCATGAAAAAGGAGCCTTTACAGATGCCCACGAACGCAAGATTGGTAAATTTCAACTCGCCAATAATGGCACCCTATTTCTTGACGAAATTGGCGAATTAAAATTAGAGGTCCAAGCCAAGATGCTAAGAGTGCTGCAGGACAAAACCTTTATGCCAGTGGGATCGAACCGACAACAGAAAACCAACGCAAGAATCATCACGGCAACCAATCAAAACCTTGAAAAACTTGTTGAAGAGGGCTCGTTTCGAGAAGACTTATACTTTCGACTGAATGTGATCCCTATCTTCATTCCGCCCTTGCGTGAACGTGAAGAAGACATTCCCTCGCTGGTGACCTATTTCTTAAAAAAATATTCGATGGGCGCTGGAACCGACAAGTCTTTCTCTGAGGCCGCCATGGCACGCCTGACGGCCTACGCCTGGCCTGGGAACATTCGTGAACTTGAAAACGTCATTCAAAGAACACTCATTCTCGCCAGTGGTGCGCGGGTTGAGGTGGAAGACCTCCCACCTCAAATTGCCGAGGCCGAAAAGCCAGAGCCTGAAGACAAGGATATGGATTTTGAAAAGTTCAAAATCGAATCTGAAAAGTCCTTTATTGAAAAAGCTCTGGCTGCTAACGAAGGCAAAATCAATCGAACGGTTGCCAACGCTAATATCCCGAAAAACACACTTCTTCGGAAAATTAAAAAGTTCAATATCGACTTAAAAAAACTACCGAAAGATTGACAGGGCCTCATCCACCACGGCTCGGTGAGAGACCGAGGTCATACACTGATGAGTGCCAATAGGACACTGTCGCCCGCCGTGCTGACCGCAGGGGCGGCACAGTAAACTGTTATTTTCTATGACCTGGGCCTTGCTATTCCAAGGTTTGTACCCCAATTCGGTGACCGTGGGGCCAAAGACGGCCACTGTTGGGCAGCCGACAACGCTCGCCATATGCATCGCTCCAGAGTCATTGCAAACTATTCCGCTGGCCTTGGAGAGGAGCATCATTGACTGCAACACACTCAGTTGCCCGGCTAAAGAGAAACTATTTGGAATTTCTTTTTGTAACTTCTCGCATAAGCTTCTCTCATCGGGAGCCCCCAAGATCACAATTTGATAATTTTTCCGAGCCAGGTCAGTCGCCGCTTTCACATAAGACTTCTGGCTCCAGCGCTTCGTGGCCCAAACACTCCCTGGAGCAATGCAAACATAAGGAGTGCCGACATTCAAACCTTGCACCTTTGCACTCACCATTTGCCGGACCTCTTCTTCGGACCAAGAGACCTGCTTCAGGTGCATGTCGGCCCAGTGTGGAATGGCATCGGTTTTTTGCGCAAAGGCCTCTAGGTTGATGGCAACGGCCTCTGACACCGTCCCAAGGAGCTGCAGTTGACGGATGGCCTCGGGCCATTGCAGGTTGCGCTCCACTCGATGGGTAAAATAAGAAGCATTCCAAGTGTTTTTGTAGCCAATCTTCTGCTCGGCCTTGAGACTTTTTACAATGCGATGGCTCGAGACCGATTGATGGGGGCAAAAGATGGTGTGGAAACTTTCGTTTTCCATATTTTTTATTAGCGACTTTTTCGAGGACTTATTCACCTCAATGACCCGTTCGCAGACACCAAGACTCTTCATGAGTTCACCATACCCCTGGCGACAAACCAAATGGATCGCCGACTGGGGAGACCAGTAGCGAATCTGCTTTAAAGCAGGAATGGCCAACAGAAGGTCACCTAAAAATGCCGTTTGAATATAGAGATGATTCATCTTTTCAATTTCTGAACTTCGCCAACAATGGTACCGATTTTAATCTTAGATTCCATTCGCACAATAAATTTCCGGTCATCGGCAGTCAACCAAAGATAGTTTTCTCCGGTCGGTTTAAATTTACCGTCAATATCGAATTGTGGTTTAACGACGAAAGTATCAAACTTGCCTATTTTAGTGAAGATTGTTTCACGACGGACCACTTCAGCAGTCATCTCAATATTCTTACCTTCGTGTCCGACCCGTACTTTTAACTTCTTGCCCACCTTCAGAGTGAAGTTGCGTAGATAATAAGCCGCGCTAAAAACGTTTTGTGAGTAGGCGAGTAAGTCCCACTCTATCTTTTTCTTTTCAAGCTTCTCGTTCTTTTTTTGCTTGCGATCCCACATGGTGGCCTTACCCGCTTTGTGATCAAAGAAGGTTCTGGTTTCGCGAACCTGCTTCGATTCATCGACGTGGATTTCGTAGGAATGAGGCAATAGAGTCTCGTAATCAACAAAGGTCTCTGCGACGTCATCCACCGAATAAAACATGGAAAACAGGGGACTGGATTTCATAATGTACTTAAAGTGGTAGGACTTCTCGCCGTTCACTTGGACCATGGGCATCACTTTCATGGTGAACTTGCCGGCCTCTACCGCAAAGTATGAAATCCCCATCACAACCTCTTCACCCACTCGAAAAGGTTGAACCAGGGGGCGACGCCCGTCGAACCCCTCGCTATCTTCCAGAGGAGGTTGCCGAGGAGCACTTTTTGCCTTCTTCTTCCCTTTTACCGAAGGCGACGGCGATTTTTGTTCTTTGGCCTCCTTCTTGGGTGCCTTTTTTTTCTGTGGCGCCGGGGCATTGGCTGCCGACTTTTTCTTCGTTGCGCTGTTAGTTACTTTCTTAGGCGTCTGTTTTTTTGACTTGGCTTCTTCAGGAGTCGGCGGGGGAGACTGAGTCTTGGGCTCCTCCATGGTTTCAATTTTTACAACTTGCTCAAATTCAGAAGTATCCTGCACCTGCTCGTGATCGAAGTCCTTATCAGAAGTGACACAGGAGACAAGGACCCATAATAAAGAACAGCCAAAAGAAACTCTCAAGAACTTACTCATTAATTTATGATAACAACCTTCAACAAAGTCCGATAGGAAATTTAACAGAAATATTATGTTTCAATGCGGGCCAACCTCTGATTCGGAAAGCCCACTTTCCAGCGTCGATGCACCCACATCCACTGCTCAGGGGCCTGCAATATGGCGTTCTCAACGACCCGGTTGTATTTTTCGGTCATAAAACGCAGCGTCTCGCTTTTACCGCCTTGTTCTTCAAACTCAATGGGAGGCTGAACCACGATCTTGTGCTTTTTGGGCCCCGTCCGGTAGGTGTAGACCGGCACCACCGGAGCCCCAGAGCGCTGAGCAAACAGGGCTAACCCGGCCGCAGTGCCTGTTTCATAACCAAAAAAAGTCGTCAAAATACCATTCGGAGGGCCCGTGTATTGATCGAGCACAAAAATGACCGCTTGATTGCCTTTCAAGGCTTTCAATATCTCGTAGCTGCTTTTACGAGGAGGAATAAAACGCACGCCTTTTGCCTCTCGGGCCGAAAACCAAAGCTTGTTGAGCCACTGCGACTGAAAAATCTTCGAAATAATATGAACAGGGTATCCCCAGCTGGCAAGCGCAGCAGTCCCAAGATCTCCATTACCCAGGTGAACACTTAATACAAAAACACCTTTATTCTCATCAAAAGCCGACCGAAAGTGTTCCTCACCCTCGACATCGTACATTTCTCGAAAATCCTGTTCCCACAAAAAAGGCATGGAGAAAAACTCGGTGAGAGTCAGCCCCATATGATAAAGAGACCGTCGGGCCATTCGGGTCGCCGTCGTCCTCCCCATTTCTGGAAACACTCGCTGCACATTTTCAATGGCTTGCTGTCGTCGTATTCGTAAAACGTCGAACCACATAAGGCCAATAAACCAAGCGATCGCTTGATGAATAAAAAAGGGCATCTTATGAATCAGGAAAGCGATAGCAAGTAGGGGATATTTGAGAAGCATCAACGGAGGACGCCCTCCAACAGTTCATCAAACTCACTGGATCGCTCCAGGAGTTCAACCTTCATTTTACAAACCCAGAGTTGGATCCCCATTTCTTTAAAGTGCTTTTTGAATCGGTTGAGTTTGACCGCGTCTTTTTCAGTGATCATCAGATCGCGACTTCCCTCTCTTTTCATGTTGTAGGTCATTCGTTCAACGTCAGCAGGTTTCCAAAAGTAATGATCGGGGAATATAAACTCTTTGACCGGTTGCACCCCCTGCTGTTCCAAGGTCTTCAAAAAAGCATCGGGATTCCCCACCCCACAGGTCATGGAGGCTTGATCCAAAGACACCGTCCAATCCAGCTCACTGACCATGGGAACCCAGTGAGAGAAAACAAAATCGGCATAAAAGATCCGATCCTTAGCGAGGAAGGGCAAACAGCGATCGGTCAACCACCTAACCTGATTCTGATTGGCGTAGTTGCACTTATTGATCACCACAGCGTGGGCTCGCCGAAGACCACTGAACCCCTCTCGCATTTGCCCGACAGGCAAAAGATGATAATGAGAACGAGAAACGGAGGCATCTAACAAGATAAGGTTAAAATCACGCTCTAAAGCAAAATGTTGAAAGCCATCATCAAGGACAAAGAGATCGGGCTTTCGTTCATTTAACACCCATTGCGCGGCATTGGCTCGATTTCTCCCGACAACGACGTCGGCAGAGGTGTTGGCTTTCAGCCACAACGGCTCATCGCCACAGCGGCGCGCATCCATGGTTTCCTCGACTCGCAAAACCCCGTTGTAGTCACCGGTATACCCACGACTCAAGATCGCAACATCACTGCCTCGTTCGTGAAAAAATTGACTGACTTTTTGAACCCAAGGCGTTTTGCCGGTTCCACCAGTGGTCAGGTTTCCTATACAGAGAACCGGCGGCTCCACTTTATGCCGTTTTAAAACACCCACCGAGAATAAGAAATACCTAAGCTGACTGAGCAAGAAAAATAAAAATGCTAACGGCCACAATAAAAATCGGATCACTGGGCAAACCTTTCTTCAAGGAGACTCACTAAGTTCTCGGTGGCACCGCCCTGGCCCAATTTTGTTTTCACCTGTGCCAATTCCTTTAACATTCTGTCGCTCTCTGGCGATTCTTCAAAAAGAACGGAAAGCTGAGCAACAAGATTCTGGGGAGTGGCTTGTTCTTGAAAAAGTTCCGGGACTACGATTTTATCCGCAATAAGGTTCACGATACAAAAGGCCTTCACCGAGCGAACCAAAAGCTTCGCCATAAAGGCCGTGATCGGATTCATTTTGTACATAACGACCATGGGCTTTAGGCAAAGGGCCACTTGCAAAGTCGCCGTACCAGATGCCGTTAAAATCACATCGCAGCTCTGGATCATTCGGCTGGGTGCCTCTTGTATGAACTCAAAAGATGAGTCGTCTTCGTTCATGTAGGGTAACAGATCCTCTTTTGACAAAGTGGGCGCCAAAAGAATTTTAACGTCAATGTCTTTATCAGCGGTCAACTGGCGGGCCGCCGCTAACTGGGTCGTAAAATTATGTTGCACTTCACTACGACGGCTCCCGGGCATCAAGCCAAGAACTTTTCTTTTCCTCGGACCGGGCACATGATTGGCGAGCTCTTTGTCTACTATTTCCACCAAAGGGTGACCCACAAAATGGGCATTCACTCCATAGGGTTTGTAAAAGTCCACTTCAAAGGGGAACACGACAGCCATTTCATCGACAAATTGTTGCACCTGCTTAACACGCCCCTTCTTCCAGGCCCATAGCTGGGGAGAAATATAATAAACCACCGGAATTTCCAGTTTCTTTAGTCTCTTCGCCATTCGCAAATTGAATCCTGGATAATCAAGCAAAAGGGCAAATCGTGGTTTGTCTTGCTTCGCCTTCTGTAGAATCGCCTCAGCACAGCTGCGAATTTCGGAGTAATGCTTAATCACCTCCTGCAGTCCAACAACGGCCATGTCCTCGGCAAAGCCGAGACAATCCATCCCCTCGGACTGCATCTGGCGGTCACCCACTCCAAAAAAATGGCATTGCGGATGTCGCTCGCGCCACTGAGAAATAAAGTTTTTTGCATACATGCAACTCGAAGCTTCAGCTGCAATGAGAAGAATACTATCTGTTTTTGAGACGTCGGCTGATTTCATCACGAACTTGTTCCGCTACTTTCATTGCAACAAGAGCTTGCTCACCGCTAACAATGGGCTGGCTTCCTTGCAAAGCACAATCCACAAAGGATTGGTCTTCGGCCAACAGTGCGTCACCCTTTTTTAGTTCCCAGGCTTCAAATTCAAGGGGGATTTCTTCTTCAAAATTGTCCCACTCGCCGGTCTTGGTGGTTAAATTGAGTTCGCCCGTTCCGAAGTCGATCGACAAATACTGCGTCTCTTGGAAGACCCGAATTTTCCGAGTCGCCGTCTGTGACACTCGCGAGGCGGTCAAGTTCGCGACAGCTCCTGACTCAAACTCTAAGCGAGCATTGGCAATATCCACATAGGGGGTCAACACGGGAGTCCCCACCGCCGAGACACTGACAATCGGACTATTCACCAAGTTCATAATCACGTCGATATCATGAATCATCAAATCTAAAACAACATCCACATCGGTGCTGCGAGGCTTAAACGGAGCGAGGCGATGGCATTCAATAAACAAGGGCTCTTTTAATTGTTTTTTTGCTGACACCAACGCCGGATTAAAACGCTCGACATGCCCCACCTGCAACACCAGGCCTTTGGCTTTGGCGATTTCACACAGTTCTTCTGCTTCCGCCACTGTTGTGGTGATGGGCTTCTCAATAAGGGTGTGCTTGCCATTTTTTAGAAAAAATTTGGCGATCTCGAAATGAAAAGGCGTGGGAGCGGCGATTAAAACCCCGTCCACTTTATCAACAATCGCCTTATAGTCGGAAAAGGCTTCACAATTGTATTTTTTGGCTAGGACTGCTGCTTTCTCAAGATCAGGATCAACAATAGCAACGAGCTGAGAGTTCTCGATATTAAAAAACTTTTCAGCATGATAAGTCCCAAGGTGACCAGCTCCTACCACAGCGGTTTTCATCGAACTCATAGTGCCAGACCCCTCTCCGAGTTTTTTGCAAACTTTAACAGGGCTAGGATTGATTCGCTATCACCACACTCTTTAGCCACTCTTTGCAAAGCCTCTTCAATTGTGGTGTGGTCGCCCTTGGTAATGATTCGTAAAGCTCTGCGGACCGCTCCGATATCTTCTTTGCTGAACCCACTACGATCCATGCCAATTTGATTGGCCGCGCGCATCACGGCGTATTTCCCCTGAGCAATTGCAAAGGGCAGCACGTCTTTGTTAACCGAACTGTCGCCAGCGATGTAGCTGTATTGCCCCAGCCGAACAAATTGATTGAAGGCGCAAACACCGCCGACCTTCACATGGTCCTCCATCTCAACATGGCCTGCCAATTGAGTGGAATTAGCGATAACCACATGATTGCCAATTTTGCAGTCATGGGCAATATGAACATAGGCCATAAAAAGTCCATGGTCGCCGATGATGGTCTCGCCACCGCCAGTGGGAGTGCCTGCATGAATCGTGGCGTACTCACGGACATGGTTGTTCCGACCAAGAGTCACCGAAGTGGCCTCACCACCATACTTTAAGTCCTGAGGTGCTTCTCCAACAACGGCCCCCGGGTAAACGCGAGTGCCCTCACCGATAAACACCTTCGTATTCTCAGCGCCCACGGTTGCAAACTGATCAACCTTCACGCCTTTTTCAATGGTCACATCGCCGCGAATCACGACGTAAGGACCAATTTGAGCTTCGGGATGAATCACTGCCCTGGGAGAAACGATTGCCGTTTGATGAATACCCACGCCCCACCTACTTCTTCATGACCTTGGCCATCACTGTCACTTCTGAAACCAGCAAGGAGTCGCAAAAGATCTGGCAATCCACCGTCAAAATTGAACTTTTCTCATTTTTTATTTCTGCATGAACCTCAAGCACGTCACCGGGAGTGACCTGCTTTCTAAATTTAGCCATCACGATCTTGGCGATCAGCACATCAATCTGGTCCGCCGCCTCTGGAGCACAGGCAATGGCCCCAGCTTGCGCCATGGCCTCCACCTGCAACACTCCTGGCATCACCGGATTCCCCGGAAAGTGACCATTAAAATAAGGTTCATTGATGGTCACATTTTTACGGGCGACCACCTTACGTCCCTTGTACTTTTGGGGGTCCGGACCGTGGGTGAAAGCGAGAACTCGATCAATCAACAGAAACGGGAACCGATGGGGCAAACGTTTCTGGATTTCATTAATGTCGATAAAACACGAGGAGTCAGCCATTACTTGGACTTTTCAAATTCCTTCACAACATCATCGGTGATATCAAGACTTGCCTCCGCCCACATCACGCTTTGGCTGGCCTTTTCGAAAACCATGGAATAGCCCTTGTCTTTGGCTACTTTTGCGATCACCTTTTGGAGCTTATCGAGAATTGGCTTTGTCAATTCTCGCTCTTTCTGCTGGATATTCATCTGACTTTGTTGCAACTCCTGCTGAAACTCCATCATCTTTTTTTGGAGAGCGGCTTGTTTTTGGCCACGGGCTTTTTCAGATAAGACATTCGCCTTCTTCTGGAACTCATCGGCTTCTTTTTTTAGTTTGCCTTCTTTTTTCTTTAGTTCGTCTTTCTTTTTATTAAATTCTTTTTCAAGGTTCGACTTGGCACTCTTGCCCGCCTTGGTGCTTTGAATGGCCGACTGCATGTCAATATAAGCGGCTTGAAACTTGGCCATCGCCGGCATGACCATTACAGATATTAAAATGGCTAGTAGAGTTCTCATAATTTTCTCCTTCGCTTGCCTAAATCGATTAGGAGCAAGCTGTTTGTATATAATGCATTGTTTTATTAAAAAGGCGCCCCGATTGCAAAGTGAAATTCGGAGCCCTCTTCTTGTAATTCAGCTCTTCGATCGATGGGAAACCCCCACTCAAATCGCAACGGGCCGATAGGAGAGAACCAACGGACACCAAATCCGACGTCCTCTCGAAACCGAGTGTCGACGATATTATTGTCTGCCATACCCATATCATAGAAAGCCACACCCCGTATGCCAGCCTCTTTGACCAGCGGGAACTCGAGCTCAAACATGGCAAGGGCCTGCTGACTCCCCCCGATGACCACATTGGCGCGGCGAGCGGCTTCGTTGGGGTCTGTCAGCGGGTTGGGGTTCGGGTTCGCAATCTTTGGATTGGCATTACCCATAAGATAGTCATAATGAAGCTTAGAAAACTGGCGGCGCCCCACATCTGCGAAGTCGAAACCTCTTAAGTTGAAGGGGCCACCCAAGCGATAGCGCTTGGTAAAAGGAATGGGACGCCCATCGGGGGCCTCGATCATGCCAAAACTAAGATTGGTTCGAAACACCAGATTCCAAAAAATGTTGTGGTACCAACGAAAAAAGGCATCGGCTTTTCGATAGTTAAGGCCGCCACCGATACCGGCAAGCTCGTACGACGCGCTGGTGTGAATTCCTTTTGTTGGCGCAAAGCGATCGTTTCTTTTGTCATACTCCACGGAGGCCGTCACAGAGCTGGTCACACCCTCGGCCGTTTCTGGTTGAAGGATATCCGTGGCATTCGGCCCGGGCTCCATATTAAGATCCGTATTGTCGAGCTTGTATCGCAAGAAACCATACAAATAGCGACTGTAGATGGGGTGACCGATACGCACCGCGCCCCCTTCCACTTTTTCTTGAAACAAGCCGGGGATATTACTTTCGTTACGATAGATATCGAAGCCCACTGTCCAAAGAGTGTCGTAGAAATAAGGCTCCGTGAAATTCAGGCGGTACCGCTTTTGAATTTCAGAATAGTCAATTTGCAGACCTACGTTTTGACCTTTACCCAAAAAGTTGGCTTGGTTCAGCTGAGCATTGAAGATCACACCACTGAAAGAAGAATAGCCTGCACCCAACTGAAAACTGCCCGTGTTGCGCTCTTTAACGACGATGTCGATATCCATTAGATCATCACGCCCTTGCGGAGTCTTGGAGTTGAACTGAACCTGTTCAAAAAAACCAAGTCGCTGAATGTTGTCGATCGACTCACGCTTGCGACTTTCGTTATACAACTCGCCTTCACCAATGCGTAATTCTCGGCGCACCACTTTGTCACGGGTGCGCGAGTTGCCCACCACATTGATCGTTCCGAAATAGACTTTTTTGCCTTTATCGAACTCATAAACGATATCCACGACTTTTTCTTCATCCCGAATGAAGGTACGAGGAATCACGTTGGTGTAGGCGTAACCCAGATCACCGTATTTCGCCGTGAAGGCTCGAATGTCGGCTTGGACCGTTTCATAAACAAAAATTTCAGACTCATCGATAGAGGCCGTTTCGTTCAGTTCTTCAGTGGTAAAGAGAAGGTCTCCCGAAAAGCTCACCTCACCTGTATTGAACTGCTCACCTTCTTCGACCTGGATACTGATGTAAATTCCCTTTTTGTCAGGAGTCACCGTGACTTCGGGGCGTGAGACCTTGGCTTTGACATAACCCATGTTGAAATACAAAAAACTGATCAATTGAATGTCTTGCTCAAAAGCGTCTTGCTTGTAAGTTCCAGAACCACTGACACCACTAAAAAATCCACCCTCCTGGGTGAGCATTTTTGATTTAATATCACTGGCGGGGACCTTTTCATTACCAAGAAAAGAAATCCTTTTTACCAGGACCTGGTCGTTTTCGGTGATGTTAAACACCACCTTCACGCCATCGCGCTCATCCTTTTCAACGGTGTAGTCAACCTTGGCGAGAAAAAAACCTTTCTCTTCGTAGGCCTTGAGAATGTCGGCCACTCCACGGGTGATTTTACCGTAATCGATAATTTCGAAGACCTTGATCTTGGTGAGTTCGCCGAGTTCCTCATCGTCGAGCTCTGAGTTCCCCTTGTAATCAATAGAAGACACCGATGGTTTTTCGACAACCCGGTAAGAGAGGACGACGCCCCCCTTTTTTCCTTTGTCTTCACGAACTTCGATGTCTTGAAAGTAGCCCGTGGCGAAAAGTGACTGCACCTCAGCTTTGACCGCATCCACGTTTAAAGGGCTTCCGACCTTGTTGGTCAACTTTTGTAAAATGGCATCTTTTTCAATTTTTCGATTACCAGAGACCGTGATGGCCTCCACATTTTGGCCCATCGCAGAACAGGGCAACCAGCCCATCAAAAGGAAGATAAAAAAACGGCAGATGAAATTAATCAACGGAGATTGCAAAGCTTAAATTCCTCTTTTTACAGCGTCTTTCCAAGACGGCAGGCTATTCGTATATACCCTCAATGTCAAAATTCTCGACCCAATTGCTCTAAATAAGACCCTCAATGGTTGGCGATTCTGCACCTCATCATGAGGCTTTTCCACAACTTCTTTGGAGGCCCGCAGAAAAGGCGGAGCTTTGACCAGTATTTGAGCAAAATCAGCTCTCAACAATCAGTCAATAAACACGCCGTTCTTCAGCTTGAAGAGCTTCGGAAAGCGAGCGGCGAAATCTTGATCGTGGGTCACCACAATAAGGGTCAAGCCCAGGTCTTTTTGCAGCTGGAAGAAAAGATCTTGAATGACTCTACCATTTTCACTATCCAAATTTCCGGAAGGTTCATCGGCAAAAAGGATCTCTGGGTCGTTAACCAAGGCCCGGGCAATGGCCACCCGTTGTCGCTCACCGCCACTAAGCTCTGAGGGATAATGATGGGCTCGCTTCTTTAATCCCAACAGATCCAGCAATGCGGCGGCCTTTTGCTCCGCCTCGACTTTCGAGCGTCCACCCACGCGTGCCGGCAGTGAGACGTTCTCAAGGGCATTGAGTTCGGGCAACAAATGATGAAACTGAAACACAAAGCCCATCTTTTTGTTACGAAACTCTGCCAGCTGATCGTCCGTCTTACGAGTCAGGTCTTCACCTTTGTAGTAGATCTTGCCAAGAGAAGGCATGTCCAATGTCCCAAGGACATGGAGAAGCGTGCTCTTGCCAGCGCCCGAAACTCCCATGATGCAAATGGCATCACCTTGATTGATGCTAAGGTCCACACCTTTAAGAACCTCCAATCGAGAGCCCTCCATCTGATACGCCTTGGTGATGCATTTCGTTGATAGGATGATACTACTCATACTTAAGCCCCTCCACGGGAGACAGTCTGGCACCACGAAAAGCTGGCGCCAAAGTGCTTATAAAACAAGTGAGGATTGTTGCCACGACCACCCAGACGATGTCTTGAAATTCCAAGTGCGTAGCGAAGTTCGACATCCGATAAACCTCTTCAGGCATGATCGGATAGATCTTCTGTAAATTCTCAAAGCCCAGACAAAACAACAAACCCAAGAGCAAGCCAAAAACCAAGCCGATCACACCCAGCGCCAACCCGTGCAGACAAAATAAGACCACAACATCTTTTCTTTTTAGCCCGAGAGCACGCATCACACTGATCTGGGAGTAACGTCGCAAAACACCCAAGAACAAAGTGGTCGACACATTAAAAAAGGCCGCAATAACCATGATCAACATAACGAAGAACAGCACCATCTTTTCATAACGAATCGCTTTAAAGAGGGACCGATTGGTCATCGACCAATCACGCACCGAGTAGTCCCACCCCAAAGCGGCCTGGATTTTTTCAGCCTCTGCCGCCGAAAGATCGGAGTCTTGCAATCGCAAGCGAAAGCCATTGATTTTGTCACCCATCTCGGCCAGTTGTTGGGCCACCTCTAATTTTGTGATGACGACACGCTCATTAAAGTCGTACTTGCCAAAATCTAATATGGAGTGCACGTAAAAATTTTGCACTTTCGACGCGATACGGGTGGCGGTGCTCTTAGAAACTTTCGGCCAAATGGCTTTAAACGAATCACCCACTTTGAGGTTTAACCTTTGCGCCACCACCTTACCCAAGTAGGCGGGTTCGCCCAAGCCGGTCTGCCCAGAAGCGAGGGTGTCGATCTCCCTACGCCGTAATTCCTCCATGGTCTGAACCTTGCTCCAATCCACACCTTGCAGAAGTACAGCATTCAACTTGCCTTTGTTGGCGACAAGGACCTCAAGTTGTACAAAGCCCAACCACTGTCGCACTTCGGGGCTGGCCTCTTGGATCTGCTGCACGACTTCTTCGGGATTGGCAATGCGCCCCCCTCGCTTAAAAACACTCACATGACCCGTGACATCAATAATGGAACTTTTTAAACTCTCTGTAAAACCACTGAAGCCCGCCATGCTCACAACAAGAAAGGCCACTCCCAAGGTGATCCCGATGATCGAGAACACCGTGGTGGATTCCGTGAATAATTTTTTCTGAAAAATGAATTTTCGAAACAACCACCAGTTCAAGTTTTACTCCTCACCTTTCAGAAACTTTAAATAGGAGAATATAAATTCACTGAGTTGGCCATCCATGACGTCTTGAACCTGACTGGTTTCTTCTGAAGTGCGGTGATCTTTGACCATTTGGTAGGGATGCATGACGTAGGAGCGGATCTGACTGCCCCATTCGTTGGCTTTTTTCTGGGCGTTCATGGCGTCTTTTTCTTTGTTGCGCTCTTCGAGTTCTTTTTCATAAAGAGCCGCCTTTAGCATCTTCATGGCCGTGTCACGATTGGCATGTTGTGATCTCTGATTCTGACATTGCACCACAATCCCGGTGGGCTCATGGGTGATCCGCACCGCAGAGTCTGTGGTATTGACATGCTGCCCACCCGCCCCACTGGCGCGGTAGGTGTCGATTTTGAGGTCTTCGTTACGAATCTCAATATCAATGTCATCGTCGACTTCGGGCCAAGCAAACACCGAAGCGAAACTGGTGTGCCTGCGGGCATTGGAATCAAAGGGTGAGATACGCACCAAACGATGCACTCCTGATTCGGCCTTCAAATAACCATAGGCGTAAGGTCCCTGAATATTAAGGGTGACCGATTTGATACCGGCCTCATCACCGGCCGTCAGTTCTAGCACCTCGACCTTATACCCTTCGGCCTCGGCATAACGAGTGTACATGCGGTACAGCATGCCAGCCCAATCACAAGCCTCTGTGCCACCGGCTCCAGAATTAATCGAAAGAAAAGTGCTGTTGAGATCAGACTCTCCATCGAGCAACTTTTGTAGCTCCAGCTCGTCGATCACTTTTTGCAAACGTCCAATCTCGCTCACGGCTTCTTGAAACGACTCTTCGTCTTCGCCCTCTTCGGCAAGATCCAAGAGAACCCCGACATCATCAATTTTCGCATTCAAATCGCTCCACTGATTGCAGGTTTTTTCATGCACGGCGATGGCCGTGTTCACTTTCTGCATTTCATTGGGGTTTTTCCAAAGCTCTGGATTTTGAGCCTTGTGTTTTAATTCAGTGAGTTCTTTAAGGCGCCGATCGATGTCAAAGGTACCTCCGTAGTTGAGAAGACTTCTCAGCCAACTCCTGGGTCAAACTTCGAAACTCGCTGAGGTGGGTGTTGAGATTGTAACTTTTTTCCATCGATAGAATCCTAAGCCGTTAGCAATGCTTATGTCTTAATACCTCAAATATGTGGTCTTGCAATTCAAACATCTCTTTTTCAGCCTGACCACCCTTTTCATGTTCATAGCCCAACAGATGTAAAACGCCGTGAACCAAGAGGTAACCGAGTTCTTCATTTATGCTCAATTCGTGATCAGCGGCTTGCTGATCAAGGATCTCCCCGCAGATCACGAGCTCCCCTAGCTCAGACTCTTCAAATCCGGAAAAGCTAAGGATATCAGTGACTTTAGTCTTGGACCTAAAGTCTCGGTTGAGCTGCTTTATTTTGGTCGCATCCACAATAGCCACCGTGATTTCTGATTTGGTGACATCATGCTTTGTGTGTTTTTTAAGCTGCTTTGCCAAAGAACTCATCCAAACGTCGATGAACTTTCGAGGAATGCGCCAATCACTCAACTTTACAATATTGACCTGCACCAGTCCTCCTGCTTTATTGCCGAACATGAAATCATTCCAACAATTGATCGACATTGTCAAAAGGTTGCGTGGGCCGGACGGCTGCCCCTGGGATAAAGCTCAAACCCATCAATCCCTCACACCCTACGCCGTCGAAGAGGCCCTTGAACTCGAAGAAGCCATCGAGAATCGAGACATGGCAAACACAAAAGAAGAATTGGGAGACCTCCTGTTTCAATCCGTGCTGCACGCAGAACTAGCCCGACAATCGGGCCACTTTGATATCAATGATGTCCTGGATCATCTCAACCAAAAAATGGTCAACCGACACCCCCACGTCTTTGACGATGAGAAGGTTAATAGCGCGAGCGAAGTGGTCAACAATTGGGAGCATATCAAGGCTCAAGAAAAACCTGGGTCCACTGAGACCGAGCTCTTCGATATCCCAAAAGCTTTTCCAGCACTGCTCCGGTCCCATAAGATTGGAAAGAGAGCCAAAAGAATGGATTTTGACTGGGACACCATCGAACAAGTGCTGGGCGAGGTGACTGAAGAGTTTGAAGAACTCAAACAGGCTCTCGACTCTGGCGACAAATCTCATATCGAAGAAGAGTTGGGGGACGTGCTCTTTACTTTGTCACAGTTGGCTCGCCACCTTGACCTCGATGCCGAAAAGGCTTTGCGGCTATCAAATATCAAGTTCGTGACTCGGTTTCGCAAAATGCTAGAGCTTGAACCCAACTTCTTAGCAATCTCAAGATCCGAAAAAGAAACCCTCTGGAATCGCGCCAAGCGGGCCCTGAAATCAGAGTGACGCTAAGAGTTCTAACGATGCCACGCTTTCGGCAGCAGGAGTCCCTTCTAAAAAGGCTTTACGAAATGGATACTCCGACATCGGTAGCCGTTGCTCGACGGAAAGATCTTTTCCAGGGCTGATGCCATCTTCAAAGGCGGCTTTCACACCGCCGCCCTCCTGGATCAAATCTGGAACCACTCCAATACCGTTGAGGCTCTCCCCTTGGGCATTGAAATACTCACCAGCAGTGACTAATAGACCCATTGTCTTTTCATTCGACAAAACGATGGGGGTGTAATACTGCCCGACCAACTTTCCAAAGGTCTCTTGACCGACCGTCACCGAGCGACCGAGTGACTGAAGACCACTGGCGACGATCTCTGCCGAACTCACTGTCGCGCCATCCACTAAAACAACCAAAGGTTTGCTGTCATCGATGAAAAACTCAGGCTTTGCCATCAAAGGTTTAACCGTCGCGCGACCGCGAGCACCCAAACGGTAGTAGGACACTGGCTGATCTTGCACAAAGAAACTCATGACGTTAACTGCCTCTTCAGTACTGCCCCCGGGATTGCCCTTTAAATCCAAGACAAAACCATCAATGCCACCCTTCTGCTCCAAAAATTTGAGAATATCGCCGTGGATTTTTTGCGCCACCCCAGCTTGAAAAGACTGCAAATCGATTTTCAGCAAACGTTGCCCATCGGACTCCACCAACTCCAGGTCATAAAAAATATCTAAGGGATCCAACTCTTGTGCCACCAACCGAACGGCGCGAGAGGTGCCAGCCTGAGAAACCACTAGATCTATTGGAGCCGCGGTATTCAGCAGTAAGCCGTCCAGAGCTTCATAGGACAATAGGTGTGCCTTTTGTTGGTTCACTTGCAGAATTTCGTCACCAACCCTGAGGCCAAAGTCATCTGTCACCTTTGGATGAGCTTTCACGATATAGTGGCGACCACTAAACCCCGTGGCCACACTCATACCAAAGTATTTTTTGATAGTGTGCCCCTCCAGACCCTCGACAATTTGTTGTGGCTGATTGAGCAATACACTGTAGGCATCTTGCTTTGCCATGACCGCGACCATGTATTCTTCATAGGATGAAAGTCGCTCTAGGGATGAATCAATATAGGTCTTCATTTGTCCCAAAGCGAGGTCCATTCGCTGCTCGGGGGTTAACGAAGTCGGCTGGGACTTTGAAAAGCGAGGCAACTGAGACAACATGTTTGTTTGCAAGTCAGACAGAGTGGTCATCGCCTGCACCTTCTGGAGATTGAAGCCATACTGTTTCGCCAAGCCAAACAATTGATAGGCTTCCCCCACTCGTGCCAACAAAGACTGTTGTAACTCTTTCGTTATTCCAGCCAAATAGGAACAATCACCAGCAGTCCCTTTTTTAAATTCTGCCACCAATCGCGCCAACTGCTCTTCATAGTCGGCAGCCCCTTCAATGACTGCCAACATATTGGATTGCTCCTCGTTACTTAAAATCAGAGCCATAGGGTCCGCCATGAGAACAATGTTTTTCATAAACCGGCGGTACTCGGGCAGAGCCTGTCCATCGAACAGACTTCTTTCGAAATGAAATTTTAAAATTGTTTCGAGGTGCCCCAAAAGAGGCCCACACTGATTCCCTGATGGAATCGACGGTTGTGCAGCCACTTGCTGGGGCTGGGAATTCGGCGCTTTTGTTAGCTCTCCACTATTGCGAAGCTTCAGAGGCATTGGCGAGGCGGGTGTCGGACCGTACAAAGGATCACAGACCTCCTTTTCGACTCGGTCTATGTATCGGCAGTAGACACCATCGATTTCTTTAAGAAGCAAAAAATCACCGTCAAAAATATAGGTGAATTTCTGATCCACTCGCTCACGCTTTGACAAGCGGCCTTTCACCAAAATCGCCAAGCCGGGTTGGGCCTCTTCGGGCCCCTTCAGGGGAGCAATATACTGTGCACTCTCAACCGACATTTGAGACCCGACAGCTTTCAAAACTTTTTCAATGTCTGCGAGGGTCATCACCGCGGGGGGGGCTTTTTCAGCCTCAAGGGCTGCCTTATCAACCACGTAGACTTCGACAGGCTGAGAGAAAGCCGCACTGGCTGCCTCTAGGTCAATGTTCACGCTTGCTGCTATGAAGAGGTCGTCAAAACCGGATATTGGAAATGGCGATTCGTCGCACTTCCAACCCTCTTCCCACTCTTTATCAGAATTCAATGCCTGGCCGCGCAAGCAAATCTTGTTTTCCACAAATAGAAGCTTCCAAATACCCGGAGCTTTTTCAATATAGGTTAAAGTTTGCTCGATCCTTGAACCCTTGATCTCGCCCTCCGACTCGATCAGGAGGCCTTTATAATCCTGATCTCTGTAAGTGACGGCGGCCAGGCTTTTTAGCCGAACCTCAAGTTCAGGATACTTTTCGGCCACTCTAGTATGAAATTGTTCGAGCGTCGGGATCAAGAAGCGTCCGGCTTTGAAAGTGACCGGATACTCCGCCTCAGCCCTACTGACTCCCCCAGTCAGTAGAGCTGAAACCATCAAAAAGAAAACTGTTAATAGATGCCCCAAAAGATCCCCCCGGTGTTCCCAATGGCGATCTTATACTCCCCCGAGGATTGACGGAGCAAAGTACAGGTTTTTATTCAAAGTATAAGTATCATTTATATTGGGCTTACAACCCCATCCATTTCGTTCTGGGGAGGACGCCCTACGGAAAACTTTTTTCGTAAAGAAAAGAATACAATCTCACCAATTGTAGGAATTGCTTAAAATGCTGAGGCTAGGAGCGTTTTATTTTTCTTAAGACAAAGCCCAGTTCTTCAACCTTCAGAAGCGCGGCGACACCAAAGTAGATCACCCCCGCGAAAGCCACAATAAGCATTAGAAGAGGGAAATCCAATAAAAAGCGCCCCTGCTTCCAGTCAAAAAGAGACATCGACCAGAGGTAAGCCCCCATCACCGATGAAGCGATGGCGCAGGATAAAAAGTGTCGTGATATTTTTCTCCAGCGTAAAAATTCGATTCGCCGCTGCACCACGGTCAGACAACAAAGCAAGTTAAAGACAGTGATGGAAGCCGTTGAAAAGACCAAACCGTTCAGGCCATAAAGGTCCATCAGCTGGGGGGCTAACAAGATATGTATAAGAATACCAAACAATGAAACGATCGCCGGAGTGAGCGTGTCACCCGTGGCATATAATGCCTGATTGAGTATTTTCAGAGAGCCTGCGGCCATCAAGCTAATACAGTAAATCTTGAGAATCTGGCCAACCACCAGCACCTCCTGCGCCCGGAACTCCCCTCTTTTAAAAAGAATATCGATAATATCAATCCCCAAAAACCACAGACCAAACGCGGACGGCAAAGCAAGAAAGTAAAAGAGACTGAGGTGCTTCGATAAGGAATCAATAAAAGTGGACCTCTCCCCTCGTCCCCAATATCCGGAAAGGGTGGGTAATAATGTGGTGCCGATACTGACAGCTATTAATGACAAGGGCAGTTCAAGCAAGCGATCACCCAGGTAAATATAAGAAATGGCTCCATGAATACGGCTCGCAAAATAAACATTAATCAAGGTTAAGGTCTGCAAAACTCCAACACCGAAAACGGTGGGTAGAAACTTCCAGAGAACTTTTTTCACGATTGGGGAGTTCCAGTGCAGGGTCGGTCGCGGCACAGAATTCAACTTAACCAAAGGAGGGAGCAGAAACAGGGCCTGCAAAAAACCCCCAATGACAACGGACCAAGCCGAGGCCTGAATCAACGATTCACTGTCCCGAAACCACCAGAGCCCACCAATGATAGAAACATTTAAAAACAGAGGAGCATAACCGCTCAGGGTAAACTTTTTATTCGCGTTTAAAATGGCCATAAAATACGCAAACAGGGTGATAAAAAAGAGGAAGAAAATCATGATTCTGGCCATTGAGATGGTCATCTCGATCTTTCCCGGAATCCCCGTGAAGCCAGGCCCGCTCAGCCAATAGCCGATGATGGAGTCCATAAAAACAAAGCTCAGCAGGCAGACCAGCGAAACCAGGCTCATCAATAGGGTAAACACACCATCCACCAAGGCTTTTCGCTGCCTCGCGCCCTCCTCGCCAGCAAGAGTCACGTATAGCGGGATAAAACTAACCGAGAGACCGCCTTCTCCCAGAAGTCTTCTAAAAAAATTGGGCAGCCGAAATGAGGCAAACCAAGCATCTTTGACCTCTAAGGGGAGCAGGGAGAACAGGAGCGAATCCCGAATAAGGCCTAAAATTCGGCTAGTTAGAGTGCCTGAGCCAAACAAAAGAGCCGCTCGGGCCGTCGAAGTGGGTGTTTTTTCTGGTAATGCTTGCTTCACATGAGGTCCTTTGTGATGAAAGGGCTTGTCTTATAGCGTCTTTTCCGTTATCACCACACGTTCATAATAAGTTATCTTGGAGGTTTAGCCTTGGCAAATATTGTATCCGCAAAAAAGCGTGCTCGCCAGTCACTGGTCCGTCGTGATCGCAACCAACAAATGAAGAAGGCCATCCGTGGACTTGAAAAAAAGGTTCGCAACGCCATTTCTTCAAAAGACAAAGACGCCGCGGCCTCTCTTCTTAAGGACTATAGCAGTGCCATTGATAAAGCAGCCACTAAAGGGAAATACCACCCTAAAACAGCGTCTCGCAAAATCAGTCGCCTCACCATTTCAATGAACAAGGCTTTAAACTCTTAGTTTAAAACCCGAATTGAGATCTGAATATTTTAAAAAAGCTGGCCTTAGAGCCGGCTTTTTTTACGCCCCGACCTCTGTTTTACCGATCACTCGGTGTGGCCCCCTCCTTGGCGATAACATTTAAGCTTTTTTATGAATCTCACGATAAGACACTATGGAAACAGAATTTCGTAGAAAAGCGCCCCGTCGCCACTTTGATCAAAAAGTGGGAGCGCTTTACAAGGGCAAAATGACAACCCTGCTGTGCTCACAGCTTGGAGAGGGAGGCGCTCTCATAAAAGGGGATGGGAGCTTGATGCTCGTAGAAAAAGGGGATCTCATGGTTCTCACAATTTTCTTACCCAACATTGGTGGCGTCATAGCCACTGCGGAGTGTGTCTATCGTTCTGAGAACGGAAAAATTGGTCTGCAGTTTATGAGCATCGACACCGCCTACAAAAAGAAAATCAGGGAATTTGTCTCCCGCCGAAAGACCATCAGTGTGGCCTAGATGAAGAGTCAAACGCGGGTCTTGAATTCAAAATACCAGTATCACCTTTCAATTCTAATACCGATGCTGAATGAAAAAGACACGATTGTTTTCGTGCTTAACAAAGTCAAACAGGCTTTGGCCGACTTTCAGTACGAAATTATTGTGGTCGATGATGGGTCGACAGATGGCTCCGAAGAACCGGTCACTCAATTTATGGCGATCAACCCTGATATTGCCGTACAGTACATCTATCAACCCAACATGGGTAAGGGCGGAGCGATTCGCACCGGCATTGAAGCGGCCAATGGAGAGATCTTAGTGGTGCAAGATGCCGATCTTGAATACGAGCCTCGAGACATTCTTTCGCTGGTTGCGCTTTTCAATGAAAACGTGCAGGTGGTTTATGGCTCGAGAAATATGGTGAAAAAAGACCGAGAACATTCGACGTTGCTCTTCTACTGGGGCGGTCTCCTGGTCACGCTCGTCACAAATCTACTTTTTGGATCACACCTCACCGACGAAGCTACAGGCTACAAGCTTTTTCACGCCGAAGTTTTTGAAAACCTCAGCTTTCGACACAATGACTTCGCCTGGGAGCCTGAAATCACCGCGAAGCTCCTCAAACAGAAATACGAAATTGTGGAACATCCCATATCCTACACACCAAGATCTTCTGCTGAAGGAAAGAAAATTTCTTGGCGAGATGGAATCAAAGCTATTTGGGTTCTCGTCAGTGAATACTTGAGAAAATGAACTGGCAAAAGAAACTTCCATACCTTGCACTCATATTATTGGTCGTGATCGCCTATGGGAACGCCCTGCAAAATGATTTCCTTTGGGACGACGAATTTTTAGTCGAAAAAAACTCTTACCTCCGCGACGTCTCTCATCTGCCGAAAATGCTAGTTTCCAACTCAACAGCCGGATTTGGTGGACAAGATAATTTTTATCGCCCCACCCAGAATGTGTTCTACTTGTTTATCTACCAGGTTTTTGGCTACAACAAGGTGGCTTTTCATTTTGGAAATATCGCTCTGCACTTTATCAATGCCTGCTTGTTGTTTTTCGTAATCCTACAAATTTTTCGAAAGCGGCAACTGGCATTTATTGCATCAGCTCTCTGGGCCGTGCACCCCACTCATACCGAGGCCATCACCTATATCAGTGGCACCGCTGACCCTTTAGGTCTGCTATTCTTACTTCTCAGTATTATCGCCTTCCCTAAGACCGCACGGCAGAGATCAATGCGCCGGATATTTGCCTCTTTGGTACTGTTCTTTCTCGCTCTCGTTTCAAAAGAAGCGATGATTGTGGGCCCCGGTGTTCTATTGATTGTTTTAGGAGTCACCCAAACAGACCACCGCTGGCAGTGGCGGACTTACCTCCCCACTGTCCCCCATTGGCTCGTCGCGCTTTTTTATATGTTTTTACGTCAAACCGTTCTGAACTTTGATGAAACCTACAACTTTTATAAGGTTTCAAACATCTATACCGAGAATGTCACTTATAGAATTTACACCTATCTCGCCACGCTCCCGGAGTATCTAAAAATTCTTATAATTCCGGTAGACCTTCATATGGAACGTGACTTTCCTGTTCACACTGAGTTTCTCGCTTCTCCAGTAATATGGGGTGTGGTCTTATTAACGGCGAGCTTAGCGTCAGCTGGTTTTCTTTACTTGCGAAAACAAAAGGCCTGGGCGCTGTTCTCATGGCTTTGGTTTTTTGGAACTTTTGTTCCGATGATGGGTATATTGATCCCCGTTAACTCATTCCTTTTGGAACACTGGCTTTATGTGCCCTCCATTGGTTTTTTTATTGCCGTGAGTTTTTTTATTATTCAGATCACCTCGGCCTCTGTGCGGCTGACCTATGGGCTGGTCGGCCTGCTGTTGTGTACCCTGATGTTTCTCACTCACACTCGCAATAAAGATTGGCGCACCCCCATCACTTTTTATCGTAATATCTTACAATACTCGGCAGGCTCGGCGCGGGTTCATAATAATATCGCCATGGCATATAGTGAAATCGAAGATTTCCCCAAAGCCATAAATCACTATGAAAAAGCCATAGAAATATCCGACACTTACCCACAAACACACTACAATTTAGCGCGAGCATTGATTCGAGACCAGCGCTACCAAGAAGCCATGGAGCATCTCAATCGAAGCATTGATCTCCAACCAAGTTTTAGTCACTCTATCGAGCTCAAACAGAAACTCACCGATTTTTTGAACAAGCAGCGCCCTTGAGTGCTACTGAAGGGTCTCTGACGAATGCAGCAGATTTTCAAAGCTGCGTTCATGAGCCTTGTGAATCTCAGTAAAGCGCAGGCCAATGCCGCGAGGATAATGCCCTTTCGCTTCAGAAATTCTTACCACCACCGCTTCGCATCGTATCTTTTTCATCGTGCTGACGTTGAAGCTCACTCGGACAGTGTCACCCACCTTAGGCAGAACACTTTGCAAGTCTTGCAAACAGATAAAGGCCCCCGTTTGTGACACATCAAAAGTATGGGATTGGATCATGTCGCCAACAAAAGGGTTCAAGGTGGCTGGCACTCGTTTGTGCAAGCGTTTTGAACGCAACCACCAGCGACGTCTTGGGTCTTTTAAAACGAGGACCGATGAGGGCAGCGCTAAGGGAGCAAAGAGAAGACCACACCCGATAGTTCCCAAGGAAGTCTGAAGCAACGAAAAGTCTCCGGCAAATTGTCCAACAAGATAATTATTAACTGCTACTAGCACCAAAAGAACCGGAGCTATTAAAACAATAGCCCGTGACGCCTGGTAGTAGAAGTAGGCGCCCAATAAGAGAGAGCCAATCACCAGCCAGTTGAGAAAAGTAAATTTATTGAATACCGCTCCCCATTCACTCCAGTGGTGCCCGTAAAGCACCATCACCTGCAATGGAAAGGACAAGGCGATCAACACCAAGGCCCATGACGCGACATAAAACTGTTTAGGTCTCATCATCATCGTGTGCTCCTTTTTTAGAATAGTGGAAGCAAAAACTACTGACTTTCTTAATATAGCGAGCGGCTTCTTTTAAGTTGTCGTTGGAACGCCATAGAGGTCCGTCGGCAATAAGAGCTCGTTTGACCCGGGCGGCACCTGAGTTGTAACTTGCAAGGATCAAATCGGTAAGGTTTTGTGCTCGATCGCCGTCTAAGCGATTCACCAAATCGCGATTGTCCTCAAGATCCCAGTAAGTTTTTAAATACTGAAAGTAGGTCACCCCTCCCACAAGAGATTTCTCTGGATTGAGGCGCCACTCAGTTTCATCATCAATCTCTCCCAAATGAATTTTTGATTTCAACGTGAGGTAAGACAGTGAATTGATCCCCGGATACCGAGGCCATTCTTCAAGGCTTTCAAGCAACTGCTTCTCTGCCAGCGGAGTGATCTGAGTCAAGCCAATGGCTTTTGCCCAGCTCACCGCCTTTGGGTTGAACCCCGATTCTTGAGCCACAACACCGGCCACAAACGAAGCATTGACCTTTTTGCTCTCAGCCACCTTCTCAATCAAAGGAATGTAGTTTTCGGGCGCATGGAAGTCTCCCAGGTGAGCTAATCCTCTGTTTCCGAAGATCGAGCAGTCCGGAGACTCCAGAGATCGACTGGCGAGTTCGATACCCGCATCATCAACCAATTGAATTCTAATACGATTGGCGTCCAAGGTTTTTAAACGCAGGTCCTTAAACATATAGATTCGAGACTGACCATTCGAGCTCTTGTGCAAATGGGCTTTTGCTAGAAAGCTCTCGGTCACATCATACCCGTTGTGAGTCACCCGCACGCGAGTCTGCCCCGCAAGGGGGCGGTTACTACTCACCTCAATAGAAAAGTCGGTCTTATCGTGCAAAACTTGCTTCTCGGGGTGAAAATCAATTTTGTATTCGGTGCTTGGCTCCTTTGAGGCCGGTTGGCGCTGAGGAGTTTTATTAGGATTGTCCGACAGCGGCCCAAAGGGCGTTGTCGGGCCAACGCATCCTACAGTCGAGATCATCGCCAAAAAGAGAAGAACAGGAATAGGGATCAGAGCTTTTCGCATCACTGTTGCCATAGAGATGGATCGGCATTTAAGAGGGCCCCTGTGAGACAAAAGTCAGTGTTTTCTCAACTTGAAACAAGAAACCAACAAACTCAGAACAAAACACTGAAACACTCCTGCAATAGGCAAAAGTTAGACAAAAAACCCAACTTACTGTGACATTAAGAGACAGATTCTTACCAATCTTAAATGTCGTTTCGCATACTTAGAGCGGTTTTCCACAGAAAAAGGATCGATTTATCAGATAGGGCCCCATTAAAATGGATAATGAACGTTGCGTCGACATTGCATTTCACTATTCAAACAGAGCCTTCCATCAGACAATTTTTGCTCATCTGGACTGCGACAAAGGTCGAGTCTAGGGACAGGATCAATGAAGAGCCTGTTATACGTGGGGGAAACGATTATGAAAGCAATGATTGCAATAGCAATTCTTAGTTTATCTTGCCAGGTTATGGCCAGTAGCTTTGACAATTTTGGACAAACCAATTCAGGCGCTGCCGATGTCGAAGACATCATTATTAAATTTAAATCAAACACAGATGTGCAAAGCCTTGGGTACAATCGCTCGCTGATGACTCAGTCGCCGATTATCCAAGACCTCAATATTCATTTGTTACGATTGAACCCACTTTTAAACGTACAAGCGATTTTAACTGAACTCAGAAACAATCCAAATGTTGTGTACGCGCAACTGGATCACAAAGTGACTCCAAGACAAGGTACGATCGAGCCCACAGCCCTTTCCACTGAAGAAGTGAGCGCTGGACCAAACGATCCTAACTTTTCTGAACAGTGGTCCATGGGCCTTACCAGCAGCAACTTTGGTATCGACGCCATCAATGCCTGGATGACCTACGGAACGGGTGGAAAAGACGCCGACAATAATGACATCGTTGTCGCTGTGGTTGATGGTGGCGTTCAAATCAGCCATAAAGACTTGGTTGATAACATATGGACGAACCAAGCGGAAATCGCGGGTAACGGAATCGACGACGACGGAAACGGTTACATCGACGATATGAACGGCTGGAATGGTTACAGTAATTCTGGCGCTCAAAAGTCCAGCGGTCACGGAACCCATGTTGCTGGAACTATTGGAGCTAAGGGTGACAACCAAAACCAAGTCGCCGGCGTCAACTGGGATGTTAAGATCATGAACGTTCCTGGTTCTTCTGGAAACACCTCTGTTGTGTTGACAGCCTACAAATACATTCTTGATCAGAAAACTTTGTGGCTTGAAACTAATGGAGCTAAAGGTGCGAACATTGTTTCTACCAACTCTAGCTTTGGTGTCGATTACGCTGACTGTAATTCATCAAACTATGCCGCTTGGAATGACATCTACAATGAGATGGGTAAAGTCGGGATTCTTTCTGCCGCCGCCACAGCCAATGCAAATGTGAATATTGACCAAGTTGGTGACGTCCCTACGGGTTGCGACAGTCCTTACTTAGTGACCGTAACAAACAACCAGTCTGACGGAAAACGCTCTAGAATTGGTGCCGGCTACGGACAAACGAAAATTGATCTTGCTGCTCCAGGCACTAACATCATTTCAACTTGGACTGGCGGAGGCACTCGTACCATCTCTGGAACTTCAATGGCGACTCCCCATGTTGCCGGCGCTATCGCTTTTCTAAACAGCATCGCCTCTAAGCCATTGGCTGATTTGTACAAAACAGCTCCTGACGTGGCTGCTCTTGAGATGAAGCGCATGATCATGGAAACTGTGACTCCAAGACCAAGTATGAAAACGGAAACGGTTTCTGGTGGAATTCTTAACATCAATGCCGCTGCTGCTGCCGTGACGACTTTTGGACTGGGCAACTAACCCCTACAACCCATTCAAAAAAGTAAAATGCCCGCGCCTAAAAACGCGGGTTTTTTTGTGCCTTTTGATCAAATTAAAAATCACCGACGGGTTCGCCTTGGTGCTGAGAGTAATAATTGATCCAGTGGCGCATAAGGCCTTCTATCAGTTTTCGAGCTTTTGTGGAGTAGGAGCCGCCGCCTTTTTTATTAACAAAAACGCTAAAATAATGTTTAACAAACTCACCCTTCCGCTTGGCATAAAAGTACCCCGACAAGTTTGCATTCGGGCGAAGTGTTCCCGTTTTAGCAAAGATATAACCCTTGTGATCTAGATTTTTATTTTTCCAGGTTCCGTCCACACCGTTGATGGAGAGAAGTTCTTCAAAGGTGTAACCATTGTAAGCTTCTCCTTTGGAGTCAGCGTAGTCTAAAATATGAGCCACCTGAATTGGTGTCATAAAGTTATCGTAGTGGCAACCGGCTCCATCGTTAAAACTAGCCCCAGTCCAATCGACACTAGACAGTTCCTTTGTGAGCCAGTCAAAGACCACATCCGCCGCCAATTGATCTTCTAGGAATTCTGCTGGGCAGCTATGCTTTTGTGGATAATGGGGACTGGGGATCACCAGGCCATCAAGCGCTTTGGCAGCCAGTCGAACATAACGAGAGGCCTCTCCGTTGTTACTTATCTTAAGCATATTTTTTACTTTGTTGACGTTCACATTACGAACATTAGTCAGCGCTCCTAATGCCGTCGTGATTTTCGAAACGGAGGCCAACCTCTGGGGAGCCTCGGCAAAATAGCTCCGAAGGACTTTTCTCTCTTCCGCATCAATCACCACAAAACTCAGCTCCCCCACTTCACCCTCGTGCCACCGATCAACCAGATCTTTTTCTGTATCCGAGAGAGTGTCACGCCGACTGGGTGAGGCCTCTACTGGAGAGTCTTCCTCGGGGATTGCTATCGCAACGACGCCATCCTCCTCTGGACTCAGGTTTTGGTAAATACTTTTGTCCCCTGAACAAGCGCCAAGGATAAAAAACGAACTTAAAAAGAGTAGTGAAGTCAGTTGTTTTGCCATACCAAAAGTATGCCATCCCAACCCCTAGGCTCCGATAAGCACTGGACCGATTCACTTTAAAGGACCAGCTACAAAGCCAGACTAAGGACTCAAAGTATAAGAGAAAATTGGGGCTGATAAAACGAGGGCTATCAATAGCCGCTAAAAAAGAACAGCTGTCTATATATTGAAAACCCGATCTTTTTGTAACTTGTCGAAGCAGCGAAAGGTGGCTTTCACGTCGACCATGGCGTCGTGAGCATTTTCAAGTTTCTCTTGAAAACAGATGTCATAGAGCTCTTCGAGCTTGGGCCACTTAAAACCATAGTTGCCAGGCAGTTTGCAAAAGTCGACAGCGGACTTCATGGTGCAAAACATTTTTGCGGTAATCTCGGGGTTCTTTTCGGCGCGTAAAAGCTCGGACTGAAGAATGGCCAAATCAAAACTTAAGTTATGGCAAACGATCACATCGACAGTAGCGAGGTCTGCCAAAAACTCGTCGAGAACCAAGTTCAACTCTCGCCCCTTCTCTTCACTGACGGCATTGGTAATACCGTGCACTCGAGAAGACTGCTCAGGAATTGGGAAATCAACTTTAATCACGTTGTCTGACTCTTTTAAGATTTCTGATTGTTCGGAGATCAACCAAGACAGTTGAACCACCCGAGGCCAGTTGTCGAGATCTGTATAAGGAGCCTTGTAGTTTTTAGGCAATCCAGTGGTTTCCGTGTCGAAAAATAAATACTTCATAGCGTCCCCCATTTTGAAGAGACCTCGGTTTTATGCAATCCACTGAGAAAGATCAATTCTCTTTCAGAGGTTTTTTCTCTTTTTTAATTGTTGGCAAGACAAGCAGGCACTTTTGTTGCCGACAACTGGGGGTTCCCTCAAACTTATATCGCTTGTCGAGCGGGGTCGACGCTAAGCACGAGGCCACCCTATCGCCCTTGTGGGCCTTGGCCTCGTAGAGCTCTTTATAGCGTCGGTGAACCGAGAAATAGCGTCCACATCCACCATAGGCTTTGACGCAATCCTCGGAGCGATCACAGCGAAAATAGTTAATGCCTTGTGCTTGAAACGATAGCAATAGTACCAAAAGGATGCCGCAGACTTTCATAGCAGCAGTCTATCAAAAGAAAGCCCTAAACAAACAACTGTTTGCAATTTAACACTTGGCCCCGAAGGTTCTCTCAGACGAGAAAAGACAACATAGCCCCATCTCCGCCGCTAGACTGGAGGGAGGCGACCACTGCAAAGAGCGTCGACAGCCCCTTCACCTCTCTCTCAGAACTCTTCTTCGAGAACACGACTGAAAGTCTT
Organism: Bdellovibrionia bacterium; assembly: GCA_030424715.1. Lineage (GTDB taxonomy): Bacteria > Bdellovibrionota > Bdellovibrionia > Bdellovibrionales > JAGQZY01 > JAGQZY01. The sequence continues at coordinate 111,609 of JAUHWH010000009.1, forward strand.
GCCCATGTCGCCAGAAATGGAAAGTCCTTGAAAGGTGTAAGTTTGATCAAACTCAATACCATCATCAATGACAATTTGATGTTCTGTGCGAAGAACATTATCTGAGACCGTCATTGTCTCGGTGCCGTCACTCGTCGTCCACAAGACTTGTGAGGTTGCAGGGATATCAGTAGTCCAATTGATGATAGCTACGGCCTCACCAATATCAGTGACTGAAAAATTTGAGATGATTGGATTCGTTCCCTCCACACAGGGATTAAAAACAGAGCTAGGCGGCAAATGCCAGTTCTCAGCAGCGATCGGACGCCAACCTCGCAAAAGCATATCCACATAGGAAGGCTGCTCCGATGAACCATTATTAAAATCAAAGAAGCGATTGTTGCCTTGCTTGCCGCACTCTTTTTCAGGAGTGGTACTCTGGTCCACCCGTCGCCACATGGGGATCAAAGAAATATGGTACCGAGGCCCCTGATAGTAGTCTAAGCGAACGTCAAAACTCGTATCGTAATCAAAGTGGACGGTTTCTCCACAGCCCATGCGCGTGGGATGATCACCATCGTTGTCGACGACCAATTGCTCTTCTCCATCGATATTAATAAACCGCAAAATCGAACCATCATCAGACAAGAGAGCCAACTCGTATTCTCCCTCCATATCTTCAGGTGACAGCTGAAGTACAGATTTAAAGCGAAGAGCGAAGTACTCTATAAGGTCATCACCCTCGTCATTTTGAACCAACTGTCCCGTCTCAGCCGGAAACCCAGTGTCAAACATGCGAGTGGGAACATTGAGGTCTGAGAAAAAAAGTTTCTGTGAAGACTGTGTTCCTTCGTCTATATAACTTTGCACATTGTTGTATCGAGGCTGGTCGCTCTCGAGATAAAACAACTCGGCGATCAACCCACTGTGCAGTGACGGATTACCCGAGCCTCCCATAGGGTCACAGACCACTTTATTAAGAGCATGAGTATTGACGTCTAAGTCGTGAAAGGCCTGAGCGCTAGTGACCGGATTATCCACGGGCTCTTCGACAATCTGTTGCGAGCAGGCGGCTAATCCAACGGCAAGCGTGCAAACAATGACTTTCTTGATCTTATCTTTATGATTAAAAAGAAACATCGGGGGGACTCCTTTCTTTTTTTATCATCTGACTCAATGGTATAACATAAAAATAAAATACCCTGTAAAAACCGCTATTTATGCAACATTGAGGCACCACAATTTTGACAAAAAATAGAACTTTCAAGGGCACCCACTGCTTTTTTGACACTTTCAAGCAAATAAGCAAAATAGAGTTTTATTATTGAACATGTCCCGAAGGAGTCGATAAAAGAACCTTGAACCTAAACAAGGACATTTCATGTTTCGTGCTCTTTCGGCTACTACTCTACTCTTCACAAATTTGGCCTGCCACTCTCAAAAAGTAGAGCCCACTGATTTGAAAAACCCGCTTCCCTTAAAAAGGTTAATCGAATCGCCAGATCTTGAAGGAAGTCGCCCTAAGAATATCAAGATATCACCAGACGGTAGCCACCTCACATTTTTAAAACCGAATAAAGATGACCAAAAGACATTGGATCTATGGACATTTGACACCAAGAGCGGGCAAGCAGAACCACTGGTCGAATCGCAAGTTTTACTCAAAGGCAAACAAGAGGTGGTGTCAGAGGAAGAACGGGCCCGGCGCGAGCGAAAAAGAATCCAAAACAACGGAATTGTGGAGTACCAATGGTCCAAACAGGGCAATCAAATCCTTTTCCCTATCAACGGAGACCTTTTTCTCTATCAGCTAGAGAAAAAAAAGGTGGTTCAGATCACAAACTCAAAAGAATATGAAATCGACCCGCGTTTTTCGCCCAAGGGTCATTTCGTCAGCTTTATCAGAAATTACAATGTGTTTATTTTCGATGTAAGAACTCAGACTGAAAAGCAGGTCACCTTTGCCGGACAAGAAGACGCCCCGATGGGTGTCGCTGAATTTATTGCCCAAGAAGAGATGGGACGATACCGGGGATACTGGTGGTCACCGGACGAGAGTTATTTGGCCATCACCAGGGTGGACAACAGACCGGTCGCAAAAACCGAGCGATTTGAAATCTACGCCGATAGCGTTCGCCTCGTTCAGCAAAGGTATCCGAAAACAGGGGCCACCAATGCCTCGGTGCAAATTCAGATTTTCAAAACCCAGAATGCGGGCCGCCCCCAAAAGGCTATGACAGTTCCTCTCAGTGGATCCGACCACTACATCCCCCAAGTGAAGTGGTTACCGGGAACAGACAAACCCAAGTTGAGCTACTCGGTACAGAGTCGCGACCAAAAAAAGTTAGAGTTTTATATTTTCGACACAACCACTCGCAAAATGCGCTTGGTTTTTACAGAGCAAGACCCAGCATGGGTCAATATTCGCCACGACTATGTCTTCATTGATGACCAAACCCTGCTGTGGGTCGGTGAAGACAGTGGCTTTCCACACATTCAAAAAATCAACCTCACTTCGGGAGCCAAACAATCGATCACCCAGGGGCTATGGGCTGTCAAAACACTATTGGCCTACGACAAAAAGACTCAACAGGTCTATTTCACGGCCAACAAAACGTCGTCTCTGGAGAACCAGCTATTCTCCTCGCCTCTCACTCCCGGAGATCCGCCCAAGCAGATCAGTCAGGGTGAGGGCTATCACAAGATCATGATGGCTAAAAAGCCCAAGTTTTATTTAGACAATCACTCGACCCCGGAAGCTCCGGGGAGCTTGCGCGCGCACGACCTAACTGGAAAACCCTTATTTGACGTCCATCAAAACAAAATTGAATCTGGTCATCCCTTAGCCCCCTACCAATCTTCGTTCTCTGCTTGGGAGTTCGGTCGTCTAAAAACCCGTGAAGGAGTCACTCTCTTTTACAAATGGCTAAAGCCCCCTTCGTTTAATAACGGCCAAAGCTATCCGGTGATTCAATATATTTATGGCGGTCCCGGGGTGCAATTGGTCACGAAGGGCTGGAGTCGACAGAATTTGTTTCATCAGATTTTGGCGCAAAATGGTTTTATTGTCGTTGTCGCTGACAACCAGGGAACCCCAAATCGCGGGCGCGAGTTTGAGCGTCGCTATCATTTGAATTTTGGTCGCATCGAAGTGCAGGACCAGTCTGCACTTATCAAGCAGCTCACCGAGAAGTATTCGTTTATGGATCAACAACGCATTGGTGTTTTTGGCCATAGCTACGGTGGCTACTTAACTCTCATGTTGATGTCGCAGCACCCGGACCTCTACAAGGCGGGAGTCTCAGGAGCGCCCGTCGTGGACTGGTCCCTTTATGACACCCACTATACCGAGCGCTACCTTGGAAAACCCCAGGATCAAGAAACGACTTACCAACAGGCCAATGTTCTCACCCATGTTAAACAACTCAAGGGAAAGCTCTTGGTGGCCCATGGCATGGCCGATGACAATGTCTTGTTCAGTCACAGCCTCATGCTATACAGCACTCTGCAGGAGGCCGGCCTTTTATTTGACACCAATGCCTATCCAGGGGCCAAACATGGCATTCGACAGAAAAAATCTTGGCAACACCATTACCAGAAAAGTATATTGAACCATTTCAAAGAAAACTTATGAACTCCGTGGCCGTTTATTTTTGAGAGGTTTACGGAAACAAGACTTGGTTGAGTGGAGGCGCTTGTGTTTGAATACATTTCTGATTCTTGGCTAATGATGGGCCTGGGAATCGTGGCTTGCTTGATCGTGAATGTGGCGCCTGTCTTGCTTTATTTCAAGCGGCGCCGTGAGAAGCGGCGATTTGAAGAAAAGAGCTCTTCAGAAATCGATCATGCCGCTTTAGAAGCCGCTGAAAAAGCGGTGCTATCCATGAACCTGCAAGAAGAACTCTATAAAAATATGACTCCCATAAAAAAGTTTTCGTCTCTGCACGGACACGACGACAACAGCATGACTCGAATCATCGAAATGCTGCACAAAAATGATATCACCGCCGACTACTATTTCACGCAAGCGGCTCCTGCTGGGGTTATGAGCTACACGGGCCCCATGGGAACCTACCAACTTTTTGTGGGCAAAGATCAGTCGGAGCAAGCCAGTCAGTTGCTTAAACGGTTTTTGGAATCTTAAAATTATTGCCGTAGGTATTCTCAGGGACCAGGATCGTCCCCACTGAAAAGTGCAAAGGTCTCTGTGAGCGTAATATTTTGCTCGAGCGACCGACTTGCATTTCGATTCAAAAAAGTGTTGAATCCCAGCGATAAGTGATGAACCAGAAGTGATGAACGGCGAAAAGACCACACCGGGCAGCGAACCCTCGGAGGATCCCATGATGAAAAATGCAGCGCTCGTGTGTGGCAGCACCAGGGGAATCGGCCTCGCTCTTCTAAAAAGTCTCGCTCGCTCTGATCAATACAAGCAAGTTTTTGCAACCTATCGCTCGCAAGAAGGCCTCGCTACTATCGAAGCTTTGCATGGTACAACACCGACTCCGATTGTACCGCTACCCTTGGATGTTAACAACGAATCCAGCATTCATGAAATGACCTTGGCTCTCTCTAGCAAAACTCCTGCTTTGGATCTCTGTATCAATGCCATTGGCGTCTTAAGTGGTGACAACTCTGGACCCGAGCGTCGCCTAGAGGATGTTCAGGCCGCTGCCGTCTTGCAAGCCTTGCAGACCAACGCCATTGCAAGCCTTCTTATTACGAAAGGGCTGAAAGAGAGTCTGATGGCCAGTCCCAGCCCCGTTTTCGTGGGTCTGTCGGCGAAAGTGGGAAGTATTGAGGACAACCATTTGGGCGGATGGTATTCCTACCGCGCTTCCAAGGCAGCCCTCAACATGATCTTAAAAAACCTAGCCATCGAATTAAAACGGCTCAACCGGCACACCGTGGTTATGGCGATTCATCCGGGCACCACAGAGACTGACCTCACCCGTCCCTTCCTTGAGTCGGCTAAAAAGAAGTACACAATCCATAGTGCGGATGAGACCGCCGAAAATATTTTAAAATTGGTGAATCAGGCAGCAAGCAAAACCCACAATGGTCGGTTCTGGTCATGGGATGGTTCCGAAATTCCCTGGTGACGTCCCATTTCGACATTGAATTGCCTATTAAAACTCGGGTGAAACTCCGGCGAACCTATGGAAAGCCGCAATGCCCGGACAAACTTTAAAGAGCTCCTCCCCGGATATGAAGAAGCTTGGTGACCTTGCCATTCGCCGTCCCAGGCAATTCATGGACTTTGGCGTGAAACTGCCCTTGAGCCCACTGACAACAGTCTTCAAAGTCAGGACGACCCGGGTCGACAATCAAAATGTCTTTGACCCTGTCGTGGACGGCCTTCTCGATTAGGCCCATCAGTTCAACCGCAGCGGCCTCAGAGTAGCAAACCTCGGCCCCCAAAATGATGTCGTACCCATCGAGACTCTCTTGAGAAAGGTCTAAGAAACTGGCTTTTTGGGTCTGAACCGTCACCTTGTTGAGTTGGGCATGGAGTTCGACAATGGGAAGCACGTTGTCATCGAAGTCCGAGCAAGTGACCTCACAATCAAAGACTTTTGCAAGATAAACTCCCAATAATCCCCAGCCACAGCCGATCTCGAGAACACGACGCTCTCTGAGCTCGAAAGGTGCCTTCTGGAGGTGGCCAATAAGTCTTAAAGACGAGGCCCAGACTTTGTTGCCGAACTCAACAGGTCGCCGCTTAGAGCGGTTCTGAGAGCGTATTTCGGGATGATTACCGGTGAAGTATTGAAATCCATGGATTTCTTTAACGTGAGCGCTGATCATCTTCATATTTCTAGCAGGACTTCTTACAAATAGGAACCTCAGCCCCACAGCATTCCTGACCACCATAGTGCCTATGCGAAATATTTCATCCCAGCCATTTAATCCCCCAATCCTATTGACGCAGGCCGAGTTGTTCTTCAATATGCCTACAAAAATAAAAAAAGGAACATTTCATGAAATTAATGAGCGAATTTTTAGCCCACGTCCTAAACAAAGGTGCAACAGCCAAAGAGGCTCTTGTTGCAGAAGGAAAATCAGAAGAAGAAATCGAAGCTTCTCTTGGAGAAACCTTTAAATTCAAAGAAAATCGCCTCAAGTATTTTGTGTCAGCAATTGATGTGGCGAAAGAGTCCACTCTCGAGAAACTCTACCGCATACGGATCTATAGCTACGATGAAAACGACAAAATCCCAGAAGCCGCTGTTCAGGTGGATGACGTCTATTTTGTTCCAGAAGAAAACCCAGCCAAACGCGGTAGCTTGCCTGTGACAGCCAAGCCTGGCCAAAAAGGCAAGGGTGGTAAAAAAGATCGTCCGAAAGGCCCACGCCCTTCACCATGGGGAGAGTCCCCAGAGGAAATCGCATTGAAAAAAGCGGCCAGCAAGAAAGCCGCCGAAGCCAAAGCCGCAACCAATTAGAGTTCCGACTTCGAAAGCCTTTCATACCAAAGAGGCCCACAGGTTTTGGGGTCTCTTTAACGACCACTCTAAGTCTCATCACAGTCTTCATCTTTTTTTGAAAAGGCGGCGCCCTGTTTTATGTCAGGGCCTTCTCTCAGTGCGCGATGAAGTTCTGAGGAATTTTTGGTTTCGCGTTTTGCAGAACCAATTTCGCCTCGGCCAATGTCTCCTCAAGGGATCGCTCGGACGAAAGAGCTTTGCCTATGTGAGCCACTTTCTTTTCGTAATCTAAGTAGCAGACGATGATCGGAACACCAGCTTGCTGAGCGATATGATAGAATCCGGTTTTCCACTTTGACACAGGCTTTCGCGTTCCCTCAGGGGCAATGCAAAGAAAACACTCCTCATCCTGAGCAAAAACTTGGGCCAGTTGCTCGACATAGTTGTGTCCAGCACAGGGGCGCCGATCAATGGGTAGGGCCCCGAGAGCCAACAGAAAATTTTTGAGAGGAAAAACCAAAGCTTCTTTCTTGATAATAAATCGAAAACGCCGATCAAGGTTAAACATGGTACCCAAACTAAAAATAAGATCCCAGTTCGAAGTGTGGGCCCCACCTATCAGCACCGCCTTTTTCACACCGGGAGGGATCTCCCCTGCGACCGTCCAACCCGTCCAGTTGAAATAGGATTTGAATAGAAACTTGAACAACCACAACATAGAAAGACCTTAACGTTTCGAGCGGCGCCACAGCAACTGAAATCCGGAGATCTGTTGAGGCACCTAACAAGAATTACCCAGTGCCCCGAATGGGCGAAATTGGATCAAGAATTTAAAGCCAAAATGTACCGCATCAGACCAAAATTCATGCCCGCCCCTTGCATACAGACCCACGCTGTTGTGGAGGCCGAAAAGGTTGCCTTCGGGAACCCGCGTTTTTATTCTTCCTCTTTCAAAAAAAATATTAAATGAGGGATTTGCTCACCGCAAGGAGCTATCGAGAGTGTCCGACTTGCTGAGGATCTTTCGAAGTCGATGAACTCGGTGCAGATTTCTTTGATCATTTTACCATTTAGTGCTCTTATTCAAGAACGATGACGTTTGCTAATATCACTCGAACAACTCTGAGATTTTATACCAACTTAAAGAGAGGCGACTCTTGCTAGGGTTTCTGCGTTATTTTGCAGAGCGCACTTTTGTAGCCAATGTGGTTATGTTCGGCCTTATTCTCTCCTCCATTTTTTTCTGGAATGTCATCGGCAAAGAGGAGCGCCCTGAGTTTGCTCGCAAGTGGGTACGAGGTAGCATCCCCTACCCAGGGGCCTCGGCAGAGGACGTTGAAAAATTCGTCTTAAAGCCCATTGAGGAACAGTTCAAGGGGATTTCGGGTCTTGATGAAGTTCGCGCCACAGCGGCCTTTGGACAAGCCTCTTTTATGGTGTTCCTCGACCCCAACACCGAAGATCTCAACGAGAAATATCAAGAAGTGAAAGACGCCGTGGAGCGCGCGGACCTTCCCCTGGAAACTGAAGACCCGTCTTATGGTCGTTTTAATTCAGCAGAAAAAGCCATTGTCGATATCGGAGTCTACCTTGAAGATTCGGAGCTGCTGGATGTTGCCGCTAGACAGAAGCTCCAGCAGTACGTCTTGACCTTTCGCAATCAATTGCTAGCACTGCAAGAAGTCAGTGGTGTGGACAGCAAAGGCTATTTAAAGCCGGAGCTTCAAATCAAAGTCGAACCGACCCAGTTGCTCGAGTACGAGCTCCCCCTGGCGGAAATCGCCAAACAAATTGAAGCCCAGCACCTCCGCACCCCTCTTGGCGTCATGGAGGATAAGTTTGAGTCCGAGGTGGCGCTAAAATCATTTTTGGACGACATCGAGCCGCTCAAACAGACCGTGCTTCGCAACAGCTTTCAAGGCAGCCAGGTTTTATTGCAAGATCTTGCTAAGGTTGAACATGGATTTGAAAAAACCACGTCGATTCTAAAAATTCAGGGACGCGAAGCGGTTGTGCTGAATATAAAAAAGAGCCGTGGCGTGGGTATTCTAAAAGCACGCGAGGCTGTGATGGCTCTTGCCGATCGATTCTCGAAGAGTCATAACGAATCCAAGGTTCGTATTCTCCTGCTCGACGATGAGTCCTACGATGTTAGAAATCGCTTGAGTATTATTTCGATCAACGGGCTAGCGGGTTTTGCCATTATCTTGTTAGTGTTGTTTTTCTTTCTCGACTTCAAATCGGGTTTTTGGGTGGCCATGGGACTTCCCTTTTCACTGGCCTTCACTCTGATTGCCTGTCTGTTGGCGGGATACACCGTCAATAATGTCACCTTGGCCGCTGTCATTATTGTGTTGGGGATTGTTGTCGACGACGCGATTATTGTCGCCGATAACATTGCAAAATTTAAGGGGAAGTTCTCGGACCCGATCGAGGCCACAACCAAAGCCACTCTCAATGTTCTGCAACCCGTTCTGGCGGGAGTGCTAACCACCTGTGTGGCCTTTGTCCCCTTGCTGTTTTTCGAGGGTCGATTTGGCTCTATGGTGCAGGCCATTCCTTTAGTTGTCAGTTTTATGCTCGTCGCTAGTTTGTTAGAATCCTATTTTATCCTCCCCGCCCACATGACTGATAGAGCCACTGTCCCCAATAAAAGGGCGACTCACTTAGTCTCCAGCATTGCCCGATTGCGGCTGTCTATTATGGGTGCTCTTGAGGGGTGGTATCGCAAGGGACTGGATAGAGGCATTCGCAACCGTAAATGGGTTTTCCTTTTGTTTTTGGGTTTCTTAGGCGCATCGGTGTATCTGTTTTATAATCACATGGATTTTATAATGTTCCCACGGGAACAAGCCAAAGAATTTGCAGTCAAAGTGGTCGCGCCAAAAGGAACCACTCGATTGGAAATGGCAGAAAAAGTGAAAAAAATTGAACAACTCTTTCTTGATGACAAATTTAACTCTATTGTTGGCTTCCGCACCAGTATCGGCGAAAGTCGTCGCGGTGGGCAGGTTCATGAAAACCGGGCCGCTCTGCGAATCGAGATTTTGCCACCATCAGAACAAACCACTTCATCTGAGGATATGATCGCCTATTGGGAAGCTGAGGCGAAGAAGATTCCCGACTTTGAGGAAGTGCAATTTCTTGAGAGTTGGTGGAGCAACGACAGCGGAAGCCCCATATCCATCGAAATTCTAGAAAACAATGATGTCATTCGAAGAAAGATATCCGAAAAGCTTTCCGCCGAAATGGCAAAAATATCCAGTTTAAAAAACATTGAAATTGAGCGCCCGATTGAGAAAAACGAATTTGCTCTGGATCTCGATCGAGCCAAGGCCATGCGTCTTAACATAGATATCGGGCAACTGGCTCGCACCTTGCGAGCTTATATTCAGGGACAGATTCTCTATCGCCTTTACACTGAAGAAGAGGTGGATGTTCGCTTGACCAGCGTCGATGGTGCCAAAAACAATATCGACCAAATATTGAATTTACGCGCCTCGAACAGCCAGGGCTACTTGGTCCCCATCAGCCAGTTGGTTGATGTGCGAGAACACAAAAAGCCAGCCAACATCCCTAGGGTGAACTACAAACGAGTGAATATGGTTTATGCAGACCTCCACCCCAATGCTGAAATGACTCCTCTCAACATCGCTGACTATCTTGAAGCGGAGGTCTTCCCTCATTTGATGCAGGAAAGTCCCACAACTTTATTTAATTTTCGTGGCGAGATTGAGGACTCCAGAGACTCGCAAGATGACTTCTTTGTTTCGATCATTATGACTCTGGGGCTGATCTATATTATTTTAACTTTTATGTTCGGCTCTCTAACTATGCCGTTGATTATCGGATCCATCATTCCCTTTGGAGTGGCAGGGGTGATCTTTGCGTTTTGGAGTCATGGCATGGAGCAGTTCGGTTTCTTTGCCGTGATCGGTACCCTCGGTATGCTTGGTGTTGTGATTAACGACTCCATCGTCATGGTGGATCGTTTTGAATCGGACCTCCCACCCAACAACGACCGCGAAATCATGAACGCGTCTATTACTGACGTGGCGGTGACTCGATTGCGCCCAGTGCTCTTAACCACACTGACCACTGTGGCGGGCATTTTCCCGACAGCTTATGGTTTGGGAGGTTACGACGCGATGTTGGCTGATATGATGTTAGCCATGGCGTGGGGCATGATCTTTGGCACCGCCATCACCTTGTTCTTAATGCCGATCATCTACTCTTTTCTGATGAGCGGTCGCAAAGCCATTCAGGAGGTGTTATGAGATCTCTCTCCCCCCTTCTCGTTCTACTCTTCAGCCCATGGGGCTGGGCAACCCCTTTGAGCATTGAAGACTATACGGAATTACTTAAAAAAAATGATACTGAAATCCAGCGCTACATTCACCAACGGATGCAGACGCGCTTTCAAGCGGACCTCAACCTCCCTGACAGCCGCTGGGTCCTGTCTTTGACAAACTCTCATGGTATTGCCATCGGCCAAGCCCCAACCACCCGTCGCACGGATATCAGCCTCAACAAAAATTTTCGTAGCACGGGCACTGAAATTGAAATTGGCTTTAACAAAAACACCCTGGCCGATCGCCAAGAAGAAATCCAATCGGTGCAGTTGCGACAGAGTTTGTTAAGAAACTTTTTTGGGCAACAAAACCGGGTGAGAGAAGAGGGGCTCAGCCAACAAAACCGAGTCACCTTGCTCCAGCTGGCTGAAACCTACGAAGACTACATGGCTGAAAAACTGGGACAATATTTAGACTTCGTTTTGGCATGGCAGAATTTCAAGACAGCCGAACAACAGCTGGGCGAGATTACTAACATCTGGAAAGAAGTCCGACAAAGAAAACAAAACAATATCGCCTTGGCGGTCGACATCTATCGCGCCGAGGTCGAGAAGATCCAGTTTGAACGCAATCTTATCGAAGCCAAGCAAGACCTACAGAGACTGCGTAAACTCTTGATGGCCCAAGTGACGACCACTGACAAGGATTTTGCTCCGTCCAAGGGTGTACCCCTTGTTAACGAGAACATCTTGTTTGAAAAAGAAGAGCAGAACTTTTTAAGCGACGGGCGCAGCATTAAAATTCATAGAAGCCGGATCTCGGCGGCGGAGAAGCTCAAAGACGCCACTCGCCGCGACCTCTACCCCGAGGCCCAATTGATTCTTGGCTACAACAACGACCAATCTCGACGCTTCAGCACAATCATCAGTCGTGAAGAAAAGCTGGTGGGAGTCAATTTCTCCTACGCCTTCGACAGTTCCCAGAGAGGGGCCCAGGTGGCGCAAGCGCAATTTAATTTGCAGCAAGCCGAGCTGTTGAGCCTGTCTCAACGCAAAAGGGTGACTTCGCTTATCGATAACCTGAAGGATCAAATCACTTTGCAAAAACAACGAGTCACATTGATCGAAAAACAAGTTCGAATAGCAAAAAAGTTACTGCGCGGTGAGAACCAACGCTTTAAAAAAGGCCGTATCGATCTCGAGACCCTTATCAACACCCAGAACAGCTATCACGTTGTGCGCTACGAACTCGCTGCCCAACAGGTGCTGCTGGCTCGCCACATCCTGAACTGGAAAGTTCTTGTGGATCAATTGGTCTCTTCCGAGTTATTCGAAAACTAGGTCGCTCGGCTCTGTCTTTATTTAAAGTACCTGACGATGGCCGGACGCTCTTCAATGCACTCTTTCGGACCACCGACGGCGTAGGCAAGAACCTCGAGGTCATCACGCAGAACTCTGGTGTTGTCGATGTCGTTGCCATACTCAAATCGCAACGTTGAATCATCAACACCGGGGATTTTCGCAGGGTCAAGAACCAAGCGATACTGCTCGCCGTTGTTATTGTTGTGATTATAATCGCGGCCCGCGCACCTTACTTCGGTACCATTGTCAACATGCTCCAATCCGGTCAGATCTTCAACATTGAATCCTTCGCCCCTCGACAAATCGTCGCCTTGTAAAACTACGCCTCCAGCTAAGGAGAGCAGACGTTGTTTGGTCACTTCAGACCCCATAGGGTTTCCAGGATTGTTGAGCCAAATCAGATCATAACCCTCGGTATCGGCTTCAGACAGCCCTCCACTTGGTTCTTCGAAAAATGTAACGTCGTAGCGTCTCAGAAGGGAATCTCTCACATAAAGGGTGTCCTCGGAACTTTCGTCACCACTGTTGTGATCTTTAACCAATAGAATTTTAGGATTGTTGACAGGTGTCGTATAGCGAACGATGGCTTCTGCTATTAACTGGGCGGCCGAACCCAGTTGTCTCAAATCGAAAATTAGGAAAATGAATTCCCTTGCCAAAAACAGCCTCTCCCCAGTGGCACCATTGGCCACAGGCTATTGCCCCGCCCTGGATTGTTGCATACACCAGTACCACTGGTGGGAGATATTATGAGATCTATTTTATTATTTTTTTAGCCCCTATCCTTTGTTCACAGATCACACTGACAAAAGATCAAGATATTAACGAGATCACGACTGGGCTATCCTGAAATGGTGTACCGAAATAGCCAAGCTTCGAACTGCCACTCTCTCAGATAGGACAAACAAGGCGCGGAGAGACGGGCCATACACTTAAAATGGGTACGAATTTTGAATTTTAAAAAATCACTGTGTCTAATTCACTGGATCGGAGCATTTTATGCTAATGAAATTGTTGTTTTTTTTGACATCTGTGTGCCTAATTTTGCATTCCTTTACCTCGGCCGCCAAAAGCACTCAAGAGCCTCGAGAGCAACGCCCAAATGATCCTCTTATACAGGTTCATGCCGATCTTGCCGAAGCCACTGCCCAGTTCCCTGAATCTCCGCATTTGAATTTCGCTGTCCTCGCGGAGTTTATCGACAAGGGTGGCGAAGGGCAGCTGATCTCGTATCAGGTTACAGCTCAATCACCCGTGCCTATGAAGTTTTGGAATTCAAGCTACCTGCACAATGACGTTTACTTGGTTGTTCAGGATGAAAACTCGATCCCTCCAATCCTTCCGAATTCGGGATCCCTTTGGTTGCGTTCGGCAAGGCTCCAGAAGCGTTTACGGCAACACATCACAGAACATGGTGTCCTGCTTTTAAGTGGAAACTCTACGACCAATGGGTTTGTGTCGATACCCGCGGACGATCAGATTAGTCTTGTTTCTGACTTTTTGAGAGCAGAAATTGTAAAAAGCGCGCCAATCCTCAGGCTGGGACCTTATGGAGACTTTTCCATTTATGAGCACGAAATGGCTCATTTTCATCGATTTGTAGATGGGATTATGCCAACAACATCACAACAGGTTAAAGAGTTTTACAGAGAAGAGTTTCCCCAGTTTTCAAGTAAAGTTTTTTCCTGCGTGGAAGAGTCTCATGCTTACCAGATCCAGTGGCAAGCAATCAATCAAGTTGACTCTTCTTCTGGTCCATTTTTTCTATCTCAATCTATAGAGGGAGCCGTTGAAAAAAAAATCTCTGAAGTTAATTATCCAGAGTTTCGCAAAGGGAAAAAAGTAGAGATGATTAAGAAAGCAAGGATGCATTGTGAAAATGCCAGAGAGTACCTTGGCAAAGATGATATAGACCAAGAATTCAAAAACAAACTCAATAATTTTTTAGAAAAGAAAATGCCCAAAGAGGGGTTGTTTTCTTATTCGTCCCTCATTGAAAACTAAAGCTAGAAGCTTCAAGCCGCGCGCACGCTCGTGCGCCAAAATACAAATGGAGTAAGTCCTGTCGAATCTTGCATGAACACACTGAATGTCTTGTGAAGTGGCGTCCCCTACTCCCGTCTCCCCCTACGGGTTCGAATCCCGTTGGGGTAAGCCGCGAGCGCTAGCGAGCCAACATTCAAATGGAGCAAATTCTGGGGAAGTGTAAACGACCAGCATCGGTCTTTGTGAAATGGCGTCCCCAACGGGAGTCGAACCCGTGTCTCATCCGTGAAAGGGATGTGTCCTAGGCCTCTAGACGATAGGGACGCTGAAAAAAATGGTGATCCGTCTTGGGCTCGAACCAAGGACCCTCTCCTTAAAAGGGAGATGCTCTACCGACTGAGCTAACGGATCATAAATGAGAAATCGTTTTCTGATTTCGAGGCCTTAAAGTCAACCCCTTTTCAGTGTTTTTTCCCCTAAGAAAGGCTGACCTCGCCCATTTGTTGGGCATTGCCTACCGAAGAATCATCAAAGATTTCACCTTGATAGATGGTCTGTAGACGATCCGGCCCAACAGACACCACGGGGATGTCCACAGCGGCCTGCTCTTTAATAAAAGCGATGTACTCCTGGGCCTCCACAGGCAGATCTGCCAGGGTCTTGCACTGAGTGATGTCTGTGTTCCATCCCTTCAACTCTGTGTACACAGAGTTGAAGGGATGGAACACAGACATCAC
>JAUHWH010000002.1 GCA_030424715.1 Bdellovibrionia bacterium
ATTCTTCTTTATCACAGAGCTTTTCCATAGGGCCGTAGATTTAGCAGCTCACCGGGTCAATTGCAACGCTCAGAGGCGCTTTAAACCCTTGGTTTTTCCTATCATTTAACAGCCAGAACGATCACGACGGCTCTGCTTGTCTCTTCTTTGAGCACTTAGAACTTCTCCTCTGCCCGGGTGATACCAGGGCGCCCTACGCCACTTGCCCTTGGTCTAGTTTCGTGGCAGTTCAAAGCCTGAACCCTTCAACTTTTGTAGACTCAATCCCATGGAATTAACCCGAAAAATTAGTCACTTAAACCGGAAAATAAAGCTGAACCAACAGCTCCTCAGCTCTCTCCAACAAAAGCGTTTGATGTTCGGGCTCGTCACTTTTTTGTTATTAGTGGCGTCGCAAATCGCGAAGGGTTTCTTTTTAGAACTGGGGGCGGTGTTATTATTTTTACCAGGCTTTGTGGTGTTTTTAATCAAGTCTCGACGAGTGGCTTCGTTTATCGTCGACCTCAAGGCCTTAAAAGATCTCTACCAACATCACCAGGATTTTCGGAGCGGGCGACTTTTTAAAGAGATACCACCTGAGAAAATGGTCAACCCTGACCTAGCTCGGGATTTGGATCTGGGATTGTTTTTTGGCAATTTAGATCATAGTTTTTCGAGACAAGGCGAAACAAAACTCAACCAATGGATCTGCCAAATGTTCGAGGTCGACAGTCGAGACAATCGACTCTCGCAAATCAAGGAGCTGATTCGATTCCCGCGCTTGATCCGTAAAATTCAAGTTCAGCCCACCGCAGAGAAAATCGACTTCGCTCGAGTGGAAGCAGAAGTCCGGCGTTCGTTCTTTGAAGAGCCCATGCCCTGGAAATGGCTACTCCCCATCGCATGGGTGTGCCTGGTGGCAGGTCTCTTTCTCGGTGCACCATCGATATTTTGGAAGGCCAGTCTTCTGGTCTACATAGCGACCAGTCTTTACTTTATGGGACGAACTCAACATATATTCTCTCGGTTGCAAGATCTGCACACCGACTTCTCCCAGCTTTCTAGTCGGATTCACACTCTTGAGACCCTTGCCAACAGACTCACATTTTGCCCGAGTCTAAAAAAACAGCAAGCCAGTACCGATGTCAAAAAACTCAATCGCCTGATCTCTTTGATGAGTATCAAAACCAACCCCATTTTGTTTTACATTCTTAATATTATTATTCCCTGGGATTTTATGATTGCAGAACTCAGTGAAAAAGCCCGTGGGCAGTTTTACAGCCATTTTAAACATTGGAGCTTGGAGATTGTTCGACTTGAGGCCTTAAGCTGCTTAGCCAACTTGAAGATCTACCACCCCACCACTTGGCCTGAAGCTGGCACCAACGAGTTTGTCTTCGTCAAAGGACTATCTCACCCCCTGCTCGACCAAAACAAGGTGGTGACCAATGATTTTTCGCCGGACAGCAGTGAAATCATTATTATCACTGGGTCGAACATGAGTGGTAAGTCAACTTTTCTGCGCGCCTTGGGTCTCAACTTTTGCTTGGCCAATATTGGTGCCCCGGTTTTTGCCAAAAGTTTCTGTTTCAAACCAACTTCCATCGTAACCTGCATTCGCGTCAGCGATTCTTTGCGGGATGGACAAAGCTATTTTTACGCCGAAGTTCAACGACTCAAGACCATTCTTGAAAAGGCTCGGTCTAAAGAGATTTTGTTTTTAATCGACGAGCCTCTTCGGGGAACCAATAACAAAGAACGACTCATCGGCAATCAGAGCTATTTGCAAAAAATTCTACAAGCCAAGGCCCACGGGTTTATCTCGACCCATGATCTTGAGCTGACTCAACTCGGCGACAACAATCCCGCAATTGCTAATTTCCATTTCAGCGAACAGTGGGAGGACGAAAACCTTCTTTTCGACTACAAGATCAAACAAGGGCCTTCTCGAAGCACCAACGCCCTAAAAATCCTAGCCCGCGAAGGGCTTTATTCCAAAAGTGGTGAAGCTTCGACTTAGTCGAGAATAATCTCTTGGGGAAGCGCGTGATGGTTGTAATTGTTAGCCATTGAGAAACCGTAGGCACCGGCATCACAGATCGCCAAAAAATCACCTTGTTTGAGTTCCTGCATCGGACGATTCTTGCCTAAGAAATCTGTCGACTCGCAAATCGGACCGACCAAGTCGTAAATCTTTTGGGGGGCTGCCTCCGACTTCAAAAGTGGTAGAATGCGGTGGTTGGCTTGGTAGAGAGCCGGACGCATTAAGTGGTGCATGCCTGTGTTCACAATGGCAAAAGTCTTATAAGGCGTTCGTTTGATATACTCCACCTGACACAGAAGAACCCCGGCTCGCCCCACCAAGACACGACCGGGCTCGATCATCACTTCGCCGTCGTAATCTTTCAAAGACTTTTCAACCATCGCGCCGTAGTCTTTGATAAGAGAAAAATCTTTTTCATAGTCTAAAGAGTCGTAATGAATTCCAACACCACCACCAATATCGAGACTCTCCGTTGGAAAGCCCAAAACTTCTAACTCGTGATCAATAGACCTTAGTTTGTGAATGGCTTCTTCCATGGCGTCGAGATCGAGTAACTGAGAGCCAATGTGCATGGTCAAACCGCGCAACTTCAGACTCTCTGGAAACTCTTTTAGAATTCTGACTAGCTCTGGGATAAAACTGCGATCCATACCAAACTTGTTTTCGCTCATGCCGGTGGTAATGTAGGGGTGGGTCACAGGGTTGACTTCCGGATTCATCCGTAAGGCCACTAGCATGGACTGACCCTTGGCTTTCGCCAATTCACCAATACGGCGTAACTCCTGGGGAGACTCGACATTGATCTGCTTAATACCGGCATCAATGGCGGCGTTGATCTCTTGCACTGACTTAGCCACTCCAGAGAAAATCACGTCTTTTGCAATAAAGCCGTTTTTTAAAGCTAAGGTCATTTCGCCGGCAGAGACAACGTCAACACAGGAGCCCATTGACTTAAAATGCTGCAACACCTGGGGATTACCATTGGCTTTTAAAGCGTAATGGACTTTTAAATTTTGTAAACCACCGAGGGCTTCACAAAGCTTTTCATAGCGAGACCGAATATCATTGAGATCGTAGACATAGCAAGGATGCCCCTCATTGCCCTCCATGATCTCTTGCAGATCACCAGAAGCTCCAAGAAACAACCGGCCCTCTTGGTAACTCAGGCTCATGAATGAAGCCCTTCAAGTTTAAACTCGGCATGTAAAACATTGGCCGCTTTCTCCAGATTGGCTTTTTCAATGACCGCAGAAATTTTGATGTCTGATGTTGTTACAAGGCGGATGGGTGTGTCGGCTTTAGCCATGGCCGCAAAAAATCGCGCGGCCACTCCAAATTGATTTTGCATACCCACACCAACCACTGAGACTTTGGCCATATCATTGATGAGTTCAATATTGGTCGCTGCTCCCACTGTACTTTTAATAATAGCCTGGGCTTGCTCGGTGTCATCGGAGTGAACCGAGAACGCTAAGCGTTGACCTTCGGGGTTTTGACTCTGGGTGATAATATCGACAACCACCCCTTGCTCTGCCAATTGCGAAAACAGGCTCGCCAAGAACTCGGAGGTGTCTGGTGTCGGGTACAGTTTAAAGACCGATGTGTTGGGATCGTGGGTGACCGCCGTGACGACTGGTTTTTCCATGTTGTCTCCTAGGGGAACCACCCAGGTTCCCTCTTTTTTCTCAAAAGTGGATCGTAAGTGAATTTTTACATTAAACTTTGAAGCCAGCTCCACTGAACGGGCGTGAAGGACTTTAGAGCCCAGCGAAGCCATTTCCATCATCTCGTCAAAGTACACATATTTCAGAGGCTGGGCATTGGGGACCAAGCGAGGGTCCGCAGTGAAAATCGCCGGAACATCCGTGTAGATCTCACAAACTTCGTTACCCAAAGCCGCCGCTATCGCCACCGCCGTGGTGTCAGAGCCGCCGCGGCCCAGGGTCGTAATATTCTCTTGCGGATCAATCCCTTGAAAACCGGCCACAACGGGCACGATGCCTTCATTGACCAGGTCTTGCATTTGGGTGGTGCGGATGGACTGAATGGTGGCCTTGCTAGGTAAAGAGTCAGTCATTATACCGAGCTGAAAGGCCAACAGGGGGCGAGCTTTCACACCCCGCTTGTGGAGAGCCATTGCTAGCAACGATATCGAGACTTGTTCGCCAGAGGCCAACAGCATGTCGTAGGCCGGCGAGCGATCGTGAGGAGCCACTTGGTGAGCCAAGGAGATCAAGCGATTTGTCTCTCCAGACATGGCAGAGGCCACCAGAATGGGACTTTCACCTTTGGTTTGAATATCTTCTCGAACACGGTCGGCCACAGCCTCGATGCGCTCAAGTGAGCCCAGAGAGGTTCCACCAAATTTCTTCACAACAATCATGACTAGGGACATTAGCCACTGGAAAACAAAATGTCTAGCAGTTGAACTTTGCTCAGGTGTTTTTTATAGTCATCGGACTCTCCCCCACCCTGAGGATTCCTGGTGGGGCCCCTACACGGATTGGAGTTCGATCATGCGAACCTTGCTATTACCTTTTTTCATCCTCCTGCTCAGTCATTGCAACTCTTCAGCACCAGAGTCCCAGAGTGACTTGGCTCATCTGAAAGAGAACCCCACCATTTTACAACCCAATGACTTCGCTATGAACTCGAAGTCCGTGCTCATCAAAGATGCAAAGATCATGACCGCCACCAATCTCGTCTACGAAAAAGCGAACATGCTGATGGTGAATGGGAAGATTCAAAACATATCAGAACAAGATATCCCCGTGCCTGAAGGCACCACCACCATCGATGCCCAGGGCATGGTCGCCACCCCAGGAGTGATTGATGTTCACTCCCACATGGGGGTCTACCCCTCTCCGGGGGTTGATGCTCATAGTGACGGTAACGAGATGGGCGCGCCAGTCACCGCACAGGTTTGGGCCGAGCATGGGTTTTGGCCGCAAGACCCTGACCTGTGGCGTGCACTTGCAGGAGGAGTGACAACCATTCAAGTTTTACCGGGCTCTGCCAACTTGGTGGGTGGACGCTCCTTTGTCGCCAAGTTGATCCCAAAACTCAGTGCTCGAGAGATGCGCTTTCCTGGAGCCCTGCAAGGCTTAAAGATGGCTTGCGGAGAAAACCCAAAGCGAGTTCACAAAGACCGCGGCGTCTACACTCGAATGGGCAACGTAGCGGGCTACCGCAAAGCTTACCAAGAAGCTCTGGAGTACGGCAGAGAGTGGCAAAAGTATGAAAAAGATAAAAAACAAAATAAGATCCCAAAGCGTAACTTTATTTCTGAAACCTTGCTGAAGGTGCTAAAAGGCGAAATCCTCGTCCATTTTCATTGCTATCGGGCCGATGACATCAGCGCAATCCTCGATGTGGCCAAAGAGTTTGGCTTTAAAATTCGAACCATCCACCATGGGCTAGAGTCTTACAAGGTCGCGGAGCGCCTTAAAAAAGAAGACGTGGCCACCGCTACCTGGGCGGACTGGTGGGGCTTTAAGGCCGAAGCCTACGACGGTATCCCCTACAATGCAGCCCTTTTGCAAGAGGTCGGAGCACGAGCCATCATTCACTCTGACTCAGCCATCGATGTGCGCTTTCTCAACGTTGAAGCCGGCAAAGCGCTGGCCTCAGCAAAAAAATTAGGCCTCAACTTCAGCGAAGACCAAGCTCTGGCTTGGATCACCAAAAATGCAGCGTGGGCGCTTGGGCTCGATGACAAAATTGGAACTCTTGAAGTCGGCAAGATGGCCGATGTTGTGTTGTGGGATGGCAACCCCCTTTCGGTCTACGCCAAAGCTCAATACGTTTTTATTAATGGAGAAAAAGTTTTTGACCGTCCTGATAAAAAACGCATGGTCAGCGATTTTGAAGTGGGCCTCACTGACATGGCTTTTTTTGACGGCCGAGAGTTTGCCAAGCCCACCGTTCCTCAAAAAATCAATTGGACTTCACAAGCATTGGAGTTTCCAAAACCCGTGAGTGACTCCTTTGTGGTTAAAGATGTTCGCGCTTTTGTAAAAGGATTGTGGCAAGACAATGTCGCCGTGGTTGTTCGAGACGGTGTGATTACGGATGTTACAGACAAATCCCCACCACAGAGTTTACCTGTCATCGACGGCAAAGGGCAGCTTTTGACCCCTGGCCTTATTGAATCTGAATCCATGCTCGGTCTTTTTGACATCTCCCTCGATTCGCGAGCGCAGGATTTGCGGAACTCATCGAACACACCAACACCCGATTATAAAGCCGTGGATTCCCTCAACCTTCGTAACACGCGAATCGCCAACAAAAGACAAGAGGGCATTCTTACCTCTCTGTCTCGAGTGTTTGGGGACTATGCCGGAAGCATCGGTGTGGCGTTTGATCTACAAGAAGATGGCGTTATCAACGAAGCTGTTGCTTTGTACGGCCGAGCAACGAAAGGCGGCCGGGACTCAAAAAGTCGAAGTGCGACTTGGTCTGAGATTCGACAGTTTATCGACGATGCCAAACTCTACAAGAAAAACCCAGGGCTCTTTGAACGCGGCCAAGCGCGAGACACCATGGTGCGATCGCGCCACCTCAGAGCCATGCAACCGGTTTTAGAGGGTAAGGTGCCATGGGTGTTGCGTGCTCACAGAGCCGATGACATCTCAAAAGTCATCGACTTAAAAGCCAAGACGCCCAGCCTCGACCTTGTGATCTCAGGGGGCACCGAAGCCTGGCTGGTCAGTGATTTACTAATGAAGCATGACATCCCCGTGATGCTTGCCCCCAGCTCTCAAACCCCAGAGTCCTTTGATAAAACGCGAGCGCGCTTTGACCAAGCAGCCTACCTACACAGTGAGGGTGTAAAAATCATTATCACCGACGGTAATGACAATGGTGCCGGTCGCACCCGGCAAGAGGCCGGACTGGCCGTGAAATACGGACTGCCCCCCGAAGCGGCCCTATCGGCCATCACGGAGACCCCTGCTGAAGTTTTTAAGTTGAATCGTGGTGTTCTGAAACGAGGAGCTCCAGCCAACCTGGTGCTTTGGAATGGTGACCCTCTGGAGCCCACAAGCTGGGCCACCCGTCTCTGGATTCAGGGCCAAGAAAAATCACTGTTCAACCGCCACCGGGCTTTGGCAGATAAGTATTTGAAAAAGCAGTAGATTACAGCTGTATAACAAGGCACGGCGAAACTGAGTTTTATAGAAGCGCCGTTGACATCGCAGTAGTGGTGCTCTAGTTTGCACTTCTTCAGACATCACGTGAGTGATATTTTCCCTGTCGCGGGGTGGAGCAGTCTGGTAGCTCGTCGGGCTCATAACCCGAAGGTCGTAGGTTCAAATCCTGCCCCCGCAACCAATTTCCGGTAACTAGATTTAGAGACTTTTTAAACCCCAATAACCCTAAACACTTAAAAACAGGTCAGAGACCTTGTAATCTCTTGCTTAATATTTCACGAAATGTCCCGATATTTCGTTGTTTTGCTTCCAAAATACTTCCACTTATCTTCCAGCCAGAAGGCCCTATTTTCAAGCCTTTCAGGCCACCCCCAATTGAATTATAGAACTGTAGGAGCTTTTGCTCCCCCGCATATACCCTATCCCTAAAACCCCAAATACCATTTTTTAAACAAGGAGGAATCCCTATGATTTTATCCAAAAAGATACTTGTATACTTGCTCTTCGGCGCTGGAATGTTCCACGCTGCCACCAATTTACCCGCCTATATTAATCTCGTAAGAAAGGCCCAATTCCAATTGATTCAAGATTCTAAAGCGACAACATGGGGTAAGCCCTGGACTCCCTCTAAGGCTAAAAAGTAATGACCAGGGCTGTATCCAACACTATGGAACTATTAGTTTAAAAGCATCCAAATCCCCATGAACATCATCATAAGATTTTCAGTCAGAGATATAAATCCCAAAGGAACGTTACTATCCCCTCCAACACAGGCACACTTTAACTCGCGTTTGTCGATATAGACGGCTTTAATTACTGATATCGCACCAACCGTCCCGATAAAAATTGCTGCTGGACATACAATTAGAAGCCCCACTTTTGCAATCATACCAACACCAGCAATTGCCTCTACAAAAGGATAAATATAAGAATAGCGAACAACCCTCATACCAAGTAAATCATAGGTAATAAACTGATTACTAAAGGATTCTAGGTCTCTTAATTTTTGAATCGCAAGTACACTCATACTAATAGCCACGAAATACCTTAAAGTCTCCCAAGGCTGTATCTCAGAAAAAATGAGCCAGCTAAAAGCCACAGCAAGCCCAAAAGTTACAGAGAAGATTGCTATTATAGGAGCGTAACTCTTCTCATTTGAACCCTGGGGATTTTCTTTTCCAAAATACTCTAAGAGATCATCATAGCCACCAACCCTTTTGCCATCGATAAAGGTTTGCGGAGTTGTTTTCACGTTATGTTTAGCTTTAAATTGGTCAGTCTCTTCTCTAGATTTTAATTTGTGATCTTCGACTGAGTACCCTTGTCTTTTCAAAAGATCCAAAGACTTTAGCCCATAAGGGCAAATATGCTCATCGGTAACCATTCTGTACAATTGCGCGTTCTTACTCATAATTTTTCCTTTTGTTTCTCAGGGTTAGTATAGGTTAAAAAGAGCTTTTCACCCGCGAAGATGATAATAAAGCCAATAATAGAGGCCCAAATAACTTTCATATCACTTTGTATTTTTACCCAAATTAGAGCGCTAAGAGCTAGCAAATCTAAAATAATAGCCGTGATTAGTATGGAAGGCGAAGCATTTACGTCTTTCCTAAGATGTTTTAGAACCCCCCAGTGAATAACTATGTCCATAACGATATAGAAAATGGCACCTAGAGAGGCAATGCTTGAAAGGTCAAATAGAACAGTGAGGATCATCGCCAATACAATCGTATACACAAGTGTGTGCTTCTGAATATCCCCAGGCATTCCAAAGTGGCTATGGGGAACAATCCCCATATTAGTGAGCATCGCAAGCATCCTCGACACCGCAAATGCTGAAGCAATGACACCAGAAACAGTGGCGGCAATAGCAAAGGCTACCGTAATCCAAACACCCCAATCGCCAAATGCAGGCCGAGCCGCTTCTGCGAGCACGAAATTTTTGGCTTTGACAATCTCACCAATTGATAAATTTCCTGCAACAGCAAAACAGGTAAGTAGGTAGACAACCAAACAAATCCCCAAAGAAATAACAATAGCTCTTCCAACATTTTTTTCTGCATCCTTTAGGTCCCCACCGCTATTTGTAATAGTGGTAAATCCTTTGAAGGCTAAAATCCCAAGTGCAATGGCGCCCATAAAACTAAGAGGTCCAGTATCTTGTGGTGAAACAGACAATCCGTCAAAACTTAAACCAGAAACCCAAAGTCCACCAATTGCTAAAAGCCCAAGTCCACCAACTTTTACAAATGCCATTACATAGGAAAATTTTTGAATAAATTTGTTGCTCATCAAATTTACGAAAAACGCGAATACCAGTAGTCCGACACCCAAAGCCGGAACTAATAACGTCTTCTTACCAGGAATATCAATTGCCTGCAAAGTATAGGTGGCAAATGTACGTGCCACCAAACTTTCGTTGATTACCATTGAAAAATACATCAATAGCGCTGAAGCACCAGTTATAGTGTTTGGACCGTAGGCTTTTTTTAGAATCATTGCGATTCCACCAGAAGAGGGATATTTATTGCAAACTTTAATATAGCTGTAAGAGCTAAATGCAGCCACAATACCTGCTAACAGAAAAGCCAAAGGGAACCAAGTTCCCGCAAGCTCTGCTACCTGCCCTGTTAAAGCAAAAATCCCGGCTCCGATCATAACCCCGGTACCCATTGCAACGGCGCCGCCTAGAGTAAGGGCATCTTTTTTACTATTTGAACTCATGTTTCTCCTCTATACGACTAATGATCATCCTTGAACTTTTCGTGCCCCTTTTTCCTAAGGTCATTCATTTCTCCTAAGATTTTAGTAACCTCCGTGAGGTCTTGTGTATTCATAGCCATAGCCACTTCAATTGAAACTTCAAGCTCGAGACCAAGTTTATTAAGTTCGGCCATCCACTTTGAATATTCAATCTTCAAAGAATCTGTATCTGCCGTCGATGGATAATATAAACTGGCATCTGCAATGGCCATTTGCAGATCCTCAGAAGCATCCAATTCAACAGTTGTCAGCTCACCACTTTGCAAACCTATGGCAATAGTTTTAAAATTAGCCCCCATCTCTTTCATAGCATCTAAAAATGGTCCATGAGCTGCCGCACTTTGTGTAATTAAAAATACACAAGTAATCATTAAAGTCTTCATTCTAGTTTCTCCTTTTTATGAGTTTAAAATCTCTTTTTCTAAAACTAAATCTAATAAGAATTAGACCAGAAACACTAACTGCAAGCCCTAAAATAGCAGCAAGCACTAAAAGCCAATTGTTGAAGTCGGTTCGATTGCGATAATCCATTATGTGAAGCATCCAAAGAAAATCGTAGACCCGCCAAAGAATACCTCGTTTTGCAGTCAGCTGGCCTGTGTTAGGCGACACATAGAACGTCGTCTGTTCTAAGTTGTTAAAATTAACCTGCCACACGGGGTATTTTCCTCGATATTCAGAGACTTTCTTTGAAATCAACTCAGCATTGACCTTTGAAGCATCACCTTTAAAGTGCCCTTCAGCAATTTCAATAGCACTGTCTCTTGTGAGAGGTGAAATAAGCTCCCCAGACACGGCATCAACTAGATGTTTTGTGCTATCCGCCATTCGGACGATATAAGCTGGCTTGTCCAACACACTTTTTATTTCTAGGCCAACAACGCTATTCTCAGAATCAAGTTTAGAGATCACATCAGCCACGGGAAAGAAGTTAAGGTCACTAGAGAGCACTTGTTGAGGCTTTTCCTTAAACAAATGCTCACTCTTAATGACTTCAATGGGAACGGCACTCATGTATAGCCCACTGAAAGTCCAAAAAAACAATTGAACTCCCACGACAAGGGCCAGCCACTTGTGCCATTTCCTAGCAAGCAAAGATAACTTCATTATTTTTCAACCACAAAGTTTCGCATCATTGAGTTATCCTCATGCTCTAATAAGTGACAATGAAATAGGAACTTCCCCGGATGGTCATTAAACTTTTTTATAATCCTTACTTTATCACCAGGAAGAACCGCGACGGTATCTTTCCATCCACCATCGTAGACGAGTCCGTCACTATAAGGACCATTGATTCTTTCTAAAACTTGAAACTGTGAACCATGGACGTGCATTGGGTGAATCATTCCAGCGTTCGTTAGGTCGAACTCCCAAATTTCAGTTGCGCCAAGCTTAACTGTCTCTTTCGGTCTAGTTTCGTCCATTTCGTATGGAAGACCATCAATTGTCCATCCAATGCCTTGCTTAGGAATTAAACTAAAAACCTTGGGATCGTTTTCATTCACCGCCTCAGAAGGAGGGATACTCTCTAGTGATGACAACTTATTTGGGAAGCTAAACTGTTTCTTACCTTCAGAGCCAACATTAAATTGATAGATAGCAAAGGGTTGGGAGTTTCCATTATCGACTATTGGAATCGAAAGCAGTTCTACATCATCATCAATTTGTTTGGATGAAAAATCGACTAAAACATCAAGCCTTTCTCCAGGAGCAAATAAAATGCTCTCAAGCTCAACTCGCTTTTCTAACAATCCACCGTCCGTACCAATGAGATGAATAGGAGACCCATCACTCCATTGCAATCTGTATGTAAGGGCATTCCCACCATTTAGGAGCCTCAATCGATAAGCTTCTTTTTTGACTTTGTGGGTCATTGGAAAACTTCCGTTAACAACAAGTCTATTTCCTATTTTACCCATCATGATGTCATGACCAGATTGGATATAAATTAACTGATTATTTTTTCCAAAATGTCGATCTTGAAATACAATAAAAAGTTCGTTTTCATCACTGGGAAGATTAAGAGCGTCTTCCTCTTCATCACGGACTACAAAAAGTCCTGCCAACCCATGATAGACTTGATAGCCAGTTCTCCCATGGGGGTGAGGGTGATACCAATATAGGCCTGCACGATTCTCTATTTCAAAAGAATACTTGTGAGTCTGACCATTTTCAATGGCATAACTTGGATGACCATCTTGATCTTCTGGTAAATGAAGTCCGTGCCAGTGAACTATCGAGTCTTCCCCCGTTTGATTTTTAAAATTGATATTAAGCTTATCGCCTGCCCTAGCTTCAATTGTTGGGCCGAGATAGCCTGGACTTGATCTTAGTAAGCTATTTTTACCACTAACAACAGACCCGTCAAAGCAGAGCATATCCGTTGGATCACCAGACAGCATTTGGACACTCATCTTAGTTGCATTGAGATCAATTTCTCCAGTTACACCAGTTAGTAGCGGTACTAATTTTTCTTTAGCCCCAACAACAGGAGAGTAACTTATTGCGGCCGTAGCGATTGATGCAGTTTTAATAAAATTTCTTCTATCCATTTCAATTATCCTTTTTTAACGGGCTTGGCAGAAATATGGAGGACTCCTGCTTTCATACCCATTCCACAAAGCAATTTAACCTCTTTAGCTTCACTATATTCGCCAACTTCAAAACGAACTTGTTTATTTAGGGGAAGTTTGACTAGCTTTCCTGTTTTTGGGTGCTTTAGAGAGGTCATACAAGTTTTATCTGTGGTTCGCGTGATATTAAGAACTATGGATTCATTGGATTTAAAATTTAATGGCGATTCTGCCTTAAAACCCTTCTTGCCAATTTCAACTTTTACAACTTTCTCTACCTTACTACTATGACTATGTTCACTCCCACCTGAGTGATCTGCCAATGATGTTTGACTCATACTCAATGCAAGCACCATCAAAATTATAATTTTCATATTCTCCTCCTTTTAATTTTCTATTTGTTTTATTGATTTATTAAATTCATATTCTTTCCATATAGCAAAAACGGCCGGATAGACTAGAAGCTCCAACATAAAAGAAGTGAATATCCCTCCCACCATCGGAGCCGCCATTCGCTTCATTAAATCCGCTCCTGTACTTGATGCACTAGCAAGCATAATTGGCATTAAAGCCATAAATGTTGTTAAAACTGTCATCATTTTTGGCCTTATTCGCTTTACAGCACCTTCGTGTATTGAATCTGCAATGTCTTGAAACTTATTAATTCCAGAATCTTTTTTCTTTTTCTGGTAAGCCATATCAAGGTAAAGAAGCATATAAATGGACATTTCCGCATCCACTCCAAGTAACGCTATAAGACCAACCCACACGGCAATACTTACGTTATAACCGAGAATAAATAGTAGCCAAACAGCTCCAGCTGCTGAAAACGGAATAGACAAGAGAATGATCGTGGTTTTGACACCAGACTGAGTATTGAGAAAAATTAGAAAAAAGATAATTAGAAAAGTGATTGGAAGTACCACCACCATTTTTTCTTTTACTCTTGTCATGCTCTCGAACTGACCACTCCAAGTCAGCGAGTACCCAGGAGGTAGCTTTAACTCACTGGCGACTTTTTTCTTAGCCGCTTCCACATAACCACCGATATCGGTAGTATCAACATCAACGTAAACATAGGAGGTTAATAGCCCGTTATCATTTCTAATGACACCTGGTCCGTTAGATACCTCTATTCTAGCAACATCACTAAGTGGGAGCTGATAGCCTTTGGGAGAATAAAGTAGGATTTTTTCGATATCTTTCCTGTCCTGTCTGAAAGCTCTGGCGTACCTGACATTGACAGAGTACCTTTCTCGACCCTCAACGGTTGTTGTTAGGTTCCGCCCACCCATTGCCGTCGCCACGGCATCATGGGCTTGTTTAATATTTAGGCCATGTCTTGCTAAGGCTTCTCGATCAAAAACAAAGTCAAAAAAGAAACCTCCTGTAACACGTTCAGCGAAAACACTTCGAGTATTCGGAGAATCACTAAGTATGGTTTCAATATGTACACCAATACTTTCAAGCTCCTTTAAATTTCCCCCTGATACTTTGATTCCAATAGGAGTCCTAATCCCGGTCGTAAGCATATCAATTCGACCTTTAATGGGAAGTGTCCACGCATTTGTAAGACCTGGAATCTTCATTTTCTTATTCATTTCGGCAATTAGCTTTTCCCATGTCATTCCAGCTCGCCACTGACTTTGCTCCTTCAATACAATGACTGTCTCCATCATCGTAAGAGGTGCAGGATCTGTGGCCGTATTGGCTCGACCTGCTTTTCCATGAACTGTCTTCACTTCAGGAAAAGATTTTAATATCTGCCCCTGCTTCTGGAGAAGCTTTTGGGCCTCTGTTACGGAAAGGCCAGGCATTGTCGTCGGCATGTATAATATTGTCCCCTCATTGAGAGGGGGCATAAACTCTGATCCAAGCTTCAAGTACGCAGGAATAGTTAGAAGCACAAATACAAAAGCGCTACACAATACCTTTACTCTGTTTCGGACCATAAAATCGACAACTGGCCCGTAAACTCGAAACAAAAATCGACTGATTGGGTGCTCTTCTTCTCTTCGATAATTTTTGCTAAATATTACGTTTACAATTCTTGAATAAAGCCCTTTACCTTTTGGATTCTTGACTTGATTGACTAGGATAATGAGAGCCGGCACCAGAGTTAAAGATAGAACTGCCGCTACCACCATTGCCAGTGTTTTTGTATAAGCCAGTGGCTTAAATAAACGCCCCTCCTGAGCCTCTAAGACAAAAATGGGAAGAAATGAAACCGCAATAACAAGAAGTGAGTAAAAACTCGCAGGCCCCACCTCCTGTATTGCTCCCACAATCACATCTGTCATCGATTTCTTTTTATCGGAGTGAGTCCATTCCTCCAATTTTTTATGACAATTTTCAACAACAACTATTGAGGCATCGACCATAGCACCAATGGCAATAGCAATCCCTCCAAGGGACATGATGTTTGCTGAAACCCCCATAAAGTACATAAGAATAAAACTAATGATCACTGCCGAGGGAAGAGCAATGATGGGAACAATAGCACTTGGGAAGTGGAGTAAGAAAATTAAAATTATGAGTCCTACGACTAGCATTTCTAAAAACAACTCATGGGTCAGGGTATCAATAGACCGACTTATCAACTCACTCCGGTCATAAGTCTCGACAATTTCTACTCCCTCTGGGAGTGAACTTTTTAGAGAGTTAATTTTTGCTTTCACTCTTTGGATGACATCATAGGCATTCTCTCCAAAACGCATAATGACAATGCCGCCGACCACATCCCCAAGCCCATCAAGGTCCCCAACTCCGCGCCTTATCTCTGGCCCCTCGACCACTCTTCCAATGTTTTTTACATAAATGGGAACACCATTGCTTCTAGAGCCAATGACAATGTTTTCTATGTCTTTTCTATTTTTTGCGTAGCCTTTCAAACGCACCATATATTCAATGCCTGAAAACTCGACGACTCTAGCTCCAGTTTCACTATTCCCCTCTTTTATGGCCTTCGAAACCTTTGACAAAGGAATGTTGAATGTTCGAAGGGCATTGGGATCGACTAACACTTGATATTGCTTTTCAAAACCTCCAAAGGTTGCAACCTCAGACACTCCCGGAACAGCCTGTATCTGATACCTTAAAAACCAATCCTGAAATGATCGAAGGTCGGCAAGACTATTTTTACCTGAAGTGTCTTTGAGGGCATATTGGTAGACCCACCCCACTCCAGTGGCATCGGGGCCAAGCTCAGTTTTGACCCCGTCAGGGAGCTGAGGAACAATTTTTGACATGTACTCCAGAACACGAGACCTTGCCCAATATATATCGGTGCCGTCTTCAAAAATGACATATACATAGGAAGCTCCAAAAGTTGAAACTCCACGAATATCTTTTACTTTTGGGACCCCCAGAAGACTTGTGATTATCGGATAAGTGACCTGATCCTCAATTATATCAGGACTCACATTCCATTTTGAATAGACAATAACCTGAGTGTCTGAAAGATCAGGTATTGCATCAATGGCGATATTTTTGATTGCAACGTACCCAGCAAAAACCAATACCACAGTTAAAAAAAGAGTTATAAATTTGTTTCTTGCTGAAACGCTAATTAACTTTTCTAACATCATTAAGTCCTAGTGGTTATGTCCCGTGCTGCTGCCAGCATTTCTAATGACTGATTTGAGGCGAGATTCTGAATCCATCATAAAGTTTGCAGAAGTTACAACCACCTCACCTTCTTTTAGACCTTTGATCACGGCGATATATTTATCTGTTTCAAATATTTTTGTTATTTTTCTTGGCTCAAATCGCCCCTCATCCTTTTTTACAAAAACAAAAAGATCTTCGCCAGTATCCAGTATAGCCTCCAACGGGACTGCGATATGCTTACCTAGAGGAACTGAAATAGTGACTGTCACGAAGGCTTCAGGCCTTATGGATAAATTAGTTTTATTAATTTTTATTCTGACTTTCCCTGTGCGGGTTTTGGGGTCAATGAGTTGATCAACTGATACAACCTCACCCATCAGTGGCTTATCAGTAATAAAACTCGCTTTGATTTGAACTTTTTGCCCTGGCTTGATTTTAGAAAGGTTTGATTCAAAAACATCGGCATAAATCAAATTGTCATTATTCCCACTTACAATTAACCCTTCAGAAACACTTCCCTTAGAGGCAATGACTTTGATCTGCTCCTCTCCTAGCCCGAGAACCTGCAATCGCGTTTTTGCAGACCGCACCATCTCATTTGTACTTCTCCGTATTTCTTTTAATGGCGAATTTTTAACTTTTCTTTGCTGCCTTATAGCTTCTAAATACTCGCTCTGAGCTGTGTAAAGATCAGGGTCAAATGCAATTCTGCCAGGTGCTTTGATCGTTTCAAATATATCAATTTTTTGCACCTTTTCTGTCTTCACACCGATAACCTGTTGCTTATCAAGACTCAATGATATCCCCACTCGATCTTTGGGCATTTCCATAACCTGATTCGATGTTTCAGAACCATTTCTATCAGTCGCCTCTTCATGTTCGTTGTGATCATGCCCCTTGTGCTCTTCTTCATCTTCAGCCAGAACCATATCCATTCCACAGATTGAGCATTGTTGCCCTGGTTTATCGGAAGTGATTTGAGGATGCATAGGACAAATATATTTCTTTTTCTCAGAATTTGTCGTTTGAGAGGCTTCTCCAGAGTGATTGCTATGATCCGTGCAGCCGATAAAAATCAGCAAGAATGAAAGTGTTATCATCAAAATCTTCATTTTACCGCCTTTTCCATACCTGGAATATTTGAAATTGATTCACCCAAGAGTGTCTCCGCCGAGGCAACATCTCTAGCAAAGTGGCTGAGCGCTTTATAGTATGCCAATTTGACTGAATACAATGATCTCTCAGCATCGAGGAGATCTAAAAAACTGACTTTCCCAGCCTTGTACGCTGAGCGTGAGGTTCTGTAGGCTCCTTCGGCTTGTGGCATCAAAGTTGTTGTGTAGACAACCAATGCCTTGTTGGTTTTTTTAATGCGAATTTTAAGAGATTTAATATTTTCTTTAAGCTTCAAACTTAAATTTTCATGTCTGTACTTTTCCGCATTCGCAATTGCTGAGGCTCTCGATGATTCTGCACTATTACTCCAAAACCACAGCGGTATTGTTGCGTTAATCGAAAAAATATTGGAGTCCTCAGGCAGCCCGGAAATTCTTTGCTGGTACTGAATATTGAAATCAGGGGCAAACTCCCATTTTGCTAAACTACGCTTTATCTTCATAGCTTCGTATTTATTTTTTTGTGCAAGAAGAGCCGGAGAGCTTTGGGAAATTTTATTATCTAACTCATCGTTTTTGTCTGGAATTTTGGTAATATTAACTTTTGGAGAATCGAGCTCAAGTTCAGACAAACTAATGTTTTTAGAATTCGATTTGCCTAATAGAGTTGCCAACTTCGCTTGTAAAACACTCTCCTCTTGTTCAAAGTTCAAAAGGTTTAATTCCAACTGAGTAATTTCAAAGTGAGCTTTCATAGAATCACTTTGAGTTGATTTCCGAGCAGCATATTTTTTCTCTGCGACTCTTGCAAAATCTTTAACAAGCTGAAGATTGATTTTAGTCAGTTGAATCGTCTTCTGAACAGCGTAAAGGCTGTAATAGACCTCAATGATATCTTTCCGAGTTTCAAGCTTAGCCCTGCTCAATGTGTTTTTTGACGATTGATAAAGTTTTTTCTGAGATTTGCCAGCAAGGTAATATTTCGTTGGAAACTTAATTTTTTGCTGAACAGTGAGATACTCGGTTTCAAGGCCACGATCCAATCGAGAAATCCCTACCGAAGGATCACTGAGATTGTATTGAATTGTGATCTTCTTTTTTTCAGCTCGTGCATCTTCAGAATAAGCCATAATCTCAAAATTATGAGAAAGAGCCTCATCAATCATTTTTTCAAGTCCCATTGAGGATTGCGCAGAACTTACCTCTACAAAACCCAGTGCAACTGAAAAAAACAGATATGCTAAATGTCGCATAACAGTCCTTAATTTTAAAAAAATTATAAAAAAATTCACCGAACAACAAGATATGAGCAGATATGCTCAGTCGGTTTTAAATGAGGTAAGAAGACTTTTGAATATAAACGGGTACACCAGCGAAAAAACTGATACCAGGGGGATCATGGGTTGAAATGTTATAGGCTAACTCACGATCAATAAAATTAATGGTCTCAATCAATTTAGCTGCAAAATAATTTGAATCTTGTATAGATTTCTCAATTTCCCAAACTTTTGAATCACTGAAAAGTTCATCAGCATTACAAATGTCACCACAGTCGTCTGAATTGGATTGGTTCTCTTCTTCTGATTGAGAGTGACAGCTTTCGTGAGATTCTTGAGAACCCTTTTGACTTGTCGTCTCAGCGAACTCGGGCAGGCTACATTTGACTTTACAAACGGCACTAAGAGCCTGAACACTCACAAGTATTGATAGAATAACTATGGAAACCAATAGCCTTAACATACTCATATGTTATCACAGATCAGAAAACCCAGTCAAAAGGCTGGTAGACTAAGGGGTAAACTGTATTATTTCAACTACCTACATCTTGTACTGATCAAATATATGGCAACAGAATAAAGCCTCTAAAATGGGGAGCGTCCTGGATGCCAGTCAACAAATAATACTGGAGCTACAAGACCTACATTCCTCCTCCAGGATTTAGGCTGTGCCTTCTAAACCAAGATCTCGCTGCCATTTTTCTTATATTGTTAACCTTAAATCTAAGTGTGCATTTGCCCAACCTCTGCCCACAAAGGCATGGACATGGTTTTTTGTTAGCTTCTCTTTTTTTCATACTCAATAGATGCAAAAGGGATAATACTTGTTTTTTTGTTTTAAGATTAAAAAGTGATTGGTAATCATCAACTATGCCAGGCTCCCCATGATCCAATTCTCCACTAATAAAACCATCTCCTCGCTGTATTTGTCGGGTAATTGTATAAAGAAAAGGTGTTAGGCAATTCTTAGCAAAACCCAACAGCGTAGGGTTTATATTCAACTGTTTTAAAACCCTTATCGGTGAACCCAGACAAAGAGAGCCATCGTAATTAGTGTGATGTTTACCATCTCTTGGTATCTCTTCTTTTAACTCCCAAACTTTTGGTAATTCACGAGGAAAATTCAAGGGAATGAATATTTCCACGTAATAGAAATGCTTTATCTCTACACCGTCCGGTGCTTGGCAATGAAAATCAAAGTGACCTCTGTATGTAACACAACCATTTTTGAACGGACCAGGAGACATTCCAGCATTCTCATCAAGAAAGTCTGAATCATTGATTTTAGGCAACTTATCCCTTTTTATCTGACCATGGAGGTGCAGGCTTATCAATTACTTGAACATTCTGTACTGATGAAACAACAGGTAGATTGAGGCTTTTAGAAAGATCATTTTCATCTAGTTGAACTACAAATTTCCTACCCGTATGGGTAGCAATATCACCAGCATTGGATGAGGAAAATAAATAATTAAAATCTCGCTGAGCCTGGTCAAGCCACCTCCAAAACCACTCCTCAAGTTTTAACTTTTGCCCCTCAATTGTAGGCCACTTATCTGAAAAATCCTCTTCAGGGTTCACAGGATTAGCTATTCTGGGAGAACTTGAGCTAATAAACTTTCCCATATTCACTAAAACATTAGACAGGGCTGACTCTAAATCAGACTCTCCAGAATAAGCTTTTGCCGCTAGCGTGGTGATGATTATAGATATCGGCTTAGATTCATCGTTGCCCTGAAACATTTGGTCTCGGTGTCGCTTTAGTAACTGGACTGCCTTCTGTAATGGAGCCCTTTTCTTGAAAAGTGGGATTTTGTCTACTCTAGCTTTCTCTAAGACATCTACTCTGATTCCAGTATCCAAACGCGATTCAAACCATTTGGCATATCCTTCTGGATTACTAACTTGCCAGTCATCACAAATTCTACTGTACGATCCATGCCGATTATCAGTTATATTTGAGGTTAAACTAGAAATCTCAGAGGACAATACATTCTGCACCCCACCCTTTTCTAAAGAATCAAATATTTTTACTCTTCGATTTTCGTCAGCAGGAATGCTTGGAACTATATCCATATGAAATTTTAGATCGTCTTGATATTCTAGCCTCCAACAGCGTGGTTTTTCTTTTACACTTTCTTTAATACCTCTTGCGTCTTTGTAACTTTCCAACTCAACCTTAATCAAATCTTTAACTTGTTTTTGGGAGTGTGATAGTTTCGTGACTCTCTCCCGAAGCTTACAGCTGAGATCTAAATCATATTCCTCATTCCCATTCAAAGGACGGATTGCCGTTCCCAAACGAAAAGAACCCTGAGGGAATATATGTGGGTTTAAATCTTTGATAGTTGAATCTTGACGGCTAAACCAAGTTCCCAAATCATCATAACGAGATTTTGCTTTATCGTAAGCAGACTCTGGAAGCTCAAGCTTATCGAGCAACTCATCTAATATAATATTTTTTTGATTTTTATTAAGCATTTATCCCTCCAGTGGAAAGAAAGTTTTTTATTAAATCACTTTTGTGTGTAAAATCCCTGTCAGCCCTCGAGATTAACGTGGGGACTTGGGTGCTATCATCCAATGTAAGCTCCATATCTGAATCAAAATTAACTCTAAGTAATTGATTTTCGGAAAGCATGAGCTTCATATAGTTTTGAATAGACTGGGCCTGTACTGACATTAAAAAGTTAATAAACTTTTTACCTTCCCAGCCATTTACAAATCCCCAGTTTTTTGATTCAACATCTGCATCATACGTCGATCTTGAGAGCCCTGTACCCAAAGATAGAACCTTCAATTGGCAAATTTCCTTATTCAATCTATATTGAGCATCTATTACCGCCGCAAGTGATGGGTTGTTTGCCCACAGACCTCCATCTGCCAATGAGTAAGCTCCCACCTTTGTTGGATCAAAATATGTTGGTGCGCTACACGAAGCAAGAACTGCATCTCTTACCCTGACATCACTATCTCTAGTGAAAGAACTTGAATAATTTGATTTAAATACATGAACACCGCCATGAACAATATCAGTAGCAGGCAGGATCAATGGAGAAGCTATTTCTCCGAGCCGTAAATCTTTAAAAACATTTTCTAAAACGCCAGACAAATATCTTTTTTCATAAAGACTATGAAGTCCAGGCTTAACTTTCTTTGGATACCAAGAACCTTTCGGAGAAAAAATTTTTTCTCCATGCTCCTTATACATTCCCATAATAAGTTTGGGAGGTTTGCCGCAGGCTAAACCCGCTGCTATTATTGCCCCCGTACTTGTTCCGGCGTACATATCAAAATATGTTGCTGGTTCGATCCCCAATCTTTCACTAATACACGATAATATGTGGGCTGGATAAACTCCGCGAATACCGCCACCATCGATACTTAAAATTTTAAACTGATGGTCTTCCATCTACTACCTTTCAGACTCATAGCTTTTCTAGCCATCACAAAATAGTGACTGATTTTATACGTCAAAGCTCTTGAGTGGTTATGAATTTTAGTGGCTATACCTGTAGAAGATCTTGTGATGAGCAGCTTGCCTATTGGATCTATTATACCAAAGATATTGCCCCATGTCAACACTTATGGTAATATTTTATATAACAAAGGGTATATACTATCCTTTATATAGTATAAATTAGCGCCTAAACATATAAAATCATGGGAGGTTTTCATGAATGCCCACAAACCGAATCTGGGTCAGAAAATAAAGGAAATACGAGAGTCCAGAGGCCTTTCCCAGCAACAATTGGCAGATTTAGCAAATGTTACTCAGTCAACTATCTCACAGATTGAGAGAAACGAAAAAGACCCTTCATTGTCCACTGTAACAAAAGTATCAGCTGCATTAAATGTTCATATCGCAATTTTATTTATGGATGATAATGTTCACGTCTTTGATATGGATAAGCTGAAGGAAAAATATAATCAGGTCGACAAACTGACTCCACATATGTATGCCGCACTCGGCAAGGTAATAAGATATGCTGAGGATATTGGTTTCATCCGAGGTCACTAATTTAAGTCAATCCCGCTAAAATTTTTAAATGAGGCCACCAGAAGTGACCCCTACTGCTATCTTCAAACTACATTTTCTTTTAAATTTCAACTGAACCTAAAATATTTTCTATTTTAGCTCGCATAGAGCAGTAATTCTCACTTCCATTGATCTCGCACTCCTCACCTGCAATGTTATGCAGAAGATTCAAACAAGAATCACTCAGATCTAATAATCGTCCTTCCGACTCATAGACTTCTAATATGCAAGTTCTAGCTGCATCGGGCTTACCTGGATCATGTCCCCCACCGGCTCGATCTTCATCATCTTTAGAGTTTCTTCCGCCGGGATCATGCCCTCCACCCGCTTGCACTTCAAATGAAGAACTCCATACTTTGGCCATTAATCGTGGTTCAGAGAAAGTAATCATATTGCCGGGATCATTGCCCCCACCCGCAGCGAGAACGTCTCTGCTTGTTAACATTCTATCTATAAGATCATCGACCTGGATCGGTGCAATATTGGTCATTCTCATTATTGCAGGACCACCAGGGTCATTTCCAGCCATCGCTTGTGGTGCAGGCAGTGAAAACAAGAGTACAGCAAAAAGCATCCCAAGGATCATGTCGTAAAACTTGAGTCTTCTAAATTTCAATCCATTGACCTTACCGTTTCTAGAGTTTTCATTTGAAAATTGCTTTGCCTTATATTTAATTGCTGTAAACATATCCTTTAGTTCCTGAGTTTGCTCTTGTGTGAAAAATGAATCAATAGAAAAATATGAACGAGTGGCCCAATAGTCTTTTTGACCTGTGAACTCTTTCATAAGCTCAAAGACCTTTGCGTCCTTTTTTGCCTCAAGGTCAGCATCATATTTGTAATCAGAATAATTGATATAATTGTCGGGGTAATTTGAATAATATCTCCCTTCATTATTGATGTGAACTAAACCACACTCAACATATCTCTTAAGAACAGAGTGAGCCTTTTTGGGTGACGGCTCGGGGAATCTTCTTTTGATTTCTCCAAGCGTTAAAGCCTCGACTCTTGTTGCATAGAACAGCATGAGTGAATATTCGTCGGCATGAATTTCTTCGATTTGTTCAGGCGACAGCCTGATGCTCGGAAGGTCTTTTAAAACCTTTTTTTCTTTCGCGAAGTCTGCCCTTGAGCCAAAGCTGCTTCCAGCTTCCTTTACTACTCCTTGAGTTTCCATTATCTCCCCCTTTAATTGGTCTATTACTTTCTTATCCTAATCCTATCTGCATACTGACTGCGCGGCCTTTGATCGGATGATGACAAACTAGAAAGAGAGGCAACAAGTTCCTGCAAATGTTCTTTTTTTACTTTACTGACATCTTTGGCTGCAAAATAAACCTGAGCCTCCAATGTTTTCATTAACCGTTGATAATCATCAAAAGGTATTTCCCTTAGTGCTTCAATCACCTTTACTTCCTCAGAATAGACAAAGGAAGGATCATTCGATGAAAATACATTAAGGTTTACGCCCAAGCTTTGAGAAATTCGTATCAGTTCACTAGCAGTTGCTTCACGCTTACCATTTTCTATTTTTGAAATAGTTGAGCGTGGAAGCTCAGCCATTACATCAAGCTCTGCTTGAGTTATGGATTTAGCCATCCTTAATGTTTTTAGCTTTTTTGCGATTCCCAAAGCATTTTTCTTCATAAAAAGCTTTAAACCAATTCAGCGAATTAAAAGCAAGTAAAAAATGTTGACTTATTAAGCACAGATCCCATAAAACCCTTTTCTATTGAAACTCAGCGACCTTAGGGGGGATAAAATGAGTGATAATAAATTCGCTAATTTAGCTAATTATGGAAAGTGTAAAGAAAGTTTATCCGGATTCCGGACCAATCGTGCTCAGAAGCTAAAAAACGCTATTTCACTACTTGTTCAGGAACTCAATATAAAGAACGGAAGTTTTAAAGTTTACGTTCATGATGGAAGACCTGGAATGAGAATTGAAATTCAAAATAAAGTTATAACCGATATTTAAAAACTTTTAGACCTACCCAGAAAGCACTGGGCGGTATCTTAAATTGAAAAGTGACCGACCACTGCAATGGAGTCCTTTTCGTGAAGATGGAACCAAACACCGATCTTCAAAAGGAGAACCCAAATGGGAGCTCTAGCAACCAACAACCAACCTTGGCTGGATGACAAGGGAAGAATACTTAATGATAAAAAATTAAAGGAACTCTCAAAAGATTGGACCCAACAAACTTGGGAATCTTATCTTTCATATATAGATATTCCTAGAAAAGAGTCTCTGATTGAAGAATTTCAATTTGATTCTGTGGCTGAAAAAACTCATATATTTGAGAATTTGCCTGAAACAAAAAGAGATGAAGATCTTCACTCTGCAATTAAAAAGCTCACAAAAAAACAGCAAAAAATAATTTTTTTAATTTTTTTTGAGGGTCTTACTGTCCGAGATATTGCGCTTAGAATGAATATAAGCCACCAATCCGTGCATGATCTAAAAGTCCGCGCACTTAATTCGCTAAAGTCGCAAATTGAGGGGGCTGACACTCTCCGTATTATGAAGGGTAAAAATTCAAAACCTTTCATGAAACAAGGAGAATCGTATGAGCAGCAATATCATCAAAGTTATCCATCCTGGGCTTCCTAGACTATCAGAAGCTCTCCCCAAACTTGAAGCCAATGAACGTATCGCTATCTACCTTCGTTTTTGGGAACATCTGAGTATTCAGGAAATTGCTCAATTTATGAAATTGTCTTGGGACTCGGTCGATCAAATGATTAATGCGGCTCTAGAGTTCCTGCGATGTGAAATTGAAAAACCATTGGAATTAAAACTTACAGCGTAAAGGAGCTGATTATGGAAAACCAAACCTCAAGTGATTTTTTTAAATTTGGGATTTTTACGGGGCACTTCAATTCTGAGGGGAACGTGCAAAAAGAAAAATCTGTTGGAATGGCGTTTATGAGAAAAGGAAATGACTCTTACAGCATGAAGCTTTGGACATTCCCTAGAGAGAAATACTATTTGGTGCCAGCTAAAGAAGATCCCAAAAAGATTCTCATTATGACAAGAGAGGCAAAGAAGGTTCAAACAA
This sequence comes from Bdellovibrionia bacterium, assembly GCA_030424715.1. GTDB lineage: Bacteria > Bdellovibrionota > Bdellovibrionia > Bdellovibrionales > JAGQZY01 > JAGQZY01. The sequence goes on from JAUHWH010000002.1 coordinate 25,612, forward strand.
ATGACAGGAAATACAACTGGAGTGTTGTGGGAACTGGTCAAGTTTATGATGAAAAAGGCTTCGCTCAACTTGAATTTGATCTAATCCAACAACCCATTTTCATGAATATAGAACCAGCACCGGAAAGAAGTAAACAGCCGAGCAATCTAAGTGTTGCCTAAAAGAGAGGAACTTATGAAAAGTAAAAGAAACACACTATTTGCCATTTTATTTATTGTGGGCATTGCGCTCATCCCCGATCTTGCTATGGCAGGCCTTGAATCCAGTCTTATTGGACTAAAAAGTAAACTTACTGGAGTCATTCTACCTGTTCTGTCGGTCATCGGTATCGCAATGGCCGCGATTTCTTTTTTTACTGGCAACCAAAACGCAAAGCAACACATCGCCTATGCGGTGATGGGTTGTATTTTTGGCTTTGGTAGTCAGGCCATCGTCGATTTCATTTCACAAACCGTCAACTAGGATTCATCAATGGAAGAAAAGGGACTAATCACATCATCAGTACCAAGAAGTCTAGACAGCAAAAATAAGCTGTTCGGATTTGAATTACCAGACCTCCTATTTATCTTTATGAATTTAGCCATAACGAATCTAGTTTTCGGCTCTTCATCTTATCGGTATTCCTTGGTTTGGGGATCAACTGCAATCATTGCAGTGTCCCTTTTCTTCCTGAAGCGTGGAAAACCGGACAACTATATTCAACACCTTGGTGAGTACATTTCTCAGGGCTCATTAAAATTAGCTGGAAAACCAGACTTGAAACACAGACCTTTTAACAAGGAGAGCAACAATGGGCGTATTTAAGGAAAAAGAGGCATCACTTTGCGAAGAACTCCCCTATTGGGATTTCTTCTCTACACCTCAGCCCCACGCTGTGCTTTCTGACTCATCAATCGTTATGGGTTTTCAGTCTGAACTTCTAGATATTGAATGTATGGACGATTCCGAAGTCAATAACCTCACAATGGCTATCAGAAATTGTCTTAACTCAGTTTCTGAGGGCAGTTATATTCAATTTTACTTGGATGTAGACTCCAATTTTAATAACGTTGCTCAAAAGCATATTGACCTTAGAAAAGATAATCTTCACCCACTCATTGCCAATATTGCAAAGTCCAGAGACTCTGTAATTAATCGAGATATCGAAGAACGAAATCTCTATAATCCAAAACTTAAGATTTATCTTCGCAGAGTGGTTGAAACTCCAAAATCGACTTCAATTTTAAAAAAGGCTGAAGAGTTCACGAAGGTAAATTCTGAACATTATGACGATTTATATGAAAGCGTTTCTCAAGACTTGGACATTCTTCGTTCTGCATTTGAAAGTCTTGGTCTTCACACTCATGACCTGACAAAAGAAACAATTTTGGAAGATATTTACAAATTCTTTAATCCAAAAAGATCAAAAGATATTGGTGCGCCAACTATTCAATCTGTAAAGAATGAAAACTTGGAAGAAAAAATCCTTTCATCTGAGGAATGGCTTGCTAATTCTTCACCAAGGGAACAACTGACCTTTGGTGATCTTGTTCTTAGCTTAAGACAGTTTACACTCGATCTATACCATCACCGAGTAATTAGCTTAAAAACGCTCCCAGAAAATACATTTGCAGGCCAACTGAGCCACTTTTTAAGAATGCCTTTTCACTATTCGATTCTTCTTTCAATATATGTTCCTTACCAGTCCAATGAAATGGCGAAACTACAACAAAAAAGAAAAATGGCCCACTCACTGGCCGCAAACGACTCTGGGAAAGCCAGCGATTTAGAAAGTGAATCAAAACTTAGTGCCACTGAGGAATTGATTCGAGAACTCTTAAATACAGGGCAAAAAATCTATTCGGTTCAGATGAACGTCCTTTTGAAAGAGGAAGCCTCAAAAGAGGGGGAGAAAAAACTCAATCGCCAGGTACGTGATGTTCTTTCTAGGTTTCGCTCTCTTCAAGGTGCTGAAGCACTAGAAGAAACTGTAGGGTCATGGAAGGTCATCAAAGGGAACTTCCCAATGTCGCCTATTAAACAAGAACGCTCAAAGAAAATGAAAACAAATAACTTGGCAGATTTCATTCCCCTTTATGGACCTCGAAAAGGAGATGAGAACCCTGTGATTTTGTTTCGCAACAGAATGAATGGGCTCATTAGCTACGATCCTTTTGATTCAAAGCTAAATAATTACAACTGCCTTGTTACAGGATCATCTGGATCAGGAAAAAGTTTTTTAAATAACTGTATCTTACTCCAGGAAATGGCAAGAGGATTGAGAGTTTTCGTAATTGATATTGGTGGTTCTTATAAAAAACTGACCGAAGCTCTGGAAGGCCAGTACATTGAAATGGACCTTTCAGAAAAATATAAAATTAACCCTTTTCATATTAACGACATCGAGGCTGGACCTAGCAATCAAAAGATTAAGACTTTGCTTTCAATGATTGAATGTATGGTCACAGATGAGGGAATGGAAAAACTTGATAAATATACAAAAATCGAGGTTGAGAAAGAAATTATTGCTCTTTATGAACAAAAGAAGACTGAAGGAAAAATTCCTATTCTTTCGGATTTAGAATCAAAGCTTAAAAAAAGTTCTGAGCCCTCTTTAAAGAAAATTGCAAAAATGCTCTACATTTGGACCGGAAACCGCCCCTACGGAAAACTCTTGGATGGACAGGGTGAACTTAGAACAAACGCCGAAATTTGTTCTTTCGATCTAAAGGGCCTCTCTCAATACCCGGATCTCCAAAGTGTAATGATTCTGACCTTAACTGATTTCATCCTCTCACAAGTTGAGGGGGATAGATCAGTTAAGAAGCGAATCATCTTAGACGAAGCCTGGGAACTTTTAAAATCCCAAGCTGCTGCAACCTTTATGGAATACTCGGCTCGAACCCTAAGAAAAACAGGTTCAGGAATCACCTTTATCACCCAAGGTGTAGAGGAAATTGCTAACTCCCCTATTGGGTCAGCAATCCTCAATAACACGGCGACAAAAATTCTTATGTTACAGCGTGGTGACATAGATATTCTGCGAAAAACACTTAAGCTCAATTCTCAAGAACTTGAATTAATACAGTCTCTAAAACAAATGAAGGGACATTACTCCGAGGGATTTCTCATTGAGGGGCTTGAAAGCCAAGTCATTCAGGTTCATCCGTCCCCACTAGAGTATTGGCTTGCAACCAGTGATGCTAATGACAACAACTACCTCTATGGACTCATCGAAGATGGGATGAACTTTAATGAAGCGGTTGGACAAGCGGCCGAAAAATACCCCCACGGCATTAACCAAACTTAGGAGGCACCTTGAAACGTTTTAAGTATTTCTTCATCGTTTTTTTAATGACGATGACAACAACATATTCAAGACCTGCCAAAGCTGATCTCTGGGGTGGCGACGTTGCAGTTTTGGTTCAAATTCTAGCCAACGCTCTTCAGCAGCTTGCTCAATTACAAAAGATTCTCTCTACGGGGAGCGATACTTTGGGGATTATGAAAGATATAAATTCTGGTCTCAAACAAGGTCTTTCCATTATAAGCATCATCAACCCAAAGTTTGATCCCGGATTGTATGGAAACCTTGATACTGCCGACAAAGTATTGAGGGCCATTGAGGACTTATATGGAGCCATTCCCCAAACAGCAGAAGCGAGGCTTCAACAGGCTCACGATCAGTCCGTTGCCGAAAGTATCGCAATGAACGGAACCCTTTTTAATTTTGCGGATCAAGCAGATGAAGAGAGTAAGAGAATTGTTGCTCACGCCAAAGTGGCCAACCAAAAGGGAGCTGCGAAACTAACAGCCCAATCAATTGCAGTTTTGATAAATGTAAGTACCCAGGTCTTAAGAACCAACTCGATGATGCTTAAAATGATGGGTCAAAATGTTGCAATGGAAAATAGGAAATCAAAATTAGAATCTGCCCAGTTTAAAACGCAGTACGAGAGTTTATCAAATGCGATTGGAGAACTCCCTCAAGAACCTAAACTTCAACCACTAACAGGGAACTAGATATGCCAGAATTTGACGTACTCGGCCCCTTGGCAAAAGGCTTACACCAAGAGTTTGTGACGATCTACTATCTTTTGCTTCCCGTGTTTTTTGCATTAGCAATTGTCACACAGTGGTTCAAGGCTGGGCGAGGGACTGCTGACTTTTTAGATATTTTAAGACGTGCGATTATATCTACGCTCCTTTTGGTAGCTCTTCCAGATATAACCAACGCAATACTATTCATTGTTGAAGGAATTTGTGAACGGATCGACACCGTAAACTCGCTAGATAACATTGTGAAGATGGCTCAAGAGAAGTCAAAAGAGTATTCTCTTTCAACTTCAAGTATTCTATTGCAGTTCAACACCCTTTTAATCGCCATCTTGTCGTTTTTGAGCTACCTCATAGTTTATGTCGCTCGCTACATAATGATCGCTATGTATTACTTTTACTGGATATTTTTTATGATATCCGCTCCCCTGCTGCTGTTGTTCAATATGTTTTCCTCAACCAGTCAGATTACGGCCAATCTATTTAAAGGAATGATTGAAGTGGCTAGCTGGAAAATCGTTTGGGCCATACTGGGAGCCATGCTCTCCGCACTGTCATTCGGAGATATTTATCAAGTGGAGGGAAATTACATCACGTTAATTGTAATGAACTTTGTCATAGCCATAGCAATGCTTTTAACTCCACTACTCGTGAAATCTCTAGTCGGAGCAGGAGCACAGTCAACCTCTAGTACATTAGGGTCAATGGCATTTGGAGCAATGGTGGCAGCCCCTGCCAAAGTTGCTGCGGTGGCCACCACAAGTAGAAGTACAATTCAAACCAGTCACCAATTTATAAAAGCAAAAGCGACTAGCGCAAGACAAGCCTTTGCTAAAAAACCAATAAGGAGTGCAAATGATTACATCAATTACCCTCAAAAGAAATGAAATACCAAAAAAGCTCGCTGAGCTAATTCATTCCAATCAATTTTTAAAACTCTTTGGGTTCGGCTCACTCATCGTTCTGGTTTTGTCATTCATCGCAATCATTATGATGGCCAACAAAGCACCGGAAATTATTGTCTTGGATATACAAGGTAATAAAATTGAAACTCAGGGCGTACCAAGTGTTAAAAATTTTATTGAAAAAGCAATCCGCGAGTACATTAAGTATCGTTATGATTGGACCCATGAAGACGTAAAAAAGAAACTTGAAAGCGCTGAAGTTTTCATCACCAAAAGTAATCGCAATGGATTCAACGACTCCATTCAAAAAGTCATCAATTTCAGCACCAGCAAAAAGGCTAGCCAACTCGCCTACCCCAGGAAAATTGAAATTGATCTCAAAAAGCAGGTCGCCAAAGTTGAGGGGGATCGAATCACCTCAATTTTAGGTGCGAGAGCCGCAGGAAGCCTCAAAATAGAGCTTCATTTCAAGAGTGGCCCTCACACCCCCAGAAACCCTTGGGGCGTTTATATCGCTAAAGAGATTGAGCTACTTTAACCCTATGTTAAATTACTGTATTTGCTTACTCTTTAACCACTCTTAATCTAGGATTAATTCCTTGCTCTTAATCTCAGATTAAGTTATATTGGAGGTAGTTATGACACCAAAGTACGACCTCAAACAGATGCGATCTCTCGTTCATGCTGGAGATTTAGGCAAGATCTGGTTTTCAGCGCCCAGTCGCTCCGTCTACGAGGTTATTCGAGTTTTCAAAGAAACCGATAACCCCAAGAACTACGAGGAAGCCATTGATTTTATACTCCGAGGCCTGTTGGCTTTGACAGAAGAAGACTTCGTTAAAGTGTCCCCCCAGTGGGATAATGAGTTTGCTGATGTTTATGGATTGGAATTTGAAAACTTACCTTGGTTTGTGAAATTTATTTTAAAGGGCGAAGAACTGGAAGAAATATCCTTTCACCCACCAAAGGAAGAAATGAAAACTGTGAGTGGTAACGTTATTCCACCCGAGGAGAAGAAAGATGGCTAAAAACAGAAGATGTGGAAATTGTGGCTCTACCAATTTAATTTCTTCTAAAGAAAATACCCTTTCTTTACCCTGGAAAGACTACCCTTCTGTTTTGATTACTGAAGAAAACAGTCTTATGACTTGCAAAGATTGTCATGAAGCTGTGTTTTCAGCATCACAAGGGAAAATGATTGATGAACTCGTGATGAAATCGATCAACTCCCAGATTAATCTTTTTATTAAAATGATTATTCAGAGAGAAAAATGTGAACAGAAGGAAATCGCTGAACACATAGGGGTCAGTCCTGAGTATTTATCCGAAATTAAAAGCGGAAGGAAAACACCAAAGTTTCAGACTTTTAATTTTCTTAAGACACTGGCATTGGACGAAAATTCATTTAAGATCTCCTCCCCTAACTACAAAGACTGGAAAACGGCTTAAAGGCACCTTCTTGTCTTAAATTGAAGCAAAATCGTCATCATTTCCGAAGAGATAGGCATATTGAATCCTGAAATTGACCTAATCTCTAATCCCATTTATGATAAAAACGATGTTAAAGTCGTTTGTATCCTTAGTTTTGCTTCTTAGCTTTAGCACCAATCTGATCATGGAGTGGGACGGTGTCGCATCTAGTGGAGAGGCTTCATTCTCAAACTTTGAACAGTGTTTGGATACAATTTCTGGGCCCTGTGAATGCCCAGACGGTGAAGATTGTTCTGGAGACGGATGTCAAGACTGTCACTGCTGCCACAATCACGTGAGATATTTAACTCAATCACCGCTATTGGCAATGAACAAATCAGCTGAAGAAACGGACTTATCTAGTTTAAGAGACACTTTCTATTCTCAACCTTTTTTAGAATCAAATCGGAGACCTCCCAAAAAAAGTCTTTAATCCTTTTTTAAATTAAGACTTTATTTATTTTGGAGGTATAGGGTGAATTCCTTATTTGTCCCCGTCTGCTTCTCGTGGATAAGCAGCTTGGCTTTTACATTGATATGCGCACTGGCACCTTTTTCGAGTGCTCAGGCAGAATTTTGCGAAATTACCAGCGAAAATGAGATTCTTAAAAAAATAAAAGAATCTCACCCTGAATTGAGGATTAAGGGCTCTCAGCTTCAAGTACTAGAAGCTGGAATTGATCAAGCCTCACAGGTCCCCAACCCTCAGGTCAATTTCACAACGAACCACGGGGATAGAAATGGTTTTGGAAGCTCGGAAACCACCGGAAGCTTACAGTATGTTTTTGAAATGGGACGCAAGCAATCTTCAAGAATAGGAGTTGCGGAAAGCCAACAGAAGCTAGGCGAGATCAAACTTAATAACAATTCTGATCAGATACTAATCGATGCGACTCTTAAAATTGCAAGGCACTCACAAGTTTCTACCATGCTTTCACTTTATAAAGAGTCCCTTGATGTGTTTAAACAGGTGCGTACATCTTTAAGGAAAAATAAGCAATTATCCCCAGAACAACAAGTTCAAGAAGATATTGTCGATATGGAAGTCAGTAAACATCGAATCAGAATCTCGAAATTGCATTCTGAATTTGCTTACCTAAACCGACTTCTTCAGTTTTATTCTGGGCAAGATTGTAAAATTTCTATCAAGGATGATGGCTTGAACTTCCCAAAGCCTAAATCCATTAATGTTGATGCAGCAAAAACCCCAGCATTTAGAGAGCTCGAGTGGGAGTCAAAATTAACTGGTCAGAAATTATCTCTGGCAAAATCTGACTCATACCCTGACATTAAAATTGGCCCCAGTATGCAACTAGAAAGAGGAATGGGCCAAGATGTTGATCGTTTCGGAGTTTCACTAACAATGGAACTCCCCATTCTGAACAGAAACCAAGGTGGTCGAGCTTTAGCAATGAGAAGGCAATCTCTTGCAGAGGCTCGTGTAAAATTTAATCGGACCGAAAACGATATCGAGATTCAGGCTCTTCTTGAAACCTATAAAACCGCTTTTGAAACACTAAACCTTGTTCCTAGAAAAGCAGAACTTCTCAAAAAGCATCACCGGATCGAAAAGTTCTTTTTAAGGGGATTAATTTCTATATCAACAATGGTCGATGGCCATGATGAACTACTGAATTTAATGGAAGAGCGAGACAAACACGAACTCTTGGCATTAGAAACATTTTTAAAGATAAATCAGGCAAGAAATGAACTTGATTCAGCCTTAATGGTTTGGGGGCAAAAATGACATTACGAATCTTATATTTTTCCTTAATTGCATTGCTCATTATTAATGTTTCCTATGCAGGATCTTCAGGAGAACACCACTCCGAAGGTGACGAACACAATAAAAATAGGTTTGGACAAGAAAAGGCTATAACTGATGTAGATGAACAAAACGGATTCAAGCTTTCTCCTGAATCTATCAAAACGATGGGGATTGAAACCAGAGTAATAGATGTGAAAGGCCCACAGATTCCCAAATCTTCATTTGTCTCTGTAAAAAACAAAAAAGGCTTCTATATCTTGAGAGATGGATATTTCAGTTTCGTAGAACTTAATTCTATTAGGGATCTTATGCCGAATGACAGAGTTGTCACAAAAGGAATGGGAATTATAGCAATAACTGATGTCTTCTCAACCGATGAAGCTGAATACTCTCACTAAGGTCGTAGTTTATGAATAAGATCATTGAATTTTCGGTAAACAATAGATTATTTGTTTTTTTGATAGCCTTAGTTGCTATTGGTGTGGGGTATAACTCTTTTACTACCCTTCCTATAGATGCTGTTCCAGATATAACGAATACCCAGGTTCAAATAAACACAACGGTTCCGGGGCTTGTCCCTGAAGAAATAGAGAGGATGGTCACTTTTCCGGTGGAATATTCCATGAATGGAATACCCGGTGTTGAAAATATACGGTCTGTTTCAAAATACGGAATTTCTCAAGTGACTGTTGTCTTTGAGGATGGTTATGACATTTATCTCGCGAGGCAACTCATAGGTGAAAAACTTTTAACGATTGACCTTCCAATTGGCTTGACACCTCAGATGGGACCAATCAGCACCGGACTCGGCGAGGTCTTTCACTATTCTCTTGAATTTAAAACTGTTGAAAATGATCCACAAAAGAGACTCGAACAGCTTATGGAACTCAGAGCCCTCCAGGATTGGTTAATTAAACCAAGGCTACTTACCGTAAAAGGAATCAATGAGGTCAACACAATCGGAGGGTTTGAGAAACAATTTTTTATACAGCCTGATATCAAAAAAATGACGAAATATGGAATTCATTTTGATGACATTGAAAATGCATTGAAAAGGTCAAATAAAAATGTTGGCGGAGGATATGTTCAACAGACTGGAGAACAGATTCTCATCCGAGGAATTGGCCTTCTAAAATCAAAAGACGAAATTGGCAACGTTATTGTAAAGCGCCTTCCAACTTTCAAAGTTGTAAAGATAATGGATATTGCATCAGTAGAATTCGATAAAGAGATCCGAAATGGCGCTGCCACCGTAGACGGAAAAGAATCCGTAATCGGAACAACTTTTATGTTAATTGGAGAGAACAGTCGGTCTGTAGCTCTTGGAGTTGATAAAAAGCTAAATGAGATCAGAAAAGACCTGCCCAAAGAGATTGAGTTAAAAACTCTTTATGATCGCTCATTCATGGTCAATTCTACTCTCTCAACGGTAGAACACAATCTCATCATGGGAGCTTTGTTAGTTATTGTTGTGCTTCTTTTGCTAGTTGGTAATCTTAGAGCTGCTATTATAACCGCCCTAACAATTCCTTTTTCACTTTTGCTAACTTTTATATTGATGAAAATAAACGGTGTCTCTGGAAACTTAATGAGCCTAGGAGCACTTGATTTTGGAATTATAATTGATGGGGCCGTAATAGTTATTGAAAATTGTGTGAGGAGCATCAGGAATGCGAGAGAAAGTATGGGTCGCCCTCTATCACGAATTGAAATCAAAAAAGTTGTTATAAAAGCCACATCAGAAATTAGACAGGCTGCTGGTTTTGGCGAGCTAATCGTTATTGTGACCTTTGTCCCCTTGTTTGCCTTGACAGGAGTTGAGGGGAAAATGTTCGGACCTATGGCAATGACATTTGTAATGGCACTTGGTTCTGCTTTATTGCTCTCATTTACTGTAATCCCCGCATTAGCGGCTACCTTTTTAAGCGGAGATCCAAAACACAACACCCCCTATGTTTTGAAATTGGCTGAATCAACCTTTGAACCAATCCTCAGAAAAGCTCTCATGTTTAAACGAACTGTCTTTGCGGTTGGCGCATCGTCTATAGTGTTAGGGATTGTTTTATTTAGCCTAATGGGATCTGAATTTATTCCACAACTCGATGAAGGGGATTTCTCACTGCAATTTATTCGTCCAGCAAATATCAGCGTTGAGAACTCGGTCGAATTACAAAAAGCATCTGAAAAAATCATCGGTGAATTTTCCCAGATTGATAAAGTGTTTTCTAAGATGGGGGCTTCTGAAATTGCCACCGACCCAATGGGCGTCAATATTTCAGATACATATGTTATGGTTAAACCCAGGGATCAATGGTCCGATAATGATAAAATAAAAACCAAATCGGACTTAATTCACCAGATCAAGACTAAATTAGAGTTTCATATTCCGGCCCAAGTTATTTTAGTTTCACAGCCCGTACAACTACGGTTTAACGAACTACTTGAAGGGACGAGAGCTGACGTTTCAGCCAAAATCTATGGTGATGATATGGATAAGCTCATGAACCTTTCAAAAAAAATGGCCGAGATTGTTAGAAAAATTCCTGGCTCAGGCGAAGCAGAGTCGGAGTCAAAGGGCCATGCTCCTATGTTGCAATACACACCCAAAAAGGAAGAGTTGGCGAAGCTAGGAGTCACGGAAGAGCCAGTTCTTGATGCCATTCAAACAGCACTCGGTGGCAGAAAAATGGGGTATATTTACGATGGCGTTAAACGGTTTCCAATTGTCACTCGACTTTCTAGTGAAGAAAGAAAAGACATTGATTTACTTCGAACTCTTCCTGTAGGAATTTCAGATAGTTTTACTGTTCCAATTGAACAAGTAGCCAATATTAGTTTCGTAGAAACATACTCGGAAATCAGTCGTGAAAACTCACAAAGAAGAATTGCGCTGCTGATAAATCCCGAAACTCGCGATATCGAGGGGTTCGTTAATAGGGCCAAAGCTGATGTAGACGATAATCTTGAACTTCCCGAAGGTTATTATATTGAATGGGGTGGAAGTTTTAAAAATTTAATCACTGCTAAAAGAAAACTTAGCTATTTAGTACCACTCGCATTGCTTATTATTTTGTCAATGCTATTTGCTGCATTCAAGAATATCTACCAGGTCTTGCTAATATTCACCTGCGCCCCAATGGCTCTCGTTGGTGGTGTTATTGCATTGAGCCTCAAGGGAATGCCTTTTAGTATTTCGGCTGGGGTTGGTTTTATTGCCTTGAGCGGGATTAGTATTCTTAATGGAGTTGTACTGATCAGTTATTTCAATAGTCTCTACAAGGAAAACATTAAGCCTGACGAATTAGCCAAAGAAGGAGTAAAAGTTCGACTACGACCAGTTCTAATGACAGCTCTTACCGATATATTTGGTTTTTTACCAATGATGTTTTCAACTGGACTTGGAGCTGAGGTTCAAAAACCACTTGCCACGGTCGTTGTGGGAGGAATGATTTCCTGTACGATTTTGACATTGATCGTTCTACCAACACTTTATGCACTATTTATTGAAAAGATGAAGCCGGCTAAAATTGATTATGTTTGATTGTGTCTTCTCAATAAGATAATAGGTAATTTGTAATGATTAAGGATAAAAATTGAAAAAAACAGTTGTGAAAATTCCAAAAATGGATTGTGCCTCGGAAGAAAGATTGGTCCGACTCGCTTTGGATGATTTAAAGGATGTGAGTCACCTTGAATTTAATCTTCAAGATAGAGTGTTATCGGTATTTCACAAAAATGATGCTGATCAAATCATAGAGAAGCTTAAACCTTTGAATTTTGGATCTACAATAGTTTCCTCGACAATATTAGATGATAGTGCAGAGAAAAAGGCCTTGCTTGATAAGAAGAAATTATCTGAAGACCAAAAAAGTGAATCAAAGGTACTATGGATTCTCCTTGCTATAAATGGATCAATGTTTTTTGGTGAAATCACCTATGGTTTCATAGCACAGAGTACGGGACTTATTGCAGATGCAATGGATATGTTCGCAGATGCAGCAGTCTATGGCGTGAGTTTATATGCAGTAGGTAAGCCGTCTATCTTACAAAAGAAGGCTGCCCGTTTTTCTGGCTACACTCAATTATTTCTGGCATTTTTTGTTTTGGTAGAAGTGATTAGGCGCTTTTTTTACGGAAGTGATCCCCAAGTTGCTTCAATGATGATCGTTTCTATATTGGCTCTAATTGCCAATGTAGTCTGCCTTGTCTTAATCACTAGACAGCGATCTGAAGGGGCACACATGAAAGCCAGTGCAATATTCTCAGCCAATGATGTTATAGCAAACAGTGGAGTCATTTTGGCCGCAATTCTTGTTTATTGGACAGGCTCCAATATTCCTGACCTTATAGTCGGTTTTATTATTGCTATAGTTGTCACTCGCGGTGCACTTTCAATATTAAAACTGTCAAGGTAGTATAGTTCGAAGTTAGCAATGAGATTTTTCAGCGTAACGGAAAATCGGAGGTAGAAACAAAAAATGGGCCACGATCACGGACAGATTACAAATAAGAAAGCGCTGTTATGGGCTATTGTAATAAATATTATCCTAACAATAGCTCAGATTGTTGGAGGTATTCTTTCAGGGAGTTTATCGTTACTTGCAGATGCTCTTCACAATTTTAGTGACGCTGGAGCCCTGGTCATTGCGTTTATTGCAGAAAAAATCTCAGGATACCCGGCTAATGACGAAATGACCTATGGATACGGAAGAGCCCAAATATTGGGAGCCTTGATAAATAGTGTTACATTGGTAATTGTTGGGATCTATCTATTGTTCGAGGCCTATGAGCGCTACTCAGACCCAAAAGAAATTGACGGATGGATGGTGATTGGAATTGCTACTATGGCATTAGTGATTGATGCGCTTACTGCACTGCTAACCCACGCAGGCTCTAAAGAAAGCATGAATATGAAGGCCGCTTTCATTCACAACGTGTCCGACGCTCTTGCCTCTATTGTGGTAATTATTTCAGGAATTCTAATTCTCCTCTATGAAACTTACTGGGTGGACCTAATAGCAACTGTTCTAATTTCTGCTTACATCCTCTACCAGTCGGTAGGCTTGATTAAGAACAGTATAAAGACACTTATGCAGGCTGTTCCTGATGATCTCAGTAGATCTAAGATTGCAGAAAAGCTGCGGAGTATCGATGGTGTGCATGATGTACACCATATTCATATTTGGCAAATTTATGAAAAATTTCGCTCCTTAGAGGCCCACATCGTCGTTAAAGAACCTAATTTCAAGAAAGTTGAGAATTTGAAAAACATAATTCGTAATGTTCTTAAAAAGGAATTTAAAATAAATCACTCTACCCTAGAAATTGAATCACTTGAATTCGATTGTAATACAAATAAATAAATCTTCTGGCGGATTATGTATGAATAGTGAATTAAAAGAAATGATAACAAATGAATTTTTGAATGCAAAGAAACATCTAAAAAACAAAGACCATCAAAAGGCTTTCTCTGGATTTGAGAGAGTCCATGTCCTTGGACAAAGAAATGTCTATTGGCATACAGTCGCCCATGTCTATATGCTAAAAATTGGAATAGAAACTCGTGACTTTTCAGAGATCATTGGTCAGGTGATTCGCATCCCCTTAGGTATCCTTGGTTCACTGATTGGTAGTGTCCCTACAGGAAATACAGGGGGATCAAACATTGGGCTTTTTAAAAAAATGAAAATCCCTAAAGATCTAGAAAGATACTTAGATTAGTCTTTAAACTCGATTTCAGACCTCAAACTAAAATAATTAAAACATAGCAAAAGGAGACCATATGCGATTTTTCGTAGCTGTATCTCTTTGCCTTAGCTTGTTCGCAACTTTCGAGAGCAAGGCAGGAGTGCGCCATATTTCAACTAAAAAAGACCAAATCATCACTGTTAGAACTGCTTTGGGAATTGCCACTATTGTGCAAGTTCCAGACCGTCCAACGAGTGTTGTTATTGGAGACCAGGCATCTTTCAAGGTCGAATACCTAGACAAAGCCATAACTATTAAGCCTCTAGTAGCTGGTGCTCGCACCAACCTTTACGTCTACACCGACTGGCAGAGGTATAATATTAAGTTAATACCCACCTCTAAGAAGATCGCTGATTATGTTGTCTATATAAAGCCCAGAATCTTAAAAAAGAAACCAAATAAAATCAACTGGAGTAAGTTTAGAAACCATCTTAAGAATGAGAAGATCAAACTATCAGTCTCAAAAATTGGTAACTCACAAAATGGCCTCTATTTAATAGATTTCAACCTTACTTCAAAAAAGAAAGAAAAGTTTAAGCCCGAATGGATATGGCTTACACAAAGTGGAAAGACCATACCCATTCATAGACTTTTTATCGATGAATTGAAACTTCGACCTGGAAAGAAGGTTTCAGGACTTATCCTGGCCAAACGAAATGATCTGAACCGATCCTCCCCTATCCGAGTCGAACTAAGAAGAAAGAAAATATCGTACTTAACAATCAAGGAGCCTAGAAAATGGTAGGTAAAGTAAAAGATATCTTCCTCAAGGAACCTTTACCCTTTACGGATAAAAGGGATTTAAATTGGAGTGTCATTAAAAAATCAGGGATCATCTCATTAGTCGGATTAGTTTTTGCTCTCCTACTAATGCCAGAACCAAAAGCCCAATCAACAGACTTTAGCGAAGAACGACCTCAAACCATTACAGAAAAAGAGTCAGAAATTGATAAAATTAATAATGATACCTACAACTTGATCTCAGGAGGTAATAATTTTGGCTCCAAAAGCAAGCTAAGTGGTCTTTATAAAAAAGAGTCCTCCCCTAGCAACCACAAACACGCCAGTTCTATGGTCATCGCAAGAAACGACCTGAACTCTGGCAACACCCTTCCAATGAGCAGCAAAATTCAGTTTTCTTTGCCTACAGCTTTAAAAGTGGAAGGCAGTCAAATGCCAGTAATGGCTATTGTGACCAATGACGTTTATTACAAAGAGAGTTTAGCGATTCCCAAAAATTCTTCTTTGTTTGGTCATGCCAGTTTTGGTGAAAATGAAAGGGTTACTATTAACTGGAAACTCGTACAATTTGCCGATGGTAGTGAAAAGAAAATTCAAGCAGCAACAGTTGGATTGGATGGGAGAATGGGAGTTCCAGGAAACCTGAAGGGCAACAGTACGGCAAATGTAGCAGGCCAGACAATCTCTAATGTGATAGCCGCATACGCTCAAGGATCCATGCAAACAGGCCCTCTAGGAGCCAATCGTGGAGGCCATGAAAACGGAGTGAGAAACGCTGTTTCCGTCACGGCCAAAGATCGCAGTGAAGCATGGGCCGAGGATCTTCAAAAACAAGTGAGATGGATTGAAGTAGACGCTGGAACGAGTGCTTATGCTCTTGTAACGCAACCTTTTATATTTCGAGACCCTGGAGCGACCTATGGGCAATGATCCAGATAGTGATTTTAACTTGATGTTGGCTCTTGTATTGGTTTTTCTATCAGCTTTCATTTACTCGAAGACACCTCAAATTTTAGCATTTTTGAGAGAGCCTGCGGTACGCACAGCGACCATTGCTTTTTTCGGAGTCATTCTGTTTATTGGCTCATATTTTCTTTTTAAGAAATTGGAAATTAAATCTATTGCCAGTGGAATAAAGAATCAGCTCTTTAGAAAATCTGAGGGTTCGGTTTTTTGTGGATTTGAGAAAGGATCAAAAAAGCCCGTCTATATTACTCAGGCCCAAAGAACAATGCACACGCAGATAGTTGGCACCACTAATGCCGGAAAGACTGAATCTGTTATTTTGCCTTGGGCTATTCAGGACATTAAAAATGGAAATGGACTTATCATAATTGATGGAAAATCAGACCGAGGTCTACTGAACAAGCTCTGGGCCTATACTTGCAAATATGATCGTGAAGATGACTTTCAGCTCTTTTCTTTAGGGCATATTGAAGAGTCTTCCCAGTACAACCCCTTATTAGGGGATAACCCAGAAGAAGTTATTGAGCGAGTTTTCAGCACTTTTGAGTTCGAGAATTCATATTACAAAAATGTACAGTTCGAGGTTTTCGCAAACTTAGTTAGGATATTCTTTTCATCAGACACTCCAATCACCTTTAAAAGACTTTATCGCAGCCTTACAGAAGTCAGTTTTTTGAGAGAATTGGTAGAAAAACAGAAGAGCCAAGAATTGACCGCTTGGGCAAGCGACTTCATCAAGATGCCAGCAAAAGAACGAGATCAAAGAGTTAGTGGATTAAAAGCTTCAATTAGCCATTTTTCAAACGGAAATACATCACACCTTTTTGATTCAGTTAAGCCAGCCATCGATATAGGTTCAGCAATGAGAGCTAATAAAATCATTTATTTTCAGCTCCCCGTGCTCCTCAGTCCTTTTCTAGGAACGGCTACAGGTATTATGATCCTACAGAATATTCAAAATGCTGTAGCGAACCGACATAGAGGACTTGAGAGAAGGCCTAAGTTCTTTTCGGTATTTTTAGATGACTTCACCGAGTATTTATACCCTGGATTCGTGACAATATTAAACAAGTCTAGGAGTGCGAATGTTGGAATTGTATTCGCCCATCAAGCTTTAGGAGATATCAAGAGCTTAGGAGATTCGATCGCCAATTCGATTCTGACAAACTCGAATTTAAAGATATTTATGCGCGGGAATGATCCTGAATCCGCTGAATATTTCTCTAGTGTGATCGGAACTCAAAAAACTCACAAAATAACCGAGAGAAAAAAGAAGACAACTTTTCGGGAAACTTATACTGGGGATCAGTCAGCCAGAGAAGTTGAAGCGTTTATAGTTCATCCAAACAAATTTAAAAAGGGATTAGGAACTGGCGATGCCATTATGGTCGCTCCTGTCTTTTCGGAAACACAAACTGTTGAATTGAAGTTTCAAATGTTCCCAGACATTGAGACCGAAAAAACTATTATCTCAAATAAATATAACAAATCAGACCCTCATAACGAGGGATTGGAGGAAATATGCAGTTAAAAAAGCATTTCATACTAACGATCCTGCCCTTGGCCCTTATTACAAGTGGCTGTTCTAGTCTTGGTAAATCAATGGGACTTGGCGCAGGTGTCGGGGCTGGGACAGGTGCTGTCCTAGGAGGTATTGCCGATCCTGGAAAAAACGGTAAATATAGAACGCGAAATGTCGTCATTGGTGCGACCCTTGGAGGTCTTGCAGGAATGGCAGCCGGATCAGCCATACATGGAGTGAAAGAAGAAGAGCGCCAAAAAGGATATATCGCCGGAAAGCACTCTAAAAATCCTGTGGCACAAGGTCTCCCTCCAAATCTCAAAGACCCAACTGTAGAAACAAGATGGGTTGAAGGTCGGGCTGTTGGAAACAAATATATCGAGGGTCACTTTGAATATATTATTGCCGAGCCTACTCGTTGGGATATTCAATAATGCGCCATTACGTTACCCCCATAGAGGAAATCCAACTTGCTCAAAAATGTGGTTTTCTATCTAAAAGAATTTGGAGGAAATACATTAACAAAAGGAAGGATAGCGCCAGGAAAGAGCGTTGGAATGGATTTCTAAAGAAGAACATCTTTAAACCCTATGGATTTAATCGAGGGGCCGAAATTCTCATTCTTAATAGTAACTCGAAAATAGTGAAATCTGTAATTGGGGGCCAAATTATGCAGGCTCCTCCCTCTTACATTTTGAAACACGACGAAATCGTTGTCGATATCGTTTTAGACTGGGCCAGGAAGATTGGAACTGAAAGCTACTACTTTGAAAATGAGTTGAGATCTGCCCCAAAGGTGTTTGGATTGAATAGATATGACAAATTACCAGATGCTATTCTTGAGGTCGACAATGCTCGATATGCTGTAGAAGTGGAGATTAGTAAAAAGTATTCTGAAAGATACAGAAAAGCTCTCAATGCCTACGCTATGAACAAAGGCTATAAGGAGATTCATTATTTTACGAATTCGCTGCAAATTAAAAACTCGCTTCTTACTGCATCGGAAGAAGTCGAATATCCTCAAACCAGACAACCAATCATTTTTCACATGCTTTCATAAACCGGCGGCTAACCGGCCCCTGCGCCGTTTAATAAATCTGCCAAGGTTTAAAGTTAAAACCTAATAATTAAATTAAATCGACATCTTGCACCCACCGCCTCTTTTCCTCACTTCTTAACCGGCTGTCGACCACTCCCTCTCCACGATGTTACGAGAAAGTGGTCGACAGCCTGAAAGTGACTCAAACTCGGCGGCGGCAGCAAGATAAAAAGGAGTTTAAATCTATGGAATTAAATAATGTAAATAAGGAAGAAGAAAAGAATAAAAAGAAAGAACGAAGAACAAAGGGACAATACAGAGTGGTTATTTCTAAGGACGCAAATGAATCTTTAGAAGGAATTGTGAATCTTGTAAACTCTGATTTTAATTGTGGTGAAATAACGAAATCAAATGTTGCAGAGTGGGTACTTTCAAATCTAAAGGGTTCGTTACCAAAGAACGATATTAAAAAGATCCAAGAAAACTATATTGATGAGAAGAAGCTCTTACAAGACCTTATCAAAGGCTCTGCAAGCGATGGTGGCGATCTTCCTCCTGAAATATTGAAGGCAGTAAAAGAGCATTTCGGCTTTTCCACAAAGCACAAAAAAGTATCTTAAAAACTCGAAAATCGAGTTTATAAATCGTTCCAACCAGTTATGGCCGCCAATTTGGGCGGCCTTTTTCTTTGATTCCCCATTTTTTAGGAGGTATTATTTATGTCTGAAACTAATGTTTCTGGATCGAAAGATCCACGGTTCTTTGAAAATAAAATAGAAAATGAGTGGCTTTCTACAGAGGAAGCAGCAACATTTTTATCAATCTCTCCCAACGCTTTAAGAATAATGGTCTACCGTGATCAGATTAAAGCCTACAAGTTTGGCAGAAGATTGAGATTTAAGTTAAGAGATTGCCAAGGTCTTTTCGACATGAAAGGAGCTTGATATGGCAATCAATTTAAAAGAAATTAATGGAAAGAAATTCTATGAGGTCTACGTTGGCGGATTCGACGCTCGTGGAGTGAGAGTTCAACGAAAAAGACGTAAAATCGAAAGTCTTACAAAGGCTAAGAAAGTCGAGTTTGAACTTAAACGAGAGTTGGCGAAACTCAAAGAAGAACGAGTTCCATTTCGTTTCGGTGAATGGTTCGATCATTGTATGAAACAAATGAGGATCGATAAAAGAGCCTCAACAGTTCTCAATTACGAATCCCAAATCAACAAATGGGTCATTCCACATTGGAATGATATCGAAATTAGAGACATTACTCGTTCAGATGTTCATGAATTGATTTTCGTAAAATGTGCTGCAATTAAAACTGAAAACAACCGCAAAACAGTTCTGAAGCTTATCAGAAGAATTTTTGCGCTTGCTGTAGAAGAAGGTGAACTTGATAGAAACCCATGTGCAGGAATCCAGGTTAAGGCTCCCGAGGTAGAACAAAGTGTTCTTACAGCTAGTGAGGTAAAAACCTTCCTGTACCAAGCTGCCATTACAAAACACCGATTTTATCCAGTTTGGTCTATGGCCTTAATGACTGGAATGAGATCTGGTGAGTTGTACGCACTCAGGTGGTCCGATATTGATTTAGATAGCAGGATCATTCGAGTGGCAAGGCAGTGGACTTCTAAAGCTGGCTACGGTCCTACCAAGACTATGAGAACTAGGAATGTACCGATCTCCGACCCGCTTTTGACTTTCCTTAAAAAGTTGAAACTAGAAAGGGGGCACGAAGAGCGAGTGCTTCCAAAACTCAGGGATTGGTCCAATGGGGAACAAGCTCGAATAACACGCGAGTTCTGCCAGACTATAGGCGTCACTGAGGTTAAGTTTCATGATCTTAGAGCAACTTTTATCACCAATTTGTTGGCCCGTGGCGAGGCTCTAGCAACCGTCATGTCCATAGTTGGTCATTATCAACTAAAGACCACTAACGGCTATTTAAGAAAGGCTGGAGTGGACGTTATGGGTGGTACAGACAAGCTGGGATACGCTCCACCAGAGATCAATGAAGCTCAAGTTTTACAACTGAAAAGACAGGACTGATTCCTATCTTCCAGTATCTTCAAAACCATTCTATTTTCTAGTTATTCCAGATAGTTGCGGGAGTTTTTTCCCCGCAACCAATTTTCGATTCAAGAGAATGGTAGGACAGAAAAAATCAAGTTAGCCTAACTACTTAAAAACACTGGAAAGAGCTTTGGAACTACGGAACTATTAGTTTAAAAGCATCGAAATCCCCATGAAAACCATCATAAGATTTTCAGTCAGGGATATAAACCCCAAGGGGACGTTACTATCACCTCCAACACAGGCACATTTTAACTCGCGTTTATCGATATAGACGGCTTTTATTACTGATATCGCACCAACCGTTCCGATAAAAATTGCTGCTGGACATACAATTAGAAGACCAACTTTAGCGATCATTCCAACACCTGCAATTGCTTCTACAAACGGGTAAACATAAGAATAGCGAACAACTCTCATACCAAGTAAATCATAGGTGATAAACTGATTACTAAAGGATTCCAGGTCTCTTAATTTTTGAATCGCAAGTACACTCATACTGATAGCCACGAAATACCTTAAAGTCTCCCAAGGCTGTATCTCAGAAAAAAATAACCAGCTAAAAGCCACGGCAAGCCCAAATGTTACAGAGAAAATTGCCATTACAGGAGTGTAGTTTTTCTCATCTGATCCCTGGGGATTTTCCTTCCCAAAAAATTCTAAGAGATCATCATAGCCACCAACCCTTTTACCATCAATAAAGGTCTGTGGGGTTGTTTTCACGTCGTGTTCAGTTTTAAATTGGTCAGTCTCGTCTCTGGTTTTCAATTTGTGATCGTCAACTGAGTAACCTTTTCTTTTCAAAAGATCAAAAGACTTTAATCCATAAGGACAAATATGCTCATCGGTAACCATTCTGTACAATTGCGCATTCTTACTCATAATGTTTCCTTTTGCTTCTCAGATAGATAGCTCCGGTGGCATCCAACTAACGGGATATCCTCACCCAACTGCATAGCGCTACGCGCGCCACTTCAATGAACGTTTCTTTTATTACCATGAAATTTCATGTTGTCCTGAAGTGCCACAATCACCTGATCGGCCCTCAACAAGTCTTGTGAACTGTTTTCACTTTTTTTATGCATCCGAACATACCCGATGGCCGTGTAACGCTCATTTGTGTCTACTGAGATGAGTTGCGGGTTATAACTCCAGCTAAAACCTGAGGTGTAGTAAGGATATCGATATTGACCAATGGTGGACCAACCATTCACGTAGGGGTAGTCAAAAGAGCTAGCCGCATAATTAGCATCGAAATCTAGTACTTTCTTGTCAGTTCGTTTTACGAACTCAAAATACTTATAGCCTTGGTTTTTTGCCAACTCGGCAGCTCGGTAAGTCATATAAGTTTCTGCCTGAGCGCGGGTTGTATGTTCATTCCCCTTAAAGGTGACTCGGTAAAGGCCATCGGATACCTTTTTATTTTTAAAGCCGAATTTATGCCCCTCTCTCATTGCACTTTTGTAGGGTGTGGAAGACTGACACCCTATAAACAACATTGAAACGATAGAAAGTACTATAGACATTCTCTTCATAATTTTTCTCTCCTTGTAAATGCATCCTATTTTACCCGCTCTCAAGCGGTGATGTTTTGTTTCAATATTAATTTGTGTTGTTAAAAACTTCACATCTACGAGCTAGGCAGCCTTTTTTTGAAAAGGTAATGTAGAAATGCTGAGCAGCCTCTCCACTCTTTAGATGCGAGATACAAAACGAGCCGAAAACACTGCGACTGAAGAAATTGGGGGACCACCCAGCGCCGAGACATTACAGACCTGAGCGCCCTCCCCTAAAGACTCAAGCACGGGTTCACAAATTGTGGAGTGGCTGATCACAATCAGAGCGATGTTGTTGAGGGATGCGGCCCCACAGGAACGATTCTGTTGGGGTTTAGAAAATCGTGTGAATAATAATAATGTCGCTTGATATGATCTGGAAAAGTGGTTTCTTTGACCGCTGGCAAAGCCATCATGCGCTCAAGATATTGCGAAAGGTTTTTGAACTCAGAAATCTTTCGTTCATTGCACTTGAAATGAATATAATAGACCAAATCAAAACGGATTAAAGTGGTGACTAACCGAATATCCGCTTCTGTCAGTTGACCTCCAACTAAGTAGTTCCCCTCATTACCCAGGCGTTCGTCAATACCATTGAGAGCAGAAAAGAGTTCCTGAAAGGCTTTTTCATAGGCTTTTTGGTTGGTTGCAAAACCTGTTTTATACACGCCATTGTTGATAGGCTCATAAGTCTGTTCATTGACCTGGTCAATTTCTGAGCGCAAAGACTCTGGATACAAGTCGATTGAGTTTTTAGACAGATTATTAAAATTACAATTCAAAATCCTAATAATCTCTGAGGATTCGTTATTCACAATGGACTCTGACCTTTTGTCCCACAAAACGGGTACAGTCACTTTTGTTGTGACCTTCGGATCATGCCTTTGATAAATCTCATAGAGATAGTTCTGGCTATAGAGAGCGTCTCCGGTTGCTCCGTCGAAATCCGTTCGAAATTCCCAACTATTTTCTAGCATATCTGGGTGAACCACTGAAACCGAGATTTGGTCTTCTAAACCTTTAAGGTGACGAGTGATCAATGTGCGGTGGGCCCAAGGGCATGCGTAGCTCACATACAAATGATAGCGGTTGGGATCGGGGGTGTATTTTGAAGCCCCCTCTGAAATCGAGTCTCGAAATGTGCTTTTTTCTCGATCAAACTCGCCCTCATCGTTGCTGGTGACGACTTTATCGTTGTACCATTCTCCTTGCTTTAAATGTCCCATTTGACCTCCGAGTCTTGAGTTTAACGGATTCTTTGCAGGGAATGTTCAAAAATTTCGTTCGATTTGTGTAAAAAAATAAACTGTAAATAAAGCCTACGCGAAGCTATAGTTGGTAATTTTCGAGAGCCAGGAGGCTCCCTAAAATATTCGTCGATTGCATTCTTGATTCGCATTTTCTATTGTTCCCTGCAATCACACATCTGAAGCGAAGGCGTTGGAATCCTTCAATAGATACTATTCAGAAGGGCATCCAGCGATATGGTAGGGGATCCGGTGCCTGCGTGCATAGTTTGCGTAGTGCTCGCACATATCGTGGAACATGAAGCTGTTGGAAGCCCCAAACTCAAGACTGTTTGCTGTGTCGCGCCTGTGGCGTTGGTAGCGATCTTTCAATAAATCGCGATCCAATCCTGCCGTGGCCCGAAGCTGACCCTTGCCATTGCGGCCCGTGCGAACACCCCGTCGTTGAGCATTGGCTTGCTGGGCCCGTGAGCGAGCAATCCCACCACCTGATCCTGAGGTCGACATAAACTTTTCGCCAAGGGCTTTTGCCAGTGCCTGCAGTTTTGAAAAGGCTCCCGATACTGCGCCCGTAGATGAACTGCCCGCAGGCACTCCACCTCCGCTGGGGGCTCCAAAGCCGGCAGTGCCACTAGCAGCCCCTGCACCCGGAAAGGCGGACGGATCACCGCTGTCGCCTCCGTTCGCACCGCTATCCATCTGCCGATTGGCAGCCACCGCAGAGGCTCCCGTACTGGGGAGAGTGTTACTTAAGTTTGATGGCGACACCTGACCCGCCACTGCCATGGGTTTCACTTTTTCAAAAGGTGACGGCTCGTCATCGGCGTAAACCATGCCCCCCACAGTCTTCACTCCACCATCGACACCGATTCTTGGTAAGGCGGTTCCGGCACTGGCGCCAGAGCTACTGTTGCCACCATAAGAGGAGGTGTTCCACTGATTGTCTTTTTCACCGGACCCACCAGAGTCCCCGTCTCCATTTGGGTTTTCATTCACCGACAATTGATCAGGGGTGTTCGCTGCGGCTGATTGCTGTGCCGAGGCGATACTGACCGGCGCCCCACCGGCTTCAACCAAAGGGCGACGCCTCATGGGCCTTAGACTCGCCGACGGAGGCTCATTCAACCGAATCACACGTCGCTGAATGGGCATAGGGATGACCTCGGCTTCATCAGAAATCACCATTCCTAGACGGCCTCGAACATTCTCTTTCGCGCCTCCACCGAGACCAGGCCCTTGCTCTGCCAAACAGCCGGCTGGTTGAAAAAAGTCATCGCAACGGAGGGCAATGCTTGTGTCCACCGGCTCTGGGTCCTGGGCGTGGGAAGGGTGAATTAGAAAAACGGACAAAGCGATAAGAAGGGTCATAGGTTTTACTAGCCCCTTGGCTCGTCAGCCGCGGGCTGCCGTTCGGGAGGATTCAGTTCTTGTATCAAGTTATCGATCCGGATCAACTCGTGGTGAAGCTCGATCTCTTTCTGGCGTGACGTTCTGTAGAGTGTGACAGCTCGGTCTAGGCGCGCGGCTGATCCGGTGAGAGGGTCAGACATTAGAGAGCGAAAGTACTGGATCTCATTTTCAAAACTACTTTTGCTGCAATTACTAACAAGGTCTCCTCTGTTACCAGAAAAAAAATCATCATATGTTTCTAAACAAGTGGGCGCGTTAATTTGCCGAAGTGCTTCTAGACAATTTTCGTTGTATTCACGAACAGGATTCACCTGCTCCATTATGTGCTTTTTGATGCTCTTAGCGGTCGACACTACACTAGCCGATCCGGCGCCCTTGTGATTTCTAACGCTAACATCCAAAAAATGTGTGCTATCTGTTGCACCCGATTTTAGTTTGCCAACCTGCTTATCACTGATTTCACAGCTTTTCACCACTTGCTCAATTCCGCAGTTCGACTTTACAAGGCTATGCAATTTCTCCCCAAGATCCAAACACTCCCCACTTTGCCGCTGTCGTTGGCGAGCCAGCGCTTCATTGAACTGCTGTTCATCTGGAATCGTCCATCCAGCAACCAGGTCTTTTTGACCTCGCTCAACAATGCGAACATCCCTATCAGCGGCAGCGGCGGCCTGTTGCCCGATTTCCGTAAAATAAGGATAAATCGCCACGGACTCAAATTCACCGAACGCTACAGCGCTACACAGTGTATTGAACAATGTCACTAAGATGATAAATCTCACCCTTCGACTCCCCCGTCACCTCTATCTATACTATACCGATTACGGCAAATTCGGAATTCATATCCATGGACTGCTCCACTTTGAGACACCCGCCTTAAACAGCGAAGGCCCCTTTTTGCTCTGAACTGTAAAATATATAGACACTCTGAAAAAATGAACAAGCCCTCTATACACCAGCGGCTCCCCTGGCATATGAATAGCCCGTGTTTTTGCAGAGTTATATGGTTGGTACGACTCTTGAACTACATAGCAGATACAACCAAGGGGTCTCTTATGTTCAAATCTGGATTTCTAGCACTCATAGTTTTTTTATCCGGCGTGCAGCCTTCTTTTGCCGCAAGTAAGTTACGAATCGTTTGTTATCGAACCGCTGACTTCAAACGCCCCGATCTAAAAATAAAGTCCGTTGCCATTATTGAACAGATAGATACTAGCCAATACGATGGTGAGTTGTTTTTGAGAAAACACTATCGAAAGCCTATAGCCATCCATCGCGTCCCGTTTCAGGCAAAAGTCTATCGCACAGAAATGATGCCCGACCATATAAATGCAGACAACGCTAAAGAGTACTCACAGTCTCTCCTCGACAACCCCGATAAAAAAGCAGTGGAACATCGAACTCTCGGTTCGCGCGTCGGCAGAGAGTACGTCTTTGAGCGCACAGACAGAAACGGTGATTTGATCGCTACCTTGGACTACGTGTTTTTGATGCCGAAAGTCTTAACCGATGTTCATTACAGCACCGAGTACGACCAAGGCCCATTTACCTGCTTTGAGCCCTTCACCGTACCCGTTGAGGCCACACCCCAAGCCACGCAATCAACCGTCGAAGAAGCCGAAGAGATCGAGCTGTAAGATTAGGTCCTCGAAAAACTATGCGGTGATCTGAACCCTGAGAACCAATAGGCTATGTGCGAGTGATTCTGAGAGAATATGAGTGTTCTGGAAGAGAGTTTAAAATCATAATGTCGCCTTTACGTCTTCAACAATTCGCTCCCCCAATTTGGTTAGCTGAATGCTGCTCAACGCATTTACCCCAACTATTAGACTTGAATTTGTTTGTTCAAATCGCTGTTCAGTATAAATTCGCTCTTTTGCACTATTAAAGCGATAACTTTCTATTAGCTTTTTGTACATTTCATTCATATAAACCAGAGCGACAACAGCATGAAATGAAGCTATCGCAGGTCTTTCTGTTTTTCTCACACCTGAGTATATCTTTTTAGAGAACGATTCTTCGGAGATAGGGACCATACCGAGTTGCTGAGCAAACAGCACTTGGTGGCCGACCTCATGTACAAATGCAATCGCCAAATCAATCACAGGAAACGGCCCCTTATACATGCCGGTGAAAATAGATCCCAGTAAGTTATAATCACTGAAACCCGCTTCGGTACGAGAATCTCCAACACTACCTTTTAGAGGAACGATCTCATAGAGAGCAGACTTTAACATATCACTGATCCAACCCCCGTTGTATTCTATTAAAGACAGCGCAGAACGAAACTCATCCAAAGACGAAGAACCTTCTTTTAGCATTTCGCAATAGATTGAGTGGGCATTTTTTTTTGGGTCTAGTAATCCTAAATCTGCAGCATTGGTATAAAGCTCCTCCTGAAGTCGAAGATATTCGGGATCAACCACAATGAGGCGATCAGACTTTTGTGCTTGTATTGCATGGACGAGCCGCACCACCTCTTCATCGAAAAATTTACCTGAGCTGAATATCGGGTGGAAGCTGGGAGCCCATTCGCCAAAACGGGCTTCGAGAGCCTGCTTTCTGAGCGCTTTAAAGGTGGATAGTATTACATCGACTTTTTTTACAGATTGCGGCCCGGTAATCCAACCGGTCAATGTCTTTTCCCGAATAGGCAAATGTTTGCTACCTTCTTTTTTTTGGAGGCTTTGTAAATGTCATATTTTCCATAAGGAGACTATCGCAGTATTCAATCGGACTGTCAGAGACTTGTGAAATCAACTCCGAAAGTAATCGAAAATCATATATCTCTTGAGCGCTCATTTCTTCCAGGTCTGATAATTTAATTAAACTCGCGCACACGTCTCTCTCAGCAGAGATCCAGCGCTGAATCGCACTATCCACACTATCAGAGGGATTCTCAGAATCTACTTTCCCAAAAACTGAACCTATACCGCCAAAGGTTGCCGCAATCCCAGAAACTATAAGCATTAAATGTCTCATTACCACCTCACCGCTAATTTTGAGTTAGCGGATAACAGACCCGGAGTCAAATAAGCGAGTAAATTCAATTCTAATTACCGAAATCAATGAAAATAATATATACTTAGCGCAAAAGAACCTTAGTAAAATCAATAGTATAGGCGAGCCCCCTGGTCGGCTTATAATGGAGCCTATTGCTCAGTGCTACCACCTTGTAGCCCTGAGCGATGGGAATCTGGATATAGCCTTTCTTCATCATATTTAGGATGCGCCTAACACCAGTAGCCACTTTGTTAGCCCCATCATAGGCTTTAACTTCTTCAAATAGACCCTTGATTTGACTAATGTCAGCCGGGAGGTGTGCTTTTCTGTGGGGCGACTCAAGGTTTATGCCAAGAGGTAGCAGTGGATCTGAATAATCCAAGCCCATTGCATAGACAAAGATTCCGACGTTTTCGGGGCCCAACCCGTGCTCCATTGTGGGAGAAAAGTTTACTTTCACCCCAATTTTCAGCAGTTGCTTTCTCACAGTTTCAACATAGTCTGGATTTCTCAAGCCCTTTGGGCCATGAAACCAACCCTCTAATTCAACATCGCCAAACGAAGCTTCAATGATCTTTTTCGCTGCCACAGGATCAAATTCAAACTTCTCCACAGTGCTCCCCAAAGAACGGGAGGTTATAAGTTGATGAGAGGGTCGAAATTTTTTATAATCCCGGCAAATCTCGATTCTTTCTATTGCAAGAGAAATCGCTTTACGAAATTCGACTTTTTTAGCAAACTCATTTTTGAAATTGAAGTCCAAATTGAGTATCGACGTGGGTAGCGACGACACGAGTATAGTATATCTATCGTTATCGAAGAACGAGCGAGCAGAAGTGAACGCAGCAATATCAGGCTTATTGTCAAGAGGATCACCGGTTTCAATGAATTTAATACGAACGGGACACGGGTTATCTGGGTTGCACTGCGATTTATCTACCTTCTCAATATCCACAATAACTCTTTTTTCATCAAAACGAACCACTCTGTAGGGCCCTAATCCAACTGGAAATCTCCTATAAGAAAACAAGTCATTCTTGAAAGACTTTCTCGGACTAATCGGAGGTACAGAGTTAGCTAAGGAGTATAAAAACTGAGGATTGCTTTTCTTGAGTTTTATATAAAAATTCCCAATCTTGTCGTATGTGATTCCACTCACAATTCCCGGAAAAAACTTCTGCCCAACCTGCAGCTTGTCGACACCAACAATGTTCCCAAAGATCGGTCTTCGAACAATTTTCTTTTCCGTAAGAAAAAGCTTTGCGATCGCAAACTCGATATCTTCGGGCTGAATTTTTTCACCATCATGGTATCGTAATGTGGGGTCATACTTAAAGTGATAGGATGAAGTCGAAGCGTTCCAGTTGTAGTCACTAAATAGTCCTGGGAGCAGGCTCATATCTTCATCATAGCTAAGCAAAAAACCAAAAACTGCTGACGAAAATGCAAGCTGAGAATCTATTGAGGCTTCGGGAAGCCAAGGTAACACCCCAAGATTACTCGTTTGGACTACGATAGATCGTGAATAATGCTCTACTCGATTACTGCGGTGGCAATTCACCAAGAATAGAGAGCCACACAAAAACAGAACCGACCACTGCATTTTCATCGAAATTCTTCTTGTTCTATTTTTGAGAAATCAACCAACCCAAGCGGGTCCCCAATCCGCAAAGACCTGATTCTATTTTTTACATAAACAACGGGGAACGTCTTAAAAATCGGAACCTGGACAAAATTTTCAGCATGTAATCTAGCAAGCTGCCCCACAATAGTCTTCTTTTCGTCTGCGCTAGTGGCGCCCAGCGCAACTTCGTACAAAGATTTCATCTTATTATCCAAGAAATCGTTATTCACCAATCCATCATTGGAACCAGAATACAAAAAGAAGGGGTATAATACGTCATGAAAAGGCAATATTTTCCCAACTGAAGTCATCACTACATCTGAATGAGTGCCACGCTTTACATCCACAAAGTCACTCGGCGAGAACTCGACATAAACGCCAACATCGGACAATTGTTTTTCAACTAATTTGAAAATTTTAGGCTTCTTAGATTGCGAAGAACCAAAGTAGAGAGCCTTCAGCTTTCTCCTCTCATCGCTTACATCTTTAAAATGACGAGATACAATTTCCTTTGAGGCACGCTTGTCGAATCGTCTTCTGGGTTCATCTATTTTTATTTTTTTGTTTAAAATCAAACCATAGATAGACTCTCTATCATTAGCATCACCAACTATTTCTTCTCGATCAATGGCCAGACTTATGACTTCTCTAAAATTCGAATTTTTCCCCAACTCATTTTCAAAGTTGAAACTAATCAGTCTGATCGCATCGGGAACCAAACCAACCACTCTTCGACGACGAGAGCCCTCTTCAAAGATTGAAGAATCATAAGTTATATCTGGGTCAATTTTTTTTATATCTCCAGAGTTATAAAACCTAACTCGAAGCGGCGACTTTTTGAAATCTTCTCGATTTTTAAAAGAATCTTTCAACTCCAACATCGCCATTACCTTTTCCTTGTCATAGCTAGAAACTTTATAAGGACCACTCCCTACCGGTATCCCCTTAAATGAAAAGAGATCCGGGCCAAAACTGTCTTGCGGAGCTATCGGATAAAAATAGTGCGCTAAATTATGAAGAAAATATGGATCAAACTTTTTAAGGTAAAATGTGATTTGACTATCCTTAATTTTAATACAATCGCACATTCCGCTCTGAAACGGTGTCCCTTTTTTGATTTTCTCAACCCCTTTTAAGTTGAGCTGAAATGGAAACGGTGGATAGTCCTCGGGCGTTAGAAATACTTTTAAGTACAAAAATTCTACATCCTGTGGCTTTACAGGATTTTTAGCTCCGAACTTATATTCCCCATCAAATTGTACGGTATAGCTTTTAGCCGCGGGGTCAGAAGTCCAAGAAGAGAAAAGACCAGGAACTAACTCAGAGTCTTCGTTTAGATATACACCCTGGGTAAACACATTTCTATAAAACACACCTTTGGCGTAGATGGACGAACGTATGTCCCATGGCTTGTTACCAATATCCCCCGCAAAATATACAATTTCTCTATCGGAACTCTTCTTTGCTGAATTGCCCAAGAAACAGCCTCCAATAAACACAGCTATCAACAGTAAAAACAATTTCCTCATATGTAACACTCACTTCCCTCGACGCAATTTTAAAATTACAGCATTTAGCTCTTGGCTACTACTGGGGCGAAGAGATATTGACCCACCATGCATTTCAAAAACTTCCGCTGCTTGAGTCAGTCCAGTCCCCATACCGTCGTCTTTACCAGATGTGAAACCGTATTCGAAGACTTTTCTTTTTAACTCTTCTGGTATTCCTGGCCCATTGTCTTCTATAATCAATTCAACGACTTCTGAATCACCTGCGATATTAACATGGATGACCGGCATTCTGGATGTCACGGCTTCAACCCCATTATTGATAATATTTGAGATCGCTCTAGCCAGCCTGCTTCTGTCAATTTCCAAGTCAATATTCTCCTCCCCTGGGTGAAAATTGATTTCGATAGTAGGACCATACTCAGCCCGTTTTTCTTGAATTAGATTCTCAACGAACTCATTAAAATCGGTTTTTTCTCTCATTAGTTCGAAGGAGTTCAATTCTAGTTTACCAATCTTGAGGTCCGAAACAATACTTTGGATTCTTGCTGCAGACTTCTTAATCAAGAGGGTGGCCGCCTCTCGATTAACATCGATTCTCTCGACCGCTGCCTGAAGTGCCCCCAGAGGTGACTGAATGTCATGGTTGACCTGTCTTCCCAGGCGAACCAAGGCATCTTGAACTTCAGCCTTTTTAATCTTCTCGTTTTGGGAATTTACTGTAGTCAGTAAACGGCTAATTTCAGTTATAAACCTATCGGTCTCCTGAAAGTGTCGCCCTTGACTGTAATTCTTGACCTGAAAGTCACCCATAGGATTTGCTATTTGTTCATCAAGGTCTTTGTAAAGATTCTCGACTGGCTCTGAAAAGAAGGACGCGGTATCTTTCAATATTTTTTTCAGAAAGACAAAAATAATAATACTGAGAAATAGAGAGCTGAACGCGGCATATAGATAGAACAGATGGTTGATTCGGTAAGAATAGTAAAAGTTCCAGGAGGCCTGACTTTGATCATGTATTTTCATCGAACCTCGAACAGTTGTGGCCAGAGGGCTAAAAAAAATCCCTTCCTGCAGAAGATTTTCTCCATATTCAGGCGAGGGAGAAATGCCAATCCAATCATTTTGTCCTTCAGCCAAAAGGCCACAACTATGGACGGCCCCAGAACTAGCAAAGGCAGCTAGGTATTTAGTAATAAAAAAAAGGTCCCCTATTTTAATAGCATTTACGATGAACTCCGAGTCGATTTCGATTTTTTGCCCAATACTACGATGCTTTTGATTGATCTGCAGTGAAAACAGTCCCAGACTGGTTATCAAAAAAAGAAAGACGCTGATGATAAGGGAGACCCGGAAAGTTCTTTTAATAATTTCACTGTTGATTGAATTACTTGTTTGCAAGTTCACCTCAAAAACCAAACCGAACGACGAGCTTAGCCACCGCAGACGCCTGGAGATTTTTTTCCCGTTGGAAGATCGGAGGCGTAAACCAAAACTCTCATTTTTTTTAACCGTCTATCTCAAGTCATTCAACAAATTGCCATTTCTCAAAAAACTAGCTAAATTTACGAAATCGTTACTCCACTTATCACCCATTCAGTAGAATTTCTCTAGGTCGATTGTAAATTCAATAGGACTGTCCAAGGGATGATCGAAGAAATACATGGCATCAGTTTAGCGCCCAAGGGATGATCGAAGAAATACATGGCATCAGTTTAGCGCCCAAGGTATGACCTCACAGGGAACGAACTCTGCTCCAATCAATCATAAAAAAGCCTATCAAATCAATTGAACTTCGAAAGTCCTCTTTTTTGAACTTTCCAGAGTACAATGCACTGAATACGCCCTCAAATTTCTGAGGGCCCGGTAGCTCCACGGAGACACCCTGCTAGACGCTGGATTTACTAGGGCGAAGGCACTTGACTCGGAGGTAAAATAGATTGTCGGAAGAGACCAAAGTGTCTAAAAAACCTTCAGCTTTTTAGTAAATAGTACCTGGTTGGAGGCACTAATACTGTTCAAACCCGTGGCATGGTACAGGTGTTCCATGAAATCATTTGATGAATTAGACCTCAGTGCCCCGATCGCCAAAGCCATTCAAGAAATGGGCTTTGAAACCCCCAGTGCCATACAAGAGAAGGCCTTACCGCTTCTCCTCGGCGAGCCCACAGACTTTATAGGCCAAGCGGCCACCGGGACCGGCAAAACCGCCGCCTTTGGCATCCCTCTACTCGAAAGAATTGACCCCAAGGTCAAAGCCGTCCAGGGACTCATCCTTTGCCCGACTCGAGAACTGGCAAAGCAGGTCGCCTCTCAGATCGATCTTTTGGGTAAGTTCTTAAAAATTAGCGCCCTACCCATCTACGGTGGCACCGGCTACGGCGATCAAATCCATGGCCTTAAAAGCGGATGCCAGATCGTGGTCGGGACCCCTGGGCGAGTCATCGATCATATTAAAAAGGGATCGTTGAACCTATCGAAGATTCAGACGCTGATCTTAGATGAAGCCGACGAGATGATCTCCATGGGCTTTAAAGAGGATCTCGAGATCATTTTAGAGTCTTCTCCGCGCGAAACCAGCCAGATCTGGCTTTTCTCAGCCACCTTGAGCCGTGAGGTCCGTCGCGTGGCCGACACCTATTTGCAGAATGCAAAACAAGTGTCTGTGAACAATAAAGCGATGCTTTCAGACTCGGTAGAGCAAGTGTATTTTTCTGTTCGAGAGTCCGATAAGCCCGAAGTTCTCTGCAAAATCATTGATTCCAATCCCGACATTTACGGGATTATCTTTTGTCAGACAAAGTCGTTGGTGACCGACCTAACAAAATATCTGATCGAGCGTGGCTATAAAGTCGATTCTTTGCACGGTGACAAAAACCAGAACGAGCGCGAGCGCACCATGCAGTCGTTTAGAGATCGAAGGCTCAACCTTTTGGTCTGTACGGATGTCGCTTCTCGAGGGCTCGATGTGAAAGACCTGACCCATGTCATCAACTATTCTGTCCCGCGAGAGCTGGATATCTACGTGCATCGCATCGGTCGGACCGCTCGTGGCGGGAGCTCTGGCGTCGCCATGAGCTTTGTGACACCGAAAGGGCGCGGGGTCATTGCCCGCATCGAAAAAATGACAAAAAGTCGCTTAAAAGCAGGATCTATCCCCTCACGCAAAGAGCTGGCCTCTCAAAAAGTCGCTCGCATCCTTGTGAAATTTCAAGAACAAAAATACTACTCTCGTGCCGTTCAACATCTAGGAGAAGATTGGGAAGAGGCCATTGGTGACATGCCCATGGAAGAAGTCATTGGACGATTGATCACCATGCTGGCTCCTGAAGCCTTCACTGACCAGAAGCTGCCACCGATGCAGTCCTCGTTGACCGGTGGGAGTGGAGGCTCTCGAGAGCGATCGTTCTCCGGTGGCGGCCGAAGAGATGGAGGGAAAGGCAAAGACCGTGGCGGTGCTGGACGCTACAAAAGAAGTCGAAGCCCCAACAAAGCAAACGGGAGTGGTGAAGCCCGTCCCAAAAAATACAAAAGATCTTAGAAACCTATGAGCCCTGAAGTATGACAGACTCCGTTACTGATGTGAAAAAGAACGTTCTTTCGTTTACCGGGAAAATCCACCTGATACGCAGTAATGCTGAGTTGGACACAGCTCTAGAAAACCTAGGTTCTGCAAAAATTTTGGGCTTCGATACAGAAACCAAGCCAGCCTATAAAAAAGGTCAGATCTTCAAGGTGGCACTCCTGCAATTGGCCACTGAAAATGATGCTTTCCTGATTCGCCTCCATGAAATCTCCCAGTTTCAAAAGTTGACAGTGCTTTTTGAGAACAGTGATATTATTAAGACTGGCGTTGCCATTCACGACGACATTAAAGCTTTACAGAAACTTTTCAAATTTAAAGCACAGAGTTTTGTTGAACTCCAAACGCTAGCCAAAGAAAAAGGCCTTACGAAGTTCGGCCTCAAAGGAATGGCCGAAGAACTCCTACAAGGCACTGTAAACAAAGGCTCAAAAATGACCAACTGGGAACGCCTGACGTTAACAAAGGATCAGCTACGATACGCGGCCACCGACGCTTGGATTGGGCTTAAGCTGTATGAGAAAATTCAGGAATTATAGACTACCTTTCCGTTCTCGCTTCGTCCTGTGCCGAATCTCTCCATGGACAATATGTTCGATCCCGCTAATGCCCACATTTTATTTAACTTACTGCCACACCGTGTTTCCGACACAAATTTCTTTAATCTCAATACAGGTTGCGGGACTATTGGAGCTCTTCGACAATGGTCCAGATCTTCACTTCCTAATTAGCTCTTATATATTCATTTTGTTTTCTCTAGCCACATTATATAAAATTTTAGCATGAAAAAAATTATTTTTATTTGTGTAGGACTATTATTAGTAAACTGTATTTCAAACGAAAAAGGTCGGTCCCCCGGGAGCCTCAACGATCATGACTTTTCAAAAGTTGATATCGATAAACTGGAGAAGATTTACAGGTTCGCACTAGATCACCAAAGTGGAAACAAATTTAAGATTCTTAACTACCCAACTAGCAGTGCCGAGGATGTTACCAATGGTACTGAAGCTATACAGCAATTTGAAAAGCTAGAGGCTATTCAAAAAACTAAAGATGATTTCCGAAACGCCTTGTGGAGCCAGCTCCCTCATACACTTAATCAAGAAGAGCTGACTACCCTTGCTGGAGATTATGTTCGACCTCAAATCTTGTCGCGATTGAATGAAGCTGAGAAAAAGACATTAATTAAGTTTTGTTTTGGGCCGAAAGGAGCTGGAGACTATCTAGAAATAGGTTCTTTCGCTACTTTCGAATGCAATAACTACAACTTTCTGATAACAGAAGAAGATATCGCGCGATCTTTAGAATCGATACCTAATAAACCTTCAGGAGTCTACTATGATGGCGGTAACGGTTGGCATATATACGAAGACAAGGATCTAGAATACAACATCCAGGTTCTTACCTTGGCTATTGCACTGGAAAAAGAAAGATTTGTTTCAATCTTCGATTCTCTGGATAAATCAATTAGAGAAAAGTTTCGACACAATAGCCATGGAATGAGTGAAGAAGATAAAATTGAGCCATTTGACCTTTTGTCTTCATACTCGACATGGCACATAATTGGTCAATCATCGGGCCAGTCAGACTTTGGTGATTTAAATAAAATATATATCGGAAAGCTTGTTCAAAAGTCTATGTCTAGGCTGTTTCAAATGTTTGACCGAGATCCTGAGTCAGACAAGCTTCCTACTATGAGTATAATGAAAAAAGAAGGCCGAGCATTATTTTGGTGTGCAAACGGACGCTTCAAGCCGAGGCACCACACTTCCACCGAGAAACCTAACTATAGCTTCTTTCGATCTTATGGGAATGATATCCTTGAGGGAATGGTGCCTTCTTTTAAGCTCGCAGAATTAATAGAGAAAAAGCAGATGGGATTTACCTTTTTTTGCAACACGATGGAGTACAAGACCAGCGTGAGAGTTGAAAAGGCTGAGGCTATCAACCCCCCTCAACCCATAGATTATTCAAACCAAGAACAGATCAATGTTCTGATAACCGTCGCCCTAGTCTCAGAGATGAATTCTTCTGCACTCACCCTAGGCAAAACCTATCTGAGAACTATGGGAGGCTGGAGTCTTGTGGAAGATTTCAAAGAAATAGATACTAAAAGTGAGTTCACTCGCCTTCTTCCTGACACAGACATGTATATACCTGTGTCTCACGCCATGGATGTCAACGCATTTCATGTTGGCACCGTAAAGGGATATTCTTTAAAACTTAGAAAAAGTGTCACCGATAAAAGTGGAAGGACTAAAGTACTTAATGCAACACTACTGCTTCCTAAGTCAGATAACGGAATTGGCTCATCCCTCATAATGAACCCCGATTCTCTCTCTGATCTGTTACTTCAAAGAAGTAAACAAAACAAACAGCCTTTGTTTCTTATGAACACTTCTTGTGGCTCTGAAAAAACCCTATTTACATGGATGACAACTTATAGAAATGTTTTAAGAAAAAAGATGAAATTAGGATTGATTTCAAATGTGTTAGAAGACCATGGAGCGCCTCATATTATTGGATCTAAAAGGTACTTTGATACAGGTTCTACCGGAGCAATTTTGTCGCACCTGAGTTACCCATCAGGCGCGATTGAACAATTAGCAAAAGGAAACTCCGTCGCTGAAGTTGTCGAATTTTTAAAACAGGGTCAGAAGAAAAGTTTCGTCGGAGGAATAATGTCTTTCTTTGGTGACAATGATTCCCAGTCTGACCAATCAAATTCACCTGAGAATTTCGAGCCTGATTATGTGATGGATCATCCTGAACTACTAGAAATTGGCGGGTATAGAATAAACGTGAACCGACGAGGATTTCCGGCGGAACGTGAATACTAAACGACAAAATTAGACAACTATTTTACTCAGTTGCAAGTGAGGCTATTTACCACACGACGTGTCTGGCTCTGAGTACTTATCTATAAAGTCAAAAAGGTCGCCACAGCCTCTTTTCATTTTTTTGATGGCCTCTTTGTTGATACAATAACATGATCTGGGTCCGTCGATTTCTCCTTTTACTAGTCCTGCTTCTTTTAAAACTTTCAGATGCTGGCTGACCGTGGACTGAGCCAAAGGCAGATCTTCGACCAACTCACCACAAATGCAACTTTGTTTTTTGGCCAGGACTTTTAAAATCGCAATTCGCCCCGGATGGGATAGCGCCTTGAACACTGCAGCAACTTCAATATCTTTTTTTGGAAACTCATTAATACTTGCAAAAGCCATAAGTGAAATATATATCGCAAATATACGATAAGCAATTGAAAATTTGGGGAGAGAATGGATGAGCACTGAATCTGAAAAAATGGGCTTTTTTGAGCGCTATCTAACGATTTGGGTGGCAGCATGCATTGTTGGAGGCATTCTGGTCGGTCATCTAACCGGAGACTCAATTGCCGTGTTGAGCGACCTGAATATCGCCACTGTCAATCTTCCGGTCGCGGTTCTTGTATGGCTGATGATTTACCCCATGATGGTGCAAATTGATTTTAGCTCTATTAAAGACGTTGGTAAGAATCCAAAAGGTTTGGCACTGACGCTGGCGATCAACTGGGCCATTAAACCCTTTACCATGGCTTTTTTTGCCTGGCTGTTTTTCGACAATATATTTTCACCGTTTTTGGAGGCAGACATTGCGCAACAGTACATTGCCGGGGCCATCTTGCTAGGAGCTGCGCCGTGCACCGCCATGGTGTTTGTCTGGTCCTATTTGACGGACGGAGATCCCGAGTACACTCTGGTCCAGGTGTCCATCAACGACCTTATTCTGCTGGTGGCTTTTATTCCGATTGTGAAGCTTCTCCTTGGTGTAACCGACATTGCCATACCCTACGACGCCCTCATCACCTCAGTCGTGGTGTTTGTGGTTATCCCTCTTGTCGCCGGTTTTCTTTCCAATAAAATCTTGATCCGTAGTTTTGGAGAAACTTGGTTTAAAGAAAAATTCTTGCCGATTCTAAAACCCGTATCGATCGCGGCTCTACTAACTACGTTAGTGCTTCTCTTTGCTTTTCAAGGCAGCCGAATCTTGGCCTCCCCGAGAGACATCGTCCTGATCGCTGTTCCGCTTGCAATACAAACCTATTTTATATTTTTCTTAGCCTGGTTTATCGGAAGAAATATGAAGCTCCCCCATTGCATTTTGTCCCCCGGGTCAATGATTGGGGCGAGTAACTTTTTTGAGCTGGCTGTGGCTGTCGCCATAGCCCTGTTTGGCTTAAATTCGGGGGCCGCTTTGGCCACTGTTGTGGGAGTGCTTATTGAAGTGCCGGTAATGCTGCACTTGGTTCGCATTGCCAATCGCTGGAAGTACTAACAAACCCATCAAGGAGAGACCTATGAACATACTATTTCTATGTGTTGCAAATTCAGCACGAAGCCAAATGGCGGAGGGGCTGGCAAAAAGTATCTTGGGACCTGACTTCTGCGTGGAGAGCGCAGGCTCCGCTCCCTCAGGCAAGGTTCATCAAGATGCTATTACTGTCATGAAGGAAGAAGGCATTGATATCTCTCACCACACCTCTAAGTCTTACGAGGACCTCTCTGTTGAGTTTCTGTCAAATCTCGACCTTGTTATCACATTGTGCGCAGAGGAAGTCTGCCCAACCGTGACTTCGAAAGCCAAGAGAGTCAGCTGGGGCATGCCCGACCCCGCCAGTGTTGACCAGAGTGAGAGACTGGATTTCTTTAGAAACACGAGAGATCGGATTAAAGCTAAAATCCAAGAACTCAGGTAAAAACGGACTCACATTTTTTAGAAGAGATTCAGGACTCAGAGAATCCTGTGGTATTCACAGACTTTGAAAACGCCCCACCCTATCGATCTTCATATTCTTTGTTTTCGCCTTTTTTTGTCACTCTCACACACCAGATCAATCAGGGGGAGTCCTCACAGCACCCCATCTGGCATTGACCTTGCAAATACATTGACTCAAACCCTATTCAAAAAATTGACAGAGGAGATTGCCTTGAAAATTTTAGTTTTACTGTCGCTTTGCCACCTTCTATCTTCTGTCGCGTTTGCTGATACCCCTTGGGAAAACACCAAAATCCACGACATCTTTGCCTCTGGCCACAAAATTGTTATGACGGTCATTGTTGATGAGGGCATTTACATGCCTCCCAAACTAACCCTGAGTCGTCTTAGCTACACAAATGGTGGCTGCTGGCTCGACTACATCGAGGCCTCTGACCGTCGTAGAGAACTTAAGGTCAATCGCGAGGTTCACTTCAGCCGCTTCAATCGAATGGGGAATTTAGAAGCCGATAACGACAAGTCTATCAGAGAACTAGAAACTTGGAGAAATACCGAGAATATGACCTTCAAACAGCTCAAAGAAAGTTGCGTTAACAAACAGACTCCCTTGGTCAAGCTTGAAGTAAGGCCCATCGATGAACTCTTTATTGAAGAGGCTCAGTTACGACCCGACGCCGACACTGTTCTTTGAAGGGATTTACCAAAGTTGAGTTGGAGATCAAAACACTCACAAGTAAAATTGAGGCCTCACTTGCATCAACCAATGATTTTCAAATCACTCTTGATTGACTGATGGAAGGCACCCAACTCACAAACATAGGGTGATGGCTACCACCGTGAGGCCAATCGTCAGTGAGAATGTGAACTCTTGATGTCCTCAGCGCCAACGACGGATTCGAGAACTCGATCGGAAATTCTACCATCGCCGTGAAGCACACTGATATCGCCAGTGGCTTCAAATATGACCGCTCGAAGACGAGACAAGTCAAAGGCATTTGCTTCGCGAAGTTTTGCCATCAAATCATCTTCGGTCATCAAGGTTTTCTTGAGATTTTGATGAAGGACTTTCTCGCCGCTCATAACAAGGATTGGAGAATTCTCCATTATCTTTTTCGAGACCTTCGACCACTGCCTTAATTTTGATGCCATAAATTGAATACTAAACAGAATCCCCAAAATGATGGCACCGTCTACATATGTTGGCTTGCTTGGTAGCAACGTCGATGCCAGAACGCTACCTATGGCCACCGACACAGCCACGTCGATGGCGGTCATTTCTGCAAAACTTCTCAATCCTACGAGACGCACATACACAAGAAGGGTCGCATAGAGGCCAACTCCTGTAAGTACAGCGTTTAAAAATTCATTGGGAGACAAAGCATACCTCTTAACTTTTTGATTAACTTTTGCAAACCCTAACTTACCACGGGACGAGCTGTCACGCCCTATAAACGCCTCACTATTCTTGATTACAGTAAACTGACGACTCTCGTCCCACTTCCAAAAAATACGGCGACATGAGGAGACTGAGGCAAACTTTTAAATTATCTCCTGGCTATTGAGTCTTGTTGTTAGGTCTCATTTAATTTCGACTGGTAGGTTCAATCGGCTGCGCTCCCCTCCGATCCAAGCTCAGAGGATGAGAGAGGCTCTAACACTTCGTCGTGCGATTTTTTATTGTTGCTTGATGAGAAGTCCCTACTGTATGGTCTCTCTATGTCTATCTTACTGAACATTCTTTGGCTTATCTTCGGAGGCTTTGTCAGCGCCACGGGCTGGTTTATCGCTTCTTTAATCATGCTTGTCACCATTATCGGGATCCCTTGGGCGCGGGCCACTTTCAACATTGGTCTTTTGGCTTTATGGCCCTTTGGATCTCGCATAGTTTCTCGCGAAAAGATCTCCGGTGAAGACATCGGGACTGGTCCCCTGGGCTTTTTGGGAAATGTGATTTGGTTTATCATTGCTGGCTGGTGGCTCTTCTTATACCACCTGGGTTGGGCCTTGCTTATGGCCATCACGATTATCGGCATTCCTTTTGCGGTCCAATATTGGAAGCTTGCATTAATTTCATTGTTTCCTATTGGTAAGGCTGTCTCTTTGAAAAAGTAGCCATTTTGTCAATGGTCACTTTCTTTTAATCTCCGAGTCACTCCCCACTTGATTTTTTTGACCTTTCCCTAACCCTGAAAAATCCCCATGAACGACCGTTCTTCTTTTTTCATAGAAACATTATAATTTAATATTCTGAGCATAAAAAGCTCTACCGGGCGAATCATTCACATTCCGTTCTTCTGTGACAGGTTTTAGACAAACTTTTTCTGATCAGAATTGGAATTTATCAATAAACTATGTTTAAGATGGCCTCGCAACATGAATGGAGTCTGTCTATGAAAAAAATTTTACTCATTGGTGACTGCGAAAGGACAGCCAAACTTATACAATCAGCCCTTCGACCTCTCATAGAGGTGAATGTGGCTCAATGTACAGATGAAACCTCTGACCTGCTCGATAAAAAGCACTTTGACTTGTTTCTCATTGACCTTGACCACCTCAACAGAGAAGGGGCTTCTTATTGCTCCGACTTAAAGGCCAGCGTCCCCGGTAAGCCCATTTTTTGCTTAAGCTCTAAAAATGACCTTTCGAAAAAAGTACTGTGCTTTTCTGCCGGCGCTGACGACTACATCACTCGCCCGTTCGAACCCCTAGAGATGAAAGCTCGTATCGAGGCGAGACTCCGCAGTCTTGACGAAAAAGCCGAAGAATCCACCCATATCAGTCATAGAAAGATTGAAATCGATATTCTCTCACAAGACGTCTGGGTGCGAGAGAAAGATGGTCGATTTAAAAATGTCGATCTGACAGGCCTAGAGTTTAAAATGCTCGTGTATTTGTCCTCACATGTAAACCATGTTCTCAGTCGTGACAAAATCATCCATGAGCTGTGGGGGGGCGACATCAGTATCCATTCGCGCTCAGTTGACACCCACATCAGCAATCTGAGAAAAAAGCTAGGTCCCGCCTCAGATACCATTAATTCCGTCCACGGCGCTGGATATCGCTTCTCACCTAGTCAGGCCAATTAGTTTTAAGATAAGTTCACATACTCTAAACCTCCAAAAGAAGTTAATTCTTAGCCATAGGCGCACTATAAAAGCGTAAGCTATGGAGGAAAGCGCATGAGCACTATCAAACCAGAATATTTAAGATTATTCGCCGATTATTATGAAGAGCCTGAACTTAAGTTGAGTTCTCCCATGGGCGCGGGAGGTTATACCCATGCCCTATAGTTTTGGCCCTAAGTCACTCTTAGTGCAATTTTTTCGAACACCCGCGATATCACCAAACCACTTTTGGCTGATGCGCTTTAGAACCGATCTCAGACTAATAACGGAGGATTACAGTGAGCATTGATAAACAAAAAAAGAAATTTATCAGACAAGATGATAGTGGCAACTACGACATCGATGGCGTGTCCTATGACGGCGAGGATGTTGTTGTTGGAAGCGGTAAGGTTCGATCGAACAGCTCTTTTAACTCCGACCAAGTCGAAAAAAACATGAAAAAAAAACCAACGAAGGTGGATCGTAAAAAAAACATCGACTCTGAAGAGGGAGCGACTCAACAGACATCAGGAGAGTCCGAATGACGAGCTCAAATCCTGATAAAAGCAAGGGAACAAAGAAAAACTCTGTATCTGAGATTAGCGATCACTTAGATCCAGCCAGCCATGAGGCGAGAGATAACCATCTCCGCCATACTAAACAGTCGGGCTTCGCCGGCCCAGACCGAAAAATAAACAAAAAAAGTGAGTCTCGATCTAGTCAAGACTAAACGACAAAGTCAGCGGCAGATGGTCAGACATTTGATTCCAGGGCCGCCCTTTAACAACCTCTATTTGACCACCCTGGATACCATAGTAATAAAAGCGATCGAGGGGCAACAAGGGCAACATTGAGGGATAAGTCCTTGGTTGTTTGCCAACCTGAATGGCTTCATTGTTGTCCCCATAGTGCCGCTTCAATCTTTTCTGGATTTTTTTGTCCAATTCCCTGTTCCAGTCGTTGAAGTCGCCTGCGAGAATAAAAGGTTCCTTATTACCAGTAAAACTGTCTATTCTTTCAAAAATTTGGTCCATCTGCTTTACTCTTGCTTTAGCAAACAGATCCAAGTGGCAGCACATCAAATGGATAGGTGAATGAAAAGTGGGAACTTCTATTTTAGCGTACAACAAACCACGCTTAGCGAAGCGGACCTGTGAAATGTCGATGTTCTCACTCTCGACTATGGGGAACTTACTTAAAATAATATTGCCGTACTCTCCGTTTTTGTAGCGTGAATTCATCCCGTAGGCGTAATGACCGTAGAGATCCGATCGCAATCTCGCGATGGGTTCGTCGGAGTCTCGACCCGCCCGAAGATTCTTACCCAGGAATTCCTGAATCAATAGAACGTCGGCATCAATAGCATGCAACTCTGTCACCATCTTGTCAAAAATATATCTATTGGAAAATGCTTTTTTTCCTTTATACATATTATATGAAA
Source organism: Bdellovibrionia bacterium (assembly GCA_030424715.1). Taxonomy (GTDB): domain Bacteria; phylum Bdellovibrionota; class Bdellovibrionia; order Bdellovibrionales; family JAGQZY01; genus JAGQZY01. Next base: position 69,110 of record JAUHWH010000002.1, read on the forward strand.
CGACTTTTAGGTTCATAGGAATCTCCGAAAAGCATAAAACAACCGAGAGAGCAATCGTGACTCCCATGGAACCTTACTTAAGTCACCAAGGGTTATCTCTTTGCAATTCTCTAGGTCTTTAGCGAATTGCTCCACTAGCTGATCTCTCGCCTCTTTGCTGGACACGTCGAGATCGACCTCTAGGTTAGTAAAAAAGCTTCTATGATCAAGGTTACTACTGCCGACAAGAACACTCTGTTCTAAGATCGTGACCTTTGAATGGAGCATCACATCTTGGTACATAAAAATTTTAACACCTCTGCGTAACAGGAGCGGATAAAAATAGAGCGCTGCAATTTTCATTGATGGGATATCAAGCTTTGCAGGCAACATGATTCGCACGTCGCCTCCTCGCTCGGCGACGTCTCCAAGGGCCTTGAGTAACCGCAATGGCGGAACGAAGTAAGCCGTTGAAAGCCAGACTCGTCGTGAAGCCTCCAAAGATTCAAGAAGCCTCTGATGGTTCTCTTGTCGTGACTTCAGGTTGAAATTGCAGAGTAGTTGTTTTTGAGAGAATTTTTCGGTTCTAGGTTTTCTAATTTTAAAAGGTAGCTTGTTGATTTCATCGATTTTGTGGGCGTTATTCCAAGTGTATTCGAAGTAAGAGACCGCATCTGATAATCCATTTGAGGTTTTGACCATAGTCTCTCTCTGCTCAAAGGAGCTAGTACATAGGTTGCAACTGCCAACGTAGTAGAACTCATGGTCTACAATAATCAGCTTTTTATGATCTCTTTTGTTAAGCTTGGCAAAAAACTTTCGAATAGCACCAGAAAAAAAGACAGACGGCTGAAAGGTCAGAGGATGGTAAATTCTAATCCCAAGTCCACTCCCCTCGAGCGGTTGAAGAAACCTCGGTACGATTCCGCGAGAACCATAGCCGTCAACAAGAAGTCTCACTTCGACCCCCCGCTGGGCTGCTGCAACCAAATGCTCGGAGACTTGCCTGCCCACGGCATCGTCTTCAAAAATGTATACGTTTATCGCAAGCTTTTTTTCGGCCCGCTGAATGGCGACCTGTAGATCATCCAGAAAGGACTGGAAGCTGTGAAAACATTTTTCTTTCAGGGTATTTTTTACTATAGTCATTACAGAAGCCTTGAACAATAGCGGAGAACCTTAAAGCAGGCAATATGATTAGTCTTGAAGCGATCTCAAGCATTTACGACCAATATCAGATTTGGATCAACGTTTTTGTTGTTGCCTCTTTAGTGTTCCCTATACTTGCCATCCTTTCAATCGTTCTTTTTGCCCCAGTGGACTTCTGGCTTCACAGTGCCAAGAGAGCTCGGTTCCCGTTGATCCAGTTTATCAGAAATATTGTGGCCCTCCCGGTCATCTTAACCGGCATTGTCCTATGTTTTTTGCCCGGCCAAGGCCTGCTTCTCGTTCTCGTGGGCTTTGCGATTAGTGATCTGCCCTTAAAGAGTAAAATGACAAACAGACTTTTGCGTAACAAACAATTGAGAGTGTCCATCGATCGACTGCGAACGTTGGCCAACAAAAAAAAGTTCCTGTGGCCTGACGATTTTAAGTCCTGATCTTGTTTCAAACACCCTGAACTTCAATCACTCCACAGGCGATTCTTCGGCCAGCATCTCCGGAGGGCTGACTTTTTAAATCGTCTCGCCCCTCGTGGACGACGACCGCCTTCTGAATTATAGACATCTGGCCTTCGCCAGCCCGCTCGAGGGATCCTTTGGGCATCACGAGACTGACCACCGCGCGCCCCGTTGAGTCTGCTGTTATATTTCCAAGATCTCCAACGTGTCGTTTTGAAGAATCAATCCCGCCATGTTTATGGCCTCGAGGAGAAAAATGTCCGCCAGCGGACTTACCGTCTGGCGAGGAACAGTCACCAGTCTCATGAATGTGAAATCCATGAACACTGTTAGGCTTCAAATTCTCGACAAAACCGGTGACGTTAACATTGTCGCCAACTTCCTTGAAAACAATTTTGCCAGTGGTCTCCTGCCCACTCTTCCCTTGCAGGCGCGCAATAACGGGATTTGGGTCAGGGCGTCTGGAGGCCGCCTGCACCTCTGAGGGCATCAAACCACCAATTAAAAAAGTGAGACCCACCAAATTTTGTATCTGTCGTTTCTTCGAATTGATATTGAATATATTCATCGTTTTTCAGTCTCCCAATACTTCGGACGTCCGTGGTAGTCGTAGAGTAGCATTTCATATTCCTTATTAATTGGTTCGGTTTCATTATAAGATGGAGAATTCTTTATCTCCTCTTTCGTCATTGATACGGCGATCGAGCTGTCTGACCAGTTCACATCCTTGACCCATGAGGGAGCTACTAAAACGCTTTCGCTGGGTAACCATTTTCTGGTATCAATGACAAGGTATCGAATTGCCCATGTTTCATCGTCAAATATAAAGTCGGAAACTGAGCCAAATCGATCGTTTTCGGCATCAACTGCGTATCCGCAAGCTTCACTTACTGACCTTAAATTTGGGTTCTTTTCCCACTGCGCATCTTTAATCTCTTCGACTTTGGTATTGAACAGTTCACGCGGATGCGGAGACATTCCCCAAAGGTGCATTCCCGTTGCGTAGTGGGGCCATCCAAAATGACTGTAGTAACTTTTCTCCCACTGCTTTGAGACCGGAACATTGGTCGCTAAGGCTGGCGAATTTTCAATACTCTCCTTAGAAAGTTGCGTAGGGATTTCTGAAGAGCTCCAGTCCGGTTGGCCGAGACTGATGGGAGAGATCAAGACTCTCTGCCCGGTCAGCCATCCACCCGTATCGACGTCCAGAAACCTGACGGTCCACTTGTGGTCGTCAATGAGAGCGTCTTTGCAGCTACCAATGGTGCCATTCTTCGCAGAAAATGAATAGCCAATAATTGAATTGAGACTTCTAAGCATGTGGGCTCCTTTCCTAAAGACTCGAAATCCGAACACCACCAAAAAAATTGGTTACACATTTAGAGGCAGCAAGGCCTGACTCGTTCAGTTCGGCTTCAAATAAGTTCAGTAAAACAGCTTTTGAGACATAACCCCTCTTGATTACTTTTAGAAAATATTAAGAAATCTATAAATCTCTCCCTCTTCACCCACCACGGCTCTTAGAAGCCATAAACACCGTGAATTAGGACTGTGGATGGATCCGTTAAGAAAACTTCACGAAAAATAGACTGCGAATAGAAGAGAGGGTGGCGCAAAGAGAGTAATCTGGGAGGCGAAATTGGGCATTTGCAGTTGGCAGCGATGAACTGCTTTTTTGGTGCTCGCCTTTGTGTTTTCGAAGCTTTTGGATGATTGGTTTAGCCAGGGGCATCTCGGAGCACTCAACTCAAGGAGTAATGATGCGAGATATTTTTGCTTTAGACTTTCCTAACCCCACCCGAGCCCCCCACTGGTCGGATCATTATACCGGCTTACTGGGCCCGAACGATGCCTTCAGGACTTTTTACCCCGTCGCCAATATTTTTAGTTTGGGGGACTATTATTTGTTTTCCATGGATATTCCGGGAATGAGAGAAGAGGACATTGAGATCTCCGTCGACAGTACCTTTTTGAGGGTGCAGGGTAAAAGATCCTTCAGGTCCCATTCCAAGAACGAGACCGATCATGAATCCCACGAAGAATCTTTTCGCGAATTTTCTCGTAGCTTCAGCCTGCCTGAGCACGTCGATCGAGAAGCTTTTGAAGCAGAATATGATCGAGGGGTCCTAAAAATCATGATGCCTAAAACTCCGAAGAGTGCTCGCCCCAAAAACATCACCTTGAAATCAAACAGCAATGAAACTCAAACCTAAGGAGATCAACATGAAAACCTTTTTGCGAATACTACTAGGCCTATTTTTAATAGTAATGGGGGCAAACAAATTTTTAGGCTTTATGGCACCACCTCAGCTGCCACCGGCGGCTGCCGAATTCATGGCAGCACTGGCGAACACGAATTATATGCTCTCAATGGTTGGAGCTATGGAAATTTTGTGTGGAACTCTTCTGCTGTCGGCCGCGACGGCTCCTTTGGCGATCCTTTTGCTGGCTCCGATATCGATTAATATCTTTGCCTTTCACTTGTTTCTAGCCCCCGGAAGCATATCAGGAGGCGCTTTCGTATTACTGGCCAATATTGCGTTAGGGGTTCTCTACTTCTCCTACTTTCGATCAATTTTCGCAAATTTATTTACCGAAAAGGTTATGATCACGAGAAAAGACCGACCCAACCCTGTCCCGGTGACGATCGTTAATAGATAAACGGAGAACTGAGTGAAACCTAAAGAGGTCAAGACATGTGCCCGCTGCGGGCTCCCCATGGAATACCGCAAAAAATGGCGGAACAATTGGGATGAGGTGAAATTCTGTAGCGAGCGATGTCGCCGGCAAAAGAATACCATTCCACCAAAACCAAAAAAGGCATCCCATTGAATAGGATGCCTTCTCTGTAATGGTGAAAAAATAGTTCTATTCTTTGGCGAGGTCGTAGCGATCCAAGCGCATCACTTTGACCCAGGCATTCACAAAGTCTTTTACAAACTTGGCCTTGGCATCGTCCATCGCATAAACCTCGGCGACGGCGCGAAGCTCAGAGTTGGAGCCAAAGATGAGGTCAACCGGAGTCGCCGTGTACTTCACTTTACCAGTTTTGCGATCCACACCTTCGTAAAGCTTAGAATCCTTGGTCTTTCTCCACTGGGTCGACATATCCAGTAGATTGACAAAGAAATCATTGGAGAGAGTGCCAGGCTTGTCGGTGAAAACACCATGGCTTTCGCCCTTATGATTGGCTCCCAACACCCGTAGTCCACCGATAAGGACAGTCATTTCGGGAATGGTTAAAGACAACTGGTCGGCTTTATCAACCATCATTTCGAGCGGCGGACGATAAGCAGAACTCTTTTTATAATAGTTGCGAAACGCGTCGGCTGAAGGCTCCAGTAGAGCAAAAGCATCAACATCGGTTTGATCTTGGCTAGCATCTCCTCGACCAGTCGCAACAGGCACTTCGATAGACACCCCTCCTTGCTTGGCCGCTTTCTCGATAGCCGCGGCGCCTGCAGTAACGATCATGTCGGCCATGCTCACTTTTGAACTTCTCCAAAACGAGTCATTGTAGTCGGCGCGGATTGCCTCTAATTTCTTAAGCACTTTAGCAACTTCTTTTGGGTTATTCACAGCCCAAGACTTTTGCGGTTCAAGACGAAGGCGCCCGCCATTGGCTCCCCCTCGCATATCGGAAGCGCGAAAAGTAGATGCTGATGCCCAAGCCACTCGAACCAACTCTGCCACGGTCAAACCAGATTCTAGGATTTTTTCTTTCAAACCGCTGGTGGAACCAATCTTGTTGTCGTCACTCATTGGGATTGGATCTTGCCAAATAAGTTCTTCACTAGGGACAAGGTTCCCCAGGTATCGAGTGCTAGGACCCATGTCACGATGGGTCAGTTTGTACCAAGCCTTGGCAAAGGCCAGACGATACTCCTCTGGGTTCTTGAGAAATCGCTCAGCAATTTTTTTGTAAGCAGGATCAAACTTCAAGGCTAAGTCAGCCGTTGTCATGACGGGCGAATTCATTTTACCTTTGACGTGGGCATCAGGCACCGTTTTACGAAGGGCCTTGCCTTTTGGCTTCCATTGAATAGCGCCACCGGGGCTGCGAGTTTGAACCCATTCATTGTTAAGCAGATTTGAGAGATACAAGGTCGTCCACTTCGTCGGAGCCTGAGTCCAAGCCCCTTCCAGACCACTGGTTACTGTATCCTCAGAGTGTCCCTTGCCGCACTTGTTTTTCCAACCGAGGCCTTGCTGTTCGATGGACGCACCACCAGGCTCGGGACCCAGGCATTTTTTGGCTCGATGGGCACCATGCATTTTTCCAAACGTATGACCACCAGCAATCAAGGCCACCGTTTCTTCATCACTCATTGCCATCCTACTAAAAGCTGTTCGGATGTTTCTGGCAGAACCTTTGGGATCTGGCTTTCCTTTCGGCCCCTCCGGGTTCACGTAAATGAGACCCATATGGGTGGCCCCAAGAGGACGCTTGAGTTCGCCTTTGCGATCTTCACGATCACTGGCTAACATTTCAAGTTCAGGTCCCCAATAAACCAGGTCTGGTTCCCAATCGTCTGGGCGTCCACCGGCAAATCCATAGGTTTTGAAACCCATGTTCTCCATACCGACAGTACCAGCAAGAACCATAAGGTCTCCCCATGAAAGCGCGCGACCATATTTCTTTTTCAAAGGCCAGAGCAGTCTTTTTGCTTTGTCGAGATTTCCATTGTCAGGCCATGAGTTGAGGGGATCAAAACGCATCTGTGCACCCTCGGCCCCACCCCGTCCATCCAGGGTTCGATAGGTTCCAGCCGCATGCCATGAAAGACGAATGAAAAATGGTCCGTAGTTGCCAAAGTCAGCAGGCCACCAGTCTTGCGAATTGGTCAGCAGATCATTGAGATCCTTTTTGACCTGCTTCATGTCCAGTTTGCTAAACTCTTTGGCGTAATCAAAGTTCTCACCGTAGGGGTTTGAGCGTCCGTCGTGATCACGCAGCGTCGACAGATCCAGTTGGTCGGGCCACCAAAAGCTGTTGGACTTCGGAGCTCTGTTTTTTGATTTTTTATGATAACTATGGTGTTGCGCTTGGGCATCTTTGGGTAATGCAAATAATGCGACTACCGCCACGACAGCCAACTTTAAAAGAACTGATCGATTTGTCACAGAAGGACTCCTTGTAGATGTTTTGTAAGACCCCGAAGGGTATCTTAAAGTGTTGTGTGAACCAAGAGTAATCCAAAACAGATTAATATCTAAATATGAGATTTCTATGGGCTGATAGTTTTACACTATCAACAAGAAGCCCTGTATTTGTGCAAGAGTACCGCACATGGAGACGCCCCGGGGCAATGGTCTTAGAGCAGAGACCAGGGTCTTGGTCTCTGTGGTGTGCTAAAAAAATGGCCTTGTTGTTTTCTAGTTATATCAGGTTTTGCTCTTTCTTGGCTTTCACTTGGGTGAGAATAGCCTGCTGAGCTTCTTTAATAACTCGATACATATCGTTGCCCTCTTTTTCCGTTCGGACATCTTGATGATTGGGCAACCGCAATTCCATTTGAACACCCTGGGTCGGAACACCAGCGCTTTGAATCGAGTTAATCACTTTCAAGTTGACATGGAGAGTCGTCGCCGTTGGAGCGAACTCTAAAATTTTTTTTGCTTTTTCAAAAACGTCACCCTCAATGGCCTCTGTGCGCTCTAAGTCGCCCCACTCAATCTGAACTTTATCCATTATAAACTCCTCTTAAAATTCAATGAAATCTACCACACCAGACCTTTGGGGAATAGGCTCGACGTATAATCTTATTGCGCATTGAAGCTCGCCGAAGCCTCTTAAGGCGCCATATATGACCCGGCTCACCTACTACCGTAACTAGACTAAGGCCTTGTTTTTAATTCCATGGCTTAGACATCTGCATTTTTCCAAAGTACTTCTAAGTTATGAAAAATCGACTTTTTTTACCTTTCTTGATGCTGTTTGTCTTTAACACCAGTCACTCCCAAGCCCTTGTCACAGAGGACTGCTCAACACCAATCCCGGAGCGTTCCATTGTCATGATCAACGAACTGGGGCTGCAAGACATATGGTCTTCCGAGCAAGCCCAGGACCTTAGCTTTTGCATCAGTCCTATTTTTCGGACCGCCTACGACATTGTTGCCTTAGCGGCACGAGAAGCGGCCGCCGAATGGATGCTCCACGGTAATTTTGACTTCAAACTAGCAGACGACCTGAGTTGCGACCGCAAGGATCGTAAGGTATTTTTTGAAATTGTACCTACGGCGAGACAGGCAAAGTTCAAAGCTCGAGCTTTTTTCCCCAGTAGCAGCCGGCGTAAAATTCAAATCAATCGACGCTTTGCCAAAGGCACTGAAGTAGAGATGAAAAGACTACTCCTCCATGAGCTAGGTCATGTTTTAGGCATTCGGCACGAGCACATCCATCCCGATGCCGGAGGGGACTGCTTGGAGTTAGAGCCTTTCGAGACCGTCACGAGCTACGACCCACAATCGGTGATGCATTACCCAACCTGTGGCCCAAAGAAGTTAAAAAACTTTGTGCTCTCTGATGGTGACAAAGAAGGAATCGGTATTCTCTACCCGTTTTAACTTTTGTACACTTGGTGTGTTGTGCTCTAAAGAGGCCGTTAGGCCGCGTTTTCAAACCTAGTAGCCCCTTTCTTTTTGACCGTACTTCTTCCATGAGACGCACTAGTAAAAAAAGGCCAGCTGCTCTTGGGCTCGCTGAGTACAACATGCAAAATCAGTCGCGCGATTTCCAGACCTGCTCGATTGTTGATTGCAAAACCTTACGGGGTGACTGGCCGTCCACAAAAAGCACTTGTACTTTTTCGTACTCGTTGAAAGACAATTGCGGGTTGCTACTTTTCTTGTAGCCACAGGATTTATCCAAAAGCTTCCATGAATAGCCACTATTTAAATAGTCTGCGACTTCGCCATAAGATTCATCAGAGAAATAGGTTCTGAAATTATCGTCTTCAAACTGCGGCCCAATGCATTTTGCCCGTAATTCGAAAACAGCACTCTTGATCTCAACGACAACCTGTTTGGTGTCTGAATCCAACTGTTTCCCGTTCGCATTCAACGACAAAACGAAAGCACCTAAAACAAAGAAAAACTTCATACTTCACCTCACTCTTACGATTAGGCTGCGTTCGTACCACATCAGTGGTGGGCCGCAATGAGAATTGTGTCTTTTCGCGATCTTTAACCAAAATCTAACAGCAAAAGGGCTCTCGTAGTCGGACCGAACCTCCAGAAACACTTGTTCCTAAAAAAAATCAACCCGAATCTTGAACGGCTCCAGTTTTCGATCTTCTCTAAAAACTTCTGCCTTATGAGAGGAAGCTCGCACCGGGAAGTCCTTCGGCACATGGTCCAAAAAGGGATGGTATCGATGATACCTGTCAAACCAGTAGAGCTTACTATCGAGCTCTTCAATCAACCCGTTGGTGGAGCCATGTTCTGTCAACAGGTCCGTGCCATCAGATAGAAAAAGGGCACTAAAAGACAGGACTTCAGCCATCACTAGGGGGCATTAGTGAGTACCACTCACGAATTGTTCTATAAACAGAGGGTACTCAAGATGAAATCGATTTCTATTTAAGATCGGCCAATCTGAACATTGGCGCTCTAATTCTCCAATAAGAATATTCTTCGGATCTTTCTTAATGTCTACAAAAATGGAGACGTAAAAATGGAGGGCTTTACAACCTTGTTCCTTGTTGCCGATCTGCAACTGAATTTTTGAAAGCAATTTTAACATCGGGTAATTGTAAGGGGACGTGGCCAGCTGTTCACGCAGCCGTGAGATCCCCGCCTCCGGATCTCCAGAATACAGTAAAAGTTCAATATGCCTGAAGCAGGCTCTCCAATTGCTTCGATCAAGCTCACAGGCAAGCTCGCTGTACCGTAAATTGTTAGACCGCTCAAAGGATTTCGAAACCGTCCACCTCACAAGAGCCACCAACAACACCGAGCACGTCACCACAAGCAGCACTCTCATCCACGGCGTGGGAAGCTCAATGCCCTTGGCGGCCTTAATCTTGGAAAGCGCCCACCCCAAACCAATAGCTGAAACAAAAAAGGGAAAAGCATTATCGAAGGGAAATTGAAAAAACAGCTCTGGCAAAAAAGCACACGAGAACAGGAGAAATAAATATTTTTCTTTACCACTCAATAAATTTTCTGAAAAAAGTCTGCGAGTAAAGACGACAAAAAGAGACAGCAGGAGTGATAGATAGACTAACCCATTTTCAATCCCCAGGCGCAGAAACTCATTATGCGGGGTCGCAACGATATTGGTTTCGTGGGGCCGAATTTCCCCAGCCATCTCAAAGGGAATAAAGTTGAATACAAAGTTGCCCACACCGTACCCCAACGGCTTTTTTTTTAACATTTTGATGGAATCCACCAAAACATCTTTTCTGAACTTAAGTGAATAACTTTTTTCAGGAATCAACACATTAATAACGAAATTTTCTCTTTGCATAAGAAAGATCGATATCAGTAAAACCATCGATATCACAGAAAATAGAAAAACCTTCTTTTGGTTTTGCAACCTGTGCCCTAAAGATACCATTGCGATTAGAACCAAGCCAATATAAGCCGACCTAGCTTGTGACAATACAACTATGATGAGTCCAACAAACGAAAGAAGAAACACAATTCGTTTTGTGAAGACACCAGTTTCTGTTGTACGAATCAGATGTAAGATGACCAAAGACATTAGCATGTATTGCGCCAACATGTTCATATTGCCGAAAGTTGAGCTATATAGATTGGGGTCTCTGTTGTGATTTATAACTGAAAAATAGATTTCTTGAGCCCATACCATCTGACAGACAGCCAGTGAAGCCATAAAAGCCACTTTGATGCTGGTGTGAAGACGCTGCTCTCTGAAATAAAAACAAGAATACAGAGCGATCCCCACGAAGGAAATTCGATCTAAAAAAAGAGTGATATAGTCCTGAGATGGGTGGTAAAAAAGATTAAAAAGAGTCACGACAAAAAGCGACCCTAATAAAAAAATCACTTTGTAACCTGGGCTGACTATGGCTCTGAATTCTTTGCGAAAAAAAGCTATAGTCATACATAGAATGCAGACGCCGTAGACGACAAACCATTTCGATGAAGTATAAGGCGCGGCAAGCCAGTTGAACTTGGCTATAGGTATTAAAAAAAGCCCCAATACAATTGGGGCTTCCTTCCATGAAGTTTGAAATAACGCCTTCGTTTCTATGACAGACCTATTTGCCGCTTAAATGTCAACGGCCTCGCCTGCACTTGGAGCTTCTTTTTCGTAATGAATGGGAATGATCGCGTCTTTGGGGATCTCGAAATATTCAGAAGAATCCATGGTTCTGCCCTTGTACTTAATCTGGCCCCCTTCTACGCATCGAACGAAGTCTTTCGGAGTTACACATAAAGTCATTGGCCCTTTAACACTCGATGCAGATTGAAAACTGAAAGCCACCCGGGAGCCTTTAGCTGTTTCGAATACCACCGAGCAGCTATTCACTTCAGCCGGAAAGCTCGTGTAGCCATAATTGGGAGTTCGCCCCAACTCCATAACCTCGGGCAAAGCAAATTTCGATTGGCTCACGCTCGATCGCGATCCTGTGGTGACAGTAGAGAATACACGCATGCAGCCAGTGACTTCGTATCCCATGATATCACACCGAAGTGGACAGCTTGCCGCCCGACCCACGCGGCCGTGGTAAATGGAGCTGCTTTTCTCAAAGTTCAGCTCCAGTGGTCTTTTCGTTTTCAATTGAAATCGACCACTGTTATACTCAGCATCCCAGAGATGATTGAACGTAGATTCCCCCACTAATGAACTGATGTCTCTTGATTTAGTATAATTGATACAGGAAATTAAGATTACTGAAAGTATAATAGCAAAAAAAATCGCTTTTTTACTCATTTATCCCCCAAGGTTAAACAAAAGATAAGGTGCCCTATAGAATTTGTCTAGCTAACAATCGATGACTCTGGCGAGCTCTGGACTATCGTCAAGTTACTTCAACACTTCTTCAATGAGCCGCACTAGTAAAAAAAGCCCAGCCCACTCCTAGGGCGGAAGGGCTGATTTTGAAAGAGGGTTCTTCAATGGTGCTGTCGGGCTCTATTGAACCGCTGGTGCGAAATCAACCGTCGATTCGTCGACATCCAGTTCTCCTAAAAGGGTTCCATCGTGACCGTCTACGACTCGATATGTTCCACTTAGAGAGTCTGTATCAAATTCGATCTCACGGTACTCAACAGCTCGCGTGCAGACCCGATCCCGGTAAACTTTGGCAAGATGGACAAGAACCAGAGTGTTGTTTTTCGATTCTTTCACTCGACTCCAGCGCTCGACACAGCCATTGGGGTACTGAGCGACCGCAAGTAAATCATCATCGGCTCCGGTTGGTACGCCGACGTCTACAAGTGGCATAGTCTCAATGCGTGTTTTTGGATATTCGGCCATTCCATAAGATGTGAATAAAATTGTTAAAAGCGAAATTGAATATTTTAAAATTGTAATCATAGTTTAGCTTCTCCTTGTTAATGGTTAATGCCAGCAGCACCTATTGCTGCTGAACGAAAGGCAATTGAATCTCGCAAACCTCGATCACTTGCGACCGGGGTTTCCTTTCATAGTCATCCTGACCCCTTAGTTCGCTAGCAGGCTCTCTTATTTCGAAAGAAAATGATTCCTGCAAATCTTTCAAAATTGTCTAGCTATTTAAACATAGCTGGCAAATCTACCCTAAAAACAAAGAGAATTAAAATTTCTCGAAGAGGCCAAGCCTCTAAAATGCAGTGCTACAAAGAAGAGTAACGATCTTCTTAAAAAAAAGGCTCTCCATTTGCACTCAAGACTTTTAATATTTATAGAATACTACACACTTGCCACAAGCGAATGTGAGGCCCTCGTTACCATGTCGTAATAATATAGATCTAATATTAAGATGAAACCATGCAACGATAAGTACAAAGGAGAAACACAGTGGCAGACAATATATATGAAGAGCTTAGAAAAGATCATGAAGCGCAGAGAACCCTTTTGACAGAGCTCACAGAAACTTCGGGAGACTCGAATGAAAGACAATCACTCTTTGATCTTTTGAAAAAGAACCTGCAAGACCACGCTAAATTTGAGGAGCGTTTCTTTTATGCTGAGCTTATGCAAGAAGATATGGTTATGGAAAAAGCACGCCACAGTGTGCATGAACACCACGAAATTGATGAGCAAATCGAAAAGTTAGAATCTATTGAGTTCTCGTCTCCACAATGGCTCGTCGAAGCCAAGAATTTGCAAGAGCTTGTCGAGCACCATTTAAAAGAAGAAGAGCAGGAGACTTTTCAACTCTCCGGCAAAGTTCTGACCGATGCGCAAAAGAAAAACCTGGGACAATCTTATCACAAGGAAATGCACACCTAGTAAAGAGGTGAAAGGCTGTTTTGCACTCATTGCAAACAGATGGGTTGCTACCATAAAAAGTTAAAGTGCGACTACTTGCCGGCTACTCAGGACGCCATTCTTTGGATTTAAAAAGCCCACCGCGGATGTACATGCCGGCAATGCTGGGCTCTGCAGAGCCCATGTGGCGGTACCAGAGCGCGAGGTCACGATTGAAGCGGAGCACGTAAAACTCTTCGCCATTGTCGCCCCTCCGCACGCCGGCTTCGGCTATAAAGGGTTGGCGCTCGTAGGTTTTCGAATATCGACCACCGGGGTACACGTCCACCAGAAAGGTCGTGGTCTCTGTGAAGGCTTTCGTCACTTCATTAAAACTCAACTTATAAACTTCAGACCACCGCGCTTTGGGAATTCGTAGTTCCGCGTATCGAGGGCCTATTTGCACCCAACTCTGAGGCCACTCTGTTTGAATCCGTGGGATCTTCGCAATCAGATCTGGCGCTCGATCATCGTTGAACTCGAGGTGCCAATTTGTTCGCACCGGATTTGGTGAGAAGACGCTGGCACAACTTCGCCCCGATGCCGTACTACCAACTAAAGATGAAAAAGGCGCCGCCTGGCTGGGAGAGCCGAGGCTTGAAGCAACAGTGAGAGTGACTAACCAAACTCTCATGACCGCTCGACCTGCCCAATGGCTTTTTGATAACCTCCCTCGCCAAATTTAAGGGCTCTTGCCACCCGAGTGATAGTCGCGGTGGAGCATTTCGTTTTCTCAGAAATACTACGATAATCCCAGCCCTCTTGAATCATCTCGGCCACAACAAAACGGTCGGCCAACGACTTGAGCTCGGCAGGGGTGCATAGATCAGTAATAAATTCCTTGATTTCCGTTTCACTATCGAACCGGCTAAGAGCTTTGATGAGTTTTTTAAGGCCCGGATCTCGCGGGCTGAGTTCTGCTTTCAAGACGCCTCCACTGTTTTAGTGTTTTAATTCGCTAAAACGGTGTCGTCAATTTTTTTCTTAGGTTTAATGCTGACCTGCTCCAGCTATCAACCTCGAAATGACGACTTTGATCAACTCAGGGGTCGGCGATACTCCGATCACCACGAATTAGCGGCAGTCGTTGCAGGTTCCCTGAAAGGTGATATTGGAGAACGAACCAAAAGAGTTTACAAAGCTCTTCATTTTGTTCACGGCCTGGCAAATCTGCTTATCGTGCGAGTCGACCTCAAAAGTGGAATCACAGCGATTACAGATCGCCATAATATGGAGATGATCATGGCCATGATCAGCGTCGTGTTTGTGGGCGCAAATGGAATACTTTCCATCTTGAAGACGATGCACAAGTCCTAACTTCGAAAAAAGATTCAAATTGCGGTACACAGACACCCGATCGGTCTTGATGCCAGATGTAGATTCAATCTTTGCAAATACACCCTGAACTGATATGGATTTATCGCTATCGGCTAAAACACTATACACCGCTTTGCGGGCTTCTGTGATGCGCAGGTTGTTTTTTTTAAGGCTATCTAAAAAGCGATCGTCATCGATGGTCATAGGGCGTCCTTTATTGTTTTGCAGGGGATGAGTCCCTGAAACAGTAGGTTTCGATTATGTTTTACCAACAATAATTGCGGCGTGAGCTGTTGAGTGATGCCCAAGCTGGCAAGTGTGTCGGTGTTTGCAAAATAGGCTGGCAAGGGAGTTCCCATTTTGCTGTACTCGGCCCGAAGGGCTTGCTCCGCGGAAAAGGCCCCCAAAAGGTGAATCGGGAGATCCAAGCAACCCAACTGCTTCACCTGTCGTCGGCAAGCAAAGCAATCGGCTTGGAACACCAGAAACAACTGTGGTGATGCACCTGGGACCTCAAAGCGGTTTGACGAGACGTCTTTCAAACTCCGCAAGTCGAAAGACACTGTCGGCTGGGCAAAACTGGAAAGCAGAAAGAGTAAAGACAGTAAAAACATCATCGCCCCCGTGCCATGCGATATTCAATGGGAACCACGAATTCACGACTTCGAGCCACGGCATCAGGCAAGGGCTTAAAACGCCCCAGCTTTTCGATGAGGGTCACCGCAGCTTTGTTGAGTGTTTCGTGATTGCAGCCTTTCTCAAGGTGAACATGTTTAAACTCACCGTCGGCTGTCACATGAAAGCGAACCGAGACGGTCCCTGACTGGTTGAGCTTCATGGCCTTTCTTGGATAATAGCGGTTGTTGGCGATATACATATAGAGAGCTTGGCTGTACGAGAGTCGTAATTTCTCTGTCTTCTCGTCCAAACCTTGGCTCTCAGAAGCTGAAGATGTCGCGACGCTTTTTGATGATCGCTCACCCTTGTCTTCCCGAAGGGGCAAGGCCGGTTGTATCTTATATTTTTTACTAAGCTTCTTGCTTTTACGCAGCTTCGGCTGCCTGAGGGGTTGGGGCTTTTCTACGATCTCAATCTGCTCGGGTAAAATCAGCACTTGCATAGGGCCACCCGATCGATCGGGACTGCTGGCACCAAACCAGAAGCCTCCGGTGAGAACCAACAGCAAAAGAGAATGTAAGACGGCGCTAATTAAAAAATACTTCATCCGAAAAATACCTTGTCACTGCAATAAAGTTGCAATAAAAGGTTTATAGCTTAAATGCAATATTGTTGCAATAACAAAGATGGAGCCCCTCTATGAATCTTTTCAAAGCCCTACCCCTCTTCTCCCTGCTGTTTTTCGCCAACACGGCCTGTTCGGAAACCCCTTCTGCTGTGGTCGGTGCCGTGACTCCGAAAAGCCTGACCCAGTTTGATCTCGCAGCCGTAACCTACTCTGGCAAGACCATGGTATTCGACGAAGACGAACAAAAATTGGTTCCCACCAAGCAACCCTGCACCTTGCAGCTTTCGCTACTCGAAGAAGAGATGGCGAATCACTTCATTGTGCAAATTGCTGAGACCATCCATGGCGAAACCTTACCCGCTCTTGAATTGGACCTGTATTACCGCGACCTCGACAATAAAACGTTCGTAACGGAACCACCAGCCTCCGGAAACTTTGTTCCCAACCTTATTGGGATGATCGTTGATGCAGAAGACGTCGACGTTAATTTACTCAGTAAGTACGAGAAAGACGTGTCTTTGGTTCAGTCCGCTCACCTTAAGTTTGATAAGAGTACCGATCTGAACTCTCTACAAATTGAACTGGACGGTGTCATGAAGTCGGGTACTAAGAGCCTTTCATCACAAAACCTCAATCTTCTCGATCAACTGCAAGACGCCACCTTGCGAATGCAGCATATTGGCCACATTGACAAACTCTTTTGCGGAGCCTTTCAATTAGATACTGAAACCTCATTAGTGACGTTTGATCTCGAGGGTGGTGAGCACGGCGAAGAAGGTCACAGTCTCGAGCAAGAAGGCCACGAACATGAAGGCGAAGCTCACTCGCATGATCACGAACACGACCACGATTAAGAAGGCCCATTGAAATCTCTGGTTTTAATTATCCTACTATTGGCGGCTCCTCTGGGAGCCCAAGAGTTTGTGCCCACGGTGGTTATCGAACAGCATGGGCCCCACGAGTCCCCCATTGATGCCTTTTCGGTTTTTAAAACTGAAAAAGTGTCGCCTTTAAAACTAAAAGCGGCGGATCGACAAAATCTTTCTGATGTTGTCCAGGATCAACCGGGGATCGATTCACAAGTTTACTGTGCCAATTGTGGAGCGAAGAGACTGACTATCAATGGACTGAAGGGCGAGCACACCTCGATCCTCATTGACGGTCTCCCTTTGCATTCGGCGGTATCCAGCTTTTATGGAGTGGACAATGTACCCGTCAACGGGATTGCCGATATCATGGTCATGCGAGGGGCAGGTGCCTCTTTAACTAACCCTGAAGCCATCGGCGGCACACTCGACATCCAAACCGTGGACCCACTGAATTCCAAAAGCAATTATCTGACTTCGGTGGGTGTCGACGACCGGACTCATGGCAGGAGTCAGAATCATCAAATCCTATACAGTCATCCGTCCAGTAAAGGCTGGGGATTTGTGGTGGGGGGGCAGTTTGCTCGAACAGAGACCTGGGATGAAGATAACAATTTGATTGCCGAAAGTCCGCAACGAGAGAACCAGTCCGCCATGGCCAAAGCTCGTTACCTACTGGGTTCAAAAAGTGACTTTACGGCGCGCGTGGGATACTCGACTCTTAATATTCTGGGTGGTTACTGGGACCCAACAAAGCCCTCGCGCGTGCGCCCCCTCGCCGCACGAGAAATCGATTTTCAAAATAGCAGCGTTGAGGATCGGTTCATCGGAGATCCTGCCCAGATCACCGATTGGATTCGCCTCGAACGCCAAGAGTCGGCTCTGACAGGTACCCACTATATCTCTGACTCCCTCACCGCCAACTGGAAGTTGGGTCAGGCCAGGCAAGAGCAAAAGGCCATCTATCAGCATGGCTTTGATTACGCCAACATCGATCACCTGGTGGTCGGCGATGCCAACATCAAATACTCACTCAAAGATTCTCACTTCCTCACTTGGGGCCTGTTTTTTAAAGATCAGCGTTTACGATCCGAATCCGCCGTTTTGTTTTCACCGCCGCCGGCTCTTAATTTACGCAGCGACTCTTTTAACTTTTCATCCTACGCCACTTACCTGCAGTACAGTTATCTTATCGGAGAAACCTGGGAATTTGATATTGCTCTGCGAGCGGATCAGATTGGCGTGAACTGGCTTGAGTTGACCAACGAGGTTCGGGAGACGGTGTTGGCACCCCGCCTGCAAGCGCTCCATAATATCAACGAGCACTTAAGCCAGCGACTCTCCTATGGTTTAGGATACCGCGCACCCCTGACTTTTTTTGAATCTCAACACGGCAACGAAGAAAACGGCTACGAAGTCGCCATCACAGATTTAGAGAAAGCCCATTCTTTGGTTTACTCGTTGAGCTATAACAAACCGAACTACTACATCACCGGAAGCGTGCACTACACAAAACTACAAAACATGGCTTATGGTTTTGAAGAGGTCAACCAGCCCATCAAGTACCGCAACAGCCAGCAAGATTTTGAAATCGTGGTGGCCGATCTTTTGTTGGGTTACAAACCTACCGATTGGTGGCTGCTCGAGACCACTCTTGAGTCATTCCGCTACGACAACGACTACAAACGCTTGTTACCAACAGCAGCTATAGAAAGACGTCTGCAATTTAAGTCGGTTCTAGACTACAAAAAATGGAGTCACACCCTGAGGGCGATGGTCGTGGGCTCTCGTGACCTATCAAAATATGGCTCTTACAACGACCACTATGTAAACAGAAACCAAGCCGCCGAACCCGCCTTGGCACCCAATCTCGAAAAAAAGAATCAGAAAGCCCCTACTTGGTTCACACTTGATACCAGCCTGGGTTATGAATTTCACAAAAGCTTCACACTCAACTTAGCTGTGAACAATCTATTGAATTACACCCAAGCGAGCACTGGAGACACGCCGGCAACATGGCATTGGCACTTCAATCACGCCCACTACGACGGACTGCACACCTGGGGGCCCAATCAAGGGCGTCAATATCGTTTAAGTTTAAGCGGCACATTCTAATCTTCGAAGTGCCCCCTATGGCGCGGCCAAAATTGAAGCAAATGCAGTACGCCTTATTTGACAGCCTCTGCCAGGCCTGGCCAAAGCGCCTGGGACTTGCTAGAGATTGTATCAGCAATGGGGGGAGTCCTGTGGAGATCACCAATCTGACAACTGGCAAGAAGATCAATGATGAAAAGCACGAACTGGCGCTGAACGTGCTGGAGGGTCTCTCTAAGCGCCCCAGAGGCCTGCCCTCGCGATTGTTTTACGATGATAAGGGAAGTGAGCTGTTCACCCAAATCATGGACTTGGAGGAGTATTACCCTACTAACTGCGAAACCGAGATTTTGCAAAAACACAGTCCGGCCATCGCCAAGCATTTGGCCAATCAAGAGTTCAACTTGGTGGAGTTGGGTTGTGGAGATGGGGCAAAAACCACGATCCTCATAGACAGTTTGATTGCGGAGAAAGCCGGTTTTAAGTTTGTACCCTTAGACATCTCCGAAGCCGCCGTGCAGTTTCTCCATAAAAATTTGCAGGAAAAATACCGAGACATTCCCTTTCCTATTCAAGGTTTGGTGGCCGAGTATTTTCAAGGCTTGTCCTGGCTGTCAGAAAACGCTAGTGCAAAAAATCTGATTTTGTTTCTGGGATCCAACATTGGTAACCTCAACAAGCCCATGGCGCTGCGATTTCTGCGCCACCTGTGGTACTCGCTGAACGACGGTGATTATGTTTTGATCGGCTTTGACTTGAAAAAAGATTTGGACATTTTGTATGACGCCTACAATGACAAAAAAGGAGTGACTGCGGAGTTCAATTACAATGTACTGGATCGAATAAACGCTTCGTTAGACGGAAACTTCGATCGCAGCCAGTTTCAGCACCAGGGCCTTTACAACGTACAAACCGGAGCTATGGAAAGTTACCTAATCAGCCAGAAAGCCCAGACTGTGCGATTGGGAGAACTGGATCGAGAGTTCCATTTTCAACCCTGGGAAGCCATCCATATGGAATACTCCTATAAATACTTACAGACCGATATCACTGATTTGGCGGAGAGCACAGGGTTTCAAATTTTAGACAATTTTAAAGACGAGAAAGGCTACTTTGTGGACTCTCTATGGCAAGTGCGTAAAGAGTAGCTAGGATTTTAGAGAAGACCTTATGTTAGAAACCCTCATGTATGGCTTATTTTATGGAGCGGCTAACTGAATTTCGGCCACACCAAAGAGACCATTCTGCGAGAAAATAAACTCCAAGCGATCAAGGTTGGCATTGATACTCATGGTCTTACCGTCACAAGAGATTGTTGGCGACGGCCAAGTCAATGGGCTCTCAGTGGCGGCGTTAACGTCTCGTCGATAAATACGCCCGTCAGTGGCGCAGTAGTAGATGATGGGATCACCCGACTCCACCCGATAGGTGAAAGCGCGTATGGATTTCTCAGTGTTCGTCAATGTCGAAATGTTACCCGCCTGCCCCGCCACAGACGGAATCGCTGCAATGCGATTTTGCCCTCTTCGAAGCACTAACCATTGTGAATTCGTCGCGTCCCACTGAGAGCCACCTTGAGCTCCCCAAGCGTGTTGCGGAAAAACATTTGTTGTTTCCATATCGGTGCCATCCGCAGGGAGAGCACCGTTATTGGAGGGAGCATCAGCGCCGATAAAATGACGCTGAATAAAGGTCGTATTTTCAAAAGCTTTCACCATACCCTTCTCGTGAATACCGCTCCAGTGAGAGGTTGAAGCCAGGAGGCGCAAGTCGCTATCAAACCCCAACATCGACCATCCGATGTAGTGCACCCTAGGCGTCGAAGTCCCGTCAGCATCCCAGTAAGAGGAACCGCATCCCGTCAAAACGTTATCCCACACACCCGTGCTGCGATTGAGTTTGATGGGTTGAGCGCAACCGAAACCTGAAGTGCCCTGAATATAGATATCATTTGTTACGGGATGAACGGCCAGAAATCGCGCCTGCGCCCAATTGTGAGACTGGAAACGATTTGTCGCTGCCACATTGCCCACGGCTGGTACTCCGAGTGTTCCATTACCAGCGAGCTTAACGATATTCCCAGATCGGGGAACCTCCCATAGAAAACCGTGGATGTGATCGTTGATGACAATCTTGTCTCCCGCTGAAGGTTCGATCTGCTGAAGAGCTGGAAAGCGAATCGCTAATGGATTGGATATCGATTCAGACGACAAGGGTTGTCCAAATAACGTCTTTACTTTTCCATCAACAATAGTTCTAACCATGCCGTTGTCCAAAAGGTAGATTTGTTCGTTGCTGTCGACGAAAACATCTTCGATGGTGTTGTCACAAGATGTCGCTACAGTGTCGTCCACACAGCGACCATAGACTCCCGAGCCAAACACCACCGTCCATGTGTTGGCGGCCTTGTCCAGCTTGTAAACTCTCTTGCAACGTTCGCTAAATGTATAGATGTTTCCAGCAGGTGATCGAAATTTTGTATCGCGGCCGTAGTTGTCGACACAACCCAAAGGACGATGGGGACCCGCACCAAAAGAAAGTCCCGTGTTTATATCAAAACTCACCGCATAGGCTCGTCGCCCTCCGGTAACAGGTTTATTAACACGAGCAAAATACTCAGTGACATTTCCGGCGCCGTCGAAATCCAAACCGATACCATCAAACCGTTTATCATTTATTGTATCGGCGGCATCACCCAAACGCCCCACACCTGTTAGCTCAATATGATAAACCCTACCGTCTGAGACTTTAAAGTGTTTCAGGCGAAAACCAGAATCCGGTGTCGCGCCGGCACTGCCATCGGTAAAATAGAGATCGTTGTTCGGAGCAATCATAAAAGTGCTATGGGACGTGCCCAATGAGTAGGCTGATCCAAGAGTGCCGGAGGATGCACTGCCTCCACCACCGATTACGGTGTTTAAAGTGCCATCAGTCTCGACCCGTAAAATGCGATTGTGATCATAGATATAGAGTCGATCTAGCTTATCAATGGCAATGCGAGTCGGATTTCTCAGCGTGGCTTGGCCTGCGGGCCCACCGTCTCCAGTGAAGCTACCCGTTTTGGGGATATACGAAGTGAGTAGCCCCGTGCTGGGGTCTATTTTTAAAATCCCTCTTTTATAATCTTTAAAGTAAAAGACACCATTGTTATCCACCACCAAAGAGTTGGGGTCACTGGCCTCATTGCTGACGAAGGAATAGAGCACTGCACTGGTCGCGCTTCCACCCAATCCGGGGTCCGTGTTTCCGGCAATGACATTAAAATTTTGAGTGTTCAAACCAGATGTACTACTCAGGGTTTTTAGACTGGCTGAATCCGTGACTTCGATTCTCACTTTAAAGTATCCGGCTGGAGCACCAGGGGAGGTCCAAACATAGCAGCCTGTAAAGGGAGAGCCGCTGGCCGTGCATCCCCCCGTAGCCTGGTTCTCTAACCCCGAATCAATGACTGTAAAGGTTTGCTCATCGGTTGTGTAATACAGATTAATAGATCCTGCCGGCAAAGCATAGTCATCAGAGATGTGCCATTTGATGTAAACCGACTGACCGCCCGAGAAACTGGTTTGCGCCACTGACGGCTGTGCCGTCGACGAATCGTCGTTGGTGGCGACGATGGCCGCAACAACGGGTGCCGTACCTGGTTCATATTGAATGGTGTAAAGATCGGTATTCAAGGTTCCATTGCCAGAGCTTGATAAGATGCTCACGTTACCGGCCTGATCTTTTACAAAGGCCTTTATGTTAAAAAAACCGGCACTAAATCCCAAAAGATAATTCGGTACAGTTGCCGTAACCGAAGTGGCGACCGATTGACCAAGAGACACGACGGATGTCCAACAAGAGTCCCCTGCTTGTGGTACGGTGGTCGACTTCATTAGACAAATATGAGAGACACCCGACAGATTGTCTTGGCTCTCCATGGTCGCACTCACATAAAAACTATCGGTCATCAAAGCACCGCTGTTCACCTGTAGTGCAGTCGCATTGGGCGCCGTACTGTCCATGGTGAAATCAGAAGAGCTAGAAGCGTCAGCACAGTTTCCGGCCTTATCACAAGCATGCACTTGAAAACGAACCTGATTCGAGTCGATCTCTGGTAGAGTCCAAACATAGCTGCTTGTGTTGCTTTCACCGCTAGCAATGTCTGTCCACGAAGCTCCGGAGTCAACAGAGTAACGAAGTGTTATTGGTGTCGCCAGCAATCCACTTCCGGCATCGGAGGCTGAGTAACTCACCGTTTTCTGATTGAGAGCGGGTATTTGACTGGAGTTTCCAGATAATGTTTGACCACCACTCAACGAAAAAAGACTCATCACTGGGGCGACTTGATCGACTTCTACTGAAAAACTACCGGCGACTGATATGTTACCTGCAAAATCCCTAGCGAAACTATAGATGGTGCGATTGCCATCACCTGCAGTAAGTGTCAGCGATCGATCCACAACCGTCGAACAGTCTTGCCAGCGAAGATCGACCAAAGACGGCTCGGTGGCACTTTCGCTTAAGAAGATCTCTGAAGTGTCCGTGCAGTTTTGCGAGAGCACCGACACCAAAAGTTGATTGCTGATAGCCGGCGTTTGAAGAGTCAATGAAGGCGCTGCCGGCTTTTGCGAGTCGATCGTCCAAGAGGGCGACTGCATAGTTGTGCTATTACCCGCCTGATCACTCACCACGAGACGCAATTGCACTTGTGATGAGTTCACAGCTGGCACCGTCCATGTGTGAGCGCCATCATCTGGTGATCCACTCACAACACTTAGCCAATTGCTGCCGCCATCGATACTATAATCAATATTAACGCTGTCTTTCAGAGACTCGGTGGTGTTCCATTGAATATCAAAGCTTTGCCCGCCACGCAGATTCAAACTCGAAAAGTCAGAGACCCACTGCACTTGCGGGGCTGTGGCATCATAGTGAACGGTGACCTCGCGCGGAGTTTCAGAAATCTGACCTGCACTGTCACGGGCCCAGAGATGCAAACGTCGTATCCCCTCCGCTCCAGAAAGGCTAAATGTGAAGTCTTGGGTGCTGGCTTGGGCACAATCCAATGAAGCATAAGAACCCTGGTCCGATGGCGCGGTATAAGATTCATTAGGACTGCTTTCAACTATGGTCAGACCGGAGAAGCTCTGGCAAAAAGACGGACGCCCATCAACCATGGGTCCTGTGGCAAGGCGTAGGGACACCCCTTGTTGATTGGTTACCGCTGAGGATTGCCGCGTTAAGACCGGCGGCACGGCGGGCTGATCGTTACTAATTTCAATATTAAACGTGCGCTGTGCATAAGGTTTGGCAAAGTCAATAGCACCGGAACCATTGTCAGAACCGACAAACAACTGCATGATGTGGTAACCTTGCTTGTCAGCCGATGGCTTGTAGAGCATTTGCTGGGAGGAAGACAAAACGTCACTTCCCAAGCGCCACATGAAGGCTGGCTGGTAAGTGGCGGACCAATGAACCACTGAGACGGCAAAAGTCGCCCCCACCCCTTCTTGCAACTGACTCTTGCTCACTGTGCGAACCAGTTTCGGGGGGGCGTCTTTAAGAGCTTGCAACTGGATTCCAAAGTCACTTTCAAATCGGGCTTTTAGCGTCGAATCTGAAGCCAATGTGGAAAAGGCCTGAGTCAAAGAACTCATTTCTCCGATCTTAGAAAAAAACTCATCCCACTGAGCTGCTGGCAAAGATTTTAGTTTTGATTGCGCTTCTGTTTCTAAAACCCAAGCCATCACTGTTGAGGTGTGACCAATGTTTTGGTTTTGAGCATTGGTAAGAAAACGTTGATAGAAAATGTCGTTGCATGAAAACTCAAGGAGGTAGCGGGTGGACGTCTCGCGAGAAAGCTTGATGGCTTCAGCGACGGCTGCACTCACTGATATTTGGAACTCTCCTCTCTCATCGATGGTGCCCGCACCCACAGGGGTGCGAGAGTCTCCGTCTTCTAACCTAAAAAGAGAGACTTTTTCACTGAGACAAGAGGATTGGCTCTGCAGACTCGCAGAATTATTGACCCCCTGCACTTTACCAGAGATCGACTCAAAAGAATTGGCAAACCCAACTTTAAGCTCTTCAGAACACCCCATCACTAAGAGGCTTCCGACGACCATTGCTACCCATTTTTTGAGGTGAAGTACCATATAATACTATCGGATTTTACCGCTAGACCTTTAGCATGATCTCATATCGGTACAACGCCAAAATAGCATTAAGAGAGCAGTTCCTTGACTTGCACTTCAAGAGCGCGAGACGTGGCTCGTTTTGTAACAATCAGGGTTAGCATAACCCCAAAAACAAGGGTGACCAAAGGTGTCCAGAAATTGAAATCTCCCCACCGGTCAAACACATAGTGACTCAATATGCCACTAATCAGTAAACTGATGGTCGCCCCCAGAGAGATAGCCACACCACTGACCAAACCAAATTGCCACAAAAACTGCGCGCGAATGGTCTTGAAGTCGGCACCCAACGCCTTCAGCAGGCCGATGTCCCATTTGCGCTGTCGAGCCTGGTGATTGGCTATGGAGTAGATTACCACAAATCCGGCCAACACTCCCAGAACCGACATAAAGAGAAGGGCCCAAAGCATTTGTTCGACCACCGCGCTGATTCGCTTTACGATTCGAGCGACGTTAACCATTGAAATGTTGGGGAGACTCTGAACAATCTGATCTTGCAATTTCTGTTTCTTTTCCAGTGCTATTTTTGGAACCGTGGCAATAAAGGTTTTGGGAGCGATCTCTAAAACTCCGGGCTGAAACTGGACAAAAAAGTTGGGCTGAAACGATGTCCATTTAACGCTTCGTAAATTCACCACCCGCCCCTGAATCGGGATACTCTCAATATCAAAGGTTAATACGTCGTCAATCTTTAGATCCAAACGTTCTGCAAATCTTTTTTCTAAAGAAATTTCCGGAAGATGGCCCTCTTCCTCCACAAACGAACCTTTGAAGGGGCGTCCGGCGACGATGGTCTCCGATGGACTCAATTGCGCGCGGTAGGACAAATTAAAGCCACGATTGCGAAAGCGCATTTCACGCTCTTCTTCTCGCGACATTTGATCGGAGGCAGCCCCCACCCCTTTGTCAAAGTCCCGCCCATTCACCTGCATCAACCGAGCTCGTATCATGGGAGAGAGGGTGTCGATCTCAACACCTTCTTTAGAAAGGACTTGTTGTAAAACGGGAACTTGCTCTTCTTGGATATCAAACATAAAAAAACTGGGGACTTTGCTTTCTTCGGGGCTTTCAAGCTCAACACTCAAAGTCGTAGCCAGTTGTGGGATCAAGTTCAGCAACAGGGCACTCAACCCCAGCGTGACAAAACAGACAATATGGGTGCTCTTGTTCTGCACCAAATCTTTTACAGCCCATTTCAGGCTTAAGCTTTGTGGATTCCAAAAACGAATCATACTAGAGAAGATCCAGCCACTCCCCCCTAGAATGAAGCCCGAGGCTAAAAAGGTCAAAGAGAACAATCCTCCGACCAAATAGGAGTGGGAAAGCTGCACTGACAAAAACCAAAACAGCAACAGACAAGGTAGAGTCGAAAGGATCACGATCAGAGACAGTCGCTGGGGCGCTCGATGATTGGCAAAGAACAATAGCGCTGGCTGCAAGTCTTCAAGCCCAGCGAGTACAGGCAAACACAGAACCACTGAGCCAAGTGCACCAATGACAAGACCATAAAAAAGTGTGGGAACGGGAATGTGAAAATCCACCGCAAAAGGCAAAAGACCTTGGGTCAGATTGCCTAGACCAGGCACTAATAAAAGCGACAACACCAGGGCCACCAAGGCACTCACCAGACCCAAAAGTGCCACTTGCAATAGGGAGTACGAAAAAGTCGTGGCTCGACTGGCCCCCAAGCTCATAAAAGTCGCCAGCTCTTTGACCTTGCCATTAAAATAAGAGCGGTAGAGAAATGCCGAGCCCGCTCCTGCCAGAAAGAGGGCCACCAAAGAGCAGAGACCCAAGAAGTCATTCAACCTATTGAGAAGTGTTGCCACCTGAGAACTGACATTTTTGTGGGTGTAGACTCGAACCTCTGGATTGTCTAGCCCATCAAAGATGCGATCTCTAAATCCATTAAGCTGTTCGATGTCCGCTTGGGGAATTTTGTGAACCACCGAATGCCAAGCAATGGTCCCCTTGGTAATAAGCTCCGTTGACGGCAAATGACTGCGGTTCATATAGATCCGCGGGGCCATGCTGGTAGAAAATCCGGCAGCTGCATCCTCGTCGACAATGTCATCCACAATAAAACGGCCCTGCCCCACCACCAGAGTGTCTCCGACTTTCACATTCAGCTGCCTCATCAGTTCAGGATAAATCCACACCCGTTGTTCAGTCACCAGTCTCAGCTGCGTCTCGGAATTCACCACCCCATTTTTGCGGAGTAGAATTTCACCGTAGAAGGGATAATTAGCCTCAATCGCTTTGACCTGCACCAGACGAGATTCGCCACCGGGCCCAGCCACCATGGAAAAAAACTCAACCATTTGGCTGGTCTCGGTGTTTTTCGGTAAAACACTCGTAGTGACTTTTAGCTCTTGGTCAGAAAAAGGACGTCTGGCTGAAATTCCAAAATCAGCCCCTAAAATCCCTTTTGAGCGCAATTCAATGGTTTGATCGACGGACTCCTTAAAGGCTTCCAGGGAAATAAAGCCAAGTAAACCAAACGAGAGATTTAAAATAAAGAGGGAGCTGAAACCAAAGTTATTTTTGAGTTCAAGAAAAATATATTTCAAGAGCCTCATTGCAGTCGACCACCCACCAAGTGAATTTGTTTTTGACAGCGATCGGCGAGACTTCGATCATGGGTGACTAAAATAAGAGTGCGTCCTGATTCATCACTCAGTTCAAAGAGTAAGTCCATGACGTTCAAGCCTGTCTCCGTATCTAAATTACCACTGGGCTCATCGGCCAACAAAATCGCCGGTTCGATGACTGAGGCTCGAGCAATGGCGACTCGTTGAGATTCACCGCCGCTGAGTTGATGGGGCAAATGATTGGCACGATCCCCCAATCCCACTCGCTCCAACCATTGCTTGGCCCTTTTCTCTGGCTGGTCATGGCCAAGGATGTCTAAAGGCAGGCTAACGTTCTCTAGGGCCGTAAGATAGGGCATCAAATGGAATTGTTGAAAAACAATCCCCATGTTCTCAGCACGAAAAGCGGTTTTTTCAGCTTCTGACAAATCTTGCAGAGCCGAACCATTGATCTCGATTTTTCCCGACGACGGACTATCAAGACCAGCCATCAGAGACAGAAGGGTGGTTTTTCCGCTTCCAGAGGGCCCCACAATCGAAAGACTCGTCTGCGGCTCTAGAGAAAAAGAGATATTATAGAGCGCTTGCACCAAAGCCTCGCCCTGCCGATAAGACTTGCAAACATCTTCACACTTTAAAATCATAATTCACCTTCAAAAAAATTGGCCAAGGTTTGTGCAATTTTTAAATGACCTTTCTCATTGGGGTGAATCCCGTCAGAAAGATTAAGGGCTTTCTCGCCACCGACCCCCTCTAGTAAAAAGGGAATCAAGCCCACTTTTTTCTCTCGCACCAATTTTTGGTAGGTCTTTTCAAAGTCGGCACGATACTTTTTGCCGTAATTCATCGGAATTTTCATGCCCGCTAAATAAACCTTCACGCCTTTGCCTTGAGCAAAGTCAATGGCCGAGGCCAAGTTTTTATAAGTTGATTCCACAGGTAGGCCTCGCAACCCATCGTTCGCCCCTAAGGCCAATAGCAAGATCTTGGGCTTGCCCCGCATATGCCACTTCACCCGACGGAGAGCGCTGGCAGACGTCGAGCCGCTGGTTCCCGCGTTAATGACTTCTACTTTTTTACCTTTTTCTTTTAAAAGGCGCTGCAACTGACTGGGAAAGGCCGCTTCTTTTGAGACTCCATAGCCGGCCGTCAATGAGTCGCCGATCACCACCAACCGGGTGGCCGACTCTTTCGCCTGAACTGGCAGAGGGAGAAGCATCAACATGAAAAAGAAAAGACAACTTCGCAACATAGAGGCCACTATAACGCGAATCAAAGCACAGGTCTATGAATCTCTGACCAGTGCCTCGATCCATTGACTCGATATTTAATAACCAAAACCAAGAGTTAAGATCCCCTGATACTTTTCATAGGGATTGGTATTAGAATCATTATTCTGATAGCTCAGTTGAAAATTGAGCTTGGTGTGAACTCCCATCTTATAGCTGACCCCTGTCCCGACAGACAGATTGTCATCTTTACGTATGGACCCATAGTCCGCTTGATAAAAGCCAAGACTATTATTCCACACCAACTTATCAAACAGGGCTTGAGTGTAAAGCAGGTTCAGGTCCACTCTCTTATACTTAAAGTCTGCCCCTTTCGCATCATTGACTGAATAATTGAGCGAGGGAATAAAATACCGCTCCCTTTCTTTGTTTAAGACAAACAAACTTCCTAGTGTAACCATTGACTTAAAGGCATCGGCATCATCTGTTATAGTTCCGCTCGCCCCGTTGGCGTCGTCGTTGCGAAGCTGTATGTTCATAAGACCGATCCAGTCTTTTGAAATCACAAGCTTGTTATTAACATTGATTATGCTCGAATGGATAATGTCTTTGCGAACCGTGTTGTCTAAATCCATGGTGACAACTTCATACTTCGGAGCAAACTCGATAGAATAGCTCTTAGAGCCCCATCGCCCCTGATGCACCCATGGCACGTCCAAAGAAAAGACCCAGGGGTCAGCGGCTTCCAGGGCCGGACTTGCACTGAGGTCGGTCTTTTGACTTTGTAGCAGAGAAGCTTGGGCACGCAAACCGACCTGATCGACCTCCCCTTTGTAAACATCATATTTAAAAGTATTAGAGGACAACAGACGCACCCCTTCTTGGTCGGTCGCCTGATTAGTCTGGATGTCGGTGGCTAACACAATATTGGAGTCGTAGATAAGGCCGAGCACCCCTTGGTAGGAGAAGCGTTTCTTGCGGCTCTCTTTCAGTTTTTTCTTGCGAAGGCCGTCATTGATATACTTTTCGGCCCAAAGATCCATCTCTGGGTCTTTGGAATGGTCCAAAACGTATTGAAAAGAGTTTCTCGCGAGATCGTATTCTCCGATCGCCTGTTGGGCCATACCAAGATAAAACGAGGCTTTCACGCGATGGGCACTTTCTTTGACTTCGGTGACTTTCTTAAAGAAGACAATGGCTGACTCCCATTGCTTTAGTTTAAAATGATTCAAGCCCTGATAAAACCAAACCAAAGCAGCCGCTTCGGTGTCCGTTGCAACCAAAGCCAACACCACATTAGACAGCTCAAACTGACCGGCGCGATGCAGAGAGACTCCGTAGTGCCTGTAAACCAGTTCACTGTGTGGCGACAAATCGGAGGCTTGCAAGAACAGAGACGAAGCTTGGGTAAACTTTTTGTCTTTGAGAGACTCAAAAGCCGAGAGGGTGAGAGCTTTGGTTTTTTCCTCGTTCTCGGTGCGCTTGGCTGAAGACCAAAAGCGGGCTTTTTCTAGGAGCTCTTGACGCCGGCGCTGTTCTTTTTCGAAAACCAGTTTGAGAGAACTAGAAACTTCACCTGAGCGGTTGGCCTGAGTCATAAAAGAATCAATCAAATCGCCTTGAGTTTGGTTGGCGCGAACCTCCCCCGACTGGCGCACATCCAGTAGAGTTTGGGGAATGACAATCTCTTTACGTTGCTCGCGAACCAGAGGCTTGGCCATCTCCTCACGCAGCTGTTGAGCCAACAGAGCCTCTTCTTTACTATCGTAAACCTCAAAGAAAAGGCCAAAATCAGAACGACGCGCATAAAAAGGACTTATCGCCATTTTTCTGGATTTTAGTTTCGCCTTCGCTTGTCGTTTGGTTTTTGGTGATAGTTTTTGTGGAATGATATAAACTTCCACCGGCAACGGAACTGAAGATGTGCCCTGGGCCCAAGCCCCCTGGTAGTAAGCCGTTTGAGGTTTCATTTTTCTTAAAGGAACGAAGAAAACCTGGCCGGTCTCGCTGTGCCTCAGCACTGCGGTGACTTCATCGGAACCAAAAATTTTTAAATCTTCAACACCACGAGCATAGCGGATCAGAGCCGTCTCTGAGGGGTGAATAATCACCGGCTTGTCTTGGCGAGACAGAAAGACCTGATCATCGGCATGACTCAAAAGCGAAATTAGAAAAAGAACACTGATGATTCCCCCAAAATGCCTCATCAGTTTCGGACCTCGATATTAAAATTCACCGTGGCCTTGTTGTTTTGAATCACGTTGTCGATCAAATTGTCTTGTTCCAACTGCGGAGTGTTGACGACATCACCACCATCCACAATTTGAGGGAGATCGGGAAGGTCGTCCACATCGATCTCCGCACCCAGGTCTCCCGTGTCTCCCATGACGTCTTGCTCGATTTCTTGAACGACATCGTCTAGCGAGGGAGAGACCGAACTGGGTGCTCTTTGCTCTCTTGAAGGCGGTTTGGAGGCGTGTTCACGCCCCTTCACCTCACCGGCTTTGGGGCTGTCTTTTTTGGCCCCTCCTGTGCTCGGTGAAGAGTTCACATCGGGCACTTTCGTGTCACGGTCCATTTTTTGAACTTGGTCTGCCGTCAGTTTTTGGGGCTCATGGGGCTTTTGATTATCGCCACTGCCAGTAAAAAAACCGGCACGCACTTGCACGTCGGGGCGGTAGATCCCATTGGTACTATTACCCACAGCAACCACCCCCGAAAATGTCACGATTCGAGTTTCATGGGTGACAGGGTTGTACCCCGTGACAAAGTCGGTCCCTCGTACTCCTGCTACAGCCGTCTTGGTTTTGACTCGGTAGTGGCTTTCATCGTCGTCCTGATACTTGTTATTGACCTGAGACCGAATACGTCCGTATTCGACTTTGAGAAGCACCTTCTTATTATCAAGGGTTTCAAAAACCATTTCGGTGTCTGGAGAAATATTGATTTCATCAGTGGATGGTAAAACGATCTTAGCCCTCGAGTCAGGCCCCGTCTTGATGATGTCGCTGATGCAGATCTTATGATTTTTTCGAGCTTTGCGAAACTTTTTCTGTCCTTGTCTTTTGAGTTTCACGTCGCGCTTCACGACCCGTAACAGTCCACAATCCTCAGCCCGGGCAGAGAAAGAGAAAAAAAGAAAAGCAAGGGAAAGACTTTTGATAATGACCTTCATCACGGCACCCCCGTGCCCGTAACACCGTGGTTTAGCACCTGTCCAGACACCCCATCGGTGTAGTTGATAACCAAAGTGTCATTGTAAACCGTCATTCCCGGCGGCGCGAAACTGACGGTAACAGTACAACTTCCGCCAGCCACAAGTGTGCCCCCACAGCTACCGCCGGTTCCGGGAAAGCCGCCGCCACCCAGATAATCAAAAGGTGCTGCCAGTCCGCCAGCGTCAGAGATTCCCGTAGCCGTCACTCCCCCACCGTTTGTTACGGTGAAAGTCACCGAGCTGCTACCGACCGTGGAGACAGTACCAAAGTCATAAGGATCGCCACCCGTTATAGTCAGTACGGCTGGCGCCAAGCCAGTCCCATCCACCAAACGTGAAGCCACTTGCGCCGACGCTCCATCGTTGTACTGAATATCAATGGAACTTGAAAACGTGCTGATGATCGTTGGAGAAAAGGCCACTTCAATAGTACATGATCCCGCAGGGGACAAGGTGAGTCCGCAAGTTCCCCCCGATCCCGGATAAGATCCTCCGCTGAATTGAAACGGAGAGACTAAGCCGACTTCAGATAGTGATGTCGCCGTCGAGCTCCCTGAATTTGTAATGGTAAAAACATGGGCCGCCACAGATCCACTGGGTATCGAGCCAAAATCGTAGGGATCTGACTCACTGATCGTCAACAGTGCAGGAAGAATGCCTGTACCTGTGACATCTCGACTTGCTCCTTGAGCCACGGCACCATTATTATAGTTAACCTGGATCGTGTCGGAGTCAACGCCAGGACTCACTGGCGAGTAGTGAATCTCGATTGAGCATGAGGCTCCAGCAGCGATTGTAACACCACAATTGCCAGATGATCCCGGGTAGACTCCTCCAGTGAAGTTGAACGGAGCCGCTAATCCCGCCCCGGACACGGTCGTCGATGACGCGATCGTAGCAGCGACTCCTCCGACATTAGTCACTGTGAAAATATGACTGGCACTGTTTCCAGTCACAACAGTCCCGAAGTTATAAGGATCTGATTCGGTGATGGTAATATTCGCTGGGGCTACTGCAACTCCATTAATACCTCGAGAGCTTACCTGGGCCGCTAGTCCGTCGTTATAATTGATAATCATGGTATCGCTGTCAGAAGCGCTTGGAACAGATGGACTGTAGTCGACAATCACCGTACAGGAGGCCGCCGCCGCCAGGGTCGTGCCGCAAGAGCCTCCGCCGGGATATGTCCCGCCGGCAAAATTGAAAGGAGTCGCCAGTCCAGTACCCCCCATGGCTGTCGCTGCCACTGTTCCGGTATTGGTGATCGTAAAAGTATACTGTTGATTGCCGCCCGCCGGCTGGGTGCCAAAGTTGTAAGTGGGACCATCGGATATAGCCAACACAGCCGTAGAAGCGGAGGTACCCGTCCCTAAAATATTTTTGGTCAGAGTGCGTATTGTGCCAGAACCGTTGTTATAAGCGAGCGTTAGGATCTGGCTCGTGCCAGCCGCGGCGACAGGAGTAAACTCAATATCTATTGTGCAAGAAGCCCCAACAATCAGAGTTGAACCACAACTGCCTCCGGTACCTGGATAGCTGCCTCCCGCGAAGCCGAAAGGAGAGGACAAACCACTGGCGCTCATGGCGCTGACATCTTGAGTTCCTGAATTCGTAATAGTGATCAAAGTTGTCGTCGAGCTTGCTACGGTTTGAGAACCGAAATCGTAAGCCCCTGACGGGTTGAAGCTAAGCAACCCCGCGCTAGGAGCGGTGCTTGGTGGCTCTTCGATTGAATCGAACCGACAATGATCGATCTCTGGATTGGTATTATCAAAAGTGCCGTTGATAACGACGGGAACACTCTGAGCGCCCGTCTTGAAGGTGTAATCTTTCTGGTGCAGCACCCGCGGAAAACTGTACAAGAGGCTCGGGGGCGAAAAACCATCGAAACTCACACACTCACCCGAGGAGGAACTCATGCCAACAATGGTGACGGTGCGCAAAACGTCTGACTCTAACTCAATCTCCACAGCACTGCCCGCTGCAATGGCCGAGACGTATCGACCAAAGCGCATCAGCTCTTGATCTGTGGTTTTTTCATTACAAAAATTGCGTTGATTCGCGGCTTCTGGCCCGCCTATGTATAGGCCATAGCAGTCGATCTCTGCAGCTGTGTTGATCTGGCCGTTCCAGGTCGAAGAGGTAAACCCATCAACCGAGGCTGCCATCGACCGTTTGTCGACATTACTGACTCTTTCTGGAAAAGCAAAAAACACTTTGGCCCGCGTTGAATTGTCTTGAGAACAACTCAACAGGAGCAAGCTTAAAATACAAAACACAAAACTGTTTTTCAATCCACGGTCCTAAAAATCTGATTAATTATCAGACTTCCTATCGGACCTTTTCGCCAAAATATTGAGCCAATTTGGCCACTTAAACAGGTCTTAAGCCTTAATCGACACAACTGGCACCTTTTTATTATATCAGCCAACCAGAGACCGGAACGGTGCCGGCCTCAGATTGGTAAACAAGTTTTCGGGCAAGGCCTAGGGCTGAATTCGACTATGCGGCGTGGGCGCCTTCGCAGAGTTCTTCAACCACTTTGTCGCAGAAGGCATCGAGGTCCTCCGGGCTCCGGCTAGTCACGACACCGTTGTCAACCACCACTTCTTGGTCGATCCAATCAGCGCCAGCATTGATAAGGTCTGTTTTGATCGAACCATAGGAGGTGACCTTCATGTCTTTCACAACGCCCGCTTCAACAAGCAGCCACGGTCCGTGGCAAATCGCTGCAACCGGCATTCTTTTTTCTTGGTCAAAAAAGCCTTTCACAAATTTAACGACCTTCTGGTTATTCCTTAGAATATCAGGGTTGATTTGTCCCCCTGGAATCACAAGTCCATCAAAGTCCATGGGAATCACTTCTGAAATGGTTTTATCTACGGCGATGGACTCGGACCAGTCTCCATCTTTCCAAGACTTAATTTTTCCAGATTCCGGAGAGACAATAACAACCTCTCCTCCAGCCTCTTCCACCGCTCGCTTTGGCGAAAACAGCTCTGATTGTTCAAAACCATTGGTTGCTAGAAATGCGATTTTTTTACCTTTCAGTTTATCTTTTGTTTGCTTCATAGTTATTAGCTCCTTTGAAAATTTTGAGACCATAGGATCCGCCAAATTTCAAAAAAGGCCATCAACCATTGATGAAATGAATTTAAAGATTCCAACACATTTCGCGCAAAAAGGGCTCAGACAACCCCTATTTCGCCACAAACAATGAAAAAGAAACGGCGACCACCGCGTACATAAGCCCACCCCACAGCGTGTCGACAATAATAAAAGAAAAGGGATAGTTTTTTAACAAGGCGCCATTGGTAAAATCGAAAATTCCAAAGATACAAACACCAAACAAAAAACCCTTTCCGACCACAGTCAGAATCGAATTCTCTGGAGCGATGCTGGGTCGCAGGAAAGCCACCGCCGCTACCACCATCAGAGTGTAAGCCGCGAAGGTGCAAAACATCTGAACATCGATATTGCCTTGTCTCAGTCGAAGATGATCCCCTATCTTAGCGATGGCAAACTTCTTCATAAAAAGGGCAAACCAAAGGCTGTCTAAAACACCAAAAAGGCCCGCCGCCAACAGTAGAGATATTAAAAGGCTTTTCATGATTCACGCTCCCACTCGGTGACAAATTCTTAACTTCACTTTCTCGGCCCAGACTACCATCGAGTGACAAAAAGGCAACTCCGCTGGCTTCCTTGATAATCTCTCGCGGTTCGTCGTAAAATCAGTGGAACCCACGGCACAGATAGACCCTGGTCTCGATGTTTCTTTATTTAAAGCAGAACATTTTGGATTTCACGAAAGCTGGGATACTCTTAGAGAGAAAAAAAATCAACCTTGGAGCCTTCAATGAAAACACTGATTATGACTCTTGTCGCTTTCTCGACACTTTTGCTCACAGCCGGCTGTGCTGAAGAGGAGAACAAAGACACACCCGTTGCTGAGAGCCGCTACAGTATGACATCAATCACCTGCAATGGGACTGCTGCGACAACCACTGGTATCGTCTACACAATCACCTTGAGTGGCGCGACCCCAACCCTCTTTGGTCTGGCTGGAATCACCGGCACCACGGCCGCTTGTTCAGGGGTCTACGCCTACACCACGGCCACCATGAATGCCGATGGCACCTTCACTCTCGTTCGCCCCGAAGCGGCTTTGAGCTGTACCAATCTCGCTGGAGAAGCGGTCACTAGCTGTAACCAAAATGGTATTGCCTGCACCACAAGCTCAACCGACCCGGCCATTAGCATATCCGGAACCTACACTCGAAGCGCCACCGAGTTCGTACTTACCTACACATCGACTGGTAACTCAATGTGCACAACGGGACAAACCGAAGTCGTGACCTTAGCGGTCAGTCAATAGCGACAAAAAGTCGAAGGTAAACCTTTAATTATTATTAATTAGAACAGCGAGAGCCCCTAGGCCCTCGTTTTTTTTGTACGATTTCAATGGGCTTTAGAAATCGGCGGTGAACTGCATATTTCCACCCTCCCATGGACTGTCCTCTAGCGAGTCCATATCGAAACTCAGTAAGAACAGCATTCGAGTGGTTTTGGTAAAAGCGATCTCGTAGCGAAAATTCATTCTGTGCTCAATTCGCTCATCAAAGTCATTGATTCCGCGCAGGGCTTTGGGACCCTGCCCTTTATGCCACGCGACCTCGTACCCGAGACGCCCCTTGTGCTGAACTTCACCATCATTGACTGCAAAAATAGGATACCAAAGGTGGGGCATCCAATTGGTGTGAATCACGCTGCCCCCACTGCTACTCCACTCGTAATGGGTGAACTTGAGTCCATAAAGCGGTATCAACCAAGAGTTGTGACTGTGTTGCAGCCAGAAGCTCATTCGATCCAGATCCCAGGCCGAAACCCCGCGGTCGGTGTTCAGAGTGTCTTGCTCAAAGAGCCGTCCCCATTCGCCATGAAACTGGAGCCAGCCGCGATCGGCCCCCAAACTCATGCGACCCTTTCCATCAACAAATAATCCCTGGTAGCCATAGGTTCGTAACACATCGGTGAACTCTCGCACCGCTTTGGTGTCATGGCGCAGACTCCACTCTTGAAAGCCTCCAGTCTCACTGGTTTGGCGCCACACCAAGCCATAGGAGCGAGGTGGTTCATTGTATCGACTCTGGTCCTCAGAACGCTTGTTATGGGAAAAATCAACCCAGGTGTGAAACATTCGCAGCCGATTCCTCTTGTTGAACGACCATTCGGCAGCGAGCCCCACGTCATCTTTACTTTTTAAACTCTCCGGCTGACCATAGAGATGCAGACTCATTTTCGATAACACCTGGTAACCGAGTTCAAAAATCATGGCGTTGCGATGATCTTCAAGATCCCCTCGGTCCACATAGGACAATTGCAAAAACAAACGCTCTGTGATTTTTTTGCGGAGCTTCATTCGCCCGCGAGTCATGAAGCGAGTGGGCCCAAGACTCCCCGCTGAGTACTGAAAAGCATTGTCCGAACGCAGCCACTGATCATGCCAATCGAAAGGCAGCGAGTAAGACAGTTTGTCCGACTGATACTCGGTATCGATCAACCACGGGGTGAAGATCTCGCGAGTTTCATTGTCCCCCAAATGTTCATACTCTGGAAAGAAACCGAAACTCGGTATGGATAGGAATAAAACAAAGCAAACCGCCGGCACCAAGCTCATCAGCCTAGTGCCAAAGCGACCCCAAAACAAAATTGTCAACTGGCGAACATACACGCGGCCTATTGACCCTGTCCCAGAGAATATCCCGCTTCGCCATCGAAGCTGAAAAGAAGTTCGGTCTTGATAACATCGAGTTCTTCCCCGGTCACCGCATTCAATAAGGACCATAAATCGGAATGGACAAGATCCTCCCCCTGAAAGCGGCAACGCCAGTGATCGGTACAAAAGGTCTCTGGATTTCCATCGGGATACACCTTAATACCACGGTTGGTTATCATGGACAGACTCAGCTTTGAATCTGCGGCGATCGACTCAAGCTTCTTGCCGATTTTATCGGGATCACGGTCTTCGACATACAAGAACACATCCATCCCCTGTAGCTCTCGCTTGACTGGCGCTGGTCGGTCATCGAACTTTGATACGTCAATATGACTGCTGGTGGATTTTCGAGGTTTCATTTTTGTGGGTTGCTGCCCCATCCGATCGATCACTGCTTGTGCAAACTCCTGAGTGTTCACTTTTTTCGAGGAAACTCCTTCAGTATAGATGTCGACGGTGGCGACCCCATCCTCTATGGTTTTTAACCAGGCGTTCTCAACACGACCAGCCACCTCTCCTTGACCGATGTGTTTAAGCAATTGGGTGCCCGCTAGTAACAAACCACTGGGGTTGGCAATTCCTTGGCCGGCAATCATCGGAGCTGAGCCATGAATGGCTTCGAACATGGCGCAGTTGGAGCCAATGTTGCTAGAACCAGCCAGTCCAACAGACCCTGATATCTCCGCTACGATATCACTCACGATATCTCCGTAAAGGTTGGTCGTGACGACCACGTCAAAGTCCTGTGGTGAGTTCGCAAGCTTTGCGGCTCCGATATCAATAATCCAGTGATCGTTTTCAATATCAGAATATTCTTTGGCAATTTCATCAAAGGTCCGATGAAAAACGCCATCGGTCAGCTTCATGATATTGTCTTTCGACATGCATGTGACCTTTTTTCTACCCATGGCTCGAGCGTATTCGAAAGCGTAACGAATGATTTTTTCACACCCCGGTCGACTGATGAGTTTGAGACACTGATAAACTTCGGGAGTCTGCCGATGCTCGATTCCGGCGTAGAGATCTTCTTCGTTTTCTCGTACGATCACGATGTCCATCTCGGGGTGTTTGGTTTTTACAAAGGGATGCAGTGATGTCACCGGACGCACATTAGCAAACAGGCCCAGAGTTTTTCGTAAAGTGACGTTCAAACTCTTATAGCCTCCTCCTTGCGGGGTGGTTATCGGAGCTTTTAACAATACCTTATTTTGAGCGATGGTCTTCCAGTCGTCCGGACGAATCCCTGATGAGTGCCCAGCCTTGTATACTTTTTCACCCACCTCGATTTCATCGATTTCAAACTCGGCGCCGGCGGCTTTTAGCACGGCCAGAGTGGCTTTCATTATTTCTGGTCCGATACCATCACCGCGCGCAATTGTTATTCTAGGCTGCATCTTGAGACTCCCTCTTGGTTTGTGGATTTCTCGTTATAATAGCTTAGAATAGGGGGCCATTTAAATAGATAAAAAAAATAATTCTTATCTTTTTTGGCGATGAATAAAAAGACAGCAGTTTTAAGAGCCGTCAGCAATCAACGGAAAGGACCGAACCGGTTTTTTTCGCAATTGACGCGAGGGTTTTGGCTTTGAGGTGCAGTTCCGCTGAGCCGCTCGACTGTAGAGAATGTGTTTCTCCAAATACTTGAGGCTGAGAACCAATTTTTGTTTTTTACCCAAAGACAATTTCTCCAATTCACGGTTGACCACTTTCTTAGCCAACTGAACATTGGCAGGTAAACGCTGCTGATTTTTTTGTAACTTTTTAATTTTTGTAAAAAGCTGCTCAGCTTGCCGCCTGTTCTCGCCATACCGACTTTTGGCTTTCTGGGCGTTGTTTTTAAAAACAGCACAGTGATGGGCCTTGGATTTTAAATTCTTGGAACCTTGTCCTGCTTGGGCGGAATGACTAAAGAAGAAGACACTGAGCAAGACAAGTGGTGGTGTTACAACCTTCATACTTGTCTCCTATGCTTGAAACTTTTATTAGGATACAAGAGCAATCTTAAACAGGAAAGGCCTATACGAAATTGAGATGCTCCTTCGGCGAACCGAACTTCAAAACCAAGGTGTGCAAGGATTTCAAGATTTACTGTCCAACTTTTGACTGGGGCGACATCCCCAATTGAATGTTGTAACCGGCCCCGAGCAAGGGCAATTGGGCGTAGGCCTCCGCGATTTCAATCACTGGTAAGGGCATGCCGGCGGCCGTCCTTTGCTGCAAAAGCTTTGATAGCCACTGCTCCATGGTGTCGTAAAAATACGGGCGGGCATCCTTGACGAAGCCTCCTGAGAGAACAATTTTTTGGGGAAAATAGGCGAGGTAAAGATTCGTCAACGCCACAGCCATGCGGCGCCCATAGTCTTGCCACATCGCCAGCACCTGTGGGTTTCCCGCGGCCGATAACGCGGTCACCTCGTTCCCGTCCAGAGACCGCCCCAAAGCCTTTGCCACCCGAACCGAAAAGTGAAAACCCGAAAGATAGGACTCCAGCGTTGGGAAATTAGCGAAAGGGGTTGATAAATCAACCTCGGGTTGGTCGGACATAACAAAGTGGCCGAGCTCGGGATGCATGTTCTGACCCGCTCGCACCAAGCGACCGCCGACCATCGCTCCGACGCCCACGCCGGTCCCAACAGTGACCATCACAATGTCTTTGGTTTTCTCTTTTTCAATGGAATAGTACTGGCCAAAGACGGTCATCGCCGCATCGTTGTCCAACACAACCGGGCAATGGAGTTTATCTTTTAGGTCTTTTGCCATCTCAAAATAAGCCCAACTGGAATCACCATTGCCAAGATTGGCTGGGTTACGGATACAGCCATTCACCACATCCACCGGTCCCGCTGTGGACACGCCAAGACCTTGCAGCCCTGCTAAGTTTCGTGAACTGAGGTGGTCGACAATGCCATCGACAAAAACGGCAGCGCTCACTTTTGGAGTCGCCATGGATTGAATGTCATGTAACTGGTGGCCATCCCACACAGCGGAGCGAATTTTCGTCCCACCCACATCGATCACTAAATACATCTCGCCTCCATCCTTAAATTCTAGCAATAGGAGGCAATGATTGGGCAATATTCCGTGATGACACGCAGCCAAAACGGAGGATGACCCGTTCTCCGTTGACGCCTTATCTTAAGCCCCTTAGGCTTTGCCTCGGCTTAGCAGCCATCACTCGGGGGACCCTATGAACAGCTTAACTTTTGATCACACCGGACTGGCCACTCGTGGCAAGGGCTTTACCTTTGATGACGTCCTTATCGTACCGACCAAGTCGGAAATGCGGTCGCGCCGCGAACCCGAGTTACATTCAATGCTCACTAAAAACAGTCAAATGACCCTCCCCTTTATCTCCGCCAATATGGACACCATTACAGAAGCCCCTATGGCGATGGCCATGGACCAACAGGGGGGCTTTGGGATCATTCATCGCTTTATGTCCATCGAAGACCAAGCCGCTGAAGTTAAAAAGGTGAAAGACTCCGGTGCCACTCACGTTGGTGCCAGCATCGGTGTGGGGTCTGAAAGTGAAGAACGCGCTCATGCATTGGTTACAGCGGGAGCCACCATTCTCACCATCGACATTGCCCACGGTCACTCGGTGCAAATGCTAGAAACACTAACCTGGTTAAAAAAGACTTTTCCATCCATAGAAACCATCGCAGGCAACGTCGCCACCCCAGAGGGAACCATGGACCTTATTGAGGCCGGGGCCGATGCAATTAAAGTCGGAATTGGTCCGGGCTCAATGTGCACCACTCGCATCATAACCGGTTGCGGGGTTCCTCAACTGACCGCCATCGCTCTTTGTGCCCAGGCCGCCCGCGAAAAAGGGGTTCCGGTGATTGCAGACGGTGGCATTAAAACGTCAGGCGACATTGTCAAAGCTTTGGCTGCCGGAGCGTCCACCGTAATGCTTGGGAGTATTTTAGCCGGTACCATTGAAACGCCCGGCTTGATTCAACATGGTCAAAAGCAGTACCGCGGTATGGCTTCGCGAGCGGCCCAAGATTCTTGGCGTGGCGGCGTTCCGTCGGGAATGGCTCCTGAGGGTGAGTCGACAAAAGTTTTTGTAAAGGGTCACCTCAGTGACGTGGTCGGAGAATTGGCCGGAGGCTTACGCAGTGGCATGACATACATCAACGCCACTTCAGTGAATGAGATTATGCAGAAGGCTCGTTTTATGGAAATGTCATCCATGGGTATGAGTGAGTCTCGCGCCCATGGGCTTAACGGATTTTAAATCTGGTGGGTCGTAAAAAGAGATGAGGTTCGGCCAGGCAATCACCCTACTGCTTCATCAGTCGAATCGTGTTTGAAACATCAATCATTTTTGCCGCTTGCCCTTCAGGCTTGGCTAGAAGCTTGGATTCTAAATTGTACTCGTACAAACCGCGAGATGTTCTTTTAACACCTTTCGTGGATTTTCCGGCCAATGGGTTCTTCACCACAATCCAACGTCTGACGTAAGACTCCGGAGCCACTTTAAAGGGAGTGAGAATGTGGGTTTT
Organism: Bdellovibrionia bacterium; assembly: GCA_030424715.1. Classification (GTDB taxonomy): domain Bacteria; phylum Bdellovibrionota; class Bdellovibrionia; order Bdellovibrionales; family JAGQZY01; genus JAGQZY01. The sequence goes on from JAUHWH010000002.1 coordinate 111,159, forward strand.
GGGAACATACACAGTGTTGTTAAGACCTTTCATGCCCGAGTTCACCTGTTGGTAGCCGCGTGAGGCCGAGACGCCTCCGGCCGCTGCCACCGAGCCAACCGCAACGGCTGCGCCGGCTTTTTGAGTGCTCTTGTTGTTTGATCCGATCGCCGCTGCCGAACCGACCGCCGCCATGGACCCTAATATAAGATTTGTGTTGTATCGGGCTTTCTGGAGCTTGAGTTCAGCCCCCTCAACCCAAGCTGAGAGCTTATCGTTTGTTAAGGCCCCAATATCGGCCCCTCCCATTTTAAGATTGCCGAATTTAAACTCTTGCCAGGTTCCGGTGGTGTTCTCGATCGTGTACTCTAAGAACAAATAGTATTTGTCACTCAGGTCTCGGTTTACATTTACGCTGACGACGACCTGCTTTTGATCAGACTTGCAGACTTGTCCCGCGTGAGTCATGGCACACCCAACGAGGTTGGCTAGAAAAAGTAATCCCACAAATAACTTCAACACTGGCTTCATGAACCGATCTCCTTTTTAATGGCAGAAAACGAGTGTATTCTCGGGAGGTTTTCTTTTCAACTAGAATGCAATATTGTGAAGAGAATACCGAACCAGCACCCAAAATATGTTCAGAGTTTTTACACCTCTGTATCTATTTCCACGGCGCCACAAGAGGAACGGCGGCTTCGTTGATTTGTGCTAAACTGGTTTTGAAACAGCCGTTGAACTGAGAACTGAGTTGAACTGACTTGTGAAGTGATAAGATGATATACAGTGATCGAAGCTCACTGTTTGATCCACCCGAAAATGCAACTCGCAGGTCGGCGGCGGGACCATGAAGGCTTTTAGATAGTGAATAGAGATCAAATTCTACCAATCCCCTGGCTGCCGGCAATACTCTTGCTAGCAATGATAGCCTTTTTGCCTTCAACCGGTGCAGCGACCCCTTGGTCTTGCCAGGCTTCCTTTGCAACAAACAAACTTTTTAGTAATGCTCTTCCACAACATAAAACAGTTTGGGCTCTCAAAAGGGATCTACGCCAGGCAGCCGCTCTTTTGCGCACCGATATGCAGAATCGCAACGCCGCATTGCTTTTCGAGAAAAGTGGGCGTGACCTGATGGCGCTCAATTATGACCACGTTGCCTTCGTCGGTCGACTTTACCAGAAAGCCCTTGGTGGTCGCCCGCCCACGCCAGAGAATCTTCAAATCTTGGTGCGCTCCCTACAATATCACACCCTTCTCACCCACATGAATGGTTGGCCCGTTCACGGGGTGATGAAAATTATTAAACGCTTACTGATCTCAGGCGTTCAGAACTCTTCCATTAGTGTGAGGGAAGCCCTCGACACCATTGCCTGGCTCGAAAGTCAAAATTTACGCTTTTTTAAAGCCCCATCGACACCGGTCTTGAGAGGGCTTTGGAACTCCTATGTCTGGATCTTAGGAGACCTGCATCGCGTGGCTCGTGCAAAAGTGGGCGGGACCGACCTGGTTGAACAGGCCATTGTTGAGCAGTTCAATAGCATCAGTCGCTTTGCTGTAAAGACCATGTTCATTGGCAACTTTAAAAAATCGCAACGCCTCTATAAGTTCTCGGATGCCTTTGTTCAAAAGATGGAAGGCCTCTTTCGGGACTGGCTGGTTTCGTCAGAGTCCTTTCCAGTTTCGCAGCTGGATCGCTCCCAAACCGTGGGCCCAATGACCATCGATGAGATTCTCCTGCGGGCCAAACGAGTTGTTAGTATCCCAGACTTCATTCAAGAACAGCTGCAGCAGCCGACCTCCGGTTACCTGTTGGGGATGAATGGTTACCTCTACGATGCCATCCTCGACGTCAGCTACCTGACTCACTTTCGGTGGGCTTTTAACAAAAACCTAATGAGCGTACAGATGCCGGAAAAGTCGATTGATCAAAAGTATAAAGTTGCAGAATTCATGAGAAAGCTCCTCAAAAGCCGAGAGCCGATCTTCTTTATGCTCCCCTCCTCCATTAACAAGACCACCTTCACCCGTATGGAACTTGAGTACTTGGTAAAAAACCCCGAATCCCTGTCTCAAATCACTTTTCTCATCGGCCAGGGCGAATAACCCATTCTTGTCCCTCATCGATCGATGAATTCCTCACCAGACGCTCAATTGCAAAAAAAAGAACAGTGCCCCCCAAACCGGAGCACGGATAGATTGCGCTAAAGACCTAAGGCTGCGCTGCGTCCTCAAAAGATTACCAGCACTTAGCTCCTCTTGTCTAAATCCTAATTTGAAAGACCGACTCATCTTATGATAGCAGAAGGTCATCCAAAGATAGGGGGATTCTATGAAAACATTAACATTATTTTTAGTAAGCTTTTTAATGGCTTTTGGCGCGTTGGCTTCTGGTCCATCGACGGACTGGGTTGACACCGAAGGAAAGGGCGTCGCCGAAGGAACAAACGACAATGCGACCTGCGAGATGGCAAAGAAAAAAGCCATTATCGATGCCGAGAGCAACTATGAAACGTCTCAATGGACCTACGACTTTACCTGTAACCAAGACATGATGGGGCGACCCATCCCTGTGACTAAAAGCAATTGCTCTTGCAAGCCCAGTAGTGAAGAGCAGCTCACTTGTACTTACAGTGGCTTTTTTCAATGTCTTGAAACAGTTTGGTATGACTAAATCAGATGACTCAAAGACTGGTCCCCGAAATCAAAACGGTTTTGGGGATCATACCTTCTTTTGATTCTCAATAGCTCTGCTAAATTTTGCGCGTAGTAAGCATTGGCCCAATCTTTTACTTGTAAATCACAATAGTTCACATAGCGACGCCCAGAAAACAATGGATCAATCGCTCGATTAAAATTGTGAAAGTTTTCTTTGAAAACATGCGCTTTAGAGCTGGTTAAGAACGTGCTATTCAACTCAACCACGTAACGGCAATGACGATGGGGATAAGAATTGCTATGAGATGGCTGCGAAATCTTTCCACCGAGTGGCTCCATCAAAACACCAATAGAAGATCCGTTGATATGTTCACCGATGGCTTTTTCGATTGCCTTAAAACCAACCCGCCCTATTTTATGTTCGGCGTATTGAGACGACCCAACAAAGGGATAGGGAATGCCCAGTGGCCTCATGTAGTGAGCCGATCGATGCTGTAAGCTCGAGTTGCTGGGATCAAAGTTTTTCAATTCAGTCCAAAGAGTTTGGAAAAAAGCCTCCTCGACTTGTTCTTGGGCAACATCATGTATATGACCTGTGACCCTGACCTTTTCGATCTCTCCATTGCGGGCCTGTATGAAAAAAGCAACCGAAGTGTTTGACTCCTCATCAAAACTTTTGTTTTCCCAGAACTCAAAAATCTCCTGCGCCCTGGCTCCAGAGAAGTGGAAGGCAAACCTAGCTGCACCTCGTGAGCGAAAAGCTCTCAAATGAAAATTTTTAACCATAGCAAAGTTTCCGCCACCACCCCCGAGAAGGGCCCAATACAGATCCGAGTGACGTCTGGGGGAGACGAAAACCTCTTCTCCACTCGCTAAAATCACCTCCATCCCCTCAACTCGGTCACAACCAAGCCCCCAGGTACGAGACTTGTTCGAGTGCCCCCCTCCGAGAATGTAACCGGCGAGCCCTACAACCGGACATGTGCCATTAGGAATCACTAACCCATAGGGCTCTAATAACTTTTGGGCTTCAACCAAAGTCAATCCAGAGCCCAGTATGACATTCTCCCCATTGACACGAAAATCGTTGAATGTTCTTGAGTCAAAGACCAATCCATGGCCTATGGAAAACCCCGCAAATGAGTGTCCGCCACTCCGAAGAAACCACTTTTCCTGCTGAACCTGTTCATCTTGAAAACTCTCACCGTAGTCCCTGGAGTTAGATGACTTCAGCACCGCAGTGGGTTCGGGAGGCTTTAGATCCAGATTGAACAAGCGAATCGCCTCATTGAAGCCTTTATCACCAGGAAAGAGATACTCACTTGAAAGGGACCGTAAGTGATTTTTAAAGACTTTCGTAACCGCTCGCGCCCAAGAGACAGCGGGGGTCAAGAACAACAGGCTAGAATATCTCAGCAAGTTTCGGCGCTTCATTCTCTGCCTTGTATCTAATTTGCGACCCAATTTCAATAAACCTTACGCCTAGAGATATCAAAACAGATCTCAAACCGAGCGTACAGCGAGGATTGGCCGATGGCTAAAACAGCAAGACTCAACATGTTGGTATTAGCGCCATATTTCGTAATCTCCAGATAAGCATTAACAATCACCTGTTTTTTTAGTAAACACTTTGTGCCTGGTATTTTAATAAGTTAGGCCCCTGTTATTTTGATGAAATAGCAATTAATATGAATGAACTCATCAAGATTGGTACTGTGTGGATGAATTGAAGATCACGACTTTTAATATTCGTTGCTTCGGCTTTGGCGGAGAGTACTTCGGCAAACACCGAGTCGAACACCGTAAGCCTTTTCTAAAAGACTTCATTCGATCAAATTTCTCGGACACTGATGTTTTTGTTTTTCAAGAAATAATGAATCCCCTTATTATTGATCAAATACTGCCCGATGGCTTTACGACCCACACCTACAGTCACGACTACAATCGCCATATGTTTATAGTGTTCGCTTGCCAAAAAGAGCTTGAGATCAAAAACTTTCAGACCATAGTGGGTACAGCTCTTGATACTGAACGGTCAAGACCGGCGGTTTACGGGAGCTTGACATTAAATGATAAGCCGATCTTAGACCTTATCGGTGTGCACTTAAAATCAAAACATGACCACACAGACGAGCGTATTCAACAAGCGAAAGTGATTTCTCAATTCATTGAAGGGCTCTCGTCGGATGCACCGAAAGTTATGACAGGGGATTTTAATAGTCATTTTAAAGAAAAAACTGGAAAACCCCAAGATGATCTCGTCTATTTACAAGAGGCCTTCGAAAACCAATTGACCCTAGTAGGTCACGATAAACCCACCTACCTATCGGCTTCTGATGAAATGAGCCTCGATCACTTTTTCGTTAAGGGTCTTAAAACATTGAGCGTGGAGGTCTATCAACTACCGCAATACTCCCCCACTCAATCCTTCAAAAAGTTTTACAATGAAATTTCTGATCACCTGCCAGTCAGTTTGCACTTCGGTCTTTAGAGGAAACCTAATAACGATGACTTATGCAAACACAGGTAACTCAAGCTCCAGTAATCCTAGAACATCACAAGATACAGCTGGGTGCCGAGTAAGACAGAATAATAATGCCACCCGCGCCACCGGCGCTAGCGGAAACTCCGCCCTTTCCTGCCTGGGCAGGGATGTTGGGAATGGTTATATTGGCTGAATTCGCACCCCAGCCACCATCGGTGCCCCCGCCAGTTGCCCCTGCGCTTCCTCCGGATGAACCCAAGCCGGTGTGACCACCGCCTCCAGCCCCATAGCCACCGCCGCCGCCGCAGTTATCGGCATTCTGGGCTCCGCCACTTGCCCCGGAGCCGCCACCGCAGCCACTAGGCACATTACCGCCGAAGAATGCACCGCCGACAGACCCATTAGATCCGGCAGTACCGCCAGCGACTCCAGTGCCACCTCCACCAGGTGATGAGCCTCCGCCGTTGCCGCCGTTGGCTGCTGCTACTAATGAACCATTCCAGAGGATGGCCGTACTTCCGCCGCCACCACCTCTGCCGTAGTTGCCAGAGCCGCCACCGAAATAACCAGAGCCACCACCTCCACCATCCCCATAATTATTATCATTGCCAGGGGCTCCTCCGCCGCCGCCCACATAGGCAGCGAAAGCCGTGCCGCTAGAGCCGGCAGTGAAACTCCCCGTTTTAATCAGTCCGTCTTGTCCAGAGCCCCCACCCTGATCTTCATCTGCGGCACCGCCGCCGCCACCCACAAGAATGTAGCTCACCGTCACCGAAGAGGGTAGACCTCCCAATGAGTCAGCATCTAAAACTTTTGAAGAGGTGATCACGGTCACGCAATCGTAAGAGGGTTGGCTCGCGCCACCGCCACCACCGCCACCAACGGTGACCTTTTTCCAGGTGGGGGCACCATTGAGCGAACCAGGCATCAGAACCAAACCCAATGTCGAACAAAGGGCAAAGAAAGTACGAAATCGAAACTCAACAAACATACGATACATCATTCTTTAACATCGGCGTTTTCAGCCCTAACTTAAGAAAGTTCCCACAATGAGACATTAAAAACGTTTTTAACGGGCTATGCTAATGAGCCCCAGCGATCATCAACATTGTGGGTTGCTAATGACCTTGATTCTTGAACCATTCCAAGACAGCCTGTGCAGCATTATTTGCGATTATCTGGTGGCCTAGAGCCGTGGTGTGACCAAAGCGGCCGGCGAAACGATCGGTAAAAACCTCATTCCAAGGGTGCTCTTTCATGACTTCTACAAAGGAAGATCGCTGTTCCACAAAATAAATAGAGGGCTCTTTGGAATCGACGAAAGGAAAAGTCTGTTGATTCTCAACAGCTGCCCTAAAGCTGTTAACTGGGGGAATATCTTGACGGCCATAGACTAGCCAGCGCATGCTTGATAGACTTTGTAACGGGTACTGTAATACAATCCAATGGATCTTTTCTCTTTTCAAATAATCACGGAAATACCGATAATGCCTCGCTGTTACTTCAAGGGGCTGTAGGTTCGTAAAAGTCAAACCCAGCTTTTGTCTTGCAATCGTTTCAATCTGAGTTTTGATTGCAGGTATCTGGCGCCCACATTTCACAATGTGATTAATAGCCATTGTCGAATCCTCGGAATTTTCAAGCGCGACCACTGCAATATCGAAACAACGCTTAAACTCTTCAGCTAGGTATTCATTGTCCATTGCCTCCCAAAGCAACTCATCATGCTTCGGATTAGCAATAACGGCCTGGGTCAGTCGCTCTCGCCATTGCAACTTGCTCTGAAACCATTTTTCACTATCAAAGGCATTTTCCTCATAAACGTTCTGCCAATACTGGCTCCAAATACTGTCGGCAGAGACACTGAGGCTCTCTTTCTTTGAAAAAATCGAGGGGCTTGGGTTAAGTTGAGAAAAAGAAAGGGCTAAAGTTTTACGCTCTTCGACACTCAGCTCAGTCATGTTTAGTGGCTTGAGGTGAGAGAAAAAATACTTCCATACCTTCACTAGACGTAGTCGTCTTAAAAAAATTTGCCAATGTGATGATAAGCCACCAGTAAACTCAGTTGTCATTTCAATATCGTTTATGCCCATCATGGTAATCACTATGTGGGGTTTGTACTTTTCTATGGAAGACTCAAGAATCGAGCTGATGATACCGGTATCATACGACGGGCGCCCCTCTGAATAAACCCGAAACTTTCCGATGCCTTCTTGATTGAGAAGTCGCTCCAGCTGCCTAGGCCATGCGGAATTAACCTGATCTTCATAGAAATCAGCCGTGGTCGATTCACCAAAACAAAGAATGCGAATCGCGTCCGTATCACTTTCATTGATGACATTACGTCGGTACTGATCCAAAGATAAAAACTCACCCACCAAACGGATGCTAACTTCAGCGACAACGAGGCAAAAAATCCCAACAAATAGAACAAAACCAATTTTTTTCATTAGACCCGCTCCCATCTAATAACGTTTTTATACAAAGCTTGCTTTGAGGTTGTCACTGACATTCTTTTCCCCATGCAATACCAGAATTGGGAGGACCTTCAGCGTGGAAGTGCCTGAACCCATGGAGCGATACCTTGAAACGTAAGCGGGCTCTCAGGGCAGCTTTTTAAATAGTGAAAATCCATAGTCCGATCCTGGCGATGAACTGTACAGTCTCTGGACAGTCCTGTCAGAGTTACAATGGGCATTGTTGAATCGTCGCTTTGGGTGTTAAATGTCTCCATGAGATTGCTTTGCCTAACTCTCTTTTTTATTTGCTCTCTTTTCTCTTTGTTGGGAAATGCCGAAGTGGTAGAAATTAAAGGCGACCTGCAACTTCCTGAAAACTACCATCACTTTGAACAACTGATTGAGGACCGTGGACAGATCATCCCTCACCAAGCCAATCGTGCCACATCACCCAGCGCCTTTAGCTTAAAAATTGTGGAATATCATATAGTGGATGCGCTCAAACAGAATCGCTGGGCTCCTTTTAAAAACATCAAATCCATTGAACAAGCCATGAATCAAAATGCCGAAATCAAAAGTGAATCCTTCAGAATTAAAACCAAATTGGATGTAAACCGTATGCAGGCCCATCTGGATATTGAGACTTTCGTGCGCGCCAAGTTTTGGACCGAGAACTCGTTAAAGACGGTCCGTTCGCAAATGAAAATCTATGAAAGAACCAACGGATTTGTCAGCCTTGAAAACAGGCTGGACTCTGTGGACAATCGTACTTATTTGAATGTGCAGCAGACTTGGTAAACATTGTTTTTCTTTATTAAGAGCTTAGCTTGCAGGCCTATTTTTTAAAAAATTCTTCTTTTTTTTGAATTTTTGTCACAATCCCAATCGAACCGACGAATGGTTTAATGAAGCGTCGAAACGCTAGTAACATTTTAACATTCAAGGGGGGATATCTTGAAACTATTGACAATCATCTCATTTCTACTTGTGGCTTGGCAGGCCACGGCGGCTCCAACAGCTGAACAGCCCGATCGTAACGTAGCCTTCTATAACCTTGAGGATGGCGTCGGCTTAAAGGGTTTTGATCCTGTGGGCTATTTCCCGGGGCACGGCGACGCAGCAATCCAGGGAGATCCGTCGATTTCCGCCACTTACGGAGGCGTTGTCTACTATTTTAGCTCTCAGGAGAACAAGGAGACCTTTTTAGGCAACCCGACCAAGTTTGAGCCCACCTACGGCGGCTGGTGTGCCTGGGGCATGGCCAACGAAGGTTACATCGACATAAGTCCTATGGTATACACCCTTCACGGAAACCGTGCCCATTTCTTCCTCAGTAGAGGAGCAAAGGCGCGATTCGACCGTGACCTACTAACCCGCGAAGCCGATGCCGACGTTTTCTGGGAAAGTGAGTCCGGGGAAAAACCAAGATTGTAGTTGCAGTTCTTTTTGGGGGGATACGAAAATGAAGACGCTACTGTTTTTAAGCTTTAGTTTTTTACTGGTGAACTGCGGTAACTACGATCGCAGCCCAGAGATTTTCAACCCCAAAGAGGCGGGTTCTTTTTCAACAGACTTGGATTTTGCCACCTTAAAAAGAGAAATTCTAGAACCCCATTGCATCAGCTGCCACACCGGCAAACATGCCGCCTATGCCAACTACGACACTGTCAAATTGGCGGCGCGTGGCATGTTAGCTCGCATGGAGTCTCAAGACCCTGGACGACAGATGCCGCCTTCCGGCTTCTCACGAGTCCCTCTGGCCCAGATCAATCGATTTCGAGAATGGGTCAATGCAGGAACACCCGAATTCAAAAACGGCTCACCCGATGCCGTGGCCGTGGAACCGATCGGTTTCTCAGAAGTGCGCACCCAAGTTTTAAAGAGCAACAATTGCACAGCCTGCCACTCGCAGTACAACGACTACCAGACAGTGTTTAACGATCGTAACAAAATAGCCGCTTCCATGGCCTCAGGCTTTATGCCCTTTGCAAAAAGAAAGGGATTACCCACAGCACCAGTGCCCGAAGAGCAGCAAAAACTGTTTTTTAATTGGGTCTCTCAAGGCGCACCTTTAGAAGCTGAGGGGGCCCCAGGTGTTGCCCAACAGCCAGAGCTACAACCCACCTTTATATCACTGCGCAATCAAGTCTTCGGCCCCAAGTGTATTTTGTGCCATAACTCCTTTGCCAGCCGTGGTGGCGGACGGCTCCAGTCGATGGAGAGCTACCAGAACTTACGGAACTGGTTCACAAAAACCACTTCACTTTTCAAGTTTAAGAAAAAAGAAGGCGATGCCCCTGGTCTTTTTGTTGAAGCCATCCTGAGAGACCCAGAAGACCCGCTGGCTGTTGTGTTTAGCCCGATGCCGTTCAACTCTCCCGACGACGACGTCGAGAAAGACATACCACCTATTACCGAAGACGAGCTCAAGGTCATCCAACAATGGATTGAACTCGAGCTTCCATTTGACGAAACGGATTTACCCAAGGAGACAAAATGAAATTTCTAATCATCACTATTGTTGCATCTCTCGCTTTACCCTTCGCCCAGGCTGCCACCCAGTATCAGTTTCAACCAGATGCTGGGAAAGTCGTTTTTAAAACCAAGGGTTGGCCAAATCTGGTTACGATAAAGGGCGAAGGCAAAGGTGTCGCGGGCAATCTGTCAGAGGACACCGGAAAAGTCTCGGGAGAAATTACTTTTCAACTGGCCCAACTCAAAACAGGTATTGAGCTGCGGGACAATCATATGAAGGACACCTACCTGGAGGTCAAAAAACATCCTGTGGCCAAGATCAAATTGACCAACCTAGAAGTTCCTAAAGATCTCGATGGCTCGTTCGAGTTTAAAGGAATGATGACCTTGCACGGGGTTGAGAAGCAAGTTTCCGGCCAAGCTGAACTTGAGAACGATTCTGGAAAACTAAAACTTATCGCAGAAATTCCCATCAAATTGTCGGATTTTAAAATTGCGATCCCTTCGTACCAGGGAATCACCGTCGCGGAGAAGGTTAACATTAGCATCTCTAGCGAAGTCAAAAAGCAACAACTGTAAGGAAACACCATGGGTCTACGTCCTCTTTGCCTGGTCATAATTGCTCTTCTTGCCTCATCTACGGCTTTGGGTTTCGTGCAAAACGTCACCCATGGGTACCCGGCCTGCATCGCCTGTCATGTCTCACCCAACGGCGGCGGCCTGTTAACAGACTACGGTCGCTCCCTATCTAAAGAGCTGATGAGCACATGGGGTGTGAGTGATAACTTTGCCCAACCTTTTTTTGGCGCTGTAAAAAATCGCGAGAATGTGAAATTTGGGGGAGATCTTCGGACCCTGCAATTCTATCGGAAAGACAAAACAACCAACACGGGCGAGCTCTTCCCTATGCAACAAAACGTGGAAGTCGGCGTGCAAGTGTCAGACAAAGTCATGTTGGTAGCGACGGCTGGGTTGCAACAGGGCCCTCCCCAGCGCGCGCAACGGATCGGGCAATTTATTTCAGAACGACATTACGCCCTCTGGAGCCCAGCGCCCACCAGTCGAGTGCGTATCGGTAAATTTCGCCAGACCTTTGGCATCAACACAGACAACCACACTCGATTTATTAAACAGACCTTCGGATTTGGCTCACTCAGCGAAACCTACAACCTGGAGTTCACCCAATTTTACGAAAGCTACGAGGTCACCTTGGGGAGCAGCCTCGGGCGCATAGACAACCCTCGAACCCCACGCACCGAGCAGAACCTGAGTGCGCATTACACTTACTACCTGAATGAAAACTCACGGGTCGGAGGCAGCTTGCTCGTCGGAGAGTCTCCGCTCAAACGAAGGACTCTATCCAGTGTTAACGCCGTTTTGCCCTTAAGTAAAAACTGGATGCTGCTATCAGAGTTGGACTACGAGCGCAGTCACCTTTCTGCATCACCACAAGACGCCATTGAAACGGTGGCTAGTTTTGTAAAGGTGGGACACACTCTGTTCAAAGGCTTTATGTGGTACCCCTTGTTCGAACATTTCTCGGTAGAGAGCGTGGGTGGCTACACAATGAATCATCAGCCGGGAGTGGGTATTCAGTGGTGGCCAGTCCCCCACTTGAATGTGCAAGTGGAGTATCTGAGAGAGGTGAAAAATGCGTCTTATGATAACCCAGAAGAAACCGGCTGGGTGCAATTTCATGTCTACCTCTGACATGGGGGCCAAATGCTGACCCCAGTATATTTGTCATTAGTCGTTCATTGAAATCGTGTTCGTGGCTGGAATGCGATCGCTCTGATCTTCAGCTTCAAAAGAGTCTGCTGTAAAGGTATCGGTGTGACTGTCTTCTATATCTGACTCAAGTTCACTGTTATCAAGATCAAAGTTTTGTCCGATCGCGATAGCCGCCACTTCTCTCTCGCCCCATTGGTCGATTCTTTCATTTTCTTGATCAAGGACTTTCTTTTTGGATTTGTTATAGTCAGAGTTCGATTGAAGAAGAGCATCTCGGAAAGAAAGAGTGGTGTCTTCTTTGTCGAAAGCCCAAGCTTGATTTGATACAGCCAAAATTACGATTAAGATTAATGTTTTCATTTCTGCCCCCATAAGGTTTGTTATGCTCTTAGTTAATGCAAGGGGCTTGCCAAAGCTAAGGGCCTTTAAATGCCAGGAAAGTTGGGTTTTTAGTCGAAAGAGTAGACAATTCTTTAGAGCCTCCACACATTCTCAGAGTTGAACATTATTTATGTTTCACACTTAGAAAAAGTCGCGCAATGGTGCATTTATTTGTCGAACTTCTTTTGACACTCTTGTAAGACCTTGGTTTTAAGAGAGAATTCTTAGACATGTCGGCCACAGTGAATCAGAATTGGCGCAAATATCTCAGTCTGAGACTAAGCCACTTTAAAGAAATGCAGGTTCGGATTACGGTGGGCCGCGACTTTCTGATCCGTGTTAAACAATGCAATCACCTCGGTTCGTTGACCTGGATCAATATTAAACACAACCAGGTCGGAGTTCTCGATAATTTGGTGGAGACCGCGACCGCCGCCCCCTTTGTCAGCTCGCCCGTCATTTAAAGAACCACCGGAATAGCACTTCTCTAGATAACGAAATAGCGTCTGAGCATTTAGGCCACCAAAAGGGTCTTCAATGGACACGGCCATAAGAACACCATCAGTAGCAAATCGAAATCTCGGCCGGTGAGCCTCTTGCAGCTGCACAACCTCAGTTCGTGATTGATGATTGTAGAGTGGCTTGCCATCGCCGTCGGAAGGCGCATCATAAATCGCATTCATCAGCAGTTCTTCAGCCACGACACCCAGTCGCCCCCGATTGCTCGATCGAATCCCCATGTTGGCAAAATAGTCATCCATTTGCTGAATCACCTCGGGTCGTTGATCACTTGATGCAACCTGTATCTCCTTCACCTCAACACCCCAGGAAATGTACTTTTCAAGACCAAAATAGTTTTGGCTGGCAAGCTTCGATACTGTGGTCACAAAATTTTTGATAGTGAACTGCTTGTCCTCTTCATCGCGAAACACCACGTTGGGCACAAACGTGTGCTTCAACAAAGTGGGAACATACTGAGGAATGTCCTGCGATGTCACAAAGACGAACTTCATCTCTGGGTTATTCTTTCTCGCAAACTCCGTCAGTCCAAGAAAGTCTTCGCTGAACATAAAGATATCAAAAGTGGCTTCCGTCAGTCGTTGTTTCGCCTCTTCGACAGTTTCTACCATCTCTAGTTCGACACCTGTCCCCCCCAATGCCATTTTCGCGACGTTTTGCTGCTTCTTGATCGGTTCCGCCAACAGAACCTTTTGAGCGGTCATGGACTTTTCCGCCTTAAAACTTGCGGTGAGAGGCTCGAGCATATGAATGGCACGAGTTACCTCGTTCTGAACTTTATCGAAGTCGTTGCTCTTGAGGTTGTGGGCCTTTTTAATATCACCGATGCTTTTTTTCAACGGCGCTAAATTTTTGGTGAGTAAAGTCTCAAGGGCACCAAAAGTGATGTCTCGGCTTTGATAGAGATCTTTTAGTTTTTCATGGGTGGCCTGCAGTTCTGTGTTCTTTTGCTTTAATTCCTCGAGACTACTCGCGATCTTCGCCGTTCTGTCTTTTACTTTTATTTCGAGCGAGGCGTTCATGGCTTCGAGTTTATCTTGGGTGCTTTCTAACTCTTTAACGAAAGCTTCAATCTTCTTGGCACGATGATTCGTGGCCTCCAGCTTTTGTACCAGAATGTCAGAATAGATTTTGTAGAGATTCTCCGCCCCGGTCTCGCCATCCTGAGCTAACTTATGCAAAGAGTCTCCATCAATCTTTAGCAACTCAACCGAAGAGTCCGCTTTGATGGTGGCAGACGAAGCTTGCTGACTGATTAGACTCATCTCACCAATCAGATCACCCTGTGTTTTGAGAGTCGCGACAAGGCCATCATCGACATAGACATTCAATAAGCCACTCACCAGAAAGTACAGGCAATTGTTAGACTCACCTTGACTGATTACTACGTGCCCCTTGGGATGCTTCTCTAAAACAGCACATTGCTGGAGCTTTGCGACCAGAGTTTTGGGAAAATTCTTGAAAAAAGGTAAGTCACTCAAATTGATCATGAACCGATAACACCTCTAGTAAGGTATCGGCGGACACAAGCATTTTATTGAACAGAGCACCCGACTTTTATCCCAAAGCCACTAGGATTTTCCGAAGTCTTGCGAAAGTCTAGGCCAACGTCATAGAGACCCTAACCAGCCCGACTCTATTGTGAATGATAAAATTGTTTTTGTTGCGGCCCTTTGGTCTCGGGGTCCCTGGCATAATGATAGCGGCAGTTTTTCGAACAAGTTTCATACTCCGGCTTTTCTTTGGTCAACGACATGCAGGCTTTGCATAACTTCGAACGCTCGTCGCACTTAAGGCATACAATATCAAGACTACCAACCTCACCACACTGTGGGCAGAGAGAAAAATTTTGAGAGGGCTTAAGATCTTTGTCAACCGCGACACGCGAGTCAAAAACAAAACACTCCCCTTTAAATTTCTCTTCTGGGAACTGTTCCATGTAATTCAGTATGCCACCTTCCAGTTGGTACACATTTTCATAGCCCTGCTTTTCCATTTCAAAAATAGCTTTTTCACAGCGAATGCCACCAGTGCAAAAAATAAGGTGGGGCTTGGATTTATCGGTATCTAACTTTGCTATTTTATCTGGAAACTCGCTAAACTCCTTGATGTTAAGGTCGATAGCATTCTCGAAGGTACCAATTTCGTACTCATAGTCATTACGAGTGTCGACAACCACAACATCTTCTTGCTCCAACATCTGGTGCCAATCGGCAGGAGAAAGGTGACGTCGCTCCCCCTGGGGTACAAACTCTGGGCGTCCTAAGGTCACGATTTCTTCACGTATTTTCACAACGAATCGACGGAACGGCGGCTTGTCACTGTCACTCTTTTTGATCGTAGAAAACTCCGGGTTTCCAAAAAAAGACTGCAAGTCGATAACAAATTGGTCAAGGTCGGCTGCCTGGGTGCAGGCCAATGTGCAGTTCAAACCCTCTTTTCCCAAGATGATAAGACCCAAGATATTCTTATAAAAGGCATGCCCGAGCAACCAGGCCCGAACAGACAACAGCTGCGTCTCTGGTAGCTCTTTAAAAAAATAGAATGTTTGCACACTGTATAATGACATAGTGACCCGTTTTAACGGCGTCTGTATTTGAGGTCAATAAAGGTTTAAAAACCCGCCCCCTTGTAAATAATACAACAATGAATTTTTTACGAGAATTTGTTGATTTTACATCTGTGATTCTTCTAGTATCAGCCTCACTGATGACCACTCATTAGTGACATATCAATAAACCTCGGGGGGGGATTATGCTGCAAACACTGGTTTGTATTGCTTTCATATTTTCATTTTCACAAATAGCTCTGTCCAAAGAATCGGCCTTCGACTTGGAAGAGGCAAAGACACGGTGCACAGCTCACTACTCCGACACGCCTGACGTTCATATGGACGACTTCAAATGGGGATACAGCCTCACGACCATGGAAGATCAGTTTGAGGAGACCTACTCTTCTGGAAAGCGCCTGGAGTACCACGCCAACTACGAAGAAACAGAGAAGGCTTTCTTTCTTTATCTCGATAACGAAAGATATCAGCCGGTAAAAATCACCCAAGGCTTTATTAAAAGTGTCACGCAACAGATTGAGCTGGCCATTGCCAAAGGTTTTGCTGACTTTGTGTTCTTTCCAGATATGGGTCACGCCCATCTGCATTTCCCAGAAGAGCATTGGCAAAATGAATTCGCCAATTTTGGTGACACCTTTAAAAACCGCGACAAGCTCTACGAGAAAATGTTGGCCGATCCTCAAATGAAAGCTCTTTATCACTTGGCAGAGCAATTGAAGATGCAAGATGAAGACAAGAACGTTCTCCTCGATGACACGATCTTTTTCAAATACTGGCATCGTAACTTTGTCGGATACAACGACGCCTCTAGTGGCTACCAAATCGAAGTGGCACCAAAAGAAAATCTATACAATACCGTCGGCCACATCGATGACCACAAAAGTTGGAGTGCCGGTTTTGCTGTGAGCGCCAGTAAGGACGGGTGTTTCCCGTACATCGACAAATACGGTGACACTCGATACTTCGACATTAGCCTGAAAGACCCCCCTTACTCACCATCTATGGTCTTTTCCGATGACACTTACTAACTTAACCAAAAACAATATTAACTATAAGGAGAAGATAATGAAAACAATTATACTGTTAGCATCATTGCTGTTTGGGTCCACGACTTTTGCTGCACAAATCAACAGCGGAAGTTTCAATTCAGAAACCAAAAAAGTGGAACTGAGCGTGTCCTATGGCGGCGGCTGCTCAACACATTCCTTCGAGCTTAAACTCGCCAGTGGTTGCATGGAGAGCTACCCTGTTCAATGCAGTCTTCTCCTCGTTCATACAACCGACAAACCCGACATGTGTGAAGCCTACATTACAAAAAATCTGGAGCTCGACCTACCAGCAAATATGCTGAACGACAACTACTTCGAACGGGCGTTTCTTACCATCACCGGAGCAGGACAAACACGGGTCTCCTTTCAACTTCCGGCACAGCAGTAGAAAAAAATTGGGAGCTTCAGAATCTTGAAGCTCTCAGACCATTTTCTTTGAATTCTCACGACTCGCCTCTCGTCTTTAAGGACTTCCTCTCAGTAACAAGCCAATACAGCCTCGCCTACCAAGATGGTCTGTTTTGTAAAGCCAAAAATTGTCACCTTGATTGTTTTTATTGCACGACACGCGTGTCGAAAAGTCGGAGAGAGCACGGGCTTTTCACTGGAATGTGTCGGCTAACCCACTGACAATAGGCCTATTTCTTTTCTATTGCAAAAAAGAGTCGTACTTCAATAACGCTGGCACCTGTTTTGCTCCTATATATGGTTAAGAGGAGCGTGTAATGGAAAATAAACGACAACTTGCACTTTTAATGTTTTTTTTAGTGTGTATGGGCCTGATGATCGGAGCCTGCTCGAAAAAAAGCTTTAGAGCCTCCGAGGGTTCGGTTATGCAAAAATGTGTTCCGGACCGTCCGGAGTTGAGCTGTGAAACCCTATGCCAAGACACTGGCACCTGTGTTGAGAGCTACGACTACACAATACAAACCGACGCGCAAGTGAAAGACATCTTGTTTGCCGTCGACGTCTCTGGCTCCATGTCAGAAGAGCAAAAACGTATGGGCTCGATGTTCCCCGATATGTTGAAGATTTTAAACAATGTCGATTACCGAATTGCAATAACAACAACCGATGTTCGTGACGTCGAAGATATCAGAACAGGTGGTAACCTCCCCGATCCTGTCAATGGCAACGGAGCCTTTCAAGATGGTAACCTTATCCCTTTTGAAAATGGTTCCTACTACCTTGACGGAAGTCTTCCACAGTTTTCAGAGCAGGGTCTATTTGAACAGGCCATTCAGTGGAACCAAACATTGATTTGCGAAGACAATGCTTTTCATGAAAACTTTTGCCCCTCTGGTGACGAACGGGGAATTTTGGCGGCCGCCATGACATTCCAAAAAAACCCCGCTAGCTTTATTCGCCCCGTCGGTCATATGGCCCTGGTCATTTTGTCGGATGAAGACGAAGGCTCTGTCGGTGATTTACCAAACAGTATCGTCGAGCCCTATCGAGAGAACCCGCAGAAGTTTATCAACTACTTCAAAGGCCTTTACCCAAATAAGTCGCTCACCGTTCACTCTCTAGTGGTTCGTCCGAGACATCTTGAGCCCAAAGGTTTAGACCCCATTCGAAGAAATGGTCACACCAAATGCTTTAACGATCAAGATGGTGGCGACGAGGCACCTTCAGGAAAGTACGGTGAGATCTATGCACAGCTCACGCGGTTGACTCCTAACGGGGTGCTTGGTGACATTTGTGCCGATGACAATAGTTATTCCGCGCAACTGCAACGCATTGGAGAGTCTGTGTCTCAAGTTCGTGAAGTTTTACCCTGCACCCCGATCAATTCGCAAGTGACCGTCACGCTGATCCCAACCCCACCCTATCCAGTAAGCGTGGTGAAAAATATGGGACAAAACGAAATTACTTTCTCTGAAGATCTCCCTGAAGGCACAGAGGTTCGCTTCCAGTTTCAATGTGCGAAATGAAGTCATTAAGATTGCAGAATAGTGAACTTTTATATTGACCTTTAACGGCTCGCAGGAGCGACACGAAGACGTGATCGCTCTATCCCATCCCCATATAAAAAACCAGTCCGTGGCTGACTTCAAACCAGTGACTAGAATCATTCTACTGCCCCCAATTCATAGGATTTTCTACGGATTGCATTGGTGTCTGATTTTTTATATGATTTCGAAATGGTCAAGATCACCGACACCCTTCAACAGCTTTGCAACTCTCTCTATCGGTATATCCCACAGTCTCAGCCTTCAATGGAAGCTCTCTCCGGTGTTCAGCTGGTGGCCCATCGTGGCGCCTGGGACTCACAGGACCGACTGGAGAACACCCTCCCCGCTTTTGACCATTGCTTAAACAAAAAGATTTGGGCCATCGAGTATGATATTCGTTGGACGGCTGATGATGTGCCGGTGATTCATCATGATACCAACACGACCCGTGTTTTTAATATGGATTTATCGATCGCCAACACAATGTTTGCGCGGTTACGGGAGCGAATCCCAGCAATCCCACAACTTGCGGAAGTCATTGGTCGATACAACAATAAAATTCACCACATGATTGAACTCAAGAACAAACCCTCTGAAAAACAACTGGGGATTCTGCAGGAAATACTGACGCCCTTGACTCCGATCGCCGACTATCATTTTATGAGTCTTGATATCGATTGGTTTTCAGCCATGAAACAATGGAACTCAAAGTGTTTCGTTTCGGTGGCAAGAACCAATATCAATCAAATTTACAAGGAGACCTTGCAGCGAGACCTTGGTGGATTTACCGGGCAATACCTTTTGGTCTCGGACAAAATGAGAAGTGCCTGTTTAAAACATGGAATCACTGTAGGAACGGGCTTTCCTGATTCAAAAAACTTGCTCTTCCGAGAGGTCAACCGAGGCATCCCTTGGGTCTTCACAAACCGAGCCGTGGAGTTGAGTCAATATTTGTGAAAAGATGAGAAAGTTAAAGAAGCTTTTAGAGCTGCCAAGCGATTTTCTCCAGGGCCTCGACTTCTTCGGCCCAATACACATAGTTCTTAAAATTGGGAAACAGTTTTGGAAACGACGGGTCTCCCCATCGCTTCGCAATCCAGTGGGCGTAATAGACGATACGCAAGCCTCGAAAAGCCGGCATCAAACGCAACTGATCGCGATCAAAGATACGCAAGGCCTCATAGCCCGATAAAAAGGCTTCGAGCTCTTCTGAATTTTCAGTTTCGTCCCCTGAGAAGAGCATCCAAAAGTCTTGCACCGGAATGCCATTTATAAAATCATCAAAATCCACAAAGAACAGTTGCTTCTCGCCACCAGCCGGATCGTTCTGTAATATGTTGCCCTTGTGACAATCGCCATGGATGCGGATCAATTGATTAAAATCCAGCTCATCCTCTAAAAAATTGAGGATCTCACAGGCGGCTTTTTCGTAACGAGGCCAAACCTCGGGCGCCACCCAGGGTTCAACGAAGTCCAAGGCGTCCCACCCCATCTGACCGATATCCAGTGTCGGACGGTGAATAGCCTCTTTCTGAGCCCCCACATTGTGAAGACTGGCGAGCTGGCGGCCCAACTGGGCAAGGTCCGTAAAACTCAATTCTTGGGGCATTCTGCCCACCGCTTTCGGAAAAAAGCTAAAGCACATCCCTTTATCCAAAAAGATGCTTTGCCCTTGCTTCTCCCACGCCGCAACCACGGGAATGCCGTGATTTTTGAGCTCTTTCATAAAATCATGCTCTTCTTGAATCGCCTGTGGCGACCAGCGCCCTGGGCGATACACCTTAGATATAATGTGGGATTTGGGTTCCCCCTCAAGGAACAGATCAAAAACTCGATTTTCATAGGAATTCAACTGAAAGTACTCTCCAGTGGGGTCGAAACCACAGGATTCAGCGACTCGAAAGACTTGATCAACACCTAACTGATAAAAGGATTGCTGTTGCATCACGCCCTTCTACCGACAACGGTAAGCGATGCCACGGGCCGCAGAGCCATACGAGGCCACAGCAACCAGTCGTACGTAGTTCGCATCTAACCGGGCCGCCTGGTGCCTCATATCATCGATGGATTTCTTGCGGGCGTCTTTGTAGGAGCTGGCATTTCCGATCACCTGCCCTCTCTCGTCACAGTTGCCTTGGGGGTAGGACGACCCCACCCTCACATGCTCGTAATGCGTTGTTTGACATTGGGTTAAACACAGTAAAAAGACGGCTATTAAAAATCGAATCACTGGCACCTCTCTTGACTTCAAACCAAGGTTACAGCACAAAAAGATATATGGATAGTTTGTTTTCACTTGAAGCCCTCTCTGCCCTGCTGACTCTATCGCTGATGGAGATCATTCTCGGTATCGACAATATCATTTTTGTGGCGATTCTCACCGGCCGACTCCCCAAGGAACAGCAGCCCTCTGCCCAGCGCCTGGGAATCTCCATGGCCCTGGTCACCCGCATTCTTTTGCTTTTCTGCTTGTCTTGGCTGATGGGACTGACCGAGCCGCTGTTTGAAGTCTTTCGCCACGGATTCTCCCTGAGAGACCTAATTTTGATCTCTGGCGGGTTGTTTTTGGTGGGCAAGGCCACATTTGAGATTCACCATAAAATTGAAGGAGAAGGCGACGAGGGCGAAGCCGCTGCTAAACACAGCAAGGCTCAAAAATTCTCGATGATCATTCTTCAAATCATGATTTTGGACATTGTGTTCTCTCTCGACTCCGTTATTACAGCGATCGGAATGGTCAAAGAAATTAAGATCATGGTGATCGCCATGGTGATCGCGATGTTAGTCATGCTTTGGTCAGCCACCTACATTAGTTCTTTTGTTGAGAAACATCCCACTATTAAGATTTTGGCGCTGTCCTTTCTCATTCTTATCGGCGTGGTGCTGATTGTTGAGGGCATGGGGGGCCATGTGGGCAAAGGCTACATCTATTTTGCCATGTTTTTCTCCTTAGGGGTGGAACTCATTAATATGCGATACCGCAACCGTCTCGCCAGTGGCTCGAAAGGTCAAAGCACTTAATGTCCCTGGTCACTCCTAGCGAAGCAGCGGTGCTTCTCAAAAATTCAGATGTTGTAGCGCTGCCCACTGAGACCGTCTACGGCCTGGCCGGACGCATTGGTAGTGACAAGGCTCTGCTAAAAATATTCTCCACCAAAAAGCGTCCTTTTTTTGATCCATTGATTGTTCACGTCCCCGATGTCGCAAGCGCCTCCCGGTATGGAGAGATGGACCCCGTGAGCGCCCAGCTGGCGCAAAAGTTTTGGCCAGGCCCGCTCACTTTGGTTTTGCCTAAAACAAATAAGGTCTCGGATTATATTACCAATGGGGGCCCCACCGTTGCTTTGCGAAGTCCAGATCACCCCTTGTTTTTAAACATTTTAGCAGACGTGGGAGAACCCCTAGCGGCCCCCAGCGCCAATATGTTTGGGAAAACCAGCCCCACCCACTACGAACATGTGCTCGAAGAGTTCAACAGCCAGGTGCCTGTCGTCGACGGCGGACCCTGCTCCCAAGGTTTAGAATCCACCATCGTCGGATTTGATCAGAGTAGTAACACCCTCCGCGTGCTTCGCCCCGGTGTTATCAGCGAGAAAATGTTGTGTGACTTTTTTGAAAACGCAGGAATTACCGCAAAGGTAAAAGAGGAGATACATCATCAGGCACCCGGTCATCTAAAAAACCATTATCAACCCACCGCTCTTTTTATCAGGGTTGAAAACCACGATGACACCCCACTACCATCGGCCGCAAAACAACTTTTGCGGGAACAATCCTCCGGAGCTTGGAAACCTTGGGCCTTACCCGATGATCCTGAGTTAGCGGCACGCAGCCTCTACAAAGATTTACGAAATTTCTCGAAACAGGGGGATCCGTTCTACCTGGTCACGCCCCCGCATTGGCGCGAAGACAAACGATTTCGCGCCATTGATGATCGTCTCTTAAAAGCCTCACATGGCACCCTTTTACACGATCACCAAGGCTGGAGCCTGCAATCGAAGCCTTAACTCATCGCGAAAATAAGTTTCTGTAGACAAGGTCTGCTTCCGTTTCTAATCATGAAGAGATGGATCTATCCTCTCTCGAAAAGTTCTCACCGAAAATCATTTTCTCTATAGAATCCGACGGTTTTATCATCAAGACCGCGTCCAGTGTTGAAGACCTCAAGTTGGCATTAAGGCTAAGACACAAAGTCTTTTTAGAAGAAGGTTTGAATCGCACCCACGAGACGGGACTTGAGTTTGACAGCTTTGATCAGAAAGCCGATCACCTTATGATCATCAATAAAGCCACTCAGCAAGCGGTGGGCACCTACCGCTTGATCCACTCTGACTTCGCCAACGTGTTTTACTCGCAAAGCGAATTCATCCTTGATGATTTTCTAAACCTTGAAGGCTCGAAGCTAGAAATGGGTCGCGCCTGCACCGATGCAGAACATCGTACCGGCCGCACCATGGATCTTTTATGGCAGGGACTCTCGCGCTACATTCGAGAATCAAGAACCCGCTTTCTTTTTGGGTGTTCCAGCGTAAAATCCACGGACCCCGCGTTTATATTTTCTATTGTCCGATCGCTGCATGAAAAGGGAAGCATCAACTTTGATCTCAATGTGACAACCACTCCGGACTACACCTTTCCAAACGCGCAAAAAAACTTTGATGAAGCAGCAGTGGACCCTGGGGTCTTACGCACGTTACCACCTCTTCTACGCTCTTATTTACATGCCGGCAGTCAGGTCTATGGATTTCCAGCACTGGATGTGGACTTCGCCTGTGCCGATCTTCTGACGATCTTAGATCTCACCAAGCTCAATAAGAAGTTTGCCGAGCGCTACAACCCATTGGGTTAATGCTTAGAAACCTTTAAGTCTTTTAAGGCGGCAAAGCCGGGATGACCCCTCTTCTCTTCAGGGGCTGCAATTAAAACGTCTTTGTGTTGACGGCTATCGCAAAGAGTTTCATCCGTGCATTTTGGATACAAAGAAAACCCGGAGGCCATCATTTCGTGGAGAAACTCGCGCAAATCAAAGGTCGAACTGTTCACATAGGTCACCGCAGGCGATGATGCATCAAAGTTTTGCTGACTCTGTGAGACCTGGGTGTTGCGAGGTCTTTCTTTTTCGATCACGACGATCTCATTGATTTTGTTATCTAACGGCAGGTCGACATCATAGCCACACTTTGAGCACACCGCCGAATATTCAGAATGGACAGAGCCGTTTACCAGATAGGTGTTGCCCATGGGCTGCACATGAAGCTGCACTTTAAAGGGCGCTTCGCCAACCAGATCATTGAATGCGCCAACAAGCTCATCACTGAGTTCGTCAAAGTTGTAATCTTTACCATTTTCGTCGATAGACTGAAGATCAATTAACATGGAATTTTATCTAAGGGATTTGGACTGGTGTGTCAAGAATAACAGACGGCAAGGTGGCTACCCTGCCGTCTTAAATTAACTAGTCAAAGTTAATTGGCTCCTCCATTACAGAGGGCGCCGAAGTTTAAATTCTCACATGACATTGGCACCACCTCCTTTCCGACTTTAGAAAGTCACCCTCAGATTAAGAGAATATGGGACGAAATGTAAGACAATTGTTTTTATGTAAACCATTAACCAGGGTTATGTGGTGCCGCTTCACTACGCATAAAACCAATGACGCCTTCGACTTAAGGATACTTGCGATCCGGCCTCACAAGACTCGACTAGCCTGTTTTTTGGAGTTGGAAAAGAGAATGTGGAGCGGCTCTCTTTTGCACTTATCAACTCCACGGCTCACACCAAAAGAAACCAGCGGGTTCATAGGCATTGGGCTCGCCGTTTGTTATTTCAACCAGTCCATTTGGCTGATCTTGAAGTCTGAGGACAGTTCGCAGACCAAGGGCACACCCGTGGCGAATTCAAACTTGGTGATCTCAGTTTCGTCCATGTCGGTAAGTAATTTCACCAGAGCTCTTAGGCTGTTGCCGTGGGCCGCGATCAAAACATCGCCCCCACCCTTGAGGTCTTTGACGATGGTCTGCTCCCAATAAGGCTGCACGCGGTCCAGGGTTTGTTTTAAACCCTCACCTTTCGGAAACTCTGCTGCGGGGATCTCCTGATAGCGACGATCTTTCAATTGCTGTTCTTGAAATTCACCACTGGCCTCGGGAGGTAAGGTGGCGTAACTGCGGCGCCACTGAAACACCTGCTCTTCGCCATACTTGTCTTTGGTTTCTTGTTTATTAAGACCTTGCAAACCACCATAGTGACGCTCGTTCAGTCGCCAATGTTTCGCCACTGGGATCCACATTTGATCCGAGACCTGCAAAATAGACCAAAGAGTGAGAATCGCTCTTTGCAGGTAAGAAGTGTAAGCTCTGCTAAACAGGAGACCGCTGTCTTTTATGAGCTCCCCAGCTCTTAGGGCCTCCTGCTCTCCTTTCTCGGTGAGTGGAGCGTCCACCCATCCGGTGAAACGATTTTCTAAGTTCCATTGACTTTGCCCGTGGCGAACCAAAACCAGCTTTTGCATTGCAGCCCCTTCAAACAATCCGAGTGATAAAGACGCAAGCGCCCTCTGGATCGTTATTTATTGAATTGTGCTTTTGGTTTTGTATTGAGAAAAAAAAGAATTCAAGAAAAAAGGCGATGATGCAGCTTCCTGCTACAGTACCTCATCCTAAAGCCCATCGCCCGTCCCAATTAATAAGATAGGTGCAATCGCTCGGCGAAACAAATTGTTATGCTTTGTTTCACCGGATTTCGACAAGCTTTGGTCCTAAGTCTAGGTTAGCGACCCAGTCTATTGCGGCATGACACCTCTGGGCGCTCACGGATGCACGCTTGATAGAGAGTGTTGGAATCCGTCTGACGATGATTCATGGCTTTCGGCTCTTTGTAAGGACGACCTGATCGTGAATAGCTGGCTGGCTGTCGATCATTGCTCGAAGCACACCCCGTGGCCATAAAACCCATTCCTAAACCGGCTGCTAAAAGAAGACACTGCTTAAACATACTCACTCCTTATTCTTATAACAGCTATCGGAACCTACGACGTCGAAGTTAACTGGATCTTAATCTGAAACAGCTCAATTGGAGACAAAATCAAATATTATGTTTCGCGGAGCCACAGGACCAAAGCCAAACTTCAGGTTCCACCGCCTAGAACAAACCTTCGCATTTTAAATAAACTTCTTTTTTTTGTTTGCGGCAGGAGTCCTTGCCCGACGGACAGTGGTAACGCCATTTTTGAGCCACCTCACAGCGCTTCTGAGCTGGTTTTATGCTCGACGAAGACACTGATGCCATTTTACGAGAAGGCTGAGATGCTTGAATCTCAACAGCTTGAGTGACACCTCGGGAGACTGCAAAGAAGCCTGGCAAAGCCAAAAGGCTGAAGACAGCAATAAAGCTCAATGCATTCCAAAAAAAATGACGAGGTAGAGGTTTCATAAGGTTCCTATCGGAACCCAACACCGGCACCTTGAGTCTTTTGGCTCTAGATTAGTTTTTGCCCCATCAGGACCGCCTCGCGATCACGATGACCAAAATCCCATTCGCGAGAATACAAAGCCACGACAGTGCTACCCAAATGAAAAGTCCCAAACTCATCACCCACCTTGAGTGGTCGGCCTTCATCGTAAGACCGATGCACCACCTCTTTTTTGTTGGGGAGGTTGGTTTTAATGTTTGGATCAAAGGTAAAAGACATGGCCCCGACGTTTGTGGCCCCCACCATCACGAGAATCATCTTGCCCCGATCGGTCTGCAACCCTGAAATCACCCGTTCGTTGACGGCGTACAAACCATCCACATTCTTCACGCTCCATGAATTCACCGGCCACAGCTCCCCAGGCACGGTCGTCGACCACATCACCAGGCCCGTCACAGGACTGTGCACCCGGTGATAATTATGGGGAGCCAGATAATAGGTAAAAAACGAACCTTCTTGAAAATCCTCGGCCCAAGGGTTGTTCGGTAAAAAGTCGTTAACCGAATAGGACTTTCCCTTGGCTTGAATCAACAATTGATCGTGGATTCGACCCGATTCAATCAACACGCCATCGCAAGGATGAATGACATCACCTAAAATGGGGCGAGCCTCAGGTTGTAAACGTCTTGAAAAAAAGTCTCCCAGAGACGTGTATTCCTGCAGGGGTTTCTCAATTTCAGTCAAATCGATGTTGTAGTACTTGGCAAACTTCTTAATCAGGCGCTGACTGACCCTCCCAGGCAACTTCAGATGGGCGGCGGCTCCCAAATAGTGGCTCATCCATTTTTTTGGCAGTTGCGGAATCACTTGATCATAAAGGAAACTAGTCACAGTCCACGCCTCCGGCAGAGTTTCTAAAAGGTTCAGCAGTATTCATATATTTTTTTGTCGACTTGGGCTAGTATGATTTTTATGGCCAAACAGATAAAAGACCTAAAACTGGGGATTGACGAGGACTTAGAAGAAAAGCTTCGCCTCCTAGAGCCAGATTTCGAGAACTATCGGATCATCAAAAAATCCGTGGATGCGCGCACCAAGCAAAAATTGCACTGGGTCTACAGTGTTGAGCTCTACAAGAGTGGTGAAACTCCGGAGGAACGCTTTCAAGACCCAGAGCCCATCGTTAGCACCACCCGCCCCATCATTATCGGCACGGGGCCCGCTGGGCTTTTTGCCGCCATTCGGTTTGCCGAACGGGGGATCGCCTGCGACCTTTTTGAGCGCGGCTCCACCTGTGAAAAACGGATTTTGGCCATCAACAAATACTGGCGTTACGGGGTTCTCAACGAAGAGGACAATGTCTGTTACGGAGAAGGGGGCGCCGGGCTCTATTCCGATGGCAAGCTGGTCACTCGCATCAAGTCCCCCCATATCCCCTATGTCATGAAGCGCATGGTGGATTTTGGAGCGCCTCCTGAGGTGGAATATCTCGCCAACCCTCACATTGGCTCTAACAAGATTCGTCGCTTGATCCCGAAGATGCGGCAGTACTTACTGGATCGCGGCTGCCAAATTCATTTTAACACCAAGGTCACCGACATTCTCACGAAAGACCAACAGACCGTGGGCATCGAAACCGAGCAAGGGCAACAGCACTTTTCTGATTTTGTGGTCTTAGCCACTGGTCACTCAGCCGAGGACATTTTTCAAGTTCTCCGTCGCAAAAAAGTGAAGATGGAGGGCAAATCCTTCGCCATGGGGCTGCGGGTGGAACACCCCCAAGATTGGGTCAATAAAACCCAATACCGTGAACACTGGGAAAACCCCGATCTCGGCGCCGCCAATTACAAACTGGCTTACCATAACAAACGAGAAGATGTGGGCGTCTACTCGTTTTGCATGTGCCCGGGCGGCTACGTTCTCTCAAGCGGCACCTCCGCCGGCGGTGTGGTGAGCAACGGGATGAGCAATTTCAATCGCAATTCAAAATACGCCAATGCGGCTATCGTGGTCTCCATCGATCACGAAAAGCTTTTTGGCGATAATCTTTTTGGAGGTATTGATTTCAGGAACCAGCTGGAGCAAAAAGCCTTTCAGATGGTGCAGGAGCACGACGGCGGTCACAAACTGCCAGCCCAAAACATGATCGATTTTCTTTTGAATCGAAGCACACAAAGCAAAATGCAAGGCTCCTCCCCTTCAGGACTGCAAAGCGCTCGCCTGGATCAACTCTTCCCCGACAATATTTACCTGCATCTCGTTGAAGCCTTTGAGCGCTTTCAAAACAAAATGGGTGGCTTCATCGACAAACACGCTACGCTGTATGGTATCGAGTCTCGCACCTCTTGCCCCATTCGAGTCACTCGCGACAAAGAGAGCCTCGAGTCCACCAGTCACGACGGCCTCTACCCCTGCGGCGAAGGGGCGGGCTATGCTGGGGGCATCACTAGCGCCGCCTGTGACGGGGTGCGGGTTGCGGACTCCATCTGCGCCGTCTTGTCGTCACAGGCCGTCGCCGAAGCCTAATATATCAGCAGAACCCCCTATTCTCATTGACCCTCTTGCATTCCCTCACTAGACTTTTGTCATTGCTAATCATTTTAGGGGGAAACCATGACAAAGTTTTTATGGATCATCGCTGTTCTTGTAACCAACAACGCCTTGGCAAAAGACATTTCGCTCACTGTTGAAGAATACGATTTTGGTCGCCAGCGTGCCTCGATTCTCGTGGTGGATTCTAGTAACGTTCCAATGGGCACCACATTGCGTGTTCACAGTAAGACGGGAACTTGCGAAGTCACCATCACCGAAAAAGTCAATGATCATCTTGTGGGAATCACCAATGGTTGTGAGCAAGGAATTATCACTCCCGGAATGAAACTGGCCTACTCGACAGACAACAATTGGGACCAGCCCATGCGTGAGCCTGCGGAAATATCGACGTCTTACGACTCTCCTGGACTAACGCAAGACATTTTACAACGAACCACTCTTTTCATCGGACACAACTTTGCTGGAGAACTTGAAGGCAACGTTTATAACGATGGCTCCGTTAAAAACCTAGATGGTGACACCGCCTTTTCTCTGGGAATCAAGGGCCGGGTCTATGACTTCACCGAGCGCCTGTCTTTGGCTGTCGAGTTGGGTTACGAAACACCCAGAACTCTGGACCGAGCCACCTTCACGTCTCCTACTGGTGTATCGACAGTGGGCGGCACCCAAGGCTTTTCTCCCCGCCTTTCTTTGTGGACTCTCGCTGTTCTCGGTGAGGCTCGCTTGATGGAACGCCTCAACGGCTTTATGGGTCTCAACCTCTCACTACCCAGCGTGAGCAACTCGCAATTTGATATCAGCAGCGACATCGGTTTTCAAGGGGGCGCCAACTATCAGCTCTTCCCTCAAATCGCTGTTGAAGGTTTGATTAAAATCACCAACATGAATCTGAAAAACAACATCGGTCAAACCACCGATGTGAGCCTGGCCGGTCTTGAGTTGAGAGGCCGCTACTCGTTCTAAGGATGCCCCAAAAAGCATTTCTTATTCCTTTTACTGTTTTTTTGCTTGGCCTGTGTGAACTCACAGGCTTTTTTTCTTATGGAATTCTACGAGACAAAATTCATTTTATTCAGCCCAACACCCTAACTCAGGCTGACCTGAAAAAACTAAGCCTGTCATTTCACCCCAAACTAGGGTGGAAGCACGCGAAGACGCGTGAGAACTTTTCTCGGGAAACACAAATTCACTGCTTCGGGGATTCATTCACCTACGGTGACGAGGGCAAGGCAACGGAGAGCTGGCCCTCTCATCTCTCAAGACTGCGAGAAGAGCCCATCAACAATGCTGGTGAGTCGGCCTATGGGATTGACCAGAGTTTGTTAAAATACAAGCTCCACAAGAGTGAAACAAAAAACGACCAATTGATTCTCAGCTTTATAACGAACAACTTCATCCGTACTCTTAATATCTACCGACCCTTTCGGTCTCCCAGCACCACCTTAACACTGACTAAGCCCCTCTTTGTTTACAACAAGGCGTCACAGCAGTTTGATTTGCAACACAACCCCCTACAAAAGCCTCAGGAACTTCAAAAGCTCAACGATCCCATTTTCATTCAAAACCTCGGAAAGCAGGATTTCTGGTATAAGCGAGCCCCTTCACCAGTGGCCAGTTTCCCTTATTCTCGACTTCTTTTTGACTCAACCTTCTGGAGCTCCGTCGACTTTCTTATCAAAAAATATCCTGAATCGGCCTACAGCATCAACTTGGATCAGATCTACCAGCAGCCTGACTTTAAAAAAAGAATACAGTTTTTTATCGATGAGTTTTTTAAAGCAGCACAGGAGAACAACAGCACCGCAACGCTGCTCCACCTACCCACCCAGAACGAGATTGCACAGCACCTAGAGAATGGCTACGTGCCTTGGATTATCACAGGGGCCTCACAATACTGCACACAGCAAGGCTACCACTGTTTGTTTCCGCTGCTCGAAAATCCTTTCGCAGACCGAATCTCCGCCGCGTCTTTCCACAAGGGTGGACACTACACAGCCCAGGGAAACCAAGCCGTCGCAGAGTATGTGAATCAAAAATTAAAATCTCGCGCCGACGAGACTAAACATCGCAAGTTTAGTAGGTGAAATTAAAAACCACCTGATAACTGAGCCCAGGTGATCTGATATCATCCTCTAGAACTGACCATTTCTTCGCATCATGGCTGGTACGTGGGTCTTTTCTACATAGTAAAAGGTCGTGAACTCACCACTGGCTTTTAGTAAACTCACGGGATTGAGTTGATCCTTGTAGATCAAACGATAAAAGGTCACCCCGCCATCTGTCGATAAGATGTCTGCAGGACCAGGTGCCAAGGTGATGGAGGTCCTGGAACTCAGGTGGACTGAGGTGAATCTACAAAGTGGTGTTGTGTACTTTAGAGGACGTGAAAAATGCCAAGCAAGGAAGCTGGTGATTTCAGATGAGCTAATAAAAATACTCAACAAACGCAAAAGAACATAAAAACTTGTTTTCCAGACCTACTGCAACGAGCCTTTCACAAGAGCAAAGTTAAGTCGTGCTGTGAATGAATTTAAAAGGCTAAGGACTTTCAGCCGTCAGTGGACTCCAAGTGACTTGAGGCACTCTTTTGCTGTTAACTTTTTAAGAGAAGGTGGTGACATCAGTGAACTGCAGAGAATTTTGGGGCACAACAATGTTTACGATACCAAAAGGTTGTACGGAGAAGTCGGAAATGAAGTGACTGGCAAAGTTGAAAATAATCTTTTATAGGGCCCTTAATCATCAATCCACCGCTCATAGTAAGAATTGGCACGAAGGATCGGATGGTGTTTTTCGTGGAAATTTAGCCAATTTTCCCTATTTTTTAGCCAACTTTTAGGCGACTATTTGTTGGAGTAAAACTTTTTATTAAAGGATGACCATCTGCTTCTATCCATAAAAAGAGAAATTAGAAAACCTAGCCCAATCGGATTAATTGCCCAGAGTTTATTGAGCCCAAGGCTTCCTTTAGATATTAAATCTACTCCCAGAGCAAAAATGCCGATTATAAAGCCTGCCAACAAAAGCCCGGGTTAACTGAGTGATGAATATCAAGGCTCCATCCACCGAAGCCTTGGGCTCGTCAGTCGAAAACTCCTGCAAAAAAAGATTTTTTGACAATATTTTCTCAGGATATGCAAACACAACCCTCCGTAATTGTGGAGCGGCGCGACCAAGTGGGCTTTTATGACCGTCATTCGGGGCAGGGAGTTACTCTGTTTGGCCCTGCAAAACCTGTTTCAGGACATGCCTCATAGTGATCGCCCCAAGGTGAAACAGTACTAAAGTTTAG
The DNA here is from genome assembly GCA_030424715.1 of Bdellovibrionia bacterium. GTDB lineage: Bacteria > Bdellovibrionota > Bdellovibrionia > Bdellovibrionales > JAGQZY01 > JAGQZY01. The sequence continues at coordinate 142,672 of JAUHWH010000002.1, forward strand.
AAGAGTCATTCCGATAAAGACTAGTGATGCAGTAAAGGTAAAATGTAGGTGGAACGTTTTTGATTTTTCAGACTCAATAAGAGCGACGCCACCACCTTAAGAGCTTAAATCAAAAGTGCAACGATTGAGGGTAAAAAGTGAGATTAGATCAAGCCATTTCAAAAAATAAAAAAACCAAATCCGCTTTGCGGCTGATCACCTTAGCTCTGGCATTAACAGTGCCCGGCACCCTCAACTCAGCGCCCACTTGGAAAAAGGTGAGCGTTGGCGCCGGTGGTGGCAGCTCGACCAACACGACTCCAAAAAATTCGGTGTGCACGACCCATATCACCACATCTAAAACAGTGGATGCTGACGTTTTAAATGGCTTACCAGATAGCGTAGAAGTTCAGTACATCATCATCGGCGGTGGTGGCGGTGCCAATTATAACGATACATCTTTAAATGCCTTGGGAACAAATGGTCAGGTGAAGTCAGGAACTTTTATGGCCGGTAATACTGGGACCTCCTTTTCAGTTTATGTCGGTGGTGGCGGTGGTACGGGCTACACGAACTCAGGCAATTGCAATGTTATGGGCGGTGGTGGCGGAGCCGGCTACTACGGTGGTGGCGGCGGCGCCGGAAATGCGGGCTGTATTGGTAGCGTAGCTGGCGGCGGTGGCGGCGGCAGTACAGCCATCTTGTGGAACGGCAGTCTTGTCGTAGCAGCCAATGGAGGTAACGGTGCCGACGGTACAGGGGGGCACCCAGGAGGCGGAGGAGGCACTGGTAGTGCAGGTGGTACAGGCGGAAATGGTCCCGGCGCTGGAGCCAACGATGGACAAGCTGGCACGCTCTACAATGGTGGTGATGGCGGTGATGGGCGAACCGGGACACAAGCACGTGGAGGCGCTGCGGCGGCAGGAGGTGCTGCCAACTCATGGGGAAGCGGAAGCGGCGGCGGCGGTTACGGAGCTGGCGGAGGTGGTTACACAAGTTCGGCGAGTGGATCGGCTGGAGGCAATGGTGCTAGCGGGTCCGTTGGTGCCAACTCTCATCCCGTGCTTAACCCTCCCACCATTCCCTCAACGGCTGGGCTTTCTACACCTGGCGGTGGAAATGGTGGATTGGTGATCCTGTACTACCAAGCCCCCGTTTGCCTTCTTTAAAAAACGAGGAATTCTCGACGAAACCTTGCAGCGACGAAACAGTTTCGTGACAAAGTCACCGCTGACCTTCAAAGTGTCGGTTTTTAAAAAAAATAGAAAAATCTCAAGGGCAAGAAATTTGAGACTCGCATTAGGGTAGTAATGCTGTGGAGAGGGTTCTGTCTCCACAAAGCTCTGTTCCATCAGTTTTCTTGAATCGTCAATAGTTCACCCAATACACCTTGGATTGTCTCATTAGTTATGGGTTCGTCAGTATTGAAAAACACGCACCTCAAAGAAGCTGCAAGTGTACCTTGGACACCATGTGGCTTCCCATTAATCTCAGAGATGCGTAGATCGATCGAATGGCTTAGCGCGTAATGTGTAACACGTCGAGCGACTTTCATTCGCAAAAATGTCCTGAGAACACTTGGAGAAGAAATGATTCCACCACCACAGCTCGAACCAGCAAGACCGTTCACCGTCCCAGCACGGCCGGACTCTTAATCCGAAGGGAGCGGCCTCTTGCTGCCGATAGGCTCATTGCCCCCTTCGGAGTTGTCGTGGCAATCAAGAGAGTCCACTCACGGACCAGAGTAACCAAGCCGTCGCAGAGCATGTGAATCAAAAATTTAAGTCCCGCGCCCACGAGACTGAACATCCCAAATTTAGTAGGTGAAATTAAACATCACCTGATAGGTGATGTCTTCTTGCTCAATGGAGCCGGGGGGCCTGGAGTCGTGCGCCAAGCTGACACTATTCACAAGACTTAAAAACTTCATGATTTTTGTTTCTAGCCCAGCAGTGGCCCGTAGCCGATAGTCGTCGACGGTCTTTGCTGAAGGTTGGTAGTACAGAATCAACACACCCTCGGCGTTGTCGTTAAACAGGCTGCGTAGGGAAAGGTAGAGGTTGCCCCGAAAGTTGGCCTGGTCTTGATCGTTTTTTATCTCTTCGTCTTCATAAAAAGCACCAAGCCCGAGGTAGATACTGTTCTGTTTGGTTTCAAAAAGGGCGGCTCGCAAACCCGCTCCACCGAGAGATCTTAGAGAAAGGGATTGAAATTCATTGAACTCCGCCTGGCCAAAAATTTCCCACCACAGACTGTTCGAGAAAGCTTGGGCGAAACGCAGATGAAAACTACCCTCATTGGTATTTTTTTTGTTCTGGGCCTCGCCATAGCTGTACTCAGTTATAAAGATGTACTGTCGTTTCTCGTTCTGAAAAATATTTTGGGAATTCACACCCACATTCTGTACTTCAACATTGCCGGTGGAGCCATCAAGGCTCGCCCCAGAAGACCCGGAAAAGCCTTGATCGATACCCTGGCGTAAACTTTCTATATTAATAAATGCTGAAGCCCAGGAGCCACTGAAAAGAATTCCACAAAAAAGAGCGAAGGCTTTCATAACTGTCTCTCGAAAAAAATTAATGTGCAGACGATAAGAGAGCCAAAACAGAGGCTCTCTCTGATTTGACTCTTAAAAGACTAAGGACTGTCTTCATCCTCAGCGAAAGGATCAAACTCTTGCCCTTCATTCTGAGAATTTTGGTCGTCGACCGAATCACTGGATTCCGCCACCGCTGAAGTCTCACTATCGTTGATACCAGCCGCACTCAGCTCGTCGTCTTCAGCATCCATAGCTTGATCGGCAGCAAGAACCTCGGCCGGCACTATGTCGCCCGCTTTCTGCTGACTCTCCGAGGTCAACTCCGACAGTTCGTCACTTAACAAGACGCCGGACTCATCATCGCCGGCCGCTTCTTGAGTCGGGGTTTCACCATCGTTGCCAACAACGTCAGAAGGCTCGTCTGTGGCCTCGGAGGCCGCTTGCAACTCGGCAGCGGCTTCGGCCTCGGCTTTTTCTAAGGCGATTCTCTCATCATAGCGAGCCAACCACTTTTGGTCTTTACTGTCCACATCTTCACCGACATCCAGTGCTTCACGAATGTCTTGGGCGCGGTCACGGTCACGCTTTTCTTTTTGACGACGCTTCTCTTCTTCAAAAAACTCTGAGGAGGTATCGATCCCACCCAGGGTGTTTTCGATTTTCTCCAGCTCTTCGGCGCTCTCAGAGTAACTGCCGTCGAACTCCTCGGCCATCTTATCTGTCACATCACTCAACTTTTCATCTTCTTCTTCAAGACCAATACCGTCCGGGAGGAGCTGATCAATTTCATCGAGAGATGGCAGTTCACGTAAGTTTCTCAATCCAAAAATCTCTAGAAACTTACGAGTGGTTCCGTATTGCATGGGCTTACCAGGCAACTCACTTTTACCTTGAAAGCACACCAGGTGTTTTTCCATCAAAGCACGAACCAAATGGCCCGATTCAACGCCACGGATGTCATCAACCTCACTCTTAATCATAGGTTGCTTGTAAGCAATAATCGCGAGCACCTCTAAGGCTGGGCCCGACAACTTGAATGGGCGAGCCTTGGCAAGCTTGCGTAAGAACTCCATGTTGTCGACTTTGGTTCGCAACTGCCAACCGCCGTTGATCTCTTCGAGGCTAACCCCTCGAGCCACATCGGCGTATTCCACCTGTAGGTCCTCTAAAAGTTTTTTGATATCTTTGGTTTTTAGGTTGGTTCCCTTAAAGACCTGCTTGAAGGTTCCGATACCGAGCGGACGTTCCGACGAAAACAGCAAACTCTCCATAATCGATAGAGCCTGTTTCTGCTCAATAAACTCAACGTTGTTATTTTCTTCAGCCAGCATGTCTAAGGACTCACTGTCGTCTTCAAAGTCGGCAGTCATCGGACCGGAGGCTTCGACCGTGTCGGCATCGACACTCTCAGTCTCCCCACCTTCGGCCGCTTGCATGGTTTGTTCGCCATCCGACTCTTCAGTGTCAAATTCTTCGGTGATTGGTTCCATCAGGGCGTCTTCTTCGCTGACTTCAGCCGTTTGAGCTTCTACTGCCGGGGCGTCTGTCTCAGACTCGGGAGCATGCTCTTTTAGAGTGGCCGCTTCATCAGCACTGGCATCGGGCTCAGTCGCTTTCTCATCACCATCCGAGTCGCCATCAAAAAAATCGAGCGAGGCCCCTGCCATTTCAATACTGTCCATGACTCGTTCGAGAACTTCTGATTCGCTCTCTTTCTTTTTTTTCTTTTTACCGCTTTTCTTCTTTTTGCTTTTCTCAACACTCGTCATGTTGTTTCTCCGTCGATGTTAAGGTCTTTTTCTGCCTGGTCAATTTCATCGTCACTGGCAACATCCAAGGAGGCCTCCCCTTCTGCCAATGGCTCCTGTGAGTCACTGTCTTCGCCTTCGTCGCGAGCCTCTAGCTCGGCAGCGTCCACTTGATGAGCTTCAATGGCGTCTTCTTCTGCCTTGTCCATCAATTGGTCCGCTAGCGACTCCGAGTCTTGCGAGTCGTACTCTTCGACTCGACCCACAACATCGGCAGTGATTTCTCGCTTGGCGGTAAGATAAATATCGCCGTACACTTCGGACTGATAAACCGAAACCAAACCCATTTTACCCATCTCAAGGGCTGACAAAAACGTGATCAAAAGCTCATCTTTGGTGTCTTCGATACTGGTGATCAAATCTCTTAAAATCACCCGTTGCCCGACCACAAAACGGTCTTTCATCTCTAAAATTCGTCCGGCTATGGAACGGGTTTTTCGGGCCACTTTGTGAACCGCTTTTTTCATTTTTCGAATGCTATTGCGGTAGTGGGCGATCAGAGAAAACAGTCCGCCTTCATCGAGAATGATCTCGCCCTCTTCGTCGCTATGGATCGCCTCGGTTTTACCGCGACGAAAAACATCGCGACCCAACAAAGGACGACTGTAAAGTTCTTTTGAAGCCTCTTGAAAGGCTTGGTACTCAAGCAACCGATTGACCAGTTCTTTGCGAGGATCTTCGATCTCTTCTTCTTCGCCATCCTCATTGTAGTTGGGGAGCAACATTTTAGATTTGATCTGCAAAAGAGTGGCAGCCATGGCGATAAAATCGCCAGCCACTTCAAGATCAAACTGCTTCATTTTTTTGATGTATTCGAGGTACTGCGAGGTGATTAGGTAGACATCGATGTCGAAGATGTCCATCTCCTCTTTACGAATCAAATAAAGAAGTAAGGCCAGCGGCCCTTCGAACTGTGGTATATGAATGGATAGATTCACGCGCCTCCCCCAGCTGCGATCACAAATGACATTGAAGATTGAACAATTCCATAAAGCGGTTTGGCTAAATAGTGAAAACCACCGGAAAGAATCAACAGCAATAACCCAATATTCAAATGATACTGATGGTCTTCGAGCCAGCGATTCCACGTAAATGGAATAAAGCGCTGGATCACCTTTCCGCCATCGAGTGGATGCAAAGGTAATAAATTAAAAAAAGCTAGAATCAAGTTGATAAAAAGAAAGGTGATGAGCATCTGATTGATCGGGGCGTTCACCGCCTGTCCCCAGAAGTGAAAAGACAAACCAAAAGCCAGAAGACCCACGAAGAACAACAGGATATTAGAAAGCGGTCCTGCTAATGCCACCCAAAACATATCATTTTTGGGGTCTTTCAAATTACGAGGATTCACCGGCACCGGCTTGGCCCAACCAAATAAAGGCAACCCAAACAAAATGGCCATAATCGGTAGCGCCACCGTACCCACCCAATCCACATGGGCCATGGGGTTCATAGTCAGGCGACCCATCATTTCGGCGGTATTGTCCCCACGCATCTTGGCAACAAAACCGTGAGCGAACTCGTGGAAGCACAGCGCAAACAGAAAAGGAATAAAGAACAAGCCCACTTTAACGGCGGTTTCTAACGGGTCCATAGCAAAACTCTAGCCCAAAGGCCTAGGGCTGTCCACAGTGAAGACCCCCCAAAACCAAGATTTATTGCCAGTTTGATCTTCAAAAATGCCTTGAGATTACTCGCTCTTAACCTTTCGCGTTACAATATTCCTGTGAAACTCATCTTGATTGCCAGCTTTTTCATCGCTCTTCCTGTGCTCTGCCATGCTAGCTATTTCAATCTCAGCAGCACCCTTATCGGAGAGCAGGCCTCGGGCATGGGCGGCGCCTACACGGCAATGAGCGGTGACAGTTCGTCATCGGGCTTCTACAACCCAGCTTCGCTGGTAAAACTAGAAGGCACTGACATCAGTGCTTCGGCCACGCTATTTAACAAGTACGACACCACCTACGGCGAAGGCAACGACGTCGTGAAGGCTGGTGAGCGGGTCAACCGAGGCTTTTTTCGCACGATTCCCTCGTCTATCGGAAACGTCTACCGCTACAAAAAATGGGCCTTTGGTTTTAGCATCGTCGTCCCCGATTATGACTTTTTTGCCGGAAATATCGCCGACGAACCCGATCGCCAATCTTTTTTAAGCTACACCGACGAGAGCCTCTGGAGTGGAGTGGTTGGCTCCTACAAAGCTAGCCCCACTGAAAGCTTTGGGATTAGCCTGTACTACACGGCCCGCAGCCTGATCCGCTCTTCCCTTGATCGAACCATCGTTTCACCCACCCACGAGATCATCACCAGCGAAGAAAAAAGCATCAAACACAACAGCCTCGTGGTTGTTCTTGGCTATCTTTGGGATATCAACAAAAAATGGTCCTTCGGTCTCTCGGCACGGCCACCGGCCATTACGGTATCCGGTGATGGCTCCTACTACCAGGCTGTGACTGATACCAATACCCTCCCCAGCCAAGTCACCCAAGTGCGCAATACCAAAGCCACCACCTACATCCCTCCCCGCTACTCCATGGGCTTTGTGTTTCGCCCCAGTGAGCGCCTGACCCTATCGGCGGATGGAAGCTACTACACCGGCTTTGGCTACCAGGACATTGATCAACCACAAGCCTTTGACAGCATCCAACACACAAACACTTGGAACGCTTCTATCGGAATGGAGTACCAACTGAGATGGCCCAAAGCCAAACTCCGGGCGGGCCTCTTCACCAACAACTCATCAATTGAAGAGCCACGTGCCAACCCTCAGTTTCGCACCGGAGATCACATCGATATGCTAGGCTTTTCTAGCAACGTGAACTTTTTGGTATCAGAACAATCGAGTTACACCATTGGTGGGTTTTACACGGGGGGCAAAGGCTACAGTGTGCAACGCACGGGCAACCAACTGGTCCGACTGGATAAAACCCAACACATCTTTTCGCTTCTGATCAGCACCTCATATCGTTTTTAATCCAGCAAAACGCTAAGTATTTAGATTCACTTAAAGAAGATGGCTCCGCGCCACCTCGCGATTTGACTTCATAGGGGTTTCCACTCTAAAACAGCATCCTACAAAAGGAGACCCCATGAACCAACCTGCTGTTACTACCTGGAGCGAAGATGAACAGGCCTTCCGTATGGCCATCAGAGAATTTGCGGAGTCGGTGATCAAACCGAAGGTTCACGAAATGGACAAAAACCAACAAATGGACCCCGAGATCGTGCAACAACTTTTTCAAATGGGACTGATGGGGATTGAAACTCCTGAGAAGTTTGGTGGCTCCGCCAGCTCTTTTACTATGGCCTGTATCGCCATTGAAGAACTGGCTCGTATCGATGGCTCAGTGAGCGTGCTTTGCGACGTGCAAAACACCTTGGTAACCAATGCCTTTTTGAACTACGCCAATGAGTCACTGCAAGATAAATATTTGCCAAAACTCGCCCAAGAGTGGGTGGGCGCCTATGCACTCTCGGAGAGTGGATCGGGCTCCGATGCTTTTGCTTTGGGACTCAAAGCCGAAGACAAGGGCGACAAATATGTACTGAACGGTCACAAACTATGGATCACCAATGGTAAAGAGGCCAGCGTGTTTTTGGTTTTCGCCAACCTGAACCCGGAAGCTGGCTATAAAGGTATTACTGGCTTTGTGGTCGAAAAAGACTTTCCAGGGTTCTCGGTCGGCAAAAAAGAAGACAAATTGGGTATTCGTGCCAGTTCGACCTGCGAACTTTTGTTTGAAAATTGCGAAGTCCCAAAAGACAACGTCATCGGAGAAGTGGGCAAAGGATACAAAATCGCCATTGAAACTCTCAATGAAGGACGTATCGGCATTGGTGCTCAAATGGTGGGTATCGCCCAGGGCGCCTACGAAGCAGCGCTGAACTACGTGCAAGGTCGTGAGCAGTTTGGAAAGCCCCTCGCGAAATTTCAAGGCATTCAGTTTCAATTGGCTGAAATGCGAACCGAACTGGAAGCTGCAAAACTTATGGTCTACAATGCGGCTCGCTTGAAAGACTCTGGCGAAAGCTTTATTCAAGAAGCCGCAATGGCAAAACTTTTCTCCTCGCAAGCGGCTGAAAAGATCACATCACTGGCTATCGACCTTTTTGGAGGCAACGGTTTCACAACCGAATACCCTGTTGAGAAGTTCTGGCGTGATGCAAAGATTGGTCAGATCTACGAAGGCACTAGCAATATGCAAAAACAAACCATCGCCAAAATGGAGTTGGACCGCTAGCTCCCTTTTACGGGCCATGCCCTTTGACAACTCAGCGGCTCCACAATTCAACCGCTGAGCAACACACTCACCCCGTCCCTAGAGGTTGCGTCGGTATTGGCCGCCCATTTCAAAAAGAGCTTGGGTCATCTCGTTTAACGAACAAACCCGGGCCGCGTCCATCAAAGCGGCAAAGATATTGTCCCCTTGCAGGGCTGCGAGCTTCAACTTCTTCAATTGCTCGTCGGCCTCAGTCGCGTGAGTCTTTTGAAAGGCTTTCAAGTTGTTGAGCTGCTGATTCTTCTCCTCTTGAGAAGCACGGGCCATCTCGATTTTTTCGGGAACATAGCCCTCTTTCAAAGTCTCAGGATTGATAAATTGGTTCACGCCCACAATTGGTAAATCGCCTGAGTGCTTGAGGTGCTCGTAGTGCATGGACTCTTCCTGGATTTTGCCACGCTGGTACTGGGTCTCCATGGCCCCGAGTACGCCTCCACGTTCACTGATGCGCATAAATTCGGTTAAAATCGCCTCTTCGACGAGCTCAGTCAACTCGGTCATAAAAAAGGACCCCTGATTAGGGTTTTCATTTTTTGCCACGCCAAACTCTTTATTGATAATCATCTGGATGGCCATGGCGCGACGAACCGACTCTTCTGTGGGTGTGGTGATGGCTTCGTCATAAGCATTGGTGTGAAGCGAGTTGCAGTTATCGTAAATGGCTAACAAGGCCTGCAGAGTGGTTCGGATATCGTTGAAGTCAATCTCTTGGGCGTGTAGCGAGCGCCCTGAGGTTTGGATATGGTACTTCAACTTTTGCGACCTTGGACTTCCTTTGTAAAGATTCTTCATCGCCACGGCCCAAATCCGACGAGCCACGCGACCGATGACCGCATACTCAGGGTCCATACCATTACTAAAAAAGAAGGACAGATTCGGAGCAAAGTCATCGATGTCCATGCCACGCGACAAATAGTATTCCACAAAGGTAAAGGCGTTGCTCAGGGTAAAGGCCACCTGACTGATGGGATTGGCTCCGGCCTCGGCGATATGATAACCGGAGATGCTAACGGAGTAAAAATTCCGCACTTTGTTCTCGTTAAAATACTGTTGAATATCACCCATCATCTTCAAAGCAAAATCGATAGAAAAGATACAGGTGTTTTGCCCCTGGTCCTCTTTCAAAATATCGGCCTGAACCGTACCACGCACACTTTGCAGGGCTTCTGTCTTAGCCTGTTCCCACTCTGCAGAACTCAGGGCGCTGCCTTTTTCTTTTTCTTTTTTCTCGACCAGCTGATCAATAGCGGTGTTAAAGAAGAAAGCCAGAATCATGGGGGCCGGACCATTGATCGTCATACTGACGGAGGTTGTTGGTGAGGTCAGCTCAAAGCCATCGTAGAGCTTTTTCATATCATCGAGAGTGCAAATACTCACACCACTCTCCCCCACTTTACCAAAAATATCGGGTCGCTCATGGGGGTCAAAGCCATACAAAGTGACGCTATCAAACGCGGTCGACAGCCTCTTGGCGGGAGCATCTTTGGATAGGTAATGAAAACGCCGGTTGGTTCTTTCGGGCGTGCCCTCACCGGCAAACATGCGAGTGGGATCTTCGCCCACGCGCTTAAGCGGGAAAACCCCAGCCGTGTAGGGAAAACTTCCGGGCACATTCTCTAAGCGAAGAAATTTCAGACGATCGCCCCAGTCGGTGAACTGAGGTGGCGCCACCCTGGGAATCATGGTTCCACTTAAAGATTCATTGAACAGAGGCTGTCGAAACTCTTTGTCTCGCACCTTGTAGACATACTCGTCGGCCTTGTAGGTTTCGATCATCTGATCCCAACCATCAAGCTCTTGCAAGCATTCGTCGGGAATCTCTTTTTTGTATTGGTCTTCTAGGTTTTTCGATTCGTTGAGGTCTTCTTTAATTTTATAATAACTACCAAGCTTTGAGGCTTTTTCAGCGAGTGCCAAGGTTTCTTTCTTATAGCTGCGCACAGAGGCCACAATTTCGGCTAGATAATTCTGCCGCTCCGGTGGAATGATACTTTGCTTTTCGGCACCACGCACCTGTGCCTTCTGCTCATCGGTGAGGCTCCACGTGTAGGATGGGTCTCGTTTAGCCAGTTCGTCAGAGAGGGCAAAGAACAAATGATTCACGCCCAAGTCATTAAATTGGGCCGCTTGGGTGAGGTACACAGGAATATCAGAATCTTTCGCTTCAAAAACCTTACGAGACCGCTTGTATTGTTTGCGCACATCTCTCAAGGCATCTTGCGAGCCACGGTGGTCCGCTTTGTTAATAGCAATCAGGTCGGCAAAATCGATCATATCAATTTTCTCAAGCTGCGATTGTGCACCGAACTCAGAGGTCATCACATACAAGGCCAAATCACAGACCTCGGTAATCGCCACGTTGGCCTGGCCAATCCCTGATGTCTCGGCAATAATCAAATCAAAATCGTAACCTTTCATAAGGTCCAACATTTTGGGTAGAGAGCCAGCGATTTCAGAGCCTGAACCCCGCGAAGCCACCGAGCGCATAAAAACACCCGGACGTGATAACGAGTTCATTCGAATTCGATCACCGAGGAGAGATCCCCCCGTTTTGCGTTTCGACGGGTCGACACAAATCACACCCACTTTCAGATCAGCATAGGAGTTGAGCAATCGCTGAATCAATTCGTCGACCAAACTGGACTTGCCAGCGCCTCCCGTTCCGGTCACACCGAGCACCAGTGGAGCGGTCTCTTTCTTGAATGCAGAGAGTTCTGACAACACGGGTTCCGGCATTGCTTGGTCAGTATCAATGGCATCAAGGGCGACACCTAAAAGTCGATGTGGGAGCTCTTCTCGCCCAGCGAGTGACTGATTGAAGGTTTTGGCTTTTGCGATGGCCTCTTGGACTGAGAAGTCACACTTCTCCATGATTAAGTTAATCATGCCATCGAGTCCCATTTTACGACCATCATCGGGATGAAATATAAAATCGATCCCATACTTTTCAAGTTCTGTTTTTTCCTCGTGAATGATCACGCCTCCGCCACCACCAAACGTTTTGACATAATCGGCGCCCGCTTCAACGAGAAGATCTTTCATGTATTTAAAATACTCCATATGCCCGCCCTGGTAGGACGACAGACAAACCCCATGAGCCCCTTCTTGCAACGCGGCGGTCACCACATCGAGAACACTGCGATTGTGCCCAAGATGAATCACCTCGGCACCCGCATCCTGCAACAAGCGGCGAATCATATTAATACTGGCATCGTGTCCATCGAAGAGACTTGCGGCTGTAACGATGCGAATGGGGTTTTTCCGTTGCGGCATAACTATTGTCCTACGAATTCGGGTTTACGTTTTTCAATGAAAGCGGCTGTGCCCTCTTTGCAGTCTTTGGAGTGAAACAACTGGGCGAATTCTTTTTTCTCCACCTCCATGGCATCACTAGCAGCCATGCCATAAGTGGCATTGATGGTTCGCTTGATGGCAGCCAAGGCTTTCGGCGCCCGACTGGCAATGGTTGTTGCAACCATCTTAGCCCGTTCCATGACTTTCTCCGGAGCACATACTTCGTTCACCAAACCAAAACCCAAGGCATCTTCTGCCGAGATCAGGTCGCCGGTCATGGTCAACTGCTTGGCCTGGCCGGGCCCAATTTTTCTCGTCAAACGAACGCTCCCGCCAAAGCCTGGCATCAAACCAAGAGTACACTCCGGCAATCCAAACTTGGCTTTTTCAGAAGCAAAAATAAAGTCACAAGCCATAGCGAGCTCTAGCCCGCCACCTAACGCAAAACCATTCACAGCGGCAATCACCGGAATATCGAGCTGCTCAATCTTCATAAAAACGCCTTGCCCCTGGCCGGCAAATTGCGAGGCTTGCTCGGGGTCTAGAGAATGGATCTCTTTGATATCAGCCCCTGCAACGAAGGCCTTTTCGCCAGCACCCGTTACAATGAGACAGCGTAGTTCGGAGTCACTAGCAACCTGCCCTAACACCTCATCAAGTTCTTTTAACAAATCACTACTCAAAGCGTTCAAGGCATGGGGTTTGTTGATTGTGATAACACCGATGGCGTTCGCTTTTTCAAAAAGGACCAAACTCATGACTGCTCCCCATAGTTATAAAATCCACGACCAGATTTGCGTCCCAGCCAGCCCGCCTCCACGTACTTTACGAGCAGCGGACAAGGACGATACTTGGTGTCACCCAATCCATCGTGCAGAACATTCATGATTGCCAAACAGGTATCAAGACCAATGAAGTCCGCCAAAGTGAGTGGCCCCATGGGTTGATTGGTTCCCAGCTTCATGGCCGAGTCGATGGCCTCCACTTCAGCAATGCCTTCGTACAAAGCGTAGACCGCTTCGTTGATCATGGGCATGAGAATCCGGTTGACGATAAAGCCCGGCATGTCTCGTCCCTCAACAAATATTTTGCCCAGACTTTCAGTGGCTTGCCGAACTTTGTTGAAAGTCTCGTCAGAGGTTTGCAAACCGCGAATCCCTTCAACCAATGTCATAATCGGTACCGGATTCATAAAGTGCATCCCCGCCACTTGGGTGGGGCGCTGAGTGGCTCCTGCAATTTTAGTAATTGAGATGGATGACGTGTTTGTACAAAGCAAAGTATTTTGCGGAGCAATTTCATCCAGTTGCCGAAAAATCTTCAACTTTAGATCTAGGTTTTCAGTGGCCGCCTCAACGATGAAGTCACAGTCGCCAAAGGCTTTCATGTCTGTTGAAGTCTGAACGTTGGCCAATAAGGTCTCTTTTTCTCCAGCCGTCATCTTTTCTTTTTTAACCAAACGGTCACAACTTTTGGTGATCGTGGCTAGACCTTTTTCTAGAGCCTGCTCGCTGATATCCACCATCATCACCGGAACATTTTTCGCCGCAAAGACTTGCGCGATCCCATTGCCCATCTGACCGGCTCCAACCACACCTAATTTTTGTAAAGACATACCCACTCCCATTTTGATTTGAGCTTAGGTTTATACCCAGGGTCAGGGGCTTTGTAAACTCTTGAGAACAATGGAAAAACTGGCCTTGAGGGTGTCAGTTTGACACCCCACAATACTAGTATGGCGTTCCGTCTTCTGATGCTTATTCTTATAACCCCTTTAATGGCCTTTCCCCAGTCGACAGCCGTGTTTTTAAAGCCTCATAGTCCAGCTCCCACCGGTCATTTTGATTTGAAGTTACTCAAGAAGCGCGCTCTTCAATATGATCAATTTGAATGGCTTTGGGTGCGGGATCAAAAAGGCAATAATGGCTGGGTCCTCAAATCATCGACTCTCCTGCCCTTAGATTTTTCGAGGCAGGCGATTCTAAGTAAGGGTGAGCCCGTTCATCCGGAGCCCAAAAACTATCAGTTGCCCCAGAAGACCCTCGCTCAATCGCAGGTGGTGGCTTTGATCCAAAGGCACCGCGACTGGTATAAAATTGTCTATAAGGATCAGGGCAAGAACTATTACGGATGGGTGCGATCACGATACCTAAGCCCCTACTCGAAGGATGGCGGCTATTTTTTCTCCACTGTTGAGACCCATCTACGTGCCAAACCACAGATGAAATCTAAAATCCTGCAAAAGGTGGACCCTGGGCTTCCCATAATACCCCTGAGCACCAAGGATGAATGGGCCTTGGTGTCTTTTGGTAAAAAGAAGGGCTACATTCCACTGCGCAATATTAAATCTCGTTTGGATGTGGCCATAAAAGTGCGAACGCCCAAAGGCTATTTCAAGCCCCATAACGACCTCTACAAAGACAAGGTTCTTGAGATCTTCACTAACCCGATCTGGGTGGGTTCTGGCGCTTACAGCCTTGAGCTCAAAGAGCAGCCCTCCATGACCGCAGCGACTCTTGCAGTAGTGGAGCCTTGGCAAACCCTCACCCTGCAAGGTTACTCCATCAAAAAATGGGGCAAAAGCCATGTCTCACGATGGGGAGAACTATGGTGGCAAGATAGCACCATAGAATCCAATGTCGAAATCATCCAGAATCTAGCACCACAACAGACCCGCCTTAAAAAGTCGGAGATCTATCAGATTGAAAAAAGCCCGATCATTCCGGGCTTGCAAATCGCTTCGGCAACCCACGGTGTCTACCGGAGTTTTGATGGTTATCAGTGGCACCCCTTGCCATCATTTAAAAATGGCTACCCAATCAAATTCGCCAAGAACGGGACTCTTTTTGTCGGAGACAAAATTAGCTTTGACCAAGGTGAATCGTTTCAACATTTTATAAAATGGGACGAAGTTTTTAGTGCTCTAAGTAAGGGCAAAACGCCCCCACAGGGGCCCATTCAAATTATTAATGTAGAACCGAATTTTAAGGATCACAAAAAAATCACTCTCTCGTTAAGAGTGGGCAGCAATCAGTATATGCAACTCTACACGCCCAACCTGGGCAAAGACTGGCGCTTACGCTAACCTTAGTATCTGTTTACTCTTTACCAAAGAGACGAAGCCGAGCGGCCTTGACCTGCCTTTTTTTATACTCAACATGAGACAGTGGTCCACGCATATTATTCAGATAGGTTTCATACCCCATAATCTGCACCTCGAAGGGGTAAAAAAATCTTAAGGTCTCTGGCTTACCACCACGGACCACGTCGACCTTGATAAGCTTGCGAGAGATAAACTTGATAAACTTATAATCAGGATCAGTGTACACATTCTCTTTACTTTTAAAATCGGCGCTGTCACCACTTTCTGCCAGTTTCTTATCAAGAAAGTCATTGATGTCCGAAGAATCAATCAAAGAGTCTTTCGAACGGAGGGTGTCCATAGCATCTAAGAAAAGGCGCGTGGGATAAACCGAATTCACTGACTCATTAACAATACAATGGGGGTAACTCACCAAAGAATTGTTCACCAAAAAGCGTAGCACCTGAAAGATATCAAAAGTGTTTTTGGTTACAAACCGCACGCCAATCCGATCGAGAATATTGAGTGCCACAAGATTGCGCTTCGCAAGCAGTTTTATAACTCCGCTCGATTGGTTTTTCTCGGGTTTAAACTCGAATTTGTTAAGACGAATTTTTTCATGTTCACTACTCAAAAAAGTAGCCCCTTGAATACTGTCTTCTTGCACGAAACTTTGGATGGGCACCAGGATCTGTTCGCGAATGTCTTCATCAAAAATACTGTAAAGATCATTGTTGAGGTGAGCCATAACATGCATGACTTTTAAGGTGGCACAGGCCCACTTCTGCAAAACTCTAGTCTCTTCTTTGCGAGAGCTAGCGGCCACCAACAAGTGCCTAGCGTCTTCAATACCGTGTTTATCAAAAATCTCAGTGGGAGAAAGCTCACCCTCTTCAACAAACCGATCTTGCAAAAAAGCGATGGCTTGTCGGAAATACGAATAAATGCGATTTTTCTCGTCTTCGTCGTCCCAACTGTAACCGTAGGACTGGATAAAATCGGAGGCTTGGTCTAGATCTCGTACAGAAAGTTTCGGCGCGTCCAACACGGAAACACCACCCAGCATGGACATCAAAGCTTGTCTTCTAAAATACAAATTCTCTGACACGTCTTGAGTCTCCGATTCAATGCTTCTGCAAGGATATTGTTTTTCTCGAACAACTCACGCTGCTACTCATCAATTCGGCGGATCAAACCTTTGAGCCGCCGAACAAACACAAAAAACCGTCAGATTCAGTGAAAGGTTCTCTGGGTTTTAGCCATGTTGCGTAAGGGCGTGGTGGGTTTAAAGCGAGGGCCATATTTACTGGCAAAGACCTCGAGATCGTCCACGATCTTTTCAGAACCCTCTTTATCAGCCCAGCGCAAGAGGCCACCGCGGAACGGAGGGAAACCTGTCCCCATGATCATAGCAAGGTCGAGATCTTCGGCACTTCCCACGACATGCTCCTCTAACAATACCAGAGCGGCCTCATTAACCATATTGTACATGGCCCGGCCAATGATATCCTCTTCGCTCAAGGGGTCCGAGGGGCTACCCAAGCCAAGATCGGTGTAGACACTTTGATCAACGTCTTTTTTACGGCCGTTCTCATAATTATAAAAGCCCTTACCATTTTTTTGACCCAAGCGATCGGTTTGCTCTAGCTTTAAAAGCATTTCAGGAAGTTCAATACGCTCGCCAAGAGACTCCTTAAAAATCTTTGAAACTTTAACGCAGACGTCAAGCCCGACGGAGTCCATTAAAGCGAAAGGCCCCATCGGCATTCCAAACTTTTTCACAAAGATTTTATCAACCTTCTCGATACTGGCGCCTTCTTGTAAAAAGAAAGCCGCCTCCATCATATAGGGGACCAACAGACGGTTCACTAAAAAGCCAGGAGCATCTTTCACGACAACCGGAATCTTACCCATCTTTTTTGACAAGTTATAAACCGTTGCTGTGGCCTTATCACTGGTTTGTGGCCCACGAATGACTTCAACCAAAGGCATCATGTGGACCGGGCTGAAAAAGTGCATACCCAAGAAATTCTCAGGCTTTGGATGAGCCGTTGCCATTTCTGTCACGCTAAGTGACGACGTGTTGGTTGCAAACACGCAATCGTCTTTCAAGTTTTCATAGGTCTCGGCAATCACCTTTTTCTTGATGTCCATGTTCTCGACGATGGCCTCAACCACAACATCTAATTGTTTGAATCCAGCATAATCCAAACCACCAGAAATATGACCCATTTTTTCGGTCAACTCGTACTTTGTCATACGACGCTTTTTTACTTTCTTATCCCAAATTTTTCGAGCCGCCTCGAAGCCTTTGGCAATAGAGTCCGTGCTGATGTCTTTCAGGCGAACGAAAATTCCTTTGTCGGCTGCCACGTAGGCTATACCGCCACCCATGGTTCCAGCACCGAGAACACCGAGATGACTGACTTCCAGGCCTTTTTCATCGCCATCCACACCGTTGCGTTTTTTGACGTCCTCCATCATGAAAAACAAATTGATTAAATTTTTGGAGATCTCGCCACCGGCCACTTCACAGAAACCTTGCTTTTCAATGTCCATGGCTTTGCTACGATTGCTCATACCTGCGGTTTTCTTTATCACGTTCAAGGCAACAAGAAGAGCCGGATAGTGACCGTGGGATTTTTTCATCGTCATTTTCTTAGCCTGCGAAAAAACCACAGGACGCCCTAAGCCCGATTCCAAAAATTTGTTCATCAATCCTTGAGGAGCATGTTGTTTTTTTCGCTTCTTACTACCCTTGGCGATGACACCATTGGCGAACTTCAGAGCCTGCTCTTCAAGGATCGCTGGATGAACCATTTTGTCAACAAGACCCATTTTAAAAGCTTTTTTTGCCGGAACCATTTTACCCGCCAGGATAATATCTAAAGCCCCTTGCACGCCCACAACACGGGGCAATCTCACGCAACCACCAAAACCAGGGATGATTCCTAGTTTTGTTTCAGGCAGTCCTATCTTGGTTTCGCTAGCATCACTGGCGATGCGATAGTCGCAGGCCAAAGAAAGTTCACAGCCACCACCGGCACAAGCGCCATGGATCGCAGCAATGACCGGAATTTTAAGGTCTTCAACAAAATTCATAATCTCTTGGCCACCCGAGACGGCGCCGGCAAAATCTTCTTTTGTCTTCAGTGACTTGATCTCATTGATGTCAGCCCCTGCGATAAAAATTTTCTTTTTACGAGAAATAATCACCGCTGCCTTAAAAGAAGAGTCGTTCAATTCTTCTAAGATTTCTTTGAGACGCGCCATGATCGGAGTGCTCATTTTGTTGGCGCTCTCTCCAATGTGATCCCACTCGATTAATGCCACGTCGCCTTTTGGAGTTACTTTTAAACTTTCTTGAATACTCATACTAAGCCTCATTCTCCAGCACCATCGCGCCACCTTGACCACCACCAATGCAGAGAGTGGCCAGTCCAAACTGTGAACCTCTTCGTTTCATTTCTTTCATCAACGTTAAAACAAGTCTTGTTCCTGTTGCGCCGACGGGATGACCAATTGCAATAGCACCCCCGTTGACGTTCACTTTATCAAGATCAAGTTCTCCAACTTTCTCGGAAAGCCCCAACTTCTCCTCCGCAAACTTTTTTGAGTCCATAGCTTTTTGACAAGCCAAGACTTGGGCCGCAAAGGCTTCGTTTAACTCAATCAAATCCATGTCTTTTAACGTCAGGCCGGCTCGTTTTAAAGCCAAAGGCGTTGCATAGGCGGGCCCCAATCCCATTCTCTCAGGTTCGAGCCCGGCAAAGCCATAACCGCGAATTCTAGCCATTGGTTTATAACCCTTTTCTTCGGCCTGCTTGCGGCTCATCAATAGAACCATCGCAGCTCCATCGGTCAACGGGCAGGCATTACCCACTGTGATTGTCCCGGTTTTTCGGTCGAAGTAAGGGCGTAACTTGGCGAGCGCCTCCATGCTTTGCCCGTCTCTCGGGCCGTTGTCGTGCTCGACCACTTCTTTGTATTTCGGCCCCAAATAGACTGGCGTGATTTCGTCTTTCAGACGTCCCTCTTTGGTGGCAGCGACCGCGCGATGGTGAGATTCCATGGCAAAGCGATCTTGCTCTTCTCTTGAAATATGAAACTCTTTTGCCAAAATCTCAGCCGTTTGCCCCATGTTGATTCCCACAAAAGGATCTTTCAAAGCCTCGACAATAGAGACCCGGGGCGCCAAGTAACTCAATTTGATTTTTTTAAGGGCCGCAATTTTCTTACCCGTGGTTTTCGCCGAGTAAAATTCAGCAAAGACATCCGCAAATTTTTGATTAAACAGCAATGGCGCCTGTGACATATTCTCTGTGCCACCGGCGATAACAGTGTCAACCACTCCAGCTTTAATCTTGTCGAAACCAGAGCTGATGCTTTCAAGGGCAGATGCACAGTTGCGATGCACAGTGTGGGCTGAGGTCTTCATGGGGATTCCGGCTCTTAATGCCACCACCCGGCCAATGTTCACAGCATCTGAGGGATTACCAACGCAGCCAACAATCACCTCTTCAACTGACTCCGTGTCGAGATCTGTTTGCGCAATAAGCTCCTGTAGAGCCACCTGGCCCAGCTCAGCGGCATGAACATTTTTAAACTTCGTCCCCGCCTTAGCAAAAGGCGTTCGAACTCCGTCAACTATCACAACATCGTTGCCACTTTTTTCCATACTTCGATTCCTCCGATAACCGTGAGATCATGGCATTTTTTAGTCTCGCTGTCGCCCCTTATAGGCACCGCCCCCTGTTTTATGCATCGCTTAAAGGGTGCCTTCAATATTCCCATTCGACACCCCGGGGGCACTATAGTAGAACTTGAGTTTTGAAATTTGAAGGAACAAAAGAGGTCCCAATGAATTTGGATAAACAAGCCCTGAGTTACCACTCGTCCGAACCTGCTGGAAAAGTAAGCGTATCGTCGCCAAAACCCTGTGGCACCGAGTACGAGCTTTCACTGGCCTACTCGCCCGGTGTCGCCGCCCCCTGTAGAGAAATCGCAAAGGACACTCAAAAAGTCTACGACTACACCTCGAAGGGAAACTTGGTAGCGGTGATCAGCAACGGAACGGCAGTCCTCGGCTTGGGTAACATCGGACCCGAAGCCTCAAAACCAGTGATGGAGGGAAAAGGCAACCTCTTCAAAATGTTTGCCGGTATTGATGTCTTTGACATTGAACTCGATAACCTAGATGTGGATAGCTTCTGCAACACCGTCAAAGCCCTGGGTCCCACTTTTGGAGGCATCAACCTCGAAGACATCAAAGCCCCCGAGTGTTTCGAAATTGAAAAGCGCTTGAAAGAAGAAATGAACATCCCAGTGTTTCACGATGATCAGCATGGGACCGCCATTATCTCTGCCGCCGCCCTGATCAATGCCGCTGATATCACAAAGAGAAAAATGAAAAATATTAAAATGGTGATCAACGGTGCCGGTGCCGCTGCGGTTGCCTGTGGACGACTCTTCATCTCTATGGGAGTGAAGCAAAAAAATATTATCATGTGTGATTCCCGTGGTGTGATCTACAAAGGGCGGACCGACGGCATGAACCCCTACAAAGAGGAGTTCGCTGTTGACACTAAAGACCGCAGCCTGGCCGACGCGCTGAAGGGTGCAGACTGTTTTGTTGGCCTCAGTGTGGCGGGCGCCATGAGCGTGCCCATGCTCAAGTCCATGGCCAAAGATCCCATTGTTTTTGCAATGGCCAATCCCGATCCAGAAATCGATCCCCATGTGGCCAAAAAAGCCCGCCCCGATGTTATTATGGCCACCGGCCGCAGTGATTACCCCAACCAGGTGAACAATGTTTTGGGCTTTCCCTCTATTTTCCGCGGAGCTCTCGATGCCCGCGCCAGTAGCATCAACGAGGAGATGAAGCTGGCCGCAGTCAAAGCGCTTGCTGATTTGGCAAGACAGGGCGTGCCTGAAAAAGTCTCGGCCGCTTACGGTGGCCAAACTTTCAACTTTGGTCCCGAGTATATTATCCCTAAGCCTTTTGACCCGCGGGTGATCATGACTGTGGCTCCGGCTGTGGCAAAGGCCGCCGAAACCTCTGGCGTTGCCCAAAAACCCATTAAGAACATGAAGGCCTACGTCGAACGTCTTGAGGCCTTGCAAGGAAATAAAGTCAGTTTTATTCGCAGCTGTATCAACCGCGTGAAATCCAACATTCGCCAAACCAAAACCAAGCCTCGAATTATTTTTCCTGAAGGCAACACTCACAAAATTTTAAAGGCTTGTGACTTGGCTCTACGCGAAAAGGTCATGGAACCCATCTTGCTTGGCCGCCCCGACCATATCAACGCCACCATCAAAGAGTTGGGGCTGGACAGCCTCAAGAAGGTTCAAATTATCGAACCTCGCACCTCTGAACACTATGAGCGCTATTGCACAGAACTGTTTCGCATGAAGGCCCGTCGCGGTGTTATGGAGAAAGAAGCCCGTCGCCTGATGACCGACACCAACTACTACGCGGCCATGGCGGTTCACCTGGGCGATGCTGAAGGTATGATTTCAGGCGCCACAATGAAGTACAAAGAGGCAGTGATTCCCATTTTAAAAATCATTGGGTCCGGAAACCGCAACACGGCCTCGGGCATGAACATCGTTTTAACGAAAGAGAAAATGTATTTCTTTACTGACACCGCGGTGAACGTAAACCCCACCGCCGAACAAGTGGCCAACACAGCCATTCACGTCTCGAAGGTGGCCCAATACTTTGACATGAAACCCAAAATTGCCATGCTCAGTTACACGAACTTCACTTCGAAGGGCGACACCCCCAGTAAAATGGAGCGAGCGGCACAAATTGTAAAACAGCAGTTCCCCCACTATATCGTCGATGGAGAAATGCAGGCTGACACCGCCGTTAACCCCGCGATCGTGGATCGTATTTTTCCTTTTTGCGATATCAAAGACGGTGCGAACATTTTGGTTTTCCCTAACCTCGATGCCGGAAATATCTCCTACAAGTTGGTTCAACAGTTGGGTGAGGGCGAAGTGATCGGCCCCTTCCTTATGGGCGTGAACCGTCCGGCTCACGTGGTACAGAGAACTTCTGATGTGGACGATATATTCAACTCCATTGTACTGACCTGCCTGCACTACCAAGCGATTCCGTCAATGAGTGAGCCCGAGGTTACGACATAGATTTTGAAGAACCAAAACTCAAAGCCATCGTCCTAGGGGTGGGCCTTAAAAATGAAGGCCTCCCAGAGGTCAAAGCCAGCCTCAACGAGTTGGAAGAGCTTGCTACCACAGCAGGTTGGGAGGTTGTTGGTAACATCACGCAACTTCTTAACAAGTGGACTCCGGCCACCCTCATCGGCACTGGTAAAGTTGACGAGATCGGGCATATTGCAGCGGACTGTGGCGCCAACTTTATCATTATCGACCATCACCTCACCGGCGTACAGACGCGAAACTTAGAAGAGCAGTGGAAACCGGCTCGTGTTTTAGATCGCTCGCAAATTATCATCGAAATTTTCGCCCAAAGAGCCCGTAGCTACGAGGGCAAATTGCAAGTGGAGCTGGCCCAATTGCTCGACCAACTGCCTCGGCAAGTGGGAGCCTGGCTTGGCTCCCTCTCCCGACAAGGAGCCGGCACGGGTGCACGGGGTGGTGGTGAAAAAGCCATCGAACTGGACCGTCGGCAAATCCGCAAACGTGTGGAGATTATTAAAAAGAAACTCAAAGACGTGCAAAAAAAACGCAAGCAACATCGCAGCTCTCGCGAAAAAAACCAGGTCCCAAGCTTTGCACTGATCGGTTACACCAACGCCGGAAAAAGCTCATTGATGAATGCCATGACTCAAGCCGATGTCTACGCCGAAGATCAGCTTTTCGCCACTCTGGATCCAACCACTCGTAAAATCTATTTGGACGAAGGCTCCCACGCCGTGATTACCGACACCGTGGGATTTATCAATAAACTCCCCCATAACTTGATCGACGCTTTTAAAGCCACTCTCGAGGAGTCGGCCAACTCCGATATTCTGTTGCATGTGGTGGACCTGTCGAATCCTCAAATGGAAAAGCAAGTGGAAGTGGTGGATCAGCTCATCAAAGAATTTGGCTGGGATGACAAACCCATTATCCATGTGTTCAATAAACTTGACGCCGCTCCGGTGCAAAATCGATTTCGCGTCAAGCAAGCCCCCAGGGTTTTCACTAGCGCCCAAACCGGTGAAGGGCTTACTGAACTCAAAGAGCTGATGCTTGAAACCTTAAACAAGCTGACCGTTCCCCTAGAGGTTTTCTTTCCTCTCGAAGAAAAACATCTCTTTTACGAATTACAAAAAGACGCCACCAGCATTTACAAAGAGGAAAGCCAACTTGGTCTTGTCTGCAAAGCCCAGCTGGTTCCCGGCCTGGTGAAGAAGTGGCGTGATTACCAAGTCGAAAAAGGCTCTTCTGACGTTTAGTGGCCCCAGAGTCAAAAGCCCTGACTAATGTGCAAAAGCACTTTCTGGTGGTCTTTGCCCCACTTGCCAGGCCCCGTCCAACTGTCTAAACATTGGTGACCCATGTGATTCTTTCAGCCATAGTTGAAAAGCCTCAAAACTTATGACAGCTTGGTTCGGTATAAAATGATGAGGTGGATTCGGTGTTTAAGTTGGCTTTCTTATTATCAGTTTCTCTGTTTTTTCTACAATTCATTTCGACAAAACCTGCCGGTGCGGCGGATAGTTGCAGTGAAGTTTTCTTAGAACAACGATCAATTCTTGCCCACGGATCTTCATCGTTGACAAATCTAAGGCTGCTCAAAAACTATGAGCAGATCGACCCCGAAGTTTCGGTCGCACTGAACAAAGCCCTGTCTTCCAATTCCGCAAATAGGCGCAAAGAAAGTCAAAGAATTGCGTTACGATATGTAAAAACGCCCTCAAAACGCAACAGCGAGGCTTTACTTGAAGCTCTCGAAGTTTTAGTACCCATTGCTCTGCGACCAATAGCCCACAAAATCCGAAATCTGGAGCAATTTCACGACATGATGCAGGTGGGACGACTGGCCCTCTGGCAAGCCATTCTCTCCTTGCGAAAGACCGATGGGGACCTGCTTGAAAATATCTTGTACTGGGAGGGCACGCTTCACAACGTTCGAGCCAGTATCTTTGCAGCCATGCGCCTGGAATATCGCTCACAATATTCGCTCACGCCCCTTGATTTTCACAAAGGCAAAGAGTTCACCTTTAGAGAAGAAATCCTTCTTTTCGGAGACTCACCGCGAGCCCTGCAAACCATAGCGAAAAGATACGATCTTCCCTTGGACCAAGTCCAAAAAGAAAAAGACCTTATCGAGAGATCGATGTGGGAGGAAAATGGACAGTTCTCAACAGAAGGAACGGCGGACACCCTTTCGTCACAAGCGCTGGTGCAGACACAAAATCAGGCGGACCGAAAAACATTAACGACGCGCATGATGGCTGTGCTCCCCGCCCGCCAAAAGCGAGTGATCCATCTGCGTTTTTTTGAAAATAAAACTCTGGAGGAAACGGGTCTTGAACTTAAGGTAAGTGGAGGACGAGTTCGGCAGCTGGAACAGAAGGCTCTGAGAAGAATGAACCATCCTTCACTCGCGAGACAAGCCAGAGGTTCTGACCCAACCAACCTCCCCATAACCATTGGGCCACGGCATATTCCGGCTCAGCCAAGGGAGTACTGGGACCCGACCTACCGTCGCCTTAGCAAGCTGGAGCAAGAGCAAAAACGGCGAGATGACCTCGCCGAAAAAGCCAAGAGGAGAGAAGAGCAATCTCTGATCGCTCGAGCGCAAAAAATAGAAACAGAACGGCGTATCGAACTGATCACCGAACTTTTGGAGACCCACAATATTGCAAAAATCCTAGAAGTTATAACACTTGATTCAAACACACGAACCAATAGTTATGATTTTGGCTACAAGGAGCAGTTCCCGAAAGTAGAAATGGCAGGCCTTCGAGTAGCCAGCTTTGATGTTCGCTCAATCCTGCCGAATCGTCCGTGGGGTCTACTGAATCGGAAATTGTACGGGTTTATTGAAGCTCAACCCGAGAATTTCAACAATGGACAGGGTGAATTGACCCAGCGGTCAGTCGAAGACGCTTTTTACAACCAACGTGAAGAGGGCCTAAAGCAAATGACTGGAGAGATCGAACAGCTTGTGGCAACCATTGGTCGCGATGTTGTAGAAACCTTCGATCGTGCCCTTGAATTTGAACTTCAAACAATTTCAAAATTGAACCCTTTGTTTGAGGAACTCCGACAAAATGACCTCATCATGCAGAATGGAGAAATTTTCCCGAGACCAACCAGAGGAGACTGGAAGACGGGCTTCCGCCAAAGAGATGATCTGCCGGTGGAATTAGAAAAAAAACTAGAGTTTTATCAGCTACGAGACTTCTTTTTTCGAAAACTCAGTCAGATGCTTGAGATCCATTTAGTGAACAATCCCACCCCGATCAATCAGATAAAAGGGAGCCCAGTGGAGGCCCTCTCTTTGCCGGAGACTCGCAGGATGGTGCGGGACCGATATGTTAGGCAGCTGGCCCAAGCGCAAAGGGAATACAATAATTTCGTTCGGGAATAGTGTTGTTTTAGAGGCGAGATGCCTCATCACGAATAAGGTTAATTTATTTAACCCCTCCACCTTCAACAGTGTACAAGCCTTTGTCACTCGTGGCGAATTTACACTATCGTTGCCTTCGCCCAACAAAAAGCCCAATGAAATGCTATAGTGACAGTGTGTTCAGTTGTTTTTTGTAAAAACTGTTTTCCATGGAGGATTTTGTGCTTAAAAAATTTTTGGCTGTCTCAACTCTGTCGTTTGCACTAATGAGCGCTGCTCAGGCCTGCCCTCGACAGACGGTGCAGGGTGTTTTTAAAAAGACGGTTTGCACCCAATCGTCGATGACGGTCGGGGGTTCCAACCAAGAAAGCCCCGAGGAGTGTCGCCCCGTCATTAAGCTCCCTCCCGCGAACAATATGCGAGTCTGCCAAACAACGACCACCAAGGCCTTTGGGCAAGATGTGATTACGGAACAGCACTGCAGTAACGAACCCCCTTTAAAGGACCCCAAGGGCCTCATGAAAAATCTACAACACGGCACTTTCGTAACCCTCACCCTCAGTTGCATGACCATCGAGGCTGTGAGTCCACGCGGCACCAACTCGAACTAACTTAAAACCTCAATAGCGTCGTAGACTCCGCGAAAACATCAGTTAGCCTGATAAGAATATCCGCCGATGAACAGACGATAGGTTTCAGTCGAGCCTCACTGGCTCCTATTATTCTCGAGAACCTCTCCTGAAAGCCCTATAATTTCGATTTCAGCCCTTGAATTGCCATTTACGACCATTCAGTTGAATGCTCTTGGCCTTGGACTGCGAACTATGGAATTCTGCGAAGCGTAGGGTCCATGAAGAAAAGGACCCTCACTTTGCCCCAAACCGGAGGAGCTTGCTCCCCCAAAGTTGCCTTTGCCCCCATATTTGAGGGTCACCTTTTGGTGGCCCTCGCCCCCTTTTCTGCGGTATTAAATTAGGCATGGATGATTTGGAGAAAAAATTGGAATTGGAAGCCGAAAAGCTAAAACTCTCAGTACCGGAAAGGCCGGCCCCGCTAGACGATGGAAGGTCGAACCCCTCCCCGCCTCAGCGCATCTCGGAGCTTTGGTCAGAGTCGGACTCGTTCCAAAAATTAGCTTTGTTTGCCATTGCCTGCTTTTTTGGCCCGGTTTTAACCTTCTTGCTTTTGAGTAACCCGCAGTGGTCGATTTCTATGAAATTGAACCTTTCGGTCCCCGTCTACATATCTTCTCTTTATATCTTTTTTACTCTCTATGATCAGTTAGTGAACCGCATCGTCGTTCAAATCGCTGGCGGTAAGCCTCGCCCCAGTATTCCCGTGGAGTTTGTTAAGTTTTTTCTCACCTTAGCGACCACTGCCGTTTACCAGTACACTTTTATTTACGAGCCCGTCCTCCATTACCAACGCCCCCGTGACTTTACATTGCTTTTTGTGACCATCGCGCTTTACTCCATGGTGGCGGCTTCCATTTTTTATCAGTTTCGAAAAATGAAAGACATCGCTCTAAAATCGAAAGTCGCCCAGGCCGAGGCCCAATACTCTATTCTCGAAAGCCAGATGCAGCCCCACTTTTTGTTCAACTCTCTTAACGTGCTGTCAGAGCTGATTTATGTCGATCCGGACCTTGCTGCTGCCATGACCCAGAAGATGGCCGATCTTTATCGTGAGATCCTTAATAATTCGAAGACCAAGTTTTCAACTTTAGAATCGGAGATTTCGATTCTTAAAAAATACGTGGAGATCCAGAAGATTCGGTTTGGAGACCGCATTCAGTTGAGTGTCGACGTCTCCCCGGCTTTTTACACCTTACAGATCCCCAGTTTGATGCTGCAAACCCTGGTGGAAAATGCCATCAAACACGGGCTTGCTCCCAAGAAAGATGGCGGCGCTATTTTTTTGACCGTACAAAAAGTGGGTCAGCTGTTTGAAGTCTGCGTCTCGAACACGGGAGTGCTTTATAAAGGCCACACCGAATCCAAACGCAGCACCGGACTGCAGAACACTAAAAACCGCCTTGAGCTGACCTATGGTAGCAAAAACTCATTTCGAATTTATTCAGACGAAAAACGCACTTATGTGAAATTTCTCATAACAGGGAGGACCTCATGACAAAAATTTTAATCGTAGACGACGAGCTATTGAGCCGAAAAAAAATTCGACGCTTCTTAGACCAACGCTCAGAGTCTTTCGAAATTCTAGAAGCTAGCAACGGAGTGGAAGCCCTCAACATTATTGAGAGCAATCACCCGGACATCGTCTTCTTAGACATCGAAATGCCCGAGATGAATGGTATGGACTTGATTCAGACCATTGGCACTCCACGCTTCAAGCTCATTTTTCAAACCGCTTACAGCGAGTTCGCGGTGGAGGCTTTCGAGAAAAACGCTTTGGATTATATCTTGAAGCCCTTCAATCAAGAGCGCTTCGATCAAGCGCTCGACAAAGGTTTAGAAAGCACCACCAGCCCACAACAGCTCATCGGTCTCACCGACACGCTGACCAAAGATGAAGTTTACTTAACGAAAGTGGTTGTGAAGCGAGGCATGAAAAACACCCTCATTCCGGTGGAGGATGTGCTTTGGTTTAAGAGCGAAAACCACTACACTTATGTTTGCACTAAAGAGTTCGAGTATATCTACTCTGAGCCATTGAAAGACCTTACGGCAAAACTCAACCCCAACCAGTTTATGCAGGTGCATCGCAACGCCATCGTTAATTCGCAGTACATCAAAGATATTATCCAAGGCGATAATATGAAGCTGGTCTTAGACAACGGCGCCGAAGTCCCAGTCTCCCGTTCCAACAAAAAGGTGATCAAAGAGCGAATCCTGCAGCACTAAAACACCCTTTTAGAACATCACCTCAAACCAACAGCCCGGACGCACTCCGGGCTTTTTTTTATTTACGGCGATGCTTTTTGATGATGACTGTGAGTAGGACGGCAAAGATCACCACCACCGGTAGCGAGTATAGGACGCCCAGGCCACTGACTTGCACCATATAGATCAAGAGCGCACCATCGGTGAGTTGATCAATGAAAGAACCCTCGTTCATCCAGACGATGGAGACTACGAAAAATAGAAAAGCGGTCAAGAAAGACACCACTAAACAGCATACGATGGCCCACACAAGGAGAGGGCCCCCCTTAGCCGATGACAGAGGCTTTTTAAATAGCAAACCACCGATCAACATCGAGAGCCCAAAGCCCAAAAATGACAATTTGAGGTATTCGAACAAACGACTTAAAAAAACCAGCAGGGAGTCGTTGTCATGGTAAAACCCGGCCACCACGCTTGCCGTCAATAGGTAAGCGAGTAGGCCTAGGACGATAACGAAAGAAAAGAGCGAGCTCGTCGATGAGTTCATCGATTCAAAAAGACCCAGAGACTTTGATCATTTCAAAGTCTTTAGTAATTGTTGCCGGGCGGCCACTCGATTTTGGTGTCTAACCAAAGCCGCTTTGTTTCTACGAATTTCTTCTTCGCTCTGGGGATCCACGGGAGCCACTGGGGTGGGCTTGCCATGGGAATCTAAGGCCACAAAGGTCAGATAGGCCGACGCCGTATGGAAGGTTTCATTGGTTGTTGGATTCTCAGCATCCACCCGCACACCGATCTCCATAGAACTTCGACCGGTGAAGTTGGCGCTGGCCTTCAAGTTGACCACCCACCCCTGGTAAACCGGGGCCACGAAAGTGAGTTCATCCACATGCGCAGTGACCACTTGTTTTTGGGAGTGGCGCTGGGCACAAATAGCCGCTGCGATATCCACCCATGACATAATCGTGCCACCAAAAATGGTCCCCATGGAGTTGGTATGGGAGGGCAGTACCAGTTCAGTCATAATCACCTTCGAGAGAGAGACCGGGCGAGGATCCATGCAAACCACCTTCATGTTAGAAAACAAAAAAAAATCGACCCTCAGCTTGTACTGTTTTAGGTCGATTTTGTCATTGATATTCAAATAAAATCAAAAGGCCTCAATCAATGAGGCCTCATTAAAAGGAATTAGATGCCGAAAACACCCATGCCACCGTTACCGCTGCCGGTTCCTGTGTCGGAACCTGTTCCGCCACCAGTACCACCGGTTTGGTTTTGGTTTTGATTCTGGTTGTTGATGTTCGAAGTCACAGTAGTGTTACCCGCTGGGATAGAATCAATTCCACCAGTTTGAGGAGTGTTTGTCCCCGTGTTCCCTGCAGCGTTGATCTGATTCGAGTTGTTTTGAGCTTCAACAAAACCCATGTGTGGTAGGCACCATACAATAAGCTGAGCTCTCGACTTGACCTGCATCTTCTTATAGATATTGGTTAGGTGGAACTTGACTGTTTTTTCTGTAACGAACAGTCTATTTGCAACTTCCTTGTTGGAGAGGCCTTTTGAAACCAACTCTGCAACCTCGGCTTCTCTATTGGACAAACCCTTCTGTATTAGGACATCTCTGAGCATCCTTGCTCCCTTCGTTTAGTTTGGTGTTTACTTTGGCTTAACGTCTATGTTTCGCCACTCTTAAAGTCTGGCAAGGAGTCGAACTTTTGACAAGCCCCCTAGACAAAAAAACGTAAAACTGGACTAAGAAATCAAAAAATCCTGACAATTCCATAATAAATATTTGGAGTCACTCAAAAATATTGTTTCGTTAGAACTAGACTGGTCGTTCTTTTCGTTCCTAGGCCAAGGGCAAGGTTAAGATCTGTAAGGTTCTTATTTTGTTTTTCACATCTTTTTTTTAACACTATGAATCTAATTGCCTGAAAAACAGGGCTCGAGAATCCAACGCGAACACATTATTGTTACGCACTTTGATTACAGGGAAATATTATGTATCACTCTTTGCTAAAAATACCACTTGCCTACTCACCAAAAGCACAGCCAATTTTAAAGCATAACCAGTTCTGGGACCTCTAAGGCTTTTTTGAGCTTCTTTAATGCCTCTTGAGGGGGGATTTCTTTATTGGGAATGACTCCAAAAATGTCTTCAATTTGTCGCCCCCAAGTGTGCACCTTCGCCCACTGAATCTCTAAACCGTTGGAGTGTAGAGCTTGAATCGCTGTCAACAGCAAACCCTTTTTATCTTTCGCTCGAAAGCTAAAAACCCATTCGGAATCATCGATAGAGATCAAATCAATTCTTGAAAAAGACGTGCTGTATTTTTTGTCCACGAGAATATCGAGCAACAGTTGCTTTTTTAGGACCGCAACGGATTTTTGGGTATTAACACAGAACCAGTCGTAGACCCCCATCACGTCGTGGGTGTACACAAAGGCTTGGCGGATGTTGCATCCGATACCGGTTAACTTTTCGGTAAACGCGAGAACCAAACCGGCGCGATCTTCTTTACGGAAGAAGCGAATCCAAACTCGGCCCTTCTTATCTCTAAACACAGCTGGCTTCAGATCTTTGTTAGCCAAAATGTTTTCAAAATCACTGAATAGAATCCGATGGGAGACATTCTCTAGCAACTCTGGATCGAGTGCTTCCACAAAATTATCGGAAACAACCAAGCCCTTTTTCTTCATCTTCTGGGTGAACTGATAATGGCGCTCACGACTTGGGTTGCGAAGAGTATCGACCATTTCACAGAGGAGATTGTCCTTCCAAGAGTTCCAGGCATCAGGGTTGGTGGCCACAATGTCGATCACCGTGAAGATAGCCAAGCGATAAAGACGCGCCCCCTTCACCCCTTTGGAGAAAAGATACTCCCAGGTCTGGGGAGATTGGGGGTTTTTACGGAAAGCCGCCGTCGACAGAATCAAATGATTTTCAACCAACCAGGCCACCTCTTGCACAAAGTCTTTCGGAAAACCAAAACTTTTTAAGTCCCGCAACACCAGCTCTTTGCCGACCTGAGAATGGGCGCCTTTTTGCCCCTTCCCCATGTCGTGATACAAAGCGGCCCAACGTAGGATGTTCCAATCGGTCAGCTTCAACTT
This sequence comes from Bdellovibrionia bacterium, assembly GCA_030424715.1. Lineage (GTDB taxonomy): Bacteria > Bdellovibrionota > Bdellovibrionia > Bdellovibrionales > JAGQZY01 > JAGQZY01. Next base: position 174,160 of record JAUHWH010000002.1, read on the forward strand.
CTCCCCGTAAAACTCCAGCTTCCCCAAAAGCTTGGGGTGCAAATAAAATCTTTGCACCTGTCGAACTGCCAACAGCAAATGAGCATCCACAGCAAAGCGGTGATATTGATCGTGCTGAACTAAGCCGATCACCTGCTTATAGTTTGGAACTAAATGAGAAACCATATGGCTTCGAAAAGCAGCCAAAGTCACATCATCATCTTGTTTGATGTCTAGAAGTCGCTTGAGAATTCGGCCCTTACCGGACTTCGCTAGCTTTTCTTTTTTGAAACCTTTTGTCTCGTAAAGTCTTTTTCTGATCGCTCCTTGAGTCTGCATACTCGGACTTTTCACTAGATGCTTGAGAGCTTCTTGCCACGACTCCACTTTCACATTTTTGATACCGTCAAACTGCTTTTTAGTGAGTCCGCAACGCTCGGTGCTCCAATCGGAGTGAAAGCTCACCCGAGACAATCCTTTTTGCACTTCCGCCATAAAATCACGGTGGTTATCAAATCCAAACCAATCGACCAGCTCATGTTGTACATGAGCCGTCAACTGATCATGAGAATTTTGTAAATGCATTTTTTGCCGCAACATCAAAAAGAAACACTTATAATAGTGGAGGACACGAAAGGCGTACTCCTCTTCTTCAAAACGCTCCGAAAACCATTCCGAAAGCATTATGGCTTGCTGTAGATCACGTAGACCACCGGCTCCGAACTTTAAATTGGGTTCTAAAAAGTTGGCGATCGAATCATAGCGCTTCACTCGGAGACGGCGCTCTTGGGTGATGGCTTGTAAAATTTTACGGCGAAAGGATTTGCCATTCTTAGCCAGTTGATCTTTTTGCAATTGCAACTGCTTCGCACCTTCTAGAGTGAAGGCTTTCGCATTAAACAGAGCATTGGTCTCAAGAACATCAACTCCGACACTCCAATCATCCAGATTTTCAGGCACCCGATACCGCAGTTTGAGTCCTTGACTCTCAACATGGGAGACCACTTTTCGAATGGCTTTGGAACCACCACAAAAAATCACATCAAGATCTGACCCTGGGCACAACTCGCCTCGTCCCCATGAGCCGATTGCGATGGGAGCCGCTTCTTCCCAACCATCAATGTCACGCAAGCGCTTTTCAACAGTCAGCGCCAACCACGACGAAAAATCAAGGGCGGTGACCAGGGAATGATCCAGGAGCACCTGTCCCTTGGGAGGTCCCAGGGGGGCTTGCAAGATGTTTTCTGCATCTTGCAATTCTTCTTTGCTTAAGAAAGTTCTTGTTGCCACTTCGCCAGAGTATTGAGGGCTTCCAGTGGTGTCAATTTTTGAATCTCTAAATCTCGCAGTCCTTGCGTCCATTCTCCCTCAACGGGCTGTGATTCGGGTTCGGGCTGTGAAGCCACAGCCTCCCAAAGGTCCATCTGACTGGAGCCCTCGCTGGGGCTGTTGCGTTCTCGACGATTCAACAGTTGCGTGGCGTACTGAATGACCTCTTTCGGAAGCCCAGCAAGCTTGGCGACTTGAATGCCATAAGACTTTTGCGCGGGCCCATCGGCCAAATGATAGCGAAACAGGATCTCACCATCTTTTTCGGAGATCGCCATATGCTTGTTTACCAACTGCTCGGGGTAACGAGTCTCTAAAACGGTCAACTCGTGATAGTGAGTGGCGAAAAGAGTGTAGGACTGAAGCTTTCTAAGAAAGTACTCTAAGATGGACTGTGCCAAGCTCATGCCATCGTAGGTCGAAGTGCCGCGCCCCACTTCATCGAGGATCACCAGCGACTGGGACGTTGCTTCATTGAGCATCTCTGCGGTCTCTTGCATCTCGACCATAAACGTGGAGAGTCCCTCGGTGAGGAAGTCGCTGGCCCCAATTCGAGTAAAAATTTTATCCACAATAGGGAGTTCCGCTTTTCGTGCAGGAACAAAGCACCCCAGCTGAGCCAAAAGACTGGCAATAGCCACCTGTCGCATCACCGTGCTCTTTCCAGCCATGTTCGGGCCGGTCAGCAACACCGACTGCCCCGCGTTCATAATAACATCGTTGGGGACAAAGGCCTTCTCCATCATCTGCTCCACCACCGGGTGGCGTGAACCCTCGATCTGAATAGCCCCTTCGCTTTTCATCACCGGTTTGACAAAGGAGTTCTCTAGCGCCAACCAAGCCAAACTTGTAAAAACGTCCAATTGATTCACCTGATCGGCCAGCACCATCAAGGGGCGCAGGGTCAGTCGAACGTCATTTTTTAAATCATTGAGCAGTTCTAGCTCGAGGTCGGCACGCTTGCTTTTTGCAGTAATCACTTTCTTTTCGAGTTCATTGAGCTCATCGGTGACGTAGCGTTCCGCATTGGTTAAAGTCTGCTTACGCTGATAACGGTCCGCCGGAACCTTCGCTTTATGAGTGTTTGTCACCTCGATATAAAAACCAAAAACATTGTTGTAACGAATTTTTAAACTTTGAATTCCCGTTTTTTCTTTTTCTGTAGCTTCCAGCGCCCGTACTTTCTCTTGGGAGTTTGTCGCAATGTCGATAAGCTCATCCAAATTGACATTAAAGCCTTTCGCAATAAATGACCCTTCTCGAAAATTATTGGGAATCTCGTCGACAAAGGCCCGAGCCAGCTTGTCTTGCAATGGTGCAATCTTGTCGAGCACCTCTTGCTTGCCGTAAAACTCTCCCATCACAGGTAGGAGCTCCAAGCATGACTGTAACGAGTCTGACAAAGATCGTAGATCCCGCGGATGAGACTGCGGTTGCCCAACTTTGCCAAGTCGCCTCTCTAAATCACCCACTCCATAAAGTGTTTTACGGGTGGCCTTTAAGGTTTCCAAATTTTTGGTCCATGACTCAACAGAATTCAAACGCTCGTTGATTCTCTCAAGATCGGTCAGGGGAAACTGCAACCAGCTTTTTAAGCGACGCCCGCCTCCGGCCGTTTTGGTTCGGTCAATACTGGTAAAAAGAGAACCCTGCTTGTCTCCCTTGTATGTTTTGAAGACCTCAAGATGGCGAAACACATTGGCCGATATTTGCATGCGAAAATTAGAATCACGTTTTTCAAAAGCCTGCAAAGAGTCAAGGACTCCTTCCCCTTGCATGGACTGAGCATAGGACAACAATCTTTTTGCCGAAAGAGGGAGGGACTCCTCTGTCTTCAGAACCGATTCGTGAAAACTCACAACACCCGCCCACGTATCAGGCTTGATCAAAAAGAATTGGGCTTCAGATGCCTCAGCTAAAACAATCTCAACAGGATTCAAGGTTTCAATCAACTGCTTTTTTCTTTTTTCGTCAGAGACCAGATAGTAAAAACACTCTCCCGTGGTTGAATCCATAAAACTGAGAGTGTCGCGGTCAAAGGCCATCAAATAGTTGGGCGAATGGGCATCGAGAGTTTCCGGATCAAACACCATCCCCGGCGTTAAGATCCGAGTCACCTCTCGCTTCACCAAGCCTTTTGCCATTTTTGGATCTTCAACCTGATCGCAGATCGCCACCTTCTTACCCGCCTGCAACAGCTTATTGATCTGCCCTGCTATAGAGTGATGAGGGACCCCGCACATGGGCGTCTGGTCACCCGACTTTTTATTCCGAGCCGTTAGGGCGATGCCGAGAAGTGGCGCTGCGGTTTGCGCATCTTCGTGGAACATCTCAAAGAAGTCTCCCATCCGAAAAAGAACAATTTTGTCGGGATGGGCCGATTTTACGCCCCAATATTGCTGCATTAAAGGTGTCATTTCTTTCTTTTTAGCCATAGAACCGCAAACTATAGAAACTGATATCCGATTTGTCCAAAAAATCCGCCTGGGACCGGCAGATAACCGGATGCATCGAAGCCACGATCAGTGTTAATCGAACACATCGCTCCACAACTGTCTATTTTACTGACAGGTAAGGTTTACCCTCTTCTAACGGCGCCTGCTTTCTGGTAGAAGTGCGTCATGAGATTCTTTGTTATTCTACTTCTTTTCACCCTCTCGTGGGCGGCGGCGTCCGCTCAGGATATGAGGGGGCATCAAAGCTGGCTTCCCGTTCATCTGATTTTGGCATCCGAAAATCCCTCGGCTAGCTTCTATCTGCACGACCCGAGAAGTCCGCAGAAAAGTCCTGACTACTCCCGCCATTTCGTCACTGACACTTTTGATGCCCGACTTAGCTTTTTGGGTGAAGGCGAGGTTGAGGTCCGACTGGCCGACCCTGTCGTGCTGGAAAGAAGCTTAGACGCCACCTTCCAAAAGACACTAGGGCACGTTATTCACTCTTTTCAATTTGAGTACCCCTTTGAAAAACAGTTGGCCTTGTTGGGGCAGCTCCAGTCCGGCTCTTATATTTCAATCTATGATGACGTGGACGAATCCATTCGAAGAGTCATCGACCGCGTCGACCGGGGTGATACGGACGGCTTAATTCGCGACCTGTACCACAATCCTCGATTGGTCCCCCAATTGTACGAACTCAAATCAGTGGAATTCTATTCAAATATTGAGCAACTTGCGCCGGATCGCTGGATTCGCCCCAACTCTTTTTCTCTCACGGCGGACCCTGTGGCTGAAGGGTCTGCAGAGAACCCATCGGTGAACCGCACCACCCTAATGCTCGGTGATGTGAAGACTCTCTACCCGCCCGACTCCCCCCTCATCGAAAAATTTGTAAGTGTAATGGCGCGGGTTCACGAGCGTCACCAGTTTTTAGGGCGAACGGGTTGGATTGAGGCCTTAAAACCTCAAGAGCATCGCAAAATGTATTTCTCTCAGGCCAATCCCGTGGTTCTCCCTTTCTCGAACCAGAGATCGTGCTCAAGAATTTTTGGATTATAACTCACATCATCGCTGAACTGGGCTTGAAAAAAACGGGAGAGTGGGGCTATCCTTTGAGCACTGTGACTCTAAAACAAAAACTCCATGAAGTTATCTTTGAAGCCGAAACTCTCTCTGGCAAGATTTTTGACATCGTCTTGATCGTCGCCATCTTGGGGAGCGTGGCGGTAACCATGCTCGAATCCGTGGAATCCATCGCCGTCCTGAACGAGTCCCTATTTTTCGGTTTCGAAGTGGTGTTTACGCTATTTTTTACAGTGGAGTACTTTTTAAGAATTTACTGCTCCTCTAGCTCCAAGGCCTATGTCTTTAGTTTCTTCGGCCTCGTGGATCTCTTAGCCACACTGCCTTTCTACATCCAACTTTTTGTCCCAGGAGCCCAGAGCCTGACGATTGTTCGAGGATTACGGATCATGCGAGTGTTCCGAGTTTTAAAGCTCAACCAATACGCACTGGCCGGTCAACAACTGAATGCCGCCCTCAAACAAAGTTGGCCCAAAATATTTGTTTTTCTCATCACCATCATTACTTCAGTTTCTATTATGGGAACCCTAATCTATATGATCGAAGGACGGGAGAACGGCTTTACGAGTATTCCCAAAGCCGTCTACTGGGCGGTAGTAACCATGACAACTGTAGGTTACGGCGACCTAACCCCACAAACCGATTTAGGGCAATTCACTTCTGTAGTGTTAATGATCTTGGGCTATGGTGTTCTCGCCGTACCGACAGGGATCGTAACATCTGAGGTGATTAAAATTAATAGCAATCAAGAATACACAAGAACTTGCTCGTCCTGCTTTAAAGAGGGACACAACCAAGGGGCCCAGTTCTGCGACCGGTGTGGCGCTTCTTTAGGTCCGAAATGAACTTAGGGTTTTAAGAAAGTGCGCCGATAGCTTTTGCTTTCAGCGGTTTGTTGAGCCGACTCTTGGCTTTTTTTGAGAAACTGGTCATCCATTATCAATCTTTGATCTGGAGTTTCAGGGGTCAACACCCATTCAGGGTCTCCGCTCACTACAGGCTTTTGAGCACAGGCGCCCAGTGACACCATAATGAAGACCAACGACAATACCATTTTAACTGAGACCACAATTCCACCATGTTTTTTGTTTGTGATTCACGTATACCGAATGTCGTCAAAAAAACCACTGAAAAAACAATGATTTGAAAGAATTTCTAAAAGTCCTAAGAAAGCTTTTTGGGCAAGAGGCGAGCCGCCTAGCGGATCACTGGAACGTGCAAAATCGCGACGGCCCGGCCTTAAGAAGTTTCTAAAGCGGTCAGCATTTTCTGATAAATACCCTGAAAGCCACCGTTACTCATGATCAATACGGTATCACCAGACTTCGCTTTCGAGGCGATCACCTCCACCGCTTCCTCCACGGCTTCAAAACTAAACCCCGGTGTGGTCGGCGCGATATCCCGCAGGATCTGCTCAACATCGAGACTTTCCTCTCTGGATAACTTCGCCACCCCTTGAAAGGGGCGGCTGATTAAAACCTCATCGGCTTTGGCCAAGGCCCGGGTGTAGGCCTCTTGAAAGATACGACGGCGAGAAGTGTTTGAACGGGGTTCAAACACCACAAACAGGCGCCCCTTGTTCTCTCGCTTTTGAAAACTATCGATGGTCGCAGCCACAGCCGTCGGATGATGGGCAAAGTCCTCGATCACCTGCACCCCACGGGGCTCCCCGATCAGCTCTTGTCGCCGTTTGACACCCTTAAAACTAGCAAAAACCTTTTTCATATCGCATTGAAAGCCTAGTTCTCGACAAAGAGCGTACACAGACAAAGCGTTCGTCACGTTATACTGACCGAACATGGGCACAAAAAGACGGTCTTCTTTGCTCCCTTTGAAAATCACATCAAACTCCAACCCCTGCCGCAGAAATTTTAAATCTGAAGCCGTCCAGTCGCCGCTTTCGAAGCCGTATGACACTTTTGGCCCCTGGTAGTGGTGCAAAATTTTCGGAATATTTTTGTCTTCTTGGTTGTAAACCAACAGTCCATCGCTGGTTGGAATAATTTGTAGTAATGACTCAAAGGCTTTTAAGATATCATCGAGAGAGTCATAGATATCCGCATGATCAAATTCAATGCCACTGAGAATCACAGAGCGAGGATTATAAAACACAAACTTTGGGACTTTCGCAAAAAAGGCCGTGTCGTATTCGTCCCCTTCAATCACGAAGTGTTGTCCCCCTGGGTTCTGAAAAGACTGATGAAAGTTGCCGGGGATCCCGCCAATCAAAAACCCTGGCTTCAAACCCTCTTGCTCGCAGGCCCAAGCCAACATCGCCGTGGTGGTGGTCTTGCCATGGGTGCCTGCAACGACCATTGAGTGACGATCTTCAATTACAAAATCGCGCAGAGTCTCTGGTAAACTGGCATAGGGAATATCTGTTTTTAAAAGAGCATCGGCCTCTTCGTAGTGTTTAGAAATCACATTGCCCACCACCACAAAATCGGGACGGGGCTCAAGATTTTCCGCTTTGTAGCCCTGCAAAATCGAGATGCCCTGACTTTCAAGCTGGGTCGACATCGGTGGGTAAACATTTTGATCGCTTCCGGTGATCTTAAAACCCCGTTCTTGTAAGATACCAGCTAAAGACGCCATAGCCGTTCCACAAATGCCCATCAAGTGAATATGAGATCCTGGCTTCAATTGAATCATGCTCGCCCTTTCAAGTGTTCGAAAATCCAATTATGGATCTGGGGCCGTAACCGCACAAAGCCTTTGTTTTCACGAGTGGGATAAACCCTGTTGCTCAGTATACAAACAAACAGATCCCGTTCGGGATCAAACCAAAATGAGGTGCCGGTGAACCCCGTGTGACCAAAAGACTTTTTGCTGAAAAAATCACCCGCCGAAGCCTTCTCTTCACTCGGTAACATAAAGCCGTACCCCCAATCGCCTTGATCTTTTGGCATCGAGCGCGCGGCGAATCTTTTTAGATCCTGACGCTGCAGGATTTTATGCTCTCCCCGCCAGACTTTTCGAATCAGCTGTCCGTATAAAAAAAGGTCGCCGATTTGTCCAAATAAACCAGCGTGGGGCGCCACCCCACCGAGGGCCCAAGCATTTTCATCATGAACCTGACCGCGGACAACCTGCTTGCGCCATGGGCAGTTCTCGGTGGGAGCATAGTCGCCAAGCTTGCGATGTCTGATATTTGAAGCATTGAAATGAAAATCACTAGCTCCAAGAAATTTAGCTTTCAGTCGCTGCCAGATCATCAGAAGGGGCTTGCCTTCAAGCTTCTGCATAATCGCACCGAGCAAATAAAAATCAATATCAGAGTAGACGGCTTTTTTACCATTGGACAGCGGCGCTTGCCGACAAAACTTCTCCATTTGCTGATACCTCTGCTCAATAGAAAGGCTCGTAGAGATGTCTTTGTAAAAGGGCTGCCACCAATCGTTACCAGCGCTGTGATTCAACAACTGCCCCACTTTGACTCGGGCATGGGGGTACCAGGGTAAAATCCCTTGAACTTTCCTCTGTAAAATCTTGGGATCGCACAATGAGTGCTCCAGAAACCAAAGGGTGGTGAAAACAATTTTAGTAAGAGAGGCGATATCGTAAAAAGAGTAGGTTTTGCCGCAGGCTATATCAACCACCCGCTGCCCTTGATAGCAGGCTTGCACCTTGAGACCTTGAAAATCGAAGTCTTCCGATTGTTTAATAAATTTTTGCAACTCTTGGTTCAAAGGGTTCACAACGCGCCACTATCCACAGTTAACTGCGGCTTTGGCCCCAAACTCAGCTTAGCAGCAGTCCCAAAAGGCAAAGGATGTTGGTTTTTACCATGCCCACTGGGCAAGCCCATCACAACCGGAAAGCTCTGTTGCTCAGCAAATAGTTTTAAATACTCGGGCACCCTGTTCTTACCATTGGGCTCATGCCCTTCGGTGAACTGTCCCAGAACCATCGCTTTTAAACCTCTGAACATCCCCAACTGCCTCATGTGTTCCAGCACGCGATCGATTTTGTAGGCCCGCTCCCCCACCTCTTCGAGGAAAAGAATGCGTCCTTTGGTTTGTAACTGATGATCGGTCCCGAACCCTGCTTGCAAAGTAATGAGGTTTCCCCCAACCACCTGACTGCGCAGATGGCGAGTTTTCGAAGCGGGCCCGTTCAGCGGTTTCAAAGCAAAACTGAGACTGCGCTGGTTTCCAAAAAGAATATCGCGAAAGCGCTTTTTCTCTCCGGCAGTGGCAGTACCCAATGCGAATCGATCAATATTGCAACCGTGAATGGTTTGCCAATGCCACTTTTGAACAAAAAAGGTGTGGAGGGTCGTAATATCACTAAAACCCAAAAAGCACTTATTCTGTACCGGTCTCATTTTGTCTAAAGCATCTAAAAGGTGCAACGACCCATACCCGCCACGAAGACACCAGATCATTTTAGAATCTGTCGCCAACAGTGCCTTTTTTAAGTTCTTAAAACGGATCTCCGCGGAATTGGCGCACAACAGGTCTTTGCCCACAAGATCATCAGAAAAACGGCCTCGAAGGCCCCAGGAGCTTAAAAATTGCTCAACACCTTTTAAAGTGTGGGGTCTCGGCCGCCCGGCGGGCGCCACGACGTCCACAAGATCGCCTTTTTTTAGAACACCCCAACCCGACTGACTCATACCGCTATTCTAGGGGAATTTTACTCACTGTCCAATAAAAATAGGGACGGCGACGGAACATTGCACTCCCCGCCCGGTTGTGGGAAGTTGCCTGTCATGCTCGCCATCGATCAAATGATCTTTCATTTTATAAACTCCACTCTCAGCAATGATTTGTTTGATCAATGGATGCCGATCATCACCGATCTCCACAAAAACAAAACCTTTCTGACTTATGTTTTACCCGTGCTGTTATTGGTTTGGATCTACCGCAAACGCTGGCAGGTCCTGCCTGTCATGCTGGGGCTCGGTCTCTGTGTCGGAGTCATCGACAACTACTGTTACCGGGTTTTGAAGCCCCACTTTGAAAGAGAACGGCCGCCTGCTGTGGAATCTGAAATCAATGTGCGCGTGGACCGCTATGCGGGCTACAGCTTCCCCTCGAACCATGCGGCTAATAATTTTGCTGGGGCCACCTTTTTAAGCTACTGCTACCCCGCATTATCTGGCGTCTTTTACGGTGTTGCCGCGCTGGTGGCCCTCTCCCGAGTCTACGTGGGCGTGCATTATCCGGCGGATATCTTGGCGGGAGCCTTTCTTGGGGTGATTTTTGGACTTTTCTTTTTCAAATTCTGGTCCATAATTTTATTAGGAAGTAGCCGGCGTTGGCCGATCTTCTCGATGCCAAGATCAAAAAGAAAATAGATGGGGTGACCATGGTTCTTGATACAGACAAACTCAAAGAAAAGACAGCCAAAGAGTGGGCGCAAGTTGTGGCCCGATACAAACGACCCAGCCACGCGCGCAGCATTTTTGAAATTGCCGTCACTTGCATCCCCTTTGTGGGCCTTTGGTTGCTTGCGGTTTATTTTTATTACTACAGCTACTGGCTCTCCTTACTGTTCATCATTCCAGCGGCTTTCTTTTTGGTTCGCCTGTTCGCCATTCAACATGACTGTGGCCACGGCACATTATTTCGCTACAAGGCCGCCAACGACTGGGTGGGGCGCGTGCTCGGTGTTTTTACATTCACCCCTTACGAGGTTTGGAAGCGCGACCATGCGGCCCATCACTCAACCTCTGGCAATCTTTCACAACGGGGTTACGGAGACATCACCACTCTAACCATTGAGGAGTATCAACAACTCTCGCTCAAAGGACGATTCGCTTACAAACTGTACCGGAGCCCACTGGTTCTTTTTCTTTTTGGCCCCACCTATCTGTTTGTCATTCGACAACGTTTACCCATTGGTCGCATGAAAGAGTTTAAAGCGTGGATTAGTGCCATGGGCACCAATCTGTTTATTGCGGCCATTGTCCTGACACTGCTTTACACGATCGGTACTGGCGCCTTCTTTTTGGTCCACATGCCCATCGTGATTCTGGCGGGCACCTTAGGTGTCTGGCTCTTCTACGTGCAACACCAGTTCGAGAACACCCACTGGGAGCACCAAGACACCTGGAACCCCCAGCACGCCGCCCTTTATGGCAGCTCCCATTACGACTTGCCCCTGCCTTTGCGCTGGGCCACGGCCAATATTGGGGCTCACCATATTCATCATTTGCACAGCCGCATCCCCTACTACCGCTTGCCAAAAATATTAAAGGATCACCCCCAACTGAAAGACATGGGGCGCATCACGCTTTGGCAAAGTCTCAAATGCGTAAACTTGCATCTGTGGGATGAGGCCAACAAAAAGCTAGTCTCCTTTCGCGAACGCCGAAAAAAAGTCTAAAATAAATTAGATTCCCCGCTGTGCCTCCTTCGGTGTCTTATCTGTAGATTTTACAGCAAGGGTGCCTATTCTCGACGCATTGTAGTATTAGATTTGAAAACCATCACACAGGAGACCGAATGAAATCTTTAGTTTTTGGAGTACTTGCCAGCCTATTTTCTTTAAATGCCCTGGCCATCGATTGCCATGGAACCGAGCCTTTTTGGGCAGCGGAAGTTGCTGACGACAAAGTGGTTCTTGAAGGCCCCGGCTATGAGCCGGCTTTAACCCTACCCGTTACCAATGTTTCGGGTGCTGCTGGTTACACGGCTTCCTTCTTACAAGTTTTTTCTAACAACAATGGTCAAGTTGCCATGGTGACTTCTAATGAATGCAACAACGGAATGAGCGATCACATCTTTCCAAACGAAGTTTATATCTTTACCGGATCAACCACTCTGTACGGTTGCTGTGGAGAAGGTGTCATCGTCGGCCCAGGAAACTAAAAAATAATTTTTATGACGATTTCAAAAAGGCCACATCGCGTGGCCTTTTTTTGTTTTTAATAAACGGGCGTGGGGTACTTGTCGGTGAAGCAGGCCGCACAGTATTTTTCGGACTCTTGGTCGTCGACCGCTTTCATCAAGCCCTCCATACTAACGTATTTTAAAGTGTCAGCGCCGATGTACTTGCGAATCTCTTCGTTGGAGTGACTGCTAGCAATCAACTGATCTTTACTGGGCGTGTCCACACCATAATAACAAGGGCCAATAGTGGGTGGAGCGGCAATCCGCATGTGAACTTCTTTGGCGCCGAAGGCCCGCACTAAGTTAATGATCTTTTGCGAGGTGGTTCCTCGAACCAAAGAGTCATCGACCACAATAATTTTTTTACCTTTTAAGATGGCCTCTTGGGGATTGAGCTTCACCTTTACCCCAAAGTTGCGAATGCTCTGCTTGGGTTCAATAAAGGTTCGCCCCACATAGTGGTTGCGAATAATACCCAACTCGAACGGCAAACCGCTTTGCTGAGAGTAACCGATGGCGGCTGGCACGCCACTGTCAGGGACAGGGATCACCAGGTCGGCATTCATGTCGCCATCTTCGATGGCCAAATGACACCCCAGTTTCTTACGAGTCTCGTAGACGCTGTTGCCAAAAACAACAGAATCAGGGCGAGAAAAATACACATGCTCAAACACGCACTGGCTTTTTTGCTTCGGGACATCTTCTAGAAAAAAGGAGCCCTCTTCTTTGTCGTTACAATAGTAAATCTCACCGGGTTCGATCTCGCGAATGAATTTGGCGCCGATGAGGTCAAAGGCACAGGTCTCCGATGACACCACTTTGGCTTTCCCACCGTTGACTTCAATCTCTCCGAGGACCAAGGGCCGAAAGCCTTGGGGGTCCCGAGCGGCGATCAACTGCTTGTCGGTTAGCATAACCATGGAGAAGGCTCCCTCCAACTTGGGGAGTTCTTCTTTCAGACAGGTCAGCATATCGGAGTTCTCATTGCGTGCGATCAGATGCAAAAAAAGTTCGGTGTCGTTCGTCCCTTGAAAAATGGAGCCCATTTTTTTTAGGCTTTCACGCAACGGCTTGGAATTAATGATATTACCGTTATGGGCAATGGAAACGGGACCGTTATAGAGATTGGCTTTCAATGGTTGAATATTATACTTCTCGTTGGCTCCAGTTGTGGAATAACGGTTGTGGCCGATGGAGGCTTGGCCCTTTAAGCTATCCAACACCTCTTCACTGAAGACGTCCGCCACCAAGCCGTGGGCTTTGTGTAAAAGATGCTGGCCTTCATGAAGGCTGACGATCCCCGCGGCCTCTTGCCCCCGATGCTGGAGAGCGTACAAGCCCAGATAAGAGAGGCGACTGGCCTCCGGGTGATTCCAAATACCGAAGACGGCACATTCTTCACGAAAGCCGTGGGAATGCTTTTGTCCATGAACTTGCATAGGACTCCTTAATGTCTCTTGTTGAGAGATCCAAATCATTCCAAATGAGTCGATCACCAGTGACCACACCGATGACAGTGGCGTCGATGTTGTGACTGGCCAAAGACGACAGCAGTCGCTCTTTTTGAGTGTCTGCCACGGTCAGAACCACCTGATAAAGGGGCTCAAGACCGGCGGGACCATCCCACTGAATTCGAGCACCCAGGCCCCGATCCAAAGTCATACGGCTTAGGGTGTAAGCCAAACCGAAATTACCAACGATTCTCGAGGCGGTGACGTCGAGACTGTTGACGACCTGGGCAAAGTTTTTTGTGTCTTGTGCGAGTTTGGCAAGCTCCGTGTCGAAAAAGAACTGCCCTTGTTTGTTTTGGTTCTCCCAGAGCAGTCCCTGACTGCAGCCCTTTGCCAAGGTCACTAACACAACCGAGTTGCCTTCGCTGGTAAAACCCGAGGCCGGAATATTATCGATCGAGGGACGCAGCCCCACTAAACCGGTGCTCGGAGTGGGTGAAACCCCTTTGTCCAAGGTTTCATTGTAGAAACTCACGTTGCCACTAATAATCGGCGCCACAAAAGCTTCACAGGCCTTGTTCATGCCATCAAGAGCGGCGACAAACTCGGTCATCACCTCTTTCTTTTCAGGGTTGCCGAAGTTTAAACAATCGGTGGTCGCAAGGGCTTCAAAGCCTTTTGATGCCAGTTCAATGGCAGGATACGCGATAGAGTCCATCCCACCGAGCCAAGCGTCTTGTCGCATGATATGGGGGCGACAACCGAGAACCACGCCAAGGGCTCGTCCAGACGGTAAGGCCACAGCACCCACAGGGTTACTGCAGTCCTGGGCCGTGTTGGCACCCACACGTTGATCGTATTGTTTGTAAACCCAACTTTTATCACCCCCCGTGACGTGGGACAGGGTCGCTAGTAGCGATTCATTGTTCACATCCCCATCGGAGATTTCACCGTGCTCACTGCGAGTGGCCGAGGTCCATGGATTAAAGGGGCGCTCGTATTGGGGCGCATTGTCCACCACCATCTTGGGACTCATTTCTGTTAAGGTCTCCCCTTTCCAGATCAAGCGCACCACAGGGTCTTCAATGACTTCACCGACTGCGACGGCATCAAGACCCCAACGATGAAAGATGTCTTGCAAAGGTTTTAACTTCTCTGGCTTGCAAATAAGGAGCATGCGCTCTTGGCTCTCTGACAATAGGACATCTTCAGGAGTCATGGTTTCGTCGCGCAGAGGAACGTGATCGAGGTTGAGTGTGATCCCGATACTGCCCTTGTCCGCCATTTCAAAGCCAGAGCTGGTGAGGCCTGCGGCCCCCATGTCTTGAATGGCCACCACAAGATCTTGTTTCATCACCTCTAAGCAAGACTCAATCAACAGTTTCTCGAAAAAGGGGTCACCAATCTGTACCGTAGGGCGCTTGCTCTCGGAGTCTTCGTCGAACGATTCACTGGCCATACTGGCACCATGAACGCCATCGCGCCCGGTTTTAGCCCCCACATAGACCACCAAGTTACCAACGCCTTTGGCTTGCGACAGACAAATGGGGTCGTCTTTCGTAAAAAGACCCACGGCCATAGCGTTCACTAAAATATTGCCATCGTAGGATTCGTGAAAATTGGTCTGTCCCGACACCGTCGGAACACCGACGCAATTGCCGTAACCGCCAATACCTCGGACCACTCCATCGACCAATTCTGACATTCTATCGGCCGTCGGCTTACCAAAACAAAGATAGTTCGCCAGCGCGATGGGGCGCGCGCCCATGGTGAAGATGTCACGTAATATTCCACCCACCCCAGTAGCAGCGCCTTGATAAGGCTCGATAAAACTGGGGTGATTGTGGCTTTCCATTTTAAAAGCCACTTTTTCGTCTTCACCGAGATCCACGATCCCGGCGTTTTCACCAAAGCTTTGTAAGACCCGCTCGGATTGGCTGAATAATTTTTTTAAATGAACTTTTGAACTTTTATAGGAGCAGTGCTCACTCCATAGAGCCGAGAAAACCGCCCACTCAACGCCTTGTGGCTCTCGCCCCAGCAACTCAGTGATTCTCGCGTATTCGGTCTCGTTGATTCGATAGAGTTTGAGTTTTTCTTGTAGAGTCATGCTTCACCCGTCCAATCGAAAAATTGTAGGCCGTCCGTGCTTCCCATCCATTCAAATAGAGCACGATCTGGATGAGGCATCATTCCCACCACATTGCCTCGCTCGTTCATAACACCGGCGATGTCGGCCACCGAACCATTGGGATTGTTGGTATAAGTGAGCCAAACTTGGCCTTTGTCTTTAAGGTCCTTGAGTCCTTCTTCGTTTATAAAGAAGCGACCATCGGCATGAGCCATGGGCATACGAAAAGACTCACCCACTTTTGCTGGGGTCCAACCGCTTTTGTTTTCTAGTTTCAGTGTGACCCACTGATCAATGAATCGCCCATTTTCGTTACGCATCAGTGCACCAGGGAGCATACCGGCTTCGCAGAGAATCTGAAAGCCATTGCAAATACCGAAGATGGGTTTGCCTTGAGCATCGGCCTTTTTAAGACTTGTCATTGCTGGACTGAGGGCTGCTAAGGCACCTGATCTCAGGTAGTCACCGTAACTGAATCCGCCGGGTACTAAAAAGGCGTCGAAGTCCTCTGGACTGAATTCGTCTTGGTACCAAATCCACTGGGGCGTATGGCCCTTGAGTTCGATGGACTTCCAGATATCGCGATCACAATTGGTTCCGGGAAACCGAAGAACACCCACCCGACTCATAGTTTTTCCAATTGATAGTTTTCAATCAAGGGGTTGTAGAGCCCTTTCTCGGCCATGGCCGTTGCCATCTTTTCACCCTCGGCAGGGTTTGAGGCATTGACCTCGAGAACGATGTACTTACCCACATGACACTCAGAAAGATCGAAGCCGTGGCTCTGTAGCGTGCTTTGCACCGCTCGCCCTTGAGTGTCGAGAACTTCAGGTTTTGGCAATACTTTTAAAGCAAATTTCATGGGTCCCTACTTTGTTAATCGGTTTAACACTTCTTGATAATTCTCGAGCACATCGCCCAAGTCTCGACGAAATCGATCTTTGTCCATTTTTTCGTTGGTTTGTTTGTCCCAAAGGCGGCAACTGTCTGGTGAGATCTCATCACCCAACAAGATTTCACCAGCACTGTCGTAGCCAAACTCCAATTTGAAATCGATCAAACGGATGCCAGCCTCATCAAACATTTTTAACATCACCGCGTTCACTTGCAGAGCTCGGTCTTTAAGCTTTTGCAAATCGCTGTCGTGGCGCACTGTTTTTAGAAGAAGAGCTTGATCATCACTGATGAAGGGATCACCCAACTCATCTTTCTTGTAGTAAAACTCAACCAGTGGTTTCTCTAGAGCGGTGCCTTCGGCCATCCCCAATTTCTTGGCCGTGGAGCCCGCAAGCACATTGCGCACCACCACTTCAAGATCGATCATCTCCAATTTCTGGGTGATCATGTGAATGTCTCCGGAGTCAGCAACCCAATGCGACGGGATCTTCTGGTCTTTGAGTTTTTGAAAGATCAAAGAGGCAATGGCGCGATTGATTTGCCCCTTGCCTTTCATCTCGGCTTTTTTTTCACCGTTAAAAGCGGTGAAGGAATCTTTAAACTCTTGCCATATCAATTGCGACTCACCTGACACATTAAAAATGCGTTTCGCTTTGCCTTCGTAAAGCAACTCTCCTTGCGTGTGACTCATTGCAAGGCTCCTTTCATAACTTCTTCAACCTGGGCCAGATGACGTTGCCCGGAGAAGATTTCATCAATCACTTTTTGATCAAAAAAGTCTTTGGTCTCTGGGTGCAGCAACAGCTGATCTCTTAAATGCTGACCGGGCTCCAATTGATGGGACACGCTTTGGGCCTTTTTATAAGCCTCTTCACGGGACAAGCCTTGATCCACCATATGCAATAACAGATGGGAGCTGAACAGTTGGCCCTGGGATAGTTCCATGTTGGCGAGCATTCGCTCGGCATTCACGTCAAGATTTTCAACCACACCCGCCATCCGGTGGAGAGCGTAGTCACAGAGAATAAATGCGTCGGGAAAAATCACTCGCTCCACCGAAGAATGAGAAATATCACGCTCATGCCACAACGCCATATTCTCCATGGCCGACAAACAGTAAGAGCGCAGCAATCGTGCACAGCCCGTGATGTTCTCCGAACTGATGGGATTTTTTTTGTGAGGCATGGCACTGGAGCCTTTTTGTCCTTTGCTAAAGCCTTCGTAGGCTTCGGCCACTTCGTTGCGCTGCAAATGGCGAAACTCAACAGCCAAACGCTCGAGAGCACCACCCATCAGCGCTAAACATGAAAACAGTTCGGCGTGGCGATCTCGCGGAATCACTTGGGTGGCCACTGTTTCCGGTTTTAGGTTCAAATATTCACAAACCTTTTTCTCCACGTCGGGCTTTAAAAACGAGTAGGTCCCCACCGCACCACTAAGCTTGCCGATGGCCATATTCTCCATAGCGGCGTGAAAACGCTTTTCGTGACGAGCAAACTCGGCGTAGAAGCCCGCGAGCTTTAAACCAAAAGTCGTCGGCTCTGCATGCATCCCGTGGGTTCGGCCGGAGCATATGGTGCCCTTGTGCTCAAGCGCTTTGGATTTTAAAGATTTCATCAAAGCATGCAGAGAGGACAACAGCACTGGCCCGGCTTTGCCGACCTGCACACTCAAGGCTGTGTCCAGCGCATCTGAGCTGGTCATCCCATAATGCAGGTAGCGCCCCTCAGGGCCGACGTTTTCTGCCATATTGGAAACAAAAGCGATGATGTCATGTTTGGTTTGTTTTTCGATTTCTAAGATACGGTCGATTTGAAAGTCGGCTTTTTCAGCGATCACTGGATAAGCGGCAGCGGGAATGATGCCGAGCTCGGCCTGGGCTCTCGCAACCGCGAGTTCCACATCTTTGAGACACTCGAATCGAGCCTCTTGGCTCCAGAGCTGCCCCATCTCCATTCTTGTGTAACGTTGGATCACAAGAATCTCCTTTTTTGTAATTTTACCCTCTCTACATAACAAAAAGAGGTCTTAAAAGAAACGAAAGATATTTTGCCTGTGTGAAATTTTCAAAAAACTTCCACGTCTCAGAACCGCTTAGAAAAGCGTCAGTGGAGTTGGTCAATCCAGGCTTGCACAAGCTCGTGCTCTTTGGCGTGAGTGCGCTCGATGACCGCCTCTAAATCCATATTAACCACAGCCTCTTTTGAGACAGCACAGTCTTGTAAGACTATGTCACCGGCATCGACGGCAGCGACAACATGATGAATCGTGACGCCAACGGCCTCTCCATCGGCATGGGCCCGCTCAATGGCTCGCAAGCCTTTGTAGTTTGGCAATAAGGAGGGATGCAAATTAAACAGTCGCCCATGCCACTTTTCCACAAACGATGCTGGGACAATTTTCATAAATCCAGCAAGAAAGATTTTATCAATATTTCGCGACTCAAGAGCCTCGTGCAACGCCTGCCAATCGATGTTTTTGGGTAGGACATGGGACTCTACTCCGTGGTTGGAGGCCCGAGTGAGACCGTGGGCCTCGGCGTTGGAGCTCACCACCCATAGGCTTTGAAATTGCTGTTTGTTTTGCAAAAAAACTTCAAGATTGGAACCATGGCCCGAAACAAAAACCGCCAGGTTGATTGAGCTCATCCCCAGTCTCCAGGGATGACGATGGCCGAATCTTGCTGCTCAATCTTGCCCAAATCAAAGGCTTGGAAACCTGCCGCTGCGATTTGGTCTTGGACCGCCGAACAACTCTCTTCTGGCAACACAAAAACAAGGCCCACGCCACAATTGAAGGTCTTGAGCATCTCAGCCACACTCACCTGGGCGCGTTTCTGGGTTTCTTTCACAAGTTCCGGAAAATCCCACGGCTTGAGGCGAAAGCCCAGGCCCTCGGGGAGGACTCGAGCGACATTGTGAATCCCACCGCCCGTGATATGGGCAATCGAAGACACTTCCGCCTGTTTCAGCACGTCCATCACCAGGTTGACGTAGAGGGCGGTCGGCTCAAGCAAACGCTCGCCCCACTGCTCTTGGTCTTGAACGGAGGGATAAAGCTTTCTTAGTAACGAGAACCCATTGCTGTGAAAGCCAGAGCTGCTCACACCCAAGACGCGATCACCGGCCTTGACTCGGTGGCCGCCCAGAATTTTGGGCTTGTCCACCACACCCACCGCAAAGCCGGCGCAGTCGAAGTCTTTGGGTTGATAGAGCCCCGGCATCTCGGCGGTCTCGCCACCGATCAGAGCCATTTGAGATTCGATACAGGCTTTACGGACGCCCGCCAAAAATGGCTGGGCCTGCTTCAGGTCTAAGTGTGAGGTTGCAAAATAATCGAGAAAAAACAGGGGTTGGGCCCCGGTGCAGATCAGATCGTTGGCACACATGGCAACCAGATCTTGCCCCAAGGTGTCGTACTTCTCCATTTCAATGGCCAGCTTTAGCTTGGTTCCGATGCCGTCAGTGGCACTCACCAAACAGGGCTCTTGCATTTCACTGTAGTCAAAACGGAAAATGGAGGCAAAGCCGCCAATGCCCCCAACAATTTTGTCTTGGTGAGGGAGGGCTTCTTTATCGTTTTTGAGCCAATCCACAAAGGCATCGCCTTTTTCGATATCGACTCCGGCTGATTTGTAATCCATGGGCCTCTTTTCTCCCATGACTACTCTTTTGTCTAGGGGAATGTCCTATTTTGAGTCAAAATCTGGTCCGGAGGTGTCTCATTTTGGATTTATTGCTAAAATGAGAAAAGACTCTCGGGGGATGGCTTTGTTAAAACTGATTCTGATAATTACCATGACATTTGCTACGGCTCTCAGTCACGCTCAGTACGAGGGCGACGACGTCTACGACCCCTTCGCCGACTACTCCGAATTCGAAGAAAACAGCCAAGAAGAAGCGGACGTTAACTTTTTTCGCAACGGCCGTTTTTTTAACATCGCTCTTCTGATGGGCGGTCGCATGTTTACTGGCGGCATGTCCCAGTATATCGAAGCCACAGCGACACCCGGGCTTGCCATGACCTATTGGTTCAATCTGCGCCTGGCGCTGCAGTTTTCATACACCTACAGCCAACATCTCTTAGGGCCCATTGCAACAGGACTGGTTGACGTGAATAACAATCCACAACCGTATCAAGGGAATATGTCGGTCAACAGTCTCTCTTTTGACCTGAAATATTACATCAACACCAACAATGTCACGCGCGGGTTAGCGAACCTCAACCCTTATTTATTGGCTGGTTTTTCACAAAACACCCGCAATTTCTCGGTGGTGGGTGAGCTACAGGTCGCCAAAGACGACGGCGCTGGCATTGATATGGGATTTGGCATTGAAATTCCAGTGGCTCGTAACGAAATGTTTGTGGGCTTTCAGTTTGTCTACACCTACGTCAACTTTGCGACCGAAAACGACCCTCTTAAAAAC
Source organism: Bdellovibrionia bacterium (assembly GCA_030424715.1). Taxonomy (GTDB): domain Bacteria; phylum Bdellovibrionota; class Bdellovibrionia; order Bdellovibrionales; family JAGQZY01; genus JAGQZY01. Next base: position 194,734 of record JAUHWH010000002.1, read on the forward strand.
ACTCAAATCCTACTCGATGGCGACATGATGAATGCCCATTTTGTCTTTGGCTTCAACTTTTTATAGAAAAGTAAGGGCCCAGCCCAGCAAGACTAAAAAAGGCAAACCCAAAAGCGTCAGCCACTCCCATATTTGAAAAAAGAACTTGTTATGAAAAAATACCTGTTGATGTCCGAAGACAGCCAGTCGCTCACTCCGCGAGGTGTGACGAAACATCACCCATATCATCATCAAAGCAAACAGAGGCAACACCCCATTGACCAAGATCGTGTCCATGGTGATCAAAAGACTTTGTCCCGTCCAGCCTTGCAAGGCTTTTTGTAGGACCAAAATAATGGCCGCATTGATCCACACCAAAACCAGATTGCCGTAGACTTTCCATTTCTTATTCTTTCGAAACCGGTAAAGTAAGCGGCGATTCTCTTGAATCGCACCAAACAGCATAAGCCCGACATAGAATGTGATCACCGACAAGGACAGGAAAAACAGACTGCAATAGTAATTGCCGTAGTTCCCGTAAGACAACCACCGCGGTAAAATTTCAAAAATCCAGTTCGAACCAAAGGGCGTTTCACGCACTTGTTCGATCATGGGCAGAGCCATCAGTCCGATAAAAACACACAGCACCAATGCCATTAAGGCCGCTCTAATAAAAAGCTCGATGGGATCCATCTTGAGATTGGCTCGAAACAAGGGCTTATAGAAACCGAAGCCGACAAACAAACAAACCAAAGAATGACCGATCACCGAGATTAAAGAGTGCGGAGTCAGAGCTGAAAAATCGGGATAGAACAAAATTTTAAAACCCTCGGTGTCATTCACTCGCACCACAATCTTCAGGAGCAACACAAAAAGCACTGTAAAAAAGAAAGGCAGAATCCATTTCGGGAACAGGCTGAAAACACGATGGCCCGCCCGAGCAAAGACCATATAACTCCCCCCAGCCCAAACCACAGCCCCTAGCAAACTGAATTCCAGATCGGGAACAGCCGGGATGTCGGCGTAAACAGGGTCTAAATGAAGAGCCGATTTCAGATAGTAGATCAGATACACAGCCGAAGAGCTGCCCAGATAGAGGAAGAACCACAAAAAACTAAAAAGCAGGAGCCCTCGGAGCGTGAACCAGAAAAAAACAAAGATACGATCAATGAGACTTCGCCGAGAGCTCTTGCTTATATAAATCAGGCTGCCAATATCGATGTCTTTGAGTTTGCGATCAAGGACCCTCTCAACAATCAGCATCGGAAAAGCAAAGGAATTAAGTACGACAAAAAACAAAATAAGAAAAGCTCCACCACCCTGCTCAAGAAGTAAATGGGGAAACCGCAGAAGGTGCATACAAAAAATAGCACCCATCAACGAAACGACGAACAACCGTGGCGTCAAAGCATCACCCTTTGCTCTTCATCACAAAAATACGAATGGGAATACCCTCGAGACCAAAACGCTTCTTGATTCTCTTGGTGAGAAAACGTCGATAGGCATTGTCAACACCATCGGGGTGATTCGCAAAGGCAATAAAACTGGGTGGCACCTGCTTGGTTTGGGTGAGGTAGTAAAATTTCACGTTTCTCAAACCATAAACCGGCGCCGGCGCCTGACGAATGACGTTCATAAAAAAATCGTTCAGCTCACTGGTAGAAATTTTTACATTGAGCTTTTCACGAATGCTCTCGATCATTTCAAAAAGGTCCTTCAGCCCCTTGCCCGTTTTTGCACTAATAAAAGTAATGGGAATATCGGCATAAAAATGAAAAGTATCAGCCAGCTTTGCTCGAGTGGTCTTGCGAAACTCGGGGATGTCCGCTTCACCAAGATCCAACTTGTTGACCACTAAGATGACGGCCTTGTGGGATTCTACGATTTCTTCGAGGATCTTGGCGTCTTGTTCGCTCGGCCCCTCGACCCCATCTATCATCAACAAAACCAACTGTGACTTGCGAATCGACTGACTGGTTTTGATCGCTGAGATAATCTCAACACCCTCTGTGCGTTTGGCTGACTTTCTCAATCCCGCTGTATCGATCAAACGATACTCATGGTCGTTGTATTGAAACTGAAAATCGACAGAATCAACCGTGGTTCCCGCCATGGAGGACACCAGCATCTTTTTGGCGCCCAATAGCTGATTCGTGAGTGAGCTTTTCCCAACATTAGGTTTGCCAACTATGGAAAATACGAAACCCGTTTTTGTCTCTTTTTCTTCAGCTGTTAGGCGCTCACTGATCCACTCCAAAAGCTGATCCACTCCGTAGCGAGCTTCGAAAGAACAGGTAATCAAAGGCAACCCAAACTCGTAGAACTCAGCACCGGCGATATCGAGCTCATGACTTTTATCGACCTTGTTGATCACTAACAAAAAATCCTTGCCGGACTCCTTGGCTATGCGAATGATCTCTCTGTCCTCGGGACACAGCCCACTCTTGGCATCCATCACGACCAGCAGGTAGTCCACCGTCGAGAGAAACTCGAGGACACTCTCTCGAATGCGACTGGATATCTCATCGGCGGCTTCGGTAATACCACCCGTATCGACAAGCTCAAAAGTCTTGCCCCAAAGCTCGGCCTCTTCAAAAATAATGTCTCTTGTCACCCCCGGTTGGTTTTTCACCAACGAACGGCGTGACTCCACCAAATAATTAAAAAGGGTGGACTTCCCCACGTTGGGGCGTCCAATGATGGCAAAAATGGGCTTGTTGTTACTTGTCATGGTGATAACCCACTTCTTTCATAATGCTCTTGTTTTTCATCCAGTTCTTTTTATAGGCCACATGCAACCCCAAGAAGACCTTCTCGCCGAGCAGGGCCTCAATCTTTTTACGAGACTCTTGACCGATTTTCTTCAGACGGCTCCCCGCCTTACCAATTAAAATCGCCTTGTGATTTTCTTTTTCAATAAGGATGTTGGCCAAAATATGCTGCATTCCTTTTTCTCTCTTAAAGGATTTGATGACCACACCCAGCCCGTATGGTAACTCCTTTTCGAGTTGCACAAAACACTGCTCACGAATGAACTCGGCTACAATGTCACGAGTGCGGTCTAAAGAAATCATATCCGGATCATAAAGTGGATGGTGCTCCTTCGGCAAAGTCTCCGCCATGGTCTTCAAGTAAGCATTGATGTCGGAACGATCTTTCTTTTTGACGCTAAAATCCATCCATACAATGCCTTCTTTGTCGAAGTCGACCTTGAGTCCTTTGACCACCTCTGACTCCTCGAGATCGGCTTTTGTGAATAAAACACGATAGGGTTTGCCGGAATTCTTTACTTTCTCTAGCAAAATCTGCAGAGACTCAGTCGCCTTTTGTTCAAAGCTGATCAAAACCATCAGATGCTCACTTCTCTCGACGACTTTCGTAAACTCGACGGCTAAGAACTCGAAGAGTCCCGGTTTGGACTCCACCAAGCCTGGAGCATCTAAAAAGATCAGCTGGTAATCGTCAGTGGATACCAACCCGGTGAAAGACTGCCGGGTGGTTTGGGGCTTGCTCGAGATTATACTGACTTTTTCACCGAGAACTTCATTTAAAAATGTGCTTTTCCCAGCATTTGGCAATCCTAGAATTCCAATAAATCCACAATGAATCATCGCTTTATTTTCTCCAGCGCTTGTTTCGCAGCGTTTTGGGCGGCCATTTTTTTACTCGCCCCACTGGCCACACCCCAGGACTGTTTGTTGACAAAAACTTCAATTTCAAAGACCCGTGAATGATCCGGGCCCGACTGATTAATCACCACATAGTTCGGCGTTTCTTTGAATTCCTCTTGCACCCACTCTTGAAAGCGTGTTTTGTAGTCTTTTTCAAAGTCATGCTCGCTGAAAGCCTCTTCGATCAGAGGTTGAAAGTTGTCTTTCACCCAATCAAAAACAGTGGCATAGCCCGAATCCCTGTAAATCGCTCCCACAACCGCTTCAAAGGTTGAGGCAATGATCCGAGGGTTACAGCGAAGGTTATTGTTTGCCTCCCGGTCTCCCACCAAGATGAACTGTTCCATCTCTCGCTGCTTTGCGAGTTCACAGAGACGATCTTCATTAACAATGCTAGCTCTTTTGCGTGACAGATTACCCTCTTGATCATCGGCGTAGCGAACCATCAGAAGGTCACTGACAACCAGATCCAAAACAGCATCACCCAAAAACTCTAACTTTTCGTTATGAACCCAATCTTCGTTTTCTTTTTGAAAGCTCTTGTGGCAAAAGGCTTGCCTCAACCACTGTTCGTCCTTGGCTACGTATTGAATCTTGCTCTCTATCAACTTCAAATCAAACATGAATAAATTCTCCAACCAAATAACCGTTCATGCGGCCCTGACTGGCTCGCTGGTAACCACGAATCTTCATACGATGCAACGAACCTGGTGTAACTTCTGTGTGACCTTCCACTTTGATATCCCAGTAATCCCGGGACAGACAGTGCAAATGATCGTTTTTATATTGCACGGCCATCACGTCTTTTTCTTTACCCATCTGGGCCGAGGCCAACAGATCGTAACGCTGTTGGCTCAGCTCTCTGAGCTTTCGTGCCCGCTCTTTGCGAGTCGCCCATGGGACAGAGTCAGACATCTCGTTGGCACGCGTTCCACTCCGCTCACTGTAAGGAAAGACATGAATACGGGACCAAGGCCAACGCTCGAGGTTGGCGAGGGTTTCTTCGAATAGAGCATCGGTCTCTCCGGGGAACCCGACGATCACATCAAGCCCCACGAAGGCTTGGGGATGCCTCTCTTTGATCCACAACAGTGACTCTCCGACCTGCTCAGCCGTGTACTTGCGTCGCATGCCAGCGAGCACCGGAGTCGAAAGGGACTGCAAACTCATATGAAAATGAGGACACATTTTAGGGTTGTCGTAGAGGTCCATTAACTTATTGGTGATTTCAATGGGCTCGAGACTGGTGAGCCGAATCCGTGGAATCTCTGTTTGATTGAGGACCTGTTCTACCAAGTCGTCCAAAGCGTAGGGCCCTCCATAAGTTTCTTCGTCAAGATAGTCACCGATGTGAACACCCGTGAGCACAACTTCGTTGATACCTTTCGCTGATAGCTCTCGTAAGCGCTGGAGAATCATGGGCACAGTCAAGCTACGACTTTTACCGCGCGCGAAGGGAATAACACAGAAACTACAGAAGCTGTTGCAGCCATCCTGAATTTTTACGTAGGAGCGAGTGTGTCCACGCTCTTCTCCTCCGCCTTCTCCCAAGTTTTCATTTCTGAAGATGTTGGATCGCAAGATTTTGCTTTCTAGCTCTCCTCTAAAATGCTTTTTCAAAATATCTTCAAGGTCGTTTTTGTGTGAATTGGCAATCACTAAATCAATAGCAGGGACATCGTCGACAATAGCACCATCGACCTGTGCCGCACACCCAGTGAGAACAACCGTGGCCAGTGGATTTTTGGCTTTAATACGGCGCGCCTGACGAACAGCCTCTTTGGTGGCCTCGGCCGTCACCGCGCAGGAGTTTAAAATGTGTACAGAAGGCTGTTCGGGGTCATGGATAAAACCTGAGGCATGCAATCGTTTTTGCAGCAGGCCCGTGTCGTAGGTGTTCACCTTACAGCCAAAGGTTTTTACATCAAAACGGGGGGCGCTCACTTGATCCACCCTCCGCCAATCAAACGGTTGTCTTGGTAAAAAACGGCGGCTTGGCCCGGTGTGATGGCCCGCTGCTTGTCGTTGAAAACCACACGCACTTGCCCATCCGCGAGAGTTTCAATCTGCGCCGGTGCGCCACTATGAGAGTAGCGAATTTTAACTTGGTAGTGATCCTCTTTCGGTTCTTCCAACCAATGACAGTTTTCGATGAGCATTTCTTTTGAGAACAGATGGTCTTCGGTTCCGACCCAGACCTCATGGGTTTCAGCATCGACTCGTAAAACGTAGAGGGGGCACTCGGCAGAAATCCCCAAGCCTTTGCGTTGCCCGTAGGTGAAGTGATGAATGCCATTGTGCTCGCGCAAAACCTCGCCTGAGGGATAGCGCTTCATCAAGCCTTTCTTTTGGGCCAATTCACTGTAGTGGGTGTTGATAAATTCGCCGTAACCGGCTTTGTCGACAAAGCAAATACCCACCGAGTCTTTTTTGCGAGCCACCACTAGATCTTGAGCCTCGGCATAGTCGCGCACTTCAGCTTTGTTCATCTCGCCCACGGGAAAAAGCAACTTGGGGATCAGCTCTGGCGCGATCGTAAACAAGAAGTATGTCTGGTCTTTCCAACTATCAGCGCTGGTGACGATACCCCATTGTCCCTCTTGATTTTGTTTTAAAGTGGCATAGTGACCTGTGGCTAGGTAGTCACAAGACAGTTCTTCCATTTTTCGAATCAGGTGATCAAATTTTAAGTAGGTGTTGCAATTCACACAGGGCAAGGGCGTCTTGCCTTCCATGTATGAGTTTACAAAAGGGTCGATGACTTTCTCTTTGAATTCGTCTTCACAGTTCAAAACATAAAAAGGGATCCCAAGGCGGTCGGCGACGTCGCGAGCATCATCAACGTCCTCACTGGAGCAGCAAGTGCCCGCCCCTTCTTCAATACTGCATTGTGAGTAATCCCAAACCTGCATGGTGACACCAATCACCTCGTAGCCTTGTTCAACCAACAACGAGGCGGCGACTGATGAATCGACACCACCGCTCATAGCGACCAGAACACGGCCTTTTGAAGACTTAGCCATGCAACACCTCATGCTCCGTTTGTAACTTGCGAAGATGGACCACCACTTCGGCTAGGGCCCTAGCTAAAGACTCAACCTCTGCTTTGGTGGTGTCTTTTCCAAGACTGATCCGCAATGACGATTGCGCCTGGTCTCTCGACAGGCCAATGGCCAAAAGAACCGGACTGGGCTCGGGGTTCCCAGAACTGCAAGCGGCTCCGGTTCCCACCGAAAAACCTCGAATGTCTAGATTCATCAAAAGACTTTCCCCACTGACGTCAACAATTGTGAAACAGGAGGTGTTCGCTAGACGTGGGCTGGCTTGCCCAAGAATTTCAACACCTGGAATTTCTTTGGCTATAGAAGACTCAAAAAAATCACGCAACGGAGCCACCTCGGCAGCAAAAGACGCCGAGTCCAGTACCGCGATACGATGGGCAAAGCTTGCGATAGCAACGGTGTTTTCGGTACCGGCTCGACGTCCACGCTCTTGCGCGCCCCCTTGTGTGAGTGACTCAAAAGGCGTCCCTTTCCGAATAAACAAAAGACCACTACCCTTCAGGGCGTAAACTTTATGACTTGAAAAGCTAGCTAAGTCCACGGGTAGAGCCTGTAAAGAGAAGGGGTATTTGCCAAGAGCTTGCACCATATCGCTATGAAAAAAAGCCCCCACCTCTTTGGCTTGAGAAATCATGGTTTGTAAAGGTGCGATGGTTCCCAGTTCGTTGTTAGCCAACATCACTGACACCAAGGCCACCTGATCGTCGAGCTTTTCTTGGTAAAACTTGAGATCGTATTGACCATTCTTATTCACTGGAATCCGCTCGACGGTGAAACCCATCGCTTGTAGATCGGGGATTTGTTTGAGGACGCTGGGGTGCTCAATCCCACCCAACAAAACCCGATGGCGTTTGGAATTCTTCTTTTTTAGGGCCGTTAAAAGACCTTTTAAAGCCATGTTGTTGGACTCGCTTCCGCCACTGGTAAAAACAATCTCTAAAGGATGACACTGTAGGGATTTCGCGATGGAGCGGCGAGATTCGCGGAGCAACTTTTTAGGACCACGTCCATGGGCATGAATCGAACTCGGATTTCCCCACAAAGCGAGCCACTGGGGCACCTGCTTGAGCACCTCACCATCCGCCGGAGTTGTAGCATTGAAATCAAAGTATATATTGCCTCGTGTCATATCGGCGCTAACCTAGCATCCCCTTGAAATCAGGTCAAATCCTGACTTTTTCATGGATTCAGCCGCCCCATTCTAAGGCTTCTCCGCCGGTCTGACAAAAACCGTCAGTGCCTCAAAAATTCGACAGTGGAGTCGCGATCCGTCGCTCTGTTAAAAGCTAATGATTATAGGTGTTTACGATAGGCACTTCATCACCTCTGATTGGCTCGCTTCTTGTACTTATTACAGTGGAACCCAATTTGACAAACTAAAAGGAGTGCCCTTAATGAAATCATGGAAAGTCATCCAAAGCGCCGTCAGCATGCTTGCTGTCATCGGCCTACTCGCTGCCTGTACCGATCGCGATCTACTCAGGGACGACAGTAAATCTTCAAACTCCGGAGTGGTCGATGCTCGACAGGTGATCGATGATCCCGACTTATCGAAAATTGAGAAATCAAACAAGTTGGTATCGGTCGGTGAACAACTTTTTACACCCGAATCTTTCTTTTTGAGCGCACCGGTTTTCGACGCCGCCCTGGAACAGAACTCCAATAATTCCGCAGCTCTCTTTTATAGCGCCATTCTAAAACCCATGATGAATATGCGTGGAATCATGGCTCGAATCGAACCTCTTATGAAAAAAGATCCTTCTCGTTATAACAGTTATAAGCGAGCCCTCGATAATAAGAACTTTACTATCCTTAAAAAAGACCTCGGATTAAGGGGTTACTACAATGAGACCCTTGAAATCCCAGGTGAGTTTCTTGCCGACGGTGAAAACTTGCCCCTTATTACTTCGGAAAACGAACTGCTCGACTTTGTGTATGAGCAAGTGAGTGCCTATGATGAATTGCGACAGTTTTTTAACGCCAACAAAGAACTGAGCTTTACCACTAAGATCTCAGAACGCTGGTACAGTGACCGTGCTGGAAGCCGTAAGAATGTATGTCGTTACACCAAGATTCATGACTTGGCCGTGCAAATTGATTGCGAAGAGAATCCAAAGTTCATGGAAGTAAAAATAGACCGTGGCGAAGTGGTTGTCTTTAAATCGGCCGCTGCGGGACTAGCCATCATTCACACGATCTCATCGGCTTACGACCTCACGGGAATGCAAAAAGTGATCGCCAAGTTGCGGGGCAAGTCCATGGCCTCAGAGCAATTTCTTATCGAGAGCACTTTGAACCAAAATGACCAGATTGCCACTCTGCGAGATCAGCAGTCTTTAAAAACAGTTCTAGCAATGGGGGTCGACGGAATGCTCGGTGCTCGCTGGGTAAAAGACAACCAAGAAACGCTTTGTCCCCCTCCAGTGGAAGGATCGGCTTTTGTAAAAGATGGTTTTCAAATGAATCGAATGACTCAAAAAATGGAACAAGGGAAAAAGCATCTTTTGAGAGAAGGACATCTCTTTGATGAAGGCATCTGTACCCATCGCTTGGACCCTCGAAGAAACCGATCGCAACTGGAAAAACTTTTCGACACCATTGATTTAGCCCTCACTGGTGGCATTATCACTATCTCGGGTGAGAAGGTGGCTCGCATGGACCGAGGTCAGACAATGTCCACGGGCGAAAAGGCCACTGCTGAAGTCAAACCAGCGGTTCTTTTTAATAGTCCCATTCAAGATCTACGGGATATCCGGCCCACGAACTACAACGCCTGCGGCAACATAAAAGCTCTTTCTGACAGCAGCCTTGGTGGCGTGTTTGTTAATGACGACGCCCAAAGCTATCTCTACGACATAAACCACATTGGGCAAGACGATGGCTTTTGTGAAGTGGAGTTATGATCGACAAGACTAGTTCTTTTAAACAGACACCGACGAAGCTGGCACTGCTGCTAGCTTCGTTTTGCTTTTTCACCGCACACTTTGCCATGGCCTCTAACGAAACCATGGCCGATGTCGAGATCTACAACTGCGAGAAAGACTTTTGCGTTAAACTCGTCGCCCCTCAACTCTACAAGTCTTCAATGGGGCATCAATACGCTTTTGGTCCATCCCAGCTGTCAGTCATCACAAAACACAAACTTGTTAAAAGCGAATTCCAAGACTTTGAAGGCAGTTTTGATCCTCGAGATGGACGCTTCTACTTGTCTAAAAAAGCATCTCCCATTGGTTATGTTATCGACACCAAGGTCCAGCAAATCTACCGTTTCCCGCCTCTTTAGTCTAGATCCCCCGGTCTTACAGCGCTTTTGCTAAAAGTCCCTTCCGAACAGCCGATAAGAACATGATGTCGAACGCAAATTTTCCATGGCTCAAAGCATTGGGCCACACTATTGATGATTTTAAAGCCATGCCCGAAGGTGAAGATATTTTACTTTGGGGGCTAAAAAATAAAATCGTCAATGAAACAAACTATCTAGAGTGGGCTTCTTCTTTTTACAGTGTCCCACTGATCAAGCCCGAGTTCTTCTCAATGGCCGTGGACTTCACTCTTCTTGCAAAATACCCGGAGCTCTATCAGTGGTCAGCCCAGTGCTACCCTGTCTACGAGTGGGAAGACACACTCTTTATCGCCTGTATCTCCCCCCCGAATCAATCGATCAGTAAAAAAACCTGTTTGGTGATGGCGCCGTTAGAACCTTTGGAAAAGGCTTGGCTTAAAAACCTCGATGCAAAAGGCAGCGCTGTGGTACCGTCATATGCACCCGGCAATACAGTGATCACAACACAAATGTCAGAAGCTTCCATGGTCCAAACTGAAGAACCAGTTGAAACACCAAAGGAACAATCCCCCCGAGAAAGTGTGACTACTGTCGACTTCAGCTCTCTCGTCGACGATGCCGAGGCTTCTCCTGAGCCCACTGTAAACCTTGGTCAAGAATCTCCGTTCGAAAAGCATCAGGACATGACCCCAGAAGCTTCTGCGGTCGAAGGCTTCATCAAAGAACCTTTAAATGAAATCGATTTTAGTGCACCCACTTTAGAGGGAGATCAACAGCCCATAGTGAGTGACGACAAGACAGCCGTGACAGCGACTTCGGCGGCGTCAGTGCCCATTGAAAAAGAGGCTGACTCCCCCGACAAGCCCGAGGTGATCGCATTGGGCCCCTCTGAGGAAAAACAAGGCACCCCCTCTGCTCCAGACAGCATCCAAGAACCAGCAGTAGAGCCCGCAACATCGGCATCTGCTTCTTCGACTGACGATGTTCTACCCCCCCTTGATGACCTCAAAGCTTTACAAGTTGAAGACCCACAGTCAGCCCCGGGCCTCGAGCCGCCTGTGGCAGAGCAAGAGGAAGTGTCAACCGTTGCTGAATCTTTTGCGGATGACTACACCCCAGTCCCTATCGTGACCAAAGAACAGCAAGAAGCACAAGAGCGTCGGCGACAAGAAGCGCTCCAAAAGAAAATCAGTGCGAAACAAACGGAAAGTACGATCACCGATCATGCTCAGCCGATCCACACGCCTCCAGAAAATCAGATCACAGCAGAGGACTTTAAGGCCGCTGAAACCATCGAAAACGCCGACACAATGAAACTTGTTATCGCACACCTTTTTAGTCACTTAAAACGAGACTATAAACAACTGATGTGGGTCGAGAAAAATAATGAATCGCTGTTTTTCCCAAAATACGTTTACGGCCCATGGAACATGACGAGCTTGGCCTGGCGTATGCACGTGAACATTAACAACCCCAATATATTCCGGATTGCTTTTAAGTCAGAATCTCCTTTTCATGGTGTCGTCTATATCAATCCCTACAACGAAAAATATTTCGAATGGTGGAATGAAGGGGTCTGTCCCGACTATGCCACAGTCTATCCCATCATTATCGACGAAAAAATTATTGGCTTTATCACTGGCTTTAACAAAAACGAGCAATTCGATGAGGTGGCGAGCCTCAAAAAGATCGAGAATCTTGTCGCTCTTTGCAAAAAAAACATGGAATCTTTGCAAGGTTCCAAAGCCGCTTAGACTTTTCCTTTAAAACTGTTGGAACTCAGCAGCCTGTAGTCTCTTGACATGAGGTCGTCGGACTTTGAGATATTGATATCAAGGCGGGGCCAGTGTAAGGGCCATGACTCTAAAGAAATACGCTCTGCCCATTCCACAAAAATCAGAGCTTTGTCGTTTTCAAAGAGGTCCCAAAAACCAATACTCTCTAGATCGTCGGCATCCTCGATCCGATAAAGATCAACATGAAAAACCAAGGGCACTTTCGGTGTTACATAGCGATGGATCATGGAATAAGTGGGTGAACTTGCTTCATCATGCCCAAGCACCTGCAAAGTCTTTTTCACCAAGGCTGTTTTACCGGCGCCCAAGGGGCCGTTCAATAGAATCAGCTGTTGAGGGGCCAAGTCTTCAACCCATTGCTGGATCCAAGGTTCCAGCTGCTCAAAGGAAAGCTTTGTTGCTGTTTGCGAGAGAGTCACTGGTTGGGGGCCAATCAGTTTAGGTTCTTCTCAAGAAATGAAGCCATCTCTTGAGCGTACTCGGTAATCTGTCTCTTATCAGGCCCCTCAACTAAGACACGCGCCAAATTCTCGGTGCCAGAAAAACGCACCAGAATTCGCCCCTGCCCCTTTAATTGTTTTTCAATTTTATTTTTTAAATCGGAAAAACCCGGCAACTCATTGAGATCTGTTTTACTTTTTATTTTGGTATTGATTAAAATCTGGGGCACCTCTTTGATAATATCATTCAGGGCACTGAGCTTTTTACCCGAGCCTTTCATCACAGCAATGACATTAAGAGCAGCTACACAGCCGTCCCCCGTGGTTGAATGCTCTAGAAAAATAATATGGCCAGACTGCTCGCCCCCCAGGGTGTAGCCGTATTTGCGCATCTCTTGCACCACATATTTGTCACCAACATCGGTTCGCACCACCTGAATCCCATGCTCGCCCATCACCTTGTCTAAGGCGAAGTTACTCATATGGGTGGCGACAACCGTGTTTTTTGGCAGCTTCCCGAGCTCTTTAAGATGAATGGCGGCCATGGCAAGGATATGATCCCCATTGACCACTCGCCCTTTTTCATCGGCCATGATCACGCGATCGGCGTCGCCATCCAGGCTAATACCGAGATCGGCACGGTATTTCTTTACTGCTTCTGTCATTTTCACCGGGTACAAAGCACCCGACTTATCATTGACATTGAACCCGTTGGGTTGGTTGCCTAAGATGATCACTTCGGCCCCAAGCTCTTCGAACACCGCCGGCGCCACCTTGTAGGCTGCTCCATTAGCGCAATCTAAGACCACTCTTAAGCCCTCGAGGTTGTACTCCAGCGGAAAGGTATTTTTGATGTCCACGATGTATCGGCCGGCGGCATCTTCTATTCTCTTCGTCCGCCCCACAGAGGAACCGTCGGCTAAAAGAGGTTCCAAATCGGTGTCGAGCACCAGACGTTCTATTTCGTCTTCAATGGATGATGATATCTTAAAACCATCAGAACCAAATATCTTTATGCCATTATCGTGAAAGGGATTGTGGGAAGCCGAAATAACGATACCAGCATCGGCACGCATGTTACGGGCCAAAAACCCAATACCCGGTGTCGGAAGGGGGCCCACCAATTGAACATGAACCCCCATGGAGTTCAAGCCACTGGTGAGAGCTTGCTCGACCATATAGCCGGAAAGCCGAGTGTCTTTGCCGATCACCACTTTCGGATGATGGTTGCGCACAGGGTCCTTCATAATGAGATGGCCCAATGCCTGCCCCACTTTAAGGATGATCCCCGGGGTCATTGGGTAAGTGTTTGCGGTGGCTCGAATACCGTCGGTTCCAAATAAACGCTTTGCCATAACTACATCACTCTTTCAACGGCCCTAAGCCGTGACAGGGTCGCCCATTCCACCAGACACTTTTTCGGCCTCTTCTTTTTCTTCATCGCGGGCGACTTTTTCCATCTCTTCTTTGGCCTTCACTTGCTCTTTTTCCATGGCTTCGGAACGGTCGTCATGACGTTTCTTGAGATCCTCAAGACTCGAACCATTGACCAACATCGTAACGTCTTCACCATCAATGGTTTCAAACTCGAGGAGAGATTTGGAAATGTTATGGAGAATATCCACGTTATCTTCAAGAATTCTTTTCGCTCGGTTGTAACCTTCCATAATAATCCGATGCACTTCGTTGTCGATTTGCTCCGCTTTTGAGTCTGAATACTCTTTGGTATTGCTTGACTGCATGCCTAAATAAACGGGGCCATCGTTTTTCTCGTAAGCCAGAGGGCCGAGCTTCTCGCTCATACCCCACTCGCAGACCATTTTTCGAGCGACATCCGTGGCGCGCTCAATATCGTTTCCCGCACCAGTGGTGTAGTCTTCAAAAATCATTTCTTCAGCAACACGGCCACCAAAAAGCATGGCAATCATGTTTTCCGCACTTTTCTTGGACATATTCAGGCGATCTTTCTCTGGCAGAAATTGCGTGAGCCCAAGAGCCATCCCGCGAGGAATAATAGTGACCTTGTGGATCGGATCGGTGCCTTTTAGCATTTTCCCAACCAGAGCATGCCCGGCCTCATGATAGGCGGTAATTTTTTTATCTTCTTCGCTAATCACCATGGACTTTCTTTCAGACCCCATGATGACTTTATCTTTAGCAAAGTCGAAATCACCCATGGTCACTTTGGAGTGCTCAAGACGTGCCGCACTCAAGGCCGCTTCGTTAACAAGATTGGCAAGGTCCGCCCCGGAAAAGCCCGGTGTTCCCTGCGCCACCTTTTTCAAGTTCACGTCGCTGGCCGTGGGAACTTTCTTTGCATGAACACTTAGAATCTTTTCACGTCCGCCCACGTCCGGCTTGTTGACAACCACCCGACGATCAAAACGCCCCGGGCGCAACAATGCCGGATCCAAAACATCGGGACGGTTGGTCGCAGCAATAATGATCACACCTTCATTGCTCTCGAAACCATCCATCTCAACAAGCATTTGGTTTAAGGTTTGTTCTCTCTCATCGTGACCACCACCCATGCCGGAACCACGGTGCCGACCGACAGCATCGATCTCATCAATAAAGATCAAACAAGGCGCGCTCCGCTTACCCTGCTCAAAGAGGTCACGGACACGACTGGCGCCGACACCTACGAACATCTCAACAAAATCAGAACCCGAGATCGTGAAAAAAGGAACTCCGGCCTCACCGGCCACGGCTCGCGCCAATAGGGTTTTACCCGTCCCCGGAGGCCCCACCAACAAAACCCCTTTCGGGATCTTACCGCCAAGGCGCGTGTACTTTTTGGAGTCTTTTAAGAAATCGACCACCTCTGTGAGCTCTTCTTTGGCCTCATTGACTCCCGCCACGTCGGCAAACGTCACGGTGTTTTTGTTCTCCGTGAGAAGTTTGGCTTTCGATTTACCAAAGGACATGGCTTTGCCGCCACCGACTTGCAGTTGACGCATTACAAATATAAACAGGCCAAAGATAATCAGGATGGGCAGATAGTTCATTAGAAAAACCATCATGAACGAATTTTGTGCGTTGGATTCATACTTTGGAGTGAGGCCATTTTGCTCGAGCAATCGAGCCCCCTGCTCGCCGATGTTCCCCACAATGGTGAAGTCCTTGCCGCCGTACTCAGACTCAAACGGTTGTTTAATGGTACCGTGGATTTCTCCGATGTCGCTGCCTGACCCCACATCTTTGAACGTGATGCTGTCGACCTTTTGGGTTTCAATAGCGTTGCGAAACTTCGGGTAATCAAAATCGACGATCTGAGTCTTCTTGGTCTGCTCATATGCTTGAACCATTATGACCACAACTATAATTGCGAGTGCCCAGAAGGCCATGGATCGAGATGCTTTCATATCACTTCCTTTAGTAAAGCCTTCATACAGTCTAACACTGTCTGGGAGAGGGCTCAATTCAGCTGGGCTCTTGTACGCTCATTCGTCCTGCGTCAACAACCCAACGCCTGCCAAGCAGCCTAAAGGTGTGGCTTCTTTTCTCTGTGTCAAGGCGCTTCAAGATCTCATTCACATGGGAGAGACCGTAATCTTTTAGTCCCTGACTCTTCATATAAGTCGCAAGAACCTGCTTTTTCACCTCTCTATTGAGGGTCAAAAACTCCCCTAGAATGACCTGATCGTCCTGTAGCGCGCAAACTGGACCTTCTGACGGGTCGATATTCTCCACCAAGAGGTCGAAACTACGAGCCAATCCCTTGAGAGCCCCGGGCTGTCTCTGCTCCAGCTGCGGAAGCCAGACCGTCCTCACCCAGTTGCGCAAGAATTGTGCTTGATCATTACTGGGGTCCTCAAGCCATTGAAGCTCCTTATCAATTAAAAAGGCTTTCAGATTCTGACGGGACAAACCTAAAAGAGGTCGCAACACCGATCCATTCCACTCGACCATCGCTCTTAACCCGTCTGGGCCCGTTCCTCGAATCAGACGTAACAGGCGAGTCTCCAGTAAATCGTCTTGATGATGCCCCAATACCAGCAGATCGAGGGATTCAGCATCCATCACCTTTTGAAAGTACTGGTAACGTGCCTCACGCATCTGCGCTTCACTGTTCAAAGTCGTGGTAAAAGAGCCCAAGAAAGCCCCCTTGTCAGCGGAGTCAAAGTTACTGTGAAAAGTCACTCCAGCAGCTAGACAGGCCTGTGCGACAAATTCATGGGCCTTGAACCGAAAGGCCAAAGACTCGGCATTATCAGAGGGCCCGTGGTGAAAATGGGCCACCTCAAAGTCAAACTGAAAATGCTTACGAAAATGGAGGAACAGATAGAACAGCGCCATGGAATCAAGGCCACCACTCACCCCTACTAGGAACTTTTTATGCCCATGGGGCTTGAGAATTTTCGTAACCTGGTGAAGCAAGTTCATTCAATCTTCGATAGGCTCCGTGGGTATCGGGTCGTCCTTTTTTTTGGGAACAAACTCGATATCGGCTTGAATCGAGATCTTGTGCTCACGCAAAGCGGTTTTTATCTCTTTCACGATATCAATTTTCTGGATCAGCTTGGAGAATTCTCCCCCCACTTTTTGAACCAATTCTTGCTTCGACTTTTGAGCCCCGCGCAAAATTTGCGAGATCACTTCTTTCGGCAAATTGAGCCCGGCAAGATAGGACTTCAGTTGCTCTTCGGAAAGAAAGGGTGAGGATAAACCGCCAGTGACGATTTTTTTTATGACATCAGAAAGGCCCGACTTTTTATCATCATCCCAGTTGAGTTCTACTTTTTCTTTATCCATTGGCTCCTCCATACAGGTCTGCCACTCGTTTGTGATAGGCTTTCATCATGGCGGGCAAGTTCACACTCAATACCGTTTTTGTCATGGTCTTGGGAACGAAGAGACCGAAGTTGGCTTCGACAAAATATTCGGCTTCTGTTTTGCCGTCTTTGTCTGACAATTTCCAATGCCCATGCATCGACTTAAAGAGATCACCTTTGATAAACTTCCATGAAACCTGCGAAGGGCGAACCTCGGTGTGCTCGTTCACATACTGCAAGGTTTTTATCACTGATATCTTGTACTGCACTTGCTTTTGGTCGCCGTCCGATGAGAGCACTTGGCAGTCTTTGACCTCGCTTAGAAACTCAGGGTACTTCTCGTAATCGATGAGCAGGTCAAAAAATTGCTCCGGACTACAATCAAAAACTTCGATGTGCTTTACTTCAGCCATTAAGACTCCTTTTTACCAAATAAGGCCTCGGCCTGGGCCAGCAAATCCTTGCTGTTGCTTTTTTCAAAGCGACTGGCTCCGGACTCAAAAAAATCACAAAAATTACTCGACTCTTTCTCGCGCACAACATCGGCCGCTGGCTCTTTACACTCGTTGTAAGAGGCTTCGTCATAAAACCGACAATTCTTACAGACGTGGAGATCGGCGGAGCATTTCTCACACTCATCACGACGCCCCACCCGTTCTCCGACGCTATTCTCAGTACCGCATGAAAAACAAAAAACGGAGACTGACAACTCTAGATTCCTCCAGAGAAAAAGGTGGGCTTCAACTTCATATTATGCTCCGACTCCACGAAGCGAATGGTGCCTGTTTTCGACCGCATGACCACCGACTGCGTTAAAACTTTTTGGTTTCCAAGAAAACGAACCCCTTTAAGAAACTGCCCGTCCGTCACACCTGTGGCACAAAACATGACATCACCCTTTGCCAAATCGTCGCGTTGATAGACTTTGTCCGGATCTTCGACACCCATTTTTAGAGCTCTTTGTTTGTCTTCTTCATCACGCCAAATCATCTTACCCAAAAATTCACCGCCTAAACATTTTTGGGCGGCTGCCGTAATCACTCCTTCTGGAGCCGCACCAATACCCAGTAACATGTCGATTCCGGTGTCATCCCAAGAAGTGGAAATTCCCGCCGAAACATCGCCGTCTCCAATTAATAAAATGCGAGAACCCAGTTTGCGCACCCGTGCAATGAGTTCTTTGTGGCGCTCTCTTTCAAGAATCACAATGGTCATATCTTCGATCTTTTTATCCAAAGCCTTGGCCACCACCCGAATATTTTCTTCTGGTGTGTTGTCAAAAGACACTAGACCCACGGCTTTCGGCCCCACCGCAATTTTGTCCATGTAAGTGTCAGGCGCGTGCAGGAAGTTCCCCCGCTCAGCGACCGCAATCACCGAGAGAGCCCCAACACCACCACTGGCACAAATGTTTGTCCCCTCCAGCGGATCCAAAGCGATGTCCACTTGAGGGCTATCGGGCCCGGCGATCCCCACCTTTTCTCCGATATAGAGCATTGGAGCTTCGTCACGCTCGCCTTCGCCGATCACGATGGTGCCGTCGATGGAAATGTCTTCAAAAGCTTTTCGCATAGCATCAACCGCGGCTTGGTCGGCTCCATTAGCGTCTCCGCGCCCGGTGAGTTTAGAACAGGCCAGAGAGGCGGCTTCTGTGATTCGAACAAATTCAAGGGCTAAATTGCGATCCATTATGGGTTTCCTCGCGCCTGGATGAACTCCAGAAGGCTGTCTGGAAGTTTCATGGCTTTTTTTAAATTCATGTCATAAGCAACGTGAACTGTCTTACCAAAGGCCAAAGCTTTAGGAAAGGATTTCGTGGAGAACTCATACTCAAAGAGGAGACGGGCTCCCTGGGCCGAAACTTCGTAGTCGATCACCACTTCATCGTTAAACTGCAGGGGCTTTTTATAATCCACATGGCAGCTCACCAGGGGATAATTGACTTCTCCCAGGATATTACCGGCTTGGGGGCCAGAGAGCTCTCTGAGAAAATGCAAGCGAGCCTCTTCCATCATCAACACGTAATTGGCGTGATGAACGATGCCCATAGCATCGGTCTCATAAAACTGCACCAACCGGTGGTATTGCAACTTACAAACTGACATAGTCTTGCACGATTTTTTTGAAAGATGATAGAGCAGGCAAATCGACCTCCACCTGTTGAACGATGGCGTGAATTTTACTCGCGATTTGCTGATTGTTCATGGCTTTTATACCCTCCTGCAGGGCCTTGTTTTCAAAAAACACTTCGTTGTCTTCGAAAACCAACATTGCCTCGGCCGTCTCCATTTGGGCGCGACTCAACTGATTGTCGTCAAACCAAAGATAGAGGTTGGTCTCTTTGGGGCCGTGAAACCAATAACTAAAATCCGTTTTTCCAGCGTAATGTTTTGGATCAATCAAAGTCATGTTCAATCCAATGATCCGATCGGTGACAACCCGATCGATGATCACACGGGCCGGCACACTGATCTCGCGAAAGGTGACAGCCACCACCTCTTCACTGACTCGTACGGGAGTGGCTTTGATTTTGGCCTCGTCAATTTCTGTCTTGAGATGCAACGTAATCTCTTTATCGACGTCCGTGATCTTTTTCTTACCCGGTTGTGCAAAAGCCGCGCCTTCATAGCTCATATCAAACACGAGAGTTGAACCATGATCCACAACCTCGACCACCAAGGTCTTTGACGACGGCTCAACCAGCACCCGCTGATACTTTCGACGATCTTTGACACTCTCATTTTTCGACATTGGTCTTCCTTGCTGCGTGAGATTTGCGATACTTATCTTCAATAAAGGATCGCATTTTTTGTGCGGTTTTTTCAGCGATAACTTCGAGCGTAAAGCCCAATAAAAACGTAGGCAAGGGCAGCGACTGTCGGTCTAAATTGGCCCAAAGAGCGATTTCCGTTTGCTTCTCAGTCACTTTTCGAAACCGATAGTGCCCAACCATGCCAGCCAGCTGACCCGACTTCACCCGCCAGTCCATCTGGGCACGCCCGTCCTTTTGCTGTGACCATTTGTATTCCTGCACAAAACGCATCTGGTACCCCAACGCTTTGATAAAAAAGTACACTTCGCGTTTTTTAGGACGATGAACCACTTTTTTAAAAAAACTGGAAACTTTCGGCAGTTCCTCAAAAAGCATCACTTGCTCCTTGGCAAACGCAAGGGGAACATGAACCGCACCGACCCCCACCACTCGAACTTTTGAGGAGACGGGATCACCGCTATCGGTGTCCACCGAAACCACCACTTTTCGTTGCTGCAGTATTTTTTTTAGTAACCTTGGCTTCGTTCGCCAAAATGGCAACTCCTCTTGGGACATGACCAACGATGGACTCAGCCACAAAAGGGGAAACGCAATGATGCAGACAGCCCATAACTTCATTTTTTGAGTATACAAAAGACCAATCAGCAATGCTATGCTGATTCAATGAAAATATCGCCCTGGCCTATGCTGGCCACTCTTTTTCGAATTGCAATTGTTCCGGTCATAGTGGCACTCATGATGTACCGGCCTCCTTACTGGGCCATGCTCTGCTGCGCTCTCTTCATTGTTGCGTCGATCACCGACTGGCTCGATGGCTACCTTGCCCGTCGACTGAACAGTGTTTCTACCATGGGCAAATTTCTCGACCCCATCGCCGACAAAGTTTTGGTCTCCAGCGTGTTAATCATGTTCATTTCTTTGAGATGGCTGGAAGCGCTGGCCGTTATTCTGCTTATCAACCGCGATGTTATTATCGGCGGCATTCGATCGATCGCAGCAGCGGAAGGTCGCATTATTGCCGCTGGACCCTTAGGAAAATGGAAAACCACCATTCAGATGATCGCCATCCCGAGCCTCTTTTTAGGCCAGATTTCCAGCGCGCTCCCCTTTAACACAATTGGATATTATGGCCTGTGGATCAGCGTTGCCCTCAGCCTGGTCTCGGGTGCGCAATATTTTAAAGGCTTCTACCAGCAATCGAACCTGCAACCTAGCTAAAAAGACCCTGGAATTGCCGCCAAAATTGCCTTTTGCAATCCTCATAACAGGCCGAACGGCCTCGGACCGCCAACTTCCTAAGCAATGCCCGGCAACCCCCATGATGCCGACGCGTCAAGCGATGGAACCACTTGCCAGGCAATCAAAATCGGACTATTTCTTTTGTTCTGCCAATTTGCGGGTGTAGCTCAGTTGGCTAGAGCGCGACCTTGCCAAGGTCGAGGCCGTGGGTTCGAGCCCCATCACCCGCTCCACTTTTTCTCCAGAAATTTTGGTCATAAATTCCCCAACTCCCATCAAAGTTTGTAATATTGGTCGGCCGCTTACGCGCCCTCGTCGTGGGTGATGGAACTCAGACCCCTTAAGTGGGATTGAGTTCCCTTGGCCGCTCCATTCACTTTTCGTGAAATTACTAGAGTCCGCACCAACTTTTGAGAACCATTCCGCTTCATCACAGTTTTTTTGTTATTTCGACTACGACTTATTCGATGTCAATTTTTATACGTTTTACCTCACTTTTCTCTCGTTCTTTTAGGTGTTTCGAAGACTTTTGCCTGCAATTGCATGGCACCAAACTTGCTGCACATATAGGAAATGGGGGGACCTCAATGAAAAGTATCAAAATAAGAATGATGTCAGTCAGCTTTGCTTTTGTATCGTTGCTGATGTTGGGATGCGAAGAAACCTCATCGACACCAGCCCTGGAGAGTCCTTCGTCCTCTTCTTCCTCATCCGATGAGACTGTCCTCGGCGCTGGCTCTGGGGTTACCACAGATGAAAGAGAGGTGCCCCAGTCCGAGGAGCCGGATTCATCCAACCCAACCGGCGACAGTGTCTCACGACCTATTGCCTCCCCCCACCCAGTGGAGAACCCAGGGCAAGAGCCGAGTTTACCGACCCAACCCGATCCGAACCTAAACCCGATCATCCGAGAGGCCCTTCGTTTGACCGGTGGCTCTTACGAGCTAACCTCTACTCAGCGCAAGCAAGTGGATCGAGCGACAGATCCCCCAAAAGTGGCCGACCACCTCGAGGAAAGAGTCTTGAGTTGGCGCCGTTTGGGTGCCTACAAACTCAATATAGAGTTGAGAGATTTCAGTCCTACAGATGCCTTAAAAGCTTTGAACTTTAGCTCCACCCAGAAGGGTTGGGGTGACGACCCCAGTAAAATTGTAATGACTTTGGAGTCCTATTTTAGGTCATACAACGACCCCATGTTCATCTTTGAACTGGGCAAGCGTGTGGCGCGGATTCATCAGGAGAATAATGATTTATCATACTTCTACGGCCAAGAGCTTCAAGCGATAAACAACAGTCGCTTTTTTAAATCATTCCACGAGTTGACCCAGGAGCAATTAGACAACCCGATTGTTATTGAAATCCGTCGTATGACAGGCGAGTCCTATAAATTTTCATCGGATCAATTGAACCAAATAAGAAGAGCCAAAGACCCCCACCAGGTCGCTGAATGGCTAGAAGAGAGAGTTCACAACTGGCGGCGCCTGGTTGCCTTTAAGTTCGATATCAAGCAGACCCACTACAGTGTGGCGGACGCATTGCGTGCACAAAACCTCAGTTTTGCAAGTCGGGGTTTTCGAAACGACGACAACGACCCCAGCAAAATTGCCATCAGTCGCGACTCAATTTTCAGATCTCACAACGACTTCACAATACCCTTCGGTTTTGGATACAAATTGGAATCCGGAGAATGGAATTGATTCTCAATGGGTGGGCCCCACTGAAAACGCTCCCCCTTATTAACCCAAAAAAGAAGGGTTGCAAAAGGCGGCACGGAATATCCCAATGGACCCGGCTTGAGCCTCTGAAGCTGGTACGTGCTCTCTCACCGCTTCACATCCACTCAAGAAAATAAGAAGGGTCTAAAGATGGAGAGTTTCTTGGTCAGAGACCTTGCAGAAGAGACTCGCCGCTAACGATCCCTTTGCAGCGATTGAGGTGCTCCAAGGAGTGAACAGGAACGCAAGACTCGACAATCTTACTTTTTAGCTCTTGGTGCGAAAGCTTTGGTGAGTGTGAAAGAAGGAGTGCCGCCAAACCAGAAACCATTGGTGCTGCCATCGAGGTTCCGCTTTTATACCCGTACCGGTTGCGAGGCAGAGAGCTATAGATCTCCTCGCCGGGAGCAAAAACATCGACGCTGGTTGCCCCATAGTTGGAAAAGTCAGATATCCGAGTGTAGCGATCCACAGACCCCACAGAAATGATATTGCTCAGGCCAAAGCTAGCCGGGACATCGCCGAGATTTTCGTTACTCGCTCCGCTGTTACCAGCAGCGGCCACAAATAAAACACCACGTTGCTCAGCTCGGATGATAGCCTGTTTTAAAGACTTAAATTCATCTTTAGTGATTTCATCGGGAGTCGTCCCCCACGAGGCATTGATGATGTGGGCCCCTTGCGCGACAGCATAGTCAATACCACGGATCGCATCAGACACCCGCCCCTCGAAGTACCGGGGAAAAACATTCAGAGCCATGATGCGAACGCTCCAGTTTATACCCGCAATGCCAATACCATTATTGCCTTGTGCACCAATGACGCCGGCCACGTGGGTGCCATGAGAGCGATAGTCGTAGATATCGTTGTTGTCGGGGTAGAAGCTCCACCCCCTCAAATCATCTACGAATCCGTTGCCGTCATCGTCAACGCTGGGGAGACCGTTCCACTCCGCTTCGTTGATCCAAAGATTCGCACTCAAGTCGGGGTGCTCGTAGGCCATGCCGGAATCGAGAACGGCCACGACAACACTTTGACTCCCCGTACTCAATTGCCAACTCTTGGCAAGATTGAGATCTAGGCCATCCTTATTTTTCAACCACCACTGTTGCCGAGCCAGGTCGTCGGGCGCCCCGTAGAGTTCAATTTTATGGTTGGGCTCGATGTACTCAACACAAGGCGAGCCCCGAAAGGACTGGATCACCTCGTTGCTCAATAAATAAAGATGGGAACTTATCAGATCGCGAGTCCGTAACTCGGGCAACTGGCAATGGGCTTTTACTTTAACAAGAAACCCTCGGGCCACCGAATACTCTGGGGTCAGCAAAACAAGAATAGCAATCGCGCAAACAAGGCCTTGTCGCGAAAGATATCCGCCCCACAACGGCTTTGGGCAGTGGTGCTTACTGAATACCAGCACGTAGAATTTCGCCTTCAATCCACGGCAAATAGGCTTGAACATTACTATACACGGAAACCCCGAGACACTTTTTTTCGCCGCCGGCGGTGTAGCTCGACAAACCAACCAATGTGGCCGTTCCATTTTCAATCATGACCAAAGGGCCGCCACTATCCGCAGAGCAAGTGCCACCCAACTGATTCTCACCTTCTGCAACCAACGTCATGGCGTCAAAACTTTGGATGCGCTCGATGGTTCGATCTCCAATATCATAATGGTCTCGCAGATGCTGCTTTACTGAGGGCAACAAGAGACTAATGTTACTCGAAGCAATCGGATATTGCTCAATGGCCATCAATTGATCCGACGGGTTCTCTAAAAGATTCGGAGGCGTTGTCATTCCCCACCCTGACGTCACAAAGCGGACTCCTGTCATGGCATGAAAGTCTTGATCCAAGGTGTAAGAAAAACTAGCTCTCGGTAAATCAATCACGCCGACCGTCTGCGAGGTTTTCACGTCTCTGGTTAGCACCAAAATAGCCAAGTCATGGGCGGTAAAATTCTTGCGCTCAAACTTTGGATGAATGACGATATCTTTAACACCCGCTACCTTTTGGGTTGCATTCAAGGCGCCTGATGACGAAGCGCCGTTCACCGACAGGTCAGAAGGCGAACTCGTCCAAACACAGTGAGCCGCCGTCAAGGCGACATTCTTTGCAACTAAAACGGCTCCACAGAAGTGACTTCCAAACCGAGACTCGAGGGAGAGTTGCCAGGGGGCCTCACGACCTGTGATTTGATAGCCGTTGATAATCCTGTCTGAGGCTGTTCCGGTTTGAACGAAAAAGAACAATAAAAAAAGAAGATATGTTTTCATATCTTCAGCGTCTCCACAAAACCAACAAAGAGGTACTGAAATATTAGGAATGAGTCACCGCGCCGATGAAAGATTCTGCCCTCAGTGACAGACGGAGAAAGAACAGCACACTTGAAACCATGGGGCCAATGGCCGACGAATCACCAGAGAAACTTCACCTTTTTCGCTGGGTTGAGTCAACGGCCTCTAATCAGGGATACTGTACTTATGTTGAACTCGCTCGAAATTGGACTCCGAGAATTCAACGCGATTTCGCTTAAAAATGCTCAGCACAGGTCGAACAGCCGTCGCAATAAGCTGAGAACAAACACGGCTCGACTTTTCAATGTCGAGAAACTTAATAGAGGGTGGATTATAAAATTTACTGAAACGTTCGCTGGCCGGCTTAATGTTTACTCGGTTGGGCTTGATGTCAAGAGTCACATCATCACCACTCATCAACGAACGGAGATGGGTCTGGCATTCTTGGTCAAAAAAACTCGGCGCCCTTTCTAGCAATAGTTGCAGGTCTGCGATCCAAGTCTCGCAAAGGGGACGCCGCATGACCAACAGGGCTCGATCCTCGCTTATGTGACTGTATCTATACAAACAGTGATGTCCGAAAATACCGTCGCTGCTGGTGGCGAAAAAAGATGGGACCGAGTATTGTCCATCCCAACCCTCAATCAGACCGATGCCATCAAGAAATTCCGCTGGTGTTCGAGTCATCATCTTGGCAGTGACCGCCAGAGCATCTCTATAACGCTCGAGCGCAGAAATACGAATACTTTCTGGGTCAAAGAGACTGACAGAGCTATTACTGAAAATTGAAGCCGCTAGAAAAGCGGACTGCATAATACGAGTCTTGGCATACTTCGTTCGAAGGTATTCTCCGATTGCACTTTCAACGCTTGTGTCGGTTAGAGAAAAATAACCTCCAAAATTAGATTCGAAAACCAGAGGAGGAAGAGGCAAAACTCGAAAACGACCAGAACCGTAATCTCGGGGCTCGAGATAGAAACCCTCCGGAGCAATCGCCACTGCTCGCTCACATTCAGCCATACTAGAAAATGGAATAGCAGACAGAGTTTCCTGACCAATAGACAGGACAATGTCATCGTTTTTGGTACTTATACACCTTTGACTGCGAGTGCGCTTAGACGAAGTGAAGCCCGGGGGCGTTTCATCAAAGGGAACATCTAAAGTTACTCCGTCGGCGGCACCGACCAACGAGCCGAAACTCCCAAGAAGGGTCATATGAATAAAACATAGAAAATACCTAATCACTTCGGACCTCCGTCATTTAAACTTAGTAAACAACAAATAAGTTTTTGTCGCCGCAATGGATTTCTTCAATTAAGTTCGATGCACGTGGCTTTGTGCTGTTTCTGATTCACAGTAACTAAGCCTGCATAGTTTTTACTGCCATCTCTCGGGAAGAATTCAATGCCCAGCCAACGCGCGGTTTCAGCCACTCCTGACTCGTTCAGTTTTACCAAAAGGGTCACCTCAACATTATCTCCGTCTGGCTGTTGAACATCTGACACATAAGAAATCATACCCTCGGCGCTTTCCGACCTATCGGCAATTCCAAATCTGACGTCGAAGTACGTTTTTTCAAAGCCGTCATACCGAGACAGCATCAAAGTGTAGCCTTCTACGACGCGAACAACCCAGCGAGTTGCAGAATCCGCGGCACACACAAAGCCCGTCCCCTCATTCGCCTGGGCGAACCCACTTCCGACGAATAAAATAAAAACAATCGTTCCGATTCTTGTCATTACAATAAGCTCCTTAGTGACGTAATTGTCTTTAACACAACTACCACAACATCACTGAACCAAAAACTAGGTTTGAAATGTCTACATCGAAATTCATTATGATCTCGAAAATACTGGCAATTCTACAAACGTCAGAGCTTTTTAACCGAGACGTGCTATTTCAACTTCAATAGGTAAAGGGTTTTAGAGGTCAGCTCGGTGACGTCATCCAAAATGGTGATAAGCTCGGCATCACCCTGCTCGTTGCGCTCTTCAAAGAATTGCTTGGCTTTGTAAATCTCCTCTCGGTAAGACTTTAGCTTCGCTGTGGCATCATCAAGAGAGTATGTCTTTGACTCTGGTCTGACTTGCACTTCTAAAAAGTTGATTTTTTTTTCGTTACCCAGAGAGGACTCGACGAGACTGTCGGTGAAGGTCTCGTTCTGGGTTAGAAACTGTTCGTAGGTCACATGGTGCTGGGCCGTATCTGTTGTCCAATGCCAAAGGCGCGCTGACACGTTAATTTCCATCATTTGTGAGACAAGAGCTTCAATATTCATAAAAACCTCCACAGTTTTCTAGGTTTGGTTACTTATAAAACAACCGAAACACGAGGTCCAGTGATTGACAAAGATTCAAATCGCGTCTTTGGGCTATTTGATAAACGCTCAATGATATTGGTACCTCGCTCAGGAAGACCACGTGAGCGTTACTTGAGCGATACCGAGGACTTCAAGCTGTCTATGAAGTATACATATGAGCGACAATTTACCGCCCGAGCTCAACCAACGACCCAAGCCCCCCCCTCGACTAGCAGGCGGTACAGGGGCCCAGGCTTGGCCCGGCCCATGCACCTAGGTTGAATAACCAATATTTTCAAAATAAGGAGAAAAAAGATGAAAAGTGGTATTTTAGCGAGCATTTTTGCTGGCGTTACGTTTTCCCTGGCAGCCCAAGCGACTGTTGTTTCTGGAAAGATTCAATCCGTAAACTTGCAAAAATCAAGAGTGCTAGTCGTGGGTAAACAAGTTCAAGACTTAGACAGAGGAGCCATGGTCAATATCGGCAACAATTGCACTCTCGAGGTTGTCAAAAAAAGTAAGAATCGAGCCATCTTAAGTTCTGACCTCTGCGACCAAATTGCAGTATTAAAGAAAGGGAGCATCGTTAAACTGACTACCGATGAGCTGAATTCGAATAACGACTCCGAAATCGCGATGACGCCTACCTCACGGTCTGGAATTTATCGACCTCGCACCTCCAGCCCCACTCGAGTGTCAAAAGGCATCCGAATCGGACTCTACAAATCCTTTCTTGACGCCAAAGCGGATATCTCAACAAATTTTGGCTCCGGGTCGTACAAAGAAGATGCAAAGCAAGAAATCGGTCTTGGCGTTGGCTATGCCAGTATCAACATCAACTCTTTGGGATTTGCAGGTAACCTTATATACAATCGCTTCGACGGAGAAGCCGAGTCTTTCCGTCTCGATGCAAATGCTACCACTGGAATCAATAAGAATTTGTACCTGTTTGGCGGTATCAACGCCCATGACTTTACAAACGCGGGTGACGCCTGGGACGTAGGATTTGGGTTTCAGCTCGGAATGGGCGCTCAGTTTAATGAAGCTGTCGGCATGAGCCTTAGCTATCTTGTACTAAACAACAAAGCTGATTTTTCTTTTGGAACGGCAGAGCTGGAAGTTTCAGGCATCGAACTGTCGATCCACGCAACGTTTTAATACTGACCCAAATTAATGAGGCGATCTCTACCCATACCTCAAGAGAGATCGCTTCTTCATCAATTTTACTTTTATAAGACAAAAACATAAATGACTGCTTTATCGGCAATCACTGCTCTTTATACAACGTAGTCTTCAGGTTTTTTAAGTCGGCCTGTGCTCTCGATAGCTCCGTTTCGTTAAGCTGCCACAGCTCCCACAACTTCTGAATGGCCACCTCATCAAGAGGCACCCCTGCACTTACCATATCGGCCAGAAGTTTTAGTGTCAGCTCCACCTGCTGAGGGAAACCATTCACAGCATCGCCTAAGTGATGAAGGTAGAAATGCAGATAAACACCCACCAAACCGTCCGCCGCTTCGCTTGTGCTGAAGTTCTGAGTCGCGCCATCGCCGTAAACATCAAGCACTTTACGAAGGTACTGAGACGACTCCCAAAAATCAGCGCCAACAACCTTGATCATGGAACCAGCACAACCCAGGTCTTCTTTAATGTTCTCGCCCTTTTGCATGATAAAGTCTCGAAGAGTGAAAGCCGCCTGATTTTCTGCCCAGACAAACTCACCGTCTTTGTATTGGCTTTGCACGTATTGACCACAAAGACCGCGGAGCGCCGGCACCGCTAGGTTTTGATTCTGTGACAAAAGATAATCCAACAATGCCTTGTTGCCCTTTTCAGCGGCGCTGAAAGCAAGAGCCTCGTCATACTGGGTTCCGAAAACGGAGCGGATATTTCGCAAGTCTTTAAGGGCTCGCGCCTGAGTCTTTGAGAAGTGGCTATTCTGAGAGCTCGACAGCGGTAACCCAAACCCATCGGGAATCATTCGATCTTGAAAGAACTCGATCAAATCGGTTTGTTCGCTGCACCGAAGACTCAGACTTGTGCCCAGGTCCCCAGTCATTTCATAGAATTCATTGCGATTGTCACAGTTCAAAAATTCGAACTGAATGTCTTGTGCTTGGGGCATGTTGGTCACTGATATCTGATCGTACGACAGAGTGGAGCGAGCGTGCACAGCATACACCGGACGATCGTTGATGAGGGCCGACCAGATCCCCGTGGTCTCATCACGACGCAGTCCAAAGACAATGCGTCGCCCCTTCCTATCGACGAAGAAGCGTCCCGGCAATAGCATTTCGACCTGACCACCACTTTGAGGGCTCAGCCGTCGAGTCTCGAAGGTGGCAATCTTGATAAAAAAGACTCTCAAGACTTGGCTCTTCTTTCTTGATGTTGTGTAGAGCTTTTCTAAATTGACAGAGGTTTCTGGAAAGTGCTGTAAGAAAACCTTCTCGAGGTTTCCGCTTCGATCCGTGGCAACGACCACCTTAGTTCGTCCCACAAATTCTTGATCTAAATCTTTCGCTTCTAGCTTCAGAAGGACCTGTTCACTGGCAAGAATCGGCGATGACAGAGTGACGAATAAAATAACCCGTATTAAAAATATCATTGTCCTCCTATTTAATTTATTTAGCCCATTAAAACCAACAATGGGGAGACTGGCTACAGTTCAGCGAAGCCCCTGTAAAAACAACAGAACTGCATTCTTTCAATACACCTTGAGACCAACTTCAGAGCTCCCCCTAGCCCCCTGCAGCTTTGGGAGAAATCTTGAAAATCGGCAAAGCCAAGACTTGATGCCTTTTCTCGATCAGAAGGACTGGGTCAGACCCAAGGGTGTTGCTTTGCAAGAACCACCTATGTATCCTGACACCACCTATGACGACGGCACCTTTAGACTCTGATTTTGTTGATTCCCTGGACAGCCACAACCTGTTCATGGATGTGTTCGACACCAGCCTTTATTCACCACTCCCCAGGCACTGGTTGATTGTAGCCACCGATATCAAAGGCTCCACCAAAGCGATTCAACAGGGACGCTACAAAGACGTCAACACTCTGGGAGCCTCTTCCATTATCTCGGCCATCAATGCCTGCTCTCACGATAAAATCTGCTTTCAATTCGGCGGAGATGGCGCCTTGATCGCCGCTCCCCCGCAGCATCTAGAGGCGCTCAACCAAGCTCTCAATGAGTTAAAGCTCATCGCCCAAACAAACCACTCTCTTGATCTTAGGGTCTCGATTTGGACGGTGCAGGATTTTTTAGACAAGGGTTACGATTTCAATGTTCTAAAGCATGACATTGCTCCAAAGTCTTCGGTTTTTATGTTTCAAGGCAGTGGTGTGGAGGCTTCAGACCTCTGGTTGAAGCAGAGCCCTCAAGGGACAGACCTCTTCGTCGAAGACGCCCTGACTCCTCTGAGCTTGAAATTTGTAGAAGGCCTGGAGTGCCGCTGGAACCCCTTGCAGAGTCACCAAGGCTCCATGGTAACGGGACTCATTAAATCAAGAAGTGAAAAACCAACCGTTGAGATCATGAGTCAGATTCATAAAATCATCGACGAGAAAAAATTGGAAAACCACCCCTTGTCTTTAGCCAGCCTGGTCACCCGCTGGCCTCCAAAGCACTACACTTCAGAGTGGCGCACCAAGACCGCTGGGCAGCCATGGCCCAAGAAATACCTCACCTACTTCGCTGTTATGCTGAAACTGCTGCTTTTAACTCCCATTGTTTGGATGTTTAAAGCCAAGATCCCTTACCTTGCCGATCTGATCAACAAATCGGACTTCCAAAAGTTTGATGGGATGTACCGCTTTGTCAGAGATCTCTCCCCGGAGCAAACAAAGCAACTAAAAGACCTCTGCAAGCGCCTCTACCAAGAAGGTGAGATTTTCTATGGCCTTCACGAAAGCCCTACGGCTCTTATGACCTGTATGGTCTTTACCGAAGAAAATCACTTGCACTTTATCGACGGCAATGACGGCGGCTACGCCATGGCTGCTACGCAACTCAAAGCACAGATTAAAAAAAAGTCCACTGCAACAGGGACTGAGAATTAGACTGATGCCTCGGTTTTAATCCCAGGCTGTCTCATCAGCCGAGCTCTGAGGTCTTAATTGGTAAGAAACCAAGCCGGCTACTTTTCTCGCGCCTCTTGTAACCATCTTTTATTATTCAAAAAGAGTTGGTTTTTGGGCTCCCTAGCTAAAGCTTTTTGCAGGGCCTGTTCCGCAAGCTGAAACTCACCCCGCAGAATTCGGGCCGTTGCGATATTATTTTGAGCCAGGGGGTATTGAGGGGCCTCGCCTTTAACCAACTCCCACACCGCAATGGCGGCTTTGAAGTCTTTCTCTTGGTAGAGCCGCAACCCCACTTCAATGGCCTTGTCCGCCGGTGGGTCGGTAGAGCTCATCAGTTGCTGCTTTAATTGTGCGGTCGACAGAATCGAGGCACCAAGCCGATCTCTTGCCGTCTTTAAGTTGTTTTTGGCCAGCTCAAAATTGGGCTCTATCTCTAAGGCCTTCTCGCAGTTCTCAACAGCCTCTGCGTACTGCTTTAACTGGATCAATTGAAAACAGATGTTGTTCCAGCCCACAGGTAACTCGGGCTTGGCTTTCGCCGCTTGCCGATAGGCCTCCAGGGCCGCCTCATGCTTGCCGTCTCGGGCCAAGGCAATGCCTTCGCTCACAAAACCAATGAAGTCTAGGTGCGCCTTCACAGTCTCTTCAGCGCTGCGGCTCTTCTGCTGGGGGCTCTCCTGTGGACTGCAACCCAGCATCATCAAAACCAATAAAATTCCGAGCCTTTTCACCACAACAACTCCCTATCAAGTGTGTGGTGTATAGGTTACCAAACGAACCCATAGAAAATCCAATCTGGGTGCCAGACCTAAATCTGGCTGACTAAAACTAAAAATCGGTTTAGGAAAGAAGGCGCTTCGGAGCTATAAAGGAAGGCACTTCAGAAAGGTTGTGACGGTTTTGGGGCCGTATTTTTTGCCGGAGCTTTCGAATGTGATTCGAACAAAGCCGGACTCTCCACCTAACACATCTTCGGACAGGATCAATTGATAGATCTTTCGAGGCTTGGTTTCAAACAGGCCCTGTAGGTGGCTGCAACTCGCTCCAGCAAGATCCTCGGGAACCCAAGTTTGCCACCCCTCATAGTTGGGACCGCCCGGTCGCTCGGCGGCAAAGCCGAGGGCACAGAGATTCCCCACCCTATCTTCAACACTCCATGTCTGCTGCACTTGATTTAAAACAATAGGCTCCTGCAACACTCGAGTATTCATACACTCGAAAGTCGTCGCAAAGGACATTGACGGACTTAAAAGAAAAACTAAAAGGTATCGACTCATGGAACCTCGTATATGCCCAACCGGCTACTGAGTAAACCAGAAAGTTATTTTTACAAAATACATTCTAGCCCCTCCCATTTGGTGCCATGTCGGCAAGAGTCATTTATTAGAAAAAGTACTGTAAGTGTCTGTTACAATTGTGGTTCCCCAGTAAAAAACAGCAAGAAACACTTCCTTCTTTTTCTTCGGATTGCTCAAGAGGCGATTATCTCATCAGAACAGACCCCATGAAGTTTCTGGTGCTTTTATCTTTCATCTCGTAGAGAACGTGATCAGTCCAATAGTGGAGGGCGATATTGATTCCAAAATGGAAATACAAGAATGGCGCCAAATTGAGTTCGGCACCTCCCTCTAACTCTGTGGCTAGTCTCGTTGATGCAATGAAAAAACACAAAAAGAGGGTTATGATTATCGTAAACTTATGATTGGATTCAGCTCGAGCCTCAGGAGATAGAATGATTTTTCTGTATACCAACACATACTCCATCGAATGGATAATTTTATTTGCGGCAAGCGCCACCGGGTTGAGATAAAAGAACGGAAAAGCCATCGATCGAAACAAATAGAAACTCTTGGGATGCGACAGGCTCTGTAGGATCTTGGAGCTTTTAAAAATCACAAAGCCACTAACTAACAGGGAAAGAATCAAACTTCCAATCGCTAGGTCTGAAAAGTTCACGACTGTCGACGAAAATCTTGCGAAATAAAGGGGAAACACCATGATAGCAAAAAAATTAGCAACACTGATCAAATATCGCTCTTGCTTGGTCCAAGCTGCCCAAGTTCGCTTAGCCTGACCGGCGCTTTGATTCGCAATCTTAATGTTATACAAACTGGAGATACCAAACATTTGCTTGAAGTAGTGCCCTGTGGAGGCAAACGAAATTATAAAGTTACGCAAAAAGTGAAAGGCCGGAAAAAAATCCGACTCTTCACTAGAAAAATATTGGAACAGCACGAGCGGAGCAGAGATAAAAAACGCCACTGCCAATAGTTTTTTTGCATTTTTTCGCAAATTTTGAACAAAAACTATCGTTCTAATTCGTTTCACAACAAGGAGTAGTGAAAAGGATAGCCCACCATGAACACCACTAAGAATAATGGCGTAAACGGCAATGTTCTCGTAATCCGAAGGGTTCATTGCTGAACTAAAGAAGCACACAACCGTGAGGAAAAAACCGACACCAAGATTCAATTGATCGGCCATAGCGCCGAAAATAGTCGGGCTAGGTACTCCGTCTTTTATATCAGGAAAGTTCATATATCGTTTGCACCATTGTTTATTCTATTAATATAATAACAGACACTCTCAACGAAATCTATTTTAGGTTGAATATGCTGCGATCCTTTCTCCAGTCCTCGCAAAGGGGCATAGAAAACAGTTTCACCCTCTCTAGCAAGAGTTTGAGCCTGATGAGGATATCTCTAGGACTCTCTATTCTCGTCCACTCTTATTATCTGCTGCAAAAAGTAAAATTATTTTATACTGACAGTGGATTACTACCTCGACAAATCGATGTGCCTTTTAAATTTGAATACCTCCCTGGGCTCAGTCACCTAAGTGGCAATGCCGGTTGGCAGTATGTTCTCGTGTTTTTACTTAGCGCAGGTGCCGCGAGTCTCCTCGTCGGCTATAGGCCGAAGCTGTCATGCTTCCTCTGCTGGATTATATTAATTGCTTTTTCAGCGCGCGCGCCCATCCTAGCCTATGGCGTCGATCGCTATATTATTCTTGTTCTTTTCTGGTCTTTTTTTCTCCCGCTGACTGAACACTATTCACTAGGAAGGGCCAGCAGTGAAAACAGAAACGTTCAGTCTCTCGCTTGCGCAGGACTGATCGGGCAGATTTCTTTGATTATGATTTTTTCTGGTCTGAACAAAACAAATCCCTCTTGGATGGATGGTTCTTTTCTTCAAAAACAATTTGATTTTTTTATGACATCCAGACCAATGGGTGACCTCTTACTTTCCTACCCGACTCTCTTAGCGCTCATAACCAAATCCGTGAAATGGGGCCAAATTCTTAGCGGAACCCTTCTCCTCATTCCTCGGGCCCGCAATATAGCAATTTTTGGCATTGCTCTTATGCATATCTCATTTGCAGCATCCATGCGCCTAGTGGTCTTTCCTATCATTGGCCTAACATCATTAGTTGGCCTCATAAAGATAAAGGGCCCAATTCTTAAAATGGAGATAGGCCGGAAAACAAAAATGTTTATTCGAGCCTGCCTCCTCTATATAGTGCTTGCGAACCTCAGCATGCTTTACACAGAAAGTTTAAAGCCCCTTGGGTACCTTGAGTTTTTTGGCAGAACCCTTGCTCTGAATCAACAGTGGCATATGTTCGGACACAAAGTGAACCGGTCTGGATGGTATTACGCGGAGGCTATCAAAAATGGACAAGCCACGCCGCTGTGGCAAAGCCCCCCGCTAGAAAAGCTGAACAATCAAAACCGATACCATTTTTTTGTTCCCACATTTTCGTTTTTATACTTTATGCGCCTGAGCCGCCCTTTTTTTGAAAAGGCACAGAATCGATTCACCGATTTCCTTTGTGAAAGGCATCAGAACAAAAATTATGAGAAAGTGAGGCTCTATTATTTAGAGGAATCGATGACGGCCGATGATTTTAGAAGAGTTCGCCCCCCGCCTCTCGCCGTCTCATATTGTGACAATAAAGAGTAAACAAGACTTTGGTCCCGCGTGGTGAGTTAAATTGAGACTTACCGTGCAGGAAGACTTCTCATTGACCGGACCTTGAAATATGATGGAAGAAAGGGGAATGTGTTGCATAAACGTCATTTTTTAAAGCACATAGCGATTTTTTTAGCGGGCTCGTCCGCCGGCCTCACCTCGGAAAGCGGTCTCGCATTATTGCGCAACCTCCCATCCTTGACTGGCCCACAAGAAGGCAAGGCCTTCCTGACCAAAAGGACTCTCTGGATTAACGACACCGAGAAAAACGCTACTTTTGTAAACAACTACCTGAGTAATTGCCAATTTCAAATGAGATCTCAACTCGCCAATATGCCCGGGAATTTTTGGAAAAGCCATGGGGACTCAATACGTTATGCCCGTGACACTAAAAACCTTCTCTTTCGAGCGAAAGTCCAGAGACGATCGAGAAATGTTATTGAGATAGTCAATTTATGGTCTTCCCAGCAGTTCTATCGCCAATCCTATCAACAATGTAATGGACAGTTCTTCACTCGGCAGCTCTCTCAGATTGGTTTTTCTTCGAGAATTGTGGGACACTCAGTCAGCCTCTCCTGGGCCCAAACCCACTTACCCTTTTACGCAGGTTTGGATCCCAGCACCATTGAAATTAATCAATTGGATAAGGCCTAATTTCTTCGCCACCACCTACGCTGTGCGTCTTTGGTGATCACAAACGGACTCCGTGGTACTACTCTCTACCATGCCATCAGATTTTGATAAATTTCTCGATAACCAAACTTTCGAATGGCAGGGCAAAACCTTTCGCCTCTCGGGGGATCTATTCTCAATGCTCCATCATTGGCATTTCGGGACATCGACAGAGTATTATCGCAGTCCAAATAAACAGCTCATTCTGCCCGACGTCGACGGAAAGCTAGTAAAGATAACCGATCTGGGGGCCGCCCTAGACAAAGCCTTTCATAGATACAACGAACTCTCCTGCCGAGCCTACGAAAAGGACATGAAAAAGTGAGCCGCGGCGAATTTGTAAGCTCAAAGCGAAGTCGCGTCCAAGGAACTGGCCCTGACCGAAAGTTTTTGCCCGACTATCAATGGGTCATGGCTCTGCCACCCAAAGTCATCGCCGAAATCAAAGCTTTGACGACCGCACCAGATTTCAAGAACGACATCTATGGCGACTCTTATAGCGTATCGAAGTTCTGTGATTTACGTCGAAAAATCCCACAACACCACGCCAACTTTCTCCTGCAAAAACCCAACGATTCTGATCGAGGCATGGACCAGAAGCAGTATAAGACCTGGGACAGCAAGTGCCGTAACGGTGCGATCCAGGCTTTTTTCTCAAACTACTTTCCTAATTCATATCGAGCGAGGATAGCCATTCTACCTCCCAATTCGGAAATTGATTGGCACATCGACATGAACACGAAAGTAAGCTGTCGGCTGCACGCCCTCATTGAAAACAAAGACTTTGTTTTTGAAATTGATCGTAAAGGAACTATTAAGCAAATTCCATTCGAGCCTGGACAGATCTTTTTCACAAATACAGCTTACCCTCATCGCGTGTACAATCGGACAGATAGACCGAGAGTCAGTTTGCTATTTGATATTGATTTTGAAGACATTTCGCATCTCTTAAGAGTGGTGCCATGAAGTTCGTAAAACGACCAAACTATGATTTTTCCGTAATGACTCTCGATACTATCGACCGCTGGAAGGGAGACTTCGAGACGGTCCGGCAAAACATACTAGCTCAAAAAAACGAAACTCGTAAAAAAAACTACTCACTCGAAAGGTTAAACATTAGCGAGCAAGAAGAAGTGACTGTCCTTTATCGGAACTATGCCTTAGTCGCATTCTCCACCCTCTACCGCCGAGATTTTTACCCACCCGGTGTATCTCGTGTCTTAAATCGAATGTGGAAAGATCAAAGCATTCGCAATATCGAAAAGCCCTTTCATCTTGTTTCAAAACTGATGCTCGATCAGCAACTCGACGTGGCTCGGCAGCTCGATAAAAAAGCCGTCTTCATTTCAACAGAGGGGGTCCGAGGCCGCTGGCTACAAGAATGGGTCAAGCAAGCCAATCAAGCCGGCATGGCCTGGAAAGCCATTCCAGGCAAGTGTCATGTTGCGCCCGGAAATCACATTAGTTGCTGGCAAAATGTTGCCGTTTTTGTGATTGACCCCGGCCATGACGTTAGATTTGACACTATCTCCGACAAAGAATGGAAGAAGATGAGAAACCTGGGAGAACGTAGTGCCTAAATTTTCCAACTCTAACAAACTACGTATTGTCCATTTATTGAATCACCTCGCCCTTGCATACGGTCTTGTCGCTGGCGAATGGTGGATGTGGCTGGCGGCATTTTTTGTCTGGAACCTAATAGGGTCATTTGGAATTTCCATTGGATATCATAGACTTCTATCCCATAAAAGTTTCCGAACTTCGCTCTGGTTAACCAACCTATTTTCATTCATCGGTTGCCTGGCAACCGGCGGTTCACCTCTGTCGTGGGTTGGTAGCCACCGCCTTCATCATGCAAGTCCTGACGGGAAACTTGACCCTCACTCCCCGATCCAGAAGGGGTACCTCCCAATCTACTTGCATTTCTGGGGCAACGTCATAATTCCCCGTAGACACATCCGCGACCTTCTTAAGTCACCTTTCCAGCGCTTTCTGCATCGACACTATTTTAAGATTCTTGTGCTGTGGGCGGCCCTGCTCTACCTATGGGATCCACTTATTGGTGTTTTTGTCTACAGTGTCCCCGCCGTTTTTGCTTTCCATGCTTTTGGAATGATAAATACGCTCTGTCACAAGTTCGGATACCGAAACTTCGAGGTTAAAGACACATCAACTAACAATTGGTTTGTCAACATTTGGACATGTGGTGAAGGCTGGCACAATAACCATCATAAAAACCCGTCATCATATCGAATTGGGCTCAAACGTTATGAGTTTGATTTGTCGGCATTCTTGATTGAGGCTCTAAGATTGCGCTCTTAAAACTTTTTGGATCGGTTGACGAATGAGGTCTCCGTAGTTGACTAACCCTTCAGAAGCATCATCCTCTCGGATACCCAACTGAAGTGATTGCTCACGCTCCGGCACATATAACGTACCGAAAAAGGCATCCCAAAAAGAAAAAATAAAGCCAAAATTTTTCCCTTGATGGGCTGCCATTGTCGAGTGATGGATCTGGTGCATAGCTGGGCTAACAAAAATATAGCTAAGCACGGGGCCAAACGATATATAAATATGGGAATGACGAAAATTATTGAAAATATCATTTAGAGAATAAACGATAATCCAGGAGCCAACTCCGATTTCCACCGGCACTCCACTAACCACAAGAAGTGCTAAAGTCAAAAACTGTCCCAAAAATACGAAACTGTACAGAAAAATCAATTCTAGTGGGTGACTCCTCCCCCCTGTGAATGGCGAAAGGGTCAAAGCCGAGTGGTGCACTTTGTGAAACGCCCAAAACGACGGAAGACGATGTCTAAGCCAGTGAGAGAAAAAACGAAAAAAATCATTGGTTACCAGCAAAACACCACCAGCGATAAAACTCTGCCCAAAAAGCAGACCAATAGTCGAATCAGAGACACCTTTACTCCCAGCCGCATGGGGTAGAAATTCATAAATTTCCCCCGGCCCCCAGAAGACAAAGGACAACAGAAAAAGCGAGATACACTTGTTTGTTCCAAACATGAGGCCATCAACGACAAAAGATTTTTGACGATATATTTTAGCAGGGAACAGCCTCTCTAAAAAGACTGGTACCGACTGGAAGCCTGATCTCTTCAGAACTAGAAGACCACCAAGTACAAGAAAAGATGCGACACCTAAAAGCGACATAGAGCTACTCCAATTCAATTGTAATACGCTAACGGGGTGCCATTCAATATTTTTT
Organism: Bdellovibrionia bacterium; assembly: GCA_030424715.1. Taxonomy (GTDB): domain Bacteria; phylum Bdellovibrionota; class Bdellovibrionia; order Bdellovibrionales; family JAGQZY01; genus JAGQZY01. Next base: position 234,015 of record JAUHWH010000002.1, read on the forward strand.
TAGGTACCAATAAATTGGGCGGAGATGACTGAATTGACTCAGATAGGGTCTCATAACAAGACAGAGCTAGACTCAAGCTTGTGCTAACTCGTGAGGCCTATCTGGCACTTTGATAAAAGAACGACGCCTGGCCAAACCAACTTTTCAACTGCTCTTTGCTTATCTTTTTTTCCAAGATTTTTTGAAATATGGAGTTCGGGAACCTGCCTGAGTAATTTTTTGTCAATAAAGCTGATTTCTCTTTTTGCAAAGCTTGATGTTTTTGATCTAGCAGAAGAATGATAAAGCCATTCTTGTAATCAATTTTTTGCTTCATCAGAAAATTCTGCTCGTCCTCGCCCAAGGTTTCAGTAACATAGTACTGAAATGCAAGATCACGAACAGCTTGCTTTTTCAGGTGTTTTTTATGCTTGTTCCGATACTTCTCAAACTCTTTTAGAATTTCAACTTGAGACAGACCTTGGACCTTCTTCGAGAACAGTAACCCTCGATCGCCCCTTGCTCCCCCTAAACTAGAAAAACAGCTTTCAGCCTTTGCGAACTCACGTCCCTCCAAGTAAGAATAGCAGTTAACAGACTGAAGCTCAGGGCTTGGGCTTGTCAGAGTTTTAAATGTCGGGCGCAATTTTGAAATGCTCTCGGTGAGTCCAAACTGAAAAGCAAGGAAGAAAGCATCTTCCGGGAATCCATCTCCCTTATGGGGCTCAGACAATTCAATTAACTTTACTATGTTGTCCCGATTTTGAATAAGCATGTCGATATCGGCTTCGTTTTTAATTTTGCTCAGCATTTTACGACGCAAGACCTTTGAACTCCCGCCGTCCATTGTACCGATGATCTTATTCAACTGCGTGAGGGACTCGTCTAACCCGATAGAATCCAGAAGTTCGGCAAAGGTTTCAACCTTGAAGGAAGAGTGACCTGACATTTTTATGGCCTCGAACAAGAACAAAACACCCTTTCCTTCTTTATTGAATTTTTCAAGATAAACTCTTGTGTTTCGGGAGGTTGTGAGACGGCTGTCCATGCGGCCGTCCATTAGAATCCTCTTTTCTAGGACCTCTTTCTGCGAATCAGATGACATCTTTTCGAGGTTTTTAAAAAACAGTGGCTCTTGCGAAAAGAGTAGCACTAATTGCAAAATAACGATTATTTTAAGCACAGCTCTCCTTAAAATTGTATTGCTATACGATGTCATATTGTATGAGAATATGCAAAATTATAGGCGTCTCTTGCTATAAAAATTCGAAAATTGACAAGAGGCTCCCTCAAAAAGCTGTATTGCCCCGCGATCGACTTTAATCCAACGCTTGAGTGTATCTTTAGGCTTTTCAATGGAAAATTCCTCAGGTATCTTTCTAAAAATGAAGGCGACTGGAAAATATCATTGCAACTATTTCTGGAATCATGTCGCTATTGACTCGAGAGGAGCGATCCGGCCCTGCTGTCGATATCTCGACCAGGTACCAGCCGGACAACTGAACGACGGCCTCGCGCCTGTTTTTAGTAATGCAAAATTTCAACAACTGCGCTCAAACTCGATGGACGGTCTTCAAATCCCAGGCTGCCAAACATGCTATGACGCTGACGCGGCTGAACTGCCGAGTTTAAGAACCTATGCAAACTCCAAAACGACGATGCCGCCCCATGGGAACATCACCGGCCACTCGGGGGACATTGAAGACATTCACCTCTCCATCGGCAACTTGTGCAACTTGAAATGCACCATGTGCTCACCAAAGTACAGTCATCTCTGGGAGGCCGATTATAAGAAGCTGGGGTGGTCAACGAAGTCGTTCACAAACCCTCATAAAGAAAAAATTGACTTCCCGGCTCTATTCACAAGCCTACCTAAGCTAAAAAGACTGCGCATTGTCGGAGGTGAACCCTTGTTGTCTCTCCATCACGACAACTTACTGACCTCTTTACAAGAAAAGTACAAGCACTCCATCGCATTGGACTACTTCACCAACCTTACAAAAATGCCCTGCGAGAACACCCTGAAAGCATGGCAAAACATTGGCAACGTCGCCCTCAACTTAAGCATCGATGCCCATGGAGCCCTCAACGACTACATCCGCTATCCTTCAAAATGGAAAACCATAGCAAGCAACCTTGAAGGATTCATTGCCCTTGCCAAACGACACTCTTTTATAAAGATACAGGTACACACGACAGTTTCTATTTTGAACATTGTTCATCTGGCGAATCTAAGACATCACCTGGCTTCTATTTTTCGAAAGCATCGGCTACCACTCATACACAAAGAGGTCTTGATCCATCAACCCACTTTTCTCAGCGTAAAGCATATGCCGCAAAGACTTAAAAGGATGGTCATTCTGAACGAGTCCAATCCTGCAATCGTGCAGTTTGCCAAGCAGCATCTCGATGCTGAGCCGCAATGGGAGCCCCTTGTTTCTTATCTCGAAAGTATCGACAAACTCCGAACTCTAAAATCTTTTGAGGTCTTACCCCATCTTTTCAATTCTTCCGATATAGGGACTCAAGAGAAATGAACCCTAAAGTCTCCCCTCTGGCGCCGTTTGGCGCATCCGTAAAAGGCATTGACTTAAACGAGGGCTCACAAAACGATCTTCAGCTGATCATCACGCTGCTGAAAAAGCACCAGTTTGTCGTGGTTAAAAATCAAAATCTTGAACTCTCCAAGTGGGTCGAAGCTCTCTATGGTCTGGGACAACCCACCCGCTACAAGCATTTTGTCCATCCAGAGCACCCAGAACTTGTCAGGGTCACGTCAAAGAAAGATCCGTCCGGAGATCCTCTTGGCCTGTTTGGAGCTGGCGACCTGGGCTGGCATACCAATGGCACAGCCAGATTGAACCCCGAGAATGGACTAGCCATATATGGTGCACAAAATGTCGCCGGGAGCGTCACCTCTTTTGCGAACTGTCACCTGTACTACGAAAGTCTTTCCAACGAAGAAAAAAGACACCTCGACACACTTGAAGCTCGCTTTGCCTACCAAAACAACCGGTTCATTAAATCTGATGAGCGGGAGTCTTCTGTTCTTTCTAAAATGGGCGCTGGCGCAGAGGGTGGTGTTGTAAAACCCCTCATTTCGACCTGCCCGGCAACAGGAAAGAAGGCTTTTTATCTTGGTGTGAACTATCTAGAATCAATAGTTTCAATGCCGCCTGAAGATTCCCAACAATTAATTTCTGAACACTCCGCACGATGCTTTAGTGGCCACTTTATCTACAACCACCTTTGGGAAACCGGGGATTGTATTTTCGCAGATCAACTGCTCACTCAACACAAGCGAGGTCGAGTCGTCGACGACCGGATGGTTCTTAGAACGGTTTTCCATTACCGATGAACTCACGAAGTCTCGAAAAAAGGAAGAAAACACTAATTCTGAAACTGAACTTGGTTTTCGAACTGGCCTAAAGATGGCCTGGAAATTATGAATTCCTTATATTTTTCAAGACTATCTCGCAAACAGGAGACACCCTCCACGGAAAGATCGCCTTGCCAAGGGGATCCTATACAGACGGTATACTTGGTGGATGAACTGGAGTTTACCATCCCGTGGGATCTCGACCCATCGATAACATAGCTATTAAAAATCGACGGTATGTTCTTTCGACCATGTTGGCTCAAAAAATACAATCCGGCGATGTCTCCGGAAATGACGAAACGATATTTTGGATGGTACTCGCTCTGCAAAGACCGAGAACAATCAATATGGTCTTTAAGACACCCCCCAGGAGGTGTCTTAATAATGGTCACTCGTCCCATGTTCTGAAAGAGTGGCTGAATCGTAGAAACCACGAAAGGCATCAGGCTAGGGAGCCTGTCAATGATAGTCGTCCACTGCAAAGGCCTTTTTCGATTTCTAAAAACCTCTTGTTTAGTGGAAGTTTCACCGCCCCCTGAATAAAGACAGCACATATGAGTTTGACGGTACTCATCCCAGAACCAATCCTGAGTCGAAAGAGCATCAAGCTCTTCCTTGATAGTCACAAGCTTCTCACTATCAAACGAGATTGCTAAAGGTAGAAATGCGGGGCGCGCCACCAGATTGCTTATGTTCACAAATAATCCAAAACATGGTTATTAAAATCAAAAGCTATGCGATAGAGTTGGCGAGTTTCAACCGAGGACACCTCTGTCCGACGATGGAATCCACTCAATTGGTCATTGAAAATAAGGTCACCCTTTTTCCACTGATGCTTGTAAACGTATTTATCCTGGAACATGTGATTTTTTAGAAAACTCCATAACTCTTTCTCGTTGAACCCTTTGCCGTCTCTTCGCCACCATCTTGATAGAGTTGGGTAACTGAAGTAAAGACTTTTTTTGTTAGAAAAAGGATGAACCGACACGAGAGGACGGCACACGCGACCATATCGAGTCTCACGACCGTTTATTCGATCAGCCTCCCCGGTAAAAACTCGGTATTCGGGGTCTTCCGGCTTAATCTTGTAGAATGTGTCGGGTCGTGAGGGGTCAAATTCGTATTCACACTCAATCTCTTCAACCAGCGCCTTAAGGTCGGGAGACAAATCGGCATAACTTCGCTGCCCATGGGAAAACCAAGTCTCCCCCCCAACCCCAGGGGCAACACAATAGAGCGCAAGAAAAGCTTCTGAATCAGATCGAGTGTTTCCATTGGAGTGCCAGCCAAGCTCTAGATCCGCAAAAACACCTTGCTTTCGGCCCTCGGCATCGCGCTGATTCGTGACCAAAGTGATCTCAGGACAGCTCGGATGGTTAAAGAAATAGTCTCGGCGTCGCATATTTCCAATATTACGAATACAATCAACGAATTCACTGGCACTGAGGTCCTGACCCGTAAAAACAATCGTGTTCCGGTGCGCAATCTCCTGCGCTAACATCAACCATTGCTGGGAATTCAGATTCTTAACGTGGAGATCAGAGGAGAAAGCATTCTCGTTGATAAAAGGGGTTAATGTCACAATCCCTGACCTACTATTAATTGTCGCTCGCAAAATGAGAATTTCATGATATTGTTATACTAAGAAATGTATTTTTTAACGACACTTAAGATTCAGCACAATGACTCGGAGCAAAACCAAATATTGCTCAACAACTATAATGCGAATCCAGAATACAAAATGCGTCATATTCATTCTGACATGCCGACGGACTTCTGGAGCAACTATGCAAAAACCTTGGTAGAACTGGCCACCGAACGTCGACTGATTTTTAGAGCGAAGTTCGCAAATCTTACGGAACAAGTCGTTGAGGTTTTAAATGTCTGGGACTCTCGAAAGACTTTTGAAAACATGTTTGACCAATGCAACGGCAACTTGCTTCTTGAGAGCTTTGCTCGAAAAAGTTTTACGATTTCATTGGTTAAAAAGAACATTACCCAGGATGAATTCAAAAGTCTTGATCAATGGGTTCGAACTCAAAAAAACCCGCAAGTTGTCTTCAACAAACTTAACTCTAATGAGCAAAGCCTTCTCGGGACATAGAGATTCAAAAAAGCGAATCAAGGGGGTGGTCTAATTTTAGTTACGTTAGAAAACAGCAAACTTATACAAGTTTCGTTTGGCTAGCCTCACTCTAATCGCCGAATACTATACCTGACATTGAAATCAACTTTCCGGGAGCACAAGAGGAATAGGTTAAACCGATTTCCTCGTAAATGAATAGAAGATGAGAACTGAAATATGGAACTGTCATTTTTATAGCCTCCATTAGCGCTCTTGATACTTGGTAAATCGCCGCTGATCATGCTCTAAATTCGATTTCAAATCGTTTTCCCACTTTTTCTATTATCACCGGTTTTATGCTCCATAACCATTTGTTTGTTCAAGTAGACAGTGGGTCCACAGGCGTTGTTGTTTTTTTGTTAAAACTTTTTCATTTTACTTTTTCTCTTTGTGGTCCGCCCCATGGCTATGCTACCTAACCAATAAGAGTCGATCCTGACTCGAAAACAGTATGGGGGGAATATGAATACTGTGAAAATAATGTGGGTATTAAGTTTTTTACTGATGGGCTCAAACGCTTATGGGGGATATGCGTTCTGTGCCGCGGGCAATGATTTAAAAAATCCAATTGAAGTCGATATCGTTGGCGAACGCATTCGTCGGCCCAAAACGCAATCACAACATTCATTGCGACCCTTGGTTAAACAAGCCTGTGAAACGGCCTTGCAACAGTGCCAGATCCAACGGAGTCAGCGTATTGATCGCATTGTTAACCGAGTGGCCCCGCCCCGATTTCCGCGGCGGATCCAACGGATGCAGGCCACACCTTGCTACATTCAACAGGCCAGCGTGATGGGACGAAGAGGCAACCAAGTCTACTCTTACAATGGCATGCTCGGCACCCAACAATTCAAAAGACCTAACGAGCCTGACTTTTTGGCTTTCGGGAAACGCGAGTTGGCCTTGCTTCCAGGCGAGAGTGTCTCAACAAAAACGGCCAAGCTGATCATGCAAAAAGATGGTAACCTGGTTCTTTACAACAGAAGAGGTCGCGCCATCTGGTCTTCATGGGATTCGATCCTCAACAACAGTCGACGTCCGAAAAGAAAAGGGCATGTGGCCGTGTTTCAGAGAGATGGCAACCTTGTTGTCTACAACATGAACAAGAAGCCCGTGTTCGACACCTTAACCGGTAGTAAGGGTATTCGATCACTGGAGATCAACGAGAGAAACAACCTTTTACTTTTAAAGCCGAATGGCCAACGAGCCTTTAACGCTAAAAAAGATTCTGAGCTTCGTCAGTAATACGAGGTTAAAGTCCAAGTGAGAGAAGAGCCCGAAAGGGCTCTTTTTTTTAGCCCAAAGTGACCAAGCCCAAAGCGTCATAGACTTTGTTGCGGGTGGTCCGAGCCACGACGCGAGCCCGTTCCGCATTGGTTGCCATGATTTTTTCTAAGTGATCCGGGTTGTCCATAAGCTCATCGTACTTTTCTTGCACCGGTCGAAAGGTTTCACAGACCACTTCTGCCAGAGCCACTTTGAAGTGCCCATACATCTTGCCTTCAAAATCTTTTTCAATCTGCTCGAAAGACTGATTGTTGAGGATCGAGTAGATTGTCATCAGATTTGCTAACCCCGCCTTGTTCTTTTCGTCGTATACAATACGAGCATCGGGATCAGAGTCTGTGACCGCTGCTTTGATTTTCTTGGTGATTTGTTTGGGCGAATCAATGATCGATACAAAGGCTTTCGGGTTTTCATCGGACTTCGACATTTTTTTTGTGGGATCTTGCAAGGACATCACTCGCGCCCCGCTTTTGCCGATAAAAGGTTCCGGGACCGTAAACACTTGGCCATAACGCTTATTGAAGCTCTCCGCCAGGTCCCTAGTCAACTCTAGGTGCTGTTTTTGATCAGCACCAACCGGGACAAGGTCCGCCTGATACAGAAGAATGTCGGAGGCCATCAGCACAGGATAGTTGTACAAACCACTATTGATCTCTTTGGTACGCTCCGACTTCTCTTTGAACTGGGTCATGCGATTCAACGCACCCATGGGAGTGATGCACCCCAAAGCCCAACACAGTTCAGCGTGTTCTGGAACATGGGACTGCACGAAGATCACATTTTTGTCGGGGTCTAAACCACAGGCCAAATACTGAGCAAAGAAACTCTTAGTCCGCTGCTTCAGCTCTTCCGGGTCCTGATAGACGGTCAGAGAATGGAGGTTGGCCACCATATAAAAGCAATTGTAGGCTTCTTGCATGGCGGTCCAATTGTTGATGGCACCAATGTAGTTTCCGAGGGTGAGATCACCAGTGGTCGTGCTGGCACTTAAGACCGTTTTTTTCTTCGACATGAAATGGTTTTATCTCAATTTGTGATCTTAGGCAAAGCCGAAGACGCCTCTTTCGATGATCGCTCCGCTAACGGAAAGGGGTAGATATCGCCCCCCGGGTGGGCCGGATGGGTGACCTTCAGCCAAAGCTCTCCCTGATGAGTCATCAGTTGGGCTCGCCAGCGGCGCTTGGTAAACTCTACGGGTTTCGACAAGGACCGCGAACCAAGCAAACGTCCTCGTTTGTCGAACTCCACCCATTTGTCGATTTTGTTGCCAAAAAATTTCGCTCCAATCAGGCGCTCATTCTCCACGTCAAAATGCAGGGCCAACAAGGAATACCCGACTTTCTTGGCAAACATTTTCCATTTTTTGGTGACCACGTTGTAGGAGTAGACCTCGCCTCCCCTGTCGTCGTTGTAAACAAGCAGTTCACTGGTTAAGGGGTTAAAGGTCAAAGCCGTTGGCCAGTAAAGGGCCGGAAGTTTAAGAGGAGCGTGAATGGCGTTGAAGCGACCCTGCTTCCAATCCCACGTGCCAAACTGGTGATTGTTGATAACATACAGCTTCTTCTCGGCCGCTTCGAAATAGGCCTGACTGACTTTCTCTGGGAGCGGTAGTTTTTCAACGCGACTGGGGCCCTTGGATAAAAACTGTTTGGCGACAAGTCGAGATCCTTTTCTCTTCCATTGGATCCCGGCGGTGGGATCAAAAACCGAACGGGCCGAACTGAGTTGCCGAGAGGGACGTTGACGAGCCCGTTCTTTAGCGAGGATGCTCCGAAACGGAACTCTAAACTCGCGTCCAACAGACTTGCCTTGAAAACTGCTGATGGCAAGCCCGGTGTATTCCTTGAGAGCTGCAAAAAGTCTGCGAAACTCATTGTTGGGATTTTTAGACTCCTCCCAAGCCACCGGGAAGGCGCAGAGTTGATCTTTGTCAAAGTAGGTCACTTTTACGCTATCATCCACCCCCTCGACCCACGCAAGATCGGGACCGATCACAATCACCTCTTTTAGCAATGAGTTGGCGATTTTTTCATCGGGCGGACTGACCTTCGACGACGACAAGTCCGAACTGGCATTGTCGAGACTGACGGATCGACGAGTTTGGGCTTTTTTAAGATTCCACTGAATCATGCTTTGGCTGACTAAAACAAGTGTCGCCGGCTTTGGACTTTCCCTTAATTTGATATCAACAAAATACCCGTGTTCCACTTCGCCATCGACCCACCGATGGGGGCGTGGTTTAGTGACCGATACCACATGCAACGGGTTCTCTTGAACGGTCTCACCCGTCCACAAAGACTCGGGGCAGTCTTCGTCAAAACAAGCCGACATCAACTCTAATTGATTGTCCGGGAGTCGCCAGTAGGATTCATCGTTGTTGAAGTCACCACATTGAAACTTCACTTGCGCGCGATTGTCTTCCATTCTTTTTTCCGCTTGGTAGTAAATACTTTTTAAACTGAAAAAAGCACCGAGCTGCAGACACAGCAAGAAGATAAAAAGATTAAAACACCAACGAAACCATCGATTAGACTTGGACATGAAGGCTTATCGGCTTGTGATGCCCATTTGTTGAGCTTCTGCGCCTGCTAAAATTCAATGCAAACACCAATTGTAAACATTCAACATTGAGCAAAAAAATCTGCTGTCTTCCTATACAGAAGCCCAGTAAAACCCCTGTTTTAGGGCGTTAAGATCTGACAGTTCTTTAAAATGAATGAAATTACTAGACCTTCATAAATCCTGTTTGACAGGTATACCGAGTCACACTACCGTCTTTAATCAGGGATACACATCACACCTAGATGTAGTATTGGAAACAAGGATAGAAACTAGATTTAGTTATAAAACCACAAGTTGAATGACTTTTTCTGGAAGCAAAAAAAGGAGGCCAAGGCCTTCTTTTGGCGTCTTATACGCTAAAATTTCCATACTAACATCGAGGTAAAGCAACCCAAGGCCATCGGGGAGGGCAGCAACAATGGAAGCAACTCAACAAACTACAAAAAGAACAAACAAAACCGCAGCACCACAGGAAAATCTCATGCGAGTCAGAAAGCGCGACGGTAGCCTTGAGCCTGTTGACGTCACAAAAATTGTCAAACGAGTGACCGAGTGTTCAGAAGACCTGCGAGAGATCGATCCTCATCGCGTGGCGATCAAATCTATCAGTGGTCTCTACGACGGTGCCTCCACCAAAGAGCTGGACAATCTCAGCATTCAAACCGCCGCGATGCTCATAGGTGAAGAGCCCCAGTACTCCCTATTGGCGAGCCGCTTGCTGGGAATCTACATCACCGAAGAGGTCAAAAATCTTGGCGTCCATAGCTTTAGAGACTCCGTCGCTTATGGTGTTAAAAAAGGCCTGATCTCACAAAAAACACTGGATTTCGTCGACGAACACGCTGAAACCCTCGAAGGCGCCATCAAACGACACCGCAACGAGAAGTTCCAGTACTTCGGCCTGCGTACCGTCTATGATCGCTACTTGTTGAAAGATCCACAGACGCGAGACGTTTTTGAATCGCCCCAGTACTTCTTCATGCGTGTGGCCTGTGGTTTGGCCCATTCAGCGGAAGAAGCCATCGAACTTTATAAAATCACCTCAAACTTGGATTATTTGCCCAGTACCCCGACCCTGTTCAACTCGGGAACGGTTCACCCGCAAATGTCTTCTTGCTATTTGCTTGATTCTCCACAAGACGACTTGCGCTCCATCTATAGTAAATACCAAGACATAGCCATGCTCTCGAAATTCGCCGGGGGTATCGGGGTGGCTTTTCACCGCGTCCGCTCACGAGGCTCTTTGATCAAAGGCACCAACGGTCACTCTAACGGAATCGTTCCTTGGTTAAAAACGCTGGATTCTTCTGTCGCCGCCGTTAATCAAGGTGGCAAACGCAAAGGTGCTTGCTGTGTTTATCTTGAAACATGGCATGCTGACATGGAGGAGTTCCTCGACCTGAGAGAAAACACTGGAGACGAAGCCAAAAGAACCCACAACCTCAACCTGGCGAACTGGGTTCCAAATTTGTTTATGAAGCGAGTCAAGGAAGATGGTATGTGGTCCCTATTCGACCCCAAAGAAATTCCAGAACTCACTGACTCTTATGGTGACGAATTCGAAAAAATCTTCACCCAAGCAGAAAAAGACAAGAGATTTGTAAAACAAATGAAGGCCCGTGACCTCTACTCTCGAATGATGAAGACTCTTGCCCAAACCGGTAACGGTTGGATGACTTTTAAAGATCACTCCAACATGAAGAGTAATCAAACCGCTAAAAAAGAAAACGTCATTCACCTTTCAAACTTGTGCACTGAAATTTTAGAAGTCACGAGTAACGAAGAGACCGCCGTCTGTAACCTCGGCTCCGTCAACCTGTCTCACCACGTCACCGAAAATGGTGTGAACTACCGCAAAATTCGCGAGACCGTGCAAACGGCCGTGAAGTTCTTAGATCGCGTGGTCGACATCAACTTCTACCCCATAGATCAGGCAAAAGGCTCCAATCACAAATGGCGCCCCGTGGGACTGGGAGCTATGGGACTACAGGATGTTTTCTTTCGACTGGGCCTCCCCTTTGACAGTGACGAAGCCCGCGAGATCTCCAGAAAGATACAAGAAGAGATCTATTATGCAGCGATCAAGGCTTCCTGCGAGTTGGCTAAGGAGCTTGGCGCCCATGAGAATTTCCATGAAACCCGAGCCGCTGAGGGCCTATTGCAGTTTGATCTCTGGGGTGTGAAACCCGAGCGTGCCGAGCGCTGGCAAAAACTCAAAGCTGACATTAAAGAGCATGGCCTGCGCAACTCGCTGATTATTGCCATCGCTCCGACAGCGACTATTGCCAGTATCTCTGGCTGTTACGAAGCCATCGAGCCTCAAGTGTCAAACCTCTTTAAAAGAGAAACCTTGTCAGGGGAATTCTTGCAAATCAATCGCCACTTGGTGAAAGATTTAAAGAAGATTGGACTTTGGACTCAAGACGTTCGCGACCAAATCAAAGCCAACGAAGGCTCGATCCAAAACATCACAGAAATCCCAGAAGTGCTGCGCAAGGTTTATCGCACAGCTTGGGAGTTACCGATGAAGAGTCTTATCGAAATGGCCGCAGAACGTGGGGCTTACATTGATCAGAGTCAATCGCTCAACCTCTTTATGGAGAGTCCGACCATCGGCAAGCTGTCCTCTATGTATATGTACGCATGGGAAAAGGGCGTCAAAACGACTTACTACCTCAGAAGTCGTCCCGCCACTCGCATCAACAAAACAACAATTAGCAACAAGAGCAAAGAAGCACCAGCAGCAGCAGTAACGACTGAGTACACAGACGAAGAGGTCTTGGCCTGTTCTCTTGAAAACCCCGACGCCTGTGAAGCCTGTCAATAAAACGCAACAAAGGAGAAACAGCTATGATACTCGATCCTGGTTTTGATTTAACGCTACGACCGATGAAATACCCTGTCTTTTACGAAATGTATAAAGACGCCATCAAGAACACTTGGACCGTTGACGAAGTCGACTTTTCGAAAGACTTGAGTGATCTCCAAAACAAGATGAGCCCCGCAGAAAGACATCTGATCGGCCGCTTGGTGGCCTTCTTCGCTACGGGAGATTCCATCGTTGGGAACAACCTTGTTCTGAACCTTTACAAACATGTTAACTCTCCGGAAGCCCGCCTGTATCTGTCGCGCCAGCTTTACGAAGAGGCCTTGCATGTCCAGTTTTACCTGACACTCCTTGATACCTATATCCCCGACCACGATGAACGAGCCGAGGCCTTCGCCGCCATCGACAACATTCCGTCCATCAAAAAGAAAGCCGAGTTTTGCTTTAAGTGGATGGACTCGATCAACGAGCTCGACCGAATCGAGACCGTTGAAGATCGTCGCAAGTTCTTAATGAATATGATCTGTTTTGCCACTTGTATCGAAGGGCTTTTCTTTTTCGGTGCCTTTGCCTACGTCTATTACTTAAGATCAAAAGGCATGCTCGATGGCTTGGCTAGCGGCACGAACTGGGTGTTCCGCGACGAGTCTTGCCATATCAACTTCGCCCTAGAAGTGGTTGAAACCGCTCGCAAAGAAGATCCTGAAATCTTCACCCCACAAATGAACGACATGATCACCCTGATGCTCGAAGAAGCTGTGGATTGCGAAATGGCTTTCGCCGAGGACGTCCTCGCCCAAGGAATTGCCGGTCTCTCCATGAAAGACATGCGCACCTACCTGGAGTTCGTGGCCGATCAACGACTTGAGGCCCTTAACATTCCTAAGCGTTTTAACTCAAAAAACCCCTTCTCTTTTATGGAGTTGCAGGATGTTCAAGAGTTGACCAACTTTTTTGAACGGAAAGTCTCGGCCTACCAAGTGGGCGTTTCTGGAGACGTGGCCTTCGACGAAAGTTTCTAACCCCACTCGGTCTCCACCAAACGGCAAAATGGCAAAAAGAGCAGGCTCCGACCTGCTCTTTTTTTTGACAGCCGGCTTAGCTCCCCCTTGACTCTTTTTCATCAGCCCACATATTGTCTAAGAACGTAAAGGAGCACGTCCCATGAAAAGAGTGTTTTTGTTTTTGATTACAAATATTTTGGTAGTGATTTCACTGAATATCGTCTACGCCGTACTGGCTGGCGCAGGTTTGGTACCGACCGGTTATGCCGGAAGCCTCATATTTTTCTCTCTTTTGATTGGTATGGGGGGATCCTTCATATCACTCCTGATTTCGAAATGGGCCGCAAAAAAAATGATGGGGGTACAGATTGTGGACACCCGAGGGGCTTATGCGCCACTGGTTAATAGAGTCCACACCTTGGCTCGTCAGGCCGGCCTCTCGAAAATGCCCGAGGTGGGTATTTATGACAGCCAAGAGGTCAATGCCTTCGCCACAGGACCCAGCAAGAGCAACTCCCTGGTCGCGGTCTCCAGCGGGCTTTTACAGCGTATGGACGACAATGAAGTCCATGGGGTTTTGGCCCACGAAGTGGCCCACATCGCCAATGGTGACATGGTCACAATGACCCTTGTACAGGGTATCGTTAACTCCTTCGCCTACATGGTGAGCTTTCTAATCACCAATGCCATCGCTAGTGCCACCCGCGGCGACAGCAACCGAGGCATTGGAGACAATTGGTTTGTTCGCCATCTTATTTTCAACTTTGTCTATGGTATGGTTTCGTTTGCGGCCTACCCGATCGTGGCTGGCTTTAGCCGCTTCCGAGAATTCAAGGCCGATGCCGGTGGCGCTCGCCTGGCAGGAGCGCCGGTGATGATTGCCGCCCTCCAGGGTCTGCAAAACAACACGGGCCGCATCGAAGCCAGTGAGCAGTCTTTTCAGTCCATGAAAATTTCGAACAAACAGTCGTTTGCGAGGTTCTTCTCGACCCATCCACCACTTGAAGACCGAATCAAGGCTCTGCAAAGCCAACGCTAAAGAGACCCAGCACATAGGTTGCTGGGAAAAACTCAAAACTAAAATGTGACAAGAAATGAATGAGAAAACGAAAAAAGGGCTCAAAAGGTTAGAGCCTTTTGCCGTAGAAGCTCACCCCATCTAAGACGAGACGATACTACCTACGGCATCGTGAGCGTGCAGGCTTTCATAATGATGGGTCTTCACTCGAAACTGCTTCACTGACTTGAAAGACTCAAGCGAGTTTTTAATAATCCGCAAAGCATCTTCAACAAACATAGCATTTTCGCCATTCAGACGAGCAAACTCTTGCTCGTCTTCACGCTTAACGGCACTTTGAACCGGTGTCGAAAGGTCCTCCTCTATGCGGTCGATAAATGGAATGACCTGCACGACGTCATCGTCAGTGGCATCATTCAATGATAGCGAGACATCCGCCCGACTTCTTTGACTGTGCGGGGTCGCGATGCGACTCTTGCCTAGCCATAAATGGACCTTTTCAAAAGTGATATTGTCGTCGCAGAATTCCTTTGAAAACTCTTGTTGATACAGCTGACGAGCGAGGGCCGCCGAGCAGGGACAAGTGCTTGAGTAAAAAAGAGAGAATTTCACGTCGATGTTGAACTTACCGTTCACCAGTTCGGCTTCGATCTCAACCGGATACTCTTTCCAGCCCTTGTTGTCACTGAGAAGAGCTTTTCTCTTATGGAGCTCTTGCCAGCGCAACACCAAACGAGCCGCCGTTGCCAAACCGGCTTGGGAATCGACAAAGTCTTGCAAAAGAGTTTTAATGCCTTGCAAGCTCACACGCTGATGCTCGAGACCTTTTTGCAACGACATATAAAGTCGGGACATGTGAATGCCTTTGGCATCTTCTTTTGCCAGATTCACAAAGACATCGGCATTACAAAGCACTTGGGCGCCGTGGCTGAGCACGATTGGCAATGATATTTTTTCCATACCCACCCACTCAAGAGCGCCCATCAGATCAGGCATCTCGCTGGTGGCTATATCGGGCATTGATTTCTTGTGACTTGGGTCCATAAGCATAAGGACGGTTGTATCAGATTCTAATTGAAAAACAATCAATAGAGATCCTGGATAGCGGCAATATGAAAAAATTATATCACGCATCAAGTTTCTGAATTTACTCATAAAAAAAGGAAGTGTTTGCACACTTCCTTTAAAAAACTCTAGCAACAAAAACCATCGTTATTGAGTTGGCTTAGTCAGTATGCCTACGTCTTAGCGCTTCAATCAAGGGAAACAAAAATCGACATTGCATATTAGGACCCCCAACCAGGGCGCCTGACTATGGTCTAGAGCCGGAGTTTAAAGTCCCCTTACGCAAAGTGTTTGATATACTTAAGCTTCTATGAAAAATCGCGGAACTTCACTTTTTATTATCTTACTCTGCTCTGTCATTTTCACGACACCGAGCCTAGCGCAAGAAGACAAAACCACAGCCCAGGCTTCAAACCCCAATGGGTATTTCGACCTAGGAGTGAAAACCGGCTCGCTCCTCCCTTACGATATCGAGGGCGTGCGAGACCTTATCGCCATCTGGGGGATAAAAATGGGTCACAACCTCAGTCAGTCCCTGTCCGTGGAATACGATCTCGATATGGCCAATGCCAAAGGCGTGACTTATTTTTTGGGCTATATCAGTCTACGCCATGACTTTGTGGTGGGAGACGTCTTGCCCTTGTTCTTCACCCTGGGTTTGGATGCCCACTATTTCAAACGGCGCGACAGCTATGGCGAGATCACCGGCCGACGAACCGAATATGACTATCGCTTTACTTCTGGGTGGCATATGGGCTTTGGCACTGAGACCGTCGTCTACGGAAATATTTTATTTCGAACCGATTTTCGAATGGGAATGAGCCCGGGACGGCAACTCATCGTTTCCATTGCCGGCGTCTATCGTTTTTAATTGGAGATTCAACATATGGGGACCATCCACATGATAAAAAATAGTACTCTTCTAGTTCTGCTCTGCTTTTTTACCTCGCTGGCCCATGCCAACGTGGTCGGGATTGATGCGCAAAACTTCAACCCGACAAGTAATGGCTTGGACTTTGTCACCGTGCAGTCTTCCGAGACTTTGGAACCCGGAATCATGAACCTTGGCCTTTTCTTTAACTACGCCATTAACACGCTCCCCAATTATGAAAATACAACAACTCAGACCCGAGACATTCCTAAAGACGAACTGGTGTCAATGGATGTGAGCATTGGATTGGGACTGACAAAAAACTGGGACATTGGCTTCACGGTTCCGCAAGTTCTTTGGCAAGACGTCGATGAAACCTCCACAGTGTTCCGTGGTCAATTTGAAAATACGGGGGTCACGGAATACCGCCTCAACTCGAAGTATCGTTTTTTTGGAGACTCCCGAGGAGGACTGGCCACAATCCTATCGATGAACTGGTTTGTTTTAGAAAACTACCCCTTCACCGGCTCAGACCCTGGCCCCACTTTTAATATTGAGTTGGCCTACGATTTCACCCTCGGTGACTTCAACCTAGGGACCAACATTGGTTTCCGCCTGCGTGACCAAGGCACTCCCATTGCGGGCATACCCGTTGAGCCCTACCCCAATGAATTTTTGTTCTCATTCGCAGGGAGTTATCTCGTCAGTAGTATTAATACGAAGATCATTGCCGAAATCTTTAGCTCTCTTCCGACAGAGACGGTTCAGTTCACTAGCGATCGCGAGTTGTCCTCCGCAGAGTTTTTGGTAGGAGCTAAATGGAATGTCAGCGACAGCGTGGCCGTCCACCTCGGAGGAGGCACAGAACTCTACCAAGGCGCGGCTTCCCCCGATTGGCGTGTCTACACCGGGGTCAATTGGGCGATTGGCCCCTTCTTTGGGAAGCAGTACGAGGCTGAGCCGTCCATTGCATTTATCGATGACATGGATTTCAACCTCAATCCCGATGGCTCAGAATCTTTTATCGCTAAAGATGTACTCTTTGAGTTTAACAGCAGTCGAGTCACCAGTGATTTTAGGGCCACGCTAAAAAAATTAGCTCTCTATCTTCTCAAGGGAGATGGGTTTCAAACTCTCGTTATCACGGGACACACCGATTCCATCGGAAGCATTGCCTACAACGATAAGCTCAGCTTAAAAAGAGCTCAATCGGTCCGACAAGAATTAATCAATGTGTTACCTGTTGATGAGAGACAAAAAGTGCGGGCCATCGGTCTTGGCGAGCGAGAGCCCATCGCCGACAACGGGAATTACCAGGGGCGGGCATTGAATCGTCGGGTGGAGTTTGACATCGTTCGGAAGATGTAAGCTTTGGCCCTGCGCAATGGCAGGGCGCTAAATCTTTAACTATTTAAGGCAGAAGCGAATTTCCACTTCACTACCCAGGGTTGAGGGTCGGACGTAAGAGTTTTTTGAATCAACCGTATAGTTGGTTCGCCGACCATCAACAAATACCTGCATATTAAATCGACCATCAATCGTGGCCACTTGATTCAAACTGATATTGTTGCCGGGACGGTCATAAATCGGGAACTGAGTGTGGGTGCCTACAGACTCATTGGTGATCTCGGCAAGCTCACCCACCAAGCGGTTGGCCGTGGTTTGCAAACCTAAAAAGTCTTGTGACGCGAGATCAATCATCACGCCTTGGCGACCGGCATTGGCCACAACTTCAGTATAACCTTTTCCGACACTGGCCTGCGGGTGCGCATATCCGGGGATGGCGGCTTGTCCTGTGTAGACCAAGGCTCCCAAAGCAAAGGGGCGGCTACCGGCGAAGCGAACAGCCTCGGTATAAGCGCGCGCTGTTGTGATGCCATTGCAATACCATCTCTTCATCTCTTCTTCGTCCGAAGGGTGAGAGTAGTAATGTCCATTCACTTGATAAGGGCTTGATGCTCGCGGGCTATCAAAAGGAGTACAAGCATCATTCTCGTCAGACATAAACAAAACAACCCAAGCATTGTCACGAGGCACAGAAGCCCGTTGTAAAGCGTCGGTGAAATTGCGAAGACCAAGCTCATCAGCTCCAGAGTGTGGCCCCGCCAATGGCCATGAGGCATAAAGATTGTTTAGATATTCAATACTGGAACGGTTGCGCTTTGCCATGGAGATAGGACTCTCACGCATGGTTTCTCGCAGCTTACTCAGCAACTGTTCGCGCTTCGAGTTGATTTCGCTGGTTTGATTAATAGTAATGGTAAAAGGCTCACTGCCATGGCGATAAAAAATGGAGGGGCTTACAGCGGGGGCACCAGAGCCGACACCAGCATAGGGGCCACTGGGGGCGTGACCAACGATAACGGAAATACGCACGGGAACCTGTTGCACGAGATCGCGAATAAAACCATCAGCAAGAGCACGTCCCACCGCGACTCGTTCATCATCAAAAGAACGGGAAGAATCGACCACCAACCAAACATCAACACCCTTGATAGGGTTACGGCGAGTGTCAGTGCAAGTGTTTGAGAAACAATTACCCTCTCGACTTACAGAACATTGTGGGGGATTCCAATCCAAGGGGGGGACGTCATCTGTCAAACCGTCATCACCGCGATCGCAGAAAAGATCACTGCTGTTATCGCAACGAACAATATCACCGCTGTCGGATTGGTCAAAGGGATCATCGACATTGTCGGGTGCTGGGGCAGTCTGCCCGGGGGTTCCTTTTGAAGCTTCAAAACTGGCTTTATTACAAGCCATTTGATTCACGATCAGTGTCGCAAATATAAGGACTAAAGCCTTTGAAAGCATGGATTGGGATTTCATTTCTTCCTCCTAAAATTCATACCTTCAGTGGTTGCAAGAAAAGGCCCAGCTCAAAAATGCGCTAAACATCTGTAATCACTAGCTTTTGAAAAGCGGGCGGACGACAAAGTGCCAATCTTCGGCTATGTAAGTGTTACCGACTGCAAAAATTGTCACAAAGAAGATAGATTTTTCACCCAGACAAAGCTAAGAATCTAGAGGCATAGCGGAGTGTTCATATAGTGACTGAGTGGAACGATCTAGAAAACCCAGAGTTGAAAAAAATCTTCCGTAAACAACTTCTCCGAGGCTTATTTTTTCTCCTATTTCTTGTCTGTTTTATTTTTGTAATTGCACTGAGCTTTGAACCCCAGATTCGCTTGTTCGCATCTTGGCTCACTGAAAACTTTGGTTTTGCAGGCATCAGTCTTTCGGTGTTTATTGCCGACCTTATCATTTCACCCATCCCGCCTGATGCCGCACTTTTCTTTATTGGGCAAAGTCCGATGCACGCGCAGTGGATTCTTTGGGTGCCCCTGTTAGGACTGGTATCGACTGCCGCTGGTATCTGCGGCTGGATGATTGGCCGGCGTCTGCAACACTTTTCATTTTTTAAAAAAATCATGATGACATTCAGTCGGGAGCACAAAGGCTCTATCAAACGTTTTGGCTTTTGGATGGTTGTGATCGGAGCACTAACACCCTTGCCATTCTCACTGACCTGCTGGCTGGCCGGAGTCCTCAAACTGCCTATACAAACCTTTGCCCTTGCGGCATTGGTTCGGGTGCCTCGCTTTGTCCTCTATTACTGGGCTATTTTCTACTCCAGTGAAGTCGGCAGCTTACTGAGAAACTTTTTTTAAAGCATTTCAATATCAAATGGCAGTCTCGCTTGAACCTTTTGATGAATCGATTGTTTGCTGTCTTTATCTAAAGCCTGTAGCAACGCCTTCGGAATAAGAGCCTTGATTGTCCAGACCGAAACCCCGTTCATCTGTTTGATAAACTCTTGTAGAGGTGACAGCTCTTTGGGATACACCTGCACTCGATAATCACTGAGTTGAGCAAGCTCAGCAGCTTTCGCGACGGCTTCATCCACCCCACCGAGCTCATCCACCAAGCCGATTTCCTTTGCCGTTGCACCGAGCCATACACGCCCCTGGGCGATCTCGTGGGTCTGATCTCTCGAGGTCAATGCTTCTCGCCCCGAGGTCACGACATTCAAAAAGTCTTCATAGATTTGATCTACGACTCCCTGAATTTTCATACTCTCCTCAGGGTCGTACAGACGCACCAAACTGTTCATATCAGAAAAGCGATGGGATTTGGCCGTATCAAAAGTCATCCCTACTTTATCGTTCCAGAATTTTTTGGTGGCAAAAGACAAGCCAAACACCCCTATGGAGCCGGTGATCGTGGTCGGCTCGGCAAAAATATACTGACTACCAGCGGACATATAATACCCACCACTGGCGGCCACATTACCAAACGAAGTGACAACAGGTTTTGTGTCTTTCAGCCAGCCCGTCGCCGTCCAAATCACATCAGACGCCAGCGCCGAACCACCCGGACTGTTGACTCGGATGACCACCGCTTTGACCTTATCGTCTCGCTGAATTTTATGAATGAGCGCCGATAGCTCAACAGACGAAATGCCTTCACCATCGCCCACTTCGGTATTGATGCCGCCAGAGGCAAAAATCAAGGCCACTGAATTGCCGCTGCTCTCTTTATCTTTTTGAGTTTCTTTAAAGTACGATCGCCAGTTCACATATTTGGGTTTGCCCTCTGCACCGGTGAGCTCAAGCAACTTTTCTTCGATTTCTTCAAAAGAAGCCAGAGCACTGACAAAGCCTTTGTCTAAGGCTTCGCTGGCAAACATCACGCTCAGATCATCAGCAATGTTATTTAGTTCGGCGACCGACAACTTGGTCTTCTCCGCCGCGTATTGTACGATTTGCGACCAACTGCCTTGAATCAAAGCCTCGACTTGCTCTCGGCTCGCCTCACTCATTTTGTCGGAGATGTAAGGCTCAATGGCTGACTTGTAGCGCCCGACTCGGAACACCTGAGGAACAACTTCAAGCTTTTCCATGGTGTTTTTGAGATAACCCATTTTCGAGAAGAGTCCATCCCATTCAAAGTAACCCTTGGGGTATAAAGTCACTTCATCGACGGCCGATGCCACAACGTAATCAATTTCTGAGTACATTTCGGCGTAGGCAATCACAAACTTACCGGAGTTTTTGAACTGCAATATCTTTCGTCGTAAAGCCTCGGCATTGGCCAAACCACTACGAAATCCTTGAAAGTGAAGAAGGACGCCTTTGATCCGATCATCTTGCGCTGCTGTCTCGAGCACTCGCGACAGTTCGTAAAGTCCAGAAACGGGAGGCTCACTGTATCGCATCAGTGAACTCACTAAATCACGTCGTTCCATTTGATCCTTCAAGGGACCATTCAAGTTGATTTTTAAAACAGAATTGTTTTCAATGGCACCAATATCATCAGTCCACTCTCCCCCACCCGAACTTGCAAGACCGGCGATCATGGCGATGGTCATAAAGAAAGTAAAGCCTATGGCCAAACAAGAGCCGATCATTGTAGCAAAAATAATTTTTGAAAACTGTTTCATGTTCCCTCCGGAGGCCTTAAGTCATACCACTGTCTGAGACTCCTCGCAAACCTCACAAAACCCCTTTGACCAGTTTGGCACAAGCGGCGATCCAGTACGGATCATCATTGAGACAAGGGATATACTCAAATTTTTCACCCCCCCGCTCGAGAAAGCTTTCTTGGCCAGTCATGGCGATCTCTTCGAGGGTCTCCAACCCGTCCACCGGAAATCCTGGACAAATCACGGCCAGCTTTTTTACCCCCTGTGCCACCAAGCGTCCGTAAGCCTCTTCGGTGTAAGGCTCGATCCATTTTTGACGCCCCAGGCGCGATTGAAAGCTCACCGAGTAGTCGCCAGGCTGCAGTCCAGCCGCCTTGGCAATACCATGAGCCGATCGATAACACTGAGCTCGATAACAGGTGGCCAAGACCTCATCAGAGGCGCGATCACAGCAATTCTCAACTTTCAAACAGTGCCCCTGTTCCGACGGATCCAATTTGGTGAGATGAGTCGTTGGTAGACCATGAAAGCTCATAAGGAGATGATCATAGGTTTTGCCTTGCAACATCTTTTGTAAAAACTCGCCGTAGGCCTTCAAGAACTCAGGATGCTCAAAGTAAGGTGGCACAACCTTCACCTTCTCTTTATCGAAAAACTTATAAAAGTGATCCAAGCCCGTCTGCACCGTCGACTGAGCATACTGGGGGTATTGTGGGAAAAACACGATTTCATCACAGTCCGCCAATTGCTTTTTCGCGTTGGCGAAATCAGGTTGTCCGTAGCGCATGCCCACCACTACATGAAAATCTGATCCAAGCTGCTCTTGTAAAGCGGTTGCAGCCTTCTCGGTTTCTGCCAACAGCGGAGAGCCTTTTTTTGTCCACACCTTTTGATAATTCGCCGCTGACTTCTTTTTACGAAAAGGCACGATGATTCCTCGAACCAGCAGAGCTCGCACCAGATAGGGTATCTGGATCACATGATGATCCATTAAAAACTCACCAAGATAACGGCCCACTTCTTTCGGGGTCGCGGCCCTTGGGGTTCCCAAGTTAGAGAACACCACTCCAATTTTAGCCAAAATAGCCTCCCTTGATTTTTTCCACATTGGCTTGAGCATGAAACAATAGTTTTGCCAATCCTAGGTCACCCAGATAGTGGCCCATTAGTAAAAAAGGCCACTTCTGCTTTTGATAGTCCATGATAAATTGTGCCAACGCCGCATCGTAAACCGCGATGGACTGGGGCCACTGCGCGACACTCATAGCATCCGGCTCGGTCCAGGATGAACTCAATAGAGAGCGATCCGATCTCACATATCGCAAAAGAGCCGCTGAGCTCATGCGACTAAAAGCGATTTTTTCGTCATTAAGGATCCATGTCTCCGAGGCTCCTGCGGCGACCCGCCCCGGGAAAATACTATGATTAAAGAGTACCCCTAGAGCATGGAATTTTTCTGGTTTTGGGAACAAACAGCCGAAGCCTTCTGACAACTTGTGCTCCTCTGCGGAGAACCCTAAGGACACTGAGGTCAAGGAGGCGCACCGGGTATCACTGAGAGAGGCCGGCATCGGGATTTGCTCCGTCACGACCGCCTCTTTTAAACTCTGTAGACCCATGGCCAAGACTGTAGGCTGTCGAAAATCAAACGTTGTCATTGGAGCGTTGAAACAGAATTCAACACCCTGCTCTTGCAGATAATGACCCATCTTATCAAGCCACTCTTGCATCCCCCCCTGGGGAGACACCGATCCACGAAGCTGACCCTTACGAGGTCTATTGTTAAGGCTATCAAGAATCAATGAAGCACTGAGCTGGTCACTGGAGGTCGCGTAAACCCCTTGCAGAGCCGGGCTCAGTAGATAGTCCGTCAGCCCCACACCGAAGCTCCGAATTCCCCAATCCCGCATGCTCTCATCTGGCAAAGGAGCGTGCCTAGCGCTCTTCCATTTTCTTTGCAGTAAAAAAGAAAGAAAGGGCAATGATTCTGCAAAAGACACCGGCCATCGTTTCATTTGGCCATTGCTAAAAATATATCGTCTGCGAGCCGCCCTCTTAGTGCTGACCAACGCAACACCCACTTTTTCGGCGACTCTTTCTAACTCGCGGTTGGCCATCATCGCATTCGCGGCATGCTCAAAGAAAAAATCGCCCTTTTGAACCGACCCGATGAGTCCACCCCAACGGTCTCGCTTTTCAATAATCTTGACTGAATAGCCCGCTTCCACAAGATAATAGGCTTGGATCAAGCCTGAAAAGCCCCCGCCGATAATCTGAATGGTTTGTTTTTCATTTGGCCCCATTGGCTACATCGACTTAGAGAATATCTCTGACTCCGGTTTTTTCGCCAACAGCCTCTCATCAAGGGCCATGCAAGCATTACGCAAAAAAGGTTTTCCCTTTTTGGTCAACACCAATTTGTCATCGGTGACTTCGACCAACTCATCAGCCAGCATCTCTTTTAAAAACTCGGAGACCTGCTGCTTTTGCCCGGCATCTTCAAAAACAACCTCACCTCGGGTCATAAAATTGAGGATCTGCTCGCGACGCGCTTGATCTTGTGAGGTGAGCTTGTGCCCACGCAGTGTGGGTATCTCGCCCGCCGTGACGCGCCTCTCATAAACTGGCAGGGCCTTTTCGTTTTGATGGAAGCAATCCGGTGTTTCTGATATCGCCGAGACTCCCAGTCCAAGAAGCACCTGGGTTCTTTCTTCGACGTAGCCCATAAAGTTCCGATGCAACTCGCTGTTGCGATCGCTGACTGAAAGGCTGTCGTCTGGCAAAGCAAAATGATCCATTCCGATCTCCACATAACCTTTGTCTATTAAGAAACGTCGAGAAATCTCGTAAAGTCGACGTTTGTCTTTTCCTTTCGGTAGGTCTTCATCTTTGAAAAGTCGTTGTGCCGGCTTGATCCATGGAACCACAGCAAGGCTATAAAGAGCGATGCGATCGGGCTTCAATAACCAAGTCTTCTCCATCATATCCATAATGCTGGACTCGGTTTGCGTGGGTAGCCCGTATATTAAATCAAAGTTGACCGAGGTGTAGCCCAACTCGCGGGACTGGTCTGTGATCTTTTTGGTCATATCAAAGGGCTGCACGCGATTAACAAGACGCTGCACTTCCGGATCAAAATCTTGCACTCCAAGACTGACTCGAGAAAATCCAATGTCACGTAAGAGCTGCAAATGATCTTTATTGGTTTTTCGAGGGTCGACCTCGATGGAACCGTGAAAGTTTTCAGCAACATTCAGCTCTTGCATAATTTGTTTGGCCAGATACTGTAAGTTCTCCGGGCTTAAGAAGGTCGGCGTGCCGCCACCAAAATGAAACTGCTGAAGGGGGGATTGCCGAATACCTGGTACCTGCTTCAGATAAGACCGAAATTCATTCAACACCATTTCAATATAAGGCTCTTCTCTTTTGTGATTGCGGGTGATCGAGGTGTTACAACCACAATAGGTGCACAAACTCTCACAAAAGGGAATGTGGAGATAAAGAGACCACGGCGATGGCTTTTGGAAGGCACGGTTTAAAGAAGTCACCCACTCTTCAGTGGTCGGAGAGTCATTCCAGTAAGGCACCGTCGGGTAACTGGTGTAACGAGGCACTGGCACATCATATTTGTAAAAAAGTTGATCGCTCATGATTGAAACATCTCCCTTACGGTCTGCACAAAATACTTAACATGGGCCTCGGGCGTCTCGGGTAGCACCCCGTGCCCCAGTCCGCAAACCCAGCCCGCCCGGTCCTCAGGTTTTAATTCTAAAAAGTTTTGCAAATATTCATGAAGATAGCTCTTAAAAGCCTCTTCCGGTAAAAATAGCAGACTTTGATCGAAATTGCCCTGCACAAAGCCCTGGCCTTTGCCAAACTTCGTTCTTAGATCCCAGCGATGGTCATATCCAAAACCGCCGAACTCCGACGACTCAAGAAGTCCACCCAGATGCTCAGAAACCGTGTTTTTAGAATAGTAGCCCAGTTGATTCGGAAACTTCTGAGACAAGCCAATCAGATAAGGGTGCAGGTGTTTGTAAAAATCTTGCGCGGCCATCTCCCCAGCCGCCGTGTCGAAAACCATGACTTTTTCGGCCCCCGCCTCTAACTGGATGCGAATGTTTGCCTCCATCAAGGGTGCTATCATTTCACAAAAGTCCGGGAACAAAGATAATCGCTTTTTGACCGGCACCAAGTTGCCTTTATGGGAGCCCGCCACGGCGTAAACAAAAAGCGTCCAGGGACTTCCCACAAACCCTATTAAACTTTTATCATCGGGCAAGCGCTCTCGGGTTCTTTTTACGGCCTCGCCTTGGAACCCCATGTGATCAATGGCCTTCTCCACACTTTGCATCTTGCCGAAATCAGACTCATCAGACAGGTACCATCCCAAAGCCGGCGCCGGACTGTATTCTAGCCCCATTCCCAGAGCCTCTAAAGGAAACAGTAAATCACTGAACAGAATCGCCACATCAAAATCAAAGTCTTCAATGGGCCCCATGGCCACCTCAGCGGCTAACTCGGGATCTTTGCACAACTCAATAAAACTGTGTTTTTTGCGCAAGGCTTGGTAGTGTTTATGATAACGTCCCGCCTGTCGCATCATCCATACTGGAGGGACATTCTGCGGAACACGGTTGCATGCGTTTTGAAACTTTTTATTTGCCATCTCTATTCACCTTTCAATATCCACTGGTAGCCCTCGCCGCGAACGGATCGAATCCACCGATGTTGGTCATCTCCCAACATCTGACGAATTCCCACCACGGCATTATCGATGGTTCGTTGCGAAGGGTTCTGGTCTTTTCCGTAAACATAATCGATCATCTCATCACGGGACACCACTTGGGGCGCTTGGCTCGTTAGAATGTCGAGCAATCGGTAGTCTCTTTTGTTGAGCAAATGGGTCTCTTCACCATTGACGATTTGTCGCTTGTGCAAATCCAAGGTCACCTGCTCTAAATTCCACAGTTTGTTTTTATCTCGACCGCCGCCCAGAGCACGGTCAATTTTTAAAAACAACTCCTGCAATAAAAAGGGTTTAGGAATAAAATCTATGGCGCCCAACTCGGCCCCTTTTAGGCGATTCTCAGGACCACTCAAAGCACTCATTATAATCACCGGACAATGCAAGGGCGAAATAATTTCAAAACCCTGTCCATCAGGCAAATTAAGATCAACAATGGCAAGATCAAACTCCAGACTTTTGCGCAGCTGCTCGGTCTCGCTTAAATTTTGCGACCAGTGGACATCATAGGAGCGAGCCACTAGCTCGTCCCGGATCAAACGCCCCAGCTCTCTGTCATCCTCCAGCAGTAGAATGGTCATGGCCTCTCTCCCGGTAAATCGATGACCACCTGGAGCGCTCCGGTCGCGTTCGTTGAAAATTGCAAATCGCCCTTCAACTTGGTAACCCACTGCCGCACAATAAACAATCCGAAGCCCGAGCCACGCTGGGAGTATCGTGAAGACCGACCCAACTCCGCCAAATCGCCTCCATAGGGCTGCCCATTGTCGGAATAGAAAACTTGCACCCGGTCTTTCTGATTTTTTAACTCCACCTGCACTGTGTCCGCTTGCCCGTGGATCGAAGAATTATGTAACAAGTTTTTAAAAATACTGTGGAGGGCTTTTTTATCGACCATTAAGGTGTCCGCTCCATTGTATTTTATGTGGAACTCAGGCCATTGCGCATGCAGGTCCACAAGAAAATTTTTAAGATTTACTTTTTCTATAAACAGTTTTTGAGATGCGCCAATCGTCAGATCCAGGCTGTTCTCTAAGTCTAATTGCATCTTGCGGGTGTGGTTAAGAATATTGTCCACCTCTCGGCCTTCGACGCTTTTCTGTAGATTCTCCACCTCTAATTGCAATCGAAAGAGCGCTGTTTTCAGGTCGTGGGCGAAACTTGCGAAAAACATTTCTTTCGCCGATTTCTCTTTGTACATGCGAAAAGAAAAATAAAACAAACCGATACCACCAATCAAAAGACTGGCCAAGAGAACGCAGCCCTCAAGAAAGAGCATGCGTTGATGTCGAGCGAGCAAACCAGAAACACCGCTGCTCGCCGCAACCGAAAGGGTGTTGACACCAAAATAAAGCCACCAGCTAGCCAGTGACATCACAAACACCAGCCAGACAAGGATCACACCGAAGATCCACCTCATGAACTCATGGTTTCCTTAAGGCGAGTCAAGGCTCGTCTAAAACGCAGACTGCTTTCAATCACGATTTTTTCGCTGTGGGCCCAAGATAAAAAAGACACTTCATAGCCACTGGGGGCTAGGTAAAGCCCCTCTTCAAGGCAGTGATAAAACAGTTCACCAAATATTTCGGCCTGTTTATCGCCAATCTCTGACAGTTTTTGTGGCTCAGGCTTGGTCGAACCATGAATCCACATTAAAGATCCCTGGTTGACAATGTTCAAAGGAAGTTCAAGCTCTCGAATATGACCTCCGATGGCCTCAACAAGATTGTCCGCACGTTCAGTGAGTCTCGGAATGACGCTCTCTTTTTGCATTTTAGCCAATGTGGCCAAGCCAGCAACCATACCCACCGGATTTCCGCTGAGAGTGCCCGCCTGGTACACGGGCCCCATGGGAGCGACCATTTCCATCAGTTCTTTTTTACCACCGTAGCCTCCCACTGGGAAGCCGCCACCGATGACCTTGCCGTAGGTGACCAAATCAGGAGTCACCCCAGATAGCTCAGCCATTCCGCCCATGGCCACCCGAAAGCCAGAAATCACCTCATCAAAAATTAGCAGGGCACCTTCTTGAGTTGTCACTTCTCGCAGATGTTCTAAAAACTCAGGATCTTGTTTAAGCAACCCAAAGTTGGCCGGCAGGGGCTCCACAATAATGGCAGCAATTTCATTTTTATGTTTTTCAAAAGCGCGGCTCACCGCCTCTTTGTCCCCAAGGGGCAGCACGATGGTTTCGGACGCGACGTTCTCAGAAACACCAGCACTGTCACTGGCCGCCACTCCAGCCAAGCCACTCCCCGACTTCACCAAAAGTGAATCCACATGGCCGTGATAACAACCTTCGAACTTAATGATCTTGTTGCGGCCCGTGGCCCCACGGGCCAAGCGGCAGGCACTCATAACGGCCTCGGTTCCGGAGCTCACAAAACGAACACTCTCCACATGATCGACGTTTTCGACGATCCACTCGGCCAATTCTAAACTGTAGGGTTCGCAGGCCCCGAAGGTCCAAGCCTTGCCGATCATCTCCTGGACCCGTGCCGCCACATCCGGGTCGCGGTGACCTAAAATTAACGGGCCGAAACTTTGGCAAAAGTCGATGTACTCGCCCCCTTCCACCGAATAGAGGTAGGGGCCTTGGGCGGATTTAAAAAAAATCGGGGTGCCGCCAACACTTTTAAAAGCTCGAACCGGTGATTGAACACCACCAGGAGAAACTTGCTGGGCTCTTGCAAACAACTCTTTAGACGTGAAACTCATTTTTGAAATTCCTCTATTGCCTTTAGCCAAACCTGTCGACTGGATAGGCGCTGCGGCTTTTTCTCTATTTGATGGTCTTTTAACACTTTTGAAATCATTGTGAAGGTATGACCGGGCCCACAATAGTGATTGGCCCGCAATAACTCGGGGTGGACCTGAATCGCCCGCAAAAATTGGGTGCCGCTCATCCAGTAAAAGTCTTTATAGCTTGATAAATCAGGAACTTCCGCTTTTTCAACCAAGCGATAGGTGGCAAACACCTGCTTTCCATGGGGCTCCACTGAGCGGTCATGAGTCCACTTAGCCCACTTGAGGTCGCTCTTTAAACTGACGAGATCGGCACCGAGACTTTGCTCTTCTCCGAGGGAGTCACTACAGCCCGAGACCCAGTAGCCTCTCTTTGCCAGTTTTCGCCAGGTTTCAACTCCGCTGACCCATAGGACGTCTCCCTCCGGAAGGGCCTCCCCCTCCGGCAAAGCCGAGGTTCGAGCCACGAAGTGGGCATTGCAAGAAGTGTCTCTCTCAAAAGCGAGAGCCTCTCGGTCAAATAACTGCAAAGGGTCACAATAGGGCCGAGTCAGCTGAACCTGATCGGTCTCGCATACCACCTTATCAAGGGGCTCTCCCGCCTCGGTCTCGCCTTTTAAAAAAAGGACAGTTCCGAAGTTAGCGTTGTATTGGGTCACCCCAATCCTCTGGTGACACCCACCGCCGTGGGCCTTCAAAATCTGTCGCTCGGCTCCCGCCGCTTCCCACGTGGCCGGGCAATGAATTTGCTCTAAGAGCGCTTTTAAATCGGAGCGATCTTTGCGAATCTCAACAGCTAATGCGCCTTGGGCCGCAGCCGTAGGGTTTTGAGACAGGGGCAAGACCTGCCAGAGACATTGCTCGAGATATCCACGAATCATCTCCTGTCCTGAGCGAAACTCCTCAGCCTCAGCAAGGAGGAGTCGGTCGAGGGCCGCTTTTGCCACGATCAACCCGTCCACCGAATCGTCTTCAATCATTTTTCGGATGCGAGTGAGAATGTTCCCACGAACATCACTGAATTCCACAGCCTGCAATGGACCTGGAAAGCTGGTCTTCAAAAAAGGGGTGAGATTGTGGATTCGCCGAGGAGACGAAGAAAACACTCTTAGGATTGGGTCTTTTTGTTTTTTAGGCAGATGTTTTTTTTTAAAAAGAAATATATCTCGAGCATCCGCCCGCGGAAGGGTCGCCACGATCTCGGTCAGAGGGAGGGGATCAATGGGTAGGTCTTTCCATGAGTGGACAACCAGGTCCCATTCCCCTTTTTCCAATCCCACCCTGAAGTCTTCTGTGAAAACTCCTTTTTCAGGCATTTGCCAAAGAGGATCTTCTTGGTTGATATCTCCTAACGACTCTCGGAAATGATACCGAACCGTTTCGCCCAGTTGCTGCAGGCGCTCACCCACTTTATAGGCCTGCAAACGAGCCAAATCACTTTGGCGAGCGGCTATGAGTAGGCCCATAGATCTTCCCAACCAAAAGGGCGAGGTCTCTCCAATACACTAAGCAGAGCGGCTTTTTGCTTGATTGCGCTCACGGCACTTTCGCGAGTTTTATGGGCCCGTACTTTGTTACTTTCGATATTGGCGAACAATGACTGTAGAGTCGTGACTCGAGAGACGGGCAATTTATCAACGTGAGAGTTGCCCCGCAAATCGTAAATCTGTTCAAAAAGCTTTAAATCCACCTGCTCGGACAACCACTGACCATCGACGGGAGCCGCCAAGATCAAAACCCCTCCCGCTGCCGTTTGCCCCAGATCGGCCAACGCGTGAGAAGTTAAGTTGTTTTGAGATTGAAACAGTTCGTCGTACTTCTCGGGCGACCTTGTATAGACTCGGATCTTATTTTCCGTTTTAGCAAACCAGGGGAGAATGTCTTGCGCCAGTGAGCCAGCACCCAGCACGACCAGGTCTCTCTTCTGACCTCTGATTTCTTTACGCAACAGACTGCCGTAGGAGGTGCAGCCTAGATTTTGTAAAAATTGAGCCCGTATTTTTTTGGCATCACGGTTCAAACTGTCCACCATTTCTTGGACCTGCACCGTGAACTCACCTCGATGCCTTTTAAAAAACTGTTTGAATTGCCCCAGAATCTCGGTTTCTCCCATAAGGGGTGAATCCAGGCCACAAATCACCTGCAAAAGGAACTCATAGGCTCGTTCACCCCTTAGCATTTCATACTGCTGTAAAGACACAGGCACGGACTCTTGTTCTGTAAAAACAATGGAGCGAAGGCAGGTCGCGAGGTGCCAAAAGCCAGCGGGCAACGCAAGGGCCGGGTCTCCTGCAGATTTCAAATGAAAAATCCTAAATCGGTCAGCCATGATGGATTCGACTATAAGTGAAAACCTATTGAGATTTGTCATAGAAGGGTCACAGAGGTCAGAATATGACTCGCTGGGCAAAGCGACTATTAAAGTATCACTTTAAGTTCTTCTCCAGATCCTGCATCTCTCGAATTCTTTGTTTTAGCAGTTCTTTCAGTGCTTTAACGATGTATTTTTCCAGGTCAGCGTCCGTGGCACCCGTGTTCGCCACCACCCGGTCGTAAACCTGCCGGGTCTCTTCTTGGACAGAAAGGGTGATCTTAAAGTCGCTCAAATAGTCATCGATGAGATCTCTGATCAGGCCACTCACATTGAGGCCAGAGTCCAGCAAATGCTGGTGTTGATCTTCCCGGACCATCAGGCTAATTCTACGTAAATCTCCAGACACGAAACCTCCATTGTTACGACTTCCTGTCCTTTCGTCAGACAATTTATACAATTGATATTCAAAAAGGTAAAAGACAATTAACATGGGATCATGACACTCTTGGACTACTTCCCCGATGCTTTTGAACAACTTGAGGACAGCCCGCTGAAAAGCCTGATGGCTCAAGTGAACGCAATTAATTTGGATAAAGAGGAAGTCAACGAGAACACAGACTTACGGGGCAAAATCGCGGTGGGCGACCATATTCAGACCACTGATTTCCTAAAAATCTTTGTTGAGCAAAAGCTGAGTAATGTGGTGCAAACCTCCAATGACGACCTTCCCTATGAGCTTTTTATCGCTTCGATCATTTTAAAGAAACCACGCCTGTTTTTGAACAACCCCTTAACCATTCTTAATTCACAGGATGACACCGGCTCTGCCATGCGAGTGTGGCAAGAAAACTTTAATTCCACGGAGCAAAAAGAAAATGTCTTAGAGAGCATTCATAACTTTATCGGACGTAACAAATCTATGAATCGTCTCAGCGACAACATACTAATAATTATCGACGAACTGTTTTCCAATGCCTTGTTTAGCGCACCAGTGGATGACGACGGGTATCGCATTTTTAAGAACATCGATCGCAATGAGACCGTCCGCTACCCTGGCAATAAAAACGCTAAAATTTTTGCCGTGCACACGATGAATGATCTTTTCATTGGAGCTGTGGACCCTTGGGGATCGGTGAACCGCGATGACATTTGCAAATCGATTTACAATGCCTATGCCGAGCACAAGGTTTCGGATAGCGGAAAAGGAGCCGGTCTTGGGCTCCGCATGATGCTCGACCGATCACGCTCCCTGTATTTTTTGTCAGAAAAAGGCAAAAGAACTCTGATTTGCTGCCACATGCGTCTTAACATTAGTTTGAAAAAAGTAGAGAATGTACCAAAACAATTCCACATTAACGTTTTTTAGGTGAGATATGAGCGGATTTAAAATTACCAGTAAGATTGACGACAACATGAAAACGCGATTGCAAATCGATGGCGCCATGGACGAACACTCGGATTATTCCTCCATCGAAACCAAGTTCACCGATGAAGTGGTCTTCGACTTTGATAACGTTGAACACATCAATTCCACCGGTATTAAACATTGGGTACAATGGGTCGCTAGCATCCATGAGGCCAACCCCAACTTAAAGTTCTTTTTTGTGAACTGCCCTAAACCTATCGTCGACCAGATCAATATGGTGGACGGCTTTCTCCCTGAAGGCTCCATCGTTAAATCCTTCAAGGTTCCCTACTTTTGCGAAGTCTGTGACAAAGACATCACCACGACTTTTGTATTAGGTCGAGAGTATAATATTGTTGATGGCAAAGTGAAACTCGAGGTCCCTGACAACACAT
This sequence comes from Bdellovibrionia bacterium, assembly GCA_030424715.1. Lineage (GTDB taxonomy): Bacteria > Bdellovibrionota > Bdellovibrionia > Bdellovibrionales > JAGQZY01 > JAGQZY01. The sequence goes on from JAUHWH010000002.1 coordinate 267,163, forward strand.
GTGACCGCGGTGACTGCGAGATGGAACCGGACGTTGTGGAACAAAAATATTTTAAATTCCTGAAGTAATACACCTTTGCAAGACTAGCCCTTGGTTTAGAATTGTGGCAGATCGGGCACTGTCACGTCTCAATTTTAGACATGATCTTTAATTTTTTGGAGAGATACCGATAGGCTAGTAAGCTTCTTTCAAAGGATGTTATGTCAATTTTAGCACGCTATCGAAAACCAGGCGGATTCAAACAACTGCTTCAGTTGATTGAGACCAGCCAACCTGTGAAACAAGCGAAGCTGCTTGAGGTGGTTGCAAAAGAAGATCCGAAGTGGGCTGATTTGATTAAAGCGAAACGAATCAATCCCGAAATGGTGCTGTCCTGGAAGCCCGAGGAATTGGCTGTAATTTTTGAACATATGAATCCTCGTCACTGTGCGTGCGTATTCAAAAACATGGGCCCTGATTCAATCAAAAGCTACGCCACTCTTTTTACCGGCGAGAAATACCGCGACCTTAAAAGTATAGTGGACGAAATTGACTCCCCTAAAGAGTCCGAGGTCATCGCAGCCCATAACAATATGCTAGAGACCGTTCGATATCTGGATGAAGAAAAAAAGATAGATCTTCGGTTCATTGATCCGAAACTTGACCTGGGCGACGCCGCCTAACGGGGAAAATAGCAGATAAATTCACTGCCGAGCCCTGGAGCGCTTTTAACATCCACTGTCCCCCCCAGTTTTTGCATACAATTGCGCACGATTGAGAGCCCCAAGCCTGTTCCCTTGTGACTGTGATTGGTTTCATCTCGAACACGGTAGAACCTTTCAAAAAGTCGCCCCTGGTGAAAGCTTTCGATCCCGGGACCGCTGTCCTTGACGCTTAAAAAAACATGGGACGCTTTTTGACCCCAGGTGATTTTTATCTGGGCATCTTGCGGAGAGTACTTTACGGCATTCTCTATCAAATTCATCAACACATGCTCAAGCAAGTCAATATTGGTTCGCACCACATCGATGTCGTAGGTAAAGAGGAGACTCTGGTTCTTTTCTTTCACATGACCTTTGAGATCATGAATCACTTGTTCTGTGGCTTCAAGCACAGGAACGTCTGTAAAGGTGACTGACTCTGCGGATTCGATTTTCGACAGCTGCAATAAATCTTGGATGATCGAATTCAGGCGATTCATATTGTTTTCAACCACTGTAAAGGACTCTTGCAGCTCGTCATTGGCAGAGCACTGGCTTTTAATGTGAGAGAAATAACCCTGAATGGAAGTCAGAGGCGTTTTTAACTCGTGGGATGCGTTGGCGACAAAATCCATACGCACTTTCTCAACCTTTTTGTGGTCCGTAATATCATGAAAAATAGCGACAGCGCCACGGGCCTTGGCCTTTTTCTCGTCTAAAAGAGGAGAGATCGAAACCTTAAAGTAGTGAATAGACGAATCAATGGAGAGTTCTTGCTGGGCCTCGACCCATTGTGATTTCAGCTCTTTCATGGCGCGCTGAAAAGTCTCGACGATCTTTTGACTGCGCACAACCTCGGTCAGCTTCTTGCCCCAACTGCCCTCCTCTTTTTGATCGAACATGAGAGCCATAGGCGCATTGTAGTAGCGAATATTCATATCACTATCGACAGCCAAAATGGCATCGTTTGCGGCCGTGATAATGGCTTCGAGCTCGCCACGTTCTCGGGCGACGTCTTCTTTTTTTCTCTTCAAGTCTTTCCAAATCTTGTTAAGAAAAAGATCCAGCTGATACCACTCGCCTCGGCTCTCTTTGATGATATCACTTTTTTTGATACTCAAGTCACCTCGTAAAATGGATTTTGCCTTTTCAATGAGCGAGCCCAAAGGACCAAAAAATACCGATACAAACACAACACTGAAAATTAATGCTATCCCTAGCAGAGCCCAAAAACTGAAAATCAATACTTGATCGATCTCAGCCAGCAGCTCAGGGATCCAGGGCTCATCCCCCTGCAACAGACTGTTGAGGTAAAAGCGAAACACAGTCCCGATAATGAGTAAGTTCGCCACCGAATAGACCACCAGCCACTTCAGTGCCTGGGTCCGAGTTTGAGGCGCACGACTAAATAATGTCATCTCGAACTCGGTAACCGATCCCGCGAACGGTTTCAATCAATTCGGCATGTTCTTTTAATTTTTTTCGAAGGCCAAAGATATGGGTGTCGATAGTGCGTCCGATGACGGAAATGCCCTCTCCCTGCACTTCTTCAATTAACTTCGCTCGAGTCAACACGCGACCTCTATACCCAAGCATGGTCGATAACAATTTAAATTCAGAGGGCGTCAAGCTCATGGCCTCTCCGTCGAGATAAGCTTTATAGGTCTTCAGGGACACTCGCAATGGACCAATTTCAATATCGTCTTCTGATCCACCTCCGGCGGTGTTGGCAGCCGGCGCTTCGGCCCTCTTCACCCGGCGGAGTAAACACCCCATACGTGCCTTCAGGATTTCAGTACTAAATGGCTTGGTAATATAGTCGTCAGCTCCCGCCTCTAAGCCCTCAACAATATTATCGGGGTCGGCTTTTGCCGTAAGCATCAGAATGCCAAGATCTTTCATTGAGTCCATTTTTCGGACCAATTGCGCAATTTCGATTCCGCTAAGACCGGGAAGCATCCAATCAAGAAGCATCAAATCATAATGGTTGCGATTCAACAATGCCAAGGCTTCCTCACCGGAAGAAACATGTTCGGCGGTATATCCCATATTCTGCACCTGCATATAGAGCAATCGCCCAATATCTAACTCGTCTTCGACAATTAGTATTTTTGAACTCATTTTTTCCCCTCATTTTTTTGATGTCTCACATCTTCTCCCGATATTAAAAATATAGCTTCTTCTGCAATATTGGTCGCATGATCTCCGATGCGCTCGAGGTTTCGAACGATGGTAAAGAGCTCGAGATGGGCATCGAGATTCATATTGCTGACCTTCAGAGTCTCTCGGATCGACAGGCTTAAGGTGTCCCGATAGTTGTCCACCGAATCATCCATTCGTAAGACTTCGCGGGCCATACCCTCATCACTCAACAAAAAGGCGTCCAATCCTTGGCGCACCATCAGGCGCACCAAATCAGCCATTTTAGGAATCTCATTGCCAATGGGGACCGGCTGCAATTTTAAATAATCACCAATACAATGGGAGATTGAGCAAGCCAAGTCACCCATTCTCTCCAAATCCACATTCATTTTCGTGCAAACAATCAAAAGCCTTAAATCCGAGGCCACCGGAGACTGCCTTGCCAACAGCTTAAAGCAGTCTCGATCAATCTTTTTATGAAAATCGTTAATCTGGTTTTCGAGTTCAAAAACTCTTTTCAAACCGGATTCGTCTTTCTTTGCCAGAGATTTTGTAGCGACGACAATGGCTTCTTCCACCAAACCGGCCATCTCATTGACTGATGACTTGAGCTGGGTCAAAAACTGTTCAAGTAAAGTATCCATAAATTAACCAAACCTTCCCGTTAAATAGTCTTCGGTACGGTGATCTCTCGGATTCATGAAAAGATCGGATGTCTTTCCCACTTCGATAAGTTCACCATTCAATATAAATGCTGTACGATCTGAAATCCGCGCCGCCTGCTTCCGGCTGCTCGTCGTAAAAATAACTGGAATTTTCGCAGAGACCTCACGAATCAGTTGCTCAAAAATCATGGTTTTTTGCAGCCCAACTGTTGATGTTGCTTCATCCATCAATATTACTTTTGGTCGAAGCACTAAGCTGCGAGCAAAACAAAGCAACTGCTTCTCTCCGCGACCAAGGCGTTGCGGTGAACTGTGTAATTTTGACTTTACATCGTCCCACAGACCGACAGTTAACAATGCTTTTTCAACAGCCTCCCCGATGACCGCTCCGGACTCCACTCTCTCCAAGCGCAGCCCCAAAGCAATATTCTCGAAAATAGAGAGATGATTGAAGGTGGTGGGTTCGGCAAACACCATGGAGAACTTTCTCCGCAACTTTAAGATATCTCGAGACTCCGCGTATATACTGGTGCCTTCATACAGAACGTCTCCCGCCACCCTATTTCCCGTGCGTTCTTCGAACAGGCGATTAATACATCTCAGTAAAGACGATTTACCACTTCCCCTGGGGCCAATGATGGAGAGGACCTTCTTGTTTTCTACATTGAGATTTATGCGATCTAAAATTTTGCGATCATCGGACCAAGCCTCAAGATCTCGAACTTCAAGAATGGTTCTAGCCAAACTCTACCTCCAAATAAGAAGTTTTCCTGTCTAGAAACACTCGCAGCGAATGAAAAATGACGACCGTCAAAGCGAAAAGAGCCGCCGCCCCGGAATCTCTCCCCAGCCAATGATACATTTTAAGGCCAAGTACCGAAGACGAAACAGCATAACTTTTTAAAAAGAATACCGGGGTGACAATGACAAAAAGATTGCAGAAAACCGCAACCAGGTGACCTAAGTAGTGAAACAAAAACTGTCTCATATAAAGAGTCAAGGTCACTCCAACAACGTTGTGGCCAAGAGAGAGCATGCAGTCAATATCAAGGCTTCGCACCCGAGACGACAACCGGATCCAACGTCGGGAAAGTTGCGAAACAGCCAAGAGTACATACACTAAAATTAAATAGAGCGGCTGTAAAAAAGAAAAATAGAGAAAGACGACACCTAGGATCAGCGCTGGAGTTCGGTCCACAAAATGAAGAACCTCTGAAAAGCCAAGGGCATACCGAGTGTTGGACCAGGTCACAGCCAGATACGTGAGGCCCACTGCCAAAGGAATAGACCAAAACATGGCAACAGATATGTACCCCAAAGACTCGAGCAGCAGCTGGCCCAGTCGCTGTCTCTGACTCCACTCCACCCGAGTGATCAAGTGGTAAAATAACGACACCAGAAAAACGAGGCTCGAACCCAATGCAAAGAAAGACAGGGAATAAAGACTCAACATCATCGAGCGACTTCTATTTAACCGCGCCTCTAACTTAAACATGGGCATCTCGCGATCGCCGATTTATTTTTTCAAAAAGGATGAACCCCAAATACGAAACCGAAAGCAGGCCTGCAAAGAAATGTAGCAGCTGCCGCTGCTCCGATGGCTCGATGGCTGCATCAAGAAACATGGAGGTTAAGCTCGTGCCCCAATAAGTCGTCTTTGAGCCTGGACCCACAAAAAATAGGTGCAACAGCGTGTAAGTTATCAAACCCTCAAAAAAACAAACTCGCGTGCAATAAGCGATCACTTCGGTGAAGCTATTTTTCATTGATTGCATGACCGTCAAATGAATGCTCTCCCATGAAGTCCCCCCTATGGACTTGATGATTTCAGAACTTTTTACATTTTCATCGTCTCGGAGCAGGGCTCTCATCTTCAATACCATTTTCGGAAAAATAAATAGAAAAAGTCCGATCACAACCACCGATGCCACAATACCCACCTCCGCGAAATCGATGACAGCCTCTAAGATCTTTCGATAAAAATGATCAATAGTCGGAGCCCCTCCCCACTCGGCCATTGCCACTAGAGGGTAGAGCAAAAGAGTCAGCGCAAAAGAAATGGATTGCGTGAGGAAGTTTGGTGATGCAAAGAGTAGCGTCCAAAACTTTTGAATGGAGGCGAACCCCGCTTGGCCAATCACCTCGATATAAACATAAACAAACAAAAGTAGAGGGAGACCACTCAGATAAGCTGTCAAACTCAAGAACCAGCGATAGATGGGACGCGCTCGGTTGTGCTCTAACAAGGTCGCTGTGGAAAGTGCAAAGGGCCATGTACACAGACTGGCCAAGAGCGCCAAGCTCAGTCCAACAACCAGCTCTCCAAAGACTTTGACCAAAGGCATAGAGAAATCAGTCGCTAGCATGAACAGGGTTCTCAGGATATAAATTCCATGGCTTCCGAAAACGAAAGCGAAATAAGAGATAACAATTACGAGCAGCAAGTTTCCAAAAGTTTTTGAAGTCCAGCGTTTCATAAAACCGGTCGCTTTCGTTATAGATTTCTAATTTTGTACTGTTTCGGGTAACACAAGTCCAGCCCGTTGTGTCAAGATTGCGTTAAGATAATCGACCGTGGCTTTGTAAGTCATAGAGAACACTCCTTTTCTAGAGTCTTGCTATCTCAAGATGGCCAAAGTAACTTGAAGCGTGGACCCGATTTCTCAGAAAGTTATTCATATTGATATGGACTGCTTTTACGCAGCCGTCGAGATGCGTGACCGCCCTGATCTCCGAGATCGCCCCATGGCGGTTGGGGGGCGACCTGAATCTCGAGGCGTCATCACGACCTGTAACTACAAAGCTCGTGATTTTGGCGTCCATTCGGCTCTTTCGTCGCGGGAGGCCTTAAGGCGCTGCCCCGATCTGGTCATTCTCCCCACTCGTTTTTCAAAATACAAAGAAGTGAGCCGGGCCATTCGTGCCATATTCGATCGGTTCTCCGAGACCGTCGAGCCCATTTCTCTGGATGAGGCTTATCTCGATGTCACAAATAACCGTCAGTTCGATGGCAACGCCACCCAAACAGCGCGCGCGATCCGCGCCGAGATCGAAAGCTCCTTAGGGCTCACCGCGTCCGCTGGGATTTCTAATAGTAAGTTTTTGGCAAAGATCGCAAGTGATTGGAAAAAGCCCAACAACCAGTTCACCATCGCGCCGCCAGAGATCCCAGCATTTATGAAGAATCTTCCCGTGCAAAAAATACCGGGAGTCGGTAAAGCAACGCTAGCGAAAATGCACAAGCTCGATATCCTTAATTGCCAAGATCTCCAGGCGTTGTCGGTTCAACAACTCACTCACCAATTTGGTGAATTTGGTATTCGGCTCTTCGATCTCAGCCGAGGCATCGATCATTCAAGGGTTCGAACAGGACGAGCGCGAAAGTCTATTTCCGTTGAAACAACCTTAGCGAAAGATCTGGAACTTTGGGAAGGCATCGAAAAACACATTCACGCTCTGTTTGATGAACTCATGTTTCGTATGAAAAAATCAAAAGTAGATCCAGAATCCATAAAGTCGATTGGGGTCAAATTTAAATCCAGTGAATTTCAGGTCACATCAAAGGAAAGTGCCCGGCCTTGTGACAAAGACAACTTTGTTAAGCTGGCGAAACAACACTTTTTTGATAGCAATATCTCCGTTCGACTGATTGGCATCGGCTGCAAGCTCAACGTCAAAGAGCCGCAAAAGTCGCGTCATCAGCTACGATTGTTTTAAACAATCTAAATACAAGGCGATGGTCTTTTCCCACCCGTAATGAAGAGCGTCGCAAACCAGGGCGTGACCAATCGACACTTCTTTAAGCTCCGGAATATTTTCTGCAAAATGGGCCAAATTATCCAGATTCAGGTCGTGACCGGCATTCACACCCAGTCCCATCGAGTGGGCGAGCTGAGCGCAATTTTGAAACACGCTCAAAACCTCAGCCACCGTCTCTTCGGCATGGGCGACTGCGTAGGACTCTGTGTACATTTCAATACGATCAGCTCCCATATCTCTCAACGCGAGTAGTTCTTTGGTGTTGATTTCGTGGGGGTCTACAAATAGTGAAACTCGAATGCCCGCGCCCTTTAAGCGAGAGATTGTCGACGCCAGAAACTCCTCGTTACCAAAAACCTTCCAGCCCGCATTCGAAGTGAGCACGTCGGGAGGGTCCGGTACAAGAGTGCACTGCCGGGGTTCAATCTCGCAGACTTTTTCAAGAAACTCGTCACTGGGGAAACCCTCAATGTTGAGTTCCACAGAGATGTTATCTTTAAGCTCCAAGACGTCAGGCCACCGTATATGACGGCCATCCGGACGAGGGTGAACCGTGATTCCCTGGGCGCCGAAGCTTATGATTTTAAGAGACTCTTGCAGGACGTTGGGCCGGTCTCCGCCTCGGGCATTGCGCAGAGTTGCTACTTTATTAACGTTAACACTTAAAATGGACACAAAAAGTAACTAAAACAGAATTTAATAGAATACAATCACTAAAGCCTTACCCCAGTGATTCCGATAGTATATGAATGGAGCTGGCTGAAAAAAGAGCTCATTTTAGGGAAAACTCTTCACCTTTTTTGACCCCACTGCGAGTGATCTTAGTGGAACCAAAAGGTCAGCGCACTCCTGTAGAAATTATCAACTACCATTTCAAAGGTGCTTGTTTTAAAACCACCGAAGGAAACTTAGACGCTCTCAACGAATCCAACACCCTGAAATTCTACATCGGAAATAAAGAGATACCAGAAAAGATCACTCACCGTATTGTGTGGGAAACCGTAGAAAAAAACGGGATGTTCGGCGTCGAGTTCACCGGCCTCTCCGCTTTTCACCTCGAGCGGGCCTCTCGATTCGACAGTCACAAAATAAACGTGCCCGTGCTTCACTGTAAGGACCCGCTGGACCCCAATCGAGTGATTTACTTCAAGGTGAGAAATCTCTCGAAGACAGGTCTGCGCCTTAGCACATCGCTCACCAACAAGCACATCTTTCCAGGAATGGAGCTGATAGACGCCAATCTCACCATCCCTGGGGTTGGAGAAACCAGACTCAACCTTTACATCGAAAATTGCAAAACCGAAAAAGACTCTATGGAAGCAGAGTACGGTGTTTCCATTCACAACCCATCCAATGAGTTTCTAGAATTGGCGGCCCACTACGTCTCCAATCTGGCAACCATCAAAAAAAATGAAAAAAGACTAGAGACTCTTGAATCCGCGCAGATGCTGAGCAAAAAACTAAGTGCCCATCTCACAATTCAAATTATCGATTCTCCAGAAGAATATGAGAAAGTTTTGAAACTGCGGTTTTTAGGCTATCGAAAAGCCAAAAAAACCAGCTCTGATATGACCTTTCGAGATATGGGAGAGGGCCTTAAGACTGAAGGCTTTGTGTTGGCCGCCTATCTCGCCGGCGAATTGGTGGCCAGTTGCGAATTTAGAATGAGCAAATTTCACGAACTGGTTTTAAGTAAAAAGCTTGATTTGTCGGCCTTCCCACAAGTGAATACCGATCACCTTTCAGAAATCAACAAGCTGGTTGTTCATCCAAAAGCCAAGGGTACTGACATTGTTCTCGGGATTTTTCAGAAAATCCATTCCATAGCGATTATCAACGGAACACCCGATGGCATTATTCTGTCTGAACCGAAATTGGTCTCCCTCTACGAAAGACTTGGCTTTCATAAGCTGAACTTCCAAATGGATCACCCTAAAAAGAAAAACATGAAGCTGGAGCTGATGCTCATTAAAGGGCAAGCCTATTCAGACTCCACTGGAATGAATCCTTACGCCTGGTCGGTGGCGTTTGAACTGAGCCATCAGTTCTTCTCAAATATTGGAGTTCAAACCCAGGTCAATTTTAATATCAAACAACGCCTTGTAAAATCACTAACAAAGCATTATCTCAACTTCTCAAAACGCCGTAAAAAAGTTGACAAAACTCCGCTGAAAGCCTCCCCCAAAACCAAGAGCCAGCAACACAGCCGGGACGTCAGTGACCCCAGGTGGACGAAACAGCACATCAATGCCACTGTGTTTCTACCCTACATCCTCGAATCAGAAGTCCTGATCGGCGTCAACAAGACTAACGAAATCCTGAATCATTTCGGTTTCGAAAAAAGCTACTTTAAAAAGTTAAGCAACTGGGTAAGCATTGACTTTTTCGATGGTTTTCTTGAAGCCTTCACAAAACTGGGTGACCCCTACACCCTGAATCGAAACGCAGGATACCGGGCCACCAGCAAAGAGATTCTCGGTGCAAACTACTTTATAATGAAGCACTTTTTCTCTCCTCGTGTGGCCTTTAAAGCTTTTGAGCGATATTTACCCAAATTCAATAAGACGCGAGTCTATAAAGTCACGGAATCTGGTCTTAACCACTGCCGAATCACAATATCGAATCTTGATCGGTCGTTGATCCCAAAAAGTCACTCCACCCGAGAAAACTGGATCGCCCTACTGGACGCCTACGTGCGAGTTCTAACGGGCAAACCTGCGAAGATTGAAGTGATTCGATCGACTTTTGACGGCGACTCTCACTGTGAGTACTTGGTGCGCTGGAAGACGCCTTTTTTTAAAAACCGGCTTTTTATACTCGCTGCCTTCTTGGTCAGTTTCTTCGTGTTTAGGGAAGACATTCTTCGGTTCCTTAACATTAAAATGTCCATTGAGACCATCGCGATTGCTGTTTCCTGTACTATTTTTACCTTGTCTTTTACGGCGTGGGTCCGGACCAAAAGAAAGTACCAGGACATCTTAGAGTCCATGCACGATTTCGAGCAAAATGCAGACATAAAATATCGGGAGCTTCAAGCGTCAAAACATATCCTAGAAAAAAACTACCAGGAAGGACGCCTGCTTGACTCGATCAACCGCAAGATTCAAACCGCCGAGGATCTCAGCGAGACCCTGCAAGTCGCACTCGAGAGTATCTGCAGTAACTTTGGCTTTAAGCGAGCCTTTATTATGATTATTGATGAAGAATCACAGGTCCTAAGAACAGCCGCGGTGCAAGGAGCACAAGACACCGTTACTGACTTGTGGCGCTTTCAAGTCGATGTCTCCAGTCGGCGAGACAACCCGGCCCTCCTCTCTTCGGTGTTTCACACCGGTCAATCAGTGGTCATCAATGATATCGCGAACCATCTTTTCCATCTGAACGAAACTTCACGCATTCTTATCAAAAAGCTCAATGTGACGGGGTTCTCAATGGTGCCGATTCCTTCTGAGAGTAAGAGTTGGGGTGTGCTTGTTGCCGACAAAGGCGATTCAAAAGAAGAAATCACCAGAAGAGAGCTGGTCTCGATGAAGCGAATTTCGCAATCCATCGGCCTGGCTCTCGACAAAAAGTCGAAGTTGGATTCTGAAATCACCACACGGAAAATATTTCAAAAGTATGTTCCCGCTTGGTTGGTCGACGAAACTTTAAAAAACAGAGAGCCAGAGCTTGGTGGTAAAACCAAACAAGCCATATGCCTCTTTTTAGATATACGAAATTTTACATATATCTCATCAGTCTTGCCTCCCGAGGTGCTCGTGGAAATGCTTAATGATGTGTACCACAGTCTGCAAGAGACGGTCTCCGAGCACAAAGGAGTGATCGATAAATTTCTTGGTGACGGCGCTCTGGTCACCTGGGGTGTTTACCCCTGGTCTCCAATGGATGCGGACCTGGCTCTTGGCGCGGTCTTCGCTTTTCTTGAAAATCTCGAAGAACTCAACAAAAAGTTGCAACCGAAAGGGATTCCTCGGATCGAAGTGGGCGTTGGAATTCACAAGGGCCCAGTTATCGCCGGAAACATTGGTTCGAGCGAGCGTATGGAATTCACCGTTATTGGGTCGACCGTCAATATGGCAGCTCGCCTGGAACAATTGACCAAAAAGTTTGACGCTCATATTGTGGTCTCTGAAGATGTTATTGATTTCGAGACCTTGTCGAAAGACTGGACCGTGCATAAGAAGATTCAAATTCGTGGTATCGTCGAAAAACAAGACGTCGCCTGTCTCACGCATAAAAAGGGAGCTTAATGTGGAGCAAGTTAAAGAAAAAATTAGCAAGGCTCAATTGCTTTTTAAAGAGAGAATGATCGCTATTCAGGAACAAGGGGGGCTCACGCGCGAGCGATATATCCGTTTTTTAACGTGCCAGTACCATTTAACGAAAGGTGTTCAAAGGCATTTCTACAGAATTGCCGCTCACTCTTCGTTGGCTCGCAAAAAACCATTACGGGATTGGTTGGTGCAATTTGCTCGAGAAGAAGAATTCCATTTTGATATCGCTAAAAAAGATTTAGAGCAGCTCGACAGCCAACCTTTGGAGTGCCCTTTTGATGTAGCCCTCTGGTGGCTTTATTTTGATTCCGTTGTTGATGAGAGGCCCTACATTCGGCTCGGGGGAACCTGTATCCTCGAGAACATCAGTAACACCAGTTCAGAAGTCATCGATCAATCACTGGCAACCAGTGATTTTTTAACAGCACAAAACACTCGTTTTTTGACCATCCACCGTCACGGCCCGAACCTCGATCACGGCAATGAGATCATCAACAATCTCGAAGCCAGCCAGCCCGACGAAGACGAATTGCGAGACCTGGAGCTTGGCTGTGAGTATGCCACCAGTTTCTATCTGCGATTTATGAGCTGGATGATGACGGGCGAGATAAGTAAATAATTCGGTCTGAAAACAGCTCCGACTCTTCGCGAGAGTGGGTCACCATCAATGCGGTGATTTGGAGCTGACTGAACAGCTCTTTGATCTCACCAATTAAGAACTGGGTCTGCTTTGGATCGATGCTGGAAAAGGGTTCATCCATAAGGACGATGTCGGGCTTTAAAGCCAGACAACGGGCCAACGCCACCTTCTGCCTCTCTCCACCACTCAATTGATAAGGGTGCTTGTCGAGGTGGTCTGAAAGTCCCATGGCCCCACAGAGGCGTTCCGCTTCGTCATAGTGAGCCCGCGTCTTACAAGCATAAAAAATGTTTTTCTTCACGCTGACTCTTTCAAACAAGGCGAAGTTTTGGAAAACATAACCCAAGCGTCGATTCCCCGGAGGGACTTGTTTTCCTTGACCAGAAACCAATTGCTCACGCAGAAAAATCTCGCCAGAGTCCGGCGCCTCTAAGCCCGCGAGCAACCGAAGGAGACTGGTTTTTCCGCAGCCGCTTTCACCCAGCAAACTGACTTTTTCGCCTCTCTCCAGTTGACAAGAAAAGTTTGAGAGCACGGTGTTGGATCCCCGGGAGAAACTCAGGTGACGGCACTCAAGAATCATAACCAGCCTCTGCGTCTTTGAGATTGATTAGCGCGACAGAAGTCATACCAATCAAAACCAGCATAAGACCTGGCAATGAGGCCTTCTCCCACTCCCCCTCTGATGTGAAATTAAAGATTTGAATGGAGAGAGTTTGAAACCCACCCGGGGCTAACATAAGAGTTAAGGGCATTTCTTTCATAACCTCGATCATCACTAAAAGTGTCGCCACACCACAGGAAGACCGGAGGTAGGGAAAAAGAAACAACCGAATACGGCGCCACCAAGGCACTTGAAAAACATCCGAAATTTCAAAGAGCTCTTTTGGCAAAAATTGCACGGCGTCACTCAAGGGCCTCATCGCTGCGGTCAAAAACTTGTGGGACAAGGCCAGAACAAGGCCCACCAGCAAAACCGTCTCGGTGACGTTGGAAACCAGGGCCAGTAGAACCGCGTAGACTGCCACGGCCAGAATGCTTCCCGGAAGACTGTAACCCACCGTTGAAAAGACAACCCACAGACGTGGGTTTTGGCGAGTTTGCCGCAACCAAACCAAGAGAGTCACCGAAAAGCCCACCACAAGAATTCCAACCACAGCTCCCAAAGCCATGGTTTTTATGGCGAGGGCTGCTGCTTTTACCCATAGTTGGAAACTCTGGAGTTGCACCACCCAAAACAGGATCTGCAAGCAGGGATAGACAAAAGCCAGAAGGATATAGAAGAAAAGCAAACACAGTAGCGCTTTCATAGAAAAGGGTAAGGACGACTGAGGGCGCAAGGGATCTCGCCCCGAGCTCACCGGCTCTCGCGAAAACGTTTTAAAGAGAAACTCTATGACCAAAAATAATAAAATCACCCCCGAGTACTTCAGCGAGATCTGTACGGCCCCCGCAAAAGAGAACAGATCAAACCACATTTTATAAATCATAGTCGTCATCACCGGCACATTGACAATAGAGGCCGCACCAAAATCAGATAAAGTTTCAAACATCACTAATATTTGAGCCGAAATCAAGAAAGGCAACAAGCGAGGCCAAGTGCTGTATCGGAAAAATAGCCAACGTCCCCCCTGCAAAAGAGATTCTGTTTCTCGCTCACTTTGCGTCATGCTTTGCAGACCAAGACTGGAGAAGTAGTAGACATAGGGAGTCAGGGCTAAGCTGAGGACAAAAACAAGAAACCAAACCGCGCCTTGAATCTCGAAAAAAGCCGACCATTCGGTCGCGGGGCCGAAAGCACCTAGATAAATAAAAGCCAAAACATAGGCCGGAAAAGCCAGAGGCATCAACAAGAGGCCGTGTAATATTCTCTTGTAGGGGTATTCATAAAAAGTGTGAAACAGGGCAAAGGCAACCCCCAAGAGGCTCGAAGACAACACCACACCCATTCCAAGCAAGAGAGTGTTTCGTTGGGCTAACGAAAACAAATCGGCACTAATAGGCTCAGCCTCATCAGCTAAAAAAAATAGCGCAATGAGGGGCAAAAGAAGAATGAAGCCAAACACTGCCACCCATCCCCCCCTCGAGTTTCCTTTCCGATAGCCAGTCATTAGCGGTATTTAACAGAGTCCATGAGAAACACGGCCTTTTTTTGTAAAGCCCCTATTTCGGTCAAGGAAACATCTTCGCGCGAAAAGGCGCCCCATTTTTTTATCGTCTCCGAAGGGGCCACACCTTCGACAACGGGATACTCATCATTGAGTCCTGCAAAAATCGCTTGAGCTTCTTTGGTGACTAACCACTCAAGAAAAGCAACAGCTTGCTTTTTGTGAGCGCTGGATTTTATCACTCCAGCACCCGACACATTAACATGCACGCCACCATCCGATTGTTTGGGCCAAAAGACACCCACGTTTGAAGCGTCACCTTTTTTAATCATTCGCGCCAAGTAGTAAGTATTGGCAATACCCACCTGACAAATTCCATTATCAATCGCCTCGAGCAACTGAGAGTCACTGGTGAAAACCGGCTTTGTAAGATTGTTGACCCAGCCCTCTACAATTTTTTTGGTGCGGTCCTCTCCTAAGCGAGAAATCAAAGCCGCCACCAACGACTGGTTGTAGACCTTGCGACTGGTTCGCAGGCACAGTCGCCCCCTCCACTTTTCATCAGCCAATCCCTGGTAGCTGGCTAGCTCTTCTTTTTTTACCTTCTGCTTGTTGTAAAAAATAGTACGAGCTCGCAGGGAAAGCCCCACCCACAGGTTGTTGGTGCCACGATCCTTTTTGGAGATACTCTGCAAAAGACTTTTTGACGCCAAGGGCTCTAATAAGCCCATTTTCGCCGCTTGCCCGAGATTACCAGCATCCACTGTGATCAAAACATCGGCCTTGGTTTTTGCGCCCTCTTGTTTAATCTTTTGGATCAACACGCCGGCTTTTCCGTTGATATGCTTGATGGAAACGCCAGTTTTCTTGGAGTAAGCCTCAAAAAGAGGTTCGATAAGGTGAGTCTTTCTGGAGGTGTAGACCGTCAGCTCCGGGGAAGACTCAGCAAAAGCAGAAACGACAATAAAAAGCGACAGAATCAACGACAGTAAGGGCATGGGCTCTCTCCTTGAAGGACTCTCACCTATAGACAATGGTGACAGAGCCCTCAAGGAGAATTCCCGGGGGGGCCAAATATCAAGTGACCAGTATCATTTCTTGTTCAATTGGTGGACTCAAACCTCGAAAAAGTATATAACTTAGGCCACTTAACACGTGTTTCCAGGGGTTTTTCATGAAATTACAACCGGTCCGTGGCACCCGCGATATCTATGGCGACGAGGCCCGCCTTTTTAGAGAAATCGATCAGCATTTTGCAAAAACTGCTTCCCTTTTCGACTTTCAAGAAATCGAAACACCCATCTTTGAATTCACCAGTGTGTTCCAGAGAACTTTGGGCGAGGGCTCAGACATCGTCAATAAAGAGATGTACACCTTCGAAGACCGTAGTGGAGACTCTCTAACCCTAAGACCCGAGGGCACTGCGAGCGTGGCTCGTGCTGTAATTTCAAACTCCATGCTGCGTGATTTGCCTTTAAAACTTTTTTATTCAGGACCGATGTTTCGCCACGAACGCCCCCAAAAGGGTCGCTATCGACAGTTCACCCAATTTGGCATTGAACTCATTGGCGTACCGACGCCGGTGGCAGACATTGAGGTGCTTGCCTGCGCCTGGATGTTTTTTAAAAATTGTCAGCTTTCCGATAAAGTGCAGCTTGAGCTCAATACGATAGGAGACGCCGACAGCCGAGATCAGTACAGAAGCAGACTGGTCAGCCATTTTGAGAAGTTTTCTAAAGATCTTTCCGAAGACAGTCAGGTTCGTTTAAAATCCAACCCCCTTCGAATACTGGATTCCAAAGATCCTAAAGATCAGGCTCTGATTGCCGACGCGCCGCTATTTTCCGATTCCCTGAACCCAGCCTCGCAACAGTTTTTTGATCAGGTGGTTGAGGGCCTTAACCAACTGAATATTCCCTTTCAACTCAATTCTAAATTGGTGCGTGGTTTGGATTACTACTGTCACACCGTTTTTGAGTTCACAACCACTCATCTCGGTTCTCAAAATGCGGTTTTGTCGGGCGGGCGTTACAACGATCTAATAGAATCCATGGGCGGACCGAGCACTCCAGGAGTTGGCTGGGCGGCCGGCACCGATCGCCTGGCTCTTCTCTTAGAAAAACCCAGAACCCATCATCAGAATGTGGCGGTGATTGCCGCTGTTGCTGAGGCCGAGCCTCTCTTATTACCTCTGGTCAGTGAGCTGCGCGACAATAACATCGCCAGTCAGCTGATTTATTCTGGAAATATGTCAAAGCAGTTAAAGAAGGCCAACAAGCGTAACTGCAGTCATGCCATACTGATTGGTGAAGATGAAATTCAATCGGGGCAATACCAGTTGAAGCATTTCGCTGATGGCAGCCAGATATCGGTTTCCAAGCAAGAACTTCTTAGAAAGCTTAAAGAACTCTAATGAGCCAGCCTCTCGTACTCGCTAGCCAATCACCCTTTCGCAAAGCTCTTTTACAACAACTGGGACTGACCTTCACCACTGAGAGCCCACAGGTCGATGAACGAACCTTTGAAGAAAAATTTCAGGGCGACATCACTGAACTGGCGCTGGCCTTATCCATTGAAAAGGCGAAATCCGTGGCAACCAAACACCCAAAGGCGGTGGTGATTGGTTCTGATCAGGTTCTTGTGTTTCGAAACGAAACACTCAGTAAACCCACAAGCCTAAAAGAAGTGGAAGAGCGCCTCCATCTTCTGGCGGGCCATACCCATGAGCTGCACACTGGACTTTGTGTTATCAAAGACGAAGCGATGAAGACCGCCAGCATCCGATCAAGTATGACCATGCGATCCCTGTCCACAGAACAAATCTCTCGGTATGCTACAAAAGACCAGCCCATAGGCTGTGCTGGAGGCTACAAAATCGAGAAAGCCGGCCCCCTGTTGTTTTCAGAGGTTGAAACTAGCGATCATTCATCGATCATTGGCCTCCCCCTCCTCTCTTTAGTCGCATTCCTGCATGATTGGAAGATTTCAGGACTTTAATCGGGTGATTGTTTTCCCAAATATACCGAAGAGGTCTTATGGGATCTGCGGCTAAAAAACAAGAACACCTAGAAGTGGTGGAATCGAAAATCCACTTAGAAAAACGACGCCTTGGGCGGTCGGAGCTGCAAGTGTCTCCACTTTGCTTTGGTAGTCTTCGTCTCACACCGGAAAATGGGATTTACAAAGAGACTCTTTTTAATGCCCTCAGCTCTGGTATTCATTTTATCGACACCAGCGGAGTTTACGGCAATGGTGCTTCTGAAATCGTTATCGGCGAAGGCCTGAATGAATACTTCTCTCTGTACCCAGAAGAAAAAAAATCTATTGTTCTATGCACCAAGATGGGACTTGTTCAGGGTGCGACTTTGCAAGAGATGCAGATGCGAGAGCAACGAGGTCAAAAAGTGCCTGGCTCCTTTCAACTCTCTGAACGCACGAGCTATTGTCTCACTCCCGAATTCATTGAATCACAACTGAGTCTATCACTTCGTCGCTTGCAACAGGACAAAGTCAACATTGTGTTGTTGCAAAACCCCGAACACCTTATGAGAATTATGAAGTCCAAAGACAATTTCTTGGCTTACCTAAAAAGGGCCTTCGAACATCTTGAGGTGGAAGTGGCTCGTGGACGTATTGAGCACTACGGGATCAGCTCCCATGCCTTTCTCAACAAAGAAATTGCTTCTGACTTTTTGGACATCGATGAAATTATGAGTCTGGCTGATTCCGTCTCTAAAAAACATCATTTTTCGATCGTTCAGGTGCCGTTTAATCTTTTTGAGACGGAGCCCCTCTTTCAACAAAACCAACATAAAAAGACTTTTTTCCATGCCGCGAAACTGCATGATTTAGGCATTCTCACTTGTCGTCCTCTCACTAGCCACCATCGCGATAAGGTGCATCACTTTATTACCTTTCCCAGTCAAGATGAAGTTTCTATCAAAGGACGCATGCATAAAAATTTGATGGAAGTCATCGAGCTAGAGAAAGAATTATTTGAAAAGCTCCCTGACCACAAAGAATTGAAGTGGGGACACCTGCTTCGAGCCAACCTCAATAAAATCAGCGATTGGTGGAAGTGGAATATGTATTTGCAAAAACAGATACTTCCAAGCTTACAAGAAAGTATCGAAAAACTCCCCCACTCCTCGGAATGGAACACCTGGAAAGTGAACTATGTCAATCGCCTGCACTCTCTTTTTAATCTGGTGACAGAAAGCTTGCAAGGCATTGCCAATCTGAGAACCAATCAGATTTGCATCTATCTCAATGAAAAATGTGAGTCGCTAAGAGATGAAAACAAGCTGTCTAACAAAGTCACTCGCCTGTATCTTTCTTTGCCGGAGATTCACTCTATTGTTATCGGATTGTCCCACCCGAAACATGTGGAAGACCTTCTCGAGCTGGGCTCGATACCAAACACCGAAACCACCATGAAGATTCTAAAAAAAGTAAAAATGCACTTCTGAAATTAGGCCGCTTTAATTCTTGCCGCTAGCGGGATCGCCGCGTTGACTTGGTTTGAATCCATCAGCTTTTTATGGGCTTCGATAAAGATCGCCACCAGCTCGGCGTCGAACTGAGTGCCGGCAAACTTCTCTAACTCCTGATACACCACAGAAAGAGGCAACCCTTTGCGGTAGGCGCGTTTGTGGGTCATAGCATCAACAGTGTCGACAATAAGAATGAGCCTCGAAATATAGGGAATCTCCTCACCTTGCAGATTGAAAGGATAACCCAAACCATCCACCCGCTCATGATGATGCAGAACCAATAACTGTATGTCGCGAAAAAAAGAATCTTCGACCAATGGCTCCAGTAGTTCGGCACTGAAGATCGAATGTCGTTTTACCAAATGATACTCTTCGTCCGTCAATTTACCTGGTTTATTCAGCACCTCGATGGGAATTTTCATTTTACCGATATCATGGAGAAGACCAGCAAACTGAGCTTGTAAAATCTCGTCGCTTGTCATACCGGCGGCATCGGCTAAAAACCGACTCAAATAAGAAACCCGCAAACAGTGTTGCAAGGTCGCCTCATCGTAGCTCTTGAGATCGACAAGAATCTGATTCACTTTCAACAAAAGCTCTTCTGGAATGGATCTCCATGTCATAATTGCTCCCCAAAATGTTCTTATAGTCTTTTCGGCTAAGGTCTAGCAAAACTAAAACGCTTGTGCTGAATTTTTAAAAATCGCCTCTTTTGTGGGGCTCAAGTCTGTATTTTGGGTAATAATTCTCAAAAAGAGACAGTGTTTTCGGTAGAATAGGGGCAGAAAAGAGGAGTCTATGAATTCTAAAAAGTCAGATCAAAAAATCTCTCCCCAAAAAATTCTCGGCCTCGGAGTGGTCCTTATGATGGCCGCCGGAGCATTGATCGTGGCGACCACCGGCATCGAAAGCCTCCCCAGTCCTTTAAGACAATTGGCCTCAACACTGAATGCCAATCCCCACCTGACTCGCCTCAATGCCACCGACCGAGCTCGACTCGGGCAACAAATTATTGCCGACCGGTGCTACCGCACCATCGAAGAAAGAAATGAGATCTCTTGTAAGCGCAAGACCTGGATCGATGGAGATCCCAGTTTTTGGGGAGAACCACCACAGGGCAAAGGGAATCGCTACTTCAATCGCATCCCTCGTGACACCCAAGCCGTTGTTACCATTGCCTGCAACCCCAACGACGGAAAATTCTACACCCAAGTGAGATTCCCCAGAGTCTGTCCCATGCGCTGCGATCGCAACAACCGCAATTGCCAACCTCAAAACACCGATTGTGGTGCGACCTATTTTAAGAATCCCTACGACTCCGACGGGATTGGTCCTTTCTCGAACACTCCCACCAATTGGCTCACTTCACCGGGGGCTTACAATGAGTTGGACTTCACTCACTTTAAGGGGCGACTAGGAAAAGAAGACAAACATGTGGAAATGACGGATACCTCGGGAGTGGTGCCTTTCGGTAGCAACTACGCACTCAACGAACTGCACTTTGTGGTGGGAGCAGAGGGGACCCGTTCGTCAGAATGGCGAGGCACCCCACTGACCAACACAATCATGCTCGACACACTCAACGGTATTTATATGCACGGAAGTGAGGACGTGACTGGCTTCGGAAAATCGAGGGGTTGCGTGCGCCTGGAACCCTTGCAACAAAAAGGACTGTTTGATCTCGTTCGACGCGTGGGAACGAAGAATATGCAGTTTGAATTTAAAGGGTATGGCCCCTACGACTCTGACCTCGGCGGACCAGCCTGCTCGGCACCCAACGAGCAGGCGTGGCTCGCTGCCAAAAGAGGCCGAGGCTTGGCTCGCCTGATGCCACAGACATTCACACCAGAGCAAAAGCAACAGCGCAACCTGGTCAGTTGTCAGTCTCTCAACTTTTTCTCTCGTTTCTTCAAAAGTCTCGCCGGGACCTGTGAAAGATACCAACCCGTGCAAGAGACCGCTCCACAGCCCGCAGAACGCTAGGAAAATGGGGAACCTCCCTGCCCCAAACAATAAGGGGCTCGTTCTCATCAAGGCACTACAATATGCGAAACTGTACAGCTTCTCTTATGGCCACACCGAAGATATCACTTCACATTTTCGAGAACCCTGATGCATCAATGACTTATGCTAATATAGAATCTCGTTTACAAGCATTTGCCTCCGGACCAAAGCGATATCAAGAGCCAGCCTGGTAAAATGTGGAGAAAAAAAGGAGAATATTGACGAGCGAATTTAAAAAAGTGATCTATCATCACATTAAAACAGAACTATGCTTTAATGAAAATTTGTTACCCACAAAAAGCCCTTATGAAAATGCAGCCTTTTTGTTTTTTTATTTTACGAATATTTTTAATCGCAGGTGTGATAACTTTCGTTTGCTATCACGAATGAACTAACCGGGGTGATAGCCGAACTGAGTGAAAAGTGAAAGTTATTGGCCGAATAAAATCGAGCCGTTTCGATATCCCCTGTTTCTAAAATCGCCACCTTTATTTTGAAAGGACTGGTTTTCTTAAAGGGACCAATCACCCCGCCATCAGTGTTGTTCCAATATTGAAATCGACCTTCGTAGATCTCACCTACTTTTTTTAGTTCATTCCCGTCATCGCTTAACAAGACTCTATCTTGATCCGCATTACCCTCGGTGGTGATATCGATCTCGAGTTTATTGTTGCTTGAGCCTCCACCGTCGATATTCGCATAAAAGGTGAGCGCCAGACCGTCGCTGCCCTCGTAGAAAAAAACATTGGTTTCAAAACCGATAGGAACTGGGCCGATGATCGGATGGGCCGACTCACTAAAGTAATTGAAGTTGTCAGCAGCAGTTTCCTCACCTTGATACGACACGATGGAGCCCAGGTATTGGTTCTGATCAATGACTCCCGTGGCAAGAGGGTCTAAATAGACATTGAGTTTTTGACCGGAAACACAGTCAAATCCTCCTCCTCCTGTGCCGTAATCACCCTCGGCGTCACTATTTTCACTGGCTATTTGTTCTTGAGAGCGTTCGCTAAAGTTCACAGCCTCTGGCGAACAGTTTTGATAGCAAAGAACGGCCACGACACCGACCGAAAGTATGAGATACTTTTTCATAAATCCCCCCAAACTAATCTCTAATGGCACCTAAGAAGATCAATCAAAACAATAGAAACTGTCGTGAGTGTATCAAACTCATACAACCTGTTGATGGTCGATCCATAGTCTTTACAAAAAACAGGCGACAGAACTGGTTTTAATTTTTATTTAAATGGGATTTTTGATTTGACGAGAAAAATCTCGCTGTTGGAGATATTACCCAGAGTTTAGAGAGGACGAGAGGACCTTTTGAATGACGAGGGCACATCGCAAGCCGATATCCCCGGACTATAATTTCACCATTACGACTAGTATCTACTCAATAAGTTGAAGTTCGAGCCTAATGAATGCGTCTCAATTTAATGCGTAGAATTTACTAGCGAACGTCGCAAGAGTAATCAGCAATAAAACGATCCAATCAATGTGACCTGAATAGAATCGACATGTCACTGGCATCTACTTTGCAAGAATTACTCACTGATAGGAGAAGTCATGGCCAGGTATAACGTTCCCCTCATTCAAACAATTCTCAAAATTATCTTATTAGTTCCAATGCTGGGATTGACTCAAGGCTGCGGCGGCCTACAAAGTACAAATCCTCAAAAGCAAACAAGTGATTTAAATAGCCTAGCGCCAGAAACGCTACCAATTGACGAGCAAATAGCTTACTCCTTAAATGAGGTTATCAAAGTAAATGAAGGAGATAGCGTCGAGCTTACAGCCTCTGGGAATGAGTTGGATCAATTAGGCATTGCAGAAAGTGAGATTTTAGAAGTTTCTTGGATCCGGATGGGCGGCATGGATTCTCAAGAAGAGCAATTGACTAGCTCTGATCTGACTCTGAAAATTAGCTCCGCGGCACTTACTGACAATGGTGTATACCGGCTTGAAATCAATGGACTGAGCCGATCATTGGTAAAATTGATACAGTTAATCGTCAACAAGAAAGACCTGGAGACGGAAAATATACTGGGCAACTATAGTGGCTACTTCTTAAATAAAGAGGGCAACCGAGAGAAATTCGCGGAGCTTAACGCAGTCACGAGACAGGAAGCACTCATCAATTGTGTGGCGGCTTCTCAGGACAATTCCTGGGGAATCCTTTGCCTATGGAAAAGGGAGATTATTTTCTCAAGAGAGCCTGAAGAGCCCTTGGGTGACTTTGAGGGATACAGAGGCAGCTCTGAAAGCAACATGAAACGATTTGCCCGCGGCACCGAATTTACCCGCCAAGAGGCAATAATCTCCTGCGAAGCCAATAGCATTGGTTACGAGTTTACACGCTGTACATGGAGAGGGGTGGTCGTCTTTGAAAAATAATCCCTTACAAAAATAGATTCGATTCTAACGATTTAGGTGAAAGCAGCTGATTGCTACCAACTTCTGATATCGCTACTAAGACACTCACCGATTTGTAGGACCGGCGAAATTGCCGACAAATAAGGTTAGTAAACGCTTGGGTATGCTATTGATCTTGAATAGACGCCCCACTAGGTGTTGCACTGGTGAGTTATTTAAAAGAGAAAAGGGGCCTACCAGACCCTTTTTCTCTTAAAGGATCAAAGTCGACAAAACATTGTCGACTTTAGATCTAGCGAGAGACGCGGTCCACGTCTGACGTGTTCTGTTGTCCTGGCTGGCAACTAATTCCGGCGCGGGCACAGCAATCGAGGTTGCCATTACATGCATTACAAAAGTTGGCCTGTTGCTGACGAGCGTTCGGACCACTCCCCGTTTTGGGACACACCTGAGGAACAATCGCCCCCAAAGGATCGGCACCCGGTGGCGGAAGTACGACCGGTTGAGGTGCGGGACCACCATTGGTGCAACTTAAAATCTGGGCTTCCACATTTTGGCAGACCGCAGCCACCTTTGCTCGACTCCAAGACTGACCAAAAGTGCGCTGAGGATTGGAGCGTGTCTGAGGTCGACGGCCTCGCTGGTCACCCATCTTGAACTCAATACAGTCATTGGCATTATTAAAGCACTGAGGCTTCAAGTTACCGGTGTTGGGCCAGCGACAGTTTGCATTGAATTTAAAATTTTTCGCAATCTCCCAAACGTCGCCTTTCGAGACATTACCGCCCCCAACGCCAGAGATTCCCTGAAATATAGGGCGGCCATCGGCCCGACAGTTGCGACGGACCACCACGGGAGTTCCCACAGGTTGACCGACAGAAGGTTGCTGAACAACACCCGGGGCAGGCTGATGACAGGTACGGTGGGGACAATTGGGACGGGCGTGACACTGATGCTTACCAATGAGGTAGCCACCAAGCCCCCCCACTAAAAAGGCACCAAAAAGACCAAAGGCATCGGCCTCTTGGATAAAGAGAGACTCCCATTTGACTACTGATTTTTTTAGAACTTTCTCCACGTCATTAGTAAACGAACGAAAACTCTTCCCGCGATTGATTTCCAAAAGATGACCATTCACATATACAGCATCGAAGTTGGAAGGGTCTGCCTTCAGCATCAACTGCACTTTACCATTCACCCGAAAAGCGACAGAATCACCTTTGGCTTCATAGCGCCACAGCCAATGCTTAGCCTTCTTACGAAGCTTCGCAAAGGTTTGATCAATCAAGCGCTGGTCTTCATCGGTTGTAAACACCTGCTTAAGCGATTGCTTCATCTGACTGAGGCTACCGTGTTGATTCAACTTCTTAATCTCACTGCGACTCACAGAATCGGCAAAAGCCATATTGGCAAAAACAGCCATACCCATAAATAATTTAAAAACCAAGTGACAAAAGTTCATATGTCTTCCCTTTGTTAAAACAAGAGTTTCGTTACGACCTCTCATCGGACTATTAAAAACAAGACTTGAACTCCCACCCATCAACTAGACTTTCGGCAGACCAGCAGCCCTGAATTTCCATGGCAAGAGAGTTCCACTCCGGCCCCGGCTCCTGCCTAACCTGAGTCCCCCAAAGAAAGAAGAATAGAAAAGAAAGAGGGCCGAAATCTCCTGTGAGCGTGACGCGTTCGCACGCCAGTGCGACACAGGCAAGACAGGAGTCGTGGTTTTGGCCCTCTTTCTTTTCTATTCTTCTTTCTTTGGGGGCACGCATCCGCTCTCAGGAGGCCTGCGCGGAACTCTCTTGCCATGGAAATTCAGGGCTGCTGGCCTGGCGACCGATCTTGGTGGGAGTCCATGTTCATATAGAGGGGTTTCATTCGTTCGAACTCCATGACCATTCGCTCTCTTACTTCAGCTTTTAGCTTTTTCATGTCTTCGATGGGTACGTCTTTGGTATCGATGGGGGGGAGAAATGTCACGCCCACCTTACGGGACCAGCAGTCTCGATTGATTAAGAGGGACTTTTTGGGCAAGGCATCGTCAACGCCACTGAGAACCACGGGAACGATGGGCATCTTGGCGTTGATCGCAAAGATAAAAGGGCCGGACTTGAAGTCTTTGATCTCCGTGCCTTGGCGACGGCCGCCCTCGGGGGCCAGTGCAAAGGCCTCTCCTGCCGCCACGCGGGCTTCGGCTTGACGATAGACCTCCATCACTTTTTTTCGGTCCTCTCGGGTGATCGGCAGAGTTCCAGACAAGGTGATGGCGTATCCAAAGATAGGGATTTTAAACAGGGAGCTTTTCGCACCGAAACGAAACGACTTGGGTGAGACGGTAAACAACAAAGGAATGTCGAGGTGACTGCTGTGGGTGAACAGATAGAGAAAGCCTCGCTCCTTCGGGACGTTTTCAAGACCATTGATCACTGGCTTCATACCTGAAAATCGCACCATCAAACCACACCAAAAAGGACCAATCACAGCATCAACCCAGGATCGGGGCGCGCGAGTCAAAAGCAGAACAATGACGACAATTGAGCAGAAAAGGGTATGAAACACCACAAAAAATGCCAAAAATACAGCCCGCAGCCGACACAAAATCTTTTCCATGGGGCTAATATGACTCCTCCTTGGCCCCTGGTCAATAGTGACTGCGGGAGCTTCGCCCGACTCTTGTCGTGGATTTACGAAGTGGCTCAATCTTAAGAGCTCTCAAACCGATATAAGGTTCGAGGATATACAACATGAACTTCAGCGATATTTCGGCCCATTTTGCCACCATGATCAACTACTCGTTCTTCAAACTGGGGAGCCAGGATATATCGGTGAAAATTATTATTGTGTTTGCCGCCCTTCTGTTTGGGTTTTCTTGGCTTTCTAAATGGATCGAACGGTTTATTCACAAAGCTCTTCTTTACAAAGACCTAGATCCGGGGATTAAAGGATCTATCGAGAGATTCTCACGCTATTTGATTTTATTGGTTGGTGTTCTGATCAGCTTAAGTTCTATTGGAATCAATCTCACCTCCCTCACCGCCTTCGGAGCCGTTGTCGGTGTTGGTATTGGTATAGGGCTGCAAAATATCACCCAAAACTTTATGTCAGGGATTATTATCTTGCTGGAACGCCCAATTAAGAAGGGCGACATCGTCAAGGTCGGCAACACTTCGGGTCGTGTGCTTGATATCAAAGCTCGAGCCACTTTGGTTTTAACCAGAGACGACGTGGTCATGATCGTGCCCAATTCTGATTTTATCACTCAACAGGTGGTTAACGATAGCTTCTCCGGTGATAAGCTTAGGCTGCATATCGATGTAGGGGTCTCCTATGGCTCTGACGTGGACAAGGTCACCGAAGTGCTCATGGAGTCAGCAGCCAAACACGAGAAAGTGCTTAAATCCCCACCACCCACTGTTGTTTTAAAAAACTTTGGCGACTCAAGTTTGGTCTTCACCCTTCGCATTTGGACCCATGAACTCTGGTTTTCAGACATTCTACTCTCTGATCTGCGCTACGATATCGTTCGAAATTTTAGAAGCTCGGGGATCAACATTCCCTTTCCTCAAAGAGATCTCCATATCCGGAGTGTTTCTGAGGAAACAGTCTGGGCAAAACCCAAAAAGAAGGGTGCCTAGGTTTTTTGTGACTCGATACATTAAATACTGATTTATAAAGCATAAGGATACAAAATTAGCTTAACCAAACAATCCGAAGAATAGGAGGAATTGTGAAAAAAATTTTCGTGCTTTCGGCAATTATATTAGGTCTGTCCGCTTGTAGCTCAACAGAGAAAAAAGAGATGGAAAACGAAGCAAACGAGGCTGTGAAGACAGAAACAAAGAAAATGGAAGATAAGGCAAAAGACGCCAAGAGCGATGCCGAAACGGCAACGGCTAGTAAAACCTCTTGCACTTTAGACCAAGACACTCGCGTGATCGAGGTGAAGAAAACCGACGCTGGTGGTTGTGAGCTTTTCTACACCAAGTTTGGCGAAGCCAAGTCCGTGGCTTCCTCAGGCTTTGGCAGTCAATACTGTGAAGAAGTAAAAGACCGGATTCAAACCAATCTCAATAAAGCCGGATTTACGTGCCAATAGGCTTAGTTGAAAAAATCAAAGGACGAGCCTCGTGGTTCGTCCTTTTTTTTGTCTTTTTTGCCTGTCTCCCCGACGTTTCCAGCGCCGCAAGCCTAGCCCCTTCTCGCTGGGGTCTTGGACTCGGGACAGGATGGCTCAGTGACTACCCCGGAGCCGCTCAAGGGCGCATTCGGTTTTTACCGTTCCCTGTCTACCGAGGCTCGATCTTGCGTGTGGACCGAATCTCCGGAGTCTCAGGGGATGTTTATCATGACTCGAAATTGGATTTTTCTTGGAACTTTATCTTTCAGTTCCCGACCAACTCCGCATCAATACCAGCACGGGAGGGTATGCCCAACTTAGACTGGATGCTCAGCCTGGGCCCTCAGATGAAATACTATTTCTACAGAAGCGCCCATCATAAAACCTTTTTTAGATTTCCTGTGCGCTTTAACACTTGCACCAATTTTTCGACTCGTACTCAATTTTGCGGAGTGGCCTTTAACCCAGGGTTCAGGCATTCCATGTGGTATCCCAGTGTGGGTGAATTTACCTTTCGATGGGAAGCATTCTCTCACACCAGCGAGTTCCAAAAATACTTTTACGAGGTGGAATCAAAATATGCCACCGCCACACGATCCGCCTATCACGCCCGGGCTGGCTTTTTGGGATTTGTCTATGGTGTGTCCCACGCCCTCCCCTTCGAAGGTTGGACTCTTTCATCATCAGCCAACATTTATGATTACAGCTTAGCCATCAACCAAAAAAGCCCACTGTTTGTTCACAAAACCAACTACGCATTTTTTGTGGCCGTCACCTTCGATATCAAACCGATTTAAAGCCGCACAGCCTTTTGAAAAAGGACCCTATTGTTTTCACCCACAGCCTTGAAAAACAACTGACTTTCTGATTTGTCTCTCTTTACATCCACGAGCACAAAGTTCCAACGCCCATCCACCCCCTTCAACTGGAGAGGATTTTGGTTTTTCTTGATCGCCCCGGGGTACACCTTGCTGTGCATGGGACTGGCTGTAATTTCGTAGGTCTTATAGCCTAACTCGCTTTTGGGAATGGCCATGAGCTCTGAGATGTGCCGATCCCCCGAAACAAAAAGAACTTTCTTCTTGGCCTTTTTTATGGTTCCCAATAGCTTTTTAAAGGCTATCGGATGATGCCCGGCAAAGGAATCAAAAGGATGATAACCACCGAAAAACTGATCACCACTAATCAACCAATTTAACTCTCCGGAACGCAGTTGTTTGTGCAACCAGCGAGTTTGCCGCGCACCAAAGTGAGTGGCCGAAGGGCCCGCGCCCTTGGGTGAGCGAAAACTTCTGTTATCTAAAAACAAAAAACGTTGATCTCCCACCGAAAAGGCTGCACTAACCCCTGGCCCGCGCGACCAAGAGGCCGCCTTCAGTCGCATTGGAAAAAAGGCGGAAAACGTGCGAGTGCTCTCTGACTTCCATGGAAAGCTACGGTCACCATTATTGACCCCATAGTCGTGATCATCCCAAGTCGCAAAAACGGGGGTCAACATCTGCTCTCGAAAGATAGGCAGTCGTAGACGAGTTTCCATATGACGCTTCCAAAAAGGCGGTTTACCATTAGTAACCAAGGGAGCCAGGCCATGAAAATCCACATAGGAATTATCACCAATCATAAATATGAGATCAGGCTTCTTGGAGGCCAGAGCTTGCCAGATCTTTGCCAGTCTCTGATCATCATCGCGCATGCAAGAGGTCAGAGCCAGCCTCAGAGTCGCCGGTTCTCTCGCCAGGGTCCGAAACGACCGCTTGTCTTGCCAACGCCCCCAGCGCTCCCGCACCATTAAGTCATAGACTTTCCTTGGCCGAAGTTTGTCAAATTGAAATTGAACCAGCTTCCACTGGGATTCAAGGTGTTCAATGGAAAGGGCTTCTCCCTTGACCAATATTTTTTGGTTCACCGGATCGATCAGTTCAACCACGACTTTGTCTTGACGAGGTACTGCCACAACGAAGCTGGCTTCAGTGGAGGATGTCGCTCCCTGCATGATAGCCAATTGCCCCCAGGGTTTCTGACTTTTGATTTCTGGAGCGAGATGAGAACACCCCACCAGAAATGAAGCAAACAATAACAGGGAAGCAAGACAAGCGCTCATTCTGATCACTGAAATTTAGAAACGAGAAACTCGAGAGTTTTTTGTACTGGCGTGGAGTGGCTTCGGTTGATCACCGAGGCGATACTGATTTGGTTGTGGGACTCTTTACCCTTCGAATCAAACTCGTAAAGCTCATAGCCCTGCTCCAATAGCTTGTTGCCATGATGCCCAGGGAGCACACCGACACCCAAGCCAGAGGTTACAAATCGCGATATACCAAGAGCATCGGCCACGTAGGCACGCACCTTAAGATGGGTCTGTCCCGCTTTAAAGTGCTGCTGCAACCAACGACGGACAATCGGCTCACCTTTCTCGTAGGCGATGTAGTCAAGGGTCTCGTAGAGCTGACGCCCTTGGAGATCAGCCATTTCGGCTTTCTTGGAACTGTAGTAGCTCTCCGAACAGTACATTTTTAAAACTTCATCGTAGACTTTCTCAGTCTTGATTTGACTGTCCATATTGAATTCATCAACAAAAGCGAAATCCACTTCCCCGCCCAACAGCATATTGTTAAGAACATGACCCAATTCGAACTTAATATTGAAATTCAATTGGGGGTGCATCTCGCCGAATTCTTTTAGTAAAGGAATGATTAAGTTCAAACCGAACACCACCGGCATCCCGATGGTCACCTGACCGCGCAACAAGTGGTCTTTCGCCGTCACCCCATGCAAAGCTTGCTCAAGGCTCTTGAGTTGAGGAGAAACATTTTCGTAGAGCTTTTTACCAGCTGCGGTTGGAATCAACTTTTGCTTGATACGATCAAAGAGCTTCACCTCTAGGGAGTCCTCGAGAGACCGAATGTGCTGACTGATCCCCGACTGTGTCAAATGCATCTCTTGGGCCGCCTGAGTCATACTCCGAGTACGGTAAACCGATTCAAAGATCCTTAGGTAATTGAGATTAATTTGGTCTAGAAGCATGGATTCCCAATCGTAAAAGCTGCTACTACTTTGTAAAAAGTTCGACAATAAAACGCAACATCTAATAGACTGTTTATAACTTTTTCGCCGAATCCAACAATTTTGTCTCACGGTCCATCAAACACCGGCGAAAGCATTCATAAACTCGACACAAAAAAAAATCGCAAAAATGCATAAAAAATATTTTTCTGGTGATTACAGGCACTTAAGTCGCTTCAGAACAAGACAAATTCCTGGAACCCCTCTGAATCTCTGCCTTTTCCTGAACCTTCTCTACTAACGCCTAGTCGAACTAAAATAAGGAGGACCACCGGGAAGACACTCTTCCCCAAGGCATGAAGCGAGGAACGATATGGAAACGTTAATGACAGTGAAAAGACTTCTGATCGCAACGGCAACCCTAGGACTCTTGGCTGCCTGCGGCTCGGACACCGGATTTGGACTGGACACCGAGCAGAACCTCTTTCAACAGAGCGTCACCCGAACCCAGGTGAAAGTGGATATTCTGTGGGTGGTGGACAACTCGGGCTCGATGATGACGTCGCAGAACAATGTCGCCGCGAACTTTCAATCTTTTATTGAGAAATTCCAAGAAACCAACTTTGACTACCAAATGGCCGTTACAACCACCGATGCTTGGCGGTCGAACCTGGTGGCCGACCCAGACGAAGCTTACAAACTGGCTCGATTCCGGGACGGGACAGATGCGACAGTCCGAACCGGCGTCACCGTGCTGAAGCCAGACACTCCTGACCTGCAAGCCACATTTATTGCAAATATTCAGCAAGGTGTGGAGGGCAGTGGTGACGAAAGAGGCTTTCAGAGCCTACAAACAGCCCTGTCTTTTCAAGACAATCTCGACGAGCCTTTTCCGCGAGAGGACTCTCTTCTTGCCGTGATATTCCTATCGGATGAGGCCGACGGATCGACCCAGGCCGACGACCCTGGTAATGACCCGGACTGGTTCGCTGACAAGGAGTACTTTGATTTCCTACTAGCGGCGACCAATAGCACGGCCGAGGCCCCCAATTTTATGGTTAACACGATTGGTATCCTCGACCAAACTTGTCTCGATGAGCTCACTTCCGAATTCCTTGGACGAGGCATTGCCGAGCGCTACATCAACATGTCCGATCGTACCGGCGGCTACAAAGGCAGCTTGTGTGATGATTTCACTGATGTCATGTCTGGTATCACAGATCTTATCATCGAAAAATCCACGGCCTTCACTCTGTCACGCCCCCCGGCCGTCGATACTATCGTTGTAACGATCAATGGAGAGATCATCCCCATGGACGCTGACAACGGGTGGACTTATGATCCCAACTCCATGCTGGTGACTTTTCATGGCTCGGCAATCCCCGGATCCGATGCGGTTGTTTCAATCACATACGACCCAGCAACTCTAAAATAAAAATTCTTACAATGAAACACTCTCCTGTAAAGGGAGAGTGTCACTCAAAAAATCAATAAAAATGACTGTACTCTTTCCCCCAAAATTCCGATGTGAATCTTGAAGAACTTTAACAGCAAGTGAGTGGAATAGGGTTTGCGTATCTCTTTGGTTGTTTATATTTCAGCGATGCTACTGATAGCAGGATGCGGTATTGAATCCACAATACCCACGGGGACGGCTCCACCGTCCGAGACGGAACGAGCCGTGACGATTTCAAGCGTCGTGGTGAGCGGCACCGGATCCACAGTCACCTGCGAACTCAACGCTGCCATTGTGAGCCCCGACGTTACCATTCCCCTCTTCTTAGAATTTGAAAACAACGAAGTGCAGAGAGTGAATCTTGTCAACCAAAGCACCTACACCTTCAATGAATATAACCCTCCTGCCAATGGAATGGTCAAGTGTGTCGTGGAATTTGCGAATGCCGAATTCGAGAGCGAAGCCAACGCTTTGACCCACCTACCCTAAAGGCTATTGCGGCGGCTCGCTGGTAAAAATGATGTCCAAGGTCGCCTGATTGTTCGGCGTTGGATTAGAAACCTCTCGATTGCTGCTAGTGATACCCACAAGCTCCATCGAAAGTTGATAGCGCTGATCCGGAACCAACCCCAGCTGATTGGGCACAATGGGCACGATAAATTGTCCGAACTCACAGCGATCATCTTGAAAGCCTTGCCCCACCAAACGCTGGGAGCCGAAGCCTTCTCGCAATTCCCACAAAAAGCTGTGACGTCCGAATGTTCCCACACCACAGCGTCCTCCCACATTGAAGTGTCCAAAGTTTACGGTGGCGATATGAATTCGGTAGGGCTCGTACTCACGGATTTTCAGCCATAAAAGTTCAGAGGCCTCAGTGCAGCCGCCACCTTCGCAAAGGCTGGTCGCCACAAGCTGTTCCGTCTGGTCAAGAAAATCAGAGTTTTGCACTGATTGACCACAGTTTTGGTAAACAAAGAGTAGTGTTCCCACAAGAAGCACTGGCACTAAGGCTTTCATGAATCCCCCAACATTGTCTTATTATCGTCACTTTTTGTAAGAAAATCGAATGATTTCAAAGATCATTTCATCTTAACCGCAGAATGGGTTATAGAGGTCTCAAAATGAAACACAATTGTTTAATCTTATCTCTCTGCTTGTTTTTGCTATCCTGCGAACGCCCAGCCTCAGGACCTGCTGTTTTTAGCCTGCACCTTTTTCAAGAGCCGTTGCACTTGGACCCCGCTCGGTCTCGAGGTTCGTCAGCGGCTTACTTTTTTTACAATACCATGCGAGGTCTTTACCGGATCGACCAAAACAACCAGCTACAAGAGGAGGCCGGCTCCTGCCGATGGAAAAGCCCCACCCGATTGACCTGTCAGATCAAGGATGACTACTGGAGCAGCGGCGAACCGGTATTGGCACAAGACTACCTGCGCAGCTTTCGACATCTCGTGAACCCGCAACAGGGATCTCCTCGAGCTCAGTTGCTTGATTTGATCCAAGGGGCTCCAGAGATCCTGAGTGGGCAGAAACCACCTTCCACTTTGGCTATGAAAGTCACAGCCCCCAAAACTTTTGAAATCGATTTTATAAAACCGGATCTCGAGTTTTTATATAAATTAGCTAGCACGGCCCTGTACCCCACCCACCCAAAACATCGATCTGACAAAAAGTCCTACCGAAACTTCTTAGGCAATGGTCCTTACCAGATTGCTTCGTGGGAGTTTGGCCATCAAATGCTCCTCAAACCCAACCCTCACTACAAACGCGGCAACCCTGAGAGGCCTGACGTTCGGTTCTATTTTATTGACGACGAGATGACGGCTTTTCGCCTTTACGAACAAAAAAAAATGGCTTTCCTAAGGAGGCTCCCTTCCAAGCTGATTTCCACTCTTCAAAAGCGCCCCGACTTTCTACAGCAGCCCATGCTGCGCTTTGATTATGTCGGGTTTGGTCCGTCCCTTCGCAACGAGGAGAACCTGCGCAAAGCCCTCCTCCACAGTGTGGACTACCAGGCTTTAAAAAAACTTTTAGGAGCCCTGGAGCGCCCGGGATGCCCCAGCCTTCCCAAGCAATGGTTTATAAAGCAAGGCTGCTTTGACTTCGACCTCAACAAGGCCAGAGCCTATCTCGAGAAAGTGGCACCCTCCGCTAAAAATAAGGTTTACGAAATGCAAGTGAGCCAATTGGGGGGTGAAGACATAAAGAAACAAGCCGAATTCTATCAGAATCAGTGGAAACTTCATCTCGGCATCCAAATCAATGTGAGTCAGGTGGAACAAAAAGTGTTCCTCAGTGGGTTGCGTACTTCGCCACCCGATATCTTTCGAAAAGGGGTGGGATTGGATCGGCCCACCTGTCTCAACGCCCTACAAACATTCACCGACGACAGTAAGCAAAACTTTATAGGCCTGCAAGACAATGAATATCGCGAGACTCTCAAGACTTTACAGAGTCTCAAACCTCGCACCCAAAGTTATAAAAAGGCATGCCAGAAGGGTATGGACTTTCTTCTCAACAAAGGACTCATCATGCCCTTGGGAGAAATGCACTTTAGCGTCTTGGCCTCCCCTAACTATACCGGCTGGACGTTGAACGGCTTGAATCAACTGGACCTGAGCCAAGTCGCACCCACAAAACAGCAATAAAGCCTTACAAAATACCATCACCACTCGACTTAAGCCCCTCTTTTCCTTAACTAAAACGCGATAAACACCGAAAGGAGAGAGTGAGACTTATATGAAAAGAAATAGTAAATCAGACTATATGAAACGCTTGCACAGCCTTATTGAGATAGGCATGGCACTGTCTTCTGAAAAGGAGCTGAATAAACTGCTCAGCGTGATTCTGCAGAAAGCGGCCGACGTGACTCAAGCGGAAGGTGCCAGTATTTATCTCACCCACGAAAAAGCGAAACACGAATCCAACAACGTGATCTCTCTACAAAAAGAGTCTGTCTTACACTTTCACAAATCTATGAATCGCCGTCGGGGCCAATCCGACAAAAAGGGCGTCCTGACCATCGACAGCAAGAGTATTTCCGGCCACGTGGCTCAACACAAAGAGATCTTGAACATCGAGGACTGTTATAGCATTTCCACCGAGGCGCCCTACCGTTTCAATAAAAATTTTGACGAAGAGTCCGGCTACCAAACAAAATCCCTACTGACCGTTCCCATGATCACGGCCGACGGCAAAGTTCGGGGCGTCCTGCAATTGATCAATAAACTTTCCAATAGCGGACTAGAAAAAGTGAAGAATGGTCAACTTCCGGCAAAAAATAGCATTCTTAGCTTCTCCAAAGACGACGAAGAGTTGATGCGAGTTTTCGCAAGTTACGCAGCGATCTCACTGGAAAACTCGCAACTCACGGAAAGTATCGAAAACCTCTTTGAAAGCTTTGTTCGAGCTTCAGTCAAAGCCATTGAAGCTCGAGACCCGACCACCAGTGGCCACAGTGATCGTGTCGCCATGATGACCGTCGAGCTGGCTCTAGCGACCCATAAGGTCGGCGAAGGGCCTTTTAAAAAGGTTCAATTCTCTGAGGAACAATTAAAGGAAATTCGCTACGCCTCTCTGTTGCATGATTTTGGCAAGATTGGCGTAACCGAAAGCGTTTTGCTAAAGAAGAAAAAATTGTACGACCGCAGTCTCGAGTCTATTCTTTTACGCTTCGATACCATGGGCTACAACGAAGAAACTCGAATCTGGCGTGACCTGTGCGAGAGAATGGTTGAGCAACAACGCGCCAATCCCAGTAAACCTTTTAATGCGGACTTAGCCTTTCAACAAGCCAAACAGGAAATTGAAAGTCTAAAATTACGAATCAATAATATGAGAAGCAATGTGATTACGGCCAACGAGCCCCAAGTCATGAGCGATGATTTTGATATCGATGTTCTGATTGCAAAAATCACTCGCGCCAACGAACATTTTAATAACGCCGTACTGAGCCAAGATGAGCTCTCAACATTGTCGATTCCAAGAGGCAGTTTGAATGCTACCGAACGGAAAGAAATAGAATCCCACGTCAGTCACACCTACGAGTTTTTAAAACAAATCGCCTGGACAGAAAACCTGAGTCACGTCACCACAATCGCCCATTGTCACCATGAAAAAATGGATGGCACCGGCTACCCTAGGCAAATTCAAGGGGATGCTATCCCCATTCAATCTCGCATGATGACAATTGCTGACATCTACGACGCCCTAACCGCCTTCGACCGCCCCTACAAGAAGGCGCTTCCAGCACCACGGGCCCTCGAGATCTTGGTAAAAGATGCAAGAGCCGGCAAAGTCGATGGATTTCTCTTAAAGATTTTTATTGAGGCCGGCATCTTTCACCACGCCACTCTGGGAACTCACAAAAAAGTCAGCTAAAGCTTTTAATGGCACGGCCTTTCGTTTATAAGGCTTCTATGAAAAAAGTAATCGTCACCGGAGCCAGTTCGGGAATAGGCCAAGCCATTGCCACCCGATTCAGTCAAAACCAGTGGGCCGTCCTTATGATTGCTCGCAACGAGGAGAAACTCGCCGCATTGAAAAAGGCGCTCCCCAACTCGGACTATTTGATTTGTGACCTTACCGAGCCAACGGCAATCACTGACCTCGCCGACTCTCTTAATAAGGGACCTGTTGATGCCCTCATAAACAACGCCGGCATCTATACCTCCCAGTCGGTAGACGACGATGAGGATAGCACGTGGGATCAACACTATCAGACCAATCTGATGAGTGCGGTGCGCCTGACTCGCATTTGCTGGCCAAAACTGAAAGTCAGTCAGGGTTGTGTGCTAAATATCTCCTCAACCTTAGGGATACGCCCCATACCAAACACCGCCGCCTATTCAGCTCTAAAGGCGGCGATGAACAATTGGACCCAGAGCCTGGCCCTGGAGGGAGCCCCTCTCGGGATTCGCTCCAACGCCCTCTGTCCCGGCTTGGTGGACACTCCCATCCACTCCTTTGTCAACAGTGACTCGCCTGAGGACAAAGAGATCTACCAAACCGTACAAAGCCTGCAACCCCTTGGACGCACCGGCAAACCCGAGGACATTGCGACCATGGCCTATCACCTATGCCAAGACGAGGCCCGATGGATTACCGGAACCCTACTCAACATTGACGGTGGCATTTTATTAAAAAGCTAAGGCATTCCTCGACTTTTGCAGTGTTCAAATCTGAGACAAATGCTCCGATAAATCGTGGAGATGTTTATGAGTTTGTTTTTTCTTTTATTCAGTATCGTGGTCCTCATGCTTTGCCATTGGTGGGCCCGCAAAGCCGAGCCTTCCACCGACTCGGGGGTGTGCTTTGAGAAAAAATTTATGGGCTCTCTAGATGACTTTAAGAAGATTGTAGACCAACAAGTTCAGCGCCACCCACGCTGGCGACTTCTGCCTTCGGATTCGTCCCACTTTCTTATCAGTGAATCACCCGCCTCACCCTTTTCTTTTGGTCGCTTTTATCATGTTTCGTGTCGTCCACAAGAAGACCACTTGCTTGTCGCCATCGTCGTGCAGCCCAAGTTGGTC
Organism: Bdellovibrionia bacterium; assembly: GCA_030424715.1. GTDB lineage: Bacteria > Bdellovibrionota > Bdellovibrionia > Bdellovibrionales > JAGQZY01 > JAGQZY01. The sequence continues at coordinate 304,414 of JAUHWH010000002.1, forward strand.
ACTCAAGCGACCGACTCCAAAAAAACTATTTCTCCTTTTCAAAAACAATTGGAACTTCACAATGTCGGATAAGCTGAAGCGAATTAACAAGTATCTCGCCGACCGTGGCCTTTGCTCGCGACGCGAGGCCGAAGTATTGATCCAAAAAGGCTGGGTGCAGGTTAATGGCGAGGTTCTGCAGGAGCTAGGATATAAAGTGAAACCGGGCGACCATGTCCAAGTCAGCGAAAAGGCCCAAACCCACCTCGGTGAGAAAAAGACACTTTTGATTCACAAGCCGCTGGGATACGTCTCCGCCCACGCCGAGGACGATTACATCCCGGCCATACGCCTCACCACCCCCGAAAACTATTTCGGAGGTAAAAAAGCACCGATCATTCGCCACGAGGGCTTCGCCCCTGCCGGTCGCCTGGATATTGACTCCACCGGTCTTCTTATCCTCACTCAGAATGGCAAGTTGGCCAAAACCATCATCGGCGAAAACTCACAAGTGGAAAAAGAATATGTGATCCTCGTTAAGGGTGTCATCACTCAGCAAAAAGTGGAAAAGCTTTGTCATGGGCTGAGCCTTGACGGCAAACTGCTGAAGCCAGCACGAGTCACCCAAGAGGAAAAACAAAAGCTGCGCTTTATCCTCAAAGAAGGTCGCAAGCGTCAGATCCGTCGTATGTGTGAATTGGTGGATCTTGAGGTCACATCTTTGCGCCGAGTGCGGGTCGGACGAATCAAATTGGGCGACCTTCCTGTGGGCCAGTGGCGCTTGCTTAAAAAGAACGAAAAAGTTTTATAGCCCATGTCAGAACCCCATCATGGGGCAAATATCGAACACCCACCGTCGACATGGTGCATCTCTGATGATTTCCACAGGGACCACTGGACAGATTCATCGGGCAAATTTAAATTGATTCCAGAAAAGACAAACTAAAGGATACCCCATGGGAAAAAGCTGGAAAAACCCCTTCAAACAAGCCAACGCCGCTAAGAAAGGCGCCGCCATATCAAAACTTGCCAAAGAGATCTCGGTGGCAGCAAAGTTGGGCGGGGGCGACCCAGACACCAACTCGCGATTGCGACTGGCCATCAACAGTGCCAGAGCCGAATCCGTTCCGAAAGACACCATTGAGCGGGCCATAAAAAAAGGCACCGGCCAACTCGACGACGGCAAAATCATTGAAGAGTGTCTTTACGAAGGATACGGCCCCCATCAGGTGGGTGTATTAGTCGAATGCCAAACGGACAATCGCGCCCGAACCGCACCCGATGTGCGATACATTTTTAAAAAACACCAGGGCCAAATGGGAGAACAAGGCAGTGTCGCCTGGATGTTTGATCGCGTGGGATTGGTTGAAGGCGAGGCTCCCAGTGGTAAAGACTTGGACGCCGAAGAAGAAGCTATCGAAGCCGGCGCCAACGAAGTGGAAAAAGTGGAGGGTGAGGATGCTCTGTTCTCTTTTTACACGGACCCCGATGAACTGGATAATGTTCAGAAGTCCTTGCAAGACCGTGGTTGGGACATCAAGACCTGTGAGCTGTCTTACCAGGCAAAGAACAAAACTGTTGATCTCACCGAGGAACAAAAACAGGAAGTTTACGAATTTCTCGACGCCTTAGATGAGAACGACGACACGTCTCGTATCCACTCGACCCTTTAGCTTTTTGCTGTCAGGGTAAAGGCTTGCGCGTAGAGCATGATCTGCTTAACCATGGACAGAAAACCATTGGCACGGCTGGGTGATAAATAATCTTTAAATCCCAAGTCTTCAATGAAGGTGGGTGGTGTTTGTAAAACTTCCGCGGGGGCAAGTCCCGAATACAAACGAAGTAACAGGGCCGCCAAACCTTTGACAATCATGGCATCGCTATCACCATGTAAAATCATCTGACCTTGTTCGTTCAGTTGGGCGTGCAACCAAACCTGAGATTGACATCCCTTTACTAAAAACTTGTCGTCGTAAAGTTCGTCACTCAAGCGCGGGAGCTCTTTGCCCACTTTTATGATGTGCTTGTAGCGCTCTTCCCAGCCCGAACACTGTTTGAATTCAGCGATGATTTCTTGCTGTCTTTGCTTTCCTAAAGATTCCATAGGCAAACAGCTAACACGATTCTTCTGGAGGCGCACCCCTCTTTGGGCACTACATCAATGAGGCCGGGGAGGCCTTTTTCTGAGCCCAGGCCCAACTCTCGGAATACAAAGTTTCAACGTCAGCCAGGGATTCTAAAATAAAGTCAGCGGGGATGGATTGCTGTGGTTGGTCTTCTAAAGCCTCAACCCACTGGGCCCAGAGCTCGCCGTCTCCCCCTTGTTCGTCATACCATCTTTTGAGGAGATCGGTTTCAAGCCACATCCATTGGTTCTCCAATTCGTTTAAAAAGGTCTTTTTAAACTTAGATGCACAGAAAAACGTCATACATGTCGCGGGTCGATGCTGCCAGATCTTGCATTGACGGTTCTCTGAATCGAAAAACTGACAGAGATCAGCGGCACTGGCCCGATGACCCTGGTTGTGAATAAGCCCCAGTTTCGTCATGACAACAGAGGGCGCTCGCTCCATCAATCCCTTTAAATCACCTCCATCGGCGATCCAAGCGCCCACAGCAAAAGCGCTAACAAATGGAGAGAATTCACAGCACTTTGTTTGGGCAGAGTACGCTTCGACCCGCTCGAGCGGCGCTCGCACCTGGCAGGCATCACAATCCACCCTATCATCACGCAGGTTCGGCTTGGGGTAATTGAACACAGAAAACAGCCAATTCATCGCACCGGTGTACCACAGTCTCGCCCCGAGGCCAGCCTTGGAAAAGTGCCCCTCAATGTCACTTCTGGGTGGCATAGACACCCCGTCTCACAATGAAACAGTCCAAAAGCACCAATATTCAGATACTTAAGGGTATTTCCTCAACAATCTTTTGGCCTTTTTCTTGCCTTATTAAAGGGTAACAAAAACATCCCAGGGGGGAACTATGACGAAGAAAATTATGATGATCGCTCTATACCTTACAATTGGATACCAGGCCAAAGCCATGACTCTTGTAACCACTCACCGCGCCCCAGCCTCAGCACCAGCGGACGCAAAGCCCATGCAGAACATCTGTATGATGCACGCAGGTGATGTGGGAAAACTCAAATTTAAAGGCAGCACCTTCGACCAAGCCTTCCGCAGAGTCACCAATGAGTGTTTTGATCGCCGCACAAGCCTCTATGTAAAGAATAGAAACGAACAGCCTTCTGAAGACAGACAGATCCAATTTGCAGAGTCTTGCGCCAACAGCGTGACCTGCATCTAACCCATAAAACCCAAACCCCATTCACCCTTGCAACCGGTTTCCCCCCAGAAACCGGTTTTTTTTGCGCTCAGTCAAAGGTATTTAAGTAGACTAAATTCCTGATATTTGTGAACTATGAGGGACAGTGTTTTGGAGGCAAAAATGTTGAGCTCGATCTTAGGATTTCTATTTGGTACCCAAACCAACATTTTTAATAAAAAGGGTCGGGTTGAACACGACCTGGGCCAAAAAAAATGGGACGATTGGAATGATCGCCTCGCCAAAAACCCGAACTACGACTGGCGCCAACACTCTGGCAAATCAAAAGACTCATCGAACAAGAACACAAAAGAAGGCTGATCGGGTCTCTCGAGCTTGCCCCTCGCCCCTTAAAACTGACGCCGCAACAACATCCCGTCGAGGTCCTTTTACAACTCACAACTCTAATGTTTGCAGTAGCGCCTCTTTTGAGGTGATTTTTTCACGCAACTGGGTTCGGTAAAGCCTTTTCAAGTGAGTCGCGATATCAGGACCCGGAGCCACACCGTACTGGATCAGGTCGTCTCCATTAATCAAGAGCTCGGGCAAGCGATTGGATTGAAAAAAAGACTCCGCACTTTTTAGCTTCTCAAAAAACAGTTCTTTAATGCGCCCCTGATGGAGTCTTTCAAAGACCTCAACAGCCAAACGCCCATTGGGTTTTGAGAGAAAAATCGCCATGTCCACAGCTTCGATCTTTTGAATGTTACGAAGCTGGGGCAAGCTTTGGAGACAGTAAATGATTTTTTGAATCAAAGTTTTGGGTAATTTCCAATGCAAGCCCAATTCCGCGATTTTCTCTTTCGATTCTTGGCAGTGAATTAAAAACCAAAGAATCCACGCCATGTCAGGGTCCGACTGTTTGAGGCTGAAATGTTTTTTGTACTCACTCGGCTGCAACTTCCAAGGCTGGAATAACGGAGACCATAAACCGAGATCGTAGGTTCTCTGAATCGCGCTCACCGCATGTTCCGACTGCATAAGCTTCAACCATTCATCTCGGATACGCTCCATGGAAACCTGATGGATCAATACACCGTGCTTGCGAATGGCCTCTGCGGTTTTCGGCTCAATGGTGAAACCGAGCTGTCCATGAAATCGCACAGCCCGCAAGATTCGGAGTTTGTCTTCAGCGAAACGTTGATCTGGGTCCCCAACCGCTCTCAGCGTTTTTCGCATCAGATCCGTTTGACCGCCTACAAAATCAATGACCTGTTTCTTCTCGAGGTCATAAAACATCGCGTTGATGGTGAAATCTCGGCGTTTAGCGTCTTCTTGCTCAGAGGAGAACTCGATGGATTCGGGCTTGCGGCCGTCGAGATAGGGACCATCTTTGCGAAAAGTGGCCACCTCGATATCACTCCCCTCACAGATCACCCGGGACACGCCAAAGGCCCGCCCCACCATCACTGTTTTTTCAAACAGAGCCTCCACTTGCTCCGGCTTGGCGTCCGTGGCAATATCCAAATCGTTCGGTGTACGACCTAGCAGCAAATCACGAACAGCACCTCCGGCAACGAGTGAGCGGTACCCACTTTTAAGAAGGGTCTGGTGAATTGAGGCGACGGCCGCCCACTGAGGATGATTTTCGAAAGTGGTCACATCATGAGTGTAGAACAAAAAGAGGAGAGCTGTCTATTCATGTCATAGGGCAAGTCAAAGCGACCTTGGAGGCCTCTGACTTTAATTCATTTGAAATGATTTCTCTGCAAAAGCCCCTGAGCTTCGCCCATTACTCACAATGGCTACAGAATAACAACCACGCCGATATGGGTTATATGGCGAAAAATCAGCGTGCTCGAGAACAGCCCTCCCAGCACTTCGCCCCCATGCGGTCGATGATTGTCTTTACTCGAGACTATTTTCCCGTGCCTAAGAACGAAGACAATCATTTTCCAGGGCTCAAAGTGGCTCACTACGCCCGCAACACCGACTACCACCTTTGGTTTCGAGAGCAGCTCAATGAAGCTATTGAGAGGCTTGAGAAACAGTTTCCCGAGGCACACTTTCTCAGCTTCACGGATGCGGTTCCCCTTCTTGAGCGAGACCACGCCGTGCAAGCGGGCTTAGGCTGGATCGGCAAAAACACCTGCCTCATTCACCCCAAACAGGGCAGCCTCTTTTTTATCGGTGAGATTCTCACCAGTTTAGAGTGTGATGTCTCACACCCTCCGATGCACGACTTTTGTGGAAGCTGCACCGCCTGCATTGAGGTTTGCCCCACTGGAGCATTGGACGAACCAAGATCTCTTGATGCCAACAAGTGCATCGCGTACTGGAATATCGAGAGCAAAGGTGTCGTGCCCAAAGAGATGCGCCCGGCACTGGACGATTGGTTTTTTGGCTGCGATCTCTGCCAAACCGTATGCCCCTGGAATATGAAACTTTTTAAAGATGAAACAGACTTTCAACAAATCACTGCCTCGCCAGAGGCCATGGAAAAAGACCTGAGGCACATACTGACAAGCTCAAACAAAGCTCTGCTCAAAGAAGTGAATAACTCCCCCTTAAGTCGCGCCGGGGGGCGGGGATTAAAACGCAACGCTCTCGTGGTGATAGGGAATTTAAAATTGCAAAATTTACGGACTGAGGTCAGCGCCTACCTTGAGCACGAGATCTTAGGAGATCTCGCAGAATGGACTCTCAGCCAACTGCCTTCATGATATGTTGAGTCGACGAGGGGTCCATAGACACCCCTTTGTCCAATCGATATACTCCGATCGATCGAAAATTTTTGAACCTTGAAAGGAGGCCATTTATGGCTATCGAACTACCGAATCTCCCCTACTCGAAAGATGCTCTTGCTCCCCACATCTCTACAGAAACTCTTGAGTTTCATTATGGTAAGCACCACGCCGGCTACGTAAAAAAACTCAACGCGGCCATCGAAGGCACAGCCATGGCTGAGAAATCTCTCGAAGAGATCGTCAAAACCGCAGAAGGTGGCACTTTTAATAACGCTGCCCAGGTGTGGAATCACACCTTTTACTGGAACTCATTAAGCCCGGATGGCGGCGGTGAGCCCACCGGAGCTATCGCGGACGCCATAAAATCTCAGTATGGTTCTTTTGACGATTTTAAAGAAAAATTCACTGACGCCGCTGGCTCGCTTTTTGGTAGTGGCTGGACTTGGCTTGTTAAAAATGCCGACGGATCTTTGGGTATCGAAAAGACTTCAAACGCCGACACACCTCTAACCAGCGACAAAACACCCCTTTTGACTTGTGATGTCTGGGAACATGCCTACTATATCGATTATCGAAACGCGCGCCCCGATTACATCAATGCCTTCTGGAATTTGGTAAACTGGGACTTTGCTAATCAGAACATGGGATAAACTTTGAGCTGGTCAGAAAACTTTCAACCAGCGCACGGTGATTTGTTCTTCAAGTCACAAAAAACGGGAGATCCACGTCTTGGTGAGATCTCCCTTTCTTTTAATGGGCAATCCATTACCCCGCAGTCTTGTGTGATCGCTGGGTACCCTGACGACGAGGGCATTCAACTGAACAGTGGACGAGTTGGTGCCAAGCAGGCTCCCGACGCCATTCGCTCTCGTTTCTACAAGATGTCGGCCAGTCAATTCCATTCTGCCGATCTCCAATTGCTTGATTTGGGCAACGTCGACACGCGCCTTTCTCTCGCCGACAAGCATGGGGCCGGAAAAGCCGCTTGCCAACATGTTTTACAAAACAACGGCAAGTGGATTGGTTTGGGCGGAGGACACGACTTTGGTTACGCCGATGGCGCCGGCTTTCTTTTGGCCAATCGAGATTCCAAACGAAAACCTTTGATTCTTAACTTTGATGCCCACCTCGATGTGCGCCCGTTGGACAAAGGGCTCTCCAGTGGCACCCCTTTTTACCGATTACTAACAGAAACCGATCTCCCCAACTTTGATCTTATGGAAATTGGCATTCAGCAGCAGTGCAACAGCCAAGAGCACATCCAATGGTTAAGAGACAAAAATGTTGAGATTGTCTTTTTTGAAGACATTTTGATGAGTGGTCTCAGCCAAATGGAATACCTTAGTCAGATCATGGCAGAGACGTTGACGGTGACCCGCCCAACCTTTGTGTCCATAGATATCGATGGCTTCTCCAGCGCTTATGCCATGGGGTGCAGTCAGGCCTGGCCGACGGGGTTCACCCCCAACGGACTTCTCCCCTTTCTCAATATCCTTTATTCACGACTTGATGTGCAAGCCCTGGGAATCTACGAAGTGTCTCCCCCACTGGATCAGGACGAGCGCACCGTAAAACTAGCCGCTCAGATACTGCACCAATTTACGGGTGTGATTCGTTGAGTCTGGTTAGCTTGGGGAGCGACAATCACTCGGGTATTCACCCCGCCCTATTGGACGCCATGGTCGCCGTCAATCAAGGTTTCGCAGCCAGTTACGAGCAAGACCCCTGGAGCCAAGAGCTTAAACAAAAAATTCTCTCCGAGTTCGATGCTGTCGACAGCGCCTTGGTTTTTAACGGAACCGCAGCCAATGTGCTTTGCACCCAACTGGCTCTACAAAGCTACGAGGCACTGTTGTGTTCGGACGCCTCCCACCTCGCAGTGGACGAATGTGGTGCACCTGAAAAGATCGCAGGAGTGAAATTGGTGTCGCTCCCCACCGACAATGGGAAAATAAGGATCCCGAGCATCGAACAACACATCACCCGTCGTGGCGACCAGCACTGCTCACAGGTGAAAATGCTGTCCATCACTCAGCCCACAGAGTATGGCACACTGTATAGCCTTGAGGAGATCGCGCAAATCGCTGAGATATGTAAAAGCAATGATCTTTATCTGCATATGGACGGTGCCCGCCTCGGCAATGCTGCTGCGGCTCTCCAGTGCAATTTTAAAACCTTGGTGAAGCATTGTGATTTGGTGTCATTCGGTGGAGCCAAGAACGGCTCGATGCTCGGTGAGTTTGTGATCGTCCGCAACCCTGATCTTAAAAAAGGCCTGAAGTTTTTCCGCAAACAAAGTCTGCAGTTGCCGGCAAAAACCCGCTTCTTGAGCGCCCCTATGATCCGATACTTGCAAGATGACCTCTGGCTAGAGATCGCCCAGCACGAGAACGAGATGGCCCAACTCCTACGACAAGGGCTTGAGAAGATCGGTACTGTCACATTCACCCGCCCCACCCAGGCGAACTCGGTTTTTTGCATCTTGCCTCGTCCCATCATTAAAGAACTACGGAAGAGTTTCTTTTTTTATGTCTGGGACGAGCAAACCTTCGAAGTCCGACTGATGACGGGCTTTTCTGTGACGCCTCAGCATATTAATGATTTTGTCACCCTGGTTCAAAGCATACACACTGAAAGGACAACCCCATGAGCACCTATCCACCTATCAATTATTCGGACTACCTGAAAGTCGATGAACTCACGGACCTTCAATCGTTACGAAGCGAGGCCTTCGGCCATCCCGCTCACGATGAAATGCTTTTTATTGTGATCCATCAAACCTATGAACTTTGGTTTAAACAAATTCTTTTTGAATTGAACTCCGCGATCACCGCATTTTCAGCACCAACCGTGGACGAGCGGGATATGTTGACTATTAATAGTCGCTTGGATCGAATCATCGAAATTCAAAAAATACTCATCAGCCAAGTGGATGTGTTAGAGACGATGACTCCTATGGACTTTCTCGAGTTCAGAGACTACCTGTATCCAGCCTCCGGCTTTCAAAGTGCCCAGTTTCGCTTAATCGAAAACAAGCTGGGCCTTGAGCAAAGGCTGACCTACAACAAAAAAGATTACAAAGAAGCTTTAAGCGCCAATGACCACAAAAAGGTTTCCCAAACAGAAGGGGAAGCTTCACTTTTTGTTCTTCTTGAAAAATGGCTGGAACGCACACCTTTTTTATCCATTGGGAAATTCGACTTCTGGAAAGACTATCGCCAGGCCGTCGAGGAGCGCCTCAAAAACAACCTTGAAAACATTGAAGCCGCTGGCTACGACGAAGAAACCAAAAAGAAGCATCTCCAAAACTTTGAACAGATCACAAAAAGTTTCGATGCTTTACTCGACGAAGCGGTTTATAAAAAACTGCAAGGTGAAGGGTCTTGGCGCTTTTCACACAAGGCTCTTTCGGCCGCTCTCTTTATCTATTTGTACCGTCACGAGCCCATTTTTCAGCTCCCATTTAACTTGATGCAAAACCTGCAGACGATCGATGAGAACTTCACCCAGTGGCGCTACCGTCACGCCTTAATGGTGCATCGAATGATTGGCATCAAAATGGGGACCGGGGGCTCGAGCGGCCACCAGTACTTGAAAGCTGCGGGAGACAAGCATAAAATTTTTCAGGACCTCAATAACTTGGCCACATTTTTTATTCCAAAATCAAGCCTACCCGAGCTACCAGAAAGTATTAAAAGTAAACTGGGCTTTCACTACTAAGCCGTAGTTCCAACCGCCGTGGGAGGCAAAAGAACCGCCCTCACGGGAGAAGCGTCGGCATCTTTCAATTTTAGCGGGAGTGCACAAAGGGTGTACTGCCCCTCTAAAACCGTATCGAGAACAACCCCTTCTAGGATGGCCATATGACTCTGATGAATGGCCTTGTGGGCAAGAAGCTCCTTGCAATGGAACAAGTCCACCGATGGCGTATCGATTCCAACCAACAAGACATTCTTAGCACTCAGAAACTCAACCAACTCCACCGAAAGCGCTGCGAAATCATCATTCCATTGATCGGGATTGCTAAAGGTTCCGGTTTTTAATAAAACGCGGGGCGCCTGAATGTCTGAAGTGGAAAGATCATTCACCTGAATACGCTCACCCCGAGCCACATCACACTCGATAACTTGGCAAGGTCCGTAGTAGAAATGCAAAGAGCGCTGATCAATCCCCGCGGCCTGCTCAACGTAGTGATTGGGCGCATCGGTGTGGGCCCCCAGGTGCAGTGTGGTCGTGACCTTCGATAGCCCCATGTGATCGCCACTGTCGGTGCTCATCAAGACATCGCGGGAGTAAGGTGTGTCCCCAGGCCAAACACCAATGGCATCGCTGATCAAAGGACTAATATCGATGATGTCCATTAAAGACTCTTTACAAAATCCAGAACCTCGTCAACATGCCCCGGGACTTTCACCTTACGCCATTCTTTAACAAGCTTTCCGGTCTCGTCGATCACGAAAGTGCTGCGCTCCACACCCATATGCTTTTTGCCATACATGTTTTTCTCTTTGATGACATCAAAGAGCTGACACAACTCTTCGTCTGGATCACTAATCAGTTCAAACGGGAAATCAAATTTGCTTTTGAAGTTTTCATGAGATTTTAAAGAATCCCTAGAAACACCAAAAATTTCGGCTCCTAGTTTTTTAAACTTTTTATACTGATCACGAAAACCTTCGCCCTCTTTTGTGCAGCCGGGGGTGTTGTCTTTCGGGTAAAAAAACAAAACTATTTTTTGACCTTTCAATTTGGTCAATTGCACTTGGCTATCGGTCGTTGCCTGAGCTTTGAAAGCGGGCACTTTTTTACCCAGGGCCACGGTTTTTGCGGACATAAAAATCTCCTTGTGTAGAGTCATGGGCAGACTAAACGCAAACCCTAGTGAATTAGAACTGTTGACGGGCCGCTTCTTTGGACGGTAGATTGTGAGCACCATGAAAACCTATGAATTGCCCCACTGGATGGCCCCTTGGATCGATAAGCATTTAAAAGCCATCGGATATGGGCTCAGTAAACCGCAAAAATTAGCTAAAGCCATTCTCAATGCCTCCACGGATTATCAAGAGAGCCTCTCAACAACCCCCTGGAAGGACCCAGCGGCACAAGCGGCTTATCTGAGCTATTTTTTTCCACTGAATTACCTACGAACCCTAAAGGTCATAGATGAGGGCAAGCGCTGGGGCTTTTTTGAAGGTGTGGACAGCGTGCTGGACTTCGGGTGTGGCCCCGGCACCACAAGTAAAGCCCTTCTGAATGACGACGAGATCACAGTGCCCCAATTTCACGGCACCGATATTTTTCCAGAACTGGGTGGACTTTATCTCGACAGCCCGAGGACCAACAGCGAAATGCGTTTTCACTTGCAACGTCCGGCCAAGGTAGATGCCAATAGCCTGCTCAGCGCTTCTTACGTGCTCAATGAATTGAAGGGCACCCCTCCCTGGTTTTTTGATTTTGACAAGTTATTAGTGATCGAACCATCCACCAAGCAGGCCTTTCCGAAGCTCATAGAGTTGCGTTCCGAGCTTCTCGCTAAAGGCTTTGATGTGGTTGCCCCCTGCCCTCACAGTCACACCTGCCCCCTTTCAGAGTCGAAACGAGACTGGTGCCATGATCGCCTGCATTGGGAACAACCCGCCTGGTTCCAAAAGATTCAGGCCTTGCTCCCTATAAAGAATAACACTCTGAGTTTTTCTTACCTTCTTGCCAGCCGCACCCCCTTGACCACCGAGCCCTACGCGCGAGTGGTTGGCGATGCTCTGGTGGAAAAGGGCAAAACCCGTTGGCTGATTTGCCAAGGTCCAGAAAGAGAGTTTTTGAGCTTTTTAAAACGACAGGGGAAAGCCCCCCTTCTCCGACGCGGTGATCGTTTGCAACTGAGTCTTTTTGAAAAGCGCGGCCAAGAGCTCCGATTTGAACTCAAAGACTTAAAGAAAATTTAGACCTGAGTGTACTCGAGGCTGTGTGGATTGATGCCCGTCGCGTCTTTACGCTTTTTAATTTGGATAGCCACCAAACCGGTCCCAGCCATGATCAAAAGGGCGATAGCCCCCACGGAAAGCAAAGACTTTTGCCCCTCTCCGGGACTGGTCATCGTACCACTACTGGCTCCAGGGGTTGGCTCTATTCCGGCTTCAGGAAAGGGCTCGATGTCGGGAACCGGCTCCGGCTCAAAGCCCATCTCCGCTATCTGAGCCTCAGGCAAGGGTGGTTCCGGTGGCAGACTGGCATCTTCAAAAGGCTCTTGCACCTCACCCATCGCCGCACCATCATCGATGGGATCGGCCGGCGGCATGGTGTCGACTTCGGCGTTGTCGGCCAACTCTAAGGTCGGCTTCGACTCGTTGCCGGTCCAATACTTCAATTCAAGACCAGCGGGAAGAATAGTTTTGGAATCCACATTGGGGTTGATAGCCCAAATCTCCTTCCAGCCATCAGCAAAGCCGAGAAGCTTGGAACCGAGACGACGCATATTATCGTTCTGTTCGGTACTATAAAACTGTGGGTCCACCCCAATATCGGAGTAATAGATTTTTAGGTTGGTGCGATCATCAGATCGGTTGGGAGAATTATAATAGATTTTGTCTCCCGGATCGATTCCCTTTGCCAAATGGGGGTTGTCGGCTCGCAACTCCTGAGTCCGATCGGACCCGTACAATTTTTGACTGATGTCCTCAAAACTTTCAGAAGGTCTGGCAATGTAAACGGCGTTCATCAAGCGTTGATTGCGATAAAAAGGATCGGTCTTCACTTTTACCACGGGCACCCAAGATTCCGAAGCTGGCTCTACGGAATCATCCAAGGGAACAATGGGGTCTGCCATGCCAAGGTCATCTTGGGGAACTGTTTCGATCACCGGCGTGGGCTCAGCAAGAGCAATGTCTTGAGTCTCACTGGTCACTACCGGCGCCGCCATGGGAGCCTGATTGGGATCGCCTTCACCCATCACCTCTTCCGGAAACTGGGGCTGAGCATTTTCTGCAACTGGGTAATCTTGCATCTCTTGGGCTAAAGACTCTTCATTCTGGGCAAAAGCTTCGTCTTCCTGTTCGAATTCACCAAAATCATCAAAATCAGGATCGGAGTCATCGTCTTCCATGGAGGCAAACTCCCCATCAAGATCATCGCCCTCATCTAATAAGTCATCATCGGAAAACTCTTCATCGCCAAAGTCATCATCACTGGAGGCGAACTCGTCATCAAAGTCTTCGTCCAATTCGTCGCCGAGGTCATCAAAATCGTCGTCACTCAGCTCAGCATACTCATCGTCTTCGCTCTCAAAATCTTCTGAGAAGCCTTCGTCACTTTCGGCAAAGTCTTCGATGTCTTCTTCAAAGGCATCTCCCTCGCCCTCAATGTCGAAATCTTCCAACTCTTCTTCGAGAACGGAGACATCGTCATCACTGGACGTGCAATTTGTCACAGAAAAAGGAATTACAAAAAATAACAATATACAGATAAAAAAACGTCGAATGGCCATAACCCATTTTAACTATAGAGGCGAAACAAGCCACCTTAAATCCAAAGCGCCTAGACCTTCACAAAGCTCGACTTGGACCTAAGTCTTACTTTTCGACCAACCGAGATCACGGAAAAAAGCTTCGACTGCTTCGATGGGCATCAGAGACCCATGGTGAACTTCTGACTGATATTTTTGGAACAGGCTACTCATCTGAGGGTCTGCCAACAACTTCTGTCGAAATTCAGAGGATAACAGAGATTGATACCAAAATTCTGACATCATTTTTCGATTTCCATAATCAAAGCTTTTGAAAAATTCTTCAAAGTGCTGAAGAACATCGTCAAGCCCCTGCCCTGTCAAACCACTGCACCCAAATATTTCCACGGGCTTCTGTCTGACAATTTTTAAAGCGGCGAGGTACTGCTGTCGTGTGATATTGACCTGTTGCGGGTCTCTGTCATTTTTATTAACAACGATCATATCAACGTATTCAAGAATTCCCTTTTTAATCCCCTGCAGCTCATCACCTGCTCCGGCCTGCGAAAGTAGAGTGAAGAGGTCCACCATTCGACTCAGTTCGATTTCCGATTGTCCGACTCCGACGGACTCCACCAGAATCCATTCATAGCCGGCAATTTCACACAATCGAATCACTCCAGGGAGACGACTGGTCACCCCACCCAAGTGGCCTCGTGTTGCTGATGGACGAACGAAGGCCTTTTCCGACCGGCTCAAGAGTTCCATGCGAGTCTTGTCACCAAGAATGCTACCGCCAGAGATTTCACTGGAGGGATCAATCGCCAATACCGCCACGCGCTGCCCCTTATTGGTTAACAGCAGTCCCATCTTTTCGATAAAGGTGCTCTTTCCAACACCAGGAGGACCAGAAAAGCCCAGGCGACGAGTCACCACCTCTTTGTCTTTAAAATGTTTTAAAAGTTTCTTGGCTTCATCCCAATCGGCTGGTCGAGTGCTCTCCATAAGAGTGATCGCCTTCGCCAGGGCGGTTCGATTTCCGGCCTCGAGGTCTTTACACAGTTTTTCAAAACTCAAGAGACCCCTCTCTCGATTAGATCAAGCAATTCGATCACGGCATCCGCGATGACCGTTCCCGGACCAAAAATACCATTGGCTCCAAGACGTTTTAGTTCTTCATGATCCTGAGGAGGAATGACTCCTCCCACCACAACCAACATATCGTCACGTTGCATTTTGCTAAGCTCCGCGCGCACCGCTGGCACCAGTTGGAGATGTCCTGCCGCCAAGCTACTCACACCCAAAATGTGAACATCGTTTTCGACGGCTTGCTTTGCTGACTCTTCAGGGGTCTGAAAAAGGGGACCGATATCGACATCAAAACCAAGGTCAGCAAAGGCGGTCGCTACCACTTTTTGACCGCGGTCGTGGCCGTCTTGCCCCATTTTCGCCAACAGAATACGAGGCGGTCGTCCGTATTGGCTGGTAAACTTTTTGACTTTGTCGCGAGCAACTTGAAAATTTTCGTTTTCACTGGACATTTCGGACTGGTAGACTCCTGTTAAACCCTGTATTTGGGCTTGATGACGACCAAAAACCTGCTCCATGGCGGCACTCATTTCTCCGAGAGTCACACTGGCGCGAGCGCATTCCACACAAGCTTTCAGAAGATTTTCACCCGACTCAGCAGCTTGGGTCAAACGCTTTAAACTTCGTTCGGCGGCTTGCGCATCACGATCTCTCTTGAGAGCCTTTAACTGTGCCAGCTGCTGCTCTCGTACCTGAACGTTGTCGACCTTTAAGACCGGGACCTCTTCAGCAACTGAACTGCGTAAACAGTTCACTCCCACCACCGGCTGTCGACCAGAGTCGATACGGGCCTGGGTTCGAGCCGCAGCCTCTTCAATTTTTAATTTCGGCAGTCCCTGTTCGATCGCAGAAGACATCCCCCCAAGCTCCTCGATTTCCGCAATATGCACACGAGCCTTGGCAATGAGATCTTCAGTCAGGCATTCAATAAAATAACTGCCTCCCCATGGGTCTACGAAGTCACAAAGACCCACTTCATTCTGCAAAAACAACTGCGTGTTGCGGGCAATGCGAGCGCTGAAGTCCGTGGGTAAAGCGAGGGCTTCGTCCAATGAGTTGGTATGAAGTGACTGCGTGCCTCCATAGGTCGCGGCCATAGCCTCGATACAAGTTCTGGTGACGTTGTTAAAAACGTCGGTCGCGCTGAGACTCCAACCCGAAGTCTGACAGTGAGTGCGAAGACAACTGGACTTTGACGACTGGGGACGAAACGGAGCCATCATCTCGGACCACAAAACGCGAGCGGCTCTTAGTTTTGCAATTTCCAAATAAAAGTTCATGCCGATCGCAAAAAAGAAGGACAAGCGTGGCGCAAAGTCATCAACGGCTAAGCCAGATTCGACACCCGTTTTCACATACTCGATGCCGTCCGCCAAGGTGTAGGCCAATTCTAGGTCTGGCGTGGCTCCGGCCTCTTGCATATGGTAGCCCGAAATACTAATGGAGTTGAACTTTGGCATGCACTCTGATGTGTACTGAAAGATGTCGGCAATGATCCTCATCGATGGTTTCGGAGGATAGATGTAAGTGTTGCGAACCATAAACTCTTTCAAAATATCATTTTGAATGGTTCCGGAAAGTTTTTCAGCGGGCACCCCCTGCTCTTCGGCGGCCACAATAAACAAGGCCAAGATGGGCAGAACCGCTCCGTTCATGGTCATCGACACACTCATTTTATCGAGGGGGATTCCCTCAAACAGAGCGCGCATATCAACGATGGAATCCACCGCCACGCCGGCCATTCCGACATCGGCCACCACTCGTGGATGGTCGGAATCATAACCACGATGGGTCGCCAAATCAAAAGCAACAGAGAGACCCTTCTGACCGGCGGCTAGATTGCGTCGGTAGAATGCATTGCTCTCCTGAGCTGTCGAAAACCCGGCGTACTGACGAACGGTCCAAGGACGAGAGGTGTACATTGTCGAATAGGGACCTCTTAGAAAAGGCGGAAATCCTGGCAGACTCGCGCGCGCTTCAAAAGACTTGCGGTCACTGGCGTCGTAATTTCTTTTATAAACAAAACCCTCCGGAGAATCCCACGAGTCTACTGCTCCTTGGGCTTGCAATTCGGGACGTGACCAAGGGATTTTTGAAAAATCAATAGAGCTCATAGCTGCCTCCCGATAATATTGAACATCTTTTCATAGAAAGCCTGTAGATCGGTGGCCTGGCCTAAGACGGCATGAAACCCTTCCACGGCTTTTTCGCCAGTCCAAACCACCCACTGACACGAGGCTTTCTCCAAACGGTCCAGCGACTGTTTAACAAAATCGCCCGATGGGTCAGAGGCAATCACCACTGCGAGGGTTGTTTTCGGCAAAGCTTCTATAGAGGTGATCTGCACATCCAGAGCCGCCAAACTTAAAAGTCTTTTGGTCCGTTGTAGTTTCTGCGAGTTCTCCATGCCAGGTTCCACTAAAACAGGAACAAGGCCCCCCTTTGGGCTCTGGCTGCGCCACTGATCGGCACGAAACTGCCATCTTTCAAAGTAAGCCGGAAGAGATTCTGGCACCAAGCGCTTCACATCGCACAGCACCTCGTGGCCGTCATTCTGGCAGTGGTTTTTCCACCAGGTTTCAATATCAAGGGATTCTTCTTGTCTCGCCAAAGGATACTCTGAACTCAAAGATTGACTGAGAGGAAAGCTATTACAGCCAGTGATCTGCAAACGGCCTGCCAGAAAATTATTTTTTTGTTCGATGGCGCTCTCACGGATCTGATCATGCAACCAGCCCGACCGTAAGGCAGGCAGTAAACCGTTTTTCGTCTGAATTTCTTGAAACAGGCTCCACGAACGGGCCGCCATCCCATCCGTCAACTGCTCCTGAGTGTAACTGCCTTGGGTGGATGATGAAACTTTCCCAAGATAGGCTTCGCGCTCTAAGATTTCTGAAACGTTACGCGAGGTTCTTCCGCCCTGTCGCTTTGAAAACAAGTCATAGGGAAAGGTCAGCACCCCGTCGGCACCACCGACCCTGGCTGCTGCATGGATGGCGGTTAAACGAAGGATATTATTCCACGGTTCGCGAGTGGCGAGAAACCGAACCGCAGGCGCACAGTAAATCGGAGGTCGTTCCAGCGCCTCTAAATTATAAGCCTGACTCAATTTCGTAACAAGCAGCTTGAGCGCTTGGATCTTCGCTCCGCTCAAAAACAAATGGGGCTTTAGAGTCAGCTCAAAAGACAAGTTATTGAGGATCGTACCGGCATCACATACACCTTCATAATCGTCAATCAGTTGCACCACGGACGACAACAAAACCGCCAGTTGCAAAGCATCACTGGCTCCGGCCATGGAATAAGGCTGACTGGTTAACCGAAACAAGCGCTGTTCACTAGACCCTGTTTGCTCAATCCAATCCGACTCGATGTGAGACTTGTCAATATGAGACTGCCAAAGACCAAGACTGAAGGGATCGACTCCATAGTTCAGAGAAGCCTCTGGAGATTTTTTTAACAGTCCTTTTTTAAAATCAGTCAATTGCGAGGACAGGGCCAGATAAACAAAAGAAGATTCTTTACTCAATGACTCTGGCCAATGATCATACAAAAAGACCCCGCTCTGGGGACTGTTCAAAAATTCAGTAGAAATTGTATCATCTTGAAACTCACAAATATTATAGAACGAGGAGGTCACTGGGAATGTCGATTCAGGCTCAACTCGCTTCGTCTCCAGCCCCAATGGCGACACTGGAATATCAGCGAAAAACCCGTGAAGATTGTCGAGACGTCCCTTTTTGTACAACTCCTCTGTGGCTTTTAGCCATTTTTGTTTTTGCTCCATTGTCCCTCCGCAGTGTCTTTCTACCAAAGGGCCAAGCCAGCACCAATGAGAAACGCCTCTTGCAGTGCTTCACTTTGCCCAGAAAGGCTGCAAAATCAGGGAATTTAGGCCACTCACCACTAAAAAATCTCTTTATTTTTTTTTACAAACTGACGATAGCAAAGATAAGACACAGAAAGGACTGTACACTGCAATGATGTCATTTTTAAGTAACATGCCACCCCTTTTTGATTTTCAACTGATTCGATCTCAAATTGAGATGTCACCATGGGAGTTTTTCCCAGGCGTGGTCATGCTGCTTTTCATCGGCGCTGGGCTTTCCCACTTCTGGCAAGAAAAAAGAAAGGTACGCTCGTTCGCGCAAAAGCAACGTGGAGAACGAGCAAGAATGGCTTTGCCCTTGCTTATAAATACACCTGTCACTCAAGAGTTCACGGTCAAGACCTATGACATCTCGATGACAGGGGCTTTCTTACCCTATGAAGATCTCAAATCTAGCGTTACCTTTACAAGCTTGATTGGCAAACGTTCGGGAATTAAAGTGGGCGACCTTTTAGATATTAAAGTTTACACCGGTCGTTTTTCACAGTTTAGCTGTCAAGCCCGAGTGGTCCGTTACAATTTTTCTGACGACACCCCGCCTCCGAAAGGGATTGGTATCGAGTTCGTTAACATCAGTAAAAAAAGCAAACGAACCTTGCAAACCATTATCGAAAGAAAAAGAGAACCCTTCGCGTCTTAAGAGTCTTACAGGTCGCCGACCACGCACGATCACGATTGACCTTCAATAGTGTCGACAAAGAAAAAAAATAGGGCAAGAACCAGCCCGTGAAGCGCTGCCCCCAACTGACAATCTATCCCGTTTTTTTTAACAAGTTATTTTCTAGAAGCAGTCTTCTTTGAACTGATGCCATATCGGAACTTTGCGATCCGGTACCACCACAGGGAAGGCACAGTGAGTGGAGTAACGATGATGGGTATCGAAATCATGGTAAATTTTTAACAGTGTTCTCTTTACCGCTGCCTCTGGGTTGTTCTCGAAATCATCTGACAGAAAGTATTTTTGCTTTTGATACCTAAACTCATCAAAGACCTCTTGATTAACCGTACGGTTGCAAAAGATTTCTCGTCGCCATTCACAAAAGACATTATCTGGGTGGGCACGACAGTCGGGTGCCGTATCACTAGAAAGACTCTTCAGCAATGGGGTTCGCTTCTCCAACAGAAAAGACTGCAAACGCTGAACATGACTCATGTGGGTCATTTCAGCCATGGCAGAAAACACTTTTAATACATCACCCGGAGTCGCTACGGCTCGCAAATAGGCTCGCTCCTCATTGTTTTTGTCTAGTATGGCTCTGAATTTCAACAGTCCACAAGCTTGTCCCGATGAGACCGGCAGGTCCCCTTTCTTGAGCAGATGAATTAAGATCTTGGGGGCGATACAGCGGGCGAGCTCCACGCCCTGCATGCCTTCACCACAAAATTTTTGGAAGAGCTCTTTGCGATTTGTCAAAATATCACTTCTTTTGTTCATCAGAAAATCGACAATTAGTGGTCTGAAGTGCATCTCAGCCAGTCGAATCTCAGAGAGCCCCTCACCTGTTGCCCTTCCATCGAGAAGGCCATTGACGTTGTCGCGATCGAACATAAAGAAGATCGACTCGACAAAGGAAATGATCGAAACCACAACACGAATTTCGTTCATATCCACGGGTTTCTCTCGAATGACTCCTCCTCGAGACGCCACTTCAACGGAGCTCATAAAAGAGTCTTTTTCTTCTTCGGTCGCTTGGCTCCAATATTTTGATATATTGGGGAGGTGCTCGAAATACGTCAAAAAGTTCTTCTCTAGGTGTTGTCGAAAGCACTGAACATCCGTTACATTTCGATTGAGCACATCCACCGGCTCTAGCGAGCACGACTCAGGGATCTCCTCATAAATTCTGTTGGACAGTCGACCCGCAGACATTGACATGGCGACGTACTCATAGCCTTCGTAAAAATCAAGAACACCATCACTTCGATTCTGAGTGGAAAAGTGGTTCATCTCAATAAAGGTTCGACGTCCTGAATCCAGAATTCGAGAGTCCATAAAAGCGAGCTCCACACCCAAAGTTCGGATCACTTCGTAAATTTGTTGGGTCTGATCTTGCGTGACTTGGTATTTCAAAGGGTTTTGTTGTTGCAAGTTAAAAGGCTTCATGAAGAGTTCAGCAAGGGTCATAATCGAGTTGGCAACAGTCAGCTCGCCATAAGAGAAGTGGTCCTTGTCTTCAGTAAACAGCAGTCGCAAGCGATCGTCCCACTGATGGGCGTTCACTGATGTGAGAACCTTCTTCAACTGAGTGGCCAAGGGGGAATCCAATCCACCGAAGGCAGCTTCAAGGGATACGACACCGTCGCCCTTACCCTCGAACACTTGATTCACTAAATTTTGTCGACGCAACCAAACATTGAAAAAACGAGCCACATGTTGCACCTTCTTTGGATTTATGGCCGTCGCACGGGGGGCCCCAGGATTTAACCAAAACTCCGAAAAGTCAGAAAGGAATTCGGCGATAGTGTCCGCGCTCAAATTTCCTTTCATGATTTCTGCCTTCTCTAAACCCAGTAACAGATTTTCGATATGAGACACCGGAAGCTCTCGATTGGGTCGATTTTGCGTTGAAAACATCAGGACGGCTTCCGCCGACTTCACAATATCCACCAGTGATTTTAATGAGACCGTTTCAAAAATGCGACCGCCGAGCAGCTGTCTTGGAATCCGGGTCATAAACGTCACCAAGTGCCCCATATTTGTAAATAAACTATCAACTCCATCTCGACGGAGCATATATTCGAAATGCACCATGGCCTCGTAGGTCAAGATGGACTGACGAACAAACAAGGCGAGGTTTTTAAAGTGAAGGTCTTCGCCCTCTTCGTTCACTGCAAAGGCCTTAAAAGCCTTAATCAATGGTAAATACTTTTCCATAGTTGCTGCTTGATCACCATAAATCTCAGCAAAGAAAAACTTGGCAAAGGCCTCTAGGTTCACCTTACGAGTTTTAGAGCCATCGCTGAGGGTTTTCAGAATAACCCCGGATTGACGTTTTAATTCATCGAAAGCTTGCTGAATTTTCAAGTAGCTTTCTTCGTTGGCCTCGAGAGTCGCGGACTGCTGCAGAACTTTGAGGTGGGGCAAAAGCTTTTTCAAAGCGCCCACAAAAATCGGCACCAAAGACTGTAGTTCTTTTAATTCGTTTTTTGATAGTGTCTCACTTGAGCCACCAAACAAGAACGATTTTAAGTGAACATAGGTCTGAATGCGATCGGCGGTCATCGCAATTTCTTTATGGAACTGGCCTATCAATAACTCAATATTTTCGCTGGAATAGTCATCCGACTCAGCTCGCCCACTCTTTGTGTGAACCAAGAAGGATTCGATAGACTCTTGGTAACATTCCGTCACAGCATCCAGCTCGGACTCTATGACTTGAATCTCAGGAGAGGTGTTAAAATATCGCTTGAGGGTTTGATTCACTTGCCCCACGCAAGACCCCATGGACTCGTTGTAGGCCACTTCTGTTACTTTTTTCTTTTCTTCAAAAAAGAAAGAACAACTGGTGATGGCCAACATCAATGACAAGGATATTAAGAGGAGAGGTGTCTTTTTCATAAGACTAGAAGGCATAATGACCTCCAAAGAAACAGCGATCGTTGTTCTGGTAGGTGTTGATAAAATCGCTTCCTATTATGAACTCGTCAGAACCACCAAAAAAGTCACACTGAGAAAACAGTTCGATGCCCTTATACAAAGACCAGCGAATGTCCGAGCTCAACCAGATATTGTCATTCTGCAAGTTTTGGTTCGCCGCAAAGGAGGCATTAACCAAATAAACGCTTTTACTTTTAAAAAGAAGACCTTCCCACTTCACCCGCAGGGTCTCATCAAAACGATTTCGGTTCTGGAAGGTCGAAATTTGCGCATTGGCAAACACACCGCCCAACTGGGTCTGGGGGCGATCCACCCGGATGTATCCGACCCACAACCTCTGAGTGTTACTTAAACGAAACAGCTGGGTCGTTGAAAAGATATTTTGATCCGGAAGCACGGGATAGGTCGCACTGACCGGGAGATCATACTCCACTTGCCCTTCGTGAATCCACGAAAATACCGTTTTCACATTTTCAAAGTTCCAACCAATATCAAGCCCCATCACTTGGTGCATGGCCACCTGAGGAAGCACGGTAATATCACCGTTAAAGGTCGTTAGATTGAGAACACCCTGAAAGGGCAACACCAGATCGTTGCGCGGTTTGCTCATAGCAAACCCACTTAATATAAAATCTTTTTTGTTATGGGGGGTTCCGAATAACACACCAAACGAGGTTTGTACCACCACGTCTTGGGAGTTGGGAACATCAATATCATAGTTGAGCTTTGCCTTTTCCCCCGCCAGATTGATAATCCCCACCGGCTCATTAAACCAGGGGTTGCTCGAGGTCAGACGACCATTTGACAAATCGAAGGAGGGCCCTTGGGTCGGCAAGAATAAAGGAGAGGCAAAAAAGGTCAGATCAAAATAGTTTTTTACAACTGGGAAATTGAGGAACAAACCCGTTAGGCCCTGCTGTTCCGGTCTCGCCTCGTTCCATTTAAAAATGGGCTGGGTCAAACCCAGGTTCCAAAAGCTGTCAGCAAAAGACCAATCGTAGAGAGCACGGCCAATAGTGAAATGGGTTTTACCCATTTGCCCCATCCGATAAAAGAGTTGAGGCGCTTTAACGTACGAAGACGCTTTCTCCCCAACCAAGCCTCCAGCGCCCACATCAACCCAGAGCTGACTGTTGGACCACGTGTTCTGGATAAGGAGATTGATAAACCCCTGCCCATTATTGTCACTTTCATCGGTGAAATAGAAATCACCGCCGAGGCCAATGTCGACAATGGAGCCAAATTCAGCCACAGAAGGGCTCAGATGCAAAAAAAAGCCACAGCAGAATATGATAAAGCTCTTTGGCACTTCACTGAAGTTGGCCCTTAAGACTCTAAATAGCTGTTTTTTCGATACATTTACCATCACACCCATTAATATTGCGATAATCATTCCCAGCAGCAAAGCCTAGCTTCGATATGAGAACTCATCCCCCTCCATCACTGTCTAATGTTTTTACAGGTCCCCTGCCCCGCTCTTAATGTGAAAAAGCGGAGTCACCTCCGCTTTTAGCTCAAACATCTTGAATAGCAAGTGTTCTTTAGTAGTTGAAAATAGGCGAAAACACCCGGACGCGGCAATGCCTACGAACCGCTCTATAACGAGGACGGGGGTGCACATACATGGTTGTTGAGTATCCCCAAGAGTGGGCCCAAGAATGACGATAGCGACGACTGATCGGGATACGGCAACGGCCATTGACCAAAATTCTCTGGTGGCTACAGATATCAAAGCCGTAGTAGCGACGATCGGGCTGAGCCCACTGCCATGACTTAAAACGGTCATGCTGCCGTCGCGGGCGTCTCCAACGTCCATGATCGCGGTCATTGTACTGGCGTCCGCGGTTGCCTACGTGTCCATCACAATTTCTACCTCGGCAGGTCTGTTGACCTCTACGGGGGCGATTATCGTTTTGTCCTCGGCGTACAGGACGGTCATTGCGCCCACGGTTGTGAACGGGTCGATCATCAGTGCCTCGGCGGGCCGTGCTCAACTGCTCTTCTTCCACAAATGAAATCTCATCATCTTGACTAAACTGGGGTACCGAAGTCCACTCCGCCCGTTCTGCAGCGGCTTGTAAAGCTTCTGGAGTTTCAAAATCACCTTCAATAATAGCGATCTGATTGAGTTCATCACCTGTGACGCCACCTTCTGCTTCCAGGGTTCTCACCAAGAGCACAGCGTTGCCGTCGCCAGCCACTTCATTTTTATCACCCGCACATCCTGCGAGAAGTGTCAAAAATCCAAACCCAACTATCAATGAATTGATCTTCATAAAAACTCCTTTTCTTTCTGCCCGTAGACTTAGCTGCCACTTTCTCAGGCAACAATAAGAATCTGGACCGATTGCAGTCTTTACAAAATCATCTTATGAGAGTTCGATTAATTGAGACTGGGGGGAAGATCGGAGATGACACTCTTTGCGCCTCGCGTTAAGTATCGCTCAGCCTTCTCGTAGTCATTCACTGTCCAAACCATCACCTTTTTCCCAAAGGCGATCACGCGCTCGCGGCTGTCTTTATCATCAAGCAAGGCTTGGTCCACGTTCAGGTAATCTGGGTTGATCAGCTTAAGACACAAACCAAACCAAAAGCTGGCCAGCCAAGCGGGATCACTCACAATATAGGCCCGCACCAAGGTTGGAGCGAGAACACGCAACCCTAAGAGCACCATCGGATTAAAAGAGGAGACCAACACCTTTTTATTGCCACGACACCTGAGGAGAAGACCCAGAAGTCGATTGGCCGTAAAAAAACCAAACCAAGATTTCGACTTCACCTCGATATTAAGGCAACGGGGAACATCATCACTCTCTAAAACCTCCTGCAGAGTCGGTATATTCAAGGCTTGCAAATCGCTACTTTTGATCCGACGTAGGTTTTTGTCCACTTTAAATAAGTTTTTTAAACTAAAATCATGAAAGACATGAAACACACCATCGGAACTCAACTGAGTGTCTAACTCCACCATCTCGCAACCCATTTTTTTTGCGAGCTGGAAGGCCTCGAGAGTGTTTTCTCGCACCCCCTCTTTCCAGAAACCTCGGTGCAATTGCCAATTTGGAAAACTCACGGAGCATCCTTTTCGATGGTCGGCTTCTTCCACACGCTTTTCAGTCGCTCAATGGCTTTTTTACGAGCCTCATTGATCTTGTTGGCCATCGACTCACCCGGCAAAGCGCTATAGGAGATGCTGCTGTTGTCTTTTAAGAACTCTTGATGGCTATCCAACCACTGTTTTACCCAGGGCGTCTCTGGCGACCACTGCCCAGAAAAAAGAGGACCTCGAAATTGCCATTTCAAAAACTTTTTGTCCGGCCGATCCCATTGCAACCAAGCTTGTAAATTACGTTCTGAGTCTCGCAATCCTTCGGAGCTAAGCTGCCAGCCATTCTTCAGCGCCACATAGCCCCTTCTCCAGAACAAGCGGCGGTTGGGCAGCACTTCAACAGTCATTGACAACTCACGGAAATTCAAGCCCGTCGCCTTCCAGTCTTGATGAAGATGGGTTGGTTCCAGCCACGACACGAGCGGTGCCTCGCTGGCCACAGAACCTTGATCAACACTGATCTTTAGTTTCGCAAGCCGACTCTTGCCCCCCTGGCCTTTCACCTTGAGGCGCTTCAGACTGTAGAGATCAGATTCCAAAGAGGGCGTGGCGATCACTGCCGACCACTGGTTGACGCCTTGGCGAGTGGCTTCGAATTTACCATAAAGTTTCACGTCCGCGGGCTTCGACTGCAACATCAACTCGTAGATCCTAGGATTCAAACGCAACCGATGAAAGGAAACACGCCCCTGGGCACGGCGACTGGCGGGGGAAAATTCAACATCCAAGCGACCGTCAAATTCTCCGCCATCAAGCTCGATCCCTTGCAGTTCAATCTGCCACTTGTTGGACCGCCCTGAAAATTGGAACGGCAATTTTTTTACTTTTTGAATGTCCCGCAGGTTATTGTTGGAAAAAATAAGTTCAGAATCTCTGACAACACCACGGGTTGCAAAATGACCTTCAGAGTATTTGACCTCGCCAGAGAGAACCCCGTAGTTTGCCAACACCCCAGAAAAGTAAAGCCCTCTCTTGTTTTGAATGATCTTATCGAGGACCAGGTTCTGAAAATTCAACTGAAGATTTTTTAGTTCACTCAGTGTTCCTTGCAAGCTTTGCACACTGATGTTTCCATAAGGGCCATCCACCTTGCATTCCTCAACCTGAAAGCCAGTGGTCATGAGAGATTGCCAGGGAGAAGACACTTCAACCTGACAGCTGGCCCATAGGTAACTCACACCTCCGGGCTGTTTCAATATTTCAGACAGCGCCGACAAGGGCAGCTTTTCCATTTTAATTTTAAGGTCGGTCTGGTGATCAGGCCTTCGAGAAATATTGAGGTTGGCATCCACCTGCCCCTCACGGACAGAGACTTGGCTCAACACGCTCAACCCTTCGGGTGTCGACTCAATACGAATGTGTCCGTCTAATCCCTGCAATTCGTTGGCCCCAATACTTAAATCGGTGACATCAGCCTTGAGAGAGACTTGCTCGCCCAACGAGCCATAGAGGCGCCCCTTGATCCGATTGTGAGATTTAAGAGATTGGATATCTGTAAAAATGAACTGACTCACATCAATGGATGCCACGGGCCTTGATTTCAACCACTGGTCCACCTGATTAAAAACTTGTTGTAAATCGAAGGAAGAGACCTTCTCGGCGACTTTGATTTTGGGCAGCCTGTTCTTTTTGGTCAAAGGGGAAGATGGCACCGGCTCGTCGCTGTCTTCGCTTGCAACAGTGGATGCGCACACTCGAGGTGCACTGACTTCTAGAAAAGGAATCTTGAGCCGCCCGATCCGAAGTTTTCCAGCAAGAAGATCCCTGGCATTCAGAGTGACGAGAAGGTTCTGAGCAGTGACTTTACGATTCGGACAATCCTTTTCGAAAATCTCCACCCGCTCCAAGGCGATACCAAAGACGGGAAGAAAGCTCGAACGCAAGCGGGGCTCAACAGGCCCCATGGAAAGAGAATACTTTTCGGAAATCTCTAAGGATTCTAAAATTTTTTGTTTTAGGGGTATGCGCTGGATGAAAAACTGCGACACCAACCCAAGAAAAAAAACCGCGCTAAACGCCACAGTGAAACGAAGCAGAGACTGTTTAAATCGAATGTCTTGGCGCCGTGTAATTTTTCTAGGGGGCGAACTCACGAGTTCCTGGCCTTTCTTATTTAAAAATCAATTCAAGGATCTCGTATTCTTTTTCACCTTTGGGGCTAGAAACGATGGCAACATCGCCCACTCGTTTTCCGATAAGGCTGCGGGCAATGGGTGACAAAATCGAAATCAAACCGTTTTTGACATCGGCCTCGTCAATACCGACGATCTGATAGGTCACTTCTTCATCTGCCTCACAATCAAGCATCTTGACCTTGGCACCAAAAACGACTTTGTCGCTGTCAATCTTTGCAGGGTCTACAACCTCAGCACCAGCCAACTTGCTTTGAATATCCTGGATACGTCCTTCAACAAGGGCCTGTTTCTCTTTGGCCGCATCATATTCTGCATTTTCACTGAGATCACCATGAGAGCGGGCCTCTTCGATCTGCTTAATCACATCGGGACGCTCATTGTGTATGAGGTTTTTCAATTCTTCGTCCAGCAGTTTTTTGCCCCGAACTGTAAGGGGTAGCGTAGTTGACATACAAGTCTCCTTTATCTTCGCGATTTAAGGAACAAAAGAAGGTTCGTTTATATCCAAAGACTTTATTCCTAGCAATGATTTAAAGATATTATTATAGTGATGAAAAAGGTCACACTCAGCTCAAGGGGACATGGATGAAACTCAATCCTACCAACAAAGCCATTCTCAAAAGATTGTTGGTGGGCCGTAATTCCAGACCCCTCAAGTCAATTATTCAGCGTGTGGAGCCCGCAGACCTCGCCTCGTACCTCTCTCACCTCTCTCGCCTGGAAAAACGCCGCCTGGTTGAGGCCTTGGTGACCGTGCAACGGGCTGGCTCGGTTTTAGAGCAAATTCCGGACTCCCAGCTGGGCGGTCTTCTCGAAGATATCGACGATGAAAAAATGGCTCGCATCTTGAAGCACAGCTCCATAAGTGAAGGCTCCCATCTCTTGCAGTTCGTTGACCCCTCCCGTCATGAACCACTCCTGGTCAATCTCTCTGCAGAGAAAAAGGAGAAACTCCTGCAGTTTCTCAACTATCCTGAAGACTCGGCTGGGCGAATTATGGACTCGCACTTCTTTACATTGTCGTCGGAATTAACCACTCAACAAGGACTGGAACAGCTTCGTCAGAAATCCAAAGAAGAGAGTATCTACTACATCTATTGCGTATCCGATGATTTTCGCCTGACAGGAGTGGTGTCTCTGCGAGACCTGGCCATCAATGACCCCACCACCCGAATCTATGACATTGCAAAAAAAGAAATTGTCACCGTTCATCCAGAAATGCCAGAAGAACAGGTCGCGCAATTGGTGAGCCATTACGACTTTATCGCACTGCCAGTGGTTGACGACCACGGAAAAATATTAGGTATTATCACGGTCGACGACATCCTCGATATCATCGAAGAACAAGCCACTGCCGATATTTACGCCACCGCCGGTTTGCAAGAAAGCGATCGCGTGTATTCTCCCCTTTCGCAAAAAATTATGAGTCGAACACCTTGGATGATTCTCAACCTCATTCTCGCCGGAACTGCGAGCTTTGTGCTGCATATGTTCGAAGGTATTCTGGGAGAGCTGGTGATTTTGGCTGTCACCAAGAATATCGTCACCAGTACCAGTGGCAACGCCGCCATTCAATCCCTCACCATCACCACTCGTGGACTGGCTGTGAATGACTTTCAATACATAAGTAAAAGAATGGTATTACTGCGCGAAACTCTCACCGGAACGACCCTTGGATTTATCACGGGGAGTCTTGCGGGTGTTGCCATATTCTTATTCAAGAACGATCTGAACTACGGCTTCTTGGTGGGATCGATCATGTTTCTATCGATGATCGCCACATCTTTTGTGGCCTGTGCCACCGGAGTGGGAGTGCCAATTTTTCTAAAGCATATTGGCCGCGACCCTGCTGTTGGCAGTGGCGTCATAGTCACTGTCGTTACTGACATTTTTGGATTTATATCATTCCTTGGTCTTGCGACCTTAGCCCTTCCATACTTCGGGTTGAGCTAGCCACTACTCAACCTTGCCTTTTCAAATTGAAGACCCCATAAATGCTTTTCAGAAACAAGGGTTTCATGTACTCTTTAGATTATGATCGAAAATGTCGCCAATAAAATCAAAGCCGCCCAATCTATACTCCTGACCACCCATCGCCAGTGTGACGGAGACGGACTAGGCTCTGAATTGGCGATTTATCATGCCTTAAAAAAGATCGGCAAAGACGTTCGCATTTTGAACGTTGATGGCACACCCAAGAAGTACGACTTCCTTTCTCCTGACGACCACATCCAGTACTTCGACAGCAAACATGATCCCATCGATCACCCCGATCTGGCTCTCATTTTTGACACCAATGACAGACGCCTCATTGAACCTCTTTACGGTAAGTTGCAGGCCCATTGCAAAGATATCATTTTCGTGGACCACCACCCCGTTTTGTCAGAAGGCCCGACGCCGACCGAAGGCTCAATCATCAACATCCGAGCGGCCAGCACAGGTGAATTGGCCTACGATATTATCAAGTGCCTCGATATCCCTCTTGATCCCATCATCGCGCGGGCGATCTACACCAGTATTGTTTTTGACACCCAGCTTTTTCGTTATGTTCGAAATTCACCTCGTTCCCATGAGGTGGCGATCGAGTTGCTCAAGCACGAAAAGGAACCCGCCGAGGTTCATCGCCGATTGTTTGGAAACTTCACGGCCCTTAAACTCAAGTTTATCGCCAACTCCCTTGCTAAGGTCGAATTCACTGAAAATGATCAGCTGGCCATACTCCACATCCGCAAGACAGACCTCGCTGACATGGGCCTTAATATTGATGACAGTCGTGACTTGGTCGACATGATTATGAATATTGAATCCGTACAGGCGGCCGCCGTTTTACGAGAAGACAAACCGGGGCAGTTTAAAATGAGCCTTCGTAGTAAAGGCGAGTTCCCTATTCTATCCATAGCCGAAGGCTTCGGCGGCGGTGGTCACCACTTTGCCTCTGGTGCCAGTCTACACGGAAAATACGAAGACCTTAAAGAGCAGATTTTAAATGAAATGAAAGAGCTTCTTAAGAAATATTAAAAAATGGCGCCAATTTTGTTTTTCTAGGAAAAGCCACATAAAAACCAAAATAAGCAAACAGTAAGAAAGGGATTCCCTTTAAGGTACTCTGAGTCCAAACCGACAACAGAACACCGTATAATCCCAAGGTCTCAAACAGAACAAACTGGAAAACCAAGGCAATAAGAACACTTTGCTTTCTGTCTTTCAGGGGCATTCTCAGAATTCTCTTTTTCCGCAGGGCCATATAATTTTTGAAAAATACAAAACCGAAAATAAAAGTGATCACACCGAGTACAGTGACCATCCACTCAAGACGTGAAGAGGGCAGTGGGTCCCGCTTCACGAACACCAGCTGACTCTGAACGTAAAAAAGAGTCATACTCAGGCACAATCCAGACCACAGATAAAGGGCTTGTTTTTGGGTGCTTTTAAGAAACTTTTCATTCTCGTTGTTCATCTCGATCTTGTATCACAAAACCACGCAGCGAGAAAGAATTAGCAGAGGTCTGTTCTTTTGTGCTAAAATATTATCATGAAGAAAAGCTTCCAATGGACTGAAGACGGTCGAGAACAGCTGGAAATCACCCTTGAAATCGAGGACTCTGCGATCACCCATGTGGATATGAAATGCGTGGGTTGCCTGCCATTTCTTGAAATGAGTCAGAGCATGAAAACCAAACTCAATGGCAGCATCGCCGACCTCACAGCCCCCACCGGCACGGATCATGCCTCCATGATTTGGCGCCAGATCATTTCTGAAATTCAAGAAGAATGGCAGCTGCCAGTTCCTCAAGAGGAATTGTGTCACTGCCGTAAGGTCTCCACCCAACGGGTCGATCGGGCTGTGGTTTTTGGTGCCCACACTATCGATGAGGTTCGCAAGCGCACATCAGCCAACACCGGCTGCGGAACTTGCAAAGACGACCTGATGCAAATTATCAACCACCGCCTTAAAGTCGGATGAAAAAATTTTATCGTCACGACATCGCCAACCTTGTGATCTTGCAAACCCCGACGCTGTGGCAAACCTATAGAAATTATAATTATATTGTTAGCCAAGGCGGCCGCGCCACAGTGATTGACCCCGGTGAGCTGGCGCCCATCCAAGCCACGATAGCCCACCATGGGCTGCAGGTGGAGAAGATACTTTTAACTCACCACCACCCAGACCACACCAACGCCACTGAAGCGCTGGCCCGCCAATGGAATTGCGAAGTGATTGGCTACCGGGGTGACCAACACCGTCTGCCTCCCCTGACCGTAACTTACGAAGCACAAGCGCTTGTCGATATCGCGGGTTACTCTTTTCAAGTGATGCACCTACCGGGGCACACCCTTGGCTTGTGTGCTCTTTACTGTGAAGAACTTAAAATGTTGTTTTCCAATGATTTAATATTTTCTTTAGGATGTGGAAGAGTCTTTGAGGGCACCCCCAAACAAATGCAAGAGAGCCTGAAGAGAGTGCGCGATCTGCCGGACGACACTGTCATTTTTTCTTCTCACGAGTACACTCTTGCCAACCTTGAGTTTGGTTTGTCTTTATTTCCCAATGACCCCGCCCTTAATGATGTTCGCAAGTCGATCATTGCGAAAACGAAAAATGAACAACCAACGGTTCCTATGACCTTGGGCTTTGAAAAAGTCCACAACCCTTTTCTACGCTGGGATGACATCGAGATTCGTAAAGTTCTTGGGCTGGGTGATGCCGAGGATTGGCAAGTCTTCGCTGAAATTCGATCCCGCAAAGACAGTCACTAGCCATCCCCACCACACGACTCAAGAATGCACCCGTTGAAAAGTTGGAGGGACCGCTATCTCATGCCTTCGAAGAATCTTCGGCTTTGTGATTTTGACCGCGAAAGGTTTCCGCCGGGTATTTTAGAGCGTTCTTCGACATTTTATTTTGAAAGCTTTCACTGAGGTCAAAATTGTACCTCTCGGCCATACGTAAAATAAAAAAGAACACATCCGACATCTCTTCGGCAATGGCTTGCCTCTGGGTCTCGTCGACCATCATGGCCTCGACTTGCTTGTCACTTTGAAATCGAAAAGGCTCTAACAGTTCAGCGGCTTCGGTGACGGCCCCAATCGCCAAATCTTTTGCAGAATGGAAGGGGTCCCACTCGCGTTCTGAGCAAAAATCAGCGACCTGCTTTTTTAATTGATTGATTGTTGTCTGTTCATCCATCAGCGCTCCTTCTTAAAACATAAAACAAAAGGTCACAAAAAAAG
Source organism: Bdellovibrionia bacterium (assembly GCA_030424715.1). Lineage (GTDB taxonomy): Bacteria > Bdellovibrionota > Bdellovibrionia > Bdellovibrionales > JAGQZY01 > JAGQZY01. The sequence goes on from JAUHWH010000002.1 coordinate 336,894, forward strand.
ACCTCTGTCCGATCAAAGCCAGTCAAACTTCAAGCCCCTTCATCTCTGGGACCTGCCGACTCTGTTGATTTCTTTTTCGGCCGAGGGTGCTTTTTTAAAAAATCAATCACCCGCTCTATCTGAGAGCTGTGACACGCGATGGTCCCTCGGTTCAAATAGTTAGCTTTGCCATAAGCCATGGGCTTTAGGGTGTGAGCTTCGTAGAGCACACAGCCAGCCTCTTCAAGAATCACTTGTGCGGCCGCAGTATCCCACTCTGATGTTGGGCCAAATCGCATATAAAGATCGACGTCACCTTTGGCGATATCGCAGAACTTGAGGGCTGAGCCTTTTTCTAGGATGGTTCCAATATTCAACTCTGAAACAATAAGGTCTTTCTCTGGACGCTTATGAAATCCACTGGAAAACACTGTCAAGGGACCCGTCACGCCCTTGTGTGCAATGGGTGAGTCATCGCAAAATGCCCCCTTGCCTTTTTCCGCCCAGAACATCTGCCCGGTGGTCGGATCGTAAATCGCACCAAAACAGGGAACACCCTGCCTAAGAAGCCCCACACACAGGGCAAATTCATTTTCGCCTCGGGCGAAGTACTTGGTGCCATCGAGAGGATCCACCAAAAAGTAGTCTTGATTGGGGTCTGGGGGCGTATTAGGTAAGGCCTCTTCCGACACCACCAAAAGACCGAGGGGTGCCAGAGCTTCCATCAGAAAATCACTGACGCGAAGGTCAGCCTCGGTGACAGGGCTCCCGTCGCCCTTGCGACGGGGCTTTCGCATTTCTGGGTCCAAACTGAGTTTCTTCAGTAATTCTCCTGCTTTGCGTGATATATCGAGAATGTCTTGTATCTTTTGTGATGAGCCCATTCCCCTAGGTACGGGATGCTCAGGCAAATGTGAAGTTTTTATTGTGGCCACCGATGGAGCGTGTTATATCACTTCTTTATTTGAACGACTCTAAAGGACTTAAATTATGGCGAAAAAAGGAAAAGTCAGAATTATCACGCTCGAATGCACGGAAGCCCGTAAACTGGGCAAACCGCCTTCTCGCTACACCACTCGTAAGAACTTTCAAACTCATCCTGAAAGACTAGAAAAGAAGAAGTACAACCCCTTCTTACAAAAGCATACCGTTCATAAAGAAATCAAATAAACCTTTTGATATCTACAGGGCTTTGGCTTTCTGTGGCACCAACGGGAATGAAAAAAGCCTCGCAAAATCTTGTGAGGCTTTTTGTATTTGGTCTATCAAAAAATGCTGTCCACCGACCGGGGTAGGACCGCTCCAAAAAGAGCCTTCTTCTTTTCTAAAGAACTCCCCGCCTGGATCATCTCACACTCAAACCGGTCGCGCCCTGTCGCATGAGTCTCGACGGGTCCTTGATCATCACTTATAGCGTGGATGTCTCGACAGCCTCTTGCTCATCGTCTTCTTGGGCGAACTTCTCAGGGTTCACACGCATATCCTCAGCCTTCACATAGCTGATCCATTGATTGGCCTGGCTCTCCACTTTCTTTGAAGCTTTTTTAGCTTCTATAAAAGAGGCTTTTGCAGAATCAAACTTTTTAAGATTAAAGCGCGCCACACCCAAAGCCATATGGATATGCTGTGGGTTTTTAATTTTACCCTTTGCCAGCCCTTGGCTGAGATACTTGTCGGCCTCTTTCCACTTTTCTTGCTCCAAATAAATCCGACCCTGCTTGGCAAAGATCCGACCGTCTTCGGCCATTTTAGCGGAGGTATCATAGGCCACTAGGGCCTTGTCCATCTCTTCAGCTTGAGCCCAAGCATCGCCTAGAATCTCATAATTTTTTTGAGTCTTTTTAACGGTCCCGTCAGCCAAGGCTGCTTCCAAGAGACGCGCCCCTTTTAACGGGATGCCGCCGTAGATAAACAGACTGACAAGGTTCATAATCTCAGAATCTTGCTCAAGATAGTTGCCTTTATGGGCCAACTCCATGGTTGCTAGGGCTTTTTTGTTGTTATCTAAATTAAGATAGACCCCAGCTAGCTGCTTCCAGTACTTCTTCTTTTCAGGATAGAGACCGGCTAGTTTTTCTAAAAGTCGCCCGGCTTCTTTGAAGTTTTCTAGCTCGTAGTTCATGGCCACAGCAAACGAGAGCCAAGACTCTTTTGGTTTGGCCGACATATCGATGGCCTTTGTAACCAAAGCCAAAGCTTCTTTTTGCTTTTTCTTTTGCGCATAAATTGTCGCCTTCAACACGAACGCGTCAGCACTGGGCTCATCGGCGAGTGAGAACCATTCGTTGATACGAGTCAAAGCCAGGTCGTATTTTTCTTGAGCCACGAGAACTTGCGAGATTGTGTACAAAGTCGACATGGTAGGATTGTAAGGGAGCGAACCGAGGTCCACAGCCTCTTGTAGGTACTTTAGAGCTTTCGGATAGTTTTCTTTTTGGGCGTAAGCGAAACCGAGGGCCTGCAAAACCTGAGCTTTCTCATGGGGCCGCTTTTCCGTGGAGGCCAAAAGTCGGTCCAAGACTTCTATGGCATCGGACAACTTGTCTTTGGCCATTAAGCTATGAGCCCTGGAGAGCCTTCGGTGTGTGCCCTTGGATGTGAGAGCCGCTCGACGATTTTTTAAGTCACTTTTACTGATTGCAGCCATCGAAAAACTGACTGAAAGAGTTGTCGTTACCAAAACCAAGGTTTTTAAAAACGATCCCATGTGTTCCCCTTTGCACGTACCATGGCTCCGCTCGGCTAGTGCCGTTGCGGACATGCCACTTCTTTCTGGTGTACCAAACTCAACGCTTTCTGTCATTAAAGTGGACACCCATGAACATTTTTCATGGACAACCCTCACGACAAAGCCGAGAGCCCCCAATTTTTCCACTACTCCAGTTTGAACTCGAGCTGTACCTTTTCACCCGTTTGGGCAACAGCTTTGCCGTCTTCCATCTTCGGGCGGTACTTCCACTTCAACAACGCTCGTTTGGCGGCCATATCAAAAATTCGCTTGGGCTTCGCCTGAATGATCTTCACGTTGTTCACAGTCCCCATCGCAGTGATGTCAAAGGAGAGCTGAACCCACCCTTGAATGCCCTGCATGGCTGCCTTTCTAGGATACTGAGGCTCAATCCGCACGATGGGAGTCACGCCACTACCGCCACCCCCGCCACCTGGGCCGAGATAAGGGCCATTGCCCTTTAATGAGGTGCTCAGTTTAGGAAGGTTCATTTTCATTTGGGGCTTATTGGGTTGATCGGCTGCCACCGACAACTTTTGTGGCGGAGGCGGCTTTTTCGGCTCAGGAGGCTTCTTGGGCAGTTGGCGCTTTCGTTCTTGCACCATGCTTTCTTTTTTTATTCGCACGAACTCAATAAAGTTTTCGGAATCGTCAGACTTGTTCAGGTTTTGCCCGCCAGAGATCAGTTGGGACATCAAATAAAACAAGGATAAAGTCACAAGAAGACCGGAGGCTCCCGCAGAGAGAACCTTGTTGGTCTTAAACAGTCCACCGACCTTTTTTACAATGGGATTGTTACTCAAAGCACCCATCGCGATCTTATTCCCCCACACCAGGAGAAGCGGCGACTGAGATGCTTTCAACACCGGCTAAGCGCACTTGGTCCATCACCTGAACCAGAACACCGGTCTCAGACAATTTATCCGCCTGAATAACAACAGTACCCTCAGGGCTCTCTGCATGTAGCCTTTCAATGTTGGCTCGCACCGAGCGGATATCCACCCGTCGCTTTTGAATCCAAATTTCACCATTTTGGGCAATCCCAACAAGGATCGAGGCTCGTTCCTTTTTCTTTGCGGTGGAGGCCGACGGACGATTGACGTCCAACCCGGACTCCTTCACAAAAGAAGTGGTCACAATAAAGAAAATCAGCATGATAAAGACCACATCGAGCATGGGTGTTAAATCGATACCCGCGTCTTCTTCTTGATTTCGTCTACGTCTCATAATTATTCCTCAGCTTAATGGAAGCGCATCGGCCAGTTTTTGTTTCTCTTTCTTAGCTTTCGACTCTAAAAGGCTCCCAAAATAGAGCCCCGACAAAGCCGCAACCATCCCGGACATCGTCGGTATGGTCGCCATGGAAATACCAGAAGCCATCAGTCGCGCGTTTCCAGTTCCTGTTGCCGCCATCACGTCAAACACAGCAATCATCCCTGTGACAGTTCCCAAAAGTCCCATCAACGGGCACATAGCCACTAGCATTTTTATCACCGAAATATTTTGATTCAGTTTCGTGGTCATCTTTGAGATATGGGCTTGTCGCACTTTATGGGCGTACCAAGAAGAACGCTCGGCACGGGCCAACCACTGGTCCACCACCGACTTGCGGTCCACTGGAAATTCGTTTTTAAGGTACATGAATCTCTCGATAATCAAGCCCCACAACAAAACCAGGGTGAAGAAAATAAGCCAAAGCACATTTCCGCCACGCTCTAAAAAATCTCGAATCACATCGATTGCATCAATCACAAACATTGTGGTTAGGCCTTACCTTTTTCGGCTCGACCTGCAATTAACCCAGCACTTTCTTCTTCTAGGATCTGAACCAAAGCCTTAGATTTATTAGCCACCACATTGTGAAGGAGTAAAAGTGGAATCGCACATACCAAACCAAGAACTGTTGTGATCAGAGCTTGCGAGATACCACCAGCCATAAGCTTAGGGTCGCCCGTTCCGAACAAAGTGATGGATTGAAAGGTTGCGATCATACCAGTCACCGTACCAAGGAGACCAAGCAAGGGTGCTACGGCCGCTAAAATCTTAACGGTACCAATGCCTTTTTCCAAAGGGGGCGTACTTTTAAGAATGGCCTCGTCCATCTTCAACTCGAGAGTTTCTAGGTCGGCCGATTTATTGGATTCGTAAGCCAACATGATTTTTCCAAGGGCGTTATCATCAGAGGCTGTTTTGTTGTTCATCTGAGCCATGATTTTATCACCCTCAGTTTTCAAAGTCTTAATACGTTCACCGACCAAGCCGATACCTAAAAACAGAAGGGCGATAATCACATAACCAACCAAGCCACCTTGCTGAATTCTTTCGAAAAAACTAGGCGCTCGAACCAACATCGAAAGTAGAGAACCACGGGACGGGTCAATGGCAAAGGCTTCGTAACCTTGTTTGGCTTCTTCAACATCGTCGATCATTCCGGTGTAGCGAGACGAAGGCTGTCGGCCGAGCTCCACAATCTGCCCTGTGGACGGCTGGTAGTTCAAATAGATACCATCACTAACGAGGTTAAAAGCCCCCACGCGAGTGACCATTTGCTCTTGCTTTTCGCCATCGGTACCCACAACCGTCGTTTTAAAGCGGGTGGTTTTGCCGGTTTCTGTCATCTCTCGCTGCATTTCGAACCAGAGCCTTTCTAACTTAGCAATGTTCGGCAGGCTTTTGCTCTCGGCCAGATCAGCTGCGAAATCTTCTCGCCCTTTAATCTGAGCGGAAACAACGGAATTTTCCATTTGCCCCTTCAGGTCACCAGCCACTTGACGAACAACTCCAAACATCTCACCAAGAGTTCCCATGGCGATGTTAAGGGCTTCTTCAATAGTGCCAAGTTTCTTTTCGTTTTGGTCGAACTTAACCATTAAACGAGCGGTCTCTTTCTCAAGAGCATTTAGCTCGGCTTGGGCTTTCCTTAGGAGAGCCTGTTGTTTGTTTTTCTCGCGAAGAAACTCGGCTTCACGAGCTTTGAATTCTTTAGTTTGAGTCACAGCCTCTTGCTGAACTTTTTGTAAAAGCTCATCAAGGGTGGCAGCTGAGCTCAATTGCGGAACGACTAATAGAGTGAGTAGAAAAGACTTAAAGAGTTTCAACTTGGACCTCCTCAGGAGCAGGAACGGGTAATGTCATTAGGTTCGGGGCCGACTGTTTACGAGCCATCTTAAGCCCCTCTTGAATCGACTTGCGGTAGCTACTAGAAAGCTCTTCCCACTTCCGTTCTTTTTGATTCCAAAACCCTTGCTGTTTACCATCGAGAGTTTGGTAAGCCAGGCTGATACGTCCCACTCGTAAAAAGTCGACGGTCAGTTCTTTACCATCGACTGTTTGTAAACCGCGATAGGCTTCGATGGTTCGACCGTACTCATTTTCAATTTGATAAGCTTCGATGACACGACGGAATTTTTCTGACGTCGAGATTTTGGCTTTATCCATAGTTTCTTTGATTTGAGTCAATCGACGGCTGCGCTCTTCTGGTAGAAAAGGCACGTCCAATTTAATAAACTCTTCCATGTTAGAGATCATGCGCAACATGAGAGGGAAAATCTCTTTGTTGGTGTTTTTGATCTCTTCGATTTGGTTTGTCATGGAGACCATTTCAGATTCTTGAGAGTCGATCAGCTTTCTGAGCTGCTCGTTGTAGACCTTGGTGTTCTCAATTTTACGGAGACTGGCCCGGTACTCATCAATGATGGTCTTGGTCTGATCCGCCGTTTTCGACACCCGGTCTTGGGAGGCTTTCGCGGCGTTATCCACCTTGATCTGCTCACCTTGGGTGGCTTTGAGTTTCTTCTCTTGTGCGTTGGCTTTTTCTAATGTTCCAAAAAAGGCCAGCACAAACATGGCGGCAAAAGCAAAGATTGCCAGCCTTAACGTTTTTAGCATTTGTTTTTTCTGTAAACTGTTCATAATACCCCTCGAAAATACACAGTCTGGAATCCTACCCTCCAAAGGTCTAGGAAATCAAGTTTTTGAAACAGGTTCTAAAAAAAAGAAGAAACCTAAAGAATTACGGTGTTTTATATCGCTCTTTTGTTGAGCACCCTTCTGGCAAAGAGCATTAAAACCAAAAAAGCCACCGGTCATTGGACGCAGTGGCTTTTTGAATACAGTCAAAAACGAAAGATTTTTTAGAAATCCTGCCGGTAGGTCACTCCCACAGTCCGACCAAAAGGGTCATAGATCGCTGTATCGAGGTAACCGTTGGATTGGTACTCTTTGTATTGGGGACGGTTGGTATCGAAAATGTTTCGCACCATCAAAGCAAAAGTACCATCCCAAGGTGCCACGTATTGGGCGCGTAGATCCAGCTCGGTTTGGTCTCGGGTCTTTCCGGCCGCTCCAGGATCAGAATCCTGCTCACTGTAGTTGGTTTCACCAATTGTTCGTACCGTCGCTGTGTACTCCCAACTGCGGTTACCCATTCCAAGAATCACATTGTTTCTCCAATGCGGAATGCCTGCAAACCCGACTCGGTTTTCAAGAGGCAGGCCCGGAATAGGCTCCACCAAATACTGCAGCAACAACGAGTGATTCACTTGCGCCGTCAGCTTCCACTCACCGAAAACAGGTAAAGAGTAGTCGAGTTTAAAATCAAGGCCCTCAACGTCTACGGATGCCAAGTTCACGTTCGGATTGAGCAATGAAGCGACTTCTGAAGTTGCGGTGGGTCGGTTGACCACGATACCTAAGTTGGTCAAAGCCGCCGCTGACAACAGCTGTTCCGCCCGAAAAATATCTCGTGTGCTCGCTTGCCCCACTTGGTTCTCTTGTGTGGTTTTCCAGTAATCCACAACAAAAGAAAAGTTACGAGCCAACTGTAAAACAGTTCCAAAGTTGATGGACTGGGTGGTTTCTTCACGCAGATTTCGGTTCCCTCCCGAGATTTCACGAATTTGGTAAAAAGTATTGGATATTGGATCTTGCGCGAAAGGGAACGAAGTTACCTGAGAGCGATAGAGGTCCGTCAAAGAAGGCGCCCGAAAACCCGTCCCCCAGGTGCCTCGAAACAACAGGGCATTAAAGGGCTTGTATCGGAAACCAAATTTTGGATTCACTGTGGAACCGAAATCACTGTAGTTATCGAAACGACCGGCGGCCTGCATTTCGAAACCGGTAAAAGCAGGCAAGGCAAACTCAACATAACCCGACTGAAAGTCGCGGCGCCCCTTACCTGTACTAGAGGTTCCTCCACCCCACTGCTCTTGGGCTCCGGTGATGGGATCTGTTGTTTGTTCAAACGTCTGCCAAGCATTGGAAGCACCCACGGCTAATGCCAGAGGACCCGCAGGCAGATCCATGAGTTCACCGGTGGCGGATACATTGATGGTGGTCATGGATGAGTCAATTTGATCGAGTGGCTTGTAGCGCGCGCCCGGAATCGCATCAAGATTCGCTTTGCTACCCGGGGCAGCAAAAGGGTTAAAGGCTGCCGGGTTACCCTGAGCCGTTTGAAATAAAACCTTTTTATTGGCGTATCCGGCAATCCCCTCATTGGTGGTGGTGGAAGCGCCGTGGGAAACCGAGGTTTTCCACTCCCAAGAATCCCAAAAGTAACCTTCGGCTCCCGTTTGAAGATTGAAACTGTCGGTTTTCACTTCGCTGATTCGAGGCCCCGCCTCTTCGACCAAGCGATAGCGAACTTGAGTCAAATTACCAGTTGGAGTCAGACCCCAAGCCGTCGCTGTGGCAGCGGTGATGGTAGTGTCTAATCCACCCGTACTGGTGGCGTTTTCAAAACGATCCGGTGGAGGTGCCAGTTGGTTTTTCACATAACGATTGGTGTAAACACCGCGAGCAAAAAGTTTAATGCTTTCTGTGAGATCGTAGTCACCGGTCAAGAGAGCCGATATTTGCTCAATCTTCGGCGTGATTTGGGAGTATTCGGAATAATCGAAGCGACAAATGCCATTGTCGGAGCGGCCAGCCGGGCAAGGATCAGCCGTCGATCCTGCCTGAGGTCCGTTGGTCGGATCATACCAAGTTCCGGGACTACCGAAAGAGGACTGCGCGTCCAATCTTGGACGGGCGTAATCGTAATCACGACTCCAGGTCTCTTGGTTATTACGATATTGGAGAACGCCAAGGAAAGAACCTTTGGTAAAAGTCTTTCCATAACTTCCCTTGATATCAAGCCGATTGCCTCCAAATTTTTCAGGAGCCATATAGCCCAGCTCAAGGCTGGCGCCGTCGTAGTTTTTCTTGGTGATAATGTTAATCACACCACCTAAGGCATCCGACCCGTAAATGGCTGAGGCGCCATCTTTTACGATTTCGATCCGCTCGACCGCAGCCATTGGCACCAGTGACAAATCCACTGAGCTTGAACCACCAATCGTTGGTAGACGGCCGCCGTCTAAGAGGACCAAAATACGCTCAGAACCAAAACCACGCAAAGAAGTTGTTGAAGCTCCAGTGCCCGCCCCACCAGTAAGGGCGGTTTCTCGGGTTCCACCAAAACTGGCCACGGTGGTTTCGCGAAGGACATCACCGACGTTGTTGAACCCTGATCGTGTTAAATACTCTCGATCGAGTGTCAGCAACGGCGAGGGTCCTTCGACGTCAATACGTTTGATGTGGGACCCGGTGACTTCGATTTTTTCCACCCGACCACTGCTCTGGGGGGCGGGCTGAGCCTCGGCCTCCGCAGTAGCCTCTTCGGTGTCCGGAGCCTGATCACTATCAGATGCTTGATCTGAGCTTTGCTCGGTGCTCGCGGTGTTGGCTTGATCAGCATCGTCTTGTGCCCACCCCATTAACGGACAGAAAAACAAAGCCACTATAAGTGTCCCTAATTTAATCATATGTAACTACCCCACAGAAAAATGATGAATCCCTGACATGTTCTTGAGACACGCCAGCGCAAATTTCTAGCGATCCAGTGGAATCCACACAACTAAAAAACACTGATACCTGGCGTTATTGACCGCGCTAAGGTCACAGGTTCTGGCAATGCCAAGTGTATTGCGAAAAAAACCAAGACCTGCATTGACCGCTGTTACCTCCTTAAAGTATCGCTGTCGCAGATCAAGGAGCTGGTTATGCTTAAAAAAATATCACTCATGTTTTTCTTTTCCGTGCTGCTGAGTTCGTTTGCACACTCCATGTTTATTTTTTCACCATCCATCACCTATCTTACTCAAAAGCAAAATGATGGAACCAATCCAGAGAGCAACGCAAAGCTCACCCTTATTGATTTACGCCTCGGCCATGTCATGGATTTTGGCTTATACCTGGGCGGTCTTTATTCCATTCACGATCACAACACAGTCGCCAATTCATCAGACTCTTATTTTGGTCCCAGTATCGGCTATTACAACTCGGGATTTTTCGTAGTCGGGACTTTCTATGTCTTTGGAGAACGGGACCTGACCAACGGAACAGGAAAATACACCGACGTGAGTGGTTATCAAGTGGACATCTCCTACTCGGTGCCAGTCGCAGAGGGTATTCTCGTCGGCCCTCAATTGACCTTGCACAATATTGAGTTTTCTGACTTTCAAATCGCCGGTAGCTCAAACCCCACCAGCTACAGCTTTTCAAGCGTGTCGCCATACTTCAATGTGACTTTTTTGTTTTAGGCGTCCTAAAAACTTAGCATCACCACGACCCCATCCAAAGATGGCTTGGGGCCAATGGCTCTGAAAAGCAATACAGCAGCGGCAGGCGTGGCCAACTGCCCCATTGACACAACTTTAACAATTCTCCTTCGGCTTTTGCTTTACCCCAGACACAGCATCTTATAAGGTGCGGCGGCATCTACAGGTGAGGGGACCAACAATCACCGGATGAACTCGAACGGGAGATAGGGCATGGCTTTTAAGGGATTCGTATTTTCAGGACTCATGGTGTTCTCATTGTTTGCTGGCGCGCAGTCAGACTCTGATGTGGTCGAAGCCGACGAAATCAAACAGCAGCGAGAGGCCCAACTCACTGTCGAAGAGAGCTCTCTGAAGAATGATGATTCTCAACCCAGTCAAACATCAGGACAATCGGTCGAGCGCATTGAAGTGACGGGGTCCTACGTTCGTCGGATTGACGTCGAAGGTCCCAGCCCAGTCGTTACTATTCAAAAAGAAGACTTTGAAAAAGCGGGTGTGGACACGGTGAGCGACTATCTTCGTGAAAGCGCCATGTTCACCGGCTCATCGGATTCTGGTAACCGTGATGGTTACTTTCGTTTTCGTGGCCAGCACGCGGGCAGCACTTTGGTTTTAATCAATGGCATGCGACTCCCCCAACTGGGTGGAGACCAACGGGGCTTCTACACTGGGGTGGAAGCTATCCCCACCAACGTGATTGAGCGAGTGGAAGTGGTGAAAGATGGGAGCTCCGCTCTCTATGGGTCCGACGCCATGGCCGGGGTGATGAACTTTATCACCAAGAAAGATTACGACGGCGCCGAGTACGCCACCCGCATTAACGTGCCAGAGATCAACGCCGGGATACAACAAAACCACACCCTCTCGTTTGGTAAAAGCTACGCCCGCGGCGGCTGGTTCGCCAGCACCCAGTTTGTGGAACAGCGAGGCTATACCGAGCAAGATGCAGGGAACTTTTATCAGGACCGTTCATTGGTTAATGGGCGCTCCTCTGAAAACACGGTCTCTTTTTTTGATTCCGCCACTGGTGGCGATGGCACTGAAGTTGATGCCCCCGGTAGCTGCCCCGGAGATGCCTCTGGGAGAGATTGCGACACTGACTACCGCAATGTCGATTATGTGCGGGACTCTCGTCAAAACATCGGAACTCTGGTTTCAGGCCAGTATGAAGTGAACTCAGACATTACTGTCTCGATGGTCGGAATGTACAACCGTCGACAACGGACCGAAAGAGGCCGCCCGCGCTTTATCAACCTTGGCGAACAAGCTGGTAACGAACGCCTTCTGGTTTCAAGCCTCGGTTCTCCCACTCTACAAGCCGCCGCCGATGGCAAAAGCTATGTTGAGCTTAAGTCTTTACCCATGGATGAAATTGGCCCTCGTAACATCGACATTCTGCAAAACGCCTACTCCGCACAAGCAAAAGTCGCGGGATACTATCTAGACACCTGGAGATGGGACATTAGCGGGAGCTATGCCTACACTCTCGAAGAGCAGTTTCACAACAATGGCCTGGTCACCGAAGCCGGCGTGACCAATGCCTTGCAGAGTGGATGGAACCCTTTGAGCGTTGGTCCCTCAAACAGCGGCGCTCTCAACGGGGCCCAGATTCAAGGGACCGAAGCCTACGAAGCATCTATGTCCACCGTGCGGATGCTCACGACCGGTGAGCTGCTCGACATGAATGACGTCTACGGGACAGGTGGCCCAGTCTCCGTCGCAGTGGGTGTGGAGGCGCAATACGAGACCACCAATGACGCCCATGATGAGATCTTGATTGGCCAAGTGGCCAACCAAAACTTTTTCCCGAACCAAGGCGGCAGTCGCTCGGTGAACTCCATGTTTACGGAATTTGTCCTCTACCCTCTCAATGCGGTAGAGGTTCAGTTGGCCGGACGTATGGACTCTTACTCTGATTTTGGAGAGACCTTCAATCCGAAAGTTTCCGTGGGATATCGCCCCTCCAACAAAGTTTTGTTGCGTTCATCATGGGGCACCAACTTTAAAGCGCCCAGTGTGCGTAACTTGATCGAACGGGATCAGGTGGGTTACGAGCGCCTGCAGTTTTGTGATCACTCTGACAAGGACGGCTGCAAGCGTAACTTTGCGCCGGTCACCCGATACCGGGTCGACGAGCTTCGCCCCGAGCGCGGTGTGAACTACAACTTTGGAACCGTTATTCAGCCCAACAGAAAATGGACCTTTACCATTGATCAATGGAACTTCGAGGGCAGTGAAACATTCTCTCGCCTCAGCTCAGGTGCCTACAGCAATATCTACAATGGCTTGCTGAACCGAGCCCCTGGATCAGTTGATACAAAATTTAACGAAATTGGGGTTGAGTTCGACCGCGACGCCGATGGCAACCCCATCAATGTTCGAATTCCGGCAGTGGTGAATTTGGGTGAAAAAACCATTCGTGGCTTGGACATCAACGTGGCCTTTAACAGCCCCATTCGCCTGTTTGGTCGCGTGCTCAGGGCTAATGCCAACATGGAGCACACCCATATGCTTCTTTATGAAGAGCAAACGGCTGAGGTTCTCGAACCCTTCTTTCGGCGTGATCTCGAATGGAAAAACACCATGAGCTTTGGCTTTTCAACCAAACGTCACTCTTACCGCTGGGCGGCACGCACCCTGGCCGGAGACACCGACACCGATGCCTCCATTCGGACCCATACTGAGTATGACTTTAACTACAACTACGACCTGCCTTTTTGGACGGCGCAGCTGTCGTTTGGAGTAAAAAACCTATTGAACACGCGGCCGCCTGTGGATCGTGGACGCAACTTCGTGGACTTCACCGACGGATACAACAGTTACGCTTTTCAGGCGCTTGGGCGACGCTACTACGTGGGCTACAGTCACACCTTCTGAATCCGCGAAGTCATTGAACCAAGTAAGGCATTATTAAAACGAGAATTCTTTTTTTCCAATAGAAGTCTCTATCAATTCCCCACCTTTTTTTGCCGAGAGACTCAAAAACCGACTCTATCAATATAATAAATTTTCAAAAAGTGTTTAGGTTGTTGTCGAAAGCCACTGTTCGGTTTTGAAGTCGGCATTTTTTGTTTCAAAAAGAGACTTTCCTTTAGTGCGCCCTACTTTGGTCCGAAGACCTTAGTAAGACTATTCACGAGAGGGAAGCACCATGAATCACACGCACAGTCGTTCGTCTTCTTTGGGTTTTGTACCGACCCACCTAATAACCGCTATTTTTCTTTTGCTGATGGGCTCACAAGCTCTCGGCATCGGAGCCGACAAATGTCCAAAAGCCGGCGACCACTCGCTGAGCGCGGTTCATTACCAACTGTTCGCCTCTTATCAAACCAGCTTCGATGGCTATGAGATGCCCTGCTCCATGCAGTGTTTTGATAAAACACAGTGCATGCATCGCTGTCAGAGTAAAAAAGCTAACGCAGCTCTCGCCAAACAGTTTTCAAAATTGCTAAACGAGAAGCAGCTCAGCCATTGTCAGAGCTATACCCAGGTTTGTCTCAAGCAATGTGACGCCGATGATCCAGGCTGCCAAAAAGCCTGCCAGGGCACCAACGGCTAACAAACACACCTCTTCACAACGGAGAGCTATCCTACTAAGAGGTTGAACAACCAACCCTCTCAAGTCACGAATGCTTAAAGCTTGGGTGGGAATGGGGTGGACGATTCGACTTTTTGTATTTCGCCCTTGTATGGGAACTCCAGGCTCTGGGCATGGAGCATCAGGCGCGGTGCCGATTTTTTGTTGCCGTACACGGAATCTCCAAGGATAGGAAACCCCTTGTGGGCCAACTGCACTCGCAGCTGATGGGTGCGACCAGTTTTTGGCCGACAAAGGATCTTGTGCCCCAACCCAGGCAGCGTCTCCACCCGTTGGAATTCACTGATTGCCTCATCACCACTGTCCGAAACCTTAAAAAAGAACTTCAGCTTGCTGGTGGAGCCACGCTTGATGAAGTCCTTTTGACGCCACTTTTCCGGGGGTGAGGTTTCGCCCTCTTCTACCAGCGCGATGTACTGCTTCTGTATTTTTCGGTGCTTAAAAAGGTCGGCGATTTCTTTGTTGGCACTTCTTTGTTTCGTCATCAAAACCAAACCGGAAGTGCCACGGTCCAACCGGTGGTGGAGACCCACATAGGGCAAGCCTTGGGGAAAGTCTTTCTGCTGGATAAAATACAGGCGCACTTGATCGTAAAGATTGTCTTCAAAAGCTTTTAATGTCTTTTGGGTGGGCAAATCGGTTGGCTTATCCAGGATGAGCCAATCTTTGGCCTCTTTGGTGATCTGAAGGTCGACCGGCGGCGCTTTCCGCGACACCAAAAGAACACGGGAGCGTGGCCGGATGCTTTTGTTCATTGATGGCATCATCCGATCATTGACATACACGGCCCAATCTTTGATCGACTCGTGAGCCATATTGATATTGGCTGTCTTCAAACCGTGGGCAACGATATCTTTCAGCGGCGTCGCATAATCGGAACTCTTAAATTCTATAAAAAAAACCGGACGATTCACTATTGAATCGTCTTGTACAAAAATTCGTAGGACAGCGCACGCATGCGAGCTTTTTGCTTAAGGTTCGCACTGGCGGCATGACCGCCCTCGGTGTTTTCGTAGTAGCGGATATTTTTATGGCCCTGACTCATCATTTTCGCGGCCATTTTACGCGCATGACCGGGATGCACGCGGTCGTCTTTGGTTGAGGTCATCAAAAACAGCTCTGGGTAATCCTCGTCTTTCGATACATTATGGTAAGGCGAGTATCCTAAGAGATAGTTTTTCATGTCCGACTTTTTAGGATCACCGTACTCCCCGACCCAAGAGGCACCGGCTAATAATTGTGAGTAACGAATCATGTCTAACAGGGGCACATGGCAAAGAACCGCTTTAAAAAGATCCGGGCGACGGGTCATCACGGCACCGACCAGTAGACCACCATTGCTCCCGCCCTGTATTGCCAACTTCTCTTTGGTGGTGGTGCCCCGCTTGATGAGGTCTTCACCAACGGCGATAAAGTCGTCGTAGGCTTTGTGACGTTTGGTTTTTAAGGCGGACTGATGCCACTTGGGTCCAAACTCACCACCGCCACGGATATTGGCCATGACATAGAGTCCCCCATTTTCGAGCCACAGCTTACCCACCACGGGTTTGTAGCGTGGAGTGAGAGAGATCTCAAAGCCCCCATAGCCGTAAAGCAAGGTGGGCGCTTTGCCGGACTCAATCACATCCGAGCGACCAATCAGAAAGTATGGCACTTGAGTGCCGTCTTTACTGGTGGCCCAAACCTGCTTCACCGTCATTCCCTTACTTGAGAACTTCGAGGGTAAGGACTTGAGCTTTTGGTTGGCTTGGCTTTTCGCCGAATGCAAATACAGAGCATCCGGGCTCAAAAAACCAGTCAGGGTAAAAAAGAAGTCACTTTTGTAAGGACTCACCGATGACAAGGTCACATGGGCGTTGTCCTTCACCGGGATCAGCTTCGCTTTGGCAAATCCATCACGCTCCCAACCCACGGCAAAAATCTTACCGGTGACACTCTCCAGGGCGTTGATCAAAACTTTATCTTTTGAAATGGCAATCCTTAAAATAGAGCTCTTGGCGTCGGGTGCAAATAGACTTTGCACATCAGAAGCTTGAACTTTCTTATTTTTGACCACGCGACGAGCAACAGCGATGAGGCTGCCGGAGGGATAGACCTTTTCGTCGACGGTCCAATCCTTGCGAAGTTCCACTATAAAATGGTTTTTAAAAAGCCCATGAATCTCTGCACTATCCTGCAATGGAATGGATAAACTTTTTCCGTTCTCATAGACGAACATAGACTTGGTGAAAAAAGTCTCCCAACGACCGAGTAAAGCGGTTTTCCCGCTATCATCCACAAAAGTTTGGGCAAACCCGCCCATATCTGTTTTCTTGGCTTCCAGGACCAACTTTGCCTGGGACAGCGGCGTGCCACGCTTCCAAACTTTCACCAAGCGAGGATACCCTGACTCTGTTAGTGACTCGGCCCCCTCATTGGTGGCAACAAAGATATGATTGCCATCGAGCCAATCCACCCACGATTTGGCTTCTCGCAAGTAAAAACCTTTTTTTACAAAGGCCTTTCTCTTCGTATCGAATTCACGAACCTCAACGGCGTCTTTGCCACCGCGAGACAAGCGCAGCAAACAACGTTGGTATTGCGGAGGCCGACAGTTGGCCCCTTTAAAAACCCAGTTCTCTTTCTCTTTTTTAGAGAGACGATCGAGGTCTAAGACAGTCTCCCAACGTGGCCGCTTCCGCTTATAGGAATTTAGAGTGGTTCGTCTCCAGAGGCCTCGAACATGTTTGTCATCTTGCCAAAAGTTGTAAAGATAGTCCCCTTTGATGTCCACAAACGGAATTTTGTCCTTCGCCTGTAGAATTTCAAGGGCGTTTTTTTCTAGGGATTTGTATCGATCAGAGGCTGTGATCTCTTGTAAGGTTTTTTCGTTCTGCTTCTTTACCCAGGAGAGAGCTTTCTCCCCTTCAACATTTTCTAGCCAGAGATGGGGATCATTCTGACCATCGAGTCGGACTTGATGACCAGCACAAGAAACCAAAATGAGTAAAATAAGAACTCGCCCAACGATAGTCACAACGGACCTCCTCTAAAAAAGGCCATTGCAGAAAAATGCTCCGGCTTTTCACTAAAGGCTTCTTTTTAATGGGTCTTATTGCTTTTGACTAGTAATATATTGATAAGCTTTTTTGAAGGCACTGGAAAAGCCGCTTTCACGGTCGGCCACCATATCGACGTAAATGTCGGGTTCTACACCAGAATCTTCCAGGTATTCACCGCTAGAAGAAATCATCAGGGACTCTGTTAGAGCCATACCCATCTTGCTAATGGGCGATAAACCATGCTGAACGACATTGCCGCCGCCCCCCATGGTGCGCTGACCGATGATCTGCCCCATTTCGTTCTCTTGAAAAATACTGGCAAAAATATCACACATGGACACACACATCTCATTGACCAACAAAGCCACCTTCACGTCATCGGCAACGCCGAAACCGGGGTTCTGCAAAAAGAAGGGATCCATCACCGTGACTGAAAAAGGACTGGATAGGGTTTTACCGGCATCCAAGTCAGCAACAAGCTGAGCGGCCACTTTGCCCGAAATAGCCTTTTGGTAATCACTCTCTGAAAAGGCCGCCTGGGATTTAAAAGAGTTGATCCAGTTATTGTTCAGACGCACCTGCATCGACGGGTAAGCGATCGGTTTACGACGCAACATATTCACCATGCGCAGCCCGTGAATAAGAGAGCCTCCGGTGTTGTCAATCATATCAATGATGACACTTTTAATTCCCTTGTCCTCAATGGCGGTAATGGCACGATACCACTCCGTCAAAATTTTATCTTCTGAGGGAAAGTTTTTTAGTTGGATGTAGGCGTAAGTCCCACCCTCGTCTGTGGTGATCATTTGCGCTTTAAAAAGCGGACGAGTCATAAGATCTGTCACTTGTTCCGATTGTGGCAACACCCGATTTTTCAAGGCCAATGACAGAGCTCGGTCTTTATCCAAATCACCATCGAATAACAACCGCATCAAAGGGTTGAACTTGGCCCACTGATAGCCGGTCATCGCAATCCATTTCAAACGATTGCCGACGAAGGCCAGGGGCGTATCAAAACTGTTGATGAGTTCTTTGACATCCTGATAACCAAGAAAGGCTTGCGCCAATGAATTCTGGCTCAGTCCCATCAAAGACGTCGGGCGAACACCCGTTTCAAAATCCGCAACCACATCGTCCATGGACTGAAATTCTTTACCTGGCAACGACTTGCTGGCAAGAGTGTCGCCCTGGGGAATGACCTCAGGTTTTGCCTCCGGTGGATTTTGCTTGAGCTGAAAGGCTAACATGTCTTGCTTGATCCAGGGCAACACGATGGTGAAGACCATGGAACCCCGAGCCACCACAAGTTCAATTTCATCTTTCTCAGGCAAAGCCATATCAATGGATGTTCGAACACCAAACCGAAAAGCAGCCTGGGTGAGACTGGTTTCATCTTGCCCCACGTTGATATAAGGCACGATTTCTTGCATCAGATAATCTTTCACTGGCTGACCGTCGATCCTGATAATAAGGTCATTTGGCACCAAAGGAGCGCCACTATTATCGGAGCCCTTTAACTGTTGGATGATTTTTAAAGCGTTGACCGGCGCACCGTCCACTTTGGTCTTCGTGCGCATGGTGATGAATCCCAAGTGGGCCACCTGGGCGTACTCAGGCAACAATCCGTTATTCATCTGTTGCGCGCCCACGTGGGCATCTTTAAATGTATGGATGCATTTTTGAAACAGAGCGAGAAAGGCCTGGTTGTCCATCTCCTCTTGAGCCATGGCCACGCAGTCGCTTTCGACCTGAGAGATTTCCACCCCATAGTTCGTTTTTTTGAGCTCGGCTGGGGCGTAGTTGTGATGAAACACAGAGAAGGCCCACTCCATGTCAATCTTGCGTTCTTTCTCAGACAGTTGGTTGACCGGTAACCCACAAGCCGAAACCAACAACAGCACCATTAGCCCACTGGCATTCACAAGACTCTTCATATTCCCCCCGGAATTGTAAAACCTTCTTAGTCCCATTAAGAAAGTCTGACAAAAATTACAGATCCTTGTAAAAATGACAAGGCTTTTCTATAGAGGAGACCAGGGGATCGGGGGCCAAGGAAAGGCTCAATTCTGTCAAAGAAGTCAGACAAATAGCCGCAATCTCAGCAAACTCGATTCAGCAGAAAACCGGACCGCCATAGTAATTATTGATATCTGGTTTCATTTAGCTTTTCTGATTTTGCGCTTCTTGCTCCAAAAAGTGGCTAAGAGCCTGCACCACCTGGCCCGAACCACCACTGGTGGCAAAGGGGCCTTTGGCACTGTCCATCCAGGCATAAATATCAAAATGGGCCCACGGTACGCCGTCGGTGAACTTTTCTAGAAACAAGGCGGCCGTGACGGCGCCTCCGTAACCGTCCGTGCAATTCACCATGTCCGCGACGTCTGATTTTAGGCGACTTTTTTCTCCAGGGACGAGGGGCATCCGCCAGCAAACATCACCCCGACTCTGACCAGAGCGCAACAAACACTCCGCAAGATTGTCACTATTACTAAACAGCCCTGGGGTCAGCCCTCCCAGCCCCACCTTGATGGCTCCAGTTAGGGTGGCGACGTCGATAACCATCTGTGGTTTTTTCTCGGTCGCGACGGTCAAAGAGTCTGCCAACACCAAGCGGCCCTCGGCGTCGGTATTGTGAATCTCTACTGTCTTACCACTGCGAGAGGTGATCACATCCCCGGGACGAAACGACTCTGTACCCACCGCGTTTTCTGCAATGGCAAAGTAGAAGTCGCAGTTGAGCTCTAAGCGAGACTGTACCACCCAGTGGGCAAGGCCAGCGACAGAAGCCGAACCACCCATGTCTTTTTTCATATTGCGCATTCCGGCCGCCGGCTTAATATCCAGCCCCCCGGCGTCAAATGTGATGCCCTTACCAACAAAGGCTATCGGCTTCTCTTTACCGCCGCCACGATATTCAACATGCACCATTTGTGGTTCTTGTGAAGCTGCTTGCCCCACCGCCAGATGCAGCCCCATTTTTTCTTTTTTAAGGCGAGCGGCGTCCCACACTGTCACCTTGGTTTTTGCGTTCTTGCTGAAGTGAGCCTGCAAAAGCTTGACATAGCTCTGGGGCTGCAAAAGGTTCGGTGGTAAATCCACTAAGAAGCGCGCCAAGTTTACCGACTCACCCAGAACGGCCGCTTGTGCCATCAGTTGCTTGGCACTTTTTAAAGAGCTGGTGATTTTTGTTTTGAAGTTTAGCGGTTTCGCTTTCGGCCAAACATTTTTAAACCGATACTGCGCCATCTCTAGCCCCACACAGGCCCCTAAGAACTCATCTTCACTTTCGCCTACATGCTCCATAGAGAAGGACTTGGGTTCTCCAGCAATAATTTGTCGAAAGCAGGTTCCCACCAAGTCTCGAGCCATAGCATAGGGAGAAGGACAAAAGAGACCGTAGTGATCTTTTGGATCCACGACCTGACACTGCAAGACCCAATACTCAGTGTTGCCACTGACCCATTTCACCATTGAACTTTTTTGTTTGAGTTGTGCTTTTTCCGAGGAAGAAGCGGTTTTTAGAAACCCAGCGGGAACTTTGGCGTTGCGTCCCACCAAGAGCATCTTGACGACCAATCCCGATTCAGTACCTTTTAACTTCTCGATCTTACTTAACCATGGCAAAGCCTTGGCGTAATTTTTTAGCTCAGTCATCTCGGGCGTCTCCTTATGTAGAGCCGGAGTCTACACAAGACACGCCCGCGCAAGCAAGCTCTTCAGATTCACTTCACTCTGCGCAAAGCCGCTTTCGTCCCGACAATAGAGACCAGTGTCTTTTCAGACTGCAAAAAGACTCTCTCTTCAAACACCAAAAAAGGACCTCGGTAAACCTGTACCTGGATGTGGGACACCCTTTGATCAAAGTGCAAGATTCCGGAGCCCAAAACTCCCGAATCGAAACCGTCCACCCAAAGACGAGTCTCCTGATCAGGATTTAAGAAAAAGACTTGTTTACCGCGCCGAATATCAAAATGGCTAAAGCCGGCGCGATGGCGTTGCGTGAGACTTAAAATAGCGAGACTGAGAATCAGTTCAATCAATGGCTTCCTCCCCGTTTGAGCCCATTGGGTCCGAGGAAGCTAACAGCTATCCCAGGAAAAGGCAGACATTTTACAAAGACCTAGACTTAGGTCTTTGTAGCTAAAATGCCCAGCCGTTGAGCAGCTAACCGTAACCAATCAGAAAAATGCCATGGATCTCCCAGTGACATCTCCCCTGCAAAGAGGCTATATTGTGCCCGTTTTCAAGGAGCCGATCTTATGAATATGGTGATTTCGTTTTTGCATTTTTTGCTAAGCTCTCCCCTTTTCGCCGCGTCGATTTATGTCGCACCAGTTCAGGGAACCAATATGTCGGAGCAGCAAAGTCAGACTCTGCGTGAGCTGATCAAGGTCGAAGTTCAAAACAACAACGACAACCGCATTGCCGTCAATTTGGATGACGCGGACTTTTTTATCCAAACAAAAGTCATTCACTTTAAAAGTTACACGCTGTCCATGACACGCTGGCAGGGCAACAAACGAGTGAGCTCTGGCCAGTGGAAAGCAGACACCCTCGGAAATCTCGAGGGCCAACTGGCCACGGCTGTTAACGAGATTCTTAATGGTAAAGACAACCCCCAATCCGCGGTCTTGTTTGAAAACAAAAAAAGTCTTGGCGAACGAGCCGCTGAAAAAAAGCGTCGATCTAATTTCGAACGTGTCGAAGCCCGCCGACAAGTGGTTGTGGGCTTTGGGCCCGCCTTTTTCGACAAAATGAATGCCGCCGAGTCGGGCTTGGGATTTCAAGCCGGCTACGTTTGGAACATTGACGACCATTTTGACCTTGGCTTGCAAACGGACTTCGCTATTTCTACAAAGTACTCAGACGCTCATATGTTCAGTGGTAAGATTATTACTAATTATTATTTTTCTACCAGTGACGTAAGCCCCTTCCTCGGCGCCGGCTTTGGTTATGGTTTCGCCAGCCTGCATGATTCCAACACCCCCTCCATCACTGACGGTGGCGCCAGTGGCTTTGCCATGAGTTTACAAGGGGGAGTGAAGTTTTTTAGAACTTCCACCGTCAACTTTATGATTTCTGGAGAGTACACGCGGATTTTTGACCAGGCCTCACTGGGACAACCGGGTGTGTTCTTTTTAAAGGTCGGCCTTCTCTACTAATATTTCTACGAGGTGTTCCTAGAGGGTTTCTCCACAGGGGGTACCAACTGATATCCCCAGCCCACCTGTTTCCAACCGATCTCTTCAGCCCGCCTGTCCTCACGGGGTCTACCAAATGCCTTGATCCGATGGGCCCGCCGGCCCCCAGAGGGCCTCTGCATCAAATACCGCGAAAAGACATAAACAAAGAGTTTTCGAAGAAGCCACTGCCCATGAGTCCTGTGGCGGGATTGTCTGTTTTCTAAATTGATCTGCCGTACATGGAACAGAGATTATTTTTTGTTTTGTTGGGTGAGTTCCCACAGTTTAAAATAACGGAGCATCCAGCCCACGCCATCAAAAATGGCAGCAAACAGTCCAGCGATACCATCGCGAAAGCCCCCCTTAAAAAGCCAACGCCTGATGAACCGACTTTGTGGCTTGATAAACACGAACTTGCAAGTGTTTGAAAACGAAGGGCGTACGCCTCGATCAAAAAGATGTTGCGCTTCAAAGCTCGAATAGAAGTCCATTTTTTTGATAAACTGTGAAATCGTTAAATAGGGATAATGCAGCATGGGGTGCTTGAGCATTTCCACCGGCCCCTCAATTTTTAAGGACTCGTGAACATGCTTGTTCGGAAACTTGCCCTTTCCCTTTTTAAACAATCGCAACTGGTGATCCGGGTACTGTCCACCGTGCTGCAACCAAACATTAAAAAAATGATTACGCCTCGGCAACTTAAAAGCAGAAGCCCGGGTGGTGGCAATTTTTTGAGTCACTTCGTCACGCAGCTCAGGACCAAAACGCTCGTCCGGGTCGACATAGAAGATCCAATCACCCTCGGCTTGCTCCATGGCGTAGGATTTGTTTACGTTGAGGTTCATATTGTTTTCGCGACGAAAAACTCGACAGCCTAACGACTCTGCCAACTCGAAAGAACCATCTTCGCTTTCGCAGTCCACGTATATCACTTCGTGGGCCCACTCCAAAAGAGCCGGCAGCAACTGCTTTAAATGATCCACTTCATTTCGTCCGATGCAGGTCACAGAAAGTTTCATTACGGACCCCTATACAACCTTGACTAGGCAATAGTTCTTTTTACCCCGCCGAAGAATCAGTAAAGAGGAGTGGAGAAAAGGCCACTCTTCAGAGCTCAATGTTTCACCGCTGAACTTGTTGTTATTGAGATAAATCGCCCCCGCCTTAATATCTTTGCGAGCGGCCCCTTTTGAGGAGCACAATCCCGAGCGAACCAATAGATCGACGAGATCCATCCCTTGCATGTCAGCCACCGGAAGCTCCAATGAAGGGGCATCACTAAACACATCCATCAGGGTTTTTGAATCCAGAGAATTGAAGTCTCCGGAAAACAGAGCTTCGGCCGCTTTTTTTGCCTTATTGAGCTCCTCAGCGCCATGAATCAAAAGTGTCAGCTCTTCCGCCAGCGCCAATTGTGCCTCTCGTTTATGGGGCTCGGCTTTAAAGCGAGCCTCTGAGGCCTTGATGTCATCTAAACTTTTAAGACTGAAGAGATAGAGCAGTTTGACGACTTCGTCATCCGGCAAGCGCACGAAAAACTGATAAAACTGGTAGGGGCTGGTGCGTTCGGGATCGAGCCATACATTACCGGCCTCGGTCTTTCCAAACTTGCTGCCGTCAGATTTGGTGACCAAAGGAAAGGTCATACCAAAAACAGAGTCTTTATTTTGATCATTACCCTGCATGCGACGGATGAGATCGACGCCGGCGGTGATGTTCCCCCACTGATCCGACCCACCAATTTGAAGCTGGCAGGACATCTCTTTATGGAGATGATAGAAATCGTAAGACTGCAGAAGCATATAAGAAAATTCTGTGTAGGAGATCCCTTGATCGCGACTTTCGATCCGTGATTTGACTGAGTCTTTTGCCAGCATGGCGTTGACTGAAAAATGTTTGCCTACGTCGCGCAAAAAATCAATGTAGCCAAAAGGACCCATCCAATCCAAATTGTTAACCATAACAGCGCTGCTGGGACCCGTGAAGTTTAGAACCTTTTTGGCATCGGCGAAAATGCCCTCAGCATTATTCAAGATGGTGTCTGGGGTCAGGAGATTGCGCTCTTTGCTTTTGCCGCTGGGATCACCAATCATTCCGGTGGCTCCGCCCAGAAGCAAGATAGGCTTGTGCCCCTTTTCTTGCAGGCGGCGCATGGTGATAAGCGGCAGCAGAGAGCCGATATGTAAGCAATCGGAGGTCGGATCCACACCGCAGTAAAATGTCGTTGGAGTTTCAAGCACTTGCTCGAGTCGCTCGGATGTCTCTTGATAGATCAAGCCACGCTCTTTAAGCTCGTTGTAGAGCATCATTCGCCTCCTGAAGATTGCCCAAAACCTTAACCTTACCTATTGATTTTTACAAGAAAATCAGTAATATGGCCAGAAACAGGGAGTATTATGGCAAAAGATGACCTCATTCAAATTGATGGGACCGTTAAAGATGTGACCGGTGGCGGTAACTATAAAATTGAATTAGAGAATGGGGTGGATATCTCAGCCAGACTTTGTGGGAAGATGAAGCGCTTTAAAATTCGCGTGATTGTCGGAGACCGGGTCACCGTTGGCGTTTCTCCATACGATCCCACCCATGGTTTGATCACTTTCCGTCATAAGGGCTAGCCAGCATTGACTAAGCCCTGATTGCCGCCGCTTTTTGGGCGGCAGCCTCTTTAAGCTTTCCTTTTCACCCTCACAAATCCTCTTATCAATCGAATCGATATCCCATGGTAGATCGACTCTCTTCGCCGTTGGGTCCCGAATGGCTTCATGCTGGTTGTTTTTTAATACTCAAAGCTGACACCCCTGGCAAACTAAGGTAAATCACTCTTGCTTGTGAGGGGGGACCGAATTGACGGCTCATATTCAATTGTTCATCTGTGTATTTTTATTGGGCCTCAGCCGCCCGACGACGGCAGCACCCTCTCTCCCTTTTAGCACTTTTTCCAGCCAATACCTAAAGAAGCATTCAGACACGTTACGAGCCCGCCGCGACCTATCTGCAGCGGAACGGAACAAAGTCCGCATGACGGATCAATGGCAATCACGACTGACAGCCACCCCTCGCCTTAGCTTTGAAGAACAAAGCTTTGGCAATATCCCCACCCCAATTTCCAATCGAGTTAGTAATATCGACGGTCAGTTCACCCAGTCCATGCCCACCGGAACCACCTTTGAGATCAGTGGGCAAAAGTTTTTAGAATTGCAAAACCCCATTGGACAAGCCCTGGATCGTCGCTACTCCGCAAGGATTTCACAAGATCTTTTCAGAAACGCCTTTGGTAAAAGTCAGTCGGCACGAGCCAACAAAGGCCGCAACGACTACGAAGTTTCAAAACTACAATTTCGCCAAGCCATCGCCAATTCGTGCGAACAGGCCTTCACACTTTACACAGACGCTTACATCCAACAAGAGGTGGCCGAGCTGCTGCGATCCCAGTTTGAAGACGCAAAAAAAGCCGTCGCCATTTCAAGAAAGCTTTTCA
Source organism: Bdellovibrionia bacterium (assembly GCA_030424715.1). Taxonomy (GTDB): domain Bacteria; phylum Bdellovibrionota; class Bdellovibrionia; order Bdellovibrionales; family JAGQZY01; genus JAGQZY01. Next base: position 362,508 of record JAUHWH010000002.1, read on the forward strand.
AAAACAAACTTATCAACAAAGTGGACAAACTGACCTCGGAAAGTGACTTTATCGACACCCAACTACAGGTGCAGCAGGCCGAACAAAAGCTACTCAACGTCAAACGACAGATCCAGGCTTTTCTTGATGATTCAAACACAGGCCCGTTTAGCCTGAAGGACCCGTCGCCCTATCTGCAAAAGCTGCCGCCGCCCTCCGCACCAGAAACCCTCAACGAGGTCATCGTCGACAAACGGATTGTCAGCCAAGATTACGAAATGGAACGAACCAAGTCGGAGCGCTGGACCGATATTCAATTGGGGCTCGAAGTGGGAGAGACCTATGGACGGACCAGTTTTACCGGCGGCTTACCCGTCAGGTTTCAAGAGGAGTATTTGCGGGCCCAAGTCACCTTTGGCTTTGACCTGATTAACAACACCGAGAATGCTGAACTTAAAAATGCGATCTACCAAAAAAATAGTCTGGTGAGGGAGCAATTGGTTTTAGAGAAAACCCAAAAGATGCGGGTCCAAAGCCTCCTTGAAATGAACGAACTGTTAAAGAGCCAAGTCGAGAGCAGCCAACGGCAAGTTCGACTGTTAGAGCAAAAAATGAAAATTGCCTTTGGCCAAATGAAACGGGCCCGCCTGGATTTTCAAAACTATTTATTGCATCGCAACGCCTATCTAAATCAACAGCAGAGTTATCTCAATTTAAAAAAAGACCTTTGGCTCAACCAGTTCGCTCTTCAGAAAGAGTATGCCCACACCACCCCCGCCCTTTGTGAGACGCCATCATGAATATAATCATCCAGTACTTCGTGCAACGCTCTTTCGTGGTCAACCTGATCTCAGCATTCATTATTATCGCCGGCTTCACTCTTGGATCCATGATCAAACGAGACACCATCCCGCCCTTCGAGTTTAAAATGGTCAACCTGGGCATCAGCCTGCCAGGGGCCTCTGCCACAGAAGTTGAAAAGTATTTGGCCTACCCTGTAGAGGAAGTCCTACAAGGCCTGCCCCATGCTAAAGAAATGGAGACCACCTCAAGCGATGGTCGCTTGAGTGCCACCATTTATTTTAGCGCTGGTCATGACTTGATGAACGAGTCTGTTGAGATGATCCGGAGCCGCGTCAACGGCATCGCCTGGCAGCTGCCGGAATCGGCTCGAGACATCGTGGTCGAGCAAAATAAAGTGAACGAAATTTTTCACATGGGCATCGCCCTTGAAGGATTTAATGAAACCAATGTCTTGCACCGACGCCTCGCCAAAAAGCTGGCTAACGAAATTCAGGCTGTCCCCGGTATCATTCGTGTTTCGGAGCAAATGAATCGCCAGAATATTTACGTCAAGATCAACTCTGAAGCCATTGCTAAAAATGAAATTTCAATCGCTGAGGTACGGGCAAAGATACGGGAGGCCCTCAGCTACGCTCCCATAGGAAAGGTTGACTTTGATGAGCAAACTTTCTCCGTTGAGGTGGAACGGCCAGCCGAAGCCATTTCCACATTCGAAAATCTGGCCATTCGTGGCAACAACACCGGAGACATCCTTTACCTAAAAGATCTTGCAAAGATCTCTCTTGAGATCGACGAGATCAAAGAGCATCACCGCTACAACGGCAAGCCGGTGATTAACTTATACACTCGCAAAGACATTGTCTCTGACTCTATTGCGCTCAAAGGGAAGGTTACTGATGTTCTCTCCACATTTAACAAAAACCTACCCGAGGGACTGTCCGCCAGCGTTTTTATCGATGGCCCCAAGTTTATTGAAACCCAACTCAACACCCTGAAAAACAACGGAATCTTTGGGCTGATCTTGGTTCTGCTTATCCTCACCCTGTTCTTCAACTGGAAGGTGGCCTTAGCCGCCTCTTTTGGAATACCCATCGCCTATTGTGGAACGCTGGTAGCCCTTTTTCTTTTTGGAATATCCATCGACATCATCTCTGTGGTGGGAATGATCCTCGTGTTGGGGATCCTGGTGGATGACGCCATCATTATCGCGGAACGCTACATCGAAAACCTAGAGGGAGGCCTCCGCCCCAAAGAGGCTGCTACGGAATCCAGCCGCGACCTAATATTACCAGTCACCGGCACCATCTTAACCACCGTCTTCGCCTTTACTCCCATGATTTTAATTGAAAGTGAGATTGCGGTCGTTTTTTACGCAATCCCCATAGTGATCATCACCTCTTTAGCCATGAGTTGGTTTGAATCGTTTTTTATCCTCCCCAACCATATGCAGCACTTTATTAAGAATGCCCCTACATCGAAAGGTGACAGTGGGCTTTTTGAGAAAACCAAAAAACTGTACAAAAGAGTGCTCGCGGGCATCTTGCGGTTTCGCTACGTGGCGGTGGTTTTTCTGGTCGCATTTTTTGTGGGCTCCGGCTGGATCGCCAAGAATAAGATTCAACAACAGTTTTGGTTTGGCGCCTCGCAAGAGCGCATCGCGGTCAAAGTCACCCTGAAAAACAGTGTCTCCCTGGCAAACACCGAACAGGTGATTAAACCCATCGAAGACTATCTCTTGGGTCTTCCAAAAGATAAGTTTCAAGCCGTGGCGACAAGCATCGGTCAAATGTGGACTCACGGTCGTAACTACACCGGCTACCGCTATGCCAAGGTCATGCTTCATATCAACGAAGACATCACCCACCCGTCGAAAATAAAACGGGAGTACACCAAGCAAATCAAAGAGCACTTCGAAGCCAACACCCCGGATAGCATCGAAAAAATCCAGGTGGGTCATGAGATGAATGACCAAGATGAGAAAAAACAACAGCAAGTCTCTATCGACGTGACCGGCAACGAGGACGTTGAGTATCTCGAGCTAAAAGAGACCATCTTAAAAAAAATGCAGCAAGAAAAACATGATCTCGAGCTGGTTAAAGAAGTGAACGAATTCGACGAAAAGTGGGTCTTCACCCCTGACACGAAAAAATTGGCTCAGCATCAAATGAGCCTGTCGAATATCACTTCACAGCTACGGTCATTTTTTGTTCCCCACGAGTTGATGCAAATGCGAATGAACGGTGAGCCTAAGTGGATCTACACCCAAGTGCAAAGAGACAAGGTGGTTACCAAGAGTGAACTGAATAAAATGAGTGTTCTGAACAGCCTCGGCCTCACGGTGCCCCTGCAACATCTCGGCTCTTGGTCGAAGAAAAAGCAACTGGCACGCATTCAGCACAAAGATGGCAAACGCATGTTCAGCTTCGACCTCGCCTTTGACCCCAGTGACGAGATGAACATCACCCTTGCCAAACAGCAAGCCCAGCAGGTGGTCGACACTCTAACCAGCGAGTTTCCGACCTACACCGTAAAATTGCGGGATGCCGACCGAGCCGAGGCCAACAGTCGGGCTTGGGCTATTAAAGTCGCCCTACTGTGCATTGCTTTGGTGATGTTCACCTTGGCCTTAATCTTGGGTTCTCTGAGTCTACCACTTATTGTGGGGCTGCCCATCCCCTTTGGCTTAATGGGTATTGTGTGGGCCTTGTACCTGCACGATATGCCCATGGGGATCATGTCTCTAATAGGCCTGATTGGTACCGTTGGTGTGTCGGTCAATGACTCGTTGATTATGGTGGACCAGATCATGAAACGTGGTCGCAAGCAAAATGGCCTGACTCGCGATTTGATCATCGAAGGTGCTGCCAGCCGGTTGCGAGCCATCATTTTAACCACTGTGACCACATTGGGTGGCGTCTTTCCTATGGCTTACGGACTGGGCGGCGAGTCGGGATTCACCGAACCCCTCGCCTTTTCATTAGGATGGGGTCTGTTTTTCTCCACCTTCCTCACACTGTTCGCCCTACCCGCTTTTATGGAAATCCGCCGCGACATCGGCATCGGCTTTGAACGTTTGAAAATCAAAATGGGATTGGCACAAAGTTCAGCAAACGATACTGGCAAAAGTTCAGCGCGTTTCGTCGAGCACAATGAGAGTGACACTGCGATTGATCACGCGACTGTTCTCTCCACTAAAAGCTCTTCGCAAAAAGTAGACAACCTACAAAACGGTACAACCAACAGTACCAACGAGCCGGATATCCATATTTAGAAAGCCGAACTTACCACTGTAGACTGTAGACTGTAGACTGTAGACTGTAGACTGTAGACTGTAGACTGTAGACTGTAGACTGTAGACTGTAGACATTAATTATACCGAGCTAGAGTTCCATACGGTCAATGGAATCTAAAAAATCATCAAAGAAAGAACGCCCCTGATCAAGTGAGTCTTGTGCCGCTCGCGCGATATTGGCGATGGTGGGATCTTGGGCGCGACGGATAATCCGCCCCAAGTCTTTGTACAAGGTTTCTCGGTCGGACTGCGCACTCATCAGTTCGCGCAAGGCCACCACCTTCGCTGCTCCCAACTTCATTTGCAAAGATTCAAAACGAGTATGGGGCGGAACCTCTACACTATGGGCTTTAAAAACATCAGGCGCTGTAATCACGGCAAGCAGTTGCTTGCGAGACACCGGGTTTTGCTTTAACGCCTCTTGGACTCTAGCGATCTCTTGTCGAGCTTTGGCCTCCATGGTCTCTTGGGGAGCGCCCGAGGCAACGGTGTCAACTTTTGCAGACACCACCTGAGGAGACGGCTCGGGCGAGGCTTGGGCCACTTGGCGCGAAACCTCTTTGTGCTCGAGCATCCCTGACTCCTCCTCTGGCAATGAAGCTTTTGGTAGCCAGTAAACCGAAGCCGCAATAACCACAAAGAGAAAACCTAAAGTCTTAAAGTTTTTCACCCTTAAAACACCTCGGGCAGGCTGATCGGTGTTGCACTGATCCACCCTTGATTGGGCATGGGCAAGTTCAAAGCACTGATCCGCAAAATATTGTTTTGAAATTGGATCAACCCCAAGGTGCCATCATTCAACAGAGCATACTGCTCGCCATTAAAGCCAAATGAGTCCACGATTGTGTCGGCTCCTTGAGCAATTTTCATATCCAACTTCTCAAAGCGAACCTCATCAGAGCTTTTGCTTTGGCAAGTGTAACGAAACATATCGCCATTCTCAGCCAGCAAAATTGACTCGCGCTGTTCGTCTTTCTCGTCGGTGGATAGGCTCATAATCGTGACGAATTGGCCTCTTGAATCGAGATTCGTTGCCGCCAGCTTCAAGGAGTCTCGGTTGCATAGGCTGAGCAAAGAGTTTCCTTTTAGTAATCCGCCAGTGGCAAAATAGGAAATGGCCTTATACTGCGCCCGATCCTCAGGAGATTCCGTGTTGTAGTGCTTCGCATACAGCCCAGGGTTCTCCACCGACACAAAAAGGTTTTTATCTGTACGATACGCCTCCGATTGCGCATCGACCGGGTAGACCGTTAAATTGTTAGAGCTATTAATAACGATAGAAGGTTCCGGCAAGGTCGCCACGGGTTCAACGCCATCACGAAGGTTCCAAGAATAGACCTCGCTTTGATCGTTACTCAGTATTATGGAGTTGCTCAGCTTGACCTTGGGGACTGAATTAAATTTATTGAAGGCCATATAAACAGCTTCGGCCTCGAGCATAGGCTTTTCATTGACACTGGTCTCGGTCGCGCGAGCCATACCAACCAATGTCTGTACACTGATCGCATAGGATCCTCGTTTTGTGATCTCGTTGTCGCAAGCACCGCCGTTGCCTTTCTCATTCCCTTGAGAACAGGTGACGTGGCGATGCCCATCAAAGTGTCGCACTTCGTGCATCATGGTCGATGCTTGGCTGGAAACCGTTTGCTCAAAAAACAGTTGGCACAGGTTGATCTTGCCTTGTCCAAAAAACGGCTGCACGTAGGCCACGACGTTTTGGGGACAATTGGACTGAATTATAAACTCATCAGCGCGCTTGGTGAAATAGGCCCACCAGTCTTTGTCGGTGATGGCTTTATAGGTCAACGCATCGTCAGCATCGTAGTTCGGCTCGTCCGGTGCCAAGGTCATGAGCACCCGCAACGAATTGGCAATCGCAAACCATTGCTCACCCATATCTTGCGTGCAGTATTCCGACTGCTTAGTCAAAAAGCGATTGAACTGCGAAAAGTCCTTTGCGATCTTCTCGAGGTCGCCATGACTGATACAGGTCACCTCGGTTTGTGCGTTAGCATTGACCGAGAACAACAAAGTTAATAGAAAAACGATTTTACAAAACAACCCATCCATAGAGCCCCCCAGGCTTTCGTCGAGCGATCCTTCACTCATTAGGAATTCTTAAGGAGAACCATTAGAGAGTCAAATGGGTTTTACTGCCCACTCGGCGTTGCGGCAAAATTTAAGATTCTGACAGCGATGTCACGAAAATTACGGTGCGGTAACGGGCTCGTATTCGGGATAGAGCTCTTGCACAAACCCCCGGTCATAAGAGGTGACGTAAGAAACGTTACTATAAGACATCACAGAATGATTGCCATCAAAGACATGATGTAAGCCCAACACATGGCCCATTTCATGGGTGAGGGTTTCAGAGTAAGCGGATTGAACGTCCGCGTGACCATAAAACAGAGAATCGTCCATTTTATAAGTTCCATCACTCCAGGCCTCATTCCACTCGGCTTCAAGTACAAAAATATCGGCATCAACAATCTCAGACCTGTGAAAGTCAGGGATGGCTGGCACAAAGGCAGCGGCCATCATCTTGTCGTACACCTTGACCCAGTCTTTGACGTGAAAAATGGTTTGGGTGTTCAAGTCACTAAAAGGAGGGCAAGGCGTTTTCACTTCTTGAGAAGTGAGGCTCAGGCGCTTACGCAATGGAGTTTTCCAGGCCGCGACCGCTTTGGTAGCGAGATCTTTGTAGTGCGACAGAGTGCCTTGGGTGCAAATTTTCATATTCAAGGGACGCTCCTGGCTCCAGGCCATCTTCACCCCTGGACCAAAAAGAAAGTTGTAGGCAGAGGAAAGGGTTTGGGTCAGAACATTGGTCTCTTTGACAGCAGTGAAATAGTAAGCCAATAAAAAAGAGCGGTCCTCAATCTTAAAGCTAAAAAGAACCGAGAACGCGTCTTGTCCTTGCTTTATGGAGTAGTGGTGCACGCGAAATTCAGGCAGTCGAAAACTAAGGTCTTCACGTGTGGAGCCGATGTTATCCAAAAAAAGTTTTTGTCCGGAACGTTTGAACTGTAAAATAACGTCTTCATTGTTCACCGAAGCAAATACAACCGAGCCTCCATCGGCGACGGGCTGACTATCCATTTTAAATCTCGTCAGCTGCGTTTTGACCTCGGTGGTTGCTTCAGCGGTAGGGGCGGCATTTTTTGACTCGGCGTCGACCATATCAGCAACTCGCTCTTGTGGTTCCGTAGCGAATCCGACTTTGTAAATCAACCACTCACGATCGGACGCAAACAAGCTGGCAGGAAGGCCACTTTCATCGCCCGCCGTGTTGGCCACAAAGGTCAACGGGTCCCCTTTTACCGGAATTTGGATCGACTGAGCTTGAGTTCCTTTGTCACTTGAGCACCCAACAAGAACGCTCGCCACCGCTACGGCTAAAAACAATAAGACTCGCACAATCGGACCTCCATAGTAAAAAATACCAGGCTCCAAGATGCAGCAATCCATTGAAATTCCAAAGAAAATGTTGGTCACTCTGTAAAAAAAACCAACCTGTCAAAAAGAAAGACAGCACCGCTAACAACTTAAATATATTAGAAAATACGCCGCAGCCCCACTGAAACTGTCTGCACTTGTGAACCCTCCATGGTCTAAAAATGACGGCTCGCTTCCGCGCGACGAGGGCCTCACCCAAACCGAAGAGAGCGGCCAAAAATCAAATACTTTCTAGGGTTTTGCATCAGACTGAGACGCTTTTTATTGTAATTTCTGAAGATTAAAAAAAAAATACGAAAGTCGAGGTTTTTACTCAAGAGTTCACCAGAACAGACCGATATGAGACGTATCATATTAAATGGTGGGGGATACTATGAAAAAAATGGGGATGGTTTCTTTAGGTGCCTTGATGGCTCTCAGTGTTTTGATTTTTCAAAACTGTGGTGACGGATTTAAGGCAACAGAAATCGGGAGCAGCAGTTTGCTGAGTAATGGCGGCCCAAATTCAGGACTCAACTGTAGTTCCGTGACAACCTTCGTGGACTGCCAACCGGGCGTGACTCTACCTCTTAATATTCTCCCCAACGGGTGCCCAGAGTTACAGTGTAATTTTGTACAACCGCCCATCGGCACACCCACCTGCGCGGACACAACGATCACATGTGCAGGCAACCAAAGAAAAGTAATAGATATAGTTAACGCCTGCCCGGTTGAGCGTTGTGAGAACATCAGCGGTGGAGGCGATGGCGGTTCCGGTGGAGGCGATGGCGGTTCCGGCGGAGGCGATGGTGGCTCCGGTGGAGGAGACGGTGGCTCTGGCGGAGGCGATGGTGGCTCCGGTGGAGGAGACGGTGGTTCCGGTGGAGGCGATGGCGGCTCTGGTGGTGGCGATACCCTTCCTCCGGATCGCATGGACATTCAGTATTTCCAAGCCAACGGCGCTGAAAACATCACTTTTGTGCTTGCTGGTTACCCCAAGATGGGTGTCTCAGCAAACCAAGTGAGCCAGCTTTGTGCGGTAGCTTTGGATAATCTCCACAACGACGTGGCTGCTCGGGTCGCTTCAATAAAATGTCTACTTGGTGGATCTGTCGTTGAGACGTTGAACTTACCAGCGGCACCTATGAGCTTTTTCCGCAGAAGCGGATCACACAATTCACTTCAATCCACCTCCCGACCAACGGCACGGCATATCCGACAGTGGGAATTTCGAAACACCTCTACCCCTCCTGATCACTATCTTATTTGGGGAGACGAGTTGGTCGAATCCACCAATAGCGAACCCGAAGCATGTTTTTCGGACATTCCCATGTCCTACGTCAATGGCCTCGCAAGTGCCGACCGCGCATCCTTTGATGCTCTATTCAAAGATTGTGACCAAACTGGCGGCGGCGATGATGGCTCCGGTGGCGGTGATGATGGCTCCGGCGGCGGAGACGATGGCGCCTGTGGTCCCGGCGATCCTGCGTTTGAACTGGTCAACACTATCTTCGACCGGCATTTCGACCGCCCCGCCGAGCCGGGTAACTGGTGGTGTGGTCAATATGAGTCACGAACAAATGACACCACTTTTGAAGTGGATATCTTGTCGGGAACCCAAATCGAAGACAGAACTGAACTTGATAAACCAGAGAACAAAGACAGAAAAATTGCCGCTATCAATTTTTGGATTAACAACACAACCTCTGGAAGACCAGACAGTCTGCTATTAGATGAAAGCGAAAAATTTGTTTTTGGAATCTACGAATATTGGTTCAGTAGACGACCAGATGCTGCTGGCCTATTGCATTGGGCAGACAAACAAGATAATGAGGCACTAAGCGATGATCAGATCACATGCCATATCGTTGGCAGTGCCGCTAACGAAGCAGATAGAGCTTCCGTAAGAGCTCCTAATCGTAAGACCGAGTACCTCAACAAGTGTAATCCGGATCCAGAACCCACTTGGTTGAACCAAACGAACTGAGCCAATCGGGGCTTTGATGGCCCCGGTGGATCGTTGTTGTGAGCTGGCAACTTCGTGATTGTAAAAAAAAGCGGAGGTCCTGCCCAAGAGTAGGACCTTTTTATTTGTGGAAGACCCAAGCAACAATGCTGCAAACAAGCGAGCTTCGCCCACTGTCTTACGGGCGCCTCACCCATTTCACTTTCTTTCTTAATATAAATTAAAGAACAATTTTTGCAAAAACTACCTAGTATCACTAGGCTTTCTTCTGAGATCTCGACAAAAATCGGCAAATCTGTCAGTAGATTTCACTTTCTTTGGGTAAAAAGATTGGTACTTAGGACTTCAATCTTATGTTTCCTAGGGGGGAATAATGAAAGCAATTCTATTAGTCGTTTTATCAACTCTTATGCTGTCGCCAGCTTTGGCCTTTGAGCAAACCGATCTTGATAAGATCAATGCCTATGAGCAGCTGCTTGATGTCCCAAGCTTTGATGCCGAAGGCTTTGAGGGCGGAGATATCTTAAACAAAAACTTTTTTGGCAAACGCCAATTTGTTTGCGTCGCCAAAAACCGCAGAGGACGACAGTTTCACACCCAAGGCCGCAATCGCCAAAACGTGCGTCGCCGGGCCATGCGCCAATGTCGTCGCAACAGTCGTCGCCCGCGCACTTGTCAAATCGTCCGCTGCAAACGACGTGGTGGAAAACTGAATGATCTTATCGATTTGATCGACCTTATCGACCAGCTCAAAGGGTAATCGAAAAAAGAAATACTAAAAGCGAAGTCTCAGATGAGGCTTCGCTTTCTTAAACTCGCTCCCTTCCAGCTTTTTTTTCTGAAACAAGACGTAGAATACACTTAGCTACCGGAACGAGGTGCCTTAGTGTACACGAGAGCTGTTGGGTTAAAATTATGGTCAGAGCTCACTTAAAGTGCGGTAGTTTAGATTAGTTATAGATGCTTGAATACAATGGGCACAAAAAGCTTGCCGTCGATCAGGTGAAACCCAAACACTGAGCTGAACTCCAAGAAGTGTTCGGCAAATCGGCTGTCTACTAGCTCCAGCTACTGAGTCGCGATTGCTTTTTCAATTCTCTCAATCCGATCATTATTGATTGTCATAGAATCAAGCATCATTTTGTTTTGTTGGAGCATCTCTTCAAATAAAGCCTGAGTTCGGTGAATCTTTGAACTCTGATCTTCGACGGTCGACACAAGCTTATCAACACTCGCCCTGACTTGATTGATACTGGCATTCACTTCATTGAACCTAGCATCCACCTCATTGAACCTAGCATCCACCTCGTTGAACCTAGCATCCACCTCGTTGAACCTAGCATCCACCTTGTTGAATCTAGCGTCCACACTCTTGAACTGAGACTTCATTTCAGCTCGCAACGAAGAAATGTCTGATTTTAACTCACTTCTAGTTTCATCAACCAGCTTGTGCGTCGCTGGCAAGTTTTCAAAATCTTTTGAATCGCCCATGGGTTCTTTGTCTCCTATTTCGATCAAACATTCAACAATTTCATTGTATTTTCACGGTAGAGCTTCTGGCCCCCTCATATGAACTAACTTGTTTCACAAGCTGAATTTCAGAAAGTTCAATTTCACCGACAGTCCCCACTGATAAAGCCAACAGAAAGTATGAGATGGATTCTGTCACCAGATGGCCAGCTAGGTGCCTCTCGATTGGAGACAGTGCCTGAGCCTTTGGTTGGTGATGCGCTCTCACAGATACACGAAATCAGAAATCAGAAATCAGAAATCAGAAATCAGAAATCAGAAATCAGAAATCAGAAATCAGTCTATTTAGAACTAAAGAATTTTAAAGTCGTTCGTGCGAGGCACAAGGTCAATTTTTTCGCGAAGTTCTTGTGGTGGCGCCGAAACTTTTCTTTGCGACAAATCAAACCAAGCGCCTGCAATATCAATGGTCGCGGCCAACTTATTGTCTGACTTGCGAAAGATTTCGTGATGCATGGTCCACTTGTGCCCGGACTCACTCACCCCCGACACGCGCACGTTCACAATCACCTTATCGTTCGGACGAACCTCACTAAAGTAATGAATGTTTTCATTAAATAATACCGGCCCCATCTTGAGTTTGGCAAAGGCGCTCATGCCGAACCCAAAAGACTCTAGGTAGCTGATTCGAGTCGCGGCACAGAGATCAGCATAGGCGGAGTGCCGCATGTGCTGATTGGGGTCGAGGTCAGACCAGCGGACGTGATACTCTTGGCTATAAACTTCACTCATTGGCTAAAATCCTTTCGCTACAGAACGCAGGGCTGGCGCCCTTGGTCTTTCAAGAAAAGAGCCACCCCAAAAGCGAACAAGTTACCAGGGCTGTACACCCTTGGTTTTATGGTCTTGGGCCAGGGTCTCTTTTTTATTTTTAAGTCCGAGGCAAAAATGGTGTCGATGGCTAAGGCTTTTGGACCTTTGGCTTTTGCCATTAAAACGATATCGGCCTTAGCCATTCGCTCCTGAGCAGACAACTCGCTCAGAGCCGACTTAGCCGTTCCATCACATGAAAAATCATACTGTAAAGGCTTCTCCCACAGTGGCGCGTTGGCGATCTTTGGCAGATGGCGGGCCACCATGGCTTGCTTTGCTTGCTTGGCACTCATAAAACTGATTCTCTCGACGCCGAGACTGAGCAAGGTGCTGGCTAATAAAAATTCTTCTCCTTGGCCGCTTAAGCCATTGCCAAGAATCACCACCTGAGTGAGGGGCTCGACACCGTGGAGGGCCAAAAGCTTTTGCAGTTCTTGTCGTTTTTTATCCAGCTTGTCGCCGCGATAAGGTCGCAAATCCCAGTCTTTCCAGTAAGCAAAGAAACTGCGTGGTACCCGTGACATCTCATGATCAAAACGGGATCGCACATCGACAATCACCGCTCTTTTGAGAGTCACCTCTTTGCCGTATTCAATTTTTGAAAAGACCCGTTTTTCTATACTCCTGTCGATCTCCACCACCTGGGTGGGCGTTTGACAAGCCGTCAATAGGCTCGACAATACGAGCCCAAAGACTATAAGAAAATTGCTTGATGACACTCTCATCTCTGCGGCCTTTCCCCAAGGCAAAGCCTAGGGGTTGTTTTTGTGCTTCATGGTGGGAAACAACAAAATGTCGCGAATGCTTGCACAGTCGGTCAGGAGCATAACAATGCGCTCCACCCCAATACCCACACCACCCGTCGGAGGCATCCCTACATCGATAGCATGCATAAAATCATGATCCATGGGCTGGGCCTCTTCGTCCACCACCCGCTTGGCCTCTTGCTGCTTTAGACGACTGAGTTGATCTTCGGGGTCGTTCAACTCGCTATATGAGTTACCGATCTCCATGGCGGCACAGATGGGCTCAAAGCGCTCCACCAAACCTTTTTTCTCACGATGCATTTTTGTCAGCGGAGAAACTTCAACTGGAAAATCCATCACGAAGGTGGGCTGGATCAATTCACTCTCGGCCGAAAGCTCAAAAAGTTCCATGACCATTTCACCATGGCTTTTGGCTTTCTCCATGTCAGAGCCCAAAGCTTTTGCTTTTTCAAACAGTTCTTGATCACTGGCACTTTCTGGGTCAATCCCAGCGTATTCACGAACTCCATCGTAGACCGACAGGCGCCGCCAAGGCGGTGTAAAGTCGATCTCCTGCCCCTGATACTGCACTTTTGTGTCACCAGTAATGGTGCGGGCAAGATGAGCCACCAATTCTTCGAATTGGTTCATTTGGTCATTATAGTCGGTGTAGGCCTCATACCATTCCAGCATGGTGAACTCTGGGTTGTGAGAACGGTCAATGCCTTCGTTACGAAAGTTCTTGCCCACTTCGTAAACTTTTTCAAAACCGCCAACAATCAAGCGCTTGAGATAAAGCTCGGGACTGATTTTTAAATACAGCTTCATATCAAGGGCGCGATGATGGGTGGTGAACGGAAAAGCTGCGGCTCCACCATACACCGGTTGCAACGTTGGTGTTTCGACTTCTAGAAAGCCACGATTGTTTAAAAACGAGCGAATTTCAGAAATAATTTTCGAACGGGTTTCAAAAACCTTACGGCTCTTCGGGTCCATGATTAGGTCGAGATGACGGTGGCGGTATTTCAGCTCCACATCTTGAATGCCATGATACTTCTCTGGCAAAGGCTCTAATGTTTTGCAAAGAATCTCGAACTTCTGAGTATGCAGAGAGAGCTCGCCCTTTTTACTTTTAAAAACAAAGCCCTCGATACCAATAATATCACCAATGTCGATGTTGTCGTAAGAGATGAGATCGTTTTCTTCGAGCTCCGCTTTTCGTAAATAACATTGCAGACTGCCCGACTGATCTTGAATATTGAAAAATGCCGCTTTACCCATGGGCCGCTTGGTCATCAGACGACCGGCAATACGAAACACCGCGCCCTCTTTTTTTTCACCCGCCTCAAGGTCGCCAAATTCTGTTTTGATTTCGTCGATGTGAGCGGTGCGCTTGTAGTTATGGGGAAAAGGGTCAATCCCTTTTTCTCGCAAGGTTTTTAACTTCGATCGTTTTTCCGCACGAATGGGGTTTTCGATGTTTTCGCTCATTGAGAGTTCCCAACGTAGAGATCCATCACAGCGTGCAACAGCTCAATGGCTTCATTTTTCGGACGTTGAAAAGCGTTGCGTCCCATGATGCTACCGAAAGCTCCGCCCTGGGCGAGATCTTTGACTTCAGCCAAAACATCTTCGGTGCCCTTCGCGGCCCCACCACTAAAAATCACCACACGCTTGCCGTTAAAGCAAGACTCCACCACATGCTTGGCGCGGTCTGAAAGCTTGGAGACTTGAATACCTTGAGCCTCATACACCTTGCGTGCCTCGTCTTGCTCAATGTGGGCGGTCGGTGGCTTCACCTTAATAAAGTGAGCTCCCAACTGGGCGGCAATTTGGGCGGCGTAGGCAATAACATCGATCGCGGTTTCCCCCTCTTTCGAGAGTTGCTCACCCCGAGCATAGGACCAAATCACCACAAGCAAGCCGGCCTCTTTGGCACGGCGAGAGGCTTCGGCGATCTCTTCGTACATCTGCTTTCGCATGCTGCTACCGGGATAGATGGTAAAGCCAATACCCACACACCCCAAACGCAAAGCATCGTCGACAGACGAGGTCACGGCAGAGCAAGGCGCATTGTTAGAAAACAAAGTGTCTGAATTATTTACTTTTAGGATCAAAGGAATGTCACCAGCGTAATCGCGGGCCACGGCTTCGATAAATCCAAGAGGAGCGGCATAGGCACTGCAACCCGACTCAACGGCAAGGGACGCGTGATAGGCCGGATCATAGCCATTGGGATTTTTTGCAAAACTGCGGGCGGGTCCATGTTCAAAACCTTGATCCACTGGCAGGATAACAACTTTACCTGTTCCAGCGAGTCGGCCATGGTTGAGCACTCGGGCCATGTTGGTTAAAACTCCGGGGTTATCGGCTCCGTACCAGCTGAGGATCTCTCTTACTCTAGGCGTCATTCGCTCCACTCCTTTATACATTTTTGGGGCCACAGACTATGCACAACTGGGGGTGAAATCAAGACTTTATCGGAGGGTGGAGACCGGTGCGCCTTGTTTTACCGCAATTAGGAAAGCCCTGCTTTTCGGACAGTCCTCGCCTTTGAAATCCCTTTGGGATTTCTGGCTGCGGGACTCAATCAGGGCTTTCCTAATTGCGGTAAAACAAGGCGCTCCTCAGTGTTTGCTAAGACGTTTGTAGCCTTGGGGCTTTTTGCTCGACACTGCCGTTGTTCTTTGAACTTGGTGGGTTCTCAGATGTCTCATGGAGGGTCGCTTTGTTAGAAGCTGCGGACTTTTACCATGGCTCTTTTTAGGCTTAGGACTTCGCTTTTTACCGCGTCCATAAATGAAAAGGCGAAGGTTTCGGTGTCGGTGATGCCAAAGTCTTTGAGGGCGGCGGTTTTTACTGGGGTGCCTTCGTTGGTCACATTAAAAGCAAAATGGATGAGAGATGAGGTTTGGGTGCAGGTGGCAATGCTGATATTGAGTTTGTTTTCGCCCCAGTACACGTCGTCGCCGGTGCGGTGAAGGGTGCCATTGACCTTGCCATGCTTGTGCACCTGAAGAATTAAAATTTCACCCATCAGACGCTGTAAAGCGACCGCACTGCTGAGCGGAAATTGAAAAAGTTCGATCACAAAATGTAGCATCTGATCGGCCTCGATTTTTGATGCGGCTCGAATGTCTTCGCCGTCAACCATGTGTTCTAAGGGCACATTACAAGCGCCTTGCCAGCCTACGATCGAGTCTCCCAAAACACCATGTTCAAGATAGTTATAGAGAGGAGCCAATTGCTGTCCGTCATATTTTTGTTCTGATTCTAGCCAAAGCGTGTGCACTATGAGTCTTCCTTTTGATGGGTTATGGATTTCTTTGCTCGAAAAAAACGCTGGCAGGATTCACATGCGCCACATAAAGCCTCACCGGCATAGTAGCACGACCAAATGTGATCAAGGTCGCAACCCCAACCGACGAGATCTTGCATGATCTGCTCTTTGTTCATGAACTGAGAGAAACAATGGATCTGCACCCCATTACGAGTGGAAAGTTTGAGACAAGCGTTCATTTTTTCAATGTAGTCGACACTGTTATCCGGGAACGTCGCGGCCTCTTCAGCATTGAACCCTGGTACAATCAAGGAGGCTCCCAGCTTTTCAGCCCAGCAGGCGGCCACATTCAAAAACACCCCATTGCGGTTTGAGACCCAAACACTTTTTGCGGATTCTTCAGAGGCTTGCTGGCTCTCGATATCGACCCGGTCTGTGGGGATGGCCTTGTCGGCATCGGTGAGCGAGCTGGTGTCTCCCAGAAAAACACCTTTAATATCAATGACTTCTAGAGGTATGTTTAACTCACTACAAAAGTATTGGGCGGCGTCTTTCTCGTTACTCCAAGATTTTTGACCATAATCAAAACTCAAAGCCATCACCTGGTTGGGCCACTTTTTTATGGATGCGTAAAGGTTGTGAACGGAGTCGAGCCCTCCCGATAGGAGAACAACAGCTTTTAAAGACATATCCTGGGTTTAACGGGGGTGACTCAAAAGCTCAAGCTCAATTTAGGACGACGACAGCTTTTCTCTAGACTCACCACCTCTTTCACCCTACCCTCATGATATGAGTCAAAAGATAAGTGGTTTCAGGGAGTTCGTGAAAGCGGCTTTGCGTGACCCAAAAAATGTTTCCACTATTTTCCCCAGCCTCAAGTACCTCGCCCTTTCTCTGATAGAACAATCGGGGATGAAGGAGGGCCACAACGTGTTGGAGCTCGGCTGTGGCAGCGGCGCCATCACGAAACACATCTTAGCGAAACAGGACTCTTTAGCCGCCTACGTTGGGGTGGAGATCGATAAACAGTTGGTACAGTTTTTACGGACCTCCTACCCAGGCACGCAATTCTTAGATGCTTCAGCCGATGATCTCAAGGCCTCGGTCGCAGATGCCAGTATCGATACGGTGATCTGCTCTCTGCCCTGGACGCTCTTTCCTCAAGAACTACAAGAATCCATCATCAAAGAAATTCTACGGGTGCTCAAGCCCGGTGGCCAGTTCACCACTTTTCTGTGTCTCCACTCTTTGACCTATCCTGGGGCGCCGAGAATCAAAAAACTGTTCTCACAGCACTTTTCAAAATTTGAAAAGCGAGTCACCATCACTCGCAACATCCCCCCCGCCAATGTCTATTGGGGCCAGAAGTAAAAATCACCTTATACTTTTAAGGATCTTTCCCAGGGATTCGCCTTTTTGAAGTCCATAGCGGGTGGCGAGGTAGTTTTTGCGAAAGCTCTCGAGGGGAGCTTGCCGAGTTGGGTCCTCCTTTTGGGCCCTGATTAAAAAATCACTGGGGCCTTCAAAAGATTTTTTCTGAATGCCCTTTTTCTCAAGCAGAGTTTGCAGCTTAAGGTAAGCCCTTTGGGTCGAGTCATCGCCGGCCGCGAACAAAGGATTCTTCGATCGCAGCCACAGAAAAAACAGGACTAGTACCAGAATAGAAACTCCAAACAAAACCAGCGGATGGAGGTTTCCTAAACCTAACTTTGCAAAAAAATCTTTTTGCCCCTGCTGATCATACTTCAACAGAAACAAGTTCCATTGGGTGGCTAGGGCATCGGCCGCAAAAAAGCCCTGTTGCCACCAGCCGCGATCGTAGCCAGACAGAAAACCCTCGCTTTGGGCCAAGGCCCGTTGGTCGTCGGTGAGCGAGTGGAACACCTCCCCGCCAAGCTCAAAACGTAAAGGGGCGACGAGGGTGGTTGGATCAAATCGCAACCATTGTTCTTGGGTGTCGGACCAAATTTCAGTCCAAGCATGGGCGTCTTTACTACTGACTCTGTAGTAGTCGCTAAGCTTGTTGCGTCGCCCCCCATGAAAGCCCACAACCACCCTTGATGGAACATCCGCCAGTCGCATCAACGCCGCGAAGCTCACCGCAAAGTGTTCACAAAACCCCACTCGCTTTTCAAACAAGAACTCGGCCAACTCTTGAGTCTTTAGGCGCCCCGGGCTTAGTGTGTAGCGAAATTGTGTACTGTAAAACTGCATCAAGCGCTGGGCTTTTTCTTCGTTTGTGGGTTGTCCTTTTGAGACCTCCTGCACCAGCGATCGCACACGAGGATCGGTCGCCTCCGAAGGAGTCTGTAAATAGAGGGCGCGTTGGTCGGCGAATAGAGAAGCCCCTTGAGAAGCTCGTAGCGAAGGCGAACCGCCCAACACGGATTGGGCTTCATAAAGAAGTTTCTGGTCAGGAGCTTTCGTAAAGCGAAAGAGGGAGCCCTCGGTTTGGCGAACCCGTCGCTGCCATTGGGAGTGACGGGGCTCAACCCAGACTCCCCGATCCAAAGTGAAGATCCAATCATTAAACACCGGCTGCACCAAGATCTCATAGGCAATGCTCGATACGCTAGTGCCCGCGAGTGGACGAAGTCGGTTCTTTTTAAACTCTCGGGTCAGCCATTTCATGTTTTGATTTTCGGTCAGTACGCCCCCACGCCAGTAGCGTTGAGTGAGAGCGGGGGCCTCGCCCTTAAAGCGGGCGTGAAAGGCTAGCTGATCGGTCTGGGCCAACCGAGTCAAACTCCCAGGCTCAAGAGTGTTGCTAAAACCGTCCAGAGCCCCTTGCCTCGAAGGCGCACTTAGAAAACCAGTGGAAAAGCGAGGGAACACAAAAAACAACAAGACCATGACAGGTGCCACTTGCAAAACAAGTTTCGAACCGGTTTTTAGCAAAGTCCAAATATCAAAGCGAACCTGGGCCCCGTTGTGCAGCTGCACCAACAGCGCGGTTGTAATCACCAAATCAAAACCTGCAAACAGAGTGATGCCTAAAGATTGTGACTCAAAGAAGCGCGCTAACAGAAGCATAAAATTAAGAAACAGGAGGACCATGGCGTCACGATAGTCGACCCGATCAATCAGCTTTAACGACACGGCACAGATCAAAAGAGCTGAGCCCGACTCAAGCCCCAATATCTGTCCGTAATTCTCGTAGACTAAATAGCTGAGAGCCATTACCAAGACAGCTTTCACAAAGTCATTGGGCAAGCGCACTTTTTGGTACTCATAAAGCAACCGCCACACCAAGCAAAACCCACCCACAACTATCGTAGGCACGGAGTGGTCATTCCAATGGGGCAGCAGATTCAACGCCACTAAAAAAATCAGACTGAGATGGAAAAACCGATTGGGTTGTGGATTCATATTCGCCCTCGGGCCTGGGCCAACAGTTGCAGACAGTAAAGCTTGTGGTTCTCACCCGAGCCCAGCGGCGCCCCTTGCCCCGGCAGTCGAAGACCATAAACCACTGTCCCGGCCTCGCACTGATGAACCCAACGAGAGAGCTGGTGCATTTTTTGCCTATGATCACCCTGGGCTTGGGCATAGTCGATCCACAGGGTTTCGCGATGACCATCATCAAATTTTTTAGTCAAGAGCGGTCGTCCACGAGCATAGGCCTTCCAGTCGATATGCTTTTGAGAATCTCCCTGAATATATTTTTTATGCTCAGAAAAATCATGACCGCCCAGCTGCACGCGGTGTCCTTCTCCCGACCCTCGATCATCCACGGCTTGCAACGTCTGCTCCCCCTCGGGCTTTGGATAGATGGCGTAATCCACGGGGAAATCAAAAGTGCGCCAAGTGTAAAAAAAACCAAAAGGATAACGGCCCGAGACCTTTATCTTCTTTACGCTCTTCAAGCCCCAGTCGCCCGTTTTGAAAGTAAAAAAATGGGGATGCAGAGAATTTTTATGGATGCGATCAACAACTGTATCAATGACGTCCTCGTTGTCTTTGCATTGCACTCGCAGCTGATTGTGTCCCTCTGGATTGCTACTTTTAAGCCATATCATCCCCCGCCCTTCACTATCACTTGGAGAAAGAAACAGAGTCATCTTTTCAATGGAGAGCGCCTTGATGTTGGCATGGGTCTGCACCATGCCGATTAAAAAAAGGGCGACTAGAAAAAAACACAACACGAAGGCCAGATTGTTATTGTATATCGCCCCGCCAGTCAGGCTGACAAAAATACCCAGGCCATACATCAACCCATACTGGGTGGGAATAATATAGATCTTTTCGCCTTTCTTAAAAATTTTTCTCAAGGAATCGGCACCGAATGGATGATCTCTTGCGCCAACTGCTCGGCACTTTTATCGGCAAGGTCTTGGTGATGACGCAAACGATGATTCATAACTGCGACGCCTACGGCTTGATAGTCCTCAGGGATCACAAAGGGACGCCCCTCCAAAAAAGCATAAGCTTTGGCCGCTTTGTTAAAATCACGGGCGGCGCGAGGCGATAGTCCCCATGATAAGGTGCGGCTTTTCTCGACAATGTCTTGCAAATAATCGAGAGCGGAGTCGGAGACCGTAACTCCAGCGACCGCCTCGATCATCTCAACAACCTCGTGCGGTGTGAACACGGGCTGTAGCTCTTGGATCCATTGATTTCGATCTCGACCACTCAAAATGGACTTTTCCGCTTCACGGCTGGGGAACCCCAACTGCAACTTCATCAAGAATCGATCCAACTGCGATTCTGGCAGGGGAAAAGTACCGATATTCTCTTGGGGATTTTGCGTGGCCACCAAAAAGAAGGGTTGCGGCAAATCATAGGACTGCCCATCCATGGAGACTCGGCTCTCTTCCATAGCTTGCAGGCAGGCACTTTGGGTTTTGGGGGTTGCCCGATTGAGCTCATCGGCTAACAAGAAGTTGGCAAACAAGGGGCCTTTGTGAAACTCGAAACTCTGAGTGTTCTTATTAAAAATAGAGGTCCCAAGAATATCGGCCGGCAACAGATCGTTGGTGAACTGGATACGCTGCTCTTGGAGCCCAAGGAGCTTCGACAGGGTTTTAACCAAACTGGTCTTGCCCATCCCCGGTCGATCCTCTAACAAAAAATGTCCGCCCGCCAACAGGCAGGTGACACCGAGTTTGACCACCGACTCTTTATCGACGATCACCTCACCGGCACGCTCCAGCAGGGTTTGCACTTTACGAGACGACTCTTCTAAAAACTTTTTATCCATGGATGACTGCCTTAGTACTCAATTTTGAGATCACGAATAAAGGTCTGTAAACTCTCTTGCCCCATATAAAAGTTAATGGAGGGCTCGACAATGACACTCACTCTTTTTGAGGTGAGCTGACGCTTCTCTTCGATATTATCTGCAAAGAACCACAGCCCGTCAATTTTGTTGCCATCAATATCTTTGAGGACCAATTTGAGATGTTTTTCTTTCAAAACGCGAGTCGACGCCACAAAGAGATGATCCATTCGTATTAAGGGAATGGGAAAGCCCACTCCATAAGGCTCCAACTTTTTAAACCAATGTTTGAACTGGTCATCGAGCTCGGCAAGTTCAGCCTTGAGGTCATAGGTCATTACCTTTTTGACAGGCTTTCGATCGGCATAAAACTCGGCAAGCTTGCTGTTGAAGGCCTCGGCGTTAGCGAGCTCTAGCTCGAAACCCGCCGCCTGATGGTGGCCACCAAATTGGTTGAGGGTCGCTTTGCAATACTCAAAAGCCTCAAGGAGACTTTCGCCTTTCGGGGCTCGAGCGCTGCCCACAATTTTATCTTCAATGACAGACCCAACAAAACTGGGCACATCGTGGTTTTGCGAGGCGCGCATCGCAAGCAGCCCAACAATCCCTTTGTAAAAACTCTCATTGTACTCAAACACAAACTTGAGAGGCGTCTTTGCAACAAGCACACTCTGTAGTTGATCCTCGGCTTCTTTTTGAATTTCGGTGCGTTTTTTTTGGGCCAATAAGGTTTGGCGGACCAGACTTTCCGCCTCTTTCGCGTCAGTGACTAAAAATAAATCTAAGGCCTGAACCTCCGAGTTCATTCGCCCCAAAGCATTCAACTTAGGAGCCAGCTGGATACTCACATCCGATGAGGTCAAACCCTTACCAAACAGATTCAATTCACCCATCAGGTGCCTCAAGCCTCCTCGATCGGTGCGCGCCAATTGTAGAAGACCATGTTGCACCAACGGCCGATTGTCCTCGATCAGTGGCACCATGTCGGTGAGAGTTCCAATGGCAAAACAATCCAATAACTTTTTCGGATCAAAAGACTTTTTAAGAAGGCCACGGTCGGTCATGGCTCGTCTTAGCGCCAACACCAAATAAAAGGCCACTCCTGTGCCACACAAATGCCCCAAGCCAGAGGGGCAACCCGGCTGATTCGGATTAACAATGGCATGGGCCGCTGGCAGCTCGGCCTTGGCTTGATGATGATCCGTAATAATAAAATCAACATCATAAGAGCCAGCCAAATCAACGGCGTCTACGTCGGTAATACCCACATCAACGGTTACAAACAAAGAGATCCCGTGATTGGTAATAAAGTCTTCGATGATATCGGGGTGAACCCCGTAGCCATCGTCAAAGCGATTAGGCTGGAACGAGAGCAGGTTTTCGAAACCACAATGCTGGAGACCGCGGATGAGCAGCGCTAAACCGGGTGTGCCATCCATATCAAAATCGGCGTAGAGGCAAACCTTTTCTTTCCGCTCGTAAGCTTGGATAAGACGGTCCACGGCCAGGTCCATGTCTTTCAGAGACGATGGGTTTTTGAGGTTTTTTAAACTGTATTCTGAAAAACTTTGGAAGCTCGCGTAGTCCGGAAAACCTCGGGAGGCCATCCAGCGGCGCACCACTAGAGGGATCTCTTCGGGCCATTGCGAAAGAGCGGAGGGGGTCTCTTGAGAAGGGAGACCACTGGCCTCCCAAAGCACATCTTGCTGAATAGTCTCCCCCTCAAAAACCTGAGATCGCTGTTAAGCCGTGGCTCCCCACTGCTTGCTCAAACGCTCGGTCAACATCACCAACGGTGAAGCTACATATATAGACGAATAGGTTCCAACGACCACACCAATACCAAGAGTGAAAGCCAGATCTTCGATCACGCCACCGGCAAAGGTGTAAAGGGCAATAACCGCCAACAGAGTTGTCACAGACGTTAGAATCGTTCGACTGAGAACATCATTCACCGATCGGTTGATAATAAAATTGAGGTCTTTACCCTTAAAAACATGTTCGTTCTCACGAATACGGTCAAAGTTGACGATGGTATCGTTGAGTGAGTAACCGATGATTGTCAAAATGGCCGCTAGAATCTGTACGTTCACCTCTTTGCCAAGCAAAGAGAAAATACCCAATGTGATAATGGCATCGTGGAACAGGCAGATGACCGCACCGGGGGCGTATTTGTAATCAAAACGAAGGCCGACATAGATAAGAATCATAATCAAACTATATAGAATCGCCAAAATTCCCTTGGTTTTTAGTTCAGCACCGACCTGGGGACCCACGGAGTCCACCCGACGAATGGATGATGAATCTAAAGAGAACTCCTTGATTAGGCCAGAGGTCACGAGCTTAATACGCTCGTTGTTTTTCTCGTTCACTTCTTTTTCGTCAGCGCCATCGGCCATTTGCATACGAATGAGAACTTCGTTTTCGGCGCCAAGGGTCTGTACCATCACACTGCCTACCACAGTATCAAGATAGGAGCGAATTTTCGCAACCGGTGGTTCACTGGTAAATTGCACTTGCACTTCGGTTCCACCGGCAAAATCGATACCGTATTTAAAACCTTGGCTTACAATGACTCCACAACAGAGAACAATAAGCACCAATGAAACAATTGAAAACGCGGGAGCCACTTTCATAAAAGCAAAGCGCCCTGGATCGTTCATTCCTCTATTACCTTTTGCATTCGACATATCTTTTTAGTCCTTATTATGGGGCGATGTTAAGTTTGAGTTTACCAACAACCAGATTCAGTATCGTGCGGGTGAAGAAAATCGCAGTGAACATCGACGTGATGATCCCCACCAAAAGAGTCACAGCAAAACCACGAATCGGACCGGTACCAAAATACATCAAAACAACACAAACAGCGGCCGTGGTGATGTTGGCATCGAGAATGGCCGTAAAGGCGCGAGCGTAACCCTCTTTAATGGCCCCGGCAAGGCCGGCTCCTTTGGCGATCTCCTCTTTGATACGCTCAAAGATAATCACGTTGGCATCAACCGCCATACCAATGGTCAATACGATACCCGCAACGCCTGGTAAGGTGAGTGTCGCTTTCAGAGACGTGAGAATCGCCAAGATCATTAAGATGTTAAAACCAAGGGCCACGTCGGCCAAAACTCCATAGCTGCGGTAGAAAACAATCATAAAGACAAAAACAAGAAGGCCGCCAATCAATCCAGCAAACTTGCCTTTTTCAATGGAGTCTTTACCGAGGGTCGGCCCCACGGTTCGTTCTTCCAATTGCTCGAGCTCAGCAGGCAAGGCTCCTGAGCGCAGTACCATTGCCGTTAGATTGGCATCGTCCATGGTCTTTTGCCGGTCACCCGTGCCAGACATTTCGATGGAACCGCGGCCGCCAGTGATGGGCTCTTTTAAGCGAGGTGCTGATTGCACCACACCGTCAAGAACGATGGCCATTTGTTTTTTTACGTGAGTTGTTGTCAATTCACCAAACTCTTTAGCCCCTTTGGCATCAAACGAAAACACCACAATAGGCTGTCCGATTTGATCGAGAGTCACCGCCGCGTCGTTAAGGGTTTCACCGCTCATCATGGCATCGGCCTGCAGAACATACGGAATTTTACCAGCCTCTAGAGTTTTGGCATTCTCGGCTTTTTGAAAGCGAACCACTCGATCTTTCGGCAATCTGTCTTTAAGGGCTTCATCCATTTTTTTGATGTAGTCCGAATACCGAAGGTTGTCTTTACCAAGAGCAAAGCCCTGCTGGGCCTCAACTTCGCTGACCCAAGTCATAAGCTCTTCAAATTTAGCCGTGCCCTGCATAAACTCAGGGTCCCAGATCATAAAGGCCAATTTGGCCGTCTTGTTGATCAGCTCTTTGGCTTGATTAGAATCTTGAACACCAGGAAGCTGCACTAAAATACGACTGTCACTTTGGGCTGCGATGGTGGGCTCTTTCACGCCGAACTCATCGATTCGATTGCGAATGGTCTCAATCGTACGATCAACAAGACTCTTTTTAAAGACCCTCATTTCAGCTTCGTAAAAGCGCGACTCGATAAAGGAGTCTTTAACTTCAAGGGTCTGAAAGTTCCGCCCTTGCCCGTAAGTGCTGTCTTCCATATAGGAAACCACTGCGTCTTTGTCCGCTGGGTTAAAATTCACCCGAACGCGGCCGGTTTTTGCGTCCAACAACTCGACTTCACCAAGAGTCACTTTCTTTTCTTTAAGGAGTTCTTGCTTCATGGTGTAGCTCATCTTTTTGATGCGAGCCTCGACGGCGCTATCGACATCAATCCCGAGGACCAAGTGCAGCCCGCCCTGGATATCCAAACCATAAGACAGTTTGTCTTGGGTCGGCCACCAAAAGCCAGACGTGTTAACAAAGTTGGGCATGGTCCAGGCTAAACTAAGCCCCAAAACCACAAGAACAACGGCGATTCGTGCATTTAAACTTTCAAACATACCTAGCCTTCTTTTACTGGCTGAGAAACATGAGCTTTTAACACTCGGATGCTTACGTCATCAGCGATTTCAAGTTTCACATACTTTTCTGTGAGACCTTCAATGGTCCCGAAAATTCCACTGCTTGTCAAAACACGATCACCCTTCTTCAACGCTTTGAGGAATTCCTGTTGGGTTTTCTGCTTTTTGATTTGCGGCCTCATCATCAGGAAATAAAAGATGAAGACCATGGCGACGATGGGGACCATATTCATCATAAAACTGGGCTCCTCGGCCGCTTTTGCTTGGGCCAAGGCTATATTTGCGTAACTAACGATCAATAATAGGCTGAAAAGTCGACTCACGGACCCTCCTCATTAAAACAGCGAAGGAGAGGTATACCCGTAAATCACCGTATTTACAAAAAGAGGGTGCCGCTACCGCTGAGCACCGTAAGTCCCGCCCTCCCCTATTGCTGCGACGCATTTTTAAGTGAAGGTTTGAATGATCTTGTCTCGGTACTGGCTCCAGCATCCCTCGAGAATGGCCTCTCGAGCCCCAGCCATAAGATGAAAGTAGTAGTGCAGATTGTGGATGGTGTTGAGCCGACTGCCTAAAAATTCACCGGTCATGAACAAATGCCGTAAATAGGCTTTTGAGTAATTTTGGCAGGTGTAACAGCCACACTCAGGGTCCAAGGGGGCCGGGTCGTCTTTATATTGGGCTCTTTTGATAGAAAGCTTGCCTTGGGAGGTGTACAGGGTGCCATTGCGGGCGACCCGAGTTGGCATCACGCAATCAAACATATCGATGCCCGCATCCACAGCCAACACCAAATCCAAAGGCGTCCCCACCCCCATCAAGTAGCGCGGCTTTTGATCGGGCATTTGATGCCCCACCTTTTTGACCAGCTCGTGCATCATATGAATGGGCTCGCCGACACTAAAACCGCCCAAGGCGTATCCCGGAAGATCCACGTCTAAGGTCTTCTCAAGACTTTGCATGCGCAAATCGTAGGAGAGCCCTCCCTGCACGATTCCAAACAACAGGGACTCTTTTCTGTCCATGCGCTCCTTGGACCTTTTTAGCCAACGGATGGTCAGATCCATGGACTCAACCAGTCTTTTTTCGTCACAGGGGTAAGGTGGACATTCATCAAAAGCCATGATGATGTCGGCCCCCAAGTCCATTTGAATTTCCATGCTTTTCTCAGGACTGATAAAAAGTTTGGCGCCATCAATATGACTTTGAAACTCCACCCCTTCTTCTGAAATTTTTCTGAGTTTTGACAAGGAGAATACTTGAAACCCACCGGAGTCCGTTAAAATGGGGCCGGACCAGTTCATAAATTTGTGGAGCCCGCCCATCTTTTTGACGATGTCTTCGCCCGGTCGCAGATGCAAATGATAGGTGTTGCCGAGCACCACTTGGCAACCGTTATCGGTCAGCTCTTCGGGAGTCATGGTTTTCACGGTTGCTCTTGTGCCAACCGCCATAAAAACCGGTGTTTGAATGGGGCCGTGGGCCGTCTGTAAAGTGGCGGCGCGGGCATATCCGTCGGTGCCTTGAAGTTGAAATTTCCCTATCTCTTCCATACGCTTAGGTCTCCGTAACTGAACAATCGGAAGTGACGGTCGATGGCCCATTGATAATTCGTTTTCATGTTCTCAACCCCAGCAAAAGCCATCACCATGGCGACCAAGGTGCTCTCGGGCTGATGGAAGTTTGTCATAAGAACACTGACGATTTGGTACTCAAACCCAGGGCGAATAAACAAATCAGTTTGCCCCACATAGGTGTCACCCTTAAGTTCGAAATGCCCCAAGGCCATGCTTTCAAGAGCCCGCGTGACAGTCGAACCCAGCGCCCAAACGTCGCCGCCTCTCTTTTTTGTCTCTAAAATTGACTGCCAGGCCTCGGCATCAATGGCCACGGACTCGGAATGCATAACATGATCGTCTAAATTGTCAGAGTGAATGGGCAAAAAGGTCCCAAGCCCTACATGCAAACAGATTTTTACAACTTCAGCGCCCCGACTGCGCACTTTATCGAGGTCGCTGGCTGAAAAGTGCAGGCTGGCTGTGGGTGCGGCCAGACTCCCCAACTGCTCCGCCCAATCGGTCTGGTAATTGCCCTGATCTTCAAACCGTGAGCGACGCTCACTGCGGGCCTCTTGAATATAGGGTGGCAGGGGCATGTCTCCATGTTTTATGAAATAAGAAACATCAATGGCACGACTGGTTTCAACAGTTTGGGGCAGTCCCGTCTTTACAAGACTTACAGTCACACCGTCGGGCAGGATCAGCTTTTGTCCCTTGGGCCACTTGCGGGCCGGACACAACACCTGCCACTGATTCCCCTGCTGGTTTTCAATGAACAAGATCTCCAAGCCACACTCGCTGTAGATCCTTGCTGGGATCACCTTGGTCTCGTTGACCACCAAAATGTCGTTGGGTCGAATTTGAGTCAGAATGTACTGGGTCGTCACCTCTTGTGGGACGCCTCCATTCACGAACATCACGCGCGATACAGAGCGGGGCTCGGTCGCCACCAGATGTTCTGGATATGAAAAACTCAAGTCGGACTTTAGCATTTCCGGGAAAATAGAGGCTACGACGCAAGATCACAAGCAAAAAAAGGGAGAGCACTTCGCTCTCCCTGTAAAGCCTCTTTAATAATCCATGGGCTTTGAACACAACACACTTCAGCCTAGCACAAGAGGCTAAATTTGTTGGCTCGCGTGGCGCGCGAGCCAACCAATGGGGAATAAACAACACAACTCTTTGGAGGTCTCACGACCGGTCATCATGACCATAACGAGCCTCCATCCTAGAGACCCGGGGCACCTTCTCGGTGCTTATTAATTAGATACTTGAGACCCACGATCGGTTAGAGTTTTTTGTAATTAATGCACAGTTTCGAACTGAGCCCTCTGGGCCCCCAAAATCAAGACGCACCGTTGACTTTGGAGGAGGCCCAAGTTTATAAAATGTCTTCGATTTTCCCAATGCGCCAGTGTTGGAATTGGTAGACAAGCCAGCTTGAGGGCATTGCGCGACGACTTTTCAGGGTTTTTTATTGTTACAAGCCTGTTACCCTGAAAAGACAGGAACTTAGGAGCTTAAAAATTATTTTTGGGGCTCTCTAAAAAAATAGGCTGGTAACACTATTGTAACTAAAGAGTCTACCCGCTAAGGTAGACTCACAAGACCGAAGGCGTTGTGAGCGCCGGTGGTGGAATTGGTAGACACGCCAGCTTGAGGGGCTGGTCCTGAGTTCTCGGGGTGAAGGTTCAAGTCCTTTCCGGCGCACCATTAACCTAGCTTTCGGTTCTTATAAGATTCAAGACTTACCACAGACTCAGACAACTGGTTGACCTTCTCAGCCAGCTTGTTTCTGTCTATTTGCTTCTCTCCTCCATAGTGAACCTGATTCACCACTTGGTTATGCCCCAAAATTGCACAACGTTCTTTCAATTCTAAACCGGCTTTCTCTGCTTCAGCATTAAAACCTCGTCTCATATCATGTCTTGTATAAGGGACTTTCACATCATGACGAGTCTTCACTCCCCCTTTATACTTACCATGCTTCGTTCCTCCACTCTCATCACTGGGAACGTCATACGAACGGGCTTCTACTAAACCAGCAGCCACAAAAAGGCCTCCCCAAGCTCCTCTAATATTATCCACTCTTCTAAAAACAGTGTTTCGCCTGCTTGATAGACCTCTATCAACCATGGTGAAAATAAAAGAGGCTTCAATGACTTCTTTTTTCATTATTCCCTTCTTATTTTTAATCAAAGTGTATCCTACCACTCGATGAACCTTCGCCCGTTCAATCAGTGGAATTAATAACTTGATCAAATTGTCAGATAAAGGAACAACTCGCTCTTTAGAAGTCTTTGGACTCCAGCCCAATTGATCCTTTGTTGGACAGTCCTCTTTATTTTGGACTCTCCAAATCTTTTGCTCAAGATCAATGTCGTCAACTTCTAAATGAAGAGCCTCGCCCATTCGGGCTCCCGTAGAAAAAAGAAAAAAGGCAAATTCTTTAATGGGAAACAAAAAGCGATGCTTGTAGTCTGCTGCCATTAGCTTCTCTACAACATCAGGAGGTGTTGCCACTGTTCTTGCCCGTTTATCAACATCGACCCGAATGGGGTCCACCTCTAAACAAGGATTGGTCATAATCATTTTTCTTTTTCTTAACCATTTAAACAGTTGCTTCACCGCTTTTAATTTTCCCTTCGCAGTCACTTGGGAAATCTTTTTACACTTAACCAGCATCAATAAATGCTCACGATATTTATAAACATGCTCTTCCTTAACTTTATAAACTAAGTCGATCTTCAGAGTTTCTTTGAAAAAAGTAAACTCTGATTTTAATTGCCAACTCATCGTTTTAAAGTAACTGCGAGAATGCTCGACTTCAATGGAAGCCAAATATCTTGCAATCGCCTCATCAATCGTATTGACCTTATTTGAAGACCTTTCCATTTTCTCAATCTCTTTAGGAGTGAAAAGACCTTTGGCAAGGTCAGCCGCTTTTAAGGCTGCATTTCTTTCCGCAACGGACTGTTTGTTAGCTGCAAAACAGTAAAACCAAACATCACCTGGAAGCTTAAACTTCCAGTGCCACTTAGAACCCCGTTGATAAGTGTAAACCTTCGGACGGTAATTGTACGGTACTTCAATTTGAATTAATTCATTCATGATCTTCCTCCATGATCTCGGTAGCCCTGCTTTCTTGAAGATTGCAGAAAACTATCAAGATCGGTTTTTAAGAAGACCAAACCTTCTTTCGTAAAATCACAAAAGGTTAATTTTCTCGACCTCAGTGCGTGATAGCGAATACTATCCACACTGCACCTACAATAAAATGCCGCTTCTTTTTCGTTAAACACATGATGGTTTAACGCAATTAGCTCTATTCCATTTTCAAAGAACCCATCCCTTTTGGGATCAAGCCGTTTCATAAAAACAGCTCTCTTATATTTATAGAATGGGTGCCCTTTTGAAGCAATAAAATCTCAGTCCATTCAGTCGAATAAATGCAGAAAAAAAGTTCAAAAATGAACCCTAAAACTGCCATCACTTATTCCCCTCTAAGATATGACTCTGGGGCTTTTCAGAGGACTTTGACGACCTTTTTTTTGACGATTTATCCCGCTTGCCATGAAGCTCAGCCACTCTTGCCACAAGCTCTTCTGGAGAGTCGGCTGTCTGGAGAAGGTGTTTTATATAACCCCTCTTGTCAAAAAGTCTTGATAACAACTCTTTTTTCTCGCGCTCAAAATACTTCTCTTCAAAACAACAAACAATTTGGCTGACAAGCTTTGATGGCGATACTTTTAAATAAGAGCTCTCCTCCTTAAGAGCTCTAAAAATTTGATTGATAACCTCAACGGCTTTTTCATCTAAGGAAATGCGACCTGATTTTAAGGCCTTCATTATCTTTTGGCCTTTCTTTTCTTCGGACGCCCTAGATTAAATTGTGGTGAGCCTTCAATCTTCCACACCTTGTGACCCTGGATCAAAGTTCTTCCGTCGTCTACCGTATGAGTCTCTACATAATCCTCTCGCACCGAAGGAGACGTCACAAAAGTATTATGTTTCTCAAAGTTCACATTCTCAAAACTGGTGGATATACCGTGAGACTCTAGGTTAAAGAGAGTTTCTCTTCTGACCTTTCGCTCCTTCTTATCCATCACTTGATGAAGAATATATCCTGTCAAACCTCCAACAAGCAGACCAATGCCTGCTCCCTTTAATGTCATCTTCTTATGATCCTGACGAGCCATACTGGAAACCGATACCGCACCCAAAGTGGCTCCGGTCCCTGCCCCCAAGAGCGTTGAACGCTCCACACTCGCACACCCAAAACTTCCTAAAACAAATGCACACAACATGATTTTTTTAATACAAATAATTTTATACCTCCTAATATACCTACTGACTTTCATTACCGAAATAACGCTATGTAAACGAATACAAACAATTCTCAATACTTAGAACAAAAACGCTGAAAAAAAGCTGCTGACAATGGAACCACTTACGGAACTATCTTAGGCACCGCCGAGCAAAGAACAAAAAAAACTTAAACTCTTTTCTTGAATGGAACATTTAATTTTCCACCCATTGAATTTACAAAGGCCAATGAGTCTGTGCTTTGAAACAAGTCTTCCAAACTCAAAGTAAAAATTTTAGGATCTTCATCCCCTCGCACTTGACGATCCACTTGCAAGACATAATTTAAAACAGCGCGTGAATCAGACAAATAAAAGACAAAATCAACCGTCTCACTTTTATAATATTCCCTGAAAAGGGGCGCATAACGAGCCTTCCCCTTGTCTGAAATCTCAAGTTCTATGGCTCCTGAATACACCTCTTCGTCAATACAAATTTGAACAAAAGCGTCACTATTAAGACGCTTAATATCTGATAGGTCGTAACTACAAGCTCCAAAAAGGTCCGATTGAATCTCGTTTTCCATTAAATAATGACGAACACATTCGATCGTCTGCATTTTTCTTTTAACGTCAATGAGCTCAAGGTCATGAAAGGGCTGGCAAGTTTTAAGCTCCATACGAGGCAACTCAAAATTGTAAACAAAGCCCTTCTTCATAGCCTTCTTTGATACAAAATAGAGTGTTTTCGCACGTCCCTTAAAAATGCTTCCGCGCTCTAAGAACCCCTCTCTCACAAGAGTTTTAAGCCGTCTGTTCACCACTTGCCTTGTTGCCCCGTTAAACAAGTCGCGAGCAATTTGCGAAGAAAGTGCTCCTTTCGTGGCAAAAAGATAACGGCAAATCTTAATATCTCTTGGAGTTAAAGAAAACCGATGCTTTTTTTCTTGCAAGCACTTCATGACTTCACTTCCTGCTCAACCTTTTTGTTTAGGTTGGAAGTTTTGACCTGCTTGCGAACAATATCAGTGATCAATTTTTGAGCCAGAGGACTTTTGCCATTTTTAAAACGATCCGAAACCACCTTAAACCGCCTTTTTAGCTCATCAGCCCCCAAGAAAGGTGTTTGCACCTCAATAATATCGACACCACTTCTAAAAATAGCTCGTCCTTCAACTCGTGGAAGCTCACGGGCCATTTTATTACCGACAACAAGCGAGGAGCCTTGAATGGATGGAACCTTAAAACAAAGACGCCCCTCCATATTCTCCTGAATATGGGTATCAATAGTGTCCTTTGTTACTTTCTGAGTTCCAAGCACCATAGAAATACCCGCCACACGAGCAAGCTTCATTATCTTTTCTGTCAATTCTGTGGCTTTCTTGGCGTGTTCCTTCTCAGTAGCTGACACTCTTGAGCCATAATAAAGAAGGGAACACTCATCAATAACAACAAGGATGGGGTCGCGTTTATGGCTTTCAAAGTTGATTGTCTCGCAACCTTTTTCTTCTATGACCTTAAAACGTTCAGTCATCTCCGCATGAACTTTTTCAAGAACTGCGGAGGCTTCAGAAATATCGCGCACAATTTTAGCGTTTGGAAGATCCTTAAAAGGGCGCATAATGATACCATCCTTTAAATCAATGCCAATAAGCTGTAAATTGGGTGTGTTCTCCAAAAGATTGAGCATCATCTGGCGCAAGAAATAAGACTTCCCCATCCCCGTTGCACCAGCAGTCAGCCAGTGAGGAACAGAGAAAATACTATTCTTAACAAGCCTGCCGTAAGTTTTCCCAATGACGAACTCTCCAGGTTGATTGGCTTCACTGGCCACTTCACTGTAGGGAACTTTTTTGGAAAGTGGCTTATCATTTAAAAAT
This sequence comes from Bdellovibrionia bacterium, assembly GCA_030424715.1. Taxonomy (GTDB): domain Bacteria; phylum Bdellovibrionota; class Bdellovibrionia; order Bdellovibrionales; family JAGQZY01; genus JAGQZY01. Next base: position 395,763 of record JAUHWH010000002.1, read on the forward strand.
AAGTCCACATACTTTGGCTCTTTTTGCTCCCAAATGGATTCAATTTGAGAGTTCACACTCGCCCTGATGTTACTTCTCTTTTTTTCAAAATCAGCTCTTGGCACTCCTTTTGTGTCAATAACCACTTTTTTACGGCTCTGGTTAAGCACTTCTATGTCTTTAACCTTCGGGGAATCCCCCACGCCATTTTTTAGCCCGGCCATTTTTAAAGCCTGATCAATGCGTTTGATGGTATCCACATTGGGATAAGCCAAAATAAAAACAGCCACAGCAAAGAGTAGGATTAAAAAGAAGCCAAGCTGATACACCCAGAACATCCCAATATTGCGCACAAATTGTTGACTAAAAACATCGGGGAACGTTCCATGCAGATACCACATAGGAGTATTCTTAATGGACCAAACGCTAACAAGCGCAACTCCAAATAAAATATTCACCCACGCCAAGCGGCTCAAATGAGGAAGCCTCTTGCCCGCATGGTATATATAGAAAACACTCTTTTTTCCAATAATTAAAAGCCCTTTGAAAAATTCTACGACAGCAACCTTGTCATTCTTCTTACTCATTGTGGACTCACCCCTCCTTTTTTAAATGTTTTTGTTAATGTGATAATCAGCTCACGGCCTTGATTCAAAGTGACGTAAGCCCCCTCACTTTGAGCCTCCTGTAACTGAAAGGCTCCTTCGGTTTTTGAAAACTCCGAAATACCATTGAGCATGGCGTTCTTAATCGTTGGTTTCTTGGTGACAGTTTGATTAAAGCCTTCTCCAAGAGCTTCCCTGTCCTGCAAAACATCACTGGCTCCTGAAACAAAGGCAAAACCGAGAGTGGCCCCCGCCCTATTGCCAAAAGCACTGTGATAGGAACCAATGAGTCCAGGTGAAAAGTCCTTAGCGTCCATGGCTGAGGCTTCTATCTTGATCTCATCCCCACTGGGGAGAATGCCGGTGTGGAACTGAATAAAGACCCTTTTGCCGAGACCAGGATAGTTCACCTGACCAAGGAGCACCGTATTTTTAGGCAACCCCACTCGGTCTTTAAATTTTCCACCAAAAGGCAAAAGAACGCGCACAAACTTATCTGAATGACGAGTGTCAACAGTTGATAATAGCTTCCCTACGAAGTTGGTTCCAACAGGCAGTGCCCGATCCCCTTGGGAATTGGCTCGCACTAAAACCTGTTTACCCGAATACTTAATTTTAGTGCCTCTTCTACGAGAACCAGTGGGATCACTCCCTGATAACCTTTTGCCATTCCTACGACCAACGCCCTTAACACCTTCGCCAGTATTTCCATCGTCAGGAAGGCTTGTATCCTCCCCCTCTTCACTGCCCGAAGCATAAGAGGTGTTATATGAGCTACCATCTTCCTCCGGTGAAGACACAAGACTCATAATAACCAGAACGCCTAAAAAGGTAGTAGATCCCCATAAAAGGACACCACCCAGATCAATAGACTTCTTTCCAGGATAAATTTTAAAGAATTTACCAGCGAGATACTTTTTAAAGGCAATAAACCAATCAACAGGCTTATAGAGAAATTTTCCTACTTTTTTCAAAAATGACTTACATTTATCCATCACTGGTAAGACCTCTTTGAAATAATAATTTTCCCCGTCTTTTCACCAAAACGAGCATGCAACGTAAAATCAACAGGCTTTACTATTTTCAGAAACAGTCGATAACGATAGTTTTTAAAATTTCCAAAAATGGTGGGATCTCGATAGACCACATCAAGGACTTTGAGTTTCTTCCCGCCCCTCGTGACCCACAGTTGATCAGACTTTGGCTTTTCACTCCTTTTTGGAAGAGCAAAGCTACCATCGACAACATAAACATCGTTAAACCTGTGGTAAAAAATGCTCGAAACAAAAATCTCCACATCCCCAGATTTAAAACTGCGACGTTGAAAAGACTTTAGTTTTTTAGCTTTCTTCTCTACCTTTTTAGTACGAGGAGGTTTCCAATAAACCTTAACCAAGTCATCATAATTTTGGCAATGACAGACTTTTAAAATAAAACCAAAGCGCCTCTGTCCACTATAAATAAACAAGTTACTCGAAACTCTTGATAATGGCTGAATGGTGACGTCATTGCCTGTGAACTCCACATTAAAATAATTACTGTTCCCGCTAACGATTTTTTTTGGCTCGTCAGCAAACTGTAAAACTGTGGAGCGCCCCATAGCAAGAGTGATCACCTTCATTTGACTGGAGTCCATTTCAACAGTTCGGACTCTTGCCAGAGATGAAAAGCTAAAAAATATCATGCAAAGACAAAAAAGAAGCCTTTTCACCTCTCAAACTCCGTAATCGAGTTGATATAAAGCCCCTTAAGGTTCCATTTATTAGGAGTGTCCGCTACGATTTCAAGATGAACTTCAAGAGGCCTCACCGCTTTAACCTTCTTTCCCACAGAAACCACCCGATCCATCTTAATTTCAACATGATCATCCTTAAGGACGATGCTTTGAATAACCACATTTTGAGCAATCTTATTTTTTTCTACAAAGTCTTTTGATTTCTCAAACTGACGGGTCATTTTCTTGAGCAAGCCATAGGTCACATAGGGTGAAACATTTCTCACCAAAGCCTCAATGTTGTAAGTCTTCCACTGGTATCGTTGCAAAATAAAATTGCGAGCCGATTTTTCCACGTCTGCTTCGACAATTTCTGGACTTTGTCTTTTGCCGATAAAATAAAGACTTTCTGACTCAGTCAAAGCGACTACAAGTGTGTCCTTATTGAGCAAGTAAATACAGCTTACAACCAGTAAAAAGTTTGAGACCAAAAGAGCCAAGATGACTTTCCTTAAGTTTCTCATTAGTACATTAATGCGAACCCATTGATTAACGGGCTCTAAACTCTTATTTTCTAGATTAATCATTTTTACCTCTTCCCCCTTTGATTGATTGTTTTCCTGATTGAAAGCCCTGGCTGGAAATATCTCTTGAAACGCTTGCTGGCTTTCTTGCATTACTTGATGAAGCTCGATTGGCCTTAAATTCATTTACAGCACGACCGGCTGAACGAACACCTTGGGCTGCCACTGACTTGCCTCGGTCTTTTGCAAACCTTCCGGCCTTCTTAATTTGATTCATAACGATTTTCTGGGAAGCCAACGCTGGAGCCGCAGCAAGACTGGCTGAGTAAGCTGCAAAATCTCCTGATAAAAAGGCTTTTGTCGCCACTGGAATAAACAGCATACTAGCACCAATAAAAAGATTGATGACTATCAGTAAAATGGCGTTATAATTATCACCATCAGCAATGGGCGCATGAGTGGTATACTTTAATAGAATGACACCGAGGATACTCCATAAAATTTTCCAGCACATGACAGTACAAAGACTGCGATAGAGCCCTTTTGCTATATTTGCCGTAGATTCTGGAATGTAAGCTAAAATCATCAGTGGTGAAATCACAAAAAGAATCGCCCAACAAAAATGCACCATCGCATCAGCAAAAAAAGCTCCAAGATAAGCAAAAATAAAAGCGAGAAGACTAAACATCCAAATAATAGTCTCTTTAAATTGATGCCAACTCAGCTCAACACCTTGAATAAAGCCCCAGACTTCTTCAAGAACCTGATTGATATGAGGCTTTGGACTAATGGACTCCACAATACCGTCACCAATAAGAGCTATGGTATGGATCACCTCTTCAAAACTTATAAGAAGAAGCATTGAAATCAGAGCCCGTTTGATCACCCTCAGTGCATCAGGCTGTCTTTCTGGCAATTTAAAAAACTCTAATATAATTAAAAGCAATGTGAGTGGAACAATGGAAAGCCAATAAATTTCAACAAGGCTTCCGCGCAACTCACGGCAAACTTCAGGCAGCCAGTCATACATTAAAACTTAGGCGTCTCGAAGTTGGCGTCAAAATTCTTAAAGCTTTTACTCAGGTCATCGGTGACTTTCTGATAGTGAAAGTTGGATTCTTTAGCAGCCTTATTGGTATAAGCCAATTTTTCACTTTGCAGCTTTAACATCTGACCATTGACCTTAAGTAGCTGGTTGAGCGTATGCAAAATAGCGGCATTGGTTTGAACGTTCACCCGAGCTGCACCCTTGGGACTAGCTGAAATGGCTTGCCTCGAAATACGCCTTGAGTTTTGCTCCTGAGCCTTGGCGTAGAGCTGAAGCGAGTTCCAGATTTTAATACTCTCGGCCACCGTTTCATCGTGAAGCTTTATAAGAAGTTCCTCTTTTCCCTTCGGTACGGCTCCATAGAGTTTTTCCACCTCACTCATGGCTCGTTTAAAGGATTTTAGCTCGCTCAATATTTTCTCATCCTCGATGGGAAGACTTTCAAGAAGCGTAATGGCTTCATTAAGCCCGTCATTGATAGAGCGAAACATCTCCTTATGATTACGAGCATTTTCATAGATGGTTCGCATCTGCTGATACTGCTTCACAGCCTGGGCAATGATTTCTATCAAATAGGGAACCATGATGGCGGCATCGGCACCGAACATGGCTCGACTGGGTTTTGGACCAAAGCTGATAAAAAAGGCACACAACAAAATAATAGGTGCTTTCACGTTAGTTTTCTCCTCCTTGTAATTGGTTATTTTGATCTTCAACAATTTTTTCTAAAACTTCTATGTAACTTAAATCGGGGTGCTTCTCTTGATACTCGTTGATGACAGTCTTATCCTTGGGATCAGTGGTGCATATCCAATAGGAAAGTGGATCAGGCTCAATTTTTAAAATAGCCTTCTCCTCATCCTGAATATACAAATGTTCTGAAAAGCGTCCTTTCTCGGACCTTAACGACTTAACGGCTTCCACTTCGGCATCATTAAGAGACAAGATATTTTGAAACTCATCCCAATCAACACCCCGCTGTTTTAATAAAATACGGCTAGGAGTATTCTGCATAATGGCAGCGGCCACCTCCTCATCGAACATAAAATCTTTTATGGACTGGGTGACTCCCCAAATGCCCCCGTAAAACTTGCGCATAGTCCGGTAGCACTCGATAACAAACTGAGCCGCACTTTCGTTTTGCAGCAACTTCCAAATCTCGTCGATCACGACGAGATATCGTTGACTGGGATTCCTCGCTGCCTCATTCATAATGTGCTCAGTTAAAATCAAGAGCAAAACTTTTTGCAAGTCGGGATAAACATCAAGCCCCTTGACCTCAATGGAGACTAAAGGCTTTGATAAAACAATATTAGTCTGCCCATCAAGAAGTTTTCCGTAAGCCGTATTCCCCGTCCATGAGTAAAGAATGTCAGCATACTTTCTCATCTCTGACAGCCGGTGCTTCTCCAAAACTTTCCGAAAATCAGTCAAAGTGGGAGACTGACCCTTAGAGTTAGCGTAAGTGTCAGCAATGGCTTGCTCTAAAAGAGCCTTTTCCCGTTTAGGAAGCCCCTTGCTGTCATCTTCTTTACAAATGGACTCAATGACACCCAAAAGAAGCTTTCTCTTTGTTGGGCTCGCCTGAGTCTCCCCTTCCTCAAGTTGAAAAGCATTAAGAACAAGACCACTATCAAGGCTTAGATCAATAAACTGTCCATCAAGAGCTTCAACCATTCCCTTTGACGAAGCGCCATTATCGACCCATACTACCTTTGACTTTGAATCACTATATTTCTTCTTAGCCATTAGTTTTGGTCCCCCATGAACATTAAAATCAATTGATTGATCGTAAAACTCTTGCCACTGCCACTTGAACCAACAACAAAGCCGTTCCAGTTGGGAAGCTCCGGTGCGAAAGGATCAATTGATACCAACACATTTTCGCGATTTGGGATCAGGCAACTTGATTTCTTGTTACCTCGCCAATAGGAAAATGCAGGGATCAGGTGGGAAAGATTAGAGGACTTCATCTTCTTTGCACGATTGAGCTTACAGTGACCGGGAGCGCTCTTCATAAAAGCATCAAAGGTGGCATAGGTTTCAACAAGACCTTCAGCATGATTAAGACTTTTAAAGGTTCGCAAAACCTCATTGGATCTTTCTTCAAGCTCTCGGTCAGTTTCTCCCCAAATGATCACATTAAGGTCCACCTCAACAATTTTCTCGGAGCTATCAATAATTTCTGATAGCAAGCCCTCAATTTGCCCAAGCTTTGATTCACTCTCAAGATCACTGACGTTACTGCTGCCACTGACCATGGAATGAGTAAGCCTACGCTTTAATTGCAACTTGTTATACTCTTGGGATTGATCACAAACTTTAACCACTTGGCTGACCCAACAATGAAAGGACATTCCAAGAAGAGCATTGATCAGCCCTGAATGAGTGGTATCAGGAAGAGTCTTAAGACTTATCACTCGAAACTTATATTTTCCAATTTCAATATGATCTTTTGCCAGGTGGATGTCACTCAGTAGAGTCTGCGAAAGAAGCGAGCTTGGAGAAAAGACTTTTGGCCCTTTTAATTTTGGTGGCTCTTGTTTCTCAGAGCGTGCCAAGTTAAAATGTTCATAAAGCAGTGAAAACCACTCTTTTTTCGTAAGTCTTTTAGAGAACAAACCGCAGTCAATCAGAGAAGATTCCACTTGGCTTGCTGCCCGCTCAAAGTCCTCTACATGATGTTTGAAGTTTTCTTTTTCGACCTGTTCAAACTCCCCACTTTTCTGAAAGAGCTTCTGCTTTTTAAACGAGTGAGGCTTCCCTTTAAAGAAAAGATAGATTTCAGGTGAGAAAAACCGCTTCTGCTCAATGCCACCTCTTAAATGCTTAGCTCTTGACTCCAGAATCTTGTCATAATTTTCTATAGGACAAGATTTTGACAATCCAATGTGATTATTCACACTCTCTTTCACATTAGGGGTTAAGCGGTAAAGAAACTGTAATGAACTTCCCTCTGGAAGACTCGTCACCAAGTTCTCTACTTTCCTTGTGAACTGATTAATCTCATCTTCAGCAGCACAAGAAATATCTTTTCCCTTAAGCTTAAAGCCACAGCCCATGGACCCATCACCAAAAACCAAATGATCGCCAAAGAAATGCCAAAAATTTAAAAAGCTTCCAATATTATTAAGACTTAGTGACAATTTCTTTTACCCTTTCCTTTTCCTTCTCAAGTTTCTTTCCGGCAAAAAACACCCCTGGAAGAATAGAAAACCTGATAAAATCTTGTAAGAACCGATCCGGCTTTCCCTTTTTGCCAAAGTAAACAACGGCTAACAAAACCCCAGGCAGCCCAAAGACCATGATTCCAGCAAGACTTGTTTGCCCGAAGATGATGTTCATGGTGGAAGCAAACACCCCCAACCCTAGAACATCAAAAAGCTCCATACCTAAAAAGCGAATCTGTGAATCAAGGTTTCTGTGAACAACCGACTGATCAAGCCCCATTAGTTTAAAGCCCTCTGTAGCCAACCGATAATGTAGGGGGCAAGGAAACCCACGCCACTTCCGATCAGACAGAACCAAATTTTAGACTTAGCCCCTTCATTCCCGGTTGCCGCTAGTATTCCAGCTATCACAAGACCAAGAACACTCATCACGGGCAGCAAGAATGATGAAAATTGTTGCTGTAAATTGGCCATTTTATTTTCAAAACCTGACTTCACGACGGCTGCTTCTAGAAGTTCAGGGCATACAATTAAAAACGCTGTGAAAACTCCAAACAAAATTAAATTTTGACGAGTCATCATAATATTAAATAACCTCCTTATTTGGATTGACTTCTTTTTTAAACGAGTCCTCTTCGTCAAGACTGACTACAAGAAGTTTTGAAAAAGGAGCTGCTTGAATCAATATCTGACCGGTAGACTTATTTAAAATTCCCTCTCCTTGAAAAAAACGACCGCCACCGCCTTGACGCTCTTTAACGGCAATCAAGCGGTAACGACAGTGGTCGTCTGTTCCACCAACAAACTTTAAAAAATAGTCATTGTTTGGAAAGAAATTCAGCACCAGGCGATAGTCCCCAGTATCTTCATTGTAGTAGGCCACTCCAGCCATATCCCTATTTTGAGTTTGTGGACAGTGCCACCATAAATAAAAACGCTCATCCAACTTTTTTTCATTCATTGCCCTATTCATAAACTTTTCACCCCTCTGTATTGTTTTCTTATTCGTTTTAGTTTCTCTTTGACCCGTTTACGGTACTTCTTCTCGTAACCGACCCCACCTCTTTGCATCTCTGTTTTTTCACTCACAAAATCGAGCTCTTTCATTTCGTAATCTCCTTTATTAAACGCCTTCCTAAAAGAACGTTTTCCCATTTATGTTTTTCTTCTCCGGCGGGAAGCAAAACTGAAAATTTCCACAAGATCCAGAGTTCGCCCCAGTCGCTCTTGATGAGCTTCAATCGTTCCCATCCATGTTTTCTTTTTAACCTCAATAAACCCACAGGTTTTACACCTGTACTGAGCACCGACTTTTTCTTCAGTCACCACCCCACAACGCAGACAACTCTTAGGCCGCTTATGTTTCGTTTGACACCTCCCTTTTTGTTGGCAGAATTTAGTTTCTGCCGGTGTGTTGTGAGAGCTTAACGCTGCTCTCACCAAACACTATTGCCAAGGACGTACCAAAAAACGAATTTCGGATTTATTAAATGAATTTAAGGGATTAGAAAATGTCGCTATTTTAAGAGAGGTTGATTTTGATTTAGTTTTGAATCAGTTTTTTGCGAGTACAAATGTACGGATAGTAGAGTGAATCAATTTTGAATTGTGATTCGGTTTTGAACTGCGTGTTTAATTGTTAATTGCAGACTGAGCATTTAAAAAATTGTCAACTGGGCAAAAGACCACTCACCCAGTTAATAACTGCGAAACCATGTCAATTCTTTAATATTGTCATCCTGAACGAAGTGAAGGATCTTACACTAAAAATCATGAATAATAACAAAACTTAGTAATGACGGATTCTTCGCTGCGCTCAGAATGACAATACGAAAAAAGTCCCAATAACTAAACTATTAAAATAACTAAAATTTTTTAAATTTTTAGCCCAAAGATCAGCATTAGCGACAATCACCCCAACACCTCCACAAAAACACTCGTGCCCCACTGGCCAGAATCAATACGGAGAGCCCCCTTAATGGACTCCAGGTACTCCCTCGCGTTTAGAAGGCCGATGCCATTGCCACTTTTCTTAGTGGTGATTTCTTTCTGGCCGAGCACTTTCTTAAGCTTCTCATTAATACCTGGCCCGTTGTCAGTCACTTTAACAACGATTTTATCACCCATTTTTTGAGACTCTAATAGCACCCGACCTTGCTTATCACCGATGGCCTCCACCGCATTATTGATGATGTTAGACAGTGTGCTTCTGAACTTTGTGGGCTCTTTGATTTTATCAACCTCGTCCCACTGGATATTGTCCTGAAAGGCGATGCCTTTACTCAAGTGCTCGATCTTTTTTCTCATCCATAGCGACCTTAAACTTAGATCCTGGTCATTCAAATCACTCGTTTCATCGTCCTTGTATTTTTCTAAAATCTCTTCACTGATGCGGCCAATGGAGTTAATAGAGTCATTGAGTAGCTCTTTACTCCCCTCCATAAGATTATTCTCATAAAGCATGATGGCTTTCATGGCTGAAAGGGGCGAACGAATATCATGGGCCACACGACGTACTTTTTTAGAAACCTCTTCATGTGTTTTTAAACCAGCGATTTCTTTGTTGCCCGCATGAATTTGTGAAAGAAGAGACATGATGGACTCATAAATTGGAGCCAACTCACCGTCACCAATGTCGATTGCTGGAATATCTAACGGTTTTTTGGGGTCAATCCCTCGAACAAAATTCTCAATTCTCCCGAGCTGTGAAGTCAAGCGCATACCACCCATAAAAAGATAGAAAATCAGCATACCAGCAAGACTACAAATAATAAGTACAGTAAAAAAGAAGCCACTTCCGCTGAACTTTGATTTTTTAAGGCAAACTCTCAAACGGCCTGCGAGATAATTTTGGTAATAGACATCTTTAAAGGCCTCACTGCCATGGCACTTCATAGGGCTTGAGTTATTAGTATAAAGAGATTTTCCATCAAGACCAATCACCTCGACAGTGTCGGTCAAATCAATGAGTGTTGAGCCCATAATGGACTCATGGATAGAAGCAAAATCAAAAACTTTAACTGGAACTGAAAGCTTTCTAGAAAGCTCTGAAAGCCTGGCATCAACCGACTGCTGTTTCTCTACAGAAAGTCTGGAATACTCGCCCCATAAGACATAAATAATAAGGGCTGTAGCTAAAATAATCGACAGAGCAAAAAGTCTTGTCATCTTTTTTGTTGCACTATTTCCTATACCCATAATTTACAACCTCACAACATTTGTTCTTGCGACAACATCAAAGCCGCAAGCTGGCCCCGCATGTTTTTCTAAAATAGGGTTCGCAGTTCTAAAAACGATGGGCCGATCCACTTGTCGATTGATAAATGAAAGAAACTGTTTAGAAAAACCTTTACCTTGATGCTCTTTTTTTGTGCCAAGGTTCATTAAAAACCAATTCTCTTCAGATTTAAAAAGACTCCCACAACAAACAGGCTCACCCTTGTGAAGGGCCACAAGAAACTGACTTTCCATTTTCTCAGCGATGTTGGCCATGCGAATGCCAAAGCTGCTGGCAGCAGCATCGTCCAAAGAAAATGCACTTTTCATCACTTCTAAAAAAGGGAGCTCTACCAAATTATCAGAAGATAAGAACTCAAGAGACGGCTCTGACGGGCTTTGAGATTTTGAGCCTCCTATCATGTAAACTTCTGATAGGGCCACTTCAGAAGTTGACCCCGAGGCTATCTCACGCCAGTGACCAAGACAGCCCACTTCACTGTATTTTGCTCTAGCTTGCTCACGGATTTCACTTGTCGCACTTTCCCCTTCAGCCCAACAAAAAACTTGATTGAGATTCGGGTGCTCTGGGTGTTTTCGATCAAAAGTGCATAGAGCACTATCACTTACCATGAAATACTCAAAAACCTTGGACCACAACAGCCCCTCATCTTTTTGTATTCTCTGAAAAAGAGTCATCGCAGCTTCCTCGCATGGGCTAAGCTCATTTGATAAGGAGCTTGCATCACTCCCTGATTAAGGGTGATTTCCTTACTCATAGCAAAATGAACCACAGGTGAATAGACTGGCACATAATAAAACTGTTTATTCAGGTGGTCGGCCATTTTTTTAGAAACCTTATGTTTCTCACTTACGTCTTCCACCTCGGCTAAGCGATCAAAAAGTTTTCCAGCCACAAGGTCTGATGGAGAACCCAGAGGAAAGGTGCTGGTCGGAATAAAATGCTCAAAAAATGAGAAGTCTGACTCACCCTCAATATATCCGTAGTAGACATCCACCTTATTTTTTGCCCATGCACCGGCCACATGAGAGAAATCCACAATCTTTATCTGAGCATTAAGGCCTGAAGGCTTTTTACTCTCCAATGTTTTTTTAACACACTCCTCTTTACCCACATCTTTAGGAATCATAACCACTATTTTTTTATTAAGCGGACCAACTGACGTAGGAACTTGCATTGGAGTGTGCCCTGGATAACCTTTGGGAACAAAAGCTCTCTCATTCGACTGAGAAAGCTCACAGGCTTTAGTTAAATTAGCTGACATTAGCCAATTGGCAAGACTCTTTCTTTGTTTAAGGTTATTTCTTCTTGCATTGATGAAAAAAGAAAAAGTTTTAGGAAAAAGAGTCTTATGAAGCTGAGCTTGCCCCATAATAGATGACAACTGTTCATTAGAGACCGTATACATGCTTAAATCATGAGCACGCCCCTTTTTAAAAAGATCGATGGCCTGCTCAAGATTGGCTTTTTTATAAATCACCTTATTAGCGTAAGACAGGTCTCCCGAAATAACTCGTTTAAGTTCAATTTTATCTTTTTTGACCTCTGTGACCATGTAAGGCCCAAGCCCCACTCGAACGCTCTTACCAGGAGTAATACTCATCCGTGGATCTGCTAAAAAATAGATCAACTTTGGGTTTTTATGGGAAAGAGTGATCCTCACTTTACCTTTAGAATCTTTTTGAATGGAAGCCCAACGAGTCTCACGGCTCTTGTTGGGATTATTTAGAATCCGGCCTAAACCAAACTTTTCTGCCAAATGCCCCTTCTGATCTTTAAGTGAGCGCTTTAAAGACTTCACAACAGCACTTGCTGTCAAAGATGCTCCATTATGAAAACTCAAGCCATTTTTAATAGTGAGCTCATAAACAAAGCCCCCGTCCCCGACTTGGAACTGGCCCACCAAATCAGGGACTGGAACTGATTCGTTACCCACTTTAAACAGCCCACGGTGGACTTGCGCCACCAGGCTGTAAGTAATGGAATCATTGATACCGCTGATAGTTGACTTAAGGTTTGGCATGGACGGCACAGGCCGAACATGCTCATAACCATAAGACTCAACACCCATCAGTAATATAAAAAGAATTGCTAAAAGTTTATTCATTGCACCTTTTCCTTCAAATAACAAAAATAACGGCTGAAATTGAAGTATCCACACGAAAAGCGTCTTCCTTCGTGTCTACTAATCCCTTAATCAAAGCTTCTGCATCAGAAGAGTTCGCCTTAAACTCGACAGGTGTATCTCCATGTCTTAGCATCTCAACTTCATCAAGAAGTCGTGCTCCATTAGAGTACAAACCATCAGGCAGTTGACTACCATTACCGCGCGCAATCTCTAATGCTGCTGCCAGCTCGGATTTTCCGTAACCAATTTCAATATCTCCAGCGCGAACAATGGCTGCTTCACTACCGATTTGTGGCAATACGGGTTCTGCCTGAACAATAGCGGGTGATAGCCCAAGTGCTGCAAACAAACTCATTGCTATTTTTTTCTCTTTCTTAGTCATAGTGGCCCCTCCTTTATGACACTTTTTTATAAATCAATTGCAAGTCACGAACGACTTGATTTCCAACATCTGTAAATTCACAATTTTTCGTTAATTCTTTTAGAGTCGCTCCAAGCTTCTTGGCTTCATCTTTTTTCTTTTCTTCAGAGTTGAAGACATATTTTTGATTCACCTGATAGTGAAAAGCTCGAAACAGACTCATGTATCCAAGAGCAATCGCCCCATGGAGTGATAAAATGGCTGGACGTTCACAGCCCTTAATTCCAGAATAAACTGGCTTCTTCGGATCACCTTTAATCATGGGATCAATGGCATTAAGAAGAAAAGTCAGTTGATGGGATGCCTCGTGAACATAATCAACGGCTGTCTCAAATCCAATTTCACCTTCATAGCGATCACAATACCAATAAAAAACAAAGCCCTTAGCCAGATTTGATGAAAACCCTGCTTTTTTATACTTCTCAGGACATCCCACCGGAATAAAGACTTTGGTTAGACTTGTAAGCAAATCAAACATCCATGGACACGTTTCTTTAACATGGCGAAGAGCTTCGTCATGCTGAGTCCTCGCACTGGATTCATTGATCCCGTGAGCAAGAAACATTTCTTCAGTCTGAACACCCAGACGGCCCAAAGGTAAATGACCTTCGGATAAACCATTACGAAGACTCTCTATCTTTTCTTGAGAGCATATTAGAATGGGCTCACCACTCTTTTGACTGCTAGGCCTTGTTGTTATCTCAGCACTTGGCACCAAGTGCTCTTTCTTATGAGAGCCAAGGGTATCAAGCTTTGCAATATGTTGGCTAAATAAATAGCTGCCTATTTTTACCGCTTCATTTCCTAAAATCATGCTTCCCTCCTCAAGCCATTTGCCCATTACTGGGGTTTGGTTTCACTAACTTCTTAAAATCAATTTTTAATCGCTTCACGGCCCGTTGTAGGTAGCTATAATTCACACCCATGGCATCAGCCGTTGTTCTAATAGAACTTTGCCCGTACTTTGGAAGCTCACGAATCAAGAAATCCCGCTCTAGGTTGTCGCGAATCTTTTCAATGTCTTCGAGGCTGTCAATTTGAAGCTCCTTCTCAATGACCTTTGTGGATTCACTTTTCATTTCTTCCTCGATCATCTGAGCATCCAAGTGATCCATGCGTATCTCAATAGCCGGATGGCTGCCGAAACGCTCCATCAGATTCATAAGCTCGCGTACATTCCCCGGCCAAGAGTAGCTCACAAGAGTTTGAAATACCGAGTGCTTCATTGACTTCTCTTCAGACCAAAACTTCTTAATACCGGCCTCAATCAAAAGAGGAATATCATCTTTTCTATCTCTTAAAGCTGGAATGGCAAGAGGCACTACTTTTAACCTGTGGTATAAGTCCTCTCGGAACTTTCCATCTTCCACCGCTTTCTTTAAATCAACATTGGTCGCAGCAATAACCCTGGTATCAATTGATATGGGCTTCTCTCCCCCTACTGGCTCCACTTCATTCTCTTGAAGAACTCGAAGGAGCTTGGCTTGAAGCTCTAGTGGCAACTCACCAATCTCATCTAAAAATAATGTTCCGCCACTAGCCTGAAGAAAGCGTCCTTCTTTTCTTTTGATTGCACCCGTGAATGATCCCTTCTCATGACCAAACATTTCACTTTCCATAAGTGTTGTACTCAAGGCACCCACATTGACGGCCACAAAAGACTTGTCTTTACGTTTTGAGTTTTTATGGATCGCTCTAGCAATAAGTTCTTTACCTGTGCCGTTTTCACCTGTGATCAGCACTCGGCTATCACTATCAGCTAAAGACTCTATGCGTTTACAAATCTTAAAAAGAGCCTCGGACCGACCGACAAGACCATCACTGATGTTTGCAATAAACTGCTGCCTCTCGTTTTTCTGCTCAGAGCTTAACTCGTAAGGCCTAATATGTTTGTCATAACGATAGAAATAACTTTTCAAGGTTTTGACAAGCTCTGGTGGATTGAGCGGTTTATCAATAAAAGTCGTAATCCCAAGCTCCATGACTTTAATAACTAGATCACGAGTCTTATCCCCTGACTGCATGACAATTTGAATCTGAGGATGACGCTTTAATATTGTTTGTGCGGCCTCCACACCATTGATCGGTTCAGACCCATCAGTGTTTTTCCTTTCACTGGATAGATCAAAATCCATCAGAACTACGGAATATACGTTAGGAAACTTATTGATCTCGGTAATAGCCTTTTCGCCACTATCTACCCAATCAAGGATAACGGAATTTTTCTCAAACTCATTTTTAATAATGAGATCAAGAGTCCGTTTTACCATTTCGTTGTCATCGACTAATAAAATTCTGTATGTCACGTTCATCACCTCACCAAGAGCATTGAGCAATCATCAGGCCAAGTCTGTGTTAATTATTTTTGATTTGAGCAGCGATGCGATTCTTTGATGATTCAAGGATGAATCAGAAAATGTTGTTGTTTGCGAGCAAGGCCCCGTAACTTGCTGAATATAAATATAAAATAAATTTGTTTAGTTCTCAATGGCAATGATTCAAGTTTGAATCATTTTCGCAGGGGTAAAAAATGCAATTTTACAACCCACTGAAGCCAGGTCGTTTTTTGGAAAAATAGGTGATTTAAAAGTGAACCAATACGGATGTGACACTCATAAACTTTTTTCATAAGTGAAGTCTGCCTATCTGAATAATAAAACAAAGGATCGATAAGTGATACTAGCTAGATCATTTGGCAAAAGGTTGTATTATCGTTTTTATAATCCATTACCTTTTAATTAGGGCTATCTTTTTAAATTAAATCAACTGATTTTATTAAAAAAGGCCTTGCGAACTTTTTTACCCCCTCCAAAGTTTGGCTTTATGCTAAAGCTTTTCCAGTCAGTATCGCGATAACTGTTTGCAGATATCAAGTTTGAACATATGAATACTAATCATCAACTGGTAAGTTTCTCATAATACTTTCAAATAAATTGTTCTACTCCTCATTATCAGGCCTGAACTCAATTGTCTCGTAAGTTGAGTCACTGAGCTTTAAACGCCCTGCCGATATTGCCCAATCAAAATGTTCCTGTGACGAAGCAATAATTTTACCAACCTTAGCTCTAGATAAATGAACGGTATTGATATATCTAATATCCAGAGTCTCAATGCTGATAAACCCATTTTTATCTTTTGGAGCATAAAAAGTAGTATTTCCACCATCTTTCTGGGCATATCCAACTGAATTTGCAAAAACACATCCTCTAGTTGCTCGGTTATAGGTCTCAATTTCATCGGCAATCACAAAAACCCGAGTACCCTCAACTTGTCCGATTTTATCAGAGATGACTGTTAGGTTTGTACTGCTTATTGATCCAACCTCTCTTGTGCGAACCAAGCTTCTTGTGGCATTGAACTCTTCAAGATACTCTACATCAGCAATCACTCCATTTCCTGAAATTTTATTTACTTCGGGTGCTGAAATATTGACACAATTACCAGATATTGCATATTTTATAGGAACATCACTTACCATACAGTTCGCTTGCTCATCGCACTGATAGCCTGGTCTGAACGTTTTTGTGTTAGCCAAGAATTTCTCAATTAATTCACGTCGTTCCTCACAAGAGCCAGCGAAAACAGGTGGGCGTACGCAAGATTTTGATTGTACATCAATATCTCCAACATCTTCAGGCTCAATAAGATCTAAAAGCTCATCATCTGTTATAGACTCTGTGTCCGAAGGAATTGCCAGCCCACTTTGATCCTCTAACGATCCAGATTCTAAAAGTCCGAACCTAGCGTCAGAACAATTCTGAAAAGATAACATGACAGGCAACAAGCCAAGTACACATATAATAGCTTTAATCCAATTATTCATAATCCCCCCAAATAGTACCTACTTGTCTTTAAAAAGTTTTTCTTCTATTAACCTGAGGCGCTCATTCAATTGATGATTTTCTAATTCGAGTTTATTAATTTTACTGTCTTTTTTCATTAGCTCATTTTTTACAGTCTCAATTTCTCTGTTAAACTTTTTCTTTATCAAACCTATTTCTTGCTTATGAGCTCTGTCATTCAGTGCCAGTTCCCTAATCGCTTCAATAATAGGAGCCACTAGTTTTGAGTAGGCAACAGACAGGATTCCATCTTTTCCCTCTGAGACAGCTTCAGGGAAGACTTTTTGTACATCTTGGGCTACAACACCCATGTCAGACCCTTCAGGGAAATCAAGGTCAGGGTTCTCATCTCTGCGCCACTCATACTTGACCCCTTGGATCTGCAAGAGATCATCTAGAGGATTGCTCAGAGGGGCAATATCGCGCTTTAAACGACGATCTGAGAGGTTATTATAAGCACCTACACCAGCCACAGAGCCATTCACGTGGAGTTTGTAACTTGGGTTAGTAGTCCCTATACCTATGTTACCAGATGAATTAATAGTCATTCTCGGCGTCGTTAAAGTGTTCGTAGTGGTCCCATCTTGTGTAAAGAACTGTATAGATGTTTCACCATTGTATTGATTTGCACCCCAACCTCCTTCTGCGATGGCTTTAATTTCTGCTCCAACCATCTTTCCTGGAGAGTCGAAACCTTCAAATGATAAAACTCCTAAAGTTTCACCTCCAGATATAAATCCACTGCCTCGTCCCATCGATATTTTTGCGTCTACCTTTTCAATGGTTAAATCACCCGTCATTGCTATAGGTCCAGGAAACCAGGCTGATGTACTATTGAGTATGAGGCGATCAACGCCACCCGTAACGAAGTTAAGAGTGTCAGCGCCAGCGCTACGAATTCCCGTGTTAGTATCTGAAGCGAAATTGATTCCTGGACTAACACCACTTCCATTAATAACACTCAAGGAGCCTGTCATATCTACAGAGCCATCGGATTCAAAGTCTCCACCTGTTGAAATCCCAGTTAAGTTAGAGCCATCACCATAAAAGGCTGCTGCCTCAACATTACCTGTGACACTTAAGTCTTCATTAGCCGAAGCATTGGTAAGAGTTCCTGTTCCTAAGAAAACATCTCCACCCTCAACGTCTAACCTTCCTGAAGGAGATGATGTCCCTATCCCAACGTTACCAGAGTTATCGATACGAATTCCCTCATTTCCACCGTCATTAGATAGCCAATTACTATTTAATTGTATATTTGCGGTCGCTGTATGGTTGCCAAGGTCATCACCATCTTCAGCCACACATGACCATATATAAACAGGTCCAGCACTCATCTCTAGCTTTTGAGACGACGTACAATTAGGAACAGCATCAGCACCCATCACATCGCCGGCACCAGTACCAATAGTTGCCGCCAAATAACCATTCAGAAAATTGGCTCTAGTCATTTTTTTTGTGGTTCCCGCTGAGTTATCGTAAATAAGAATCGAATCAGCAGTATCTGCGGAAGCCTCAGCCGTGGCATTATTCACATCCACACTTAATGACCTATCACTAGAGAGGTCTCCGCCACCGGCTAAACCAGAGTTAGCCGCTGTTGCAATATTTCTCGACTGAGGAGCTTTTTCTGTATCTAACTCATCAATAGCAGCCTGGACATTGGTAGCAACTATATTGCCAGTAGGTGTGTTATCAATTTGTATGGCATCATAGTCACTTGCAGCTCCAACAACGACTCCCGTACGCCCATGAACTGAAGAAACAGGGGATGATCCTGATATTTGAGAATCCACATAGTTTTTTGTAGCAAGGTCCGTGTTATCTGTAATCATTCCATCTGCTTTAAAACTTCCAATAACTGTTCCACCAGAATTCTTAAGCTCTAACATATTGGTGTTTGCAGTCTGTGTTGTATGCGCTTCAACAGTCAATTGAACTGCATCGGCTCCGCCATCAATAGTCATGGCTGCTGTGGTTGTTGCTCCGCGACCAGTTACTGTTGCAAGGGTATCCGACTCACTTTCAAGAGGTTGGCCTGTCATAGCTCCGAGGTAGCCCCATTGGGTGTTCGTGATTGTTACAGAGTCAATAGTCTCTAACTGATCGACTTCACTTGTGGTCAAAGTTTGAACTTTGGGGTCAGTTTCAGTAAAGCTCGTGAGATACCCATTGTTACTTACATAAGTATCAACCTCTGACTCGCTTAAAACAAGTTCCGCTCTCGTGACTTCTTTGAGTGACCCATCGGTGTTGTCTCTTAACAGTAAAGAGTCAGTATTATCAGCCGCTGCCCCAAGGTTAGTGGTTCCAGCAATATCAACGCTTAAAGCTCTGTTCGCCGAAAGGTCTCCACCACCTGTTAAGCCGCTATCTGCATTCGTAGAAAGTGTCCTCGCCGTTGGTACTTTTTCACTATCAAGCTCATTAATAGCTACCTGCAAGTTGGTAGCCGCAATGTCACCAGCAGCTATATTTGTTATTTGTGAGGCCATATAGTCACCAGATGTGGCTGTTACAATCCCAGTTCTTCCAAAAATGGAAGTTACTGGCGCCGAAGTTATTGGCACAAAACTTAAGTTCCCTGAGCCATCCGTCTGTAAAACATGGCCATTCGATCCATCAGAGCTCGGCAGATTAAAAGTCACGTTACTTCCAACCGCAGACGGCGATTTTAAAGCGACATAATTACTTGAGTCAGCATCTGCAAAACGAACCTCATTTTCAGCATTCATTGTAAGATGACCTGTAAGCGCTCCACCTGCTAGTGGAAGTTTGGTTGAGTCTGTTCCCGTCACTCCCGTTAATAGACTTCCATCGACGGCCGGTAACTGTGACGAGCCATTAAGTTGCACAATCTGGTTTGCTCCAGTTCCCACATCAATTCGGCTTGTAGATAAAGTTCCTGTGGTGATCTTAGAAGCATCTAAATTGGGAATATCGCCCGAAGCCAAAGCCGCTCCAGCAGTCACGCGTCCTTTTGTATCAACAGTTACTTTTGGGTAAGTTCCTGCTGTCACACCTGTCGTAGCCAGAGTTGGATTGGGGTAAGTTCCTGCCAGATCTCCACCAGCAGCACTTCCGCTGAGCGTAGTGTCTGTATCCACATCGGCCACACAACTCATCGTGTAAACGGGACCAGCACTCATTTGAATTTTCTCATTTGCCAAACAATTTGGAATATTATCAATACTGATAAGTTGACCAGCACCCGTACCGATATCAGCCTCAACGCCACTAGCTGTTCGCTTAATTCCTCCACCAACTTTAACTCTCAACTTTGAAGAGTTAAATTCTAAGCCGGGTTCTGTGTCTAAATCCACATCCACATTTCCGGCATTATTATAAAGACCGTTTCCAAGATTAATACTTATATCTGGCGTTGAGCCACCACTAGAAGTAAGAGGAGCACTTGCCGTCACATCCGTTATATCAGCACTTGATGTATTAAGAGTTGTTAAAGTCGAACCATTCCAATACTTAATCTCTCCGTCGTCACTGTTATACCATGTTGCACCAGCATTCGCAGGTCCCAAAGCACCAACAAGTGTGGTCTCTTCAGCATCGGTATAGGCCCCAAGGGTGATCGTGCTTTGTGAGGCTTGAGTGATATGCCCTGAGGCAAGAAGTTGATTACCACCTAGATTAATATCACCACTCATGGTTCCACCAGAAAGTGGAAGCTTAGAGCTGTCTGTGCCGCTAGGAACAACCCCTAAGGGTAAAGTTCCTATGGTAATTTTTGAGGCATTTATACCGCTTGCTAAATGGGTATCAGTGACCCCACCAGTCTCTACAGCGATGGTTCCGCTATTTGTAATCGTTCCACCACTTAAGCCACTACCCGCGGTAACACTTGTCACAGTGCCACTTGTGCTACCACCAACCACTTGAGTTGCTGACCCGTCATAGTAATAAACTTGGCTATCATCTGTATTAAACCAAATATCACCAGCAATCGGGCTTGTTGGAGGCGCGGCAGTTGTAAAGCTTGGAAGGCTCCCAGCACCACTAGAACTTACTGAAGTATACTGGCTAGAAGTACCATTGATAAGCGCCATAAGCTCTGTTTGGTTGGAGCCATTATCAAACACAGCCTCAAGACCACTTTGAGACAATCCAGCGCTTGAAGTATTCACCTGAATAAAGTCACCGGCTTCGAGGCCACCTAATTTACCGGCATATTGAGCGTAAGGGACACTCTCGATCGTATGGTCTTGCGAAAGAGTTACAGGGCCTGAGCCTTCATCAAAAGTCACCCGAAGCTTTCTGGTATCCCCAGGACTCGGATCGTAATCTGAACCACTTGAACAAGTAAGCCCCGCCTGATTGCTTAAAGAATTGTCGAGAGCTTCATTTAAATTAGTAAGTCCACCATTTCCCGTATTAGTTCCTGATCCGAGGCTTAAGTTAAAAATTCCACTAGAACCCGTCATGTTTATCGTAAAAGTTTCTTCATGGAGCAAACACTCATTGATTGGAGATAATAGCTGCAAAGTGAACTGAACGTTTGAGGCTTCGAGTGCTTGCCCATTGGGTTTTATGATCTGACCTTGAAAAACAGTCGATGTTGGTGATGCAAGCCCAACTGAAGAAACTACAAGAGTTGATACGAAAAATATCAAAAATCGAATAATATATTTCAAACTGAAAACGTACAAATTAAGTTCCTCACTCAAAAATTTCCTATTTAGTGCTACTATGCCTTTTCGGCGAAAAATGACTAAAGATTAGGATTTAGATCTAGTTTTTTTAGAAAGGTCATTAAGTGATACTGACTAGATCAATTTAATTAATTTTTAATTAAACATTTTTAATTAAACACCATAGGTTTAAATAAGAGTTAATGTATCTCTAATCGAGACATCAATCCTGAGTAACCAAAGTGAGAAATAAACTTTTACTTTAAAGAATGAATCTTCATCAAATCATTGATTTGCGAATGAAAAATGAGCTCGGTTATAGCTTTTAACCAGGTTAATTTATTTGGACATTTTACAGCCCTTTACTTCTTATATTTTTCAATAAATCCAGGCATCCATGGTTTTGAAGCGAGCAATATACTGGTGAAATTTATATTTTCTTCTGGCAAAGACATGATTTCTATTTCAGAAAGTCGCTCTATCTCACGAGCAAGATCACGGATTTTTTCTTCAACAAGCTCTCGCGACTGATCACTAAGTGGGTAATTAAAGAAATACCTGTTACCCCTTTTTTCTCCGTATACTTTGCTGCAAAAATCCTCAAGCATTGTCATCATATATTTTTTTAATAATGGCCCCTCGTAAGACCAGCGCGCTTTTCTAAAAACGAGCATTTTTACTTTTTTGTTGGTTGAATATTCAATAACTTTTAATCTATCTAATTTTAGGAGAAAACCTTCAAGCTTGTTCTCAGTCCAAACAAACTCTTTCAAAATCTTAGGTATAGTGTATCCAAGGGTAAAAGCATAAAAAAGCGTAAAAAGCTCTTCGTCACTTCCAAGGGCCTCTTCTTGCTCAGGGCTTAGAAAAGGAATGGACTCAGTTGAGGGACCAAATCGTGCCATCTTTGCAAGTTCAAAGAAATCAACTTTAAGAATCTTACAAATTTCTTCAAGGGTATCCAATTTGATTTTACTTTTTCCACTGAGAATTCTTTTAACGGTCGGCTCACTGACCCCAAGCTTTTTTGATAGCTCGGCATAGGTCATCCCAGAAGTCTTCACAAGCCCTTTTAGCGTACTCAGTAGCCTATTAAAATCACTAGCCATTGTTCATCACCATAAAAACCAGGCTAGCCCACGAGAGGTAAATTGTGAAATCTTTTTCCTTTAAAAAACTATGAGTGTCCACGATTAGTATCAATTTATGACCTTAAAAGATCAAAAAAAGATACCAAATTAAAATGCCTCAAAAATCAGGGGAAAACGCTTAATAAGATGGCCCATTTACCGAATAGTCTTCAAACGTGCCAATGAAACCTTGGGCCACATCAGACACCAGATGTGGCCCTTTTTTTGGAGCATTTCTTAGTTCTTACAAACTTACAGAATATTTTTTTCGACTGTCCTAACTTAATACAACGGTTTAACTTTTAGCTCAAATAAGACGATAATATAAATATGAGTTTAAGACCATCGCCATCTATTCTCTTACTGCCTTCAGTGTTTTTATTTTTAGGGTGCTCGATTGATGTCAATATTGATACCTTTGGTTTATGGAAAGCACCTTTAACTAAGATTTTATCAAAAAGTTCGGTGTACGCAGACGGGCAAACCAAGTCTGTTATGAAGCTCCAAGTGTTTGATACCAATGGAAGCATTTTGCCCGGACTTGCATTAAAATCTTCAGAAATGCCTCAAGGAGTAGTTTTTGACGGCTGCACCTTATCTGATGGCAATGGAATTTCTTATTGTTTTTTTCGATCCACATCGCCTGGCACAAGCTCTATTACAATTTCAGATGGGTACTCAAAATTGGATACAGACTTAACATTTATTAAGCCAGCAGAAAAACTGGATGTTAAAAAAATAGCTTACTCAAAGGTTCTGCGACAAACCGAAATGGGTTACACTGTAGTCAGTGGTCTTAAGGGTACCAATACCTTGTTTTCAAATAACTCAAGCTATTCTATTGAAACCGAAGGGCTGACTTACAAGTTAAACTTTTCTAGCCCGTAGAGAGTCCTAGTCATACCTACATGTGCGTGCTCGGCACTCGCCAAATTGCTCACACTCGGACTCAAAACTGCATTTCTTTCCAGTATTTGAGCAATCCCCTCTCAGGAAACTAAAGCAAATGAATTAATAAGCTTATCTTTTCCCAGTTGTCTTAAACCGAATGAAATCAAAATACTTATTTGGTTTCTCCAACTTGCTCTATAGAAATTAAGAACTATTTAACGATTGCAGCTAAACAAAAAAAGCCGACTCAAATCTGAATCGGCTCTGGGGCTATTAAAATATCAATCTCTCTGTGAAGTGAGTCGTTGAGCTCAAGCCTCGCTCAACACTCTTGACTGCACCGCTTCTAAAAAAATCATATACCTCGACGGCTGAAAAAGTCACAAACGACCAAAACAGCGTGGCTACGATGGCATCAAATACAAAACGCATACCATTCTCCCTTGTTGTTACATTTTTTGAAATAAAATCAGCGGTTTGAAGAGAGTTTTGTTACAAAGTCTTATGTAACAAGGAAATGATGCAAAACTTTGTAACAAATAGGAAACAAAGGCCTCGTCTGTCAGACGTCTCTTCAAGGTTTTTTAAAGGTAAGGCAAAAAACGAGAATTTCTCTTTGCAAATAATCGAAAGAAAGTTTAGTTTTCTTTTCGTTAGTAAAATTAATATTTTAACCATGGGTATATAGAAAAGAAGTCGGCAAGCGCCCAATATTGAGGGGCTGGTGGGGCGTAGCCCCGTGAAGGTTCGAGTCCTTTCTGGCGCACCATTCTTTCTTTGGTCTTATAATTAGACGAAAATGATCAAATAACTCGAAAGTCACAAGCTGGGGTACCTATGAAAATCTACATAACGGTCACACTTTGGTTTTTTTACTCATTTTACGTTTGTGCAAATCCTTTGGACTTCTCTTCTCAGGTTGAAAGAGGAATAGTTCGAGTGGCCGATGCACCCAATAGAGCGGAATACAATGGAAGCTCTTTTGTCGACGATCAGGGAAAAATATGTGTTTTAGTAACAGATTTACTCAATTCCTTGTCGGAACGGAGTCGAGTGAGCATTCACTGTGAGTCAAAAACCGGAAACAGTCATTTCGAATTGAGACAAGACCTCTCTTCTCTTTTTGCGACCGGCCTAACCTACTCCTTTCATTTTGCAGCCCCCCCCGAAGGGGGCATAAAACTTTTTTTCACATACGTAAATTTGGAAAATATTCAAGAGCCCTCAAGTTGGTGGATAGCATCCATCAAAGATGGAAAGGTCGATGAACAAACCCTTAGTAAGATTGAGACCAAAGAGAGCCTCATTTCACAAAGCAGGCCTTGGCTATACCCATTGTTTTTAGGCAATGACAAAACACTACTGTTCTATGAATGGTTTGATGTAAACTTAAACAAAAATGACCTCAAATACCAGCGAGTGACCCTTTTCGGCGAAAAGGTAGCATCAGGCGAAGTACCACAAAGTCTCAATCTTTCGACTTCGGCTCAGTTGCCAAGAGCCGGCCTATTCTCTTCCGGTGAATTCGCGTTTGGATATCAGGTTGGATCTGGCCCTGATATGCAGGTCTTCGTGTTGGTAGAGGACCCCGAGAACGTGGCCTCAGGTTCGCTCAAAAATAAAGCACTTGCTATATCAAATAGAAAAAATGTTCACGATGTTTTCTTTTTAAACCGAATGGATGGCGACCTTGATGTCTACTTTATAGTCTCCGAACCTTATGGATTCTCTCTATACAGAAGAAGCCTCACTCCGAATGGAGAAATGGGCCCCCCCGAAAAATTGAGTCACTCTCTAAATGCTCAAAAGCCAAAGGCGATTCGCCTCCCAAATAAAAAAATATGGCTAAGCTTTGCAGTCGTGTCAGGTAGGTATCCAGAGCGCACATCGGGTCACTATGGAATTTTACTAAATCGAGACGCACTAAAAAAGGCGAGCCTTTCGACCACTCGCTGACGGCAAGATATTTTTCTAGGGCACAAAGGCGCCAATACTGGGGAGTGAAGCATCCCTACTCAGTCCGTCGAGATCGACCAAGAGGTAACCGAATTGCTCAGACCCTGCTTTGGCAGCCGGAGAGGCACTTTGAATTCTAAAGGATGTGCTGAAACGCCATAAATCCCTACGATCTAAAGCGGCCCTGCAACGGCCCATTCGCCATTTTATGACCAAGCCAGTGATCACCTTATCCGCCAAGAAGATCGACCGCGCTCCGGAAGTCATGGTTAAGAAAAAAATCCGGCACTTACCGATTGTCTCTGGTAAAGATAGCGCGAGCAGTCGCTTTGTCGGGGTCGTGAATATGGAGAGTCTGCTCTCCTATTCCGTCAAAAAAGTGAAAAAAGCGAATTGTTGGACTGGTAAGCACCGAACTCTTTGAGCACGAGCTGAGAAAAACTGGCTTAAGAAAGTTACAGTATTGCCGAAATGTGAAAATGGTCTTTAAGCCCATTGAAATCCATAGTATCAAAGAGCTGTGCCCATCCTAATTTTCGAATGAGCTATGTTAACTGCGAAAGCTTTCTATTACCCCCAAAAGCATCCTTTCGAAATTATTATCACTGTATAGAAGTTAGACAAACGATACGATTTTTCAATTTTTTAATTTTTGGTAGATTTGAATCGTTGGTCAGCCTACAACCAAGCCCAGAGAGGTCATTCATGTTCAAGTTTTATGCTTTTATTGTCTTTGTGTTTTTTGCTTCAAATCACGCCACAGCCGCGTGCACTTACGTCGGTGTTGATGACAGCACTGGAAAAGGTTGTTTCTACGAGAATGGAGGGTCTACTGGGCTCATCTGCAGTGATGACTTTGTCCCGGGGCGCCCTGGTTACGAGAGTATTGTCAGCACCTATGGGTGTACCACTGCCCCATCTGATTGTATTGGTCAGTGGAGGGTCTTTGCCAAAAGTTTTTTGAACGACACTGCTCAAGATTTAGATGATGGTCGTTTGAGTCATTTTGAGAGTTACGAAGTCATATGTGATGGACGAGTTTTCAGTGACATAAACAGCTTTATTGTTTTTGGCGTTCGACGATGTTCTAAAGAATTTAAAAGCAACCCAAAACAACACTGTGAAGTTACAAAAAAAAGCGATGTTGAAGCAGTTTACCGGTTTTTACAGTCACTATTTGAGTAAATAAACTGAATCTTTTTTGGTTGCCGAGGCTCCTCAAATTACATGATAGGTTCAATGAATCACCTGTGTGCCCACCGCTTTGAAACGAAGAGCCTCATTTATGTTTCACAGGTAATCGTAATTGCAGAACAACTAATCTTGGCAACTATACAAAAAACTGTATTCTCCCAAGCAACTCAAATTGAGTTCAATTACGCAGCTACCATTTGGCTTGAACGAGTAGAAGTAATCCTTAGAGCCAGAAATTTGAAGCTTGTTAACAAGTTCGTTTTGCCAATTTGCTCCCTCTTCAACCTTACCAAATTCTTCAACCATCTTTGTTTTTCCAATAATTTTTGCAGTTTCAAGACTAATGCATTCTGCAGTGTCACTTCCAAACACGGACGTAGAAGCAAAAAATAGAGCTACCGCTGTCGTCAAAATTCTCATTTTCATCCTCCTAATTGTGGTTAAATAAGGCTTCCGTTCGTTCTCGATTGCAGCCCTAACACCTTTTAACCAAATCAGTTACCACAAAACAATTCTCTTTTGCAAACCCCGCTGAAACTTTCAGCAAAAGGTAATAGTCGATTGAATCAAGGCAGTGCCTCACCTTTATCTTAAGTAACTGTAATCAAAATGAATATAAAGGAGCCTGTAGAAGTCGTGGGGGGTGAGTGTATTCAGCGCTTCAAAGGTTTCTGCTCCACGATCAGATCTCTGCATTATTGTGAACCCACCTTGACGCCGCGAGGTCACACCCTGCTCCAATAAAGGCTTTCTCGTAAAAAAAAGTACAACCGATCATCTCGAGAAAATCTATTCAATATCAAAGGACAAGTACCGAGTTTTCAAAACAAGTTTTAAACTCCAGTTGGATGCCAACTATTTGTCTCTCTTTTGGCCTTTCGTTTTCTTTTTTGAATCGAGCTCCAGTGGTAGGGCTTCGACGATCTCTTCTCTGAAGTTTTTGCGGATGGTTAAGTGTTTTTCGAGATCCGTGCGATCACCCTTTCCTAAAGAGATCTGAGAGCCCCTCAGTCCCTCCCCTTGAATCTTCACGTCATCAAGGTTGATCTTTTTTTGCTGCCCCCACGCGGGAGATCCGAAGAGGCAGAGCCCAATGAGTGTTGATAAGATCATGGCGCCTCCTGTTGAATTTCTACGAATTGAAAACTGTCGACCGCTGGAGAATCAATCAATTTAGAGTCTTTGAACTCCGCCGACAAAACTTTAGTGGCATAATAGCGACTCTCTGCTGGATTTTGCTCTTCAGAAAGCAAGGCGTAAACTAAAAAATCGAGCTTGATCGCATCCGATTGACTTGCAAGATCTTGAAAGGCCTGCAACTGCGGCAGCCAAGTGTTGAGCCCCAGGACCTGGTATGAGAAACATCCGGTCTTTTGCTTTGCCGGTTGGACGTCGACTTCGATAAACTGGGATTTACCTGAGTCCTGCCAATGGGCAAGCAGTGATTCCGCCTCGTCAATCCCGCTCTCTTCATTACTAAACACGAAAGGGGCAATGCGATTCACTAATCGGATTTCAACACCATCGATAAAGCCATCAGCGTCGGTGTCGGGATTGTTGATATTCAGTGAGGCCAAACTATAGAGCGATTCTGTTTGGTCGTCACTTAAGGCTTCGTAGCGTTTTGATTGTAATAGTATTTCTTCGCAACTTGTAAGCAGGTCGGCATCTTGATCGGCAGAATCACAAGAAGCTCCCATCTGTTGCGCCTTTTTCTGGGCCTCAGCATCCAAGCGAACCCACACACCATCCGAGACACCTTGCTGAACGCTAAAACGATCCTGTGGTGATGTATTGTAAGTTGCCTCGTCAACATCACAGAGCCCATCGAGGTCGCTGTCCAGCTCAATACTGCCATTGTCACAACGGCTGGCAAAAAGAGGGGCGATGTGAAAACTTTTAAGGACGTAAGCACTCTTCTCACCACCCGCATCGGGCGCACAAAAATAGCCCTGAAAGAGGCCGATGACTTGCACTTCATCGGATTGCGAGGCGTGGTAGATCAAAGCACTGGGAAGGACAAGCAGGGCCACTAGCGTCGTCGCCCGTGCGCCGGCACCCATCTGCTGAAAATACTGTAACAACCTTCTCATCCGATGACTCCCATCACTTTTCGTCGTACTTTTTTCGCACCGTCAGCTGAATACCCGTCCATCCTTCTTCGACCAATAGCTTCATGACCTCCCGGACTCGAGACATGGGGGTGGCTTTGTCGGCCTGTATGTTCACTGTCATCTCTGGCTTTTTACCAGGATTCTCTCTCAGTTCTTTGGTTAAGAACTCTTTAAGCAAGCGGCGCAACTTTGGGTAGGGTTTTATTTTTTCTTCAAGCTCTATCTGTGGCTGATCGGCCGGCAGAGCATCAAGATAGATACGGTCCTGTAAAATGGAAACAAGCGGATAGCTCTCCATCAGATCAGCATTTTTCGCTTTCGGGAGCACCACGTCTCTAGCGACATAAAAAGCATCGCCGTTGGCAGAGAAGTTCATGATAAGAAAGATCACGACCATAGAGAACATGTCGATCATGGATGTCAGAGGCAGAGCCTCTGGTATTGAACGTCCTTTAGAGCGGAACAAATGCTTGCGCGTTTGCACCAAGTCGTATTGGGGCTCTAAATTAAAACCGGGGGTTAGAACCTGGCTTTCGACTCGACCCAATTCGTGACTCATAGGTCCTCCGCCTTTAAGTTGCCGGTGCTGAAGGCAATGGCCTCCATTCCGGCACCAAAAATCACATCGTACATTTCAATAAGAACCCCGTAGCCCACTTTGCCTTCGGACTCGATCGTGATTTGCTTTTTCGCTCCAAAGCGCTTCAACCAAGCTTCCACTTTCTGACCGAGAGCGACGGCGTTCAAAGGTTGCTGTAATGCCATGGGAGACTTTTTAGGCTTTGGCCCCTCTTCTACAAAGATAATCTGCTTACCATAAATCTGGATTTTAAGAGTGGTCTCTTTCTTTTTATCAGGCTGTGGCTCGTTCGCTGAAAGACTTTCCACCGATTTCGAAAACTTGGTTTTAAAGCTATAGAGCTTAGACCACGAGGCCGTGACCAGCAGAAGCACCACCAGCATTGCAAAAAGGCCAATAAAGGGGGTTAAGTCTAGCTCTTGACTTATTTTTTTTCGCGCCAAGATCGACTCCTCTTAGTTACCCGTAATGCGTTTTTTGTGGGTGATTATAAAATTCAGGGTAGAGACACTGCCTTCGTGAATCTCACTAATAAGCTCCTCAGCTCGCGAGGACAGATAACCATAGACACCAAGCAACGGAATCGCTCCAAGAAGACCGGCTGCGGTGGTGTTCATCGCGGTGGCGATGGCACTGGCTAGCATTTCCGCCTTCTTGTCAGGAGATACGTTCGCAACCGCGTCGAAGGCCCCAATGAGACCAGACACTGTTCCAAGCAGTCCCAAAAGAGTCGCCACGTTGGCGCAGGTGTTGATTAAAGCAATGCGCTTCTCAATTTTTGGAATCTCTCGAAGAGCCGCGGCGTCCATCGAGGTTTGCACCTCTTCGGCACTGGCGTTATTCATTACTGAGTTTAGACCGGCATAGATAATATTAGTGATTGGTAAGTTTTGCTGTTTGATGACATTCACTGCCGAGTTGATATTTCCATTCATAAGCTTGGCTCGAAGATTTGAAATAAGATGATCTTTGTCGATACTCCCCGCCTGCATAAGAACTTTAAATCTCTCGATGGCGATAGCAAAGCCGATCATGGAGCAAATCAGAATTGGCCACATAAAAAAACCGCCATCTAAAAACTTTTGTACCAATGATCCCATGCTGAACTCCTTAGAATGCCTCTCTAATTTTATAATTTACCAAATGGAAAGCCAATGGATGTGACTGTGGATTGGCCATTGGTCGCGGCTGGAAACTTCATCTTGCTAAACACCCGCTTGACACAATCGTTAAGCTTTTTGTCGCCCGTGGCTTCGCTACGACGAACGCTCACCGACTGGACGGCTCCTCGGGGACTGATCGTCCATTCGTACTCAACTCGACCCGACAGGGTGGGTTGATCGAACAAAGCTCGCTCATAGCAACGTTGCACCTCTGAAAGGTGACGATTGACCACGCCCATGACCTGAGCCGGAGAAAGTCCCTGGGCTCGATTGGGGTCGTTTTGTAGTTTAGGAGTACCGACGACGGCACCTTTGACAGCACGCTTACCGGTTTTATCACTAAGGTTCTGTCCTGAAAAGTCGGCGGAGACCTGGCTCAAGGCGGATCGACTGGAGCTGGTTCCGGCTCGTGCCGACGCCCCTGTATTCAAAGACTGGATCAGGTTTTGCCCGGAACTTTCACCCGCTTGTTTGGACGCACTCGGATCTATTTTAAAATTATTGCTCACTTTGCCGGGCTTGAAGGTGTTGATCTTATTAAAACTGGCGAAAGCCGCTAAGGCCGTGTTGGTGGGCTTTTGCGGCTTTGGCGCCTGAGAACGCGCCTTCGGCTGCACCCTAGGTTGACTCGCCACCCTTACCGGTGCCGGCGCTTTCGCTCTTTTCTTTGGACGAGGAGCGGCTGCCACTTTTGGCTTAGGCTTCGGAAGAGGCTGAGCGATTGGTTTCGGTTTAGGTTTCGGTGCTGGCTTTGGTTTTGGAGCGACGGCCGCTTTCGGTTTTGGTTTTGGCTTCGGAGGAGCAGCGACTTTGGGCTCTGGCTTCGGTGCTGGCTTTGGCTCCGGTTTCTTTTTAACCTCTTCGGGAATAACCACTTCAACAACTCGCTTTTTGGTCATCTCTTTGCGAGTCACCTTCTGCTTTGAATCACTCATAAAAAGTAATGCTGAAGCCAAAATGATTGTGCCAAGCACAAGGTTTCTTACAATCTCAAAAAAGCGTCGATCTTCTTCTTTAAAGATCGCACCGTTCAGTCTCTCGGACGCATCGACAAACTCATAGCTGATTCCGATACGGTCGGTGAGCTTTACTAAAACACGATCTCGGGCCTTCAAGGTTAAAAGGCCAGATATCAACCCTTGATCAGTCTCAAACTTCATATCTTCAGGAACATTGTAGTTCTCTGAAAACACCAGCTCTGTCTTGTCCGAGACAAAAATATTGGCGACGTTGTCTTTTACATAGCCGATGGGTTGAGCTTTCAGATTCTCGTTGGGCAGATAGAGCCCCTCTCCCTCTCGCCCACTGACAACAATCGGCTCGTTATTCTGTACGATGGATGATGAAAGAGCCTGGCCGTCCCAAACCAGAGTGGTTCGCAAAGCAAGTCGACTATTAAAAGTTCCCAACTTAGCGCCAAAAAACATACGTCGCTCATCGCTAGCACCAGCTGATCTTGGAGACCTAATTTTGGCATGAACGTCAGGTGTGGTTTTGTCGTTCTCCTCGCCAGGCTCGACCATCTCGATTGTTGACATAAGGTCAGATGTTGAGGTGAGTTCTAGTTTGTCGACCTCTACTGTATTTTCGGAGATCGACATTTGCTGACCGGGAGTAAATAAGATGTGGATTTCGAGGTCCAAGATTTCAAAAGTTCCGTGGGAACTAATCTCCACGGAAGAAATCTTGTCATCAAGGTAGCGCGTCCCGGCCTTTGAACCTTCGTCAATGACCTTAACGGACTCTTTTTGTAAGTGCAGAGTTAGGTGTTTGCGAGAAACAAAGTTGTGGTCTGACAAACAGATGTCACTGTCTAAATCACGCCCGAGCTTCACATGGGGTTGCTGAAAGGTTTGCCGGTAAAACTCTTTACCTGCACGGCTGACCGTGACCGTAAAAAACGGCAATGCTGTTTTGATTTCAGCATCAGTCATATCGTGACCTCGCCAAGAGGCCGATCAAGCTTCGCCTTATCGGTAGAAGCCAATTTTGAAATCCGCTCGTCCACTTGCTGCCTTGTACAATGATGATAGTTTCTTTTGTGAATTTTGATAACGATATTTATTATATAGAAAGTACTCTCCAACCAAAGCGTTGGGCTCGGTATTTTTGATCTTGCGTGCTTCACTAAAGCGATCGTAAGCTTTCTGATCGTTCCCTAATAGAACTTGTGCCACACCCATAAGAGCGAGGACCTCTGGATTTTTAGGATCAATGGTTTGTGCTCGACTCAACACTCCTGCGGCTTCTCCACCCGAACGGCTCTTTATCAATGCTTTGGCTAATTGCAGATAGAGACTGATGTCTCTCGGTTTGTCGTGTAACTTTTTTTGAATTCTTAGAATAGCCGCAGAGTTCGCGGTTTCACTGCTTGGGTTCAGAGTCACCAGAAGCTTTTCATCAAACTTTTTTTGACCACGGGCACAGCCTAGGGCCGCTCCGTTGAAAACCTTGTAGCGCTCGGCATTTCTTACACAGTTGACAAAGAACTCTTTCGAGGACTTTGCAAAGGGCTGGGCCTGTTGCTGCAATTGCTGCTTGAGCTGCTTTTTTGCACTCGCCGGCATCCGAGGAGGCATCGGTGTGGAAAGAATAAAGCTATTAAAGTCTCCATTGGTTCGACCCATCAAGAACTGCCCAGCCAGACCCCACTTCGGGTGGCCTGTTTGCCCGAGACGACCATTCAAAGCCTGGAGTTCAACGAGGCTTTGTTGTTTTTGTTGGATGGTCTCTAGCTCTCGCCCCGGCTGCATCTTCAAGCTCTCGTAAGCCTTATATTTAACAAGCGAAAGAAAGTAGAGAGCCGCTGCCGACTTGTCTTTTGGAGTGCTCCCGACGGCACTGGAGAGGCTGTTTTGAGCGGCCGGGAGGTTCCCCATAAAGAATTGCGCCAACCCACAATAGTATGAGCCCGAGGCGCCCCCGACCCGCTTGCAGGTTTTGTTTAGAGAAGACCAGCTCCCACGGACCAAGTCCATTTCAGCAGCCATTTCGTGATCGCCTAAGCGACTATAAACGGCACCCGCGGATTTAAAATCATGCAACTCACGATAGATCTCCGCAGCATTGAGAGATAGTTTTTTTGCCTCAGCATCACCAGGATATTTTTGTCCAAAGAGGTCAAAGTAAGTGGCCGCCTTACGCAGGTCTGCTGTGATAATTGCCATTTTTGCCATATCAGAAACCACTTGTCTCGCAAACTTCGAGTCCTTGTGCTGACTGATCAACTGCTCACCCACCCCGTAGGCTTTGGGATCGCGTTTTGCCTTTAGGTCCACAAAGGCCTCATACAAAGCCTTATCACCGAGGCTTGTTCCTTTGTACTTGGCTGCGAGCTTTAACAAATTATTGTTCCGACCGAGAACACCCGACCGACCGCCATCAATAATGGTCTCTTCGACAATCTCTTTGACCTGCTGCCTGGTGCTCGGGTCTCTTACCATGTTCGCCGCTAGGAGTTTCTGCCCGACAGCCGCCAACTGCTTTTTCTGATTCATCTGGTCGTAACTATCGAGAAGAAGCAAAGCCACCTGTGGCGCCTGACTGGCACTCGGGTATCTCTTCAGAAAGGTCCAAAAAACCCTTGTCGCTTTTTTAAAATCGCGCTCGCGATAAAAGCTCTGGGCGTAGTTAAACGCCACCGTCTCTGCCGTGGGCCCTTTGGGTGAAAGTTTTAGATAAGCCAGTCCCACCTTGCGAAGACCGGCTCGTGCTTCGAGCTTTTGCAAACGGGTGTCTAACTTCTCTTGACTCAAACTCAGTATAAATGCTTTTACGGCAGCGTCGAGCATCTCGACCCGGGCCTTTCTTGTCTTGTTTAAAACGGCCACACCAAAGTAGGCTTGGCCGGCCTCAATGTAGCGATTACGAGCAAACAGAAGCTCTGCTAGGTTTAGCTTCAACTCGGCAACCTTCTTTGCCTTGGGGAAAGCCTCGATAAATCGCTGATACCCTTCAATAAGGCTGTCTATTTTTACCTTGTCGTTTTTCTGACGATAGGCTTGATCGGTTTTTGTCAAATAGTCGCGAGCGATCAACTCCATATCGCTCTGGGTCTTTTGCTTTTCCTTTTTATCTTTAAAGTCCTCATCGCTGAAAAAAGAGAAGGTCGAAGTGATATCGGTTACAAAGTCAGCAAAAAATTGTGGGCTTCTCGCCTTCTTCCATGACTCGTAGGTCTGATAGATGGCTTGAATGCGATCTTTCATATTTCTCTCGGTATTAAGCCACAAGGCTCCGGTGGCGGCGCTCTCCGCCAAGCGTTTTTTTATGGCCAGACGACTGGTCGCTGTTTTTAGAGCTTTGCTGTATGGCAGAAGACCCGGCGAAAAGTAGCGCAGCATTCGCTCTACCGGTATTTTGCGAGGGTTGACTTGTGTCATTTCTTTTTTGGACATATCCGCATAGGACCGAGCAAAGCTTTGCAACAGCTCTTCGGCCACACTGACAAATTGTTGCTGATCTTTCTCTTGTTTGAGCTGTCGAAGGGCGTCCATAAAAGTGTTGTAGGCGTCCACTTCTTTTTCAAGACGAATATAGGACCAACCAATTTTGTTCATGAGCTGGTAAAAAGAAACTCGATCTTGTTTGTTGAGACCTTTTTTATAAAAGTCCACCGCGAATTCATGATCCCCTTTGCGAGTGTAAAAGTCTCCCAACTCAAGATAGGCCTTCGCTTTGTAGTCGCTCTCATCGTATTCATCAACAATCCGCTTGAGGTAGGCGATGGCTTCTTTGTCTTGCCCCAAACTTTTCTTTATTAAGGATGCCTGGAAAAGAGCTTTGTCCGCTGTCCCGACCTTACCCGGAAACAATTTAACAATTTGGTTTAACACGTCGACGGACTTTTGTTTCTCTCGGTCTTCGAGACTGAAATCAAGCTCATCATCAGGCGTGTCTGGGTTTTTCAGTTTCTTTTTGTTGTACATCAACAGTGTCTTTTGCTGATAAGACTCACTCAACGAAAACAGAAGGTCTTCTAAAAGGCGCGTCTCCCCACCCTGAGCGAGTTGCGCTTCAAAAACCTTGATCTTTTTATTCTCTTCATTCAGCCGTTTATTGACCTCTTTCAGACTTTCCGCACCAAAAAGACTGGGGACGGCGAAGATCACAACAAGACTTAGAATGAGAGTGTTGCTCCCTATAGACATCGATTCTCCAGAACGGACTGGAAGTTTTTAATCTCATCTTCCCAAATCTCTTTATAAACGGGCCAGACGATTTGGTCGTTACGACTGGTCTTTCTAACCTTTGATACCTTGTCGGCATAGGACATCCCGCCCTCCTTGATCCGGCGCAGTCGCAACGAATACGACAAGTAATCGATTTCATCTTTCAAGACCAATAGCTCCTCAATGGCTTCGCGGTTGGTCTCAACAAGGTGGCGATTGATCACCTGCATGGTGAAGCCTTCTAATCTGTTGTGAGCTTTCGTGACCATAGCCAAGGCGACTCCTGAAAACTCATTTTTCGCTTGGGCGATTTCCTGATTCATGTAGGTCATCATACGAGCTTTGTCTTTTAACAACGGCTGATGAATGGCAAACTGAAAGACCTTAGGGTTGCGGTCATAGGTTCTGATTTTCTCAATGTCTGTCTTGATTTCTTTTAAACGCTGATCCAAGCTCTTGCTAAGGCCCGCAAGCAACTCGGGCTGACAGGTCTCTCGATAGATCAATCCAGCCAGTAGGTATTCATCGGTGTGGTAGTACATCCCGTGCACCGAAGACTTCAATTGGTTGAGAACCCCAAGAGCCTCTTTAAAACGACTGGTTAGATAATAGAGCCAACCCATCTCCCTTAAAACCGTGCCTTGGTCGAAACGGGAAAGGCTCACGGTTTTGTAGGTCTTCTCGGCTTCTTCGAACTGGCCCAGCTCGTAAAGAGCACGGGCCTTATTGAGAACCGCTCTTTGTTGCAAGTTGCCACCGAGCTTTGGGCGTTCGAGGTAAGCAGTCCAGA
Source organism: Bdellovibrionia bacterium (assembly GCA_030424715.1). Lineage (GTDB taxonomy): Bacteria > Bdellovibrionota > Bdellovibrionia > Bdellovibrionales > JAGQZY01 > JAGQZY01. The sequence goes on from JAUHWH010000002.1 coordinate 432,064, forward strand.
GCGCCAGTAAATCTTTAGCCTCTACAGTCTCTGACTTTTTTGTCTCTTGCATGAAATCGTAATAGTGCTTCCAAAAAGTCTCTGGTGGGATGGCGCTGAACTCTTGAAAAGCCCACTTAAAAAAAGACTTGCTGCGAAGGGTTAAACCTCTGTGATAATGGAGGGTTGCGCGCGCTTCTTTAGACTCTGGTTTAATGATTCTCTTGTCAAAAATCTCTTGCAACAGGCCGGTTTCAACCTTCCCACTCTGAAAGGTCTCTGTGATGGCTTCGAGGGCTAAATCCACCAAGTGACTGGTCGGATAATTCTCCACAAGACTGACCAAAACGGCATAACTCAAGACAGGATAGTCCTTTTTTAAAAGCCCTGTACCCAGCAGCAGTTCAGAACTGCCATCCTTGAGCTTCTGGATTGCTGGCTCCATCGATTGACTGATGAAGTCGTCCCATTGACCGTTGCGGAAACTCTCGACAATCTCTTGCTTTTGATCACCCGAAACGGTGGACAAGTCCTCCCACCTCGGGGTGAACTCAGCCCAACCGATCTGAGGAGTCAAAATGAAAAGAAGGAGAGTGAATCGGATTCTGATCATCGAGTGACGATACCTCCAAAATGATATCCAAGCCCAATGCTCAACTCGGTGAAATCCGTGGTCCCCTGAACACTGTCGAGGACGAAGCTCTGACGGACATCCACTTTAGCAGAGTATGTCTCACTAATATAAATTTTGTAAATCCCACCGAGACCGAACATGAACTGGCCTTCCCGGCTCTTATAAGACACATGCCCGAGATTTAGAACAACCGAAAGATTGGAATATATAAGGCTGGAGTTTCCAAATAGACCTTTGTTGTAGAAAGGCTCCCACAGCACGCCCGTTCGAACAATCCCGGTCATTGGCAAAAATCTTCCACCAAAGGTGGGACTTTGTACATCAATCGCGAACTCACTACTTAACTCGTCTTTCAGGCTGGTGGGCTCTTCACGCATGATATCGTAGCGCAGGACTTCCCAACTCCATGTCGGTGTGAGTTTGTAGGTGGCTGCCACCGAGCCAGAGAAATAGCGATTGTAGGCATCAGAGGGAAAGTACCCAAGAGCCGCCGAGATCTCGTACTTGTTGTCATACTGACGATCTTCGATGGCCACAACCTCGGGCAACGCAAAGTAATCCGCCTTAATTTCGGCAAACACCGATTGATAGACCAGCAGGCTGAGAGCCCCTAGAAAAACACGCAAAAACAAAACCGACCTCGTCCGTTGAAATCATGAACCGTAGCCTCCGTAAAAGGGATCCACGGCGTACAGTTCATTGTCTAAGCTGAGTCCCCTAAATTGAAGGCTACAGGGTGTTTTTTAGACGAAGGTCGTCAGGACTAGCCACCACCACCTGGCCTGGGCGGAGGTGACGGCGGTGATGGTGTCGGAGTCGGAGTTGGAGTCGGAGTTGGTGTCGGATTTGGCGTCGGATTTGGCGTGGGCCCGGGCGTTGGTCCAGGCGTTGGCCCCGGTGTTGGGGTTGGCGTGGGAGATGGCTCCACGGGACAACGATTGTTGGACTGGCATGAACCTCCGCCATTGGTGCATCGGTTGATTCGCTCTTCGCGACAAAGGTTCGGGGGGATACTCTCGCCCAGACGATAATGGGTCCCCGGCATTGTCAAACTTGCCGTTGGATGATCAGCCCAGTAAGTCGCATTCGGGCACAAAGAGAAACAACAACGCCCCGGGGTTTCATCTCGTCGATATGTTAAAAAAGAAATAAAACTACGATTTGTTAAGTCATCATAGCAGTCATCCGTGGCGGGGCGACAACAGGGCACCTGAACATTGACACCGTTTCGGCAGTCTGTGTAGGAGCCATTCTCAAGAGTGGGCTGCCCACTCTGACGATAAGCCGCATAGTAGCAGGTCAGAGTGTCGGCCTGGATGGCCGGACAACAACCCTCTGGATACTGACCTTCGATACGTGGGCAAAAATTGTCTTTCTCTGGCAATTCTCCAAAAGACTGACATCGCGGATAAGATTGCGCAAAGCTAACGGAGCCCCATAAGAAAAAGCCAACAAATAATACAAGAAAACCGTTTCTGGGCCATTGCTCATATTGATTGCTTTTCATAAACACTCCCCCGGTTAATCTAAAATTCTCTGTCGATTGTACCCCATTGTCATGACTCACAGAGGTGAAAACAGGCCCCTTGCAAGCTCTAGCCAAAAAGTCACCCACAGCAGCCTAAGGACATCCGTCATCGACAAACAGACTGACCATCGCCGGCAGAGACTCAACTTTTTCACCAGATTCAAGCTCCACCACCACATGGTAGCGTCCGATATCATCGACACTAAATTTTCGAATCACTAACTCGATGTCATCGGCCTCTGGTAAAATCTGACCGTCGCGGTACCATTGAAACTTCAAGTGGGACGTGAACTCGTTCATTTGAACCGCCAAACGGCCCGTCTGACCATAGCTCAAGGCAATGTCTCGCGGATGCTGAATGATCCCAGACTCGTAAACTCGCCTTAAATGATCGATCATGGCGCGATAATTAATCACCCGGCCTTCTTGAGCTAAGGAGCTGAGAGACTGGTAGCGGAGAGACGAATCTTTCACCAATTTCTCTATTTGAGCTGGCGTGAGATTAATACCATTCTTTTTTAAATAGACCTTCGCTAACGCCACCATTCCGCTAACCAGCGGAGTTGCCATTGAAGTTCCGGCCAAAAATTCATAGCTGTTATTCAAGTGGGTTGACACTAATCCTTGGCCCGATTCCATGGAGCCCGGAGCCTGCACTTCAACGTATTGTGGAGAGAAATTTGAAAAGGGTGAAATCGATCGAACAGTGGCGTCGTAGGCCCCCACAGTGATAACGCCATCAATCTCCGAGCCGTATTTCGCAGGATAGGTCATTACATTGTCATTCAACTCGAGATTGTCATTCCCGGCAGCGACGACAACTACAATACCGTTGTTCACCGCATTCTGAAGCACAGCTCGCAAGCCACCAAACACTGCATCGCCATCCGTTCTTTGCAAATTGACTGTGGCGCCAAGACTCATGTTAATAACATCGGCCCCGTTGTCCACGGCAAACTGCACTGCCTGACCGAGAGTGTTCGCCGCTCCCCCGACAAAGCCTCCTGCAGGATTAAAAACACTGATGGGCATGATCTCCACATGTTCCGGCGCTCCTCCTCGAATACCTTCACCATTGTGACCTTCTGCTGCAATCAAACCGGCCACATGGGTACCATGACCACCAAAATCCATAGGTTGATTGTCTCCGTCATTAAAATCATACCCCACAACCTGGCCATTTCGGCGTAGGATCTGGTTTGCCAAGTCGGGATGATTAAAATCCACTCCAGAATCTATCACAGCCACCACCACCGGCTCAAAATCACTATCGATATCGTTGTAAACAATTTGATGGGCTTGTTCTGTGGCCAGAACATCGTGGTAGATCTGATCCTCTCTCATATCATCAGAGCCGGTATCGGCCCAATCTCCATCAGCAGGTGTTAACTGGATCGAAATGTCGGAGTCTGAAACTGCGCTGGCTTGCATGACTTTTTGATTTCCATTCACGTCGCAGAGCAGATCTTGCGCGCTAGGCCGGCTTGTTGTGACGGTATCCATGTTTTGAGCACAGTTCCCATAAAGCACAGAAAGAGCCAGAAAACCAAGAGACAGGGTCAACAGTCGAGACGAACGCTTAATCACTACTGACCCCCCCGAAAAAAGTCATTCTGCCCCAATTCAAAGTCTTCAGATGTGAAATTAAGTTGCGGATGATCGAGGCTGGGACTCAACTCTAGCTTAATATATTGCATATTTCTGCCTACGACCAAAGAGGTTTGCGCTTTTTCTGAAAGGGCAAGAACCCAAATATGATTTTTCTGTAAATCAGCGTCTCTTTGCCCATTGAGCTTAAAGACTCGGTGATTTTTAGAATCAAAGATCCACTCTTCTCCAGTACAGCTGGTGTCTTGTCTCGCTACCTTTTGTGTGACCAAACGATCTGCGAATTGCGACTCTGTGGAACGCTCTTGACGCGGATGAGAACCTTGTAAAACTTCGGCAATGTTAGTGAGATTGTCGTTATCGTAATCTAATAGGGAGTCATCCACTGCAGGATCCGTTTCGTAAAGTATTTCCACAATATCAGGAATTCCGTCTTCATCACTGTCCAGGCCCAATTGTGGCGCGTCGTTAATCTGCAGATTGAGAGCCTTGATATCACAATCAGAAAAGCCCATTTCGTTTTCCAAGCCCGTGCACCGAATGTTTAAATCTTCACAACTGTTACTTTGAGTCAGGTAAAAACAAACCCCATCAAGCACCCGTCCTCGACTCCGCGGATCGTAGGGGTCGAATCCTTTTTGAATCTCAAAACTATCACTCAATCCGTCGCGATCCGAATCCGGTTGTAAAGAATTGAAGTCCGGCTTCATCGACATATTCACGATAAAAAAACTAACCAACTTAAATTCAGGCTCTAAACACAGCTTACCCTGGATATCGACCATGGAGTGGTCCCCGGTTTCAGAGCCGAACTGACTCAGTTCGACAGGAGTTTCTCCACAATTCTGGAACAATAAACTCACAACCAATCCAACTAGGATTAAAAAAGACAAGGGTTTAAAGCGTATCATTGTTGCCAAACCTCCATGTCTTCAGAAAAAATCTCGTTGAGAGCCGGAGCCAAAAAAGGATTGTTTTCTAGAGAGTCATCGTAATGGAGTTTCACGAAGCGCCCCACAACCCCTTTATCTTCTAATAGAAAATTTTGAGTTTTACGGCTGGAGAACACAGCCACCACATGTTCATTCTCACCGTGGAGCATTTCAGTACTCATCCCCACCCCCACTTTTAAACTAGGGACGGGAGGCACTTCTTCAACGACCAGATGCCTGGTGCGTTGTGGACAGTAATCCGTCGCCACCAGAGCTTCGTTACTGACAATGACCGGCCGGAGATCTTTGTTTGTTAAGTCTTCATGTTCGAAAGGATTCTTGGACCGCATGATCTCGTATCGGGTCGAAAGACCATCGTTGTCTGGGTCGTCACCCATGTCATCGATGAAAGGATCTGTTCCCTTAACGATTTCAATGAAATTAGGCACTCCATCTTTGTCCCAGTCTGCGGAATCGTCGAGGTTCAGTGCCTGTTTTTCATGTTGAATCATTTTTATGTCGCAATCAGAGAAGCCACTGTTGTGCAAAAGCGTCTCCTCACAGTCGACTTGTTCCTTCACTCGATTACAGGCTCCGATACCGCCGAGGAGCTCACAAACTCCGTCAAGCACACCAGCCACCTGACTACGGGGGTGGGTGGGATCATATCCCATCGCTTGTTCGTCGATATCAAAAACACCATCAATATCACTATCCGCGAGATACTCGCCGTTTCGAAGACCCAAGCTAAGCACCGACGACATTAGCGAGTCGGATTGAGTCTCGACTCCAATTCGCGTTGAGATCATTTCACAAAGAACCTCGGAGTTGTCAGAAAAATTGTCTAGCTTCTCCGCGGTTTCTGGCCTTTGGATCGATGCCAAGGAGTCGAGAAACCGAAAGTTGTCTTGCTCTTCAATGCCGTAACCAATGGTCAAAAAATTGATACTTCTACGCAACGCAGACACCTCTCTGAGGCTATCGTTGAAGGGGTTTAAAAGAAAATCCGTGTAGCATTGATCCTGTTCCTCCCCGGACTTCTCATTACACTGTGAGATGGACTCTGCAGAGTCCTCCGGGCGACCATCAGATAAAAATATGACCTGGTACCGATCCACTCGTTGATCATAAGAGGCCACAAGATCCTGATTGATCACTTTAGATGCGCAGTCCGAGGCATCGGAGTAAGAAGTGTAACTGAGAGCAAGAGAGACTCTACTGGCCGCCTCATCATAGTAGCTATCAATCCATTGCGAATAATATTCGGCTTCACTCTGTTCTGCCTGTTTAAAGTCTTCAAGGTCGGCGAGCGCTTGTTCTCTCGTCTTAAAAGCCGGCGGTTCAGAGCAGATAAGGTAGGGGCGATTGATCAAACTCTGCTGAACAATCCCCGCTTTTTCACCGAAGCCGATAATAGCAAATTTGTTGTTCTCGGAACTGGCGCAAGAATTAATAAATGTTTTAATAGCCTCAAACCGGTTGCCCTCGACATCCGTCCCCTCTGAGGGGTCCCAATAATAAACTGGGTACTCAATGCCTCCACCGAAGTCTTGCATCTCCTCGCGAAAAGCACCGATGTTAGAACGAGAGAGATCTAAGACAAAAAGAAAATTGGTATTGTCGTTCTGCAAAAAAGACACATCCGAGCAAATCGAAGCCTTTAAACTCATCCGATTGACAGGAAGTTCCGAAGCCATTTTACTCAAAACCACCTGTGGATCAGTACAGTTCTGAAACAAAACAAGGCAAAGGCCCGTTAGCAATAGAAGGACTCGATTGAAATGCCTCATTTCTCGGTCACCTCGTCAAGCACGTCTAGGTCACGAAATTGATTGAGATCGATTGTATTGATAGACTCCCCTTTATCCGTGATATCGAAGTTCATCACCTTCCAAATAAGGTTGTCGCTATTGTCTTTGTCGCGCAGCCTGAGTAAGGCGAGTCCTTGGTTGGAATATCTGGCTCGATTCACTTGGTAGAACATATTCTCGGCACGAATGCCATGGTTTGAACATCCACCATCTCCGCCGACGTTTCTCGTGTGATAGAGCAAACATCCGTCCGCTTCAGGAAGCTGACCCACCAAAGCTCCGGCACCGTAGGGAATACTATCGAGTTCGAGACTAAACTGACTGATCCATATTTCATCTTCTTGGCGGTCGGTGACCTGCTCCGTTAAACGAAATCGGACCAAAGACGTCGGCTTGATATTGCCTTCATTATGGTTCGGGCCTAACCCCGCAAGAAAAGCGTTCAAGTTGGTTATACCGTCGCCATTGGTGTCTTTGTTCTTGTCGCTCAAAATGGGATTATAATTGTAAGTCCATTCGAAGTAGTCAGGGATCAAGTCGTCATCGGAGTCGAAGTCATTGGGGTTCGTGCCAAGCATTCGCTCTTCACACTCGTTGAGAGAGTCCATATCGGTGTCTAACTTGACGTCACAGTCCGGAACCTCAAGGATGGCCTGACACTTGTCGGCGAAGGCCGGATGAACCGCAAGACTGTCAAGACAGGCGCCGTTTGTTCTTGGATTCAGGGGATCAAGACCATTGGCCCTTTCGTCTTCGTCGAAGAGTCCATCGGCGTCGGAATCGTAATGAATTTTACCGTCTTCAGCCACTCGCAGGTTCGGATTTAGAATCATAACACCAGTCAATGAGTAGTTTTGATATTCTACCGGATTGGTCGCTAAATCAAAAGGCAACTCATCGTCACGCAAAGTCCAATAGTTAAACTTGTACTGAAACTTACTGTATTCCTCGCCAAGAATTTCAAACAAACTATCAAAGTCTTTATAAATGAGTTCAGAATAGTCCTCGTTAACCTGCACAAAATGATTGCGTATCCGTCCCCCACCGTAAAATTGTGGAAGCCCCTGTATCTTCGCAAATTTAATAGCTAAAATGGTTCGATCGTTCGCCGCAGGATCACCCACCGCCTCTTCGAGAGCCTCCCGTATTTCTTGACATGTATTGGGGCAGTCGTCGTCGTCAGCCGAACACTGGACACATTGATAGTGGGTATTAACAGCAAGATCAATCTGCTCTTGTGTCGGAGTGAGCATACCGTCAGTTAGTATAAAGAAGTTATAATTGGTTTTTCGAAGGACCCCAAGGTCAGAAAGGATCTCCATGTCTTTCACAAAAATGTCGTAAAGGCGATCCATAATCTCTGTTGGAGAGCTGGAGCCCATGGCACGATCCTTCCAACGATGAAAGTTCTGCTCGTCCATCGCTTTCTCACGGGTTTCTTCGTGAACAGCCTCAAGATCCGAGATCAAATGATCAATCCCTGGCTCATCGAGGTCGTGAAATCGAAAATCGAAACGCACTTCATTGAGCAAGCGCTGCATAGCCTTACCTGTGGTAAAAGGCACAATGACAATCTTGGCCGCGTCTCGTCGTCTCGGACTCAAGTTAGTACGCAATTGCTCAACCCATTGCTTAACCACGCTCAAACGATGCCCCTGAAAGTCACTACCAACGATCGTTGGGTTTTGAATAATCTGAAACCGAGACAACTCAGCACTTCGATAAGGCATCGGAAATTGCTCTGGCCCCGCATCCGGGTCCACATAACAATCGTAGGCCGCCACTTGCTGGTAATCAGTCCGTGAACGGTCGGCTAAACGTTTATTTGGATCCCAAGCGTTCACTGTCTGACGAGACTCGTCCCGTGCGAAAATGACATTGGCATCAACGTCTTGTGGACATGGACCAGAAACCATGGAGAAACTCATATCAACAAGAAACACGTAGCGATCGACTTTGCGCGATTGCAAGGGTGCCTGTAGGTCATAATCTGTATCAGATGAAAAGGCGACGCCCTCTGGGTCTAGCAGAGAAAGATTAACGTCGGTCTCTGCACAGTTTTGAAAAAGGGTACTTATGAGGAAGGCTCCACCAACCAGCGCTAGAACGGCTCGGTATTTAAAAAGACGGCCCCCAAGATTCTTCAATTTACCCCCCAGTAAATGCACCTCCTAATAGTACCAGTTTTTACTTGCCGGTCCGACGATTTTTTTGTCATTATCAGAGTGAGACACTTTTAGCGCTCTTCGCTGCCGAAGCTGTCTCAAAGCAACACACCAATTGAATTCATTCTGTTGGCCAATTTTTAGAGGTGAGATGATCAGCAACAGCGACCGGCCGCCCGGTGATCAAAAAGAGCCCTTACGAGCCGTCCAAGACACCCCTTCGGCAGAATTGCACCGCTCGAGCAGAGCGCACCCTTTGGAGCTGATCGACCCCCGCTGGGATTCTTTTTTGTTAGGTGGGTTTTCCATCATCTTGTTTGCTATCATTCACATGTCCATTGACGCTTCTGTTGCAACGACCTCCATCGCCACCACCGCTTACTGGCTCACATTTATCATCAACAAACCCCACTTTATGCTGTCCTATTGGCTGTTCTATAGAGACTACAAACCCGGGAACCAACGCAAGCTGAGGTGGTGGTTCACTTTTGCGTCTGTACCCGCAGCTATGGTGGCCTTAATCGCATGGGGATTTCTGAAGTCTGAGGCTTGGCCCTTTCAGTGGCTGATTCACGCAATGTATTTTTTAGTGGGTTGGCACTATATCAAGCAGGTCTTCGGCATCATGATGTTTCGCGGACGTTACGATGGCTACATTTTCGACAAAGGGCTGCGTCGGTGTTTATTGCTAAATCTTGGATCCCTGTGGCTATTAAGCTGGCTGGCCTGGAATCGGTCCGGCCAAGAGTATCAGTTTTTCGGAGTCAAATACCACGGTCTCGAGATGGCGCAGTGGCCCTGGACAGCACTGTGGGTCCTCTTTTCCATCAGCGGCCTTGGTCTCCTAGTCCTTCTCGTCAGACGCTATGTTGATCAGGCAAAATGGCCCTCTCTGAGCGTGGTCACTCCATTTGTTGCGCTTTATTGCTGGTATATTCCCTCATTCTACCACCCGGCCTATTTTTTGTTCATCCCGCTGTTTCACTCTCTCCAATACCTTGTTTTTGCAGCCTCTTTAAAAAGAAACCTGATCGAAAAGCAAATCGCTCACCTGCAAGATCGAGAGTGGCGCAAACGGTATTTGATGATGGGTGTTTGCTTCGGCGGGGGGCTCATTGTCCTGGGCGCTTTGTTTTTCAAGTGGCTACCAGAGTTCATTGACCAAAGGGGGTTTTATGACGAGGCTGTCCTCGGCACAACCCTGGTGGCTGGTGCCGCCACTCTTTTCATCAACATCCATCACTACTTTATCGACTCGGTCCTTTGGAGAAAAGACTCTCCGCTCATGAAATAAAAAAAGCGAGAGTGTAATACCCTCGCTTTGTAGACTTTCAAAAAAACTAACTTCAGTTGATTACTGATTCAATCACGACATCGATTCGACGGTTTTTGGTTCGTCCCGATGTTGACTTGTTATCGGCAATCGGACGACTGAAGCCGTAACCCGCTGTCGCCAAGTCAGTCTTATCAATTCTTTTAGACAGAGCATTTTTAACGGCTTGCGCTCGTTGTTGCGATAGCTTGCGGTTATAGTCCGCTTCACCAGTCGTGTCGGTGTGGCCTTGAATTTCAATTTCCGGTGAATCAAACTTTTTGATCGCACTGGCGACGCGGTCGAGCATCGGCTCAGAACCCTGAGGTAACTTCGCTTTGTTTACACCAAAATTAAGTCCAACAAGGCGAACAATCAAGTCGTCACCCTTGAGCAGAATTTCGGCTTCATCATCGCTAAATTGATCGCGAACAAATTGGAGTTTTTCACGTAGAGCTTTTTGCCGCTCAACCTTTGAAGCCAATTCTCTCTTTTCATTCTTAGCAACCGACAGCTTGTGGTCGCTGTAGAGTGCGGCCACTTGCGCTTCAGAGAGTTGGTTACGCATAACCGGTACAAAAGCAGCTTCATTTCTCAACAGCGCCACTTTTTGCTGGTAACTGTTGCGCTGGAGCGAGCCCGCTTCAAGATCTTTTCCAAGTGCCCCCATGTCGGTTTCGATTGTGCGGACCAATTCTCTCACTGGAGTCGACTTTAACCAGTCTCCCGTTTTGGTTCGAGCCAAAAGAACATCACTGGTTAAGGTGGCTTCTTCAACGGCCGACTTGTAGCGAGTCGCATTGTCTTTGTTCTGCGCAATCAGACGCTCAGCCGTTCGGATCTTTTTCTCCGTGCGATCACGCATTCCTTCAAACGCGTCGATCGAATCTTTGTTCTTGGCCTTTTCCAGGTTTTTCCGAGCCAACATTAGCTCTCGGTCCTGAATCGCTTCGACCTCGGCATCAACATAGAGATCTTTCACTTCATCTCGCTCTTCTAAAACTTCATTGATGTCGTTTTCTTCTAACTCTTCACCCAACTCGGCAAGTTCGTCGTCGGCTTCCTCAAATGAAGAAAGACTGTCGGCTCCCTCGTCCATGGCTTCTTTGCGTTGAGCAAGAACATCTTTAAGGTGGAATTCCGCCTGCGAAACATTTTTGTCAACCATCTGCAATTGCTTTTGACCTTTTTCAATTTCTGCTTGCACCTCTGCAAACGAAGCACCGTCTCTGGCCAATTCATAGGCCTCGTCCTTGTGCTCTGAAGCGTTTTCGAAATGATCGGGCGAGATCAGGTGATGCGCTTCCATTTTTCGTTGTTTAAGGTCGCTCCCCATCTCGGATATAATGTCTCGGCTCTGGGGGTCGAGACTGGACATCTGACTCTGGTTCGAAGCGCAAGCGCCCAAACCAAGAACGGCTACGGACGTTCCTGTGAGTAATCGAATTTTTCGTAAACTAAACATTAATCCTCCTTCAAGGTTTCAAATGATTTATTAACTACAGGCTGTCACGAACGTGCATCAGTTGGTTGGAACCCATTAATAGATTGTGTGTAGTAAATTACAAAAGAGTTAAAACTCGCTGCCGCTTTGAAAGAGACTGTTTTCGGAGTACCGACATATTACAAGTTCAACCTCGACGAATGTCAAAGGTTGCCCACTGCTGTCGCCTTCAATGCTCTTGCCCCACGCCGAAATGCTAACTAGGAAAAAAGAAAAACAGAGGAAGGCCCAGCAGTCACTGGGCTAAAATGGAGCCCCCCGCCCTAACCCTGCCGGGCCGTGGGAGACTTAAGAGGTGTGACCGAGTCTGCTGGCTTGGCCTGGTTCTCAGCAACGGCTTCGCTAAGAAGCACTAGGGCTTCTTCAAGCCGATCGATTTGTGCTTTCATTTCGTCGAACTGATTCGCCTCTTGGTGTCGTTCATGGGTCTTCACAATTCCCTTAATCGTCGCTTCAATGTCACGCGCCAGGCGCATGGTGAACTCTTGTCCCGACTGGTGATTCACCTTGCCGGCCGACCGGTACGTGAGTGCGAGGCCTAGAGAAAGAATGACCGTCGCTGCACCAGACACCTGAAAGAGCTCGAGCCATAGCGGCTGTCCCGGCACTAGGTAAAAATTCATCACTCCCGACACGACAGCCAATGAGCCCACAAGGGCCACAGCGGTTGCTAAAATCTGGCAACTTATTACAAGGAAAAGCGAACGCTGCATCACACGATTCAGCCTGCTGCTGATCTCGTAGTAGAAATCAACAGCTTTGCTTAGACCAATTTCGGTGAATGCAGTGGATAGTATGCTGGCAAAGCTCCCGCCTCTCATCGACGAGATCTCGAACTAAAAAGAAAACCTAGAATCATACCGATGACTCCCGCCCCTAATAGATAGCGGAAAGGCTGTTCTTTGATTTTTTCCTCGGTAGAGTCTTTGGCCCGCTCGTATCCCTCTGCGAGACGCTCTTGAGATTCCGACATCTTCGACTTTGCATCATCGAGAAGACTCTGAGCTCTTTCCAATGTGGATTGGTAGGTTTCGTCGATTTGACTTTTTGTTTGTTCAATTTTCTGGTTTTTAGCGTCGGTCATAAGATTCATTGCTTTGGCCACTTTTTCGCTAGGAGTTGCTCCGTTCATTTGTACGGCTTTGGCTCGGCTGGCTGACTTTTTGGTTGATTCTGTAGTTGCTTTCATTAATCCTCCTATTGGATGTTTGTGTTAATTGACTGAATGCCCTCATAATAGGGTGTTTTAGCCTCATTGAGTTGAAGCTCCTGCACAGAGAATTTGTAGATATCTACACACAACCTCGCAATAATAAGATTCTTGTGGAAAGCCGCTCTCATTTGGCGTACGATCCCCCCATGTCAGACCAAGAGAACCAACTGATCAAACAAGTTTTCAGGGCCACCTTAACAGTCGTCGGCACTGTCAGCCTACTCTATGTGTTATTTGAGAGCTCAATGATCGTCTTATCGACCTTAATCGGCATCGGGATGGCAGCTCTCTTAGCCCCCGTGGTTCACCACCTTGAATCGAAATATCAAGTGCCACGCTTCGCCGCCACGATCGCGATGCTATTTGGACTCTCTATTGTTTTTATCATTATAATCTTTTTGATGGGCTCCATAATCTTTGACCAGTACGAGTCTTTGCGTGACTCTGCACCCGAGATTATTGCGGCCTGGGAGAGCCGTTGGGATAAATTGGTCGACAGTTACCCCAAAGCGGCAAAGGCGCTTGAAAAGAGTCAGCCCTTAGGCCTTGCCAAAACGACGATGAGCTATATCGGTGCATTTATGACGGCTTTGGTGTCCTTCTTCACCGGGTTGTCACTCGCTCTTGTCATCAGCCTGTTTACAACGACAAACTCAAAGCGCTACTTCAAAGGTTTCGTTTCCTTTTTCCCTGAATCCAAGCAAGAGAATGTAAAACAAAATCTATTGATTGCCGGCAAGGTGCTTCGTAAATGGTTTTCTGCCCAACTGGTAGACATGGTGGCCGTGTCTGTACTTACTATGATTGGACTTTGGCTTGTCGACATTGAATACTGGGCTCTCTATGGTTTGTTGGCCGGCGCCCTTTCGATTATCCCCTATTTTGGCGTGATCGCGGTCATGACCGCATCCGGCGCCGTGGTGGCCGTGCAACAGCCTGATCGTCTTCTTTATCTCGTTGCTGTTTTTGGAATCACGCAACAGATTGAGGGCAACTTTATCCTACCAAAGCTTATGAAGGATCAAGTTCACGTGCCTGCGGCCCCTCTGATATTCTTTATGATCCTGGCCGGTAGCTGGTTTGGCCCCCTAGGGGTGTTTGTCACCCCTCCCCTCACCGCCATCGGTGTCGCGCTTTATCGAAAGAACCGCACTGGGGACGATGCAACTTCAGGCTCTGATTGATTTGTTGTGAAAGGTTCACAATATTAGCAAATTGGCACGATGAGAAAATGAATCTGTGAGAGTATCCTAGGCCCAGTTTAATTAATCAACAGTTAAAGAGGAGCTGTCTATGTTAAGTTGGTCACTCACGTTTTTTGTCATCGCCATTCTAGCCGCCATTTTTGGGTTTGGCGGCATCGCAGGCACGGCCGCTGGAATCGCAAAAGTGTTGTTTTTTGTTTTTCTCGCGTTGTTTGCAATTTCATTTGTTATGAAACTTGGAAAAGGGAATGCACCCTAGAGTTCTATTCAAATTGTAAAAATTTAGCACTAAACAAAAAGGTTCCGAAAGGAACCTTTTTGTTTACATAACTCTTTAACATAGATAAAGAAATCTCATGGGCAAGAAATCAGTAGCAAAAGCGCTCATCAAAGAGCTGACACAGAAATCTCAGATATGGGATGACGCTGCTGCCTTGAGCTTTTACACACTTTTTTCAATCTTTCCCGGAATCGTTGTTGCCCTGTCTGCCATTTCATTTTTGACCTATAGCCAGTTGACCCAGGAACTCACTCAATGGGGACTGAGCTACTTACCCACATCCGTTCAAACAACCGTTTTTGGGGTGATCAGCGACATTATGAATGGCCCCAGCCAAAGCCTCCTCTCGGTGGGCTTCGTGGTCTCGCTGTGGACTGCCACCAGTGGTGTGGCAGCCATCATTCGCAAGCTAAACCTAGTATATGAAATCGATGAATCGAGAAATTTTATCAAAATTCGAGGAACCGCGGTTCTCATTTCTCTTTTGCTCACCGCCACCTTTGTGTTTGCTTTTGCGGTTCTCATCCTGGGCGAACTTCTCAATGACGAGGTTCTCTCCATCCTAGAGATTGACTTGAAACACTCGGGTATATTTACCTTGTTACGCTACTGCTCGGGTGCTTTTGTATTTATTTTGGGTTTTATGACTCTCTACTTGTTTGGCCCGGATCAGAAAATGCGACCGGGTGAGGTTTGGCAAGGAAGCGCTTTAAGCACTCTTGGTTTTAGTATTTCCTCATATCTCTACTCTCTCTATTTGAGTCATTTTAGTGACTATTCCACCACCTACGGCAGCCTTGGAGCTGTGATTGGTTTACTGATGTGGCTGTATCTGCTTTGCTTCTTTTTACTGGTGGGTGCAGAGCTCAATCACTTGGCTAGAAAAAATAAATAAAAAAGCCGGCTTTCACCGGCTTTAAAAAACGCCTTAGAAAAAGGCACGTTACTGTTTCGCGTACACCACTTCTTGATCGATAGTTTGGGGCCGCTCCTGAGGATCCTGAGCCATGGACGACAGGCCTCCTTCATTAAAATACAAGTCGCCATCGTCTTCACGATAGACACCATATAAAACGGCGGGGACATCCTGAACTGGACATGTCAAGTCGCCGGTACCGCCAGAAATGGCCACTTCGTTATTGAGTGAATAGTCGTTGGCTCCACAAAAATTTACGGTGTTCAAGGCGTCGACCATCAACGGTTTAGAGGCCTTTACATAGGCTTCAGAAAGGTCAATTTTGATGCGACTCCCCACGAAGTCCGTAGAAGTTTCCTTATCCACAGCAAACGAACCACTGAGCGTCACCGTCCCGAGGATCTCTGCATCCGAGCAATCCGCCTCTTGGTAAAATTCTTGGTAACGTGTCAAAGTCCCGTCGGCTTCAAATCGGAAGGTCTCCCGCATTGACAAGTCCAACAGATCCGATGCTCCACATGCAGAGGTGTAACGCCCGTTCAGCTCAGGATCCTGTAACGTGTTGTTGATCGCGTCCTCCGAGCTGTCGCTGCAAGCAGCAAGGGCAAAGATGCAAGCAAACAGAGAAGTTTCTAATAAATTTCGTATTGTTTTCATATTTTTCTCCTTAAAAGTTCTGCAGGAAAAGAAAAAGATCTCTCTTTTCCCTTGTTTTAGACATAAAAAAACCCTCGCTAGGAGGGTTTTAGAATTATCAAAAGATTACTGACGCCTATTCTGGATCGACAGCCTCTTTAGCGTCTTCTGCTGTATCCTCGATCGCGTCGCCTGTCGCTTCGGCAGCGTCCTCAGTGGCATCGGCGGCATCATCCATTGTACTTTCAACAGACTCTCCGACATCTTCAGCGGCGTTCTCTGTGTCGCTCTCCCAGCATGCTGTCATCGACATGGCAATCAAACCGGCAAAAAATAGGCTCACTAACTTTTTCATATTCTTTTTCTCCTTTATACGTTCTTCGTCACTACGACTTCATAAAGCTGTCAACTTCACGTTCCGCAGCTTCTTTCGACTGACCATAATGCTTTTGGAGCTTGCCGACAAGCTCATCTTTGCGCCCGTCGATTTGATCAACCTCATCATCAGTGAGCTTGCCCCACTTCTGCTTGATTTTACCTTTCAATTCTTTCCAGTTTCCCTTCATTGTGTCTTCATTCATTCTGTATCTCCTTTGTGGTTAAGATTATGAAACCACTATGCCGGCATTTTCGGTAAACGGCCTCGAGGAAGCTTGTAAGATCTGTGTAGAATGCTGCACAACCAGAGATGTGAAAAAATCAACACGGCAGACCAACAGGGCAACGTTGAATTCCGCTCCCCGTTCTGGCAATGTGAGTTAAATTGAAGTTTAAACTGTATTTTTTACACACTTGAGGAGAAAACGTGAATATCGATGTTGTTGCCGAAGGGCTAGAGAAACTTGTAAAAAAATTGGAAACTTGGGGCCAGGGAATCATTGAAATGATCCCGAATTTGCTTTTGGCCATTCTCGTCGTCATCATCTTTTGGGTTTTGAGTCGCTGGGTCTACAATATGATGAGGTCTTTTTTCTCAAAGGTTCAACTCAACAAAAGTCTTGAGCACCTCATCGCAAACACTTGTCGAATTATTGTCATATGCCTCGGTGTTGTAATTGCTCTAGCAGTTCTGGAATTGCAGAAGACGGTCTTTTCACTATTGGCGGGTGTTGGGGTCATCGGGCTCGCCCTCGGTTTTGCGTTTCAAGATCTAGCGGCCAACTTTATGTCTGGAATCATGCTTGCAGTGAGAGCGCCACTCAAAATTGGTGATGTGGTCGAAATCAATGGGGTGCAAGGAACAGTCGAAGACATCCGCCTTCGAGACACACTCATCCGAAATTTCAGCGGCCAGGATGTCTTTATTCCCAACAAAGATTTTACCAGTAATAAATTTACCAACTACAGTAGTTATGGGCAGCGTCGCATTAAGATCGAGGTTGGTATTGGATACGAGGACGATCCTACGAAGGGGCTAGAAGTGATGACCGCAGCTCTCGCAAAAGTTGATGGAATTCTTGATGAACCAGCACCCGAGGCTTTTGTGGGAGAACTTGCGGGAAGCTCGGTCAACCTGTTCGGTCACATTTGGTTCACTTACCCTGGCGGCAGTTACTTTCAAATTCAGTCGGATGCCATCACTTTGGTGAAACAAGACTTAGAAGCGGCTGGATTCAACATCCCCTTTCCAATCAGAACACTGGATGTGCCAGATAATGTGGTCGATGCTATTCGCAACAAACCTTCAAAGTCAGATTCTTAAGGTCTATTGACAGCGATGGCCCACTCCCACTGGCTCGGACGAAGTTTCAAAGGCGAGAAGGTCGGGCCAAAGGGCTCGGCAACGGCAACCCCAAGTCTGCTTCGCGCCTTGGGATTGAAGCCATAGAGTGACTTTGCTGCAGTTAAGGAGTTTAACGGAATCTATGCATCGAAAATTGTTTGTCTCTCTTTTTGGTTTACTGCTGTCGCAGACTTTAATAGCCCAGGCACCCTCCTCGATTGATAAACAGGACTTTGAACACCTTTGCCAGCAAATCTATATAGACAATCCCTCTCAATATCTATTCTCAACGGCAGTCTTCGACAAAAATGAACGACTCTTGATTTGTGGAGCTGATGAGTCTCCAGGGTGGGAAAATGTCCCTCAACACCAGGGCATTCGACAGCTGCAAGTGTTTTTGGAGTCAAAAGGATATTTTGACTCGGAGATTATTCGAAAAGAATCTAAAGTCTATGTAAAAATCGGCGAGCAGAGCCACATCCAAGAATTGCAATTTTTAAACCCTCCGCCAGCTTTCTTTGATTCCACTTTTCTCGGCGCCGATGGCAACACGCTGACGCCCTCCTCTCTGAACAAGATAGAGGGTTGGTCCGAAGCCCGCCTGAAAAACCTAGGGCACCCTTGCCCCATCGTTGAATCGAAAGCCTCTGCCGAGTCAGGCTTAGTCAAAGTCAATCTAAAGCCTGGTCCCATTTATATGATCAACGACGTTAAGCTTGAGGGAGCTGATGGTCTTGACCCCAGAGCCCTTACACGCTTTTACGCCTTTGAAATAGGCGACCGCTACAACGGCATGTTAACGACACTGACCTCTCGTCGAGTGATGAGCAGTGGTTTGGCTGATTATGCGAGCTTTCAGTATTCCTGCTCGAAAGACCAAACTTTACCCGCACCCATGAAGCAAGAGATTCACCAAGGGCAGTCTCGAAACGTGGTTGTGGTCATTGGAGCCAGCACCCAGGAGTTCCCTATTTTAAAGTTGCAGTGGAATCTGTTTAAGCTGGATCCCATGGCTTCACAGAACCGGGCCCAACTGCACTTATCGAATCGTGAACAAAGTCTCGAGAATGATTTTCAGTGGTACCTGTTCCCAAGCCTACCCCGTCTGTCGCTAGCACCAAAAGTAAAGCTCAACCGTTTTTCAGAAGACTTTTTCGAATCCTTTCGTCAGAGCTACGAAGTGGGACTCAATCTCACCCATGACGACAGTCAGAAACACATTTCGATGGAGGTGGCCCCTGCTTTCAATCAAGAGGAAACAATCAGCGGTGATGGGCCAGAGGCGACGAACTTTTTCTCTTTGGAAGCTCGGGCGACAGTAATGAGTCATTTTTTCGAGTTCTACCAAACGAGCCCGAGAAGTGGCTATACCTTGACTGGCTCTTGGTGGACTCGAAAAAAGGGCCTTGGCTCTTCGGTCAACGGCGATCGCTTTGAAGTCTCTGGTACCGGGCTTTTGAATTGGGGTGGCTTCGACCCTCCTCTCTTAGTGTTAGGTGCTCGGTTTAGATCCGAATGGCTACAATCGCCAAGCCTGAGTGACGCGCCACCAAGTATGCGACTTTATCTGGGTGGTGATCGTGATGTTCGGGGCTTTAACCGAAAGTCTATCAACAATGGGGGCCTGGGGTTCAACCGTCTCCTTTATCTCGGCCTGGAGGCTCGCATTGTCCATTGGTTGCGTTATAAGATTCAACCCCTGGTTTTCGTGGATGGCGCATCTGCACAGGCGGAAGGCACGGCCTTTGACGAGCTTATTTTTTGGTCGCCCGGTGCAGGAATTCGTTGGGGCAGCCCCTTCGGAGCCATTCGTTTCACTCTGGCCTACGGTATGATCGAAGGCGACACCACCAAGCAGATTCCAAAGGTCAGCGAGCAATGGACTTACTTCTTGAGTTTCGGAAGGGAATTTTAATGAAGTCAGCGCTTAAATACACTCTTGGCTTTTTTTCTATGAGTTTTTTGGTCGTCGCAATCTGCCTATTGGCATTGTGGTTCAATCTCGACAAATGGGTCACCCCACCGCTCTTGCAGGAGACACAGACACGTTGGCTGCCGGATTATAGCGTACCCTGGGAGAAGATTGACCTCAAAGTGACAAACCTGGGATGGCTTAAAAAACGTGTGCAAATCGACAGCGAAGGCCCACTCTGTTTTAAAGGAAAATCCTTCGATCTGTGCTTCAAGGAGTTGCAAGGGGACTTCACCATTCAAGTGCCCAGCCTCGAAATGGAAATCAAAAGCCTTCGCGTGACCGGTGGCGAGCAATCCCTATCGACCGCAAGTGACAATAGCCCAACACCCCCATCAGAAGCCACCGTGCAGAGCCAAGTTGAAAAACTAAAGGGTTGGGCGGGACTGATTAAAGAGTGGGCGCCAGAAACTGTGAGGATTGACTTGCCTGCGATCCAGTGGACCAGTGGATCGGTGACCACCGCGATCGCCTTGCAGATCTTCGAGCAAAAAGTCACCACCGAAGTGAAGAGACCGAACCTTGATCTGTCATTGAAAACCCTCGTCGCTAAGAATTTTGCGCTGCAAGATTTTTTTCTAAAAATACGTCAGACTAGCAAGCTGGAAACTCGCAATATCACGATACAGGCCCCAAAGATCCAGTGGCAAAAGACCAGCCCCATTGATGTCAACCTCGTGTTGAAACCCCAAGGAAAAAGGACGCAAAAGTTGAGTTTAGGACTCCAGCTATTCCTCGCATCTGAGGAGTCCCGTTTGGGCCTTCGATCGATTCGCATTCAATCTTCACGGCTTCCCATCGAGATTGCGAAAGTAAACTGCGAGCTGTCGTTTAAAATGAGGGAAAGAGAGTCAACCTCAATCGATTGCCCCAACATACAGATAGATTTTAAAAAATCCATTGAGAAGTATCATAAGGCCATAAAAGATTTGCATCCGATGTTACCTCCCCACCTATCACTGCAAATTTCTGGATCAATAAGTGAAGGGCTCTGGCTGTCCGACAAAAGTGATGCCCAACTCGTCGCACTTTCCATGGAAAATCTACAGGCTCAGTCGCCATTCCTAAAACTCAAGGGAAAAAGTCAGTTCATCCTCAACCGAGCCCAGGCCGAGCTCGAGGCATTCTTTGTAAAGACTTCGATCGACGTTAATATTCCTGATTTTTCAGAGCTGGTTGTTTTCTTAACGAACACTCCCTATGCTGTGCCAGCTCCCCTCAACTCTCTGGGCGGCGATGCTAGGCTGACCGTGTCACAGAGTGAGGCCGGAGCAGATGGCAAAGGCTCTTCGTTTGACCTTAACCTGGACGTTCGACTCTCAGAAGAGCCGCGCCAACGGGTTTGGTTTACCACCAAGTCAACCGTGGCTCTTTCGACAAAGCTTGAGCTGGACACGTCAAAAACCCAGTTCGCCATAAACCTAGAACGTCTTTGGTTGCACCTGCCTCCCTTTGACCCACTGGCCGGGGTCCCACAACTCACAGGTGATAGTCGGATCAAACCCAAGCGTCCCCTTCGATTTAAACCAGCATCAAAAACCAAATTACCCGTACGCATCAGTGTTAAATCCCAATCCCCTGACAGCATTCGAATTTACCATAAACTTTTTAAGCCCTACTTAGCCGGCGCCTTCAATATGGATATTTCTCGTAAAGGCTTGTCTTACGAATTTCTCGTGAGGAAGGACTTCAGGGTGTCCTACTTAAAACGGGATTTCACCGTACAGAAAATTTCTGTTTCCCAGAAAAAGCAAGCGGCAGCTGGCTTGCAATTGGATGTCTTGGTTCAATTTGACATCTCTCCCTACCTCATCGATGTCCAAGTGCTCGGTTCAGCTAAAAATCCAGGGGTCTCCCTCTCCAGTCAACCGAGCCTTCCCCGGGAGGACATTATCTCCTTATTGATTTATAAAAGAAAAACATCTGAACTCACCCGCTTTGAATCATCGAACGTAGGGGGCACCGAAGCGGCTGTCGCCGATCGAGCCATTGGGCTGTTTGGTCTGTGGGTTTTCGCCTCAACACCTATCGAAAGTGTTTCCTACGACGCTCGCACGCGCTCCTACAATGCCCGGGTTTCCCTGCCCGGTGAACTTAGCCTTAACCTAGGCACGGACTGGGAGAAAGAAAGTGTCGTTGGACTGGGTCGTCGTATCGGGGGCGGCTGGAGCCTCGCGACGGAGTACAAGCTCGATGGGGACGAACAGGTGGGCAATGTCTACATTCAAAAAGAAATGGCGTACTAAGCCCCTAGCTCTGACGCCGCCCTTGAATGTCCCGAGTTCTGCTCAAAGATAATTATGTAGGGGGCGTAAAAAGAATTCCGAGAGCTTTTTGCGGAAAGGACGTTGAACCCACTGCTCGTAGGTCAATCGGTCGGACCGCTCAAGATCTTGTTCAAAAATATCTGTTAGTTGCCTCGCAAAACCTTGACTAAAGACATTAAGGTTTGTCTCCCAATTAAAGCGCATCGAGCGAGGATCAATATTGGTCGAACCAATCGAGCTCAGGCTGTTGTCGACAATCATAAATTTTTGATGAAGAAAGTCGGGTTGGTAGCGGAAGAGTTGAACTTTAGACTTTAAGAGGGGCCCCCATAAACCTCGAGCGGATTCTTGCACAACAGGTTCATCGGTGATCTCTCCCGGAATTAAAAGGCGAACTTCGACTCCCCGAGCAGCCGCCTCTCTCAGTAACCGCCCCAAACCTTCACAGGGAATGAAGTAAGGCGTTGAGATGTCTAAAGTCTCCTTGGCTTGCTTGATCAAGTCTTTGAAGTTTCGTAGGGCCATCGTTGGCTTTGAATAAGGGCTGGAGGCTACTAACTGATAGGCGATCTCACCGTCTTCGAAAAAACGAATCTCACCTTTCTTGAGTCGATGTTTACGTGGACGCCCCCCTTGGTTTGAACTGGCATAGTTCCAGTTCTCCATAAAATGCTCATTGAGCAGCCGTGCCGCTCGCCCCTTCATTCTAAAGTGGGTGTCGCGAAACTCCCGTGACTCACCCACGTCAGCCTTCCAGGGACTCGCGATACCACACCCACCTATGAAAGCGGTGTCGCCGTCTATTATTAGCAGTTTCCGGTGAGAACGAATATTAATCTTCTTAAGGAATCCCCAGCGCATGGGGTTGAACCGCAAAAACTGAACTCCAGCGTCTCTCATCTCAGCCTCAGTCTCTGAATCAAAATTTCGCGATCCAAAGCTGTCGACGATAACTCGGCAGACAACACCGGCCTTAGATCGTTCGATCAAAATTTCGGCCATCTTTTCACCAAGGGTATCACTGACGAACATAAAACTTTCTAAATTGATCTCAGTCCGGGCCTGAGAGAGGGCTCTCTTCAATATTTCAAAAATCTGTTTGCCATCAGCAAGAATGTCCGGGGGTGACGAGGTCACCGAATTATCCATAGACAAACCTTCAACGCCCAGCGCGCTGAAGGTTTCGACCTTCTTCTATGACAACCTGTCGATAAAAATCGACCGCCGCTCGCGGGAGAGGTTCTCCGCCGTACTGGATCTTGAAAAAGCTGTGCCGAGGCTGAGAATGTTTCATAGTGTCTCCTTAAAAGAGTTCATGGACGCGGTCAGTGAAAACGATAGCAGTGGGATGCCAGAAAGACTCTCTTTTCGTTGTGCAAGCTTTGTGTTTTTTTGTGCAAATGGGGTCGACCCATTGTTGTATTTTCCTACACAATAAATAGTCAGTCCAAAGAGTTCACTGCAGCCACGTTCCCCTATCCTAGAGAGATGAATCCGAAGCAGAATAAACCCAAAACGAAATCCCAGCCACCCAACGCTGACATAAGGCATTACGGCCTCGAATTGGAGTTCACCGGCCTCGACCTGAAAACAGTGGCAGAGCTCGTTGTCCATCACTTTGGCGGCGAGATCTCAAAGCGCAGCGCTTATATAATCGACGTCAAGAACACCGCGTGGGGAGACTTTAGACTCGAATGCGACTCGTCATTTCTTAAATCAAGAGGCTACGCCGATTGGTTAAGCAACGTCGGCGTCGACCTCACCAAAGATGAACAAGAACGGCTGGACGTCGCGATCGCAGGAAAGTCCGACATACTGGTACCCAATGAACTGGTCACTCCGCCCTTGCCCCAAAAGGCTCTTCCCGACTTCTATAATTTTGTTGATCATTGGAAGCAAATCTATCGCAATTTAGTGCCCATAGATCTGAGTCTGGCCCCACTTGGCCTTCACATCAATATCGAGACCCATTCTCTTGAAAGTGATTGGCTCCTTAGCGTGTTACGCTCTTTCTGCCTTCGGTATAAAAGCCTCAAGAAGGAAATTGCCGTGGACATAAAGCGAAGTGTTGCCCCCTACATCGCTTCTTTCCCAAAGGGGTATACCGAATGGATCAATCGCGAAGACTACACTCCCACCATGGAGGTGTTGATTAAAGACTACTTTAAGTGGAACCCGACACGAAATCGAGCGCTCGATATGGCCCCACTCTTTGGTCATATCAACTGGGAACTTCTTGAAAAGGTCGAAGGATTAGAACTCCACCTGGTGAAACCCCGCCCCGCCTTTCATTATCGACTCCCGAACTGCCATCTCCACAGCCCCGATTGGAGTGTTGAGCAAGAGGTTAACCGCTGGCTTGAATTGGAAGACTTTGCGAAAACACTCTCAAAAAATAAGAAATTGGGTCGAGACCCGCAAAACGGGGAGATGAAATAAATGAAATCTCTCCTCAAATTAAATTCTAGTGGCCCCAAAATCGCAGTCACCGGCCCCACTCGTGGAGGGGCCCCTGCCTGGATGTTCACTCAACTTCAAATTCGATGGCAGGGGGGGCGGCCCATCCGGCTCACCCCGGATAGCGATTGGCAGAACACCTCTTTCGATGGCTTGGTTCTGGGCGGAGGTGCTGATATCGAACCAACCCTTTATAATCAAGAAACCCGCAATAACAGCCATCCTCCTCAAGGCTCCAGCCCTTTCAAAAGGGGACTTGCGAAAAGCATTCAATGGTTTCGTAACCAAATGGGGATTCCGTCGAGCCGAGGCCTGATTGATCCGCAACGAGACCGAATGGAGCTCTCTTTGTTAAGAGACGCTGTCGAGAGCCATAAGCCTGTTCTTGGTATCTGCCGTGGCATGCAGATGATCAATGTTTTTTTTGGCGGCTCCCTGCAGACGGATCTTCATCAGTTTTATGGCGAAACCCCTCTGTCTCGCAGTACCTTTCCAAGCAAGTTTGTCCAACTGACACCCGGTAGTCGAATTGCTCAGATCGCTGGAAAAACCCGACTCTCGGTCAACTCACTGCACGATCAGGCCGTCAAAGATTTAGGGAGATCACTGGTATCGACTGCGATCGAGGATAACAAAATCATTCAGGCCATCGAAACCGATTCATCGACAACCTCAATTCTAGGAATTCAGTGGCACCCCGAATACCTCGTGGCCCACCAACCCCATCGAAAAATTTTCCATTGGCTGATTGATGAATCGAAAAAAACAAAATCATCACTAACTGGCAGCAAGGAGAGCCCTTTTGAAGCGCGCTGAGCTCAACACCATCAAAATCTCGGCAGCCGCGGCCGTTGTTGTTCTCGTGATGACTCTGTGGTTTGCAACCCCACTCCCTGAGCTCCTTCAGCCAGAGAAAATCGAGGAACTATTGGCGGGTGTTTCAGGCACGCTCGAGGTGTTTATCGCTTTTCAGCTTTTGTATGCCCTTGGCACCTGTCTCTTCATCCCCGCTGCTGTCATCACTTTTGCTGCCGCGCTCGTTTTCGATTTTTCTACGGGGATGATCTGCGCCTGCGCGGGAATTTTTTGGGCCTCTCTCTCCGGATACGCAATGGGTCGCTTTCTCTCTGCAAAAACTGAGTTCATTAGCCGGCTCATGGCACGCTACAAAGGTTTCGAGACCTTTCAGAAACGAGGTTTCTGGGCCATACTTTTGCTGCGCCTGGCCCCCACGCCTCCATTTACCGTGACCAGTTTAATGGCCGGCACTCTCAAGCTACCGATTCCCTCTTATGCCGTAGCAACCGTGATAGGAGTTTTACCGCTAACGCTATTGATCCAAGTCTTTGGGCAGCAGATTCTTCTTTTGATAAAAGAGCCAAGCATTTTAGCGGTGTGGGGGATCCTTGCTCTCGGAGCGCTGATCGCACTTCTACAATATGGCAAAAAACGATTCATCGCTAGCAAACTAGAAACCGAGGTGAAGTCGTAATAAAATGCCCCGTCTTATGTGCAGGAATGTACACAAGCATTGAACGCTGTGGGCAATATTTTTTTTCAACAATCGAGGACAATACTATTAAATCCATCACTGAGGAGAGCAAAACATGAAAAAGCTATTTATTAAAACACTAAGCCAATCGGCCTTAATCGCACTTTTTTTATTCCATTTACCAGCGCTTGCGAGTGACCTGACTCCCGAGTTGCGGACCGTCAGTAGTGACACACAACTCAAACCACATGTCGGTTTATCCGCCGGTTTCGGAGACCCTGAAGGCGACATCAATCCCGGTGGAAACTACGCGCTTGAGGTCGGGTATCAACCAATCATCCCACTTTCTATTGCTTTGGAGCTGGCGGTTTCTCACTACCCGATTGAAGGGCCAGAAAAGCTCAACAGAACTTCGGCGATCATAAAAACTGCTTACAACTTTGGAGGACAGATCCCAGTGATTCGTTACGGCTATGTCGGGTTAGGCGTCGGCCCCATGTGGGAGGACCGTGCCGTACAAAATGAGATGGCGCTAGCGATCATGCCCCAGCTGGGCTTCGACTATCCCATTGAAGGATTGGCGGACCAGCCCCTATCTCTCGGCTTAAATGTCAGTCAGCTCTTTAGTTCTTCAGACACCCCTGACACCTTCGCTATGGCTGGAGTTATTAAGTACTGGTACTGATCAACGGCGCACGAGCCCGGACACCAAGTTACGGAGCTCAGAGTTGTCATTATCTTTCAAAAGAAAAGCACAAAGTGGAGGAGTCGAAATATCCATGACTCCCCCACTTTTCAGTCCCGAAGCCGAGTCTAATATCACTTTCGGTAGAACACAAAAGCAGTCGTTGGCCTCAGTAAAAGCGGAGACGACGTCTATGTCATTGGACTCGCCCACGACGTTCGGTCGAATACCGTTTTTGAGAAAAAAGGAGTCGAAGGTTCTCTGCACAGAGTTGAAGGCGGGGAACTTGAAGTATGGTTTTCCACTGAGGCTCTGGGCTGAGACTGACGCCTCCCCACCCCACTTGAAATGGCGACCAAAGGCAATATGGTAAGTGGGACTGAAGAGAGAGATCGCATCAAACACATCTTCATTAAATTGCAAAGGTTTCTCACTAATAAAAAAATCTAATTCTCTTTTCATTAAAAGACTCGCGAGAGATTTGTAACTATGCTCAGGCAATTGCAAACCAAGGTTATTGTTTTCAAACATTCTCTTTAGGAGGAACAGCCCCAAAGCTTTTGGCATGGAGCGCGAGAGCCCAATACGATAGACCTTCTCAACCGACTGGTACCGCTGATAATTGAGGTTAAAGATCATTTCTTCAACGGAGCTAAAGATGTCCTTGGTGTACCCAAAAATAACTTCACCGCTAGTGCTGAGGGCGACGCCTCGCCCCTCTCTGACAAATAAATCAGAGTGAAACACCTCCTCTAGCTTTCCGATCTGTTGGCTCAAGGTGGGCTGAGTGATCCCGAGCTTTTCAGCCGCCTTGGTCAAAGACCCGCAACTAGCCACGACGTGAAAATAGTACAGGTGATTCATATTAACATTCATGATTTGCTCTTGTTTCATACCTTTATCCTATAGTTTTATAGATATTTCGAAATTGTGTAAACCTGATTTTAAAGAGACGCTGATCCCGAGTATTTTAAAAAATGCCTTCCAACCGCCGCCCCAGGAAAGAATCTTAATGACACAGTCGAAATACAATGAAAAGCCTCCTCACCATGCGTTGCTGCCTCACGTTCCGGCCTTTCTAGAAGCTCGCAAGAAAGAGGCTCAGCTCCTCGAACAGAAACAGATGACTCAATCGGAGATCCAAACCCTGTGTTTCGACTGGGCTAGCTTCAGTGAACCCTATGGCTTTGGATTCTTACAAGAGTTTGCAGAAAAGATGCTGACCTTTCTCAAGGACTTCGATGAGCTTCCAAAAGATCTTATCGATGAGTTGAAAAGTTACCTCCAGTTCAAAGAAAGTGATGTTCATGCCTTGGGTACCTATTTAGGTAGCAAGGTTTAAACCTCGGCATTTTTCGGATGCAGAGCCTCAGAGAGTGGTTTTGTGAGACGTTCGCCTCCCTTGATCCCAAAGTCCAGTGTGCGGATAGGAAACGGAATGGTAATACCTTGTTCGTCAAAAGCTTCTTTGATTCGAATGATGATATCATGCCGGGCGGCCAGATAAGTGTTATGACTTTTATAGTGGACCCAAACTCGAACATCGCAGTTTATAGAACTGCCACCGAACTCCTTAAAAAAGACTTCAACTTCACGATCAGAGATTCGACCCGTCACCGTTTCGAGGGACTTTGTAATGATATCAGTGACCGTGCGAAGGTCATCTCCATAGGACACACCAACCTCGACGTCGAGCCTGCGGCGAGGTGTCCCCGATATATTCTGCAAAGGTTTAGTCAGCATGGATTGATTGGGCACATAGACTTCGACGCCCTGAAAGGTCTCTAATAGGGTGGTCCTTAGATCGATTCGTTTGACAGTCCCGGTGAAACCCTCAACTTCAACGATATCGTCCAATCGGTAAGGTTGCCGAAAAGCGATCAATATTCCAGAAACGAAGTTCGCCGCAATGTCTTGAAAAGCAAAACCAAGGGCTAGCCCAATGACCCCGGCTCCAGCGAGTAGCGAAGTGACTGTTTTATCCAGGTTCAGGATTCCGAGGGCGATAAAGACGCCCGTCAAAACTACAATCACTCGAATCAATGTGCTCATCAGGGAAACGATTGCCCGGTTTCCAACATTCTTCCCTACCAAGGCAGAGATAACTCGAGCAATCCAACGAGCCGCAAGCGCAAACAGCACAACTATCACCAATGCAGCAACGAAATTTGGAAAATTTTTGATTCCTATTTCGTACCAACCTGATAATCTTTCAGAAACTAGCTCCCAAGCATGATTTACCTCTGACTTTGCTGCCACAATAATCACCTCCGAAGCTTCAGTTTATGAAAAACTCTCATTGATCACATGCTCAAAATACCTAGTTGATGTGTAGAGATCTACACATTGTCTCTAACTTTCCTTGCAATTTCTCTGTGACTGCTTGCCACCTTTTTAAATATTTCTAAACACCCCGATAACCAGACCGTCCCAATTGCGCACCTCATTTTCACGGGGGGTGAGAGAATAACTGTGGCGCCACTCTAGGTGCAGTCCGTATCCATAGATCTGCTTGGGCCAGTTGACGCCAAGCGCAGTCTCGATGCCATGCTCCCCGACATCGGCTGCCGAAGTTTTACTTTGCGGCGAAGTCTGAGGACTCGCCAAAACCGTCTCGACACCACCCATCCGGTAAGACCCATAAAATCCAACCCCGACCGAAAGGAAATCGGCCAACCACCAGCGCATCAACAACGGAACATGGATACGGTCAGACTTTTCAACAACCAGCTGCCCCGCCGCATCCCGGCCGCTAAACTCGATTTCACCGATACGAATCATGAGGTCGGCCACCAACCGATCCGTAAGGCCTGCTTGAGCTCCAACAAAGCCCCCCCATCGGCCACCCACAGGAATTGATGGCTCACGCAAGGGACTCTGGCGCGGGTCCATATAGCTACGATGGAGTCCGACACCACCGCGAATCTCGCCCTCTTCAAAATCATAAGCTCTTGCACTCTCAGCCATAATAATGGCACAAAGTGGGATGAACAAAGTTAGAAAAGTCTGTCTCATTGGAATCGCTCCTTTTCTAATCACGAAAGCTATGGCCAACTCCGAGTCGGGATTCAGAGACACCATCGTTGAAGGTAACAAGGCCTGGTCGAAAAAAATCGATAGCTTCGCCGCCGAAGTCGACTCTATGCTTTCTAACCGAAAAAGTAAAAGAAAGTTAAAAAACAAGTCGCAAGTGAGTCTTGTTCACTTCGTGCAAAGCCGCGAAGGGGGAACAATCGATCAAACCCCCCATATAGCCGTCAACCTCAGGTTGCCTCAGCTCGAAGAACAGTGGAAACTCAAGTTTTCCAGCTACGATGAAGAAGACGAGTTCGAAGGACTGCAACGAAACCGAAGCGGCGCTGCACCAGCTGAGAACAAAGCCGGTACCAGTCTCGGGGTCGCCAGCAAATTTATGGATATCGACACTCTCTTTCGTCCCCGGCTCGAGTTTCAAGACCCACTGGTCACTAGCTTTCTACTGAAATTCAACAGCCGCCTCCCATGGAAGTTCATGGTTTTAAACTGGCAGGCAAAATTTTTCACCCATTCGATTGATGGAGTGGGCCAATCCTTCAGCCTTGATTTTGAAAAGCCGCTAACCGACAGTCTACTGCTCCGTTTTTTCAACGAGCAGCAGTACCTGGATCGCGACAACGTGCTAAATGTGTCTCAGGGCCCCTCACTCCTCTATAAACTGAACGATCTCATTGCGTTCGCGCAAACAATCAGTTTTAACTCGTCGAACCGAAACGTTGTGGCTAATGAGCTACCAGAGGCCTACAACACGGATGCCTACCATTTACAAAGCTATCAGTTTATCTTTTCATTCAGTCATAAATTGCTAAAAAATGTGTTTCACTATTCGGTGAACCCAGATCTCCTGTTTATCAAAGAACGGAACTTTAAAGGGCAAGCGGGCTTGTCCCTGCGATTGGAGATTATTTTCTAAGCAAAGTTTTCAGATATTTTTTTCAACAAGGTTTTTTGGCCAATGGGCTTACTGAGGTAGTCATCGAAGCCCGCAGCAAAACATTTTTCTTTTTCACCCTTCATAGTGTGAGCAGTCAAAGCTAGGACCTTTTTGTCGTATTGCGACCCACGAAGAATTTTTACGGCCTCGTAACCGTCCAGGCCAGGCATTTGAATATCCATTAGGATCAAATCGAAGTCCTCTGAAAGAGCTTTTCGCACCGCCTCGGAGCCATTATCAACAATGGATAACTCCGCATGAGAGGTCTCTATAAAAATCTTAAACAAAATCTGGTTCTCTTTAGAATCTTCCGCTAAAAGAATCCGTTTTCCGGTAAAATCAAAGGTCTCGCTCTCCGCCAAGGCTTGTGCCTCATTGACGGATTCTGACTGTCCAAAACTCATCAATTCGTCGGCACTGACGTAGACTCGGTCTGCGCTCTGACAGGGAATTGTCAGACGAAAATGGCTGCCCACGTTGACTTGACTAGAAACAAGAGTGAGATCCCCCCCCAGCAATTCAACCAACTTTTTTGATATAGAAAGGCCCAAGCCTGCTCCGCCAAAATTGCGGGTGTGTTGTTCATCCGCCTGAGTGAAGGCATCAAATATGACGTGCTGGGCCTCAGGATTGATCCCGATACCCTGGTCGATCACATCGAATTGCAACCGACCGCTGGCAAAAGAAACGACGAGGCGAACTTTCGACTTCTCTGGACTAAACTTAATAGCATTGCCCAGGAGGTTACTCATCACCTGCTTGAGGCGAACAACATCAGTTTTGATCTTCTCCGGGACTCGGGTGTCTAGGCGGATATCAAGTTCCATACGTTTATCGTGTAGGCGACTGCTAAAATAGTTCTGCAAATCGTTGATAAACTGTCCAAGATGAAACTCCCCGTAGGAAAGATCCAACTTGTCAGCTTCCAGGCGAGAAAGGTCGAAAAGGTCATCAACCATACTCAATAAATGCTCACTGTTACGTCGAATGAAAGCGACGTGACTTTGAGACTCTGAATTTAACTTATCATCTTTTTGCAAAAGCTCAGCGAAACCAAGGATAGCACCGAGCGGGGTCCTGATTTCATGACTCATGTTTGCTAAAAACAGATCTTTGGTTTTCGAAGATTCTTCCAACTTGTGCATCGCATGGGTGTTTTCATCAAGAAGGCGCCGGTATTCAAAGGTCAGTTTTTTTAGCTGTTTGATCATTATGAAGGCCACAAAAAAAGCCAGGCACAAAGTGAAGACCACCTCAACCAAACCCGTCCACTTCACAATGTGTCTCAGGGAGGCATTGAGCTCATCTCGCAGTTGGGTAATGTCCCCGTCGAGATCCACAATTTTCTCTTTAAGGGCTCCAAAGTGATTCACATCTGCGAGAAGCTGCTCCTCCACCTCTTCTTCGATGTCTGAAGCTTCAGACTTGCGCATCTTCATGGTCTCACGCACGTTGGTCTCAAACTTTTGATAGGTGGACATCAGACCACGGAACTCTTTATTGAGCTTATAATCATCACCAATTTCTTTAAATATAGCCTCTGCGAGAGGTTGGACTTCAAGAGTTCCCTCTAGGGTTTCCTCTTGAAACTGAGACTCTCCGGAAATAACGAAGCCCCGCAATGAATTTTCGATCGACGCCACGGTTTTCTCAAATTGCAACAGACCCATGCGCACTTTATCCAAACGCCCGGTTTCAGCGTTCAGCGACTCCACATAAGCCGATTGAAAGTGAAAGAAGACAAGCAGTACCAGAATGAACACCACTGGGATACTGACGATACGGATCAATTGGCTCTGAAAGCCTGAATTCTCACGACCATATGGGGTTTGGGTAGGCGCTGAAGAAGTGGCCATCATTACAGATCTTGATTGATTTGACGTTTCTTGTCGGCCAGGTAGCTTGATATTTTTTCTACAAAAACACTGGCGTCGATCGGTCGCTTGTCGTCAAGGGAAGTCTCAAACTCGATAGCATAGCTCGTCAATTGGTTAAAACCATAAGGCTCACAAAAGCCCTTCCATTGGTGGCAAATTTTTTTGATCTGGTCGGTGTCTCCAGCCTCTGAGGCTTTTCTGAGTTCGGCCAAGTCTGAGAACCTCTTTTCCAGAAAATCGGGCATAAAGGGCTTCAGCTCAGGGATGGGCTCTTCTTTTATCTTTGCAAAATCCATAAGCAATATTATAGTCTTGTTTTTAAAAAAATACCACGAATTAGAGTTAACTATGCACAAAGCGAGAAAAGCATGAAAAAAATACTTCTTGTTGAAGATAGCCAAGAAATTTTTCAAATGGTGGAACTGAGCCTCAATAGCATATCGGGCGTGGACTGGGTTAAAAATATTTCTGACGCCCGAGAGGCCATCGCAAAAAAACAATACGACTTGTTTCTTCTCGACATGGAGCTTCCTGACGGTAATGGCGTGGATCTGTGCTCCCTCATTACGACCAAATCACCCGAGTCTATTATCTTTTTCTTAACATCTCACTCCGATTTGTCTGAGAAAGTCCTGAGCTTCTCAGCGGGTGCGGACGATTATATAACCAAGCCCTTTCAGCCCTTAGAGCTTAAGGCCCGTGTCGAGGCTCGCTTTCGAAAGCTCGATCAAGCCCAAGATGCCAAAAACCACTTTCAGTGGGATGAAATGGAAATCGACACACTGACCCAAGAAGTGAAAATCAAGGAGGATGACAATTGGGTTAATGTCGAACTCACCGCCCTTGAGTTTAAGCTCCTCATCTATTTTGCCACTCGAGTGGGCCACGTCATAAAGAGGGACAAGATCCTCGATGACCTGTGGGGAAAGGACGTCCACGTTTACCCAAGGTCGGTGGATACCCACGTAAGTAAACTGCGAAAAAAACTTGGACCGGCATCAGACCTGATTGCGTCTATCCACGGTGCGGGATACAAGTTTAATCCCACAGGCCCCTCCTGAGATTGGTCTCAGAAAAACGGCTGAAAGGTAATTTCCATTTCCTCTAAGGTTCTGGAGCTTAGTCCCTGATTCTTGCGATGCAGCCAGACCTCATCTCTAAAACTTCGAAGTGCTTTTTCTGTGGATTCATCCATAAACCCCGTCTCGTCGACGTCATATCCCCTAGCCTTTAAAACCGATTGCATTCGCTTGATCTTTGCGCGCTTCGAGGTTTTAGGCACCACCCGCGGGGCCAGATCTTTCGACGAATGGGGATAGACCTGCTGATAAACAGCTTTAGAGTCCTGTTCGAGCACCTCAGCTTTCGCAGGTATCGCAGCATCACCAAGACTCCCCGCTGGCCAATAGAAAATCAGCGCCATCAAAAATTTATTCATTGTTCCTCCATAGTTAAGTTAAAAAAAAAGCCCCCCGTATGTGGGAGGCTTTCGTCGACTTCCAACCCCAAATTTGGGTTGGGTCCCACGACTAATGTAGATTCATCATGGCATCGATGCTCGCCAAATGGAGCTCGAATTCAGGAATAATTGTTTCACGGACAAACCGCTTGTCGGCTTCTTCGATAAAATTATTCTCTAAAAGATCTTTATATTCGCTAAGACCGTGCTCTTCGCCTTTCTTTAACGCTTTTAAAGTCGACACCTCTCCAAAAAGTTTTGCGGTTCCCATAAAAGCTTTCACTACGGCTCCCCAAGGGCCCGAAGATGTGTCTGGCTTCATCGATGTCGCTGCGACCTGCCGCCACCAATAGTCCACGTTGCGTTGGTGAAAGGCGAGAAACTCATTGAGCCGCTTCTTCTCGGCGTCTCCTTCAATCTTCTCGATCCCTTGTTTGTAGGCTTCCACAGCAGACATTTCGCCTCGCAAAATTTGATTGAGGGCGTCGGCCAGCTGCATTTCTGGGGTGATCGTTGTTTGAGTGTTTGTATATCCTGTTGCTTGAATCATTAAATTCTCCTTACTGTGAGTTTTATTAAAATTACTGCTTCTCTAGATGAGAGTTGAGCATCCAGCTCGTTTTTTCGTGCTTGCACAAAAGTCCGACAAGAAAGTCCTCGGTTCCGTGATCTCTCTTTAGGCGCGTCTCATCGTCCAAAATTTCTTTAATTTGATGCTGGATCAGCATGTGGTCATGAAAAAGTTCAGCAATCATCTCGTTCGCCTCGAGTCTTGCCGAAGGATTTTCGTTGAGCTTATGGGCATGGCTCATCTCATCAACGGTGCTCAGAGGCCGGCCTCCGAGGACTCGCACACGCTCCGCGACATCATCCATAACTTGTAACTGATCTTTGTACTGTTCTTCCAGAAACTCATGGAGACTGTGAAATCTTGGTCCAATGATGTTCCAGTGAAAGTTGAGTGTCTTCGTGAAAAGAGCAAACTCATTAGCCAATAGCTCGTTCAAAAAGGTGATGCTCGTCTCTTTCGAAGTTTCAGGCAGATTGCCGACCGGACTCATTTTTGAAAATTCTGTATTTTGTAGATTGGTAGTTCCCATTATAACCCTTCCTCGGTTTTGTAAAAGTTAATGTCTTAGATTTCTATTCACAGCACTGTCCGCCTTGCGAACGAAATGACTGATCATAGACAATGCGAAGAGCGCCAGAAAAATAAAAAATAAAATCTGCGCCATTCCCGCTGAAGCCGCGGCAATCCCTCCAAATCCCAGAATCGCTGCAACCATAGAAAAAATAAAAAATATCATTGCCCAATAAAGCATTTTCAACCTCCTTGATGACTTTAATAATACTAAAGCCTCCTGGAGAAACACTTCGCAGACTTTTCGAGTATGTGTACTAATTTACACAGTTTGCTAAGCAAGAAACCAACCGATGCTCAGCGAGAAGTTAAATTCAGTTTTTTTTGTTATGCCAATTCACTGAATAAAGATCATGGCGACGGTCTTTCAGGTTCTGCACAGCGCCACTCACCCGGGCCTCTTTCAAGGTATCCATGCGGAGATCGGCGATAGCCACCATCTCCACGTTCGGCGTGGTGTCCGCGGCAATACCGTCTCGCGCGAAAGGGTAATCACAGGGGGTAAGAATACAGCTCTGAGCGTATTGAATGTCTAAGTTGTGAACTCTCGGCAGGTTGCCGACGTTGCCAGCCATAGCCACATAGATTTGATTTTCCACCGCGCGGGCCTGACAACAGTATTTGACTCGGCAGTAGCCCTGCCGATTATCAGTTAAAAAGGGCACAAAAAGAATTTGCATCCCTTGATTGACCAGGTGCCGAGCTAACTCTGGAAACTCACTATCGTAACAGACGAGCACGCCAATTGGCCCACAGTCCGTCTGAATCACTTTTAGAGAATCACCACCTTCGATATTCCACCAATAACGTTCGTCAGGGGTCGGATGAATTTTCGCCTGCTCATGAATAGAGCCATCCCTCAGCATGACGTAAGAGACGTTCCTTACTTTCTCCCCCACTCTTGTGGGATGAGAACCGGCAATGATGTTGACGTTGTACTTGACCGAGAGCCCATGAAACAGGTCCTTGACCCGCTCGGTGTACTTGGTCATATGCTCGATCGCTTCACTTGGGCGAACCTGCTCATTTTGAATAGAGAGCAGCTGCATCGTGAACAACTCCGGAAACAATACAAAGTCCGCTTTGTAGTCAGCCGTAACATCCACAAAATACTCGACCATTTGAGCAAACTCTGCAAAAGAACCGATACCCCGTTGCTGGTACTGCACGGCCACCACACGCACGGAATTTTGCCGTTTCGGTAGCTTCTTCAGATTAGGAGTTTCTGACGACACTTCAGAGTTTTTCCAAACCAAGTGCACAGCGAACCCACCCGACTCGCGATCTGAGGGTATATAGTCTTGCAAAATACCTATAATTTCAAAACCATTGCGCATCTGAAAATTAAGAGTGGGGTCCACAATCTTTTTCGCTATCACTTGATCGACGTAATCTTGAACGCTTTTCACCTTGTTTCTTTTTTTGTGGAAATTGGGAATGCGCCCGCCAAAGACAATGCCCTGCAGTCGCTCAAACTTCACCAGCTCTTTTCTGGTGTTGTAAAACCGCTGCCCAATGCGGTGCCGCCGGAACTCAGGATCTATACAGGTTTCATAACCATAAAGATAGTCACCTTCGGGATCATGGGTCGCACCAAACCCCCCACCGGTGATCTGTTTCCAATTGTGAGGTTTGAGGGCTTTCTCCCCCTTGATAAGAAGACTGGCCGAGTAACCAACCACCTTGCCGTTCATCTCCGCAACAAAATGACCTTCGGGAAAGTGAGACAGCTGACCGCGAAGCATCTCCTCGGAATAACTGGGCATGTCTCGGTACACTTTTAGAACAAGAGACATGATTGAAGGAATATCTGAAAACAGGGCGGGGCGGATAACAAGATTCTTTTTTTTCATTGCCCGAGCTTACCGAACCCCGCCGGAACTGTCTACACCAAGTTTGGGAATTCTAAAGCCACATTTACCCAACGTACTGCATGCCTCGTGCGAGAGCCTTACTGCGACTGAAAGGCAACACCGTTCTGTCATCAAACACAGCATCGGACCACACGACGTCTCGACACTCAACGCCTCGTAAATTCGCCCCTTTCAGATTGGCTCCCATTAAATTGCAGTTCTTT
Source organism: Bdellovibrionia bacterium (assembly GCA_030424715.1). GTDB lineage: Bacteria > Bdellovibrionota > Bdellovibrionia > Bdellovibrionales > JAGQZY01 > JAGQZY01. The sequence continues at coordinate 468,907 of JAUHWH010000002.1, forward strand.
AAATTCGCCCCATCGAGATTGGCGTATTGAAAGCGAGCCCCTTTTAACATGGCCGACTTCAAATTGGCGCTTTTTAAGTTCGATAGCTGGAATGAAGAGTTGGAAAGATCAGCGCCATGAAAACTGCTGTGCCGACAGGAGCTCTTGATCCATTTGGTTTTCTTAAGCCCACTCAAGCTAAAATCCAAACCATTGGCAATCGCATAATTAAAATTGCGACCTGAAAGCTTGACCCCAATATTCGAGGCTGTCTTTCGAAAGACTTTCCGTAAACCTTCACGGCTTTCCCCGTTAAAGTTCATGAGCATTCTCCCTTGATTACGCTTGATCACGAACAACCTTTCATAGAGTCGATAAGAATAGAAGGCCAAGAAACTGAATGTGCCAAAAACTAGGGCTACCGGCAAGAAGGCCAGAGCGCCCAGAGCTGAAAACAGCATGACTCCCATGAGCCCAATGTAGGTAAAAAATTTATAAATTTTCTCGAATAACTTCATAATGCCTCTCCTTTCTACTTTGCGTTCACAATTAATTTGTTATCAATTCGACGAACACCCACCAGGGTTTTCAGAACACTTTCAAGGTGCTCTTTGTCCATGGGGTGTCCAACAACGCCCTGCAGGCTCGCCATGCCATTGACGACTTTAACTCGAATGTCTTTCGAGCCCGACAAACTCGCTTTTTTCATGATTCGCGTCGCTCGCTGAGCCACACCCCTGTCTTTTGAGAAGTGAGCTTTCGAAACGATAAGAAAGTCCTCGATGTCTCGGATTCCATCGACTGACTCAGCAACCTCCAGGATCTGGCGGTGAAGGTTTTTCGAAGGGATGTTTCCGTACACGATCAATTTGCCGTCTCGCACCTCAACTCGGATGGTCTCATTTTTGCCGAGCTCATCAATGGTGCCTAAGGCCTTCCGTGCTCTCAGCTTGAGTGCACGGTCCGTAGCCACGTCCACTTTCACTTTTAAAGAGACGGCGACGACCCCCCGTACACCTGGCGTGTTTTTGACCGCTTTAATCACCTGTTTTTTTAAACGGATCGAAGGGACCCAACCATCCAACATCGCAATTCCGTTGTAACATGGGAGACCCACATGCGAAGCGGCCTGGCCAAACTTCAGCTTTAAGCGGTTTCCAATCGCCGTTTCAAGGGACTTGTCCTCGTTCTTGTTTTTGACTTTCTTCGCACCAACCGTGGCTAGGGCGGTAAGAAGGTCAGAAAACGTACCTTTGTCCTTTGGCCACTCAAAGATCATCCGAATGCCTTCTCCGTACATTTTTCGCTCTCGTGAGCTTGAAACCCAATCGGGTGTCACGGCAAAGCAAGGAGCTTCACTGAATCGAGAGTCTTTCTTCAGGTTGCGATGCAGACTGAGGATCTCCCCCCGCTGCATTGGCATCACGTACATAACGCCAAACTCCTGGCCAGTGTACCCTTGCTTCAAATCTTTAATGTAATTGTATTTATCAACCTTGATCCCGAGTCGCTTGGCAAACGCGGCCACCTCATTAGAATTGACGGAATCACCAACTAGCGCCAACCTCGGTCTTTGCATGGCCTGAGATAAGAAAAGTGGGGCTTGTTTAGATTGGCTTTGGGTATTTTTTTTATCGTAGTGAGAAGAAGTCGAAGTGCTCTCTCTACGCGGAAAGGATTGCGGTGTATTTGTTGCGTTTGGCGTTCTTAATTTTAATTTTGTCTGTCTCATTTATTTTCTCCCTTTTTCGTTTGAATGTTTTTCTAGCTGCGCGAAAGGCCTCGTTGATTGAGGTGAAAAAACTCGAGCTCGATTTCTTAATGAAGATCTCGAAACTTCCTTGTTTCACTTTAATTTTGGCCCGGTACTGGGGCTGACTTGAGGTTTTTAAAGAGCCTTCACTCGATAACCACAGTTCAGCTGAAGCCGATTCCGGTGCCACCTTCTCGATGCCACTCATCTGCCGTTCGATTTCGATATCTAAGAAATCATTTTTCTTAAGATTCCCGTAGTGAACTTCTTTCAGTTGCATATTCCCTCCCTGTTGTCACTGCGACTGCTTCATCCTTATTATCGGTGTTCTTCTGACATTTGTAAAATCGTTATATTTACCGAGTTGACATTGGTATATCCTATGTTAAATTAGACTTCTCTATGGAACGTATTAACTATCATCAACTCTATTATTTTTACGTCATCGCCACCGAGGGCTCAATTAAGGCCGCCTGCGAAAAACTCCACGTCACTCAACCAACAGTGAGTGGCCAACTGAAAGAGCTAGAAGAAAGTCTAGGTTGCAAGCTTTTTAGACGAGAACACAGAAAGCTGGTCATCAATGCCGAAGGACTCAAAGCCCTGGAAAAAGCGGAAAAAATATTTTCAATGGGTGATGAGTTAGTGAACACTCTGCACTTAAAAAAAGGCAGCCCACGCGAAAACATCCGCATTGGTGTTTCCGAAGCGATTACAAACCACACGCTGCACGCCTTCACTCTAGAGGCCTGGAAGGACAAGACGTTGGCAATTGATGTGATCCACGACGACCTCCCCTATCTCGTCGACCTTATGAACCAGGATGAGCTTGATATCATCATCTCAGATTCTTCGTTTAATAAATATTCAGACCGCTACAAATCGATCAACATCGGCACGCAAAAGATTCACATCGTGGGATGTGATAAATTTAAAAAACTCAAACGAGACTTTCCGGCATCCATGGATGGGCAGCCTTTTTTAAATTACAGTCAGTCGAGCATGATGAGACGAGACCTCGACTATTTTTTCAAGCTGCAAGGTATTCAACCCGATGTTATTGGCAAAGTGGATGATCTCCTCTTGGCAACGCTCGTGGCGGCAAAAGGGCACTGCTTAGCCGCCCTCCCCGAGCGGGTTGCTAAACCAGAATTAAAAAAGCGCGGTCTCTTTGTCATTGGTGAGATTCCCGGCCTGACTCTCACTGAGTGGGTGATCGTGTCAAAACTCAGTCAGAGAAAGTTGGCCGTACGAAAAGTCATTAAGAACTTCTTGAATTGAAAGATCTGGTCGCTGAGCAAGCGGGCCGCAACTTGATGCGGACAACTATTCAGACAGGTGAAAGTGCAGTTGCTCTTGCATCTTCTTGAACAGCTTTTGTGAGATCTGATCACTTTTGACCGTCAAATAGACTTTCGCGCTCACTTTCCGCCAGCTCCGAACATCTTTTTGGAGAAGATCCCCTCGCTCAACGTAGGGACGGGCCACGATTTCAGGAAGAAAGGCAAACTGATCACTTCGCAAAACGATCTCAAGGGCTGAACTTGCCGTGGCCGTGAGGTCCCCTTTTTTTCGCTTGTTCATTGGTAAGGGGCATTGGTCATCTCCAAACTTTATTCCTTCTTTCGTCCAGTAGACCGGAGATACAAACGGATACTTCAGAATTTGAGTCAGCTGTTGTGAGCCCTCGGTGGGGTGACCCGATCGGCAATAGAGATGCCAATGCAAATCGCCAACGAACCGGGATGTCCATGTGCCGGGCCAATCCATGCCCCCCATATGAACAGCACATTGAAACCCACCTCGCATGGCTACTGATAGCATCTGAGTCGGCGGCAGGTCGATCAGGCGAAAACGAGTTGGCGCACCGCCCTTAGTAATATCTGCAAAAAGAGACGGCAATAAATGAGTGGAAAAAAAAGAGTTTGTTGCGAAAGTCATCTCATCGAGGACGGGAGCCGACACTGGAAGCGATTCAAGGTTTGCGTAGGCCTGCTGCAGTTGCTCCAGAAGAGGTAGAACTTCACGCCCCTCTGGGGTCAAAGTCAGACCATAAGTGGAACGATCAAAAACCCTGAAGCCGATCTTAGTCTCGGCACCACTCACCCATTTTGAAAGCTGACCGGGCCGGAAGCCTTGATGGCGAGCCAGTTCTCTTAAGGATCCCGTTTTAGACAATTCAATAATGAGACTGATCTCTTTTAACTTTAGCTCGCCAAAATCCATACACCCGCCTGTGTTTCATTTAAAGAAACACGTGTTTCGATTTATAGATTTGAACTCCGGCAGAGTCAAAGGCATAAATGAAGCAAGCGCTCTAACCAACGCTGACTCAAGGGGGACAAAATATGCAAAGAAGACATTTTATACAAACTGGATTGGGCACTCTCGCTCTAGCAGGACTACAACCGATGGCCCTAGGAGCCGAAGACGAGACTCCTAGCGACCCACTACCGCTCACCCATAAAATCGGACGCAACCATGGCCACGCCCTCGAGCTCAGCCTGACCGATCTTATTTTAGTTCTGCGCGAGGTCGACTTGAATGGCCCCGTCGACTTGGATATTCAAGGCGAGAGCAATCACCCTCACGCCCTACTTTTCGACCGCAATGTGATCGAAGAAATTCTAATCCAAGGGCAAACCGTGATCATTTCTAGCGACGTGGCCGGGCACACCCATGCGGTTCTTATCGAACTCAAACCTTCGTAAAGCCAACGATAACTTTGGTTTTCTTATTTATTAAAATTGCGGTACCTTGGTGGAGCTATGAAACCACCAAGTGCTCCGCTCAGCAACATCGCCGCGGCCTTCATTGTTTTTTTTCTCAATCTGCCACTGGCACTGGGGATGGATCCCCCGCCGGAACTGCAACGCCACCATTACATGGGGCTGGCTGAGACGAAGAACCACTACAGCTTACTCGAGAGATGGCAACAGCCCATCAAAACTCCCTTGATTATTCTCACCGGGGTTGAAGACCTTCCCGAAAACTGGTGGGAAACAGCGACGTCCGCATTAGAGTACGGCTTTAGCCAGGTCTTCATTTTCGAACTACGTGGCCAGGGGCATTCGCAAAGAGTCCCAGGCAATAGTAAAAAAGCCATTCATGTGGAGCAGTTCCGGGACTATGCATCGGACTTTCTACTTTTCCTGAAAGTCATACAGACAAGGCACGGCATTGATAAACAGCCTTACATCATCGCTCACTCCACTGGAGCCCCGGTGCTAGCAACAGCAATACCGATGATCAGAGAAAGTAAACCCGGGCTTTTACCCTTAAAAGTGAGTCTATGGACCCCGCTGATTCGCCTGTCGCTCAGCCCCTTTATCGAAAGTAAACCCATGACCGCGATTCTCACTTTTATCGATCGCATTGCCACTGGCCTAGGTTTTTTTCTGATGGGACGCCGTTTTTCAGACCGCCCCTTTGCCACCAACAAGCTCACCAATGACAAGAAGAAGTATGAGTGGGCCGAGGCCATTCGACGATCGAACAATCTCAACTCCTCGGGGGTCTCTCTGCACTGGGGACTGCAAACCCAAAAAGCCACCCTAAGACTCTTAACCAACAACTACGCCGCACTGAATGTCTCCACCTTGGTTTTTGTCGCTGAAGACGACCAAGTGGTAAATAACAACTGGTCTATCGATAACGAACACTGGAAAATTAAGAAAATAAATAATGCCAAGCACGCCCTGCACCTCGCCCCGGACTTCGTACTAACTCCAATTTTGCGGGAAACCTTTCGGTTTTTCTCGGCCTCATCAGAGTCGCCCTGAAGCCGCCGCTAGCCCTCAGATCGAACATGAGCTATATGAGGTCGAATCTCGGCGCTGTTTCGCCGTTTTTTTCAAATAATACACTCGTGTTTATAAAGATAATCTTAAATCCTTAAAAGGACCTAGGATGCGTTCTCTGGCCAAATGCTGCCATTTTAAGTTTTATTACCCCTTGCGGGATGGGCAAAAAGAACTCAACATTTAACAAATAATACTATAGGAATACCCTATGAATGAAACAAAGGGACAAGCAACAAAACATCATATCCTTCGCGAAGGGCTAATTCTCGCCAGCGTAAAAGGACTCGTAAACATCAGCATTGGTGGACTCGCCGCCAAGGCGGACATGTCCCGCAGTGGTTTGTTTGCCCACTTTTTATCAAAAGAGCAATTGCAACTTGAAATCCTCGCCTATGCGAACCAACTGTTTCAAGATATCGTTATGAAGCCCTGTGAACAGATTGGGTCTCCGAAAGAAAAACTAAAGTTTCTCATTAAAGAAATGCCCGGATGGTATGAAAAAACAGAACCGCAAATTCCTGGAGGATGCATCTTCTTGACAGCCAGTCTGGAGTTTGACGATCGTCCGGGGCGAGTGAAAGACTTTTTATTGAGCCAACAAAAGCAGTTTCTCAATATGTTAACAGACATCCATAAAGATGCGGTGTCTCGACACGAGTTTAAGGGCGCTCTGGGGGATGACGACTTCGCCTTTGTTTTTTACTCCCTTTACATGGGGTACAACCAGTACAAAAAGTTTTTTGGCGACTTAAACGCTAGAATGTACGCTGACCGCCACATGTCTGGTCTTTTGAAGTATCTAGAAGATACCGCTCCGGAAGCTTCGGCAACGCCCTCCCAGTAGGGTCTCTCCTACTGATTCATCTTTTTGCCCATTGCCTGCACGAGTCGGACAGCCGCCTGGTCGTCGCATCGAAAATACAGGGATGGCTCAATCATCTCTAATTCAATCAAGTGGGGCTTGCCTTCACCGTCATTTATAAAATCAACTCGGGCGTAAAGCCAATCACTCTGCAGCTGATCAAGCACTTTCTCACAAAATTCCAACTGAGGAGAACTGGGCTCAATCTTTCGCACATGACTGCCGTACTCCTCTTGAGATCTGAAATCTTGGGCTTTCGGAGTTTTTAAAATTGTGTGACTGTGTTCACCGGCAAAGTAGTGCGCTGAATGCTCCCCTTCGGTCACTACCTTCTCCATGAAAGGTTGAATCATCACTTGCTGGCCCGCCAGTGCCGACAACTCGTTATGCTTTTCTACCCACTCTTCCTTTGAAAAAAGAAAGGTGTTCACCGAGCCTGCCCCAACCTGAGGCTTGACCACTATTTTTTCGTTAGGCCAGGTCGCTACTGAATCAGGTAAAGTCGACGGGTCAAACTCTTCCTCCCAATGGGTTGGGATAACCGAGACACCCTTGGCTTTCAATTCTTGCAAATACTTTTTGTCTCGATTCCATTGCAACAAATCGATGGGATTGAACAGGCGGCAGGGTGAGTCCTCAATTTGACGGAGCTGTTGAAAAAACGCATTGGGGTTTTCAGTATAATCCCAAGTTGTCCGAACTAAAGCGCAATCATAATCGCCCCAAGACACTCCTTGAGTGCGCCATGGGATCCACTGAAAGCTCCACCCGGCATCCGTTAGAGCCTTCTCTAAACGATCTTCGTCAAGTACATGGTCTCCGAGATCGTCACAGGTTAAAAGTGCGCAGCTCTTCATAGCAAATCTCCTTTTTCTTGGACATAGGCCTATTCTCTTGTAAAACAATTGTCAAAGCAGCAAGGAGAATCAATGACGAAACTGACTTCTATCGAAAGCAATCGACAATGGCTCGACGGCGGCTCCATGTTTGGCAATGCTCCACGTGCGGTGTGGAAAAAATGGACCGATATTGACGAGCAAGGGCGAATCCCCTTGGCCTGTCGATGCTTGCTCATCGAACACAATGGTCTAAAAATTTTATGTGAAACCGGCATTGGTGCTTTTTTTGAGCCTAAACTGGCACAACGTTTTGGCGTTCAAAATCACGATCAGAACCAGTTGATCCTCAACCTTGAAAAAGTGGGCGTGTCCCCAAATCAGATCGACTTTGTTATTCTATCGCATCTGCATTTTGATCACGCCGGTGGTCTAATGCCAACCCACGAAGAGCTTCGGCAGGGCGCCAGTGGCCTCAACTTTCCGAAAGCCCAGTACATTGTGGGCGACAAGGCCTGGGAGCGCGCCCAGAATCCACATTTTCGGGACCGCGCCTCGTTTATCCCTGAGCTCAACAAACGATTGCAAGAGTCAGGGCGGCTTCATATTGTCAAAAACCATGAACCCCCAACGGCATTGGTCGAGATTCTTAGTTTTATCGAGTCCGAGGGACACACCCCCGGACAAATGCACACCCTGGTGCATATCAATGACCAAAGAGTGCTGTTTGCTGGAGACCTTATACCGGGCGTGCCTTGGGTCCATCTGCCGATTACGATGGGCTACGACCGGTACCCTGAGAAGTTGATTGAAGAAAAACAACAACTGTACGAGCGCTTTTTAAAAGACGACCTGTATCTGTTTTTCACCCATGACCCGCAGTTCGCCATGGGTCAGTTGATAAAAAATGACAAAGGCCACTATGCAGTGGCCTCATTAAGTAAAGAACTTGTTGGTTTTCAGCTTTAGGCTTTACTCGTAACAATAATAAGTGATCTGGTAATTCCCTTGATCGAGTAATCTAGCAAACTCGACCTTGTCGCCATTAAAACCATAATCCACGTCAATGGTTTGATTGTTGGATCGATTTTCAACCCGTCCCATGCTGTTGCTTGCATTGGGAACAGCAACACAATCCAAGACTTCTGAGAGAGAAGAGTTTGAAATACTCTCACCGATAACGCCCAACTGATCTTGATAACTACTAGCGCAGACGGACCCGATGTAGCCACCGGTGTCTCTACTTAGTTGGCCGTAAATGGTACCCACTCGATAGCCGTGACTGCCGAGGCACGCCTGTCCCTCTGACGTGTAAGGGTTGACTATAATCGAGTGAAACTTAAAGACGGTGTCGGGTCCATAACGAGTGGCCACGTAGTTAACAAGATTCGCGCCGTTCGATTTTTCCACATCATTCACAGGTCGCGTGCCACCGTTGGTGAGATCACGGGTCAGAGTTTCATCTTCATCGGAGATCAGAACGACATGCTTCGCTACATTGTTCCTCATGCAGGAGTTATCGACTTGTTGGTTCGCGTCATCTCGCTCCAAAGCCCGTCGAGTTGTGAAAATCCCACGTTCCACACCATCACCTTCTGGTAAAAGAATATCTCCATAAGGCACGGGATTTCCGTTAGCATCACGTAGATAGAGGTCTCTTACCACATTGTCTTCAATGAGTTGCTGAGACTTTGCAAGATCGTGAACACTGCTCTTGATGCAGTAAGTGCCTTGATTGTCTAAGGGTACGAATTTACCATCAACATAATTGAGTCGCTCGTGATAGTACTCGGTGTCGTTGGTGTTGAAGATCGGAGAAGTTGTGGTGATCGCAATATGGTAATCAAGATTTTTGAACGGCTCAATAAAGTTTGCGATACGGTTACGCATACTCGTCTGCTCAAACTCCATAGACCCTGAGTTGTCGACATTGATAATCACATCAACTTTGTCCCGCGCCACTGTGACACTGAAGTTCTTTGTTTTCTCGATGATTCGTGCAAACAAAGTCCAACGAAGGGTTTCGGATCCTGACTCTCCCTCAGAGTTTGTCGCTTCAATGGTAAAGGTGTGTTCACCAACGCCGGGATCAGCAATAGCCACACGGTCGATCACGCCACAAGGCCTGTTTACGCCATCGAGGGTGCAAGTCACGCTAGTGATTGTTCCCTCATTGGTACTCACAATATAATCGACGTGGCTCGTGCCACCTGTGTTAACACCTGTTTGAGGCGTTTCATTGAAAGTGATTTGTACAAAGCTATTGCCGCCGACACCGGGGGTTGGAGAAGAACCTCCTCCACCATTACCGCCGCCAACAGTGACGCCGCCACCGGTACCACCGTTACCACCGGTACCACCGCCCCCATTGCCGCCTCCAGAGCCTCCAGGGTCACCGTTTCCGTTGGAATTGTTGGGTGTGTTGGGCTCACCAGCCACAGGCACAACCCGTCCCGCGCTGGGGTCGGATTCAAATCCCACATCACTAGAACAGTTTTGAAAAAAAACAACTGTCGAAAAAGCCAGAAGACCGGCCAGTGGTGCTATAAAACTGTTTTGGCGAAATGCTTTCATATGACCCCCCATATTCACAGCATGCTGGCCACCCCACTCCGAATGGAGCCTGTGACTCTGTTATATTATCCACCCTAGCGCCCAAAATGAGAACCGCTTTCCTATGGAAAGCGGCCTAATACGTTCTAACTATTTAGAATGCCTCGATATATATATTCATTGTCTGTTTCAATTTGGAACAGGAATAAGGCATTCATACTCAAAGGAGTAGTCGCCAGGCTGCAAGGCTTCGGCAAATTCCACTTTGTCCTCTTTCACTACGAATGCTGGAACCGGCTGTCCTGCGCCAGCAATAACTCTTAGATCAGGGTTGCCATCATTGTCTTGGTCAAATGGTTTGCACTGTAAAGGATAGACCTTTTGCAGATTAGCAACCCCAGACCCAATATTGCTGAGCGCTGAGCTGTAGTCTTCGGCGCAAATATCTTCAACCGCTCCACCCGTCAGTTCTGACAAATCTTTGTAAGCCACTCCGTATTTCTCAAATTCACTGATACAAGCGAAGTCCCCTGGTTCGACAATCACCGAATTGAATTGAAACTGCTTATCGGCACCCCAGGTTCGAGCGACATAGTTCACTAAATTTTGACCAACACTGCGATCTTGCTCGAATAAAAGAGCTCCGGTGCCATCTAACAAAGTTTCATCTTCATCTGAAATTAGAACCACAGCAAAAGAAGCGTCTGGTCTGAAAAAGTTGGCCAGCTGTAGGTTGGCATCACTGTCTCCCGGAGACAAGGACCGCTCAATCGCCCGGTAGGTGTTACGGATTCCGCGCTCGTGACCATTCCCGCTCTCAGAGCGAAAAATGGTTTGCCCAAACAGTTCTTTGGCACTCTCCACGGGCATGGTGTGATCAATGTAGTATTGCCCGTTGGGAAAGGGCACCAGTACACCATCTGCGTAAGGGTCTAGCTCATTGCTCACAGGCTCTAATTCATAGGGGTCAGTCGTGATAATTCCCACTCGCCACTTTAAGCTCTCTACTTTTTCAAAGAAATTCGAAATTCGCAAAGCCACTTCTTCTTGCTCTTCGCTCATGGAACCAGAGTTGTCGATCACAAAGAGAATATCGGCTTCATTGTCGCTCGGATTAACAGTCAGCGCATCAGTTTTGGCAGAAACGTTATTGCTCACAAACCAATCGGCTGATTGACTAGCACTCAAGCCTTCAACATCCACAACATCAACACTAAAAACGTGAGGGCCAAGAGCAAAGCCTGAAAGAGCCAACGTACCGCTGCGCTCGCAGTCCACCAGTGTTCCGTCTACGCGACACTGATGCTGTTGAATCGCAAAATCGCCAGCGACCACTCGATAGCTCACCGATGTTTGCCCACCTAGCATGTGGTTATTAGGTGCCTGAGTGATCTCCACCAAAGGTGGCTGAATCGGAGTCACATCATCGCCATTATCAACACTCACCGGTGCTGGGTTAAACGGATTACTCACAGCAGGAGCAAATCCGACTTCTTCAGTCTTACAACCCGCAACTGCCACAACAAGACTTAATGTTAAAATTCGTAAATACAATTTATCCCCCAAGTTCATTTTTTAAATCGGAACACCAATCCCGCAGGATTAGTGCTCACTGTGCTTTCTAGACCATTGGTCACACTGTTTTGTTTCACCTTGAAACGCTTGTTCTCAATCGAGACAAAAATAATGGAAATCATACTCACCCTCTTGCAAAGCTTGATCAAAAACCACCATGTCTTTATCAATGGTGTAACCCGGTAGTGATGCCGGGTTCTTCGCAAGAACTTCCAGATCAACCTTGCCGTCAACATCGATATCTTGTGGCACGCACTTCAGCTTGTAAGTGCGCTGCAGGCCCGCCACGCCTTGCCCTAATTGCTTTAACAATTCGCTGTAGTTTTTTGAGCAAATATCACCCACCAAACCACTGGTCTTCTTTGATAAGGCCTCGTATTTTAGTCCCATGGTCCGACCGGCACCGTCGAGACACGACTGTGTGTACGTGATGATTGAGTTAAACTGAAAAACCTTACCCGGACCCCATGACTTCTTGACCAAGTCGATCAAATGGTCGCCATCATTTCTTTTGTAATCACGGGACTCATCTTCGTCAGAAACGAGTACCACCGCTAGTGAGGCATCAGAGCGAAAAAAACGATGGAGGTCTTGATCTTCCTTCGATCGATTTTTTAAGGAACGTTCGATGGCACGATAGGTCGCTCGAATGCCCTCTTCAATGTCCCAGCCAAGTTCTCTTCGTTTCACATGTTTTGCGAATAGCTTTTGCGCTTTCTCTTTGCCTAGGTCTGTCGTTAAAAAGGGAAGCCCCTCTTTAAAGGGATGCAGCCGACCATCACCCCACTCCTTGCGCGATCGAGGGTCGGTCGTAGTGATACCAATTTGCCAATCCATGCCGTCAATTTGGTCAATGAAATTTGCAAATCTTTTGCTGATTTGGGTCTGCTCGTACCACATAGAAGTTGAGTTATCGACTACAAACAGAACATCCGTCTTCGCCGGTTTGTTATCCACCTTGAGATTATCAAGGTGCCTCTTGAATCGATCAAAAACCACCCACTTTTCTCTGGCCTTGCCAAACAGATCTTTAATATCGGTCGCCACGACTTCAAATAGATGGTCGCCCACTGGCAACCCCGACAGCTTCACGTGTCCGCTCTGCCCGTCACAATCGATGGCTTGTCCGTTAACAAAGCATTCGATTTTCGCAATGGCAAAGTCCCCGGGGATCACTTCAAAAAAGACCTCGGTCCGGAGATCGAGATGGTGATCACTTGGCGGTTGCACAATATTGACCACGGGCCCTTGAATCAAAGGTGTTCCTGGAGGTTGACCAAGACTGGTTTCATTCTCGGTGGCTCCATCAAAATTCACGGCCTGCTTACAACCCGAGAGGGTGATCAATACAAAAAGCAGAATGGATAGTCCTTGTTTCACAGCTTTCTCCTTAGAAGGCGTTCAACCCACTATTCGGAGTCCCCCACCAAGGCCCACAGACGCTAGACTAGCTTTCTAGACTAAAGAAGAGCGGTTCTGTCTCAAGACAAAACAGTCTTCCAGAGAAACTTCACGAACAACCAGTACTGATCAAGACTTCGACAGAAAACCAAAAATCGAAACGCTAGCAAGATTTGGGGATTAGAGAAGGAAGCATTCAAGAATAAAAAGAAGGGCCTTCGTTATGTCAATATCTTATCGAAAAGGTAAGGCGGTATATTCGGGCTATATCCGGCAAGAGATCCTGCGTCTCCGTATCAGGAGGTCAGGTGGCAACAGTCAATGTTTTCAAAAATTTGACTGACGCTATCGATTTTTTAGCTTTGCTCCAAAATGCCCGTCAAGAATGGATGGTTTGTCTTTTTCTTTAAAGGACGCCCCATGAGACCAGCGCAATTCCGTAGCGGCAGTGAACTTGCCACTGTTTTTCCTGGACTTCCCGACCCAACCGAACCCAACCGGATCCATCGAGCCCACCAGCTTTTTTAACTTTTTTGATTCCAACGAGCCGGTCGGGTCGGGTCCTTCGCTTCGCTCTGGACGACAGTTTTTCTGGCACACCTTGACATGATCGTTTCGAAGGGCCGTGTCCACTCATTGAAGAACCGTACTAAGTCTATCCACTCATTGAAGAGTCATACTACGCGTATCCACTCATTGAAGAGTCATACTACGCGTATTCACTCACTAAAGAGTCGTACTACGCGTATTTACTCATTTTAGAACCGTGCTCAGGAGTAGAGAGGCGTAATTTTGGCTCTGGGTTTGCATTCTTTTGGGGGTATGGAGGACGTTATGTGCTGTAAACCCAATAGAAGCCTTTTCACCTTTTTTCTTAGCTTTTTGCTGACGACAATTGTCACTGCTTGTGTGAAAAATGGCTCTAAAAATGAAGGAACCGAAGTCTCGCCCCTTATCACTTTTGAGGCGACAAGCTTGTCTTCTGCCGAAATCGATGGCAGCAGTGCCTTTAACATTTTGGCGAGCTCCCCCACCCCCTACCGCAAACTTGAGAAGACCTTTGATATTTCTGTCACCGACATTCGCGAATTCACGGTGAGCCAAGGCGAGATCAGCAATAAGGATTGTATCGCCGCGGGCCCCTTTCTCTACGCCTTCGCGATCACGGGTGGCGAGTGGGTCGACAAGCCCTTAAGATCCAATCAAAAACCCCTTCTCCTCACACCGGGGCAATACAGCCTGAAGGTCACAGTAGAAAATGGCAGTCTTTGTCGCGAGGTCTCCATGGCCGTAAAAATGCAATCCACCGCTCGGACAGACCTCACACTCACTCCCCAAGTAGACCGCGGCTACTCTTGCAAACTTATCGAGTCTCGAGGACAAACTCTGAACCAAACCCAGAGCATTATTCAAACCCAGCCTTTGCGAATCAAGCAGTACCAAAACCTTGATGTGGCCAACTACAGCGAAGCAACCCTGGTGGATTCAGAAACCCTTTGTGAACGTGAACTCGATGCCTCCATGGTCTGTACCGACTCTTTGGCTCCGGCAAAAGCCGATGAGTCACCCGCCTATGCTTCGCAACGACGCTGCACCATCAATGACGAGCCCACGCAACGTAGCGATGCCTCTCTGCAGATCAATCAAAAAGATCAAGCCACTGAGATTCTCTTTAACTGTCGCCATAAAAGAAAAGTCCTACATCTCACTATGAATCAATGTGATCTCCTATACGACATTGGGCATCCATGGCCACTCAAAGCTGACGTTAACCATATAGAGCTACGACGTCACCGCATACAAATTGGAATTTCTCCATTAGAAAACCTCTCACAACCCCTACCCGCGAATGTCTTTGTTACGTTGGCGACTCAGAACAGCTTAGGAGTCTACCAACCCATCGTTGAAAAATGGCACTGGGTGGATAGCAACCAAGTCAGCTCCGGTCATTTCAGCATTCAAGAAACTCGCCTGCGTCGCAAAGTTCTTGAAGCGGGCGTCGAGAATGTGAAGCTTGTTGTAAGCACTCGTCGCAACATGAGACACGGAGTTCTCAATATCAGCTTGCTAGGTTTTTGTTCAGGCCCCGACAACACGATAATTGAGAAACGCAACACCGAGGCGAATGACCTGTGCGAACAATTTCGACGTTAAATTAACAAAGGTTCTCAAATTGTTACGTAGAACTTTTTTGCGGATTCAAAAAGTTCTACACTCAAATCAACCCTAGTGTGTCCTCACTTGGCCCTCATCTTGCTTCTATAAACTATATCAACAAAAGAGGGCAAAAATGAAAAAACTAATTTTGGCAATTTTAGTACTAACAACAGCAAACATCGTATCCGCCGCTTCGGGGGCGAACACCTGTGCTGAGAAGCAAATGTTTCTCCGTGACATCTGTAAATCCCAAAAGCTGGATGGCAAAACAGCCAACTTCAGCCAATGTGCCAACGGATTCTCATATGAGATTTCGACTGACGGAATCAATGTGGACTCTGACTTTGTCACCACCGACGTTCAGTGCAAGATGGTCGAAGTGCGCATGCAAGATGGCATTGAATCTCGCACATCCTACTTTGCCGCCGACAATCAAAAGGTTATTGTGTATCAACATGATAACGGATTAGCGAACGCTTATGTCTATGGCCTAACCGGCTACTATCACATCACTCAGTTTGCCAGTGGCGACTCTATCTTTAACTTTCACAGTTTTGAAAACTAATTTTTTAACAGCGCATTCTAGGGAATAAGGCTGAGCCACTCGTATGAGTGGCTTTTTTTTACAAACCCACCGGGTGCCAGATTGTTTTGGCTTCGGTAAAGGCAACAATGGGTGCTAGATCTTTCTGAGCGAAGTCCCAGGGCACCACACGCTTCATATTTTCAACAGCCATTTCTTTGATGTCACCCCGCCTCGTCTCATCCGTGGACGCCAACAGTATCGACTGAATCTCCATATGTAAGGCCATGTGAGAAGTCAGTTCATCAACATGACCAGACAACAGATTCACCACGCCCGCAGGGAGATCCGATGTCTTAAAGACCTCTCCAATCTCTGAGAGTAAGGTGGCCCCTGGCTCATCAAAGACGACAACAAGGGTATTGCCTGAGCAGATCACACTGGCGATCATTCCCATAAAGGTGGAAAAATCAAAAGGCTGATCATAAAGCATGGCCACAAGGCCCACCGGCTCTGGAGTTGTAAAATTATGGAAGGGCCCACTGACAGGATTCACTGAGGCCATCACCTGTGAATACTTATCGGCAAAGCCCGCATAGTAGACTAAGGCGTCAATAGCCCCATTCACTTCAGCGGAAGCTTGCTCGTTGCTCAACCCCTGGACTAGCATCCTGTTGGCCACAAACTCCTGCATTCGGCCTTCCAACATTTCGGCCATGCGGTAAAGAATCTGCGCTCGATTGTAGGCCGTCTTTTTGGCCCAGCCCGCCTGGGCCGACTGTGCCGCCGCAACGGCATTGCGAAGATCTTTGCGAGAGGCCTGACAAAGGTGGGTTAAGATATCGCCATCTTTCGTTTTCACAGGATAGCTACGCCCCGACTCAGTTCTCGGGAACTCACCATTGATAAAAAGTTTTGTGGTCTTGGCAATGTGTGCCCCACTCAGATTGATACCAGACATTACTGAACCTCCAGATACGGATAGAGACCGTGACGACCACCTTCTCTGCCCCAGCCACTTTCGTTGTAGCCACCAAAGGGAGAACTAGGGTCAAATTTGTTGTAGGTGTTTGCCCAAATCACTCCGGCCTTCAAGCCGAGTGCGGTTTTTTGAATCTTAGAGGCTTTCTCTGACCAAACACCCGCAGCCAATCCATAAGGCGTGTCGTTGGCTTTTGCAATGGCCTCAGCCGGCGTTCGGAAGGTAGAGATCGCTAACACGGGACCGAACACCTCTTTACGAAAAACGGTGGCACTCGAGGCCACATGGTTAAAAAAGCATGGCTTATGGTAAAATCCTCGACTGGGTGCTTCGGTGGCACTCGCTGAGAAGTAGTCCCAGCCCTCTTCTCTCGCGCCATTCACAAAATCGCGAATTTTCTCGAGCTCGCGGTGGGAGTTGATCGCACCAATATCCGTGTTTTTGTCCAGTGGGTTGCCAACACGAATTTTTTGCATGCGATCTTTCAACTTATCAGTGAACACTTGGGCAATGGATTCTTCCACTAGCAAACGGGAGCCCGCGCAACACACATGCCCTTGGTTAAAGAAAATCCCGTTGACCACACCTTCGATGGCTTGATCAATGGCGGCGTCTTCATAAACGATATGGGCGGACTTACCACCGAGCTCGAGAGTCAGGCGTTTGTTGGTTTTAGCGGTGGCTTTTGCGATCATCTTGCCCACTTGGGTTGAGCCAGTGAAAGCCACTTTGTTGATGTCCGGGTGATTCACCAAATGAGAGCCCGTAGCACCAGCACCAGTGACTATATTAACCACCCCCGGTGGAAGCCCCGACTGCTGAATCACTTCGGCCAGCAACAGTGCCGAAAGGGGCGTGGTCTCCGCTGGCTTTAAGACCACACAATTGCCTGCCGCCAAGGCCGGTGCAATTTTCCACGCTGCCATTAGCAAGGGAAAGTTCCAGGGGATCACCTGGGCCGCCACTCCAAGGGGTTGAACTTTCTTACCCGGAAAGGCAAAATCCAGTTTGTCGGCCCAACCGGCGTTGTAAAAAAAGTGGGCGGCGACCAAGGGAATGTCCACGTCACGGGACTCCTTGATGGGCTTACCGTTGTCAAGAGTCTCTAAAACAGCGAACTCACGGGCCCGCTCTTGAATCATACGAGCGATGCGAAACAAGTACTTGCCGCGCTCGGCCCCACTGATTTTTGACCAAGTGGTTTCATAAGCCTTGCGGGCGGCCCGCACCGCCATATCCACATCTTTCGCCGAGGCTTCGGCCACTTCAGCCAGAACTTCACCATCGCCAGGGTTGATGGTCGGAAAGTAGCTGCCCTCAGTGGGCTCAACGAACTCGCCGTTGATAAACAAAGCATTTTTCGGTTGTATTTTCACGACATCCGTAGATTCAAGACTCTCAGAATATTCAAATTGAAAGTTCTTGTGGGATTTTCTTTTTTTAGCCTCCACGATTTTTTTGTCGTGATGCTTTTTCTTGTCTTTATCTTTGTGCTTATTTTTTTCTTTTTTCTTTATCATTTTATCGAGCATATACTGACCCTTAATCTATTGAGAAAATTTTGTCGTAGTAGTAACGACCCGTCACCTGTTTGTAAATTTGCTTTAAAACGTCATTGAGTAAGCTGCTTGCTCCAAACCGAAACAGATCTGGTGTGAGCCACTCGGGCCCCAAAACTTCGTTGACCATACACAGATATTGAATGGCCATTTTGGAATCACGGATGCCACCAGCCGGTTTCATACCCACACGAACACCCGTACTTTGATAGTAGTCTTTGATCGCGTTGAGCATAACCAACGTCACCGGCAATGTCGCCGCCGGAGTCACTTTTCCAGTGGATGTTTTAATAAAGTCAGCGCCGGCTAACATCGCCAAGTGCGACGCAAACTGAACTCGATCGTAAGTTAACAACTCGCCGGTTTCCAAAATCACCTTGAGGTGGGCGTCGCCACAGGCTTCTTTGATCTGGATAATCTCATCAAAGACGGTTTGGTAGTCTCCACTTAAAAAAGCGCCACGGTTGATAACCATGTCGATTTCGTCGGCGCCATAAGAAACGGCTGCTCTAACATCCGCCAGCTTGATCTCAAGGGGCAACTGACCCGCCGGAAAAGCCGTGGCCACCGAAGCAATATGAATCGCTGTCCCCTGAAGGGCCTTGGCGGCATGGGGCACCATGCTGGGGTACACACAGACCGCTGCCACCGAAGGCACCGCTCTTGCTTTGGGGTGTTTAGAAAAATCATGATCAATGCCAGAAGGCACCGGAAACTTGGCTTTGGCACACATCTGACGAACCCGCCCCGGTGTGTCGGCTCCCTCGAGAGTGGTTAGGTCGATCATGCTGATGATCGCGTACAGAGCGTCCAGCTTGCTTTCTTTTTTGATAGAACGTTTGGTAAAAAATGCGGCCCTCTCCTCAGCACCCACCTGATCAACAGGCTGGTAAGGAATGGGTATTTTTCGGCCACCGTGGCCAGTGACAAAGCGGTCATGGATCATGAAACAACCTCCCCGAAAAGTGCCCATCATTTAGCATTTCTGCCCGGGGAGGCCAATTTATTTTTTGTGAGAAGCTACAGGGTCTCGTAGAGCCTTGCCAGCGCGCGGTCGCTGAGATTTTCTAGCTGTAAGAGCTCGTCCACTTTGTTCTTTACCGAGGCCGTGTGATCAGCAAAGTTCTGCGCCTTTTGATCGTATATGACCTGGGCTTCGTCCCGTTGTTTTTTTAACCGTCTACGATCGGCTAAAGCTTGAGCCAGCTGAGTTTCGGTGGCTTGAATCTCGCTATCGGGGGTTGGACTTTGTTGTTTCAGTTTCTGCAACAGGTCTTGCAGGCCATTCACCACCTGATCTTGTTCGTCGTAGCTTTTTTGCCGGGCGCGCAACTCGCGGTTCGCCTCGCGCTTCTCTCGTTGATAGAGGACCTGCAAACGAATGTCTCGTTTCTCTTCTAAAAGATTTCGCAAAAAGGCTTTACTGTAGGTTCCGTTCTGCTGGTAAAAAAAACCATCGCTACTGTCCACGGTGCCTTCTTCTGATTCGGACTCGCCAGTCTCTGGCAAGGTCACCGGGTCGGATGCCTTACCCGGCTCTTCACAGGCTGTGACTTGGCGACAGTCCGCTTTCTGTGTTTGGCCCAAATCTCCCTCGTTAGACGAGCAGGCTGCCACAAGCAAACAGACGAAAAACAAACAACGAATCGAGTACAACTTCATGATTTCCTCCCTCTCTTGCCCCTCAATTTTATCACTCTTGAAAACAGGGTGACAGGGGAAAACTGCGAGATCAAAAACAAGGGCGGCTGGGATAACAAAACCAGACGGTTGCTAAAAGCAACACGCTCAATTGGCGACCCGTCCCCTAAATTGCTCAGCCATTTTTTACCACTAGGATTGCCACCTTCGTTTGACAGGGTTACCATGGGCCATGCCCGATACAAAATCAGAACCGTTGCAACTGAGTTTTTTTGAAGCCCTTTTCAATCGAAGAATGTTGATCTGTTTGTTCAATGGTGCCAGCGCTGGCCTCCCCCTGTTCTATATTTACCAATTAATCCCCGGCTGGCTGCGATCCGAGAGTGTGGATTTAAAAACCATCGGTCTGTTTTCGTTGGTCGGGATTCCATACACCTGGAAGTTCTTATGGTCTCCACTGCTCGACTATTTTGAATTGCCATTTTTGGGTCTGCGCCGGGGGTGGATGCTGGTCACCCAGGTGGGTTGCATGCTGACCATGTTCTCCATGGCTTTTTTTGACCCACAGATGGATGTGGCACTGATTGCCTACGCCGCAGCTACGCTGGCCTTTTTCTCGGCAAGTCAAGATGTGGTGCTGGACGCCTATCGCCGTGAACTCCTGGCGGAGCGTGAACTGGGCCTGGGAAACTCCATGTATATGAATGGCTACCGCGCCATGGGGTTTATCCCCGGCGGGTTGGGTTTGATTCTCTCTGATTTCATCGCTTGGTCCTGGGTGCACTTTATTATCGGACTGTTTATGTTTATCGGAATTTTCAAGACCTCACTGATCAAAGAAGTCAGCCTTGCCGATCGACAGCTGCGCACCCTGCGACAATCCGTGGTGGATCCCTTAAAAGAGTTTTTCGAACGAGAAGGCAAAAAGGCCGCTCTGCTCTTTCTCAGTTTTTTGTTTCTCTATAAAATCGGCGACAATATGGCCACGGCCCTATCCACTCCTTTCTATATTGATGTCGGATTTAGCAACACGGTGATTGGTACCACCAACAAGATGGTGAGTTTTTGGTCCATGATGATCGGCTCTTTTATCGGAGGCGTCGGGATCTACCGCTACGGTATCAACAAATGCCTGTGGATATTTGGTGTGGTCCAAATGGTGTCTATCTTTGGTTTCGCCGTGTTGAACGAAGTGGGCCCGGTGATTTGGGTTTTGGCCACGGTGATCGCCTTTGAATACTTGGGTGTAGGACTGGGGGCCTCTGCTCTCACCGCCTTTATGGCTCGCGCCACCAACATGAATTTCACGGCCACCCAATTTGCATTGTTCTCAAGCTTGATTGCCCTGCCTCGCACCTTTGCCAATGCCACCACCGGTTTTCTGATCGAGGGGGTATCAGCTAAAGATGGATGGATGTATGACGCCTTCGGCACCCTGCCGGGCTTGGGATACACCCAGTTTTTTATCTTCTGTGGCTTTACGGCAGTACCCGGCATGCTGCTCTTGTTTTGGGTGGCCCCCTGGAATCAAAAAAACCCGTCTTAAAAAACGGGTTTCTCAAAAACATTAAAAAACTCAAGCGCGACTCGCCCGCTCACTAACAGCGAGGTCTTCTTTCTCAAACTCTAGAAGATTTGGCGGTAGCTTAAAAAAGCCGAGCGCCCACGCTCGTCGTACAAGCGAAAGTTGATGTCCGGATCAGACGGCACCGAATCGTCAAACGGGGGCATGCTCCCCAAAAGATTGCTTATCCCAAAAGTGAGCTTACCCTCGATGGAGGTCACCGCCCACGAGTAACGCAAGTCGTACTCTGTATATGTGGGATAGCGGCCCGCCGAGCGAACGACCTTCGAGTTGGACCCAATGGTTCGGCCCAACACACTGATCTCGTGGTTCGGATGGGGGATATAAAACACCGTGGTGTTGTTGCGCCACTGGGGACGCCCATTAAATCCGATACGATCCGTGATACCTGTACCTGGAAAGGGCTCGGTCTTATAGTAGATCATATGGGAGTGTTGAAAGCGCACCTTAAAGTCGCCAATGCCGGTTAGAAACTTTCCGTTGTAATTAAAATCAAGGCCTTGGGTCTCGGTAGAGGAGATGTTTAGGTAAGGAGCATACAAGCCGTCGCCGATGAGTTCGCCGGTCACAGGGTCACGCTCCGCGACGGCACCATATTTGGCGATGTTCTGACCAGCCGCTTCGGCGCGAGTGACCGCACCAAAATCGGTTTCTTCGACCATGTCCTTTAGGTCATAATACCAAAAGTCCACACCAAAGCTGTGTTTCTTGTTGGGTTGCACCACCGAACCGACATTAAACGAAAAGGAACGCTCTTCATTAAGGTTGCGGTTTCCACCAATGACAACCGGTTTTTGGGTGGGGTCGCAAGCCGCGCCCCCCGACTTGTTACAGTGCACCTGATCCACAAAAGTGGAGCGACCCGTGGTTTGGGTGGCATAAAGTTTTTGCATCTGGGGGGCTTTAAAACCAGTACCCGCCGAGGCGCGAAACATCAGCTCTTTTACAGGACGATAACGAAAACCCAGTTTGGGGTTCACCGTACTGCCGAAGCCTTCAAAGTAATCCATTCGCAGAGCCGAGACGGCCTCCATGGTCTCAAGCGGTTGCAAACTCATCTCTGTGAAGACAGAGGCCGAGTTTCGGGCACCGCCACCGGCGCTACTGGCTATGCTAAGCACTTCGCCATTGAGGGTTCGGTCATCAGCACCGTCACGATACAACTCGCGGAAAACCTGGGTGCCGACAGCCATCATGATAGGCCCCGCACCCCACTCGCCCACTTCACCACTGGCTTTGGTCTCAAGAAAAGTATTTTCAGAGACGGAGTTTTGTTGAGGATCATAGCCCAACTGACTGATGTCTCCACGCTCCCCTTCGGGCGCCAAGGGGTTGTATTGACCATTGTCGATGGCGTTCTGGATGTCAGCCGTTAAGGCGTAACCGGTGCGACGCTCTTTACGATCGACTTTATTAAAGCTTAACGATGACTCCCAATCCCAGGTGTCACCGACCATCCCTTGCAAACCAAGAAGGACCATGCCGGCGTTGGTGCGGGTGTTGGACTCACGGTTACCAAGCTCTCTAAAACGGTAGCGCAGGTTGATGGTTTCTCCTGGAGCGTTTGGGTCCTCCATAGTCAGTTTATCGGAGAAGGCCGGCGCGAAAGCCCAATCGGTCTCTTTGTATGAGTAGGTCACACGAGAGATGGCCGTTAGAGAATCGCTCAACTCATAGCTCATCTGATTCATCAACGAGCCTTGCTTCACATAGGGCATCTCCCAGTTCTCTTCGCCGAAGTTGTAACCACAGCGACCATCGGGGCGAATCATATCGGCGGGGCAATCGTCGGCTGCGAAGTTTTTACCATTTTTGACATAGGTCCCTGGACTTCCGTAAGAGCTCAGGCCCACCTTGGACCACTCGCGATCTTTTGATTGGATGCGCTCGTTGTGTCTCATGAAAAGCACATTAATCATACGAAAGCGCCCCTCGTCGTAACCATAGGTGTAACTAAAGTCGCGACGCTCACCACCGCGCTGCTCGGTGACAGAAAAGCTAGTGCCCAACTCGTGACCGTCGAAGTCCTTTTTGGTGATGATGTTCACCACACCACCCAAGGCATCGGATCCGTAGATGGCAGAGGCACCGTCTTTTAAGATTTCGACCCGCTGAACAGCACCCATGGGGATGATGTTTAAATCCACAGCGCCACCGGTGGCATCCGTAGGTAGACGTTTACCATTCAATAAAATAAGAGTTCTAACCTGACCGAGACCGCGCAGGTCGACGGCTGCTGTCCCCGCACCGATCTGCCCCGCATGTTCACGAAAAGAACCAAAAGAGTTCACCCCGGTGTCTCTAAGAACGTCAGAAACGGAATTGTAACCGGAACGCACCAAGTCTTCTTGGTCAATGGTGAGGACCGGTGATGGCCCCTCCACATCAATGCGCTTGATATGAGATCCCGTGACTTCCACGCGCTCGATTTTGCGCCCGGTGAACTCTTCTTCTTTCGGAGTCTCAACGTCCGACTCTTTTTTGATTTCAGAGTTGAGCTGGTCTAGGTCCACCTGCACCTTGCTGGCATCTTCGGCCCAGGCCGTTTGAAACGAAAAAAGCGCCAACACCAAGATCGGGAAAAGTGTTCTCATTAAAACCCCCATATAATATAGATAACGGAATCTCCTAATTATTAATCACCGAAGAAAAGTTCGGTAACAAAAAGCCCAAAAGCCCAGACCTTGGTTGACCCTTTCCATCTCTAAAGCAAATAACAGTGAGTACAGAAAAAAGTACGCACCAACCAATTCACTGGATTTCACGGCTCGCCACCCTACCAACGCCTCCGGCTTTCCTATTGAAGGGCTGAAATTTTGAAGACGAATCGCTGCGTGGTCACGGTTTCCGATGAGGAGAGTCCTTCCACAGTGGACTCAAACCGGGCGAAGTGCCCTCTCTTGTTTTCAAAACTTCAATTTGAAGGAAAAAGCACACAGCGCAGCCGCATCTCATTTAAGAGAGCTCTTCCAACTCAGACTCAAATCGTGCCGCCTGCTGATCATGGCTTTGCATAAGGCCGTCCAATTTTTCGTAGGCTGTGGCGATTTGGATTTGGATGGAGCCAATGTTGCGAAACACCTCTTGGCTTTGGTCAGAGTCGAGGGTCGCCGCATTGATCTTTTCGTTTTCAGCATCCAGGGCCGCCTCTTTCTCCATGATTGTCGATTCAAGCTCGGCAATTTGCTTTTTTAGAGGTTTTAAAAGTTTCGCTCGCTCTTGAATCAGTTGGGCTCGCTTGCGTTTGTTTTCTTTGCGATCGCTGTTGGATTTCTTTGGTTTTTTTACAACCATCTCGCCCCAACCCTCTTTTTTTAGGAACTCTTTGTAAGAGCCTAAAAAGAGTTTCGCCTTGCCCTCTTTAAAGATGATCAGTTTGGTGGCCAAACGGTGCAACAGGTTCTCATCGTGACTGACAAAAAGAACGGCGCCGGCAAATTCATCGATCTCGTCGGTCATCACTTGAATAGACTCCATGTCCAAGTGGTTGGTGGGCTCATCCAAGAGCAGCATATTACTCGATTTGGCTATGACCTTACCCAGTAGGACACGCCCTTGCTCTCCCCCCGACAACACAGAAATCTTTTTGTCGGCATTGTCGCCTGAAAACATCATAGCCCCGCAGATAGAGCGCACTTGGCTAATGGAGAGTCGAGGATTTTCAGAACCAATCTCCTCAGCCACCGTCGCGGTGGGAGTGAGTTTCTTCTTGTTGGTCTGTTGATAGTAAGAAAGTGTCGTGTCGGGATGAGCCGAGATCTTGCCCTCGCCCTGTAATTGCCCAGCGATAACGTTCAGTAAGGTGGTCTTACCGTAACCATTCTTACCAATGATCGCCACTCGATCTTTTGGGGTGATGCGAAGACTGATTTTTTCAAACAGATTTTTGCCTTTTTCAAAACCAAAACTCAAATCTTCGATGGTCATTAACACCTTGGCCGGTGTCGGCTTGTAGTTGAACTGGAAGCCCAACTGCGCCTCGGCCGAAAGCTTGCCCATGGGTGCGAGCTTTTCGATTTGTTTCATTTTGGATTGTGCCTGTTTCGCTTTGGTGTTCTTTGCCCGAAAGCGATCGACGAAGGCTTGCATCTCTTTGACTTTTTTCTCGGTGTTTAATCGCGTTTTCTCATAGATCTCTTCATCGAGAGCCAGTTGTTCATAGTACTTGGTCGTGGTGCCCTTGATTTTTCTTAGACCTTCGCGATGGATGCCCATCACATGTGTCACGACCGAGTCCATAAAATGCCGGTCATGGGTGATCAGGATCACCTCACCAGCGAAGTCTTTGAGAAAGCCTCTGAGCCAATTCAAGCTGAGGATATCAAGATAGTTGGTGGGTTCATCCAAAAGTAACAGATCGGGCTCTTGCAACAACGACTTCACGAGATTGATTCGCAGTTGAAAACCTCCGGAGAACTCTGAGGGCGGCCGATCCATGTCTTCTGCGGTGAACCCCAAGCCGAATAGCAAGGCCTCGGCTTTGTATGCATCGAGCTCCTGCCCCTTTGGCAGAGCCAATACGCACTCTTTTAAAACCGTGTCCTCGGTAAACTTAATATGCTGATCTAAAAAGCCCAACTTGTAGGATTTGCCGTAGTGGATGTCGCCACTGTCAGCCTCTTCTTCGCCGCGCAGGATTTTAAACAACGTCGATTTGCCACTCCCATTGCGACCGACCAGGCCGACGATCTCGCCGTCGCCCACCGAAAAAGACACGTCTTGAAAAAGCACGCGGTCGCCATAGGATTTTTCCAGTTGTGCCACTTGGATCATTGTTTATTCTTTCTCTTCAAAGGTTCGACGTTTTCGATTCTTGCGAACCCGAGGCACCGCAAACACATGGTTGTGAAACGAAATAAAAAAACCAGGCTGCAGTACCTGACAGACTGCCATGGCTTCTACAAAATTTTGCGTGGCATCAGAGTCTTCAAACCCCATGGGCTTCATGGCTCCGGTAAACACAATGGCCACCGGTGGCTCTGGGCAGCGATCAAAACAATACTGGGCAGTGATCTCCATGGTGTCGGTACCGTGGAGAACAACAAGGGGCTCGTCCTTCGCAAACTGGTCAGATATGGCTCGCCAGATTTTCTCACGGTCTTCCTCCACCATATGGAGAGAGTCTTTTGCCATCACGTCCACCAGGCAAACCTCGGTGTGAGGCAGGCGCAGTCGGGCCAGCAGGCGGTTCTTTAGCCGAGACTGACGATTTTTCAGAGAACCATCGAATTCATTGTAACTTTTTTCAATGGTGCCCCCGGTGGTGAGGATCGTGACCCGCTGATTTTTCATAGGGCCCAGGAATACCACTAATTTTACAGAGAGAAAAAGGAATTTTTGTGCTAATAATGGAACCTATTAGGAGATCCCATGTCTGAAGAAAGTCCAACCCCAGTAAAAAACTTCGTCCAAAACATCATCGATGGGGATCTCAAGCAGAATAAGAACGATGGTCGCGTCCACACGCGCTTCCCACCAGAGCCTAACGGTTACCTGCACATTGGCCACGCGAAATCCATTTGCCTTAATTTTGGCCTAAAAGAGACTTATTCCGGAAAGTGCAACCTGCGCTTTGATGACACCAACCCGGTGTCTGAAGATCCGGAATACATCGCCGCCATCAAAGAGGACATCCTCTGGCTTGGCTTTGAATGGGACAACCTCTGTCACGCCTCCGAATATTTCGACCAGCTCTACGACATGGCCGTTCGCCTGATAAAAAAGGGCAAAGCCTACGTTGATTCGTTGTCTGAAGACGAAGTGCGAGAGTATCGGGGCGACCACAACACTCCTGGTAAAAATTCGCCCTACCGCGACCGCAGTGTCGAAGAAAACTTGGCTCTGTTTGAGCGCATGAAAAATGGTGATTTTAAAGACGGCGAGCATATTCTGCGCGCCAAAATCGATATGACCTCGGGCAACATGAATCTGAGAGATCCGTTGATCTATCGCATCCGCCACGCCTCTCACCCTGTCACTGGAGACAAATGGTGCATCTATCCTCTTTATGACTTTACCCATGGTCTTTCCGACGCCATTGAAGGCATCACCCATTCGGTTTGCACCTTAGAATTTGAAGACCATCGCCCCCTTTATGATTGGTTCTTAAAGGAGTTGGAGTTCGAGCAGCCTCCCCAACAAATTGAATTCTCAAAACTGTTTTTGAGTCATGTCATCGTGTCGAAGAGAAATCTTAAAAAATTAGTCGACGAAGGACACGTTTCGGGCTGGGACGATCCGAGAATGCCCACCCTCAGGGGCCTGAGACGTCGGGGTTACACCGCCGCCGCCATTCGTGAACTGTGTCGGCAGGTGGGAGTTTCTAAAGCCTACTCGGTGATCGATTACTCACTGCTGGAAGACTGCCTGCGAGCCGACCTCAACGAAAAAGCCCAGCGCCGCATGGTGGTTCTTAACCCTTTAAAACTCACCATCACCAATTACGACAAAAATGAAACCTTGCAAGCCCCCAACCACCCGAAAGACGAGAGCATGGGCCAGCGCGACCTACCAATGTCTAACACTCTTTGGATCGACCATGATGACTTTATGGAAGAAGCACCCAAAAAATACTTTCGCTTAAAACCCGGAGGCGAAGTGCGGCTGCGGAACTCCTATGTGATCAAGTGCGAAGAAGTCATTAAAGATGAAAAAGGCGAAGTCATTGAACTCAAATGCACTGCCGACCTCGACACTTTGGGTAAAAATCCGGAAGGCCGCAAAGTCAAAGGGATCATCCATTGGGTGGCGGCCGACACCGCCGTCCCCGTTCGAGTGAACCTATACGATCGCCTTTTTAACGACCCAAATCCGGGGGGCCACAAAGAGCAATCCTTTTTGGAGTTCTTAAATCCAGAATCTTTAAACGTTCTTGAAACCTGTTATGCCGAACCCGCGGTGGCTGATGCCAAAGTCGGAGAGGCCTTTCAGTTTGAACGGGTCGGTTACTTTAGCGTCGACCACGACTTGGGCGCGCAAGGGAACGAGCCGTCCCATCCCTTGACCTTTAATCGCTCCGTGAGCCTGCGAGACAACTGGAAATAAGCGCCCATTTTTTGAGCGGGCAAGCGAAGCTCCGCCGCCGCAATGGCTCTCAGTGAGTCGTCAAAGGCAATCTGGGCCCCCATGACGGTATTTTTCCTGTTAAAGCCTTAAATAAGTCAAAAGTTCTTTATTAAACCGAGAGTTCCGAATAACTTTTATCTTAGAACAAACCTCGGGGGACTCTCATGAAATTAAGCTTTCTTATATCCATTCTTTTATTTGCGACATCTCTGTGGGCCACGCCCCATCTCCCCCAGAGCCCGAGCGCCGATGTTCTGGAGCAAATAGCCATACACAATTTACAACAGGCCGAAAATGATCGAGCTCTTGCCGAATCCTTTTCTTCTGACGAGGACGATGCCTATAGCGCGTTTCGAAATCCGTCGGTCTTCCCTTTTGCTGAATACGAAAAAACGGGCTACCTGTTTTTTAATGATGATGACTACCGGGGCAACATTGCCGCCAACATTAAGAGAACCATCGCCAGCAATCTCCCCGATGATGTGACGCTTGTCATTTACACGACTTCAACCAATCAAAACTATCTTTCGAACTTAAGAGCAGACTACACGAAGTATATCGCTGACGATCAGCTGATGATTTTGCAGGTGCCTCGCAGCGGCTCCAACTCTTTTTGGACGCGGGACAATCTCCCCCTGCCTGTTTGGACCGAAGGTCAGTTCACGTTAGTGGACGCCAAATACTACTATAACTTTGAGCCCGATGCATTTTTGGTGAACCTGTTTCAATCGTTAACCACAAAACACCACTACTTTTTTGAGGGTGGTAACTTTATCACCAATTCTCGTGGAGAGTGTATCGTGGTCAATCGTCGGCGCTCATATCCAGGAGGCATTTCTGATACCGCAGCTATCCCGGATGCAATTTTTAAAAATCAATACGGCTGTAAAAAGCTCACACGCTTTAAGCACCTCAAGGGTATTGGTCATGCTGACGAGGTGGTTAAGTTTATGACTGACGATATTATTGTCACCGACACCGAGGCCTACGTGCCCACCTTGAGAAAGCTGGGTTATAAGGTGCACCTGCTGCCAGAGCCCGACCTCAACTATGAGACCTACGCTAATGCCCTGCAGGTTAACAATGTGTTGTTTGTGCCCTCCTTCGGCGAGGCGGGAGACAAAAAAGCGGTGGCTGTATACAAAAACCTGAACCTTGGCTTAAAAATTGTGACGATTCCCACCCGATCCCTTGCCACAAGGGGCCAAGGGGGCATACATTGCATCACAATGAACTACCCTCCTGTACCAATGGATGGTTTGGCCCAGGCCTTAAAAGGCAGGGTGGTTCACTAAAGACTCTCACCAAAAGGAGATTTCATTATGGACACCTTAAAGCAAGATGGCGTTATTTTTGTAAACACCGATGATGATATGCAGACGGTGCTGAACTGTTTTAAAAACAACAAGATCAGTCATGTGCCCGTGATGAATGAAACTAAACTGGTGGGCATGATCTCGAAAACAGATGTGGTGGAATACCTATGCGACCATGATGAAGATTTTGGCTCCCAATCCTATTCTGAAATATTGCAGACTGTTAAAGCCAAGCAAATGATGGTGCAACCCTTGGTCGTTGCTAAAACAACGGACTCCGAACGCACCCTTTTAGAAACTCTAGTGGACCACAAAGTCAGCTCCGTGATTCTTAAGGATGAAAATGACAAGCTCGCGGGCATCGTAACGGATAAAGATATGCTGGCTTATCTCTTTAAAAACACCGACGAAGAGTTGAGTTTTGGTGAACGAATGGGGCTTGAGATGGCCCAATGGCTGAACGACAACGGCGTTGTAAGAATTTCTAAAGCTCTTTCGGATATTGGAATTTAGGCTTTTCAAATTCACAGGTTGTCATCCTGTCCCAGTTGGATTATCACGAATTTATGACTCGGTCGGATCTTGACACCCAAGCTCAATCACAAAAGTGTGCACAGCTCACGCGCTGGGTCTTCGTGTTATTGTTGGTCAATGTTGTACTGAATCTCGAAATTGTAGAGAATCATTTTAACCCGCCGCCAGAGGCTCGCTCCACTCTGTCTACGATCAGCGAGGTCTGCGGCGGCCTAACACTGAGCAAGCCGAAAGCGCCCTGCCCCTCTCTAGGGACAGCCCTGCCCATCGAGTCGGCTCTGTTGCCAGGTCAAAGTTCACAGAATTCTTCGAACGGTTATTTCTACCCGCTTAATAGCACCGTTGCCTCATCACCCAAGACGGGACCGGGCGCTATGGTGATTTTGTTGTCCCGTGTTTTTCTGCACGAGGCTTCGGGTCTCTCTCCGCCAATAGCCTAGTCGCCCTCACCTTTATCTAGAACTGTCGTTTCACAATAAGACCCACAGGGGTTTGCTATGCGATCTATTTTTTGGCGAGTCTTTTTGACTCTGTTCACTTTTATTTTTTGTTACCAGAGTCTGGCTTTTCACAGCCCGGATCTCTTTGAGAACAATCTCTCTGAGTACAAAGTCTTGATTTTTTTATCAAAGAACTGTCCCTGCTCACGCAGTCATGTACGGCACCTCAATGAGTTGCACGAATCCAGCGACAAGGTGGCTTTTTTTGGAGTGATCACCGACATGATCACTCCCGAAAATCGACAAGACATTGATAATTACTACTCTAAAAAGTCTTTCGGATTCCCACTGATTCAAGACGAAGACCAGGTTCTTGTTAAAAAATACGACGCCCTAAAAACGCCCCATGTCGTTCTTCTGCAAAAACAGAGTTCGGGTCGTTTTAAGAGAGTCTACGAAGGGGGCGTCACCAACAACCGCCAGTTTTCACGAGCCACAAAAAAGTTTCTGCAAGATAACTTGGGGGCTTTGCTGGCGGGTGCTGACATTAAACACAGCCAAGGAAAGAGCCTGGGTTGCTATATAAGGAGATTGTGATGTACCGAATTTTTATCTTAAGTCTTTGCTATCTTATGAGCTCTTGTGACTCGCCCATGAACCACCGGGCTCGCTTCGACGATAGTGAAAAGAGTCGACAAACGTTGGCTTTTTCAAGTCAGCCTTTGAATGTCGAAACCCAGTGGTTGAGTGACCCCTTTGGCAATGCAAAGCAACAGAGTGCCCTGCTTGTTTTCATCACTGACGAGCAAGGGGCACTGACGGATATTCCTGAAGGATTGTCACTTAACTTTTATGCCGACATGCCGAGCATGGGACACCCCATGGACGACGCTGGTGCTTTTCAAAAGCTTGAAACGGGGATTTTTCTCAATAAGACGATTCGTTTCAACATGGCCGGTGACTGGCGGATGGAGCTGCGGCTGCAAGATGAAGAGTTCAATATAACGGATCAGGTCCAATGGTACGAATTCTTATAGCCGCCCTACTATTCATGACCGGCGTCCTTGGGGAAGCGAGCAGCTGCTGTGGACAAAGCCCAGCCAGCTTCACCATTCTGTCACTGGAGCAACGACTGAGCCTATCGACCAGCTATTCCGTTATTCAGACGGCAGGTCGCATGATGCCCTTGCGGGGGAACGATCAGTTCTTTCTGTTTGAAGACCGCTCGCGAGAGGTGCAAGCCTTAAACCTCAATGTCGCTAGTGGCTTTGCCACTCGCCAGCAGGTTTTTGTCACCACCTCACTGATGAGGGGGCTCTACCAAGACGACGTTGGACGAGAAACATCCCAAAGTCTCAGCGACACTCTTGTGGGCTACAGCTATGAGGCACTGCCTGAGTATCGCTTCTCTTACTGGAAGCCAGTGGTCTACCTCTCCGTACTAGCAAACCTGCCGACGGGACGATCCATCTATGACACCTCTTCTTTGACAGAAGGAGCGGGAGTCACGGGTCACAACCAATGGGGAGCGGGTCTGGGAGTCACTTTAAAAAAGGTGTACTTTCCTCTGACCCTGACTCTCCAAATGAAAACCCTACAGCTGTTCCCAGAAACAATTGAAAGAACCAAAGTCTCAGGCTTTTTCGACAGCTCTGTGGCCTTTTTGGTTAATTACGCCAGTCCCTTTTGGAATGTGGCTTTGAACGGCGGGATCACTTTTAATCACCTATCCCCTCGAACCATTGAGTCTTCAAGAACCTCATCTTTAGAAATGCAAAACACCTCTGTGCTCGTGGGTTTGCAGCGTCCGATCACAGAGTCCTGGGGGGCGGGAATTACTTACACGGATCAAACCCTTGTTGGAGAAGCCCGCAACACTCTGCTAAACCGAACCTATACAATGAACCTCAACTACACTTATTTTTGATAAGGAGAATTTTATGAAAGTATTAATCTTGAGTCTCAGCTTTTTACCCTTTTTCGCCCACGCTCATTGCCCCCATGAGATCGGGGTCGACAACCAGATTTACTGTGTGGCCGTGGAGTGGCTAGAAGGTGAAAGAAAAATCAACGGACAGTTTGAATCCACGACTTTCCCAAGCCCCCATTTGATTACCGAAGCTGAAAAGACCATCCCGCAAAAGTGGATCTACTCAAAGGCCGATATCACTTTATGGAAAAAAGGTGATTCGAACCATGAACCGCAGTCGATCAAGAACTTTCGAGTCTTTCATTATATGTTTATGGCTAGTGGTATGCACCATGACGGGGGCACCTACGATTTCAGCCAAGATCCGGAATCAGGGGTCTACCGGATTCAGTCATTGGCCTTTCAAAAAATGCGGGGCTGTTGGAGCCTGCGCTGGACAACAGCGGCTGAAGACAATGTGGACACCAGTGCCCCATTGATGTTGATCAGTCGGTTCTCGAACCTGAGTCACGAAGAAAATGCCATGGCTGAAAGCTTGTGCGGGTACCCTCAGCCCGTCGAGTCCCCTGCGCCCCAACATGAGCATTCTCACGATTGATTGTGAACTCGGACCCGGAGGAGCTCCGTGCACCTTAAGAGGGTTGCTGCTGGCAGAGCAAGAGTGCTAATCCTCTGGTTTTGCTCTGTCTATTCCGTGGCTCCGTTGACCATTTCGCTCTGTCGAACAGTTGATCTGAGTGCTTCGCCTTGCAAATATGTAGTTTTCTAAACATTATCCAGAAATCAGAACGATTTCTTGTTCAGCAGGTGACTGTAGTCTAAATTGTATAAGTCACTTGAAAAGGAGCCTCTTGTGATCACAACAAATTTGGAGTTCAATCGAAGACCCGGTCACGACAAAAGGCATGAAATTCGCCCACCGGAACCACTCGATAAGAAAAAAGCACCCCCGATCGGCGACCCCGACAGTGACCCCAAGGACCAAAAAGAAATTCGCTTTCCACGCAAAGACAAACGCAAGGACAATGACGAAAAAGATGTGCCCGACAAAAACGACTAAGAATTAAGAATTAAGAATTAAGAATTAAGAATTAAGAATTAAGAATTAAGAATTAAGAATTAAGAATTAAGAATTAAGAATTAAGAATTAAGAATTAAGAATTAAGAACTAATGTAATTGAACCAAGGATTGTATTTTGAAACAAAAGAAGACAAACAAGAAACCCATTATAATTTTCGCCCTTCTGATGTGTGGGATGTTAATCTACGGATTTTCTGTTGGCTTTACGGAGTATTTCACCTTTGGCGACCGCATTGACAACAATCCTAGTAGTATTGAGAACATCGACTATCAAACTCCCACCGAAGATTCGAAAAGTCAGAAATAACTTTTTTAAAAGGTCTATGTAACAATGCTAGCATTACAAGGATAAAACTTCTTTGCAATTGGGCGTCGGCTGACTCCCAAGGGTAACTCCCGACCGATTTAACAAAACAAACGACTATCTATTTGGCTATCTTACTTATTTTATCACCAATTATGAAGCCGGACATATAGCTGGGGCTTATTCGATTTTCATTTTTCTCTTCAACAGTTTTCAGAGTCGGACTCTCAACTTTGTTGTAAATCCGCTGAATAGAAACACCTTTGAATAGCTTGAGGTCCTCAGCCTGAGAAAGGGTCCCGAAGGGATCGAGAATAACAACACGAAAGCTTCGTCCAGAAAGTCTAATTTGATCCAGCACCGGATTCAAAACCTCTTTATCAATGTCCAGTATCACAAGGTTAGCCAAATCGTCTTTCTTACTCTTCAAGAAGTAACCGAATTGTCTAGGGGTCAGCCTTTGAAGCTTCTTAGAATCATCGGCTCTACGAAGCAATGGGTCTACCACAGAAGGTTTCTTTCTTTCCCTAACAATGGTTACAGATTCGGTCGCCAGTCCGCTTATCAATTTGTCCACGACACTTTTATCAAGCGTCAAAAGCCCACTTTCGCTGATGGTCCACTGCCCCAATTCGTCTTTTTTCACAACCATGGATTCCTGAAAAGAATGATTTGCAATCGTCGATGAAGGCTCTTCTTCCCACTGCAAATAGACAAGTTGAGACGAATCGGCTCCAAATTTGAGCGGCCTATCTTCATCTACCCTGGAGTCATGGATTCGTAGATCGATGTCCTGTCCATTTAGCCCCGCTAACAATCCGGCCTTAAAAGCCTGAGCTTGTTTTTCTTGCAGAGGTAACACTAAGTGAACCAGTTCAAGTTTAGAAAAAAAGGCATACTTAACGAAAATTCCTATTGCCATAGCGGATGCTAAAGCCAACAATGCAACCAAGAACTTTCTAGACATTTTCACCCCCGTTGGACTTTATTAATACTCTAATGGCGTCGTACCGGTCAAACTGGTATAGCTAAACCATGAACCATAACCACCGCCGCCATTTGTTGGAACTGAGAGGTTCGCACCGCCCTCAATGTCGAGATTGATCACATTAAGATCAAAAGTCGTTCCCATTTGCTGCAAGTGAGCGCCATTCTTAATATCGAGGCCCTGGAAAGATTCATTAGCTGTTAGTGATAGAGGTGTATTGGCGTAACTGCTGTTTGTTCCATTGACAAGTAAGAACTCATGACTATTGGTTCGGTCGTTTTGATAGACTGTGCCAGAGCCCCCTTGATAACTGCCACTCTGTCCTGCTCCACCAGTGACATCCACCTGAGTCACGGGGTTGAATGTGCTGGTGTCATAATGAAGAGCCACTCGACCACCACCGCCAGGGCCTCGCACAGCATCGGCTCCGACGGCATTAATTGCACCAGACCCACTTATGGTTCCTGCATCTACCCAGACAGAGCCTCCAGCGCCTCCGGGGTAGTAGGCATTGCCGGTATTGCCTTGAAAACCGTTACTCTCAATTGTGCCATCGATAGTGAACGCGCCTGTGACAACGATCTTGATCGCGCCACCACCATCACCACCTTGGTAACTGTCGTTACCACCACCACCAGATCCAAGATCTGTAGGTGCTTGAATGCTCCCATAAGGTGTTCCCGGGCCAATGCTGCTACCAAAACCGTAGTTGCTGCCACCGTAGCCGCCATAGCTCCCGCCAGAAAGGTAATACGACCCAACGTTGTAAACGTTGCCCACAGTATAGCCTCGATTGCTTGTGGAGCTATCAGTGGCTCCCAAGTAACCCTGGCCATTGGTATTGACGTTTGCTGAAGCACCGAGCGTCATAGAACCAGAGTTGATTTCTATAGAATAAGTGCTTGTTGATGTGGACTCTCGCCCACTGATACTGGTGGTTCCATTAACATTCGTTGCCCCAACAACAGTTAAGGCTTCAAGCACTTCAACTTGGGTCCCATTGTTAAATGTCAAATCTCCGCCCACATAGACTGTCGGGCTCTGCAGCAAAGACTCTGTCGCTCCGTTGATACCAAACGTGGCATTTGAAGACACATTTAGATCGTCGATTTCAACACGAGCCCCTGAAACCAAAAACACGCTGGTGACATCAACATCTATGGCATCAATGGACTTGATGGTGTTACTCACAGCGGTGACCGTTACATTATCGCCATCAATATATTTAGCGATGACATTCGAAAGATTGATGACAACATCATTAGTGACCTGCAGATCACTGACATCAAGCTCTGCCCCGTCCGCTATCGTTAAATCATTGTCGACAACTAGTAGTCCTGCCGCCACATCTTGCTTATCATCAATCACGACATTGTCATAGTGGTTCTCAAAGTCACTGATATAAAAACTTTTACCAATCGCTGTTTTATCATTTAAAGTCGAAGCACTGCTGATTGTTGAATGATTATGGGCACTCACCGTCACTGACACACCCAACTCGTCATCGGGTTTTAAGGTCAGTCCTGTGTGATCGCTTCCTAAAGAGTTGCGTATGCCATAATTCACCGTAATCGTGTTCGTACTAATACCAGTGATCAAGCCAAAGACACCCACTGGCGTTGACTCGTAACTTGGCGAGATCTCGCCACCCTTGATGTACAAA
>JAUHWH010000016.1 GCA_030424715.1 Bdellovibrionia bacterium
CCGCATCAAAGTTCTGTAAAGCATTTGGATCTGACGAAATAACAGGATCCATGCCCACTGAGCTGCAGGCATTTGCTACACTAAAGAGATTCCCGAGCTTGTAATCAATTATCATAACTTTAGGATTCATAACGACCACCAGACACCGGGCGACAACCAATATTGTCTTCTAATAACTGTGCCTTTATTGCCTCAATGCTCTCTGTTTGAGATTTGGAAAAAGCTCGCCCGCTATTGATGTAGTTCACTTTTTCTGCAGTCTCGACTTTCTGTTGATGATTGGCCATATAGTCGTAATGAATAACCGACGCCACGGCTACAGCATCAGCGTGACCTTCTCGTAAGACTCGGCTCACATCATTTGCTCCTGAGCAGCCACCGTGGGCAACAACAGGAACCGACACCGCATCAGACACCATTCGGGTAAGCTCAACATCGAAGCCTTTGCGGGTGCCTTCTTGGTCCACAGAGGTGACAATGATCTCGCCCACACCCAATTCAGCCACTTTTTGTGCCCACCCTACGACTTCAATTCCGGTATGCTCACGGCCGCTATCGGTGTAAACGAAATACTGTCCATTCGGCTGCTTGATTGCCTCGATAGTAACTACAATAGTCGAAGACCCAAACTTATTGGCCGCGCGTGAAATGATTTGAGGGTCTTTGATAGCGGCCGTGTTCAGCGAGACCCGATCGGCACCCGCTCTCAAAACTTTACTGATGTCCTCAAGACTTCTCAGACCTCCGCCGACCAACATTGGAATCGCAATGTTTTGAGCCGTTTCGCTTATAATGTCGTGTAGACTATTACGGTCATAGAGACTCGCCACCACATCGGTATACATGATTTCATCAGCCCCCGAACGATAGTAATGATTCGCAAATTCGCTGGGTTGCCCCAAAACCCGAAGCCCCTCCAGATGAATACCTTTGACAAGGTTGGGCCCTTTGATATCAAGGCGTGCAATGACTCGATGACTTTTCATAAATCCGTCTCATAAAAATGTTAATCCATGGAAACAAAGATGGTGCATGTACTGGTTGCCGTTCTTCGTATTGCATGCTTTTCCAGCTCTGTTGAATACCAAGCCAGGCTCTGAGAGTTAAGTAAATTAAGAAGAGTCGCTGAGATGTGTCGCCCCCCAGCAAGAACTTCCTTATTACAGATAGGACTCGCCCTCTTGACGCTCCCTGACCGCGCGACAAGGCGTCCCGAAAGCCAGCTGGTGGGAGGCCAAGTCGGTCAAGACCGTGGCTCCCGCTCCCACAACGGTGTGGGCACCAATGCTTCTCCCATGAATGACATTGGCCCCTAAAGAGATCGCTGAAAAGGCGCCCAAAGACACGGAGCCTCCCAAAGTCGCGCCTGGTCCGATCGATGAATAATCCTCCAAGCAACCATCGTGATCAATGGAGGCCTGCGTGTTGATAATACAGTGCTCACCCACTTGGGTATTGGCACCAACAACAGCGCCCGGCATGACCACGCTACCGGCTCCGATCTTAGAATTGAGCCCCACAGAAGCCGAAGGGTGGACCACCGATACAAAAGTGAATCCTGATTTTTTCAGACGGACGGCCTCAACCACCCGAGAGCGCTGCCAATTGTCACCAATGGCAACAAGTCCTTTATTTAAGTCATGCGCGTTGAGATCGTCTTGGTTAAAGACAGGTAAATCCAAAAAAGTTTGGTTTTTCGCGACGTCTTTGGCAAAAAAACACACAACCTCGAAACGCTTCTCTTTGACGACAATGTCGTGGATGACCCGGGCGTGACCACCAGCGCCAATGATTGCTATTTTTTCCATGGACTAGAGGTAGCAAAGTCTGGGGCAAAAATCAAAAGTTCTATTGGCCCGTTGGCGATTCTGAAGTAGAACTCTGGCCATGGCAAAACACTTCGACATGATGGAACGGATCGCTTTTTGGTCCATGGCGAGTTTCTCGCTCTTCATCTATTCCTCAATGGCGGCCTCATCCCTGGGTCACATTTTGCTGATTCCACCGGGCCTTTTCTTCACCTACTGGTGCTGGAGAAAAATCCGCTTACCGAGTAGCGCCTGGTTTTTGTTGTTTTTTATGGTCATCGCCACGCTCTCTAGTTTCCTCTCTGAATCCATGGAAAACCCATCGAAAACGGTGGGAGAATTGCGTTACTTTCTCGCCGGAATTCTTTCGATACCGGCATTCACCAGCGTTTTTATTTCTAGGATTGAAAGGCCAAAGGTCTTTGAACGTCGGGTTCGATTCTTACTATACTCATCCTTCCTAGTCGCCGCTGTGGCCAGCGTTGTTGGTATTTTCACCCTCTATTACGGCTACAACCCACTGAAAATGAAAGCTTCCTCCGACCCCCACCGTGCCACGGGCCTCTACAGCATGGCCATCACCTTTGGTTACGGTATTCAGTTTATGGCGTTGATCAATTTGGGTTTACTCCTGTTTCGTCAACGGGTTGAAAAGTACATCTCTGTAAGAACCCTCGTTGTAACCATGGTTTGTATCTTCCTTGGCCTGTACTATTCGGGATCTCGAGGGGCTCTCCTTGGATTCTTGTCGGGAATTCCGTTCTTGTTCCTTCGATCTCATCCCAAAAAGTTCTTAGGAATGATGATCGCAGGTGCTCTGCTCACTGGGGTGGCGGTGGCCATTGTCTTCTCCGGCGGTTCAAAAGCCACTCGATTCTTACTACCAGCCAAGCACGGCAGTAATATGATCCGAATCTCTCAATATGAGGCCGCGATCGAAGCGATAAAAGAAAGACCTCTTCTTGGCCATGGTTACCGCAACTTTGGCAACGAATCAGAACGCATTAAAAAAGAGCACGACATCGCCTACCCCGACTTTATCAGCCATGCGCACAATAACTATCTCGAACTGTGGGCCGATTCCGGAATTTTTGGACTTTTGGCTTTTCTTGGCTTTCTGTGGAGTTGGTTTTTCGAGTCATGGAGACGGCAGGATATCGTGGGGGATATCACCCTCTCTGTCATCGTCGCCCTGGCTGTCTCTGGACTTTTTCAATGCACCATCATTGACGGCGAAAACACCTTCGCCATCATGTTCATCTACGGCCTCAGCCAGGTCACAAAAACAAGAATAGAGGCTCTCCGAAGACTCCTAAAAAGCACGCCTTCGACAGATTGAGTCATCCCCCCTCTGATTGACTTCAACAGGCCTTTCAAAGTTAATAGTGCAAAAATAAC
>JAUHWH010000010.1 GCA_030424715.1 Bdellovibrionia bacterium
GTCTCGAACCTCACAGTCCAAGGAGTCCTAGGTATGGCCACTATCGAGACCACAACGCAACTTGTTGAAAAAACTTACGAAACCACTCGAGCCCGTTTAAAGATTATCAAAGAGCGCTTGCAGCGACCTTTGACGATGGCGGAGAAGGTTCTCTACGGTCACCTCGATGATCCCCAAAACCAAGACTTGGAGCGAGGCAAAAGCTTTCTTATGCTGAGACCCGATCGGGTGGCTATGCAAGACGCGACTGCTCAAATGGCTTTGTTGCAGTTCATGCTCGCGGGCAAAGAAGAAGCAGCCGTTCCCTCGACGGTTCATTGTGACCATTTGATTTTGGCCTACAAAGGCGCCAGTGAAGATATGAAAAACTCAATGATGGAAAACAACGAGGTGTTCAAGTTCTTGGCAACAGCCTCCAGTCGCTATGGCATCGGTTTTTGGAAGCCTGGAGCTGGGATCATCCATCAGGTTGTTCTCGAGAACTATGCCTTTCCGGGTGGTTTGATGATCGGCACGGATTCTCACACGCCAAATGCCGGTGGCCTAGGCATGGTGGCTGTTGGAGTGGGAGGTGCCGATGCCAGTGATGTGATGGCCGGACTTCCTTGGGAAGTTAAAAACCCGCAAGTGGTCGGTGTGCATTTAAAAGGAAAGTTACAAGGTTGGACCTCCTCAAAAGATGTGATTCTTAAACTTTTGGGCATTTTATCTGTGAAGGGTGGGACCAATCGTATTATCGAATACTTTGGCCCCGGTACCGAGAGTATCTCTTGCACTGGTAAAGCCACGATCACGAACATGGGCGCGGAGCTTGGAGCGACTTGTTCTTTGTTTCCTTACGACAAGCGCATGAAGGACTATCTAGAAATCACGAATCGCGGTGATCTGGCAAAGATTGCCGATAGCAACAAAGACCTTTTGCACGCGGATGCTGAGGTCGAAGCCGATCCTCAAAAGTACTACGATCAAGTCATTGAAATTGACCTCGACACACTAGAACCCCATCTGGTCGGCCCTCACACACCGGACTTGGCTCACTCTCTTTCTGAAATCAAAGAGCACGCTAAGGAAAATGGCTGGGACACTGACCTTTCGGCAGCCTTGATTGGTTCTTGTACGAACTCGTCTTATGAGGATATCGGCCGCGCCGCCCATGTGGCCGAACAGGCGAAAGCCGCGGGAATCACCAAGATGCCACAAACATTTATGGTGTCTCCCGGCTCAAATATGATCCAAAACACCATTGAGCGTGACGGACAAATGAAAACCCTTAATGATGTGGGAGCCACCGTCCTAGCCAACGCCTGTGGCCCCTGTATTGGTCAGTGGCGTCGCGATGACTTTAAAAAGGGTGACGTGAACACCATTGTCACAAGCTTCAACCGTAACTTCCGTGGTCGAAACGATGCCAACCCAGACACTCTTGGTTTTATTGGGAGTCCCGAGACTGTAATGGCTCTCGGCCTGGCCGGTCGTTTGGATTTTAACCCCATCACCGATGAACTTGAAACGCCCAACGGAAAAATTAAATTGCAGCCCCCAGAGGCGCCAGAATTTCCAGCCGCAGGTTTTGTAGCTGACCTTGAAGGCTATCAAGAGCCGCAAGGGAGCGACGTTGACGTCGCTGTGGCGGACGACTCGAAGCGCTTGCAACTGCTCACTCCTTTTCCAGCATGGGAGGGTGACGACCTGACTGATATGGTTGTCCTTGCCAAAGCAAAAGGGAAGTGCACCACAGATCACATTAGCCCGGCCGGCAAATGGTTGCGCTTTCGTGGTCACCTCGACAATATCTCTGATAATATGCTGATCACCGCTGAGAACGCCTTTGGTGGCGAAGCGGGCACAGGTAAAAACGTGCTCACTGGTGAAACCGGTGTGGCTTTCAGTGCAATCGGTCGTGATTACAAATCGAAGAATCAAGATTGGATTATCGTTGGTGATGATAATTATGGTGAAGGCTCCAGTCGGGAGCATGCCGCCATGTCGCCGCGCTTTCTAGGGGCTCGCGCCGTTGTGGTGCGAAGTTTTGCTCGTATTCACGAAACA
The DNA here is from genome assembly GCA_030424715.1 of Bdellovibrionia bacterium. GTDB lineage: Bacteria > Bdellovibrionota > Bdellovibrionia > Bdellovibrionales > JAGQZY01 > JAGQZY01. The sequence goes on from JAUHWH010000010.1 coordinate 2,050, forward strand.
AACCTTAAAAAGCAAGGCGTCTTGGCCTTGACCTTCGCCAACCCGGCCGATTACGAAAAGATTCAAGAGGAAGACCGGGTGGCAGTGAAGGGATTGAAGAGCTTTACTCCCGGCAAGAATCTACAACTTGAGATCACCCATAAAGATGGTGCGTCGGAGACCGTTGAGCTCAACCACACCTATAACGAAGAACAGATCAAGTGGTTTGAGGCGGGGTCGGCCCTTAATCTTTTACGCGCTCAAGCGGAGTGAACTTCGGCGAAGATGAAACTTTCGTGAGTGTAGGGTTGGTTCTATGTTGATCAAAGGACTTTTGTTTTCTGTGGCCGCCACAGCACATTTTTGGCTGTGGGGTCAGTGGTCGTTAGAAGCCTCAATGAGAACATCAATCTTGCTGGTCACTGCAACCCTGATATTTCTATTTTTAGTGGTTTATCCCATTCGATTGTCTCTGCGGGGAGGCCCATGGCGGACGGTCTTTCATCAATGGTGGATGCAAGCTTTGTTTTATACCTACCTTTTATTGGTGATCGTGATGGGTATTCTATCGTTTAAGGGATTGATCCAATTTCTGCTACCGATTATCGTTCTACTTCTAGGCCTGTCTGTTTTCTTAAAATACAGATTCAAAAAAACATCTCCGGCTCAGCGCTGAAGGCGATCGAAGTCCAAGCGACTGGGGGTTTTAGCCCCAGTGCTTGCATTTGTTTACTTGGTAATGACGTTCATCTCGACTCTTCGGTTAAGGAGGCGTCCTTTTTTTGTTTTGTTGGTAGCGATCGGTCGTGATTCTCCATAGCCCCTAGAAAAGACAAGGTTCGCGGAAATCCCGGTTTGTTTGATCAGGATACGTCGAATGGTTCTCGCGCGTAGGCGACTGAGTTTAAGGTTGTATGCCGCCGATCCGACGCCATCAGTGTGTCCTTCGATCACGATCTTTTTTACTCTGTCTTTGATCCCGTAGACCACATTTATTTTTTTCATAAACCGTTGCCGAGAGCGTTTTGTTAACTGATCCGTGCCGGTGATGAAGTTGAGTTGACCAAGATCAATTTTTTGAATTTCTCTTTTTTCGCAACCCCGGTCTGTGACAGGCACCCCGCGACGGGTGTCGGGGCACAGGTCGTAACTGTCAAACACACCATCGTTGTCAGAATCCACTTCATCAAGGCTGGCGACGGCGCCGCCGGCGATTGCGCAACCAAAGTCGTCGACCCGAGTTTTAGGTGAGGTCCCGGGGCATTCGTCTTGCGCGTTATCAACACCGTCGAAGTCATCATCGAGAATGCCACGGTCGGCCACCATCGGGCAGCCCGTGCGATCAACCAAAGTATTGGGCGGAGTGCCAGCACAACGGTCCCTGCGGTCTGGAATACCATCATTATCACGATCTCTGAACTCATAGCCAGGAACCTTGCCGCCCGTTTGCCCAGGGACTCTCGCTCTATCCTCAGGAGGCCCAAAGTACCAGTTGAGACCGGCATAGATCCTGAGATCTGGGGTCGCCAAACCACTGTAGAGTCCTCTTGTGACACCAATCTGACCAGAGAGCCGTTGGTAAAATTTCTTTTTGAGCCCGAGGAGGGCCTCGAGGTTTGAGAATTCACGATCGGTATTGTTGAGAGGCGAGTTTGTGGGGCTTGAGCCGTAAAGCTCTCCGATCAACTGAGTGTCCAAACTCGACAACAGATAGTTGAGTCCCAGCGAGTAGAAAAATTGATTTTCGATCGGCCCAATGCCAGGGTAGGCGTCTCCTGAGTTTCTCAGGCGAAATCCCAAGTTGGCGGCCCATCGTAAATTGCGAGAGCTATAACGCTCGTAAAACCCACCCAGTGCCAGCGCCGGACCGGGGGTGATGCCGAGAAAGGGATTGTTGTCGATGTTGTTAAAAGTCACCGCCATCAGAGTTCCCAGTTTTGCCGTCTTGTTGTTAACCAAGCGTATTTTCGAATCGATCCGAAAAGCCTCTCGGCCGGTATCAGCAACAAACGAAGAAAGATTGCGGTCTGAGGTTTCGTTAATCATGTTGGTCATACTAAACCCAATACTCCAACCCTTTATGACACCAACAGCACCATGAATATTCGTAGCCATTCGGTTGTTGTCGGAGGTCCCGGGGCCATTAGCTGGGTGGGGGAGCGTGTTGCTCGCAAAGTCGAGAAAAAGCCCAAGGTTAAAATGTCCTGACTCATGGATCTCACCGGATTCGACTGTACTGTAGCCCAAGCCGTCGGTGGTTGGGTTGAAGGTTTGAAAATCGGAGCCAATAATATTGGCCAGACCTGTTGAGGAAATAAGAAGGAAGCTGAGGTTGATACCAAAAAACCATTTGAAAAGAGTCATGCTGTCACCTTGGTTGAAAATAGGGTTTCTCTTCTTTACATCTCAAGACTAATCGTCTGTCGTAAAAGAGTCACTTCGCAACAAAAAAAAGGGACATGCCCAAGTCCGTAAACCAGCCCAACAGCCAGTGGCTGGAGCGGCTACCGAATAGGGGCACTTATTGGTAAGTGAATAGGTAGCGAGTGTGAAGCGAATCTTCACCGGTGGTTTGATAGATTTCAACAACGGGACCCGAAATGGTGTATCCGTATTGATTCATCCAGTCTTTGACGTAAGGGTAGACTTTGATTGGCCCCAGAGAGGGCGAGCCCTCAAAGTGAGCCACTAAATATTCTTTTTTCGGAAGACTTTCAGAGACAAACTCCCCTTGTTTAACCAGGACCTCGAGAGCCGCGCTGGGATTAGTGAAAGCACAGCCCCCGTGGCTCACCAGGCGATCATGTTCCACTGTATTGGGATCATGCAAATAACGGCCGAAAGCCAGGGGACAAGGCATGCCCTTGTCTTTGAAATAGTTTTCAACTCCGTCGATGACCTTGGCAATTTTGTGATACGGCCCTTGATGGACTTTATAGACGAGGTAGAAGGGGCCTTGTTCACCGGAGGCTATGGTTACGGGTTTGAGGTATCCGGTTCGGTAAACCACGAAAGCAGCGATACCAAGCAGCAGGGCTATTGTGATGGCGAAAGCCTTTCCCATGTTTCATCCTTTTTTACAGATTCATCCAAGACGTGACACCCGAAGGGCCGTGCAAATCGCATTGGGGCGAAACATCGGTGTACTGCTGGTCCTCGGGTAGGCCAGAGTTCAGTGCCTCAAGCAAATCGTCACGGTCGTCTTCTGACAATTCTTTGAGGGCGCCTTTTTCAATGGCGATGAGGAACTGGTTGTACAAATATTTGCAAAAATCAGCCCAAAGCTGTCTTACGTTCTGGGTGTGATCTGCAAGAGATGCTGTGGGGGTATCAATCTTGGGAGCGCCGAAGGCGTTCAGCCCTAGGCCGATGTAGACAGAGGCCACCGGACCTTGTTGGTCGACTTCAACCAGAAGTCCGCTGAGCTTACCCTCTCCGAGATACATGTCGTTGGGGGCTTTCAAGCGTAGAGGGAGTGATGAGTCAAAAACAAAAAGTGATTCGTAGAGAGCCAGCCCCAAAAGAGGGGTGAGTAAGGGCTGTGGCGGCTTGTCGGTTTTAAAGCACCAAGTGCTCAGTAAGATCTCGCCGTCGCCAAGGTTTTGCCACGACTGGTCGCCGCGACCGCGACCTTTTGTTTGATGGTCGGCAAGATACAAGCAGAAATCCTGCTGTGACTGGCTGAACTCCGCCTTTGCCACATCGTTGGTGCTGGTGATCTCAGGATAGTATTGGCTCTTTAGATTTTTGGTTTGCGCCCATTCGTGGGTGAGCAAATTAATCGACATGTTTAACTCCACTCAAACAGTAATGAAAAATCAGCATTTTTAACAGAATGAGTTAATGCCCCGACGCTGATGAAGTCAACACCGAGCGCCGCAACGCTACTGATTCGCTCCAAAGTCATATTGCCACTGGCTTCAGTTTCAATCTCTTTGGGAATGACCGCCAGACAGGCGCTCATGGCGTCGTTCGTCATATTGTCTAACATGATTCGTTGCACCCCCAGAGACACCGCTAACTTCACTTCTGCAATATTCTGAGTCTCAACTTCAATGGGAGTCGTGGTCGCTTGCTGCACCATCAACACACATTCTTTGAAGCCACCGGCAATGGCAATATGGTTCTCCTTGATCAACACACCATCACTCAAATTTTGACGATGATTGGTTCCGCCCCCATCCACCACAGCTTGCTTGGCGAGGTCGCGGTAGAGGGGCAGGGTTTTGCGAGTGTCCAGTATCTTTGTGTGAGTGCCCTGACAAGCCTTCACATACTCTTGGGTTTGGGTGGCGATCCCTGATAAAAAACCGAGAAAGTTCAAAGCCACTCGTTCGGCCTTAATCAAAGCGATCAAGTTTCCTTTGATATCGGCCACGGTTTGTCCGGCAAGAACTTCATCCCCAGGCTTAAAGTGCCAGTGAGTGTCGAGCTCAGTGTCCCCATGTTTTAGAGTTTGAGAGAAAAGAGTTGAACCAGAGAGAACAAGGTCTTGTTTTGCAACGAGTTTAGCCAGGCCAAATTTGTTTTCAACCTTAAGGGCTTCAGTGGTGATGTCACCAGTGGGAATGTCCTCGGCAAAAGCCTGTTTGATCAGGCTTTCAGTCATTGGGCGAGGGACGATTGGCACTTTTTAGGTTGATCTCTTGTTGCAAGACTTTGTCCAGCTCTTCTCGGATGACTTTTTCCATGATCAGAGGGAGCTGGTCGGCAATGATTGTCTTGAGTATCTTACGGGTTTCCGAGCGGATGATGTGTTCTGTCTCTTCAGGAGATATCGTCTCAAAGTCAGGCGCAGCCTTATGTGGAGCCGGGCCCGCATCAGTCATTAAGGTTTTGGTTAACTCCGGTGCCGTCGCCGCTGAGTTTTTGGTGGGGCTATTGGGTTTATATAAGAAATCATCGAGGTTGATCTTTTTTTCGTTGCCCAAATCCATGGACTGAAATTGATCCATGTCTCCGTCACCATCGTCAGCGCTCGTCGTTGCTAGGGCGCTGTCCTGCAGGGGCTTTGCTTCCCACTCGTCGTCATTGGAAGCTTGCATTTCGGGCTCCTTAGCGGATGGGTTGTTGTTGGTAGTCACTTCGTACATGTCAAAAGAAAGGTCAGAGTCTACGTCATCGGACGGGTTGTTAAAAAAAGAAGTGGAAGAGACCTCGTCATCACTTTCGTTTTCTGCGTCTTCCTGTTCAAGAGCGAGGTCGGCGTCGCCTAAAGCGGCGTCATCCAGTGAAAATACCGAAGTCTCAGCCTCTTTGTGGCTGACAATAGAGCGGGTGTCTTCTGCTTCTTCATTTTCTGTAGAGCCTTCAATTTTGACACTGTCTTGCATTTCTTTGTTTTTTTCTTCTTCAACGAAATCTTTCGTGATGCTTTTGGGGAACTCCAAGAACTCAGAAATTTTTTGGCTCTGAGCCGCTTCAACCAAGGAGGTGATAAGGTTTCGCATCTTCTCGACGTCAAAGGGCTTTTCCAGTTCTCCTTGAGCTCCGGATTCTTTGTATTTGCTCTGGTCGAGCTCCATAAATGAGCTCCACATCAATACAACAGGAGTTTGGGAGAGTTCATCACTCTGCTTAACTTCAAGGCACACTTCGTAGCCGTTCTTCTTTTGCAACAGAATGTCGGCAAAAATAATGTGGGGCTTATAGGAGAGAGCCACCTCAAGGACATCCAGTCCATTGTGGACGCTCTTCACTTCAGCACCAAAATCTTGGAGGCCCATTTGAAAGACTTTGCGGATGGAGGCACTTTCATCGGCAAGTAAGACGCGCAACGACATATAGTAAGTAAAGACTTCTTTTGAATTGGAGTCAAGAGGCTAGGCTTACTTGACGCCCTAATTGGACCCTTTTTACAATGGGGGGTGTTCAATCTTGTCGATCGCTACATTTCAAAAGCTTTTTTAACCAACTTTGTTGCGGGGCTCGTGGTTTTTTTAACCTTGTTCTTTGTCATCGATTTTATGACTCAGATCACCCGCTTCGATGTCTCCCTGGGAACTTTGGGGCGTTACTACGGCGCCTACTGCTTTGAAATCATTTATCAGTTTATCCCTGTGGCTGCCATGGTCGGAGTTATTTTTACCCTCTCAAGTTTAAATAAGAGTCGTGAGCTAACCGCCCTTTTTAGTCTAGGTATGAGTTTGACCAGGGTTCTTATGCCCATCTTTTTTTGGATTTCTCTGTTGGTGGGATTGTCTTTTTATATTGGGGATCAAGTGGTGCCGGTCACCAAAAAGAAAAAAGATTACATTTATTATGTCGAGATGAAAAAGCAACCGGGGTTGTATTCAACGGTTAAAACCAACAAGATCTGGTACCGCTCGGATAATATTATTTTTAATATTAAACTTCTGGATCCCGACAAAAGAAAAGCCTATGGCGTGACGTTTTATTACTTCTCACCGGATTGGAAGCTGCAGCAGGTGATCTCCTCAGGGGAGGCGACGATTGGCGACAATGGTTGGGACTTGGACAAAGGGACCATCACCTTGTTTGTGCAAGATTTCAACACCCCTTTGGTAAAAAACTTTGATAGTAAAACCATCGCCATGACTGAAGAGCTGGCAGACATTCAAACCACCAGTTCTGCGTCGGACTTTTTGAGCTTCCGGCAGTTGGGGCGCTACATTTCAAAAAACAAGGAGGCGGGTCTTAACATGACAGCCTTTGAAGTCGACTATCACAACAAGCTGAGTTTTCCGTTCACGATCTTCGTGATGGCGCTCATCGGGGTGCCCTTCGTAATCACCCATCAGCGCTCCGGTGGCATGGCAAAAAATGTGGGGCTCATTCTGTTAATGACCTTTTCCTTTTGGGTGATGCATTCGTCGATGATGTCATTGGGGCGCCATGGGCAGCTCCCCCCGATTTTGGCCACATGGGGGCCCAACTTGGTGATGATGCTGGCGACTTTTCTGAGCTTTCGGTGGTCAAAAACTTAAGGGGCTGATTGCCTTTTCCAGCGGGATTCGCTATGGATAGGTCATGGCACTGCTAGATGTTCTAAAATTCCCTGATTCTCGCTTGCGACACAAAGGTCGTAAGGTCGATGAAGTCACGCCCGAGCTGAAAAAGCTGGCGCAAGATATGCTCGAGACCATGTACCATGAAAAGGGCATTGGGCTGGCGGCGATCCAGGTGGGTGTTGAGGTTCGGCTATTGGTGATTGATATCCGCCCTCAAGGTGAAAACGACCGTTATGAGCAAGAAGACGGCATGAGCGACCTCGAAAAACAGGTCACCCAGCCCATCGTGATCTTTAATCCTGAAATCACCAAAAAAGAGGGCAAAACCACTTATGACGAGGGCTGCCTGAGTGTTCCGGGTTTCTATGAGTCCGTGGTGCGCTCGAAATATATCGAGGTAAAGGGTTTAGGGCTCGATGGTGAGCCTGTGGAGTACAAGCTCGACGGGCTGCTTTCAATTTGTATGCAGCATGAGATGGACCATTTGGACGGCAAGGTGTTCATTGACCGGCTGAGCCCCATCAAATCCAACAGAATTAAGGCCAAAATCAAGAAATTTGGCTACCCCACGGCTGAAGACGAAGAGACCGAAGAAGAGCCTGTCACCGTTTAATGGCTTCTTCCCTGCAGGAATGCCTCCGGGTGGCACCCCCAGTTGCCCTTATCCTTTTTTTGTGAGTGACGCTAAACAGTAGCGAACGTGCGGCGCCTGGTTTTGTGATAGAAACCCGTCATGTCTTATAAGGTCATATTTTGCGGCACTCCGCTTTTTGCAGTCCCCGCATTGGGTGCGCTTCACAGTCACAAAGACTTTGAGGTCGCCAAAGTTTATTCGCAACCTGATCGTCCCTCCGGGCGTGGCAAAAAGCTGAAGCCAAGTCCGGTGAAGTTGGCGGCACAAGATCTTGGGATCACCGTTGCAACTCCAGAAAAAATTTCGACGAAAGATATCATCGAGCAACTCCGTGATGAGAAATATGATGTGGGTGTTGTTGTGGCTTTCGGACAAATTCTGTCGCAAGATTTTTTGGATGCTTTCGCCCATGGTTGTGTGAATGTTCACTCCAGTCTTTTGCCAAGATGGCGAGGTGCGGCCCCCATGCAACGTGCGATCATGGATGGCGATCATGAAACTGGAGTGAGTTTACAAAAAGTTGTGCGAAAACTAGATGCTGGTGATGTTATTGCAGAAAGCCGTTTCTCTCTTCCTATAGACTGTGGTGCTACGGAGCTATACCAAGAGCTCTCTCAGCGGGGTGCACAACTGCTCACCCAATCACTAGCGCCCTATATACGTGGCGAGCTGACTCTGCGTCCGCAAGACGAGAGCTTAGTGACCCACGCAAAAAAAATATCGAAAGAAGAAGGGCTCATCAATTGGAGTGAGCCGGCTTTCTCGATTCACAATAAAATTCGCGGTCTCGATATGGGTGGCCCCTTTGCTTACACCCGGTTTCGTAACAAGACGTTAAAAATTCATAAAAGTGTTTTCCGCCAAGGCGACAGTTCGGCGACCCCAGGAATGGTGGTTGATGTGAATGAAGATTCTTTTACCGTGGCCTGTGGTCAAGGTGAGCTTGAGATCTGCGTGGTGCAACCAGAAAGCAAGGCTCGTATGGCGGCGGGCGATTTTATTCGTGGTTACCATTTGCAAGAAGGAGAAAAATTTGACTGATCAATTTATCCCAGCTCCCAGTCTTCTATCGGCGGACTTTTCAAAGCTCGACAGAGAGATTGCTGACGTCATGGCGGGCGGCACGCAATGGATCCACGTCGATGTGATGGATGGCCATTTTGTTCCGAACCTAACCATCGGGGCACCTGTAGTGAAGTCTCTTCGAAAAATTCAGTCGGCCTATCTCGACTGCCACCTAATGATCGAGGAACCGGAACGTTATATCGATGACTTTATAAAAGCCGGGGCCAATAACATCACTCTCCATGTGGAGTCTCAAGGAGACATGGCAACCTTAATAAAAAAAATTAAAACGGCAGGTGTTGATGCGGGAATCACCCTGCGTCCCGCGACTCCTCTTAGTGCCATCGAGCCCTTTTTGTCAGAAGTGGATTTGGTGCTGGTCATGACGGTCAATCCGGGATTCGGTGGGCAGTCTTTTATGGAGGATCAAGTCGCTAAGGTGAATGAGTTGGCTGAGTTGAGAGAGGCCAATGGCTGGAACTACAAAATCCAAGTGGATGGAGGAGTGACTGACAAAACGAAATTGCAACTGACTCGAGCCGACGTGCTAGTGGCCGGCAGTTTTGTGTTTAAACACCCCCAGGGTTATCAACAGGCCATTGCCGATTTGAAGGAAAAGTCATGATTCAACTAACAGGTGAAAATGTAACCATAGAAGATGTGTGGGCGGTGGCCCATGACTCGGCCCCAGTGGAACTCTCGGCACAAGCCATTGAGAGGATGCAGGAGTCTCGCACCTATATTGAAAAACGTCTTGAAACGGGTGAGGCGATTTATGGTGTGAACACTGGGTTTGGTCACTTCAGCAATATAAAAATATCAAAAGCTCAGATCATAGAACTGCAGAAAAACCTGATTCGATCGCACTGCATGGGCGTGGGTGATCCGTTCTCTAAAGAAGAGACTCGGGCGATTATGTTTTTGCGAGCCAACGCCTTGGCTCGAGGCCACAGTGGTATTCGTCCCTTGGTGGTTGAAACCATTTTGAATTATCTAAACAACGATATCATCCCAGTCATTCCCCAGAAGGGGAGCGTGGGGGCCAGTGGTGATCTGGCGCCGCTCTCCCATCTCGCGCTGTCTATCATTGGCGAGGGCGAAGTTTGGGGCGATGACGGGTCGATTCACCCCGTGCAAGACCGATTGGATGAAAAATCGGTCCGTCCCTTAGAGCTGCAAGCCAAAGAGGGCCTTTCTATGATCAACGGCTGTCAGGTTATGACTGCTGTTGGACTTCTCAATTTGTATCGCGCTCGTCGAATCATGTGGTTGGCCGATTTATCAGGAGCTATGACTCTTGAAGCTCTTAAAGGCTCCAGAGCTGCCTTTGATCCGCTGATCTCTGCGACTCGCGCTCACCCGGGAGAGGCAAAAACTGCGCGCAATATTTTAAAACTTATGGGTGCCACTTCTGGAATCGCTGAGAGTCATATAGATTGTGGCCGTGTGCAGGATGCTTACAGTTTGCGTTGCATGCCGGCAGTGCACGGTGCTGCGAAAGACTCCTTTCGCCACGTGCTGAAAGTTCTAGAAACCGAGGCCAACTCGAGCACCGACAACCCATTGGTGTTTGCGAAGGACGGTAAAATTCTTAGTTGCGGTAATTTTCATGGCGAGCCGGTGGCATACGCTCTTGATTTTGCAGGGATTGCCATGAGTGGTATTGGCAGTATTTCCGAGTGTCGCATCGAAAAAATGATCAATCCCTCCATGAGTGGACTACCAGCCTTCTTGGCTCCCGAGGGTGGCTTGAATTCGGGCCATATGATTGTCCAAGTCGCCGCGGCCTCTTTGGTGAGTGAAAATAAAATTTTAGCTCATCCTGCCAGTGTCGATAGCATACCGACGTCAGCAGATAAAGAAGATCACGTGAGTATGGGAACCATCGCGGCCAGAAAATTTGGATCTATTGTGAACAACGTTGAGCACATTGTGGCTATGGAAATGCTTTCAAGCACCCAGGCTTTGAGTATGCTGCAGCCGCTTGAGCCCGCGGCCGCTGTCAAAGCGGCTTTTGATGAAATCCGCAAAACGGTCCCCTTTGCTGAGACAGATCGCGTGTTCTCAAACGATGTAAAGCAAATTCAAACCTTAATCAGTGATAACACGGTTTATGACGTGGTGAAAAAGACAGTGGGAGAGTTGGAATGGTAAGAACAGTAAAGGCTCCGACAGGAACCGATCTCAATTGCAAGGGCTGGCTACAAGAAGCGGCTTATCGAATGATTCAAAACAATCTCGATCCTGAGGTGGCAGAAGTCCCAGAGAAACTCATTGTCTACGGCGGTATCGGTAAAGCGGCTCGCAATTGGGAGTGCTTTGATAAAATTTTAGAGGCATTAAAAAATCTAGAAAACGACGAAAGCCTGCTTGTGCAATCAGGAAAACCCATCGGCGTTATAAAAACCCACGCCGATGCCCCGCGAGTGTTGATTGCAAATTCAAACCTGGTTCCTAAATGGGCGACATGGGATCACTTTCATGAACTCGATAAACAGGGTTTGATGATGTACGGGCAAATGACAGCCGGATCCTGGATTTACATCGGCACCCAGGGGATTGTGCAAGGCACCTACGAGACTTTTATTGAAGCGGGACGACAGCACTTTGGCGGCGACCTCACCGGTAAATTGATCGTTACTGGTGGATTGGGTGGCATGGGTGGAGCTCAACCTCTGGCTGGTGTCTTTGCAGGGGCTTGTGTGTTGGCTGTCGAGGTCGACGAAGAGCGGGTGAACAAACGTTTAAAAACCCGCTACGTCGACGAAATTGCCCACGACTTGGACGAGGCCTGGGCTCGTATCAAAAAATACGCCGCCAACGGCGAAGCCAAATCCATCGGTCTTGTTGGCAATATGTCCGAAGTCATTCAAGAGATGGTAAAGAAAAATTATGTGCCCGAGATGTTAACCGATCAAACCTCGGCTCATGATCCTCTAGTGGGCTATATCCCGGCGGGATACTCTCTAGAGAAAGCGGATCAACTTCGCGAGAGTGATCCAGAAAAATATGTGGAGTTGTCCAAGCAGTCCATGGGTGAGCATGTCCGTGGGATGCTCAAACTCAAGGAGATGGGTGCGATCACTTTTGACTACGGCAACAATATCCGGGCCATGGCCCAAGATGTCGGGGTAGAAAACGCTTTTGATTTTCCCGGGTTTGTACCGGCTTATATTCGCCCCCTCTTTTGCAAAGGCAGTGGTCCCTTCCGCTTTGTGGCCCTGAGTGGCGACGAAGAGGATATCTTTGCTTTGGACGAAGCTCTCAAAGAGTTGTTCCCCCATAAAAAGCACTTACTAAACTGGCTAGAGATGGCTCGCGAGCGTATAGCCTTTCAAGGTTTGCCGGCTCGGATCTGTTGGCTGGAGTATGGCGAGCGCATGCAAGCAGGGCTTAAGTTTAACGAGATGGTTAGAGACGGCAAAGTCAAAGCGCCCATTGTGATTGGTCGTGATCACCTGGATTGTGGTTCGGTGGCGTCGCCCAATCGTGAGACCGAGAGCATGTTGGATGGTTCCGATGCGGTTGGTGACTGGCCGATTCTCAATGCTCTTACCAATACGGCCTGTGGTGCCACTTGGGTGAGTTTTCACCATGGTGGTGGCGTCGGTATGGGTTACTCACTGCACGCTGGGCAAGTGATTGTGGCCGATGGCACCGAGGAGGCCCATAAGCGATTGGAGCGTGTCTTGACGGCGGATCCCGGTATGGGTGTTTTTCGCCACGTGGACGCTGGTTACGAAGACGCTAAAGTTGTTGCGAAAGAGCGTGGTGTAAAGTCCTTATGGCTTTGATGAAAAACCTGTTCGTTTTTCAGCGTTGATTTTTCGCCCCTTTGCGTTTGGGTTGCTTCGAAGTGACGCTCTACATTAAGAACGCTTCGGGTCGACTACTTTCGGAATGACATTGTTTACTGTTCACTATCTAATTTCATAAATGAATGGAAAGGAAGAATCATGAAATCATTTCTCGTTATTTTACTCGTTGGACTCTCGCCCCTCGCATTTGCTGGAGAGACTCTGGTCTACACCGGAGAAGGCTTTGATAAGACTGGCAAAACCAAGATGTTTGACTACAAGAAGTTCAAATCGGTCGATGGTAAAAAGGTGAGCGAGCGAGCTATCTACACCGATCTTTCAGGCGACATCTTAACCGAAGAAAAAGTAGAAAGTCGAGACGGCAAGTTGGTCCGTTATGATATGGATCAAAAGCAACTGAACCAAAAAGCCTGGATTGAAGTGACCGATAAAAAAGTCACATTCAACCTGAAAAAGTTTCGTAAAAAGAATTATCCGATCACCGTAGACCGCCCGGACAACTTTATCGTTGGACTAGAGATTGTTCCCACTATCATAAAAAACTGGGACGTCTTCATGAAGGGCAAAGACATGACGGTGCAATTGGGTGTTTGGCATCGTCAAGAGGCAATCGGTTTCAAACTCTCCCGTGATAAAAGCGACGACAAAAATTTGGTCGTGAAAATGGCTCCCACCAGTTTTTTGATTCGTGCCGTGGTTGATCCCCTGTATTTTATTTTTGACAAGAAAACCAAGTTATTGACTTCCTACAAAGGAAGACTCACCCCGAAAGAGAAGCAAGGGCGCAGCTATGGCTCGGTCGACGGTGTGGTCAAGTACCAACAGGTGAAAGCCACAGAGAACAAATAACAGATCAACCTGTCTAAACAAAAACGGATGACAATCCAGGAGAATACATGAAGTTTTTAGGTCTTATTATAGTAGTTTTGAGTGTGGTGACCACGTCCTTCGCAGACGGCGGTAAGAAAAAGATGAGCATGGACGAGCGCAAAGCGATGATCATGAGCAACATCGATAAAAAAATAGCCGCGTTGACTGATTTTAAAAGTTGCGTGAGCAGCGCCAGTGCAAAAGGTGATATCAAAACGTGTCGTCAGGCTAACAAAGCGGCCCGTGAAAAAATGAAAGCCGAACGCAAAGAAGCGCACGGCAAGTAGTTTTTGTGTCGATTCTAGGTCGTGGAATTCGGATCCCCGAGTTGCGGTCCAAATTTCCACGGCCCTATTGAAAGAGCCCATATGCCAACCGAACAAAATTTATTTGAGATCGTGAAAACGACTCTCGGGGTCACGTCCATTCGCAACAACAAGGTGAACGAAACCATGCACGCCCCCCTCGGGCCATGGAGAGAAGCCAACGAGTTGTACATCGAGCAATCCAATTTAAAGACGAATCTCTCGCAAAACACATCCGAAGAATTTGTCATCTATGATGTCGGCCTGGGTGCGGCAGCCAACGCTCTCGCCACACTTGCCTGTGCCAAGTCCAGTTCGCGCCCTGTTCGCCTTGTGAGTTTTGAAATTGATCTCAGCCTATTGGAGTTTGCTCTGCAGCACAGCCACGAGTTCGAACACTTCCAGGGCTATGAAGATGCGATCCGAGAAATTCTGGCACACAAGCGCTGGACCCAGGGCAATATCACCTGGGAGTTGTTCGAGGGTGATTTTTTACAGTGTGTCGATCAGGTTCAACACAAGTGCCATCTGATTTTTTACGACCCCTATTCGCCCCATCAAAACCAAGAGATGTGGACAACTGATTGCTTCAAAAAGCTAAAAGAAAAATGCCATAGGGATGCTCGCTTCTACAACTACAGTCAGGCGACACCCATTCGCGCCGCTCTCTTAGAAGCTGGTTTTTACGTCGGCTATGGCAAAGCCATTGGCGAGAAAGAGACCACCACCGAGGCCGCTTGTCAGCTAAAAGACTTGCAGCGCCCCCTGGATCAACGTTGGTTTCAGCGCTGGAGCCGTTCTGACACTCCCTTGCCCCCATTGTGCGAGGACGCCGAAACCCTCAAAAAACAAATACGAGAGCACGAACAATTTCAGTAGTCCTTTCGCGATCGCGCCAAAAACGAGAGGCTGGTCCCAGATGGGGAGACTGCCCCATGTCGTTGTGGTTCAGTGAACGAGCCATCTCGCGGGCGATGTTTGGCCTGGGACCGGTGCTTGGGCCACCAGAGAGGCCAGAGGGGCTAGGGCACTGGCTCCCATCAATCCTTGTGAGTTGCTTGAAAACGTCAGTGTTATTCCTGTTATTTTTACAAAAATCAGCCGTTGGATCCTTTCTTCTTCGAATCATTGAGCCCCCTTTGTATTGTTCTGCTTATCTTCTAAGGGGAGGGGTTTCATGAGGTTCAGTTTTATCTTTTTATGTCTTTGTTTTGCTTTGCCAGCGGTGGCAGGGCAACAAAAGTTGTTTCAGCTGTATCGCACCAACTATTACACAGAAAAGACCATGGAGTTTTCAGCAAATATCGATGACAAGAGCTGCTCTTTTCAAGGGAAAAGTCCGATTTCGGTTTACTTTGTTTCCACTCAAACCGGAACTCGTCTGAAAGAATTTTCATCACGCAATCGAAAATATTTTGGAGCACAGTATCTTTCGAGGTCGGCTCAATTTCTTCAATTCACTTTTCGATCTCTTACCGAGGCAGGAGCAACGGTGGGTAAAAGTTATTCTCTTGCTGTTGAACTCGAAAAGACGGGGGGACGATGTGAATCTTTGGTGTCTTTTCTTGATGGCGATGCAAAGGCATTGCTGGCGCCCTTGCAACGCATGGAGGTTGAATTCCACCTTAAAAAGTATCCCTTGATATCAGGTTTGCACCCGGCTGGTGTCAACTGGGTGAGGCTTAAAGGTTCGGAGCAGCGCTGTGTGATTGGTCGCTGCCCCTGAAGTCGAATCGGCACTCATTTCATTTGCAGAAACTGCAACACGCGCTCTTCCATCCAGGATTCATTCAGTCCCGCTTTTAAAAAACCGACGTGGCCTCCCGATTGGGGGGGTTCTAAATAAACGTTGGGGTGTTCTTTAAGAACATCAAAAGGATAACAACGATCTTTTAAAAAGGGGTCATTTAAAGCATTCAGCACAAGAGTGGGAACGGGTATTGTTTCTAAAAAATGCAGAGAGCTTGCTTTGTCCCAATACTCATCAGCATCTTTGAAGCCGTTGATCGGGGCTGTGATCTTGTCATCAAAAGCTTTAAAGCGCCACATCTTTTTTAACGAGGGGATGTCGGGGTCAAATTCTGGGAACATCTCTTCTTTGATTTTTAGTTTCTTAATCAAGCGTAGAATAAAATGGCGACTGTAGGCGAGACTCAAGCCAGAGGATAAGGCCATGGCACTGTCTGCCAGCGACACAGGTGTTGAAATCGCAACGGCTCGACAAATCCTGGGGTCCAGTTGGTCGCCTTCTTCACCAAGGTACTTCAGGG
The DNA here is from genome assembly GCA_030424715.1 of Bdellovibrionia bacterium. Classification (GTDB taxonomy): domain Bacteria; phylum Bdellovibrionota; class Bdellovibrionia; order Bdellovibrionales; family JAGQZY01; genus JAGQZY01. The sequence continues at coordinate 17,962 of JAUHWH010000010.1, forward strand.
TTATATTCCCGCCCATGCTAAACCCAACCAGGTTGATCTCTTTATAGGTATGTCTTATTAAAACATGTTTGATCACTGTGCGAAGGTCAAACGAAGCGCCTGAGTGGTACATCTTTAAATTATGGTTGGTCTCTCCGCTGCAGCCCCGATTGTTCCAGGCTAGAATATCATATCCCTTCTGACTCAGAGCTTGGCTGTGGCTCAAGATGTATTTCGATTGTGAGCAGCCCTCAAGGCCATGGGACAAGATCACCAAGCGATCATGGTTGGCGCGATACCAATCCAAGTCCAAAAAGTCATCATCGTCGGTAAAGATGCGCTCTCTTTGAAACGGTACATCGAGAGATGGCCCCAAAAAGTAAGGGACCAGAGTTTCCACATGGCCATTGTTAAAGGGAAAGGGCGATTGGTATTCCGATGGGATCAGCATGACATTTTTATGGTCGAAAACCCGAGAAAAGACAAGTCTCCTGAGATTTCTATGCCTATCTTGTCGAAGTGGGTTCATCCGCTGAAGCGCCATTGGCGGGCTTTGCGGAGGGATGAAAGTCAAAAGAGGAAAAGTCGAAGCAAGCTTCGGGCCATTGTTTGTAGTTGGGATTGTTTAACTTGAACAAGGCAATGGCCTGCCGTGGAGAGGGATTTTCGATGGCCACACCGTTGAGGCCGGTGATTCGACCGACACGGGTGACGGCTCGTCCATCGGTTTTACGAACCATCTGTTGCCCATTTCTGAACGACAGAACCTTGTCTTGTTCGCATTCCGGTGGTTTAGACAGATTTTTTGTTTGTGGGTTGTTGAGACGCTGGGCTCGCTTGCCGGTAGAAAAATCAATCTCTCGAACACTGATTGCGGAAAAGCGAGCCACAAAGGAGCCGCGCGGCTGATCAATATATTCTGCGGGGTCATTATAAAACAAGGCCATTCCAAGGGCGGTGGTTTTCATATCAAAGCAGTTGATGCCAGCAAAGTCGGTGCACCGATCAATGTGAACCAGGTATGCCGCGTGTAACGTCGCACTGGAAAAAGTAAAGCAGAATATGAAAAGAGAAATGCGTACCAACATAGATCTATGCTACGAAAGACTCGCACAAAGGGAAAGTGTTAAACAGAATGATATAAACATTCCACTTGATTTAGGTGTGGCGAAGAGAGGGCTGACCTTTCGTCTGGATCGCCGATAAGGCACTACCGGGCAGGCTCCATGGAGCCATGGGTTGAGAGCCTAGGGGAGAAGTCTTTCACGAATGTTTTCAATTCGCTTTTTGTTAGCGCCCATATCGGAGTAACCCACACGTGACTGCGAACGAATTTCGATGACACCGGTGTCGGGTTGTAAAGCAAACTCCATATCGTCGACAAAGCCAAAAATCTTTGAGGTTGCCGTGGCATGAAGATAGTTCTCGGCGTGGTTGGCAATCTCAAATCCCATTTCGGGCAATAGAATGTTCAAATCGTCCCAGACACTCTCAATATTGCTCGCCTGAAAAGGCGGAACGTAAAAATCCGAGTCTTTTTCTGCATTGCTGGCAACGCAGTTGGGTTTGGACCCACAGCTTCTTAGGTGACCGTCGACAAGTCCGAGTGTCTGTGGAGTCATTGAGGCACTCTTTTTACCTAACCAAAACATACGCCCTCCGAAGGCAAAAAGTAGAACAACAATAATAACACAAACAATGAGTAAGACTTTTTTAATCATTTACAAACACCCCTCGTAGATGGCTCGGCTTTTTGCGAGGGTGATGCTTTGGTTTTCCCCCAAGGCGACAAAGCCTTTTTGTTCAAGGCGCTCCACCATGGTGTCGATAGCCTCAGGTTTGATATCGTACTGACTCATTTTGGTTTTGATGCCCATGGCTTCAAAAAAGCCTCGGGTTTTATCAATAGCTTCATCGATCTTTTCAGAGTCCGTCCCTTCTGAAATATTCCAAACCCTTTCTGCGAACTGCAGAAGCTTGGCCTGTTTCTCAGACTTCATTTGTCGTAAGGTGCTGGGAAGGACGATCGCTAGGGTGGTGCCGTGGGCGAGGCCAAATTCCGCCGTGATTTCGTGGCCAATCATGTGGGTGGCCCAGTCCTGGGGGACGCCGGCACCGATCACACCGTTGAGAGCCATGGTTGAGCACCACATGATGTTCGAGCGGACCGCGTAGTCCTCAGGAAGAGCCAAGGCCTTGGGGCCCTCTTGAATCAGGGTGGTTAATAGGCTTTCGGCAAAACGGTCTTGCAGGGGGGCGTCCGCCGGCCGAGTCAAATATTGCTCAGTCGTGTGCACAAAGGCATCGACGACTCCATTGGCAATTTGAGTTTTTGGTAAGGAATAGGTCGTTGTGGGGTCCAGAATAGAAAACTGTGGATAAAGCTCAGGCCGCATAAAGCCTCGCTTTTCCTTGGTCGCAGCTTTGGTAACCACCGAGGCCATATTCATCTCTGAGCCCGTAGCGGGGAGTGTAAGCACGGTTCCAAAGGGGATCGCCTCTTCAGTGGGCGCTTGCTCTGAGAGAATGGTCCATGGATCATTACCCTTAAAAGGAATTGCAACCGACACGAACTTTGTGCCGTCGATGACCGACCCTCCACCAACAGCCAACAGATACTCCACACCTTCAGATCGAGCCATTTCCACCCCATTCATCAGAGTTTCATAGTGGGGGTTGGGCTCAATGCCAGAAAACTCAACGACAGAGTACCCCTCAAGAGCCTTTACCACCTGCTGATAAACGCCGTTGTTTTTAATGGAACCACCACCATAAAGCATCATGATCTTTTTTCCTGGTGGAATTTCTTGTTTGAGTTTTTCGATCTGGCCCTCGCCAAAGTGAACGCGGACAGGGTTCCAAAAGGTAAAATTATTCATCACGGCCTCGCCACTAAAAAGGTTTGTATTCAACGAGGTAGATCGTCACAAAAAGCAGAGCGATTAGGATAATATAAGGAAGCTTGGTGTTGCCCTTTTTGTAAAAGAACAGGGGATACATACCAACGATCAGCCAGGCGGCTAATTTGCCCCAAACCCAGCCACTTTGAAAAGTGTAACCGGCCTTCGCAATAAGCCCAAAACCGGCCACAAAGGTCACTAAAAGCGCGATGCCATGCAAAGCCGAGAAGAATTTTCGATTTTTGAAGTTCTCTTTTGTTCCCCCTTGTAAACGGTGGGAGGCGATAGCTCCAAGGCTCAGTAAGATGACAAAAAGTGAGGAAAGGTGCAGAAGTTTGTAAAAAGTGTAGGACATAGGGGCTCCTTCATGTGCTAATAAGAGTGGCAATTTTTCATAAACTAGTGCGAGAATTCCACCCTGGCAACAAGCCATATTTATCTTGTTTGCTGCTTCGCATTTTTATCCCAGATTTGGTGCCCCAGATTTAGACTTCCTCGTTGACATTCGCGTCAATCCCAGGGAAACCTAACGACTTTAAAATTGAACAACTCTAATAACTAAGGAGAAAGACAGATGTCTCAGTTGATTGACAACATCGGCAGTATTGCGCCGCTTGCTGGTGGTCTCGGATTGGCTTTCGCGATGTTCCTTTATATAGTGAACATGCGATTATCCACGGGTGATGCAAAAACGACAGCGATCGGTGAAGAAATTCACTTGGGAGCAATGACCTTTATGAAGGCCGAATACAAGTTATTGGCTATTTTCGTGGTTGTCGTGGCTGGGATTTTGTTCCCCGTTAAAGGTTGGGAGACCTCTTTTGCCTTTTTCTTTGGTGCCTTAACTTCTGGCACCGCTGGTTACATCGGTATGAAGGCGGCGACTCGCTCCAATGTTCGTACAACGACGGCAGCGAAAGAAGGCGGTATTGGGCCGGCTCTTCTCGTGGCTTTTCGTGGTGGCGCGGTCATGGGGCTTTCTGTGGCCTCCTTGGGCCTCGTTGGTCTCGGTATTTTCTACTTTATTTGGGGACAGTATGTTGACACCACGGGTGTGATTTCTGGTTTCTCCATGGGTGCTTCTTCTATCGCGCTTTTTGCTCGTGTGGGTGGTGGTATCTTTACTAAGGCTGCCGATGTTGGTTCTGACTTGGTTGGTAAAGTGGAAGCCGGAATTCCTGAAGATGATCCTCGTAACCCAGGTGTGATTGCCGATAACGTTGGTGACAACGTTGGTGATGTGGCCGGTATGGGTGCCGATATTTTTGAATCCTATGTGGGTGCCATGGTTGCAGCCATTGCCATTGCGGCGACAATGACTCTCGATCAAATTGCTATTGTTCATCCGGACCGTGAGAGCGCCCGTACCCTGTTGATGGGGCTTCCGCTTTTGCTTTCTGTTATTGGTCTAGGCGCTTCTTTTGTAGGAATCGTTGGTATGAATGTCTTTAAGTCCATGCCTCCCGCCAAGGCTTTGCATATGTCTGAGTACACTGCTGCCGTCCTGTTTTTAGGCTTGTCGGCTCTTTCGATCAGTGCACTTGGTTTTGAGTTCTCAATTTTCTATCCCATTATCGCTGGTACCATCGCCGGTCTTGCCATTGGCTATGTGACAGAATATTACACAGCCAAAGGCCCCATCTTAAAGATTGCGGCAGCGTCTAAAACGGGCCCGGCGACAAACATCATCACTGGCTTTGCGGTCGGTCTTGAGTCTTGCGTGGCTCCTCTCATTATCTTGTGTGCGGCTATTTATGCGTCCCACACTTCGGCGGGTCTTTTCGGAATCGCTTTGGCCGCTGTTGGAATGTTGGCCACTGTTGGTGTGACAATGACAATCGATGCTTACGGCCCCGTTGCCGATAACGCTGGTGGTATCTCTGAAATGGCGGGTCTTGGCCCAGATGTTCGAGCCATCACCGATGAACTCGATGCCATCGGAAACACCACAGCAGCTATGGGTAAAGGTTTTGCCATTGGTTCAGCGGCTCTTACAGCCTTGGCCCTTTTTGTGGCCTACGGTTCTTCTGTGGACGCTTATCGCTTGGCTGCGGGTATGGACCCACTCACTATGGACATCACTGACCCAATGGTTGTGATTGGGTTGTTCCTCGGTGCGGTTGTTCCCCTTTGGGCGGGAGCGATGACCATGACTTCCGTTGGTAAAGCGGCAAGTGATATGGTAACCGAGATTCGTCGTCAGTTCCGCGAGATCCCAGGTCTTCTTGAAGGCACGGGTAAACCGGACACCACTCGTTGTGTTGAAATCTCAACGAAAGCAGCTTTACGTGAAATGATCATGCCTGGGTTGTTGGCTGTGGTCGCTCCCGTGATCGTAGGTCTTCTCCTTGGCCCAGCGGCTCTTGGTGGAATGCTAGCGGGAGCAACCCTATCGGGTGTCCTTTTGGCTCTTCTTATGTCAAACGCCGGTGGTGCTTGGGATAACGCCAAAAAAGCTATCGAAACGGGCGCTATTCCTGGAGAGAAAAAAGGTTCTGAAGCTCACAAAGCCACCGTTGTTGGTGACACCGTGGGTGACCCCTTCAAAGATACAACAGGTCCTGCAATGAACATTCTTATCAAGTTGATGTCCATCGTGGCCCTCCTCTTGGCCTCAGTGATTGCCCTAAAAGGCTAATCCAAGAACAACAACTTATCGATTTACAAAAGGGTGTCAGAAGACACCCTTTTTTTATACCCTTCCCCGTCTACAAAAAGTCCCCTCTTGAGCCTCGGTTTTGAATCTCCAGGAAAGAGACTGCAGACCACAGCTCCTGCTTTGCCTGTCCCCCAGCTCCTGTTTGGATTTGAGAAAATTACGATTTCAAAAGGGCTTTGCGGAGCGGTTTGGATAGCTGGAAGCGCTAAGGAACGGGCCATGGATGGCCCGAGCGGAGTAAAGCCCTTTTGAAATCGTAATTTTCTCAAATCCAAACAGGAACTGCGTCCGCGTCCCGCTGATAGGAGGCCTGCAGTCTCTTTCCTGGAGATTCAAAACCGAGGCTCAAGAGGGGGCGCCACGATTTAGGTTGTTATTTTAGCGGGTGTGTTTTAACACCGGAACGATGTCTTTGTTGAAATCTCTTCGTATTCCCCATGAAATCACGCCGGAAGAAGCTCTCCTTTGGTTTCAGCGCTCCATTTTTGCTGATATCCCGCCCTATTTTATGACTCACTGGAAGACCGGTAAGCAGTTCTTTTATGGCGGCGACGGTCTTTTGGCCTTCGAGGAGACGGCTCAGCATTTGATCGTAGCCGGTGAGCCTTTGGTGGCCGCTGGCTCCGATGGTGATGAGATCTATGAAGCTTTTACAGCCTTTGCCAAGCACAAGAACAAGAAGATTTGTGGTTATTACGTCGGTCGTAAATGGAACTGGTCCCGTTTTTTTAAGATTCCTCTGGGAACAAGCATTCGGATTCCGCTTTTGGACTTTGATCTGCAGGCTCCCGAGGCCAAGGAAGTGCGTCGTTCTCTTCGTAAGGGGCAGGAGCACAACTACCAAGCCATTCCGATTTATCGCAAGCAACGCGAGGGCAATGACAAAGTGGAGGCTTTGATTGCCGAGTGGCAGCAGGCGAAGTTGCCATTGCGTTTGAAATTTTTTCTGTCGCAACCCCAGCCGGTCAACCCTGTGGATAGTTACGAAGAGTGGTTTGTCGTCGAGAAAGACGGCGAGGCGCTGGCTTTTTGCAGCTTACTGCCTTACTTGCGCGACGGCGAGCTGGGTTTTTATTTGGACCATCTTGTCTACCACCCCAACCGCGACTCCCATGCTCTGTCTTTTTTGGTGTCCTTTCTCATCGAGGTTTTAAAAGAAGAGGGCGTCAGTGAGCTCAACTTGGGATTGAACCCCTTCGCCCGCGTGGATCATAGTAGTCTGATGGGGCGTTTGTTTGGCCTGCTTTATCATGTGCCGTTTTGGTACCGTCCGAAAGGGCTACACTTTTTCAAGCGTAAGTTTTCGGGCATTGAAGAAAGAGAATACTGTTTTTTCCAACGCAAGCGAAACAAGTGGTTGGGCTTAGCCGATATGGCAAAAGTCACTCTTCTTGGAGCCAAGCGTCCTTTGGGGAGTTTGTAATGGCTGTGTTCGTGACTGTCGGAATCGTTTTTTTACTGACCATGGGTTACTTCTTTTTGATGATCTTTTTCCCAGAATGGGTGGGGATGTCGGGCGACGACACTCGCAAGGTTCTTGAGTCTCACAAAGATGAAACCGGAGGCACCCCCGCTGAGGGGCAACAGGAAGGCGAAACAGGCTCGGCCTCTGAAATCGACCCTCGCTGACTAAAATCCTGCCATGATAGTTTCTTTCAGACTCTGAAACCCTGATGCTTAGCATTTTGGAGCTCGGGCTTGAGCTCCTCTCTTGTTTATTAATACCCTAAGGACACAAAAATTTATCAATCAGGGTTTACCTCAGGAGGAAACATGAAACAGATACTTGTTCTTTTGTCATTTGTTGCTTTGGCTTTGCCAGCATCAGCAATCACTATGGATTTCGATTTTGAAAATATCACAGCAGACATGCTGCCCAGTGTAGAGATGGACGGCGAAGTTCGCGGTCATCACGGCGGTGGAGAAGGGCATGGACACAAGCAAATGTGCAAAGGTTTTAACTTTTCGAAAGTTCAAAAAACCGCATACACAGAAGCTCGCGAAATGTTTATGGCTGAGACAGCGCAACTTCGCAAAAAAATGAGTCTGACTAAACAAAGGTATTTCCGTACTTTGATGAACACCAATGTTTCCGGCGAAGTGGCTGACCAATTGGCGAATCGCATGGGGCATATGGGGCATCACCTGATGGCGGCCAGGACCAATCTTTTTCACACCATCGTTTACGACATTGCTTCTATCGATCAAAGAAAGCCTCTTCTCCGCTGTGTAAAAATGGTTCGTATGCATATGTTGATGAAAAAGCTAAAGAAAATGAAAAAAGGTCATCACGGTAAAAAGAAGGAAAAAACTCCCGTCGAGCCCCCTTCTGAAGGCAAGCCTGCTACAGAAAAACCAGCTTAAATAGATTACAAGCTAGGATATTCGCCAAGAAACAGATCGAAAGCCTGCCTCAACCGAAGCAGGCTTTTTTTTGATCAATCGAATTGATAGAGAAAATCTAAAATTTCCAAACGCGTTTGTTGTGAGTTGGCTTTTAGAGCTGGGCTGTTCCAAGCTTCTAGGGGATAATCGCCAAGTAATGATGTGGCAGCCATTTCAATCTCGTCCCACTCTGAAGTGCGCCATCGTTCGGGAGTGTTTTTCACTAAGGCGTAGAGGTTTATTACAAAACGCCGGTACTGGATCACTAAGTCTTTCCAAGCTTTGTCGCCTTTAAAAGTCACCTGTTCTGGCTGTGTCATTTTTTGGGCGTGAGGTCGCATGTTCACAAAGTGCATGATGGCCAAGGCGTACTCACGATGGAGTGTTTCGACCTGACTCACCCGGGTCAGATAGTCTTGTTGGGTGTTGTAGGTTTCGAGCCTTTGGAAGGCTCGTTGATTGCCTTCAAGAAAAACCTCTTCGGCGGGTTTGTCTTTCTTTTCGGATTTCGGAGTGTCTCGCAACCGAAAGGAGGCCGTACCAGAGCCGAACGGACTGGAGTGGCTGAGGTTGGGCATCATATCGCCACCATAAAAACGTTGCAGGAATTCGCCCCCCGATTGACCGATCAGTATCATACCGTCGGGCAGTTGCGGCAGTGCTTCGGTTTTTTCGGCTTGCCCATTCCTATGGACTCGAAAGACCGAAGTGGCAGGCTCACCTGTTTCAGGATCCAAAACTTTAAAACCAAACTGGCGATAAAAGTCCACAAGTTCGGGCTTGGCTGACGAAATGATTTTCATGCCGACGGCATCAACCGCATCGGTGGCTTGAAAGGTTTTGTAATGGGCGTTGTTGTAGTGGTTGTCGAGGTTTTGTGCCACCTCGGAGAACATAGCGTTCAGGCCTGCCTCGAAACCTTTTTGATTGGTGCCAATCCCCAAATGCCAGTAGTGGGCCTCTCCCTCTCGATTCCAGGGAAGGCGATAGCCCGCGGCCTGATTCTTTGGGCTCAATTCAATGGGGTCACGAACAGCCATCCCGCCTTCCGACGGCGCTAAGTCGGTGGCGGTTCGCATCCCCAATATTTTGGGCATGGGAGTGGAGCCATCAAAGATTCTCATTGAGGAAACACCAATAAGCTCTGGTGGTAAATCGATGGAATTGGCTCCCATCTGAGACTGGTCAAAACGAAATTGGAACCAATGCACCCGGTTGGGAGGCAGTTGATCATTGACCTCTCTTAGCAGTTGAATTTGACGGGGAGAGTAAGAGTGCACGCCCCATTGTTCCATGGCCTCTTCAAAAAGTTTTTGATGGAGGGCTGCCGGGCGACCGGTTTGTGTGGTGATAAACTCAGGCTCGATCAAGCCCACGGGGTTGATGTTGCCGGAGAGAGCGTCTTCCATGGAGATGGTTTTCTTGCCGGCACTAAAATGAAACAAAAAGGATTGATTGGGGCGAGAGAAAACCTGTTGGCAGCTGTTGCCTTGACTTAACGGCAAAGCATCGGAGTTGGCGCTTGGGAGAGGAAACACCGTTTGATGCACACCAAATCCAAACTCCATAGCAACGGCAGGAACACCGGCGGTGGCTAGGGAAATAAAAGTCATCACTAGAAAAGAGAGATGAAATTCTAATAGTCTTGAATTCACAGGTTCCCTCTGAGTCGTGTTTTTAAATTCTCGTTTAAAACTCTACCGTGGCAGGCATTCTAAGGATTTTTTCATCGTCCATAATGGAAGATCCATACTAAGAAGCGCCGAGACCCAAACTCGACGCTTCAACTCTAGTTTACAAACAATCTCTTCATTTGAGACATAGAGAGAATAGTCACTCCAGGTATAGTTCATTGAAGCCGGAGGAATACCCTCACTGCGAACGAGTCTCTCAGCGACTTTCCTCGCCCAGTTCCGATACTCTTGCTCTTCTTGTTCCGCATTTTTGATATTTGCTTCAGCTTCAAGTTCGCTGAATTCCATGGCGATGGTGCTCTCTTGTGCCGAGCAAATTAAGGGCAAACTAATTGCCAAAACGATTAGACTTTTAAGCATGATTTATGTTCCTTTCTGATGTATGACGTGCCGCAATATAGCGTTTCGGAGGCATCACCGCAAGGGCAATGAATTTTTTATAGTTACAGCAGCCCAATTGAATCGGTGACATCAACCTGCGAGCGGAGCGACTGTCGACTTTTTTGACACTCCTATAAGGGCTTCACCTTTCCGGAATAAAAGTGTCACTGCTATCTCAAGTTGGTAAGTTTGCCTCATGTCGTTTTGGATTCCCTTTTTAGTCATTTTTTTCACTGGTGCCTCGAATGCCGTTGGTTCTCCGATGAGATCACCGAGTTTTGAGCAAGAGGTGTTCTTGGTAGTACCCTGGCAGCACCAATCAAAGGGTGAAGAGATATTTCAACAAAAGTTAACAGACACATTTCCTGTAGCCCCCAGCAGCAGAACCAAGCTGATTTTGACCGACAATACTGTGGCCCCAGAACTGAGCGCTGGCGATATCATCAAAGCGTTACGAGAGATTGATGGAAAGGCCACTTTCGTTTGTTATGGGCGGGCGGCGGCGGACTGTTTAGAGGCTTTCTTGCGGCACCCCAAGTTGGCGAAGCGGCGAGTGGGACAAATGGTATCCCTGCAGGGGCTGGTCCGAGGGAGTACTGAAGCCGAGGGGGTTGAGAAACCATGGACCTCTGTTGATGTCACTCGCGCTCAAAAAATTCCGCTGCTCACCGCAATGAAGATCGCCTTGCAGTGGGGCTTGTCCTTTCTTCGGCCTCACGAACCGGCTTTGTATGCTATGAGCCCAAAGGTGAGACGGGACTATCTCAAGAAACACCGGTCAGCAATCCACGAGCTGAGCCAACATATCAATTTTTTTTCGCTGGATGACTCTGCAGAAAAGTACGGGGTCTTGCCCTTTTCTGAGCCCGTGCTCGCTGTCTCAAAACGAGACTAAAACCCGCAAAAATTCCATTATCAATGGGTTCGAGATACACTAAAGGTGGAGAAACATTCTCATTGGGGGGAATCCATGAGGCAACACACTCTGGGCGTTTGGATTTTATCCAGCCTGGTGCTTCTATTTTCTTACAACAATTGTGGTCCTGTGACGCCACCGACATCTTCGTCGGTCTCGTCGTCATCGACGAACGACGACCATCCGTGGCCCAACTCATCAACCACCCTCAAAGGCTCCAACCAATTTGCTTCACAGGTGACTTTTGGAGATTTTGACAACAATAGTTTTGAAGATGCTGCCTTCGTTTCAGTGAGTCCCGATCAGCGCCAGGTGGTTCTCCGTGTGGTCCGATCTGGCTCTTTCACCGAGCAATTCAATATTATCAATTTGCCTTCTCGTCCGTCTTTAGGAACACGTATGATCTTTGAAGACCTCGACATGAACTCAAGTTACAAAGAGCTGATTTATTTAAATGCGCAACGCACTCATGTCGTAGCGGTGGATCTCTCAGCCCCGGTGGGGCGGATTCGGTTTAACATGCCACTGGCGGAGCCCTTGGGGCGTGTTTTTGAAACTGACTTTCGCTTGATTCGAATGGCCCAAGGGCGAGCCTTAGAGATTGGGAGTAATCTCATTTTCTATGGTCCCTCCCAATCACCATCCATAGCTTCGGGGAGTTCGCCCCTTGATGGTGGGTGGAGCGAATGGTCGGATTGGCATCGCTTTGGTCATGGTGGATTGTGTTCCAAAACTTGTGGTGACGGTATCGAGATTCGCAATCGCTCTTGTTCGAGTCCGGCCCCTCGTAGTGGAGGTCAGAATTGCCCCATGGAGAGCCCCGAGCTGGTGTGCGCTCAGTCCAGCGGTTACGGGTCGGCGAGCTCTTGCGCTTACCGCACCAATATGGATTTTGTGGGGAGTGTTCACACCAAGGCCTGTCGCCTGCGAGACTGTCAAGAGTCGGAGTGTGGCTCTAACGAAGTTTTTAACAACGGAAGTTGCGATGCCATCGATGGTTCAGACGGTGGATCTCGATCCGGCGGTGGTTCTGGCGGGGGTGGCGGTGGCCTTGTCGGAGGTGGTGACGGCGGCGGTTCCGGAGGTGGTGGCTCTGGTGGCGGTGGTTCCGGTGGCGGCTCGGGTGGTTTTCAGGATCCCACTGATTGTGCCAGCTCTGAAATTTGGGACCCGGCCTTTTCACAATGCACTAAGGCTTATCCGGCCAGCGATATTTTTCTGACTTCAAAAGAAACTCGATACCTTGGAGAAGGTGAAACAGAAGTCATCGATCACACCTATCGATTGAGTGTGAATCATTCCAAAACAATTGCTCAAAGGGTGAGTCTCGTGGCGGACGAGTACTGTCGGTTTTTGGGTCATGACACGGCGGTTTCTTTTCAAACAGCGAGCTACATTGTTGGAGCGGATCCCACGCAGGACAATGCTTTGAGCGCCTATGTGCTTTGCAACCAGGCGGTCAATGGCATGTACAACAGATGCCAGGTGCGGGGCGGCCCACAGGATTATGTACGATTCAGCTACACAGGGGTGACGTACCAGCCTGGCCAGCAGGTGCAATACCTCAAGTCAGTGATCTGTCGAAAATTTAACAACTCGTCTACCGGTAATCCTCAGGGAACAGTTTTCTAAGCACCTTCGCCATTTGCCGTAAGATTTCGGATCAGGCAATTTCAGAAGCCTTCGCTATTGGATGATGCAGGCTCCCCAGCGCGTTGGGTTGGCTGACACACAGGTGGTACCATTGGGGATTCCACAAGTCATCCCACAGCCGCCACCGATGCGGCAGCTTTCGTTTAACCCCAGCCGCCTTTGAACCGATGCCTCACAGACAGACTGCTCCCTAGCGATAAAATTATAAGTGAGTTTAGGCGGCTCTGGCTCGGTAGGCGCAGCCCCGTTCGGGCCTGTCGTAGAAGGATTTGAAGTCACGCCTCTTGCTGCCGTGAAAACTTCACAAGAAATTCCCGAGCCGTTGGAGACGGGAACTTGACCACTCGCGCAGACGCTCCCAAGCATCTCTTGGGTGGTTGCGCATGTGATGCCAGTACCAGTAGAAACCGGAATATGTCCACTCGGGCAGGCCTGTCCAAGGAGCTGGGCGGGCGTATGACACACAGGAATATCAGACGCACCACTGCCTGTGCTGACCTTAAGTTCGTTGTTGCCACATTTGACCATCTCAAACATCGACGACGAATTGCAACCTTGAACACTACCATCCGCTGCGACGGTGACATAGATTGAGCCAATATCTTTTGGCATAATATTAAAGGACGAATTTTTTCTTTTAAGGGACAAGACCAAGTCGGCACTGTAAAAGACATCACCCGCACTATTCGTACCTAAGTTTTGTATATTACTTGCTCTGAGGTTCACATCTTCAAACTGATAACCAGTGAGCGTGTGATTTTGCTCAATAACCTCAGAATTTGCTAGCTGCACTCGAACATTGTCTGTTGTTGGACCGAAGCTGCTGTTGTGATTGACAAAATTTCGCTCACAGAGCAGGCTTGTCGAGAGCCCTTTTTTTATATCCATTTGCAACCCCAGGGCTGCGACATCCGCAATCAGTCGCCCCTTTTGACGTTCGGCCATTGTGAGTGACTGGGCAATTCCGGTGATAATAATTGCAGCAATGCCACTCGCCATGATGACAGTAACAAGTGTGTTCCCTTTTTGATTTAAAAACATCAGAGGTCCCCCTCGCCTTTTTTAAATATAAAGGCGTCCCTTTATTGTCTACTGAGTGGACCAAAGACTCAATAGAGGTCTCTATTCGAAACATGTTAAGAGGGTTATTTGGTAGAAAAGTTGAGATTTTTAAATCGGTATCTCAAAATCATACGGAGGTGACATTTGTCAGCGGAGCACTTGGGCTATATGGGTTCACAGAGTCGCAAATTTTGCTCAGGGCGCGGTGGGTTTGTCTTTTTTACTGGTAATCCTCAGGGAACAGTTTTCTAAGCACCTTCGCCATTTGCCGTCGCAGTTCGGGTAGGTGAATTTCAGAGGCCTTGGCCTTGAGATGTTTTTTCAGGGGAATAAGAGGGTAGCCACCATATTGTCCTGGCTCGGTTACGTTTCCTGTGATCCCAGAAAGCCCGGCCACATGCACATTGTCGGTGATGGTGATATGTCCAGTAACTCCTGTTTTTCCACCACACATAAAGTTGTCGCCAATAGTTGTGGACCCAGCGGCTACAAACTGGGCTGTGAACAGACCGTTCTTGCCAACCACCAAGTTGTGGGCAAAGTGACATTGGTTATCCAACTTTGTGCCTTGTCCGATGACCGTGTCTTCAATGGTGCCGCGATCAATGGCGGTTCCGGCTCCGACGTGAACATCATCTTCAAGAATGACACGTCCTGAGTGGGGCACGCGGTAGTGGTTACCCAGATGATCATGGGCGTAGCCAAACCCCTCAGAGCCAACGATGGCTTGGGGCATGATTTCGCAATGGTGACCGATTTCGCAAGAGTGCCCAATGTAGGCCTGCGGATGAATGGTGACGTGATCTTTAATGATAACATTGGCTTCGATAACAGCGTTGGCACCCACAAAACTACCTTCGCCAATTCGACAGTTTTTACCAACCACCGCGTGGGGGCCGATGGAAACACCTTTAGCGATCTGAGCGGTGGAGTCGATAGTGGCAGTGGGATGAACTCCCGTTGCCTCATCTCGGTAGGGTGTCGAAAGAACAAAAGCATTTTTTATATTGCGAGCGGCCAGCTCTGGGTTAGGAGAGAAAAGCCAAGCTTTCTTTGAGTTCAATGCGGTAACAGCCTCTTTGCATTTTTCAGGGGCTAAAACACAAACGGCCCCCGATTTTTCCACAGCGGCGAGCATTTTCGGACTCAAAATAAAGGAAAATCCACCAGGCTCTGGGCTGTCGGGCGTTTGAAAATTGAGAACAGACGCCTCTTTGGGGCCCGCGGAACTGCTGACAAGGGGGCCACAAAACTCAATCAATTGGGTGATACTCAGGTTTTTACTAAATCTCATGCTCTTTTTGTATGTGATTTCAGCCGGTTGCGAAACAAAAAAGCGGCTCAATCTCCTTTGTTGAGCTTAGCGTCAATCGTCAGTTAAATCGCGGAGTTCTTTTATAAAGACTGGAAATCACCAAAGAAATTTCGTAAAAACAGGCTTTGAATTAAAGGATAGGATTCAGGTCTATGGTACAAAAATCCCTTGAAAGTTTCGTCTCTGAAAAGCAGCCCAAAATTAAGTGGGAGGCTGCCAAAGCTGTGATCGAATTGACGGCCGAAGGCGCTACGGTTCCTTTTATTGCCCGCTACCGAAAAGAGAAAACCGGAAATCTCGACGAAGTTCAGATCCGTGACATCATCGAGCTAGACAACGAATACAAAGAGCTTCTTAAACGAAAAGATTTTATAATCAAAGAAATCGAAGAGCAGGGTAACCTCACTCCGGACCTCAAAAAACGTATTCTCGGGTCCTGGGATCTCGCCGAGGTGGAAGAACTTTATCGTCCATTCAAGAAAAAGAAAAAGACAAAGGCGACACTGGCAAGAGAAGCCGGCATTGAGCCTTTTGCAGACTGGGTTTGGTCCGTAGGGAGAGGGGAGCCCGACGGAGGCCAGACTCTCGAGGTCAAGGCCAAAGAGTTTATCAACCCGTCAGCAAAATTTGCCACCTACGACGAGGTGATGCGAGGAGCTCAGCATATTCTTGTGGAGCGAATCTCCAACGATCCTGACTTGCGGGAGAGTGTACGTAAAAGCTATTTTGAAAAAGGCGTTGTCGAATCTAAGCCCGGTAAAAAAGTAAAACCCAAGTCAAAATTCGAAACCTATTTTGCCCACAACGAAAAAGCAGCGTCTCTCATGGAGAAGAAAAACTCCCATCGTTACTTGGCTATGCGTCGTGGGTGGAAAGAGGGAGAACTAACAGTCACAATGACCAGCCCCGATGATGAAGCCCTGTTGCAGGCTTTCGAGGACTTCGCCGGACCAAAATTTGATTCGGCCGCCACCAAGTTTTTACATGCGGCTGCGAAAACCGCTTTGACCGTGCACGTTGTTCCATCAATCACCAACGAAGTTCATAAAAAAATGAAAGATCTCGCTGATCTTTTTGCCATTGAAGTCTTCGCCGAGAATGTCAGAAAGCTTTTGTTAGCCAGCCCTTTCGGCTCCCGCTGCGTTCTTGGTTTGGACCCAGGACTACGCACCGGGTGCAAGGTCGCTTTGGTTGATAAAAAGGGCCAGTTTATCTCTCATACGGTTTTAAAGATTCAGGGTGAGAAGGCCGAGCACAATGCCAAGGAGCTCTTCTCGCAGGTTCTCAAGCAAATTGAGATTGATGCAATCGCCATCGGCAACGGCACAGGCGGTCGGGAAACCGAAGTGTTTATTCGCAAAGTGCTGAAAGATCTCGAAAAAAATATTCCAGTGGTTTTAGTCAACGAGGCCGGGGCTAGCATTTACTCGGCGTCAGACGTC
The DNA here is from genome assembly GCA_030424715.1 of Bdellovibrionia bacterium. Lineage (GTDB taxonomy): Bacteria > Bdellovibrionota > Bdellovibrionia > Bdellovibrionales > JAGQZY01 > JAGQZY01. Next base: position 34,348 of record JAUHWH010000010.1, read on the forward strand.
GCTCGTACTGAGTTTCCGGACCTCGACATTACGGTAAGGGGAGCCATCTCAATCGCCCGAAGATTGCAAGACCCCTTGGCCGAGCTCGTGAAGATTGAGCCGAAAAGCATTGGGGTGGGGCAGTACCAGCATGATGTTTCTCAAGGCACGCTAAAAAAGAAGCTGGACTCCGTTGTTGAAGACTGTGTGAACTTTGTGGGCGTGGATGTTAATACCGCCTCAGAGCATCTGCTGCAGCATGTGGCGGGCATCGGACCGGGTATTGCGACAAACATCGTAAAATTTCGCCAAGAGAAGGGGCTTTTCAAACGACGAGATGATCTAGCGAATGTCCCCAGTTTCAACTCAAAATCATACGAGCAAGCTGTTGGCTTTTTGCGGGTGATTGGTGGTGAAGTTCCCTTGGATGCCACAGGTGTTCACCCCGAGCGATATGCCGCGGTTCGTGATATGGCAAAAGAGTTAGGGGAAAATGTCTCTGCACTATTCGGTGATAACGCCACTAAGATGGCCGTGCTTAAAGACAAGTGGTCCGATCTCATCGGTGAATACACGTTCAATGATATTATCCAAGAGCTTAAAAAACCGGGCCGTGACCCTCGCGATCCGTTTAAAGTTTTTAAATTCCGAGATGACATTTTTTCGGTGGATGATTTGAAGCCTGAAATGATCTGCAACGGTATCGTTTCCAACGTGACTAACTTTGGGGCCTTCGTTGATATTGGCGTCCATCAAGATGGTCTCGTGCATATCTCTGAAATCGCCAACCAATTCGTGAATGATCCGCAAAAGATGCTCAGTCCTGGGGATCATGTCCAAGTGCAGGTGAAGGCCGTCGATAAAGAGAAAAATCAAATCTCTTTGACGATGAAGTTCGGAGAGAAGGCCAAGCCCAAAGGTAAGCCTCACTCTAAGCGACGGGTGTCTTTAAAAGACAAAAAGGGTTCTACAGGGAAACCGGCCCGTAAAGGTGGCGGCAAAAAGGGCAGAGAGGGTGCCGGCTCTGGCAAACCACGTCGCCCGAGTCAGCCTTTCAACAACCCCTTCGCCGCTCTTCAGGATTTAAAAAAGAACTGATTTTCGAGTCAGAGTTAGAGCTTTCATGGAGTCTCTTTTCTGGCGCTCTGATAAAATGAAGGAGTTTGTCTTGTGGCGATCTCGACTCAGCCGAAAGGCAAAAAAAAGCCCAACTGAAAAGTTGGGCTTTTGAGTTTTATTCTCTTAGGAATAAAAACAGAAATTACATGTTACAAGCATCAACAGTGTAATCGAAACGATCGATTGGGTTGCGATCTTCGGTCATGTCTTGTTGAGTGCTGTAAACTTTGGCTTTGGTTGTGCCTTGGATGTAAGGAACCGTGATATACTTTTTACAGTTGCCCCCTTGATAAAATGAACATCTTTGACGAGTGCTGTTCATCTTTTGCTTTAGTTTTTTGTAAACAACTTTGCAGTTGTCGCCTCGGTCATCACAGTATTCAACAGCAATAGAGGCTTTCTTTTTATGAAAAAGGTAGCCACCATCTTGACAAACTTTCTGAGCAGGAACCCAAGTGGCCGCTGATTGAAAGTGGATGCTTCCGTAAGAAACATAGTCTTTTGCGAAACCCATGTTGAACGACAACGTCATAAGCAATACTAATAATGTTTTCATAATTAACCCTCCCCAGGTCATATCTCTATCTAAAAATTTAGATAGGAATGGTATAAATTGAACTTGAAACTGTTATCGTGGATTTTTGCTATTTGTTGCACTGACACCGTCTGAAATCCCTAAGAGACTTCGTCACAGTTTCGGTATGACGAAGCGGTTCGACTGAGGCGGCGTTAACAGACTTTTGGCTTCGTCTCGTCACTCACTTTCCCTCCTAATATTGGCGGGGTGGCATTCTTTGCGTTGCGTAAAAAGAGCCATCATTGTCTCTTGTAACCTTTCATCCCTTCACCCCTCAGGCCCTTCAGGGCCTGTTAGGCACAGCACTGTGCCAATGGATTAAGAAGTTGAGGTTTGGCCAGCGATCTTCTAGGTTTTCTGTCATTGTCGAATCAACGACCTAACAATTTGGGGGGAATTATGAAGATCTTGTGTTCTGTGTTCAGTATTTTATTGGTGGCGTCCATCGCACGAGGAGAGGTGCCTTTTTATCAGTGCAGTTCAAACCAGCTCGGCGACTTTGTGAGCTACATACAAGGGGAACCCGCGGTGTTAACCAAGGCTTTGTCATCAGAGCAAATAGATACTTTAGAGACAGAGTTCGATCTAGCCTTTGATTGCAATGAAGGAGTGAATCTCGAAGGTCCGGTCAATACCGACGGTGGCGTGGCTTACTTGGCGACTTGTTATGTGGACAGCCTAGGGGCGAAGCAGGTCGCTTTGCAGCTGTCTTGTGAAAAAAAATTCACGATCAATTAGTCAGTATAAGGTTCTGTGCCGCCTCTTTAGGGGCGACGCTGCAGGCGTGCGGTTCCGGCGATTCTAAATTTAGAGACCGAGGTTTGTCTGTAGTAGTTTCCGATTAGGGTGTTTCCACCATTGACGAAGTACAATTGGAAAAAACCACTTTTACCACCGAGATCCACGAAGATCGCCTGCCCCGAGCCCTGGGGTTTTTTAAAGTCGGTAATATGCCCATTCCCGGTTGAGTTCGAAAACACCTCGCCATTACGACTGAGCTTCATAATTTTTTGTCCCACAATCTTTCCATCCTCAAATTGTGCATCGAGCTCAAGATAGACCTGCGCAGGCGGATTTTTCTCAGGCTCTGAATATTCTAAGCGGCCTTCAAAAATACCGCGAAAAGATTGGTAGGTCTCTAGGCCGGCTTCTTTAGCATTGGCCACTTCAAAGAAGAAGTCCGGGATTTCCACGTCCTTCAGAAACTCTTGCTCGTCTTGATCCGATTTGACTTCAGACAGTAGTGTTTCTTTTTGTACCCACTCACGAGGGCGTTTGGAGCCAGCACTAAGAGGGGACAGTTTCTGTCCCGCCTGCGTCGCCATTTCGGTGAGGCTGGGGCATTGGCGAACTTTTGTAGGTTTTGGGCATGCCTCGTTGCTTGCCGGGGGACTACCGGTATCGACCTCACTCGTGGAGATCTTTTCAATATCTGCATGGCTCACGCGAAGCCCGAGGTCGGCCAAAAAGATCGTCATTATCTGCGCGAGAATGTCGTTGGCCTTTCGGTACTTAGCCTCCATGGTTTTCAGTTGATGGTATTCTTGGATGTCAATGTCGAAGAGGTTTTGTAATTTCTCTTTCGCTCGCTGTAACTTCAGATGACTCTCGACGACAACAGGGGGTTCGTTGGCCTTCAAAATTGGGGTGTGAGGTCGAGTGAAGGACTGCAGGATTATGGCTGTAAAAAGTCCCATTGCAAAAGCGATCAAGATATTTTTCACAACAGTCTCCTACCGGCAATGCAAAATCTGCTGACCAATTTGAACAAACCCCAGCCCACCTTTTTCACTAGCAACAAATCGAGGGAGGGTCGCCAGTTCATTTTTGAACTCAAGAATATTGGCCACGGCAAAAGAGTTTTCAAAAAAAGCAAATAGAGGTTCATCGTTGGGGCTGTCGCCGACGAACCCTGCTGATTCGAGGTTGTCACTCAACTTTTTAGAAAAGTTGTTCTCGTAGAAAGTCTCACACATAGATCTTTTGTCATAGTCACCAAACCATCCGTTAACATGAATGGAGCTGACTTTTGCGGTCGCTCCATGTTTTTCGAAAATGGCGACGATCTGGGCAATGGCTTTTTTATCAAGAGGGGGAACGTCTTCGCAAAAGTCGATCGCCAGATCAAAAAGTCGAGTGAACTGGTCAGAGGCGACCGCCGCACCCGGCACAGAGTGAAGAACCTCGTCTCGGATAGTTTGCAGTTTTTGCGCATTATTTAGGCGGGTATCTTCGTCGACGATGAATGTCCGGTGCATTTTTTTATTTTTGTATTGAAAGGCGAGGGCGCCATTTTCTCCAACAACTCCGAGCACGGGCCAAAGTCGTGCAATCATCTCACACCAACCGGCGGGACGTCCCGTGACGGGGACCACTGCAACTCCCGCATTTTGTAATTTCCAAAGCATTTCATAGCTTTGGGCGGGGAGGCGTCCGTCAGTTGTTAGGGTGTCGTCAATATCGGTGAAAAGTATGTCGAGCTTTGAATTAAAATCGGAGAAGGGTTTCATGAGCACCTGTTTGGAAGAGATTTCGCTGGTTTTCAAAACTTTTGTACTATATTGCGTTATAATTTCCTCTTGCAAGCTCAAATTTTAGGTTTCATTGTTTTAGACGTAACAGCCATATATATAAGGACAACGTCAAAATTATGAAGCTAGTCATCGTTGAGTCACCTACAAAAGCACGCACCATTAAAAAGTTTTTAGGCCCGGAATACCAAGTCGAGTCCTGTATGGGACACATTCGCGATCTTCCGCAATCGGCCAAAGATATTCCTGAAAAATATAAAAAGGAAGATTGGTCTCGCCTGGGGGTCAATGTAGAGAAGGGCTTTGACCCCATTTACTGCATCCCCAAAACCAAAACCAAGGTGGTGCGTGAACTGAAAGCCTTACTGAAGGATGCCGATGAGCTGATTCTCGCGACGGATGAAGATCGCGAAGGAGAAAGCATCAGTTGGCATTTGGTCGAAGTGCTCAAGCCCAAAGTGACCACAAAGCGCATGGTCTTTCACGAGATCACCAAAACGGCGATTAAAAAAGCTCTCGAGGATTTTCGTGAAATCGATATGGACTTGGTGCGCGCCCAGGAAGCTCGTCGAATTCTGGATCGCTTGGTGGGATACACTTTGTCCCCTCTTCTTTGGAAGAAAGTGGCCTATGGCTTGTCTGCGGGCCGCGTACAGTCGGTCGCAGTGACTCTGATTTCAGATAGAGAAACTCAACGACTGAAATTTAAAAATGCTAAATACTGGGGCTTGTACGCCAAAACTATGAAAGAAAAGAAAGACTTTGAATCTCGACTCTGGAGCTACAAGGGCAAAAAGACCGCATCGGGCAAAGATTTTGATGCCGATACCGGTAAGCTTCTAAAAGGCAAAGAGGCTGACACCCTTTGGGTGGATGAGAAGCTAGTAAAGCAAATCAAAGCGGAGGTTTTGAAGGCGGATTGGGTGGTCCAAAGCGTCGAAGAAAAACCGATCAGTCGCAAGCCGGCGCCACCCTTTATCACGTCGACCTTGCAGCAAGAGGCCAACCGTAAATTGGGTATGAGTGCCAAAGAGACCATGCAGGTCGCCCAGAAGCTTTACGAGCAAGGTCATATCACCTACATGAGAACGGACTCCAACTCGCTATCGAATCAAGCCATCGAAGCGGCTCGCTCTCGCATTGAAGCCATGTATGGCAAAGAGTACCTCACTCCAGAACCGCGCACCTACAAAGGGAAAACGGCCAAAGGGGCGCAAGAGGCCCACGAAGCCATTCGTCCTGCCGGAACGGAAATGATTCCTCCTGAAGAGACGAAACTCAAAGGCGTGACCTTAGGGCTTTACGAATTGATCTGGAAGCGCACGGTGGCCTCACAACTTCCCAATGCGCAGTTGAAGCAAGTGAACGCGAGAATAGCCGCCGGAGACGCTGTATTCGCAGCATCTGGTCAGTCTGTCGAGTTTCCTGGCTTTCTAAAAGTATACGTCGAGAGCACGGATGATGATGTCGAGAGTAAAAGTGAAGAGAGTCTCCTCCCCAAAATGAAGAAAGGTGACAAGATCGATTGTACTGCTGCGGAAGAGAAAGAGCACGAGACCAAGCCACCGGCACGCTACACTGAGGCGAGCCTTGTGCAAATGATGGAGAAAGAGGGGATTGGGCGACCTTCGACCTACGCCTCTATTATCTCGACCATCATCGACCGCGGCTACGTCAGCAAATCGGGTAATGCGCTGGTCCCGAGTTTCACAGCAATGATCGTTTCAAGACTTCTTAACCAGCATTTGCCCACCTACGTGGATCTTGGTTTTACAACGGAAATGGAAAACCGCCTGGATGATATCGCTGGTGGTGAACTCAATTCCACCAAGTTTCTAGAGAGTGTTTATTTTGGAGACAAAGGTTTGCGCGACCAGGTCGAGACCCAAGAACAAAATATAAACCCTGATGAAGCCAGACAGATCAAGTTTGACTCGCTCCCATCGTTAAGTTTTCGAGTGGGGCGCTACGGTGCGTATGTCTGTCGAATGAATGAAGGCGAGGAGCAATGCGCCTCGCTTCCAGACGCTCAAGCGCCGGCAGACATTACCGAAGGTGACTGCTTCAAGCTGATCGAACAGAAGATCAAAGGTGCGGACGCCCTCGGGATGGACCCTGAAACCAATGAACCCGTCTATGTTTTGACCGGACGCTATGGACCCTACGTGCAGCGAGGTGACGCATCCGATGAAAATGCAAAACCGAAGAGAACCACCTTGCCAGCGGGCCTAGAGCCAGAGGATGTGACGATTGAGCAAGCCTTGTTTCTATTGTCGCTGCCGCTCACAGTCGGTGAGCATCCCGAGCTCAAAAAAGATGTGAAAATTGGTATCGGTCGTTTTGGACCCTATGTGGTCTGTGATGGTGACTTTCGGTCTATTCCTAAGACAGAGAATCTTTTTGATGTGGACTTTGAATTTGCCATGGGCTTGTTATCACAGCCAAAGCGTGGTCGTGGACGAGCCGCTCCTCTCAAAGAGCTGGGTAAACACCCTGATGTCGAAGAAGACATGAATGTTTTCAACGGTCGCTATGGTCCCTATATAAAGATGGGCAAGCTCAATGTGTCCTTGCCCGACGACTTGGAGATCGACGATGTCACCGCTGCCAAAGCCATTGAACTGCTGGCCGACAAATTAACTAAAACTAAGAAAAAGAAAGCAAAAAAGAAGACGACAAAAAAAGCTAAGAAAAAAACCGCCAAGAAAAAGACAGATAAAAAGGCCAAGGCCAAAGTGACGAAGTCTTCGGCTAAGGTGAAAAAGAAAGCCAAGGCTAAAACCTCGGATGATAAAGAAACCAAAAAGAAGACAGTGATCAGGAGAAGTCGAGCTTCAGAGTGATGAGAGATCCGAAAAGTTTTTATATTTTTGATTTCGATGACAACATCATCCATACGGGGTCTTTGACCTTTATCTACCATAAACAGACTGGAGAAGAGAAGAGTCTCTCTTCTCCTGAATTTGCGAAGCAGCGCGCCCTTATCGGAAAGTCGGGTCCCTATAAGAACTATCTTATCGACCCCAGTCCCGGCAGAAGTTTTAAAAGGTTTGGCGACGATCCTGCCGGGAAATTCTTCCCTTTTATGGAAGACCTCAAGATGGCAGTTAGCCAGACTGGTTGGCAGGGCCCTTCGTGGAGCCGATTTGTAAAAGCCATCAATCGAGATCGTACCATGTCGATCATCACTGCACGAGGCCACCATCCTGACCGTATTCGAGATGGTATAGAGTGGCTCGCCGAGCAGGGGCTGATTCCCAAAGCGCCCGACATCCACCGTATTTATGCCGTGACCAGTGCTGAGACCCAGAAGATCATGCGCTGGACAGGGCCTGATTTGATTGCCTCTTTGAAGAAACAAGCTCTGCATCATTTTATAGAATCCGTCTATGAAGAGTTCGGCCATGAGCCAGCCCACCGCTTTGGGTTTTCAGACGATGATCCAAAGAATATAGTCTCCACACGGCAAAAGTTTCTGGACCTTAAGCAGAGAAATCCTCATCATAGCTTTTTTCTGTACGAGGCCCGACCTACGAAGGTCATAGAAGAAGAGGTCACCTTGTCTCAGAATGAGGACCATTGAGGGCCGACTTTCGGCCATAGAGTTCATTTTTTTAGGACAAACTCGTCTTAAAACCCACGCTTGGCGTAGATGAGTGGCCTGGGTAAAAAAAATAGACCAGATCACTAAAAAGAGAATCAAAAAAAATGCCGATAGCGGTTATACTACCTAAGTCAAAGTTACAAAAAGGATAAGCTATGAAATTTCTGTCACTCTTGCTCGCAACCTCTTTAATGCTTCCGTTGTCGCTACAGGCCCAGTGGAACCTTTTTGGTCCCGGAAAAAAGGCCAATCTCAAGTGCGACAATGTGCAAGATATTAAAAAGGGCTTTTTGATAGCCCATGTGAACACCAGCAAGCTGACTCCAACTCTCGAGGCGCGTACGATAAAGCGACACCTCGAATCCTTTGATCCTATGAAAATCTATTTTTCAAAGCCAGACATACAAACATTAACGAAGAAAATGAAAAATGTTTTCAAGATGGTCGAGGCGGGTAATTGTAGCCAACTTTTTGAAGTGCAAGACTTTTACTTGAAGAGGGTTAAAGATCGGGTGGAATTTGCGAAGTCAAAATTGAAGAAAGACTTTAAGTTCGACAAATCAATTCGCATTATTCTTGATCCAGACAAGCGAGGCTACGCAGCGACCGAGAAGGAACTTCAGAAACTGCAAGAGAAGTATATCCACTTTCAAGTTTCTAATCGACTGATCACCGGCAAAAAACTACCAGAGTCTGTGACTCTCGTGAAAAAGAGCTATGACCGGGGCATTCGTAAATTGGAGAAGTACAAAAAAGAAGACGTGTTGGTTGGGTACCTGAACAGCTTTGCCCATTCTTTGGACCCTCATACCAGCTATTTTTCGGCCGATGCCCTAGAAGACTTCGAGATTCAAATGAGTCTCTCGCTTGAGGGGATAGGTGCCACTCTAACGCCTGAAGACGGTTTTACGACTGTTGATTCATTGGTTAAAGGGGGCGCTGCCGAGCGCTCGGGCAAAATTCTGCCTAAAGATAAGATCATTGCTGTGGGCCAATTTGAGAAAGGTCGCCCCCAAGCCTTTGAAAATGTGGTCGAGTGGGACCTTCGTGATGTGGTTCGATTGATTCGTGGTAAAAAAGGCACCAAGGTGCGCCTTAAGATCTTGCGTACCGCTAAAGGAAAAACCGAGCATCACACGGTGACGCTTGTCCGAGACAAAATCAAACTCGAAGATGAAGCCGCTCAGCTGACTTTTTTAAATAAAGAGATCAATGGTGTGAAGAGAAAAGTGGGACTCATCAATCTTCCGTCTTTTTATGCTTCGAGTAAGGGCGATCGATCCAGTGCGCGAGATGTGAAGAATATCATTCGACAGGCGAAAGCTGAGAATGTTGATGGTTTGATCCTAGATATGTCGCAAAATGGTGGGGGGAGCCTCAGTGATGCCGTTGACCTTGCCGGACTATTTTTTAAAACAGGTAATGTGGTTAAGCAGTCTTCAAAAAATCCAAGATTGAAGCCTATTCCATTGCAAGATGACGACCCTGAGGTCGACTGGACAGGGCCTTTGGTGGTTTTAATCAGTCGAATCAGTGCTTCGGCCTCTGAGATCGTCGCCGGCACACTGAAAGATTATGATCGCGCGGTCATTGTGGGTGCCGATCACACCTTTGGTAAGGGGAGTGTGCAGCAGGTGATCCCTCTTTCTCCTGGATTGGGTGCTCTAAAGGTCACTGTTGGGATGTTTTTTACTCCTGGCGGTTTCTCTACGCAACACAGAGGGGTGACCTCTCATGTGGTTCTCCCGAGTGTTCTAGACGACAAAGAGATCGGCGAAAAGACCTTGGACTATTCGTTACCACCTAAGAAGATTAATAAATTCATCTCAAGAAGTGCCTTTGTTAAATCGGGTAAAGACAAATGGTCGACTGTTTCGTCGAGTGTTATTAAAAAGCTAGCAAAACGCTCCGCCATTCGTGTAAAGAAAGATAAAGAGTTCCAAGAGATCGTTGAAGAAGTGAAAAAAGCGAAAGTAGAAGAAGAGAAGGGTATTGTCCTCGGTGATTCTTTTGATGAGAGAAAAGACAAGAAAGACGAGTTCGATAAAAAGAAGAGCTTGTCTGACAAAGAGAAAATTGCTGAGTACCACAAACGTCCAGACATCAAAGAAGCGGCCAACGTGCTCGTTGATTTGATTGATGTGCAGAGCAAGGTGCCCCTCAAAATCGCGAAGGACACTAAAAAAAAAGCACCGGCAAGCATTAAGCCCGGGAGCTGATACTCTGTAGTGACCTTTTGAAAGATACGAAGCCAGCCTTAGGACTGGCTTTTTTTTGTTTTCCTAAAATAAGACGAAAGTCGTCTCAATATTACACAAGACCACTCCGAATAGATGTATGCAAAGGAGTGCGTGATTATGATTAAGAAAATCGTAGTTCTCACAGGCATAGGTTTTATCTTAGGTTCATGTTCAAGCATGACCATGATGGTAGAGTCTGAGCCACAGCAAGCGACGGTCTATTTAAAAGACGGCAAAAAGTTGAAGAAACTGGGTGAGACCCCTCTAGAACTGAGTGCGAGAGACTTTCCAAATAGTGAACACTTCAATTTTTCCATTCAAAAAGAAGGCTATCAGCCCCAAGATGTGTTGATCGACAAACGAAGTATGAGTGCTGAAGCGGAAGTCTTTGCCACGTTACAGAAGCTTCCTCAGATGAACGAGCAGACGGGCCTTTTGTCTCAAGACACCACAGCCAGTCAGCAACGGAGTTTGTCGAGCATCCAGTCACAGCTTTTGAGCAACAATCATTCACAAGCTGAGGTGTTGGCACGCGGCTTTTTAAACAAATTTCCCTATTCCGCGGTGGGATGGAACTTGCTCGGAAATGCCTATCTCCTACAAAATCGCAATCAGCAGGCTCTCGAGTCTTATCGGAGAGCTCTCGAGTATGATCCTGACAATCAAGACACCCAAAAGATAATTCAGTTCTTGCAAGTGACACCCACAAGGAGGAGTCGGTAGATGTATAATTTGCTAGGCTTCGTCGCCGCTGTCTTCTTTGTTTATACGGCATTGTCGTCCCTTGGGGTGAGCTCTGAGTTCTACTTTGATGAAGTGGCTTTTTTAGTGGTTTTTGGTGGGACCCTGGCGGCCATGATCATCTCGTTTCCATTTTCCTTCTTGTTGCGCTTCTTTACAGCACCCCTTCAGATGTTGCGCAACAAGCGCCCCGACTTGATCTACTCTGTCGAGGTTTTGGTGAGGGTGGCGAGCCAGTCTCACAATAGAAGAGTCTTCTTAAAAAGACTGCTTGGTGACAAAAAGATTGATGTGTTTCTTAAAGAGGGCGTTGAGTTGTACCTGCTCGATATGTCGCGCGAAGATTTCAAAAATATCCTGACAGAGCGAATTTATCGTTCTCGGCAAAGAGACGAAGAGTGGGTCAACCTGTTCCGGCGGTTGGCTAAATACCCTCCGGCCTTTGGGCTTGTGGGAACAGTGCTTGGGTTGATCAGTCTAATGAGAACGGTGGGGGATGGTGCCAACGCAGCTCAAATCGGGGTCAATATGGCCCTTGCTTTGATCGCAACACTCTATGGTCTCGCCTTTGCTAACTTTGTATTGGCGCCCATTGCTGAGAACTTTCAAAAAAGTGCAGAAGACCAAAAAGTCTTTCGCGAGCTGTTGCTCGAAGGCTTATTGATGATATTCGATGATGGCGACTCCCTGGCCGTGCAAGAGATGTTGAACTCATACCTATCACCTCGGCAGAGAGTTGATATCTTAGGTGTCCATATTAAAGAGAGTGCCTAGCCATGGAACACAATAAGCTTCGTGCTCCCCTTGAAACCGAAGATGTCGAGAACAATTGGGCGATCAGCTACGGCGATATGATCACCCTTCTGTTGGGCTTCTTTGTGATTTTCTTTAATATCAAATCTGAGACTATGAACCTCACCTTAATTAAAAAGGACTTGGACCAATATTTTGATTCAGCCACTGGTTCCCAAATCGATCGTTCGTTGGCTCAGCAAGATCCGCAAAAATCACAACATAATATTCCTATGCTGACAGCGGATATGAGCAATGTTTTGCAGATTAAATCAAATATCGAAGGCGAGCGCATCTTGGTTGAGTTTCCGGGGGTTAGCTTCTTTGGTTCGGCTTCGCATCAGTTAACAAAAGCTGGGGAACAGGCTCTGAATGATTTTTCAAAAGCCATACACTCCCATTTGGGTTTGTTTCGGCTAGTGGTTCGCGGATACACCGACGGTCGACCACTTCATTCCAAGTCTCGCTACAAAGACAATCTCGAACTCTCGGCTTTCCGCTCCATCTCAGCCATTCGATATTTGGCTACCCGGGGGGTGAACCTCGATAAAATGCGAATTGCCGGCTACGGGGAATCTTCAAAAAGTCGCCAAGATAAAGATGAAAAGTCAGACAATCAACGCAAGGTTGTAATTGTTATCGAGCCCTTGGATCACACAGAAAGAGCACCAGCAGCGGGTGTCGACGGGCCGGAGTCAGCATCAAAGGCCATCGAGTCAGTGAAGGACGTGAGTATTCCCGGGAGAGACATTGCCTCCGCGACCCCTCAAGGGCTGGGCGGTGCCATCAAGCATCTGGCAGGAAGTCTGCCGTCCGTCGATCAGCTGCAGCAAGAGGCCTATCAGGTGGTATTCGAGGTCGACTCCCGAATCTCTGAGAACCAACTGTACCAGAAGCTTCTCGACTGGATGGTTCGTCAAAAACTGAAGTCCAAAGGCCATTCTGAAAGTAAAATTGAAAAAATGATGAAAAAACAAAAGAAAGGAGATGGTAAATGAAGTATTTATTAATCTCAATGATCGTCTGTTTTTGTTCCAATGGGTTTGCCTCTCGTTTGATCGAGGTGGAAGACTATTATTCGCAAAAGGCGTCGGACTACATTAAGACCCGGTACCCCCGTAAAGCTTTTTCAATTTATGTGAAAGTCGATGCCGAAGACAAACCACAGGTTAGGCAACCCAACAGCAGTGATCAGCAAGCCTTAAACCTTCCGTATCTTGATCAAGTCGACCCTAAGGCCTTGAGCTTCTGGGACCGCAAAGATGTTTCCCTTGGCACCTTGATCTCTTATCTTCGTGGTGTTTTTGTAAAAGTCGATATCGATGGTGATTTTTCTGATCAAGAATTAGATCAATTCAAATCTGAACTTTTTCAACATTTAAAGCTTTCAGAACTATACGATCGGGTCGATATCAACCGTCGACAGTGGCAGGGCGATTCATTTATAAATAAAAGTCGTCCCTTTTTAATTGTGGGTGCTCTAGGAATTCTGGGGCTTGCCGCTCTGTTGTTCCTGATTCTCCAATTGGGTGTTAGTCGTCTGGTAAAGGGCTTGGCGCAACCCCTCAGCGAGATTGGGCGATCCACCGAAAACCTTTCTAACAGCTCATCGATGATGGCTGATTTGGGGGGAGGTTTTCAGCTGGCGAACCAGCGTTGGGACGAAGGGGTTCTTCCCACTGATCACGAAGAAAAAATAAAGAATGATATCCAACGTCTGTCCCACTTCATGAGTCACCCGGATGCTGAACTGATTCAGACCATTGAGCAACTGGGGGCGAAAGATCCTTTAGCCATGGGATCAATATTTGCTCAGATGCCAACCGAGGATCTGCAAGGTCTAATCACTTGGGCACGGGGCGACTGGTGGCGCGTTGCGATCACCCAGATGACGCCCCTAACGGCCCATTCGGCTGATTGTATTGGAGAAATTTCGAGACTTAATATTAGAAAGCAATTACTCGGTGAAGTCCATTCCGATGATCTGCAGGATTTAAAGAGAGTCCTGGCTCGCTTGGATGTGAAACACTTCGGAGAGCTTTTTAAAGGTTATAAGTTCGAAGAGGCTCAGAGCTTTTTGCGGATGTTGCCTCAAACGACCATGATTAACGTTGCCAAGTATCTGTACCCGGGTCAGTGGGCCGAGCTATTAGAAGCCGCCGAATCGGCTAAGCCTATCTCTTCTGCCCAAGCTAAAAAAGTACACGATAAGGCTTTGGAGATCTGTCCCTTAAAATCAGAAACCGAGATTGCGGGCTACTTTCGAGACGCCGACCTTTTGAATCTTTTAGATCGCTCCACCACCAAGGATGAACGAGAAATTTATAAAGTGTTAGACGATAGTTCTTGGATCAAGCGAGAGCGAGTGCCCTTCTACAGTCTCTTTCAGGAGTCCAAAGATGTGTTGGAACGTTTGGGTTCTGATCTTCCTTTAGAATTGTGGGCCTTGGCGATCACAGCTTGTGACCGGCAAGAGTGTGAGACTTTATTCGAGCATTTTACAGCCAAGCAGCGTTTTATGATGCGCAACTTCAAAACCAAGTTCACCGAGCAGCGTCCCCATGAGATCGCTGTGGTCGCTGCCAAAAAGAGAATTTTAAACTCGTTGGTGCAAATCAAGTCTCGACTCGAGGTTACAGAGGGTGAAGGAGAGCTCAATGAAGCCGCTGCTTAGTGCTCTTTGTTTTGTATTTCTTTCGTCAGCGGTACAGGCGGCTCCCGGGCAACTGGCGTTTCGTGGCGGGAGCTGGAGCTTTGCCACAGAGGGTGTTCGTTCCGGAGGGCAAACCAGTTCTGGTGTGGGTGCCTATTCTTTTGAGGTAGGGTACAGCTTCTACCCTAAATGGCTTGTTGTCGTGGGCTTTAATGTCATCATGAGTAGTCTGATCTCAGGAAGTTCAGGCTACGGTTTTGATCTGGGAGGAAAGTACTATCCTCTGACGTCTACGGGTAGTTCCGACTTAGACTCGGAGTACACCAGCGTAAGTATTTATGAAACCTGGCGACCTTACGTTGGACTTTTCATGCGTCAGCGCCTGTTTGGGCTGGCTCTTGCCACCAGCTATATCGGTCCCGGAGCCAGTGTTGGCGTCGACTACGCCCTTTCGAAAAACTGGTTGGTCACCGCCGAGTACCGCTACGACTATCTTTACGGTCCGGGCACCACCATTGCCGTTCAAAACAATATCATGATCGGTGCCGGCTTCGAGTTTTAAACAAACACCAGAACCAAAATTACAACAGGCTCAAGACCGAGCCCTTATCATTAGGGGCTCAGCTTTACTTTTCGAATGGTGTGGTTGTAGGTGTCACTGATGTAGAGATCACCGTTAGCATCAAAGGTGATATTGGATGGGTAGAGCAGGGTTGCTGACAGCGCGTTGATTCCTTCTTGAGAAAAATCAAAAGTAGAGCCGCCTGTCGGAGAAGCTTCGGGGTGACCAGCCACAGTTTGCACCGTACCATTGCTGGTGTTGATACAGCGAACGTTGTGGCGATTTCGTTGGGCGTAGCAAAGTTGAGTGCCACGAATGGCTAGGCCTGTGGGCTGATTGCATCGGGCTGAGGTAGCAAGAATATTTTCACTGGTACTACCACCGGTTCCTGACAAACAGGCGATCACGGCCACATTGTTGGGATTAATAGTGATGCCTCCGATAGTGATCGGCGCCACCGTTCGGTTCCAATACCAAATGTGATGATTGTTATAGTCAGAAATAAAGAGGTTGCCTACCGAGTCGATAGCTAGGCCACGAGGGCGATTGAAACGGGCCGCCGCCTCGGCGACGTTGTTGCCGGGATCACCAGAAGTCCCGCAAAGCCCTAGCACAGTCGTCATGTTACCGGACGAGTCCACTCGGCGAATACAATGGTTCATGGTGTCCGCGATGAACATCTCAATGTTTCCACCATTGTTGTAAAACTTGACGGAATTAGGATAGTTCATCTGAGCACTGAGTGCCGGGCCATCTGCGGTACCCGAGGTGCTCCAATCACCAGCAACTGTTGATATTCGGTCGTTTTGGATGAACTGACCAAAATAAATGGTGTCGCTACCACTGCGATTCCAAAGTCTAACATTATGCCCGTAGCTGTTGAGCTGCGCCAATGTGCCATCGGTCCAAAGGTCAAAACCATTGTTCATCGAATTGTTACCGTTGATGTTGGTGCGAAGCCTGGCATTGGTCGGAATGTCATTATCGATAATGGGATCGGCAGCACCATCGATACCCCCAACAACGGTTTGCATTCGGCCGAAGCGATCCACCTCTCGAATATTAAAGTTATTTTGGTCGGCCACAAAAAGTGATTGGGTGTTGTCGTCAAAGGCGAGGCCCGTTGGAAAGTCAAAAAGGTGCTGGAAGCTTGGTAAAAGATTGTTTCCGTAGAAACCATTTTTCCCACGACCAGATCCGGCCAAATCGGTGACGTCTCCGGTGGCCACATTAACCTCGCGAACCCGAAAATTGTTGTAGTCCGATATAATCAATCGAGAGTTGTCTTGGTTGTCCACTGTGATTTGATAAAAGTCGTCGAATCGTGTACTGGCCAAACCAAGACTCGAGCCATTATAGCCACCGGCAGGGTTGTTTATTAATCCAATTTGGCCAGCGACTACGGTCAGCCCATCAATGGTGATGGGGCCAGCGGAGTTGTTACCAAAAACCAAGTCGTCGGTGCGTCGAGCAGTGACATAAATCTCGTTACCATTGCGAACGGTGATAGAAGAGGGCTCAGCCACATCCGAACTCAAGGGGTTGCCAGCGGCGGGGGTGGCTCCGTTGCCACCATCTCCCATAATCGTGCTTATCATACCTGGGTTGACGGTCACTTGATCGGCATTGCCGTTCCAAAAAACGATAGGCGCAGCCGTGGTGTTTACAAATCGAACGCGATCATGGGTGTATGAAGTAATGTATAATCCATTGCTATCGACAAAGAGTCCGTATGGGGTGCCAACACCCGAGGATGTAGGCACAGCATTCTCACCGGCAACATCGTTGCCTCCGTCACCGGCCGCCGTGTAGGCAAGGTCGGTTGTAAGGTCCCAGCGTTTCACACGATGTTCGTTGTAGCAGGTGACATAGAGGTTGGTACCAAGGTTCGCCAAGTGAATGGGACGATCGCAGTCATGGTTAAAAGCAGTATCACCATCGGCATGGGAAGGACCGCCACCGAGGCCAACAAATACCGTTCCACTTGAGTTGATATACTTCACTTGGTTGCCGTCGTATTCGGCGACGTAGAGACGATCGTTTCCGTCGTCGTACCAAAGGCCCCTTGGGCTATTGAGTGGCGAGAGTGTAGCCTGTAGAGCGGCACTCCCTGTGGCGTCTTCACCGGTACCGGCCACCACTTGGATGGCTCCGGCAGCAATGGTTTGTCCAATGCGAGAGACGGCCGCTCCAGAGCGGTTCCAAAACCACACCACATTGTTTTCTATGTCCGAGATAAACAAGTTTCCGGCAGCATCTTGGGTGTGAGCGAAGGGGCGAAATCGTAACGGGAAAGTGGTATTGTTGACGGCCAGTCCACTTCCTTTGTGGGCACTACCGGCAAAGGTACAGATTTGGCCCGTGCTCAGTTGGTTGCAAGCTTGCGGAAAATAATTCACTTCGACATTCCATGTCTCGGAGTCTGTTTTGGTTCCGTCACTGACTGTTAAAGTCACAGTATTAGCACCCACAACCGACGCATCACCTGAAAGGACTCCAGTGCCAGAGGTCCCTGTCACCCGAGGCGAAGTGGCTCCATTAAAAGTCCAAGTGTAGGTGAGGGTGTCGCCGTTGGGGTCAGTGGCCGAGGCTTGAATATTGGTGGTCGAGTCATAAGAAACTTTCGGGGTTCCTGTGGTGATCGCCGTTATCACGGGAGGACCATTGACTTTGATGGTCCATGTTTTTTGACGAGAGGCAGATCCATCGCTGGCGGTGGCGACCAGGGTATGGTTACCGACGGTGCCAAGAGTACCGGTTACTGAAAAACTATTAACCGCGGCAACGGGTGCGCCGTCATAGGTCCACGAATAGCTAACCACATTGGGGATTGGAGCCACAGCACTTATGGTGAAATCTCTACTGTCTCCGATTTCGATAGTGACGTTGGTTTGCTCTGGAGTGGAACTGATGATTTGTAGACTGTCGGCATTCGAGCTGCCACTACCACCACCGCCGATAAGGAGATCAAGACTGTCGTCCTCCTGCTTACAAGAAGACAGAGTAAAACCGATTACCAAAGACAACAGAATATAAAATAAACGTCGATTCATCATAATAAAGTTATCGGTATTTTCTTAATATCCATTAAGAAGTTATCATTTTGATGCAAAAAAATTGAAGTCAGTCTCTCATTTTGAGACATGATCAAAGAGGCTAATAGCGATCTCCATTCGCTCGCTGGTTTCGCAGGGAGGGGGCTGCGTTCATTGGTGGTTTCTCTCAAAGCGGACTACTCGGCCGGGAAGCTACAAAGATCGCTGGACGAACAAGAAAAACGAGAGAAAGAGCGCCGCGAGCGAGAAGAAGAGGAGCGATAGAGCATTCTGAGACCATCCCAGTAGTGACTCTGCACAGCCGGAGAGATGAGGGCTTCGGCACGTAGAGAAAGATGAAAATTTGGGCACCCACAGAAGAGGAGGCCTCTTGAGGGCCTCCAGGGTACTCACTTTAATGTCTCTGTGGCCCCAGCACTCCGCCCATCTGCGCCGCTCAAAAACGCGCCGTTCCAAAAGTCCTAATCCCTCTGATTATATCTTTAAGAAACAGCCGGCATGTGAGAAAACTTTCACCTATTCAAAACCACCGATAGTTCTATAGTTTCAAGGGGATGCAATGGGTACGACCACAAATCGAAGAGGCACTTCTAAAAAAGCCAAAAAGAAAAAGGTTGTTGCGAAAAAGAAAACTCACAAAAAGAAAAGTCCGGCTAAGTCCGAGGCAAAAAAGGTTCGCAAAGCGGCCTCTAAAAAAGCCACAACATCTAAAAAAGCAGCCTCAATCAAAGGCTCTTCGACAAGAAGCAAAGTGATTGGTAGCAAACTGAAGTTGGACAAGTCTCTGCTGTTAAAAATGTACGATCTGATGGTTCAGTCTCGAGTTCTCGAAGAACGCATGATTCAGGTTTATCGTAAGGGAGGCGCTTATTTTTGGATTGGAGCCCCTGGTGAGGAGGCTTTTGGAGTTCCACTCGGTCTGTTGGGTAAAAAGGGGCAAGGCCCACAATACGACTATTGGCATTTGCACTACCGTGGGACTCCCACCCTGTTGGCATTGGGGATGGACCCAGCCGATGCCCTGCGCTTAATTATGAACAAGGCGACCGACCCTTCGACGGGAGGGCGTAACTTCTCGAACCACTATTGCTTTCCGCAGTGGAACGTGGTGCCCGTGTCGTCTCCTATTGAAGTTCAGTATTCTATGGCCATCGGCACTGGGATATCGCAACGTCGTCATCAATCCAAAGGGGTGTCTATCATCACCGGTGGCGATGCCGGAAGTGCTGAAGGCGACTTTGCGAGTGCCTTGGTTTGGGCCAGCCGTCCAGGCTTTGAACTCCCCATGTATATTACCGTGCAAAACAATCGCTGGGGAATTTCCACAAGCTACGGCACCCAACATGGAGAAAAACATGTGTCCGATCGAGGCAAGGCCTTTGGGATTCGTACAAGGGTGCATAATGGAAACGACCCCATAGAAGCTTACCTCGCCATGCAAGATGATCTTGCGTATATTCGAAAAACTGGCAAACCGGTGGTGGCTGAATTTGAAGTCTCTCGTCTTTATGGCCACTCCTCCGCCTCGGGAGCCAATCGAATCGAGGGTGAAGAATGCTGTGTCGAGATGTTCACAAAAAAGTTAGTCGACAATGGAGCTTTGACGACCCAAAAGGCAAAAAAGATTTGGGACGAACATTTCAATACAATTAAGAAGCTCGCTGACAAGGTGTCTACTGAAGCCAACCCTAGTGCTGATAGTATTTGGGACCACACTTATGTGAATAGTGAAAATGCAGACTGGAGGAATTTCTAATGGCAAATATGGCGCAATCCATTCGAATGGCTCTTCATTTCGCAGAAAAAAACTTAAAATTGACAGACGTCTTTGGGCAAGATGCTGGCCCACCCATGGGCGGTGTTTTTACCGCCACTCAAGGTGTGGAGTGTGCGTGGAACACTCCTCTTGATGAGCGCGGCATTGTGGGAGCGGCCATGGGTATTGCTCTTGCCGGAGACCGTTGTGTGGCCGAAATTCAATTTTGCGATTATATCTTTAACACGATCGACCTGTTAAAAATTGCGGGGAACACCTTGTGGGTGTCCAATGGTAATTACCCGATGCCGCTGACCTTGATGACGCCTGTGGGTGCCGGGATCCGTGGCTCGATCTACCATTCTCACAGTTTTGATGCGTGGGCCACTCGCTTGCCCGGTTGGAAGATTGTTATGCCATCGACTCCGCTCGATGCATACGGCCTACTGCTGGCGGCGATTAAAGATCCCAACCCTGTTATGTTTTTAAAACCGAAGGCTTTACTAAGGGTGCGAGGTGAAGAGTTGATCCCTGGTGAGCCAGAGAGCGAAAAAGAGCTGAAAGCCATGATCGATGCTCCCTTAGGGGATCGCTCTCAGTGGCAGCCGAAATGGCCTAAAGTTGAAGACGTCTCCATCGAGATTGGTAAAGCTAAGATCACCCGCCAAGGTAAAGACCTGACGTTGGTGACTTATGGTCGCAACGTCTTGATGGCTAACTCAGTGGCCGACCAACTGAAAAAAGACAAAGGTCACGAGATAGAAGTCATTGATTTGAGATCACTGTACCCCTACGATTGGCAATGCGTGAAAACTTCGATCCAAAAAACCAAGCGGGTCTTGTTTTTAAACGAAGACACGGAGGTGACAAACTTCGGAGAGCACCTGGCCTATCGAGCCACACAAGAACTATTTTACGATTTACTAGCAAAACCCAAAGTCTTAGCTGCGAAGAATACACCCGGAATTGGTCTTTACGCTGAGCTTGAAGAAAACACAGTTCCACAAACTAAAGATATTATGGAGGCAGCCCTTGACGTACTTAATGAAATCCCGTGAGGCCAATGCAATGAGTAAGAAAGACAAAAAGAAAAAAGATTTTGATAAATACTGGTACTACAATAAGTCCGTGCAGTCGGCCGATGTGGACGTGCAGTTTTTCTTGAGCTCATACAAAGAACTGAAAGAAAAACAGCCCAAAACTTTTCGAGAAGACTTCTGTGGAACATTCAAACTCAGTTGTGAGTGGGTTAAGCTAGACGATCAATTCGAATCATTTGGTGTCGATCTCGATCCAGAGCCTATCGAGTACGGTAAGGCTCACTATCTTCCGAAGCTTACTGAAGAGCAGCAAGGGCGTATTCATATCCAAGAGGGCAATGTGCTGGATGATGGCTTGCCGAGCACCGACATCATCGCGGCCTGTAACTTCAGCTACTTTATCTTCAAAGAGCGAGACACCCTGAAGCAGTACTTCAAAAAAAATCTATCGGCCCTCAATGACGACGGGATTTTGATTCTCGACATCTTTGGTGGTTCTGAATGTTACGAACCTAACGAAGAAGAGACCGAGCACGATGGGTTTTCCTACTTCTGGGACCAAGACTCTTATGATCCCGTGACGAACGAAGCCATGTTTTATATCCATTTCAAACCCAAGGGGCAGAAAAAGGTAAAGAAGGCTTTTACCTACGACTGGCGTTTGTACTCCATCCCTGAGATTCGTGAGATCCTACTAGAAGCGGGCTTTAAAAATGTCCATGTGTACTGGGAAGGCACCGATGAAGATGGCGAGGGTGACGGCGAGTTCGAGCGAGTGACCAAAGGCGAAGACTGCGAAAGCTGGGTGGCTTATATCGTAGCGGAGAAGTGATCCCCAATCCTTCGATTTTTAGGCTGGACGTTAGATGATGCTTAAGGTCCAGCTGCTTAAGTTGCTGTATTTTTTAATTGTTTTTCAAACCACTGCAGCCGGCCTTTGGCCTAGTTTCTTCTAAATGTCTTAATATAAAACAGGATTGTGCCGATTTGATACATATGAGTAGGTGCGTCCTTTTTTTGGCCATTTTGTGTCTTCTAACTTCTTGTGGGAAAGAGCAGGGAGACGTTTTGTCTTTTGCTTCAGAAAGTGGTTCCAGCACGAACACACCTTACTTGGTCTTGAACGGTCAAGATGGCAATCATCGCGGCTTTGCGTTTTATACCCTTGATGGTGAGTTTGTGGCCGGTGGTAATTTTCGCGCAGAAGGGGCGACCCCGAGAGGGATTGTGCCTTATTCGCCGACCTCGGTCTTAATGAGTCTCGATACCACCGACTCTATTTATGAAGTGGGTTTGGATGGGACAAAAACTTTGTTTCACGGGTCGGCTCAGTTTAGTGGTGGGATATATGATTTGGTGGTGGGAGACTCAGGGCGAGTCTACGCGATTGAAAACAATCGCATTGAGGTTTTTGATAGCCGAGGAGTTCGACTTGGCAGTTCCACTATTGATACGACAGTTGGGAGCTGTGTTTTAAATGCTCCGCGAGGTATGACCTTAAATGCGAGCGGGCAATTGGTTGTGGTCAATCAAGGTGGATCTGATGCGGTTCTAACCTATGATATCTCTGGTTTGAGTGCAACTTGTGTTAGCAGCGTTGCATTTGGAGATAATCCCTACGGTGTTCTACTGCACTCCAATGGATCACTTTATATTACAACCCAAGGAGACGATCAGGTTTATCGAGCAGACCCAGATGGCTCAAATAGGGTAGCCATCTGGAGCACAGATACTGCGACTATTAATAATCCTACAGGCATTGTTGAGCTGGCTAACGGTGATTTACTTATTGCGTCTTCGGCAACCGATACAGTCGAGAGAATTACGGTCGACGGGGTTCGTGTTGGGACAGAGCCTTTCATACGAGACACTCAAACTTTGAATATTGGTGATCTAGCCATCATTGGAGATGTTCCCATTGAATAAATTGAGCTATCGGCTTCTACCTTCTATTTTCTTCTTGTGCGGCGTTGTCGTTGGAAGTCCATTTGCTGAAGCCACTTCGCAGAATGGTTTGGGTTTTGAGTTGGGAGTCGGCTACTCTCAACTTTCAATTTCCGATTCATTACAAAATGCCAAGTACACAGGGGTGAGCGCTCAGGGGAATCTTCTTTTTCCTCTACTCGCATCAGGGGCTTTTTCGATGGATCTAGATTTATCTTATCGTTACAACGCTGCCGAAAACAATGCAAGTAACGAAACACTGAGTGAATGGGCCCACTTTAATAGCTTTGGGTCTGGTGTTCGATTGAACTATTCATTTCTATTTGTTGGTTTTGACTATCTTTTTGCCAAGGGCAAGCATCTAAGAGCGGGTAGTAGCAACCAAATTTTTGAGTACGATTTTAACCCGATTCAATGGCACGCCGGTCTTGCATTACCACTAAGTCCGGTCACTTCCATTGTGATTGGTTATTCCCAGATGCTCAGCACCGAATTTTCGGTTCAAAACTCAAGTTTCTCAGTGAATGAACAAGTCTACTGGTTGCGTCTTCAAATTGACTTTGGAGTGAGCTTTTTTAACCTATTGAATCCGGGAGAGTCATTTAAAACCACTCGGGATAGTTTCTTCGTTCGCTAAGGTTGGCTAGTCTTGAGTTGATCCATGGTGAAGAGAGCCTTTAGGCTCAAGTCCATTCCCTGAAGTTTGCTATGGTCTCCTAGACTCCGATCAATGACGGCGACCACGTCTTTGATGATGGCCCCTTTTTCGCGAAGCATGCCGGTGCTAATAACAACCTGACCACCAGTGGTGATGACATCTTCGACGATGCAAATGGTTTTCCCCTCAATGCTTGGACCCTCGGCAAACTGACAGGTGCCGTACTCTTTGGCTTCTTTGCGAATAAAAACCATCTCTTTGCCGGTTTTCAATGCAATAGCGGTGGCGATAGGGATCCCCCCCATCTCCATCGCACCCAGCAGGTCAAAATTTTCGGGTAGAAGAGGAATGATACCGTCAGCAATTCGATTCAAAATTTCTGGTCGGGCTTCAAACTGATACTTGTCAAAGTACTCCGAGGATGTCTGCCCCGATCGCAACAAAAAAGACCCAGTTAAATGAGCCACATCAAAAACATCCTTAGCCAACTTACTATCCATCTGAACTCCCAAAAAATATAAAGTTTAAAACCAGCGAGCATCGAAACCATCGGTCTCAGAGAGCCAGCCAAATCAAGTTAAAAATAGCGACTCTTTGTACGGGCCCCGTAAAATCAAAGGAATGATAGTCAAAAACTTTCAAAAAGCCAACCACTGCCCGTGGGTTGCTGGCTAAAAAACAAGGACGCGTCTCCATTCTCTTCTCAAAGACGGTAGGATAGTGGGGAAAGACAGACCCAAAAACGAAAGATCGGAAGATAGCCCAGAAAGACAGACTCAAACGCGAGTTCCCCAGCCAGAAATGCAAAGCATTTCGCCGGCGAGGGCCTGTCTGAGCGTTTGAGTCTGTCTTTCCGGGCTATCGTACGGTGTTCGAAGACACGAGCCCGGTTCCACTAAGAGCGGGCTGCCGTCTGCTGATTGGCCCAGTCTAAAAAAGCCTGGGAGGTTTTCGAGGGAGTGATTTGTAGGATACAGGGGCAATCATACGGGTGTCTCTCGGTCAGCAACGCTTCAACCTTGTGAGCTGCCGCCGCGGTGGTTTTAAGGATCATGATATGCTCTGAGTCTTCTTGCAGTTCGCCATCCCATTTGTAGAGGGCGAGGTGGGGAGGCATAAGGTTGGCACAGGCAATAAGGTTTTCTTGTAAAAGTCCCTTTGCGAGTTTGAGGCCGGACTCTTTGCTTGGCACCGGCACATAAAAAAGAACCAACTCCGCACTCATTTTAGCCCTTGTTGTCAGCGACATTGCGTTTTTGTTTGCGCTTTTTCCATTGTTCTAGAGCGTGTAAACGGAGGTCGGCCACGGAGTCAAACTCGTCGATGATTTCTACGCCCAACAAAGTTTCAATGGCATCTTCAAGAGTCACAATCCCCATGGTGGAACCGTAATCATCCACGACCAAGAAAATATGATCATTGCGATGGATCAGTTGATCGAGGCAGGCGGACACAGAAATGTCCTCGGGGACGCTGTGCAGACTGGTTTTAAGCTCTTTAAGTCTTTTCGTGTCGAGATCACTGCTCGAAGCTTCTAAAATTTGATAGCGATGGACGACACCTTCAATACGGTCCATATTGTCGTTGTAAACGGGGATGCGGGAGTATCGGATCGGTTTGTATTCTTTGATCACCTCTTCAATGGTCTGTTCTTGATCGAGAGCAAACAGCACTGAACGAGGAGTCATGATGTCGTAAACAAAAATGTTATCGAGCATCAGTAAATTTTTAATAATATTGGATTCTTTTTTCTTGAGGGCGCCATGACCGACTCCCATCTCCGCGGTGGCTATCATTTCTTCTCGGGTGAAGATGTTTTGGTCTTTGCCGCCCACCAGTTCTGAAACCTTCTCCATCAGAAAGACCAAGGGGTAGAGAATCACGATCATCAGTCGAATGGTGTAGGCGGTGAAGGGGGCAAAGCGTTTCCAGTTGGTTGCGCCGAGGGTTTTCGGAATAATTTCAGAAAAAACCAGAACCACAAAGGTCAAAATAGCCGAGGCAATAGCGACGAAGTCGTCGCCGTAGATCTTATTAACTTCGGACCCGACTCCGGCGGCGCCGACGGTGTGGGCAATGGTATTAAGAGTGAGGATCGCTGCTAGCGGGCGATCGATGGTATCTTTGAGCCCAGAGAGAATTACGGCGTACTTCTTACCCTCCTTGATTTCCGTACCCAAGAAGCTTGGGCTCACACTCAAAATAACGGCCTCGAGCAAAGAGCACATAAACGATACAAAAATAGCGAGAAAGAGGTAGGTAAAAAGAAGAGTCATCGTTGCATCAATGGGGGGTGAGGATGTTGGAGGCTTCTAAAGGCAAAAAGAGTGTCTTTTGTCATAAGAGAACTGAGAATAACAAAAGCTTCACGAGGAGAGCCACAGAAAAGCCTTTTGACGCAAAATATTAAGTGCCCGTTAGTATTCACTATAGCTGGTTTTCGGAGTCTTTAAAAACTCGTGAGCCCACCGACTTACGTTGCCCTTGATACTTACCACGATAAGGTTTCAAAGCGGGAGCATCCATGGTGCCAAAAACCAATTGGCAAATCCGCCGTCCGGCTTCGAGCTCGATAGGGAAGGAGTTCGCGTTGTAGAGCTCAAGGGTGATTTTGCCCTCGAAGCCTGGGTCCACCCATCCGGCATTTTGTATAAAAAGTCCCATACGGCCGATGGAGCTACGTCCTTCAACAAAAGAGACCATGTTATCCGGAAGTTTGATGTATTCCATAGTGGTCGCTAACAGAAAAGTGTGGGGAGGGATGGTGATCTTGTCAGCCACAACCTCTTTGTATTGGATTTCTTCGGACATGGAAAGAACAGAGGTCTGTTCTTCCACAACCAAAAAGTGATCGCCGAGGCGACAATCCACCGAAGCGGGTTGAATGGACTCGGGGGTTATGGGCTCAATAACCAAATCCCCATTATCAATTAAACTTTTCAACCCACCATCGGAAAGAATCATTACTTTTTCTCCGCCGCTCGCTGTTCTTGATACTTTTTCGAAAGCTCTTCTTGGATACTGCGTGGCACTGGCGTGTACTTAGCAAATTCCATGGTGAACTCACCTTTACCCTGAGTGGCCGAACGAAGATCGTTCGAGTAACCGAACATCTCACTCAACGGGACTTCAGCGGTGACGGTCACAAAGGCCTCTTGGGTTTGTGTACCGGCAATGATTCCGCGCCGTTGGTTGATTTGTCCCATCACAGAACCTTGAAATTCTTCTGGAGCAGAGACTTCCACTTTCATCATTGGCTCAAGGGCGGTCGGATTGGCTCTTTCATAGGCCTGTCGCATGGCTGCCATGGCACAGATTTTAAAGGCCATCTCACTAGAATCCACATCATGGTACGAACCATCATCAAGGTCGACTTCGACGTTGACGATCGGAAAGCCGATGAGAGTTCCTTTTGCCAACTGATCTTGGAAGCCTTTTTCACAAGCCGGGATGTACTCTTTCGGAATACGTCCACCAACGATGTTGTTGTTGAAGCGAAAGTTCTCTTCTTCTTCGGGAGGAATGGGGCGGATTTTACCAACCACTTTCGCAAACTGCCCGGAACCACCGGTTTGTTTTTTGTGCGTGTAATCGTAATCGGCTTCGGATCCAATGGTCTCACGATAAGCCACCTGAGGTTGACCGGTCACCACTTCACATTTGAACTCACGCTTCATGCGTTCCACATAAACTTCAAGATGGAGCTCGCCCATACCTGAAATAATAGTTTCGTTGGACTCTTCGTCTCTGTGCACACGAAAGGTGGGGTCTTCTTTTCTGAACTTCTGTAATGCTTTTGAAAAGTTACTGGCATCGGACTTGTCTTTCGGAGACACTGCGAGCGAGATAACGGCCTCAGGAACATGCATCGATGTCATTGCGTAGTTCACTTTACCATCGGTAAAGGTATCCCCAGACGCACAATCCACACCAAACAGGGCCACAATGTCCCCGGCGAAGGCCTCTTCAACGTCTTGCATTTCATCGGAGTTCATCTTTACCACTCGCGGAACTTTTAACTTTTTGTCCGTGGTGGTGTTAAAAATGAAGTCCCCTTTTCGAAGGGTTCCTTGGTACACCCGCATATAGGTCAATTGACCGTAGCGGCCGTCTTCAAGTTTAAAGGCCAAGGCAACCAATGGTTTTTCGTTCTCTGTTTTCAAAAGAACTTCTTCTTCATT
The DNA here is from genome assembly GCA_030424715.1 of Bdellovibrionia bacterium. Lineage (GTDB taxonomy): Bacteria > Bdellovibrionota > Bdellovibrionia > Bdellovibrionales > JAGQZY01 > JAGQZY01. The sequence continues at coordinate 61,781 of JAUHWH010000010.1, forward strand.
GTTATTGATATCAAGCGCTTTGTTTGTGATGTCTTTTGGGTTTGGCAAATAACGAGTCACAGCGTTAAGCAGCAACTGAACCCCTTTGTTTTTGTAGGCGGAGCCCATGAAAACAGGAGTGAGGTCGAGGCTTAAAACACCAGCGCGAACCGCTTTGTGAATTTCGTCTTCCGTTACGGGCTCGCCCTCAAGAACTTTGTTCATAAGGTCGTCATCGAACATGGAGACGGCTTCAAGCATTTCTTCGCGATATTTCGCCGCATCGTCAGTCATGTCTGCAGGAATGTCGGCTTCTACGATTTTTTCTCCGTTAGGGCCGTCAAAGGTGTAGGCTTTCATGGTGACCAAGTCGACCACGCCACGGTGGTCGTCTTCGGTCCCAATAGGAATTTGCATCATCACGGCATTGTGAGCGAGTTTCTCACGCAGCTGTTGAGTCACGCGGAAAGGGTTCGCCCCGGCACGATCCAGTTTGTTGATAAAAGCTAAGCGGGGTACGTCGTAACGTTTCATTTGGCGATCCACCGTGATGGACTGCGACTGCACCCCAGAGGTTCCGCAAAGCACTAGGATGGCTCCGTCAAGAACACGAAGGGCTCGTTCCACTTCAACAGTGAAGTCAACGTGTCCGGGAGTATCGATAATGTTGATATTGGTATCACCCCAAAAAACACTGGTGGCGGCCGATTGGATCGTGATTCCACGCTCCTTCTCGAGTTCCATGGAGTCCATTTTAGCTCCGACGCCGTCTTTACCACGAACATCGTGGATCGCATGAATTCGACCGGTGTAAAAGAGAATGCGCTCGGTGAGGGTGGTTTTCCCTGAGTCGATGTGCGCTGAAATACCAATATTACGAACTTTTTCTAGTTCCCACTTCTGTGCCATAGTGCCTAGTCCTCAAAATCTATGAAATTGTTTAATTATTTAAGGGCTCTAAGTAGCACGAGATGACGAGCAGTGCAAAAAAAATGCGGATGAACTCTGGAGCCGGGTCATATATAATGGTTTGGTGCAGCATAATCACTCAGCCGACCATTGTCATGCCTCGAAAGGCCGCCCGGACTACCTCCTCTGGGGGAGCCTAGCCCTTATATTTTTGGCTTTTGGATACTGGGCGGCGTCTCATACGATCTGGGGCCCCGATATTGTTGGGGAGAGTCCTTGGCTGCGGGGCTCGACCACCGTGGTTCACCTGATGCACAAAATGATTTGGGGACTAATGTTCGCCATGGTGGTTGTGGGGCTGTTTGATTTCATCCCCCGCAGCAAGTTTCACCGGGTTTTAGGTCCTCCTTCGGGAGTTTCTGGAATCCTGAGGGCCACCCTCGCGGGCGTTCTTTTGGACTTGTGTAGTCATGGCATCTTACTGGTGGGCATGAAGCTATATGAGCGAGGCGCTAGTATCGGCCAAGTGGTGGCCTTTCTCGTCGCCTCGCCTTGGAACTCCTTTTCGCTGACACTTATTTTGTGGAGCCTCATCGGGCTTCCACTGACCGTAGCCTTTATTGTTTGCTCTTGCTTTATCGCCATAGTGACCGGCCTGCTGTTCGAGTTTTTTGAAAAAAAAGGAACCCTCCCGCAGCACCCCCATCCTTTTGACGGAGCTCAAGGGAAAGACGAGCCCTGGTTGCAATTTCCGGAAACAGATAGTCGTTGGGAGCTGATTAAGATCATTGGGTATAGGAGCCTCGTTGAGTCGAAAATGATTTTGCGATGGATCTTTTTTGGCGTGATTCTGACGGCCGTCGTAAAAGAAGTCTTAAGTGTTGAAAACTTTCAAACCTATTTTGGACCCGACGCCACCGGTGTTTTATTGACGGTGCTGGCGGCTACGGTTTTAGAGGTCTGCTCTGAGGGGTCGGCACCACTGGCCTCTGAATTGGTGACCACCGCAGGGGCACCGGGAAATGGCTTTACCTTTTTAATGGCCGGTGTTTCCACAGATTACACTGAAATTATGGCTTTAAAAGAAACCACCAAAAGTTGGCGAGTGGCTTTGTTTTTACCCTTGCTCACCTTACCCCAAGTCATTGTTATTGGTCTTTTGATGAACGGGATCACGTTTTGGTAACCGCCCTGCAGGTTCTTAAAAAACACTGGAACTATGACCATTTTCGCCCTTTGCAACAAGAGGCCATTGATGGTGCCCTGTCTGGGCAGGACGCTTTGGTATTGATGCCGACAGGATCAGGAAAAAGTTTATGCTTTCAGGTGCCTTCGTTGTTAGTGGATGGCGTTGTGGTGGTGATTTCGCCTCTTATCGCACTGATGAAGGATCAAGTCGACGATGCTCGCAAGCATGGGCTTAATGCGACCTATATTAACTCTTCGCTGACCAGAGAAAAACGAGAGAAGTCCTATCGTGACTTAGCCGATGGCCGCCTGAAGCTGGTTTACGTCACCCCAGAGCGGTTTCGCAAGCAAGAGTTCTTAGATTGTTTTAAGAATATTGACGTCTCGCTAATGGCCGTCGATGAAGCTCACTGTATCTCCGAGTGGGGTCATGATTTTAGGCCCGACTACACTCGAATGAAAGAGATTCGAGCGGCACTGGGCGACCCTCCGGTGATGGCGCTGACCGCAACAGCAACCCGCAAAGTGCAAATTGATATATTAGAAAAGTTAGGATTATCGGTGGGAACCCCGGTTTTTAATACCGGCTTTGATCGACCAAACTTGGATTTGCAAGTGCAAGAAGTCGTAGGTCTTGAAGACAAGGTGCGTGCCTTTGTATTTTTTCAGCACCAAACGCCGGGGGCGAAGATTGTCTATTTTTCGCTGGTGGACACTCTCAAGAAGTTCTCGGCCGAGCTCGAAAAACTCGGGGTGGACCATTTGATCTACCATGGGCAGCTCTCTAATGAGGCCCGCAAGCGCAATCAAAAAAAGTTTCAACGTGAAGAAACACCAATCATTTTAGCGACGCCGGCCTTTGGCTTGGGTGTCAATAAAGCCAATGTCAGAATGGTCATCCACGCCGAACTCCCAGGCAGTATCGAGGCCTATTACCAAGAAGTGGGGCGAGCCGGGCGGGATGGTCTGCCGGCTAAGGGGGTTTTGCTATACGACCCCGACGACATCAGCATACAGATGGACTTTATCAAATGGGCCAACCCTGATCCGTCGTTTATAAAGCAAGTGTATCGATTGATAGAGGACAATCAGTTGCGAGTCCATGCCGAGGGTTATGATTTTTTACGAGACAAGATGCTTTTTTATCACAAAAGAGATTTTCGAGTGGAGACTGTGGTCAAACTTTTTGACCGCTGGGGTGTCCTTGATAATTTTCACAACTTTAGAGAATGGTCCTTGCTGGAGCCCATCCCAGATCATCTGCTGGATCAAGAAAGTCACGAGATTCACTTAAAATCGCAACAGCAAAAGCTTTTAGAGCTTGTCGAACTCACTCGCGAGGGTGTTGATATCAAAGCTCAGGTGTTGGAGTACTTTCATGTTTCCTAACCCGGAGCAAGCGAATCCGGATGGCTTACTGGCTATGGGAGGCGATCTCTCGCCAGAGGTTTTACAAGAGGCCTACACGCAAGGCATCTTCCCTTGGCCTCAGGACGAGGAGATTCCGCTGCTCTGGTTTTCTCCCCCTCAACGAGGCGTGCTCTTCTTGGATCAACTGAAAGTCCCCAAAGCGACGCGACGAAAAATTAAAAAAGAGCATTTTCAAGTCACATTCAATAAAGACTTTCAAAAGGTGATTGAGAGTTGTGCAAGAGTTCCGAGAAGCAGCGATACTAAGACTTGGATAATCCCCGGGATGATTGAGGCCTACACAGAGCTTCACAAGAGGGGGCAAGCCATTAGTGTCGAGGCCTGGCGAGACGAGCAACTGGTCGGAGGCCTTTACGGAGTCTTGTTCAAGGGGGTCTTTAGTGGCGAGAGCATGTTCTTTTTAGAAAGTGAAGCCTCTAAAGTCTGTTTGGTGACCTTAGCCGAGGACTTGCTGAAAAAGGGACACTCTTGGATTGATATTCAGATGGTCACGCCCTTGTTGGAGCAATTTGGCGGTGAGTATATCCCTCGAAAAGATTTTTTAAATATGTTAAAAAAACGTCATGAGAATCAGTGAGACTATAAAAAATGAATATCAGGCCGAGCTTTCGGTGCTGCGGTGACAGGGGATCGATATGGTGGTTGATAAAGACAAAGTGGTGACGATCTCTTACCAGTTATTTTCACTGGGTGAGGGGCAAGGTCCGGTCCTTATTGAGGAGCGCACCGTTGATGACCCATTGGAGTTCCTTTTTGGTCAAGGCGTCCTGTTGCCTAAAGTCGAAGAGGCCATCAAAGGCAAGAGCTACGGCTTCCAGACCGAGATCAACTTGCACGCCCGTGATGCTTTTGGCCTGCACCATCCCGAACTGCAGACCTGGCTAGAAAAAGACAAGTTTCCAAAAGAGTCTGGCATTCAACTGGGGATGAAGTTTCAGACCCAAGGCCCCAGTGGTGATGTGATTTCAGTGATTGTGAAAGAAATTACGGATGACAAAGTGATGATCGATGGCAATCATCCGCTGGCGGGTCTCTCGCTACGTTTTGATATAAAAATTTTGAGAGTGCGCGAAGCCACCGAAGCCGAGTTGATGAAAAACGAAGTCGACCCGACGCAATTGCACTAATCAGGGTGGACCATGGAACTTCGCTTTAGAAATATTCTTGTTATTTTCGCCATTCTTAGCACGGTCTTTATTTTCTGGAATGATGACAAGGAGTCGGAGTCCGTGGTCTCCGTGGAGGATGTTGTGGAAGACCCAGGGGTCTTCGAGGCAATAGGACCGGAGCTGACGCAAAGTGAGGCGGTTCCCGCCACGGCGCCGCCAACCCAGCCAAAGAAGTCGCCCAGTCGGCTCAAGCCGGTGCAGGCCAGTGCCAGCCCGAAAGCCAAATACCCAAATCTGGATAGCAGCTTTGTAGCTTTTGATGAACAAGGCAATCGGTACATCGAGCAAATCAATCAAGTGGGGCCGCATTTGGTCTATCACGGCGATGTCCTTTTGGGCGATAGCAGTGACTTAGAGAAGTTTATGAAAACCGGGGTGGTAAAAAAAGGCCGAGCCCGCAAATGGCCCAATGGAAAGATTCCCTATGTGATTGACGACAGTGTCGTGCAGTACGATCGAGTGATCGAAGCCATTGAGTATCTCAATACATTCACCCATTTAAAAATCGTACCGCGGGAGTCCGAAAAAGACTACGTACTGATCACGAGAGGCGAGAGCGATTGCTACTCTTACGCGGGTCGAGTCGGGGGCAAGCAAGAGATCTTTTTGGTCCCCCAGTGCAACGTTCGTGAAATTCTCCACGAGTGGATGCACACCATTGGTTTTTTCCATGAGCAAAATCGTGAAGACCGTGATCGTTACTTAACCATTGTTTGGGACAACATCGACAAGGTGAACAAACCCCAGTTCAAAAAAATGCCTAACGATTTTATTGGTCTGGTGGGGCGCCCCTTCGATTATCAATCCATCATGCTGTACAACTCCTACACCTTCAGTGTCAGTCCCCAGACGCCCGCCATGTTGACCGTTGATGGAGACATTATCCCGCCCACCCAAAACCTGCTGAGTGACGAGGATATCAGTCGGGTGAACAAGGTCTACCCAAGCATTGAGTAACTGAAATGGCAAAGAGGAATGGGCTAGGCGTCGATGTAGTTATTGTCGTCTACTTTTTTTGCTGAGGATTTTCGAAAAATGGGTAGTTTCGCTAAAAGTTGCCGCAACTTTGAGCCCAGATCCATGAAAAACCAAACGCATTGGGTCCATATCTGGTCTCTGCGGTATTCCGCCTGCTTTTTTTTCAGCTGCTCAGTGATGCCGGTGGACAGCATTTGTCGTTGGGTGGGATGCAGGTTTTCGAACTCGACTGCGACCATCTTAAAAGTCTGTGGCTTTTTGGTTTTGTGGTAGGTGCGATGCACCTGCACTCGGACCACCTTGGCGTAACAGGCCACACTCTCAGCATTGGGGGCGGTGAACTGCACCTTTATCATCTCGTCAATCTGAGGAGCGGTAAGATAAGGAACTAAAAAGGCCATGCCTGACTCAGAGATGTTGATGATCCGAGTGTGCATGGTTTTTGAACCCTTTGGCATATGGGCAAAGCGAACGACGTCGTTGTCACCAACCTCCACCATATAGCGTGGGGCGCGTGGGTAGAGTTCTTCAAAGTTTCTTTCTGCTGCCATAGACAACCTATCGGCACGAGGCCCTCTCCACTGAAGATTTCTCAAAATGGTGCACCAGCCTCGACAATGGGCCGTGGGTTGGGTATTAAGAGGCATGGAAAAATGGATCGATTCCCAGGCGAACCCCTTAGCCGTTTTTGAGGACTGGTATCAGAAAAATCTTAACGTCGCGACTTTTGAGCCGACCCAGGTGACCCTGGCTACCGTTGATGGGTCTGGCATGCCGTCGGCTCGCGTGGTGCTCTTGAAGCAGCATGACGACCGGGGTTTTTGCTTTTTTACCAATTACGACAGCAAAAAGGGGCAGGAGCTTGTGGCCAACCCGAAAGCCGCTCTCGTTTTTCATTGGGAGAAGCCCTTGCATCGTCAAGTTCGGGTCCGTGGCTTGGTCGAGAAAATGACTTATGCCGAAAGTAACGACTACTTCCAGAGCCGTGGTCGTGGCAGCCAGGTCGGAGCCTGGGCTTCGCCCCAGAGTCAAGAGATTGCGGGGCGAGAAGAGTTACAGAATCTCGTGTCAGACGTGGAGTCACGCTTCTCAGAGGGGGGAATTCCTTGCCCAGAGAACTGGGGTGGTTTCCGTCTGATGCCCCTGCACATTGAGTTTTGGGAGTCTCGCGAGCACCGGTTGCACGACCGAATGATCTTCAGCCGCACGGATCTTAAAGAGCCCTGGACGTCCAAGCGCTTGGCACCTTAGTTCGTGTGTTGAGTCCTAACAGAAACTGTCCCCTGAAATCTATTGCTTCTACGATCTCGAGTGTTTACTCTGGCGGAGATTTAACGAAGAGGAGTCTCTTATGAAAAAATTAATTCTCACGTTCGCCGCATTGATATCCCTATGTTTGTCAGGGTGTTCCCATTATGGAAAGTCTCACGAACACAAGAAGTCCCATCACAAGCATGATCAGATGTGGGACAAAATGGATGCAAACAAAGATGGTGGAGTCACCAAAGAAGAGTTCGACAAGGCTCATTCAGAAATGTTCACAAAAATGGACGCAGACAAAGACGGAAAAATCACTAAAGCTGAGAAAAAGGCTTTTAAAAAAGCGATGAAGGCAGAGAAGAAGTCAAAGAAGCCTTGCTGCCAATAAGTTCACTGTAAGAATTCAGAGTTTTGGTACCTCGAATCGGCGATCGCAGTCCGATCAAAAAAGTCAGGTGTCAGCGTTACCGACTATTGGAAAGAGTCGTCGCTGTCGGTCGGTAGGCCTTTCACCAGCAACACTTTGTTTCGCATTCGGTTTAAACAGCCGAGTGCATTTCAAAACTCCTATTAACCCTCGGCATCCAAGGCTGTGTCAATTGGGCATGGCGTATTTTACGGTGATATCAAAAGAAACTTCGGAGTGCTCACAGTCTCCACTGTTGTTGTCCCCCAGAGAGACCATTTTGAAAAAATGATTCTCCGGCACTCCATTAGACATGATGCTTTTGATGTATTCTGAGTCATACTTTAAGTTGATGACACCTTGTTCCTCGTGTCCTGGAAAAGAGCAGTCTGCCTCAAATCCGGGAATAACCGGGCAAAAAACTTGCTCTCTGTCCGAGTTGAAATCAAGATCAGTTCCTGCCAATCGACTCCAGTCGTAAAGCAAAAGGCCTGAGTACCCAACCTCTAATTGATCCCGAAAGTCGTACGAAGCGGCAATCACAGAGTCATTGAAAGTCAGCAGAAAGTGGTCGTCATAAAAAAAGTCTTGTTGAACAAAGTCGAACTGGGCATCACAGATAATAGCTCCAGCAGGGAGATTGAGGTTTTTCTTCTGTTCAATTCGAGCCTGAAAGTGTCTCTGCCTCTTGCCGAGGTTTCCATCTTGGTTCCAGCGACAGGTGTGTCCAGGTTTTGGAAAGGTGACAGCGACCACATGATCGATGAGAGCTGTGCTGTCACACAGATTGTCGATAGTGGGGGCCGGAATCTCAATAACTTCGGCTTGCAGGGCTTCTCCGCTATCCCCAGTGATCTCAATTGCTAAGGCGGACATTGGGTCTTCTGTCCCTTCGAAACCAATCCCGATATCAAGACCTGAAGGGAGTTGCGTGTTCTCCGCGGGGTTTGTCGAACTGTCGGTATTGGCAGATGAGGAGCCCTCGCCTTTGTCACTAAAGTCGACGCCCTGATCACAGTTTTGAAACACGAGCAGAGTAAGAACCACAGCTATTAAAAGTCGAAACATAGTATCCCCCAAAACTCTAATTTTAGTGCAGTTCAGGCTCTCATTGCAAGAATGAGCGGCAGATCTAGCGAGGGGTGTTTAAAGTGTCTTATTTTGAGAAATTGTCCAATGAACGAGTGGTTTAGGCCGGGTCGCGGATCGTCCTGATGGGGGGCAAATTTCCATGGAACTTGAGAGTGCTTGAATCCGTTGCACGGGGGAGGCCCCTGCAAATGATGTGGAGAGGCTCCCTTAGGGAAGTGAAGATTTCAGGGCTCATCTGATAAAGAGTGTTTTTGCTTGTGTCTTTTTATATTCACACATTATAGATTTTACAAAAAACCTCATTGGATATCCTGATGACCTCTAATAAGAAAAAACATGTTATGCGACTTGTGTCTTTGTGAGGATCCATTTCAAGCCGGGGGGCCAATTGAAACAATCCATTCTTGTTATTTTCTTTTTCATGTTTTTTTCTCAGCACAGCTTTGCGGCCGATCGTTGTTCCGATATTTTTGAGACCTCAGAGAGCACTACTGTCGATTTTTCCAACGAGCACCAGCTTATGCTGGAGCTTAAACAGACCAGAGAGGTGATGGCTCGCACCACGGGGCAGCGCGAGTTCAACGATTCACTCCATAACATCGTGGTTACGGCCAACCAGATGATGAGGCAGGCGGTGGATTTTATTATCCAGATCAACGCGATGAACTTGAGTCCGCAAGTGGTTGCTCAGAAGTCAGAAATGGCAGAACGACTGATTGAAGAACTGCAAGTGACATTTGGTATTGGTGACAATTCAATGAAGGCTGCTGTTTCCAATAGGGTGAACAATGATGTGGCGGAGCTACAAGCGAACTACCAAGCCATGCAGCAGCGCCAAGCCATTGGTTTTGGTCGCAACGAATCCTCAGAGAGCTTTCACAGTGAAGTTGTTCCTCGCCGGCCGGCGGGGTTTCGGACGTCGAAGCCAGAGAGCGAGGGCGACACGGCCACAAAAGAGACAGTCCCTCTCGGGTTTCAGCCGAAAAACAAACAGCGCTTGGAAGAATCCATTGATGAGATCGTTGAGTATGCCGAAGTCGAAAGCAACTACCAGATTGGTTTTCGCCCCATAGCCGAACAGCCTTCAGGAGCTGGGGCCACTCGGCATCCGGTCGGTTTTCGCAGCGCCCGCTATGAGTCCGACAAAATCTCTGAAGCCACCTCTAGCCAAATCAGCTTCGATGTTGAAACGGGCTGGTTTGAAATCAACGTACCAAAACACTAATTTTTAGACTCATCTCCATGGCTTTGCCAAAGCAATGATTGATTTATCCGGGAGGCCAAGCCAGCGCACGGCCACCCATAATGTGAATATGTAAATGGTAGACCGACTGCCCGCCGTTTTTATTGGTGTTGATAACAAGACGGTAGCCGTCTTCACCCAAGCCCTCTGATTTTGCAATTTCATGAGCTTGCACCATTAAATGACCCAACACTTCTTTATCCGATGCGGGGTCAATATCGTTCATGGATCGGATCTCTTTTTTAGGGATCAGTAGAATATGGGTTGGAGCCTGCGGACTAACGTCTCGGAACGCCAAGCAAAGATCGTCTTCAAAAACGATGTCGGCCGGTATTTCTTTGTCGATAATTTTTTTAAAAATTGTCATAAGCCCACCTTTTGTTAAGATCTTATTATGCAAGATGTTTATAAGAAATATCAAGCCTACTTGCCGGCGGCATTTTTTGTGGTTGGTTTTCTGTTTGACTTGTTGACCACCGACCGGATCGATCGCGCCTTTTCTTTATGGCAGCAAGCCTTTTATTTGTTCCTCCTACTCCTCTTGGTTTACTGGGAGGTCGTGACTCCGAAAAGATTTTTAGAGACCCAGGGTGTGTTGCCGAAATTGTGGAACTGGCATGTGGAGGCCTTACATTTTCTATTTGGGTCCCTTTTAAGTTTGTATACGATCTTTTATTTTAAAAGCGCTTCAATGATGACCTCCTTTCTCTTTATGTTTTTTTTGACAGGGCTACTGGTCATTAACGAGCTTCCGCAACTGCAAAAACGGGGAGTCATGGTTCGGTCCGCCTTACTGGCACTGTGCTTGGCCTCGTACTTGACCTATCTTGTGCCGGTCGCAACAGGAGCGATCGGGCCCTATGCCTTTGTTCTGGCCATGATTATTGCCATGGCCGTGTTTCTGTTGCTCTGCTCCCGGGTTCATAAAACACGAGAAGACACCCATTGGGTGAAAAAAAACATGCTGCTGCCAGGAATGGCGGTCCAGATTGCCTTTGTGGCTCTTTATTTCTTTAAAATATTACCTCCTGTACCCATTTCATTAAAACACATTGGCATTTATCACAGTGTTGCCAAAGAGAATGGCCTCTATGTCTTAAACTATGAGCGCAGTTGGTGGCGATTTTGGCAGTCCGGTGCTCAAACATTTTTGAAGCGAGAGGGTGACTCCATCTACTGTTTTGTTAGTGTCTTTTCACCCACTGAGTTTCAGGAGCAACTGCGACTGGTGTGGTACAAGGCGAGCGATACGGGCTGGGTTCAGCGAGATTCCGTGCCTTTGGATATTAGAGGCGGTCGTGACCACGGCTTTCGAGGATATGCGGTCAAAGCCAATTACGAACCGGGTGACTGGCAGGTCCGAGTGAAAACTTCCGATGATAGAGAGGTTGGGCGAATTTCGTTTGAGGTGATCGAATCTTCAGAGGGTGGTCCTCGTCAATGGCGACAAGACCAATTCTAGCAAGCCATTCACAATAACCGAAAAAAAAGCGAAAAGGAGCCAGGATTGGCTCCTTTTCTAGGGGATAAGGTTATTTGATGAGATTCGAGATGAGGTTAAAAAGTCCACCAAGCAGGGGGTTGCCACCAGCGATGACGCTCCCAATGGCGTTGACGATGGTTCCGCCCACTCCACTGCCTGAGTTATTAGTATCGTTACTGTTGTTGCTATTATTGTTATCTTGGCTGGTGCCTGAGTTGTCTTGCTGACCTGAGTCGGCGCCAACATCGTCTTTGTCGAGACCCAATAGGGGGCCGGCAAAAAGCCGAATCAGTTCGCCAACAGGGGAGCCTGACAGAAACTTGTTCAGGGTGCCGCGGATCAGTGTTCCAAAGAGTTTAGAGAAATTAAAACTATCGCGGTCACCCGAAATAATTTGTTTACCCACATCAATAAGGTCGGCTACTGGGATTCCTAAGACATCAACATCTTCAAGCTGTGATGCTACTAGAGAGGCCATCAAGCTTTGAAAAGAGTCGGGGTTAGAAACCACCTCTTGGGCCACTTCAATACCATTAATGATCATGGCTGTTTGCTTTGGGTCTCCAGAGAGCTCTTCAATAAAACTCACAAGAAATTCAGCGCCACCGAGTTTCATAAGGATAGAGTCAGGGCTTGCTTCTGAAACTTCTAGATTCTCATTAAGGAGGTCACTGTCTAATTCAGCCAGGTCGGCATCGTTAATCGCTCCATCATCGTTGAGTTGTTGAAGCGCGCTACCAGCGGTCGTCTGGGCGGTGTCCATTTTTCCACACCCAATCAGCATCATGGCTGGTAATAGTAATAGTAAAACGAGAGCCTTCATCTTTCCTCCTTTAAACATTTAGAGATGGCTTACCTAACCTTCGGACTCCCTAGACCAAAGTTAAAACCACTGGACGAGACCAAAGTTTGAATTGATCAAAAGATCGACGTCCCCGGGAAGTCTAAAAGTTTTCTACGGTGCAAACGGGATGGGGGTGTCCAACTTTTCAACAGTTCTCGTTTTGGCGCGACATAAAAAAGTAGGGAAATTTCACCGCTTACAAAGTTTTGACAATTCCATTGAAATTTTCTGCTGAGAAATAGACCTCGGTTGGGCTTTTTGATCTCAAAGATGTCTCGATTTGTGCCGATAGAAAACTATCACCTAGAGGAAGCCGCACATGAATCGATCTTTTTTCATTTTTACACTCGGAATGTTTGTTGCTCTAATATCAAAAGCCATTCAAACAGTGCCGTCTCCCGATTTTAACTCGGTTGAGAGTTTAGCAGAGGCGGGCTTTGATGCCATTGATGTGGCCTCGCATTTTACAGGGCAAAACTGGCTTGAAAACAAAGTGATGTCGTCCCCGGTGGACCTCAATCAAATTTATCAGGAAAAGGTTTTCACTCGCGCGCTGGCCAACAAAAGCACAACCAAGCGCTACGAGCACTCTTACAACACTTGGATAGAGGAGAGAATCTGCCCGGAGTCTCCTTATATTGATAAGCCTGTTCGCGCCAATATGACCAGTCGGTTTGGATACCGAACTCACCCTATGTCAGGTCGTCGTCATGTCCATGCGGGTATTGATTTTCGCGGTAAGGCGGGGACCCCTGTTTTGGCGGGCTCTGCCGGAGTGATCAAGACGGCTCGTCGCAAAGGAGCCTACGGTCGAACCATTGTTATCAACCATGGTAACAGCTTCACCACCCTTTATGGTCATCTGTCGGGCTATAATGTCAAAGAGGGTCAGTGGGTGAATTTGGGGCAAACCATTGGTTACATTGGTCGCAGTGGTCGTGCCACAGGACCGCATTTGCATTTTGAGGTCCGATGTCACAATGTCCCTCTCAATCCTAGCAAGTATCTCGGGAAAATGGGTAAGGTCGCAGAAGTGAAGTTCAAACGTCGCCGTCGTAGCTTTTCTCGGCAACCCACTTTCGCAAAACGAGACCCCAACTACTACACTCGGATGATCAATTTGCAAAAGCTACGTAAGCTCAAGCAACATTCCAAAAAGTTTTAAGCTGATTTCCTATTGGCAGGTGCGCATAATAAAGTTCTCGAGCCAAATGTGACTAGAGACAGGCGACGACTTTAAGGCTTTGTCAGTGTCACCCAAAACTTTGTAGGTTTTTTCAATCTTTCGTTCACTCCAAAGACGGGCCTGGGAGGTGTACTCTCGCAGAAAGTAAAAGGGTACACCCGCAAAGCTAGAAAGCTCACGGCCGCTGAACCCCTGCTGTTCGCCGACCTTTGTCTGCCGCAGCAGGCGTACGTGGCGATGCACCATCGATAAGATGCTCACCTCGTTTTGCCCGTCGTCGAGAAGATCGGCCAAGCACATCAAGGCGCGTGCCTGGTCGCTTTTGCCAATGGCATCGGTGAGGTCAAAAACATTTTGCAGCTTGATACGAGAGGCCACATGCATGACATCACTCGCGCCGATAGATTTGCCGGCACCGACGTATTGCTCAAGTTTTAAGATTTCATTTTTGATTTCAAGAAGATTAGGTCCCACAATTTGCATCAGCAAATGGATGGCATCATTGTCGATTTTCACGCCGTGCTTTTTACAGATATATTGCACCCACTGGGGGAACTCTCGATCAAAGGGCTTGGTGAAGTGAAAGTGAGTCAGATGCTTCATGGCATTTTTTATAACAGTTTTTCGCCCATCCGGTTTGTCGCCCATAAAAACCAAGAACGTTGAAGGCACGGGATTGGAGAGTAAAGGGGTGAGCATTTCCCAGTCTTTATCTTTCAGTTCGTGAGCCCGACGAAAAATAACCAGTCGGTGAGTCGACATCATAGGCAAAGTTTCAATGACGTCAAAGGCGCGACTGATCTCAGTGTCTCGTCCATAAAAAACATCGTAGTTGAAATCCTTGGAGGCTTCGTCGAGTTTCTCGCTTTTTACGTGTTCAATGGCTTCTTCAACGAAGAATTCTTCGTCGCTGGAGATGTAGCAAACTAAACCTTTGTTCAGCGTTATAAAGTTTTTTAAATCTAAAAGTGAAACTTTTTGATTGGCCACTAAAAGTTCTCCGTTAAGCGGTCGTACGCGTTACTCATCATATCGATCGCAATAAGTTTGATAGTCTGCTTTTTTCTGGCCTCATTGTAAAGCACATTTGAAGATCTCTCGCCTTGACGCTTCAGGCGAGCACTTTCAAAGGTATTAAACCCACTGACGTTGGTTTGCCAAATCAAATGCTTATCTCTTGAGCGAATGGCGCGAAGGTTCGCTGATATGCGCACGGTGTAGATGGAGAAAAAAGAGGCGGAATAATCAACAGCAGTACGCTCCGCTTTCGCCGCAGGAGAAAAGTCTTTGGCAACAAAAGACGTGGGATCCGATCCTCCACCAATCACCTCGACACTCAAAACCTGACCTTTAATAATGACTTCGGCACTGTCTTTTGTGGTGACGATGACGAAGCCGGAGCGCAGTAGCTCTTGTGTCAAGGCTCGAACCATTTGGATTTCAACACCGACCTGTTGAGTCGTATTTTCGAACATCTCAACATAAACGGTTTTGTGGCCGCCCGGGAGTTCTCTGGTTTGGTGACCCCAATTGTAGCCACATTGGCAAAGACTCAAAAGGGATACTAGGAAAAACCATTTCATAAAGCCACGTTAGCCACCTCTGGCCGGTTTTTCAACAGTGAAATGGCCAGTTTCTATTGAACTCTCTTCGCAACGGCATTAAAGTGGCGGACATTATGGCAAATTACCCCTTTGAAGGAAAAAAGCTGATGACTCCGGGCCCAGTGCCCATGCCCGAAGCCGTTAAACAGAGTCTGGCCCGCTACGAGTGTCATCATCGCACCCCTGAATTTGCAGAGATTCTCGAGCGAGTTTTTGTCAACCTCAAGCCGGTGTTCCAAACCAAGCAGCATTGTTACATGTTGGCGGCCACGGGCACAGGTGGTCTTGAGGCCGCTATGGTGAACACACTGAGCACTCAGAAAAAGTCTTTGTTTATCAACGCCGGTAAGTTTGGTGAGCGCTGGGGGAAGCTGGCGAAAGCCTATGGTCTGCCTTTCGATGAGATTGTGGTCCCGTGGGGTGAAGACATTCCGTTGGATAAAGTTCGCGAAAAGTTGCAGGCCTACGATTATCAAGCCCTTGGATTTCAAGCTTGCGAAACCAGTACTGGTGCGCTGCTGCCAGTGCGGGACTTGGCACAAATCTGTCAAGAGACTGACACGCTTTCCGTAGTCGATGGTATCACCGCTTTAGGAGCGGTGTCTTTGCCCATGGATGACTGGGGTCTTGATGTTGTCGTCGGTGGTTCCCAAAAAGCCTTTATGCTACCCACGGGAATGACATTCTTGTCTCTTTCAGAGAAAGC
Source organism: Bdellovibrionia bacterium (assembly GCA_030424715.1). GTDB lineage: Bacteria > Bdellovibrionota > Bdellovibrionia > Bdellovibrionales > JAGQZY01 > JAGQZY01. The sequence goes on from JAUHWH010000010.1 coordinate 77,259, forward strand.
AGAACAGGAGCAGTCCGACATCCCCAGCTACTACTTCAATTTGGCCGCAGAAAAAAAAGCCAATCAAGAAGGTAAGACTCGCTATTCAACCCCGACCCACTTTGTGATCGCACTGGATATCGTGCTTGACGACATTTTAAATCGAGTGGGTTTTGCTGAGCACTTAAAGGGTATTGCAGAAAAAGCCCAGGTGTTTCGTGACAACGTCTCTTTACCTTTGTTCCCAAAAACAGCCAGTGCGTCCCTTTCTTGTTTGAGTGTCCCCGCTGGCTTGAGCGCTGTGGAAATTAAAAACAAAGTGTCTAAAAAAGGTTTTATAATCGTGGCGGGACAAGATCAGTTGCAGGACAAAGTCATTCGAGTGGGTCATATGGGCGCTATGGACTCAGAAGATCTTATTCAAACGGCCCAAGCGATTGAATCTTGTCTATGACCTCATCTCTCCCTTTGGTTCTGATTACGAACCGTTTTGACGATCATCTGCGCTTAAAGCTGCCACAAATAAAAGACGCTGACTGTCGCTACGTCTCGAACCTGACGAGTGAAACCGAATTACTGTCCAAGGCAACGGCTCTCGTCATTCGCACGTCCACTGTGATTGACAGAGATTTTTTAAAAAAAACGCCGCATTTGAAGTTTATTGTCACTGCAACCAGTGGCTTTGATCATATCGACCTCAAAGCCGCCGAAGCCAGTTCGATTGGCGTATTTCATGTACCCGAAACCCAAACCATAGCGGCCGCCGAGCTGACGATCGCCATGATTTTTAATTGTGCTCGCAAGCAAACCCTGGCCGCTCGTCAGTTGCAAAAAGGCGACTGGCAGCGCTCACTCTTGCTGGGGCGACAGATTCAAGGCTTAAACTTAGGCATTATCGGTTTTGGTCGGGTGGGCAGCGAAGTTGCCAGAAGGGCACAAGCTCTCGGCATGACCGTCTCCATTTACGACCCCTTTTTACAAAATGAGGTGCCCGAAGGTGTGACTCCGTTGGGTTTTGAAGAACTGATGCGAGCCTCCGATGTGGTGTCCCTGCATGTTCCCAAAACCAAGACCACTCGCCATATGATAAAAAAAGAGACCTTAGGGTGGCTCGACACATCAGCCATGCTGATCAATATGTCTCGCGGCGACGTGATCAACGAGACCGATCTTATTGAGCATCTGATCGAAAACCCAGAGTTCTCGGCAGGCCTTGATGTTTTTGCCAAAGAACCACTGGTCAAAAAGTCGCGCCTCCTTGAATTACCCAATGTATGGCTAACACCCCATATTGGCGCCAGTACCGAAGAGGCCCTGAAGAATTCTTCGTCCACCGCCTTGAACAAAGTTCTGGCGTTACTCAAAGGTGAGGCCGTTTCTGGGGCCTTGCCTCCTGACGCCCTCTGGTACGAGGGTTGACGGGCAGCGCCACGGGGCTTTTTATATGATTCCTCGCAGGAGTCTTGCTAGAACCAACCAAGTGTCACGATCATTAATCATTTAGAGAATGGATTTGTATGTCTGCACTTATAGTTGTCGGGTCCCAGTGGGGGGACGAGGGTAAAGGAAAGCTTGTCGATGCCATGGCATCGCAAAGCGATGCGGTGGTCCGCTTTCAAGGTGGAGCCAACGCCGGTCACACCCTTATCGTTGATGGTCAGAAAACAGTTCTGCATCTTATTCCGTCTGGGGTTCTTCACAGTCACGTCCGCTGCATTATCGGCAGTGGCGTCACCATGGATCCTTTTGAAATGGTCGAAGAGATCAACGGTTTGAAAAAAAATGGCTATCTTAGTAATGAATCACAACTGTCGATCTCCGACGGAGCCTTGTTGGTGCTGCCTTTTCATCGGCAACTGGATAAAGCTCGCGAGGCCTGGAAAACCGGAACCAAGATCGGCACCACCGGCCGTGGCATTGGCCCCTCTTACGAAGACCGAGCTTCGAGACGCGCCCTTTTGTTTCGTGATCTTTTCAGTAATGATTTAAAAGCCAAACTGACCGAAGCGATCGAAGAGAAGAATGTTCTTCTTACCAGTCTCTACGGCGAGCCGGCCATTGAACTTGAAACGACCTATAACCAATTGGTGGAAGTGGCTAAAGCTTTAAAGCCCTATCGTTGTGAAGATGTCAGCTTACAAGTCACAAGAATGATCGAAGCTGGTCAACGAGTGTTGTTTGAAGGCGCCCAAGGAGTTCTTTTAGACAACTTTCATGGCACCTTTCCATTTGTGACCAGCTCTTCCACCGGAGCCGCCGCCGCTTGTCTGGGTGTTGGCGTCAGTCCAAAACATATCGGAAAAATCTTTGGCATCACCAAAGCCTACTGCACCCGCGTGGGCACAGGGCCCTTTCCCACCGAGCAAGAAAACGAAGACGGTGAGCTTTTACAGAAAGAGGGGCATGAGTTCGGTGCGACCACTGGCCGTCGCCGTCGCTGTGGGTGGTTGGATCTGGTGGCGCTTCGGTACGCCATTCACGTCGGTGGTATCGATCGTTTGATCTTAACCAAATTGGATGTGCTCAGCTGCTTTAAAACTATCAAGGTCTGCACCCATTATAAGGTCAATGGCGCTGTCGTGGACCACTTTTCGTTCATGAGCGAGCAGATCCGTGAGGTTGAGCCTGTGTACACAGAGTTGAAGGGATGGAACACAGACATCACTCAGTGCAAGACCCTGGCAGATCTGCCTGTGGAGGCCCAGGAGTACATCGCTTTTATTAAAGAGCAGGCCGCTGTGGACATCCCCG
>JAUHWH010000017.1 GCA_030424715.1 Bdellovibrionia bacterium
ACCTCGGGTGCCCCGTAGGTGGCTCCTGTGCCCTTCAGTTTATGGAATTCAAGTTCGATAGCATACCAATCTTTAGTAGAGAAAAAGCCTCGCAAGGATTCGAACTTTTCTGAGAAACTGTGAAGGTATTCGTGGCGAAGTTCTGCAATGATGTCGTTATAGTTTTCTGAGGTCAATTTATGCCGCCTTGATGTCTTGTGCTGGGTTGAGTTTATCATGTTGTCGCCATTGGGGAAGAGTAAAAAAGAAAGTGGATCCTTCTCCATCTTTCGATCGCACGCCAATGTCTCCATTGTGTTCTGCGATCAGAGCTTTTGATATAGCTAAGCCCAGGCCGGTTCCTTTGACCAGGTGGTTCGATGAGTCGGTTGCTTGTCGAAACTTTTCGAAAATAAGGTTTTGGTTGTCTGCCGAGATTCCCGGCCCCTGATCCGTCACACAGATTTCGACAAGGCCTTGCTGATTGAGCACGCTGACAATACGAACAATTCCCTTATCGGGGCTATACTTTATGGCATTGGAAATGAGGTTGGTTAAAACTTGCTGGATGCGATCGGAATCAATTTCCACCTCACAGGAATCATCGTGGCACTGCACGACGATGTTAACATCCGCCGCGGTAGCGAAACCTTTTAGGCCAAGCGCCGTCTTTTTTAAAAGCTCATTTAAAATCAGCCAGTCTTTTTTGAGAGTCAAAGATCGAGATTCAATCTTGGCGAGATCCAGCATGTCATTAATAAGTCGAACCAGGCGATCGGTCTCTTGCTCTGCCACGAGTACCATCTCTTTAGATTCTACATCGAGAGTGCCCACGATATCGTTACTCAGTAGGCCCAGTGAACCTTTAATTGAAGTGAGGGGAGTGCGTAGTTCGTGGCTTGCAATACTAACAAATTCTGATTTGGCTCGATCGAGAGCGTGCAGCTCATCCATGTTGTTCAAAACTTTCTGTGCCAGTGAGTTAAAGGTTCTTTCTAAGTTTCCAATTTCATTGTTCGGGGGAGTGGAGAAGCGAAATGTATACTGATCAATGAGAAACTCCATCATCCGATGGCTCAGGTGTTGTAGCGGAGTGAGGACGCCATGGTTGAAGTAGTAGAGCAGTCCACAAAGACCGAGGAGTGGAGTCAAAATAGCGATCAATAGGTAAAAGTGTACCGTCTTCTTAATCTTTTGAATGCGCCATTGAGAAATTTTAAAGTATTTTCTCTCCAGTTTTTCGAACTCTTTGACTCTTTTCGCAAACAGTTTGGGGTTGTTTGAATTGTAGGCTTGAATCAGGTTGCTGATCGAGGTTCGGCGATCATCCTCTTTTAGGGTGGCCTTTACCTTTTTGAGCTCTAAAACAGAATCGGAGTCGTGCCTTTCAATGTCGAGGTCTTGAACCTTCTCGCGCAAGGACAGGCTTCCGGAAACCGCCAGTCGAATTCTTTCGAGAGAATTGTTTTTCTTGTAGGCAAAAAAACCAAATCCCAATGTGGAGACCAGCATGATGAGCATTGACGAGTTCAATTTGGCTCGGATCGACTTCATCAGGCGGCTCGCTTTAGGATGTCGTCGATCAAAGGGCAGAGGTTTTGTGGGGCAAAGGGCTTTTGTATATACCCGCAGGCCACCGCCAAAAACTCTTGAATGTCTTGTTGTGAAGACTTCGCGCTTAAGAATATGATCTTTGCTTGGGGGCCTTGCTTTTGTTCTTTGTAGAGCTTGCAAACCTGTAGCCCAGGGTACACCGGCATCATGCCATCTAAAATAATGAGGTCGTAGTCTCCGGCCAAGGCTTTGGTGAGTGCCTCACCACCGTCGGTGGCGGTATCCACTTGGTGGTGACCGACGCGCTCAAGCACCATTTGTGCAATCTTCACTATATTGTGGTCATCTTCGGCAAGGAGTATCCTCATTTCACGCCGCCTTCTTGTCGAGCCACTTTTCAGCCACTCGGTGGAGCATGACTTGTTCTTTTTCATCGAGATCAAGAAGAAGAAGCTCGGTGATGTGTCTTCCCTTGCCGCTTTCAGAATTGAAGATGGCTTTGAAGCGATTTTTTAAAATCCCGCCGTGCTTCAATTCTTCAAGATCAATTGTGACCACTGTCCCTTTGTTCAAGGGGTAAGGGCTCTCTATGCTGACGCCGATGTCAGTCATTCGAACAATCTTTATGGGTACAAGCAT
>JAUHWH010000011.1 GCA_030424715.1 Bdellovibrionia bacterium
TCCCGTCGCACCTGTATTTCCTGTTGGACCTGTCGCTCCCGTAGGACCGGCAGCTCCCGTCGCACCTGTATTTCCTGTTGGACCCGTTGCTCCCGTAGGACCGGCAGCTCCCGTTGCACCTGTATTTCCTGTTGGACCAGTCGCTCCAGTCGCACCTGTTGCTCCCGTTGGACCAGCAGCTCCCGTGTTACCCGTTGGCCCTGTCGGACCAGTAGGACCTGACATTGGGCTCACCCAGCTTAGGGCACCCGTTCCATTAGTTTGTAGCACTTGTCCTGAAGTTCCGTCGTCAGCTGGTAGCTCCCACACAAAAGAAGCTCCTGCCGTTACGGCATTCGGAGCTCTGAAGCCCACGTAGTGGGAATTATCACTGTCTGAAAATCTGATTTCGTTGGCAGCACTCATAGAAAGAGCACCACTCATTGAATCACCAGCTTTAGCTAACTTTTCGCCAGCCCAAACCAATTGACCTGAACCGTTGGTGGTTAGTACTTGGTTTGCTGAACCATCAGCACCCGGTAGAGTCCAAAGCAAATTGGCACTGCCTGCGGGCGACTGAAAACCCATGTAGGAGTTGTCGGCGTTGTAAATTCCAAGAGTTCCTGTTGTGGAGATCCCATTGGCACTCAAGGTACCAGTAACAGCCACATCTCGGGTCACAGAAAGATCGCGACCGATGGTCACATCGTTACCAGCGGCGATATCATTGGCATTTGTAATATTTTGGTTACCCATGTTAATCGCACCCGACATGGTTCCACCGGCTAGAGCTAACTTTGTAGAGTCTCCTGCAGGTGCTCCTGCGGTCCACTGGGTTCCATCCCAGTACATCACGTGGCCGGATTGACCAGCAGCGAGGCTTGTGATCGTGGTGTTGTCTGCCGCCGCGCCACCAATAGAGTTATCAACATAGTTTTTGTTCGTGGCATCATTAGCCGCCGTTGGGGTGGCAACGTTGGTGATTTTGTTAGAGTTCATTGAGAAGTCACCACTGGGGCTGCTTTGCAAATACTGCGAACTGCTTCCGCCAATAAGGGCTAAGAGTTCGGTGTGATTGGCGCCATCAAAGACGTTTTGCAAGTTGGCTTGGGTTAAAACGTAAGAGCCATTGGTGTTTACGGTCAAAATGTCGGTCGGTGTTAAACCCGCGATGCTGGCAGCATTGGATGCATATGGGACACTCACGATATTGTGATCTTGGGTTAAGGTTTGAGGACCCGTACCATCATCAAAAGTCACGCGCAGCTTACGACCGTGGTCGGCGGCCGGCGTGTAACTTCCGACAGACGCACAGGTTGTTGGAGACACAACGCCCGTGCTGTTGCTTAAGGCTTTGGCTAAATCATTAGGAGCTAAATCTTCGTAATCAGAACCACTGCGGGAACCTTCACCGACGGTGAGAGCAAACACGCCATTGGAACCGGTCATGTTGAGAGTGTGCTTTTCTTCGTAGAGCACACACTGTTCGGCTCCCGGGGATAACACCTCGATGGTGAAAGTGACGTTGTTACCCTCGAGGGCTTGCCCGGTTGGAGTGACGATTTGTCCTTGGTAGGCAAATTTGGCCGGAGACGCTATTGCATTCCAACAAAAAAGAACGAAAAATGTCGCTAAAGCTAAAGTTTTCATACGTACCGATCTGTTAAGTGTTTTTAAAAACTACAGCTATATATCGGCAGCGTTATCAAAGACTTAAGTCGAGATAATCGAAAGCGTTTCAACAAGAGAAAATCTTAAAAAAAAACTCGTAAGAGCGAAAATAACCGGGTTTGAAAACATAAAAAAGGCTTCTTGTTTTGATACAAAATCTCAGTAAGAGACACTTATGGGCTAACAGGAAGGGTGTCTCAGTTTGAGATAGAAGGACTACCGCCTTTGGTCAGCATCGTTATTATTCAGATCGGTCACAAGACATGTCTGTGCATCTGCAACTTTTGGAAGTTTTCTAGAATGCAGAAAAAATAAAAATTTTATTCATAGAATGAAAAGAACCGAGGCCACCCATCCCTGGCAACCTCGGCGAATTATAAAGGACTACCAAGCCTTGAGACCTTCAATATAACAGCCGTTCTGAGTATAGGTATCAAAGGTTTTACAAGTGGCCGTTGTGTGAACGATCACGTAGCCTTTAGGGCAAAGAGATGTTTTGTACCAATGACGGTAGCTACTGACTTTGCTGGATTTTGTATTGAACTTTACTTTCTTTACTTTAAAAAGCTCGGCATCGATTTCAAGATCCCACAAAGTTTCTTGGGCTTCACTCTCACAAGGTGACCCTGCATGGGCAACTATAGAGTGAGCTAATAAAATAACTATGGAAAGAATAATCGTTTTCATAATGACCTCCTGTTTCTTCCGTTACAATGCAACTTAAAATATCCAACGGAGAATTTGCAAACCTTGAGAATGCCTAAAACCAATCAAAACATGTTCTGAACAAAATGGCCACAATCCCAACAAATAGAAAAGTTCAGTCTGACATCACCACGCAAAACACGTACTGCCAAAGCCTGACTTGCCTTCGTCACGAGAAGCATCCTGAACCAATTGGGGAAAAATATTGTAAGAAAGCGAGCGGAGACATGATTTTTAAGGATTCACTCACTCACTACAATTCACACACAAGCACCACTGGCCATGTAAGATTCTTTACTCAACAGTTGCGGGGCGTGTAAAACTTCAGCACTCACCCCACCCGTTTCCCTCTCTCATCGTCAGCATTAACCTCACCCGGCTTTCTGTTCAATACCAACTAGGATATCTAAAACGTGGAGGCTCCACTCCAGTAATCAAACCAACTGCCTCTCTTGAAAATATTTCAGTTGTACCGCTTTCCCCCTTCGAAACCGCAGGGGGATATCTTGAAATCATCGAAATCAAACGTTTTTCAAACGGCATAAGAACTTTATCCCTTTGAATTTTGATGATCTCGCTGGGTCTTTGTGCTACTTTTTCGAGATGCAAACTTTAACGATCACCACCCCTGATGACTGGCACTGCCACTTCCGTGACGGAGACACTTTGACCGAATCGGTACGAGCCAGTGCTCGCGTTTTTCGTAGAGCCCTCGCCATGCCGAACCTAACTCCTCCCATCACGACGGCAAAACGCGCTCTGGAGTATCGTGAGCAAATACTGACGGCTCGCCCCGCTGGCAGTGATTTTGAACCCGTGGTGACACTGTACTTGACTGATGCCACCAAGCGAGAAGATATCCAAATCGCAGCCAAACAGGGCATTAAAGCCGCAAAGCTCTATCCCGCTGGTGTCACCACAAACTCGGACTCCGCCGTCAATAGCATCGAAACGTTGTATCCCCTCTTTGAAGAGATGGCTCAACAAGGGATGCTACTTTTGATCCATGGAGAAGTGAATGACCCCGACATCGACATTTTTGATCGAGAGTCCGTTTTTATCGACCGTCATTTGCAACCTATCGTGAAAGCCTTTCCTGAACTCAAAATTGTTTTTGAGCATGTGAGCACTTCGGAGGCCGTCGATTTTGTCAATGGCGCTTCTGAAAACGTGGCCGCTACGATCACTCCGCAACATTTGCTGCTCAATCGCAATGATCTACTTGTGGGAGGTCTCAAGCCTCACAATTACTGTCTTCCGATCTTAAAGAGAAGCTCTCACCAAGTGGCTCTACAAAAAGCAATCACGACCGGTTCAAAAAAGTTTTTTTTAGGAACCGATTCGGCGCCCCACGAACAAAACCAAAAAGAGTCCGCCTGCGGCTGCGCCGGGTGTTACACAGCGCCCGTTGCCATAGAACTCTACGCCCAAGTTTTTGAGAGCCTGGACGCTCTGGATAAACTCGAAGGCTTTGCCAGTCACCACGGGGCCGACTTCTACGGCTTGCCTCGCAACACTGACAAAATCACACTGGCAAAGAAAACTTGGACGGTTCCTGAAAAGATTCCTCTCAACGGTGGTAAAATCTTGATTCCCTTTTTCGCGGGTCAATCTTTGTCGTGGCAATTGCAAGAGTAGTTCAAGATAGTAAGACTGTGTTAGACCTCGCTATGGGCCATCGACAGAAAGTGTTGTTAAAAGAGCTCCAACCCAATAGTCTTTTATTAGTCCCATTGTCGCCCAAGTTTCAGTCGACAAAAAACCAAAAAACACGTCTCATGCTGAACCAAAAATTGGACCTTTGACTATAGAGGTCATTTTCTATACCGGTAAGATGAAGTCACGATAATCAATCACTGGGTGGTTGGCCAATATTTATTGTGCAAATTACATAGACTGATCAGAAGCCCCTTATAAACTCTATAGAGGACGCCGGGATCCGTTTACTCGCCTCCCCTGGCCAGCTAATTTAGCAGCATTTGGGGGAGGGACTTATTTTTCATCTATTATTGTTTCTATCGAGTGTGGCTTTTGGAGCCCACGAAATGGGCTTTGAGGAGATCTGGGCTTTGAACAAGGCGTCCCCTGTCACCCACTCTTTCGACCTCAGCGTTTATATCTCCAAGAAAAGTGCATGGACAAAACAAGGCATCCGCTCGCGACTTGAAAAAGCCAATCAAGCTTTGGGGACATGTGGTGTCGGGATCCAACACGTGTACGTTCACGACTGGTTGCCGTCGAACCCAAAACTTCGAGTGGACGACTACATTTCAGACAAAAAATACTATGATGGTCTTCGGCATGCCTCCGTAAAATCCAAAAAAGTGACCGCTATCGAGCTTTTCTATTTTGAAGACTATAGTGAAAATTTTCAGAGTGGACCATCGGTGCCACTCGCGATCTACCCCTCTCCCAAACTGGAGCCAGCCACTTATAATACGGCGTGGTTTCCCTACTCATCGGCACAGAGGCTTTTCTCGCGAGGTTCTTCTTACAACGAAGAAGCCCACGAGATCGGCCATATTTTTTTGCAATCAGGCCATGATCACAGTGGAGCCGAAAATATTATGGCCAATAACTCTAAAAAACGGACCTCGTTCTTTACCAAAAATCAGTGTGAAACGATTCGCAATCACCCGGCCATAGGATCCTCAGCAATCTCGAGGATGTCTTCTCTGTTCTCCACCTATTATCAAAAATATTCGCGAGCCTTTTATATGTCAGACTGGTGCTCGCGCAACGTGCTCAATCTCAGTCGAGCCTTGTATCGTTTTTTCGACATGAACCCTAACCAGACTTTTGCGGTCTTTGCGGTGCACAAGGAAGCCGAACGCTCTTTTAAACCTCTAAGGGCACGACAGGGCCGACTGGTGTCTTGGAAGTTTCACGCTTTTTTAGTGATTGATGGGTGGGTTTTCGATCTCGACTACAGTGACCAACCGCAGGTTGTGCCGCTGAGAGAGTATTTGCAAAATATGTTTGGGAACCAGGCCAATGACCTACGGTTTCAACTTCGCGATCCCCTGGATGGTTCGACAATCACCTACAACGAGGTTCTTAAAAGCTTTCAAACTTCTAAAACTCGCAGGTTCAACAACTTTGAACTCATTGATGGGTTCGAACGATGATTGATCGAACACTACCAATCTGAGTCGACAACGAACCCCTCCACCTAAAGTTGACAAAAACGAGGAATCCCAAACTCTCGACCCCACTCCCTCGGCAAAAAAGACGAACAGAGGTCCTTTACGGCATACGGAGAAGAGAGTCTGAAACTCCTCGCAACGAAGGTCTCTGATGAATCAATTCACTGGCCCCGAACATAGTTAAAACAAATGCAACAACAATAAGAACGGTAACTACCTATGTTCCGAATGATACCATTTCTGCGCGAGCTCTAACTTTTCTGATTCAGAGAGATTTCTCCGCTGAAGAGCAAAGCGCTGGTTGACCTCCTCACCTTCGATACGGGCTTGTTTTAAGAAATCATCTTTCATTACCACCAATAAAGCATAGGCCACGACAAAGAAAACACTTACAAACACGATGAAACTGATTACGAAAACCTGCGACATTTTTCCTCCATGTTTGAAGACTACACGGTCTGCACAAATTGTTCAAGCTTTCTTGAACAATTTAAGCTGTGCTCCTCGCTGTGACATTGAAACCGGTCAAAGAGCGGCAAATATGGGTCCTTTTAACCCCTGCGGACGGTTCGAACCGCCCAGAACTTTCCTGTTTTCGATATAATCAAAGGTTTTGGACTAAACTAATAATCAGCGGTGAAGAGAGAGGCAGGCCTCGGTCGTACCAGCAAGTACAATCTCTTGACCGGAGTCATCCAGACAAGATGTGGCAAACCCTAGGGTGGCGTCTTCAAGAAACGCACAAGTGAGAATGGCCTGCTCCTTATTGCCAGCAGCGAGGGCTGCCTCAACCCTCTTGGGGCCACTCAAAAGAAACTGCCTTGTGCGACGATGACTCTCTTTGACTCTGTCCATTTCTTCGACAGAATTGAACTCGTATTCTTGCTCGACCGTCTCCCAAGAGAGACAAATAAGCTCTTGCAGCCTTTCTGTGGTCTCTGAATACTGGTATTGACCGTGACCCGGGGTCACTAGAGCCAAAAAGGAGAGAAAGAAAAAGAGTTTCATGGGAAAGATCCTGACAAAAATTGTTACCGACATTGAAGAAGATACATCGGTTTCCAACGAATATAAAGAGGTTAGAGGAAAGCATAGAGTTCTTACACGGTTGAGAACCAAAATTTCGACAGTAGAGCGATTCGAGGCCCCATGCAACCGCCCCCATTGATTGGCACAGATCTTCCAATACAAGTGAGCAGTGGAGCTGAAAAATCGTTTTCAGCCACTGCGGCGATAGACCCAAACGCACAACCGAGGTGCCCAATGAGTGTTTTTATTCATATTTTATTCTCCACCGGAGTGTTGTTAGCTCAAGGCCTCTATGGGTCCGCCGATACTTCACAGCTCGTTTTAGAGAATCGCGAAGACGGTAGCGTTCGCTATGTGCAAGTCGTGAAATCGCAAGGCAACAAATCCTCAGAACAAAAGACAGACTCCGTGTTTTATCGATCTTATTCTAACAAATTTTCAGGCGGTTTTAATAGCAGTCGACCTTACGAGGTGCCCGTTGAGCAATTGACTTATCCAATCCCAGAGATCCCTCTCGCTCTGAACGGTCAGAACATTCGGCTGCAAAGAGGCAAACTCATTCTCGGCAAAGATGGTGAGTTTTACATTATCGAGAACCTTTACCCCGATGGTCGTATTGCCGCTTATCGCGCGACTGTGAATCCAAACTCCAGTCGGCGGGTGCACTCCAATTTTGTGGCCGAAGTCGAAGAGAATATCGTCATCATTGATGTTGACCTGATTCGAGCCACCCAATCCCGCTGTTTTTTTGGCATTTGCCAGAACGAAGTCTATGCTGACGTCCAAGGCGTCCCCCTCTGTGATCGAACCGTTCTCGCCTCATACCTAGAAGACTGGGGTGCCAAGAAGGCTGACAAGTTGTCTTGCCGCCTTAACGGCGCCATCATTCATGGTGTTTTCAATGATGGAACACTGGTTAGCGGAAAAACTTTGTTCAACCCCTTTCCCGAAAGTCTTCACCGCTACCCAACAGATGAGTCTATCACCAATGTGGAAATATAAAACACCACTATAAAAGTCGCTACTCATTGAGTGCATATTCAAAATAGACCTATTGATGAAGAACAGTACAAGCAATATACCTGCACCCTGGACCTCCGTCATCTATCCACCTGGGGCCTCCTCACCAATGAATGGCCGATTGACCTTTGGCCTGAATTGGCGATTTTTGTTTCGATTTAGTGGTTCATTGGTCCAGGCTGGACTCAAACTTTATTCTGATTCAACCGATGCGCATATATAGAAAAGAAGAGGTAATGTATGAAGATGCTCATCGTGTTTTTAAGTTTAATCTGTCTAGGTTCGACAAGTCTTGGTAAATTTCAGAACTCGCGTCGTTCAGTGAAGCATCAGAAAAGAACAATTTCTTCTCAGAGATTGAAGCCACAAAGCTCACTCCTCTTCGACTCCAAAAAGGCTTCTATTGCTCGGCAACGTATCCAGTACATGCAGCAACAATTGCAGGGGGCTGAAACAGTCGGCCAATGGATTGATAATTCCACCCAGCGAAAAGATAAAGTTAATCGCCGCATGCATTTTTCAAAACATATCAAGACCAAACTTCCCGATTTTGCGTTCAGCGACTATGCTGTTTCTTTTACCACTGGTAAAAACAAGAAAAGGAATCTCTTTGTACTCTATCCCGCCAAAAGAGGTTTGGTTACATTGTTCAATGGTAAAGATATCTCTCCTCGCCCAAAAGAAAGCTTTCGAAATTGGCAACGACGTATGGGCTCTTTGCTGAAGCCACGGAACAATGCTCTTTTGCAACTCCTCGTTCCCCCTGCCCACGCCGAAAACGTGAACTTTATCTTTGCAGGCATGATGTCTTCTATGAGCAACCCTCAATGGGAAGCTGGTGGTTTTGACCCCTCCCGTCCGAAAGGTCAGATGCTGGCAAACAGCGCCATGTTTTTAAGGCAAAGTAACGGACTGACTTGCTCGAGTGATGGGTCCTCCTATCTACAAGTGGCCTACGGCGGCAAGGGCGACGTGCCCATTCGAGTGCGCCCACGAACCAACCCTAGCAACGACCGTGACTTCAAAGTTGATTTTACAAAAAGCTACAACAGCAATTCAGCCCAGGCGACTCTGCAGTTCGATGTGCTTGGCCAGTCAGCCAAACTCCTGCAAGAGGGCACCAACCGCAACTGGGAAGGACACTCTTTAATTCCCGCAGTGACCCAAGTCGCCTATGGCAACAAACCAGAGATCGTTCCGCAAATGAAATCCGCTGACGGAGGTGACATTCTCCCGCCCAATCAATTGGTATCCGCTTCGGAAGATCTAAAAGCCTGCAACGCTCTGAAAGAGGCCGGTATTGCAACCTGCGATGAATTCATCGGGCAAGGCATGAGCTTCTCTTCTTGCATTCGTGACAACATCATCGGGGCCAAAATCAAAAATGGCGGTTTTCTCAATCGCAGTCCTCTAAAAAGCCTTGATGAACAACAAGCCATTGACCTTAAGCTTCGCCTGGTTGAAGCCTATCATGGATATGGAACCACATTTCGCCAACCGGACAAATTCCCTAGCACCAACCCTCGTGGCTACTCGAACGCCACCTACTCTGGCGAAACGCTCATCCCCGATGTGAAAAAAGGCTTACAAACTGCTTTTAGCAATGGCCTGGACGAAGGAAACCCTCGTCACAAAGCTTACCTGAACTGTATCAATAGTGTTAGTAAAGGCAGCTCTCGGGGCTGTGACCGGGGCCAAATCACTCGCAAGAACATGTTCCGATTTCAAACCCTGGAGAAGTCTTTACATAACCAAAGCAAGGGCAACAACCTAAACGCCTTACGAGATGTGTTCACCCAAGAGGGGCGAAAGGTTGCGGCCTGTCAATCGGCCTATGCCAATGACAAAATCATCGCGGCAGTGATTGACTATGAAAACCTTGATATGAGTATCGGAAACCAAAAACAAGCGCTCGGTCACTCTAAGGACATAATGGACATAGCCCATGTGGCTGACATCAGTCGAGCCTGCTGCATGAGTTATCAATGTCGAGAACACATCGAGGGAAAAAATCGCAACTTCAACACCCGTGGCTCAAAGTCATCACAGTAGCGCACCCTGCTCTTGAGATTTCTTGGCCTCCCCATTGTTTAACACGGGCGCTTTCAACTGGACGCATGGTTGTCGTGCGTGTTGACCTCAACGTATTTGATCGACAGTTCGGTTTAAGGCACCGCGCCGGTGTCTAGTTAATAGTCACTAATACCGAAGCAGTTCTATAAAAGATTCAAATCATTCCTCTGCTGTCATAGCCTCCCCGATCCTGTGGCATAATGATGACATGTCGAATGTTTGGCCCCGTCGCTTCGCACTTTTTGCTACTCTATTTTTAGTTTTCATTCCTATTCTGGTCTCCGCACAGTCGCTTGAAGACATAGAACAGCAGTACGACCAGTCCTTGATCTGGTACACGGCTTTAGGTGAACGCCCCCTCGTTTTCGAGGTTGACTCTATCCAGCGCTACGAGGCTAAAAACCAACAGCTCAGGGATTACCTCCACCAGCTAAAGAGTATGGACGAACAGGCCAAAGACACACGCTTGTGGCAAGACTTGATGAATTTTACTTTGAGTCATCTACAGGTGCGGCACCATTGCCAACCCGGGGTCTGGGACTACGTGATGGCCTATGAAATTCGAAATATTTTTAGAGACAGTCTCCATCGTATCAGTTTTTTACAGGGTCGTGTTATTGATAGAACGTGGGCCCTAAAAACGCTGGATCTTGTGGATGAAGTTCTTGATATTTACATTGAAAAGATGCAGGTCTCTTTAGATAAACAGCTCCTCCCCTCCTCATGGGATTATATGTTTGGGATGAACACCCCCGAGCAACTTCGGCTTTCCATAGAAGATCTAAATCTCTTTTTAGATGAATTTGAAACCACCCTTTGCTCGAACTGTAGCGACGGAGACATGGACCCTGTTCGTCGTCGTTACGAAATGACGACCCTAAAAAAAGTGAATCGCTTTCTCGAAGGTTTACGAGAGATCGAGAGTCTTGCTCAAAGCACAGTGTTTCGGGTGCCCGCCCCCATCGCCCAAGCTTGCTACACCGCCGTGATCGCTTCGGTGAGTGGCGAACGACTCACACCTGAGGCTATGTTGGAGCTGGGTCACCGTGAGCTTCGCAAGGCCGAGAGTCAAATGCTAGACATCCTGGGGATCGACGCAACGGGAGCCGATGAAACCAATAGAGCATTACTTATCCAGAGAGGCATGGAACAAATCATTGCCGATCTTGAGCCCTTTCATTCGGCAGAAGAGTATCTTGCAGAAGCCAATGCCATCATGGACCATATCGAGCCCTTTTTAGGGCAAATCTCCAGTCACCGCTTGCCACGAGCCAAAATCGTCGACGTCAACGAGCCCACCAATAAATTTGTCGTCTTTTATGACGACGCCGATGGTGAGATCTTATTAAACAGTCAGGCCATGGACAGTCGAATGTCATTGGCCAGCACCATTATCCACGAGGGTCTACCCGGTCATCATTTAGAGCGAGGTTTGAATTATCAGCGAGAAAGAAGCTCTTCGTTCTATCACAATCTGCCCGCCCCAGAATACATCGAAGGCTGGGCTTATTATGTTGAGGAACTGGCTGACGAATTGGGCATGTACCGCAACGATGCAGAACGCTTAGGCTACCTTGACTTTGTGAGAGTTCGGGCCCTGCGCTTGATCATCCCCTATCTATTCTTTTTTAAAGGCCTGAGTTACGAAGACGCCGAGGCCTACATTCGACAGCATAGCCTTATCGAAGATTTTCGAGTGAATAGTGAGCTGGCTCGGATGCGCCGTCACGACGGGCAGGTCCTATCGTATTTAGTGGGTAAAGATCTCATCCTCCGCAAACGAGCCAAAGCCAAGAAAGCCTTGGGCAATCGGTTCTCGTTAGTCGCCTTCCATGATTTTATTTTGAGTCTTGGCGCCATTCACGTAAAGACCTTCGAAAATGAACTGGACCGGTGGATCGAACGGCAGTCAAACACCTCATCGACAAAACAATAGAGGCCTTTGCCTTACAGACAGTCTGAAAGCTGCAGTTCCGCCCGAGGCCCTTAAGGCTAATTACCAAAGACGATTCTCGCATAATCCATGAAAGTCTGTCCGGAGAGGGGCCTCTTTAACAAGGGCTCAGTAACCGCCATTTGCTCAACTGTCAGACTTGCAATACCAATTTTAGCCAGCTCTTCGCGCCCGTACTGGTCACCCAGCGCCTTCAGGGCCTGTATGAACTGACTCTCGGTGAACCCTTCGCTACGCATCAACCGCGCGGCTTCAGCGGCCTTGTCAAAGGACCCAAAGGCCGACTCCGCAAGTTCAATAAATTCTTCGGGTTTGAGCTGCCTTCCGAAAACAGGCTGGGAGAATTCATCAAAGTCATCGGATGTCAGCTTCTCGATATCCTCTTTTCTATTGGAGATCCCCTCCCATGATCTGAGATCGAAAACATGCCGCACCAGGCGTCGGAGTTGATCTGGAGCTTCACTCTGACGAGAGCTCCCAACCGCAATGTCTTGCCAAAAGTCCTCTCGCTGGAGAAATCGTATATGGGCAATCAGACCAAAACCATCAAAGCTATGACCAAAATACTGCTGTAACAAGTTTTGAAAGTCGGCGAAATTATGCGTTGCTAAAGAATCAAACCTGAGACTCTCAACCCCCTGGCTTTTCAAAAAATACGCAATAGATGTTAAGTCCCATTGCCGACCATACACTTGCTCGATCAGTTCGGCCCCCGACATGGTACGCCCTAGGATGGGTTTGAGAAACCGTAGGTCTTTAGGCGTCCGACTCATGACGTAGCGTCGGTTAAAATTGCTATTTCCGACTTCTTGTTGCAAGGCCCGCATCACCTTTGCTGTCACCTCGGGGGCCCATCTTTGCAGGGTAAGATCTCTACCAAGGGGAAATTCAACATTAGGCGATCGTTCTGAAGTCGCTCGTCGATCAGTTTTCGGTGCGACTTTTACTCCGCCTTTTTCTTCGATTTTCACGAAGTCTCCGGGCTCTGTTCCTGATTCTGGTTTTGGCTTATCTCCCAAAGCAACCTCTGGTAAAAGATCTGGTTCTATATTCAAAGGTTTCGACTGAGGTTCGGATCTTTGAGCCAGATTGGCCGCGACTAGAAGTTCAGCCCAACTCCCAAAAACGACTCCTGCGTATTTAACAAATGTGGTGCCGCTCATCCATTCTGGAAGGTGGAACGTGGCAAACTTCATATCATTTCGACTCAAACGTTCTATGAACCGAGTTTTAAACTTTTCTTTCCCCATCTTTGCGGCCAAGGCTTGAGTGACTCGGATAAACTGCTCTTCCGTAAACCCTCTCTTGAGCATTGTATGTGCGGCTTCAACAGATCTCTCATAGGTTCCGAAACTCCCTTCAGCCATCTTCACAAAATCCTGGGGCCACATCTTTCTTTCAAACACCTGCAGTGAAATTTCATTGAAATCCGCGAAAGACTCGTCCTCAAGATCTTCTTTTCTGTTAGACCGTCCCTCAGCTTCTCTCAAATTAAAGACGTGACGAATCTGACGCCGAAGTTGTTGGGGTGTCGACGGTCTTGCCGAAAACACGAGAGCGATATCGCTCCAGGCTTCTTCTCGTTGCAAGAACCGAATCTGCTCAATTAAAGCCGATCCAGTAAAACTCATACTAAACTTTTTTTGCAATTGAGACTCCAACTGAGAAAAGTCATACCTGGACACCCCATCAAAGCTAAGATCTTTCACGCCAAGACCTCTCAGAAAATAAGCCACGGAAACTAGGTTTCGCCAGGGCTGACTGTACAGTTTCTTTAACAGAGTGCCTCCACTCGTTGAATGCCCTAAAATGGGTTCTAAGAAGGCAAGTTGTCTTGGACTCAAATTTCGCACCTCGTTGACATTGAAGCTGTTTTCATCGAGAGACTCTCGCAAAGATTTGAACACAGCATCTGTGACTTCAGACGTCCAATCTCTAGCCGCATTGTTGTGTCGGTTGGGTATATTTGCTGCATCAATCGCTTTTAACCAACTGCCAAAAACAACAACTGTGTGCCTCAGAAATGTACCCCCCGCCAAAGGCTCGGTGAGATAGGGCGCCGCAAACTGCATCTGACTGGTACTCAATTGGTGCATTCGTTTCGTTGTCAGCTCATCCGCTCCAAAACGATCAGCCATAACTCGAATAACATCTGTAAATTGCCCCTCGGTGAGACCTCGCTTTAACATAAAATCGGCGGTCTCCACAGCTCTGTCGTAGCTGCCATAGACAGAGTCGACGATCTTTAGAAACTCTTTGACGGGCACCTCTCGACCGAACACCCATAAGGCTAGTTTGTTAAAGTCGGCATCTGACAGGTTCTTAATGACTGCAAACTCATTTGACAGCCCCTCAGCCGTTCTCAAATTAAACAAATATCGCACCTGACTCCTGATCTGGGGGGGGGCTGTATTCACCCCAGAGAGGCTTGCGGCGATATCTTCCCATAGGGCCTCTCTGTTCAAAAAACGTATTTGATCGATGAGTCCCTTTCCATCAAAACTCATTCTGAACCGTCGCTGCAACAATACATCGATGTCATTGAAGCTCTGCTTGGATAAGGCTGCAAAACTGAGATCCGTAATGCCCTGCTTTTTTAAAAAATAGGCCACCGACATAAGACTGTGCCATCTTCCGCCATAGAAACGACGAAGGAGAGCTTGCCCAGCAATGGGATGGCCTATGATTGGTTCTAGAAAAGACAGCTCTTCCATACTCATTTTCATAACCGACCGGGTATTAAAATTTTTCTCACCAAGCTCGCGCTTTAAAGCTCGGAGAACATTCGCTGTCACTTCAGCGGTCCATGCCGCCGGTTGACTCGTATGGGCCCCAGCCGCATTGACCGCTTCTAAGGCTTGGCGCCATCCACCAAAAATTTTGATGGAGTGCCTGAGGAGACTCTGACCAGCCATTGGTTTTTGAAGATGTCTATTGGCCTCATTCATCTGGTCCAAGGTTAGCCGATCAACCACATTTGAACGGAGCTGATCTGATTTTTCTCGATTCACTAATGCTCGTATAGCGTCAACAAATTGCTGCTCCGTATAGCCCTGCTTCTCCATGAGCCGAGCCGCTTCAACGGCTCTTTCATATTTCACAAATAACGTCTCGGCCATTTCGACAAATTCTATGGGTCTCACCGATCGCCCAAACACCGCTTTGCCGATTTCATTGAATTCAAAAACACTCTGTCGTTCAATACTCTCTCTCGAATTTGAAAGACCTTGAGCTTTACGAAGAGCGAATACGTGGCGGATTTTACGCCTTTGGTGCTCCATCGAGGGGCTTTGTGAGACCTCTGTTTTGACAATATCTTGCCAATAGTCAATACGATCGAGCGACCGAACATAATTCACAAGACTCGGGCCACTAAATGAAAAACGAAACCGGCCCTCTAAGGAAGTTTTCAATTTGGCCAGACTGTTTGTCGACAGACCCTCAAGACTCAAATCTTTCACTCCGTTGGCTCGTAAAAAATAGGCGATGGACGTTAGACTGTGCTGCCTGTGAAATGTGGCGGGGAAAGCCACCGGATTCCCGACAGGGGTACTCTCCACGAAGACCTCTGCGCATCGCAATGGTGCTGATTCAACCTCAACCGGAGATGAGAGCCAAAATAAGAGGGTAACAACAAAAACAAAGCGAGAGAACATCACCCCTCTGACCTACCAAGAGGGCGAAAAAAAAGGCAGTAAATACCAATGTATAGAAAATTCTTCAGGACTGTCAAATTTGAGAACAAAGCGTCTTTTAGCCACCGCCCTTATTGAGGCCTGATGGCTCCCGAAAAAATGCTCTATACCAAACCAGAGTAAAGAAACCTTAACCCTCTCGACCATTGATTTTCGATCAGGCCTGAATTTCTAATTCTAGACCCATTTTGTGCCCAATATTTTGACTTTTTGCAGGGCGTGCAACTGACTATCACTAGCAAGGCCAACCCGCTGGTGATAGAGTCGCCCACTCAATCACATTTTTGCAGGGGTAAAGTATGGCTAAGTATAACGTCTATGGTGTTGGTAACGCACTCGTTGATATGGAAATTGAAACCAGCGAAGAGTTTTTAAAAAGATCGAAGATCGAAAAAGGTTTGATGACTCTCGTTGACGAAGACCGCCAAAATGAGCTTCTCAGTCACGTCGAAGGAAACATTCACAAACGAAGCTGTGGCGGTAGCGCTGCCAATACAATGATCGCCATCAGCCAATTAGATGGCCAGGCTTTCTACAGTTGTAAGGTTGCCGACGATGAAACTGGTGACTTTTACTTTAAAGATCTAGTTAACAATGGTCTGACAACAAACCTCGACGAGAAACGCAACCCTGGCATTACTGGCAAATGCTTGGTCTTTGTCACGCCAGACGCTGACCGAACGATGAACAGTTTTTTGGGGATCACCGAGACCTTCTCTAAAAATGAGATAAAAGAAGACGAACTGGCCAACAGCGAGTACCTCTACATCGAGGGCTATCTAGTAACTAGCGAGACTGGACGAGCGGCAGCGATCCACGCAAAAAACATCGCCGAGAAAAACTCAGTGAGAACCTCGATTACTTTATCTGACCCTGGAATTGTGGGGTTTTTTAAAGACGGTTTTAAAGAAATGATCGGCGATGGCGTCGACCTTCTCTTTTGTAACGAAGCCGAGGCTTTGAGCTTCACTGGCACAGACAACCTGTCTGCAGCCATGGAAGAACTGAAAAAGCATGGCGCCACTCTAGCTGTAACAAAAGGAGCTGACGGAGCTCGACTGTGGGATGGCGAACAGATGATCGATATCGAGGCCCCAAAAGTGCAAGCCAAAGACACCAACGGTGCGGGTGACCTTTTTGCCGGAGCTTTTTTGTATGCCTTAACTCACGGACACTCTTATTTCGAAGCCGGAAACTTCGCTTGCCACTGCTCTTCTCAGTTGGTCACTGAGTTTGGTGCTCGACTCGAGAAAGCAACGATCAAACAGATTTACCAAAAAATGTTCCAATAGAATTTCTGCTTCAGGCTAAGGGTAGCACCTCTTAGAGAGGCTACCCGTTTGTGATCCGCCCATCTTCTATCAATCTATTTCTGCAATCTGAGTAAATGCCTGAGCCTCATAACCGCATTATCGCTTTTCATCGACACCTCTTTGTAGGGTGCTGAAAAAAGGTCTGTTGGGCCGTATTAATCCATTGAGAAACTTTCGGGAACGACTTGATCAATACCAGTCACCCAAGCCTTTACGATAGCCGATTTCGAACGACTTCATACCGCCCAGAGAGTGCAGATAACTCTGTTTTGAAATCTGACCATATCCATTGGCGGGAAACTCTAGATTAACGGCTCCCAATACGTACAAAGTTGGTAAAAACCTTATATCAATCTCTAGCGCCTCTGAGCCCCGTTGCCGGTAGCTCAATATCCGTTGTTCAAGCCAGTCGGCGACTTTGTGTGGTTCGCTGGCTCGCTGCACTTGCCGAGTCTGCTGATGACTTAATACGTACTCTCCCTTGGTGATTCGATTGATTTCAACCACGATAGGATTATCTTCTGGCGCAGGAATCCGTCCTGGTTGGGAAGGGTGATTGAATTGCAGCCACTCGTTAGTTTCTCTGGTCTTGTGCTCAAGCCCCACCCGCTTGCCGATTTCGTAGGATTTAAGATAACCCAACTGCTGCAGGTAACTTGCTGGGTTGATGTTCCCATAACCACTCGAGGCAAACTGCATATTGATGGCCGGTAACACATCAAAAAGACCTATGTGACGAATATCGATGTTAAGGGCTTCAGCCCCTCGCTGACGGAAACTCAAAATTCGTTGTTCCAGCAACTGTGCCACTTTGGCAGGTTCCTCAGCCCTTTCGATTTCACGCATTTGTCGAACCGGAATTTCGTAAGTTCCGCCCGACAGTCGATACAGCTTGGCGACAATAGGATTTTCGAAGTCCGGAATGGCTACATCATCGGGGATTGGTTCTGGGTCAAAGTACACTTGATATAAAAAAGGATCTGTCGCAACAGGTCTGTCACCGGGAATGATGGTGTCACCCTCGCTAACGTCATCCGGGTCATCTGTGAAATCATTTTCAACAGCGTCCAGCGGGATCTCTTGCTCGGCCACCGGGCTGTCTGAAGAGATTGGTTCGATGCCTTCCGCCTTGCAGGCTTGCAATAATGGTAAAACAAAAATCCATAGTGCGACTCTCAAGATGCTTTTTCCAAATGTCATGAATCCCTCCATCGACTGTAGAAAAAAGCAATTTCTATTCCAAAAAATTAGCCTAAAACATGGGTTAAGTGCTTGAAATATCAGTACTGAATGTTCGGAATATTGTAAAGAAACTGACGTTGCTTAGTCTTTGACCGCTTTCTTAAACTTATGAAAAGGACTCTATTACGCAACGTTCAAAGGGCGAGAGTCTTACGATACCCGTGGTCCTGACCTGAACCGACACAACTGTTACCGGCCCCAGAATTTTAGGTTTCGAGTCAGGCGCTACTGCGCCTAAAAATTGATCTCACTAACCCTTTGGTTTTACTGGAAAAACAGCTGTATTTCGAAGACTTAAGACACTCTCCGAAAAAAGTAGTGACGCTTCCGCTATGTCAGCTGCAGTAGGTAGGCTTCGGCGACTTAAACGAGTTTACCCCAAAGCCCATTTTTCACCAGCCTTAACCTTCTCTAGCTCGCTTATTCACTCTCTTCGGGAGAACGGCTCAAACAAAAAATGACAGTCACCCGACTTCATAATCTCGCTATAACAAGAGTAAGATTACTATATATATTTAGACGAAGGCTCGGTTGTTCACGGGAGAGAACGTAAAAAGTGCCGGAAATCCTTCGCTTTGAATTCCTTAGCTCCAAAGTTCCCAGAGAAACGGGATCTTTTTCTGACGAAATCAGAATCGCCCTGTATACATAAACCGAGTTCACTCTAAAACACTAATCATCGGCCAGCCCCATAATTTTAATCCCTTAATCTGAGATTAAAAAGTTTAACTAGTAGCCCCTTGATAACTAATTCATCAACCTCTCTAAATCCAAGTTTCAAAAGGACGTTTTGAGAGGCTACATTGTTTATGGCTGCCATCCCGATAATTTCGTCGAGTTCCATGCTTTTTTTGGCATATTCCAAAACAGCCAACGATGACTCCGTTGCATAACCACGTCCCCAATACTCCGGAAGCATTCTGTATCCCAAATCAGTCTTCTCGAGGTCTTCTAAATACTTCAGACCACAAAAGCCGATGACTTGATTGCTCTCCTTAACAACAAGGGCCAACCTCCCATACCCATATTTTTGATAATCGCTGTGCCAGACATTAGTAATAAGATTTCTGGCATCACTCAATGTCGTCACCGTACCCGCGTCACCGGTGTACCGGGTCACCTGGGAGTCGACCGAATACTTCAAAACCGCCGGAGCGTCCGACAGTTCAATGGGACGTAAAACGAGTCTGTTTGTCTCTATAAGCATATTGACCTCTTTGGCGTCACCGGAGCAACCCGACATCAGACAACATCAAGAATATGGGAAGAGCCGACGAACATACAATGTGAATTGATTTTGGTGCCCCGGGCCAGACTTGAACTGGCACGACCGTTACCGGTCCCAGGATTTTAAGTCCTGTGCGTCTACCAATTTCGCCACCAGGGCACGGTGATCGAAGACTTTTTAACCTCACACAAGTTGTGGTATGTTGTCATCAACAATTTTCGAGGTTCCTTATGATTTGGTCACGACAGCGCTTCCAACACAGCTTTGAGCTCTTTCCACGGGTGCTTAAAGAAGTGGCTCCCCTCCTACTCCCGATCGCCTTGTTGCTTTGGGGCCTCGAATTCTACGTGGCCTGGCTCAACAAAGCCCGCTTCGCCAACCCCTATGATTCATCGATGATGTTGATGGTATTAGTGGGCCTCACGGGGGTGATCCTGCAAAGCCTAGCATCGGTGGTCGGCGTGCTTTATGTGGCCCGCAGTACTCAACGTCAAATGAAGAACGGCCATGGCCAGCACCCCTGGGCTTTTTTGAAAAAAAATTTTCACCAAACACTCATCGAGTACCTACGGAGCTTGATCAGTATTGGTATCTATAGCCTGTGTTTAATTATCCCTGGCATCATTCGTTGGGTGCAGTTGGTCTTCACATGCTTGGTGACCGCCTTTGATCCGAAGTACCAAGAGGGTCAAAAAGACGCCCTTAAAGAGTCCGCGCGCTTAGTTCGCGGCGCCTGGGTTCCGCTACTCCTGCTGCTGCTTTTGCCGATGGTGCTATCTTTTCTATTGCAGGAGTTTGCCATGGGGAACTACTCTCTCGGTGATTCACGGGATGGAAGCCACTCCATCTCAGTGAGCCCATTGACCTTGTTTTTCTATTTAACCGCTTGGGTTGTGCAACTGTACTTCTCGATTTACTTTGCCCTTACTTTTTTTGCACGACATAGCTTTAAGCTGGAGAAAGCCTAATGCACATTGGACTGTTTGACTCCGGAGTGGGTGGACTGACTGTTTTAAAAGAACTGCGACGGCACCTTCCGAAAGCCAACTTCACTTATCTGGGGGATACGGCTCGCCTCCCCTACGGGAACAAAGCCCCGGAGACCCTGCGCAAATACACCCAGGAGAACATCGATTTTTTGGATCAGCAGGCTGTGGACGTCATAGTGATTGCTTGCCACTCTGCATCCAGTATCGCCCTTGGCATGACAGCCTCGGAGGAGGGCACTCCCATTTTTAATGTGATCACCCCGAGCTGCGAACAAGCAGTGCAGACCACCAAAAATGGCGTGATTGGCGTTATGGCCACCAAAGCCACAACACGCAGTCAAGTATACTCCAATTTTATCAATGACTTACAGGAAGACCTCGAAGTGATCTCTCAAGCCTGCCCATTGCTTGTTCCTCTGGTTGAAGAGGGGCTTATGGAGGACGAGGTCACCGAGTTCATCTTAAAACGTTACCTCAAGCCTCTTGCCACAGCCGACACCCTGATTTTGGGATGCACCCATTACCCCATTTTAAAGCCCCAAATTGAAGCCCTGTGCGGCGCCGGCACAACCCTCATTGATCCCGCAGAATCCGTGGCTCAACGCCTTGAAAAACACCCCCACGTCAATCAGGGCTCGGGAAGACTGGAGATCTACCTGACCGATCACGCCCCACACTTTTTGGAACATGCTGAAGCTTTGCTAGGCGGACTGCACCAGGCTGCTTTTTTATTCCCCAACCCTTGAGCCGGTTATTCAGTGACACTGGCACCGTGTTTTGTTAGCTTTCGAAGCTTACTAATTGTCATACTTTAAAGGATTATCCATGGGTCATTTCCAGAAATCATTCCACTTTGGCTACACATCCGACGGGCTATCGATACCCGCATACAAATTTGGCGACAAGGGCCCCGAGATTTTAATTCTCGCTGGCGTGCATGGCGACGAGATCGAAGGCATCCAGGCCGCCAATGGTTTGCTGCAAAAGTTTAGTCAGTCTTTCCCTTATAAACTCAATCTTACCTTGGTCCCTATATTCAATCTGGATGGCGCCCTACGCTCTCAGCGTAAAAATGCTCGAGAAATTGATCTTAACCGTAACCTGCCGACCCAAGACTGGTCACCCGAGGTAGCGAAGGTGAAATACAACCCCGGGCCCCATGCCAATAGTGAGCCAGAAAACAATGCACTGGTTGAACACATCAAGAACAAGCCTCCTAAATTCATCATCACATTGCACTCTTGGAAGCCCATGCTCAATATCAACGGCGACTGTCACGCGGTCGCCAATGTGATTGCCAGCCACACGGGCTACATCATTACCGAAGACATTGGCTACCCCACCCCCGGTTCGCTGGGGACCTATTGTGGACTTGAGCGACAAATCCCCACCATCACCTATGAGTTCGAGCGCTTGTTAGCTCCCGAGAAAATTTTAAAAACCCATGTGCCGGCCATCATCGAAGGCCTAAAAGTTTTGGAGGCCTGAAATGAAAGAGACCATCGAAGAGATCTTTGAACTCCCCGCCGATCAACTGGCTCCACATGGGGGTGTTATTGAATCCGCATTAGCTCTCATGGACAAAGGCCAACTAAAAGTCTGCGAGCAGGTCGACGGCCAGTGGCAAGTCAACCAATGGGCCAAAAAAGCCATCTTGCTGTATTTTCGTTACAAAAAAAATGAGCCCATCGAATGCGGCCCCTTCAGCTACTTCGACAAAGTCCCGTTGAAACAGTGGACGGGCGCTGAAAAAGTTCGCGTCGTTCCCCAAGCCATTGCCCGCTTCGGTTCGTTTGTGGATGAAGGAGCCATCCTTATGCCTTCCTATGTGAACATTGGAGCCTACGTAGGAAAAGGCACCATGGTGGATACCTGGGCCACCGTGGGGTCTTGCGCCTCCATCGGAGCCGGCGTGCATCTTTCTGGCGGCGTTGGTATTGGCGGTGTTCTTGAGCCCTTGCAAGCCAACCCAGTGATCATCGAGGACGGTTGCTTTGTGGGCAGTCGCTGCATTTTAGTAGAAGGCGTGCATGTTAAAAAAGGGGCGGTGCTAGGAGCCGGCGTGACCATCACGGGCTCCACCAAGATATTCGATGTTTCCGGCAGTGAAACCAAAGAGTACAAAGGTGTGGTGCCGGAGAACTCAGTTGTCATCCCGGGCACAACGCCAAAAGACTTTCCCGGAGGGACTTACAACGTGCCTTGCGCTTTGATTATCGGAAAACGCAAAGAGTCGACCGACAAGAAAACCTCTCTCAACGATGCTCTTCGAGAGTTCGATGTGTCCGTCTAATGCCTTTTCAAGTCAACTTAAGCAAAGAGCGCTTTAAGTTTTCGTCCACACACTTCACTATCTTTAATGACAGCGAAGCCGAATGTCTCCACGGGCACAACTACATGGTGTCTGTGGACTTGGATTTTAAATCTTTAGCCGAGGACACAGGCTTAAGTGCTGAGTTTTCCCACTTAAAAGACAAGGTGGACATCATCTGTGCCGAGCTCGATGAACGCGTGTTACTCCCTGGCGAGTCCCCTTTTCTTGATATTGACGAAACAGACACTAACTTTGAAGTGCGCTTTGGCCCGAAATTTTATTCGTTCCCCATCGAGGATTGCGTGATTTTGGATATCGTCAATGTGTCGTCAGAATGTTTAGCAAAATGGTTTCACTGCCGGCTAGAGAAAAACCTGATGGCCATTGGCCTTGAGGCCCTATCGGTGACTATAGAAGAAACCAATGGGCAATCGGTGACCTACATCGCCGAAGAAGACTACTAGATCACCATTGACTCTTTAACTTCTCAAAATTTCGCTGGGACGAAACGAAGACAGTCTTTTCATGGTGACATTAAGAGCCAAATAGCTAAACACAATGGCAATCACTACGATTGCTAAAATTTGCACCCACTGGATCTCTGTGGGGATACTGGTCTCTTCGTAAAAAGCCGGCAACACATCTTGCGAAAAACGACCGATGGCAAGACTGAGTAGAATACCGGTAATCACTCCCCCGACCACACCACTCAATGCCAAGAACATACCGATCAACACAAAAGTGCGCTTGGTCTCTCGACGGGTCATTCCCATAGCCAGCAAGTTGCCCACATCTTTCTTTTTTTGCGCCAACAACAAAACCATAACTGATATGATTGAAAGTCCAGCGATCAATGTGCTGAGTCCGACGAGAAAGCTCACCACAAATTTCTCGATCTTAAGAGCGAAGAATAGCGAGGCGTTACGCTCTTTCCAGGTCTCAATTGTAACACCAGCAGTGGCCACCGCCTGCTTGATGGCCTCGGCCTGTTCTGGATCCTTTAACCAGACCTCTAGAGCAATATGTCGACCGGCGGCGCCCTGTAAGCGTGGGAAAGACTCATCGAGGATAAAGAAAAACGACTGGCCGTCAATGCGCTCGACGTCCGTCAGCAAGAAGCCTCGCACGGTGCCTTGAGACACCTTTGGAATCTCTCCCGCCGGGAGTAGCATATTCTCAGGAGGCACAATCACAACAGAGTCATCACGAAACAGACCAATCTTGTCTGCCAACCCCATACCCAAAATCATGTCGCCAAACTTCAGGTTTTCGACTTTCTCTGCCAAGCCCTCTTCACGATTGTCGCTTTTCTTGTCGGCGTATTGCAAAAGCTGCAGCAGCCGCTCGCGAGTCACGCCGGTCGCAATGGCTTGCTGAATAAAACCATCAGTGGTTCTCAAAATAACATCTTGGTGACTGATGGGTGCCACTAAAGTGCCTTCAAAGCTTTTCAGCTTTTCGTAGACTGGATGCTGGGTCAAGTCCCGGGACGAACTCAAATCGGCAAAATCCACCACCAGATGGGGTTCGACCTCGAGCAGTCGACTGCGAATGGACTTGTTAAAACCATTCATCACGTTGACCACCACGATCAAAGCGCTCACACCCAGCCAAATACCGACGATACTGATTCTCGAAATGGTTTTGACAAGAGAACCGGCTCTTTTGGAGATCAGAAAACGATGGAAGAACTCAAAGCTTAACACCCCCCCATTTAATGCGAATTACAAGGGTCTGGCAAAGAAAAAATGACTCGAGAGGCCTGTGGTTTAGCCTTTTGAAAGTTTCTTGAACAACGAGCGTAACCCTCTAAAGAGAGCCAGTCCCTGCCACTTGTTGTAGAACTGGTAATTAGAAATGAGCTGGTTCACAATCTCTTTATCTGGCTGTTCGATCTTTTTTAAAAACTCAACGGCTTGCGCCACCACCTCTTGATTCACCAGCTGATCGAAGCAAATCACCTCAGATAGTACCTCTTGCACATCGTCGTTCACAAAGCCGGTTTTGACGCCATCATATTCATTCCATTCGACCACTTGGTTATAGAGTGAAATCTGATGCTTGATGATTTTGTCCTTGGCCTTCCAATAATAGAAGTCGGCGGGGCCGCTTGAGCGAAACCAATGGCTCTCAATATCCATATTTGTGGTCTTAATCACATCAATAGAAACCAACTTTAAGCTTTTCGCCAAAGAGTCCAAATCGTAGTGATAGAGTCTTAGATTGGGGCTACTCATCGCTTGCAGGCTGCCTCATTTTGAGTTTCATCTCTTCTTCTTTCACTTCTTCAACATTGCCTCGTAACATCCAGGTTTTTTGCATGGCTTTTAGAGTGATGACCACCTCATCAAGAGCTCGTACGGCCTTATTGGTCGCCCCGGGAATTTCGGGCGCAATTTCTTTAAAAACCGGAACGATCTCTTGCATATCAGCCGAAAGTTGATTGAGGTTTTTAGTCAGTTGTAAAATATTACTGGATAGTGCAGGCATGTCATCGGCCACGGAGGGCAAAGCCTTTTTCATTTGCTTTGAGATCACGAGAAAGTCATCCAATACTTTTGCCATCTTTTGCTTATCATTGAGACTGGCCGACAATACGGAAACTTCAGTAGCCATGCTGTTCATCTTTTTCATTAAGGGGAACAACTCGTCGAACAGTTCAATAATCTTGTCGGACCGCTCGTTGGATAAAAAGGCTTCAGCCAGCTTCTGCAAATTGGCCATAGTCATACTGAGAGACTGCATATACATCCCTAGCTTATTACTCGAGAGGATTTCCAAAAAGTCAGGAGAGTACTCGGCAAGGAGTGTTTGACCATCCCTGATGGGCTTACCTTTGACCTTACCGTCTTCGATCTCCAATGCCTTCTCACCAATAACGAAAGGACGAACCACACGCACAATACTGCGGTTGTTGATTCTTTTCGCGAAACGCTTGAGGATCTTAAATTTGATAATGACCTCATTCGAGCTTTTGAGGTCAATGGTGTCGACGGAACCGATCCGAAGCCCTGAAAATCGCACCGGTGTCCCAGGGTTAATGCCATCGGCAGAGGGCACCAGGGTTTGGAGGTGGACTTTCTGATCGAACCAACCCTTTTTAATACCCATGCCAATGGTGGCGGCAAACGCAATTCCGACGGCTCCAAGTACGAATAGTCCCGCAACTCTCTCAAATAAATTGAACTTTATCTTCACAGCGCTATCCCCTTTATCTTATTTACTTCTACAGAATGGAGTTGTTTTTTAGTTAAAATAATATTTTGATCCGCCAAACAGTCGGCGAGTTCCTCGTCGTAGCTAGCGAACAATAGATGTCGAAGCCCATGATTCTTGCGATGATCATCAATCAGTTGCAGGAGATTGGCTTGTAATTTTTTCGACAACATCAGATCTGGCGTATCAAGAAAAATCATTTCGGGCTTATGGATAAAAGCACGCAAAATCAAAGTTGCTTTTTGAGAGCTGGGAGACACATCCGATGGCCTCTTGTCGAGGTCCTTATCGAGCTCAAAGTAGTCTGTGCATCGACGCATCCAAGGATCAAATTTATCCCCTTGCATCATGTTGTGAAAGCGTAGAGGCAGTTCCAGGTTTTGCCGTAGAGTTCGATTATGAATCAATCCACGAGTCGAGAAGCCAAATCCAATATTGATTCGATACTTCATAAACTCTTCGAAGCACATTTGTGAGACATCATCATCGTTTATCAAAAAACGTCCCGACTGAAAGCCCTGCACCTGGCTGATGCCGTGAAAGAAAAAGTATTTTTCTCGATCGTTACTAAAAACGATTCTAGCGTTTTGATCCATGGGAAACTCGAAGTCACAGTTCCGCAAGACATTTGTGCCATCAAAACCCAAACTGACGTTTTCAAATTTCATCGTGTTAATAATGGTCATTATAGAATCCCAAAGCTCATGATGTAATCCATATAAAAATACAATGTCAGCACCATATTAAAAACTAAAACATAGACCGTACTTTTCACCACGGCTTTCGTGGTGACCTGTGGTATTTCATGGGGGCTACGCTCCACCTGCAGCCCCTGATAACAGCACACCGCAAAGATGATCAGCCCACTAAAAAAGTTTTTGATAATAAACACGAAGACATCACTAAGGCCGGCGGCCTGAGACAATGAGGTGAAGAAAACATCGAAGGGCATCCCTTTAACGAGCCGACAAACACTGGCACCGGCTAACGTGGCAAAGACCACAAAATAAAATGCCAAACAGATCACACTGATAATCCCACCTAACAAGCGGGGAAAGATCACAAAACTCAAGGGGTTGATCCCCATCGACCTCAGAGCGTCGACCTCTTTGTTCACCTGCATGGAGCCCAGCTCTGATGCCACCGCCGTTCCCGACCGAGCAATCACGATCAAGGCCGTTAATAAGGGCCCTAATTCGCGAACCACAATCATCACCATAAACTTGCCGACATAGTCGACCCCACCCAAGAATGTCATTTGCATGATCGATTGCAAGGCCACCAAGGCTCCTGAGCCAATGGCCAAAAACACGATCAGCGGCATGGCTTGCCAACCTGTAAAGTAGATTTGCGCTGAAACCACCCCATAAAGAGTTCTCCAGCCCTGGGTTTGCCCCACGAGGGTTGAGCGAAAACTCAAATAAGTCAGTAAGAACAGTTGGTAGGTGTAACTGATATTCTGAGAGATTTGTTGTCCAATGCGGTCCACAACGGCAATCATTTATCCATTCCTTTTTATAAATGGGTTCACGAAAACCTATCGGACTTATTGAGGTAAATAATGAGTATTAAAGATGTTTTATCGAGGATCCAAGACCTCGACCCCGGTCGAGACTGGCTCTAGAAAAACCAGATGTCATAAAACACGGTTTTAAAGGTCTCCACCCCGACCCGCGTCCAGTGAGCATCGTAACGTTTACCAACAGTACTGCGACGATAGATCGGGATCTCTTTGGGAAAGTGAGACTTGAAGGTCGCGAAGGCGCGATACATATGCAGCTTCGATGTGATTAAAACCACATCTTTGCAATTCAACGCCTCGATCAAAGGCAGGGTTTGTTGGGCGTTGCCGTAAGTCGTGAGTGAGCGTTTCTCCAAAATGATATCATCAAGGTCGATATCACCAAAGAAGCTCCGCTGCGGAAAGATATGGCGCAGCTGTGTCGCCGGGTTCACCCCTGATATGATCAATTTTTTAATACGCTTTAAGTACAGCTGCTCAATGGCATCGGAGATTCGGTTGCCCCCACCCGTCAAGACCACTCCACAATCGGCGGTGTGGTCTTCAAGCCATGCTGTCACGGGATACTGCCTAAGGGTGTTGAAGTGTCGGTAAAACAAAACCAGATAGACACTGATGAAACACAGCAAAACCACCCCGAGGGCCGCCCCCATTTTTTTGCGCTTTTTCATCTAAGCTTTGCGAGCCAAAAACTCCATTTCAACATCAACACCTTTGGGCAAGGCCGCCACTTGCACGCAAGAACGGGCCGGAAAGGGCTCTGCAAAATAGGAGGCATAGATTTCATTCACTTTCTGAAAGTCGCCAAGGTCAGTAAGAAAGATACTTGATTTTATCACGTCTGCCCATGAATAGTCGGCCTGCTTTAAGACAGCCTCAGCATTTTTCATGACTTGTTGGGTTTGCTCTTCAATAGCCCCTGTCAACACCTCACCGGTCTCGGGAATGATCGGGACCTGCCCCGAGCAGTACAGGGTCCCATCGACTTCGAGGGCTTGAGAATAGGGGCCAACCGGGGCTGGTGCTAATTTTGTTTCAATCACTTTTTTCATAAACTCCTCCTAAAAGTAAAAAATCATGCCGCCTCTAAACGGATGATCACCGATGGTTCGAAAAAGGGTTCCATTCGAGTCTGATCGAATGCCAACACCCGCCTCGAAGGTAAAACCAAGACTCTCCAGGCCAGAGAAAAAAAACTCTCCCCCTACAAAACCCAAAAGTTCAAAACCCGACTGGTTTTCGAATGTGGTACCGCCAGTGGGTATTTTCTCAACACTTAACAAACCCGCGCCGCCGCCAATATAGAAGTTCATATTTTTCTCAGTAAAAATGATGCGATAAAGTTTAGCCAAGACACCAAAGCGAGAATTGTTGTTCTCTGTATTTACGCCGAGAGCGAGGGACATTCCGGTGGACGAGTTGGGGTAGTACCGAGCCGTCATAGCAGGGAGGTCTTCAGAGAGCTGATTGCTATAGCCAACACCCAGGCGATTGGCCAAATCAACGGCGTGAGCCGGCTGAAAAATAAACATAGCTGCTGAAAATATTAGCAATAGAGCCCGTTGCTTCATGGGTGCTCCCCTTTCTCTAAAGTTGAGCCCTCCATTAAATGCCATTCTAGAAAAATTTCAATGATTAACTCTTGATTTCCTCAATTTCTGGGGATACTTGTAGCTCTTTTGGAGGCAGTGCCTCTAACCCAAAAACCCGTCGTGGGGGTATAGCTCAGTTGGGAGAGCGCAACGCTGGCAGCGTTGAGGTCGCAGGTTCGATCCCTGTTACCTCCACCAATTTTCAAACGATTCGAACGGTTATTTTTTGACATTTCATCCTGAGGCAAACCCGAAGGACCTGAATCGGGGTTAGCTCAAGCGCTGCCCCCTTGTCGATGCCTTGTTCTAAGTCAAACCTTCTTCACCAAAACGGCCAGCTTCCATAGAAAGACGCAGCAAGAACCTTCTGTCAAAAGATCAACCTCGTAGATCGGACTCTCGCTTACGAGTTTGACGAATCCGGCAATTTGTCATCAAGGTAAGGACGCCTTAATTTGGGCGCACGATATATTTAACTTGTTTTTTTGGCTTTGAAATCAGCCTTCGTGAAATAGCTTCGCAGTTCTTGCTCTAAAACTTTTTTTTGTAAATCGATGTACTCTTGGGGAGACACTTTCAAGATTTTCAACCACTTCTTTAGCTTGCCTCTTGGGATGTCAATCTTTCCTGATTCGACAAAATATACGTACTGCCCTTTTGCGTAGCCAAGAGCCTCTCCCACCTGCTTCTGGGTTAATTCGAGTTCTAATCTGCGACTTTTAAGAAACTCACCCACTCGCTCAAACCTATTTTTCTCAGTCACTCGACTCCTTCCAGCCTAAATTCAATCACTTAGAGGCAATATCGTATCCAAGGTTCTATATATAAAATTTGTTTACTTTTGACAATGAACAATATAGTCATGGGGCATGTCAGCGATCAAAAATGCCAACATTTTTAATAGAGTCTTAAGAAAGCGTTCCGAGTGGTTAAAGTCCCAAGGCGTTGATGTCCCCCTTTTCTCAAACAAAAAAGTTTTTCAACAACTTGATGAAAAAGAACAAGAGAGTTCCATTGCTCGCCTTAAAATTCTTTGCGCTCAAATTGAGCCCTTTCAACCAAACTCCACCGAATCCGACAAGTTCAGAGAGTTTTGTAAAAATAACAAACTCACCCCGACTGACGAGCGAGTTTTCAATTCTGTGGACGAGCGCACCTGTTGGGAGATCGTTACCTTTGATATGCAACAACTTTATAGAAACCCGGTGATATATTCCCTTTCCAGCTATTCACTAGAAGAATTCGAGGGCTATTCTCCGTGGGTCTTATTCAACCGTCCCGAAAAGTCTTTTGAGGACCTCATGGAAGCGACCGCGAGGCTAAAGAAAAGCGATGAGATGATTGACCTCAATTTCATCTCACCTTATGTGATTGAAGAAGCCCTTTCTGAAGAGAAAAGGCAGTTCCAGATACAGCACAAGATAGCTTGCCCTCTGCTACACTCAGAATCATCGGAACGGGTCGCTTTCGTCTCTGTTTTCACAACAACAGTCGTTGATACGTCCAACCAATCCAGTAAGATCAAAATTTTAAACTGACCGTCCAAAGAGACACTCGCAAGCGTCGCCTTTGAGGCTTGCCTGGTTCTTTAAGCCGCGTCTGTTTTAATTCTAGCTTGACCAAACTCTCCAATTTTTTGCAAAAGAATCGAGTACACCTCGCAGGCTTGGTCGAAATTTTCTTTGATACCTGCCTGTTTTTTTTCGTCAAGTGCATTGACAGCCATCATGGCTCTTTTGACATGATTCTTATCTTCTTGAGCGTGTATCTTTACAAATTTCGTTGCCGACTCGCCGTATTGGTCTTTGACCAAGTCGTACATCCAATCACCTAAAGAAACCGCCACGGCCTCAAGAACAAGAATTTGGCCGAGTAAGTGAGCGGGGTGCTCAAACAAAACTTTATAGTACTGAGACTGGTAAAACACTTTTGTCAAACCAAGTTCAGGATACTCGCTGACGTTTTTACCCAAATGTGAGAGGTCGCGCTCTGCTACAGTGTGATGTCCCATCTCTTCGGTCGTGTGTGCAATCATTCGCTTTTGCAGATCATCGTCGACACTCAACGCCGCAGCACCCAGAGCAGAAAGTCTCACTGAATGTCGTACAAAATAGTACGTCTGAGCGAGCCACATGGAATAGGTTTCAACGTTGGCAAAATCAGTCTTTTCAAACTGCTCTAGGGTCGATAAATATTGTTTGGATTCAAGCAACAAACTTGCGTCGTTCATAGTATTCCTCTTCATTGGTTAGATCTGTTCTGTTTTTAAAAAGCTTAAATACAACGTCAGGAAAGCTCTCGCTGGCTTTCAGCACACGGGGGATCTTAAAGACAATCACGTCAGTGGGCTCATTATTGTGCTCGATCGTGTCCAGAGTGTCACAACCCCAGAGCTTACCGAGGGTATTCATAGAGCGACTATTTCTCATCATACCCAGATGCAACTCATGGCGATTTTCAACTTGATGGAGCACACTTAAACAACCCATGATATAGCTAGGGTGGATGTTGTCTTGAAAAAAGCGTTTCCTGTAATCTGGATGCACTGAAAAATACGAATTTATGATGGCTTGATCGTTTTGCTTTGCCATTTGTTCGTGCGCAGAATCAGGCCAGACTCCCAACCACGAGTCTTCTCTATCAATTGGACTCAACATATTGACCTTACGGATACAGGTCAGAGCGATACATCGGTCCCCATCAAAGAGCGCCTGTATATAGTCTTGCCTGGTGAATTGGTCGGAGGGAATTTTGGCCTGAGAACCTTTTATCTCGGTAAATGTCTGCTCCCATACTAGCTTGTATGTTTCGTAGGCACTGAGCACTAGGGATTGGGAACCAGGCTTCCAACTTTTCGGATCGAGTATTGTGTAGTTTAGCTTCATGTAGACCTCGAACCAAGGTTGGCACCTTAAACTGTTTCTGTTTAGTCTAGATTTGGCTTCCGATTAATTAGACTACTTTTTAGTCAAAATCTGGCCATAGGAATGAATCGATCCCTTTTCACCACCGCCCTTTTTGCAAAAAAAAAGAACAGTGATCCAGAATCAGCAATAAACAATGATCTAAAAAACCTAAGATTTGGCATTGGCACCAAAGAGAGAGCGCCCTCATACCCGCGCCCGCAAAGAGTTAAAAATTTAAAGTTTATTATCGCTTGAAAGATCTGAGAACTAGACGTGGAACATATAGCCGCGGTTGCGGATGGTTTTAATGGATGAGGAATGGTCGTGAATCTTTTTGCGCAATGAGTTTATGTGGACGTCGAGGGTGCGAGAGCTGCTGTTTCTAAAGGATAAAAAGCGGTTGGATAGTTGTTCTCGACTAACGATTTCTCCCCGCTTCGAAACCAGCTCGACAAAGATTTGATACTCTGTCCTCGTCAACTGCACGAGTTTACCTTCAATTTTTACAATGTGAGAGCGCAAATCAACTTCGATACCTTGGAACTGTATCAGGCTTTCACTGCCCCGAAAGCTATGAGAGCGTCGCAGATTTGATAAAATAGCTAATTCTAGATCTTCGCTAGATACCGGTTTTCTCATTAGATCATCGGCGCCCATGAGTATCGCCTGCCTTTTGTTTTCCATGGTGGCTTTTCCGGTAACAACAATAATCGGCAAGGTTCGGAAGGTCGGGTGAAGTCGAACTTCGTGAATGAGGTCGAAACCATCTTCTCCATCCAACTCTTTATCGATAATCGCAACATCGGGTTGATAGAGGTCTAGGGCCTGTAAAAAATCGGCAATATTGCTTGATGAGTAAACAATGAAGCCTCGATCCTGCAAAGAGGCTGAGATTTCCTTTTTATACTCGGCATCATCATCCACGATTAAGATTTTTTTATCTTTCAACATCTGAGAGGATTATCAATAGGTATACGTGCCAAGTCAAACGAATAGGTCTTGAAATTAAATAAAATTAGTTTATCTTTGGATTGCGTAGCATGGACAACTGATAGATCATATAGAGATAAAGGACTACTTTAAAATGAATAGCGAGTTTTCCACCAAATACGAATCGATCCTAGAAGCCATGTCTCAAGCTTTTCTTATCTTGGACCACGACTTTAAACTCACTTTTGCCAACAAGAAGGCCACAGCCCTCCTCGACCCCGAGGCCTCGACCGTGCAAGGCCAGCACTTGACTGAACTTCTTGATCTTTCCGATGATGATCTCAAGTCATTGGCTGAGGCCACCAAAAATGGCGAAACCTACGCCTCTAAAACTCTTCGAAAACATGATGATGAAAACTGGAGTGAAATTCGGTTTCGGATCAAACTGGTTCGAATTCCTTTATCGAGCCAATCTGGTTTCTTTATAGAAATCGACGATTCGAACAGCCCTTCTATTACAGAAGAAGATTTACGCCGCCTCGGCAAGAAAACGGGACAACTCTCCCATGACATCTCGAACCCCCTGGCGGTCCTTCGTATCCATTGCGACAACTTTGCTTTAAAAGCCAAAAAAGCTTCTAACTTCTCTGCCGACGATGTTCTCACTCGTATTAAAAAGTTAAGCTCCGCCACCGACCGATTGACCGACTCTAACAACGAGCTAAAAAGTTTATCGAAAGCCTTGATCGACGGCGAACAAGAAAAGCTCATGAAAATGATTGCTGCAGAATCAGACGAAAAGTCTGATGGCGGTTCCGACGATTTTCAGCACTAACCGCCACCTTAGGCTTGACGAACTCAACTGACTTTTCTAACAACGGGGGCGGCCTCGTTTATTTTTTGCCCGCAGTGGATACAATGGACCTCCGGCGACTCTTCTGAGCTTTCGAAATGATCTTTTAAAGAACCGTACTCATTAAAACCACTGGCCAGCACAGCCGCTGGGAGAGCAAACAGGCCCACTCCCAGAAAGGCCACCA
This sequence comes from Bdellovibrionia bacterium, assembly GCA_030424715.1. GTDB lineage: Bacteria > Bdellovibrionota > Bdellovibrionia > Bdellovibrionales > JAGQZY01 > JAGQZY01. Next base: position 33,565 of record JAUHWH010000011.1, read on the forward strand.
TGGCTCCAAGAAACTTCCCCAAAGGTGTGATTGGATACACATCCCCATAACCGATCGTCGTTAAGGTTGAAACCGCCCACCACATGGTTTGAGGGATACTGGAGAACTTTTCGGGCTGGGCGCTATGCTCAACAAAGTACATCAAGCTTGAAGACACCAGAATCGCAACCATGCCGATAAAAAAGGAAATAACAAGCTCTGGCTTCTTCTTCTTTAGAACGTAGAGAAAAAGATAGAGAGCCATACTATAACGCACTAACTTCAATAACCGGACCAAGCGAAACAAACGAACGGCACGAAACATGATCAACTCGATGGGTAAAAAAGCAAAAAGAAGAGTGGGTAAAATCGCGACCATATCGATTAGGGCCATGCTCGAGCCACAATATTTTAATCGCCCCTTTAACCCTCCTGAGTATTTTTGATCCTGATCACAGACCCACACCCGAAGGCCGTACTCGACGACGAAGATAGCCAAAGAGACCATCTCGATCAGATGCAAGAGGTCACCGTATTGCGAGGCAATGGAGGGCACGGTCTCGAGAATCACACAGCAAACATTTAATAAAATCAGGGTTAAAAGGCTACTGTTGAATACTTTGTTCCAGAAATACTGGTTGGGACGCCCCATGATAAGAAAAATCTTTTGTTTCAGCGTGAATTCACTATCTAAATCGTCATGGCCCATAGAATACTATCGACAGGTTGAAAGGTTCACTAAAGGCATCCGATCGATAAAAATCAGCCACGCTTCGTTACTCCCACTCCGCTTATGAAACCAGACCAGAGGCCAGGCGAGAGAGTCGGCCTCTCACTCGCACTTGTAACCTAAAAATTTTACCAAGACAGGAGTAGCGATTCGCTGCATGGCAAATGTTTGGTAGAATCTTTCCATGAAACGCTCTTCTCCTCTTGCCCTTGTTATTCTTTTAGCCGCTGTATTCTGCACATCCTGTGTGCGAGAGGCGCAAGAGCCTCGGATCAGCAAAAAAAATGTTCCCCCACCTAGCGAAATCCAAGAAGCTTTTTTAGAAAATACTTTGGTTTGTGAGACGGCGGACTGCCCAGATGCCGTGGCCTCTTTGAACGTGCTCATGACTCCATCGCAGTTTCCCTTCGTCTGCTCCGCCACGCTGATTGGAAACCGACAGATTTTGACCAACGCCCATTGCGTCCCACAAGACCTGCGGCAGAATGGCGCCAGCTGCGCAGGACGCGTGAAAATCAACTTTCCGGCCAATCGCAACTTTCCGCCCGAGCAGTTCGATTGCGAATCCGTTCAGGCCGTTCACCTCGGACCTGAGTTTATGGCGCCTTTCCGGCAAGACTGGGCCATCTTAACCCTAAGAGGAACAACAAATCGCCAGGCCGCTAGGTCTTCTCAAAGGGGCGTCGCCCGCCACTCCATGATTCAACTTTTTAAAGTCGACCGCGACTTGTTCTCTGGCGACTCTGTTGTTACCGAAACCCGCTGCCAAGCCAACACTAGCAGTAGCCCCGTCACCCAAGACACTCAACGATGGTCTAATTTGGTTGAAATTAACGATTGTGATGCCAACCTGATTGTTGGAAATTCGGGAGCGGGTTATTTCAATGAGCAAGGGCGACTGGTCGGCGTGCACTCTTGGGGTTGCAACCCGGGAACCCAACTTTGTGATGAAATCTTGCGAGAAAATCCTTTGGCGAAACCTAACTTTGGTGGCGGAACCAACATAAGCTGTATCGAATGGCGGACTGACCGCCCCGCGCAGTCGCGCTGCCACTAAAGAGCAAAGTTATATTTGAGACCGGCGATAAACAACTGGTAGTCCAGGTCTTCTAGCCGACTGGCACCACCGCGAGCGGCAAGTGATTGTATTTGCTCGTCGTTGGAGAAACTATCCCTGTCTCTTTTGTAAGAGAGGTTTTGCATATAACGATACTCGAGGCCCAAGCTCACAGAACGATTCAACTGAAAGTTGAGAGCCAAACTGGCTCCCCCATCCCAACCCTGAGAAGCATTTTCGTCGAAATTGTACTGACGTCGATTATGGGTGATGAGAAGACCCGTTTGTAGTTTGAACCATGGGAGCCCGGTCGAGAAAAGTGACAGCCAATCAAACTGCAATCCCGTTGTTATCATATATTGGTCGATATCCTCGCTACCGGTGTTGGCGATTCTGTTGATTTCAGCATTTTGAAAAGCGTAAAGAAAGTCGCCATGAACTAAAAAACCAGAACCTAAGCGGGCTCCGATCTGAAAGCCGGTCGCCATATTCAGAGTTTCGATATTTACAACACCAGGATAGTTAAGCACTCCAGCGATAAGCCCTAACTGAAACGGACCACCCACCTCATTTTCAATTTCAGGAGCGGACTCAGCATAAAGAGTGGGCGTGCTTGCCCCAGTAGCAGGATAGAAAGTAAACAGAAAGACGAAATGAAATAGTAGCTTAGACATAGGTTCCTTTTTTTAAAGTGATACCACGCTGAATACAAAGAAGAGGCTTTCTTGTTAGGTCAGGATAAATTATGCAGGACTGTCAAAAGAGTAGACAGTGAAGACCCGGTTCAATTCTCTAGAAAATTCAAGATCTCAAAGAAGGTTCCAGAATGGGTCTGAAAATAGGAAACAAAACCTTGTAAAATCTTCTATTGCAAATAGTTTTTTTGCGGCTCGTCATTTTCTCCACTACTACTCAACTCATTAGGACCAATAAAACAACTGACTTTTATATAAGTCGAAAGGAATGGGTTTTAGATTATGAAAAATTTTACGACAACACTTTGCATACTAGCCCTTGTTTTTACCACGGCCTGTGGTGGAAACGGTGACAAGACAGCAACTTCTGGAGCGGATCAAGGGACTTTTTTCGTAAACCGTATTGACGAGACGACTCTCGATGACGGCACTAAAGAATACGTCGGTAACGTAGGCATCGTCGCCAATGTTAACGGTGGTTCGAAAGAAGCCAATATGGATATCTTGAACGAAGCGGCAAAAAGTGATCAGGTGCTTTACCTCAACGAAGACGAACTTCGCATTAATGGCTTAACTCTCGGTGACAACGTGGCCGTCAGTGAGCAAGTGGCTCCTATCTTTTGGTTTGGGCTTGGATTTATTCTTGGCGCATGGGCTGGAGAAACCAGTGCTCGCTCGGCTCACTATAACAACTACGCGGTTAACTATTACGGCCACACCACTTGTCGCACGTGTTACAACACCTGCACCACCTGTGCCTATAAGCGTCCTGTCTACCAGCGCCCTGTCTATCAGCGACCAGTAGCGCAGCGCCCGGTGTATCAGCGGCCCAACAGCTGTGGTCACAACCCTTGTGGCAACAATGGTGACTACAACTACTCGACGTCTCGTACAACGGGTGTTACCACGACTAATACTTATTTTTCTTATTCCCACTAAAAATAAGTCAATCGTTCTTATTTAGTGAAAAAGCTCTTCTTAGGGAGGGCTTTTTTTTTAATGTTGAGTCTCTTAAATGTTTGCGGCTACCATTAACAACAACAAACATTATTTAAGGAGCGCCTCTTGCATTTGATTCTTTGCCCTCTAAAACAGGAATTACTCTATTTTGTACAAGCCTTAGAATCACAGGCATGGTCTTTTGAAAAAAAACAAATCCAAGGCAAATGGTATTGGCAGAACCCAGACATCATCGTCGCCCTTGGTGGGCATGGTAAATTGTCTTTTCAAAAAAAGACAGAGTATTGGTTGTCGGAGTTTCCAGAAGTCGATGGGGTCATTGCCATCGGATCAGCCGGCAGCCTGTCCCCTCGGCTCGCCGTGGGAGATGTTCTAGGGGTGACCGATATTATTGAGCACCAAGCTCAACTCGCAGATGTTGAAGATGAAGAATCCTACTTTTTTAAAACACATTTGGACGAAACCTCGTCAGTCCCTCAAAATGCTTTTTCCGATTTTCAGTTTATTAAAGGGAGAATCACAAGTGGAGATGAGGATATCACCTCTCAAGAACGGGCCGAGCAGATTCGCCAGCAAACAGGAGCTTTGTCGGTATGCTGGGAGAGCTCTGGAGGAGCCCTGGGCTGCCAACCCACATCCACTCCTTATTTAGAGTTCCGTGGAATAACCGACCTCTCTGGATGCGAAGCTCACAATGAATTTATCAAGAACCTACCGCGAGCCATGAAAAACTGCGCACGGGTCGTCGAAAAAATTTTAAAATAAAAAAGGCCCGAAGGAATCAGGCCTTGCCGACGATTACTGGCAGCGAATGCTGTCTTGATGCCCCGTCACTTTAAAGTTGTCGTCAACTTGAACCAACCAAGCGCATCCGGTGGAAGCACTTTCAACACGATAGTAGCTAAAGCCACGCCACTGAGCCACGCTGTCTGAGCTGAATAGTTCCGGCTTGGTATTTTGAGCTGACAAAATGGCGCGTTGACCTTTGGCCGCGCGAATCTCTTTACCGGCGTCTTGCAAATCCCAGTCAAGGTTGGGTAACTGAAAACCCCAAGCGAAAGTCAGACCAGCTAGGGTCGCAAGTAAAAAAACGGACAATTGTTTCATAATCCCTCCCATGAGATATAAACATCGATACGATGATTAAAGTGTGAGAAAGAAATATCCAATCTTCAGAACGGGCGCAAGTCCTATGCCCGTAAGGGCCTTTCGTAGAGAAAATAACTAGTCACGCCACAATAAAATTAAAAGGATGACGAAAAAACTGTCGAATGAGCCCCCTTCAGGATCGGAGGCTCTTGATTTGGTTGCTCTTAGCGATATTGGATGCTTTCAACGTCAAAGCCATATTTAGTCACAGAGGCGTCTGTCTGCAGTCGAATGATCAGCTTGTCCCCCTGGGCGGTGGGCGAGATTTCACCGCTCCTCACGCCATCCCAACGATCTAAGAGGAGACCATTCTCGTCGTAGAAAGAAACAAAATCGTAATTTTTCTCGGTTTCAAAACGACCGAATTGGACGCGAATCTCGGAGGCACCTGGCTGTTCAAAAACCACCTCTTGATCGATGCGGTTAGAATATGGGTGGGCCGTCGAAACCTCATCGATTCTTTGTCGCCAGGACTCCCTGGCATCACCTTTGTAGTGAACGCGATCGATATCGAACCCATAGCCGGTGATTGAGAAGTCTGACTTAAATTGAATAACAATTGTGTCCCCATCGGCCACCGGCGAAAAGCTATCGCTCTGATCACCAGAGAGTTCTCCCAGCGGGTTGCCGGCACCATCAAAAAATAGTGCCTTATCAAAACCCCTCTCGGTCTCGAATCTCTCAAAGTGAACGGCTACTTTACTGGCTCCCTGAACTTGAATCGTCATTGTGTTGTCCGAGTCATTGGCATAGGGATGAGGTGTCGCATGGCTTTGCTCCTCGAAGGGCCACTGTGCTGGATCATTGATGTCCGCCGGCGGCACCCGATTGGAAAGAGCATTGAAGGCATTCAGAAACCCATGACTGACTTTTGATCGAAGACCCGCAAGAGGCACTGAAGTGCGCAACAAACGACTTTTCAACTGTTGGTAAGACAGGCTCGAATCGGCGGCCAACATCAAAGCCGCCACCCCGGACACATGGGGCGTGGCCATTGAAGTTCCGTTGAGTGACTTATAACCCGAACGAGCGGTGCTCAGTATCTCGACCCCTGGGGCTCCGATATGAACAGACTTCTTGCCGTAGTTAGAAAAACTGGCCAGCTTGCCACGACGATCCACTGCCGCTACTGATATAACATTGGGTACTTCATAGTTCGCTGGGTAGGACGGATTTTTGTCATTGTTGCTGCGATCGTTTCCGGCGGCTGCAACAAAAAGAATTCCCGCCTTTTCGGCCCGCTCAATGGCGGCCTTCAATGTGGCACTGGCACCGCCACCTCCCCACGAGTTGCTCATCACATCAACCCCCATCTTTGTGGCATAATCAATAGCTTTTAAAGCATCTTCAAGAGTGCCTCCTCCCGAACCCGATAAAAACTTAAGGGCCATGATGCTCACATTCCAGTTCACTCCCACGACCCCTTCGCCGTTGTCACCCGAGGCACCAATCGTGCCGGCACAGTGGGTTCCGTGGTCATTGTCATCCATGGGGTCACCATCTTTGTTGGCAAAGTCGTAACCGTAAATGTCATCAACAAAACCATTGCCATCATCGTCAACACCTGACTGACCATTGGCTTCGGCACGATTAACCCACATATTTTCTTTTAAATCGGGGTGACGATAGTTAACACCCGTGTCGATGACAGCGACCACGACTTTTCGGTCTCCAGTGGTAAGGCCCCAAGCTCGTTGGGCATCGATGTCTACGGCTTCAACACTTTTATCATTATTTTTCAGCCCCCACAGCTCATCAAGACGACTGTCATTGGGGAGGCTTGAGGCACGATATACATAGTTGGGCTCAACCAACTCCACTTGTGGGTTGGCTCGTATCTCGTCGAGGGCCGCGTCAGATCGCACCAATATTGGTTTCTTAACCACCAAAATTTTGTCTTTACTTGAAACGAGAGACTTAAAAGAGGCGTTGATACCCTTGGCAAAAGTTCTCATGTCTGCATCCGACATTGTACCGAGACCCTGGCGCATTTTAACCACATACTCACCACTCACCGCTTCGGCACCGGTGGCTGCCGCCGTCGGCAGACTCAGTAAACAACAAACAATAAATGTTCCTAACCTAAAAAATCGTCCCTGACTTTTCATGATTCCCCCATTGAATTCACCCATTCATAACCTGTAATGGTAGGCCCATCGTGGTCCCAACCTCTATTGTATCCCACCCCAAAGACCCCTCAAAACGGGCCAGGGGTTAAAATTCCGCTCATGCCTAGACATTTTTTAAGACAATGACATTATTCAAGGGCATCCTATGACCAAGGTCTCTCTCTCAAGTCTATTAAGATAAACCCTATTTACGATCTTGTATTTCGTTGAAAAAAGTCTAGTGAGCCGCTATCAACTAGTGGTTAACGTCAGACGAGGAGAAAAAACATGGGTCGATGGGCGATGATAACCGGAGCCACAGCAGGTATTGGGCACGCCACGGCCCTATTGATGGCGAAAAATAAATGGAACCTTATTTTAACCGGAAGACGTGACCAAAGACTGAAGAAAATAAAGACCCATCTGCAGGAAAATTTTGCCGTCAACGTCCACTCCCTTTGCTTTGATGTTTCTGACCGATCCGCTTGCGAAAAAGCGATGGGCGAAAACAGCGCAATGATTGAAAAGGTCTCAGTTCTGATTAACAATGCTGGCCTGGCGCGAGGGATTGATCCCATGCAAACAGCTCAATTGGATGATTGGGATGTGATGATCGACACCAACGTAAAAGGGCTTCTCTACATCACTCGCCTGACCCTTCCTCATCTGATAAAAAACCAACCAGGCCATGTTATTAATGTCGGCTCGGTTGCCGGAAGGTGGACGTATCCCGGGGGAGGTGTGTACTGCTCTACTAAATTTGCCGTGCGAGCCATCACCGAAGGTTTAAGATTGGACCTCAATGAACACAATATTCGAGTGACTAACATCAGTCCCGGACTGGTGGAAACTGAATTCAGTGAAGTGCGCCTGCAAGATACCAACAAAGCCAAACAAGTCTATGAAGGGCTAGAGGCTCTGTCTCCCACTGACATTGCTGAGGCGATTCACTGGTCGATTGATCGGCCCGCTCATGTCAATATTCAAGAGATGGTGATTTACCCTACAGCCCAGGCGTCAGTGACCCAGGTGCGCCGAGAGCAGCCCTAGGCCATTATTTCACCAATCCAGGCCTCAGCACTTATCTGACTACTAAACAAATTCTATTTACTGCTAAGCAGCAAAGCCACTATTGATAAAAACTATAACTATGCTTCAAAGCGGGACTTTTCTCTGTTAGCCCCCAACCAAAGTAAAAACCTCGTCTCTGATAAAGACATTCTATTGATTCTAGGTGTATTCTCTTAGCCAAATCGGTAACATGAATCTAGACCAACTCTATAGGAACAGTACGTATTATGAAAAAAAAGACCCTGCGGAACGTTGCGCCGTCGCTTTTCGAAAACGAAGAGGAGATTCTCGACTACTTTGATATGGCTCTCGAAGGTGCCAACCTGGGTATTTGGGACTGGTACCTGACTGATAACTCGGTCCGGTTTGATCGCCGTTGGGCCGAAATGCTTGGTTTGGACCATACAAAAATCGCCATGGAACTCAGCACTTGGGAGTCGCGCGTTCATCCCGACGACCTCGCCAAGTGTTACGAAGATATTCAAGCGTACCTTAGCGGAAAAACCGATATCTATGAGAACATTCATCGCATGAAGCACAATGATGGGCGCTGGATTTACATTCTGGATCGAGGACGAGTGTCGGCTTGGGACCGCGAAGGCAATCCCACGCGTTTCACGGGAACTCATTTTGATATCACCAAATCCGAGTACTACCGAAAGAAAATTTCCATCTTTTTTGACAACTCGCCTTTCGGTTACGCCTTTTGTGACATGCAGGGCAACCTGCTAGAGATCAACTCTCGCTACGCAGAAATCACGGGGTACTCGCTCGAAGAACTAAAAAAATTGTCCTATTGGGATATCACTCCAAGAAAATACGAAAAACAAGAACAAGAACAAATAAAATCAATGGAAGAAAAGGGTCGCTATGGCCCGTACCGCAAAGAGTATATTCGAAAAGACGGTAACATTGTTCCAGTTGAGCTCAACGGATTCGTGGTTGAGGATTACGATGGTATGAAAGGGATTTGGTCAACGGTTGAGGACATTACTGAAAAAGTGCAACTCGAGGCAAAGCTGCTTCACGCTTCGAAACTCGCCTCAGTTGGAGAGCTCGCCGCAGGTGTTGGCCATGAGATCAATAACCCCTTGGCCATCATTTATGGCTTGGTCGATCAGATTAATCGCAAACATCCAGAGAATTCTGAGCTGCAGCAAATGACCCGAAGAATCAATGCCTCAATTGATCGAATCTCAAAAATTGTTTCAAGCCTGCGAACCTTTTCTCAAAAAGACAGTAGCAATGTCGAATCAGTGGATCTCCACAAATCCATCGATGAAGCGAAGGCCATGATAGAAGGCGCTTATCTAAAAACCAATATGCAAGTCAATGTCCGGTCAAAAACAGAAAGCACTTTAAATATTCTAGGAAACAAAGGGCGTCTGCAGCAAATTTTTATAAACTTATTCTCCAACGCCATCGATGCCACGCCGATAACAAAAGCCTGCCGTATCGATGTCGACCTTTCTCAGCGGAATGATCAAGTAGAAATTACGATTTCCGACAACGGAGAAGGTATCCCCACCGATTTGATCGACAAAATTTTTGATCCCTTTTTCACCACGAAAGATGTTAACGGAGGCACCGGCATTGGCCTGTCCATTGTCCATGGTATTGTCAAAGAGCACGATGGTGATATTCAAGTATCGAGCACACCTGGTATGGGAACGACTTTTACGTTGCGTTTCCCCATCACGAACATTAGTGCCGAAGAGCTTCTTCACCCCATTCAAAAAAGGCCCCAGCACTCCCCCATCGAAGCTTTGACCGGCAGCGTGATGCTGGTCGATGACGAAGAAGAGTTCAGAGCACTTTTGGCCGAATCACTCACCGAGCTGGGCTTAGAGGTGTTCGAGTTTGGCAATGGCCATGAGGCCCTCCTCAGATACAATCAAGAACCAGAAAAGTTTGATCTTATTATTTCAGACATTCAAATGCCACAAATGACGGGCACTCAGTTGCTAAAAAAGGTGAGATCTCAGAAAGAAAAACCCCAACCCCGCTTTTTAATGATCACCGGTGGGATCAAAGATAATTTTAATAGAAAAGAGAGCGCCTTAGTCGATGGCTATATCTACAAACCGTTTCGTATTAACGAGATCGCGGGGCAGATCTCTCAGATTCTAAATTTAAAGAAATCAAACTATTAGAGAGTCGTCAGAAGACAGACAAAAAAAAAGTGCAGAGTGAAAACGGAGGTCTTCAGAGGGACAGGGTCCAACGGCCCACTTGTTAGACTTTAAGTGGGGCGAACACACGGCTCGCCCCTATTGCAGAGAGTGACCTTAGGCCTTTTTCTGCCAAGAGAGACACCAACCCTCGGCTTTGACTAACTTGCCTTTGAAAATCTGACAAGGAGCAACGTCTGATTTTTTCAAATCGGCTTTTGACAAAGGTTTGCAGTCGGCGTCGCCGTCCATGCAGACATTGTATTTCGCGCAGTTGGCACAGTTGGCTTTTTTATCACTGCGCATCGGTCCGACCTTGCTTGCATCATGCTTGTACTGCATGGCACTGGCAAGAGTGTCTTTTTCATCAATCAAAGTGAGTTTCCCCAACTTTTTAGACGCGCCACCTGCCGCTTTCTTGGCATTTTTCTTAGCCTCTTTTTTCACTGGGTCGGCAGCGAAGGCTGGAAACACAGCAAGTAAGGGAAGAGTGGATAGAACTTTGAGAGTTTGACGACGTTTCATAACAGCCTCCTGGTTGGGTTCAATAGAATGATTCAATTTTTAATTGAAAATATATTGAAAATCAAGTGACAACAAAAAGACCTGTCGAGTTAAAAAGAGGGCGCCATCTCGGCTTGTAAACGAGCCGCCTCTTCACGGGCCTTTGTACCAAAATCATCACCGTCCCCAGCATAGAGAATCCCGCGGGAAGAATTGATAATCAAACCACCCTCACCGTCGACCCGCCGTCCATATTCAATGACAGCTTTCAAATCGCCACCCTGTGCCCCCACACCAGGCACTAAAAACCAAGCTTCCGGAAAACGATCGCGAATTTTGCGCAACTCTTTAATCGCGGTAGCCCCGACGACAAGGCCCACGTTTTTATTTTTGTTCCACCCCTTCAATGCTCGCTCAGCCACAAAAGAATACAAGGGCTGCCCATCACCCACCGTCAAGTTTTGAAGCTCTTTGGCGCCATCGTTGGAGGTTCGACACAGGACAAAGACGCCCTTGTCTGTGAAGCGTGTGTAGGGCTCAACCGTGTCGCCGCCCATATAGGGGTTTACCGTGATTGCATCGGCTTGATAGCGTTTGAATGCCTCTTGAGCATACATCTCAGCCGTCGCCCCAATATCATTTCGTTTGGCATCGAGGATGACGGGACAACTGGGATACTGTGCTTTCAAATAGCTGATGACTTGTGCCAACTGTTGCTCCAGGCCATAGGCTGCGAAATAGGCGATTTGAGGCTTGTAACAACAAGCAAATTCTTGGGTTTGGTCGATAATCTCTTTGAGAAAAGGAACCACGCCAGCGGCATCTCCTTTCCATTGACCGGGAAGTCGGTCCAAATGGGGGTCAAGCCCCACACATAGGTAGCTTTTTTTATTCTTTTGCTCCTGCGACAATCGTGAGAAAAAACCGTCCATACTAAACACTCTCCTGACAATTTTTGCGACACCTCTTCCACTGGCGACAATTCAAGATCAGATCGAATACAGGGGCACTAGAGCCTAAAAATCTGGCCTTCGAATTGCTCCTTAATAGATTGAAAGGAGGCTTCTATGCTTACAGTATCTCTATTTTTCTCACTGGTCATGCTTGTTTCGTTTGATAGTCTTTCAGCATCAATTATCGCAGGCTCCGCTTGGGTCGGTTTATCGCTGTTGATTTTTTCGGGCAGCCCTATGTAGCCCCCTTTCGCTAGACAAGGGCGAGAGAACCGATTATCAAATTTGCATGCTATTTTCCCTTCTGTACTCGTTGCTCTACAGCCCCCTTTTATTCACCCTTTCTTTTTTGAGGTTTCTCAATAAAAAACTCAATCGCGGCTTCATCCTGCGAAAAAAGACTCAGGGTCAGCGCCCCTGGTTGAATTGGGAGAAGGGCCAGCAGCCCCTCTGGTTTCACTGTGCCTCTGGAGAGTTTGAATATGCCAAACCAGTGATTCGCCTTCTCAAACAAAGACATCCAGAACAAAAAATTATGGTGACCTACTTCTCCCCTTCCGCGGAAAAATCCATCGCCAACACGCCCGAGGTCGACTTTTATACCCCCACACCCTGGGACACCTCGCGACACTGGCAGCGCTTTATTGAGTATCATGAACCGAAGGCGCTTTTGATCGCCCGCACGGATCTCTGGCCGATGATGATTCAAACGGCCAATGCCAAAAAAATCCCTTGCCTGCTTTTCTCTAAAACAGAAGACCCCACCAAAGGCTTTTTACAAAAAAAGATGAGCGCGTTTTTGCTAAAAAAAATGGATGATATTTTCTGCGCCACCGAGGACGACCGACAGGCCCTCTATCAACGACTCAAACCTTTTCAACGGATTCATGCTTCTGGCGACACTCGCTATGACCAGTGTTTGTTTCGGTTGCAACATGCGAAACCTTTGAAACCGTTAAATAATTTTAGTCGACCGATTTTTATTGCAGGCTCCACATGGTCCGCGGACCATCAAGCTCTGCTTCCTCTGATCGAATCCTCGGCAAAAGATGTCAGCTTTATCATTGCCCCCCATGAGCCTGATGAGAAGCATCTCAAAGAGTTATCCGATCAGCTCACCGCCCGAGGACTGACATTTCAGAAATACTCGCAAGTGCAATCCTGGAATCCCCAATCAGTGTTAATCATTGATCAAGTAGGCATTCTGGCGGACCTCTACGCTTGGGGTGATTTTGCCTTTATTGGTGGTTCGATGGACCGAAGCGTGCACAGTGTGATGGAGGCATTGGCCCAAGGGCTTCTCACTTTTGTTGGCCCCTTTCACCGCAACAACCGAGAAGCCATGATTTACAAACACTGTAAAATAAAAGAGATGACGCCCGTTCAGGAAGTCCAGGACGGCGAACAACTGGTTCGGCGCTTTCAAGCTCTGTACCGTTCTTGGACGCCACAGCACAAGTTGGATTTACAACTCAGCGTGCGTAGCAAAGCCGGGGCATCAGAGCTTGTGTACAAATGGTGTCTCAATACGGGAAAACTGCCTTAAATTCAGCACTAAACAGTGATTGCCCCCATGAAACTTAACTATCCGTTCCTAACAACCGATGAGAAGTGTTGAAAAAGGGAGGACTTTAAATGCAACAGTCATTTTTGCAGACCTCATTTCTCGTGGTCTTTTTAGTTGGAAATATCGCCTGGGCCCAGGTTGACGAAAGGGATATCCCACCTCCTCCGATGCCCGAGTATCTCAAACAGCATAATAAACGACTGGGGATCAACAGCGATGCGATGGTGCCAACCCCTGCCGAACAACAACTTTCGGAAGGTGCTGCGCCCAAGGTTGAACCTTCGAGGGCCGACAGCTCTGAATCTGTCGAGATGGCCAACCGTGAGCCACAGCAGGTCTCACAGCCAGCACAAGTGCAAGCTTCCGCACAACTTTCCCAGCCGAAAGCGCCGCAGGCGGTGGAGTCAGTGACTGAACCTGCGGCCCCAGCTCCTTTTGAGCGGGTCTCTGCTCCCACACCTGTCGAGTCACCAGATAGCCCCGAGAAAGTTATGAAACCAAAAACCAATGTCCAAATCCCAAAGCCGGTCAAACAAGCCAAAACCCAGGAACCTGCTGTCAAAAAGCGTAAGGTGGCCACGTCGGTATTCAAGAGCGGAATGCACAAGTTCACCTCGGATTGTACGATGCGAGCAAAACCCAGCGCTGAGAGCGCGCCGAAAGGCTCTATTGGTAAAGGCCGTAAACTTTGGATTGATCCCCACAACGAGGATTGGCACAAAGCCTATAAAAAATCAGGAACGGTTTACATCCCCGCGAACTGCCTTAAGTAGCGCGCTGTTCTCAAGCTTCGATCCTAGTCTTGGACGGCGCTCTAGGCGACCATATCTAGCTCGAGGTGATATTCCTATACGTGCCAGTAAAGTTCTTTGGCCAACGTTGTGGCCGCAACGAAGCCTGCAATGACGGTGTCGCCCATCGTACTTATTGTTTGGTTTTCTGAATAGAATTAACTAGTGACCACGCTGAAGATCGTTCACCGCTCAAGGTTCTGACTCGCCAGTGATATTTTTTTGCTGGCGCCAGGGGCTCTGTCAAAATAAAGTTGTTAGAACTCACATTGCGGGTGTACTCGACGTCTTTGAAATCTTTTGTGCTTGAGATTTGGATTTCGTAACCTCTAGCATCGGCCACACCTTTCCAGAGAAAGATGATAGGTTCGCCAGCCTTCTTATCAAAGGATATATACTGACTCTCGTGCTCCGGAAACTCGAGAAGAGGTACTCCGATTGATGGCAGAATATCAACCTTAACAGTCATTGGAGTCTCGATAGAAGCGAGCTGCCTCTTGCTCTTGTCTTCGAAAAGCAACCGAAAGAACACCTCTTGCCCCTTAAATCTTTTGATTTCTCCTGACGTCATGGCTCCTGTAACCGACTTGTCCAACAGAATTTTACTAAAATCTCGATCATTGCCCACTTGAAAACGATAGCCCACCCGCCCTCGTGGTTCTTCCCAATGGGCTGCGAATTTTAGACTTCTGAAGTCATTGGATTTTGAAAAAGACTCTTTGTGCACATACTGTTTGGACAAGCCTATGATTTTGGGGCTCTTAGGAGCTTTCTGTTTGACAGGAACTTCGATGCCTTCGGACCGAAGGACTTTCTTCCACCGTGCTATTTGGACCTGAACCTGCGCTGTCACTTTGCGATCGATTTGCTCCTCGCTTACAAGACTTTTCTCTGTTACGTCGTAAAACTCCCAATCCTCGGAGACTTTCGACCGAGGCAAAGCCGCCGATGATAAATCTCTTTTTCCATCAGACTCCGTCGAGACTATCTTTTCAGGCTCTGATGAATCAGGTTTGGTAACAGTCACTGTTCCTTTACGAGAGACAATCTGACTCTTTACAGCGTTTTTCGGCTTGGATATGAGAAACTCGCCGCCAATTTCGCCCGAAACATCTCTCACCCGGCCTGAGACTCTGATCTTTATTTTTTTTCTTTTTTCAAACTTGGCTTGAAAGCTTCCGAAGCTTAGATCTATGGTATCTTCGCCGGCAACACTGGATACGCGTATAAGAGAGTTCTCCCCAACAACGAAACTCAAACCGTTAACAAACGACACTTTAGCCTCGGATCCCTCACCAACAAACAAATAATCTCCATTGGACAGAGATTGGTCCACTTCGGGGTCATTCCAAGAAAACGAGGAGAAATGCTTCCAGCGCACATCCTTAGCTGAAAACGTGAGCTTGGCAACCTGCTCCCCACGCTTGCTTTCATTCAAAAAATTGGTGACTAAATTAGGGTTAAAAAACAGGAATAAGGAAAACAGCAAGACCATACCAGCTACGAACAGCTGCAGCCGTTCCAATTTACTAAAATTGCTTAGAGAGCGAAGTTCTTCCACCCGTATTAATCGGTGCATTTCGCTCCGTTCTCAACTGGTTGATGGTCCTAAATCTTACGACCTTCGGCTAACTCGAGAGATAGTAGTCAAACTCGGTTATTTCAGTGGGTTATACTTGAACAGCGAGGTCGATAAAACATGAAACTTTCCCTGCAAAAAAAGCTGCTTATTATCTTGATAGGTCTCCCCACTATAGCTGCGAGTCTTTACTCTGTTGTGGCCATCGATCTCTTCAAGTCTGACAAGCAAGCCTACGTCTACGAGAGCAACTCATCGATATCGAGAAGTCTCGCCCAACAGGTAAAAAACGAAATCGACAGTCATATCAATTCGGTAAGATCTATCACAGTAGGGCTGAACCCAAAGACCTCCACTTTTTCTCAGTGGGCAAAAAAGCTGTTCCACTCAAATCGTAACCTCAGTCATATCGCCATCGTTGACTTGATCGAAAAAAAAAGTATAGCAACCCTGTCGAAGCTAAGTGAAGTTGACAAAGAGTCATTGGATTTCGCGCAAATAGAGAATGGCACATTTAAGGTTTTTGGCGAAAACCAATTGCTCTTTACAATAAGTAACGATTTCTTGAAAAAGAAAAACTTGGTGGTCGTCACCGTTGTCTCGTCTAAAAATATTGAAAATTCGTTTACAGCTCCATCACCCTCCGCCAACTATTTAATCACTCGTTCTGGGAAAATGCTTTTTGGGTCTCTCGGCAACGACTACTCTTTCGAAAAATGGGATCTGAGCAAAACCATAAACTTTGACCTCTCTTCCACCACAGATTTTTTATCGCCTCAAAGCGAGAAGCTGTTGATTTCAAATTCTCCGGTTTCGTATAGTGATTTGCATGTCGTCTCTATCATCGAAACATCAAAGGCGTTCAAAGCAGCTTCAGAACTTATTATACAGTCTATCATTTTTTTAATTTCCATAGTGGCTGCTTCTGTCTTGATCAGTTTTGTTGCTTCAAAAGGCCTTACCTCGAAGCTCAAACGCCTATTGGGTGCGACCAAGGAGATTGCCAAGGGGAACTACGCAATCGCACCACTGCCCGCCTCAAATGATGAAATTGGGATTCTATCCAGTAGTTTTTCAACCATGGCCACGGAAATCGAGCAGCTCATGCTCGACAACATAGAAAAATCGAGAATGGAGACTGAGCTTAAAACAGCTCAAACCGTGCAAAAGACCCTGTTCCCTGCCGAAGAAGCCGACCTTGGTAAGATCGCCCTAAGTGGCTTTTACGAACCAGCCAGTGAATGTGGGGGTGACTGGTGGCACTACTCAGATCTAGGCGAGAAAATCGTCCTTTGGATCGGTGATGCGACTGGGCATGGTGCGCCCGCAGCTCTTATTACCAGTGCTGCAAAAGCTACATCGACCATCATTGAGATGAGGAACATCGTCTCTCCGGCTGAGATTATGGGCACCCTTAATCATGCGATCCACGGTGCGGCCCAGGGCGAAATCTGCATGACCTTTTTCGTAGCCACTATTGATAAAGCCACCAATGAAATGGTTTACTGCAACGCCAGCCACGAAGCCCCTATCATTATTCCAAACACAGAATCATTGAGCCGAATGGATTTTTCTTTCTTACAAGACAATAATTCTCCGCGAATTGGTGAAAACCCCAAATCGACTTATAGTGAATCCAGTTATCAAATCAAGCCTCAAGAACACATCTTTTTTTACACCGATGGGATCACCGAACTTTATAACCCCACCGGCAAAATGTACGGCGAGCGCAAGCTTGCAAAAGCCCTGGTTGGGGCCCATAACATGAAATCCTCTTTAAAGGCCTTCAAAGATTTTGTTCTCAAAGACCTGTATGAGTTTCGAGACGGGGAACCTCTACAAGATGATGTTACATTTTTTGTAATTAAAAGTGAGGAAAAAGCCTGATCACTTACTTGTCTTCTATTAGGCTTTCGACAAGAGCCTCGAGCTTTTTGACTCGTATTTTTAACTCTTTAATCTCACTGTCTTTCTCAGACTTTATCTTTGCAATTTGGCGATTCTGTTGATTATCCGTAGAGCTAATATTGAGGTAAACCTTACCGTTCGCCAAAAGCAAGCCCAAGGGTTGTCCGTCCAAGGTGCTCACCCGTCCATCATTGATGTTCACCTGAGAGCTGTCAAAGGTTACTTGACCCACAAGGGCTACAAGTACAGCGTTATCTTGATTACGAAGGTCGGAGTTACCGATGACACCCGGATCAGAAGAGACGATACCCAATAGATTATCGCCCACAGAATAACGCCTCACTTTGCCAGTTCTTGGGTTTAGACTGACAAGATCACCACCATTGAGAGAAACGCCCTCAGCTTCAAAGTACTCCGCGTAATCAGCCCCAGTATTGAGTGTTGTTTCGGCAGAGATTTCACCACCCGCCGGCACAGCACCACAGGCACCATCGCTGCTCACACAAACACCACCACCAGCACCAGCGGCATCGATATGCAACTTAGAAGCTGGCGTAGTTGTTCCAATCCCTACATCTCCATCTCGACTAATCCTCATTCTTTCAGCATCATTAGTTAAAAAACTAAAGTTATAATATTCATGCCCGTTAAGGTAATACGCCGAAGCTGCGGAATCGAAGCCTAATGTCAAACCGTCGGTTGCTCCATGACCAGAAGAGTTGTTGGTTAGCTTAATGTAATTTGATGTTTCTGCACCGTTACTGACGTGAAGCGAGGTGAGTGGGCCTGAGGTTCCTATACCAACATCTCCGCCATTGAGAATGGTTATTGCTGGGCTGTTGTTTGTCTCAAGCACTAACGACTGAGCATCGTTCGTTCCGATGGTCACCGTAGACCCCGTTGTGTTGCCGCCATTGGAGATATCACCACCAACACCCGTTGCCCATGACAAAACGCCACTGCCGTTAGTCTGAAGCACCTGTCCTGAGGTTCCATCGGCCGCAGGCAGAGTCCACACGATATCAGATGTTACCGTTGCGGGAGATACAAAACCCACGTAATTAGAATCATCAGCATCATTGAGTCGCAATTGGTTGTCGATGGCGATGTCGCCGCTGGCGAGATTACCGGTGATGGCGTTGCCGATATTGAGAAGGTCGGTGGTGTCACTGCCAGGGTCTATACTGTCCCCGATAAAAATATTGCGATCACCGTTTACAATGCTAACACCCGCATTGTTACCAATCAGTACGTTGCGATCGCCGTTGGCACCAATCAGAACTCCGGCTCGGTGTCCCACTGCTACGTTGTAAGAGGCCGCATTGCTCAAGGCACCTTGCAAGGCTAGACGACCAACGGCCACGTTGTAGGCGCCCGTTAAACTGTTTTCCATGGCATCTGTACCAATAGCGGTATTCTGCCCGCCCGTAGTAATTCGTTCGAGGGCGCTTCCTCCAATCGCGACGTTGCCGGCGCCAGAGCTGGCATTGGCCAAGGCAGAATATCCCATGGCTACACTGCCCGGTGTAGTGAGATTTCTGCCGGCAAATCGTCCAATCCCAATATTGTAGGAACCAGTTGCGGAACCTAGAGCGTTATCTCCAATACCGACATTATGAGAGGTGTTTGATGAACTCAAGGAACTCGTGCCTATGGCAACGTTTCCATAACCGATAAGATTTGCTGTTAGAGTGTCACGACCAATGCCAATATTAGAATAGCCCGTCGTAACAGATGCCCCTGAGTTTACCCCTAGAAAGTAGTTGTTGGCACCACCACCAGTGCTGGCATCACTGAGCTCACCAAGCGCGGTCGCCCCTGTGGCCCCTTGAGCTGTCCACGAAAGAACGCCACTTCCGTTAGTCTGTAGCACTTGTCCTGATGTTCCATCGGCCGCCGGCAGCTGCCACATGACGTTGGCTAAAATACTGTCGGGCGCTCTGAAGCCCACATACTCTGGTACACCATCTGTCCCTGCATCGGGTGAAGCGGCTAGCTCTTCGAACTTAATCGAACCGCCATCGCCGGCGGCCGTGCCCGCGGCTCCTGACAGGATTGAACCTTCGATATCCATCATTTCAATTGGGGCCGTCGTTCCGACACCAATTCTACCGTTAGCGGCAATTCTCATACGTTCCTGGGTACCTGCCGTGGCTGTAGTTTTAGTGTAAAAAATCAGATTTGATGACAGCCTGTTACCGCCAGCAGCTTCAACAGCAGAGGTAATCTTAGAGCCATCTCGAGGAGTGACGTTCCATATACCATTAAAAATAATTTCACCAAGAATATCAGTAGCTTCAACATTTGCTGGTGCCCCTAGTGTTCCTCGTGCTCCTTTGAATTGAATGATAGGACTACTGCCTGTTGAGGTATGGAACAGGCTCAGGCCGTTACTCCCGCCTGAGGTCGCTAAAGAGAGTCGACGACTTGTCACTGTGGTTCCTATACCGACGTTACCTGAGTTGTCGATTCGTATACCTTCGTTGCCACCGTCATTACTTAAATAATTATTATTAAGCCGAATATTCCCAGTCATCGCTACGGTACCGTCCGCGAGAAGGTCACCCGCCCCAGAACTAGCCCAACTAAGAACGCCACTGCCGTTGGTTTGTAGCACCTGCCCCGATGTTCCATCAGCAGCCGGTAGTTGCCACATGACGTTGGCTAAAATACTGTCAGGTGCTCTGAAGCCAACATACTCGGGCACGCCGTCAGAACCTGCGTCGGGGGATGCTGCTAGCTCTTCGAACATAATCGAACCACCATCGCCAGCCGCAGTGCCTGCTGCGCCGGATAAGATCGAGCCTTCTACGTCTAATTTTTCAGTCGGGTTGCTGGTTCCTATTCCAACGTCTCCGCCGGACTCCACTCTTAACTTTTCAGACCCATTGGTTGATACCGCCATAGTGTCGGCGCCTGGTGACCACAAACCAGTGTCGGCGTCTCCGTTAAAGGCGATGCTCGGAGTGGCTACAACGCCCGCGGCCAAACCATCGATACCGTTGTTTGAAAGATTTAAGTCACCGGTCATGGCGACAGAACCATCAGCGGCAAAACCTCCGCCACCAGCCACGATCATGTCGGTCCAACCACCGTTTTGATAGGCTTCGAACTTATTGCTGGTTGAATTGTAGCGCATCATGCCGTCCTCAGGAGTGCCCGGCCGCTGAGCCGTTGTTCCTTGGGGAATAATGATCGCGTCGGTCCCTGTAACATCTAAAGTGGCCGCTGGGTTACTCACGCCAATACCGATGCGACCCGATACATATTGTAAATATTCAGAGGCTTGTTTACCGGCGAGCTGACTGGCGTCCACCGCATAAGGCACCGACTGCACGTCTAAGGTTTGGGTGATCGTCTCAGGCCCCGTTCCGTCATCAAAGGTTATTAAGACCTTTCGCTTAGCACCCGCGGAGGGAGTGAAGGTTGTTCCGGTGTCACAATTTAAAGCAGATATCGTTGAGGAACTGTTACTAAAAACTTGGGCTAGAGTGCTCGTCTGCTGAAAGCCCCCACCTGTTCTTGTTCCGGCACCAATTGTTAGGCTGAAGAAACCACTGGATGCCGACATATTCAAATTTTGGGTCTCTTCAAAAAGGATACAGGCTTCTGCTCCGGGAGAAATAATCCGAATGGTAAAGTCAACCGACGCAGACGTTACAGGATTATTCGAGGGGTCAAAGATCGTCCCTTGCAGAGTCAAACCCTGAGGAGAGTAACTGGCGATCACAAATGATGGCAAGAAAACCAAAAGCATATTTGCAATAAATGTTTTCATCTCACCAACCCCACGGTTGTTAAATCAATTGTGTAACCGCCAGCGGTTGATTGCTGAGAGTTGCCGTTGCCGCCCAATGACAAATTTAAAATATAGCCACCGGAAGTGGACACATTCACCCGGCCGGCCGAAAGAATTTGGACATTGTCTCGAGTAGAAGATGGAGTTTCAGGATTGGGTTCGGCGATAGAGTCCCCAGGGGTGAAGTCACCCTTCAGGTCGTTGGCGACACCACATCCCGAGGTTGCCAAAAATAAAATAAATCCCAAGAACTTTAGACTTGCCACTTTGTAATAACTCCTTACAATCACCCAATTTTCTTATCGGACAGATCGCTGTTCACTTTACAATAAATTGGAGAAGTCACTCGTTTTGATACATGTTTTTATAGAACGATTTGGCTTAAAATTCGTAACCCAGTCTCAATTCGATATTTGAGAAGAAAAGAGAATGATCAAGACGGTCCCGCGCGAGGGTTACCGTATTGATTCGGGTCGTCTGATAGCTAAAATATTGCCCGTAGGAAAAGGCTCCCAGACGCCAACTCCTGTTTTTGAAGCGATAGATGGCTCCAAGGGATCCATCAAAAGCGAAGGACGAACCGATATCAAAAAGGTCACCTGATGAAACCACGTGCTGGTATCGTAAAAAGACCTCGTATTCCCAGCGACGGGATTGAATCAGCAGCGCGCGCCCACCTAGCGACCCCATGATGACTTCATTGGTTCGTATACTGGCTTGATTGACCCCTACTTGAACCACGTATGGCACCAGGTGATACTGAACCCCACCAATCACGCCAAATAGAGTTTCAAGTCCAAACAACTCGGTTTCAAAAGACTCGGGAGAGTAAGAGGCCTCAACGCCAAGGTTGTCCCACGAATACCCACCTTGCAGAACCGACACGGCCGCTCCCGATGAAACCTCACCTGGTGAGGACTTTGCGGAAACATTCAGTTCAAGGTAAGGGATGATCTCATACCAAAACTTTAAGTACTGAGAGGGTAAACTCAAACTTTGAAACGAAAAATCGCCCTGCTTATAGGTTATATAGTTGAACCCTGTCCCCGCCCAAAACCCAAACTTCTTTTTGTAAAACGGTGACGTTTCAAGGCGGCTTTCACCCACAATTTTTAAATCGTCTTTGAGCACCTTGATAATTGGCACATAAGGAGTTATTGAACCCCTATACTCCACGCTTATTGGCAAATGGACGACTCCATAAGGCAGATCTACAGTGAAAGAAAAAAAGCCTTTACCATCGGCGATCACCGTAGAGTCTCTATCTTTGATGATATCTTTTTTAGACAACTCTGAGGTCTCAATGTGGCCTTCTTTGAAAAATGGGATCTTTACCCCAAGGGTGACCCGAGCTCCCTTAAAGGTCACTCCCTGTATAACAATCTGGTGACGCTTGCCTGGCAAAGGTTTTACAAACTCGGGGCGATACCAGCGCACCGGCACCACCGAAAGTTTCAGCGGAGGTCGAGACTCTACCAAAGTCTGTGCATTGACCGTTGAGACTAAAAAGAGTCCCTGCAAAAAACAAGAGACGATCTTGAACACAAAATTTCTAACCCATGGGATGATACTCATTAATCTCAATCTTATCTCACCTGCGACAAGAGCTAAAGGTAAAAGTCTTGTTGTCGTCCTTCCCATTTTTTAATCACCTGTTGCAATTTCTGATGCCCTTTCCTAGACGAGAAGCCATGCTTTTGGTGGCTCAGAGAACTGGACTTCAATCAAAAAATAGAGATAAAATAGAGCAGTGAAACTGTTTTCTCGATATCCGATGAGTATGATCGATTTGCCCGAGTCGCTTCTTGAAGCTGTCTCCGACACCGAACTCATTGACTACGACCAATCTCTGAACTTGACCTCGCTTGACTCCTCCCCCTACCCGATTGTCATCGGAAAAGAAACCCCCGTCGAAGCGATTATAGAACTCCTTTCAAACACAAGGTTCGAACACTTTGTTCAAGAAGATCATGGTCATTTTTTTTATAATCTCATCTTAGCGGCCATCATGCAAAAACACTCGAAAACTATTTCGACAAAGCCTTTGCGGTCGGTACTCACCACTGGCTACTCTTCGATGCGGCGAATGGTACTGCCCTTTAATTGCAGCCTCGACAAAAAAAGCATCCTAAAGCATTTGGAAGTCTATCTAGAAAGGCACAAGTTAAGCGCGATATCTGAAGGTGTCTTAACGATTGCCAGTGAGTTTATATTAAATGCTCTTTTTCACGCCCCTGTTGATAGCGCAAACCAGAGACTCTTTTCTAAGCTCGCTCGTCACGAATATGTCGAGCTTCCTGACGAACAGAACGCCAATATTTTTATAGGGCACAACCAAACGACCTTTGTGATTGGCTGCCAGGACCCCTTTGGCTCCGTTGACAAAGAAATAGTCTTTAAGCTGCTCAATCGCGCCTATGGGCAAACAAAAGCGGAAATCAATACAGGACAGTCGTTTGGACTGGGCCTCAAGTCTGCCATCGACAACAGTAGTGGCCTTTATCTTCTCGTTGAAAAGTCTAAAAAGACCACGATTTATTGCACCTTCCCTACCGAAGCCGGCATGAGAAAAGTGATTTCAATGTCAAAAAATATTCATATCAAGTTTTACTAAAAGGACCATCACATGACCGACGACAACACAATATGCCATTTAACGTTAGAGAGTAATTTAGACGAAACGACTCAGCTGTCATGCCAACCGGCAGAACAACATGAAACACTTGTCGTTGATTTTGAGAAAGTAAAACTGATCAACTCTACCGGAATCGGTATCTGGATCAACTTTATCACTGCTTTGATCGAACAGTCTAACATCAATAAAGTGATTTTTAGAAATGCTCGCCGAATGGTCATCAATCAAATTAACAGCGTTAAGGACTTTTTACCTGCCATTGGAACTGTGGAGTCCTTCTACCTCCCTCTTTATTGCGAACGATGCAGTAAACAGTTTAATCAACGTCTTAAAACAAGTGAGCTTGATGTTGAAACAGTGAAAAACCTGGACAATCTTGCCTTAGAAATTGACTGCGACCAGTTCCCCGATTGTCGAAGTGAAATTGAGATTGACACTCTTCCGGGCAAGTATCTTGCCTTCTTGAAACCGACCTAATGATATACTAATCAGTAATGAAACCAAAAGATCCAACTGACGGAAGAGGTATTGCAAGCTCCTCGCCTGGTGAATGAAATCGACCCGCTAGAGTCGCTTTTGGATATGGTAATCTGCTCACGTCTCCTCGCTGCATGAAGCGGTCGCGGCAAGACGGAGAAAAACTTGGTATTACGACACCCCTGTGACAGAGAAGTCTTAAGGTTTTTCTTTGAATTCGACGAGTTTATTGAACAGTGAGTAATCCATGGTGATGGAGCCGTCGGGGTTATCACTGAGAATATCGGCAAAGCGCATTCCATAGGTGATTTCATCGGACTTGTAAAAATGGTTGGAGTGCACCAGTTGAGCCGACCAATCATCGATACCAGTCATCGAAATGACGATACGAACATTTTTAGCTGTCCAGTCTTCGATGCTCAAATCATAGAGGGGACTCTCTTCATCGATAATGTGCATCACCGTCCAGCTCAGAGAGAAAATGGGAGTCTTCGATCGAACCAACTTCAGGTCTCGAATGCGCTGCATGGAGATCCCCTCAGGGGACTGGTCCGCAAGCACGACGGACGCCTCGATGACGGCATCAGCGATGTGACTGTCTCTGGCGTTGGCCACTCGAAAGAAAAGAGTCTTTTTGCCTTCAAAATTGTGGACCACGCAACGGTCCGTGAATAACACGTGGGCCGTTGGACGCGAAAACTTCGCGAAGGCCAAACCTGTGGTGATCGCCACAAAGATAATCCCCGCCAAGGTATCAAAGATAACCACCGCATCGGCGTAGTGGGTGGCTGGTAAAAGGTGCCCGTAACCAATCGTGGTGGAGGTCTGGAAGCTAAACACAAAAGCATCCCAGTACGAATTGGGGTCGGCGTTCAATATGCTGTCACCACCGATGTAGTAGAGAAAGGCAAAGAACAAATTCATAGTGATATAAAGAACCGTCGTAAAGAAGAAGAACTCAAACCAAGAGGTGGCTAAAACCAAGTGATACACATCTTCAAACCAAGCACTCTTTAATCCGGTTTTTTTGACGTTTACCCGAAACGGGTTCGGCATTCTGTCGAGTCGCTTAAAAATCACTGGCCTTTCCGCACTTCCCAGGTGGTTCCGTCCACCGTGTCTCGAAGTTCAATACCCAATTGGTTGAGCTCATCGCGCAATCGATCGGACTCCACAAAGTTCTTTTGCTGACGAGCGGCTATTCTTGCAGCCACCATTTGATCGATGGTTTCTCGACTCAACTCTTTTTCTCGTAATAGCATATCATCGAGAGTTTTGAGATATTCACTCGGAACTTCTTGAAAAAGAGCCATTGGCTCACCGACTCGCTGAACAAAGTCGAGGAATAACTGAGAGACTTTTGCGGCAGGACCCTTTTTTTTGGCTCCCACTGGTACCAGCTGATTGAACAGGCGAACCGTATCAAAGAGCTGAGCCATCACCTGCGGCGTGGCAAAGTCGTCGTTCACGAAGTTCTCTATGGCCGCCAAGGCTTGGGTGATCTGCTGATGCATTTTTTCTGTTTCAGGGGTCTTGATGTCGTTGCTCGCCGCCGCGTACTCTTGGGCGCGATTCAGTGCCGAGTAGACTCTCGCCAAAGCAGAGACAGAATTTTGAATCGTGGCATCAGAGAAGTCCGCCTCGGATCGGTAATGCACCGACAGCACGAGATACTTAAAAATCTCGCCATTGAATTTTTCAAGAAAGCTGCGCATGGTTCTTATATTGCCTAGGGACTTAGACATTTTTGAGCCACTGAACATAAACATATTATTGTGCATCCAATATTTCACATAACTTTTATCGGATGCGCCTTCGCTTTGGGCAATTTCATTTTCGTGATGGGGAAAAATCAGATCCATCCCACCCCCGTGGATATCAATCTGCTCTCCGAGCAAGGATTTGGTCATGGCGGAACATTCAATATGCCAGCCGGGGCGCCCTTTTCCCCAAGGGGAATCCCACGCTTCTTCACCGTCTTTGGCCGGCTTCCACAAAGTAAAGTCCAAGGGGTTGCGCTTTTTGGGGTCCACCTGGATACGTGACCCCGATTGCATATCATCCGGATTGCGATGGCTGAGTTTACCGTAGTCTTTGAAGCTTTCGATGGAATAGAACACCTCACCATCGACAGCGTATCCTCGCCCCTTAACGATAATCCCCTGGATCAGATCGATAATATCATTCATATGATCGGTCACTCGTGGATTGTGAGTGTGAGCAGAAAGCTTCAAAGCGTTGAAGTCGACCCAGAACTCGTCAATGAAACGCTCGGCAATGGCTTTCGCCGATGTGTTTTCGTCGCGGGCTCTCTTTAGGATTTTATCATCCACGTCTGTGAAGTTGTAAGCGTAGTCCACTTCGTAATTGAGGTGCTCCAACCAGTTGCGCACGAAATTGTAGAAAACCGCCCCTCGAAAATTGCCCACGTGCAAAAAGTCGTAAACCGTAGGGCCACAGCAGTACATTTTCACATGGCCTGGCTGTAGTGGCTCAAAAAGCTCTTTTTTTTGCGATTGCGAGTTGTAGACTTTTAGCGCCATAGCGATCTCCAGAAACCATTACTATAGTTTTATTTTCAGAACGAGGCAAACATTGGATCGATCAAGATCGCCACTTAGGCACCCCTTCGATTCTCGAAACTCAGGATCCAGCCGGATCTATCGGATCCAAAGCCCCCTTCCAACGAGTTTTTCTGCCGCTGAGCAGTTTCCAGCGTAAGAGCAACCATCCGATCAACACCCCAAAAGGTCCCTTATGACAGACCAAAAACACCGGTCCGGATGACGTAAATTGTCAGTGCTTTTGAAGAATTTATAATCATTTTAGGCTCAGCGGCCATGAAAGAGCCCTCAAAACATTGCCTACCGCCGTTTCTTTATATTTGGGCTGCGCTGGCCGATAGATTGAACATGGCAACATAATTGCTCTTATTAAAGATGACTCAATCAAGTAAGGAGAACGTCTTATGTATTCAAATCACGCCTGTCCAAGATGTGGAAACCAAATCAGCATGGAACGAGTGCTGAGCAACGTTGTTGTCTGTACCTGTGGGTGGAGCGGTGACAAATCCCATTTTGAACCGCCAAAACGCAATTTTCATATGAAGAAAGTCGCGATGGCGTTATCAGTCGCAGCGATGGCCTACATGGGATTTCAAGCCAAGGAGTGGGGCAAGCACGCTCCCGAGCGCGCCTATTATAATACAATCAGTGCCCTTAAAATGACCTCAGCCAAAGACGAAGCTCGCATGGCCTATGTTTGCAAAGAGTTAGCGAAACATGATTGCGCTGCCGAGTCGTACACAAAAGCCCTAGCCAAATCTCCAAAATCCTACAATTTGGCCGGCGCCCTTGCCGTTGAACTGACAAAAGTGGGCGAGTTTGATCGGGCTATTTTAACCTTTCAAAACTTCTTAAGCCATGAAGACGGCAATGATATCCATAAACTGCACTACGCCCGTGCTCTCTCTGAGAAAGAGTATATCGACGATGCTACAGAGTGGTACTATAAAAGCTTACAAGCCAATGCGAAAAACTTTGATGCAGCACAAGAGCTGATCCAACACTTGGTCAAGAACGAACTCTATGTTGAGGCCCTTAGTGTGATTGGTCACTACAACACCCTTTTTCCGAAAACGCGAAAGTCTTGGCAGAAATTAACGGCTGAAGTGAAAGCCCAGTACAGCTCTTATTCTGACAAGTACGACATCAAAGAGATTAAGATCGCTGGGATCAATAAGTATCTCCATGCGCCCGTGAAGTTTTCCAGCTCATCGGAAACACAACTTTTTATGGTCGACCCCGATTCTGAGTTTTTGACTGTTGATCTCAATCAGCTGCAAGAGCTGGGTGTATCCTATAAAAGCTTAGGCCAGAAAGAGGTTATGGCCACCAACGGTCGCTACCTCAAAGGTACTGAGATTGTGTTGTCTGAATTGCAAGTGGGTCCTTTTTCGCTAAGCAACGTCAAAGCCATTGCCTGTGAAAACTGTGCCTTTATGCTCGGCAAGCAAGTGATGAAGCGACTGAACTTTAAAGCTCAAACCAACAAAGGCGTAAAGTACATTACTTTAAAACAGTAGTCGGAAGACACTGACTTACGCCGTTCACAAAGCCCGCCTCTAGAGTCGGGCTTTTTTATTTTTCGTCGCCCAAGAGACCACAAAATTGCCGAATCCCAGCGCCCCCTCCCAGGAGCCGTTCGTTATTCGCATCTCTCCTCCTACAAAATGTCCAGTAGCCACATTCTGTCCCCTAAGCGGCCCGACCCATGATCGGGGACGATTATAACGCAGACCAAAAATGACAGCCCACCCATATCGCTTTAGACTGAATTATATCGATAAGGATGTTGACCATGGAAAAATCCACTACTGAAAAAGCCCTGTCCCTCAACCTCAACAAACCTCTTTACGGGAGCATTGCCGAGATTGGTGCCGGCCAAGAGGTCGCTCGCTGGTTTTTTAAAGTGGGGGGAGCCGCTGGAACCATTGCAAAGGCGATGTCGGCATACGATATGACCTTTAGCGATGATATCTATGGACGAGAAGACAGTGGTCGCTACGTCGTAGAATCCAGAGTTCGACGCATGCTCGACCACGAGTATTCCCTTTTAGAGTCTCGACTGACAGAAGAACAAAACAATCAAAATTACTATTTTGCCTTCGCCGACACAGTTGCTGCGAAGAGCTTTAAATACTCTGGTGACTGTCACGGATGGATGGGCCTCAAGTTTCAACACAGCCCCACAGAAGAGCCCAGTCAGGTCATCATTCATGTCCGCATGCTTGACCAGACCAACCTACACCAACAGGAGGCCCTTGGAGTCTTAGGGATTAATCTCACTTACGCTTGCTACAACCACACCGACGACATCTCGCAATTCTTGAGCACTCTTATGGACGGTCATCTTGACGACCGCGTAGAGATTAATGTGGTTCGCTTTGAAGGGCCTTTGTTTAAAGACGTTAATCCTGTAGAGGCTAATCTATTGCTGCTCGACAAGGGGCTTACAAAAACCGTGCTGATTCCTGAATCTGGGCAGGCCTCTCACTTAGCTGAAGAGTTTTATAATAAGCAAGTTATCATTCACAGAGGACATTTTGCCCCACCCCTGCAAACGGATATTGATATTTTGCGGGCCGCCCGAGACCACTACTGTGGTGAGAAAACCGAGGGCCTGTGCGACCCCTATTTAGTCAGTGAAGTATTTTATGACGCCGAGGCCGAAAATTTTTCTGATCTACAAAAAAAGGTGGAACTCCTCGGCAAGTGCAAACAAAACATTTTGGTTACGAACTTTAAACGCACCTTTCAGCTTACAGAATATGTTGCCCTCTTTACGACAAATCACATCAATGTCGTCTTTCGAGCAACCAAGGTCATTGAAATTCTTGAAAACGAACGATTGGCCTCTCTCGATCGATTGGCGCGAATTTTCAACGAACGCACTCGCATGTACATCTACCCAGTCGACAGCAGTAACGTTCCAAAAGCATTGCAAGCGGACCCCAGTGTGAAGCTATTCAACCTATCGAACTACAAACCCACAGACCTAAACATCCACCTTTACAAACACCTTGTCGCTTCAAAATACATCGAGGAACTCACCAATTTTGACCCCGAGCTTGCCCAATGGGACAGTCAGTCTTGCGAAGCACTGAAATCAAAAGATGAAAAGGCTTGGCGCAAACTGTTAGCCTGCGAGATTTCGTAGACAGCAACAAGCCCGCTGTCTCAAATTGGACCTTTTTTTCACCTGCGTGGGTTTTGATCTCGCTTTTCAAGATAATATATCGTGGATTGCCGTCTCGTTTATGTGAAGCCCTTGTTTTTACTTTAGAGAATGTGCACATGTACCGATACTTTAGTATGGTGCGTGTTCTGTTGCTGCTTTTCTTTTTTGCGGTCCCTGCTGGGGCTCAGTTCGCCAACATTGGCTTTTGGCAATCGGGTGAAGTGACCGACACCCTGGGGCCTCTCGCACCGACTGGGGTTAGCCTGGGATCAGTACCTCTAAATCTTACTACAAGCCCGACCATTAGTTACACGGCAGCTGTTGATCAAGGTCCCGGAACAACGGCTTCTCACCAAATTCGTATTATTCGCGTTAGTGGATCGCTTCTCATTCGCGATTGGACAACTCACACAAGTGGTTCTGCAGCCACGGGGCTGACATTGTCAGGCAACACTCCCTATCGAGTTTTTGTTCGAGGAATTGATGATAGTGGCAATGTCGGCGCCTCAACAAGTGGATACACTTGGATTACCATTCCGACCAATTGTGGTTCAAGTCCATCACCAGGCAGCGCCTGTTCTGGGGGCGCTATCTTCGCGGGGGCTCTTTCGCCAGGGGCCACATCCGGTAGCGGAACCGATCTCTATATGACAACTCCCGGTGGCTGTAATGACTCACCTTCACCCACTTGCTCGGGTGCAACTGACACGGTCCGAAAATACTGGAACGGAACCAGTGGTGGGTTTGTCGATATCCCCGCTCTCGTCAACTACACAACGACGGCCGGTGTTGGCAACGGTTCATCCAATCGAGATACCAACTACGGAAGTTCGAACACGTCGGCCATTGTGGTCCACGCCTCGATCGACGTTGATAGTGCCGCCGAATGGTGTCAGGACCTGGTGTACGGAGGTTACTCTGATTGGTATTTACCCAACCGCTATGAGTTAAATATGCTCTACACCAACCGAGCCTCGCTCTCTGGCATCGATGTCACAGGAAACTCATACTGGTCATCAACAGAACGGGATGGCTGGGAGAGTTGGCGTCAACGTTTCCATACAGGGACTCAGGGCACTCAAACCAAATTTAATAACTACCTTGTTCGATGTGTGCGACGATTTTGATTGATTCACCAATCGCTATTGACTTTGATAGCCCTTATAGCCTCGGGTTCAAAAGTCATGTTCAGAATATTGAACCTTAGACTCACTAGCGACTAAAAATGTCGTCGCTCTTTCAACAGCTTTTTTCCCGAGCTCAGGTCCATGGGGCTAGGTGGAATAAAAACTTTTTCATACTAGCACCCTCCTGCTCTAGCCAAACGAGGCTCTGCTTCCTCGGGGGGCCATGGCATTCGGAGCTGTACAGTTTCCCAGGTGTCCGCACCCAAGGCCCCATTTCGGCCTTCTAAGAAAACCTAATAAAACAACGAGTTATGCAAACACAGAAAGGTACTCACAAAAGGCAAACGGGCGCTTCATAAGTTAAGATTACGACACCACCATTGCCGCCGTCGTCAGTCGGCTGACCCGCGAGCTCTGGAATGCTTGGCGGGGATGTTAAAGTATAACTACTTGAGCTCACGCCGTTTCCAGAGGGATTGGTATTAGCAGACCCTCCAGGAGAACCCGTCAGACCGCCCCCACCACCGTAACCACCACCGCCACCGCCGTAGCCACCGCTGCCAGGCCCTCCACCAGCAGGTCCATTCCCACCGTAACCTCAACCGCTGACCCCTCGGCCACCTTGATACAGAGAACCGTTATCTCCTGCACCTCCACTGCCTCCGGCCACACCCGTGCCACCGAA
>JAUHWH010000003.1 GCA_030424715.1 Bdellovibrionia bacterium
ATAAAGAAGAAATTTTACGGCGACGAACCTTCGCGATTATTTCACACCCTGATGCCGGTAAAACCACTATCACTGAAAAGCTCATCTATATCGGTGGTGTGATCCACGAAGCTGGAGAGGTCAAGGGCAAGGCCGGAAAAAAAGCGGCCACGTCCGATTGGATGACCATGGAGCAAGAGCGTGGGATCTCGATCACTTCCAGTGTCCTACAATTTGATCACAATGGTAAGCGCATCAACCTGTTAGATACCCCCGGTCACAAAGACTTTTCTGAAGACACCTATCGAACACTAGTCGCTGCCGACACCGCCTTGATGCTGATCGACGTTGCCAAGGGCGTGGAAGAACGGACCAAAAAACTTTACGAGGTTTGCAGTTATCGGAAGGTTCCCATTTTCACATTTATTAATAAATGTGATCGCGAGGGCAAGGTGCCTCTGGAGCTGATCGACGAAATTGAAAACACCCTTAAAATGAAGTGCTATCCTGTCAATTGGCCTTTGGGCGTTGGCGGTTTGTTTCGTGGCATCTATGATCGCCTGGCAAAACAAGTGACTCTTTACAATAAAGAAACCGGTGCTGAGACAAAAATTCCCGTGGACTCACTAGAAGACCCTCGTTGGAAAGAGTGGATTCATCACGACATTCTAGATTCGGTTCTCGAAGAAATCGGATTGATCGAGTTAGACAACGATGAGTTCTCCATGGAAGAATTCATGGCCGGTCGACTGTCGCCCGCTTTTTGGGGGAGTGCCAAATTGAATTTCGGAGTGGACCAGTTCTTAGATTACTTCACCAAGTGGGCGCCATCGCCTGGTCCTCGCAACGTAGAGGGCGGGGTTGTCGACCCTCTCGACAAAGGTTTTTCGGGTTTTATCTTTAAAATTCAAGCCAACATGGATCGCAAGCATCGCGATCGTATGGCGTTTATGCGCGTTTGTTCTGGAAAATTCAGTCGCGGAATGAAGGTGAAGCACACTCGCTTGAATCGTGACATTCGCTTGTCTCACTCGGCGCAATTTTTGGCGCAAGATAGAGAGACCGTCGAAGACGCTTTTGCGGGTGATATTGTTGGAGTCAGTGATCCGGGTCTGTTCCGAATTGGGGACTCCTTGAGTAGCGGTAAAAAAATCACTTTCGAAAAAATACCGCAATTCTCTCCAGAGCTGTTTACCAAAGTGTTTGTGAAAGATGCTTTGAAAAGACAAAAGTTACAAAAGGCTCTTTTGGAGCTCTCCGAAGAAGGTGTGATTCAATTGTTCATAGATCCCATTGTTGGAGCCCAAGACCCCGTGGTGGGTGTTATCGGAGAGCTGCAGTTTGAAGTTCTCAAGTACCGCCTTGAGGATGAGTACAATCTGGTGACCCGTTTGGATCGCGCGCCTTACGCGGTGGCAAGATGGCCTCGCAATGAAAAAGGCGAGCCCGAGCCGGACATCAAAGGAGCCACAACTGTCTATCGCGACAAAGACAACCGACCTGTGGTTTTATTGAGTAGCGAGTGGGATGTGAACTGGTTACAGAAAGAAAATGAGGGCGTAGTATTTGGCTCGCCTTTTTCTGAAGGTGTGGATCAATGGATGTAAAAAAGTCGCCTTTAAAGATTAGCAATCTCGTCAAGCGCTATGGCTCGTACACAGCAGTCGACAATGTGAGCTTTGAAATGAAGCCAGGAGAGATCTTTGGTCTGCTTGGCCCCAATGGTGCCGGTAAGACTTCGATCATCTCTTGTATCGTCACCTTACAAAAACCGGATGAGGGTGAGTGCACCATCTTTGGTCAGAACCCTATGGATCATCCCCTGGATGCGAAAATGCATCTCGGCTATGTGCCCCAAGAAATCATTAACCACGGTTACTTCACTGTTGAAGAAATTTTGGTGTTTCATTCAGGCTTTTTGAAAACTTGGAACAACAAAGAGAAGATTCACTATTTACTGAATCGCTTAGGTCTATGGGAGCATCGAAATAAAAAAGTGAAAGCTCTCAGTGGGGGTATGAAACGTCGCCTCTTGATTGCCAAAGCTTTGGTGCATGACCCTAAGTTACTTCTTCTCGATGAACCCACGGCCGGTGTCGATATCGAGCTACGAAATTCTCTGTGGGAATTTGTCATGGAGTTAAAAGCCGAAGGCATGTCGGTGTTGCTCACGACCCATTACTTAGAAGAGGCGGAGCAACTGTGTGATCGTGTTGGAGTGATCCAACAGGGCAAGTTGCGAAAAGTGGGGCCTACCAAAGACCTGATCGAGCAACTCACCCAGCGCCAAGTGTCTCTCATTTTTCGAGGGGATTGCGCCAATGGTATCAAATCAAAATATCTCGTCGATGTGGAAGACGATACAGCTCGTTTCTTGATCCCTCAAGATTTAGGGATCGGTGAACTGATCACCGAGGTGGATTGTGAGATTAAAAACCTTTTAGATATCCGAATTTCTGAAGGGAGTCTTGAAGACGCCTTTGTTCGTATTCTCGGAGAGGGGAGAGACCAATGACAATCACGCCCTCGATGCGTCCTTTTTTAACACTCTACTACCGCGAGATCCGCCGGTTTTTAAAAGTCATCGTGCAAACGATCTTAGCCCCAATTGTTAGTTCCGGTCTTTACCTTCTAATTTTCGGAGTCTCTCTGGGCGAGCGTATCAACCTAGAAGGGGGACTTTCCTACTTGGCTTTTCTGATTCCAGGACTGGTCATGATGTCCGTTTTGAACAACTCTTATCAAAATTCATCGAGTTCCATTGTTTCTGGAAAGTTTGGTGGCGATCTTGAGGACTGGAAAGTTGTGCCCTTAAGCCCGACTGCGATTTTGTGGGCCTTGTCGCTCGGGGGACTGACCCGCGGTTTGATTGTTGGCCTTATGACCTTTAGCGTGGGCCAAGTGTTTTTTTACGTGATGAATCAGCAGTTTTTGATCCCTGAACACCTGGGGTTGCTGTTCTTGTTTTTGATGGTGGGGGGCTTAAGCTTTTCGATGTTTGGAATCTCTATCGCCTTTTGGGCGAAAACCTTTGACCATATCAGTGGTGTGGGCTCTTTTGTGATTCTCCCCCTAATTTATTTGGGTGGGGTGTTTTTCTCATTAGATGGCCTACATCCCTATTGGCAGCTGGTCTCAAAAGCGAACCCTCTGCTTTATTTTATCAATGGTGTTCGGTACAGCATGCTCGGTGAGTCGGATGTCTCGCTCGCCGTGGCGCTGTCGGTGTCTTGCGCGTCTCTTGTACTGTTCTATGGCATAGCTTTGGTGGTCATCAAACGGGGCCAGTACGTTCGCTGGTAAAACAAATGGGCCTTGATGAGATCGAGGTCAACTCGGCTATCGCTCTATTTTATTGGAGCGCGGTCTTCGGTTTCATAACCCGGTTTGCACCTGCCAAAGCTTCGAATAAAGACCTTCTCGTTCCAAAAGTTCAGAGTGGCTGCCTGTCTCCACGACTTGACCTTCATCTAAAACAAAGATTTTGTCGGCTTGCACAACCGTTGAAAGTCGGTGGGCAATAATGATTGAGGTCTTTGTCTTGGTTAACTCTGCTAAACTTTTTTGAATCAAGGCCTCGGTTTCGTTGTCGACGGCACTTGTCGCCTCATCAAAAATAAAAATGGGAGAATTTTTTAGAATCGCCCTTGCTAGGCTTAAACGTTGTCGTTGTCCCCCAGAGAGCTTTTGCCCCCTCTCTCCGATAAGGGTTTCGTATTTTTGCGGTAGACCTTCAACAAAATCATCGACCCAGGCCTTTTTCGCGGCCTCTTTAACATCTTCAAGAGATTTGTTAGGGGATCCAAAGCGAATGTTTTCTTCGACTGAGCCATTGAACAAATAGACATCTTGTCCCACGTAAGAGAACAGTTGCCGAAGTTGGTCCAATTTTAGGTCACGAAGCTCTTTTTCATCAAATAGAATTTTCCCTTGTTGAACGTCATAAAAACGGAGAAGGAGCTTCACAAGCGAGCTTTTACCCGACCCCGTGGGGCCAACAAGGCCAATGGTCTCGCCCTTGTTGATTTCCAAACTGATGTTATTAAGAATCGTTTTTTCATCGTCGTAAGAAAAGGTCACATCAGAAAATCGAATTTGGTCTACGGTTGCTGGCAAAGAATGGCCACCTTCTACGATAACAGGCTTGGTATCCATAAGTTGGAAAATTCTACGGGTGCTGGCCATCGCTCGTTGGTAAAGGTCAAAAGTGGCACCTAAACCCGTCAGGGGCCACAGAAGCCTTTGAGTCATAAAGACCAAAACCGAATAGGAGCCAACCTCTAGCGCCCCGGTCGTTGTATAATATCCCCCGAGGACAAGGGTAAAGAGAAACCCGATAAGGACGACCATTCGAATCAACGGAGAAAAACTGCTCGAAAGTCTGATGGCTTCTTTATTGGCATCAAGATAGCTCAGCGACTGCTTTTCAAGGCGTTTGACTTCAGTTTGTTCCGCCGTGTAGCTTTTGATGGTCGCCATTCCCAAAATATTGTTATTGAGAAGACTGCTCAGCAGGCCGGCTTCATCCCGGACGGCTTTATAGCGTGGTTCAATCTGCCGTTGATAGTAGAAACTTCCGAGAAGAATAAAAGGAACGGGTAGAAAGCTAAACACCGCCACTATCGGAGAGAGGGTAAAAAAGATCCCCCCAATCACCACGATCGTCGTAACCACCTGAAGGAGAGTGTTGGCACCCCCATCGAGAAACCTTTCGAGCTGATTCACATCATCATTGAGGATGCTGAGGAGGTTTCCCGTGCTTTTATCTTCAAAGTAGCTGAGTTCGAGGTTCTGCAGATGATTATAGCCATCGATTCTTAAGCCGTGCTGAATACTCTGAGCAATGTCTCTCCAATAGACCTGGTACAGGTATTCAAAGAAAGACTCTGCGGCCCAGATGAGAAATGTTAGAACCGCTAATACATAAAGCTGACTCATCACCGATTGGAGCCCAAAACCTGCAAGCCACGAGGCCTCTTTTTTCACAACCACATCAACAGCCATACCAATAAGCAAGGGTGGTGCGAGATCGAATATTTTATTTAAAATAGAAAAAGTAGAAGCAAGCCTAACTTCACGGTGAAGGTTTTTCGCGTATCGCCATAGACGAGCAAGTTCAGGGAAAAGTTTTTTCATATCGGCATATTAGACGATACTTTTGGTAGAATGAACTAAATTATCGTAGCCCGTTGGGTTATCTAATCCTTTGCCGAATTGAAGTCTAGAGCTGCGCTCTTTTCATAAATAGGTATTAGAAACTGGGTTTCTCCGTTCTGAACACTTATTGACGGGTCAGGCGAAGAAGAGGTAGGTTTTTCGAGTGTTAAGAGAATGGTTTGCCAAATGGCAACGACCCCCAAAAGAGAGTTTTTGTTTAGCCCCTTGGGTTCACGCTCATGCCGATACTCAGGGCCAGCGTCGTCTTTGTTGCGCCAGCCAGAATTTCCAAGAAAAGGTCTCAACTGAAACCTCTTTGGAAGATTATTGGAACCATCCGACAATGAAACGAGTGCGCCGGCAGATGCTCAAGGGTGAGAGGGTTCCTGAGTGTCAGATTTGTGATGCCTCCGAGGGTTCGGCATGGAACTACCGTGATTACTTCAATTCTCATTTTCAAGAGGCCGAGAAAGAAGTAAGAAGGGCCACCGCTCGTGACGGCTCTCTTAAGACGTCACCTCGATCGTTGGATTACCGGTTCAGTAATCAATGCAATTTCAAATGTCGAATGTGCGGTGATGGCAACTCCTCAAGCTGGGTGCAGGAGTCATTAAGGACCACCGGTTTCTCCGAGTTGAGCCAAGAGACCTGGGAAGAAATATCTAAAAATACCGAAAGGAATCTGATTCCAGAGTTTCGTGAGTTGGCCGCCAAGGGTCTACTTAGAGAGATCTATTGGGCGGGTGGTGAGCCTCTGTTGTGGGAGGAACATTGGGATTTTATGGAGCAGCTTGTTCGTAGTGGGCAGTCCCAAAAAGTGAGAGTGACTTACAACACAAACCTAAGCCTTCTCAGTAACAAAGGTCGCATGCTTTTTGATCTCTTACCCCATTTCAAAAGTGCGACCTTGCAGGCAAGTATGGATGGCGTCGGACGCTGCGCCGAGTTTATCCGAACCGGGTTGAACTGGAGTCAGTGGTTGGCCCATCTTCAAGAGGCTCAAATCTTTGCAAAACAATTGCCTAATATTGAAGTGCTAATAGACTTTACTCTGACGACACCCGGTTTTTATGGACTTGAAAGTTTTATTAACTTTATTGTGGAGCACGAAGTGAAGGTTTTAGTGAAGCCTTGTCTATTTGATGATCCGTCCACTTATATGTCGCCGCTGTTTTTTCCGAAACAGTTAAGAGCGCAGCATGAACAGAGTTTGTTGATTATGATTGCAAACGCCCAAGAGAAGTTAAGTGAGCATCAGCCCTTTCTCGACCCTTTGGAAGACCTGATTCGTGCCCAGAGAGCGGAGCCGCCGAGCCACGAAGACCCTTCCCACGAGTTCGGCGACGCCCAGTTAAATGGCATGCGGCGACACCTTCAAATCTCTCGAGTCAGAAAAGACGGTCAAGACGGCCGCCCCAAGATGGAGGACTTCCTCGCCTCGCACCCAGATAGCCTTTTGTGGTGGAATTGCTTAAAAGATGAGGTTCTCAGTCAACAGCAAGGAGAGACTCTCGCTTTTTAGGTAAGCCCCAATGCGTAAGAGCCATGGGGTAAAGAATCAAAAAGGGCCAAGCTTTGACGGAATACACATCGAAATGGCTCTGTTTGAACTCTCGAAACAGATCAGAATACATCAATGATACGCAGCCCATGGTGAATGCAATTAGAGACCAACGCAGACGTTGGTTGGCGATCAAGCTTTGGTGAATCCCAAAAGCCATCATGGCGATGATAAATGTCGGGGATTCCGACTTGTGATTAAATAGAATCAAGAAATAGCACAGAGCAATCAGTCCCACCATGCGAGCTGTTTGGTCGCCCTTGCGAAAATAGAAAAAAGACGCGAGCAAAGACAAGCCTCCAGCGATCTGAATGGGTAAACGATCAAAATCCCAGCCGGTCACACCGTGGACAACGCCCATCAGAGAGAACCCATAGGATTGGGCGGCGTCCATTTTTAAAAGGGCGAGCCACTCCTGGTACTGGAACATCAGCGAGTCCCATCCCACAAAAACCGCGGGCAAAATAGCCAAGACAGTGAAAACTTTAATTTGAGTGAGGATATGAATAAAAAACAGCTTCGGTCTTTTTGTCGAATACTCAGAAAAAATAAACAGGCAGCCGCCGAGCAGTCCGAATATCTTTATAAAAAACGAACCCATCAAGCAGAACGACGCCTTCATCGTGGCTTGCTCTTCTAGAGCCACCCAAAAAAGCATTAGCAAGGCCACCATATGAATGTTGCTTTGAAAGCCTTGGGTTGAGCCAATAAATTCGGGGAGACTGATCCAAAACACGCCCTTTCGCTGACTGTCGCTAAGGGGGAGCTTTAACAAGGCCAAGAGAAAGAGACCGGTACCCAAAAGATTCCATAAACAAGCTCCGAGCCAAGAGGGTAAAAAGGCCAAGGGAGCCATGAATAATGCGAAGGTGGGGGAGTATTTATAAAGGTCATGATGTTCGTTAGGGTAAAGATGGTAGAGGCTGGAACCATCGAGAAGATGGTGAAACGAAGATTTAAAGATCAACCAGTTGTTCATATGGGCTTGCAAGGCCGTGAACAAAGAAAGAACGATGGAAAGAGCGATCAGAAAAAAATAGGTTTTCTTCAGTCGTAAAAAGTCTTTGAGCATGTTTTTTGAGAGTAACATAATAGTTATTTGGCCCGGTAGCGAGTGTTCCTATTTATGTGTGCGTTATAAATCCATAATTATGTTTCAAGCGAATGTGGATAACAGCACTCAACACAAAGCCAGGGGGCTAAGAGAGTTTTACAAGAATGCGTCCCAAGTGTTCACCGGCGATCACATTATTTGCTTCCTCAAGAAGGTTGTCGAGGTTAACCTCTTTAGAGATCATGTGATCGAGGTTTTTAGGCTTCATGGACGAGGCCATCTTTTTCCAAAGTTCCTGGCGAAGTCCAAAGGGACAATTGTTCGAACTCACACCCAGTAAATTCACGCCCCGTAATATAAAGGGAAAAACCGTCGTGTCCAATTTTTCACTTTGAGCCAGTCCAATAGATCCGACCGAGCCCCAAAGATCGATGCGCGGTAAAATGTAGCGTAAGATATCGCCACCAACGTTATCAATGGCACCGGCCCAAACCACAGAATCCAGTGGGCGTGTTATTAAGTCGAGATCGGAAATGTCGGTGACCTTGGCAGCTCCACATGAGTAGAGCCACTCTTCATGTTGATTTTTTCGGCGCGTCCAAGCTTCGGTCTCGTAACCCAGGCGGTTCAAAAAGCTGAGGGCTAGTGAACCAACGCCGCCAGTGGCTCCCGTAACCAAAACCTCGCCTTTTTCAGGGCGGAGCCCATTGAGTTCCATCTGGTGAATAGCCAAGGCGGCGGTAAAGCCAGCGGTGCCAAAGGCCATGGCTTCTCGAGCCGATAGGGCGTCGGGTCTTTTGATGACAATGTCATCTGGCAGTCGAACATACTCCGAAAAACCACCGCAGAAGGTTTCGCCCATGTTGCTTCCATTCACCAGAACAGGATCGCCTTCTTTAAAAAGAGGTGAGCGAGACTCGGCCACCGTGCCAGCCACATCAATGCCAGGGATCAAGGGCAGGCGGCGGAGGATTTTACCCTTGCCGGTCAAAGCCAGAGCGTCTTTATAGTTGATGCCAGAGTATTCGGTCTTCACCAGAATATCTCCGGCGGGAAGCTCATGGAGCTCCGTTTCTCGCACCTCACACTGAATATGGGCGTGGTCGTTGGTGTCTGACTCGGGTGTGTTGGCCCAGAGGGCTCGAAAGGGCTTTTCCATGGCAATAACCTAGTCTGACCTTGCGGGATGGGTCAAATTTCATTATTGTGGGGCACCATTTTAGGAGACTCCATGTTCGAAAAATTGTCAGACCGCATGACCGATAGCCTGAGAAAACTCTCTGGCAAGGGCAAAATTTCAGAAGCCAATATTGAAGAGGCAATCAAAGAGGTTCGCATGAGCCTGCTCGAGGCTGATGTCAACTTTAAGGTGGTTAAGCGTTTTATCGATAACGTCAAAGCCAAAGCCCTGGGTGAAAATGTCATTCGAGGTGTCGACGCCGGCCAGCAGTTTACCAAAATCGTCCATGACGAACTGGTTGATCTTCTAGGCAATGAAGCTGTTGGGCTCGAGGTCACCCAGAAACCCACCGTTATTTTTTTGGTGGGACTACAGGGGGTGGGTAAAACCACCACAGCGGCCAAACTAGCCCTTCATATCCGTAAAAAATTGGATAAAAAGCCCGTTCTGGTTCCTGTCGATGTCTACCGACCGGCCGCCATTGAGCAGCTAAAGACCTTGGGACGCGACATTGAGGTTCCTGTTTTTGATTCTGACCCAAAGATGAAGCCGAAAAAGATTTTAAAGGCCGCTCAAAAGTGGGCCACCAGCGAAGAGGCCGATGTTGTTATCGTCGATACGGCTGGACGCCTGCAGCTCGATCAAGAACTGATGAGTGAACTCACGGATTTAAAAGCTCTTTGGAAACCCACAGAGGTGTTACTCGTCGCCGATGCCATGTTGGGTCAGCAGTCTGTGGATGTGGCGCAAGGCTTTCATGATCAGGTGGGCCTAAGTGGTCTGATTTTAACCAAGGTGGATGGTGACGCTCGTGGCGGGGCGGCTCTCAGTATCCGCGAAGCCATCGGTATACCGATCAAATTTTTAGGTGTGGGCGAAAAACAGAAGGATCTTGAGATCTTTCACCCCGATCGTTTGGCGTCCCGTATTCTCGACATGGGGGACGTGGTCACTTTGGTTGAGAAAGCCCAAGAGGTTATTGATCAGGACGAGGCCCAGCGCGCCGCAGATCGAATGATGAAGGGTGAGTTCACGGCCGACGACTTCTTAAAACAGATCCGTCAGATGAAAAAGCTGGGCAGCATGGAAAGCATTATGAAAATGTTACCCGGTATGGGCGGCATGATGAAGCAAATGAAGAATATGACCCCTCCAGATGATGAAATCAAAAAAATCGAGGCCATCATTTGCTCAATGACCCTGGAAGAACGCAGTGATTGTCGCATTATCCATGGTTCGCGACGGGTTCGCATTGCCAAAGGGTCGGGGACTCGAGTGCAGGATGTGAACAAATTTATCAAGCAATTTCAAGAAGCTAAGAAAATGATGACCGGTCTCATGAAGATGGGTCTTGGTGGAGGTGGCGGACTCCCGGGCATGGGGGGTGGCGGCTTCAAGTTGCCATTTTAATTGGCTTTTTTAACATGGTTTTGCACTCAAAAAAGGGGTTGCTAAATCACTGAAAGGACAGTACAAAAGCGGATTCAATGAGAGGTGAATAAATGGTAGTTATCCGTTTAGCGCGTTTGGGCGCAAAAAAGAGACCGAAGTATCGTGTGACAGTTGCAGACTCTCGCTATTTCAGAAACGGTCGATTTATCGAAGTTATTGGTCATTACAACCCAAATCCACGAGGCCAAGAGCAAGAAGTGACTCTTGATCTTGAAAAAGTGAAAGACTGGGTTGGCAAAGGCGCTCAGCCGACGGACCGAGTAAAGACCTTAATCAAAAAAGCCGAAGCCAACGCATAAGCGTTGGGTTACAATTAAAGTACAAGTTAATACTGGAGAGGTGAACATGGCGTACGATCCAACAAGTCTCAGAGATTTGGTTGATTTTATGGCGAGAGCTTTAGTCGACAATCCTGAAGACGTCGAAGTGAATGAAGTTGTTGGTGAGCAGACGACCGTTGTCGAGCTTTCTGTTGCAAAAGATGACCTGGGTAAGGTTATTGGTAAGCAGGGGCGCACAGCAAAGTCCATGAGAACAATCTTGAATGCTGCGAGCACAAAGCTGCAAAAAAGATCTGTTCTTGAAATCATGGAATAGTCGGTTACCTAAAATTTTGAATTTAAAAGAGGCGCTGTTTGGCGCCTTTTTCATTTAAGAAAAAACACACGAACATTCGGTTTATTGAGAATGGCCATGAGGGGACCCGCGGAGTTCCAAGGTGACACTCTTCTTGTTTCGGTGAGCATCACCAAAGGTTTGTATGATGCGTGCTACACACAGGCCTCCTTAATAGACCAACACCCATGGAGCCTGTGGCTCCATAAAACCTGAGGTGAGCCCATGGACCAAAAAAAAGATGCAGGTAAAAGCGACTCCTACGTGATGATCGGCAAGGTTCATTCGGCCCAAGGGATTCGAGGTGACCTCTACATCTCCATTTTTGCCGAAGAAGCGAATTGGGCGGAGCAGTGGGATCGTCTCTACTGTTCAAAAAAAAACGAGGATAAACCTCAGCAGAGTTTTAAAATTATTAAAAAACGTCAGCATCAAAAGCAAAAAAGGTGGGGTTTTGTGGTCTCCGTAGAGGGCGTCGCAGATCGTAACCAAAGTGAAGCCATGGTGGGGTCCAACGTCTACA
The DNA here is from genome assembly GCA_030424715.1 of Bdellovibrionia bacterium. Classification (GTDB taxonomy): domain Bacteria; phylum Bdellovibrionota; class Bdellovibrionia; order Bdellovibrionales; family JAGQZY01; genus JAGQZY01. The sequence goes on from JAUHWH010000003.1 coordinate 11,522, forward strand.
TCCCCGAACACTTTCTGGTGTCCGGAGAGGGAGAAGACTTGTATCTGCGCGAGGTTTTGGGCTTTCGAGTTTTAGACCAGCAGCGTGGCGACGTCGGAGAAGTCGTCGGTTTTAGCGGCAATAGCATGCAAGATATTCTGGTGATTAAAAACGATATTGGTGAATACGAAGTGCCCTTCGTTTCGCCTATTCATTTGCAGACAGACAAAGAGAAACAGCAGCTGCTAATGGACATTCCCCAAGGCTTGGTCGCGGGAGAAGAGCTGTGAGGTTCAATGTTATTAGCCTCATGCCAGAAATGGTCGAGACGGCTTTGCAATTTGGAGTCGTCGGCGGCGCCTTTAAAAAGGGACTTTGTGAGCTGTCCCTGATAAACCCGCGCGACTTCGCGGAAGATAACCATAAGACGGTAGACGATCGCCCTTTCGGTGGTGGCGATGGCATGTTGATGATGGCCGAGCCTTTACAAAAGAGTTTAGATTCTTTGACCCCATCGGGGCCGACCTATTTTTTGTCGCCCCAGGGCCGTCGGTTTGATGACTCCATGGCTCGCGAGTGGAGTCAGGATGATGAGATCACGTTAATCTGTGGACGTTACGGTGGGGTGGATCAGCGTTTTTTGAGCCACAATAAAATAACCGAGGTCTCCATTGGTGACTTTGTCTTGAGTGGGGGAGAGTTGGCAGCGGCTGTCATTATCGATAGCGTGACTCGCCAAATCCCAGGTGTTTTGGGGCATGCGGCATCCGCCGTCGATGACTCGTTTAAAGGGGGATTGTTAGAGATTCCCCATTTCACCAGGCCACAGCTTTGGAATGATTTAGGGGTTCCGCCTCTTTTGCTTTGCGGTGACCATCGAAAAATTCACGAGTTTAAACAGAATATGGGTGTTCTGGTGACTCTGCAAAAAAGACCGGATTTGCTGACGGCAAGAAGTCAGGATTGGGCCGCTCTGATCCAATATGTTTCGAAGCTTTCAGAAGACAACTTGGTCCCTTTGGGGTTACAAAAAGGCGAAATCTTATTGCAGCTTAAGGAGAGAGAAGACAATGGCTAAAAAACTAGGCCTGGCTTTGGTGCATTATCCCGTTCTAGATCGGGCGAAATCGACAGTGGCCACCAATGTCACCAATTTTGATATTCACGATATTGCCAGAGCGTCTCGAACCTACGGTGTGGATACTTATTACATTGTTCACCCCTCCGATGAACAGCTGATGTTTGTGTCGCGGGTCTTGGACCATTGGCGCGTGGGGCCAGGGCAAAAATTCAATCCCATGCGCAAGACGGCACTCGGCATGGTGGAGCCTGTGACCTCTATCGAAGCCGCCATGAGACACATGGACTCAGACGACCTGCAGGTGATTGCCACCAGTGCCAAGGAAACCCCGGAAACCCCTCAGCTGAGCTGGAGACAGGCCCGCCAGGCGGTCGAAGACCGTGACACCCTCTTGGTGTTCGGAACGGGCTTTGGCCTTAGCCAAGAAGCTCTCGATCTCTGCCAAAGCTGTATTGAGCCCATTCGCGGTTTCGGGGAGGAGGACTACCGACACCTTTCTGTGCGATCGGCAGTGAGTATCGTTCTTGACCGAGTGCGTGGCTCGTGGTAACTCATTCGTTTTAAAGGAGCACACCAATGGCAGATCTAGTGAGACAAGCTGTATTAAAAGGCCAGAATAACAAGACTTTTCCAAAATTTTCGTCGGGCGACACGATCAGTGTTTCTGTGAAAGTCAAAGAGGGTGAAAAAGAGAGAATCCAGGTTTTTAAAGGTGTGGTCCTTAAAATTCAAGGGTCTGGAACCAACAGAACTTTCACCGTTCGTAAAGTGTCTGAAGGCATTGGTGTTGAGAGAACCTTTCCCTTCAACAGCCCAATGGTCGACGATGTGACGGTTCAAGCCTACGGTAAAACCCGACGTTCTCGTTTGTTTTACTTGCGAGCTCTTAAGGGCCGTGCCGCAAAAGTTCGTTCTGAGTTGGCCGTTATGCGTGAGCAGCGTGAAAAAGCCAAAGCGGAAGCGGCGAATAAGTAACCCTGTTTTATGAAATCCAAAAAAATCTATGAGCCCTTCCCTTGGAGGGCGCTCGAAGTTCAGCCAGTTATTGGTGTGGACGAGGTGGGTCGCGGCTGCTTGGCTGGTCCCGTCTATGCCGCTGCTGTGATTATTCCGGACGGATTCGACACCACCGGACTCACTGATTCAAAAAAGCTATCCGAAAAAACCAGAGAAATCCTAGCAAAACGCATTCATGCGGGTTGTTTGGTTTCCCTCGGTTTTGCAAGTGTTGAGGAGATTGATAAGATCAATATCCTTTGGGCCTCGCTGCTTGCAATGAAGCGGGCTGTGGATGGGCTCAAGCAAACGGAAGGTCAGGTGTTGGTGGATGGTAACAAAGAGATCCCGAAAATCAGTCTTCCTCAAACCACTTTAGTGAAAGGGGATTTTCGGGCCGAACCCATCGCTGCGGCATCCATTGTTGCGAAGGTCTATCGCGACAACTTGATGAAGCAACTGGCCGAAGAGTTCCCTGGGTATGGTCTGGAAGGACACAAAGGTTATGCCACCGTACCCCACAAAGAAGCCATTAAAGTCTTGGGTCCCCAAGCCTTTCACCGCAAAACATTTGCCGGAGTCAAAGAGCACCTGTCGCAATAGTGCATCGGCTCTAGGGCAGTACAGCGAAACTCTTGTTCAAGAGTTTTTCGAAAATCAAAATTATCAATTGAAAGCGCGCAACCAAAAGTACTGTGGGGTTGAGCTTGATTTGGTTTTCTATAAAAACCACTGGGTGGTGGTTGAGGTTAAAAGTTTACGGTGTTGGGATGAAATGCACTTTCGCCTTGGACCGAAACAAAAGCAACGACTGCAGTTTGCCTGTCATGCCTTGCAAGATCGCACCGGCGAGCTTGTTGAGCTGTTTTTTGCTTTTGTGGTCCGTGGAGAGATAAAGGTGATCGGAGCGGCAGAGGTTCTTTAAACGGAGGCAATCCGTTTGGGATAAAGACGCTTCAAGGGAGAACCGTCTTCCGGGAGGGGTAGTATGCTCAGGCGAGGGAGAAGCGTCTAAAGTAGAGGGGGAAGTGTCTTCCGAGCGGAGTAGTATGCTCAGGTGAGAGAGAAGCGTCTTTAGTAGAGGGGGAAATGTCTTCAGTGGTGGGGGCGTCTTGATTAGAGAGAGGCGGGCGCCGATTCTGTTTTTTTCGTCCCAGGTTCTTTTGGCTCCCCAGTTGTCCTCAGTTTTAAGAACCCGCGGGACTTCTGAATTTTACAATGTATCCCCACAGCGTCAGTTGTAGAAGGGTGAGGGCCAAGAAAAGCTTTGCCGCTGAAATAATGAATAATTCGAGATCCGGTTTAAAAAGAACAAAACAAACCAACAGACTTATGAAACCCGTCGCCATAATGTCGAATGTGACAACAAAACGTTTCGCTGCCACATTCGCTGCTTTCCACAAAACACTACCGAGAATGACTAGTCCGAGCACAGTGCTCGCGTGTTGCAAAAACCATGAGTAAGGAAAAAGGCCAAAGGACCCGACGGGCACTTCAGTTTCTAGAATGGGGATGAGTCGGGTGCCAAACTGATCGACATGGGTGAAGGAGTCCCAAAGTAGATGCGTGAAGGCCCCAAGCCAGACCGACAAGACAACCCTCGGCGGGCGACAGTCTTCTTGCTTCAAGTTCCAATGAGGGAAGAGATCGTCAAGAGCATGAATCCAGATCTTGCGATACACAAAGAACAAGAGGAGTCCCAAGGGGACAGAGAACCAAAACAGACCGTTCCATTGGTGACTGATGCGATTCTCAGGATACAAATTCAGCAGGTGCTCAGCGTCGGGGGTTAGGGTGCCAATAACAAGGGCAGAAAAACAAAGTAAGGAGCTATTACGAAAAGGCAGGGCGGCAATGGCATGGGCCGGGGTGTAGGGCATCAAAAGCGTCCTTCGTTGTTCTGACTCGCTTGACTGAATTGTTGGCAGACCATGGTCGCGGTTGATTTTACCTCTAAGTTAAGAAACAATATAAAGATGCAACTGTCACTTCGAACTCTCGTCATCGTCCTGATCACCTCGCTTGGGTTATTTTGTCCTAACACGTCTCGTGCCGATGGTGGAAGAGAGTTTTTACTCAGTTGCACCTACGGTGTTCTTGCCGGGGCTCTTGTTGGTGCCGCGTCTTTAGCGGTTGAAGACAATCCCAGTGACAAGGTTCATCGCGTGGCTAGAGGGGCGTCTCTCGGGTTGTACGGTGGTATTATCTTGGGCCTTTATGTTGTCTATGTGGTGCCGGCTCAAATTGAGGCCAATGAGAATCAAGAATTAGAAGAGCAGTATGAAGAGGTCATCGAGCCCGACGACTACGGGAGCTTTCAACAACAAATGCGTCGCTACGAGCCGCCCAAACTTTCAATCTATCCCGTGATTGAAAACAATCGGGTGACCGGTGCGGCCCTGAACTACAGTATCGTCCGCTTCTAGGGTTTTACTCAGCCCCTATTCTCCAAATTGAAATTCCATGCTGATTGAGGGCATGATGCTTGAGTTATCGACGGCTTTGATAATCTCCGCATTGAGAGTCCAGCATGATCCGGGCGGGGAAATCTGCATCGCCACCCGCCATGATTGGAAGGGATCAGACTTCACCGTGGCGTCTCGACCGGCGTTAAGATCGACACTGGTTGAACCGAAAAAGTACACATAGGGCATGGCCAAACCGGTGCTAAAGGTTAAGAATTCCAATTTAGAGTTTTGGTTGACCGGAGGGTCTGAGAAAAAGTTAAAAGTCTTGGTGTACCCCACATCCACAAAACTGGCCGCAAAGTTATAGCGAGTGTTCGTACTCCAGCGGGTCTCGTTATGGTAGGGGAAGTAGGCGGTCTCCCAGCGTTGTGATATGGGGCCCACTTCAAATTCACCAAGGGTGTTTAAAGACTGCCAGGCTCTAGCGTCGTCACCTTTACGCAGTTCGTAGATGTCTAAGGCTTGCGAAACACGAAAATAAAAAGCTCGAGTGTAGCCACCGTCAAGATCATCGGCATCACTCAAATCTCTACGAATCACTTTATTGGCGATACCGAAGTCAATAAATTGGTTACCAATAACACGGTCTCTTTGATCAAATTGAATACCACGCCCGCCGGCCCGCCAATCCGAGTCGGAATCATCCATGGGGAGCAATTCTCGAAAGTAGCGCAGGGGTTCGGTGTTACCAAAAAAATTGTGTTTGGTTTGGTGAATTTTAGGGATGTATCGTAAATTGACTTCTGGAACGATGGAGTGTTTTAAGCGTGTCTCTTTGCTCCAATCGTAAACGCGGTTGATGTCGCTTTTCACGTTAAGCCCCAGCTGAGTGTAGAAACGTGACGGAAAGGCATCGTAGCCTTGGGAGGGATCCGAGGGCACACCCAAAGAGTACTGCGTGTAACGAAAAGCCAATGAAGGGTCCACGTCAAGAACATTGCCCACCCAGAAAGGCGCGTGGAATCTTGGCATCACGTCAAGGCGTTGACCTGTGCGAATCATATCGCCATAAGCCAAGTCGCTGGCGGCGGGTTGGCCTGCGGGAGTACCATAGATAAAAGAGCCGGTGGATTGCGCCGTGGGGTGGCAGATTTCGTCGGTGACCGTGACTTTGTTACCGTTTTTGTCCACCTGCGTGGTGTCGCATTCCGCGTTGGCTCGGGTGTGTTCGAACGCCAAACCTTTGCGATTGATCGCGAGGTACTGGGCGTCGAGCCGAAAGAACAAGTTTAAATCATCAGATAACTTGTAGTCGTTGGTCTCAAAATTGATTTCAGGTAAACGATGCAAACTGTTGTCGTCACGAAAGCCAAACTCGGGTTCTATCTGGCTCTGGTAGTAGCTGGCTTCGAGGGTCAGAAGAGATTCGTCGAAGGCCTTACTCAATGAAACGTTATTGGCCAAGGCGGGCTCTCCGTTGTGGAGAAACTGGTTAAAGAAATCAAAGGCGTATTTGCGGTCACTGGCCAACGCAATTTCTGTGCGTTGGGTATAATCGTTCGGCAAATCGTAATGGTGTCCGTATTCAACGAACCAGCGGTTTTTTAAGTTATCGTTCGATATTGTTCTATCTCGCAAGAAGGCGGTATTGAACTGCCCGCTACTGGTCGGTGATATCACATAGCGATAGTTGGCCAAGGCCTGCTGGCCCCGTTTTTCGTAATTGATCAAGGAGAATGTGGCATCATGGGAGCGATCGATCGCCCAGAAAAAAGGTTGTTCGACAGCAAAACCACCATCCCCATTGGAAAAGGGTTTGGGAACTAAAAAACCTGTTTGGCGTTTTGAATTCAGGGGCACCACAAGGTAGGGCAGAGGCAGCACCGGAAACTGCAAAAGGTGCAACCATGGTCGCGAGATGTAGGCGTAACCACCGATCTCGGCGATCACATTAGATGCTGTAAACCCCCACGAAGGAGGGCAGGTTATGCAGGCCGTGTAATAAGCGTCATCGGCCATGTATTCTGATTCACCAATTTTTTCGATCACTGCGGCCTCAATAAGAACCTGACCCGAGGTCACCACTCCGTTGTAAAGAGTCCCTTTGTTGGTGTCATAATTAAACTTGATTTTTTCTCCACGCAGGGTGGTGCGCCCATTTTGTAAAACCACATTGCCCTCGGCGATAATCGTGCTGGTCTCTTCGTAGACGATGGCTCGGTCACAGAGCAGGTGCTGCTGTGAGAAGATAACGTTGACCGCTCCATTGAGTTCTAGGGTTTGGCTTTTTTTGTCTTTAATCATCTCTTGGGCGTCGGCGATGATTTGAGTTTTGGCGTGCCCCACGAGTGGGTCAAGAAGTGCACAAAAAACAATCAGAATAAGCCCTATTTTTTTCACGCAGCCTCTATTTGGTCGTCATGGTGAAAACACCATCCCAGTTCTTTTCAGGAGGTTGTTTAATATAGTCTTGGCAGCGTTTTATGTAGAGTTGACTAGTCAAGTCAGCCGCATTCACCTTGAGAGCCGCGTTGAACTCCTCTGTGGCCTTTTCAAACTGCATTTCGTGGTAAAAATTGAATCCCGAGTTAAAGTGCTGCACTTGCGCCTTCTGCTCGGCCGTAGTTTCTCCCATGTCCATAAGTTCGAAAATGCGAACCGGTTCATTTTTACCCTTCACTTTGACCCAGTCGATCTCACGAAACAAGAATTCGTCTTCACTGATTTGGGCGCGAGTGAATTCGCTGATGATAATACGGGTGCCATATTGTTTGTTGATCCCCTCAAGGCGCGCGCCCAAGTTGACAGCGTCACCCATAACGGTGTAGTTACGGACCGTTTCAGAACCCATGTTTCCAACGCTCATCTCACCGGTATTGACGCCGATTCCGATATCGAGCATGGGTAGCCCTTGCGCTTCATAGATCTTTTGCAGTTCAAAAAGTTTTTCGATTTGCAGAAGCGAGGCTCGGCAGGCTTGGGCGGCATGGGTTTTTGAAGGAACAGGAGCGCCAAAAAAGGCCATAATCGCATCACCCATGTATTTGTCCAATGTTCCAGAATTTTTGAAAATGATGTCTGTCATTGGGGTCAAGTAGTGATTGAGGAGATCAGATAAAGCCTTCGGATCCAGCTGCTCTGAAATAGTGGTGAAGCCTCGAATGTCGGAAAAGAAAACACTCATCTCAACCTTCATACCGCCTAACTCAAGCTTTGATGGATCTTTAAGGATTTCTTCCACAATTTCAGGGGAGACGTACTTCTGAAAAGTTCCTTTGAGCTGCTTCTTTTTTCTTTCTTCAGTGAAATACTTAAAGAAGGTTAAGAAGGTGTACAAAGTGGCAATGGTTGCTATGGGAAACAAGATTGTCACGACCGTGCCCTTGGGGAATATCAATAGGGTGTCCACCAAATAGATCGCGAACAAAGAAAGGGTGGCAATAAAAAGTCCGATCAGGGCGCCAAAGTAAGAAACGACGAAACTAAACAGAATCCCGAGGACCAACACAAAGAAGGGCATGACATAGGCTTCTTTAGGGTTGGTCTTCAAATAATCTTGTCGCAGAAGATTGTCGAGCAGATTGGCGTGGGTTTCGACTCCAGGATAGTTCTCTTCAAAAGGGGTGACTCGCAGATCGTAGATTCCTGTTGCCGTCGCTCCAAAAATAAAGTTTTTGTCTTTCAAGTACTCCAGTCTATCGACTTCAAACTCTTCTTCGATCCAATCACCATCCTTATTGAGGAGGCGCTGTTGGATGGTCAGTGTTGGCTTGTCATCAAGAATTTCTCCCGCACTTAGATAAGAAAACATCTTTTGTGGGCCCGCATAGTTGATTTGTAGCTGACCACGATGATCGGTGGGTATGGTTAAGACATGTTCTCCATCGCCGTTCTCTAATTTAACGTTCGTTACGATATTTGACTCCGGAGGATTTTCATAGGGATTGGGCAAAAGATTGGCGGTGGGATAGAGATCTTTCACGACTAAAAATGTTTTAAAAGCGAGGCTTGGAATAAAGAGACTTCCGTTGCGGACAAAAAGCTTAGCTCTTCGAACACTACCGTCTTTGTCCTGGGTAGCATTAAAGGTACCGGAGTGTTCAACGACGTCATTGATACTTGGAATGTTAAAGAGCCAACGATCCACGTGGTGCACCGGATTGCTGAGGTTGGTGATCTGTATGTAGTCGACGGCTTGATCGAAAGTGAGGCCTTGAAACTTGTCGTATTCTTTTGTGATGGTATCCCAGTTTTCCTTAAAAGTGGGGGTGAGTTCATCTTTAGAAGTTAAGTATCGTAGGCAGTAGTCATTGAGTTCTTGGCGCATATCGGCGCGCACGTCGACCAACTCTTTATGTGGGAAAAGTCGACTCAATGTGTTCCAGGGCACTGTTTTTGAGAAATCAGTCTCTTCGTAGAGTTCCTTCTTTTGTTGAATAAAAAGGGTGAGTAAGAGGACAGTTCCTTTCTTAGACAAAGAAAAGCCCCTTTCCTCGAGCAAATGGCTTACGGGATGATCGGGGTTATCTTGCAGCCATTGGTAAGAGACATTTTGTTGCAAATTATCGAAGTGGTCTAGCAGGATATTGTGCCAGGAGGTGGGGAGAGCCACCTCGGCGGCATTCTGCAGTCCAATGAGATAAGACTCTTTATCCCAGTAGTCGAACACATCGTTTTTTTTAGTTATATCCAAAAAACATGCGTCTTGAAAAGGGAAGGGGTGATATTCAAATTCGTCGTACACGGCACCAAGAATCATCTTTGCAGAGTGTCTCTCAATGGCCGCCGTCAGGTGTCTGTCGTGGTCGAGTTTGATTTTTTCTTCGGCAAAAACCTTATCCAGGGCCCCGGCATCCTTTGGTAGATTTTTTTTAAGTTTTCCTTGGATGGAATCGAGAGAATTGAGCATGGTCTCTTGTTTTTCTGAAAAGATAATATCAAACGCGATACTGCGAGCCCCGTGTTTCATAATACCGTCGATGACATTGGCAATGAGGGTTCGAGGCCAAGGCCAACGTCCGTATTTCTGAATGGCCTTTTCATCGATGGTCAAGATGGCAACATCGTCACTGCCTTTGCGTGGGCCCCGTTGGCGAAGCCGAAAGTCGATGGTTTGGTTGTGAAGGCGTTCAACTTCTGAGAGAAGAGGGTATTGCTCGACCACGGCCGGATCGCGGTAGGAGATATAGTAAAACTGAACCAATCCCGCTAGGACGCAGGAAAGCAGACATCCCACAAAAAACGGCGTGGACAAAAACTTGAGAGTCAGGGAGAAGATCTTTGTCATATCAATAGTTTGTCTCGTATTCAAGCCACAGGCAAGGGAAATGCCACCTCGACTTTTAGTTAAAAGAAGGCGCGTTGAATCGCTAAATGTTCCAAGCTTCGCTATCCTAGAGGGAGTCGTGTTGATTGCGTAACTACTTTTAGAGGAGACCTTATGAAGGCAAAGCTGGCGGTGAATAAAGATGTGGTCGTGGTGAATTTAAGTGGACGTATCAACATGGAGTACACCGAAGTTTTTCGTCAGGCTTGTCTGGGAGACATTAGCCGACGTGCTGATAAAATAGTTTTTAATCTGCAAGAATTGAGCTTCGTTGGCTCCAATGGCATCATGCCCTTTGTGAACGCTATTACTGCACTCGCCAGCATCGAGAAAAAACAACTGCGATTCTGCGGAGTCGGGTCTGAATTTAAAAAGATCTTCGCGGCCAGTCCCTTGTCGAATATCCAAATTTTTGAAAACACGGACAGCGCCATTGCCTCGCTTCGAAACCTTACTTTTTTAGGTGACGAGCCCGCTTAAACGTCGAGTTCCGGGCCTTTTGCCGTTGTGCGGTACTGGCTAGCAAAGACCTGCTGTATCCGATCTTGAAATTCTGAGTTGTCACTATTGTTTGGTTCCACGGTGGTCGGGAGCTCTTCTTTCTTTTGGGCTTGTTCAGCGGATCGAGACACTCGAGACGCCTGGGAATCCTGACTCAATTGTCGGTTTATTTTTTCTAAAGCCTGAGATTTAAGTTCTTCTTTCTCAAGGCGAGCTTGTGCTGTGACCCAAAGATTTTGTAGTGAAGAGAGTTGCTCAGAAATTTCTTCATTGTCTTTCGCAAGTTCCAGTATTTGTTTCTCGCAGTCTTTCAAAGTCTGTTGATCGGTCTCTCTTTGTCTTTGGAGGGTTTCCAGTTGCTTGTTGAGCTCCTGGGCTTTGCTCGCTTGCAGTAGGCGAGAGGACTCACTTTTCTCTATTGCGCTCTGACTCTCTCTTTTCAGGCGAATGCGATCATTTTTAATCTCGCTGAGCTCGCTTGAGAGGTTCGATAGTTTTATGCGCAATTTCTTTTCGTCATGCAGCCGGTGCTGCAGATCTGAGATTTCTTCGGACAGAGTGGTCTTTTCTGACTTTAACCGTGAGTTGTCTTCTTGCAATTGAGTGATTTTACAGTCCATAGAGGCCAGGGCCTTCTGGCTGGTTTGTTTCAGGTTTTCTAGTTGTTGACGAAAAAAAGTCTCTTTCTCCGAGGTTTCGTTGTTGAGTTGTTCAAACTGCTTTTTCAAAAGACGGTTTGAGGCTTCGGCCTGATGAATTTGCTTTTGCTGTCGATTAAAGTTCTCGGCCATTTCAAGAAGAAACGATCGCAGTTTTTCTTTGGCGCGCGTTCGGATGCGAGAAGTGATCGTTGCTTTTTCTTCAAGATCACGGATTTTTTTTGCACTAGCTGCCAAATCCCCTCGGCGCTCTTTTTCTTGCTGTTTTGAGGTAGTGAAGAGCTCGTTGTAGCGCCTTTCGAGTAGCTCGGACTCCTGTTGTAAGGCTTGATTCTGTCTTTCGATTTTTTCTTTTTGATGGGACCAAATGTTTTGTTTTTCTTTGATGATTTCCATTTGGGCCAGTACGTTTTCACGCTGGCGATTGAGGTTGGCCATCTCTTTTTCGTTTTCAATGAGTCTTTGCTCAAGCTGGGAGTTGCGACGAATGTTCACTTTTAAGCGAGAGGATAGATCATCGTTTTGCTGAATAAGCATCTCAACGGTGGCCGAGTGCAGGATATCGAGTGGGATGTTGTCGAGGTTCGGTGGAGGAGGCACTTCTGTTGGCAGAGGCACAGGGATCATTTCCAAATTGTTTTGTTTCATTCTTCCTCCTTGAAGAACCGGTGGACATTCCTTTGTCCGGCTCCTCCAGTATGGCAATTGCCACGATGTATGTCTAGACAGGGTCTTCTATGGCTCAAGATGAGATAGAAAACTGGACTAAAGAAGGAGCGAGATTTCTCCGATAAAGTCCTATGGCAGAATCCACTAAGAGCTCATTTTCACTCAAAGAGATCGGTCCCGGGACGGATCTTGAAAGCTACAGTTCCACTGGGCGTGGTGGCAAGACTCAGACAGAAGTGAAGTTTACCAACCACTTAGAAGGACTTCTTAAAGAGGGGATTCAGATTGATGATGAGGCCGATGCATCGGCTGCTTTGACATATGGTCATTCGATATTGGCGGCTGTGGTCTACGAACGCTACGAGATGGCGATCTCTGAGTTGGAGACTCTCCTGAGTATACGGACTGACTACCCAGACTTCGGTGAAAAAGCGGGGCGTTACATCCAGCATGCAAAAAGTTTGGTGCGAGCTATTAAGGCCAAGCGTGCCGTCGGTAAATTGCCCCATGTCTCTCGATCTAAGCAAAAAGAGTTGGTAGCCACCTTAGGGATACATTTTCAAGAGTTAAGGACGTGCATCTTAAATATCGAGAAGGTGGAGCGCTATGTTCGCAAAGAGGACATTAGCTCGACCCGTTGGTTTATGATCTCATTGTTTTGGTCTATTGGAGTGGTGTTCTTTTTTGCAATGCTGAAAGCCGCCTTTCCTGACGTCTTTATTGCCATTCATCAGCTGCTTACCCATTATCTTCACCAACTCTTCTTGGGATTGGCCCACTGGCTTTGGCCTATCTCGTAACCTCTTGATAAATCATTTCTAGTAATGGAATCGAGAAGCCGGCTGAGACTTTCTTGCCATTAACAAACAATGACGGCGTGCCGTTGATGTTTAAGTCAGCCCCTAGCTTGGATTGGGCGCGAATGGCTTCGCGAGCCGCCTCTGAGTCCACACAGGTCATCAGAGCGTCACTATCGAGCCCTAGGTTGGGTATTTCTTGTTTCAGCTTTGCTTTGACTTGGTCCTTGCTCAAGAGGTCTCTTTGGTTTTCAAAAATCCAACTTTGTGTCTTCCAGGGCTTTCCTTGTTGTCCAGCACAGTGAGAGACTCTTGCCAGCAAACATCTTGTGCCCTCGGCATTGGGTATGGCGCTGTTGCATTCACCATCAAGAGGCCAGGCTTGAAAAGAGAACTCCACGTCGGGGTGAGCTTTTACGAAATTGTGAATGACCGGGTAGGCGTTGGCACAATGGCCACACAAGAAGTCCGCAAACTCTACCATTTTCATTTTTGCCGAGGGATTGGGGTTCATCACGATAGGCTCGACGGGAGTGATTGTTTTTACGGAGGCATTTTTCCAGTCGTCCAATTGCAGCTCCATAAACTCAATTCGCTCTTTGCCACCATATTGTCTGAGGGTGTTGTGGTGAAAAAAGAAGGCTGCTGCTACGAGACCTACGGCTAAAATAGGGTAGAGTTTCAGGTTGCCAGAAGAAAACAGGGGGTGCTCCGATGTTATCATCCATGCGGTCACCAACACCACAAGCGAGAGCGCATAGGCGAGGGTGCAGGCCGGGCAAATGGTGTGCAACACAAAGTAAGACAAGCCTCCCATAACAAGGCTGGTGGCAAAGATTCCTAAAGCAATAAGCTTGATGGGGCCACCCAGGCCTTGCCGTGTTTCATCGCTGACTACAGGAAATCGAAAAGCCACGAGCAAACAAAGAAGGGCAAAATTGATCAGGCCGCCAAAGATGGCCACAGGAATTCCCATCACCTCGGAATAGGCACTGGCTGTGGTTCGATTGCAATTGATGGTTTCACTCACATTACAAATGCTTTCATTAGCGACCTGGCCGTACTTAAAGCTATAGTGATGGTTGGTAAGGTACACATGGGTGCCCACTGCCGCTAGGGTACAGAAAAAGCAAATCCAAAAAGCGAGCTGTGAGTTTTTGCCTGAGTTCATAGAAAACCCTCCTTCAGTAAGCAGACTTAAGTACTAGTGGAGATAGCTTACCAGTGCCTGAGAGAATGGTCGAAGAAAAAAACTTGTCATCGACTCACCGGGCCTCCAAACTAACTGTGTGGGGGCGCGTCGAAAAACCATCTATTCGAAAAACTGGCTTCAAGAGCGAAAGCAAATATTGCATAAAATCAAAGACCAAGTCCGTCTTTATTTAGGCGATGAAAGCTCTGACCTGACCCTCTATGCCCAGGCCTACAAACAAGACCTCGATCGTTCGTGGGAGCCGTCCCATTGGCAAGAGGTCTTTGTGGCTCTCCAGCAAGTGCAGGTTGTCTACGGTGGAGATTTTCACCCCTTCGCGCAGGCTCAGCGGGCCCATCTTCGTATGATTCGCAAGTTGGTGCACGAGCGCCCCCTAACTTTGGCTCTGGAATGTGTGTTTGCGGTGGATCAATTGCTTGTTGATCAGTTTGTGGCCTCGCAAATATCGGAGGCGTCTTTTTTAGAGAAAGTTGGGTGGAACTCGAAATGGGGCTTCCCGTGGGCTCATTACAAGCCTCTCTTTGATTTCGCCAGAAAACACCAGGTGCCCATACTCGCATTGAATATCGCAGTCGATGAGCGCTCCAGCTCGACCTTGCTCAAAAGAGATGCAGAGGCCGCTGAGCGACTGGTTCATTATATGCATCAAGACTCTGAGCGGCTTTTCTACGTGGTTTACGGTGATCTTCATATTGCCAACTCGCATCTGCCAGAGCGCGTTCGCGAGCGCTTTGGTGGTCCGAGACCTGTGGAATCGGCCTCCCTTTACCTCAACTCAGAAAATATATACTTTCAGTTGGCCGAGGCTGAGGAAGAGAGCAAAGTCGAGGTCGTCAAGTTCACGGATCGTGAGTTCTGCTTGTTGAGTTCGCCGCCTTGGGTGAAATGGCAAAGTTATTTAATGTACTTAGAAGAAAACTTTGATGTGGAACTCGAGTTCGATGATGATGACGAATTCGATGAAGACGACTGGGATGAATGGGACTTTCAGGTCGATCACACCGACAATGTCTCCGGACTCGTAAAGATGATTGCCATCGCCTTAGATATCGAGGTGGATAGCAATGCTGTTGAGGTTTACTCTCTGGGTGATCCACAGGCTCTGGTTGTTACAGAAAAAGTCTTGAGTCCATCGGACAAAAAACTGGCTTACGAGTTGATTCAGAGTGATCGCAGTTTTTATATTCCCAACGCGGGGTTCTTTTATCTCTCTAAGGCCACTGTCAATCACGCCGCCACTTTGGCCGGGCAGTACGTTCACGGCGTGCTCTGCGGTCGCAACTCCTTGGACTGGGATTTTCCAAAAGATTTTATTAAATTTATTTGGATTGAGGCTATGGCGTTCATGCTCAGTAAGTTTGTTAATCCCAAACGAAAGGCCCAAACCATGGCCGATCTAAAAAAACAGTTAGAGGCGTTCGACAAAGCGGATCGTGGGCGAGAGCCACTGTTGCTGGCATTGGATCAAAAGATGATCGAGCTTCTTTCGGTTTACGCCAATCGAGAGCGCCAAAAAGTATTCGAGCCCAGAGAAAGGTCTAGTTATGTTCTCGCAGCGAAGTTTATTGGGGAAATTCTAGGCGATCGATATTTTGTTCTTTATGAAAAGCAAATCCTTGGTATAGATAGTATTAGGCAACTGTTGGATCAAAGTCTCAATGATAAAGACTTTGAATCTTTTTACTTCAAGCAGTTAAAGGCGCTCGATGAATGGGAGCTGAAGGGACCTTAAGGATGAGTCAGTGGTATCTTAGTAAAAACGGACAAGCGCTCGGGCCTTTGTCTGAAGACAAGGTGATCGCGCTTATTCATTCGGGTGAAGTCACTCCTCTTGATTTGGTTTATCAAGCGGGAGCCACAGAGTGGTTGCCTGTGTCGGAAGTGCCCCAGCTGTTTCAGCATATTCAAAATGAAGAAAAAGATTCGAACCCTTCGGGTGGTGGTGATCGATCTTGGGTTTTGCTTAAGCGAACGGAGACCGAAAAAGGCAAGGAGTACAAGCAGCTTGGTCCTTTTTCTGAAACTCAAGTCTTAGGCCTTATCGATTCCGGTGAGATCCGATTTTCTGATTTCGCATGGAAAGAGGGGATGGAGAGCTGGGGTAAAATTTCTGAAATTCGAGAGCTTTCGCAACCTTTACCATCGAGCACCAGTGTCGATGCCTCGCTTTACGAGAAAACCGATGACGACCATGCCATTGCAAAATCAGTGGACGCGGTGGGGGGTGACGATATCGAGACCTTTCAACGCGAGCAACAGACAGTGACAACGCCGCCTGTTTTTATGGAAAGTGACGGTGACGACGAGCTCGAAGAAGTGGGACCGGAGGCATCGACCTCTTTCGAAGAAGACGAGAACTCTGAGGTTAGTCTTTGGTCTTTAGATCCTCCTTTAAAATCTAGTGAAAAAGCAGCCATGAAGACTCCTAAATCCGAAGAGGCTCCAGTTTCTGACGAGCCCGCTCGTGTTGTGGCTGCGGCCGCGGTGACTGAACCCATCGAGTCCTCGCTGAGTGATGAGAATACAGTGGAGCAAACCTCCGTCAAAGAAAAACAGGGCGACGAGGACTTGTTAACGCCCCCACCTTTTTTGAATACTGATAAGGCCCTTCGAGTCGCCGCGGGTTTGGTGATCGCTATAGGCGTGTTCTTTGTTTACACAAGTTTTCATTCCGATGGTGAGAAAAGCGAGGTCGGCGCCTTTACAGAAGAGGAAGGTGGGGATTCTCTCACTGATCAGAACGCCTTCGAGCCAGAGACCCCTCGCCCACCTGAGGTGATGGTGGCAGCACCAACCGTACCGCCACCGCCAGCGGTGGTAGAAGAAAACAAGGGGCCAGCACCAAAGGTAAAGCCAGCGGCAAAAGTGGTATCCTCGAAGACCAGGCCCAGTGCAAAGGTCGGCACTGCCTCAGCAGTGAAGCGAGTCGAAAAAAGAAACCGCATCAACAAGCAGCTTTCGGTGGTGCGATCGTCGAAAAAAAACAAGAGTCAGGTTAAAGCCAAGGGCAAAGCCGTAAAGTCCGTGGGAAGTCAAAAACAACAGTCGTTTTACAAGCAGCGAGATCGACTCGCTCTGTTCTACTCGTCTTTAAAGGCGGAAACTCTCGCTGTTGATATTGCTCGGCAGTACAAGAAAATCGGTAAAAACAAATCGGCTTGGAGCCGCTATTACAAGCAGTGGCAAAAAAAGGTTCGGTTGTCGCTGGCAAAAGACATTCGCGAGTTTCCTAAAAGAAGTGAGAAATACGCCTACCCCAAGGTCTTGGCTTCCTTCAAAAAAGATTATAATTTGTTTTATAAATACGGCGCTCTTTTCGATTCAAAGGTGAAGGGCTCGCGAGCTCCATCAGGAGTCCCAAAAGACATGAAATCGGTGTTCTCTCGCTACAAAAAACAAGCCCAAAGCCTAGGGCGCTAAAAGCTTAAGTGTTTCTAGTCTCTTGCCGATAAATAGGCATGAATAGAACCGTTTTCACATTCACATGTATGTTTATGACTTTTGCCGGTCTGCTGTTCCTTGGAGAAGTAAAGGGAACACTCAACGGTTCAAGAGAACATAAGCAAATGGCTGAGTTTTGGAAAAGTAAAGTGGCTCGCGAGCAACTGAAGAAGCTGCTTGTGCAAGGGCACTTTGCTGATTTTAAGCAAGACATCGCGCTCTTGATTCCTCAAGAGATCGAAAATCGAAAAGTGGAAGAGGAAAAGCAGCAGCTAAGAAATTTAGCCAGTGTGATTCCCCATGAAGGAACCCACGAAATTCAATTGGGTCTCTCAGCAAAGAAAATGCTTCTTGATGGTAAGGAGAAAGTAAAAAAACGTGAGTTCAAAGAGGCCACTCAAATTCTGAAAAGACTGGTCGATACTTATCCTGACTCTTATCATATTATTGAAGCTCATTACTTGATTATTGAAGCTTATGCTCAACAAGATAAAAATGCCAATGTCATCACCTGGGTTGAAAAAATGGTGGACCTGTTTCCTGAAAACAGACTGACGGGTTATGCTCTGTTAAAGATCGGTGGCCTCTATGAGCTCGATGGCCGAGTCGAAGATGCGGTTCGGATTTACAAAACAATCGTTGCCGTTTACGAGGACAAAAAATTAGTGTCCCAAGCTCAAGTGGCGGTCAGCGAGCTGCAACTATGATTTTCCGGTGCTTACGAGTCCTTTTGTTTTACGCCGCTTCGACCCTGCAGGTTTCAATTGTGGACGCCAAAGACTACACCATTCCCACGGAGAGTCCCAAGAACTGCATAAAGTCAAAGAGTCTTCCTTGTGCTGTGAGCACAGGAGATCAGCCCCGTATGTTCCAGTGGGTGAAATCCTCTTGGGAGCTCGATCGTCACTTGGTCCTAGAGACAGATAGAAAAGAAGTTTGGAATGTTTATCAAGGACTTCTTGTGGTTAACAGTAAGAAGCCATTGAAAATTCACACCCCCTTTGCGGACATTCAGTTGGGTCACTCTAAAGTAATGATCCATGTGCTCAAAAATAAAGTGCGAGTCCTGTCGCTTAACGGTGAAGGTGTGAAAGTGAAACCAAAAGGGGAGTCAGAAGAGCACTTTTTGGTCCCGGGGTTTCAGAACTGGTTCGGTGGGGTTAATAATGGTTCCTCAGAGTCCGGAGTGGTCTCGGTGATCGACTTTGAATCCTTCGCGCAAGATCGAGCTCGTTTTTTTATGGACCACCAGTACGGTTACATTCAAGAACTCCAGCAGGTGGCAAAAACAGTGAAGTGGGCAGCGATCCAGGCCAGTCAAATGCATCGCGATTTAGTGCAGCGAAAAATGGCCTCATTAGAGGTTAAACATCAAGAAAAGATTCAAAAAAAGCGTCAAAAGATTCAATTCAATAAGTACCTTCGCAAACTGTTCCTACAGAAAATTCGATACGACTATTAGACCTGAGTCCACTGAGGCGGCCTAAAGTCTTAAGCCCGAAGCCTTGATCGCTTTACATTTCCGATACGCCGAAATATTCGATGCTATAATAATGATATCACTTCAGGAGGAAGAGATGGCTGGCAGTATTGGCAATGACGCGACAGAAGCGCAAAAGGTTCGCGACTATTACAAAGAGCGCGAGCAAACTCTAAAAGAGCAGCATCGTAAAGAAATTGCCAAGATGCAGCAGGCTCACAAATCAGAAGTGAATGAAGTCAATCAAAACAACGATGCCAGAATCAACCAGTCTGCTAAAAACACGCAAGCCACCATTGAACGTCGAGACATGCGCCACCAAAAAGAGATTGCGAAAATGCGCCAAGCTCACGCCGCCCAAAAGCGCCGCGAGAGCATGGATCGAACAAAAAACGAAGACCACCTTCACAACACCTATAGTGATCAAATAGCAGGAACAAAACGAGCTCACGAGGCAGAGATTACTAACATTCGTGAGAAGTCGCGCCAGACATTGACCAACAACAATGACTCCACCTCACAAACCTTGCAAAACTACCAGCAGCGCCAACTTGAAGAGACTGAAAATTCAAGAAACCGGTTGAATCGATTGCATCAACAAGAGAAGCGAGAGATGCAGAATCGTCACCGATCAGAGGTTGACCAATTATCCGCCCAGAAACAATTGTCGGAGTTGGGTAAAAAGCAGCAGGTAGAATCGTTAAAGCGAAAGCATCAGTACGATATTCAGGCTATGGAGCGTCGTCATGAAATTGCTTTGCAGGACACGCGATACCAAAACGCGGAGACCCTTAAAAATATGCGTGATGAGCATGCTTCTAGCGTCGATAAAATACAAAATCGCTACGACCGTGCCTTAGCTCGAGAGAAAGCTCAGCTGGCCGACACTCGTGAGGAGTATATGTCGCAGTCCGGACGAGTCGCTATGGAGCGTGATCGACAAAATCAACGAATTAGAAACCTAAAAGAAGACAACACTCGTAACCTGAGTCGAGCCGATGCCCAAAAAAGACGAGAGCTCGACAACGTAAAGCTTGCCCATAAGGACACCTACGATCAAATGTTTGATGAGCGACAGGGGATGGTCAAAGAGTTTAATCGAATTCACTCAGATGAGATTAAAATTGCTCAGCACAACGCCGACCAGCGTATTGAGGCCAATATGAACCATCTCACAAAGCAGATGGAGCAGGAGAACGATCGTAACCAACGCCTTCTGATTGATCAGCGTAAGAAGCTAATTACAGAGAACAACGATAAACGTCAGCAGAATGAGATGAGCCTAAACCAAATGCAGGACATCCAATCCAATGAGCGAGAGAAGATGGTGTTGGCTCACAAAAATGAAAGACAGCGCTTACAGGATCGCTATGCCTCAAACCTAGATCAGACCCGTTTTAAGGATCAAGCCCAGCGTGATAAAATGCGAATGGATTTTGAAAACAAGATCAAAGAAATGGATTTGAAACACAAAAAAGAAGTGATGGCCTTAAGACAAGAGCATGAACAGGCGAAGATCGAGATGAATGATCGTCAGCAGCAGCGTCTACTCGCTCTAAAAAATGAGAGTCAACGGATTCAAAACCAGCGTGAACAGGCCTATAAAATGCGTGAGGCCACTCAAGAGGCCAAATACGAACACCGTATCGAGAACATGCAGCGCCAACACACTGACCAGCTTAGCCAAATGAATGAAAACTACCGCCGCAATCTCTCTGAACTCATCAGAGAGGGTCAGCGCATGGAAAAAGCCAAATCCTAAAAGTGCGCAGGATGGTCAATGATGGGTAGTGACAGTCATTGCACTGGATTTCGTTGATCCCAGAAAATAAGAAACCGTCATTGCTATTGAGCAATGACGGTCTGAAACTCTATAGGACGGCACTCATTGTTGAGTGCCGCCAAAATTATCTATTTAAGGATTCAACCATGTGGGTAGCGGCACGCCTGAGCCTTGGCAATAGGACCGCAGCTCATCAGCCTTCGTGTTGACGCTGTCTTGATCAGGGAACGGCGTGTTTGATGCCACTCTTAAGAAACCACAGGTGAATACCTGATCGCTGGCACCGCCGTCTTCTTTGTTTTTACCCCAATAGATCAGCCCGGCGCCATCAGGCAGTCTTCCGAACCAATGTTGGTACAGGGGGATAACTGAGATCTCTGAAGGATGCAGTAACTTGTTGGGAATATTAGAGTGATTCTCGACGAGAAAGTTAATGGCTAGTTCTCTTTTTCCGGTTCCGTCATATGTGCGGTCATTTTTTAAATTAGTAAGGTCCTGATAGTTTGCCGAGTCTGAGGTTCCGTGAATAATATCTACGGTGAGTTGGGTCACGGTCTTCGATCCATCTTCAAGGCCAGGGCACCAGTGGTCTCTGCCCTCATCGGCAATGTCCCTTCCAAAGTAGGTTTGATAGATGCCGTTCAGAGTGGCTATAGAATTGGGGCTACACGTGGGGGCAGTGCTATCGACTAGCCACGATGGCAACGCGACACCAGTATCCTTGCAATAGTCTCTTAGAGCTGGCTCTTTGTTTTCGTTGATGTAGGTTTGGTCAGTGAAAGGTGTGTTCGTGGCTGCTGTCACTAGTCCGCAGGTGAATGCCCGATCACTAGCATTTCCGGCTGCTTTATTTTTTCCCCAAGAGATCAATCCAGCGCCATCAGGCAGTCTTCCGAACCAGGTTTGGTATATCGGAACAATAGACTTTTCAGATTCAGTTAATATGTTTTCTGGAACCATGTTTCTTGTGTCAACCACAAAATCAATAGCCTTCGCTTTACGTCCATCCAGAGATTGGTCGTTTAACAGATTTGTCAGATCTTGAAACTCAATGGTGTCTGTGGCTTGGAGAATAATTTCTGAGGTAAGAATTGGGGTTGATACCAAAGGAGATTCATAGATTGGGCACCAGTGGTCCCTGCCAGAGTCATCTATATCTCTTCCAAAGTACTCTTGGTAAATTTCATTGAGAGCCGCAATGGAACTTGCCTGGCAAGATGTGGTGGTGTTGGTACCACCCGTGGCTTTCGTGACATTGAGAGTAGCAATCGCTTTTTGGGTTGTGCCCATTTCTGCAATAATATTAAACGAGCCGTCATTGCGGTTCGAGTAGTTTCTCGTGGCTTGAAAGTTAGCCCCATCGCAAGTGGTTGTTGATGAGTCAGACCCTACCACATTGGTACTCAAGGTTACCGTTGCGCCAACGAGATTACAGGTTCCGCTAATAACGATATCGTTATCAAAAACCTCAGCTCCCGATGCTGGTGCAGTGAAAGCAAGTAAAGGAGCGGGTGCTGAGGTTCCGGTCACCCAACTAGGCATCGTGATGCCACTTCCTTCACAGAAGGTTCTTGCGTCAGGCTCGTGATTGTTAACAGCATCTCGATCTGGAAAAGGACTGTTTTGTGCAACAGCAATGATTCGGCAAGAGAACGTTTGACTACTGCTATTGCTGATCTCTTTTTGGTTGCCCCAGTGGATCAATCCTTCACCGTCGGGGAGCCGCCCAAACCAGTCTTGATATAGCGGGATGATGGAGATTTCTGACGCATGCAGGAGGTGGTTGGGAAGAGCCGAGCTATTCTCAGCCAAGAAACTAATGGCTTGCGAGCGTCGTCCGTCTTCAGAGCGATCATTCCTTAAATTAGTAAGATCTTGAAAGTATTCGTCGTCCCTGGCTCCTAACAGAATGTCCACGGTAATGGCAGGGACGGTTCTGGTACCAGATTCAAGAATCGGGCACCAATGACCAATTCCTTCAGCAGCGATGTCCCTATTGAAGTAGGTTTGGTAGATGCCGTTGAGAGTCGCCAAGGAATTGCTTTCACAAGATAGAGTGGCGTCACCGCCACCACCGGTAGTGTTTTCCGTTGCTTTCATAACATTTAGAGTAGCGATAGCTTTTTGGATTGTTCCCATCTCAGCAATAATGTTAAACGAGCCGTCATTCCGATTCGAATAGTTTCTAATGGCTTGAAAGTTAGCTCCATCACATATGGTTGTTGATGAGTCAGACCCTGCAACATTAGTGCTCAAGGTCACCGTTGCGCCAACGAGATTACAGGTTCCGCTAATGACGATATCGTTATCGAAAACCTCAGCACCCTCTGCTGGAGAGGTGAAAGCGAGAACGGGTCGCGGATCGTCACTGCCGCCACCACCTCCACCACCGGTAGTGTTTTCCGTTGCTTTCATAACATTTAGAGTAGCGACAGCTTTTTGGATTGTTCCCATCTCAGCAATAATGTTAAACGAGCCGTCATTCCGATTCGAATAGTTTCTAATGGCTTGAAAGTTAGCCCCATCACATATGGTTGTTGATGAGTCAGACCCTGCAACATTAGTGCTCAAGGTCACCGTTGCGCCAACGAGATTACAGGTTCCGCTAATGACGATATCGTTATCAAATATCTCAGCTTCGGATGCTGGCGAAGTGAAAGCTAGATCAGGTGCCAGAGCAATCCCACCGCCGGAGTTGTCTCCTGAGTTGTCTTCTTTTGTCACAGTGACAGAGTGCATGACAGAAACGCTTCCAGAGCTGAATGTACCCATCTGCGCAGTGATCGTAAAGGAGCTTCCGGCCGTTTCTGAATAGTCGACGGTGGTTTGAAAGTGGGTGCCATCGCAAGGCACATTGTGGCTGCCTGGTGTGATCGCTATTGTTGTGTCTCTGTTGCAGTTTCCGGAAATCACGACACTTTGGGCCTCACCTAGGTGTTGGCCTTCTTGGGGTTGAGTGATTTGTAAGATGGGATCGTCAGGGATTGGATCGCCGCCACCACCACCGCCGCCACCAGTGTTGGTGGGCTCCACTTTGTTGACCGTTAACGTCGCAACATTTGAGTTACCAGCAGGGTCGGTGATCGTGGCAATAATAGTTATGGGGCCCTCATCCTGGTTTGAGTAGTCTAGGGTGTGACTAAAAGAAGTGCCTGTGCAGTTGGTCGTATCATTATTGCCTGGACTAAACGAGACAGTGGCCGTGTCGTCATTACAGTTACCCGATACCGTGATGCTTGATTCAAAGTTGGATCCTGAATCGGGACTGGCAATCGAGATATTCGGCGCCGTGGTGTCTTCTACAGTGTCAGGGACTTCTGACTCTTCAATAATAATGGCTTCAACTTCGGCCAAGGTTTTTAAACCCTGTTCCACTTCGTTGGTATAAAAGGTTAGGTCCTCAGGGGAAGATTCTTCGCCCTGGTGAGTGATGTAGTAGCCTCGAATCACTTCGCGTGGGGAGAGGCGAGAGAAGGAAAGGATCGCAGGTTCACTGAATCCTCGACCCGTGGCCATCATTGTGGCTCTGAGGTCGTAGAGGCCTGGATTGGGAAAGTTTAGAGTCATGTCATAGAATTGCCCATCACAGGTGCCAGTCTCAGGGTATCCTTCAACGGTGATCTGACCTCCGACGATATTACACTCTCCACGTATTGTGTTCGCGATGGTGTAACTCGTGGTTGTGTTACCGTCGACAATGGCGTCCTCAACAGCGATAGTCAGGCGGGGCATCGTAACCAAAGGGTAAAGTTGGGTGAGAGCCTGTCGGTCTTGGGCACTGAGTGTGGATGAACCAGTGATCGCGTCGCCGTTCGGTTTTGTAATAACCATACTCCCGTTTCGAGAGTGATGATTGGATGCTGGGTGAAGGATGGAGTCGTAATCATAGTTTGGTAAGGGTGTTGACCCCATCGCGAATTTAACAAAATGAGGGGCGGCGTCAGATCTCGCATTTGCCAGATTGATATTCACCGACTGATCACGATCCATTCGATTGATCGGGTTTTGAAAACCCAGGGTGTGAAGAAGTTGCCGTTTGATGACCAAAGCGAGTTGGCTGGAACATGCCGGATTCAGACTGAGGTTTTGTTTGCCGGATTGCCGTCCTACAAAGCTAAGACCACAAAAGTCACTGCTTTGATAAACAACTTCAACCGAGTCTTGTTGCCCGAGCCACGGTACACAGTAAACGCCCGAGAAGACCGAGAGTTCACCACAAACAGACATAAACTGAGATCGAACATTGGGCGGGACCGAGTCTGCGAAAGAGACGGGTATCATTCCTCCAGACCAAGAAGAAGAGCGACTTTGCGTGGAAAGACCACTTGCGGCTTCGCGGTTTTGAATGGCCTCGTTCTGAGCAAAAAACTGATCGGGCCAATGGCTTTGTAGATCGTTAAGGCTCACTTGCGAGCGGTGGACCACCATATCGTCTATTTGAATATAGCCTTTTTCTTGAAAGCTCAGACTATTAGAATCGAGACTCAGGGTTTCAGTCGTGACGGCTTTGAACTCACCACAGTTTTGAAATCCGATAGCGATACTGATGCCGCCAAAAAAAATAAAAACACTCCAGAGTGCTTTGTTCGAATTCTTCAACCATTGATTTATAGTAGATGACATCTATTTTCCCCCCGAAAACGATCCACATTTAGAGCCCTCAAGATGACTTAAGAACTCTATTGTATGTCTTATTTATCGGCAGTTGCCAAAAAAACGATGAATTAATATCAAACTGTATCAAGACGAAACTGAGCCTCCGCTAAGTCTTGAAACAGCTTTTGAGAGCGATATGAATTGTCTCAGAACGACACGGGGATTTTGGCTGGCATGTCTCAGTTTGATTCAATAATTTCAAGGATCGGCTGATCGGGCTTGGCGTAAGACAACCGAAACAATGTGCTGAGTTGGTGGTATTCATCGAGACCCGTAACGGCAACGGATCCCGCTTTGGCAATATCGACAGAGCCGTCCTCTCGTAAGCAGTCCGAGCTCAGGTGAATTTTTTCAATTTCTCCGATGACGAGATCGGTGTTGTTCTGTTTGATCGGAACGATTTCGATGAGGCGAAGCCCCAGTTTTAATTTTGATGGCGCCACATAGGGGGCAGCAAACGAATCCAGGTACTCTTCATCGAGGTCACACATTTCGAATTCGGACTGGTCACGTTTGTAACGAGCGCTGGTTTGGTGCGCTTGTTTAAGAAAAGACGAGTCCACATGATTGATCGTGTAAAAGCCGGTCTCCTCAATGTTCATCAGCGTGTGGCGCGGGTGTTGGTTTGAGTGAGGGCGCGAAACGTATCCCATAAGGGGCGGCTGGGCGCCCAAATGAAAGGCTGAGCTAACCATAGAGAGATTGGTTTTTCCGTCCTTTGAGACTGTCCCGACCAGATTGGCGCTCTTCGGGCCACTGAGAGAGTTGATCAGGCGCACCCACTGGCGCTTGTCAAAGTTGTCTCTGTTTTTGGGGTCGATACAAATCATGAGGCCTGTCCTTTGGGTCGCTGGATCATAATGTTTCGAAAGGTTATATTGATTCGCATTTTGGCAGTCTGACTTTGTTTGGGAATGGCGTGTTTCCAGTGTTTCTGGGTCGGACCTTCCATGGTGAGTAGACTACCATTTTCTAAGTTGAAACTCATGCGCTCCTGTTTATTAGAGATCGGGCTAAAAGTAATTTTTCTCGTGGCTCCCAAACTAACAGAGGCAATGAAAGGCTCCTGCCCCAACTCTTTTTCGTTGTCGTTATGCAGACCCATGCTGTCGTTTTCATGTCGGTAGAGATTGAGAAGTGCGGAGTTGAACTTCTGTCTTGTGAACAGCTCCACCTGTCGTTTGATTTCTAATAGTGAGGGGAGCCAGGGAGTGGGCTCCCAGAGAAGACCTGAGTATTTATAGGAGCAGCCCGGGTCGCCATACCAGGCGGTGAGGCGGGGTTGTAAAATGCTTCGGCCAAACATTTTGATGGACCTTTGCTCCCACGGGACTGCCTTGAAGAGGTCATTGCGCCAGCGGTCACAATCGGAGGGAGAAAGAAAACCGTCATAGAGATGGACGCAGCCGTCGTGCGGCACAAGATTTTTGTTTTGAACAGGCTCCATGCTGACTCCCCGAGGTTCCATATAACAAAATCCTACAAAATCAGATTATATTGTTCAAGAAACTTTAAACAATTTTCTCGTATCCCAACGAAATGGCTGAACTTGGGGCGTGCGCAATGACTGAGATGATCACCGGGGATCCGGTTGCTCTGTGATTGACACGGGGCCCGTTTGGTCGGTCTCATGAACCGCTCGAAGCGGAGATCGCCTCACTTCGTTGTGAGAATTGGGTAGTGAATTATTTTCACAGGTGGTCATTTTTTAGCCGAACGCAGATCGTAAAAAAGTCCTGATTTCAGAGGTTTGTTCTGAATCTTAATCATAATCTGACAAACAGAATCAATGAACTGGGGTATCTTTAACCATGTAATCTAAGGCAAAGGAACGTTTGAACAGTGGCTGATATTTACGAGCGCCTCACTCAAAACAAGAAAACGGAGCTAATTCTTCGGCTTTTAACGGCTCTTTTTCTCCTCTATTTGTTCCTTGTTGGTGTGAAAACCCTATCAGGTGGCTTAAAGTTGATGGGCGACGATTTTGCTCGCTCACTTTTTGATATGACCTCTCACCCCATCACTTCGTTTATGGCTGGTATGTTGGCCACCGTGCTCTTTCAGAGTTCTTCAGTTACCACGTCTATCATTGTTGGATTGGTCGGGGCCGGTACGATTTCAGTGGGTGGCGCCGTACCCATGATTATGGGTGCCAACTTAGGAACTTCGGTCACCAATAGTATTGTTTCGTTGGCTTACGCTAAAGATAAGATTAATTTTAAAAGAGCCTTTGCCGCTGCAACGGTCCATGATTTTTTTAATATTTTGACGGTTGCTGTTTTACTCCCCCTTGAGATCGCCACTGGTTTCATCGAAAAGGTTTCAACCAGCATGGCCTCCTTTCTGTATGGGACCAGTGCGGGCGCTAGCTTCTCTAGCCCCATTAAGATGGCCATAAAGCCTGTGGTTGGTTTTTTCAAAACTCAGATCATTACTATTTTTGGAGAGGACATCGCGGGCTTGGTGATGATGGCTCTGGCGGCCACCATTATTGTGACGGCACTTTCCTTTATCGTAAAAGTGATGAGCACATTTGTTGCCGAGCAAGAGGGCAATATCTTGGATCGTATTTTTAGCAAGAACGCCTACTCGGCATTAATTTTTGGGGTGGTCACCACGATCGCCGCACAATCCAGCTCGATAACCACAGCTCTTCTGATTCCATTGGCTGGTAGTGGGTTGTTGTCTATTCATTCCATTTACCCTGTGACGGTGGGGGCAAATTTGGGAACCACTGCGACGGCTCTACTTGCGGCCATGACGGGCAATATGGCTGGTCTCGCAATCGCCCTTGTTCATCTTGTGTTTAATATCTTGGGAACGATGATGTTCTTTGTTGTTCCCTTTATGCGTTCATTGCCCATTGCCTGCGCTGAGACACTGGCCAACTCCATTGACCGCACCAATGCCATCGGTTTTGGTTACGTGGGTATGGTATTCTTCGTGTTACCTCTCTCGATGATCTACTTTATCTAATGTTTAGGATCGATTGAATTCAATCAGCGGAGCCCCGTCTTTGTTAGTAATACCCTAATTTTCTTTGCCAGGCGAAAGCTGTACCTCACTCAGTATGAGCAGAGTTAGAAGATCCCTGTTTCCAAAACCCTATCGATTCGTAAGACGAGAAACAAAGATCCCTATCTTTTTTAGAGTGTGTGCTTCTTTCTTTTTGTAGAGTATTGATTGACCCACCGTAAAGAGAGACGTATCTGCATGATCCTGGCCGGCTAGGCGCCCCTGCACACCCTTGAATTGCCCCTTCGTGCAGCATTCAAGGCGAATTGACACAATCTCAACATAATCCCAACCCAACCCTCACTAACATCAAGACGATCTTGATTTTACAATAACCTAAGCGCGTCCTAGAAAAAGGCTGTTGAGTTACAACTTTTTATTGGTTCATTGAACCGCTCCGAGGAGGGAGAAATGGTTAACAAAATAGCTTTAGTGTGTATCATAATGTTTGCGCAGTTGGGGCTGGCTAACGCTTGTCCATCAGGGCTGCGAGCTTTCAATAAACAACTAGCGGGCAAAGACACGTGTGTCCTCGAGGGCACCTATGTTGGTGATCTAGAGCTGACTAGTGGTTTTAACTATATTCTTTTGGGTCCTGTGTACATTGGTAGCGAAAAAAGAAACACCAACTTGCAATTGACTGAGCCCCTTCAGGCGGCCCAACTCACTATCAACCCTGGCGTGGCCATTTTTGCACTGAACCCGTCTAAAGATCGAACTGGTGTCTGGGCTGGGTTTAGCGATGCCAGTGGCAATCTTGTGCAGGGCGATGTGAAATCGTTTTTATCTGTCACTCGGGATTCGAAAATTGTGGTGAAAGGGACGGCAGCGGCTCCTGTGCTGATGTCTTCAGCTCAGGGTGAGCATCTTGTTAATTCTGCAGAGGCGAAGCGTCCGGGCGACTGGGGTGGTTTGGTGATCAGCGGAAAAGCCAAGTCTAACAAATGTAATGATTTTGCCACGTGCACTCTTCCTGGAGAAGCCAACACCGGTTGGTACGGTGGTGACGACGACTATCACAGCTCTGGAGTTTTACAGTATCTACAAGTTGAGTATGGCGGAGACCGAGTGGACTCACAGAAAGAGCTTAACGGAATCACTTTCAACAGCGTTGGTCTGGGTACTCTGATCGATAACATCGCGGTTCTTTACAATAGTGATGATTGCATCGAGTTCTTCGGTGGCGCTGTGACAGCAAAAAATGTGTTCTGTTATAAGGGCGAAGATGACGGTGTCGATACAACAGACGGAGCCCGTATCTTTTTGCAAAACGGGGTTGTTGTTGCTGAAGCCTACCCAACAGCAGGCGAAGACAACGATCGTCATATGGTCGAAGCCGATTCGTCGAAGTCTGACGTGAATAATCAAAAACTTCGTTCTCATCCTGTCCTCGTGAACTTCACCTTCTTTGGTGGTGTCAATTCACAAGGCCTTAAGCTTCGTCGTGGCACCAACTACACGCTAATCAATTCCGTGATGGTGGGTGTGGACACGTGGTGTATGGATCCTGCCGGTGCCATGGACCTTCTTTTTAGTTCCAATATTTTCGGTGACTGTGCGGCAACGGATCCTGTTGCTCAAATGTCGGGTAATGAATTTTCGACCAGTAACTCGATGATGATGAATCAGTGGGTGCCCATGGCAAGCTCTCCTGTCCTTAAAGGGGCTGAGTACATCGAAGAGTTCTTTGCCGATGACATGGACCTCGATGAAGCTTTCGCCGATGTTTTTGAAGAAGTGGATTACCGAGGGGCGATCGGACAAGACGACTGGACCACTTGGATTCAGACGAGAGATTAAAATAAAGTGGCCCCAAACAATGTTGGGCCTATTTAAAAAGAGACGTCGAGAGAGTCCGAAATGGGCTTTCTCGATTTTCAGGTTTGAGGGGCGAAAATGAGATTTAGTATATTGATGGCTTGTTTTTTGTGGAGTGCTTGGAGTCAAGCCAGTACCCAAGAGCTCTCTGCGAAAGTGATTGAGCTGCGCAAAGAGGTGGAGCTTCTCAACGACGAGTATAAGACTGAGAGAGAAAAAGTCCTTAACGACATCAAAGTCTTAAGTATTCAAAAAGCCGAGCTGGCATCGAACCTTCGTAACGAAGAGATTCGTGAAAAGCAGCTTTTAGAAAAAATGAACAAATTAAAAAAAGAAATTGGCGAAAGCTCCATTGAGTCGCAAGAGCTACGTCCGTTGATTCAACAAACAGCACAATCCTTAGCTGTCTGGGTCGAAGCCTCATTGCCTTTCAAACAAAAAGAGCGTTTGGCCTCTATTCAATCTCTGCAAGATAAAATGCAAAAAAATGAAATCTCTGTTCTGAAAGCGGCCAATCAATTGTGGGCCTTGATCGAAGATGAAAAGCGTCTCGCTAGAGAAACCAGCCTGCATCGACAGAGTATTCCTGTAGATGGCAAAATGCACTTGGCTGAGGTTGTAAAAGTAGGAATGCTATTTCTTTATTTTAAAACAGACAGTGGACAAGTGGGTATGGCTCTAAAAGACCAGTCTGGCTGGCTTTACCGCTCTTTTGAGCAAACAGCCAAGCAAGAAAAGACGTTGGCTTTCTTTGAGTCTCTTAAAAAACAAATTCGCCAGGGGGCTTTTGAAATCCCCACCACCATATGAGGTTGTTGTGACATTATTCCGTAACATAATACTTGTTTTGTTAGTGGCCTCCCGGGCGCAGGCCGAAGGTGAAATCAAAAAGCCCCAGGTTGACGAGCTTACAACGGCTTACCAGCGTGAGATTCTTTTTCTTTCAACATATAAAAAAGAGCTGCAGAGTAAAATCCAGTCCATACAATCCAATCTCGGACAAAAAGTCACGGAGGCACGAAAAGACCTGACTCAATTAGAGAGTGAATGGTTGCGGGCGCAAACCAATAATGAGCTATTAATCCAAAAACTGAGCGACGTTGAAAGAGACTACGAAAACCGGCAGGAGAACCGAGATCTTTTAAACACAACGTTAAAACAGGCAGCGCTGTCAGGGGCTGCAGATGGTGTTGCGAGCGAGGGCGAGAAAATCGAAACTCCCTTGATTGACCAGATCACAGGAGTCTACTCCACGGCTCTGACCGATCTTGATAAAACTCTGAAAGTGCAAAAGTCTAAAGGCTCCTTCTTTCTAAAAAACGGTGAAGAAAAACAGGGTCATCTCATTTCTTTGGGCACTGTGGCTCGCTTTGCTGAAGTCGATGGCCGTGTGGCATCTCTTTATCCCACCGGAGGCGGCCACTTTCGAGTTTGGGAGTGGTTAGATGGATCGGCGGCATCTCTTAAAGAGGGGCGAGTTCCAGAGTCGCTGAAGTTCTTTTTGTTTGAAAACGCAGAGAAAGAGTTTACGGCCCAAAAAGAAAAAACAACGATGGATGTTCTTCGATCTGGTGGACTGATTGGCTGGGTGATTGTTGTCATGGGCCTGTTTGCTGCCTTGATTTCAGTGATTCGCTATGGGCTTTTGCGGAGGGCTCAAAGCCACAACGATCAAAGGCTTTCCGAGGCTGTGTCTAAAATCCAGGGCGGCGAAGTCGAAGAAGCCCAACACTTGCTTGTGCGAGAGAACAGTGCCGTGTCGCGGGTGCTGACCAAAACGCTGAGCTACCTGAAGTCAGAGCCTCAAAAAGTGGAAGATGCCATCATGGAGGCCATTCTCAAAGAGTCACAGACCATCGACCGCTTTGGAGTGGTGATTCTCGTGATTGCGTCGGTGGCTCCCTTGATGGGACTTCTGGGGACCGTAACCGGCATGATCTCTACCTTTGATATCATCACTCTCTATGGAACAGGGAATCCGAAGTTGCTCTCTGGGGGCATTTCAGAAGCTTTGGTGACAACGATGTTTGGACTGATTGTCGCCATTCCGG
The DNA here is from genome assembly GCA_030424715.1 of Bdellovibrionia bacterium. Lineage (GTDB taxonomy): Bacteria > Bdellovibrionota > Bdellovibrionia > Bdellovibrionales > JAGQZY01 > JAGQZY01. Next base: position 43,395 of record JAUHWH010000003.1, read on the forward strand.
CCCTCTTGGTGGGCCAGTTTTTAAGTTCCAAAACAGAGGGTATTAAATCTGATATGGAGAAGTGGGCCCTAGCGGCTTGTAACGCCTACAAAAATCAACCGGGACCATCTTAATGTCGATCTGGGGGGCCTTTGATTTTTTAACGAAGGGGGGCTGGGTGGCTTGGGTGTTGGCCGGGTTTTCCATTGTGCTCTGGTATGCTATCGGCTATCGATTTTTGTTTTTGCGATCAAAATACCTACAAAGACAACCGGAGTCGCTCTTGAAAGAAAATCAACTACAAGTCACAGATCTGCTGGGTGACGTTGTTTTGGCAGTAAAAAAACATAAACAGCATAACGTCTTGAACATTGAATTGGCTTTGCAGCACGAAATGCAAAGCTTTATAGAAAAGCTAAAGACCCACAAGCAAACAATAAAGTCCATAGTGATGGTAGCACCTCTTTTGGGGCTTTTGGGTACAGTCATCGGAATGATAGAGACTTTTGACTCTCTACAAGACTCAGCTTTATTTTCCCAAAGCGGTGGAATAGCAGGTGGAATATCACAAGCCTTGATCACAACCCAGATGGGTCTGGTGGTCGCGGTTCCCGGTCTCCTTATTGGCAAAAAACTGGAAAATCGTGAAAAAGAACTGGTCACCTATGTTGAACGCCTGTTTGGCTTTGTTCAACTTCAAGGAGAGAAGTCATGAAGTTTGTGAAACGAACAACGGCGAGCCAAGAGGGCGTGGATGTCTCTCCTCTTATTGATATGGTGTTTATTCTCCTGATCTTTTTTATGGTGAGTACGACGTTTATTAAAGATATGCAGATTGACCTCAATCGTCCTGGTGCGGCCTCGAGCAAACCCGCCAGTAGCAAATCCATTCGGGTGTTTATCGATAACTCAGAAAAGATTTTTGTGGACGGTCAACATGTCAGGCCTTGGGTCTTGCAAAGTAAGATTCGAGAAATGGTTAGTAATCAAACCACGAAGTCGATCTTGGTGGTGACTGACAAAAAGGTCACGGCAGACACCCTTGTTGACGTGGTGGACCAATGTCGTTTGGCGGGAGTCAAAGACATTGGGGTGGCAACGGAGGCTGAAGTTGGCTCATAATAAAGACCCTTTCAAACTCAAAGCCATCGGAATTGCCTTTCTAGGATTTTTTCTGGTTGTCGTTCTCTTAAATTTTATGAATGGCAGCATAGAGTATTCGAAAAAGAAAGACATTTCCCAAGTCCAGTTCAAAACCAAAAAAGTGAAAAAGAAAAATCAGCAGAAGCTGGTAAAAAAGAAGGTTGTCAAAAAAAGAAGCAACAAAGTGAAGTCTTTAAAGCCGAAAATGGATCTGGCTTTTGCTAGTACGGGCATTGACCTGGGCATTGATATCTTGGGACTCTCGGCCGGGGACTCAAGACTTTTGAGTCAACAAGGTGAAACCGTGATGACCGAAGATGTGGTCGATCAGTTGCCCCAGGTTCAGTATCGCGAGCCCATCCCATATCCCCCTTCAGCAAAAGAAAACAACATCCATGGCCATGTCACCGTGAACATCTTAGTCAACAAAGGCGGGCAGGTCGATCAGGTCAAGCTTCTGGATAGTTCCCCTGAGGGTGTGTTCGATCAAGTGGCCATCAACTCGGTACGAGGGTGGAGTTTTTCTCCGGCAGAATACAAGGGACAGTTTGTGAGTGTGTGGGTTAAACAAAAACTTAAGTTTCAGGTGAACTAGGGATGAAAGCACAACCACTCTCTCATTTGACAAAGACATGGGCAAGCTGGCTTTTGGTGGTTGCCTTGGCCGCGGTTGTTGGACAAAGGGGCCAGGCTGACGATAGCGCTGTCGAAGTGGACCACGTGGCTTTAGCTAAGATTTTGGTGAAAGATGCACACTACCAAAGAGCCGAGCGCACTCTTAACAAGTTAACGGACGATGAAAAGAGCGAGCAGGGGGCAGTGATTGAAGGCTTGTGGGGGATGATTCAGTTGCACAAGCAGCAGTATCAAGAGGCCCTTGGTTCTTTTGATCGATGTTTGGCATTGGGTATCGAGAATCAAGAGATTTATCTTTATCGGGCCGAGGCCCTGTTACAGCTGCAGCGTTACCAAGAGGCTCAGCAGAGCCTGCTGAAAATTGCCAATGAAGATAAAGAGAAGTTACCCTTTTTTGTTCTGCAAGCTGAGATTTTTTGGCGACAAAATCAAAAATCGAAAGCCTGGAGCACTCTCAACAGTGGCTTGACCCGGAATCTGTCAAAAACGGTTTTGTTAACTAAGAAGTTTCACTACCTTATCGATGAACAGCTCTACCTGAGTGCTGCAGACTTAGCTCAGAAGCTCCTTCAGTCTTCTGAAGCCTTTCAGGATGTATTGGCGATGGCCAGTCAGTTGCGGGTTCATAAACAGTATGCGCTGGCTCTGCCGCTTCTGCAGACCCTACAGGTGCTCAATCCCAAGCGTGAGATGGTGGCCTTAGAGATGGCGCAGAACTACTTAGCTCTCGGCGAAAAATTCTCTGCCGCTCTTGTGTTAGAACGGGCCGCGAAACATAATATTTCGTTGAGTTACGAAGCCGCAGAGATGTTGCGCCAAGTGGGCAAGTCTTATCGTGCCCGCTTTTTAAACATGAGCACAATGGAGCCGGAAAAACGGCTCAAACAAAAATTGGCTCTTTTTCTCGAAGACGACGACTATAGTTCTCTCAAGTTTATGATTCCCCAGTTACAAAAAAACAAACTGCTTGAGGACCAAGAGATTCGCTACGCGGTCGCTTACTCTTTGTTTCGAACCGGAGACTTCAAGAAGTCAGAAGACTATCTGAACACTATTGATAAAGATGGGTTGTTTGAAAAATCCATCGAACTCAAACGCGAAATCAGCAGTTGTCTGAGTGAGAAATGGGCCTGTAGTGAAACCATATAAGGTCGTTCTCCTTATTCTTGTCTTTCCTTGGCTGCTCTGGGCCGAACAAGGCGCTGTCGATGTTTTGGTTTCAGAAGGTGGTTTACCAAAAGAAAATTACGAGGTCATGATTGGCACCAAGAAGCTGCAAACCGATGACTTCGGCTATGTCACTCTAGCCCTCGAACCCGGCGAGCATTTTCTTAATATCAAAGACGGTGAAACCTATAAAAATATTGCTTTTCGAGTCGAAGCCGATGAACGTACGCAACTGTTGGTCAATATCTTTTCACAAGGCATCGTCAGTGATCTCTCTGAACCGACTCAGAAATTGAAAAAGGTCACAGACCCCAATGTGGTTCTGGGCGAACTCAACTTGAAGGTCTTATCGGTCAATGGGGAGCCCGTTGCGGGGGCAAAGGTCTACGCCCGAGGGACTGCTGTCACTGGATCGACCAGTCGGACGGGGAGCCTGGTTCTAAAACTCCCCAAGGGTGAGCAGGTGATCTCTGTCACCCACCCTAAGTTCTCGACACAAGTGGTCCGCAATATCGAAATTCAAAAAGATCAACCCGAACTCCGCACCGTGGAGCTCACACCGACAGGGTTGGTTCTCGATGATTTTGTGGTTCTGGCCCCCAACCTGAAGGGATCGATTCAAGCCTTAATCGAAGTGCGTCGCAAAGCCTCGGATGTGGCCGACGTGATGAGTGCCGAGCAGATGGCGAAATCTGGCGACAGCGACGCCGCCGGCTCTCTCCGTAGAGTCACCGGATTGACCTTGAAAGATGGTAAATATGTTTACGTACGAGGCCTGGGTGAGCGCTATTCGTCGACCTTGTTAAACGGCGTCGCCTTGCCCAGCCCCGATCCCACGAGGCGGGTGGTGCCTCTGGATTTATTCCCGGTCCAGTTTCTCGACAGTATGGTGATCCAAAAAAGTTATTCACCGAATCAGCCGGGTGAATTTGGTGGAGGAGTGGTCCAGTTACAGACCAAGTCCATGCCGGATAAGTTCTTTTTAAAAACCTCTATTTCGGACACGGTTAATTCAAACACGGGCAATATGGTAGGGAATGCCAGTGGTAGCTTGGACTGGCTGGGCGTGGATGACGGAGGCCGTAAAGCCCCCGAAGGCTTGGATGAAAACCCTCGTTTGATTTTGAACAACAACCGCCATGCTCTCGAGCCGCTGGATTATCGGACCCTACGAGACTTTTCATTTTCCATGGGTGACAGCTGGAAAATGGGACCTATCAAAACTGGTTTTACCTTGGCGGGTTTGTACAAGGACAACATCAATTTTATAGAAGAAGAGCGCAATCGTTATGCCAAACCCGAGGGCACTCTGCAGCGCGAAGACAACTACATTCGGGAGCGCACCCAAGAAGAGCGCACCGTCGGTGGTATTTTGGGTCACCATCTCAAGTTTAAGAAAAATCACAGTCTGACCACAAACTATATTAACCTCCGCAACACCACCGATTACGTGGCGGTGATGGAAGGGGAGAATGCTGAAGGTAATAGAATTCGTCAAACGGAGTACGAATGGGCCGCACGAACCCTCAAAACCTTTATGTTGCAAGGGGAGCACAAGTTTCCGGTAGCCAATGATATAAAGGCCCGTTGGCATTTCGCCGAGAGCCATGCTCGCAGAGATGAGCCCAATCGGGCCACGCTTCGGTACTCACCCGATAGTGACGGCAACTTTGCTTACAACCCACAAGACAACACCGCCTACGAAAGGCGCTACTATGATTTGCAAGAGCGTGCCGATGACTTTGGCTTTTCTTTAGAGTCGCCCTTTCCGTGGTTTTATAAAAGAAAAGGTCAGATCATGGTTGGTGTGACTCGCACCCGTAAAAATCGCGTGTCGGGCATGCGGCGTTTTGCTTTAGACCCCAGCGGCGAAACTTGTTCTGCCGATCCAACAAGTAATTTCGACAACATTCTTTCAGAATGTGAAGATGCTTTTATCGTAGTGAACACGACCCGTCCAACTGATAATTATTTGGCCTCTCAACTGCTAACGGCTTCTTATTTCAAGACAGAGTGGCCGCTGTTAAAAAGTTTAAGCCTGACAACCGGCATGCGCTTTGAAGACTCCACCCAAAAAGTCGACACAGTATCACCCTTCGGGAACGATGCGATTTCCAGTGAGCTAAAAACCACCAATTGGTTGCCAGGCACCTCTCTAACTTGGAAGATGAATAAAAAAATGCAAGCTCGCTTGGCTTACAGCGAGACCATCTCCCGCCCTGATCTGCGAGAGCTTTCAGACACCGTCTGGCAAGACTTTGATAACGGTTTTGATGTACAAGGGAATCCGCAACTGAAAGCCACGGTCATTGAAAGCTACGATGCCCGCTGGGAGTGGTATTTTGCCACCCGCGAGAATCTCTCAGTCGGGGTGTTCTACAAAGACTTCACCAACCCCATCGAGAGCGTTTTCACGGCCGGGTCGGCGTCCGCCTTGTCTTTCTTTAATGTTTCCAGCGCCACGCTTTACGGTGCTGAAATCGAGATGTCTAAAAACATGGGCTTCGTTTCGTCTTGGCTCCGGCGTATTTCATTTTCTGGGAACTATGCCTATATCTTTTCAAATGTTGAGCTTGGAGACATTCAAAATTCAGAGGGCATTGAAACCAACCGACCACTGCAAGGGCAATCCAATTACACAGCGAACTTTCTTTTGGATTACGAGCACGAGCCCTATCGCTTGAACGCCAGTTTGGCTTACAATGTTTATGGTAAACGCATCGCTTTTACCGCACCCGAGGGCTTGCCGAACGTGTGGGAGCTGCCGTTCCATCAGCTGGATTTTGTGATTCGAAAAAAAATTGGCAGCAATTTTAGTTTACAGGGAAAGATTCGAAACATTTTAAACCCTCGGGTTCGGCTCGAACAAGAGGGTGAAACTTGGCAAGCGTATCGTAAAGGACAAAGCTACACCATTGGTGTGGGAATGGAGATATAATGAAGATTTTATGGATGATCTTTTTGTTATGTTTCGCTATTGGCTGTGGGCGCCATGAGCAAACACTCAATCGTATCGGCGCCAAAGAAGACGTCAAGGCGGCCGGAGAAACTGACAAAACTCTAGTGCTCATTAATGCTGTTAATTCCGGGGACCTGCAAGCCGTGCAAGACGCCGTTCGAGACGGAGCCAGTCTGGATGTTCGCAACAACGAGGGCTTGACCTTGATCATGGTGGCCATTCGAGCCGAACAGTTTGCTATTATCGAGTATTTGGTCGGTCAGGGTGTGAGTCTCGATATGACCACCCAAAGTGAAGCCTTTAACCCGGATCTCGACGCGCGCCAGTTTTTGGCTTCGCAGAACTTGGATGAAGAGTTAAAGAGTATTTTATCTGATTTGCTAAACAAGGAAGCCTTCGACGTGGAAAAGCTGGGAGCTTTTATGTACTCCGCCATCACGTTCAAAAATGTAGACTTGGTCCGGTGGTTATTAGGTAAGGGGGTAAGTCCCAATTTTATCCGAAAAACCTCCAGCGGCCGAGACAAAGACTCTCCTTTGATTTACTTGTTTACCCTAAAGGGTGTTGAAGGCGAAAGCTTCACGAAGCTGCAAGAAATCTTTCAACTTTTTGTCAGTCAACCCGGGGTCGATGTGACCCAAAAAGTGGGACGCAACACAGTTCTCAAAAAAGCAGAAAGTCGACTGCGGCAAGATCCGAAATACCAGGGTATGGTCGACACTCTGATCGCCATGGGCGCTTGAGAGCGCCTTGTTGTTTTAGGTTTTAAGGCTGCGGATTGGCTTGCTGTGCGCTGACAGCACCGCTGGGTAAATGATCGAGAGGGTTCAGCGCAAATTTGTTTTTGCGAATCTCAAAATGCAGATGCACACCGGTGGCGCGGCCCGATTCTCCCATAAGTCCCAAGAGATCGCCTTTTTTCACAATATCACCACGGTTTACCTTGTAACGACTTAGGTGAGCGTAGTAGCTCTTGTAGGCTTTGTTAAGATGGGTGACCACCACAAGACGGCCGTAGCCGGTCTTGCCGTGCCCGGCATAGGTCACGCGGCCGTGATCGATGGCATAAATCGGAGTGCCTTTCGGAGCTGCCAGATCAATACCCTGGTGACGTCGTCGGTAGGGGCTTCTTTTCTTTGGGCGAAATTTTTGGGTGATGACAGCGCCGTGGACGGGCCACTGGAACTCCGGATCTTCGTTGAAGTCTGTGTCTCCAACATCAAGACTGTGGCGAGTGGCGCAACCAGTAAACAGAGCGACCAAAAGAGTCGAAAGAACGATTTTTGACATAGAAAAGGGTCTACCACCGCCCTCGGCGCGAGGAATTACGCAAAGCGTTAAATAGTAATTTATCGCTCAGAAACGGCCCATATCCGCCTGTGTTTGATTTGAGTGAAAAGTAGAGCCGATTGTGGTCTCAAAAACCATCATTTGAAATCAAAGATTTCAAGGAGCGGCTGGCTCTCGGATCAATCGGTGGTGAAAGCCTTCAAGGTAAAGACGAGATCCCAGTAGGGCACGATCTCTGAAATGTAGTCCACCTCGAACTCAATATAATCATTGGCGCCATCTGAGGAATGGTCCCCCAGCATCCCAGTTTCAGAGAGTGATTTAATGACATCGATATCGATTTTTGAACCCATCTCTTTAAAAGACTTATTGACCAATTCGGTGACATTCAATTTTACGAAACCACGTTTATCAGGTTCGGCGAGCTCACCATAATGTTTGGCAACTTTCAGTGTTTTGAGCTGAAACTCATTGATGTTGTTCTTCTTCGCTTGCTCGGAAAAAAGCTGCTTGTTATAAAACTCCGTAAACCGAAAGATAAAGTCCACATCATGCATGATCAATCGAGTGCGACCCTCACCCATGTCTTCGACTTGCATATAGCCAAGGTCAGAGAGGACTTCGCAGAGCTTGTTCATTTTATGGGTGGGTTGTTGGAACACCTGGATGGTGAAGTTTCTTAAAACACCGGCCGGCACTTGGAAGCCTTCTTCGGTGTCTTCGCCGTAACGATAGGCTACGAAGCCGAGGATCGACATGAGCTTGGTGATTATGTGGGAAGGAAAGACTTCTTTTTCTTCTTCTTTAGTTTTTTCTAATTGCCGAATACGGATGTTCGCTCTTCTGAGGTGACCGTTGATGGCTTTTACAATGGACTTGACCCAAGTCGGCAGGGTTGCCCATTGTTGTTCTAAATTGATAAAGGGGAGTTCAATGACCTCGGTACCGTCCATTGAAGCACAAGCGCCGGCGCTTCTTGGGGCTTTGTCAAAAAAAGCCATTTCACCTAAAAGATCGCCGGTTTTGAGTTCGGCCAGTGTGATATTGGTGTTGCCCTTTTTTTTAGTGATCGCTAGTCGGCCTTTTTTGATGACGTACATCGCGTCGGGAGTGTCACCCTCAAAGAAAAGGTCTTGTCCCTTTTTCAAATTTATAATTTTGTTCGCCATTGCTGCCCCTAGAGATGTGCCACTGTTGTTTGAGACTCTATTATAGACATTCCCTTTGGTCTTGTCTTTGGCGCTTTCTATAATTACGACCCACGTCGGGGCCGAGGGTCAAAAATAATTTACAACTGAATGGTGGGGATATCGCCATCAACTTTTACGGGAGCTCCTGTGGCCTTGACCACATCGTCAACGGAGACCCCAGGGGCCAGTTCTTTTAAAACGAAACCTTGATCGTTGAAACCAAAGACCCCGAAGTCCGTCACCACCAAGTCGATGCATTGCGTGCCGGTGAGAGGAAGGTTGCACTCTTTCAGCAACTTGGGATTGCCAGAACGATCCGTGTGTTGCATGGCAACCACGACACGCTTGGCACCAGCGACGAGATCCATAGCGCCTCCCATGCCTTTTACCATTTTTCCGGGGACCATCCAGTTGGCAATGGAGCGACCGATGTCCACTTGCATGGCGCCTAAGACCGTTAGGTCCACATGACCCCCTCGAATCATGGCGAAACTCTCTGCCGACGAGAAAAACGAAGCTCCCGGCACGGCGGTGACCGTTTGTTTGCCAGCGTTGATTAGGTCGGGGTCGATGGTTTCTTCTGTTGGGAAAGGGCCAAGACCTAGTAAGCCATTTTCACTCTGTAACATAACATCTTTGTTCTCAGGTATAAAATTGGCGACCAGGGTCGGGATACCGATCCCGAGGTTAACCACAAATCCGTCTTCGATCTCTTGTGAAATTCTTTGGGCCAACTGGTCTCTAGACAATGGCATTAGGACTCCGATCTTGTGGTTCGTTGTTCGATTCTTTTTTCGTACTTCGGGCCTTTGAGAACTCTTTGTACGTATATTCCGGGAGTGTGGATATGATCCGGGTCAAGTTCGCCGTAGTCCACGATCTCTTCAACCTCGGCGACGGTGATTTTTCCGGCCGTTGCCATCATAGGATTAAAGTTGCGAGCGGTTTTGCGAAACACCAGGTTACCGAAAGGGTCGGCTTTCCAAGCTTTCACAAAAGCAAAGTCTCCCACAATGCCTCTTTCCATCACGTAATGACGGCCGTCGAATTCACGAGTCTCTTTGCCATCGGCGACAACGGTGCCATAGCCCGTCGGCGTGAAAAAGGCGGGGATCCCTGCGCCACCGGCTCGTAGGCGTTCCGCTAATGTCCCTTGGGGCGTGAGTTCCACCTCGAGCTCTTCTGACAAGTACTGTCTTTCAAACTCTTTGTTTTCTCCCACGTACGAGGAGATCATTTTGCGAATCTGTTTGGTTTGTAACAACAGGCCGAGTCCAAAATCATCAACCCCGGCGTTGTTTGAAACACAGGTGAGGTTTTTCACCCCAGAGTCTCGCAGGGCAATGATCAAGTTTTCGGGGAGACCGCAAAGTCCAAAGCCTCCGGTCAGAATAGTCATGTTATCGGCAACACCCTTGATGGCCTCTGTCGCCGAGTCGACCACTTTATTAATCATAAGTTCTCCACAATAATGGCGACAGCTTCACCGCCGCCAATACAGATTGAGGCCATACCATATTTCTTGTTATGGGTTTTCAAGGCGTGAAGGAGAGTCGTGAAAATTCGAGCGCCACTGCCGCCAATAGGGTGCCCGAGAGCCACGGCGCCGCCGTGCACGTTCACTTTTTCTCGTGGGATGGAGAGTTCTTTCATAGCTGTCATGGTGACGACTGCAAAAGCCTCGTTGATTTCAAAAAGATCAATATCGTCCATTTTAATGCCGGTGGTTTCGCAAACTTTTTTCATAGCGCCGACAGGAGCTGTGGTGAACCACTTTGGGTCCTGGGCAAAGCTGGCCTGTCCGACGATTCGAGCGATGGGCTTTAAACCTTTGGCTTTGACGTGCTTTTCACTGGCCAAAACCAAAGCGGCCGCACCGTCATTGATCTTAGAGGCGTTGGCCGCCGTGATTGTCCCTTCTTTGTCAAAAGCGGGGCGCAGACCGGGCATTTTATCGAACATCACTTTTTTGGGCTCTTCATCTTCGGTAAAAGTGGTGCTGCCCTTTCGTGACTTCACCTCAACGGGACTGATCTCGTTTTTGAAGGCGCCAGACTCTTGCGCTTTAATGGCCCACTCGTAGCTTTCTTTTGAAAACTGATCTTGCTCTTCGCGAGAAAACCCGTGCTCTTTCACGCAGAGCTCAGCGGCCATACCCATGTGAAAGTCGTTATAAGGGTCCCACAATCCATCTTTGATCATTGAGTCTGTGGATGTCACATGACCCATGCGGTAGCCGGAACGAGATTTTTCTAGAAGGTGAGGGGCCAATGTCATATTTTCTTGTCCCCCAGCCACAACGACTTCGGACTCACCGAGGCGAATGCTGTCGTTGGCGAGCATCACTGATTTTAGACCAGAGCCGCACACTTTATTGATAGTGAGGCAGGCGACACTTGTAGGAAGTCCGGCATAGATAGAGGCCTGACGGGCAGGAGCCTGGCCGGCACCAGCCGTTAACACTTGGCCAAAGATGACCTCGTTGACGTCTTCTTTAGCGACACCAGAAGCATCGATGGCAGCAGCAATAGCGTTGGCACCCAACTGTGGCGCAGCGGTGGTCGAAAACTGACCTTGAAAACTTCCGATGGGTGTTCGCTTTGCGCTTAAAATATAGGCATGTTCCATATGATCTCCTTTGGGAATCCCCACAAATGAATGGCTAACAATAAAGAGACAATCCTTTGTAAAGTCAACTCATGACCGGTTCCGAACAGTGTTGACGAGCCGTGATAAAGTGCTGTGACTCTAGGGCTTTACTGACATAGTATAAAGTCTTGATCAAAGGGGGTTCTGTGCGTTCTATGCTTCTTTTTATATTCAGTCTTGTGATCGGGACTCTGGCCCATGCCCAGCGTTTTACTCCGGTGGTGCAGCCCATAGGTACGGCCGAAAAAATTGTCGTTAAGGGCTTCAAAGGAAACTTACAACTCGTATCCACCGAGTCGGGCACATTGAAGGTCGAAGCTGAAAACAAGGGGCCCGCTGGCAATGGTTGGACTTTTGAGGTCAGTCAGAACCAAAACTCCATAGAAATTCGACTGAAATCAGGTTCGGCGCAACAGGGATGGGATCAAGTTCGCAGTAAAACAGATGTCCCCAGCTTTGATATGAAGATAACCGCTCCTCGCAAGGCGATTGAAATTTTCTGGAATGAGGGACAGGTTTTAGCGGAGTCGTGGAAGTCCGATCTGAATTTGCAAATGACCACTGGAAACGCCAAAATCACCAAGGGAGAGGGCGATCTGCAGGTGCAACTGTTGACGGGCCGCCTCGAGATCAGTGAGCACCTCGGCAATATCTCTCTACAAACATTTAAGGGGCAGACCCTAATCTCAAAAACCAATGGGGCCCTTTCTATCAATAATCATTCAGCCCGCTGCCAGTTCAATGAGCACGAAGGACCTCTAGAAATTCGGAACCATAGTGGTTCGACCACCCTGGCCCAAATTAAAGGCAATGTGACTGTGAAAAATGTCAGCGGCGCGGTGAGTTTGAGTGATTTTGAGGGGAGTTTTTCTGGAGATTTTTCCAAAGGGGCTCTCGATGCAAAAGTGACGCGGCTGCAGAATTTTAGTGTGAACAGTGGAGACGCGACCGTCACCCTGGACGCTCCCAAAGACTCCGGGGCCATCGTCAGCCTGCGGACCGAAAAGGGCAAGCTGTGGGCTCCCTTATTCCTGCAGAGGCTTAAAAAAGGTCGCTGGCAAGAGAGAAAAGGTCGCTTAAAAGGCAAAGAACAAGGCAATATCAAAATCATTTCCAAGTACGGCGATATTGTGCTTAAATAGCCCGGTTTTCGAAAAAGACTTTTGGACCCAGGCAGAAGAGGACACATGGCTAAAAAGAAAAAGAAAAAAGTAGCAAAAAAAGCAGTCAAAAAAGCGACCAAAAAGGCGGCTAAAAAGAAGACAGCTAAAAAAACTGCCAAAAAAGCGACCAAAAAGGCGTCGAAGAAGGCCGCTAAAAAAGTGGCTAAAAAGAAGGTCACGAAAAAAACAGCGAAAAAGAAAACCGCCAAAAAAGCGGCTAAGAAAAAAGTGACCAAAAAGGTCGCGACAAAGGCGGCTAAAAAAGCGGCTAAAAAGACCACAAAAAAGGTCGCGAAAAAAGCCACTAAGAAGGCTGCCCCTAAAAGAGTGGAAAAAAAGAAAGTTGCTAAAAAAGCGGCGCCGACAAAGTTAGTCGAAAAAGTAGGGAAGCAGGCCGATAAACTTGAAAAACCGGCACCGACGGCGGCTCCCGTCAAAAAAACGAAAAAAGAAAAAGCGCCAGCCAAAGTGGCCAAGCAAATTAAAATTGAGCAAGACATCATCCTCACAGATGCCGAAGGGCGCGTGCTCTGCCGTATCCGCGACTGCGATCAGCCCTCTGTTGTTGAGGCATACTGTCGCTACCATTATCTACTGTATTGGAAGAAGATTCAAATTCGTCGCAAGATTCTATCAGAGGGAAAACTCGAGAAGTACATTGAAGAACTCACTTCAAGGTATCCGAATAAGTACTTGGATTTAATCAAGAGAGACCTCAGCACCGAGTCTGACTTCTTGCATGCCATTCAAGAGCTGGAAATTGATGAATCTTCAGGTGAAGATGATAACCGTGACTACGATGAAGAGCGTAGCTTTATCGAAGAAGTTCGCGGAGTCAGTGACAGTTCCGACCGAGACGAGAACGAGTACTAGATTCTAACAAAAAAAGACTAAGGCCTTCATTTTTCTCCTGGATCAGTGCATGATTATGATATCAGGAGAGTTTGAATGATGGGGATCTTCCAGAAAATGGCTGCCGGAATTGTGGTTCCGTCCAATCCTCAAGGGCGTTTCGGTCTCTTTGAAGGCGTGTTTACTCCTTGTGTTTTAACGATTCTTGGCGTGATCATGTTTATGCGATCAGGGTTCGTTATTGGCCACTCTGGGTTGTGGTTCGGACTGACCATTCTAGCCCTATCCAAATTGATAACCACTCTGACGGCTCTCAGTCTTTCGGCCATATCGACAAACACTGAAGTTCGTGGTGGCGGGGTCTATTTTATGATCTCTCGAGCCTTGGGGCCAGACTTTGGGGGAACCATTGGGATCACCCTTTTTATTGCCCAAGCCGTGGGGGTGTCTTTTTACGTCATTGGTTTCACCGAGGCTTTCCTAGGGTCGGTGGCGCCCTTTCTCACCAGTTTTGGAACGGAATTAAAAAGTCCAGCCGAAGCTCTGACGGAACTCTATGCTCCCCAAATCATATCCAGTTTTGTTGTCGGTGGACTGTTTTATCTGACCTTTAAGGGAGCCGATGTCGCTTTGAAGGTGCAGAACTTTGTTTTGGGACTTTTGCTACTTTCCATTTTAAGTTTTCTTATAGGGGGTTTTTTCGCGTTTGATCCCCAGGTGTATCAAACTTCGAAATCCTCTGGCTTTTCTGATGGCATTAGTTTTTGGGTGGCCTTTGCGATTTTCTTTCCGGCGACGACCGGGATCACGGCGGGCGCTAATATGTCTGGTGATCTGAAAAACCCTGAGAGTTCTATCCCCAAGGGAACTTTGTTAGCCATTGCTTTTACCTTCGTTATCTATGTTTTGCAGATGGTTCTCATGGCAGGGTCGGTGCCTCGAGACATGTTAAAGGCAGAGCCTTTCATGGCTCTGCAACAAATGAGCATTTTTGCACCGCTCATTATCTTTGGCGTTTTTGCCGCGACTCTGAGCTCGGCGTTGGGTAGTTTTTTGGGAGCGCCTAGAATCTTACAAGCCATGGGACGTGACGGCCTTATGCGCTCGCTCACTTATTTTTCAAAGGGGGAAGGCGCGTCCGACGAGCCTCAAAGGGCGACCGTCCTGACCTTTGTCATCGCCTTTGCCGTGATATGGGCCGGAGACCTGAATGCTGTGGCAGAAATTATATCCATGTTCTTTCTTATTGCCTACGGAACCATCAATCTGTCGGCCTTTGTCGAGAGCAAAGGAGGCAATCCCAGCTTTCGTCCGCAGTTCCGCTTGTTTCATTGGTCCACAGCTTTAATTGGTGCCCTTGGCTGTGGGGTCGCAATGATGAAGATTAATGACACCTACGCCATTATCGCTTTGGCGGTGTCTTCTTTGATCTATTTCTATTTAAAAAGAAAAGAAATCGAAACCAGTTATGGCGATGCAAAAAGGGGTTACATCTTTCGAGGTGTGCGCAACGGCCTGCGAAGTTTGCAGGGCACGCGGGTCCACCCTAAAAATTGGCGTCCGCTTTTGGTTGCTGTCATTCGTGGGGTGGCCAAGGACCAAGAGGTGATCCGAGCGGGGAGCTGGATTGAAAGTGAGCGAGGACTTTTTACCGTTCTGAATATCGAAGAACACATCAATGACAGTTTTGAAGGGCGCCTGGCCTTGTCCCAAACTCACGCCCCTCAAGTGGAGGAGTTCTTGCATAGAGAGAAGATCCAGGCTTTTCCAGAGCAATTGATGTGTCACGATTTTCACGAAGGTCTTTTTGATTTTTTACAGAGCCACTCGATCGGGGCGTTGAAGGCCAATACTATTATTTTGGCCATACCGGAGAGTGGAAAAGAAGATGAGATGACCTCTTTTTACAAGACCGTCCAGTTGGTCGCCACATTCAACCTCAATATTGTGGTCTTTAAGAATTCAAATATTGATTTTAGCAAAAAGAAAAAGCGGATCGATCTGTGGTGGAGAAACGAGAGCAACGGCAGCCTGATGGCGCTTTTCTCGTACTTGATGACTTTACATCCGCAGTGGTCGGGCTCGGGAATTCGCTTGCTGCAAGCCATTGAGCAAGGTGAGTCTAAAGAGAAAGCTCAGCAAGACCTACAGCAGTTCATGAGACAAGCGCGGATCGATGCTGAAGTGAAAATCGTTCCTTACCAAGAAGACGCCCACGAAGCGTTGCGAACGACATCCTATCAAGACGCGGACTTTGTATTTATCGGCATGGGGGCCACCAATGGCGAAGAGGCTGTGGAATCTATAAAAAGGTTGGTGCCAAAGCTTGGTTCGTTACCGGCGACGGCTCTTGTTTGGTCCAACGGTGAAGCCAATATATTTGTCTAGCAGCCCGTTGGGTGCATTAGATGACGCTTGCTTCGTGGTCCCTCGACAAGAGAACTTTCGGAGAGACACTTTCACATCTCTTCGACAGAGACTTGAAGCCGTCAAGAATAGCGGCGTTTAAGGACTTCCATAGGTGAATAAGTTGTTATTAAAACGCGTAGTTGCATTGACTCACTGGCTTGGCTTTCTCAAAATTGGGATAGAAAACGTCTTGTTGCCATTGTTTAGCATGGCGAGAGCTATCAATAAAAAGCGCGATCTCTCTTGAGTTCACCCAGCTCTGATTGTCCATATTGGCACTTCCCACAAAGGACACGCGATCATCGACGATCATCATTTTGGCGTGGTTTGTTGGGGGCCCCGAGCCGAGCGTCGGTTCGCGGCCATCATCAGAGTACCATCGGATTTGCAGTCTCTCACAAATCTCTTTTGGCTTTAAGACTTTGAGGAGGGCATGGTGCAGTCGCTTTACGGACTGCCGATTCGATCCCCCTCGGGTGGGTAGGTTTTGTAGGTCGGCAACATAGCCTTTATTTAAAATAATTTTGACCCGCACGCCACGCATCACCGCTGCTAAGATTTCATTCATAAAAGATTTCACATTCAAGCTGGGTGTGAAAATTTCCACTGTCTTTTTGGCCGAAGCCACAGTTTTCAAGAATGTGTGATTCATCGAGTTTTTTGTCGGCGTTGATGACGGGTCAGGAAAGGCCTTTGAGCGGGTGAGTAAAATAGGTAGACATCCATGGCGCTGGGTCGAGTTTCTCTGTTTCCAGGTGTCTGGCGGTGTGCCGCTTTTGATATATGAAATCCAGATTTGATAAAAGTCGCGGTCGATGTAGCGGACCACATCGCCTGAAAACTCAAAGGCGAGATCAAAAAATCCACTGCCGTTGTAGTTTTTAGAAAAGTTAGCACCGGATATCAATGCGACCTTGTGATCAACAGTTACTGTCTTTGCATGATTGGCGCCAAGCAGACGACGCTTGAAATAACCGAAATGAAGAACCACCTCTGGATGTTGCAAGTCATGCTTTGTAACAAAACGCTGCATTTGCTGCTTTTTCGTTGTTGCATTTGCCGAAATAAGATTGATCATCAGCCATATATGGACGGGCTTTTTAGCCTTTTGTCGACGACGCTTTTGGATCAGCTTTTGTACCGCATCGGCAAAGTACAGTGCTGGCTTTGAGTGGGGCTGAAAGCGCCAAGTCTGTATCTGAACCAATCGCTCGGCCCCCACAATCATTTGATGGACTTTGCCAAAAATTTGGTCTGATCGCACATGCACATATGGACTTATTTTATTATTTTTAGAAAGGGCGGCCGTGGCACCTGCTGTGAACGTCGTTCGAAGAGTGTCTCGAGTCGATTGAGCAAAAAGACCAGACGTGCAGTTTGCCCACGCGCCATAACAATAAAAACAGATACAGATCCCCACCCACAATTTCATAACGGGCAACCTAAGGCATCTGAATCAATATCTAAAGCTCTGATTGGTGTTCTGAAAGGTCTTCTAAAAGACAATTGTAAAGTCTCCAAAATTTATCGGAAGGGGATCTGTATCTGCCCGTCGAGGAACCGCCGTCAATTTGTGTGTAAGAACAATGGTGCTTTTTTGTTGACCACGGGGTAGGGGCATTGCCCCCTTCGGTTGCATATATCAAAAAGTTCTTTAGTCATGTTTTGAAAGCAACTATAGTAAGTAATGATAATTTAAAGGAGAAAGACTATGAAGCAATGGATCTTATTGGGTGCGCTTGTTGTGATTTTGGCCGCCTGTGGTACCACTCGAGAAGAATGGCAGGGTAAGAACTGCTCCGCCAAGGGTGGTTTTGATCTTGGATTTAATGATGCCAAATACAATCGTAGATCGGGCTTGAAAGCGTTGCAAAAAAAATGTGCTCCATCGGATATGGAAGTCGCCGTTGCAAGTTACGAAAAAGGCTTTAAAAAACGTGCGGGCAAGTCCAAGGTTAAACACGAGTACGGGCAAGATGTCTTACAAGATGTCATTAAAGTCATGAATGACGAAAGTAGTCCCGCTGAGAAAAAGAAGCCGCCTACAGGCAGTGACTCTCAATAAATTCCACGAGGCGCTCTCGGTAGAAGGGGTGGCGAAAAAAGGTATCTATATGCTGCCCACTTTGAACCTCCCAAAATGATTTATTCGCAGGGAGAAAGTCAAAGAGGTCTCGCCCCAGAGCAATTGGGATGGTTTGATCCCTAGTGCCGTGAATCACTAAGTAGGGGATATCCGGGAGAGCTTCGAAGTTATTGGCAATGGCTTTTGAATCGTCTATCAATAAGTAAGGGAGATGTTGAAAAAGCCAAAAGAGCCAGTTTTTGGCCAGCACTTCTTGCGCGGCTTCCTTATACGAAGAGAAAGAGCCTTCAACGGCTATCCCACAGATTGTTCGTTTGTGTTTATATTCACTGAGGGCCCGAAGCATAACATTGCCGCCGAGACTTTGGCCAAACAGGAAGATGGCATCCTGGGGTCGATGAGTTTTTACCCATTCAATCGCCAAAAGCGTGGCTTCCACCGTAGTCTCAGGGGAGGGGGTGCCATCGTTAGGTCCATAACCTGGGTACTCCACGGCCAGGTAGTTGATTCCTTTGTTCGGTAGCCAATACAAACTTCGAAAGTGGGCGCTCATGTTTTGGCCGTTACCGTGGGTAAAGACAACGGTTACTGTCTTTGCCGGCGATTTTGTTGCACGAAAAAACCAGTTCATCAGTTGTTTGTCTTGCGTCGAATTCAAAAAAATAGGCTTTGGTCGAGGCTTCATTTTCTCTTCGACAACATATTTTTGGGCACTTGGAAAATACAAAAAAGAGGTGCAGGAGGTCTGAGCAAAAAACAAAATAATACAAATATACTCAATAAAACTAGGCTTTTTCATATTGTACAAACCTCATTATGGACTTAACATAACATCAAGAATTACAAAACAGGGAGAATAAATGAGACAAATTACGGGCATCATTTTAGTGGCGGCTGTTCTTGCATTACCTCAAGTGGCGAGTGCAAAAAATATTTGGAGAGAGTGTGGAATTGGCGGAATGCTATTTCAAAAAACGGGTTGGGCAGCGATCACATCAAATATCATATGGGATTTAGGAACAACCGCGACTTCATCGAATGTTTCTTCTGACGATCTTTGTGAGGGTTCTTCTGCGTCGACAGCCAGTTTCATTCATGAAACCTATACCAATCTAGAAGAAGAAGTCGCTGTAGGAGAGGGTAAGCACCTGACTGCTATGATGTCCATGTTGGGTTGTTCTGACCAGGGACCTGTGGTGGATGGAATTCGCGATGATCTCGGCCAAATGATGGGGCGATCGGACTACTCTTCGTTAACTCGTCTGCAAAAAGCAGAGACCTTTTATAACTCAGCAGTTTCTCGAGCAGCAGCGGGCAACTGTCAATCGATCTAACCTATGACATTAAATCGAATGGTAAAAAAGGGGCTGAATCCAGTCCCTTTTTTATTTGGATTTTGTTTTCTTTTTGTCGTTCTTGATAATGCTTTTGCGTTAAGTTTAGCTCAGATCGATGAATTGGCGAAAAGCAAAGAATGGCAGAGTCTCCTGCGGTATGAGCGCCCCCTGTTAGGCTTTTGGTCGAAAGACAGCGCCATTCGCGACAGCGACTTTTTTTTATCTCCCACGGGAAAATTCGATCCGGTGTCGGAACTTAAAGCGACACTCGTTGCATTCAAAAAACCTTTTACAAAATTTAAGAACCCGAATCAACACGCCCTTTGTCGGTTCCCGGCTCGCTACCGTTGGATAAAACAAAGAATCGATTTCCCTGATCGTTCCAGTGAACTGAAAAAGTGTTCCGATTACCAGCGCTGGAGTCACAAGGGTGGCGTGAAGTCTATTTCAATCTATTTTGCCACGGGCTATTTTGGGAACCCGGCTTCGTTTTTTGGTCATCCTCTCCTTAAGTTTAACAGAGAGGGCCTCGATTCTAATTTCGTTGATACTTCGCTAAACTACGGGGCGATGACTCCGGTCAACGAAAACCCTATCTTTTACGTATTGAAAGGACTGTTTGGAGGCTACACGGCCTCGTTCACTCGTCACGATTTTTTTTATCACAACCACAACTACTCAGAAACGGAGATGCGAGATCTTTGGGAATACCGACTCAATCTAGACCCTCCTGAAGTGCAAGCTGTCGTCGACAGAACTTGGGAGTTGTTGGGTAAGAGCCATCCCTACTACTTCTTGGTAGACAATTGCGCCTATCGCATTGCTGAACTTTTAGAAGATGTCCTGCAACAGCCTCTGTTTTTTAGAAACCGCCTCTATGTTATTCCGATCGATATTTTCGACAACCTTGAAAAAAAAGTGCGGCGAGATGGGCGACCCATCGTCAAAGAAATCAACGTTGTGCCATCGCGTTTCACGCGTCTCACAGAAATGTTTGCAAAATTGGACGATCAAGAAAAGGCCATTGTCCAGAGTGTCGTCGATGCAGAGTCGGAAAACCCTCGTGGTCAATTAAAAGAGCGAAACCCATCCAGCCAGGCGCGAGTGGTTGAAACTCTGATCAACTATTATAGTTTCCGTAAGTTAAAAGACAAAGATGACGTCGAGGTCGAAGCTCAAAGGGTTCAAATGATTCGAGAGCGTTTCTCAATCAAAGCGAAGTCGGGTTTTCAGTCTATGGCCTTCTCGAAGGCTTCAGCGCCCCATGATTCCGTAAACTCCTTCGGGCTGGGACTTAGCCAAGGGTATGGCGACAAGATGGGAAGTTTTCAAGAGCTGACGATTCGCCCCGCTCTCTACGATGAGCTCAACCCTACCAAGGCGCGGCCAGCGAACACGAGCCTTGAGATCTTTAAGACGCAAGCCCGCATTAATGACTCAAAGATCCAACTGCGTAGTATGGAGCTTTTTCGTGTGAGCACCATCGACAGCTCAGTGGTCGCTTTACCAGAGACTCGTAATCTTTCATGGAAAATGCGTTTGGGGTTGCGCTCCCAAACCCAAGCCTGTGCCGACTGCTTGGTGGCCTTTGCAGAGGGAGGCGTTGGGTTGTCTCGTCCCTTATGGAAAGGAGCCCATGCCTTTGCCTTAGTGAAGGCGGGGCTGCAAAACAACCGGAATGACCAGGGGACAGTTTTCCTGCTGCCAGAGGTGGGTGTGTTCAGTCGAATTTTAGAAAACTGGAAGCTCTTTGCAGCATTCGAATACGAAAAGTTTGTGTCGGGGCTGCAATCCGAGTTTCCGATTTGGACTGTGGAATCGCGCTTCGGATCCAGTCAGTGGTGGGACCTGAGGGTCAAGTACCAAAAACGAGACGATGAACAGATCCTCGCCACGATTTGGTTTTATCTTTAGACGGGTTCGATCAATGCTAGAAACCCGAATATTTAGGGCTCATGGTGTTCATTAATCTCTGCTTAGGTAGTAAGGCCGGCGATGTCATAATGGGTCTTTGATTTTATTTGAATGGCTATACCATCGGTTGCGCTTACCAAAGGATTTTTATTTTCACTCCGTAAGACCCCGGATTCTCGCTAGCGACTTCGTAGAAGCCTTGGTTGTAGGAGGCTTCAACGGCAAAGTTCACCGAGCTAGTTCTGTAGAAATGCATTCCGCCACCTGCACTCAAACCAAAGCCAGATTCTGAAACATTGCTACACCAAAAAGTGCAGGTGGGGTCGTTTTTGATATCGGCGGTGGCGGAGCCGTAGGTCAGCATGCCCAAGACATAAGGAGCGTGCTTTTTGCGATTGAAGTAGTAGTTGGTACCGATACCCACAATGAACATCCTTGCCTCGGTGTCTTTAGCGGACACGCCTTCGAGGTTAAGTCTAAGGCTCACTTGGTGATCCAATCCCCACAAATAACCGAGGGTATAATAGAATCCCTGACCAGCACCTTTGATGGCTGTTTGCGCTCCAGGGCCAAAACCGAAAAAGAATTGCTTTTGAGCTTTCGTTTTTACCGAGGTCCCCCGAGTTTCAGCCTGAGTGACCTTATCCACGGTTTGCCCTTTGGAGGCCGCCTCTTCGTTAACCACCGCCAGTACCAGGCGGTCGGTGACCACATCGGCGTCGGTGAGGGTTGTGGCTTTTAGCTTTTCAGCAAACACCACTTTTCCATTCTTCTTTTTTAATAGAGACATAATAAAAGAATTGCCCAGTTTTAAAATAGAGGGAGAAAGCTCCCAGTCGGCACCCTTTTTGTTTTGAGTGACCGTTTCTCCCTGAGACTCCAAAGTGTTTTTGATCAAGGCTCGGTAAGTGCTTTTAATCTCCTTACCCGACGTTGTGCCTTGGTCGTTGGAGATATTGGCGATCTCTCCGGACACTGGGCCGATGAAAAAGCTATCGGCAAGAAGAGTGAGGGGAAATAAAAACGCGAGAAAAAGTGTTAAAGTTTTCATGATTCTACCTTTTGTTCATCAAAAATCAATGGAGGTTATCGGAATTGGAATGATCGTTTGTCTGTAGAACATCTTCCTGTTCTTCAGCTTCGTAGACAAGTTTCTTTTCAAATTGGGCAAGCAGTCGGTCCGCTTCTTCTTCCAACTGGGTGTTCACAGTAGAGTAGCGAAAAAAGTAAGTCTTTTTTTCAAAAGTTAGGCTTTCCCAGGTCGGAAGTAGCTCGGAGTCGTCAAGATCGTCTTCAAGAAGTTCCTCCCAAAGGTGATCCACCACATCCATGGATCGCTGGATGCAGTCCAGTGCCTTTTCTTTCTCACTGTCATATTCAATGGAAAGCTCAAAGTTCATTTGCTTTAATTGTCCCTCGAACCGCAAGCCGTAGCGACCGACGATTTCATGGGCATAGATCTGGCCTTCAACCACGAATTGGGCGTTCTCTAGGTCGTACTCGTCTTTAAAGCGCTCTGACAAAACCTCAGCGGTGAGCAGGCACAATTCCTCGGGGAAGGGGCTCCATTGAGTGGACGTTTTCAGGCGAGGTTGCATAACAGATCTCCAGTGTTTCAGGGCTTATACAACGACATTTGATGCGCCGCAAGCAGCTGATGGAAAAGGGGGCCTAAACTGTGAAAAACATACCGAAAACCTTGATTGACTCCCCGGGTTTTAGTGCTATAAATAGTCGAAATTAAACGCTGCAAGTCATTTGCTTTCACCTTTAATTTCAAAGGCTTGGCTTATGACCTTTCCTATCGAAGAAAGGGAGTCCTCAGTGCATCCAGCCGCAAAAGGCGTCTACATTACCACCTACGGTTGTCAGATGAATGTCAACGACACCGAACGGATGTACTCTTTGCTCGAGATGGCGGATTACCATCCCGTCGAGACTCCCGACGAAGCCTCATTGATCATTATTAACTCCTGCAGTGTTCGCGAAAAACCAGTCCACAAAGTTCACTCTGAAGTGGGGCGCTACCGCAAAATGAAAGAGGCCAACCCCAATCTTCGGATCGGTGTGGGTGGCTGTGTCGCTCAACAAGAAAAGACCAAGCTTTTAAAAGACATTCCGATGCTGGACTTCGTGTTTGGCACCGACGCCATCGATAAACTGCCATCTATCGTGTCGGAGGTTGAAGCTTCTGACGAAAAGGTCAATTCAACAAAGTTTTTGCACAATCAGCCCTATCAGGTGGAAACCCTGATTCGTAACCCGGGCGTTTCCACTTTTGTTAACATCACCAAAGGCTGCGACAACTTTTGCACCTTTTGCGTGGTGCCCTTTACCAGGGGACGGGAGCGCAGTCGTAAGCTCTCGGAGCTGATCAGTGACATCAATGGATTAGTACGACGGGGAGTCAAAGAGGTGACTCTCTTGGGTCAGAACGTGAACTCTTACAAGTCCGATTGTGGTGCTGGCTTTGGCGATTTGATGAAGGCCGTGGCTGAAGACACCGACATTCTTCGTATTCGCTACACCACCTCTCACCCCAAAGACTTTAATCAAGAACTGGTCGATATTTCGCAAAAGTATCGTGATAAAATCTGTGATTACATCCATCTGCCAGTGCAGTGTGGGAATTCGCAAGTCTTAGACCGGATGAATCGTGGCTACACCCGTGAAGAGTACCTTCAGAAAGTGGCTATGATCAAAGAAACCATTCCTGGAGTGGCTTTTTCTACAGATATTATCGTCGGCTTTCCGGGAGAGACGGAAGAGCAGTTTCAAGAGACTCTTAGCTTGATCGAAGAAGTGCAGTACGATGGGATCTACGCGTTTAAGTACAGTCCAAGACCTTTCACTAAAGCGGCGAAGTGGGAAGACCATTTGAGCGAAGCCGAGAAATCTGAGCGGCTGGAGCGGGTTTTTGCTTTACAGAGACCCATCGCTTTAAAACTGGCGCAACAGTGCATCGGCCAGACCTACGAGGTTTTGATTGAAGAGGTCGAAGACGATGGCTTTTGTATCGGACGCAACACCCAAAATCGCAAAGTTAAATTTTTAGGCAACAACAATAAGTCGGGGGATTTAGTGATGGTGCGGGTCGAGCAAGCGCGCCCCTCATTGCTACAAGGTAAAATGTTACTCGATCAGTAGAGAAAGGACGTCGTCGTATGGAACTCAAGGGACACAAACCGGTTTTCGGAGAAAACACTTTTGTTGCGCCTTCTGCCGACGTCATTGGCCAGGTCACTGTTGGTAAAGAATCTTCAATTTGGTTTCAGTGCGTGATTAGAGGGGACGTGACCCCCATTGTTATCGGCGACTATACAAACATTCAAGATGGCACCATTATTCACGGAACTTACAACAAGCATGATGTTCAAATTGGGAATTATGTAACAGTAGGACATAAGGCCATGTTGCACGGCTGCCAGGTGGGAGATGAAGCTTTCATTGGTATGGACTCAGTTCTACTGGATGGCTCCGTCATGGCTCCCCGAAGTTTTTTAGCTGCCGGTTCCTTGCTGGCCCAAGGGGCGCAAACCGAGAGTGGTTGGCTCTATATGGGGCGTCCCGCCAAAAAAGTTCGTCCTTTGAAAGAAGAAGAACTCAAGTTTTTACGACAATCGGCAAATAACTATTTTGAATACAAAAGTTGGTACCAACCCGAAGAAGGAGCCCTATGAAACTGGATAAAGAAGCATTGACCTATGATGATGTGTTGCTGGTGCCCCAGTATTCTGAAATCGTGCCCAGCGAGATTAGCACACGCAGTTTTTTTGCTCGCGATATTTATCTCAACACGCCTCTGATTGCTGCCGCTATGGATACGGTGACTGAAAGCCGCATGGCCCGTGTCTTAGCGCAATTGGGTGGTTTAGGGATCATCCATAAAAATTTGAGTATTGAAGATCAGGCCTTTGAAGTGGAGAAGGTCAAAAAATACGAAAGTGGTATGATCACTGATCCCATCACGCTGACCCCCGAAGCATCCGTGCAAGAGGCTTTAAATCTTATGGCGAAGTACTCCATAAGCGGCGTGCCGATCACCTCCAATAAAAAACTAGTGGGAATTTTAACCAATCGCGACCTGCGTTTTGAAACCAATGTACAACAGCCTGTTTCAAACATAATGACGAAAGAAAACCTGATCACCACCAAAGAGGGCACCACCTTAGAAGAGGCAAAAAGTATTTTGCAAAAGCACCGTATCGAAAAGCTTTTGGTTGTGGATGACGCCGGCACTCTTAAAGGTTTGATCACAATTAAAGATATTGAAAAAGCCACAACCTACCCCAACTCTTCAAAAGACAGCAAAGGTCGCCTTTTAGTGGGAGCTGCCATAGGAATCGACAACACTTCAAAAGACCGTGCCCGCGCCCTGGTGAGCAAGCATGTCGATGTGTTGGTTATCGATACGGCACACGGGCATTCAAAAAATGTATTGAGTATGGTGGAGTGGGCCAGAGGGGAGTTCCCAGATCTCGTTATCGTAGCAGGTAACGTTGTGACGGGCGAAGCCTGCGAAGCCCTCTATAATAAGGGGGCAGACGTTATTAAGGTAGGTGTTGGTCCGGGTAGCATTTGCACCACTCGTATTGTGGCTGGTGTGGGTATGCCGCAGATCGCCGCTATTCAAGAGTGTTGCGAAGTGGCTAAGAAGCATAACAAAACCATTATCGCCGACGGCGGTATTAAATTTTCAGGAGACATGGCGAAGGCCTTAGCCATGGGGGCCAACACCGTCATGATCGGAAATCTGTTGGCGGGAGCTGAAGAAAGCCCCGGAGAAACCTTATTGTATCAAGGGCGTACCTATAAAGTGTATCGCGGCATGGGCTCGCTTGGAGCTATGGACCGTGGGTCAAAAGACCGCTACTTTCAAGGCGATGTTAAAGACAAAGAAAAACTGGTTCCGGAAGGAATCGAAGGCAAGGTGCCTTATCGTGGTTCAGCCAGTGGTATTGTGCACCAGCTTTTGGGCGGTGTGCGAGCCAGCATGGGTTATGTTGGGGCCGAGACGGTACAAGCTTTTCAAGAGAAAGCGCGTTTTGTTCGAATTAGCTCACAAGGTTTAAAAGAATCCCATGTGCATGATGTTTCAATTACTAAAGAAGCCCCTAACTATAGACTGGAGTAGATAATGGACGGTGGAGTCATCATTCTTGATTTTGGTTCACAAGTAACACAACTGATTGCTCGTCGTTTGCGTGAGATGAATGTGTACTCGGAACTGCATCCCTACAATTACAACATTGAAGATATAAAAGCTCAAAAGCCCAAAGCCATTATCTTGAGTGGCGGCCCGCTTTCTGTCAACGATGCCACATCGCCAAAACGAGGGGTGCAAGAACTTCTAGAAGTGGCCCCTGTGATGGGTATTTGTTACGGGATGCAGCTGATGTGTCAGGAGTTCGGGGGCATCGTCGAAAAAGCCAAGGTGCGAGAGTACGGCAAAAAGATGGTGCACTGGACCGAGCCCCTGGGAGAGGTCCCAAAAGATCAACATGTTTGGATGAGTCACGGGGATGTCGTCAAAGTACCACCCCCAGGGTTTAAGGTGTTGGCAAAGTCCGATGAAAATCACCCTGCGGTTTTAGAAGGGAAAAATCTGTTTGCCGTGCAATACCACCCTGAAGTGAGCCACACCGAACATGGTCTCGATATTTTGAAACATTTTGTCTTTGAGATCGCCAAGGTCGAGCCCAATTGGAAAGCCAAGGGGATCGTGGCTGACCTCACAAAAAGAATTCAAGATCAAGTGGCTGACGATGAACACGTCATGGTGGGCCTCAGTGGTGGAGTGGACTCCACAGTCGCGGCCCAGTTGGTGACCGAGGCTTTGGGGCAAGAGCGAGTGCATTGTTTTTTTATCAATAATGGTTTGCTTAGAAAAGGTGAGTACGACGAGGTTCTAGAGCGTTACCACAAACTGGGTCTGAACGTGGTTGGGGTTGACGCCGAAAAGCTATTTCTCGATGAGCTTTCCGGAATCGCAGATCCCGAAAAAAAGCGCAAGAAAATTGGTCACGCTTTTATTAAGGTCTTTGAAGACTGTATGAACAAAATGACGCCCAAGCCTGTTTGGCTAGTGCAAGGCACTTTATACCCCGACGTAATCGAATCGGTCTCAACCCGTGGAGAGTCGGTCACGATTAAGACTCATCATAATGTGGGCGGACTTCCTGAAAAAATGAATTTAAAGCTGCTTGAGCCCTTGCGTGAACTTTTCAAAGATGAAGTTCGCAAGATCGGTGCGGAACTTGAAATTCCGGATGACAGCCTCTGGCGGCACCCCTTTCCGGGGCCAGGTTTGGCCATTCGTGTTTTGGGTGCTGTTGACAAAGAGTCCTTAGAGACTCTTCGTGAGGCTGATGAGATTTATATTAACGCATTGAAGGCTGAGGGACTCTACGACAAAATCTGGCAAGCCTTCAGTGTTTTGCTTCCGGTGAATACAGTTGGAGTCCAAGGAGACGCCCGTACCTACGCAAAAGTGTTGGCGTTACGTGCGGTGACCTCCGATGATGCGATGACGGCCGATTGGTTCAATTTCTCCCATGCTTTTTTGCAAAAGGTGTCTAATAAAATCACTAATGAAGTCGAAGGGGTGAATCGTGTTGTTTACGATGTCACAAGCAAACCCCCTGGCACTATTGAGTGGGAGTGACTGAGCTCGACTTTGGAATGTTTATCGATTTACGATGAGCAGGAGAGTTTAACATGAAGCCGATGGATATCTCATCCTCGGTTTTTCTTTTACATCGGCTCCGGGCTGGCGTAGCCTTAGCTGACAAGTTGAAGGTTTATCACCTTCCTATGACGAATGGAGTTCGACGCCATGATTTTTATTCTCTCTGAATGCCAAAAAAGACTGTTTAAAAAGGCAGATAGAATACTTTCTCTTTGCGTGCTTTTGTGTTTGTTGACGACTGGTTGTCAGGTTTCAACAAAGCTCGCTGAGACTCCGGATTTCAACGAGCCGGGTGGTCGGCTTTTTGTGCATCAAATGGGTCAACACTCTACTGACACCAAAATTTTAATCGACGGTCAAGAGGTCAAGGACCTCAAGCAGCTGGATCATGATGGGGTGGTCCAGAAAATAGGTGAACACGAAATCGAATTTAAAGGACTGCCCAATGACTCGGGATTGTCAGAGATTGATTATCGAATCAATAAGAATCGTGATCTCCATCTTTACTACTGCGAAACCGATGGAAGCTTTCATTGGTATGTTCGACCGATGGGTGAGAAACCACCAAGAGAAAAAAGTTTTTGTCAAAAACCGGAATAAATGGATAACTTAAGATGAAAATTAATCTTTTCATCGGCTTGAATAATTTTAAATAGCAATGTCACCAGACTTCCAATGAGAGCATTTTTCGAAGCTAATAACCGATGTTTCGCGACATTTGCTATTAAGTCATGGACACTCTTGGTGATCAATGATTGCTCTGACTTTCAGCTCAACTCCCATGTTTTTTAGATCGTTGCCTCGTTGACTAGCATTTTCGTTCGGAGATGCATAACGCGAAGCTGAAAAATGGTACTTATCCGAGGGGAATCCTCGTAAAACCCCATTCAAAAATGATAAGAATGTACTTTAATTTGCCATGCTCCATTCGTAACTGGGACCTTTCAATTGAGTGACAAGCCTTTTGTTTATCTTCACTTACACAGTCAAAACTCGCTTCACGAAGCCAGTCGTCGGGCTGATGTAGCTGATAAGCTAGGGGGCCTGAGCGACGCCGTGGAGTTTTGAGAATATGAAATGGTTTCGCATCGTTGCTTTCAATCTCATTCTCTTTGTTATCTTTTTTGAGGGGTTAGGTGTTTTTTTTATCGACAGGTTTGAAGACAAACTTGAAAAGATACGACAGTCGGAGTCGTACAAATATATGGAACATGTCGAGTCAGAGAAGCCCAAACTCTCACATCCCTTCTTCGGGTACCTTCCTCCAAAAGAAAAGAGCTTTGAAAATCCGGAAAACTTTTCCTCCAGACCTAGAGACATCAGCATAAATATCGGGATCTTTGGTGGGTCCACGGCTGAGGGACTTCACGATTACTGGCAAAAGAATTTAGCCGAATATACAGAAAAGTTTTCCAGAGCTTTAAACGTGCCGTCGAGTAAGATTCGTCTAGTTAACTTCGCTGCTGGGGGATACAAGCAGCCCACTCAACTGAATATAGCCTCCCTCTATGCCCATAACCTCAGTTACGCGATAAACCTCGATGGATACAACGAGATGACATACGCCCATGATGGCCGGTTTCCGCCTTACTATCCTTTGCACGTGATGACACAAAATTACTACAGTCAACCGAAGAGCTTTCGTTTTTTCAGTGACGCTTATGCTCACTACGAACAAAGTCGAGAGGCCCAGAAGTCTCTTCAATCAATGTCTTGGTCAAATGCTTTAAAGCTTGCTATGGTCCTGAAAGTTCTTTGGCACAAAAGTCAAATGGAGAGAGCCAACCATAAAGCTCAAGAGCTTCACCGTCCCTTTGTATCATCGAACTATAAAGAAACCTTTTGGAGTCGAGCCCGTTTTTGGCTTAAGTCCTCTTGCTTACAGCAAAACCTGCACACCCAGCTCGGGGTGCGTTCAATGTTTGTTCAGCAACCTGTGCCTTACTTGAGTAATCGAAAGCCGCTCTCGGCAGAAGAGCGACAGTGGGTTGAGAGCTCTAGAGATGCTCGAGCCTTTGCATCAGAATACAACCGTATTAGTAGCAAGATCGAAGCTTTGCAGCCCCAAAAATACGGCATCACTTATATCGATGCAACTTATGTTTATCGCAACGTTAAAGACACCGTTTACATAGATGGTTGTTGTCATCTTAATGATCTTGGTAACAAAATATTGTCCAGTAAAATCCTAGAACAACTTGAGCTTGATCGCAATCAATCAGAAGCCTTGCAGTGGTGTAGAACTCAAGATCTTATGAGTGATCTAGAGTTGTGATATTAATAAGGGATACCTTTTGTCTATTTCCTATAGGACCTTCTCAATTCGTAAAACTCTAAAGTCGTTATGCTCGAATAAGGTTTTTGTCCGAAAGATATCGTCGAATTTAGTATGGTCAGGTAGAAGTTTCAAAAGTTTACTGTCATTGAATATCAACATATATTGGATTTTTTGGCTAGTGATACATTTAATGATGTCATCCAAGGTTGACCTATCATTATCCCAAGGTCTGTCGTGATAGCTACATCCGCCTCGATTTGCAAAATCCGGGATACCGGCGTAAACCGTCCACGCTTGGAAAGACCAGCTATAATCTTTATCAATGAAAAGACTATGTTTGTCTGGGAGGTTTTGACTCCTAAACCAATTGGCGCTTCTGAGATAACCGACTTTAAAATTGAAGTTATTTTCATTAGCTAAGACATTCAGGCTTAGATAAGTGCACCACGAACTACTGATACACAAGATCGCTAAGCTTACCAGCTTCAGGCGCCTTGAAAGGGATTCGTGAGCGACTAGTTTTCGTATTAAATCTGCAATAAAAATCACGCACAGAAAGCTTGAAAACATGAAGTACCTTGGTTCAGCAAGCAAACTGGCTGAAATAAATAACTTGTACAAGGTGCAGGACAGTGTCGCGGATGTTAAGACAGGGAGAAAATTGCGCTTCCTCAAGGCAAGATAAATAGCGTAGGGAAACCCTAAGATTAGACCGAAAAAAGGGAACATAAAGTGAATTCTTTGAAACTGAGTTCCAATAGTCATCGGAGAGAGTTTATTAATTCCGCTTACTTCAAAGTCACTGTAATGAAGTCCTCTCAAAAAGTCCCCAGTCGTTTCGTGGTGAAAGTAAAAAACATACAGGATAGGAGCACTTGTAATTAAGCCGTAACAAAAGACATGTTTGAGCTTTGGTCTAGTGGAGAGAAGGTATAGACCCGTGGCAAAAGAAATTAACCACGATTCATATTTGGTAAAGTTGGCGAGTGCAAAAAATATTGAGCATAGAAATAATAGATAAAGGCTAGTTTTTTTTCGTTCTTCGTATTGAACAAAGAGATATACGGCACAAATACAGAGCGAAGAGTTAAACAAATCCGCTTGAGTGATCGTTGAATAAACTATGAATGGGAACGCAATAGCGTATAAAAAAATACTTAGGAGTGCTGTTGTTTCATTTTTTGACCAAATTAATGAGACTTTAAATATCGGAAACATCAAAGCCACTGACACTACCATGTTTGCCAGTCTTGGGAAGTCCACTGTGTTGTCAGAGATCAAAAAATTTGACCACAGAAAATAAAAATGACCTGGCAGCCAATCAATGGTTGGCATAAAGCGAAAAGTGTCTAGCATTCCATAGGCTATTTGAAGGCGCGCGTGAAGATCCCCGGCCCAATAGAAATTGTCAGTGAAAGAAAAAAACTGAAACCTTAACAAAGTCGCCAGCAAGAAAATCGGTATGACACAGTCTTTAGGTCGTAGCATTGCGATTTTATCCCCTTGAAAATACGATCAGTTATCAGACTTTGAGAATCATTATGACAATTTTTTCTTTTTCTTGGCAACTCCAATATGAGCAAAAGAAAGCCGATGTTCTGTCTGATTTTATAGAGCCATAATGATTTGCGATAAGGCAACGGCGTCGGTGAGGCGTGGGCAATTCTCTAGTCATCAGCATGAATTTGTTTTTCCATTTGTCTCAACAAAGTTTGAGACAAGCGTTCCGCGAGATAAAACGAGGAGGGCCCTTTGTGTGGCCCATGCTTTACTGCAGGGGCAGGCCGATGAGGTTTTTTTCGTCTTCTTGTTGATTGACCATGCTTTGGTTGTGGGCTTTTTACAAAACCATAGTCTTATCCCGGATGGTTATTTGTATGACGTGGGTGCGACTCTGGATTGTTTTTAACCAGAATGGGGTGCCCTGATTTTCAGCTTAATTGTTGTGTTTTTTAGTTATCTGCCGTTGTCAGCGGCGTTCTCGTTCATGGAGCCATAACGCGAAGCTGAAAATAGGCAATATATGAGGGGAATCCTCGTAAAACCCCTTCGAAAAATGATAGAAATGAAGGTTCGTTTGCTATGCACCATTGTGACGGGGGATCTTTCAATTGAGTAACAAGCCTTTTGTTCATCTTCACTTACACAGTCAATACTCGCTCCTCGAAGCCAGTTGTCGAGCTGATAATGTTTTGAAAAAAGCCAAATCTTTTGAAATGCCGGCGGTGGCTCTTACGGATAATGGTAATATGTTCGGAGCCGTCGAGTTTTACCTGAATGCCAAGAAGAACGGCGTTAAGCCCATTATCGGGCTTGATGCCTACATAGCACCGCAAGACCGATTCACCAAAAATGAAAAACGTGAGGTCAACTACCAGCCCAACACCCGCCTGGTTCTGTTGGCTCAGAGTTACAAGGGTTATCAAAACCTGTGTCAGCTCTCGACCATCGGTTACCAAGAGGGCTTTTACTACAAACCACGCATCGATTGGGAGGCTCTACAGGAGTTCAGCACTGATGTGATCGCCTTAACGGGCGGAATCTCTGGAGATGTGGTGTCCCATTTTCGGCGCAGTGGTGCTGATGCCGCTCGAGCCCGTTTGCAAAAGCTCAAGGCCATCTTTGGAGATCGACTGTATCTTGAGCTCAATCGCACGGGGATTCCGGAGTGGAAAGAGGTGGAACCCTTTCTATTTGAACTCTCCAAATCTGAAGGCGTTCCGATGGTGGCCGCCAACGACGTGCACTACTTAAATAAAGAAGATCAGCTGGCCCAAGAGGTTTTGATTTGTATTGGTTCCAACAAAACCTTGCACGACGATTCGCGCTGGCGTTTGGGGTCTGAGGAGTTCTACTTTAAGTCCTCGGATCAAATGTATGATTTGTTTAAAGATTGCCCCGAGCTTTGCGAGCGAACCGTTGAAATCGCGGACCGTTGCAATGTGGAGTTCCGCCTTGAAGACGACGATGGCAAGACCATCTACCATCTGCCCAGCTTTCCGACCAAAGACAATCTCAGTATTTTGGACGAGCTGAAACGGCTGACCCGAGAGGGACTGACCGATCGTTTTGCAGAAGCCAAGGCCCGTGATGAGCAAGTGCCAGAATCCGAGCATCAAAAGTATTTTGACCGTTTGGATTACGAAATTGGCGTGATCGATGGCATGGGTTTTATTGGTTACTTTTTAATCGTACAAGATTTCATTCGTTGGGCAAAAGAAAACGATGTCCCTGTGGGGCCTGGTCGAGGATCCGGGGCGGGATCGTTAGTGGCCTATTGTTTAAAGATTACCGATTTAGATCCGGTCCGTTACAGCTTGATCTTTGAGCGATTCTTGAATCCCGAGCGGGTCTCAATGCCGGATTTTGATATCGATTTTTGCCAAGAAAAGCGACCGCGGGTGATTCAATACGTCACCGAAAAGTATGGCAAGCAGAGTGTGTCCCAAATTATCACATACGGAAAATTGCAAGCGCGAGCAGCTCTGCGCGACGTGGGTCGTGTCCTCGGCATGAGTTATGCCGATGTTGATGTGATTGCAAAATTGATCCCGGATAAGTTGGGCATCAATCTGAGCGAATCTCTCGAGATGGAACCGCGGATCAAAGAGCAAATGGAAATGAACCCTCAGGTTCACAACATGATCGACATTGCGTTGAAGGTGGAGGGCTTGGTCCGACACGCGGGGATTCACGCGGCCGGTGTGATCATCGCCGATGGTCGTTTAGTGGATCACGCGCCTCTTTACAAAGGGGTCGAGGGCGAGAATGTTGTTCAGTATGACATGAAGCACGCCGAGAAAATCGGCCTTATCAAATTTGACTTTTTGGGACTCAAAACACTGACCCATATCAAGTACGCACTGGACCTTATTCGCAGCAACCGTGGTAAGTCGATTGAGGCCCATGAAATCTCCATTAACGATTCTAAAATTTACGAGCTAATGTCATCAGGGGATTCGGCCGGGGTCTTTCAGTTTGAGGGCGACGGAATCACCGACGCGCTAAAGAAAATCAAGCCCACCTGCTTTGAAGACATCATGGCGATCAATGCCCTGTACCGGCCGGGTCCGATGGATATGATCCCTGAGTACACCAAGCGTAAGCATGGGAAGTCCAAGGTTGAGTTTATTTTTCCAGAGCTCGAAGAGATCCTAAAAGAAACCTACGGTGTTATTATTTATCAAGAGCAAGTGCAGCTGATTGCATCGCGGATTGCCTCGTACTCACTGGGTGAGGCCGATCTGCTACGTCGGGCGATGGGTAAAAAGATTGCTGAAGAGATGGCACAACAACAAAAGCGATTTGTCGAGGGAGCCGTCGCGAACGGACACGATAAAGCGAAGGCCGAAAAACTCTTCGATTTGATGGCGGAGTTTGCAAAGTATGGTTTTAACAAGTCTCACTCTGCCGCTTATTGTGTGATTGCGGCCCAAACGGCTTGGCTGAAATCTTATTACCCCATTGAGTTTTACGCGGCCTTGTTGTCAACAGAGATGAGCGACACTGACAAGATTGTAAAGTACATCAAACTCTGTCGGCGTCGTGGGATTGATATTAGTCCTCCCCACATCAATCACTCCGATTACAAATTCACTGTGAAAGGGGAGACCCTTTACTACAGCTTAGCGGCGATCAAGGGCGTTGGACAGTCGGCGGTCGAAGCCATTCTGGAGGCCCGTGCCAGTTTAGAAGATCAAAAGTTTGAGTCCATTGATCATTTTTTTGAAGTGGTGGATTTACGGCGCGTGAACAAAAAGGTGATTGAATGTTTGATCAAGGCAGGAGCTTTTGATGGCTTTGGCTACAACCGCGCCCAGCTGTTTGAGGGTTACGAGCGTTTTGTGGATGCTGCCGAGACCAAAAGACAAGATAGAGAAGTGGGGCAAGTCTCATTGTTCTCCATGTCCAGTGAGCAAGAGCAAGAGCATGAAAAAGTGGTATTAGCCGAGCGTGAACAATGGGGTCGGATGACTCGATTGAGTTACGAAAAAGATGTCTTAGGGTTCTTTTTGAGCGATCATCCCCTGAATGGCTACGAAGGCATTTGTCGAGCCTGGGCCAACACCACCATCGGTGATATTGATAAGGTGGGTAACAAACACAAGGTGACCCTAGTTGGTATGGTCACTCAGTACAAAGAGATCATTACCAAAAAAGGAACCCGAATGGCCTTCACTCAGTTTGAGGACCTCACGGCACCTTTAGAAGTGATTGTGTTCCCAAACACCTTTGCCGAGTACGAAGACGTTTTAAAAGCAGACGTGCCTTTGGTTATTACCGGAATTCTCGAGAAAAAAGATGATGTTTGCAAAGTGATTGCTGACAAAATAACCACTCTTGGTGACAGTATCAATCGTGCGAAAGGCGTGACCTTTAAAGTGGATGCTTCAATGGAGTCCAACCTAACAAAACTGCGTTCCCGTATTGATAGCAATCCGGGAGAGACTCGGGTTAAAATTGAGTTGAATCTCGACAGCCTTAAAAAGAAAGTGGTTTATGACATTCGTGACCCAAAAGGGATTATGCTTTCAAATGACTTTTTAGAGGGTTTGCAGAAAGATTTTGGTGGTGTGGACTTTATTGAAATTTCTCAATAGGATATTGGGTATGAAAACTTTGGCTTTTGTTGTTCTATTTTTATGTTTCATTAATGCCGCGCAGGCCAATTATACCGTTCTCGTGTCAGAGCAGGTGGTTGAAGAAGTCGATGAGCGCAAGGCTCGTGGTCAAGCCATTGATCAGGCCACCGACGCCGTCACTGTCGAGTTGGTCAGAAAAGAAATCGGGAGCGAGCGGTTCAAAGAGAACCAAAAGAAGGTGGAAGACGAAATCAAGCCACTGAAAAATCGCTTTATACCTTTTTTTAAAATCATTTCGAGTCGAAAAGAAGGGGAGTCCTACCGCTTTAAAATCGAAGTGAAGGTGTCGCAAAAAGACCTGCGCTCGGTGTTGCAACAAAAAGGCTTGTTTGCCTCGAGCAAAACCACGGGCATCACTTTGCCTTTTATTGAATTTAACAACTCACTGAATGGGGAATCCTATCGCTGGTGGTTGCCAGAGCTGGCGGTTTCGAAGGAGCTAGAAGGTCTTTCCATGAATTTTGAGAAAGAGATCTTTCAGGGTTTTTTAGACAAAGGCTTATTCTTGTTGCGTCCCCAAGCTTTTCAGATGCATCACATGATTCCCGATTTTATGAAAAAGACTTATCTCACCCAAACGGAGATGGTGCAGCTTACTAACTTGAAGCAGGGGCAATTGTATTTGGATGGCCGCGTGGATGTTATTTCAAGCCCCTTGCGTGAAAATGCCACCCGTATTCGCGTGCAGGTCAGTTGTAAACAGGCCTCCAACGGGAAAAGTGTGGCCGAAGTGGTTCGTACTTTTGATGCGCCATCAGGCCAAGGACTCAATCAAATGACCAGTTCGGTGTCACGATTGGCTGTTGAAACGGGGCAAGAGATTGCCAACCAAGTTTACGATCTGTGGCAGCGCGGGGCCTTGGAGGCCCAGGTGGTGCAACTAGCCGTGACCGGAGAGCTAGACCATATGCAGGTGGTGCGCTTTAAAAACGAGTTGAAAAAGCAGATGGGCCTCAGCAACGACTTGGTTGAGCGGCTCTACGAGCCCGGTCGGGTGACCTTTGAAATGGACTACTCCGGAGGCGTTGAGGGGCTCAGCCAAAAACTTAAAAACGCCACTTTCGATGGTTTTATTTCACAAGTGGTCTCAAGCCAGGCCGACCAGATCATCTTAGACGTACGCGTTTCGCAATAGACCTACGCGATTAAGATTTTTTGAATGCGATTGCATCGCTGGTAGTTTTTTTGAACAGACTTCCCTATTGACTCATTGAAGGGCCGTAATAAAGAGTAGAGAGTCGTCGAACTAAGAAGCCTCTCTGTGGGCATGGCTCGGTATTGCAAAAAGCGAGTGAACTCTGTGGCTTGAAGCTCCGATCCCAAAAGCCATGTCTTTGGGTGTCATCGGGTGAGAGAAGTCAATTATCTCGACCATGAGCCAGTAGTTCCTTCGTTTCTTTTCACCCATAATAAGACTATGTCTATACGCTCCTTGATTTTTCCTTGTTTGATCTTTGGTTTGGTACAATGCTCTTTTTTAGAAGGAGCTCGCAAGCGACGGGGCACTCCAGAGGTGCGAGATCTACCCGCCCAAGCAAGGCCCACAGATGACTCTGGTTTGCGTCGCCGAGTGGTTGTGCTGCCTTTCTTGAACCTTTCACCTTATGCCTCGGAGAGTGCCGCAGGCATCGCCAAGGCCGCTCTGATCAAACGACTCAACGCCAGTGGTGAAATCTTAAGTTTGAGTGCCAGCGATTTGCCGGAGGACGTAACAAAATACCAAAAAGACGATGGCTATGATATCGCCAAGTTGCTACCCATGGTTCGTAAAATTGGCGCCCACGGTATTGTGGTGGGTCGTATTAAACAGATCCGCACCCGGAAAATCGGCGACAGTGTGGGGCTGATCCGTAAAGTGAGGGCCGAGGTCACGGCCCTTGTTGATCTCGAGATGTTTTCGGCAAAGAGTGGTGCATCCATGGTGCGAGAGTCGCGCTCAGCAAAAATCGAAGAAGAGGTCACCCGCGTTGCTGAAAGCTCCTACAAAGACAAAGAGTTGCGCGACAATCCTCAACTGATTCGTGCGGTGGTCAAAGAGGCCTTTTCAAAGATGGTTTTTAATATCGTGAAAGCTTTAAGAAAAATGAGTTGGTCCGGTCGCATCGCTCTGGTGCGGGGAGAGAAGCTTTATCTCAACGCCGGTCGCTTGTCAGGCCTGCAGGTCGGAGACATTTTAAGAGTGACCGAGGCTAAAGAAGAAGTGTTTGATCCCGAGAGCGGTGGCTTTTTAGGAAACATCACAGGTCGCATGAAGGGTACTGTCGAAGTTATTAGTTATTTTGGCAAAGATGGTGCGGTCACCATCGTGCATTCTGGTTCGGGTTTCGAAGAGAATGATTTGGTTGAGTTCTATTAGTCAAATGTCGAATTGTTTTAGCTATTAATTTGGAGAGTGTATAGCAGAAGTCTTTGGAAGAGAGGGTGCACCCAATCTTTCTTCAATCTATTTTTAAATAAAAATCCCTAAGGCTTGAGCCATCTTGACCCAGCGATGTTCCGGATCGACGTTGCGAGCGGGGCCCATGAGACTTTCTATGGGGACCGGCATCACTTGACCATTCTTAAAGGCCGCCGCTTTACCCCATTCGCCTTTATGGGCCAATCGGGCCGCCACGATGCCCATGGCAGTTGTTAAAAAGCGATCCGTCGTGGAAGGTGGGTGGGAGCGTTGCAGGTGTCCTAGGATCACGTGACGGGCCTCCCAATGGATTTCCTCTTCGGTCCATTTGGCCAAGCGTTCACCAATGCCGTAGTCCGAGACCATAACCGAGGCGCCACTTTTGTCGAGCTCACGTTGCACGTCTTTTTCAAGAGTCGTCCCCTCTGAGGCCACCACAATGATGCCTCTTTGCTGGCTGTGTTTGCTTTTTAAAAAATCACGAAATTTATTGAGGTTGAGGGGGCGTTCTGGGATCAGAATGGCATCGGCCATTGAAGCCATACCACCTCCCAAGGCAATCCAGCCGGCGGTGCGTCCCATGGTTTCAATAATGATAATGCGCTTGTGAGCGCTGGCCGTGGTCCGCAGGTCGTCGATCGCTTCACTGACGACAGAACATGCGGTGTCGTACCCGAAAGTGGCATCTGTGCCTGGTAGATCGTTGTCGATGGTCTTAGGCACTCCTATCAAACGCACGCCTTCGATGTCCTGCAAGCATCGAAAGGTGCCATCACCACCTGCCACAATAAGACCCTCGATATTCAGCTTGTCATAGGCTTTTTTAAACTCCGTCTCGCGACCTTGGGTGCCGGATCGACTGGATGTGCCGAGGAGGGTGCCGGCAAAGGCGTGCCGACCACGAACCGTATCCAGAGTCAGGGGAACATGATTACCTGAATAGATCCCTTCAAAACCGTCTTGAATGCCGACCACCTCGTGCCCAAGATTGAGCAGGGTTCGAGTGGCGGCTTCAATGATTCCGTTGAGTCCCGGGGCATCACCGCCACCGGTGAGGATTCCAATACGCATTTTTTGGCCTCCTCTTGTTGAAGTCATAAGGTATTCGCCACAATTTAGGATATCACGCCTACCGAGAACTGGAATAAGGGATCTCGGGTTCCCTACCAATGACGAGTCCAATCGAATCTGAATCTTTCGAGCATTGGAGTGGGATCAAAAGGCTTTCGCTCATTTTATTTACGGTCGGTGGATTGACTCCCTCGTCTTACTTTGCAAAGTGCATCAAGTAAGCGACGCCAAGTTTGCCAAACTCCTCGGTTTGTTTGGGGCTGTTCATTTTATCCAGGGTGTCGTCCGCGGTGTGAATGGCGTTGTTGAATCGAAAAGGGTCTTCTGTGGGAAAGGCCACCGGAAAGCCCTGGCGAGACCACGAAGCATGATCACTGCTGCCAAACATCAAAAAGCCGGTGGTTGCCGGAATACTGTTATACATTTTCGCCAGCTCTTGCAGTTGTCGGGTTAAGTTGGAGGTGGTTCCGTTGCTCACAAACGTAATTTTTGGTTCGCCACTGGCGTAACCGTTCATATCGAACTGGACCATGGCCAATACTTGTTTGTTTTGTTTTTTGTAACTCTCGGCGATCTCTTTTGACCCCACCAAGCCGATTTCCTCAGCAGCATAACCGTGTATTTCAATGCTGTGCCTGGGGCGAAAACCCGAAGCCATTAAGACACGGAACACTTCGAGGTTGGTGGCTGTGCCCGAGGCATTGTCGTCGGCACCGGGGGCGTTGCCGTTGTTGTTTTGGTTGATAGAATCAATGTGACTACCCAAGATCACAAGCTTTTCGGGCTGCTGATCACCCTCGATGCGAACCACGATGGAGGGTTGCGAGGTGCCTCGATGATTCACCAGTTGAATGCTTACATCGGCGCGATCCGCAGGCGTTAGGTCTTGATACATGATCTGTAATTTCTCGGCCGTGTCTTCTCCTTGTGCCAAGCCCTCGTAGCGAGTTTGCCAAGACACCATGGTTTGTACGGTTTCTAGAATGTTGGCAATTTTCACTTTCGCAACCGCATCGGAGACATCAGCTTGTTTGCTTTGCACACGCTCGGGCGCGTCTTGCTTGTGCAAGTCCACCGGCATGCTGGAAAGTTTTTGAATCATCCCACAAGCGCTACCATCATGGTGAGCTTGAGAAGCGAGCTCTAAGAGTTGATTTTCATTGCGGACTTCGACGATCAAAAATTCACCGGGCTCTTCAAGAACCACGTTGGTGTTTTGCAAATACCAAGAGTGTTGGCGACTGTTTTTGGGAAGTTGCAGATAGTAGTAATCGAAGCTTTCAAAATTGGTGAGTGGTGATTTCACGATATAATGGTTAGCGGTCTCAAGGATGATCCTGTCGTGAGGAGTTCCCATAAAGGTGATGTTACTTTTCGAAATCGCCTGAAAGTCGGGGAGCAGTGGAGAGGCATTGGCCGACAGCGACAACATGAGCAGAATAGTGATTGTGATTTTCATAGATCCCTCCTGGAAGTGCCTGTTAATTGTCCCTTAGTCCTTGGGGCAGGCGAAGTGAAAACCTCTGAAACAGACCTTAGGCTCGGAAAGCGATCCAAATTGCATTCTTTTTGAGCACTTAGCAGGCTTGACACTTTGCTCGATCAGTCGGATATATAGTGAATTCGTATGGGGTCTCTTGGCGCAGTTGGTAGCGCGTCTCCTTGACATGGAGGAGGTCACTGGTTCGAGCCCAGTAGAGACCACCATTTTTCCCAAGCCCTGAAAATTATAAACAAGCGACCCTGAGGACTGGACTCTCTGGCGAAGCCTCAACCCATTGGCTTAGGCATTCACACCCAACAAATTCTCTTCAGATGATTTAAGGTCATTCAGTTGTCTGGTCCACAACTCTATCGCTACGACAACCCTTGTTTGGTGGAGAAGCTTCAGAGATACTTTTTGAGCCTTCTTATTTATCCTAGCCATTTCGAAAAGTATAGCCACTCTTGGTCCCGGATTTAGGCGCTGCAAACAGGTCGAGGATCCTCTGTGCGGTTGTTGAAACCTAGTCGCTCATTTCCCGTGTCAAAATGAGATTTTAACTCAAGTTGACGCCCCTTTAGCCGATAAATAGAGAGACTAAAAAGAAGGAAAATTATGGTCCGATCACTTAGACATTCCATTGTTCTTTTCTGCTCAGCCTTTGTTCTCGGTTTTTCTCTCCCGTGCTTTGCAGCGCCTACTTGGAAGAAAGTGTCCGTCGGGGCTGGAGGTGCCGGCGGTAGTGCAACATCAGCGAATGTTTCGATCTGTTTAGTCCATATTAATTCGAGTAAAGTTGTGGGTGCTGACCTCCTTGCCGGCTTGCCTGACTCTGTGGAAGTCAAATACATCATTGCCGGGGGCGGTGGTGGTCCCAATGCGGTTGACACGCCTGGCTCCAATGCTCAGGTTAAAACAGGAACTTTCACAGCCAGTGGCTCAGGAACCTCATTCGCAGTCTACGTCGGCGGTGGAGGAGGAGCGGGTGGATACGGCAGCGGGAGAACGACCGGTGGCGGTGGCGGTGCTGGTTACTACGGTGGCGGTGGCGGTGGTGGTGCTGGTTCATACGCCAGCTACTATAATGGTAATAGTGCCGGTGGCGGAGGAGGTAGTACTGCGATCTTATGGAACGGCGTAGTTATTGATTCCGCCAATGGTGGTAGCGGAGCTGACGGCAGCGCTGGAATGACCGGTGGTCAAGGGGGGACAGGCTCAGCCGGAGGTGCCGCAGGGAGCGATCGCGTTGGTACCACGGCTCAAGCTGGATCTCAATTCAACGGTGGTGATGGTGGAGATTCTACTTACGGCCCTGGGCAGGGAGCTAGCGGAGGGGATGCCGGATCGGGCGGTGGCGCCGGTTACAGCTCTGGCGGCGGCGGCGGCTACGGAGGTGGTGGTGCCTCCAATAGTGGCGCCGGTGGTTCGGATGGTGCTAGTGCTGGTGGAGTCGGTTCTAATACCCACCCGACCCTTGACCCACCTGCAGTTCCGACTGCTGTCGGAGCGGCAACTGCAACTGGAGGAAATGGTGGCATCGTTATTCTCTATTACAAAGCCCCAATGTGCTTGCTTTAAAAGTCTGCTAATATTGAAAACTGAAACCTTGTTGGCTTAAAAAAGAGTGTTTGTGGATACTGGTCAACCGCGTGAGTCAACAGGAATTCCCAGAAGATCCCAAGACCTGCTCTTTTCTAACAAACTCTCTTAAGAGCTAGAGTTTAAAAGACTACAATGGGTGTTAATGGATTTTTATGATCTTTCCGCTGTCTGTAGAAAAGTAGAGATGACCATCGGGTCCGCTACGAACGTGACGAAAACGTTCATTCAACTCACTAAAGAGCTTTTCTTGCTTGATCACTCTCTGGTCTTTTAAGACCAAGCGTCGCAGATGCTGGCCGCTAAGGTTGGCTAAGAAGAGATTGTTTTTCCACTCTGTTTTTTGTCCTTTATAAAAAGCCATTCCCGATGGCGAGATACTGGGCACCCAATGGGCCACGGGTTGTTCCATTCCTTTTTTTTGGGTCCCTCCGATTTTGGGGCCGTGGTATTCAGTCCCATAAGTGATAACGGGCCAACCGTAATTCTTGCCTTTTTGGATGAGGTTCAATTCATCGCCACCCTTGGGACCCATTTCACAACTCCATATTTGTTGGGTCTTCGGGTGTTTATCAATGCCTTGGGGATTACGATGGCCGTAGCTCCAAATTTCTGGCAAAGCACCATCATGGTTAAGAAAAGGATTGCCTGGGGCGGGTTTTCCATCAAGTGTCAGACGTAGGATTTTACCTTGGTGGGTCGACAACTCTTGGGCCCACTTTCTCTCCCCTCGGTCGCCCACAGTCATAAATATGAAATTATCTTTAAAAACGAGGCGTGAGCCAAAGTGGCGTCCGGTTGTGCTACGAACCTTTGCTTGAAACAGGGTTTTCAAATTCTTGATTTTTTTACTTTCCCAGATTCCACGGGCTAAAGAGGTGGTGACTTGGTCTTGATGTTCTTCCGAGAAAGTGAAGTAAACAAAAGTTTTCTTGTTGTGGGGATAGACTTGCACATCCAACAAGCCCCCTTGGCCTTTGACCCTAACCTGTGGCCCACTTAGCACCACTGATTTTTTCGAACGAAGATCGTGGTGAGTCAGCTGTCCGCTTCGGTGAGTGATTAACATTTCAGAATTATTTAAAAAGACGAACCCCCATACAACATTGTCACCTTGGTAGACGGTGGTAAGCTCTGGATTTTTAGCTTGATCAGCGCCAACTACGATTTGACAGGTAATAAAGAACAGAAAAGTGATTAAAAACAAAGTCTTCATAAAACGAGCCTTTCTTAAGACTTTTATTGTTATCGGTTATTGATTCTCATGTCGAGCCGGGCTGTGACAGTTCAATAAGGAGAATGCAGTTGTAAAGCAGGTTGATCTTTCGCAGCCACGCAACTTTTTTATTAGAAATACTTACGTTAAATATTGGGGAGTATAAAAATCAAAGGAAGTACTCGAGATTTTCAGGGGAATGATGCGAGCCAGCAGTTCTATAACTATTTTGAGACCAGTAGTGATGTTTTTTTTCTTAGAGTCAGTAGTGAGAACGTGTCCTTTGCCTGTTCCCATAGGAAAGAACACATTTTTATCGCCTCTGAATTTTAAGTAGCAGTCACGATTCATCTGATAAATGCCCATGGTCGAATCGTACTTTAAGTTTTTTGGGTAAAAAACTCCCAATTTGTAAATAGTTCTTAGGTACAGGCCCATTGAGAAATATCCTAGGAAAAAGGTCTATTCTCAGATACGATAATCATCTTGTCCCAAGCCGGTTCCGGTGGGAGATTAGTAGTGCTTACCTTTTATGGGCCTTTCTTTTAGAGGAGAAAAAATGATCAGGGCATTAAATGTTGTTTTTATTGTGAGTACCTTGGTTGGCTGCGTGACCAATTCTTATAACTTCAAAGAGGGACGAGAAAGAGCATCGAGGGCAAGTTCGTTGATGCCACCAGTAAAAGCATCGGATACTGCTGAAAAGATAAAAAAAGACCTAACCCGCTCATCCTATGTTTACAAATATTCTGAAAGAACGAAAAAAGAAAAAGCCTTCAAAAACCCTAGTCAAAATATTCGGAGTGAGACCAGAGGTACCGTTGAGATGCACCCGATTTCGACGCCCTATTTGGAAAAACTGCTTGATGAGCATTTACAAGACAAAGCTTTTAAAGAAAAAATGAATTTCGACGAAAAACTAGCTTTACGCAACAAAATTATGGCCAATGCACTTACTCAAGCCGTCGTCGATAAGGCTAAAAAGCGCAACATCTGTTTTCTTTTTAGCGTTGGCCACTTGCCGGGGCCTTTTAATAAAGAGCACTGGCATTTCGTGGTCGAGCAAGATGGCGTATCAAAACCAGCCCAATATGCCTCAAAAGTTAAAAAATCATTGTCTACCCATTCATGGGAGGACAGCAATGGAAATCTTCAAACCTACACCATCGACCATTTCTCTGTGAAAGTGTGTAGCGAAGCTGAAGTTGACCTGCTCTCGACATTTGCCGTCACCATCGAACCCCGATTTGAAAAAAACTTGGAGCCAATTAAGTTGGTTTGGGCTTCACCAAAAGCTCAAACCTCAAAGAAATAGTAAAGTATTCTGTTTTTGAAGTAAGAAAGAAAGTTTATTTGAACATTTTAGAATAGATTTTCTTGATAGCATACTTTTCTAAGCGAGCACCGAGCTCGGTTACTAGTTCTGATGAGCAGTGGCTGTGTTCAAAAAAAGATTTCGCATCATAAAATTTCGATAAAAACAGAAAATAGGGCCCTTGACCCGAAGTGGGTGGCCCCATTTTGGCGGGGGAGAGGAATTATTTATTTCCAAAACCCTCTAATTTCTCCTAGCCACTATAGGGTTTTTCGGTGCGCCAACACCGTTCCAGTTTCGCGCACCTGGCGGGTTTTGTTTTGAGCCTAGTGCTTTCAGCAGTCTTTTTTTTCTAACTCTTAAAGAGCATTCTAGTATTCATAAGCCACTCCCATCATAATCAAGGTGTCCCTCCCCCCCCCTTTTTTTTTCCGATTTGGGGCGAGAGAGGTCTTTAGCCTGAATGGTTGCCATAC
Organism: Bdellovibrionia bacterium; assembly: GCA_030424715.1. Classification (GTDB taxonomy): domain Bacteria; phylum Bdellovibrionota; class Bdellovibrionia; order Bdellovibrionales; family JAGQZY01; genus JAGQZY01. The sequence continues at coordinate 88,335 of JAUHWH010000003.1, forward strand.
AGAGGATGGTGGAGACTAAAATAGTAATTGGACGAATCATAGCAAACTCCTAACCCCATAATTCTTTACCTAACATTAGAGTCCCCATAATCAGAACAAACCATCCAAAGGCTTTCTTTAGACTTTGACTATCAACTTTGCGTGAAAACTTTGTACCGATCACTATCCCACCCATCGCCAGTGCGGTGAACATTGCAAGAAAAAGCCAGTCAATATCTAACATTGACTGAATATCTCCTACAAAACCGAGCAAAGAATTGATGGTGATGATAAAAAGAGATGTTCCGACGGCGACCTTCATATCGAGTCCTGTTAAAAAGACGAGAGCTGGTACTATAAGAAATCCGCCACCCGCACCAACAAATCCTGTAAGGGCGCCGATCAGCAAGCCACTAATAATTACGATCATGGGTGAGGGATGTTTTTGTTCCACGCATTTTGCACTTCTGCCTTTGATCATCATTACTGAAGCAATCAGCATGACGATTGCAAAGGCCACCAAGATTAGAGAATCCCTCGTCCATTCGAGACCTCCAAATTGACCCAACTGCTCTGGTATCATGGGGATAACGAAGCGCCTCATACTGTAGACGCTGATCAGGGCAGGGGTGGCAAAGTAGATTCCGGTCTTAAATGCAATCATTTTTCTTTTGTGATAGTCCCAAGCCGCCAATGCTGAGGCCACTCCGACCACAAAAAGTGAGTAGGCCGTAGCGTGAGGAGCATCGAGATAAAAAATGTAGGTGAGAATAGGGACTGTTAAAATGGACCCGCCTCCACCGGTGAGCCCAAGGACCGCTCCCATTACAATGGCTAAGGCAAAACCTAAGACTCCCATTTTCCGACTCCTATCCCTTGTTTCGCAAAGGCAATTTGAGATAACTCATTCCATTGCTTTCTGGCTCCGGCATTTTTCCTGCCAGGGCATTGATTTGAATGCTGGGTAAAAGCAGCTTGGGCGCAGAAAGAGTTTTGTCTCGCTCGGTTCTCATCTTTACAAAGTCTTGTTTGGTGGTTTCTTCTTTCAGATGAATATTGTGTTTCTTTGACTCTGCAATAGAGGTCTCGTATCTAAGCTCTCGACCACCGGGTTGATAATCATGCCCGGTGAACACCCGAGTCTTCTCTGGGAGAGCGTAAATTTTATCGTGAACCGATTCGTAGAGGGTTTCTGCACTCCCCCCAGGGAAATCGCAACGGGCCACCCCAAAATCCGGCATAAAAAGAGCGTCTCCTGTAAAAAGGGTATCTTCAAACAGATAAGATGAGCAGGCGGGTGTGTGGCCAGGCGTATGAATGACCTTGAAACTAAGGGTGCCGGCCTCAACAGTTTCTTGGTCTTTCAGTAGCCGATCAAACTGACGTCCATCGGTTTGAAACTCGTCACCGAAATTAAAAAGACCTTTGAAGGCCTCTTGCACCAATCCGATCTTGTCGCCAATCGCCACTTTCGCTTGAGGAAAATGCTCTTTGATTATCTGTGCTCCGGTTAAATGATCGGCATGGGCGTGGGTTTCAAGGATATAGTGAACATTAAGTTCATGTCCTTTGACAAACTGACTGACCTTTTCAGCAGACTCTGTCCAATAACTAGAGCTGGCTTGGTCGTAGTCCAGAACAGGATCAATAATGACACTGTCGCGGCTAGATTCATCCCACACGACATAGGTTAGGGTCCAAGTGTTTTTGTCAAAAAAAGTTTCGATTTTCATAGTTTCCTCCGTTGATTATTCACAAACTGTTTGTCCGGTGCTAGCCAGGCAGACTTCGTCTTTGAGTGTTGGTAGATTTTTGTTCCAGGGGGCAAGCGCCAGGATATTAGACATCAAGCAAATGCCACTGGCTCCAGCAAAAGTGAGGCCCGCAGTCACGAACCCCGCAAGCGCATAGAATCCGGGGTGCGCAAAATAACCCAGCAGCACTCCGGTCAGTCCAAGGCCACCCGCGATAAGGTGAGTTTGCCTTAGAATCGGAAGATGCTTCGATTTTCTGGCAATCGTTGGTTGCCCCTGTTTCTTCCAGTTGAGAATGCCTCCAGGATAAACCTCGTAACCTCCGTCGGGCTGAAATCCCAATCTTTTGGCTTGGTCCAGAGCCATCTTCGCTCGGGCACCGCTACGACACATGATAACCACCTTGCGGTCCAAAAAGTGTCCAAGAACCCCTGGGGCGACCGAGTTAAAATTAGAAAGGGGAACATGCACAGAGTCTGCTATGGACTCAGCGTTAAACTCATCGAGCTCACGCACATCGATAATTACTTGTTTCATTAAAACCTCCTGATTACATTATCAGTATATTATAATTTTATAATATATCAATAGAGCGAGTCTCGTTTTAGGGCACTTTGGGGAGGGCTTGAAGTCGTATTCGACAAGGCATTGCTATAGCTATTAAATTATTATAATATATAGATATGAGTAAAAATATACCGACGCAAGAGCAGTGTGAGGTCGTCTCAGGCCTCTTAAAGAACCTAGCCCATCCCCAGAGGCTGATGATCCTCTGTCAGTTAACCGCGGGGCCAAAAACAGTGTCTGAACTTGAGGAGCTCTCAGGGGCCTCCCAGTCGGCAGTTTCCCAGTTTCTAGGGCGTATGAAGGCCGAAGGGCTAGTGGATGCCACTAGAGAAACCCAGTACGTTTACTACGAGATTAAAGACCCTCGGGTCAAAAAGCTGATCCAATCCCTCGACAGAATCTTTTGCGCCAATCCCTGATGCTCCTTAGGGGCTCTACAATTCTAAATACCGACCAGATTATTAGTCGCACCCCATCATAATCCTTTAAAGAGCGGCAGCGGTGGCTATAAAACAGTCTTCAATGGTCTCTAGATCCATGCCTTGCTCATGGACCGTTAACCAAAACTCCAGGCCCTTGGAGTCTGCACTTTTGTCAATATATCTGCGATAATACCGCTTAATGTTGATTATTTCTTCAAAATTCACTCTATTCCAGTCTCCACTGCGCTGATGAGGAACGATCGCCACTGCGCCCCGTAAGGAATGGGGCTGCATGGACATAGCTCATCGGGAAAGGTAGCCTCGGAGGCTTAAAAACCAACCTATGAAAAGAGGCTGAAATGTTTAAAATATGGAGTTTATTGAGTGCTATGCTGATTGTTATACCCGGCTGGGCCGCTTCGAAAAAACCTTTAAAAGAAAACCCAGTTTTTGCGGAATGGACCGGTCCTTACCAGGGAGTTCCTCCTTTTGATAAAATCGAAGTCGACGACTTTCAGCCCGCCATTGAAGGGGCCATGAAAAAAGCCCTGGCCGAATACCAAGCCATTGCCGACAACCCAGAAGCTCCGACCTTTTCAAACACCATGCTACCCATGGAGAGAATCTCTCTTGACCTTGAGCGAGTGATGCTGCTTTTCTCCATTTGGAACAGCAATCTGAGTAACGAAGAGATTCAAAAAGTAGAAAAAGACATGGCCCCCAAACTCGCCGAGTTTGAAGACCAAGTGGTGCAAAACAAAAAGCTATTTGATCGCTTGGACACCCTCTATAAAAAACGCACCATCAGCCAATGGTCTCCGGAGCAAGAGCGCTTGGTCTGGGACTATCATCAGAGCTTTGTAAAAAAAGGGGCTGCCCTCAACAAAAAACAAAAAAAACGTGTGGCAGAAATCAACAAACGTCATGCCGAGCTGACCACCCAGTTCAGTCAGAACCTGTTGGTTGACGAAAATGAAGATCACCTTTTGATCACCAACGAGAAAGACCTTAAAGGTTTGCCTCAGTGGCTGATCCAGTCGGCCAAACAAGAGGCCGATAAGCGTAACAAAAAAGGCTGGGTGATTGGCAACACTCGATCGTCTATGGAGCCTTTTGTCACTTACTGCCCCAATCGCGACCTTCGTGAAAAAGCTTTTAAAATTTGGACCGCCCGTGGCGACAACGGCAACAAGAGTGACAACAATAAAGTGATCAATGAAATCTTAAAGCTTAGAGCGGAGCGTTCTAAGATCATGGGTTACGACAGCTATGCCCATTGGCAGCTTTCTGACAAAATGGCTAAAACCCCCCAGCAGGCCATGCAACTGATGATGAAGGTTTGGAAGCCGGCTATCAAGCAGGTCGATAAAGACGTGGCAGCCATGCAAAAGATCGTCGACAAAGAAAAGGGTGGTTTCAAAATTGCCCCGTGGGATTATCGTTTTTACGCCGAAAAGCTGCGTAAAGCGCGTTACGACTTCGACATGGACTCAGTGAAACCCTACTTGCAACTGCCGAACCTTCAAGCCGCCATGTTTTGGATGGCCAAAGAGCTTTACGGTTTTGAGTTTTCAAAACTGGAAGACATCCCCGTGTTTCACCCTGACGTGACTGTTTTTAAGGTGACCAAGAAAAACAAGACAGTGGGCCTCTGGTATTTTGACCCCTATGCCCGTCAAGGCAAACGCTCGGGCGCTTGGATGAACGCTTACCGCATTCAACACCGGATCAGTGGTGATGTTCTCCCCATCGTTTCAAACAACTCCAACTTTGTAAAAGCCGGGGAGGGGGAGACCACCAAAGTCTCTTGGTCCGATGCTGAGACCATGTTTCATGAGTTTGGCCATGCCTTGCATGGTTTAAGCTCCAACGTGACTTATCCATCGCTCGCCGGAACCAGCACGGCCCGTGACTTTGTGGAGTTTCCGTCGCAGATCCATGAAGACTGGTTATCGACCCCTGAGGTGCTCAAGTTTTTAACCAACGACGAAGGGGAAGTGCTGCCGCAAAAGTTAGTGAAAAAACTCAAGCGAGCCGCTTCTTTTAACGAGGGATTCGCGACAACCGAGTATCTAGCTTCTGCTCTCGTGGATATGAAGCTGCATTTAATAGAAAAGCCTGATGTGAACCCGAAGAACTTCGAGAAACAAACCCTCGACGACCTAGGGATGCCCAGTGAAATTGTGATGCGCCATCGTATGCCTCAGTTTGCCCACATCTTCTCAGGAGAAGGCTACTCTGCGGGTTACTACAGTTACCTGTGGTCCGATGTGTTGAGGCACGATGCCTTTAAGGCCTTCTTAGAGGCGAAGGGCCCCTATGATAAGGCCGTGGCCAAGCGCTTTCAGAAGAACATTCTGTCGGTGGGGAACACCGTTGACCCCGGACAAGCCTTTAAGAACTTCCGCGGCCGCGCCCCCAAGGTAAAGGCATTGCTACAATCAAAAGGCTTCGTGAGATAAAAACAACACCACAGCCACCCCGGGAGAACCGTCTGTCGGGCGACCGAACTGTCGTCCAGGCCACTCTCTTGTCGTCCAGAGCGCAGCGAAGGACCTAGTGACGTGATCTCAGTGGTGCAGGTCCTTCGCTGCGCTCTGGACGACAGTAGGAGGGCATCTCTGGACGGACTGTAGGAGGATCGCTCTGGACGACCGTTCGCTTGGTGACGGTCGATGGATTTTTTATTTCCGGGTCTTCGAAAGCAGCCGTAGGATTTCTAGATACAACCACACAAGAGTTATCAAAAGGCCGAAAGCGGCGTACCACTCCATGTATTTCGGCGCTTTTCGATCACAAGCGTTCTCGATAAAATCAAAGTCGAGAACTAAGTTCATAGAAGCCACACCAATCACCACCAATGAAAAGCCAATGCCCATTATTCCACCTTCGTGGATCATGGGGATTGAGCTACCAAAAAAGCTCATCACAAAACTGAGAAGATAAATCAGCATAATTCCACCGGTGGCAGCGGCTACGCCCAAGCGGAAGTTGTCGGTGACTTTAATCATCCCACTTTTATAAACCATCAGCAGGGCCGTAAAGACCGCAGCAGTGCCAAGAACGGCTTGAAAGACGATCCCGGGGTAGCGCGCCTCAAAAAGAACCGAAATACCACCCAACAGCACACCCTCAAGGATGGCGTACACAGGAGCCAGGTAAGGGGCCGTGGTTTGTTTAAAAATAATAATGAGACTTACGATAAAGGCGCCAATCATAGCTGGCCAGCACCAAGTGGGGAGGCTAGGGATGGCCCCTTGCTCCCATCCGCGAGGAAAGGCTTGCTCCCATGTAAAAAGGGCTGCGATAAAGACCAGGCCGATGAGAAAGAAGGACTTATTTACAGTCCCTTGTAAGGTCATGACTCCGTCGGTGGTAATGGAAGCGCTACGAAAAGTTTTGTCGTTTAATGCTGGATTGGCTGTTCTCATGGCCCCATTTTAAGCAAATGAAGTGATTTGTCCAATGAAAACTCTTTATTCTCGGTAAGGCGGGCTTCCAGTGGGTTTTAAATGAGAGATCGCCCTATTAGGCTATTGTGCAGATGAAAATTTCTTACCTTAACCAGAGGCGCGCTTCTTCAATGTCTTCGTTTTCAAAGGTTTTGATCTCAGCAGCAAGAATCGAGTCGAGGCGATTGCTCACGCTTGCAATCCAGTCTTTATCGGTAACCACTGCGATTTTATCGATTTTTTTGTATTGAGAAAAATTGTTGTAGGCAAACTTCAAATCATCAACCCAGGACATGACCTCCATGGTGGGGACCGAGTCGACTCGCTTCAGAACACGAATGGGATCCCAACTTCGCAAAGGGGCCTCTACATCTTGAAAAACCTTTTTGAGTTCTTCGCGGCGAATTGCGCCTCCCACAGTGATCTCTAGAATATGGTTTTCTTCGTCGATATAATGATTGATCATGGCAACTCCCTTTTGACTAACAACAAGATCTAAGTTTGCACTAAATTATTGGTTGTTGATAGACGCACCATCACTCGGAAGCGAACTTTGTTCGTCAGAAGAGCCTAGCTGCATTTTTGAGTTGAAAAGGGCAGTGACCGCAAGGAATAACAGGGCGGCCATGGCGCCTATTGCCACTTCGTAGATCCAGCATGGTGAAACTAAAAGATACGGAGGTGGACACGAGGGGCCTTTCGTTCAGCGATGCGTGAAAAATAGACTTCCCACTAAAGAGGAGTGATGTAAAGCCGGGGGGTGTGTTTTTTTACAAAATTGACGTTAAATCTCGATGAAGTACTTCATTATAGCAATTCACTGTGCGTTTAAATTGAAAGATGGAGAAATTGAATTCTGGACTGGTTACTACGGCTTTCTCAGCACATTTCTATCGTCTTTCATTTAAAAGAAGAGTGAGTCTGGTCGAACACTTGAAATTCGATGATCACCCAACATGTGGGGTGATCATTCATTAGAAGGTCTCGGTATTGACGAACAGATCTCCACCTACCAAAATAAATTCAAACATCAACATGTCACTGTTTGCGTTGTTGAAGGTTGTTCCGCTGGTTAATCCGCGCACGTTACCAGCAGAGATTGCACTGCCACCACCATCAGTGAAAGAAAAAGTACAGTTCCCAGCACCAGTCCCTTTTACGAATAACTGGTACCTTTGGCCTTCTTCAATGTGCTGAAGCGCGAAGTTTCCACAGTTTTGATCCGTGTATTGAATCGGGCCATTGTAGAAATCAAAAGCTGTCGTAACCTCAACATGAGGGAGAGGCGGTAGTACCTCAACGAGGTACTCCCAGTTGCCGGACCCACTCGAACGACAGACCAATAGATCACCGATACTATCAAATTTGAGTTCGCGGTCCTGCGCCCCAGTGCAAGGAGTTCCCGCCGTAATACCACCACTTCCAAGAACAACAGAAGACGCCGTCACTGGTCCTATAACACTCATTGGACCAACAAATTGAGAATTACCTTCCACGTGCAGCAGAGCACCTGGGGTTGTGGTCCCAATCCCAAGGTTACCGTCGGGAGCTATAAGTAGTCTTGGTTGCGGGGAAGAACCAGAGAATGCTGTTGAAAATTCAATAGCGGTATTTTTATTGCTACTCCAGGAACCATCAGTGGCGAACATTCGGATGTGTGCGCCAGGCTCATAGAATGAGCCATTCCAACCTTCTCCTGACATTTCAAGAAGCTTGTCATTTCCTGCAGGAGTCGTGGTGCTAGTTCTTGCAAGAAAGCGTCCCGCTCCTGATCCTTGTCCCACAGCAGCGATCGTCGTGTTTGGCCCAATCACTCCGGGAGAGCGATGGACTTGAAATGAAAATTCGGGATTCGAAGTACCTATCCCGATTTCGCCACTGTTTTTGATTCTCATACGCTCGATCGGCGAGGCACCTGTTTCAAAACGAATATCACCGCCTGTCGGAGTGTTTGTATCTGAATGAAGGATCACATCTTTTTCAGAACTTAGAGCCACATCGGTATCAACACTATTTGATGTAAAGCCATTGGCTTGCACAGGGCCCGCGGCCGAAAGAATTCCGCTAACATGAGCGCCTCCGCTATCGATCATCATTTTTTCAGTGCCGGTGTTGTCTTTAAAGCTCAAGTTCGTGGCACCGACAGCTAGCCTTTCTATGCCGTTTCGCTTAATTCTCACATCAAAAGCGTCCGTTGTCCCCATATCGACGATAGAACCCGTATTTCCACTCATAAGAACACCATCCGTTGAGAGGTTGATCCAGGCAGTTCCATTACAATATTCTATGATTCCAGCATTGAACCTTATGGCTCCAGCTTTAGGAGAGCTACAACCGGCTCCGTCATTACCAACTTGAATATCACCATTGACGTGAAACCTTGAGGCCGGTGTTAACTGATTCACACCAACATTTCCAGTTGAATTAATCACTAGTCGTGAATTGGCGCCCGTCACAAAATCGAGCTGATCGGGCGCACCCTTATATATCCCGGTGTCTAGGTCACCAACAAAGGTAATACCCGGGCTTGCTGCGGATCCTCCGGTTGCTTTGAGGGCGGCAGTCATGGGGACGGAACCATCAGCCATAAAGTCACCGCCCGCAGCGGGAGTCATCCAACTCAGGACTCCTGATCCATTGGTTTGTAGCACTTGTCCTGCTGTTCCGTCGTCGTCGGGAAGGTCCCAAACGAAGGAGGCTCCGGCTGAGATATTAGCTGGCGCACGAAAGCCCACGTAGTGACTGTTGTCAGAGTCACTAAATCGTATTTCATTTTGGGCGTCGAGGTTCAAAGCACCGGTCATTGTGTCGCCCGCGTTGCTCATCTTCTCGCTGTCGAGCTCGACAATAGCCGCTTGAAGATTAGTGGCCGAAACATCTCCTGTGGCCGTCACAGGGATCATATTTTCATTAAAACTGGATTCAACCAAGGTAAGGTCTATATTTTTGTTTGCTGCATCGAGGGTCACAGTCAAAGCACCACTTGTTGAGTTTATATTTCGAAATTCAAGATCCGACGTGTTTTTAGCATCAAAAACACCAATCCCTGCGTTGCCCACGTTGCTGGCTGTGTTGGTTTCACCACTACCGGCTGCGGTCGGGATAGGTACAGAGCCAGAACCATCCCAATACACAATTTGGTTCAGAGTTGAGTTGTACCAAGTGGCACCCGCATTTGCTGCGCTGAGCCCACTCGTCAGTGCCGTCTCCTCCGTTGAATTGTACTTTCCAAGAGTTAGGGCTTTTGTGGCACCCATTGTAATATGACCGGTCGCCAGGATATCTTGGCTCCCCATATTTAGTGCGCCACTCATCGTTCCGCCAGCAAGTGGTAATTTGGTGGAATCATTCACCGCGACAGCTTCCCATTCCTGAGAGGCTTGATTCCATGTTACGACAAAGTTGTCACCTGCGACGCCACTCACCGTGGACGTGTCGATCGTAGATCCACCTAGTTTTGTATCAACGTAGTTCTTGTTAGCAGCATCGGTGGCAGCTGTTGGTGCGGCCACGTTTGTGATTTTGTTTGAGTTGACTGAGAAGTCCGATGCAGGAGTACCTGTCATATATTGCGTGCTGGTTCCGTCAAGGAGAGCCAAGAGCTCGGTGTGGTTGGCGCCATCAAAAATATTCTCTAGGTTGGCTTGATTTAGGACGTTGGTTCCGGTCATGTTCACCTGTAAAATATCAGCAGCACCCACGCCATTGAGTGAGCCGGCACTCATCGCATAAGCCGAAGCTCCGACTTCTATATCCTGCTGCAAAGTCTGAAAACCGTTGATGTTGTCGTTGTAACTGATACGAATTCTTCGAGAATCATTAGCACCCGGTGTGTAGTTCGGTCCGGCAGCACAGCTTGTGGGTGTGACAGTTCCGACACCATTGCTAAGAGCGGTAGAAAAGCTGGATGTGTCTTCGTAATTACCACCGCTGCGCGCGCCTTGACCGAGCTTCAAACTAAAGAAGCCCTTAGAGTTGCTCATGTTAACATCGTCAAAAGACTCTTTGTAGAGAAGACACTGTTCTGCACCAGGACTGTAGATTTCAATAACAAAGTCGACATCGGCCTCTTCAATGGGAACCAACCCTGTCGAGTCAGTAAGCTTGCCTTCGAGCACCATAAAGTCGGCGGCGAGCGACGGAAAGCTTAAAAAGATAAGCGACAACAAAATGACTATATAATTTGTCATTGTTCTTCTCCTAAACGTACAGGTGTGAGTCTTCCTGAGAAATCAGTGGGACTCTTCATATTTAATTTTTGATCATAAATTCGAACACTCATTTTTGACCCTAATTCGGTCACACCGTGTGCTGAACCTTGCACCACGCGGGCTTGCTTGATTGATGCCACGTTGATGGGTGAGGGGTCTTGTTTGCAAGACTCTGGCAAACTAAAAAGGGTCGCCATAGAGTTGCTGGTCGAAGGGTATTCAATCACCGCATTGACGGTCACCACCGGCTGATTAAAATCAATACCTGTGGTGCGAGAAATGCGGTAGACACGGTTCGAGCCGTAGACCTCTCCAAGTCCATTTGAGGAATCAAAAGCGTTACAGCCCTGATCACTAATGACGTAGAAAATTTCAATGGTGCGGTTTTTACCAAAAGGGGCTTCCATCTCAACGGCTTGACCCAGCGGAGACAGTCCGGCCACGATTCCATAAGCCTGGTCACAACTGCCGGGACTGGCGGTTGGAATATCACCAGCACTGATGCTGACAGCAAAACAAGCGGTCCCTGAAAACGCCCCCACCTTTTGGGCGGCTTGTGCCGCGAGACTGGCCGGGAGTGTGAAAGACAGAGAGGCGTTGCCTTGTTGCTGCGGCGCTTTTTCGCTACAACCAGACAGCCATAAAAGACCCAGTAAAATACAGAAAACGGACTTCAAATGATTCATCAAGAACCTATCGGAAGGTACTGAAATTATTAAACCTTGATTCTCATATTGAGGCGATCTTTTTAGAAAAATTCTGAACTTTGTACGGAAATTTCAGACGATCTTAAAAACGAACGTGCGGGAAAAAAAGCCCAACAGAAGAGTTGAGCCAGAATGAGACTACTTACAGTCTTTCCAAATCTCCTCGCCAGACGGGGAGAATATTTGAACTTGAATTTTATCGTCTTGTTGCCGCAAAGAGGTTTCCTCGCCAAAAGAGACTTCTTCACAAAGGGGCTTTACGCCTTCGGTTTCAGGAGAAAAAATTCGAAACATCACGGTTTTGGCACCATGGGCCCAGCCGGTGATAAAGTATTCCTGTTTGTTGATAAGAGCTCGCTCTTTCAGTACCAAACCGAAGGGCATCTCCTCGGGCTTATAGGTTGAGACGGCAGAGCCTTTGCGAAATTCGATAACGGAGCGCATGACTTCTGTGTCGGCCTTCTTTTCGTAGCGATCGGTGAGTTGCCATGAGGCCGGCGTGCGTTTCGCAGCACTCGGCAGAGCTAAAAGTAGTAAAGAAATACAGATCATTAAGGTCTTCATACTAACATCCTCCAAGGGCACGGTCTAAGCAACGGACTGAAACGCCACTTGATTTTAAACAATTGGTACAAGAAGTCACTTTATCAGCGTAGTTTTTTTGGCAGGATTTTTTAGGGTGACCATAATAAGCCTGTAAAACGCTGTGGTCGGAGCGAAAGCCTCCGTCCCGTCGTTTTTGCTCGAGAATAGCCATACCAAACTCCATTTGTGCGATCATGTTGCCCGCCATCTGGTTGTAAAAGGTGGTGCCATCTGTGATACCCTCGAATCCTGGGACTTTCGAGCGGAACCATCGACCTCGAGCGAAGGTGTCACGAGCTGTGGTTTTAGTAACCTGGGAGACTCCGGCCGCGGTTGAGGATTTCACTGATGTGATTCTTTGCACCTGGAAGATCTTTCGTCCGCCGAGATTGAGAAGTGACTCGCGGTAAGCCTTGCAGGTGAGTAGCTCCGGTGAGAAACGCAAGCCGTGCAAACCGGCTAGAGTTTTGTATTTGCCCATCAAGTATTGCGCCTGTTGCACGGTAGACATCGCCAGCCAACTGGTGTTGGTGTATCCCACTGAGGTCGAGCGACTGCGAGAGAACTTTGCTTGCCGCGGAGGAAAGTCATTGTTTAATCCACTAGACCCCCGCTGAACGTTGCGTGTCACCGTTGCTGTCGAACTCTTGCCCCCTGTGGTTTCGCTTACTGCTTGGGTCTCGTTGAGTGTGGCGGGACGATCTCGGACGGGTGCTAATTTTCGATTCTCTGGACCTTTGTTGGTCATTATGGCGCCGACAAGGTGGCCACTGATAGTGCTGAACGAGCCACACTTACCAATAGGGTCACTACTATTGTTGCGGCAGTAGAGTTGCCCCTGGCCCTGCTCGGAGCAGATCAAGCCCTCGATGCGGCTATAGTCGGCAAACAGGCCTGGTTTACAATACCACTCCGTTTTAGCAAAAACATCGGGCGCGAAAGTCAGAAGAGTTGATAATAGAAGAATCATTTTCATAAACTCATCCTACCGATTTATGGGTAGAAAAGCTTGGCGGGCCCTGCATTTGATAGGTTTTCTAGACCTATAGCAGAAGCGATCAATTACGACTCAATAAAGACTGCGGTCCCAGAAGGTTGAGGGGGTTCACGGGTCGTAGATTGTGCCGAATTTCAAAGTGCAGATGCACCCCGGTCGCCCGCCCCGTGCGGCCCATATACCCAATGGTCTGTCCTTTAAAAACTCGTTGCCCCTCGCGCACGCGAAAGCCATTGAGATGGGCATAGAAGCTCGCCCAACGGTCCCCTTGATGCTCAACGATAATGAGCTTGCCGTAACCGTTAAACTCTCTGCCCACATAGAGCACTCGACCAGATTCCGCAGCCAGTATGGGCGTGTTTTTGCGACCAGAAATATCAAGACCGTCATGTTTTTTGGAGCGAGTCTTAAACTTTTGAGTGATCCGTCCCTTTTGCACAGGCCAGATAAATGCCGGTGCGCCACTGATAAAGCCACCGGAGCTGGCACAGGCAGAAAGCAGAAGACTCAAAAGAGCAGGGAGCAGTAAAGGTTTCATGATTTATAGTTTATGAAATAAAAGGGAAAGACACGAGGCCAGAACGGTGGCTTCGGTCTTTCGTTGAGCTAATGGTCCGCTCTTTAGAGTGTCTACGAGTTTAATGCGGATGAGCTTTTGAGAGATTCCACTTCACTTATACAGCGGGAACTGCTGGCAGAGTTCTTTCACCTTCGAGCGTACACTCTCTAAAACACTGGTGTTTTCTGGGTCTCCTAAAACCTCATGAATCCACTGAGCCACCAACTTCATCTCACCCTCCTGCATTCCACGAGTGGTGAGAGCTGGCGAGCCAATGCGAATACCGCTGGTCACGAAGGGGCTCTGGGTTTCATTAGGTACGGTGTTTTTATTGACCGTGATGGCCGCTTTATCTAATTGAGCTTCAGCTAACTTTCCGGTGATGTTTTTGCTGGTGAGATCCATCAAGACCAAGTGATTGTCTGTTCCTCCAGTGACAAGGTCGTAGCCGTAGGCCAAAAGGTTTTCTGCCAGGGCTTGAGCATTTTTAACCACCTGTTGCGAGTAAACCTTGAAGTCAGGCTTTAAGGCTTCGCCAAAAGCCACGGCTTTTCCAGCAATGGCGTGCTCGAGGGGCCCCCCTTGAATACCGGGGAAGATGCGAGAGTTGATTTTTTTCGCCCACTCCTCTTTGCAGAGGATCATGCCGCCTCGCGGACCACGGAGGGTTTTGTGAGTCGTGGTGGTCACAAAGTCGGCGTAGGGAACGGGGCTCGAGTGAACGCCGCCGGCCACAAGTCCAGCAAAGTGAGCCATGTCCACCAGGAGCTTTGCACCGACGCTGTCGGCAATCTCTTTGTATTTTACGAAGTCAATTTCACGGGGATAGGCGCTGTAACCCGCGATGATCATCTTGGGTTTATTCTCTTTCGCTAGCTTGGCTAATTCGTCGTAATTGATTCGGTGGGTTTCTGGATCAATCCCGTAGGGGACAATGTTGTAAAGCAAACCGCTAAAGTTCACAGGCGAGCCGTGGGTGAGGTGTCCTCCGTTGGAGAGATCCATCCCCATCACAGTGTCGCCGGTTTGCAGAGCGGCCAGGTAGACTGCCATATTGGCTTGGCTCCCTGAGTGGGGCTGCACATTTGCATGATCGGCTCCAAAAAGTTGGAGGGCTCGATCAATGGCGAGTTGCTCGGTCTCATCGACGAACTCACAGCCGCCGTAATAACGTTTGCGCGGGTAGCCTTCAGCATACTTGTTGGTCATCACCGAACCCTGGGCCTCCATCACGGCTTTGGATGTGTAATTTTCAGAAGCGATCATCTCAAGGCCATATTCTTGGCGTTCGGTTTCTTTTTGGATGGATGAAAACACCTGAGGGTCTTGGGTTTCTAAAGACATGACAACTCCTTAGCGAGAAAGATTAACTGAAGAGGGGAGCTGATATCTTTTGCACTCGGTTTTGGTGCCGCCCCCCTTCGAATTCTGTTTTAAAAAAACGGGTAATGATCGGTAAAACCTGGGTTTCTTCTAAAAGTCGAGATCCTAGACAAAGCAGGTTGGCGTCGTTGTGTTGACGAGAGAGTTCCGCACTCTCCAGGTTCCAACACAAAGCCGCCCGGATGTGGGGGTATTTGTTGGCTCGCATGGCCATACCTTGGCCTGAACCGCAGATCAACAGACCTTGGGCCGCTGGCTCTTTTAAAAGCTTTTGGCAAACTCGGTCAGCGAAATCGGGATAATCAACGCGATCCGAGGTCTTGGGCCCCAAATCAATGACCTCAAAGCCGAGGTCTAGCAGAGGCTGAATGACAGATTCTTTTAGCGAGAACCCGGCATGGTCGGAGGCAATATAAATAACTTTATTGGACATCGAAACCTCGCGGCCATGATAACGAAAAACAAGGGGAATTCATCAAAAAAAGAAAATTGAGCTCGGCATCATGAGTGCGTTCCATGGAGCGGGTGAAGATGTTTGTTTTCTGAACAAGTCTGAAATTATTTTCAAAGCTCTATCTTGTGCGTCGCCGCCTCACTACAATACGAGAATGCTGAGTTCACCTAGGGCCTTAGGTCTTTTTATTCAAGTCACCTTGATCCTTCTTGTGGGCACCGGCTTGCTTGATGTCAAGGCGGCGGAGGTCGGCATGGATCTCTATCCAAGGTACTACAGGCCCATGCACGTCAATGCACAGACAGCAAAAGACGCAGGGTTGTGTCGACAAGTCTTTGGTCCACGCGGCACGCCTGTGTTTCATCAAACGGATAGCCCCTATCAGACCTACGACACCTTTGTGCTTTCGGCTCAAGGTCCCAAGGAGATGCTCTTTACCTGGCCGGTGCGTGAAGAACTCCAACAAATCTCGTCGAACTATTCTCAGGAACTGACTAAAAATATTAAAACTTTTTACGCCAACTGGGTGCGCTATTATGGCCGTGACCCCGCCAAGGTGGCTGAGCTTCAGCAACATGAGTTTGATCTCAATATTGAAAAGTCCACCTGGGCGATGATCATGGGTCGGGAAGAGGCTTTTGCCCTGATGCGCCTGACAGACCGCAGTCAACAGCGACTGCCTCTGGAGGTCCGTTATCCTCAGTGGAACATGGCCTCAACCCTTGAACTCAAGCCTGGCACTCCGGTGTACGAGATGAGTTTTCTCACTATTGATAAAGCTTTAGAGACAATCCCTAGTGTGAATTATCTGTTTGCTTCGGTGGCGGCTTTTTTGTCGACCAAGACGGGATCGGGTGTTTCAAAACCGCTGAGAACAGGTGAAGAAAGCTTAGAGCAGGTCTCCCGAGAGTTATTAGAGGCCAAGAGACTCAACCCAGACCAAGTTCCGCATTACCCACAACGCCAATGGGGACCGTCCCATGTCGAGCGATACCAACAGGGCAGTGCCAGTATAGAGAACACCTATTATCCTACGATTGAAGCCGCCCCACGCTGGTTTTATGTCGATAAAGCCGCCACCCTGCTAAAAGCCCAGGGGGATCAGGGCGTGATCGTCGCCAAGGCCATTCCTCGTTTGGCGGATTGGTATATTGAGCAGTTTGGCTTTTCGCCGGTCTTGAACAAAGCGGGGCAGCCCTACCTTTTGCCAGATGGTTTGCGTTTGATAAAATTCGATGTGTCCTCGTTTATGAGCCGCTATCTTTTTGATGGCGTCATCCCCGAAAGTCATTTGCCAGCGTGGGGGCAAAGGGGATCGGACCTCAAACAGCAGATTAATGAAGAAATGAACGACACCATGAACTTCCCCAGCTACTACAGTAAAGAGTTGATCGAGTTTCTTTTAGGCGAGTCGGGGACTCCGAATTCTAATTAATATTTTGCATCAGCAGGATCGCCTAAGTCTTTGACGATAGGGTTGTTTTTACAAAGTGTCTGGATATCTGCCAACGCTTGTCGTAGGTTCGGATTGTGTCGATATCGTATTGGTTCTCACTCATTCTTTTCACTTTCTTGATTCAATCAACAGCCATCGCCCAAACCTGCGTCGAAGTGTTTCAGCGAACACCGAAGATCCATCGATTGTTTATCGACCCCAACAGACAGCTCGTTCAAGCGGAACTCGACATGAGTGTGGGACGTTTTGAAGCCGCCTTACAAGCGAGCACCATGGTTGTTCGATTGGACGCTGGCAGCTCTCGAGGCTGGCTTATGATGGGTCTAGCGCTTAAAGGATTACGTCGTTTCGATCGCTCCAAAATCGCTTTTCAGCGAGCCATCGATATCGAGATCGACAGCGGCTCTCCCGGGCCAATCAGAGAGACAGCCAGTCGCGAACTTGTGGATATCTATGAAAAGACTAAAGACTATGAATCCCTGGCAGACTATTTGGGCTTCTCCATTGCCAACGAGGGACCCCGTCAAACCCTCTACTTTCAGGCGGTGGTCGCCAATCTCCGCGCCGGCCGGGTAGAGAAAGCAGCGGAGCGCTTCTATGAACTCGAACGTCGCTATCCAGATGAGCCCTTGTTGGGATCTCTGAGAGCTCAGGTCTTGTTGGCACAGGGGCGATTATCAGAAGCCTACGAGGCCATTGATCGGTACATCGGCAAAGGCGGTATTCGCGCTGACAAACGAGCTTTAGGTGTAAAAGCTAAAATTCTAAATAGACTGGGAAGAATCGAAGAAGCCACAGAAGTGTTCCGTCGAATTCTCGAAATCGACCCCAACAACCCTATTGCCTTGTCACAGATTGGTTACAGCTACCTTGTTTTGGGTCTCCCCAAAAAGGCTTTGCCTTGGCTGCGGCAATCGTTTGATCTCGAGCCTCACAACACGGTGGTTCTGCGTAATCTGGTGAAGGCATTGATGGATCTCGAGCAATCAGCGGAGCTTGCGAAACTGGCCAGCCGAATGCCACAGGGCGAAGAACGATCTTACATCGAAGCCGCCAGCTCGGCATTAAGAGGCCATTTTAGTCGGGCCCTCGACCAGTTGGAATCAGTGACACCGACCCCTCGTGTGCAACGACTACAGGCGCGCCTGCATTACCTCGCGGGCAATCCCATCTTGGCCAAACAAACATTGATCCAGTTAATTCATAATTTAGAAAACCCAGACCTCTTTGTGATCGCAGCTCTCGCCAAGTTGGAGCGCTTGGATCAACCCCACGACAAGTTCGCCGCTAGCCCGATGCTGAAGGCCGTTATAGAAAGTCTCACTGGTTCGGAGCTTAAAATAGTGAGTCAAATGACTCACTCCAATTTTTGGACCATAAAAGGCGATGAATTACCGGCGCCCCCCTCTTCAGATATCGCCAACTCTTTTTGGGTTCATCAAGGGATTTACTTGCGACCGGTTGATGGTAATGCTGTTCGAGAAATAACTCACCAAAGTCACCGAAACGATTAGCAAATCGTTATCGAGTGGCCTCAGTACTATAATAAAATCAACAAGAAGACGCCACTCAAAAGCGCCCCTTAAAACTCAAGGTAAAAAACGGGGAGCGGTGACCTTGTGTCTCGGCCCCATTTAGCTCAGCTGCGAGAACACCAAAGAGGCATTGGTACCACCAAAGCCAAAAGAGTTATTTAACACATGCTTAAACTCACCATCACGGGCCGACAGCGGCACATAGTCCAGGTCGCAATCGTCAGAGGGGTCTTCAAGATTTATGGTTGGTGGAGCCACTTGATGTTTCAGCGCCAACAAACTGTAAATACTCTCAATAGCACCGGCCGCCCCTAAGGTGTGACCTGTCATGCTCTTGGTGCTGGAAACCCACAGCTTTTTAGAATGATCGCCGAAAACCTTTTTCATTGCCGCGGTTTCAACACCATCTCCCGCTGGAGTGCTTGTACCATGGGCGTTGGCATAGGCGACATCTTCTGGATTGATGCCAGCGTCTTTTATAGCGATACGCATGGACAAAGCCGCACCGTCACCATTGGGCGAAGGGTTGGTCATATGGTAGGCATCCGAAGAAAATCCGTAACCAGTGACTTCTCCATAAATGGTGGCCCCTCGACGAGAGGCGTGTTCGTAATCCTCAAGAACCAGTGTGCCCGCACCTTCACTTAAAACAAAACCGTCCCGCTCTTTATCAAAAGGACGACTGGCTGTTTGAGGCGAACTGTTGCGTGTGGAGAGAGCTTTCATCGCTCCAAACCCAGCAATCGCTAAGGGCGTGATGGCCGACTCGCAACCTCCTGCAATCATCATGTCGCATTGACCATCGCGGATGTATTGTGCGGCTTCTCCCACCGAATGGGCACCCGAAGCACACGCCGATGTGACAGAAAAGTTGGGGCCTCGCAGACCATGCTTGATCGTAATATGCCCCGAGGCCATATTGCTGATCACTGCCGGGATGAAAAAAGGCGAAATTCGACTCGGGCCACGCTCGAGATAGATTTTACTCTGCTTTTCGATATCTGGTAATCCACCAATGCCCACCCCAATAATGGCTCCCGATCGAGCTTTCAACAGGTCGTTATCGGCGAAATCAAGACCAGAGTCTTCGAGAGCTTGTCGAGTGGCTTCAAGAGATAAAAGAATAAAGCGATCCATCTTCTTTTGGTCTTTTTTGTCGACCACAAGAAGAGGATCAAAATCTTTCACTTCACCAGCAATCTTCGACACGAAGGCACTTGAATCGAACTGGCTAATCTCACCGATACCGGATCGTCCGTTGGTGATATTATCCCAGTTCTCTCGCACAGTCAGACCAAGGGGTGTGACCATACCAATGCCGGTAACAACCACGCGTCTTTGCGGCTTGCTCTCTCTTAAAAACACACTTTGACTCATAAAACGAAAAGCCTTTACTAAACTTTGCCCTTAGAGGCCAAGTAATCCGTAACGTCTTGTACGGTTTTTAACTTCTCGGCTTCTTCGTCAGGAATTTCGATCTCAAACGATTCTTCCATGGCCATAACAAGCTCGACGATATCGAGACTGTCAGCGCCTAGGTCATCTATAAAAGACGCTTCGCCTTTTACTCTTTCTGGATCAACACCCAGTTGCTCTGTGATCACTTCTTTTACTTTTGCTGGAATTTCTGTGGACATTACGTACCTCCATTAAATTACATATACATGCCGCCATTAACACTAATGGTCTGGCCTGTAATATATTTTGATTCATCACTCAATAAAAAAGCCACGGATTGTGCCACGTCAAGGGGCTCACCCATGGTTTGAAGGGGAACAAGGGACACATAGTGCTCCTTGATCGCCTCCGGCAACTCGTCGGTCATATCGGTTGTGATAAAACCGGGAGCCACACAGTTCACCCGAATCTTACGAGAACCGACCTCTTGTGCAATCGATTTTGAGAACGCTTCAACGCCGGCTTTGCTAGCTGCGTAGTTCGATTGCCCGGGGCCACCCACTTGTCCAATCACCGAAGTGATGTTCACAATGCTTCCCGTGCGAGCCTTCATCATCACTTTGATTGCGAGCTTTGTACAATGGAAAACACCCTTAAGATTGGTGTCAATGACCTCGTCAAATTCAGATTCTTTCATTCTTAATAGCAATTGGTCACGGGTGATTCCAGCATTATTAACCAAACCCGATAATTCACCAAATTCGGCCATAACTTTTGAGAAGCCGTCCTTGATTGACGACTCATCAGCTACGTTAAAAGGAATCATTAGATGACCGTCGCCAGGTAAGTCAGCGAAGACTCGTTCGGCATGTTCTTTCGATCGCCCGTAGGTTATCGCAACACGCATGCCTTGCCCGGCAAGAAAATTAGCCGTCGCGGCGCCAATGCCCCGACTGCTCCCAGTTACTAAAACCGTTTTCCCTTTCAAACTTTCCATCACATGTCTCCGTAACCACCGTCAACACGGCTTTTACGTTCTTCTTTTTTGTTGTCGCTAGCCGCTTGTCGATCAAATGACTGCAGGTCCGATAAAGTGTTTAAGGGAACGCAGATCACATCGGGATCAATTTTTTTGGTTAATCCCGTTAACACTTTACCCGGTCCGAATTCGCCCATCAGACTCACATCCAACTCTCTTAAGGCACGAACGCATTCGACCCAGCGGACAGCACCCGAAACCTGGGCAATCAAATTGCTTTTGATCGTTGCCGCGTCTGTTTCAATTTGACCGGTGAAATTTTGGGCAATTCCAAACAGGGGTTCTTTAAAGTCTATCGCTTCGATGGCCTTTGCGAGCTTTCGCTCAGCTCTACGCATCATTGAGCAATGGAACGGGGCAGACACTTTCAATGGTATCAACTTCACTTTTGTTTTGTCGGACCCAATTTTGTCAGGAGTAAAGTTTTTACGAACCCAATCGATGATCTCAAGTCTTCCGCTGATCACAGTTTGCGCTGGTGAATTGTAATTGGCGGGTTCAAGAGGGGTGTTCTTAGTCTCTTTACAGGCCCAAGTGCACATCTTTTTGACTTCCGAGGCCTCTAAGCCCATGACGGCCATCATCCCGCCTTGTCCAACTGGAACAGACTCTTGCATCAAGCGGCCTCGCAGTTGCACCAACTTTACGGCTTCGGCAAAAGTGATGACCCCGGCAGCAACGAGAGCCGTGTATTCGCCCACAGAGTGGCCTGCCGCCACGGCAACGCGCAGTTCACCCATATCTTTCACAACACGATAGGTGGCAAATTCGATGGTGACCAGGGCGGGCTGGGTGAATTCAGTGAGTTGTAACTTTTCAGCAGGCCCCTCGAGGCACAGCTCTTTCATATCGTAGCCGAGAACGTCGCTGGCTTCTTCAAAGACATGGGCAAAGCGGGGGAATTGATCGAAGAGCTCGTCTCCCATCCCCACATGCTGGCTCCCTTGTCCTGGAAAAAGTGCAGCAACCATTTTAGAGCCTCACCAAAGCGCTACCACTGGTTAGGCCAGCACCAAAGGCTGTCATCAAGACAAGATCACCTTTTTTAATTTTACCGCTTTTAAGACCATTGTTCAGCGCCACAGGTATGGTTGCTGCCGAAACATTCCCCATGTTTTCAATGTCGACAATCATCTTGTCCATGGAGAGATCAAAATGCTTGGCCACGGCTTCAATAATACGGGCGTTCGCCTGGTGGGGAATCACCCAATCGATATCTTCTTTTTTTAGATTGTTAGCATCGAGAGCCTCTTGGCAAGCCTGCGACATCGTCCGCACGGCATGCTTAAAGATCTCTCGCCCTTTCATGGATACAAAAATTTCTCCCGAATCCAAAGTCTCTTGGGTGAACGGGATCACGGCACCACCACTGGGTACGTAAAGAAGGTCGGCCAAGCTACCATCGGCATGGTTGTGGGTCGATAGCACTTTGCTTTCTTCACCATCCTCAGCTCTCGTGACAACGGCGGCGCCAGCCCCGTCCCCAAACAAGATGCAGGTCCCACGATCGTCGTAGTTCACCTTGTGATGTAAAATTTCAGCACCGATAATTAGTACATTTTTGTAGTGCCCTGTTTTTATAAACTGGTCGGCGATACTGAGGCTATAGACAAAGCCCGAACAGGCGGCGGCTAAATCAAAGGCCATAATATTACCGAGCCCCAATTTGGCTTGCAGGTAGCAAGCCGAGGAGGGCATCAGGTAATCCGGTGTGACGGTGGCAAAAATAAGGAGCTCAATGTCTGACTTCTCGATACCTGAGTTTTTGATGGCTTCTTCGGCGGCAACAAGAGCAAGGTCGCTGGTCCCTTGACCATCTTCGGCTATGGAACGAGAGTAAATACCGGTTCTCTCGACAATCCAGTCGCTGTTGGTTTCAACCATTTTTTCGAGATCGTGATTTGTCAACTTTTTGGGAGGGAGAAAGGACCCCATCCCGATAATCTTGCTGCTAAACATGTTGCCGTCCCCCTAAAAAAATAGCCCTTCATGAAAAGGGCTACCATTTATATGATGCAAACTTACTCGGCGGCTGCCTGTGCGACGACGATTTCTTTGCCCTTGTAATAACCGCAAGAAGGGCACACATGGTGAGGCTTGACGACAGAGGCGCAGTTGGAACAGTTAACAACCGTCTTTGGGGTTGCGAAGTCATGAGAGCGGCGCATGCCTCTTCTCGATCGTGATATTCGACTCTTAGGTCCTGGCATGAAAGCCTCCTCTAATTCAAAAAAGTAAGCCCCTATAAATAGTGGAATTCCTCAGAAAATCAACCTTTTTTAATGCTGTTTTTGCCTGTTTTTTGAAGGGTTTAGCTCAAAAGCCACCATGTGAATCAAAAGAGGGCATTTAACAACAAATAGTGAAGATGTTCCATAATTTCAATAGCTTGGGAAATCACTCACCCTCGATGGTCTCGACAAAAGTGGAACCAGGCCCAGTTAACACTTTCTATTCCTGGTAATATTTGAAAACATATAATTCTTAAAGCATGACTACTGATTGATCAATTCTCTGATTTTCGACAGGGGTGTCTCAGCCTGACCCAGCCAAGGCCAAAAGAAACCACTTTCAGGAAATTCCGGATGGCAGGCAAATTGCTTCTTAGAAAGGCAAGTGAGGGCAAAGATGGCGATACGAAACAAGCGATTAAAGATTTCAATTATGGTGCTCTTTTTTTTCGGAAGCCTGCAGGTGGCTCAAGCAAAGCGCAAACCAAAAGCGAAGGCCCAGCTCGAGCACTCTATTAATGAAGCTATGGGGCGCTCTGAAGCCGAACAAGAGCGCATCAGAGACCACATGAACAGTAAAACGGACCAAATGCTTGAAGCCTGGGACGAACCATCGAAAACCACGCTTGAGATTAAACACACAGGAACAGTGCCAGTCGGTGCCTCAACTTTCGGTTCCTCTGATTTCTCCATTGATAATGGGGGGGAAGATCAGAGTGGACTCGATAGTTTACGGGGAACCATTGAAGAAGAATCTACAGATATTGATTTTGATGAAGAATTAAGAGAAGTCAGCTCCATGAAGGAGTAATTTTTGCCAAGATTGGTGGCAACACCAATCACCCTCTTCTTAAGCCATGGGTCCGCCAAAAACCCATGGCTTTTTTTTATTTAAAATTAGACAGTCAATCAGTCACCAATTTGCTGATGGTCCCAAATTTCTGCCTCAAGCTCTAGCGATTGATTGTGTCGAACACAGACCCAAAACTCGTAGAGTGCACTACCCCTGGGATGGATGGGGCTGACTAAAGAATCAGTTTGCGCATTTCATTTTGTGAATAAACAAAGTCCGCGTAGATCATGGTGTTGGTGATATTCCGGTGTCCGAGAGCAATCTGCAGCAATCGGATGTCCTTGACCTTTTTGTACAGACGAATAGCGAAGGTGTGCCGCAGGCAGTGGAACTTCTTTTTTACGGGTCGGTAGTGCTCCCAGATCTGGCGCAGTCGATGATAGCTGATGTCGAACAGTTCATCACCAGGGGTCGTTTTAGAGTAGTCTTCAACAAAATCAAACAACCATTCGGGCAAAGGAATTTCTCGGTCGTTTGATCCTTTGATGCCATGGATAAACACACTTTGGTCGTAAACATTAAGGTCTTCTTTTTTAAGATTGAGAATCTCAGTGGCGCGAGCTCCGGTGTGCATCGCCAGATATATCAGCAAGCAATTACGACGATCACTGAGGATGTACTTCTTTAACAGAATTTCAAGATGGTCGTACTCTGGGTCGAGCAAGAACTTGTTCTTGTTCATCGCGTAGGGTTTGGAGTGTCGTCGAGCCATATCCTGATCACACACCGGCCCTCAAAAAGAGTCAACAATTCAAACAATGAGAGGCCTGGTAAAATCGTCCGAGCTATTGCTGACTGAACTGTCGCAGCATTTTGGTATAACTCATGTTTGCGCTTCACCGTGACGTCTCTGAAAAGCTATGATCTACCTATTTGAAGCTATTGCAAGAGCCTTATGCACTTTGGGGGTGGGATATGAAGGTGTTGGTCATGGGTTATCGTAAGGGGCTCTGCCGCGCTCTTGAGAAGCTGCAGATTCCCTATGGGATTTGGCACCCTAAACCAATCAAAACTTCGAGACAGGCTATCCGCATTGTCACCGCCGCCTACCCCAAATCCCACGCCGAGCTCGTGAACCAATTACCAGAACATGAAGAGATCAACCATGTTATCGCCGGCACCGAAGATTCGGTGTTTCCCGCCTCGTTGGTGCGCAAGTGGCTTGGCACCCGTCGTAACTCATTGAGTGTGGCTGCAAAATGCACCGACAAAGCCAAGATGAAGATTTACCTTAAAGAACATCAAATTCCGATGACCTCATTTTTAACCAAAAAAAATTATGTCAACAAACAGCAGATTCTAAAAGAGCTCGGCGACAAGGTTGTCGTTAAACCTCGTAAAAGTTCGGGGAGTCGGGGGTTAAAAATTCTGTCAGACTCCGATGAAATTGCACAAGCCCTCAATAATCGGACTCTGTTAGAAAAAGCCATTGAAGGGTCGGAGGGGAGCATTGAATCTATCATTGAGGATGGTGAAATTCGTTTTACCAACATCACTCAGTATAAAGAAATTGGAGCTTGGAACTATATTCCTGGACACAATTCAAACAAAGTCAATAAAGAGATTCGAGAACTCAACGAATCCGTAGTGAAAGCTTTAAAAATAAAATGGGGTATCACCCACCTTGAGTACTACAATACCAAGGCCGGGTTACTTTTCGGAGAAATTGCCCTGCGCCCGCCCGGCGGATACATTATGGACACGCTCAACGAGATATACGACTTCGATTTTTGGCAGCTGTTGGTAAAAGTAGAACTGGGACTTGCGCTGGGTGAGCTCCCGGTTCGCAAAAAATATGGAGCATCGATCATCATCTACCCTGAATTGGGCGTGATCTCTAAAATTGTCGGCCAAGAAGAGGTGGAAGGTCTCGAAAGCCTTGTTCGCTTTCGACTGAAAGCAAAAGTTGGTCAAACAGTTTCAAAGCGAATGGGAGTCGGCGAAGACTTTGGCTACGGCCTGTTTGCCCACGAAGACAAGCAGCAACTCAAAGACGATCTAAAAACCTTCAGATCCAGTTTTAAGATCATTTCCAACGCCAGTGAGTGATCCGATTTGAAGGATTATTTATGCAAGTTCTGGAATTCATAAATATCGATTGAGGACTGGCTCCGATTGGTTCTTTCTATAATTTGTAGCCAGACTGTGGACGACTAAGCTTTTGTGGATGCGGGCTCCTGACGGCCACATGCTTTAGCTGTACAGCTAGAGCATGCCGTGGCTCCTGGCTGGGGTCGCCTGCGGCGAACGTATCACGCTCCCCAGACATCCACAAAACCTCACTTATCCACAGATCTGTTTGAAAATAAAAAAGGGTCTACCTGGTTGTTTCGCAACACTAAAATTCAGTCACAATCCGAGAAGCTGAGCCAACCACCAATTGTGTCGCCCTGAATGAAACGAAGGGTCTGTAACTGAAAGTATACACACCGTCGTCCAGGGCAAAGCGAAGGATCTTTTGCAAAGAATGGCCAATTGGTAAAAATAAAGACTGTGATAGTTTTAGCGTTTATTAACAAAGGTTTAGAAAAGAGCTGATTAATTTCAGTCTACAGCTAAGTTTAAAAAAAGCCCTTTCATATCTTCAGCAACCTGATGCCTTCCAGATTCATTAATGTCTAGTTTGACCTTATTCAATACAGAAATAAAAGGATCGCAACCACCACCTATACCGGGGAAACATGTTTGCAGCATATCGCCAGGTTTCACACTCGGTTGTCTTTTTACTAGTTCCTCTGCAAGTTCGTCAGAAATAGGATCGCCATATAATTGGCCAAGTGAGCTAAGGCTGGGACGGATCACGTTTTTCTTATCAAATCGATGATAAGTAAATGTCACTTTAGGAATTAACCAATTTGGGTCGGTCATTAGTTTATCAAACTTTCTTTTAATATCTGACAAAAATGAAATTCTAAATGGAGCATTCTCGTCCGGAGCTGTTTTTTCAAACACTAAATTTGGACCAACAATTACCGCGGTATGTTGAATAACATGTCCAACGTCGTTATTATTGGACTCGCTGATTACCAAGACATCACCTATATCAGCATCAGACTCATTAACTATTTTAGAGTTTGTATTAAAAAAAATTGTAACATCATTCATATCCGCTACATAGAGGTAAGCTTCATTATCAGAAGTTCCAAACATCGACATCAGATATTCGATCGAAGTATTCCAACAGTTCGATGAGACCTCAGCTCCATTTTTCACTAGCGGCCATGCTTCATCAAAAAGATCTGCAAGATCGCTGTTATAATCAAAAGTGGAAGGTGGAAAGAGTTTGTTGTTAAATGCTTGAGCAAAAGGCGGCAAGAAATCAGATAGCAGATATTGTTGAGAGGAATTGTATTTGATATTTGAGCTGTTATTGTAGATCTTTTTAATTTCTAAAAACGTCTCGGGACTTAGCTTTCCAAGTTCGATTCTAAGAATATACCTATCCTCTTCAAATTCGTTTTCCCCAATCATCAATGGTTCAATTTTTTTTATACTTGCGGGTGCTCCTGGTATTATATCTGAGATATCATCGTTCGCGAATGCACAGTCTAAAGCAAAGAAAAATACTAACGGTAAAAGCCAATTTATCACCCAACCTCCATGATCGGATTAAACCAATTGGATGGTAGTATATATCGACATTGAATAAATTGGAGATCGATCGCTGAAGATGAATTTTTTACAACCTTGTACCACAATTCATACAGGTAAGTGGCTTAGTGGCTTAGAAAAATAAGCAATACTGCTTTAGTTGCGTAAACAGCGGCCAAGCGAGCCAATGGTGACCCTTGGCATTGTTACACACGATAGCACTTTGTCGGCTCCTGGGTTATTTGTCGCGGCACTCTGAAGGCATGCCTCTAATAAGTCGGGATTTCGCGCCAACTGTCCACAAGATCGTATTATTGAATTATCAAATGAACTTGGGGATCCCTCTATATATCTTAAACAGCTCTTTGCTCCTACTGTTGTCCTCATCGTTTTTATGCACGTCTGAATCATAGAGAACGAATTGTAGTCCCTAGAGCCAATCCTATTACATCGGCTAAGATCACTTAGTGTTAAATCGTGCAAGGACTGCGCAAAGCAATAAGCTTCAGCAACTTTACCAATTTCCTCGTTAGAATATCCTCTGCAGCTGGTCGTGATGACGGTAGTTGGAGAATCACTTGAAGTGGGGGTTGTATTTTCCGCACCAGCGAAAATTGAAAAGAACATCACGACGCCCAGTAAGGTATTGAACATTATCCCTCCTGAAATAAGGCAATTTTAGCTAGAGTAACATACCAACTCAAATTGGATGAGTCCTGCGGGTATAGATCTTCCCTTTTTAGTCAAACGTCTCGTGACTTATTTGGGAGACTTTAAAGTGACAGGAAAAATTAGCATCGCGCGAACCCGAAACATGTCCCAATATCTACAAAAGAGATCCTTCGGCTTTGCCTCAGGAAGACGGATGTTATTTCAGATTAAAATCGTTAACTCAGGCCGAGGGGCATATCTTGGAGTCGTAGCCAACCAATCCCGCATCGTAAAAGGATTTAGGGAATTTTGGGATAGGTGTGGCTACCTCAACTACAAATATATGTTGAGTGGTTTCCAGTAGTTATCCACATGGCAACAAAAACAAGAAAGAGGTGCTTCGATTCTCAGAGTTTAGACAACTCTGTACTATTTATAGAGTGGCGGGCGATCTCTAGGGTTCTGGGGGAGAGTGATATAAAATGACATTTTCGAAAGGAAAACGAGCCGTTGGAGCGATTTTTTAAATCCTATTCAGTCTTAGTGGTTTTGCTTCTGATGTTCGTCCCTGGGGCGGCCCAGGCCTCGTTGACGTGTTCTCAGGCTCTTTCAATGGTGGATAGGGTTCCCGCCGCAAAACTGCGTTTCACCCAGGCTTTTGTGGGGCGCGCCTGGGCCGAATCAAAAGTGGAGAAATTGAATATAGGTTTCGAAGCCTGGCGAGAGGCGAACCCTAAAGGAAAAAAGGCCACCTTTTTGGCGGAACTGACGTCTGATAGCCCCATTCCGGCGATTCGTGACTTAGACGGGACCATTCGAATAGTGGACAAACACCACACCTTTTACGCCATGGTCTTGTTTAACGGGAAAAGTCTCGGTTTTAACGTCAACGTGAAGATGGTGAAAGACTACTCAGCGGGCCGCAAACCACCCCTGGAGCGTCTGCCATGGACCAGGGAGCTGGTCATTCAAGATATGGTCAACGATGCCTTTTTGGGTAAAATAAGCAGTGGGGACCCCCAATACCGATGGCTGCAGCAGTTACCCCATAATATTCTAGAATTGGGGGATCTACCGATGCGAAGTCTGATGAGCTTTTTGATGGGATCCTTTCCGATCCAATTAAAGGGTCGTGATTTTTTACCGCATTTTCAAAACAACCTGGCCAAAAAGATTATGGAGCTCGGACTGGAGCCTTTTTCTGAGAACTCCTACGGGCCCGAAAATTTGACCCGATTACGAAAGATGATTCTGGAGCATGAAGATCTGCGACAATTTGTGATCGAGCAGATCGACCCATCGATTTCAGAGATCCGACGAGGTGAAATTTTGGATTTCTTAAGTGCTTAAAAACAGAGCATGCCGAAGTGAGAAAAACCTAGGGTTTACCCTTCGTTAAAGACTCGCGTCGTACAGGGCAAATATGGAGCTCTAAAAATAAATTCTATTTTACACAATAATATCAAATACTTAGCTATTCATAATATAACTATAAGTGTAAATTTATAAGTTTGGCCCGCAGATCCTCGAATGGATTCCTGAATTATCTAATAATATCAGATACTTATGAGTGTTTGGCGTGATTTTGGTCTGGAAGCGTTGCGTATCGCAATTAGATATATCGTGAAACACAATATTAAATATAGCAAAACACAACACTTGGGAGTGGTTTTATGGATGAGATCGAAAAGCACACAGATGATCCTTTAAGCTTGTCAAAAGAGGATCTGGAGACCTTATTTGAGAACGCTTTTAATGAAGAGGTCTCAGAAGGTGCAAAAAACACCCCAAAACAGCCACCTAAAACCCCCCTTTTTGAGGGCTCCTTTTCAGCCCCCCATTCGGGGTTTTCAAAAAGCCCCAGTTCTGAATCTCAAGTTGATAAGATCAAGCCTATGGCGGAAGACAGTCGATCCAAATCGGCTCTTCGTATAAAATACGAGGCGGAAGTCGAAGGTATTAAAGAGTCCCATGGCGATCTCGAGACCATTCGTAGAAAACTGAGATTATCGAAACGAAAAATGGCGCAGCTTTTGTTAGTGGACCCATCGGCTTGGACCCGGTGGACCATGAAAGACGGGGAGGCTCCCCCTCATGTTTATCGAGCCTTGCAGTGGTACCTTCTTTTGCAAGACAAGCATCCCGAGTACAAAAGCGCGCTGTGGCTGAACGCAGTCGCTCAACCCCAGATCAGCGAGCATGAGCTGGCAAATATCAGAAAAAGCCTGATTGATGGTTCTGAAGATGCTTTAAAAGAGCGCGCGCGCTTGATTTTGCAAAGCCAGAATCAAGATCAGCAACACCTTGAAGGGCAATTGACTCGGGCCCAAAAGCAGGTGAGTGCGCTCAATCAGAGAATTCAGTGGCTCATTATAGGGCAATTCGCCTTAGTCTTTTTGATGGTCGTCGGAGTGCTGATTTCCGTGTCTTAAAAAGAGAATCCAATAAAGTAAAGGGTGATAATAACCGATAGTTACTTGTCTGTCTTAAGGAGAAGTTTCATGAAAATCGGTACGTACTCTTTTCGCCTTTTTTTATCACTCGTTCTGGTTTTGTTCTTAGGGGCCTGCTCTAAGAAACAAGCCAAACCCAGTGTGACGATGCAGTTTAGCTCAAAAGTCTCTAGTGCTTCAGCGAGAACCATTGATGGTGTTCTCGTCAATGTCTCCAGCGCCGGCGTTCTCTTGGATGCCTTTGAGTTGGATTGTGAATTGGAAGACTGTAACAATATCTCTTTTGACGTGGACTCTCCCGGAAGCAAGTTAATTCAGGTGCTCATCCTTACCGAAGACAGCTCCAACGTGACTTACATCAATTACGGCGATGTAGCCGCCAACCTCACGGGTGGCGACAACTTTTTTACTATTTCTTTGAGGGAGCTTGGTAACTTTCGTAACGAAGCGGATGTGATGGGACGCTACATTCCTTCAGCAGGGCCCATGGCAGGCAAGGTGCTTACGGGGCAGATCATTACCAATGTGGCTGTGGAAGTCGGCAAGCCCGACATGAAAGTTTCAAAAACCGAAATGTTCGGCGGCATGTTTCGGCTCTTCGCTCTGGACAGCGTCGGGTTCAAGTACACGTTTACAGGCTTTGACCGCAACGGGAACTTCTATTTTCAACGCCCTATTTTTAATGACCTTCACGACGTCAATGGTCTCACTCTCAGTAGCTTGGGAATTCGGCCAGCATCCCCCAGAGTCGCCCATTTTGATTTGGGACAGCAGCACTACGAAATAAACCAGGACGACGACCCTTTTGAGCTCGAAAGTTTTGATCGTCAAATCATGGGATTTTTTGGGTTGAGTACCGCAGGTGATGTTCTCTGTGCCGACCAGCTCTCTCCTGCAACGCTCTTGGACGGGCAAAATGGCAAAGGCTTTTACTGCAAAACCATTGACCCTATTAGTGGTTCTTGTTCGACCTATTTCAACTGGGGAGAGATGTTAACCAATAGCTCCGCCACCGGAGTGGATGGTGCGAGTAGCACTTGCACTAGCTCGCCTTCAGAACTCAAAGTGGACTTGGCTCGAATAGGAGACCACGGTACCGAAATTATGGGGTTCTTTGGGCCTTTTGAAACAACGGCGGCAGGAACTCTCTCTGACCTTACTTCTTCAGGTGTTCTCAGCTGGAGAATCAACAGCGGCACCTACCTTGATGAAGATAGTGCCGTCGAAGTTTTTGTTTCATCGGATGTTTCGAACTTCTACCAAGGTGAAGTGGAAACCGATCGCGACGGTATCGACTGTGAAGCATTGGTGGCTTACGGGTTTGAGTCTATTGGAACCTTCCCGCTCAACAGCGGTGCCGATTCCTCGGCGACTATTCCCGCAGCCTTGCAGGGCGCCAATACGGGGTATGCTATCTGTCCTCTGCACCCTGACGGTGGTTACTACGACAGTGCCTTGGTGTTTGACGGAAATCAAAATGACGGCCCCGCTTTCCCCACCCAAGTGAAATTGCTAAAGGCGCCCCATTTGGGGACCTCAGTCAGCACGGTGAACCAAAGCGTTTGCTACCCCTTTCTTGTGCAATTGGTGGATGATGCTGGCAATCTAGCATCTTCTCCCTCTACCGAACAGATCAACCTCTCTAGCAACAATGCCGGCAATAAATTCTTTACAAGTCGGTCCGATTGTCAGGCGGGAACCCCCGATACCTCGGTCGTCATGACCCATAATCAGCAGGTGATTTATTTTAAAGCAACAGCGACAAACGGGACCTACACCCTAAGCGCCGACGACGACCTGGCAGTTTTGGGGAGCACCTCCTTGACCATCACAGTTCAAGCACCCGGTGCTATTAATATCATTGAAATGGTGCCCAGTTACTACCGAGCGAACGAAATGGAGGTGGCCTCCACTGAAATCTGTGTTCCCTTTAAAATTGTGGGTAAAGACAGCGATGGTGAGCTGGTCCCTTTTGGTAGTGGTCCACCAATGTTCAACCTCAATGGGGTGAGGCTTTCTGATAACACTACGCCAGCCTTGTTCTATGCTACAAAAGCGACTTGTGAGTTGGGCAGTGCGGCCCTCTCTACAAATCAAACACTACCGAGCGCGGATGTGGAGTACGAGGTCTGGC
This sequence comes from Bdellovibrionia bacterium, assembly GCA_030424715.1. Taxonomy (GTDB): domain Bacteria; phylum Bdellovibrionota; class Bdellovibrionia; order Bdellovibrionales; family JAGQZY01; genus JAGQZY01. Next base: position 120,746 of record JAUHWH010000003.1, read on the forward strand.
TGGCCGTACCATCCTCTCCTGACACCATAGGGGGTATTTTAGCCACGACCAGTACCGATTGTGTTTCGATCAATTGCGCACCTGGAGGACAAACAATCTCAGTGGTGTCACCCGGGCCTTTTAACCATTTTCACGCCGATCTCGTCGAAGGAGACATGACCGCAGGTTCTTGCAATAAATTTAAACTCGGCGCTTACGACAATCACAAACCCAACAGCTATCCGGCCGCCTTTCCCAGCTCAGGAAGTGTCTTTGTCGACAACCAGAGCACAGACGGAGGGCTGTTCTACGATGCCCTCAATCCCTGTGATAACAATATTATCTTTTTAGATGTGGACAGCGGTTATCATAGTCTTGTCGGTGTTTCAGGCTCACAAACGGAGGCCTTTGTGCAGTACCAACCCAATGAGGTGTTGGGTGGAACAGAGGTCAATCTCACTTTTGAATACGCAGGCTATTTTTCTAGTTTCTACCAAAGCCTGTCAGCCCCCAGTGATGCCTTTCTATCGATTTCTCATGGTCCTATCTATGACTTTGGTTTGGTAACAGGAGGTACAGAGCCGACCCATATTTTTACGGTGACCAACGAGGGTAGCGTAGATGCTGCAACTCTCTCCGCCAGTCCAATCACTTTCACATTTAACAGTAGCGAATACTCTATCGTCGTTGGTGCAGGAACAACTTGCACGGCTTCTCAAACTCTGGCAGCCGGAGCCAGTTGTACAATCGAAATTGAGATGGAGAACCCTGGTTCAGGATTTTCAGAGGCTATAATGAATGTTCACTACGCGGACTCAGTGCCGGTCTCTCGTCAGAGTAAACGTGTGCTTCGCGGTCAGCGCCCATAAACTTTCCTTATAAGAGCCTTTAACTCTGCATCATAGGTGCGGGGTTAATGGGCTGTTGGCCGGAATTTTCTTGCAAAATATAAGTCCTATTTATTATGGTGTGCGCTCACGATGACGCGAGTAATCAGTTCTCAGCGGGGAGGCACTCATGGTTTTTGAAAACATTGGTAATTACGGCAATCACGAACAAGTCATTTTTTGTCACGACAAAGACACTGGTTTAAAAGGTATTATAGCCATTCACGACACCACATTGGGGCCAGCTTTGGGCGGCACTCGCATGTGGAATTACGCCACTGAAGAAGATGCCCTTATTGACGTTCTCCGACTCTCTGAAGGTATGACCTACAAAGCGGCAGCCGCTGGACTCAACTTGGGTGGCGGAAAAGCTGTCATCATCGGCGACCCTAAAAAAGACAAATCTGAGGGTCTGTTTCGTGCCTTTGGTATGTATATCAACGCACTCAACGGTCGATACATTACGGCCGAAGACGTAGGAACCTCAGAAGCTGATATGGAACAAGTTTACGCTGAAACCCCTTGGGTTACCGGTATCCCCAAAGGCCTTGGTGGTTCGGGCGACCCCTCGCCTTACACGGCTCACGGTGTGCTGATGGCGATTAAAGCCTCTTGCAAAGAAAAGCTAGGCTCCGAAAACCTCAACGGTGTGCGGGTGGCTGTGCAAGGTTTAGGAAACGTGGGCTCCAACTTAGTGAAGTACTTGATCGAAGAAGGCGCCAAAGTGATCGTCGCCGATATCGACCAAGAGCGAGTGCAAAAAATGGCCGATGAATTCGGTTGTGAATCCATGGACCCTAACGAGATTCACTCGGCTGAGTGTGATGTTTTCGCCCCTTGCGCCTTGGGAGCGATCATCAATGATCAAACCATCCCCCAACTGCAGTGCAAGATCGTGGCAGGTGGAGCCAATAATATGTTGGCTGAAACCAAGCATGGTGAGGCTCTACGAGAAGTGGGCATTCTGTATGCTCCGGACTTCGTGGCGAACGCCGGCGGCCTGATGAACGTTTTTGCCGAGCTAGAAGGCTACTCGGTTGAAAGAGCTCTTGAGAGAACTTCGGCTGTCTACAACAACATGATGAACATCTTTAGCCTTGCGAAGCGGGACAATTGCTCCACTCATGACGCGGCCTTTAAATTCGCCACTCAGCGGCTGAACACCCTTGGGCGCCTCAAGCGTAAGCATCAAGGATCCACATCGCGCCCCTTTACCACCCTTAAAGAAGTCTACAATCGCTAGATTGTAGACGGATCACCAGCCGGGGCTCTTTTTTGTCTGTAAAGAGTCTCTATTATTGACTTTTTTCAGAATTCGCACTTTTCTAGAGCCCTTGATAAACGACAGGCCAAGGAGCACCTCGTGAGCCAACAAAAAAATGAATGGGACATCCTCGAATTTGCATCGCAAACGTCGAAAGTCATCGAGAACAACTTTAAGCTTGTTGTCGGAGCCTTTGCCGCCCTAATTATCGCAGCCAGCGTCTGGAGCTATATGAATAGTGTGGCCCGCGACAAAGAGATGCAGGCTTTCAACGAACTCTATAAAATCACGAAAGTTTACCAAAAGAAAAAAGCCGATTTTGCAGAAGCCAAAGAGGCCAAAGAGAAACCAAAAGATAAAAAAGGCGATTCAAAAGAAGAGCCTAAAAAAGACCTCGTGGCAGCCACCGGCGACATCACAAAAGACTATCCCCAGGTCGTTCCCGAGTTGCAAGCCTTTATCGAGGCCCGTCCCCACCGTAACGCCACTGCCGAAGCGGCACTGACTCTGTCTGAAATCTACAGCGAGTATGATCAGGATGCCAAGGGTGCCGAAGTCTTGGCCAAGGTCCTAAAAGACTGGGATGAAAAAAATGTTCTTTTTACCGTGATGCAAATGCGCGCCGGTGATCTATGGGCCTCCATGGAAAACTGTGAAAAAGCCGTGAATCATTGGCAGGTTGTGGCGTCCAGTGAAAGCTTTGTGGCAAGACAAGCGCAACTGAAACTTGGGGTCTGCTTGCAAGAGATCGGTCGACTTGATGAAGCTCGTATTTGGTTCGAGAAAATCAAAGACAAAGATCCCAATTCGTCGGAAGGATTTAGCGCTAAAAGATATCTTCGATTTCTGGAGTTCAAATCAAATAATCAATCCACAACTCCCACAAAAGACGACAAAGCGCAAAACAGTGCTTCGTCCAATGATAAGGCCTCATGAAAATTATTATTTTTTTCAGCCTCTTAGTAGCCAGTCTTCAAGCCTTGTCGACGCCGATCCTGTCTCGACAGTGGTCTCGCTCAACACTGCATGAACCCCACTATAAGTTCCGTCATCAACACCGCATGAGTCCACTGCTGACGGGTGACCTCGTGATCCAGGGCAATGGAATTGACGGCATCAAGGCCTTCAATCGTAAGTCGGGGCATGAAGTGTGGGGGATTTCTGTCCTTAACGGTGTCGAAGGGGGAGCGGTCGTCGATGGTGATCGTTTGTATTTCGGTGGCAACGATGGCTATTTTTACGCCGTCAATGTCCACACGGGCCAGTCGCTCTGGAAAGCGGCAATCAATTCAGAATCTCTCACAGCACCATTAGTACACGATTCCTTTGTCTATCATGTGGCTGGGAACAACACATTGTACGCCTTTGATAAAATGTCGGGTGCCTCTCTTTGGGTTAAGACCAACTCGGCGAAAGCCAATATGACGGTACGTGGTCAAACCGCCCCGGTTTATGAAAAAGGCATTCTCTACCTGGGCTTTAGTGACGGGATTTTTGCGGCGTTCAATGCCCAGAACGGTCGAGAACTTTGGAGCAAGCGCATTGGCGACGATAAAAAGTTTAACGACGTTGACGCGACGGCGGTTTTAACCAGCTCATGTATTTTGGTCAGTAGTTATGCTAACGCCCTATACTGCCTCGACAAAAACTCGGGGTCGGTCCTCTGGCGCCACGATGTGGGCGGACATAAAGCGGTCTTGGTGAGTGATAACAAGATCTACTACTCGACTATAAATAAAGAACTGCATGTCCTTGATGCGGACTCTGGAAAGCTCTTACGCAAAGTCATCGACGTTAAAGGTTTGGCCACCTCGGCGACCACCTTGGAGAATTTTGTTATCTACGGCGAATCCGCCGGTGAGTTGGTGATTCGTAATAAAACGGACATGGCTAAGGTGACCTCTTTTAATCCAGGATTAGGGCTTTTGTCTCGGCCAACGGTGGATGCTGAAAACAAAGCCATCTACTTTGTTTCTGGAGATGCTAATCTCTATCGCTTCGACTTACGAGAAACCTTAGACAATCCTTTTGCATGGAGCGCCAAGCAATATGAGAAAAAATAAACTGAGAGCCTTTGCCTGGTCTTGCTGCTGGGTATTTGTCGCTTGTAGCACCGGACACTGTCGTCGAGACAGCAAAGAGGTTTTAAAGAAGCTCGACCCTAAGCCGCCTGCCGGTTATGAGCAGGAGAACCTGGGGAGCTTGCGCGTGGGCAAAGCCGATGGCTCCCAGCAGTGCGGGATGCGCGCAGGACGCTCTCTTGATGACATGGCCAAAGAAGAATTGCAGGGTGTTGAGATTATCTCATCAGAGAAACGCAATGATGGCTTGATGCGCATTCAATCCTGCGGCGCTGCCACGGGCATGCTGAACACCTACAAGATCCGTCATCAAGACCTGATCCGAGCGCAGAAAGCCGGGTTTACCGTGGTTAAAGAGCGCTAAGCTCACTGGCCATGGAGCTCTGCAAAGTCTTTGTGGTGGCGATGTTCAAAGCCGCGCTTTTGCAAAACCTGCAGGTCTGCTACTGCTGATCGTATCAACAGTCTTATCGGCGTTCTTCTTTAGTAAAATTCACCGGACCACGGCTCTTTGCCAGAGGCACTTCTAAGAAATGCTTTACCTCAAGTGCTTCTTTGCATGGGGTGTCTTGATACTTTTCGATGATATCGACAAAGCTCTTGGCGTAATCTCGCGCCGCCGCCGCCGACATGGCTCCAAGGCCTTGCTCGCGCCTTTTCTGTTCCGCCTCAATGCGCCAGTCGATGACATAACTAGGGTCTTCCGCTTTTAAGTAAATAAAGGCATCCAATGTCTTGTGCCACGATGTGTACTGCGCAAGAGCTTGGTTTGCTAGTAGCAGTGGCGAAGACTCATTGGTTGGCAGCGCTTGAAACCCAAGCATCCACCCCTCAAGGATCACTATATCGATCGGCCCAGTCACGCCACTCCATTGGTTGGTCGGGAGACGATCTCCTTGGCCAGCAAAGGCTGATTTGTCGTAACGGGGAATCATCACCTGTTGACCGTCTTTGATGCGCTTGAGGGCTCTCAGAGTCTCTAGGCCCAGTTCAATATCATGAGTGCCCGGGTACCCCCGCTGCTGCCAATAGTGGACCTCTGGGTGAGTCTCTGCCAATTCTTTCTGGTCTGAGTGCTTTAGGTAGAAGTCATCTATAGAGACCCCGACCGCATTTTGTCCCTCACCAGAGAAGGCATCCACTAAAAATTGGGTCAGTGTCGACTTTCCGGCCCCGTTAGGGCTAGAGAGTCCCACAAAAAAAGGGGAGGGTGAGTTGTGACTGGACAGTTTCTCGCTGAGCCATTCTTTCACGGTGCTATAAAAATCAAGCTGGGTTTGGCTGTACACAGAGTCTCCTTACACCACGACCAGGTCAAAGGCTGAAAGCGCCATGGAACTCTCGCCACTATTAATTTCGATGGTTTCGGAGGTTAAATTAAAGTAGACGTTCTTTGTTTTGTTGCCCATAGAACGTTCTAAGTGAAGGACTTTGACGTTGGGATTGTGCATGGTGATTTTGGCCTGGGGATGGAACTCGGGGCACTGGTTCTTAAGTTCTATTAATGCCAGCAGGCGTTCTCTCACGGCCTCACCAAAGGCAGACGGCTCCAGAGGGTGAGGGGTCGGCTTGCGGTTGGTTCGTCTCGCAATGCCGCTGTCTTTGACCCCCTCGGACCAGTTTCTGCTACCAAAAAAATTGTGCACATACTGGGTGTTCAAACCCGGAAAAAACATGGCCAGGGCGTGGGAGTGAGCCACTTTTTTTACCGCGCTTTCAAAATCGAGCGCTTCGTCCTCGAGATAGCTAGCCCAAGTCACATTCAGTTCGTAGGGGCGCAGTTCGCCGTCGCGCCCTGACTTCATGCCGACATGTCCACCTTTTCTCCGCGCTTTATCACACATCACGACGATGTCGGCTTCTGAGACCAGCCCCTCTAAGCCCCGCATGCCAATCCCATCATGGGTGGCCGTGAAGTTAATAAAGCTGGTTGAAGGGGGATTTGTAAAAACCAATGAGGCCCATTCGACCAAATGGCGACTGGTCTCAAATGTTAGAGCGTGCAAAATCAAGGGAGCTAGTGAGAAATTATAAATCAGGTGGGCTTCGTTATGGCCATCGCCCCAGTAGGTGATGTTCTCGTGGTGAGGCACATTGCTTTCGGTCACCAGCAGCACCTGAAAGGGCAGTTCGTCAACGATGGCGCGGAACAGCTGAATCAGCTCATGGGTTTTAGGGTGATGGGAGCATGTGGTGCCAAGCTCTTTCCAAAAAAAGGGCACAGCATCGATCCGCAACAGTCTTGCACCATGACGGATGTAGTTGAACAGCGTGTCCACCAGTAGCATCATGACCTTTGGTTCACTGAAGTTAAGATCCACCTGATCGGCGCCAAAGGTTGTCCATACAAACTCTTTTTCGCCGTGAACCTCGACGGGCGTCAGCAGAGGGGAGGTTCGCGGTCGCACCACCTGTTGCAAATGACTCTGAAATTCTGGCTTTAAAACCTGTTCTTCTGAAAAGAAGTGGAACATGGACTTGGCCTCGGGATCTCCCTGCAAGGCTTTTTGGAACAGGGGGCTTTGGGCTGAGATGTGATTGAAAACACAATCCATCATGAGTCCCTGGGGTATTTGGTCAATATCGCTCCACGATCCGTATTTGGGTTCAACTTCATGAAAATTGATACATGCGAACCCATCGTCACTGCTCCACGGATGAAACGGCAAAATGTGGGCGTGGGTCATCACGCCTTTCAAATCTTTTGATAGAAATTCTTTCAATAACGAAAGAGGAGAACTTTTTGGGTTAAGAAACTGCCCGGGGTAGGTTATGAGTATATTCGTTTTTTCACTCATAATCGGATGAGCTGATTCTTTTGGCAGGCTTTGAAATTCTTTCAGTTTGTCGATGATCAACTGAAACAATTCATCCGGATTATTATAGAGTTTGCTGAGGTGGCTGTGGATTCTATTCATTCTGTGTCTTTAAGTGGTCTCGATTGGTTTGTTATCGGGGCATACTTGCTTGCGATGATTGCTCTTAGTGCACGATTAGCAAAAGGGCAAAAAAATGCCAAGGACTATTATCTTGGCGGCAACAATCTCAAGGCCTTTCCCATCGCCATTTCCACCATGGCCACTCAGTGCTCCACCACCTCGATTCTAGGAGCCCCAGCCTTTGTGGCATTTTCCATGAGCGGCGGACTGTACTGGTTGCAGTACGAGTTAGCGATCCCTTTTGCCATGATCTTTTTAATGGCCTTTATTTTGCCGTTTTACCGAAATCTCGGAATCATCTCAGTTTATGAGTATCTCGAGCGACGTTTCGATCGTCGCGTCCGAGTTATCTTGTCTATCTTCTTTCAAGTGATGCGTGCTTTTGCTGCCGGAGTCATTATCTATGGTATCTCAATTGTAATTTCTTACTGCACGGGATTGAGTTTCGTTGTCGCCGTGGTTCTTTTAGGAGTGATTACCGTTGTCTACGATTTTTTAGGAGGCATGAAGGCCGTTATCGTTTCTGATGTGATTCAGATGATTGTTCTCTACGTCTCGATACTTATTACTATTTTCATCGCGGTGGACCTATGTGGTGGTTTGACGGCGACGCTCGCCGCCTTTGACGATTCGAGAAAAGTAGGGACCAACTATTTGTCGTCAGGGTTTGATGGCAACAGCTTTGGGTTCTGGCCCATGATGTTCGGGGGCTTCTTTCTCTACATTAGTTATTATGGTTGCGATCAAACCCAGGTGCAGCGAGAGTTGTCGACTCAGTCCGTAGACGATACAAACCTATCTCTTTTTATCAATGGCATCTTGCGATTTCCCCTGGCTTTGACCTATTGTTTTTTGGGTGTGTGCATCGGAGCTTTTGCCACTCTTCATCCCGATTTTTTTGATCTTTTGCCAGTAGAAAACGGCACGAAGAATCTCAATATGGCAGTGCCGGTGTTTGTTCTCAAACATTTTCCGGTGGGTGTGATTGGGGTCTTTTTAGTGGGCTTGTTTTCGGCTGCGATGTCGTCTCTAGACTCGACCCTGAATTCCCTCAGCGCCACCAGTTTACAAGATTTGATTTTACCCTTAACCAAAAAGCCAATGAGTGAGAAACAGCAACTCTGGGCCTCCAAATTGCTGACGGTCTTCTGGGGAGCTGTGTGCACGGGATTTTCGTTTGGGGTCGGTGGAATCTCCGATTCCGTTGTGGTGTCGATTAACAAAATTGGGTCTTTAGCCAGTGGCCCTATATTGGGCGTGTTTTTGTTGGGACTACTCACCACAAGGGTGGGGTCGCGGGGAGCCATTTGCGGTTTTTTAGTGGGCTTTGCCTTGAACCTCGGTCTTTGGCTTTTTGTGCCTTTGGTGGCTTGGCCCTGGTGGAATGTCGTGGGCTGCCTCTCTTGCCTCGCGGTGGGACTGTTGATGGCCAGTCTTGGCCTGACCCAAGCTCGTAAAAACCTGAAGGATGTCACGATCTTCACGGCTAATATGAACCTTGTTTATCAACGCAACTGGCCGCGGTACTACTGGGTCTTGGGGGGCTGGGGCCTTGTGATACTGGCGCTGAGTTCATCCGTAGAATTTCTTCTGTAGATAGCCAGCCCTTATAGGAGTAGGACCATTGTAGAGGTGGTGCTTTCAGTGGGTGTGAATCGTGCTATGATTTTGGAGTGGGGCGCTTAGAGAACTTTATTCCTATTATTGATCCATTTACATCCCAAGATGGGGATGACCTTAACGTCGTAAAATTTAATGGAACCAAAGCATTGATTGTGGGGCCAGAGGCCATAGCCTTTTTAAAACAAATCAATGGACATCTGTCGCTTCGAGAGATCTTTCTGTTTCTCAATGAAAAAAAGTTGTTCTTTAGAATCGAGAAGTGCCTTGAGGTCTTGCGGCAAATCGCCAATGCCGGATTAATGCGAAATAGCGAAGATTTTTTTGCAGTGATCCATGGAGCCCCTGCCGGTCGAGTCCATAAACCCAACACCCAAGAGCTTTCGCCCTCTTATTTTTCCCACGAACGCTTGGTGGGACTTATTCAAAAAACAACCTTGTTTCTAAAATGTGACCGCAGTGTCGCCGAAAAGATTTTAAAGCATTCAAGATTCAAACATGTGCCCGAGAATTCACGAATCATCAAAGAGGGTTCGAAGAGTAAGGACTTTTACGTGCTGCTGGCGGGCGAGGTGGGTGTCTACCGGCAAGACGAGTGCTTGGCGACAATGGGACCTCTTAGCGTTTTTGGCGAAAGTGCGGCCATTTTTGACAAAGTTCGCAACGCCGACGTGATCACCCTAGAGTCCTCATGGGTCCTTTGTGTCGACGCTAGTAAAATTATCGATACCCAGGACAGCGAAGCCTTTGACAGCTTTAAAGGGCTCAAGTCACGCTTGATTCTTAATCAAACACTCTCCGCCAACCCATTGTTTAAAAAGTTACCCAATGATGTGATGCAATTCTTTATCTCCAAATGTCGAATTGAGAAATATGGCCGCGAGCAAATAGTGATCGAGCAAGGGGAGACCAGTGGTGATTTCTATTTCATCCTAAAAGGCTCGGTCTCTGTCATCAAAGACGGCATGCCTGTCACCAGCCTTGCTGAGGGGAACCACTTTGGCGAAGTGGCCGCAATGCTTAACGAGCCCAGGACAGCATCGGTGATCTGCGAGACTGGCTGTACCTTTATTGTTTTAAACCAAAAATCACTGTTAGAAGTCCTTTCGAGTCACTTTCGATTAGCCATTGATATTGAAAAAACGGCTTTGGAACGAAAAAACTCACAGAGTAACCTTCTAGAAATTTTTGAAGATGACGAATCGCCAGTGGGAATGGAGCCATTGCCAGCCGATGATGATTCTTCCTCTGTGGTTTCTCTTGACGACCTTTCGAATTCCAACATCGCCATTGATGGCGATTTTTTTGAAGCGTCTCAGACCAATTTTGAGCTAGAGCTCGTGGACTTCTCCACGTTTGACTCTAAAGAAGACGCCTCCTAAGAGCAGTCAGGCCCCCCTAAAACAGAGCCAGTCGCAATCCCGAAATGCTGCCAGACAAAAGCAAAACGCCATAGGTGGTGAACAGTAGCCAGCGGTCACTGCATCGCCACCCAATCTTTAAAAAAAGTTGCCGAATAAAAGCGCCTTCACTGTTTGTAGACTTGGGCCTGCCTTCTAACTTGTGTTGGATCTGGGTCAGGATGCATTGGTTCTGATTGAACCACCAATGGAGAACGACGACAGGGATGGCCACGATATGAAAAGGCAGAAGGGCCTTCGGGCTTAGCCAACCAAACACCAAGAAAAGCAGAGCCGCCATGTGAAAGGAAACCACGAGTTTTATAAGTAGAGTTTTTAAAGTCAATTTTAGGGGCCGGTCTTTCATAACAAAGGCTCAACGGTTGCTGGGCACGATCTTTTTTAAGGGCAACTGTTCTCCGGCTCGCACGGCCGTGTTTAAGTGTTTTTGGAGACCGACCGGACAATGCCAAAACGGGGAGTGGGCGCAATAAAAATTCATGGTGCGATTGAAGTCGAGGGTTAAGTTTTGCCCATCTCGTAGGGGGCCATCGAGTTCGATTACCAATTCTCGACCTCCAGGATAGGTTTCTATCCCCTTAGTCTCGTCGGTAAAAACCACAGCCACATAGTTGACGGATTCCGTCTGGGGCTGCCAATTATAAGCGGGCAAGAAAAACTCTTTGCCATTAAGGACAAAGCTCAGGTTCCCCACCTTATTCACCTGGGTAGGATCTCCCTGTACCGTTTTATAGGTTACGAATTGAGGCTTTTGCTTTTTAAAAGCTCCGGATACGATGGCGTCGGCATTAAAAGGAAAAAAACGAAAGCCCGAAAACTCTTTAATTTGTTCTGGGTTGTACAAATAGGCCCAAAGTTTATGGTTGCGTTTGCCGTATACGACTTCGGCGATCGCACCATTTGGTAAGTCAAACTGATAACGTCGTTTGTCAGCTCGGTTCGATAGGTATGTCTGAGTTTTACCTTTGACTTGCACCCTGATTTTGTCGCCAAGATGCTCGGCGGTCGCGTGATACTTTTTGGGTTTTCTGGTCACCCAGTGGGTATTGGCTCGCGTCGTCGATAAGGTCAGATAAAGCGTTTGCCCTTTAAGAGCGTGGTTTAAAGCATAGGCATTGAGAAACGAGGTCTTTGATTCTAAGGCCTTTTTGTAGGCGCTGCCTTTCCAGTGCTGCCAGTCTTCGAGAGGGCTCGCCAAGCCAGGACACGCATGGCCTAAGACTAAAAAATAAAGCAACCACTGAGATCTCACGACCGCCCCTTCGGTGATGTTTTAAAGCCAATGGTGCATCATATCCAAGACTTTCTGGCGACGCAACTTATGATAGCCTATAGCGGTTTGAGAGGTGAATCATGGGACAAAGAACGCAAGATTATTTGCTGGAGTTAGAAAAATCGTTACAAGAACTGATATCGACCAGCTCCGGACGGCGCACCTTTTTGAAGGCCATGCCTCTGTTGCTGGCGGCCTGTGCCAGTACCCCAAAATCCCGCTACCGCGAGGGAGACAACTCGGGGCAAGCGGCTGCTCTCACTGTTAGTGAAGAAAAGCGCATGACTCAAGAAGTTCTACCGAAGATGCGTAAAGACTACCCGGAGTTAAAAGATCCTGAGATGCAGCGCTATATCGCCAACCTCGGTCAAAAGATCGTACGAAAAAATAACCTGGCCGGAAAGCCCTACAATTATAGCTTTACGGTGGTCGATGTAAACTACATCAATGCTTTTGCTCTCCCCGCAGGAACTGTCTTTGTAACCACACCACTCATTGCCATGGCCGATTCCGAAGCTGAGCTGGCTGGCGTGATTGGCCATGAGATCGGCCACGTCAAAGCCCGACACTCGGCCGAGAGGATGCATGTGGCGAAGCAGGCTCAAAAAAAGAGCTGGATGTACGCCCTCGGCGGGGGGCTGGCTGGTGCCGCTCTGGGGCTGGGGATTGGTACGCTGGTGTGCCCTCCGAAAGATAAAAAGTGCCTCACTCAGGCCGCGACCTATGGCGGGGCTGCCGGAGTCGGGGGCGGTCTGCTGATCCAGAAGTACGGATTTATGGCCAACTCGCGAGAAGACGAGATGGAGGCTGATCGTATTGGATTTCGCACCTCAACAAAGGCTGGCTACCACAAAGATTATGTTGGCCGCTTCTATGCGAAGTTGTTAAAGATGGAGCAGCAAAGAAAGCAAGGCGCTGGTGTGATGGCTTCTTTTGCTGATGCATTGAGCACCCATCCTCCCAGTCGAGAACGGGTGGCTCAAATGAACGAAATGGCTCGGTCCAGCGGAAGTGCAGGACAAATCAACTCGAATCAGTTTGCCAGCATTCAGAATCGAGCTCAACAGATCGCCCGAAAACGGGGGGCCAAAATATAAAGGACGACAGTATGTCATTAGAACATCATTTACGAGTGGTACCCGACTTCCCCAAAGCGGGCGTGGACTTTCTTGATATTTCGCCACTGTTGGAGAGTCCCGAAAACTTAACAGCCTTGATTGAAGAATTGGCGGAAGCCAGTAAACAATTTGAATTTTCTAAAATCGTGGCCATTGAATCCCGCGGTTTTATTTTGGGCTCGGCTTTAGCACTTCGACTCAAAAAAGGCTTTGTCATGGTTCGTAAAAAGGGCAAGCTCCCTGGTGAAGTGGTCAGCATGACCTACGATCTTGAATATGGCACCGACACCATTGAAATGTTGCCAACCAGTCTCAATAGTGGAGAGAAGGTCCTGGTCTTAGATGATGTCCTTGCCACAGGCGGGACGGCTGCCGCCGCCTGCGATTTGGTGAAAAAAATTGGTGGACAGGTTACGGGTTGCCTTTTTATGGTTGAGCTCGATTTTCTAAAAGGACGCGATAAGATCGACCACCCCGTTCATTCACTGATTCACCGAGGTTAATAATATGATTCACATTCTTGTTGGAACCAATCGAAAAGACTCTAGAAGCGCCGAATTGGCCGAAATCATTCGCCCCCTTTACGAAGCCCAAGGCCAGGCCATAAAAATTATGAACGTCGGTGATGTGGGCTTAGAAGAGCTCAACAACGAAAGCTACGGCGAGGGGCAAAAGCCAGCGAAGCTGCAAGCGGCTGTCGAAGAGCTATTGACCAGTGATGGCTTAGTGGTGATCTGTCCAGAGTACAATGGCTCGATGCCAGGAGCCCTGAAGTACTTTATTGATCATTGGAAGTACCCAGACTCTTTTGAGTTTCGCCCGGTGGCCTTTATTGGTCTAGGGGGTATGTTCGGTGGCTTGCGTCCCGTGGAGCACCTCCAACAAGTTTTCGGTTATCGCAATAGCTTTATCTATCCAGAGCGGGTGTTCTTGCACAACGTCTGGGGCATTCTCAAAGAGGGTCAAATTGATCACGATATGAACAATCAGCTCCTCGAAAAGCAAGCCCAGGGCTTTTGTCGATTTATCAAGGCCCTAAAGTCTGAAAACCTCCACGCTGCTGGGCAGAGCCACCCAAAATAGGATAAACTTTGGGGTATGAAAAAAATCCTACCTCTTGTTTTGCTATGTGTTTTTGTTGGTTGTACTTCTGATCAAACGATCAGTAAAAAGCCAACAGAGTTTAATAAAAAATTTCCAGTGGTGACCATCGAAACCTCGGGCGACCTTTATTACGAAGAGGGCGGCGGTAATGTGCAAATGGACCTCTTTGGGAACTGTGCACCAGGGCAATCGGTGATCTATCTTGAGGTTGATAAGAAAGCCGCACTTTCTCCCTGTAAAGATGGACGCTACCGTTTTTCCATGAACTTACCAGCTACTTTTTTTAGTAGTAAAAATGGCAAAATGCGCAGTCCTTCTTCTAAGTATGTCATGAAAGAGGTTTCGGCTTATCACAAAGGTCATAAAAAACTCAGTGCAACTTCTTATATTTTGATCAACAGGAAAAAGAAAGAAGTGAAGTCGGTGATCAACAAACAAGTGAAGTTTGAAAAGATCCCCACCGGCGAATACGAGCCCATCACGCAATACAACGCTTTTGGCAGCTGTGGTTCTGGAACCCTATTGAAGCTCGATATCACTGCTCCGGATCGTTATGGTCATGAAGTTTCTAAATACGAAGAGAAAAAAGACTGCCAACAATCCGGCGGGTTCTATTTCTTAAGTCAGGTCCATGGCTACGCCAAATCGGGCACTAAGGTTTATCTTTTTGAAGATGTACCCAAGGCGAGCCCAAAAGGTCGCGCTCCGGCCAGTGCTGAAAAAGTAAAATACAAAAACCTTTTCAAGTGGTCGCTACCTATTAGCGAGTAGCGAAATTAAGCTCATCACTTCATTTCAGTGTAAATCAGCTCCATGCCATTGTTGGCATTGACCACAGCTTTGTCTTTATTAAAGGTCAAGCGACCAAAAGGAAGATCTGTGATTGATAACGAGCTGTCACTGCGCTCAATTTGGTGCTCGCTCATTTTAGCAATCTTAAACCCACCATCCATAGTGCTATCAACGTAGCTGACATAGGATCCTGATCCGTCAGCCTTTAAACTGGCAGCATGGACGGGGATAAACAGCTCCGTGGCCGCCAAGGGACGAATAGGAGCGACAAAGGAGATTTGAAACGCCTGTACGGCTTTGTTGGTCTTGCTATCTTTGAACCAAGTGATGGTGCGACAGTCTGGCGTTGCTAAGTCAGAACGGCAAAAGACTTTAAAAGTCGTTGGTTCGTGGTTCTGGAAAAAGTCGTCGACAGTTTTTTGGTCAAAACTATCGGCGAAGCCGAGCGAGGACGTTAGACTTAAAACAATGGTTAATAAAATGATCATGGATTCTCCCGTTTTAAGATAGAATACCGTTCTAGCACGAGGCAGCCTCGTTTTTAGAGTATTGAAAAAATATTGTAGAAAATACTAGTCCGCACTTGTCTCTTTTATAAACTTTTTCCAGAACACGGGTTGTAACACCCATAGCAGAATCAAATGAACCAGCATAAACGACCTATGGGATGGGCTAATGACCTAAAAAACTGGCAATATCAAAGACTTCAGTAAGGGGCTGGATAGAGTTTAGACAGCCCTATCTTTTTTTCAGGCCTTCGCCCCTTTCAGAGGCTTCGCCTGAGATTCAGGGTATCCTGTCGATATGTTTTCCTTCTTATCACTCTTGGTCACCGCCACCTTGGGCCTCGCCCAGTCTCCATTGCCACACTATATGATGTTGCAGCCGGCGTTTCATCGTGACAGACCAGGACCTCAAAATCTCTGCCGTGAAATTTTCCAAATACCCTCTTACGACCTTATAAAAGTAGAAGAGAGCTGGGATTCTCAATATCAGCGGGGAGCCCAGGTCATTGGTCGCCACAAGGCCACGGAACGCGCTTCGGCTGTGACGGACTTGGTAGAGTTAACCTTGCGTGACTGGAAAGCGTCGGGGCACTATTCCAATGCAAAGATCGATTATTTACGGCGCAAGGAAGCGGCCCTATCTCCCGAGCGAACCTCCTACCACTTTTTTAGTGCCGAAGGTAAAAATCTACCCATAAGGATATACGATGGCAGTGTTCGGCCGCTCTTAATGGGGATTCAGTGGTCGGGGATCCATGCTCGAGATCCCCGAACCCCCATTGAGAAAATTTACAATTATCGCTTTCCGGAGCGAGACCTTATGGAACACAGTCAAATCTGGGAGCTGGGTCTTTTAAGTGCCCCCCAATTTTTCTCGGGTGGTGTCGAAGCCATTTTCCATCGCTTGGCTTTAATTTTAGATAAGCACTACAACACGCATTTGATGGGCACATTTGGGGAGTCCAGTAATCTTGCGGAAGGCCGATTTGGTATCTACGGAGTGTCTAGGGAAGCTCTGGTGCCGCGATACGAAGAGTTGGGTTTCACAAGAGTTACTGATGCAAAGACTATGAAGCCGGTGGTTTTTGATGACGGTATGGTGCTGATTCGCATGAGTGGTGAAACCCTCCTTAAGAATTTTATCAACCAACAGGCCATGCCGAGCACTGCCAACTCACGCTATGTTCGTACCTCCGAAGGAGAGAGAACCGATCTCCTTCGGTTGCAGAGAAACCAATGGCTTCGTAAACGTTACATCCCCAATATGACCCTGAAAAGAGCGATCGATGAGTATTTATGGCTGTATCGGTACCTGCAAGAGATTAGCGCCATGCCGAAGGGCTCCCTTGCAACTGAAAAAGAGTGGCGACACTTTGTGGAGTCGTCCTACATCCTCTGGCAGTCAGTCCCAGAAGGCTTTTTGCCCTACGGGCGCTGGTACGAGACGCTTTCAGAAATACAAGCTCTGCTGTCGATCACAGCAAAAAACGTCGATATGGAGAATGTCTTTCACGTCCTTCATCTGCCGGAGTATCTAGGGCCTAGAAGGTAAAGTCATCCAGTGCATGATAGGTGAAAATGATGTCGGCGCCGGCTCTTTTAATGCTGAGTAGTTTTTCGCCGACGGCTTTGGCTTCATCTAGCCATCCTTGCTGAGCGGCAGCCTTGATCATGGCGTATTCGCCGCTGACATTGTAGGCGGCGATAGGCAATTGGCTATGAGCCTTCAGATCAGAAATCACATCAAGGTAAGCCAGAGCGGGTTTCACCATGAGGATGTCGGCCCCCTCGGCTTCATCGGCTTCACACTCTAGTAATGCCTCGCGCTTGCTGCCAGGGCTCATTTGGTAGGTCTTTTTGTCGCCGGCTTTGGGAGCCGAGTCCAAAGCTTCACGGAAGGGGCCATAAAAAGCCGAAGCGTATTTGGCCGTGTAAGATAAGATTTGGGTTTCGTGAAAATGATTGGCGTCAAGATTCTCCCGCATGGCCAACACGCGACCATCCATCATATCTGACGGGGCTACGATGTCAGCACCTGAACTGGCATGCAGGACAGCCATTTTCGCTAAAATTTTCACGGTTTCATCATTCAAGATTTTACCGCCTTTGACCAAGCCGTCGTGCCCGTCACTGGAGTAGGGGTCGAGAGCGACATCGGTAATCACCACGAGCTCCGGAAAGCGCTTTTTGATCTCTTTAACGGCACGGCAATTGAGGTTACCGGGGTTTAGAGCTTCATAAGCATCGGGCGTTTTTAATGAGTCTTCTAAGGCGGGGAACAAAGCAATGGCCTGAACGCCTTTTTGTAAGGTTTGCTCACAAATCGTTAAGACTTCATCAATCGACCAGCGGTACTGACCTGGCATCGAAGAAATCGCCTGTTTTTGCTTCGTCCCCTCCACAACAAAAAGAGGATAAACCAGATCTTTGGGGTCGATGGAGGCCTCAGCGCGCCAGTGGCGAGAGAGAGAGTTTTTCCGATTGCGGCGGGGGCGTTTCAATAGTCTCATTTCAGATCCTCACTTTTGACAACCAAACCATGCTTCAAGCGACACTCATCGAGATGCTTTTTACCCACTCCACTAGCCGTCATGAGGGCGGCCATCAACACGGAAACATCGTCAGCAAAACCACCGGGTAAAAAATCGGGGATAGCGTCCAAGGGCGATAGAAAATAGACAAGAGAGCCAAAAATAACGCCTTTGTGAACCAACGACAAGTCGGGGTCTTTTAAGGTCAAAAATGCGGCCTCAGCGACAGCCACAACCTCTTTACCAGCCCTTTGTCCGTGCTGTTTGATCTTTTTCCACTGCATGTCTCTACACCTATCAATATTATGGTTCGAAGGTAGGGGACGACTTTGCTTGACTCAAGGATAAAGAGTAAACTAAAAACAAGGACGCACCATGACAAGCACCACTATCCTGACGTTATTATTGGTTTTTAGTTTCGCCATCGGCCGGTTTCTCCGGCGCTTTGATACCCCTCATTTTGTATTCTCAGGGATGATCTATTTGGTCTTTGGCCTGTTGCTGGGGTCGACTCTTGGGTTCGGACTTCTTACCGAAGAAATTCTTTACAAACTAGAGCCCATGACTGATTTGCTGACGGGAATCGCAGGCTTTTTACTCGGTTTGCGCGTTCGTGTACTAATGCAAAACAAACGAAGCTTTCTTAGTGGAACTCTAACTGCCACAGCCAGCTTTGTCTTTACCGCCATTGCCCTCTTCTTTTTGGCGCCCTTTGTCGTCAATTTTGCCGATATCACTTTAAATTTATCTCCACTCAAGGGGATCGCGATTGGTGACAATGTGGTGTTGGCCTTTCTCAATCTCTCCGAAGTCAACAGGCACCAATTGTGGTTTGCTTTGGGTGCCGGGGCCACCGCTTGCTCTATCTCATTACTCAGTCTCGGGACGGTTTCTAAATTTAACAAAAATTCATCGGAGATCACTCGAGTGCTTAGTATTATTGCCCCGACCGGGCAATTGGTGGCTGTGTCGTTCTTGGGTGTCTTTTTGGCCTTGGCTCGAGCCGATACTTCGTCGTCGACACTGCAGATTTCCATGGGCACTTGGTTTGTGGTGGTTTTGCTTTCAGGGCTTCTTTGTGGCCTCCTGTTTTCTCTTTTTATCGGGCGCCAGTCTGATGAAAAAAGAATTCTGCTGGCGGCTTTAGGTGCTATTATTTTCGCCGCCGGACTGGGTACGCTGTTAAATGTATCCGCCCTTTTTGTGTGCTTTATCACTGGGCTGACCATCAGTGTCTTTTCCAGTTATGCTCCAATACTCAAAGAAAGCCTGATCCGCTTGGAGGAGCCTGTATTTGTCCTTCTTCTGGTCATTGGCGGAGCCTTCTGGAAGCCTGCTTTAAATAGCGGTTGGCTGCTTCCTGTGGCCTATTTTGCGGTGCGAGCTGTTGTGTTTTCAGGATTGGCACAAGTCATTCATAAACAAATCACCAACCGCCAACTGACACGCCTGGGACAAGGACTTTTAGGACAAGATCTCATAGCTGTGGCAGTGGCCTTGTCTTTGTCAAAACAGTTCCCAACCCTGGCTCAGCTTTTTCTGACCACGGTTTTAGGAAGTATTTTTTTTAACGACATTGTGGCGAATTCTTTACTGAAAAAGGTCATTTTAGATAACGAACAAGCCATCGAAGCCGAACCCATTATTATCGAGGACGAACCATCATGAAGATTGTTATAGTTGGGGCCGGTGACGTTGGTAGTTACTTGGCAAAAAATTTATCGCAGCGGGCTGAGGATGTCATTATCATCGACACCAACGCAAAAGCCCTAGAGAAAATTGAAGAGAAAACCGACGTTATGACCATGAGAGGGAACGGGACCTTTCGAAAAACTCTGTCCGAGGTGGGTGTGCAGTCCGCCGATCTCGTAGTGGGCGTGACCAGTCACGACAACACGAATCTTGTTATCACAGCTCTGGCCAATAGCATGGGCGCGAAACGAACAGTGGCGCGGGTGGATGCTCCCGAGTTTTTTATGACTCCCGGAGGAATTGAAAGGGGTGTCTTGGGCAGTTTTGCCATTGTCTGTGCCTCTCGATTAGTGAGTGCCGAACTTTTACGCCTGGTTCGTAAAATCGAAATGCCCTACGTTGAAAATTTCTCTTCTAACTCCATCACTGTGGCCATGGTCGATGTGAATGAGGACTGTCGTTTTATAGAGAAAGCGGGTCGTGACATTGACCTTGGCAAAAGTGCTCGAGTGATTGGAATCTTCCGAGACGGGGAGCTTCGGAACGCATTGGATCTTTCTCATCTCTATCCCGGTGACAAAATTCTTCTGACGTCGAAATTAGAGAAGTTACCCATAGCCATGCGGCGCTTGGTGCAAATTCCGGGTAAAAAAGCTGTGATCATCGGAGGTGGTGATGTTGGCTATCAACTGGCGAAATCACTGCAAGAAGTGGAAAACCGCCTGACTTTGATCGATGTGGATCGTCGTCGCTGCGAGTTTTTAGCGGACAACCTCGACAAGGCGACAATCATTCATGGTGATGGAACAAGTCTATCCTTACTGCAAGAAGAGCATGTCGAGATGGCCGACTATACCCTTGCCGTCACCCGCGCCGATGAAGTCAATTTGATGTCATCGCTTATTAGTCAAGAAATCGGAGTGGCTAACTCTTACACCCTCGTGCATCGCCCGGGGTACGCCCATGTCTACGAGCACTTAGGGATCAAGGGCACTGCCAGTGCTCACGAATTGATATCATCGGCCGTGAACAAATACTTCCCGAACCAAACCGTACTTACCGAATCACACATTCCCGACACAGAATATTTAGTCGGGGAGTTCCAGATTCCCATCAACCTCAACAGTAAGTCGTTAAAAGTTCGCGATTTGACGATTCCTCCAGGTTGCTATTTTGTAGGCCTTTCGCGGCAAGAAGAGTTTTATTTCGGTGATGGTGATTCAGAAGTCCTAGCCGGAGACGTGATTCTCATTGTTTTAAAGAAACAAGAACTAAAAGAGCTAGAACATATGTTTAAGAAACTCAAGTAGGAGCCCTTTGCAAAAACAAGTCGTGGCTTACTACGTAGGTCAGCTTTTCATTATTCTGTCTTTCTTCATGCTTGCACCGTTGAGCTTAGCCTTTTTTGATGGTTCCCAGAAATCGATCAACGCCTATGTTATGGCCATCGCCGTATCGATATGCTCTGGGCTGCTGCTACGCTACATCGCGCACCGTAAAAAGGTGAACATTCTCTCTATCACTCGGCGAGAAGCCTTCGGGATTGTTGCCATCGGTTGGGTGGGGCTGGGGCTATTAAGCGGATTGCCCTTTCTATTCGAGAACAGTATCGCCACCTTAAGTGGTTCGACCTTCGAAGCGATCTCAGGCCTGACAACGACTGGGGCCACCGTTATCAACGATATCGAATCCTTATCGCGAGCCACCCACCTGTGGCGAGTGCTCTTGCATTGGATTGGCGGCATGGGAATCGTCGTACTCTTTGTCGCTATTTTTCCCCACATGGGATTGGGTGGTAAGCACCTCTTTAAAACAGAAGTCGCCGGCCCTATCACAGAGGGACTAAAGCCCCGCATCAAACAAACAGCGGTCCGTCTTTGGTGGCTCTACATGTTGTTCACTGCCACCTGCACGGGCCTTCTTTACCTGTCGGGTTTTTCGCTTTTCGACTCTGTCTGCCACGCCTTTTCGACCCTATCCACTGGGGGGTTTTCCACGCGCGGCGCCAGTGTCGGAGCTTTTGACAACCCGCTGGCTGAATGGATCATCATCTTTTTTATGATGATTGGTGGGATTAACTTTAGTCTCTATTACGGTTTTTTCCGTGGACGCTTTGATAAGTTGTTCTCTAGCGTCGAAGTGCGCTTTTTTATTATGATCAATCTCTTCGTGGCCGGAGTGATCTTTTTTCTAACCACAAGCTTTGATAGCCCGCTTATGCACGAAGAGTTTCGCGATGCCCTTTTCCAAACCGTGGCTGTTACAACGACCACCGGTCTTATGACTGCCGACTTTGACACCTATCCAGTGGTCGCCAAGTACCTACTGTTCCTCTGTATGTTTATCGGAGGCTGTGCAGGCTCGACCGCTGGGGGGCTGAAAGTCTCTCGGGTGATGATTGTGTTCAAACGCTGCTTGCAAGAGCTCCGGCTCACTCTCCACCCCCAAGAGGTTGTCAGCACCAAGCTAGGCTCACAAACCATATCGCGACGAGTGATTAGTTCCGTTTTTATTTTTGTCTGTTCTTATTTCTTACTCTACCTCTTTGGGGTTTTTATCATGGGCGCCTTGGGCATGGACCTATCGACAGCATCAAGCAGCGTGGTCGCCTCTTTATCAAGTGTTGGCCCTGGGTTTGGCCAGGTGGGGCCAACCCAGAGCTATGACTTTGTTCATCCCATTGGGAAATACGTCTTGTGTTTTTATATGATCGCCGGTCGTCTTGAAATTTTCGTGCTTCTGACCTTGTTCACACCATCATTTTGGAGGAGGGGATAGATGAGAAAGATCGTTATCCTTATCATTCTGTTCTCGATCAGCTTCGCTTTACAGTACTTCGGCGTGCTCGGTGACACCCATCAGGCCGTTCTTATGGCCATCGGATTGGTTATATTGTCAGCCTACACCTTGTCGGAGGTGGGCTCGAGTATCACTCTCCCTAGAGTCACAGGCTACATCCTGACCGGCTTGCTGCTCGGCCCTTATGCACTGAAGATTCTATCAAAAAACGTGGTGCAAGAAATTGAAATGTTTAACACCCTAGCCATCGGATTGATTGCCATCACCGCCGGACTAGAACTGCACTTCTCTTCTCTTAAAAAGGTGATTGGTCCGATATTGACCACCTCGATCCTTAAAATTGTCAGCCTTGGAGTCTCCTTTGTTGGATTGATGTACGCTGCCAACATTTATATCTATGACTTCAATATAGGCATGGGCCTGCCTCTCGTCTCACTCGCTCTAGTGTTTGCGGCTCTGGCGCTTGGAACCAGCCCCGCTATTTCGATTGCGGTCATCTCTGAGATGAAAGCAAAAAGTCGTATGAGCCAAATGGTTCTAGGCTCTGCGATTGTGAAAGATGTTATTGTGGTCATTATCCTGGCGGTTGCCATTTCATTTGCCAAGTCGGTAAGTAGTGGTTCTGGCGATATGGCTGGCAGCTTCTTGCATCTTATGGAAGAATTGGGGCTTTCATTAATTGCCGGTGGATTACTTGGTCTTCTATTTATTGGGTACATTAAATACATCCGCAAAGAGATGTTTCTTTTCATCGCGGCCATGATTCTTACTACGGCTCAAATCAGTCAAGCGATCCACTTAGAGTTGCTCTTAGTGTTTATTGTGGCTGGTATCGTGGTTCGCAACTTTTCAAAAGATCAGCATTTTTTGCACGAAGCTCTTGAGAGAGTTTCGTTACCTGTGTTCGTTGTGTTCTTTACCAACGTCGGTGCTGGACTCAACCTAAACACCACCTGGGAGTTTTTACCCATTGCTGGATTGCTGTTTGCGGCGCGGGCCCTATGCTTTTGGGTGAGCACCCGATTGGCTGGGGGCTGGCACGATGAGTCTAAGTCCATAAAAAACCGCACATGGCTGGGATACTTGCCTCAGGCCGGAGTGACTTTAGGGCTTATTCAAATAGCATCTCGTGACTTAACAGACTACTCCGAACTAATTACCAATATCGGTATTGGCCTCGTCACTTTGAATCTGTTGATTGGCCCCATCTTTTTACGAATGGTTCTCAAAAGTGAAGAGCCCAATACGGCCAATGATACAGAAACCGACGCCCCAGTAGAAGGCAAAGAAGCAATAGAAAGTGCCGACACTGAGCAACAGGAACTGACCGAGTATGACAGCGAGTTCGACAAGATGCTGCACACTCGCTGTGAAGATATCGATGACCCCGTCTTAGAAAAGCAGTTTTACACCCTGGCTAGCAACTTCTACGACATTTTTAAGCGCAAACAAGCTCTGCCCCAACACAACATATTGAGTAACTTTATTGAAGAACTCAACAAAGTGGACGAACTCGCCCCCAAACAGATTGTTAACAAAATTGACGATCACTTTCGAAAAATGGGTGAGAAGGGTAAAGATATTTACAATGCCATCTCGTCTTTGCAAAAAGAAATCGACAAACAAGTGATTTTGGTCAAGCGTCCTTACCCGTTGAGTGCCATATATGTCCAGCAAGAGGACAGTTTATTTATCGCAATAAAAAAAGTGCTGCGGCGCCCTTACTACTGGTTCGCCAAGAAGCCGATGCGCGAAATACCACTACGAAAAGTGGCTAAATACAACCTTGAGCCTTTTATCGGCTCCTTTTCACTCCATTTGATCAATTCATGGTATCGATTGCTCGGAAAGCACATCGAGATTTTTCAAAGATCTCTTGAGAATAGTGATTTTGAAGGTGAAGACATCACAATGAGTATCGCCAAAGAAAATGAAATCTGGTTCCGCTCGATTCAGGCTGACTTCAACCTCGAGTTCTCAAGAGTGTGTGACTCATGGGTAAAGCACCTACTTCGCATCAATACAGCTTACCTGAAAGACAGTTCTTTGCGCTATTCTCAGGTGGAGCCGATTATCTCTGAGCAGTTTGAAAAGGCCAAGAAAGACTCCATGAAGTGGGAGGAGAAGTTTATTTACTGTCGCAATCGCTTGAAAGTGATTGTACAGTCGGCTCTTCTTTCCAATGCCGTCGAGAAGTTACTCGACGAAAAGTTTTTTGGCCCCGTTAAGATCTCAAAAGAGAACACAGATCAACTTGTAAAAGATGTCTTTGAATTCTTTGACAAAATAGAAACCGATTTAACGGAAGTGAATCAGCTCGAGAAAGACACCTATCAGGGTCTCTTGGCAGAGACCAAAAAGTTCGCCGAGGAGCATCTGCAAGCGGACCTAAAAACAAAGTATGTCCGAGGCAGCTTTCGCTTACTCAATCGTGATATCTCAATGAATCTAAAGCAGAGCCTACCAAAAGAAGATGGGGCTTTTCAAATCGCATCGGAGCAGACCCCGGCCCACAAGGTCACCGACCCCTCGCAGATTTTAGTTAAAAAGATCAACCTCACCGAGCTGTTCGAGCAGAGTATCCTTATTAATTTTCTACCTGTGATTGAAGAGCGAATTGAGGGGGTTTCCAACTACCTAGAGTCTTTATTAATTGAGATGGAACAGGCCTTCTCCATTATCACTTACAGCCTCGAATCTCAAATGGCAGGGGAGTCTGAGCTCAATGCGAAAGATCTCGCTGACAGTCTTATGACTTCGATTTCATCGGAGAGAGGCAAGATCAATGAGCTGTACCAGGGACTCACGGACTACATCGATTCTTCCAGTGTTTCCACAGAAAAACTTCTTGAAGACGTACAGATTGAAGTGCGACAAGGCATCGAGCGTTCCTCGGTGGTTCACACTGCAAAAAACCAGTTTCGCCAGAGACTGTTCACCTTAATTCAAAAGTTCAGAGTACTAAAAGCCATCGTTGACGCACGAATTGAGTCGACCTCTGACAAGATAAAAAAACTGGGCATCCAGCATATCGAGCGTGACATCGATAAAGAGATCGTCAAAAAAATCCAATCCAAAACCCTCGACACCACAACGATTCGACAGTTCATTAAAGAGACCTACTCTTTTGACCGTGAGATGCAGCAACTGCCACGGGTGTACTTTCGCCTTTTCAGCCTTGACCCTATCCAAGACAAGCGTTTCTTTGTCGCCCACCGTGATCGATGGCATCATTTTGAGCCCTTCGCTAAAGCTGATGGCTTCACCGAGAGTCAGAAAATATTGATTATTGGTGATCGGGGGATTGGAAAATCGTCTCTGATTAATATCGCTCAAATGGACATTCAGACCAATCGGCTCATCCGTTTAGAAGGGGAGAGTCTTTATGGCCCCTTGGGAGATCTGTCTCGTGCTCTGGGGGTAAAAAATACCAATGCCTCAATTCTAGCAGCTCTCCGCAAAAACGGTGCAACAATCATTATCGACAACGTTGACCATCTTTTAAATCTGAAAAAGTTGGAGCAGTTTGAAAGACTTTTCGAAATCATAAAGCAGTCGCCTCATCAGGCCCATTGGATTCTATCCATTACAAAATTCAACCTAGACTCTTTGGATAGAGCTTTTAAGATACGCAGTCTCTTTAATAAGCTTATCGACCTCAATGAGGTTGACCTGACCACCAGTCGAGAGATCATTCTCGGCCGTCACCGCCTAAGCGGTTTGAGCATTGATTATCCGAAAACCTTCATGAGTGATTTTGCTATGAGGGTTGGTCTGTCCACAGAAGACGAAATGTTCTTTCGAGTGCTTTACGAAAGGTCTCACGGTCAATTGCGCCATTTGATTTATTTGTGGGTGCTAAGTCTCTCTGGAGCCGATGGCAAACAGATCAGCCTTTCACTTAGCCGAAGTATCGAGCGCGGACTCCCCATGATTCACGAGTTCTCGATCATTCAAAAGTACATTCTGAGTGAGCTCTATTGCTTTCATAGCATGACTGTCAAAACACTTAGTGAAAACTTAGGGGTCTCCTATTCCATCATCGATAATGAAACTCAGTATTTGGAGCACTGTGGATTGATTGCCAGCAAAGGCATTGATCGCAGTTTGTTTGAAATCCCCAACCCATTGGTCACTCCCGTGGGCTCTGAACTTAAAAAGGAGGGCATTCTCTATGAAGGATTCAGCCAGCTCCGCAGCTAATGATTTCCCGATGGACTTGCCAGAGCTGTCTCTGCAAGTGGTGTCGTTTCTACAGATTGGCTTTTTTGTCCTTCTGGCTTCGTTCACGTACTATGTCATGCGACGCTTTCTTTTGGCCATGCGAAGTACGGGTGCTCTAGAGAAGAAGACTGTCTTTTACCAAATAATCAACGTGTCGACCTTTCTCTTACCGGGCTTTATTTTTCTGTATGGCTTGACCAATGTTTCACAGGATTCACTTTTTGTATCTCTGCTGTTCTTCGTTATTTTCAGCATCATTGCCGGATTCGCTCTTGTTGAACCCAGCAAATCCATATTGGCTTCTATTTTGATCACCATCCGCGGCGATTTAAAAGTTGGCGACTATATTAGCTTTGATTCCATTGAAGGGGAGATTCATGCGATTGGAGCTTTTAACATCTTATTGCTATCTAAAAATGGCTCTCGGACTTTTATCCCCACCCACCAGATTTTGCAGCGGCCCTACGAGGTTCATGCGAAAAAAGGGGGGCCGTCGATTATGATCAGTGTTTCTGCTGACAAGATTTCGAAGCGGAATCTGGAGCGCCTCGCTCACCTATGCAGCTTTAAGCGCAAGGGTTCGGACATTCGGATCTCAACCCTGGACGGCCAGCATAAACTCTCCATCGAGATCGTGAATCGTGAATCGCGCCCCTGGGTGCAAAAATATTTTGAGCGCCATACGCAATAAACTAATTTTCACTCACTTTGGCCCAATCCTGAATTGAGGAATCCCCGCTAAAGGCAATTGTTCACAATTCCACAGGCCGAGCTGTAACATAATAAAGTCTTTCAAAAGACCATGGCCCAAAATTGAGAACCAGTCTTTCATGAAAAATCACCCCGTCAGATAATAGATCTCAGGGGGATCTTATGAAAACTTTGGCTCTAGTGCTTGTTTTTCTTTCATCCAGTGCCCAAGCGATCTCGCTCGATTATCGGGTGCAGCGGGCTTATCTCAATGCAGGGGGCTCAGAAAAGGCTCTGAGCCATTTAAAATGCTTTCTCCATAACTATGGTGATGCCAGTTTCTCTCTTCGCCCAGCGAGTCTCTCAGAGCGTTGCAACAATATGGCGGGTTCCCAGCGTCGAATTGATATCAACAATATCGAGCACGTGGTTATCGTCGACTACACCTTACCATCGACCCAGCGTCGCCTTTTCATCCTCGACCTCAAAAGGTTAAGCCGTCCTTTTGTCGAGACCTATTTCGTGAGTCATGGACGTTATGAGGCCCCCTACGACAACGAGGTCTTAGGGATCAACCGAAACACCGTGCGAGACGCTCGCTATTTTAGTAATGTGTCGGGCTCCAATGCCTCTTCGTCTGGTTTTTTTATAACAGGACACAAATACCAGGGGCGTTGGGTCGGACCAGGGGGTGATAAGTACTCACTGATCGTCCACGGGATCAGTAAAAGTCGTAACGACCGCGCCTGTGACCGGGCCATCGTGCTCCATGGTAACGGCTGGGTCAAAGAGACCGGTGAGAGTTCCGGTGTGGGCATTATGAGTGATGGCTGCTTTATGGTGGACTACAATCGAGTGAACTCAATTATTGCGAAAATTCGTGGCGGAGGGGGAACTCACCACCCCAATGAAGCGAGAGTGGGAGGCAGTCTCTTTTTCACTTACGGACCCAGTGAACTCCGCTTGCCCTCAAACCACTACTGTTCTCCAAAAAGCGCCGAAACTCTCCGGCTGTAGTAGTCTGTGTCTACAGCCCCGACTCATCTCAATTAACGAATGGCTTCGATACCAGTCGCGGCGAGGCCAACGACCAGGCGATGAATGTCTTCTGTCCCTTCATAGGTGTTCACCGTTTCTAAGTTCATCATGTGACGAATCACGGGGTACTCGTCAATAATGCCATTACCACCCAGCATGTCGCGGGCTTCGCGAGCAACGTCGAGAGCCATGCGGCAGTTGTTCATTTTAGCAAGGGAGACATGATGGGGCTCCATCTTGCCGGCTTCTTTCATGCGGCCCAGTTGTAAGGCCAACAGCTGTCCTTTGGTGATCTCTTGCACCATCTTTACCAACTTCGCCTGAGCCAATTGGTAACCCGCCAAGGGTTTTGTAAAAATCATGCGTTCTTTCGAGTAATTCAAAGCTTCGTGGTAACAAGTGTTCGCGGCACCCAAAACACCCCATGCAATGCCGTAGCGCGCTTGGGTCAGGCAGCTCAGGGGGCCTCGCAAACTGGCAATGCCTGGTAAAATGGCGTCTTCCGGCACGATACAGTCCTGAAAGTGCAACTCCGAGGTCGTACTCACACGCAACGAAAACTTGCCCTTCATCAAAGAAGTCGTGAAACCAGGGGTGCCTTTCTCGACAATAAAACCATGCACTTTGCCATCGAGTTTGGCCCACACAACAGCCACATCACTGACACAACCATTGGTGATCCACATTTTGTTACCGTTGAGTTTGTAGCCGCCGTCGACTTTTTCTGCTGTGGTAAGCATACCACCGGGGTTGGACCCGGCATCGGGCTCTGTCAGGCCAAAACAGCCAATCATTTCGGCTTTGGCGAGCTTCGGTAGATACTTTTGCTTTTGCTCTTCAGAGCCGTAGGCATAAATCGGATACATAACCAAAGCCCCTTGTACCGAGCAAAACGAGCGAATCCCTGAATCGGCACGCTCCAGCTCTTGCATCAAGAGTCCATATGCGACATCGCCCAAACCGGGACAGTCATAGCCTTTGATTGTTGAACCCAGCAGACCCAGCTCAGCAAAGCGGGGAATGAGCTCCATGGGGAATTTCTCGTCACGATTGGCTTGTTGAAGAGTCGGAATGATTTCGTTAGTGGCAAACTCACGAACCGTGTTGCGCACCATGAGCTCTTCGTCGGTGAGTAGACTATCAAAATCCATATAATTCAGTGATTCATAAGCGGCCATGTTTTCTCCCTCTCAAGTCTGTTCCTCTTTTAAAACGCTCGAAAGCACAATAAAGATTCTTTTCATCCTGCAATATTTAAAAATGCCATTGCCATTGCCCTCTAGGATAGGGGAAAATGGCACAGAAGAGTAGAAATCGATCCTTGTGCATCACATCAAGAATGGAGAAAATCCCATGAGCCTTTTTAACCGTGCTGAGGTTGTAGACAAAAACTTTCAAGAATCGGTCAAAGCTCAAGATTTTCCCGAAGCGAAGTCCTATTCTAGCCTGAGGAGCGGCGGTCTCCTGCCCGAAGAGTTGATTGATTTGTTTGAGACCCAAGTGATGAGCCGGCTTCTAGACCTTCGTGCCCGAGAGCTAAAGAAAGACAACCTTTGCTACTACACCATTGGTAGCTCCGGCCACGAGGGCAACGCCGCCTTCGCCAAAGCCTTTCGTCATACTGACATGGCATTTTTGCACTATCGGTCAGGGCCCTTTTTTATTCAGCGAGCCAAGCAGCTAAAAGGCAGCACGCCGCTTTTTGATCTACTCCTTTCGTTTATGGCCTCCAAAGAGGACCCCATCTCTGGGGGACGACATAAAGTTCTTGGCAGTAAAGACCTCTTTATCCCGCCACAGACCAGCACCATCGCCTCTCATCTTCCGAAAGCGGTGGGAGCGGCTCTCTCCATTTCAAAGGCCAATGACCTCGGTATCGTAGGCACCATGCCCAAGGACGCTGTCGCCTTGTGCAGTTTCGGAGACGCCTCTAGCAATCACTCAACGGCTCTGGGAGCGGTAAACACCGCCAGTTGGATCTCCTATCAGAATATTAAACTGCCGTTGGTGTTCTTTTGCGAAGACAACGGCGTGGGGATTTCAGTGAAGACCCCCAATGATTGGATCAAAAAGAATTTTTCAAACCGACCCGGCTTGCTCTACCTCGAATGCGATGGGCTTAACTTGATTGATGTCTATCAAACCTGTCGCCATGCCGAGCAACAGGCCCGTTATCGTAAAAAGCCAGTGTTTGTCCGCATGAAGACGGTGCGTCTACTGGGCCATGCCGGCTCCGACGTCGAGTCCAACTACCACAGTATCGAGCACATTCAACAAACCGAGCGGCAAGATCCTTTGCTCCACAGCGCTCGCTTGCTGATTGAAAACCAAGTGTTATCGAGCCAGGAGATTTTAAATCTCTATGAACACATACGGAAGCGTATTTTCCATGTATCACAAGAAGTGGTCACCCGCAGACCACTAGAGAACATCGATGAAGTGGCCGCAAGTATTACGGCCTGTGAAATTCCGAAGCCACCAGTCGCGGCGCCAATCCTAGAGAAGCGCGAAGAGGTGTTCGGCAAAGAGTTCGAGAAACTCTCGGCTCCACAGCATATGGCCAAGCTGATCAACTGGGGACTCACAGATATTATGCTGCAATACCCAAACACTCTGGTGTTTGGTGAGGACGTGGCTGAGAAAGGCGGCGTCTACCACGTGACCGACAATTTAAAAAAACGCTTCCGTTCGCGGCGCGTGTTTAACTCGCCTCTCGATGAACAATCCATCTTGGGCACAGCCATCGGATTGGCTCACAATAATTTTATTCCTATACCGGAAATTCAATTTCTTGCTTATGTACACAACGCCGAAGACCAAATTCGTGGTGAGGCGGCAACGCTGCCATTCTTCTCGCAGGGGCAGTACACCAATCCGATGGTGGTCCGCATTGCTGGCTTGGCCTACCAGAGAGGTTTTGGTGGACACTTTCACAACGACAACTCTCTGGCGGTGTTTCGCGACATTCCGGGCCTGATCATCGCTGTTCCTTCTCGGGGGGACGATGCCGTTAAAATGCTACGCACCTGCTTAAAAGAAGCCCACGAAAATGGCCGGGTTTGCATTTTTATTGAACCCATTGCTCGCTACATGACGCGTGACCTGCACGAAGACAACGACAAACTTTGGACCTTTCTATACCCAGAGCCAGAAGAGGTCAGTCCCCTCGGAGAGTTTTCGGTATACGGAGAAGGTGAGACTGTGCTTCTCACTTACGGCAATGGCACCTATTACTCATTGCAAGCGCAAGATATTTTGCAAAGAGAGCATGGACTGCAAACCCAAGTGATTGATCTCAAGTGGATCGCCCCTTTAAATTACGAAGCTTTGATTGAAGCTTTACAAACTAAAAAACAAGTTCTGTTTGTGGAAGAGTGCCGGCAGACAGGGTCGTTGGCCGAGGGCGTTCTTGCCCAGCTAAGCACTCTCATGCATGGCCCCCGTTGGGGCTTACATGCGGCGGAAGATTGTTTTATACCCCTGGGACCAGCGGCCACCGCCGGGCTCCCCAGTAAAGAAAGCATCGTTGCCGCCACCCTGAAACTAGTGGGAGCCCATAATGAGTAAAAAAAGAGTGGTCGTTGTTTGTCCTGGCCGAGGATCCTACACCAAAGAGAACCTCGGAACCTTACACGGGCGTCCATCCATAGCCCAAGATGTTCTCGCAATCGACAAAGAGCGCACCGAGCGGGGCTATCCCACCATCACCGAGCTAGATAGCGCCCCACAATTTAAGACCTCGCTGCACACCAAAGGGGAGCACGCATCGCCGTTGATCTATGCCTGTGCGAAAGCGGACTTTCTAGAGATCGATCAAGATCATTTCGAGATCGTGGCCGTTTGTGGAAACTCCATGGGGTGGTACCTCACTTTGGCCTTGGCGCAAGCTTTAAACCCCATGGACTCATACCACTTGATCCAAACCATGGGCTCCATGATGAAAGGAGGATTGATTGGCGGTCAGATCATCTATCCCGTCATTGGTGAAGACTGGCGGGTGGACCCAGCGCAGGTTCTTTTAATCGAAAACACCCTTCGAGAAGTCAATCTTCTGCCGGACTGCGAAGTTCATTTGTCGATCCATCTGGGGGGTTACAAAGTCTTGGCGGGCAACAAGGCTGGTTTGCAACAACTGATGCAACGGCTGCCGAAACAAGACCCTTTCCCTTTTCAGCTGGTGAATCACGGTGCATTTCATACGCCACTTCTCAAAGACATTTCTGAAAAAGCCGAACACTCCCTTTATCACTTGCAGTTCTCAAAACCGAAGTTTCCTATGATCGATGGCCGTGGTAAGATTTGGACCACCTACGGCAGTGATTTGAAAGATTTGTACAGCTACACCATCGGCCATCAAGTGATCGAACCTTACGACTTCACTCAGTCCATTGAAACGGCCCTCAAAGAGTTTGCACCCGACCACTTAGTTCTTTTGGGTCCCGGCAATAGTTTGGGTGGCGCCATTGGGCAAAGTCTGATTCAGTATGGGTGGCGCGGGATTCAGAGCAAATCCGACTTTGTCGAGTTGCAAAAGCAGAAGCCCTATTTGATATCCATGGGTGTTCCAGAACAACGTCAGCTGCTCAGCAAGCACTGAAACGGCTTTGCGCAAATTGTCTGTTGTATAACCTGTAAATATCTATTTCTTTCAACAATTATAAGCCCTTAGAAAACCACCTTGGTAGAATTGTCAAAAAAATTGACAATCGCCTCTCTTCGAGATCAACGAATAACCTGGTAATTTCAATATCTTACTGATTGGCCCTAATCTTGAACTCTAAAGGTGCGTTGAACCATCTAAAAGTTCTCGACCGTCTATATATAGGTTTTCTATGTCGTGATTGATCGAGCTGAAAGGGAAGAGATCCGTGATCAAGAAGAACGCCTCCGTTAAACAGACCACATTGTTGTTTACAGCAATGATCCTCGTGCTGTTTGCCAGTTCTGTTGCGTTCAGCTCTTTTGAGAACAGCACGGCCGTTGGTGTTGAAGACAAAGAGGCAAAACTCGTTTTGGTTAACAGTTTTGGCTACCGGATCACTACCGACACGGCTGACAACAATAGCCAAAAGGTTTTTAACCAAGGCTTAGCTTACAGCGGGACCCTTTTCTTTTTAGACCAATACTATGCCATAGCGAACATTGGTGCTGCCTACCACACTGTGGACGCTACCCTTATCGAACAAGACAATGGCTCCATTCAATTATCCGACATGTTAATTGGTGTCGGTACCAAAGGTTTCCATTTATATAAATCTCAGCGCGACAGTGTCTCCGCGTTTGCCAAAATCTTTAATGTACTCCCATTGAGCGAAAGAAGTCGTAACGAAGGCTACCGCTCCATACCTTCTATTTCAGGTGATTTGGCCTATCAGCAGGGCCCTTGGGGATTTGTTATTTCCGCCGAGCAGGCCTATGTCTTTAACGAATTTGATACCAACGTCCAAGGATTATACAACTTGCAGTCCGCCGTATCGGGGGGAATGACCCTGCGCTACTCCCATCGCTACTTTCGTTTGCAATACAGCTATCGCGCGGGCGTGCGTACTTATATGGACAACAACCGTCTTGGTGGGTCCGGGAACAGTTTTTCAGTCACCGGTATTATCAATCAAAACTTTTGGGCTTCGGTCAGCACGACCAATGTGAACTATCTTGACGAACAATTTATCGATGTTTGGTTTTATAACCCTTTTGAAAGAATTTATAACCTAAGAATGGGAGTCACCTTCTAATGAAAGTTCTATTAACGATCACCCTCTTATTTAGCTTCGCTTTGACCGCCTGTAATGTGAAAAAGCGGGATGCGGAAACTCCAGTACCAACCCTCAAGCGGGTGAATACGGACTTCTTTTTTAACTTTAACGAAGACCGCACGTCCTACACTTCAAAGCGATTTCTTTTTGGTTCAAGTATCGAAGATAAGGCCGGTCCTTACCGAGACCTTTATATGGATCACTGGAACCTAGAGGGACACGCCAATATTGAGTTCGAATACAATCAAGAGGGTAACAAACTTATCGGAAAACTGGTGAATCCGACCTATCCCAACGACAAAAGCAAGTGGCAAATTATAGTCACCTTTGATATCTCCAGCGCCTACTACGAAGAGAAAAGAGTGGATGCAACAGGCAGAACCAGCAACGATGAGATCCGTCGCTCAGACCGTAGTGACCCTCGCGCTCGCCCTTTTATCGATTTAGAAATTAGCTCCATGAAGGTTTGGGCCACAGATCGTCTACAAAATCCAGTAACAGCGTTCATGGGTCAGACGGTTTACGATGTTGAATGGGCCAAAGAGGGCAATTTCCTCGGTTTTACAGTCATCGGAGGATCAGCCCTTCTAGGCCAAACCGCACAAACAACAAAACGCTTCAACCTTATGCAATTCGAACCCGGGTCGCCGGATTTCGAAGAAACCCCCTACCATCGTGACAATGACAAATACACCCAGATTATTGACATCATCGGCTCACGTCCCAACCACTTTGGTGAGCGTCTTAAGGCCGTTCATTGGGACATCAATGCCAAAACAAAAAAGAAACATGTGATTCATCTCCACAACTTTCCGGACAAGTACCTACACGTCGCACAAGACTCCGTAAAAGCCTGGAACGATGTTTTTCAAAAAGAAGTCGGCTATCGACCTTTTATTGCTGAAGTCTCAAAACGAAAATACGCCTTTGATTTGCGCTACCATACTATTCATTGGGTTGATGATATTCGTTTGTCTTCGGCTGGCCCATTAGGACTCGCCAATATGGCAGCCGACATCACCAATGGTAAGGTCTTATGGACCGCGTCCATCATCTGGGGTGGCATGCTTGATCAATATGCGGCCATGGACATCCCATCGAGTGCTGGTAGCATCAGTGGTTTAACATCCAGTCGCTATAACCTAGAAGGTCTCGTTCCAGAAAGTATGACTTCTTGGAGAGCGCCACTAGTAGCGAACACCAGTTTTAATCAGTTCGATAATCAAAATTTTGTGAACTTTCTCAGTCAATTTATTACAGACACCAGCAGTAACTGGATGAAGACACAAATTTCCGAAAAGACCGAAGAACTAGAGGAACTTGTAAAAACAGGTGACATCAATAAATCCACCATGGAATTACTCGTGGCTAACTACAAAGAACAGCTCAAAGAACTGCAGTCTTTGAATTCACCCAGTGAATTGCGTGCCGTTATGGCGAAGCTACTCGGTAAAGGATCTGTCAATCAAGTCGACGTCGGATCTGCTTGGCTAGACCTTAAAGACAATCCCTACAAGTTCGCTCAAATTTTGAAAGAAATCAAAATGGAGGACGTCACTAAGGACGACGGTGATTTGCTAGACATGGGTGCTTTTGACGCCAAATCAGAGGCTTACCAGGCTCTCCCGGAGACTCTTCGTAAACATATCATTGAGCACTCGGCTGAAACCATCAACCTTAGTTTTGACGGTGACAACCCGGCTGTGGACATTCTTAGTGATCTCAGCTCAAGTTTTCAAGAGCTCAACACCGATGAACGCCCCATCGATATCGTTGACGTCAAAAAGTCAATGATGCGCAAAACTATTGTTCATGAAATTGGTCACACTCTTGGTTTGGCTCACAACTTTAAGGCCAACATTCTTCCTGAAAAGGGGACCGTGCCTAACGCCATTTACAACGATCTCAAAGAAAAAGCCGAGAATGGCATGATCAACTCGAGCAGTATTATGGGTTATCCTGATGGACGTACAACGGTTCTTACTCCCTATGAAAATCAAGTGCCGGGCCACCATGATATCGCTCGCATCAAGTACCTCTATAAAAAACAGTATCCGATGTATGACAAATCCACCAATGGTGAATCCGACTACGTGTGGAAGACTGTCGATGATAGCAATGGTCGCATCGAGCCCCAGGTCACGATTGACGGCAAAACTCTAACCCCAGGCTATCTACCAGGCTGTAACGATTTTGCGGCTAGCTTTTACTCTGATCCCTATTGTAATCGGCATGATCGCGGTTACAACGCCCGTACGCTGATGAAAAGCTATTTCACAGGCTACTGGAACCGTATCATGAAAAATCTAGAATCTAATATCGATGCTCTGAAACGTCGCGACTACTTCGGCATAGAAAGATATCTATGGAGAATGACTTCGATGACTCTTTCTCGCGGGCGTCTGTTTCACGACTATATGAGAAACAAGTACCGCGATGAAATCGCGGCTCTTAACACAGCCACCACCAAGGGCACCTATCAAAACTTGATCTCTTTTTCTAACAGCTGTCGTAGCTTGGTGAACTCTGAGACGGGTGCTGATAAAACTTCAGACGAACTGGAAGCCATGAAAGATGGCAAGATCGTCTCCAATTTCATTGAAGAAAAGTCGGATGGTTCTTACGGCATCAATGAGTTCGGTGATCTTTGTATCGCGTCGACCATCTATTTTGATGAAATCAATAAACTCGTTAATCTCGAGGGTAAAGAATACACTCAGATTGACTATTTCAACAGACTGATCCCAGGTGGTATTCGCTCTGGCGAGAGTCGGTCGGATTACGCCCAGGCTTTTGGTAGTTGGAAGCGCATGTCTTTGCTTCCCATTCGCTTTATGGTTATGCAGAGCATGATCTTGCCTTACGCCACAATGTCGACCCGTTATGGTGACTATCCGCTCTATCCTTACAACCGAGAGGACACCTCTTTTAGTACTGCGACACTTTTTCCAGAAGAGTACTTAAAAGTGGTTCGCTCACTGATCCAAAGCACCATGCATTTTGAAGATGCCAACAAGCAACCCCGCATCTCAAGATCTTTACTCTATCTTGGCTACTTTTTAAGGATGCAAGCTTACTCTGAGGATTCTCAGTTCTTTTCCTCTGATATATTGAAAGCGATTTCGGATCAAACGCAATTCCGTTTTTCTCAAGCATTGATCGAAGTCGAAGCCAACAAGATCAACAACGATGACTACGCCAAGACCTTCAAAGGATCCATCTACAATGCTCATAACTCATTTGGTAAAGAGACTTTGGGGCCCATCTATTTGTTCTCGCTGGACAAGCTGATTATGGACTCCCAGCCCAACAGTCTAATACTGCAATTGTCTCCTGTGCGCTGGCGCTCAAACTCCAGTGGGGTTTCTCTCGCTATTAAACTCGACTATGAGCCAAATATCCACTTTGAAGAACTCGATGCTTTCTCGCCACGCAAATATTTTATTAACCAGTATAAAAATGCCTTAACCACATGTATTGAAGGTAACAACGCAGCCAATGACAACGGACTGCAGTCTTTCTTTACGAACACCACCGATGACGAGATCTTTCGAGGAATCGAAATACCCAATGATATCCATCGACGAGATCGCGCCTACATAGAGCTGAATGACTCTATCGAGAAAGCGCTTCGTTTGTTTGCAGAAAAAAATAACTTTGATCTGCGAGAGTGCGAAAACGCAATCGAGACTCAAAAAGTGATGGTTTTGGGTGCCGCACTTATGGCCGGCCTGGTGTTTCCAGAGACCATTGACTATCTAGAAATGGGAGTTCGATAATGAAAAATCTAATCCGAATCATCGCTGGCCTCCTTTTTGTTTCGGCCTGCACACCTAAAACTATGGAGAACAACACCCATAGCGAAGCTCCCGTTTATGGACAAACACCTGAGGTGAGTTTTCTCGCGGTCCCCGGGATCGATGCCGCTAAGGCAATGTACGAGGAGAATCGACGTCTTGTAGATACCGAAACCGAAAGTAGTACTCTCAAAGCAATAGCGAATTTAGAGGTGTATGTTCTCAACAGAGAGAACTTGAAGAATCCGGAACTTAATTTTCAAGGGCAGCTTCACCCCACGTACAGAAGTCTGATCAATCTTCATGGCTACGCTTTATCTGTGGCGATTAGCAAGGGCTATACCCAGGAAACTCTGTCTGGCCACCTTAAGGCCTACAAAGACACTATTTTCACAAATTGTAAGATTGAAAATGCCGACTGTCCTCTGGCCGCTCCTTTTAAGGGTCCTTACGGCGCCCAAATTTTGAGCCACATCATGAAACAAGAGGTTGGACGTGTATCGACAATTGCTCAGAATAAAAAGCTGGATATGCAGACTCTAAAAAATATTATTTTTGGCCTGTATGTGTTGAAAAACTTCAATGAAAGTCATTCTACGAAAGCTTCTGAGCTGTTTCTAAGCTTTTCTTCGATTTTCTTTAATAACACCAAAACCGATAACATTACCGACCCATTGCTTCTGAAGTATCTGACCGACTTGCAAAATGTTATGCTAACCCAAATAGAGGCAGACCCTAATGGTTCATCTTGTGCTATTTTCTCGGAAATCAGTCGTGAGAAGATCACTGAAATATCCACGACCCTAAACAGTCGGTTTGTAACACAGCTGACCAACCACTATTACCGCTGCCATTCGCCGGAACAAGTTTTTGAACGTCTGCAAGAAGATGAAAAACAACGTAAAGAGACAGCCGAAAAAGAAATTGAAGAGAAGGGCGACTGGACGGAGTTTCGTAAAGACATTCACAGTCGCGCCTATGTACTTAAAAAGAATCACAGTAAAGTATTGAGCAACTTTGGTGTTCAAGGCGAAATTTCTTTGCCTGTTCTCTATCTGATGGACCAACTTTATTATGGTAATCTCGATGCCTCTGAAATTGACACTGTTCTTGAGCGTTTTTCAGAGGAGATGCTTGCTCAGTTCGTCGAGCAGGCCGAGCAATACATTCAAATGAACTTTCTGTATACCATGCAATACACTTTTCAGCTCTTCAACAAGGCTCTCAAAGAGAGTTTTGAAACCAACGGAGCGATTAACAAGGAATTTGTCCAACTTGTCTACGACAAGCTTTGGGATCAATCGGGCAACACCTGGAACAAGCATAAAGAGCATATGAGTCAGTTCAGCCTGGGTCTTGCGGAAGTCTATTTCAAGCTCAGCGATGAGAACAAAGATCGTCTAGCAGAGACCTACAATGATCTTAAAGACGTAAAGTTGAACACCAGTTCACTGACCAACCTAATTAACCTCACTGTTACGTATCCCATTGTTTTGGCAACGACTTATTTTGCCGGTGAAAATGGCGGAGGCGTGATGAGTATTCGTGTCACTTGGGGTCGGGGCACCGACACCACTCTCGACATCGCGACCGTTCGCCCTTTGAAGGACTTCTTTATAAGCCCTCAATACAACATCTTACAGCTTCTTGATTTTGGAAATCTTGGTTATCAACCTCGTGAGTTTGAAAGAAACATTGGTCTAGCTGCAGCGATCAAGACTGGATTTTTTGACACCGTAAACCTGGACCTCGGCAAGGAAAATCAAGGGCTACGCCACAATCTGGCTCTATTTTTCAAACGCTATGTTGAGGACAATGACGAGCGAACAGAAGCGGCACAAGAACAAATTGAAAAGCTTCGTAAAATCAAAGACGAAAACTGGCGTAAAGTGCAAAGATTCTGCTCTCAACCCATTTCAGGATTCCGTCGATTGGATTTGGCATCAGTGAAGAGTGACTTCTACCTTGACGCAAAAGAGGCCACCTCATCAAGTGGAAAAAAAGATCTCTCTTATGTGTCTAGTGTTTTAGATTTTCGCACTTCGGTGGACCTCTTAGATAGTGAGATTAATAAAATTAAGCGTCTTTACCAAGTCTTGCTAGGTGCATTGGAAGATGCCGGAGAGCGAACGTCTGATATTAAAATGCGATTTCAAGAAGAGGTGATTCCACAATTCTCCGCCCAGCAGCGAATTTTGAGTCAGATGAACGATTTGTTGAAGGATCTCAAGCAGGACAATGAAAACTGTCTTCTCACTTTGACGAAAATGCAGATGTTTCAACAGAATATAATGCAAAAACAAAGCGTCGACTATCTTGCGAAAGTTCACGCTGCGATGACTTTACTGTCGCCGACTCGTCTCAATCCCGTAGTGGATCAAATCGATACCTCGCGCGAGGCCAATGAGATTGCTTCTCAGTTGATATCTAACCTGAGGCAAGAACAGTCGAAGACTTCTGACCCCTATGAGAAAGATCTCATCGCGAGTCTGACGCA
This sequence comes from Bdellovibrionia bacterium, assembly GCA_030424715.1. Lineage (GTDB taxonomy): Bacteria > Bdellovibrionota > Bdellovibrionia > Bdellovibrionales > JAGQZY01 > JAGQZY01. The sequence goes on from JAUHWH010000003.1 coordinate 160,754, forward strand.
GTCATCAGTATTAAAAGACGTGATGTCACAGCTAGGACACGGACCCAAGAAAGCCCTTGAGAAGGCTTTAAACCTTATGCTCCTTCCCCATAACTACGATGGTGATGATGACATGGGCTATCAATACAGAATATCTGGCATGACCACGAGAGCACGGTCTCTGGATGATTCGAACAGCTTTTTGAATCCTCGAGGTGGCTTTAATGAGGACACCTTTATCATGAGTCGTCATGACCAAGAGATGCGAGCCAGGGAAGAAATCCTGCACCTGCAAGCGCGAGCTTCAGAATTGGAGACGTACTTTGCCGGTATGCCGAGTATTCAAAAGGAGATTGAAAAGCAGCGAAAACAAAAGAACCTTGGCACCTCTGAAGACTTTTGGGTTGAATTGAACCCCAATCTTCGGATTCAAATAGAGACCTTTTCGATTTATAAAGATCGCTACAAGTCCACGGAGGCTCGAAGCGAGATGCACTATCAAGCCGATCGCGATGCCTTTATTATTGATGGGCTAGAAAAGATGCTTGGTCGCAATCATAGTCGCTTGTTCTATTGGGCCAATTTGTCTTGGAGCGGCAACCCCTATGACCAAATGATAAAAGAAGACCTAGCAAACTACAAAAAAGGTCCCATCTACATACCCACTCAACTGTCAAAGCAGGGCGGAAACCTCAGCTGTATGCTTGATGCTTCTTTTGAAGAATTAGATGATAGGCAAAACTGTCAGCGCTTTGCTATCGATGCCAAGAAGGTTGTAGACAACTTTGTTGAACAGGCACAGTTTTATCACTTAACTGAAGGTGAGATCTCTCCGATTCTTCGCTACGACGAAGAGGGTGACTTGACCCCTTTAAGTGCTTTGGCCAATCGAACTCTTTTGAATTCGGTTAATATTGAATATTATGACCCTTCGGCAATTCTAAGTGGTTTTGACTATTATCAATACAAAGATGAGATCAATAAATGGACTTGGTTCGATCACTTTCTAGCGCGAAAGTTCACGGTTTTTGTTGGCTTGGATGGAGAAAAACAGGTCGTCAATGTTCCTATGTTACCAGGAACTTATATGTATCAAATGTTTTATGAACAGTCGGTAAACGGTCGTTTTAATGATCATTTTCTCCAGCTCGGAAAAAAGACGGAAGATGTTTTTCGAAACTTCTACCGCAGTGAAATTCAGAAATCCATCAGACTCACGGAGGATATCATTGAGCAAATTGTGAAACGCGAATACACAACCAAAGAAACTGATTACCCTCAGATCTCTTTACAGCGAAAAGACATCGCTGACACGGGGAGTGACAACCTCAGAGAGTGGGTCAGTCTAGAGATTAAATCACGTAACAACGGAAGTCTCATTCTATTGGGTGACAAAAACTACGAGGTCGATCAGTTCACCACCCAACAGAAAACGGTCTTCAAGGACTACAACTGCACGCTTCTCCCTAAAAAGGGTGACTCGGACCACTCTGCTGAGCTTTCGGCTTGGATTGAAAAATCCACAAGTTGTCCGCTGAAAGTTCGCCGTTGGTTACAATTTAAGGAATGCGAGAAAGCCACTGCGAGAGCCAAAAAATTTGACTCCTACAGCGCGCAATGCGCCGCTGGGTTAGGGGAGTAAGAGAATGAGTCAAACCTCCTCCCTAGCAGTCATCTGTTTAACCTTAGGACTGTGTTTCACTGCAGCTTGCACAGAAACACAGACTAAGAACAACACGCACAGTCCAGCTCCTTCACAAACTCGCCCCGTACCGGAAGAAGAAAGGTCTTCATTGGCTGTCGCGGCGCTGGCTTTGGAAAATCAAACAGATTCCGTGGTCGATCATCTCGAGGCGTTTTTCGAAGACTATTTGACCGAAGACTTCTTTAAATCCATGCCTCAAACTCGTGATCCCGAAGAGATTCAATCTCTCATTCGATTTCATTTGAAGTTTGTACAAGAATTTCGCGTGAAACCAGCAAGTCGGGGTCGGTTAGAGAAACTGAGCGCAAGATACTACCAAAGGCTCCTCACGATTTGTAAAAATGATTTCAATGATTGTGATGCCATAACCGTTTACAATCGGACGATCTACGCTGGCGATGTATTCTTTGCCGCCGATCCATTGATTGAATCGGGTAGAGAAACCTACGTCCAATTTCGAAGTCTAGTGGGCCATCCAGAGAATAATATCCACATTCTGAACAGCCGCCTCCAAGAACTGAACCTTGCTCTCATTAACAAATCGCAAGTTTCCGTCGAAGACATCAACCAACTGACAAATCTAATGACCTATTTATCAGCTCGCACCAAAAATATTGATATTTCCACGGTCAAAACCCTGCGACAACTGGCTAAGATTAATCCAGATAAACCCTATATTAAAAAACGCTTTGAGCGAGTCTTGACCATTGCTTTGGCAGGGGCATCTAATACTGAGGTTTCCAGCATCGCTGAAAGCTACATTAAGACCATAATCAAAGATGAGGGGCTCGCTAAGACTCTCTCGATGCAAAAAAGACCGGGTCTGGTGCAATGGAAAGGATCCATCGAATCCTTTGATGCCCTGGAAGAATGGGCTCTAGTTTTTGTATTGCTGGGTTTAAAAGATGGTAAGTTCTCCGGCGATCTCCATGACTTTTACACCCGCAATCAACTCCGCGACGACGAAAAACGTCGCAAGCTTCTTCGTATCGCCCGTAGCTTTGTTTATAAGCAGCTTATCGATAACGTTTACCGGTCGCATGAAGTCGTCGGTGACCACTTTCAACAAGAGCTTGACCGACGCGGAAGCATTGAGGCTCTATTCTTTGATTTCTTTGACGTCGCCGACCGAGAGCTGGCTTTGATTTGGACAAACTCCTATCGTTCCGAGGTCTTTGCCCTTGCCCAAGGACTCAGCCCGTTCTTCTCAGCCGAAGAGTTGAGTGAGTTCTCTCAGATCACCGCTCAGCTGGATAACAACATTAGAAATTTGGTCGTCTATCCAGCTCATTTTATTATCGGATACTACGCCACCAAACAGGGGAACTTTGATTTTACCATCCCACTACGTGGCGGCAAAACTTTACAGATGAATGATAAAGACTATTTTAATGATCATTTTGAAGGTCGGACACCGAACTTTTTTAATGCTGTACAGGCAACTCGATCCACAGCACAAGAGATTTTACTGTCGTTCTACCTATCTCTTGATGAATCGATATTGCAGTCTTATGGCTTAAATCTCTCCTTTGTCGAACGCTTTGTGAAGAACTACCTCGAGGATGATCGTCGCAAAATTATAGAAATGAACGAAGACCTGAAACAAAAATTTGCCTCAAGCACTGATGCCAATCGCTTTTTACAGAGCTGCTCCCGGTTGTCAAAAAATGATTTCGCCTTTGACTACAACCTTTCTTTTAAGAAAGCCGACAGTTACTATTTCTATGGCCAGACCAATCTTTTTGCAGGGTCTCAAAGCGTCCAAGGAACCAGTCGTGAGTTTGCTAATTTTGTGAACATTTTTAACTGGGATGACATTAACACGAATCTCTCTGAAGATATGGAATACCTTCGAGTCGATGTGGGCCCCAAGATAAATCGTCTAAGACTCATGAAAAAAGCCCTCACTGACCAGGCTGCTACAACCAAGGCCGGACTCCTTGATTCGTTTATCTCTTCTTTTGAGAAGCTGTCAGAGGATTTTGCAGCCACTGCTGAAAATCGATTTAGAGACTCTGTCAAATGCATACAATTGCATAATGATATTGAAGCAAAAATGCGAAAAGTCTTTTTTATTAAAGAGATTGAAATGGCAAAAACCATCTACGCCGTGCTCCGAGTTCTTAATTCCAACGAAGGACCACTGCCCTCAGTGACCGAGCTAAGAAAAACAAATCCAGCCCTTTTCCGAAGCCCCCTCTTGAATAACCTCTCGGAAAATAGCGATATCATTACTGAACTGAACCAAGAGTTTGCAAGCATCGGAGAAGACCTCAAAAGGCAAGTGCGAGGCTACCAGCGAACGGTTAACCCAACCATTGGGTTTTCTAAAGAAAAGTCATCAGGTCAGTACATCTTCCGTTCTAATCGTTTCGAGGAACGCTTTCGCCGAATTGCCTTTATGCAGGATGAGTCAAAACAGGGCTCGCAATACCCAACAGCACGCATCACCGAGATGCCTGCCGACTACGAACAGTTGATTGAAACTTTCCAAAAATACAACGACTCTTATAGCCTCCGCTTGACATCTGAGCGTCAAACAGAGAGTGATTTTGTCTTGAACTACCTCAATACCGTACAGTTCCCTAGCGCGGGTCGAGAAACAACCTACGAGGTCGATCGTCGATTCGTTTGGAAAAATATTATTCTCAATTCGGCCACCATCAGTAAATTGAAAGCCTTTAACGCTGTCAAAAGGAACTACGATTACGGGACCTATACTAAGAGCGTTGGCGCAGCACTTGATGAAACTTTTGACTTCCTACAAACACGGATCAACCAACTTTTGACGTCTATGAACATCGATAACGAGGAAGAAGCTATTTTAGATGCTCTTCGCAGTCAAAGCATGATGAGAGAAGACGGTCGCTACAATGGTAACGAATTGTTCCTCTATGATCGAGGCGGTGCAAATATTTATGAAATGGGCAAGTATGACTTATTCTTTCATGTCTTGGTAAGCTACCAGCTAGGAAAGAAATTTGTTTTGCGCGACCGATTGTTCCTGGATGACCCGAACCCGGTCTTAAGTGCTTGGTTGCCGCGTGCCTCAACCTCAAATGGGGGAGACACCAATGGTGACAATCGAATCACTACCGACGAGATTGTTGTCCGAAGAGACATCAAGAACTTTTCTATTACTAACGCTCCAGTGGTGAAGCGCTTTTCGGAAAACCTGATGTTTGAAATTGAGTCTGAAGCCAAAGAAATTATTCAACATGACTTGTTCCAAACTCTGATGGCCGACTACGCAGCTGCGGATGCTTTTATTCTTTGGACCAAAGACAATCGAGACTCCGAGGCGGAGAAGGTGCCTTATGATATGGATCTTATAAGGTTTCCTTCACCCTACCAGCCACATGCCCTTTTACCATCGGTGGTGACTAGGTACTATGAGTCTCGGTCAAACTTTGACGCCGAAACATTCAATGTATTTGCCGTCGAGTCAGAAGAATAAGTAGTGGCGGGGCAAGGAAGCCCCACTCGTCTAATAATTGGTGATCGGCCGATCGTTGGTTGGCTGAATGGGTCGATTGTTACTCTTGAACAACCCACGAACCATAGCAATCTGCTCTTTGCTCAATTGTAATGGAGTATTAAACACAAACCATTGCACACCTTCAAGACAAGGTGGGTGAGTGAGTGAGCCCTGATAGTGATAATAAGTCTGTCGTGGCGGGATCAATTGTAAAGGATTGAACTTAAAAGTGGGCGACGATTTGTAGCCATTGAGAACTTTGGCTTTATCCCATAAACGATCAAACCACGCACTCCCACGACCGGTAATCACAAATAGCGAAATCATAGCCTGCTTTAATCCATTGGTCGAACGGTGGTAAAATTGCAACTCCATTGGCAATCGATTGCCAGACAAGGAGTGCTCACTCGGTGTGCGCATTTCTATTTTTTCTAAAATATAGTCAGTCCCCTTAAAATTGACCTGACTCTGGGGAGTCATCTCAAGCCTGATGGTGTATCCCGTATTCATCAAGGTGGCATTGGTCTCACGGTAAGAGATATCCAACGGGTTGGGTGACGAAGGCTTGTGCCAAACCAAGTTGATTGGAGATTGCTGAGTTCCCGTGGCACACATGTCATACTGTGGGTTCAACTTAGACCACCTTTCGGGGCCTCGCGGACTGTCGGCCTCATAGTCCCAGCTCCAGGAGTCTTTTTGCGGAGTCGGTGCTTGTTGCACTTCAACCGGCCTTTTCTCAACAGGTTGTTCCGGGGGTGTGGAGCTACAAGCCGTAAAAAGAAAAAGGGCCAAAGTGACAAACGCGACAGATGGATTCATGATGAGAGTCTCCTGTGTATAGACTTAAGATCTCATTATCACTTGTGAATTTCAAAAAAATTAAACTTTAGCTGGACCTATGTCGGTTATTCCGGCAGCTCGAGGTAACTGCGGAGGCGATAAACCAAGAAATAGAAGGGGAGGGTGTCTAGAAGTGCGGCAATCATTTTAAACAAATAGTTACTGCCTAACAGTAAAACAAAGGCCGACAGTGACATCTTGCCGGCGATGAGACTCAAACCAAAGGTTACCGATATCACCACCACCGAGTCGATCAATTGTGAACATAAGGTGCTGACGTTGTTACGTAACCAAAGGGCCTTGCCCTTGGTTTTCTTTTTTAAGTAGTGAAAGATCTGCACATCAAAAAACTGAGCTGCAATGTAGGCCAGCATCGAGGCCAATACCGACCCCGCCGCACAGGAGTATATGATCGAAAACAAATCGACACGACCGGTGACCTCTTCGCCTGTGGCTAAAAGAACAGGTTTCGCTAACACGAGGACCTGCCAAGGTGGTTGAGACCCGGGCTCCACTGACTCTAACCATTGGCCCATAAACAACACGCTGATCACAAAGATGTTTAGACCTAACCCGACCCAGACCACGAAATTCGCACGAGAACGTCCATAGAGCTCACTAATAAGATCCGTGACCAGAAATGTCAGAGGGTAGGGCAAAACGCCCACAGCTAAAGCGAGGGGCCCCATTTGGACAAAGCGAGTCAGCCCCACCACATTCAACAGCGTCATTGAAGCAAAAAATAGGGCAGACAAAATAATGAAGACGCGCTCTCGCTTTTCCGTAAGGCTCATAGGCTCTAAAATTTACCGAGAGGGGCGGTAAAACTCAAGTTCATAACGTTCTGAAATGAGACATTTATGAAGATTTTTCCCTAAGAACAGGCTCCTGGGCTGGTTTTACCGGATCTCCTCAATGAACTCTAGACCCCTGTGCTTCATTTTGATAACTTATTATTTATCAGATGTGGACTCCATTTCTGCACGCGAACAACCGAAAGAGAGAGATGCTACAAACTATTCCTTGTTTTTTCATTACGCTTTTGGCCGCAGCGACTTTGCACGCAAAGCCGGAGTTGGGCCCAGAGCCACCAGAGCCTGGTCTCGAAGAGTCCAGTGTCACAAGCATCACCGACCTTTATCAAGGGGTTCAGCTCTATTTGGCCCCTGACGCTGGCTTTTTGTATGGCAAAGAAGACGAAACAGCCTTTTTGACAGCCGACCAAAAAGAGCGCGACGCCCGCAAGGGGCAAGGGACTGAAGAAAAAGGCCGCGCCTCTGAAAAATAAATCGTAAAGATTTACTATGGGCTTTCCGATCTAGATTTATAGTAAAGGGGAGTCCCATGAATCAAAGCAAGATCCAGACAATTACTTATATGCCCGGTGAATTTATCCTTCGCGAAGGAGCAAAATGCGACTCGCTATTCGTAGTCAAAGAAGGTCAAATTCAAATTTTTAGAATGGACTCTCACAAAAACAGAATCCCCGTGGGAATTGTCCAGTCGGGTGAGTATCTTGGAGAGATGTCTCTGATCTCGGATCGCCCCCACTCTGCCAACGCAGTGGCCCTTACGAAAACAGTCTGCCTGAAGTTCACAACAGATGCTCTTGAAGAGCAGCTTAAGAGTGTGCCCAATTGGCTGGTTGCGCTCACGAGAGGTTTGGTTTTTAAACTTCATCGCACCAACGATGTCTTAAAGCGCAATGGTATCGTCGACGAGTCAATCACTGCCGCCGTACAGGCCATCGAATCCAAGATCAAAAAAACAGCAGCCTAAAACGAACTATTTTTTATAGAATAACTTTGATCAAAGTAAGGCTTCTTCTGTTTGACTCCAAAAGAGCGTGCACGCACGCTCAGCCCTTGTGAAGAAGCTTCAGAATCAATCAACAAATAATTATGTTCTTTCACAGAAATTAAGCGTCTTGGATTGTCCAACCAAGACTCTGGTTCGCCAGCTTTCGATCGAAATATATAGCTATGAAGCGGGCTCGACGTAAACTCATAGGTCTGATAGCCGAGCAGCTCCGGTTCAATGCCGACGACTTCAGAATAGTGAATGTCCCCTGACAAAAAAACCACCGGATGTTTTGCCTGCTTAATGTCGTTCATCAGAGTTTTGAAATGGCGAGGGTGGTCGTCTACAAAGGTCTCGTTAATCTGTTTCTTTTTACCATTATCCTGGGTGATTGTTGTGGCTTTGGTAAAAAACTGTCCACCATTGGCCAACCAAATGGGACCCGTGGCCGTCTTTATCTGTTTACGAAACCATTGATGCTGGGCTTCACCCCACTGACCATACTTTGATTGGGCGTCTGGGTTTCTATAATAGCGGTCATCCATAAACAGAAATTTTTGGCCATAGCCCTGAAAACTAAAATAGATCTGGTTTTTAGAGACGTCAAAATGGTGAGGGATCGGCTCGCTACCGAAAAAAGCATTAAAAACTTTTTTTGCGGCTTTCTTACTTTTGAAGGTCCTGTCGGAATTATTAGTCCCATAATCATGGTCGTCCCAAATCGCAAAAATAGGAATCAACTGCCGACTTTGGAAAAGCGGGGTTTTACGAAAGCTATCGATATAACGGGTCCACAGATCAAACTCAGTGACCTGTCCTCGTTTCACAAAGTCATAGTCGTCGACGTAAACCTCGTCGCCCAGGAGAACTAGAAAATCTGCGTTGTGGGTCAGCATCTGTCCCCAAATACGATTGCGCACATGCTCGAAGGCATGGGAATCTGACATGCACGAGCCTACGATGAACTTGGCCTTTTTTTGTTTTAGATCTATGGTTTTAAAGCGTCGCCAGTCCACCACTTTTTTGTACCGTTTGTTGACCACTGAAAGTCGATAACTTTGACCAGGTCGTAAATCTTTGACATGAATCCGATCCATGGCCCAGTGAATATGGGGACCTTCAGTGGTTTTTAGCACTTTTTGAACTCGACTCTCCCATTCTCCAAGGTCGTAATCGGGGCGATCAATATCGACAACATAAGCCATCGGGGCAAGACGAGGTCGCAAGATATTGATCGTGGTTTCTGTGTCCGAGGTTTTGGTTTGAAAAACTGAAACCCAACCAGACTTGTCCGTGAAGTCCGATGTCTTTACTATGTCATCGAGATGTTGAGAATGTTGACAAGCAGCCAACAGAAAAACCAAAACCAAAGGAATAAGACGCATGTTCACCTTCTTTTTATTTTGGCTCCTTGTGTAGTATGAAATTTTGCGCGAGTCCAGATGACTCCTTGCAAGAGACTGTTTGACGTAGAGGGGCGAAGACTCAGACCTGAGCCCACGGCTCAGGTCTCATTGGCTTCTTTCTAGAAGTTGTCCGGACGGTTGGGGGAGACGGTGTCATCGTGACGATCGGGCTCCGTGGGCTCTGGAGGAGTCACGGGAACCGGATCACCACTGGAGATCCCAATATCATCGTCCGGGATGGTTGCGGCTGGGTAGTCTACGGCATTTTTAGGAGCACCCTCACAACGATCGGCTGTTTTAACTTTAAAAATAAGGTCGATAGCCAAATTGAAATAACTTCGCTCGCCATCGAGCCCCTGGCCGTACTCAAGGTGGTTGACGATCTCCCGCTCGCTATCTAGGAGATAACTATAAGGTCCTGCCATGAGCACAGCAGAGCGCAAGTGCGTGCCATTACCAAAAGCATCGGTCTCGTCGGTGTGTAAGATATGACAAGCATTGATGGCGGCAATGCCATGATCTCTGAGGCTAGCAATCTCACCAAGGTCGGAAACACCATTGCGATTGGCATCAACCCAGATTTTTAACTTATCTGAGTAGATCTCATCATCCCACGGCCCAACATAGCGATGCTCGACGTTAACACTTTCACAGTTTTTACCGGCGAAGGCTTGGAGAGCCTGGAAGCCATTTTCGTAGGTCTTTCCACCCACGATCATGTTGTCACCAAACATCTGTGTGGAACTTGTCACTTGCCCCTGATCATCCGGGATCACCAAAAAGCCATCGCGACTGCGCAGTCGCACATCCAGGTTAACCCTTGAGTCGTTTATGTTTAGATTTTCATCGACATAATCGCCACCCAGCCAAGCCGAACGGTGCGACTCGCCAGCATTTCCATTATTCTCGAGGGCGGCCATATTAAAGTAGGTACCCCAGCGCACGCTAGATGTTTTAACACCATCGCCATCAAGGTCGATCACTATAGGAGTGTACTGTGACGATAGCATGGTGCCATCGACATCATGGGACAAAATATTATTCACCAATTGCGCGGCTCCATTGATCGGGTCAAAATGATAGCCATTCACCTCTTTGGGTAAACTGAGGTTTTTTGTTAGATCATGATAATTTTTATGGACGGCACAGACATCCAAAATATTATCGATGGAGGAGTCAATCTCAAGCCCACGAGTGGTGTCTTCGGAAAGTCGAACTATATCGTGTTGCATCTGCTCTGATCTTAAGTCAGCGACATAAAGTTTAATGATCTGAGGGTCACCGTTTTCAACAGAGGGCACAGGTCCGAACAGGCGGTTGGCAAACTCGCCAGCAAAGGCCTGGTCAGGAGCACAACGCCCCACCTTGCAATACCCGTAATACATATAGTGAATCATGTGTTTCAGGTAACTGCGCTTTGCACTGGCTGTTTTTTTGCTCCTCAGGAGATCGGCCGACAACACTGGATCAGAATCACTCACTTTAATAAAATCGTATTTGTTGGGAGACACCACCAATTCGTCGGCATTGACTTTAATGGTACTAAAGAAACAACGCTCGCCGGTTCGATATTGCCGAGCCACTTCGCGATTATCAGCCGGGTAGTAAGCGTGTTTGCCACCGTAGGTTGAGGTTTTTTTGCCTCCCACCGGGATATAACTGACACCGCCGTTGCTCGCACTTAAAATAGCGCGTTGGTTCGCCGCCTTTGCCAAACCGTCATGCTTTTTACCAAAGGAGTAGGAAAACTTCACCGGAATCGTTTGCCCACTCTCATCAGCGGCAGCCTCGGTCAGAGCCATCTGTTTTTCCATTTCGTAAAGACCATCGATCGTACAGTCTCTAATGGGAAGCTCGATGGCATCACTTATCTCGTTGACATGGAAGGGTCGTGAAGCGGGGATCGCATCCTTAATGCTGTAGACATCACCCACTTGTTCATGAACGTTGAAAGAACTTGAGAAAGCGGCTGCTTTTAAGGCCGATTTTTCAGCCTCACTGGGCCCGGCACCATTGGTACAAGCGACCACTCCAAGGGATAGAAAAAGGATCCAACAACACACTCTTAATAAAGCCATCAATCACTCCTGGGCAAAATCACTTTTGGTTATATTAAGAATTTAATAGAGAAGAGCAAAAGAGGAGTTCAAGGTGCGATGATCTTTCATCGGAGTCGAGTGCTGGCAAGACCACTAAAAACACCAAAATACAGTTGAAATGTTTCAACCTGAATCACAAAAACCCGGTTTATCGAAAAGATAGGCAATAACAGAAAACTTCGTAATGAAGGGATTTGCAGAGGCTGTCTGTTAATAAACAAAGCCAAGGGGGTCAACCCGAGTGCACTGCGTGTGCTCGTCATTTTTCGACCAGTATTGGAACTCGTAGGTCAGTCCATCCTGGTCCGTTGGCGAGCGGAACTCAATCTTAAAATACTGATAGCCGATGGTTTTCGGGAACACCTTTTCGATTTTCTCCACTTGAGAAATTTTTTGGGCTGCATAGGCGATGGCGGCTTCAAGCTCTTCGGCGCAGGTTTCGGTCAATAAAGAGAATTGCCATTCATCGGAATGCTCCGTGGTGTAGGAAGATGCAAAACATGACGAATGGTAGGTTAAAAGAGTGATCACAGTAAGAACGGTAAAATATTTCACGGAAAGACCTCTCTGTTTAAGTCGGTCTTATATTCGTTGACGTCATGATTGTCCACTCTTCTGAAATCAACAGCCAATATCAAGAAAACCTGGCCAATTCCTACATTTTACCTTGAATTTAATTCAAAAAACACAGGCTAGATTTAAGTAGCCTCAGCAGCCTATCTGCTTAAAGCGAAAGGATTGGGATTAAACGAGAGACTCGTTAGTCTTTTATAATTAAACCATTTTGTAATTCGTTGATGTCATCGTTCTGTATCGGAAAATGGGTCTTCAAAAGCTCACCACTCATAGCAATGGCTTGGCAAAAGCCGTCGGCCATATCTTTCTCTTTTATTCCACGAATCAGGCGATCAACGACCCCCTGCCAATCCTCTGTCGAGAGCTTCTCAGCGATGGCATGATCGCCAAGGACCACAGCTTGATGCTCCATCAGCGATACAAATATTAGAATGCCAGTGGCGCCTTTAGTGTCGCGAATATTGTGGTTGTAAAACTCGTTAATGGCCCGCTGTTCGACTTGTGACATTTGATCGTATTTTGAAGTGAGCAGTCTCTCAACAAAGGGTAGGGGAGCTAACAGGCGCACCAGCCCTGCAAGAATCAATAAATCGCCAACAACGAACATCCATAACGGAAGGTCAAACCACTCATGCTGCCAGTAGGGCCCTTCAAGAACAAAAAATAATAGAGAGAAAAACAGGATCAAAATAATCGGCACGTGCCCGATGGTGGATGAACGCCTAACAATAACGGGAACGAGTTCACCACTGGTTTTAGCCTCGGCTTGCTGCACGGCTGACTCCACAGCCAAGAAGCCTTTCTCGTCGAGATACACCGATGCCCACTTTGGAATATCCATCACCAGCCTCCCGAGGCGCCGCCGCCACTGAATCCACCGCCGCCGCCGAAGCCACCCCCTCCGAAACCGCCACCGCCACGATAGCCTCCGCGCCCCATGGCACCTCCGAGAAAAAGGAGGGGAAGCATGCCAGAACGGCCGCCAATAAAAAAGATAAAAATCCAAAAGAGCAGCACCAGCAGATTGCCTTTACCAGACCGTCGCTGACTGGATCGCCGCAACTGACGTTCATCGACCCCTTCGTAGAAGGTTTTCATATCTGTATTAGGTGCCGCGGTCTGCAGCATCTGAAACGTGGCCAACATGATGGCGTTATTAAAATCACCGGATTTGAGAAGGGGAGTCATGGTTTGGTCAATGATGCGTCGACTTTCAGCATCAGTAAGGTCTCCTTCGAGACCTTGGCCCACTTCGATACGAATTTTGCGATCTTTGATCGCCAACATCAGAAGAAGACCCTTATCACCCTTAGCCGTACCCAGCTTCCACTGATCGGTGACCTGGATCGACGCCATCTCAATAGGGACGCCATTCAAAGACGGTACGGTCAGCACCGCCAACTCAATTTCAGTCCTTTGCTTCACTTGGGCAAGAATGGCGTTAAGCTGCTGTTCCATGGCCCTGGGTAAAACTCCACCGTAGTCATTCACATGCCTTTTCAGAGAAGGGACCTCAAACTCCTGGGCTTGCACTCGATCGCTAAGCCCAACAACTAAGAAAATCACAAGGCACCCGGGCAATTGCGTTTTCAGAGTCCGCAATAAAACAGTAAAGCTTCGCTTAAAATAAATCTTAAAACTCCACTTCAGGGGTCTGTTCGACGTTTTCGCCTTCTTTCACATCCCATTGTGGCATTTTCTCGTAATGAAAGAACAAACTGTTGGTTAAACTTGTTGGAAAGACCGTTACAAGGTTGTTGAACCCCTTGATACTCTCGATGTGCCGTTGTCTGGCAATGCCGATCCTGTTTTCAGTTCCTTCAAGCTGCGCTTGCAGATCCAAAAAGTTTTGATTGGACTTGAGGTCAGGGTATTTTTCAACCACAACCATCAATTTACCCAGGGCTTGTCCAAGAGCTCCCTGAGCTTGTTGATACTGTTGCAACTGCTGAGGTGTTGCGTTGGATGGATCAATCTTTGTTTGAGTGGCTTTGGCTCGAGCCTCAACAACGGCGGTGAGCGTGTCTTTTTCTTGTTTGGCATACCCCTGCACCGTTTTTACCAAATTAGGAATCAAGTCGGCACGTCGCTTGTACTGATTGGTGACTTCCGCCAGCTTCGCTTCGACCTCATTTTTAGCCGTGGGGATGGATTGCACCCCACAGTGGGTGAGGGACAGAGATAGCATAACCAACGCGGCAACTTTTAATAGAGATTGCATAAACACTCCTTATTCATTGAGAGGGCCGGAGAATGCCTCATTCGCAAGAAACAGGCAACCTATGACGCCGGCCCGTGGATGACCACCAGGTCGTTAAAACCAAACCACTCGCCCTTCGTCCACAACTTTAAGGGAACCGCAGCCAGCGGCCATTTCTTTGAGTAAACTGCAAATAATGACAACAATGAGGCTTTTTTGCTTTTTTATCGCTTTCTTGGTCTCCAGCGCGACTTTCGCAGCCCAGTTTGAGGTGCTCTCCGACTTCCCCGAAGACTCGCGAGGCTTCGAGGTGAAGGCCACTTGGCCAGAGGTCCCCGAAGCCAAAGGTTACCAACTTTATGTTCACAGAGAGAACCCCACGGACTTCTATAGTGAGTTTGTATCCTCAGGCCCGTGGTTCTATCTTAAGCTCTATCCCTGGCGCCTTTACCACTGGCGTGTCCAAGCCCTCGACGACAAAGGGCAGCCGTTAGGGCCCCTCATCCACGGGCCCGACATCTACCTTGAAAGCTCCCTCTTCCCTCGTCCAGAGGAGGTTGACGTCAATTCCATGGAGTTCTTAGCCATCGATGAAGGGGAGGGACTGAGCGACAAGGTTTCAGGCCTTACTGCTGTCGTGAGCGACGACAGCCAGTCGGAAATCTCCCCACCTATTGAAGAACCCGAGCAGAGCACATCGGGGCCGATGATCTTCTCCCTCCAAGGGTCCGTAGGCGGCACAGCCATTGGGCATGATCAAAAAGTAACCAACAGCTTTGACACCACTTTCTCCAGCGCCAAAGCCCCATCTCTAGCGCTTGGGGTTGGTCTGAAAAAGGGGCGTTTGCAAGTCAACCTCTCTTACCGAACCTCTCCAGGCTCCATCAAGACATCATTGCCACTGGCCGGCGGAGCCGATTTCAATTGGAACACTTTGCAAGCATCCTTAGGGTTCGAAATCGCAAAAGACACGTTTCTCGGAGGTTTTACTGGCCTGGCACCGGTTTTGTTTTGGCAACAAGATGAGCTACCGCTGCTAGAATCCAGTGGTTTCAACAATGTTTCACGACGACAACCATCCATCAGCTCTTTAGGCTTTGGGTTGACCTCAGGATATCAAGTCGCGGAAAAATGGACCATACCCTTAACCCTTATGGTCCTGAGCAGTCTTAGTGACGATCGCTATTTACAAATTCAGTCCGGTCAAGCCTGGAGTCTCCAGACAGGCCTACACTGGCGCTGGCGACCCAGCTTAACACCACTTCTGCTGATTCAGACCACCCAACATGATTGGACCTATCGATCAGCAGCAAACAACCCGGGCAACTTATCTACCAATATCATCAATGTAGAATTGGGCCTACAATACAGCTTTTAAGATTTTAGATAGGATTATAGAGATTCACCAAAAACCATTTGTTCCAGAAGCGAAATATCACGCCCTGGATCTGAGAACTTGAGCCCTTGGATGCCACAAGTCTCCGCTCCTGCAATATTCTCTGCCTTGTCATCAATAAAAAATAAATCAGCGGGGACCAGCCCCGTTTTTTGCAGGACAGTTTCGTAGGCTGCAGGTTCCGGTTTACGGGTGCCAATTTGACTGGAGCAGAACACGGTATCCATCAATGAAAGAGTCTCCGCGTATTTTACCGTCCACAGATCACGATGCAAAACGTTGGAGTTGGTGAGCAAGTAAAAGGGGAGACGTCCGTGATGCTTTTTTAAGAAGTTGAGGGTGACGGCGATTGGATCACCCAAGACCGAGTTCCATCCCCGCACAAAGTCGCCGTAAGACAATGAAATCTGAAGTCGACCAACGATAGACTGATGGTATTGGCGACCAGTGATCTCGCCTCTTTCGTGCTTTTGATAAAAGGCGTCTTCACCAAAAAAAGCTGTGAGCTCTTCAACACTCATTCCAGAACAATCGCTCCATACCTTAAGACAGCGATCAAAATGAATGTCAATGATGACATTACCCAAATCAAAAAGTAGCGCTTTATAATGCAACATTATCGCCTCCAAGCAACAACTTTTGGAATACGAACAAATGGAATTTTAAAAGTTCACATTCCCAAAGCCAAAATCAAAAAGCTTCAATCGATCGAACAAGCTCTGATCAAAACTGTCCAAAACTTAAACAAGTCTTTCGCTCATCTGTAAAACCTTTACACTCTCGATCCAAAATATTGGAAATCAAGAATATCCCATAATAAGTTAAAGGCTCTCTCACCACCAGGAGTTTTAATGTTAAAAATTATCCCTTTCTTTGTTGCGTTGATCGCCCTACCGTTCGCTGCTCAGGCAGAGAAAATCAGTAACTCTCAAGATGTTGAATCCTGCAAAAGTTATAAACTTTGCATTCATGTCAGCAAGGGAAAGCAGCGCATGGTGGTTTGGCTCAATGTCCCGGGTGTGGGACCAACGGCCATTGGCTCTGGTCAGTCGTTCAATGAGGGCGGACTGGACGGTGCAAGAGGCGCTAAGATCTCCACCGCTCGCGGTGGCAAATCAACACCGACCGGAACCTTTAAAATCGAAGAGGTGGCTTGGGCCGGACGTCGCTCAAACCGCTACGATCGGGCTGCGTTGTTTTACGCCATGCAGTTGGATGGACATATTTTTATCCATGCGACTTCACCGGGAAATTACGGAGCTTTAGGCTTTCGAGCCTCGGCCGGATGTGTGCGAACGACACTCGTCAATGCAGAACTTATCAACACTTTAATGCTTGAGATCGGAGCCGATGTGGATCAAGACTCGATTCTTTCTGCTGAAGAGTTTGCTCGGTCTGGCAAAAACCTGGGCCGTGGGGGAGTTCTCAACTCAACCGGTCGCGCCAACATCCGCGTGGTCATCACATCGACCTAGTAGAGCTTGCCGATTTTTTAAGGGAATATTGGTAGAAACAATATTCTCTTAAAAAGCGAGAGGCAGAAAGAGATGAAAGCTTTGCTCAGATCAATCAAATAATAGAACCCAAGTGACACCTTAATCTTTTAGAGACTTTGTCTTTTGTGCCAAAGTCTATGCTAAAGCCCAAGTGCAAGTCTGGGCTTTTAGAAATTAATTAGAAATATGACATGAAACTTCTATATAAGACTTTCCTGAATTGCTAATTTCAGAAGATCTTCCTTCCTCGAAAGCCACAGGTGATGTTCCATACACTTTAGCTTGAAACACGTAGCCAGGCATCGCCCATGCTTCTTGTTTAAAGGTCCCAGAGGTCGCACTCAAGACTGAATACGCTCCAGAAACACTTGATTTGGCATTTTTAGATAATGTAACAACAACAACTTGGTTTTCTGGATCAATAATTGACAAACCATTGTCGGAACTAGCTTGATTTTGTTTATCATTTGTCTCGTAATGAATATTTTTTCTTCCCCAAGAGACCACCACAGGCCCTAATAAGGCTTTTTCACCACCTACAGTCTCTTGCATATCTATAGATCCTTGAAAGTAGAATTTTTCACCAGTAGGAGTATCCCCATGGCACCATAAAGTTGAAGGTTTCGTCTCAGCTAAAGCTGTCGAAGACATTAGCAAAGAGCAAAAAAGGGCAATAATTTTCGGCATAAATCCTCCATATTCGTTTTAAACCATATTCAGCTCATATACTGCAAAAAAAGGCCATTAACGAATCGTCAAGTCAACTAGCTTTTTTACCCAATTTTAAAGACTTACCTGTAACCAGGCAGAGTTTAGCAGCATTATTGACCTCAATAATTCGCTTGTACATTTCGGCCTGAGGGTCTGGCAATCCATCAAACCTTGGCAACACATCGGAACCTCTCAGTACAACGACAAATACCACGTTGCTCTCACACCGAACGGTCTTTTGATAGGCGGGCAGTTTTAATCGGGAACAACTTGACGTTGAGACAACAGCTTTTTAACCTTCGATTATTCTATACGGAGATCAAAATGATTGAAGTCGACGGATTACCAGTGATACCTAAAAACCAAAGTTGGTCGGGTGGAGATTCTGTGACTGTTCGCAGCCAGAACGTTTTCTCTCAATCCTTCAATTATGGTGTGTTCTTGGTTGCTATTTTTTTGCTAAGTAGTAAGATGTTCGAACTCATGCTCTTTGGCGCCATTGCGCTGATTTACTTAGGCTATAGAATTTCTCTGAAAGAGACAAAAATAATAATCTCAGAAAGCCAAATCATGTGGTATCGAGCCTCATGGTTCGGCGTCAAAAAAATCGTGCTTGCATTGAACGATGTCATAGAATTCCATTTGACGAAAGGGACAATCCGAAGCATGGCTTCTTTCTACAGCTCGGTTTCTTTCAAAGATAAGGGGCATCGATTTTTCAGTGTCAGCGACATCGAGGTAGAGAACATGGCCGAACTGTTACTGTTTTTAGAGAAAAAACAGATCGCCATTGGAAAAAAACAGCGATGCTCCTCAACAGGAAAAGTCTCTTATAACGGTGAAAGAAAATTGATGGCCCGAATGTATATTTTGACATGTATTCAAGTCAGTGTTTTCCCCTGTGTTTTTATATTCGGAATCGGTATCGTCCTGTCTCAGCATACAGGAAACCTCGTGATGTTCCCGATCGTTGGCTTTTCAGCCGTGTTATTTTTCTACTGTTTTTACAAACGGGCGCGTCCCAAATGGCTCAGCCTCCGTGGATCCGTGACGCAGCCGTCATCCTGAGCAAAAGGCGAGTGCAAAAAAAGCCCAGCTTGGTAGCTAGACATTTTTGGGAAAAACCTTCTTATTATGAAATGGATTTATTTGTAAATGATGTTTTATTCATTCTTAATACAATTATCAAAGTCTTTATCCTTAATGTACTGAAGGATATCCTCAAGCCGGATGGATTCGATATTAATTGGTTTATCTCCCTTAACTTCATTAATGTAACTTGAAATTTGACTTCTAAACATCAAGGCATAATGCTCATTAATGCTTCGTTTAAATTTTTTGGCATTTGCTTGATCAAGATGCTTACAATTATTGATTTTATACTTAATGTAACCATCGCATGTTCCTAAAAAATTTGGAAGAATAGCATGTAAACGTTTGAGACCTTTAAAAACAGAACCAACTCCATTGACTGAAAGCTCAGTTTCATTGATTATTTTTTTCTTTTCAGGACCAATTGTGATTTTTGGATTATTGGTTTTTAATTCAGAAAGCCACGTTACTCCAATTGACATACATTTTGAGTCAATACCAGCATTAACTCCTTCTCCAGATACTCCCAATATCAAGTTTAATAAAATACTTATAAGACTAATGCTTCCGAATATTATGACAAACCACGTTACTACTTTTTTCATCCTGTCTCCTTTTAATTTGCCCTCTCATTATATAGGAAAAATGTAGCAAAACGAATTTCGAGGCAGTACTTTGGTAAAACTTCTTTTAGAAAAACACCAAAGAGTTAATCTCACTGACCTAAGAGGCCTTTTTCTTAAATTTCAATGGTTTCCAGGTCACTCTATGGATCTTAACGGCATTATTGACCTCAATAATACGCCTGTACATTTTTATGTAGAGCGGGGGATCGAGCTTTATAACAGGATTTTTAGCCTCCTCTAAAACCTCCACAAATATCAATTAAAGTAGCCCCTGAAAGCCTGCTGATAATTTATATTATGTAACAATTGATGTGTATCTTATTGAAACAACTGGTATTTATATAATAGTCTAATCGATGCGAACTGAATTTGTCTATATTTAGTGCCTTCAATCCTCGTAAAGTTCCTTTGTCGAGGTCCGAGCCTTGTTAGGGCCAGAAATGTTTATTCCACCGGTGCATCAACTCTACGTTAGCATTGCTCTTTGGGGCGGCGCCGCTCTAAAGAGCCTCAATCAGAACGCTACCATGTCCGCCTTATTTATCTAGAAATCTAGACACTTTTCATAACAACTCGTCAGATTCCATCGCCCCATTGGGTGGTAGTCTGGTCGCGTATCAAATATGAGTCTGCAAGGAGACATTATGAAAATGAAATTATCGCAAGTCGCGAAACCGTGGGTTTTTGTCGTGGTCATTTTCTCGGTGATCGGGCTGATTGTCGCTACGGGAATATTTACTCACCAAGACAGCAATCCAAAGGGCCCAGGAGACAACTACTTCACTGGAGATATGGAGCTTAACGGTATCCATCGCGACGATGTGGACTACGAGCCGCCCTCAAATGATAACGATGAATAGTCTCTGCAAACTACAGTGACGACCCAAAATTTCACATCTAGAATCACACGAAAACAAACGAGCACGGGTCTTCCACAGAGGCCATGCTTTTTAGCATGGCATTGGTGGTCTAGCGCCCGGTGCAAGTGACAACCATGGAGACAACGCTGTCTCACCATAGTTTTTTCTGAACATCACAATCAACCATCGTGCTCTGCCCTTGATTCCGCTTTTTTACGATACTGTGACGGAGTTACGCCGGTTTGTTTTTTGAAAGCAGTATTGAAGGTCGACTTGCTATTGAATCCTGAACTGTAGGCAATATCAATAATGGTCTCCTCACGCCTTGCCTCGTCGAGGAGTTTCGCTTTGACATCGTCAATTCGATAACTGCTTAAAAGTTCAAAAAAAGTGGTATTTAAACCGATATTCACAACCTGAGAAAGTTGGTAACCAGGTATACCAATTTTACGAGCTAAGTCTTCAGAGTTTAGATTGGGATTTTCGAACAATCGCTGTTCACCTAAAACTTGGGTGATTTTTTCAGCTAACTCTTGGATTCTTTGCTCTGTCAAATTTGAGTTCTGATATTTTTTAGTTTCGACATTGACCGCCGATTGTTTCACCCTCTCTTTTTCTTTACGAAATTCCCGGTAGGAGAGTGAATTCATCCGAAAGGCCTCGAAGAGGTTTGACAAAAAAATCACCGGAACAAAGTAACTAAAGGTAAAGGGTAGTAAAAAGTTTTCTATGACCGCCGCAAAAATTGAGAACAGCAAGCCAACGACCAGATAAGTATCCTGTGACGATCTTAAAACATTGCGCAAGATAACGGCTGCCCCCAACACGGTCACGGCACCACTCACCGATAAAATACTGGATATTACCAGAACCGGCTGCCCCAGTCTTGTCGCGTAAGAATCGACAAAATAGTTGCCCGTAAATCCCATCTGATTCGGATCGAACCCAAAGTAGATATTGAAAAACAAGAACGCCGGCACCGATGCCAAAGCGACAAAACTCAGCACGGCCGCCAACCAGCGATAAGGGCGAAACACCCAACCAGGAATCGCCACAAAATAACTGAGCGAGCTTATGTAGAAAAACAGTGAGGCACACAAGCTGGCTGTTGAGAGGAGAACGTAGAGATGGCTGAACCAGGGAGAGAACAGTCTCGACTGCACCACAAAATGCTCGAGGGCAAAGACAGCTGAGAAAAAACAAAAAAGGGATAAGGATCGCGATCGCTGATAACCCTTCTTTAAATAGATCTTTAGCTGGATACCACTGAGAACCAGCAGGAAAAATCCAACGGCAATACTCACCCCAGGAATGATGCTAATCAAAACATTCATCATAGGTTGGGGTTATCACAGTTCACGTAAAATGTATGCCATTCACCAACAGCAATCTCGTGCCAATTGAGAGCGAGGCTAGTGAACCGTCTCTTTTTCAAAGAATAGTGCCAACGAAACGCGACCATCCTCGGACAATCGCTCTTTTATGTACCGAAATGAGTCTGAAATCGGCGTTGAACTTCGAGTCAGAATCGCAAAGTGCCGAGCCCCATCTTCGGCCAGAGCCTTAAAAACCTGATTAATATCTGTGCAGACCTTAACCGTGGCCTTAAAATGACCTCCGAGCCCTGCCTCGCGCATGATTTCTTCGATTTCAGCAGAAAAGTCTTCTCTTATTCCCAATGACTGCATAGGCACCTCTTTGTCTCGTTAGGATGCCTTGACTCTCCTCGTCGAGTCGTCCGGACCGAGAAAAGCGAACCCGTGGGAAGTTCTATTTCTCTAATACGAACCCGGATGGTCAGAAACCAAGGTTTCTAATACGGTTGTTCGGTAAATGAGGCAGCGTGCAATTTCCCACAAAAAGAAGCGAGTGAGCGCTTCGCGGAACATAAAGTGTGACGTCAACTCTACAAATCGATGTGCCCCAGATGAAATACAAAGTCTCGATCCACACCGACAAAATCACCATACCCCAGAGGCGACCACTCATTTTCATTTTCGATCACTTCTGAACTGATCAAAAGGTGATGGATTTTATCACTATTATTGGCCTTCGTCTCACATATGGGGTTAAAGAAGGAACAGTGATCACGTTCAGAGCAACGCCCTTTGTGTGTTGAATAAAACAAGGGCTGCCCCCCGTTGAGAGCAAACATGCTGCGACCATTGGTCACTAAAAAAGTAAGGTAATTTTTGTCGTAATCTCCCTGTGATTTTGTCAGCGGTCCACAAGTTTCCTTAAAAATTTGCACAAATTCACTGAGTACATTCTGAATCTGAACACCCCCCACCCCAGGGTCTAAAGCATTTTGGCGCCGCAAAATTGCCAGCAGTAAATAAAAGAGATGCTCACTGTCAGTGCTACCCAAAATATATCGCTTCAAATCATCATCAATACGAGCAAGAAGTTGCGCTTTGTGATCTGAGAAGTTTTCGACATTGCCATTGTGGACGAACACCCAGGGACCATATTGAAAAGGATGGGTATTGAGTGGGCCCACCTCACCGATGGTGGATTTTCGAATATGGGTCACCACCGTGTTGGAAGACACCACTCCAGAAACCTTTTCAAAGATCTTGCATTTTCGAGCCTGGCTTTCATTTTTTACTAAATGGGGGCTCCCCATGTGGTAGTAGGCCACGCCCCAGCCATCGGGATGCCGATCACTCTGCTGGATTATGGCATTATCGGAGTCCATAAGGCTCCTATGGACACCACTTTGAAGAATAGAGCGAAAACCAAAAATACGGCACATTCTTATATGATAGCCTATTTGACTCTGATTGCCGAGAATCTTACAATATCAATGATGGACAAACGACCAAAGCCCTCGCCCAACAAGGTCTGGCTCAACCTCATTCTAGACATTGCCCTCCCCGTTATAATCCTCAATAAGCTGTCGCCTTATCTCGGTGAGAGAGGCCCACTTTACGCCCTCCTCATAGCCATCTCTTTACCCCTGGGACACGGGCTTTTTGACTTTTTTAAGGAAAGAAAAATCAATTGGATTTCCCTACTCGGTCTATTCAACGTCTTGCTGACTGGTGGGTTTGCTCTTCTGAAATTAGAAGGTTTTTGGTTTGCCGTGAAAGAGGCCAGCTTTCCCGCCCTTATTGGGATTTTCGTTTTCTTTTCGAGCTTTTCGAAAAAGCCCTTGTTCTCGTTTTTCTTAAACCAACCCGGACTATTTGCCGACGAGCTGATCCAAGAACGATTGACCTCAAACAATAATCACCAGGACTACCGTGCTCTTATAAAACGCTGCACCTTGTTTTTCTCAGGCACTTTTTTCTTAAGCGCCTTTCTCAACTTTGTTTTAGCCATTCGGGTATTCAAGGATATTCCCCTAGAACTAACCCCCTTAGAAAAAGCCGAAACTCTGAACACCCAGATTGCCGACATGACCTGGATGGGGTACGTGGTCATTGCTCTGCCACTTATGGTCATTACGACCAGTCTTTTTTACTACTGCTTACGCAACCTCGCTAAAATGACTGGCCTCAGCCTCAATGAGCTAATGAACGCCCCTGTTCCAACCAAAGAGGTCGTGACTGACAAATAACGGCAGTCAGTTCAATTGATAAAATGTTCACGATTCTCTGATATCTCACCTGCCAACAGAATTCTTTGATAATTTGTGGGTATGAAAAATTTAATCCTGATTTTCTCTAGTTTCGTGTTTTTCGCCCACCCTGCAACAGCCGAATTTATTATTTCGGAGAAAAATTTTACCGCCTTTCAAACCGTGGAGTTTCGCATTGGCCAGAACATGTCACGAACCCATCTGCCCTCACGCGAACTTCGCGAACAACGGGGCGACTACACCTACCCCCCTTACGTCCTCGGCGCAGAAGCACCCTCTCCTTTTGATTTTCAACACCAAGGGTTCACCGTTTTTAAAGCAGACCCCTCTGAAGGTGAAATGGACAAGCTGCAGAAGACCCAAGATCTCCTGGTGAAAGCCTGGGGGCAAAAGGCCTACGACGAACGAATCGCTCAACTTGCAGAAGTTTACAGTTTGATCGACGTGCGCTACTACAGCTTTCCCAGTGATGTCAGAAAAAATGAAGCCTGTGTTTCGGTCCGCTGGATCGCTCGTGCGAACAGCACGATCAACTTTTGCGGCTTGCAGTGGGTGACCAATGATACCTTTATCTTTGAAATCACTGAGTGGAGCGACAATCGCCCTGGTAGCCTGATTAGTCATTTCACATCACAAGAAGACGCCGAGGCCTTAGCCGAAGTGGCTCTAGCTTCGCTCAAAGCCCTGTACAGCCTGCCGAGCAATCAAACACTACTGATCGAGGCTATCAACCGTGCCCGCACTGAGAGCCCGTAGTTCGTCCTCAACCACCTCAATAACCCATGCCGGATCGTCCACACAAAGGTCGTGACCAGCACTGGGGTGAGTGTGCAGTGGCAATTGCCAACGCTCCGCCAGGGCCTCTGAACAAGCTGGGCTCACCATCTTATCTTCTTTCGAATTCAAGACCAGCACAGGGACGTCAGGCTTGGCGTCGGCCAACCGATAGCGGGCGGCTGCGATCAATTGGCGAAAAAAGTTTTTTACTGCCATCGGGCGCTCACGGGCAATCTCGGCCCACTCCTCACTGATTCTTTCATGCTTTTCTGAAGCCTGACTGACCATTTTTAAAACTTCACGCTCACGCTCCTCTAAACTTTTAGAACGACCGATTTTAAGAAACTGCTTAAAGGCATGCAGTTGTAAACGATGTAAGAGCGGCGACAGATTGGCGAAACTTGTGTTCATTACAAAAGCCGCGGCAAAGCGTCGGGGCTGGCGCTGTACCATCTCAACGGCCACCATTGACCCCATAGAGACGGAGAGCAACACTTTCGCAGCCGACGAGGACTCATCCAATTGTGAGAGAAGAAACTCAGCGTTCTCCTCGATCGAGAGAGGGCTCGTGAGTTTGCGGTATTTTCCAGTCCCAAGCAGATCCAGGCAATGGACGGACTGCACAAAACTCTGTGACTCAAGGGCCGGCACAAAGTCTCCCCAGTGCCCGGCCTCGCGGCCCAAACCGCGAATAAGATAAATATCAACAGGCGACATTGTGTGATCCATTAAACCAAAGGTTTAAGGCTTCAAACCGCCATATATTACGTTGCTCATCGTTCATCTTAATCCAATCACTGGACAAAACGGCTCGATGCAAAAAGTCCATGAAAGTTTTTTGATCGCGCAACACCCGAGCTTGTCGGTGGGGTAATATAGGATTAAAAACCCCAAGCGCTCCCAGTATTTGTTTGGGGTTCTTGCGAATCCACTTCCACGATCCTAGCTCAAGAGTCAGAGGAAAGAAAAACTGATCGGTTTTGTTCTCAAAATGAACGTCAAAAAGGTAATCCCAAAAGTCACCATGGGTGGTGTATTGGATCGACTGCGGTTCAACGGCATAGGCATGATTGGGATATGTTTTGTTCAGCAGCTCACGAAAGGCGTAAGCTTCAACAAAGTATGGGAAAGGCTTTTTGGTTCGAGCATAGGGAAACCACAATCGGTCATCAGCCCCGAACCCAGAGTGCACATCCAAACAAATGGACACCTTAGCTGGCAGAACCCTTTCTTTGAGGAAATCAAAAAGCACCTGATTCTCCACTTCCATTCCATCGGCTAAAGCTCCGCGGTAAAAGGGGATTTTCGGTGAAAGTCGATGCCCGCCGTACAAAAAGCGGGTGGCTTCTTCGGAGAACACCGGAGCGTTACGCATCAGATCCACATTGTTACCGTTCGAACGAGAGCGGCGAAACATGCCCACCGGATTGAGAATCGGAACAAAGATCAACCGCGAGTGAGCCAAACGGTCTTTCAAAGTTTGGTCCCAACTGAGGAGTTCAATCACCGTCCGCAGGGTCGAGATCACAACCATGGAGCCAATGCGCTCAAGGCCATGAACACCCCCCACCATTGTGAAACAGGGTGATGTCGGGTCTTCACTACCAATTTCGATGGAGTGAATCGGAAAAACATGATCTTCATATGGGATCTCAGCTAAGACGTTGACCCTGGCTTCGGGACCCAGCTTTTCTATTAACCCCTCTAACTCGACCAGTTCGGGGATACGGCTTTCAAGAACTTTGCGCACAATTAACCTCGCGTAAGGTTTTATTATACTATAGTTTCTGACAGCGAGGACACCAAAAACTGCTACGCCCGACGATGGCTTGGCTTTGGATCATGGTCCCACAGAAATGACACTCTTCAAGACCTCGCCCATAGACGAGTAGAAAGTTTTGAAAATAGCCACTCGATCCACCCGCCTGCTTAAAATCGCTAATGGTGGTGCCTCCACAGAAAATAGCCTCGTTTAACACATCTTTAATCGCCCGCACCAGTTGCTCGGCCTTTTTACGGGTCAACTTGTGGGCGAGGAGCTTCGGGTGGATGCCTGCCATGTACAGGGCTTCGCTGGCGTAGATGTTTCCAACTCCAACAACAACCTCTTGGTTCATGATAAAGGTCTTTATACTGGTTTTCCGGCCCCGTGATTTTTCATAAAGGTAGGCAGCGGAAAACTCATCCCCATCGACAGGTTCTGGCCCCAAGTGGCTGAACCGAAAGTGGTTTTCGAGATCGTTCTTATTAACAACTTCAAAAAAACCAAAGCGGCGGGGGTCATGATAGGTCAGCACCCGGTTGGATTTTAGCTTTAAGCGAACGTGGTCGTGTTTTTTCGATTCGTTCTCAATTCGCCAACTGCCCGTCATCCCCAAGTGAGACAGGAGGTAATGACGATCCAGCTCAAACAAAAGATACTTAGCCCGCCGGCGCACACTGTGGAGGTGCTGACCCTTCACTTGATCAAGATCGTCTAAATTGCATGAAAACCTCAGCTTTTGGGCGCTCATCTCAACCCCAAGCAAACGCTCTCCGGGCAGATCTAGAATCTGCTCAAGGCCACGCTTGACGGTCTCAACCTCGGGTAGTTCAGGCATTGGGCTCCTCTGACAATAACGAAATTACATGAACCTTCGTCCTTATGTTCGAACCCGCTTTTACCAGCCGCCAATGCTCATAGCCAGCTTATTTCATACTGCATGATGAGTCGGAGTGACGAACTCGAAAAGCAAATTTTTTCAAGGACACTAATATTTATTTTGCACCGACATGAATACTGGAAGACCCGTGAAACCTATTTTCTCAAACTCTTTTGCTCCTATGGATAAAATCTTTTCATAATTGCTCAATGCCTTGCACAACCAGCAATGTTGAGATCTGTACCCATGCCGACCGGATCGCGTCAGCCAATCGTCATAACGAACCCAAAGGGTGATTATGACGCCTCAGAAGAAATATGCAGCGCTTAAAAACTTCGTCATCGAGTACTGCACGACGGATGTGTACTTTTTTACACACCATTTTTTTTGACGGAGCCGGGCCAAGTCCCGTACCAATGGGTCTCAAACGAACAACAACAAAGCTCAATTAAGGAGGGTTTTTATGAAAAAAGTAGTATTTTTGGTGACTCTATTGGCATCAATGACAGCAATGGCTGGCGGATTTTCTTCTGTTTCAAAAATTCAATTTCAAGCGGGTGATGCTTGGATCAACGCAGACAAAGTTTGCCAAGATTCTGGATACCTCTATCTCAAAAGCGGTGAGCTTTTCAGAATGCTTGATGTCGATGATAACAAAGCCGAAGGAGAGTTCTACAAGCCAATGGTACAACCTGTAAGCAGCTCAAAACAAGTTTGCATGGTCTTCGCCGTTCGCGCCGGTGAGTGTGTTGAGTACGCTAAAACAAACTTTACTCAAGACTCCTACACTGTAAAAACATACAGCAGCCAGCACTACATGGAGAACGACTACAACCCTATGTCTGTAGAAACAAAATCAATCGATCTTTGTCCTTCAGCAATGGCCACTCCAGCTCTATAATCTAGTTTAAAATACAAAACACCTCTCAGCATTGAGAGGTGTTTTTTTTCGATAAGCAAATTTTAAAGCCCCGATTTCAATTCTGTTCTTCAAGGAGTTCTTAATGCAACTCGTGTCTGTTTTAATCTTCTCATTGATATTTATTAACTCCACTCAAGCTAAGATTTCAGGCTTGCAGGGCTTTTACCAAAGAAAGATTTTCAAAGCTCGCTCAATTCTTGAAACTCAAGGTCACCTTGAACCGACAGCAAACTGTTCCGAGACAAATAGAAACATCTCAATCACTCTCGCCTTCGGCTACATGGACGTCAGTGCTGGACAAGATATTATAGACTCACAGACCTCTTTGTACGGCCGCGGAGCTGTGCTCGATGGAGACTCAAGACAGGCTATGGAAACCATGTTAATGGCCCCATGCAAGGTCCTATCAGGGGGCAGTCAGGCCCAGGGTTGTGGCTTCAAAAAATCAAGAGGCCGCCTGGTCAAAACCCTCGTCAATCCAATCACAGGGCAGCGTTACTCAGCATCGATCCAACTGGTCTCAGCGTCAGTGACCGCGGATGATCATACCAATCGCACCCGATTCAAAGCACAGCAGATCAAAAAGTCCAGATCAACCAAA
This sequence comes from Bdellovibrionia bacterium, assembly GCA_030424715.1. Taxonomy (GTDB): domain Bacteria; phylum Bdellovibrionota; class Bdellovibrionia; order Bdellovibrionales; family JAGQZY01; genus JAGQZY01. The sequence continues at coordinate 189,543 of JAUHWH010000003.1, forward strand.
AGTCGTTTTTTATCAGCTATTGCGACCGATGATGTTGTCATTTATTTGGGGCATGCACGCAGCGGTGGAGGCCCAGACTTTGAACCTCCGGTGATGACTTCATCGAATCGAGTGAACTATTCTCACTATCGATCGACACAAGAAGGCATTCGAAGTTTACTAGGGGCTCTACAGAGCAATCGAAAGAAGCCACAAGTCATCGGCTTGCTCGCATGCAAAAGCGCCAACTTGTTCGCAAGGTCGGTGAAGCGTGTCGCCCCAACGAGTCGCGTGGTCACCGCCGATCATCTTTTTGACTACAGCGATATTGTACCCACAGCATATGCTATTATCGAGAGCACTCTCGCCAACCAATGCGGCAACTCATTTAAAAAAACGGCTAGCGCTCCACTTGGTAAAAAAGCGAGACATCTTTCCTTTCATTGAAGGTGCTCCACAACGCCTTGTAATAGTTTCAATCTGAATGCAAGCGATCTGTGGATTTATGAAGAAGACTCAATAATTTTTAGATCTTCTATGTTACGCTGTAGGGCATGAAGCAATATATCCAAAATTTCAAAGTGTATCGTAGTCATCTTGAACTACGACAAGAAGACGCCGTTAAATGGTTGGCGGCCTATCAAAACTTTGAAAATTTAGATCATTACGATCGATATGCTGTAAAGCCGGAACACATTAATTCTAGACACATTTATGCTGAAGGCATAGGCAATTTACCCTTTGAAGGAGCCCCTCTTTATTCATTAGATGAAGCTGAAAAGCCAACGCTGGATAAACGTTCAGAGCATGCCCAAGCAAAAGTTATAGAGATTCTGCGAGACCTTTATAACGGAGAAAGTGAAGCTCCGGATTATTTGAATCATGTCAGCTGTACACATTACCAATCACCTTCAGCGGCTCAACTGATGGTTCTACAAAAAGCGTGGTTTCAAAGAACGGCTGTCACTCACCTTTATCATATGGGTTGCTACGCGGCTCTCCCTGCCATTCGGGTTTCTAAGGCGTATATCGCCGAGGGCTGTAACCATGTCGACATTGTACACACTGAGCTGTGCACATTTCATTTGGACAGAGACGACCCTCGACCGAGCCAAACAGTCATGAACACTTTGTTTGCTGACGGAGCGATCAGGTACTCGGTAACCAGTGAGCAACATTTTGAGCTCAAAAAGCAAGCGGGCTTTGAAATCATCGCTCAAAAAGAAATTATAGTACCGAAATCTGAAAAAGAAATGACCTGGAAACCAGGCGACCATGGCTTTGTCATGACTTTGAGCCGTAAAGTTCCATTACTATTAGCAAAAAATATCGAAACTTTTATGCGAGAGATCTTTACCCAGGCCGGATTGGATTTTGACGACGACAAGGATGACGTGGTCTTTGCTGTGCACCCTGGTGGACCAAAGATCATTGAGCTCGTAGAAAAATTTCTGAAGTTAAAAGCCGATCAAGTTAAACATTCCAAAGAAATCTTAAGAACGAGAGGAAACATGTCCTCTGCAACAATCCCATATATCTGGAGCGAGATTCTGCAAGACGAAGATGTGAAAGCAGGCACCTATGTAGCAACCGTCGCTTTTGGACCAGGATTAACATTAACAGGAGCCATTTTAAAATTATGCAGATACTAATTGTGGGTCTATGGCTGCTTCAAGGGTCTTTGATGTTTGTTGATGAGTTCAAATTTCACCGAGAAAGAGGTTTAAAAAAATGGGAGAGATTAGGCCACCCTATTGATTCTTTGTTTTTCTTAATTCCTTTTCTATACACAATGACCTACATCGACACTCAATCGCAAAACTTATATAGTTTTATCGGACTCTGCGGCCTTTCATGCCTGACCGTGACAAAAGACGAATTCATCCACGCTGAAGAATGTGCTGCGAGTGAGCACTGGCTGCATTCAGTGCTTTTCATTATCCATCCGGTTGCCCTTTTTGGTTTATGGTTGGCGTGGAAAAACAACTTTCAGTCTATCATTCAAGTACAGTCGACAATCATCTTTTTATTTATGCTGTATCAGATTATTTACTGGAACTTTGGCGTTGGAGCTCAAAATGAAGCCGAAAGTTAATAACGATTACTATAACCATCTCGGCCAAAATTGGTACGATGCTGACGATGACCCTATAGCTGTTTTGAGAGCGGAGCAACGAGCAAAAAACCCTTGGGTTGAACAGATTATCAATAAAAACTTCAAAACTAAAAACCTGCGTATCGCCGACATTGGCTGTGGAGGTGGGTTCTTAACCAACTATTTGTCTTTAAGGTACTCCCATGTTTTTGGACTAGACGCTTCAGAATCCAGCCTTGCTGTAGCTCAGTCAAAAGATTCAACCAGTAATGTAGAGTACGTCGTCGGAGACGCATACAACCTCCCCTACCAAACGGCTTCAATGGACGTTGTCTGTGCCATGGATTTTTTAGAACATGTCGAAAGACCTCACGATGTGATTGCCGAGTGCTCAAGAGTGCTAAAGCCCGATGGCTTGTTTTTCTTTCATACCTTCAATCGAAATTTTGCGTCATGGCTAATAGTGATTAAATTCATGGAATGGTTTGTCCCCAATACTCCGAAAAATCTACATGTCTTGCATTTATTTATAAAGCCAAGTGAGCTGAAAGCCATGATGCTGCTAAATAATTTAAAAACCAAAGAAATTGTTGGAATCGGACCACGTTTTAACTTTGGATTTTTAAAGTCTATTCTTGCTCGAAAAGTAAAGCCTGGCTTTTCCTTTAACGTTGGCGGACCACCTCTTTTGGGCTACATGGGATTTTCAAAAAAACAACGTTAACTCCGTTAGTTCGACCACGATGTTTCTTGCCTGGAATTTTGAACAATGGCAGCAGGAATGCCCTGTGACTGACTAGGACTTAAGGCCCAATTTTCTTAGTTTTCAGGAGGACCGACTTTGTTAAAACCGAGTACGTCCTATTTCAAGGAACATTGTCGTGGTTTCTGAATTCCTCTCAAAAAATTAATACGATGAGATGCTCATCAAAGCCATGCTCTGGGCGCAAGGAGGATAAAAGCTTTTCAAAACTAGCAATCCCCTTCCCTTACCAAAAGGGACTCGGTTTTCTTAAAGGGGCCACGGCATGCGAAGCTGTACAGCTCCGTTTGTGGCTGCACCGAAGGCCTTGCTTTCGTGAGGAAATCTTATGTAACAATAACTTATGCAAATACAGACTGCAGGTGAAGTTGCTAAGACATCATTTTCGCTTGCTATTTAAGGAGAAAGTCCAGCGACAACAAGATCGTTTTAAGTGAGCTATTGTTGTGCCATAATTAATGAAAATGAGAATGAAGTGCAAATGAAAGAAGAGGGCGCGGCTGGTTCAATGACAGAAAAAAAGATTTTTCATCCAATACGAGAGGCTTATGTCAGTGACCCGATACTTTCTCCTCATTTTGAAGTCTAGGGTAAGAGAGGTTAATTATGAAAAAGAAAGTCGCTTTGATTGTATTAGTTTTATCAGTGGTGGGAGTAGGCTTAGGTTATCGTTCTTATAGAAATTTTATGAAAAATGCGATGAACAAAGAAGCTCTAGCTTTGATTAATGGAGTTTCTGCTTCTGCTGAGGCAGCTAAAGCAGAGATAGGGTATTACCCTAAAACATTTGCCGAGATTGGCTTTCAGCCGGCTGGAGAACTTAATGTGGTTGTAAAATATTTGTCTAGCCGTGACGCTTTCAAAGTAAGTGCCCGACATAAAAAAACTGGTTATGCAGTTTCAAAAGACTCAGGTGGAAAAGTCTACCAAAAAGATATTTTAGAAAACTCGCCAAATGTTCAACTGCTAGGTCAAAAGCTGGGATATCAATAAAAAAAGTAATGTCCCTTTTTATGGCAGCGATGGGCGCCCCCCCCTATTCTTTGTCAGGGCAATCAGGGTCGTATTGCATGAAGCCGTTAACATATAATCATTCTCTTAAGTAGATTCCGCTGGGGTTTTCATATCCGGAGAAGAGTGCGGGTTTTGACGACATTTGATACAGTGAGCGGCAACCCTCCGGAGTCAATGAAAACCTTTCCATAGTGGCGGGAAACCCAACGAGGGTTAGGTGTTGTGTAAATTTGTGCACATTAAGTCCAACAAGATTGGGTGTTAGAGCAAGATGATTCACATAGTCTACCGAAATGGGAAACAGCTCTTCGAACATACAAGGAGCCGACCAAGCCGATGGCACCAGCGGCATTGCCTCTTTGGCGCATTGGTTGGACAGTAAGTATAAAACACCTTTTGGTCTTAGAATCGGTTTCGACGGCATCATTGGGTTGATACCAGGAATTGGGGATGCCTTTACGGCCTCTCTATCGCTCTATATAATTTTTAAAGTCGCTATGGCGGGATACCCTCGATCAATTTTGATCAGAATGCTCGGCAACGTGGCACTTGAGAACGTGATCGGTACGATACCGATTGTGGGCTCGATTTTTGACTTCTTCTGGAAGGCCAACTCTCGAAATATCAAACTGCTCCGTGAGTTCGATAGCCAAGGGACTGCACCTACAACGCGCTCACCTCTTTTTTATATTTTAGTTATTTTCTTCACATTAACCGCCTTGGCCTTGCTTCTCGGGTTGTCAGTTTATCTCGCCTACTGGCTTATCATATCATTGGTGCAGGGACTCTCATGAGAAAAGGGAAAGTGAAATATGAGTTATAAAGTTGGAATAGTTGGAGCTGGCTTCGCCGGCATCACTCTGGCACAAGAGCTGGCGGGAGCATCTCGAATTGAGGTTGAGCTCATAGACCGAAGAAATCACCACCTGTTTCAACCGCTGCTCTATCAAGTCGCGATGGCCGGTTTGAACCCCTCAGATATTGCGATTCCTATTCGCAAGCTTTTCGCTAAAGTAAAGAATGTTCAAGTGCTCCTTGGTGAGGTTAAAGATGTTAACATTTCTAAAAAGCAAGTGTGCATGGATGGCCAGTGGAGACGTTACGACAAACTTGTCTTAGCATGTGGAGCAAAACATGATTATTTCGGTAATAGTCAGTGGGAGCCATTGGCACCAGGGCTCAAGACGATAGAGCAAGCCACAGAAATTCGGCGTCGGGTTCTTACGGCTTTTGAGATGGCAGAAAAATGTGAAGATGATAAAGAGCGAGAAGCTTATTTGCGATTCTGCGTGGTTGGTGGAGGCCCCACTGGCGTGGAGTTGGCAGGTGCGATTCGAGAAATGGCCACCGTCACCTTAAAAGAGGATTATAAACAAGCCGACCTCTCTAAAACTGAAGTCTTTCTGATAGAGGCGGGCGATCGGGTTTTAGCAAGTTTTCACCCGAACTCCTCGAAACAAGCCGAGAAGTCCTTAGAAGAGCTAGGGGTCACTGTCTTGAAGGGAGAACCAGCGAGAAATTTGAGCGTTGATGGTTTGGAAGTTGGCAACCAAAAAATAGACGCACGCACAACCCTTTGGGCCGCTGGAGTGAAGCCTTCGAGTTTGGTCAATTGTATGCAAGTGAGCCAACACTCTTCGGGGCGTGTGAAGATTGAAAAGGATTTAAGTGTTCCGGGTCACCCAGACGTGTTCTGTCTTGGTGACATGGCCTACCTCGAAAATGATACGGGCGAAGGCCTGCCAGGTATGGCTCCGGTGGCACTACAGCAAGGAAAGCATCTTGCAAAAAATTTGAAAGCTGACCTTGAGGGACGCGACCGACAGCCATTTCACTACTTCGACAAAGGTCAGATGGCCACCATCGGTCGCTCCAGAGCCGTCGCGGAGACAGCCGGACGCCAATTCTCAGGATTACCGGCATGGTTGGCTTGGGTTTTCATACACGTCCTCTACCTACTGAGGTTTCGAAACAAAATGTTTGTACTGATGCAATGGATCTGGGGTTACTTCAGTTTTGGAAGGGGCGCTAGACTTATCGTTCAGAAGAAATGGCGGTTTTATGGCGGCGAAGATATCCAGTACCTGGGCAGCGAGAATGAAAGCAACAATGAGAAACAAGCTTAATCATAAAGTGAATATCCATACATAGCACCACCATTGAGGAGGAAAAATGGTAAGAACAGTTATGACTCTTATTTTAACAGCGACTGCAACTCTCTGGATTACGAAGGTCTCGGCCAATAATTCAGTGGAGAGGGAAAGTGAGAGAATCGAACGAAAGGGCGAAAGAATTAGTAGAGATGCCAAGCATCTCGACAACACTGTAGCCGAAGGAGTTGAAGACACCTACGAGACCACCCAGGAAAAAGTCAAAAGCGATTCTTATGAAGTTGAAGAGTCAGGTGAGAACGCAAAAGACAATCTAGAGCCTGAAGAGTACTAGGTTTTGAAAAAAGAAAGGCTTCAAGACTGTGTGACGATCACGTAGATGATGTAGATATGGGTAAGATGGTGCACCATCTGATCGAGTCCCAGTACGTTCCAGAAGCCGGAGGCTTTCAAATTATTGAAACGACCAAGGTAACGTGGCCCAGACTTCAAGCGATCCATTAAGAAGTGCACCACAAAGTCAAACACAGCAAGCCACCAGAGCCCAGGGGCAAAGACCAAGCAGATCCCCAGTGTGAGTACCGCGTGCACGAGACAATGGGTCATCAAGGGCACAAGAAAGCTCCACTCGGCCAGTGTTTTTCGAAGCATGTATTCCCGCTGGAGCGGAAAATCTGCAATAAAATGCTTAAATTGGTAAATGACCAAAAGAGTAAATGTCAGTTCAAGCTGCCCGTTCATGTTGAGATCCATATGTTAGCTATTTTCTTGGTGAGACCCTAATATTACAAGAAGATTAAGATATCTCGACTATAGTTTATATTCCTTTTTACCACTAATTTTATACTTCTTGTTTTCATAAACTTTACGTAATTCGCGCTGAATAATGGAGTAGTTCTTTCGAGCCCGTTCTCGCCTGGCCCGCATTTGACGGCGATTGGCCAAAAACTTTCGACGAGCTGCCTCTGGAAACTTTCTTGTTTTACGAACAAAGTTCTCCCGTGCTTTCTCTTTTTTGGCGGCGTATTTCTTGCGGATCTTCTTTTGGGTGTCGGCAACAGCGAGCCTCTGTTGTTCCCATTGTTTTCTGTTTTTCAAATAGCGATCAAAGCCCTTCTTACGTTGCTTCAGCTGCTCAATGGCCTCAGCCTTGCGCTCGGCAAGTGTTTCGGTCCCCGCCTCACAAAGACCACGGACTCCAAACAGGATGAAGCTGAGTGTAAGAATATATCGAACCAAAAGACCCTCCGTTCATTTATTATATCGGTAAATCCCTAAAAAATTTGACCCCTCATAGACAAATAGCCAGGTTCTTTATAGTATCAGGACTCGACCTTTTCAGCCCCTGGAGAAAATTATGATGGAATTCGCCCTCAGTTTGGCTCAATTTGCTCTACAAGCCGTCGTAATAGTGATTTGCCTCGTTGTGCTTATCGCCTTTATTGCTTCATTAATAAGCAAGGGAAAGCAAGACTCTGACCTTAAAATCACTCACCTCAACAAAAAGTTTAATAAAAATCGTCGCCATCTGCTTAAAAACCGTCTTGAAAAGAAAGACTTCAAGAAAGTCTACAAAGAAGAAAAGGCCCTAGAGAAAAATCAGAGGCAAGAAAACTGCGCCTTTGTCCTCCGCTTCGACGGTGATATCAAAGCCTCGGCCACCGAGCAGCTTCGCGAAGAAATCACCACGATCATCGGGGTGGCTAAAAAAACCGACCAGGTGGTGTTGGTGATAGAAAGCCCAGGTGGCATGGTGCACGGCTATGGCTTGGCCGCCAGTCAACTGCAGCGAATCAAAGACGCTGGCCTACCCTTGACCGTCTGCGTGGACAAAATCGCGGCCAGTGGCGGTTATATGATGGCCTGCCTCGCCGACAAGATTGTGGCCGCCCCTTTTGCCATCATAGGTTCCATTGGGGTTGTGGCCTCGGTACCCAATTTCAACAAAGTTCTGAAGAAAAACGACGTGGACTATCTAGAGATCACTGCCGGAGAGTACAAACGCACCATCACGCCCCTGGGGGAGATTACCGAACCCGGCATGAAAAAGTTCAAGGAGCAGATTGAAGGCATCCACACTTTGTTCAAAGATCATGTTATCGCCCACCGCCCACAACTCGACCTCGAGAAAGTGGCCACGGGCGAGTACTGGTACGGCCATCAAGCGAAAGAACTAAAGCTTATAGACGAACTGGGAACCAGCGACGAATGTTTAACAAAACTATACAGCGACCATAAAGTGCTCGAGGTGAAGCTCGAGGGTAAAAAGAGCTTCAAAGAGAAGCTTAGTGAGAATATGTCTTTTCAATTGGAGACTGTTTATACCAAAGTCGCGAACCTTCTTTGGAAGAGTCGATTTCAGTAAAGTTGAGAGTCCAAAAAAATCTATTTCACTTGTAAAACCTAGTGATTCTTCGGTTTAATGGAAGAATGCATAAGGTTCTCTATATATGCCCAACCTCCGGAATGGGCAGCCCTGAAACTTTCATAAAGCAAACGGCGTCTCAGGTTAACTCGGAGGCCTTCGAAAATCACTACCTCTTATTCACCACAGGCCCCTTGTATGACGAGCTTACTGCGGCCGGGGCGAATGTGCACCTCTTGTCTCAGCCGCCCCGATTGCTATTCATTGCGGACCGCCAAAAAGTGCAAGACAAACTCAAAGAACTCATTAACGCTTTAAATATCGACTTGGTGCACTCCACATCATCACTGGGTGCCATTTATTCGGCGTGGACCTGTCGCCAAATGGGTGTGCCCCACGTTTGGTTCCAACATTCTCCTGCCTCGGGCTGGAAAGATCGCCTGGCCGCAATCCTGCCCCACAAGGGTCTGATTGTGAACTCTCACTATACGGGCAAAACCCAGCGCCGCATCGAGAACCCTATCCGATTCTTGATCCCGCGAAACAACCCCATCGAAAAAATCCTGTTAGGCACACCCATCATTGAAATTCCTTCTGCAGAAGTACAAGCGGAGAAAAGTCGCTTGGCCCAAAAACACAACTTCAATACTGATGCCTTTGTCGCCTCAATGCTTTGTCGAGTGCAAGAGCGTAAAGGGCTTCATGTGTTTCTTTCCGCCCTGATTGAACTCAAAAAGCAAAATAAACTGGCAAACTTTCAAGCTCTCTTGTGGGGTGAACAGACGCCGGGCAACGAAGCCTACTTCGGACGCCTCAACAAAACTATTATTGAACACCAGCTGCCCGTGGCTTTCGCTGGTCGTGCGAAGCACCCCTCTTTGGCCCTAGCTTGCTCCGACACCGTAGTGAACGCCTCTGTGCAGCCTGAGCCCTTTGGGTTGTCAATTATCGAGGGCATGATGGTGGGGGCGGTACCCATTGTGCCCAACGAAGGCGGGCCAACAGAAATTGTGAGTCATGGTAAAAATGGTCTTGTGTTCAGGGCGAGGCAAGCCTCGTCTTTGGCTCAACAACTGGAAACTTTGATGAAGGATGCCGATCTTAAAAATAAATTAGCAGAGAGCACTCAGACTTCGGCTCGTCAAAAATACAATTCTGAACGAGCCATCGGTCATCTCGAGACCTTCCACTTAAAGGTCATAAACAATTAGGCGCGGCAGCGTCTCGCTCTGCGAATTGGGCCAATGATCTTAGTCACAGCATCGGCAAGAGCGACGATATCCTCACCCGATCGCAACTCGGCTTTGTTGATTGCATTTAATGATTGCATGATTTTATCGAAACTCATCTCTGGAGCATCCACAGAGTCTTTGATCTTGGCCTCGAGAATGGTGACATAGTGATCGATCAAACCCAAAAGCTCTTCGGCTTGGTCTTGTTGGTTTTTATTTTTCAAACCTTTAGCAAGAGTTAAGATCTTGGCTCGTACCGTGTAAGCGGTTTCGATGCCCTCGAGAATAGCGGCTACCTCTTGCTTGCGTATCTCATTACCCTCAAGCTCTGATCTTTTTGATCTTAGCACTGCTTCTAGAGCTGTCATTTTATTCTCGAAAGTTTTTTGTACGGATTCTGGAGCTTTTCTTACGGACTCAAAAGCATAGGTTCGACCAAACATGCCACCGGTGTAGGCGAGAATGTCACTCACCTTTGGTGAAAAAGTACGAGTTTGCCCTTGTGATCTTGGCTTGCTTCCACCACCATCACGTGCTCCACGATTGGCAAAGCTCACACTGGAAACACACAACACCAATAATACCGTTAATAACTTCACTGCTTTTCTCCTTCTAACATTTCAAAATTAAAACTCTCATGAATCAGCTGATTTAAACTTTCTATCTCACTAAACAGATTCACAATTTTTTCTCCGAAGGCGAACCTAAGGCGTAATCGAATCAACTCTTCAGGGTTTTCAGATCGAGCCACAATCTCATCATTCATTTCTCTCAGTTGCATTTCCGCTTCGCCTGACAACCCGTCTGTCCTGTAAACCTGTTTTACTTGATCAATGTAAGACTTGCACGATTCTTCACTAACCATGTAATTTTTCTCAGGAATGCTGTTTAGAAGATTGACAATACAAGCTTGCAACGAGGGCTTCAGACTTCGCAAACTCTCGGTGGCTTCTTCATCAAGAAAACGCTCTGACGCCCGTGTATAGAGGCTCATTTCGTTGAGAAGACTCTCCGAGAGGCCATCGACAGAGATCATACCGGGCGCTTGCGCCTCCTCAGAGCCCGATGCCCAGGGCATCATGCGAGACCATTTTGTGACTTGCTGAGAAAACCAGCTGCCATGGTGACCGCCACCCGAACCCACAGTGGATTTGAAGAGATCCTGCACCAAAAGTTCATCGTAGCGCTGTCGCATGGCTTTGAGTCGATCTATGGCTCTTGGCAGCATATAGCTGTTCCACCAGCTCTCGGCTTGTCGCTGCGTTGAAAACATCAGCGGATGATCATAATCCGCTGGCGCCTGGATGTAGGCATTTTGTAGGCCGTAATAGATATCTTCGTCAGGAGCCACGAACAGGCTTTTTGTGGCACTGGGGCCAGAATAGTCAGTAGCGTATACCGGAAAAAATAGTTTCAAACAGACATTGTCGTCTCGCAGATGGGGGAACTCAAATTCTAGAGCAAAGCCATCTTTATCGCCCCACCACCGATTGAACAGACCCTCGGTGTCGGACATACCACAGATGAGATTTGCCAAAGCGTATTCGCCCATCGTGGCTGTTTTGACCCCCATGTGACGATTGGATAGTTGGGTGCTCTCTGGGCCTTTGCCATTGGCTGCAAAGGATTGGCGATTTTCCTCGATCATGTCGTAATAGGTGCCGCGCAGTCCTCGTTCGTGGATGGTGTCTTTTGCGAACAGAGGATTGAAAAACTCCAGGGCATTATTAATTTTTTTATAAAGGGCAAACTGATCATTGGTCATGCCGCGGGGGTTGCAGCTCATCCGCCCTCTCTGGGGTGCGTTGTCGCTGTCACCGTCTAATACAGAGTCACAATTGTTTCTTCTCGGTAACGAGCCATACATGTGGGGACTCATTTCTTTCCAGATCATCAAGCCACGTCCTACCTGATTGCTGTCTTTTGAAGTGATCAGCCGTTCTATCAGTTGAAGTTGAAAAGGATTTAACTCGAGACCAGCAAGAAGCTCAAAACCTCTGAAGTCGTCGGCTAGCATAGAATCATAAAACTCGACTCCTCTGTTTTTAGGATGCTCCACCTGAATATCACCCACGCTGATGAACCTCAAAATCTTGTGGAGCAGTTGTACAGTTTCGCCAGGTCTAGGAACATTCTCTTTACCGTTTATACCGTAATAAATATCACCATCTCTGTTGACCTCTAACTCGTAATCAAGATCATAGAAGTAGAGGTATTTCTCAAAGACTTGGTATTCAGGATCCACCGTCGACAGCTCACCTGATTGCAAACGTTGGAGAACCTCAGGAACCTCTTGGTTATTGCGACCGTAGCGATAGGCGCTTTCTCTGAGATTTTTTTTCATCCCCTCAATAGCCGACGAATCCGGGAGAATACCTCGAAGTAGCTGATCGATCTCGGACTCCTTACGAGCTTTAATATCCTCTAATAGTTCACTCTTACCACTGAGATGCAACTCGCGACTCATGGACAACTGGCTGACTTGCTCTTGACTGGCAAAGTAATTATCGAGAAAGCTTTTCAGCTTCAAGCGCCAACGGGAGTGAGTGAGATGAAACTCTTTTAAAACTTTCTTTTCTCGCCACAGACGCCCGTATTCACTGATGCTCTCAAGCTCGGCTAGCATTGGGATGCGCGTGCACAGAGCGCCAGCGTTGGTCTGCCCTCGGATGCCTCCATGGTGGGTCGAGCACACCTCAGCATTATTGAGCTTCAGGTCGGCGGTCTGCAGACGAGCAACCGCATCGTCGGTCAACTCGGATGTCAATTCACTCTCATAAGCTATAGGACAAGAGCTGGCTCTTATTTTTTTTCGTTTTGCGAAATTCTCTGCCGTCTCCCCATCTCGAGGCTGGGAGAAGTCCTGGGCGCAAAAGCCCGTTTTCACTTCTATATAGTTGGGCTCAGCACCCTCGCCCTGGACGGCCTCGAGACGTTGTTGCAAACGATCCGTCTGGGGCTCTAAAATTCCATGCAAATAAAAGGGACTGAACACATGGTGGTTTAAGACTTCAAACAAGCCTAAAAAGACCAAGAGACGTCCCACACCGACAGCCACGCCGCCAACGCCCGTAGTGCTGAAGGCCATGGTGGCCCCTTGTAAGGCTCGCCCCGCTTTTGTCATGCCCAAGACACCTTGGGCACCCGACATAATGAGTGCCGTGGACGCCAGTCCGGCGATGCCCATGCCGATCTCTTCTTGCAGGAACTGCCGTGACTTTAAAACACGGCGAGCATTTTGACAGTTGGCTGAAAGGCTTTTGGAGACATCCACAGTCTCCCCCGGCTGACTATTGAATAGAGCTTGCATCAACTGAGGGCTAATAAGTATGGGATTTTTGATAGATTCAGCGGTCACAGGGAAAGCAGGGGTCTCTGACTCTCGGGAGGCCGCAGGAGCTTTCGAAAAGGTGTCAGCAATACAAGCCTTAATATGCTCGTTCCTGACCAGAGTTTGAAAGGCGTGGTCGGCCATAAAACCAATGGCGAGAGACAACTGGGGTATCAGAATGGTTTTTGTCCAACCTTGTTTGAGCCCGTAGTTGGGGTTCAATTTCGATAGTGTCTTATTAAGGACGGCCGTTCCAGCACGTGAAGCCACGATAAAGGCCGAAAAGCCCATATAAAAGATGGGGTCTGCCAACATTTTACCGATCTCTTCGAGGCAAGCCGGGTCTTTGTCAGAGGCTTCCCAGAAAGCGGGCCCCTTCATAGCCAACACGTTGCCACCAAAACACGTGGAGATCCGAATCAGAGCCAGAGCCGTCGCAAAACGAGCCAGCTCGGGACCAACATGATAAACACCGGCTTTCGTGGACTTCCAAACCCGAAACGGTTCTTGGCTGTGAATTTGCTTAAGATGAATCTCCGCCGCTTCCGGAGACACAATAAATTGCTGAAGCTGTTTGGTGATGGCTGAGGCCTGGCGAATGCTTCGTTGTTGGCTCAGAGGAAAGAACGTTGGCTTTGCAAACTGAGAAGCATAGCGTTCAAACTGCATTCTCGACTGAGGTTGCAATGCAAATTTATTGCGAGTTCCTTTCTCATTAATGATTTGCATTTCACCCACATGGGTGCGCACCAAATCGTAGCGCCTTTGATTGTAGTTGTCTTCTGCAGAATCTAGACGATTAAAATCCTCAACCAGAGCTCGCGCCTGCTCGAAGACGGAGGTCGACGAGCTAGAGGGCGCAGTCTGAGCTATGACGAGGATTGGGGCTAGGATCAATAAAGACTGGATAAGAACGTGTTTTAACATACCTTTGTTAGGTGCAAATGGCATTCCGGCGGCAGTAAATTTCAATGAGTAAATTCAATAACTTAGCAGGCTCAGTTGAGCCTTTGCAGAAGGTTCGACAATTTTCGGTCACAGCTAGTTAGACAATTGACCATTTCTCAGACAGTGAACGAGCCCCTTCATTTTGAGCGACTTCGGGCTGACCTAGGGCCGGAGTCTTTTCTCCCCTCTGACCAAGCTCGCACTATAGTGATAAAGTAAAATCTATGAACCCAACCTTTCCTCTCACTATCATCTCCGATAATATCGATCCACGATCCGACGACAGCCGTGCTTTGCTCGCCCTTTCCAAGCAATTGAACCAACACGTTCCCCTGACACTGCAAAGCCCGAGTGTCGATGAGCCGACACGATGGCAAGACCTCACTTGGATGAATCGGGATGCCGGAAGCCTGGGTTCGCTTTTTCTGCGTGCGCTCACTGATTTTTTTGATAGCGACACCACTTCTCCGGGGCCTATTCAAGTCCATGGACCTTTGCAGAAACGAGCCGACGTTTTTTTTGTCTCCTTTCTCCATCGCGCTTGGCAGAAAGTGGCCACCGAACTGGGCAAAAGCCATCCCTTCAAAAGAAAAAAAAACTTGGAGTCATTGCGGTCCCAATTTATGAGTCTCCTCGAGATGCGCTACTACCGTGCTGACACCCACTATATCGCAGTCTCCCATGTGCTGAAAAAGCAATTGATGGAACAATTTTCGATCCCTTCAGATAGAATTCGACTGATTCACCATGGCGTCGATCCAGAGGTTTTTCATCACTACTCTCAAAAAGAAACCTCAACCGAAACACGGGCTCTCTGTCGCGAACGTTTCGGTTGCAGTGATGCCGACCACCTGCTTCTGCATATCGAGACAACAACGTCTCGCTCGGGAATCCTTAAGAGCCTCGAAACCCTTCAACAAATGATCCTGCTTGGGTCGGAGCACCTCAAGCTGTTGGTGGTCCATCGAGGGGAAGCGAAAGGGCTTGAAAAAAAAATCACCGCATTGGATTTAAAGAACCAGGTCATACTCACCGAAGACTTGCTTGAGAGATCTCACTACTACTGGATGGCCGATCAGCTGTTTTTTGCAAGCGACTACGAGCCTTTTGGACTCTGCGTTCTAGAAGCTATGGCTTCGGCTCTCCCCGTCTTAGTCAGCGACAGCGTTGGAGCGGCAGAACTGATCAGGCCGGGCGTGAACGGAGAGACTTTCAAATCCGAACACTTGCATGATGAAATCAGTGATCTTATTTTTGAAAACCTAAAAAATCCAGAACGAACAAAACAGCTCGGCCTAGCGGCTCGAGAGACTGCCTTACAAAATTCTTGGACAACCGTCGCTGAAGAATACAAGGCTTTCTACGACGAGCTCATTGCCAATAACTCGGATTTTGCGACTCGATAAGCTCCGCCACAATCAATTCATTGAGAGCAAATTTCTCGGAACAACACACAGACTCGGCACCAAACAGCTAATCCGACAAAGAAAGAGCAGAAAAAAGAGTCGTCGGAAGTGCATCTGAAAACAGCTAACAAAGAAGAATTTGGAACCATAGTCGCAGAGGCAGCCAGCCCCGATCATGACATTTTATTAATCTAAAACCCTTACACCCATCGTAAACTGTCTTTACATTACAGATTCTGTATTTTTTGAACAGAAAAAGCCGGTAAAAAAAGCACATACTGCCCTTCACTGCCGAATGACCTTGCGCATCCCAGACCTTTAAACAGGGTATTGTTAAGAGGCCCATTATTTTGGACAAGCCCCCACCCATGTGTTGAGATTTTAAGTGTGAAGAGATTTGAAATGATCAAAACACTTAGTGCCATGTTTCTCGCTCTGTCTTTGCTGGCTCCCCAGTCAACGATCTCTAGCTCTCACACACCGGTCACGATCATCCCCGCTCTAAATATGGCGTCTCTCCCGAGGGGCGACGAGAAGGCCGAATTCATTCAAAGTAAAAAGAGAACTTTATACCCTTTGGTCGCATTCAACAGGACGCCACAGAAGGCGATGCTGTTTGAGACTCAATTGTTAACTATCACTAAAAAGGAAATCACGGATGTTATATTTTCTTAAGCGTGCACTTGTCGGTTTAACACTCTTTGTAGCGGTCGCGGCCTTCGCCGACCCCCACCTCGCCAGCAAGGCTGACTTTTACTACGGGGAAGAAATAACACAACTGGGACGAAGCCCTTTAAAGTCTCACCTTCACCATGTCTTAAAGTCCTACCATATCTCCAACACTCAAACCTTTGATAAGATCGTTCGTAACTGTGATATTGGGTCCAATGACAACTGCTACACCCACAAACACTACTCATACAAAATGGCCCGACGGTACCTTTTTGGATACCTCCATCTTAAGGGAGACAGCCCAACGTCATACAACATTGAATCTGTGTACTGCGGCGATTCTATCACCAATGAGCAGTTGCCCAATAAACAGTCTTTAGGCCCCATGCAAATCCCTTCGGCCAACGTAATTAACGCAGAACATGCATGGCCTCAAAGTCACTTCACCAACAACTTCCCAAAACACTATCAAAAGTCCGACCTTCATTCTTTATATCCCGTCAGAATGCGAGTGAATTCCACTCGCGGTAACTTCCCCTTTGGTAAGGTCGAAAGCATTGTCAATCTCGCTTGTGATGAGGCTGCCCTCGGGAAAGACAAAAACGGACAAAGAGTTTTTGAACCCTCCGACGAAGTGAAAGGGAATATCGCAAGATCGCTGTTTTACTTCGCGACCCGCTACAACACAAAGATCGACAGTCAGCAAGAGAGTGTTTTACGCCAATGGCACAAACTTGACCCCGTCGACGAAGAAGAAGCCCTTCGTAATCAAGAAATTTATGAAATTCAACACAATCGCAACCCCTACATTGATCACCCTGAATGGGTCGATAAGGTGAATGATTTTTAACTGATCATTTTTTTTACACCGCCGACCAAAAAAGGTGTCAAAAATTGTTACGCTCACAACAAGCCTAAGGTGAGTACAGCCGAAAGTGACATTTCTGCGCCTAGGTAAAACACTTTTTTTAAATTCTTTTCAAAGTGCATGAAACTTTTCATACAACGAGCCCTTCCCCCTTATAATAGAGCCATCACCAATTGAACTTTTAAAAAGTTTTAAGGAGGAATACAATGAGTACAAGAGCAAAAATGTTGAACGTTAGATCACAAGTGGTCATAAGCTTAGCTCTTATCTTTGGAAGCAGTTCTTATGCACAGGGCATGCAAGCTGTAAACAATAACTTCACCCCCACCTATAAAGTGGAGAAGTGTGACTGTTTAGGTTTTAGCGAAGACATCCCCACCTTTCTTTCCGATTTGAGCGACGGTCATCAAGATATTTACGGCGAAGGAAAGTCTTTAAAAGAGGCTCAGAATAGCGCACAAAACATGTGTGTTGAAACTTATAGAAACTTTGCCAGTGTATCAAAAACTGAAGATCCGAACTCTGTCACTCGGTCTGGCTGCCATCAATTACGCAGCACACCCGATGGTGACTGGGTCGCTATTTAAACTTTGTCACAATCTTTATATGGGTTGCTATAAGCAATCCTTTCTAGGGCAATAAGGGATCTTTCGTTTAAGATCTTTTTATTGCCATTTTTTATCGTTTTTACTCTTGAAAGACCCATCGAAGCTAAAATCTTTACAGTTCATTGATCGCCCCCTCCCATTCAGCTCCTAGGTTTGTTAGCTTTTCCTCAATGCCAACAAGGGGGCACAATATGACAGCATTAATACTCAGCTTAATTTTCTCTCAAGTTTCATGGGCCGATGCGCCGACATCTGTCGTGGTTTATGCGTACTGCGAATGTCTCGTCGCCGATCTTGATGGTGGAGAGTTAATCCCTCCGGCGCTGGATTCGTCACCACTTGCCCTTTCGCAATCGGGCTTTCGAGTGAGAGGACAGTCTGTTGTTGATGACCCGGTAGAAGCCGCAAGCTGCCTACCCAATGACGACGGTGACATCCCGTTAAACTGTTCAGCGGCCTTCAAAGCCCAATGGAATGCCAACTACAAATGCGGCCAACTGGCTCAACAGTATCGCCCTAATGACATCAGAGGCTTTCTCAAAGGCACGGCTATTCCCGAAACTTGCCAACTCGAGGTCGTCGACCTTCCTCGATAGGGCAACGATGATATCAAGCGTGGTTCATTCTCCTTTTTGAATCACACTGTAGTAAATCGGGCCCCAGCCGTCACGGTCGGGCAAGAACTGTTGCCCAAACTCGGTTTTCTCTGATGGGCCAATGGGATCAAGCTCAAGAATGTCGATCTCATTTTTTTTACGCTTGATCAGTTTTCTTATGACTTCGTCATTCTCGTGGGGAGAGATCGAGCAAGTGCTATAAACAATTCTCCCACCCGGTTTTAAAGCCATAAATGCCGAAGACAACAGCGAGTACTGTCGAATTCCAAAACTCTTGGTTCGCTTTACTTTCCAAGTTTGCAGTTCGGACTTCTTGTGAACCACGCCGCGCTCACCGGAGCAGGGAGCATCGAGTAATATACGGTCAAAGTCTTGCTTTTTATTGAGTCCGATAATGGACCCATCGACGCCGCGGATTTTTACGATGGACCTGACTTCTTTCGGCAAATAGCGCTTGAAAACGCTCATCATGCGAAACTTACGTTTGGCCGACATCTCGTTGGCCACAAATCGACCACTCAAGTCCAGGCACTCCCCTTCTTGAGCCGCTGTTAGGCTTTCTAACAATACCAAGCTTTTGCCCCCTGGTGCGGCGCACATATCGAGGACGGCGTCTCCCGGCTGCACAGCGAGACTCTGGGCCGCAATAATACTGGCCGGGTCCATCCGGTAGTAAGGCAGCATGGGGGTATCGAAGAGGCCCAGATCAAAGCTTTCATTGATCTCAAAACAATGGGGTAAAAACTCGTGAGGGGCCCCAATGCCCTCCTCTGCAGAAGCCTGCGCTTGTTCTTGCCGAAAGAACAGATTGCGCCGAGCCACTTTTTTATCGTCTTTTAAAAGAGCATCGTGGATTCCAGTCCAGCGATCACCGTAAACTGAAGTAAAGTATTCATTGAAAACGACAGTCCCGTCGACAGATTTTTTACTCATGGACGCTCGCTGCTCGACTCAATCTTGATCGGCTGATTGATCTCCACTCGGTGGGTGATCGGCTCCATGCCTGAGGCCTTGACAGCACGATGAATTTCTTTGGGGAACTCAGATTGAAAGGTCAAAAAATCCTCAGACGTTGACCAAACTCTAAAAATGACTTCGGTGTGGTTTTCTTTAAACTCGCTGACATAAAAATAAGGTACGGGCTCGTCAAGAGCCAATCCGTTGCGTCCGGCCACATCTTTAAAAATCTCTTCAAGACGAGTCAAACTATCCCGACTGGATAAAAGATATTTCACATCCAAGCGACGTATGGGAAAAAAGCTCACATTGCTGACCGAACTACCAATCACAATCTCGTTAGGGATCCTAACCATCCGATTGTCCAGTGTCCGAAGAGTCAGTGAGAGCAAATTACGTGACACCACCTCTCCCTTAAAGTCGTTCACCTCGATAATATTGCCCACCACAAACGGACGCTCAAAAACCAAAAACACACCACTGATTAAATTAGAGATAGGCGTTCGGGCGGCAAAACCTATAGCCAAAGTCATAAGACCCGTGGCGCCGATTACGACCTTCATGTCCACCTTGATCAGGTTTAAGAACAGCACAAATAGGATAAAGTTGAAACTGTAAACAAATATTTTTCGGCCACTTAAAGCCTTACGCGGATCTTCTAGACTCTGGATGGCAAGATGAAAAATCCAATCTAAAATCTTCAGCACCAGTTGCCCAATCAGAAGGATTGCAATTCCGATAATCAAATTGCGCCAAGGAAAGCCGTTTTGAATGGTTAATAAAGCTGTTAGAAGTTCTTCCATATTATCTCATTATCTCGGTGGTCGAAGTGAAAAGAGTTTTTGGTATTTTCTCACGTGGCTGCTGCACGACCTGCAGATCGCCCTCTGTATCTTGGGGAGGGAAAATCTTTAAATCTCGCAGGCGCTTGTTCTTGTCTAATCTTACAGACAAAGAGCTGGTCACAAAAAGCCCCCTATTGTCTTGGTAAAGCGTGAGGTAGTTAACGGGGATCTTCAATTTCTCTATAGGAATGGGCTCCGTTGAGCTGTTCTCCATATAAAGATGAGTCAGGGCTCGATGGGGGCGAAACGGCAAATTTTCTTCAATAAGGGCAGCGTGAATCTTGGTAAAGTAACACAACTGACCCATCGTAGGAGACTCACCAAACCAGGTTTTCACACGATGCAAGACAGGGATCTCATCAATGACCAACCCAGAATGCTTATCCAGGAGGCGCACACTCATTGGCGTGCTCAAAAAAATCTTGGCCTTCTCGCCTGGTAAAACCATAAAGGTGGTGTCGGGCTTTACCACAAAAGGCAGCTCTCCTAGGCAGGGCAACACCTGCAACAAGGGCTCGTTGTCAGAATAGGCAAAGCGCTTCTCGGTTAGCAGATTTTTGGGATACATCCCCGTGAAAGGGTATTGATAATGGAAAGACGAATCCAGCCAGTCGTTAGAAGTCATCCAACGCACACGGATCTCAGAGGTGCTTTTTTCCAGATAAAAATCCAAGGGACCAAAGCGAAGATGAAAGCTTTCACCATCTTTAAGTTCGAGATCAGTCAAGAAGACCTTGAGCTCTTCGGCTTCATTTCGTTTCAATTTGGGCTCCAATCGGATAGGATCACACGACTCCCTTTCACCTTTGGCCGTATACACCCAACGAGGGCGGCGTGGCTATAACCGATTTGCCTTAAATCTTGCAAAGCTTCACGCCAATGCTCTGGTCGCACACTAAACACGAGACTTCCCTGACTGAGAGAATCCCACAAAATAGCATTGGTTAAAGAAACATCATCTTTTTGAAAAGCGACATCACTCTGAATCCGAGTCCAATTGATATCTAATCCTGGATGTGAAACCTTTTCACCTATCAAGGGATCGACCCCTTCCCAACGTGGCACTTCTCGAAAATTAACCATCAACTGCTGATGTGCCGGCAACTTTTGCAAGCAGTGATACAGAAAACCCCATTCTTCTATAAGCACGGGGGCACTCATCCCCCATTTATCGGTAAATGCCAATAGCTGTTCCATATCCGACACCAGAGGCTCATTGATTGTTTTTTGAATCCAGGTTGAATCAAAACGATCGCTCAAACGCCCAGCCCACAAAAATCCAAACCCCAAGGGGCGAGTCATCAAAACATAGTCATGGGGCTGAAACTTCTCTTGCTTGTCAGAAACGACTTCACCGCCCATGGTGACATTGAGGTGCCAGTGTTTACCATCAAAGGTATCGCCACCATCGATTTCAATGCCGTGCTTGTCAGCAACGCCTTCAATGGCCCGAAAAGTGGACTCAAAAATATGATTTAGCAAATGGTCTCTTTCTGCCGGGAGGGTCAAACTAAACCGGAGTTGTTTGGGTTTCACGCCACGAGACAAACTTTTTAAGATGGCCGTTTCCGTAATCTTAATGGCCGATAAAGCAAAACTGCCCCACGAATTGAATCCATTGAATGAGTTCAGTCGAAAAGACCGAGCCCCTTCATTAGAACCAGATATCACCAGCCCCTGCCATGGTCGACTCATATGCTGAGCTTGGAAAGATAAAGCCTCATGAAGCTGGTGACGGCTTGTCTCGAGAACCTCGATTTTTTTCAAATTTTTTAAATCCGATTCTTGGTAAGACCACCAGTTTTTTGTGACTTTTAAACTGTCGACTTTCTTTTTATCCCGGCAAGACAGCAGAGGCGTGTCGGCATTTTCTCGAAACAAATTTTGTCTTAACACGCTGGCCACTTCGCTCCCCTCCAGCGCTCGCACTTTGAGGCTTTCTGTCTCGAACTGAACGTTGTCACCAGTCAAAAAAATCTGGCCCAGCCCCTGTAGCTCACGAGACACGAAAATGGTCTGAGAATCGCCCTGAAAAATTTTGCCTAAAAAGTCAGAACTGCGAAAGTGACTGCAGGGGATCAAAACGTCATAGCTGAGCGTCGTTCCATCAACGAGTTGCAGCAGATGGTCTCGATTTTTGTCAACCATCGCGCCATAGACCATGCGCACGCCGGCGTTTTTAAGGGCCTCTTGTTTTCGCTCTTTTGAGGTTTTCAAAAAACGATTCTTCTCTAACACCTCATCTTGTAAAATGATGATGTCGCTGGATTCGGCACCCCCACTCAAACGGGCCTTAATTGCCACAGCTAACTGGGCTGACATTTTATTGAATCCACTTAGAATAACTCGAACCTCGCGGGGGCAGTGTTTGTGAACCTCCGCAAAGAAGCTCTCCATAGAGTCGAGAAACACATAGGGGTTGCCAGGGTTGATGGTTGTGACGGCCGGAATCGGCTCCCTGCCAAGCAGGGTGGGTTGCGTTTGAGTCTCAACAGAGAGACTGTGGTATTTCAAATTACCAAACTTCCTCAGCTGTAGAACCTGGTCTTCTTTAGCAATGCTCAGACAGGTGTCCTCTAAAAAGTAAACGCCCTTGCGCTGGCATGCCGTCCATAGATCCAATTGTGCGTCCGCCACCGAAATCTTTTGCAGGAGAGCGGGAGCCAAGAAGTCCGAGGGGAACACTTTAATATTTTGAGCCACCAACACGACAGGACGTTCCGCCATTTGTTTATTGGTCAAAGATTGAATCACTCGGTAGTGATACTCACCACCGCCCACTAACACTATGGGTTCCACCAGCACTCCCTTGTCGTAAAGTTCGCAACCTATTCTATCGAAATCACTTTACTATTTGAAAGCTTCCGAGGCATGAAGTGGGCCAAGGTCCAGGGTTAAAAAAACAAGCAAGGCTAGTCTTTGATTGAAAAAAAGGCATCAAGGGCCATGGTCATCTTTTTAACGTATAGGCTGGGTAGTTTTTTGGTTTTATGAGGGTCAGTGGCCAGCATTTTCACAAAAATTCCCACGGCATATTCATGTATCATCTCGGTCACCGTCTCCGTATTCAGTCCACTGGTGAGCGCTCCTTCACGTTTGGCTTGCAAGACATAACGATGCAACCGTTCGGTCCCCATGCGAAAGGCGCCAAGCCCGCCGTCCTCCATACTGCTGTAGTAGTAGGTTAATAGGATAATCTTAGCTTCATTGGGGTTGTGGTAACCCCAGTTGAGGTTCTCGACACAGTGGGTGATTATGCAATCTCGCCCATTCATAGAGGGTTTTATTTTTTGATCCACCCACTGATGGTTGCTAAAACTGACATATTTGCGGACCGCCAGCAATAAATTCTCTTTATCACCAAAGTGCTTGAGGATGAGGGGGTGTGAGGTTTTGGCCCCCTTTGCAATTTTTTGCAAAGTCACGGCGCTGTAACCCTTATCACTAAACAGGCGTAAAGCGGTTTTCATGATTCTGAGTTGGGTTTCTTGCCCTTTTGATAAAACTGAGTCTCCAAACCAATTCCATTGATTTTCCATGGCTTATACCCCTTTTCTCGCGGTCACTCTTGCCGACAACGCCGAGATGCTTTTATAGTACCATTATCGAGCATTTTTAAAGATTCGCAACGGAGAGCTAAAAAAAGTGAAGTTTTGTCATTTTTTTGATACAAAAAATGTATCATTCTTATCCTTAATCCTTTTTTTAGCGCCTCTTTGCTTATCCCATTGCACTGACTCAGCCCCTCTCGCACAAAAGAATAAGCACTCACTGACTGTCAGTTTTGGTCCAGCACCTAGCACTCTCGACTGGCACCTGACAACAGATTTCCGATCAAGCACCGTCAACATAAACACCATGCAAGGCCTGTTCACCTATGATCTTGATAGCAACAGCGTGTCCGTTCGCCCTCAATTGGTGAAAACCTTCGAAAACAAGAGCTTCAAAAAGTGGCAATTCTGCCTACGTGCTAGCGTCCAGTGGTCTGATGGTCGTCCGCTACTTGCCCAGCACTTTGTCGATGGATGGCAAAGACTTTTAGCTCCAGAGACTGCATCGCCTAGCGCTCATCAGTTTTTTCATATCAAGGGGGCTAAAGAATTCAATTCTGGAAACCTCGGCTTTGAGCAGGTGGGTATAAAGCCCACCTCATCCCAATGTTTTGCAGTGGAATTACAAACGGCAGACCCCGACTTCCCCAGCCTGCTCAGTGCGCCTTACACCTACCCCATCCGAAAAGAGATAATCGCCGCGCACCCCAACACTTGGACTCATCCGGAGAATTGGGTTGGACTGGGGCCCTACAACCTCGCCAACGGTGATCTAAAGCAAACTTTACTATTGGAGAAAAATGCCAAGCACTGGTCTAAAAAACCTTTCATTGAAAACATAGAGATCCAATGGATCGAAGACAAAAACACGGCAGTTCGTCTGTTTAGAAAAAAGAAGATAGACTTAGTGAAGTCTCCTGATTTTGATCAGGTCCAGGCGTTAAACCTTGAGAAGTATTATGTAACACAGAAGGGGGTTGGGATTTATTTTTTGGGATTCAACCTAACAAGAACTGGGGTGCAAGATCGTGCTCTCCGTCAACGCATCAAGAGGTCCATTGACTACACAAGGTTGCAACAGCTCTTTGGCCACGACGTCACCCCCACAAAAACCATTGTTCCTTGGTCGATTTTTAACGACACCCCTCTGCCTGTGAAAACCACGAACGCACCAAGCTCAAAGTCCTCTCAGCCTCAAAAACTGGTGCTCTACTCCAACAACAGTCCTCTTCATAAAAAGACCCTAGAACATATCAATTATGTTCTTAAAAAGAATTATGACATTTCGTCAGAAATTAAACTGTCCGATGCCGCCACCTATTTTTCTGATTTACGTTCAAAGTATTCTGCGGACTTATATCGCCTCTCGTGGACTCCTGCCCAGATCACACCCATGGGGTTTTTAAAAATTTTCGCCAAAGACTCGGCCAATAACTTTAGCCACTATCGAAGTGATACATTCAACAAACAGCTATCGCAATACTGGAAAGTATCAGATCCGAAGCAACGCCGAAGCATCGAAAAAAAGCTGGAACAGCAACTGCTCCATAACGACTTGGTAGTTATTCCTTTGTTTCGCCACATTCAAAGCTACCTATTGAACAGTGAAAAGTTCGATTACACCCCTCATTTCTCAGAGCGCCTCGAATTCGCCCGCATCCTACCAACCGATCGACAGTGACGTTGAACAATGGCGGAGAGTCACAAGACTCAGAGTAAGGCCCCCAAATTGACTCATGACAAGTCGTGCCGAAAGGTGTGGCCTCTTAATGAGGTCAGTGAACCCCTCGTTTGAGCTTTTCGTTGGCCTCTTAATTGCTCTATGTAAAGGTTATGCTACTGAAAACCTTTAAACTAACGAAATTTCTGTCTAGTCTTTATACAGCTGTCTGTCTGTTTTTGGCAGCCCTGCTGTTGTCTTGCCTGTCGCAGGCCCGAGACACCTGTCAGATCTTAGTGGCTGGAGATCTTTCGAAAGCGGCTATGGTGGCCCTGGAGAGTTCGAGCCATCAAGATCCGCTGGATCTATCAGAAATGCCTTCGACGAGTTTGATGCAAAATGAATCTCTTAAAAAGACCCTAGGTCAGTACGACTTTGTTGTGGTGCAAGATGCCGAAGACAGTTTTGGTATCTTTTTTACAGCGGTTGACCCCCTTAAATCAAACCAATGGCTGCCCCTGAAGACCGCTGTGACCGGATTCAGTCAATTTGCGGAGTTGATTAATTGTAAAATGCTCAATCGCAGAAAAAGATCAACCCTCTCCTCTCGGAAAGCGGCAAAAAGTTTACATCGAAGATTTCATAAAAAACCACGCCTCGGTGAAATGGCCTTGGGTGAGGCCCTGCTTAGATTGGAGTACTACTTTTTAAAGAACACCAGCGGCACCGATATTAATTTTTCGGAGACACTAAAAAAATATAGAGCCCTTGTCGGAGAAACCAGTAATATTGCTAAAAATATTCAAAGTCCAAACCGACTTTTCAAAGAGTGGGTCTCTGTCTTGGCGGCCGCCTATTCTGACGAAGGGGCCAATGTGAACTATTGTGCTGAATCGACCATGATGATCGAGGCTCTGGCAAGGGGGTGTACGAATTGCATGGGAGAGACGCTACTTTTCTTATCCCTCTTCTCGGACTCTGAATTCAAAGCTCCTACTGGCTGGGATTTATCAGTAGAAATGTTCTCTGATCATATCCGTCCCATCCTCTACAACGAGGAATCCGGCAAAATTTTTGATCTGGCTTACGGGAAAATTCAAAATCGCCGAGGCGCTATTTATCCCTGGATAGAATATATTCCTGCAGTTCTCTATCAACTCAAAGAGGTCGTGCATCCTGTCGAAACACAATCCTACGAAGGCAGTCACCAAAGGGTTAGCTACAAACCATGGGCCTGCCTCGGGTCTTTCAGTAATAAGACACCTGCCCGAGTCCAAATGCCCATTGTCAGTGGGTACTATGCTTGTGGAAATTTCTCTCCCGATGAGCCACCTGAGGGAGAAGTCGATAACTCGAGTCGCATCCAACCACTGGATAGCGAGTCGAACAAAGACGGTGATCAAAAGGGCTCCGGTATTTTGGGGAACGCTCTGAACACCGCTAAAAACCTCCTCGGGAAGGCGGGCGACCACTTCGGTCGCCGACGACACTTCAGGGACCGATTTGCGGTAGAGATGTTCTTCAAATACAAGAAAACCTTTGTCGAATCAGATAAAATTGTGATCGATAATTTCGAGGAAAAAAGCATTTCTCGCGAGCAATTTATCGGTCACTTCAATCGTCCAAGGCTCTTATCAAAGCTAGGTGTTGTTGAAACTGAGGATAAAGAAATGAACCTTTTTCTCGCCCGAGTGAACAAAGCCGACGAGTGTCGAATCTTGCCTCCTCTCATTCCATTGCTGGATCAAAAAGACAGAGCCATTCACAAGTCGCGATCTGAATTTGAAATTGAAATTTCCGACCAAGCTCTTTTCCAACAACTACGAGCCTTACCCAACGAAGACAGGTACTTCCATTACATCCAGTGGCTGGAGAACGAAATTGAGAAGGGCCTACCACTTCTTGCCCAGGCCTTCGACCGCGACAACCTCGCTGAAAGTTTGATCTCTCAGTCAAACCACTATGAAACCATTAGAATGTTAGACAACCTTATCGTGGCATATTTTGAGGTGTACCAAAGAATTTCATTTTGCATCGACGATTTCTTTAATACGAGTTCAACGTATTCCCCCATACTACAGTCGTTTTCACTGATCCCTTACTATAGTGAAAAAATTCAATCCATCGTAACCTATCAAAGAAAGATCTCAACGCAACCCATGGCCTTTTTAAAGGCGATTATGGCAGCACAAGACCAACTATCTGAAATTGTGGTAACACCAATGCCATCCGGGTTGGATTCTTTCATGAGCATGGACTTGCTCGCTCTTGACTCTGACAAACTGCAGCGTCCTGGTTTTTTCTACCAGGACTTTGTGGATTTCTTTCTTCTCAACAAAGAATACTTTTTTGCCCCACCTGAGACCGAGCGAGACGAGACCTTTGGCAAAGTCAGACCCTTTGTCCCTATTAAAATTCAACAATACCTAGAGAGTCAAAAAAAAGAACATAACTACGTCGAAGTCAATTTACCAAAACTCGGTTTTCAATGTGAGAAAGGTGACTTCGGTTACCAGCCACGAGGCCTCTTCTATATCTATTGTGGTGCAGAAGACTCAAACAGTGCTTTTTCACAATTGGAACAGGGCCATCGAGATAAAATTGGCAATAGTAAAATGAATCAGAAAGGCTTAGATGACGAGGGTATAACCCGTGCTGTGGTCGACGATAAATTTAAAGAGTTACAAAAATCAAAAAAAACCAACAAGGTGATACCCTCCGGAAATCCCGACTCACGAAACTATGTAAACTCTTTTCCCGAATCCACAGACCCTCGACAAGAGGTGCTCATCGACGTCAAGTACTGGCCCACCTTGCTCAATATATTGCGAGAAACGGTTGATCATGGGATTTACTCGGCTTCATTGCACCACCTGCAAAGATCGACAATCGAGGATTATATGCTCGCCTACTACAACGGATTGGACAGATTTCCTTCTCCCAACGGCTTGTCCAGAAACATTTTTGCTTCCAAACCTCAGGATCTGGTGAAATTTGACAGACGCGTTCTTGGTCAGTTCACCGGGTTGGGAGACACCCGAATCAACATCAATTACGTCACCCCTGGGACCAATAAAGTATCAAAACAGGATTTTATATCGACACTCGCCAGTGACGGCAGTGCAGAAGAAAAACTAGCAGTTCTGCTCGAAAAATTTCATTTAAGAAAAACCGAAGAACTCAACACAAGAATCCCCCGCCCCTTCAACGACAATCACTTTAGAAAAGCCATTTTTTTGGAAATGGAGAACAAACTCAAAAGAGGATGGTCATGGAACGAAAGCCCCAGCAGTCGATTCAGAGATCAAGAAGCCTTTTGGTTTCATCGATCCTTTCTTCTTGAGCCACGCGTCGGCCAAAAAGACTGGCTCAACTCTGATCATCGCACGGACGATGTTATATTTCACGAATCTGTGGAGCCCGCCGCATTCTTCAAACAATCGATCGAAGCATACTGACCGTTAAGATCTTCAAGTAAAAAGACCACCCGTCAATGATAAAACTAAGGGGATTCTTTGTTGGGACTAGAATCTGAATTGATAGCGAGTGGAGTCGTAATCGCCCTCTGAAGCCCGCCGAGAGTCAAATAGCATTTGCTCCAGAGCCTGCCAGCCAAAATCGGGCCCTTCTACCAGAAGCTCTTTTATAAGAATACGTTTGGCTGCGACATTAGGATCGTGACGATCCACAATTGGCGATTTTAGCAGTACGTAGAGGGATCGGACCAAATCGAAGTAGGCCTGGGTTTTCGCTGGGCTACCTGTAGGAGCTTCATAGTAAGTCTGGCGATAAACACCGACGACGTGATTCCAGGTGTGCAGCCAGGCTTGCCAGCTTTCTATCAGGGGAACCGGCTCGGCCTCTAGCTTGTTGTTGAAATCAATCAGTTGCTTTTCAATCTTTATAATTTGCGAGACATCCTCGGCTCGCCCCCCAGTAAGGGTCGCGGGATGTATGGGGCGATCAAAGTTTTTATAAATAAACTCTTCTCCTGAAACCTTCAGGAGGACCATACCATCAGAGAATTGCAAGGGTTTAGCTTCACCTTTTGAATTCACCACCATGACCGGAGCCAACCCATATTTGCGATAGTGGGGCACTAACTTGGGCCTTGCCACACCATAAATCTGCAAATCATTTTGCTGAATCACATCTGTCTTTTTAAAAACCCGATAGTTCATACTGTTGTAATGAGCATCGAGAACAAAGGCAATGTTTGCCATGGCAGACTCTACGCCATTCACGAAATGCTTGGGGGCGACCAACAAGCCCAGCTCCCAAATCGTTGCCCTCTTACCAAAGCGCCGCTCCGGAAAGGTGAATTCATAGACTCTCTCAATGGGTGTCCGTTCGCGACCGCCGGCCGGCGTGTTCCACAAAATGCCGTGATTTAAAGTTTCCGTCGATCCATCGAAGATGCGAATACCTGAAACTTCGCCCTCGCTTAAGATCTCTACGTATTTGGTTCTCAACGGATCGAGAGCATCATCCCTTGCCTTAAGCATGACCATGTCTCTAGGCTGGTAATGTCCAGAAGCTCCGTAAGCCTCAAACAACCCAGCAATTGCTTTTTGGGTTCGTGGATCTATTTCGTTCTCTCGAAAAAAATGCATTTCGCCACTACGAACACCCTGCGGTGAAGCCGTTGACAGACGTGAGCCATAGCGAATAACTTGAAACACTTTTTGACAATGGAGCACCCCACCCGGGCGCGTCGGCGAAAGATCGATCTGTTTATCATGGAGCCGCAAGACCATATCGCTCGCTTTGACTGCGACTGAAGACACCAAAAAGGTAGTCAGAAAAAGAGAAAAAATAGCATTTTCATGAGGAGCCAAAGGTATCATATCTTTAGGTTTTTACAGGCACAGACTAGGAATTTTGAATATTCTCTAGGACTGTCAATGCATTAGTCAAGGTTTGCTGTCCCAGTATTAGTTTTTGCCCATTCTTCGCGACAGATCATTCGGCTGCACCTCAGGGTGACAGTTACGTTGTTTCAGTTTAAGAGCCTTCGCTGAGCTCAGGAAGACAATGTGACTAACTGGCTCCGTCTATCGAATAGACGGAGCCTTTTGTACTAAGAGCACTTGTATTTGATTTGCCACTCTTTTTTCTGCAACGTTGTAGAGCTGGTGGCTTTACTGGGGTCTGTTCCGGCACTTGTTAATGGAATTCCGAATAAGGAGCCCATCTTCTTGCCCTCGGTACCGGCTTTGCGTGTCTCGTTAGACTTGGTTTCAGTCCCAATCACCACTTCGCCTTCTTCAAGAACGGCGAATTTTTTAGCGCCACATGACTTACTCATCATGCCTTCTGCATGTTGACGATCTTGCTCATTATGATCGAGCTTGAGAGCGACCACCCCGCCCACTCGAGGCTTCATTTTGACCCTTCTCGCGTAAGGCTTGTAAGGCATCGCCTGACAACCTGCTAAAAATAGAACGGCTATTGATATTAAAAACACTTCTTTTTTCATTATTATCCCCTTTGTTTAAAAGCTAAAAAAGTATGCCCCGTTAAGTTGTGTTCCCGTAAAGTCGTTGTCGATACCTGAAATCAAACTACCCTCAAGAAACAGTCCCGAAGTGTCTCCAATTTTGACACCCAAGGATGCCGAAAGAAGGCCTCCGTCCCCTGGGTTCGCAAAGTCGCTACTGATGGCTCGAAAAATGTATTTCGCAGCCGTGTAAAGGCTGGTCATTTTTGCCACGTTGTAACTGACATACAAAGGCAAGATCAGGTCGATGATAGTCACCTTTTGGGTCACCGACATGGACTCGGACTCAAAATTGAGATAGCCCAAACCAAGACCGGTCGCCATGGCGAAGTCACCACTTTTCAAAAAATTGTATTTCATGTCCGCTGTTATGGAACCAATCAGAGCGAGTTTCAAACCCACATCAATATCATCCCACATACCCCGACGATAAGCGTATTCGATTAGCGGTAGGCTAATATCATCGCCCCCTACAAAATCGTCACTGCTGTAAGTTCCAACACCCACGGCATGGGAGGATTCTCCAACGGGTAGCACTTCGGCGGTTTGCATCGTCGAGACACTGGCGCAGTGACACAACAACAATAAAAGTCCAAATCCTATTATATTTTTCATTTCTTTGCTCTTTCGTTAAAAGGTTTCAATTTTAAGAGTCGAATAAATGGTGAGACAATCGTTGCCCGTTTCATAGGTGATGCGAAGCAAATGACGTTCTTTCGGATAAGCGACAAAGGTCTCGAAGAGTTTCAAGCTCTGTCGAGACAACACCCGACCGCTTTCGTCCACGATCAGCCAACTGACATCGCGATTCTTTGTGCACTCCCCGTCATAGATAGGCTCAAACTGGGCCAAATTCAGGTTCAAGCGCTGGTCGGCACGCAGTTCAAAATCGACGATTTGTTTACCAAAACCAGTGAACAAGGTGAAGTCGATAGCTTCATCCAACACGAGGGGCTGTAAACCAAAATAAGTATACTCTCCCGCAACGGCCGGCACGTTGAGAGGACGAATCGTCTTCTTAAAATTATTAGGACCCAACAGAGGTGGCGGTGCTGGCGAATCACTACTCACCGAACAGGCCGACAAAAATACAAGCGTTAAAAAAGCCATAGCGAACTTCATACAAAAACTCCCTTCCTGGTCTATTGATTAGACCCTTCAATTAAAAATGAGGCTCCCTTATTTCCCATAAGTAACATTTCATCAAGCTTTTTTTACATTTTGTAACTTTTAGGTCTTTGCATTGGTTTGTGCAACGTGACAAAGCCTGTGTTTAATAAACAGAAAGCCTGCACGTACCGATGAGCTATGCTCGGTTCTCATGTCACGAATGGACGGGAAATGAAAATTCTACCAAATCACTCTCAATGGGCTGAAATGCAGCCTCGCCATTGGTCTTGGTGGATAACAATCACTAAAATCCTTCCTCAACGCCAAAGGCTTTACCCTAAACGGAATGAGGAGATCGAGACCTTTCACCGGTTTCCATGCAATCATGTGAGAAGAAACTTTTTTTGACTTTCTTGTGGCATTCGATAGCCTGTCTCTACTAACAAATTTAATTTTACGGGGGACCTATGAAGTCGTTTAAATTTTTATTGCTTGCTGCTTTTCTTGTTGGAGCTACTGGTTGTGCTTACGGACACTCGCTTCGGGTAGGAAAAAACAAAGTTCTTGTTTTGAAAAATGATCATCTCCTTTTTGGAATCATGAGAAAGGCCCACATCTGCGATGTTACGCCATCAGGTCTCGCTAATTGCAGTGAAAAAGAAAACCCTTAATATCCATTGAACATGGTTCGATTAAAAAAAACCGAGGTAACACCTCGGTTTTTTTATGCCCATGGCAATTTTTATTTGAAATGAATAAACATCAAGACTCTCTAAATGATTGAGCTTTTTGTTCGGATCACTGCCAACGCAAAAAGTAACCAACCCACCATAAACAGGCTGCCGCCCACTGGTGTGATCATCGCGGCCACCCGCAGGTCCAATAGCACATAGATGTAAAGACTGCCCGAGAACAGAACAATGCCTAACAAAAAAGAGACGCCGGCCCACAAGCTCGACGACCATTTCTCCCAATGGCTCCACAATCCTAAGCCTAACAAGGCAAGGGCATGAAAGCGCATATAATCGTTGGCCGTCGCTAACACGTCCATTTTGTCAGGCTCAAGAAACTCTTTCAGACTATGAGTACCAAAAGCCCCCAGCGCCACTGAAAGCAAACCTAAAACACAACCCCACAACAACCAGATGCGTCCCACTACTTATCTCCAAACATTGGCTTGAAGTTTTGCCAACAGTCCGTGTACTTTTTATCTAATGAATCGGTTTGCATAGCAAAGGTGGTCGGATGAAAAACATGACAAGTCTCAAACATAAAAGCCATGGTATCAGAAACCTTTTGGGGCTCTTCGCCTTGGGCCATGCCTTTCTCAAGAGTCGTCGTATCCGGTCCATGGGGTGACATGCAATTATGCAAGCTGGCGCCTCCAGGGACGAACCCCCCTTGCTTGGCATCGTAGGCGCCATGAATCAGTCCCATGTATTCACTCATGACGTTGCGATGATAATAGGGTGGGCGAAACGTGTTCTCCCCCACCAACCAGCGTGGCGGGAAAATCACAAAATCCATATTGGCTGTCCCCGGCGTTGAAGAAGGAGATGTGAGAACCGTAAAAATAGAGGGGTCTGGATGGTCGTAAGAGATTGTCCCCATGGTGTTGAACTTTCTCAGATCATAACGGTAAGGCACATAGTTCCCGTGCCACGCCACCACATCAAGAGGACTGTGCCCTTGTTCGTAAGACCAAAAGTGGTGCTGGAACTTCGTGACCACCTGAGAGCTACTTTTGATCTCGAAAGCCGCCGTTGGGTGTTCGAAGTCTCGTGGATTCGCCAATCCGTTGGAACCGATAGGGCCCAGATTGGGTAACACAAAGGGATGTCCTGTGTTCTCACCGAGATACCCACGGGACCAGCCTGAACTTTTTGGATTCACTTGAAACTTCACTCCCCGAGGAATCACTGCAATCTGTTGCGGTTCTACCTCTAGCCCACCAAACTCAGTCAAAATCTCTAGAGACCCTATTTCAGGAATGATTATAAGTTCACCATCCGCATTGCAAAAATAGCGATCGCCCATTGATTTGTTAAAATGATAGTGATGGGCGGCCACACCCGCAGCCGTTCCTGTGAGCGCCATGGTCCGCACACCTTCAACAAAATCACAATCGGCCTGGGGGTTTTCAAGAGGTTGCCAGCGATACTGAGACGGAGAAGTCGGCTCGGCTTGCGAGCGCTGAGTCACCCAAGTGGTTTGCTTGAAGGGGGCGTAAGGGCCATGAAAGGTGGAGGGATGAATGCGGTATAACCAGCTGCGAAGATTTTGGGGGCGCTCCATAGTGAAAGCGCTTCCCGACAACTGTTCTGGGATCAACCCACTCAATGGAACCTTTGGTGAGTTTTGCCCTTTCGGCAAACACCCTTTTTCCGCTTCCGATTCAAAATGGTTACCAAAGCCGGTGAAATAATCCATACAAACCCCTTATTTAACAAGGTTTTCTTATCCATCATACCCAATCACAAAACAAGCTCTGATGCGCCATTATTGTAGACACCCATTGCCAATCACGAAGCCAACGAATAAAAGGCTTCATGGGCTACTGGAAACTGCTGAAACTCAACCCTCGCACCATCGGATTTGGCTTTCTAGTCACCTTTTTCTCGGGCCTAGGTCAAACCCACTTTATTTCACTCTTCAACCCCATCATCACCCAGCGGTTTGACCTCACGGCCACCGAGTATGGCTCGCTCTATTCTCTCATCACCCTTCTTAGTGGCTTTGCCATCACATTTATAGGTCCACTGATTGATACCGTTGAGCTTCGCAAGTTCACCTTGGTGATTGCCTTTGGCCTGATGAGCAGCCTGGCTTTGATTTACCCGCTCCATTCTCTTCTCACGTTAGGGCTGGGGCTGTTCGGACTGCGTCTCTTTGGACAGGGCCTCTGCTCGAGCTTGTCCTCTATCGCTATCGCCCGTTATTTTACGGAAAACCGGGGTCGGGCCTTGAGCCTCAGCCAAATGGGTTTTCCGGTCTACGAAGGCTTGATCACCCCACTGGGTGCAGCACTGATCACATCCATGAGCTTTCAAAGTTTTTTGGTGATCTTCGGTCTGTCTCTTCTGATGGTGTTTGCGCCGATCGCGTTTTTTCTCACCCGACAAATTCCTGAATTTAACCAGGTGGCGCCCCTCCCTGATGGCGCCTCAACAATCAAATCCCCGGCGCCCCCAACAAACGGCAGCAATTGGAGTCGCCGACAAGTTTTTACTGACAAACAAGTGTATTTTCTAATCCCCCAAACTCTGATGCCCCCCTTTGCTCTAACGGGCATCTTTTTTCATATGGCTCTGATTGCAGAATTAAAGAACTGGAGCCTTGAGCTTGCCGCTTCAGGACTGTTTTTCTTTGCCACTGGACGCATCGTTAACTCTTTTATCACCGGTCCACTGGTGGATCGCCTGTCGGCCATAAAGCTCTTTCCATACTACCAGCTGCCGCTGACTCTCGGATTTCTTATTCTGGGTCTTGGAGCTCCGACCTGGGTGCCCGCATTATGCTTTCTGCTCTTTGGCTTGAGTGTTGGGAGCGGCGGCCCCATAAAGTCAGCCATTTGGGCCGAGCTCTACGGTGTTCTGCACCTGGGGGCCATCAAAAGTCTCTTTGCCTCACTCATGGTCCTATCGACAGCGGCGAGCCCCGTGTTGTTTGGCTGGATTCTTGATCGCACCCATTCACCCCAACCCCTACTGGTCGGTCTTTGCGTGGCCAGCCTTGCCTGCTCTGCCCTGTCTTTTTGGGGTCTCAGAATGAGACAGTCGTCTCTCGCTTAGCACGAACCTCCCCACACCGATCTTCCCCCACGAAAACAATTTGGGATCGCCCTTGGTATACGTTATTCTTTAGGCTGACTCTTGAGGGGAGATTATGAATCTTTTAAAAATTGTTCTGCTGGTTGTTCTCAGTGTCTTTCTTTACCAAAATTGTGGCAGCGATCCGCAAGCTCAAACGGTATCGACAGATCCCATTGTATCAGCCGCGTCTCTCGGTAAAATTAAAACCAGCTCACCTCTTGCAATCAAAGTACAGCAACAATCTATGCAATTGGATCTCGTGAGTTTCGAGGTCGTGGCGGCCGATGCTGCCGAATGGGTCGGCTCTTGCCTCGTCGATAGCAAAGCCCAGAGGCTTCAAGAGTTGCTCAATGATGCTTCGATCTGCGAAACCGACCATGCCGTGCCCGAGGATGCCCTCTGCGCCATGATCTATGTGGAACCCTACATGAGGATAGCAATAGAAGGTGAGAGCGATCTGGTCGCCGTAGGCGAACAAAATAGCAGTTGCCCGAAATACACCACCCATCTTTGCGAGAACGATGAAGAGACGAGAGAGCTTATTCAATCGATTGACCCCAACAAGGACTTAGTTTCTTGCAACTAAAAAAACTGACCCACTTTGGACAATGAGTAGCTGGTTTATTGGTTTGGTATAGGTCCTTCGGCTGCGCCTCTGGACGACAAATTTCTGCGCCACTGGACGACGAGTTCCTTCGAACTTGGACGACGAGTTCCTTCGAACTTGGACGACGAGTTCCTTCGAACTTGGACGACGAATTTCTTCGTCTCTGGATGACCTGTTTTCTTCGCCCTCTGTACGGTACTGGATTCGTTGGTTTGGCAAGGGGCCTTTGCTTAGTTCAGGATGACTTTTGCCCCCTAAGATTTTGATTTGATCCAGTCGTCGATGAGTTCTTCAAGAATCGTTAACGGGACCGGGCCGTTGGTAAGAATCACTTCGTGAAATTCGCGGATATCAAAGCCTGAGCCCAATTGTTTTTTGGCTTTCTTTTTGAGTTCGAGAATTTTGAGTAAACCCACCATGTAGGCAGTTGCCTGCCCCGGCATGATGATATATCGATTGATCTGACGAACGTTGTCCGCATGATCCCCGGGTAAGTTTTTATCCAAGTAAGCGATGGCTTTTTCGCGCGACCACTTTAAGTGGTGGATTCCTGTATCGACGACCAAACGACAGGCCCTTGTGAGCTCCATAGAAAGCCTTCCGAAATCAGAATAAGGATCATTGTAAAACCCATGGTCTTTCGGAAAGCGCTCAGAATAAAGCCCCCAACCCTCCACGTAAGAAGAGTAGTGTCCGAACCGTCGAAACTTCGGCAAATGATTGAGCTCTTGAGCAATGGAAAACTGCATATGATGCCCAGGAATGCCCTCGTGATAGGCCAAGGCTTCAGCCTCCCAGGTTGGCAAGGCCTCCATATTGTAGAGGTTCACGTAGTATGTACCAGGGCGGGAGCCATCGGCGGTGGGTGTGTTGTAAAATGCCATGCCTGCTGATTTTTCACGAAACGGCTCGACAGCCTTTACAACAATATCGGCCTTGGGTTTGGTGATAAAGAAACTATCCAAACGCTTTTTCATGGCAGCGATGTATCCTTTGGCCTTTTTCAGATACTGGGCCTTCCCCTTTTTGTTATCTGCGAAAAGAAACTTTTTACTCTGCATATGTTTAAAGAAGTCCTGCAGAGAGCCTTTAAATTTCACTTTCTTTTGAATGGAACTCATCTCATCATGGATGCGAGCCACATTTTTCAGTCCCAGTGCGTGAATCTCATCGGCGGACAAATCGGTGGTGGTCATTTTTTTAAGACGATACTGATAATAAGACTCCCCCTTCGGGAACTTCCATACCCCATCCTCTGTGGTGGCTCGCTTCTCTTGCTTTTCAAGAAAAGCAATCAAGTCGGCATAGGCCGGGCCGACGGAGTTCAACAAGGCCGCTTTGCCTTGTTTTAGATATTCAGCACGTTTGTTTTTTTTAAGTTTTAACTTATTAATCTTCTGCTTCATATCTTTGAACAATGGAGAGTCTTGTTTTGATTTTACAAAAGGACGACCTGAAACAATATTTTTCGAATCATCGATGACTTTCTCAAAGACAAATTTGGGCAGGACCACACCTTTGGTTTCTGAACGCATCAGGTTGTTAACGACTTCTCCAAAAACTCGCCTGAACTCTTTTAAACGCGCGAGATAGTTCTTCAAATCCTGCTCCGTCTTAACCCGATGGATCGACATCATAAAACTAGGCAAAGTGCTTTGAATACCAAACATTTGGTTCACCGGATACCCATAATCATTCCAGCGCAGTTCATCGATCTTCTGCTGCAGACGGATTTCATAAAGAGCATAACTCAACTGATCTTCTTTGGAGAGCTCATCTTTGTCGAAGCTCCTTAAAATCTTGAGATGTTTTTTAGCATCGTCTTGCATGGTCTGGTAAAATTTGGCGGAAAAACTGTTTAATTGATCTTGCTTCTTTTCGATGCCCAGGTAGGCCATATCTTCGGGCTGTTTTTCAATAAAATGGTCGAAGCTCCAATCGAGAAAGGTGCGGAACTGCTCGGTCTCGGTGTCGCCCTTAAAGTCCGGACGCTGATAGGCACAGCCCCCCAAAAATAACACAGATAACATCAAAACTAGTAATTGCCGGCGCATGGCGTCCCTCCCCTAATCAGAGGGGGTAGCCTAACCCATTTTAGCCCAGACTGTCATCCACCATGGCAGTGGACATCATTGGGGCTTTCTGGCATTGTGTCATTTCATAGGAGCTCTGGGATGATTGAAATGAAAAGTGTTGATGATTTACGCAACTCAATTCAAGCCATTGTGGTCAAGGACTTTGGCGATTTTAAACGTAAAACTGTGACCTACCTCAATCGGTTTTCTGAGAACAATGAACTCGATGAAGAGCAGCAAAAGCATATGTATTTTTTAAAGTGGTATATCCAGTTTCATCCCAACTTCGAACTTGCCGAAACCAAGCAATGGACTCTCAATCAAATTGAAAAATTCAAAAGCCATTAGATCTCGACTCCTGACCCCGCTTTTTGCCATGGCAGTGATACCTCTCGGCCCAGCCTCTCAGTGGCACGAATTTGCCTATAGAAACATCACTCCTAACAAAGTGAATTATGGTGATAACCAGATCACTTTAAATGTAAAAAGCTCGGCATCTCCCCTACTCCACGTTTTCGATAAACCCACAAGCCTTGACAACTTTTACGCTTCGGCAACAGTGCAGTCTAAAGATGAGTTGAGTTTTCAAATTGCGAACCAGGGGGCCCGCGGAGCAGATGACGCCATCTTGAGAATCGGCTTTGTTTTGGCTGGATCACAACGTTTAAGCTGGTGGCAACGTCAACTGGCACCGCAATGGGTCCTGAAGATGGAAAAACTTTTGCCAGCAGGTGCAGGCGTCGGGAAAATTCACTTTTACTCCACCTGCCGCAATCCCAAGTTGCTGAACAAAGCCCGGATCCACTTTTTAGACTCTAACATTCACGAGAAGTGTGTGACTCTTTTGAAAACCAAAGGGACTTTTGAGCTGCATGCCAAAGACATGGGTTTAAAAAATGTACTGGCGCTGTGGATTGCTGGCGACTCTGACGATCTTAAAGAGACCTTTCAAGTCTCCGTCGAAGAAATCAAAATTAATTACAAGTAAAGAGCATCTTGAACTCTTTGTAAGTCCCATGGGGACCGCCCACTTTGTCGATGCGAGTGCTTCTTGAAACAGAATAACCGCTGGGGCACTGATGACGGGCTTTAAGGTGGCACTGCTGCAACCAGTATTTACAGACCACTTGCTTCAATGGCCCTTTCGCGGGGCGCTGATTCGCACAAGATATCCACAAGCTCGCGGAACATAATAATAGAGTTACAAAAACAATCTTTTTCATATGAACAGTCTAGCCAAGCTTAAGCCTGAAAACAAATCAATCCACCTTTTGGCGCATTTTCTTTTTGTCTCCAAGCTGTTTCTTTTCTTTAATGCGCTTTTCTACAGACGATCTTGTGGGCTTGGTTTTACGACGGGGCTTGGGTTTAGTCAGGGCAACCTGCAAACTCTCCACTAGATTTTTAAAGCACTGCTCTTTGTTTTGGGGTCTCGTGCGATACTGATCACTATAGAACACCAAAATCCCTTGTTTGTTTAAACGATTTTTTAGCTTTCGGGCCACAATGGTTTTTTGATCAGAGTTGAGAGCTTCACTGCTGAGCAAATCCCAATGGAGCTCCGCACGCGTCTCGGTCTTGTTCACCTTTTGCCCACCAGGTCCCGAACTGCGAGAAAACTGATAGACAGCCTCAAGGTCTATTTTTTTTCTTTTCGAAGCACTCAGCTTAAACATATTTTAATGGTAAAGGAAGATGTCGTTAAACGCGAGGACCGAATCGAAAGAACTTACCCCTTGAGGCAAAATAGTTGCCACACAAACATAAGAACACCAACACCACTCCCACAATTTGTGCCAAACCAAGCACTTCGTCAAACAGACTCCACCCCAACAAGACACCCCAAAATAAGCCGGCGTAATTAAAGATCATCACATTTGCCGCAGTTTCCATTTGATAGGCCAAGGTCATAAAATACTGCGCCACTTGAGTCAGCACCCCGATCCCAATCAACAATAGCCACTCAGCCCCTTGGGGCGTCTGCCACTGATAGATCATCACCGGTCCAACGATGGGAACGGTGACCAACGGAAAGTAGAGAATCACCACCAAAGGGTCCTCAGACAGCCTTAAATAGCGCACACACGTATATGCTAGCGCCGCCGATAGTGCCGCGAAGAGGCCCAGGAGGATCCATGGCCACGCCACAGGGTCGGCCTGACCTCGCACCAGAAAAACGCCAACAAAGGATGCCACTAGAAAAACCCACTGCCAGCCATTGGCCTTCTCTTTTAGAAAGACGTGGGCAATGATGACCGTAAAAATAGGAGTTAAATTGATCAACGTGATCGCTACTGCCAACGGAATATTCTGCAAGCAAATAAACAGACAGAGCAAACCAGAGGTTCCAAAAATCCCTCGCAGCAACAAAACCTTTTTATTTTTACCGGCAAAATCGCCGCCTTTTCGCCAGATGAAAAATAGACAAATCACTAGAGAGGTAAAAGCACGAAAAACCACGACTTCCGTAGCGGGCAAATGAGACAGGTACTTTACGACCACATTAATAACGGAAAACACACTGGTTGCGACAACCAAGTACCACATCGCTCGATTCATGCCCTATACAATCATATTTCTCGAAAAAGGGGTATCACTGTGCTAGAAACCGGCCCGACTGGCCAAAAAATGTTGGCCTTTTAAAGAAGTTTCTTTTAGAAATGAGCCATAGAAAATTCAAAATCGAGGTGAATTGTGGGTAAAGAAGTCACGCTAGAGCTTTATGGAGATGTTTATAACTTTGAGATCGAAGATGACGAGTCCATTTTAGACGGAGCCCTTCGTAACAATGTCGACGCGCCCTATGCCTGTATGTCCGGCACCTGTAACTCTTGCCAAGCCACGGTGGTCGAGGGCGATGTGAGAATGGAAGACGCTGACGCACTCACCGATGATGAAATTGAAGAAGGAGAAGTACTCACCTGTTGTGCCTTTCCAACCAGTGACAAGATCAAGGTAAAATACCCCGACTGACGATTCACCATTCCCGCCACTGAGTCAGTGCCGACCCGACGTCGCTCATTGGAGGGGTTTTCTCCCCGATACAGCAACTGAAGTCAGCGCGCTTACTATTGAGTGCCGCAAAAAAAAAGCCCATCGATTGATGGGCTTTTTTGAT
Organism: Bdellovibrionia bacterium; assembly: GCA_030424715.1. GTDB lineage: Bacteria > Bdellovibrionota > Bdellovibrionia > Bdellovibrionales > JAGQZY01 > JAGQZY01. The sequence continues at coordinate 230,787 of JAUHWH010000003.1, forward strand.
TTCGTGAAAAACTTGGCTTATTTTTTATCGGCCTTGTCTTCTTTCACGATTTCAAGAAGCTCGACTTCAAACTTGAGGGCCGCACCTGGTGGGATTTTAGGAGGAGCACCACGATCGCCGTAAGCGATGTCTGGAGGACAGTAAAGCTCACTTTTGCCGCCCACTTTCATTTTTTGTACACCTTCGTTCCAACATTTGATCACGCGATCGAGGCGAAACGCAGCCGGCTGGTTTCTTTCACGAGTCGAATCAAAGACAGTGCCGTCTCTAAGAGTTCCGTGATAGTTCACTTTCACACGATCGGTAGCCTTTGGACTATCACCTGTTCCGGCCTGAGTCTCAACATAAACAAGACCCGACTCGGCTTTTTGAGCGCCAGAAGCTTTTGCCGCTTTCTCTAGGAATGCTGTGGCTTCTTTTTTCTCAGTCTCAGCAAAAGCTTTTTGACGGTTACGGATAAGGTCACCGACTTTTGCTAGGAATTCTCGAGACTCAACTTTCGCTTTTGCACCTGATGCGCCATCATCGATACCCATTTTCAAAACAGCCATTTCTTTTTTGCTGAGCTGAAGAGTTTTAAGTTTTGAACCCATATCCATACCAATGGCGTAAACGGTTTTCTCGTCGTCACTATCCAATGAAGGTTTGGCCATGGAGCCCATTTTATTACATGCTGTTAGTGCCACAATACTTGCTGCGGCTAAGAAAACGATTGGTTTCATTCGATCACTCCTTTTATATGAACAAAACGATGATGAACTTTTTTTTTCTGAATTTCACTGCCTAACGCGTCGCAATCCCTTTGTTTTCATGACTCTTGGTCCAAACAACATCATAGTCTTTTCCCATGAAGCCAAACATAGATCGTAAAATTTTTTCTTGGGCGCTGTATGACTGGGCCAATTCGGCTTTTGCCACCACCGTGGTTGCCGCCTTTTTCCCCATTTTTTTTAAAAAATATTGGGCGGCCTCACTGCCTGCCACTGAAAGCACGTTCTACCTTGGGACCACTATGTCGCTGGCGGCGCTTTTGTTCGCAGTTTTTGCCCCCATTTTAGGCAGCTTCGCTGACCTGTATGGTATGGCGAAAAGAGGCCTGGTCTTCTTTGCGAGCTTGGGGAGCTTGGTCTGTTGTTTGTTCTATTTTGTGCCCCAGGAATCTTGGATGGTGGCGCTGGCACTTTACGGACTGGCGTGGATCGGTTTTTCTGGTGGCAATCTGTTTTACGACTCGCTTATTTTTACGGTGAGCGATGAAAAACACATGAACTGGGTCTCTTGCTTTGGATACGGACTGGGATACCTCGGCGGTGGTGTTTTGGTGGTCGTAAACGCTCTGATGGTTACCAAACCAGAACTTTTTGGCTTCACTGACTCCGCCGAGGCCGTCAAATGGGCTTTTATTAGCGTTGGTGTCTGGTGGTTTCTGTTTAGCATCCCACTCATCCTTTTTGTGAAAGAAAGAAAACCAGTGAACAAAAAGGCGAGCTGGCTGGTTGGCTTTAAAGAAGTTCTCCAAACGCTGCAAAAAATCAGGAAACACAAAACGCTCGTACTATTTTTAATCGCTTACTTTTTTTACATCGATGGTGTTCACACGATCTACAAGATGGCTGTGGATTTTGCTCTCTCCATCAACCTACAATCGGCAGACCTTATTAAAGCCATTGTGATTGTACAATTTGTGGGCTTTCCGGCCACCATCGTCTTTAGCTACTTGGCTAAAAAAACAGGTACGAAAAATGGAATTCTGCTAGGGATCGCAATCTACAGTGTGATGTGCCTTGCCGGAGCCTTTATCTCAACGGCCACTCATTTTTATATTCTTGCTGTCGTTTTAGGGTTGGTCCAAGGGGGCGTACAAGCATTGAGTCGGTCGATGTACGCTGGTCTCATTCCTGACAAAAGCCATTCCACAGAGTTTTTTGGTTTCTACAATATGTTCGGAAAGTTCTCTGCCGTACTGGGTCCTTTTCTTGTGGGAATCACAAGTCTTATTTCAGACAATTCGCGATTGTCACTCTTGGCCATTTTGGTGTTGTTTGTGATCGGTGGCGCTTTGCTGATTCGAGTGTCAGAGCCTCGTACAATCTAAAGATTGCAACGCGTTTTGAGACCTAAGGTCAATTGAGAACCTCTTTGCATAGTAAAGGTTTCGTTGAAGAACGATCTCCCCCTGCAACCGGATTGAGATTTGTTGCTGGTAGAGACTGCACTCCTCCAGCTCCGACCCCTGTTACCATGGTTCGAATGACCAGCTTGGTGTTTTGATTAAACCATTCTTGAATACTGTCGAGTTGGGCAAACTCGACAATATCAATAAGTGTCGCTGTGGCCTTGCGAAGCTGGTCATCCACAGAGTCTGTACGATTCGATACTGTTTGAGCCGTTCCTCCGGTAACACTAAAACCGAATTGACCTAATGAAAAAACCAACGTGGGGTTTCGAGAAACCAGTTGCTGAAGCTGATTAAACTGTAAGGTGCGCATCCCCAAAAACAAACTGAGACTGCCGTCTTTTACCTGTCGCCTTTGTGGAAATTCGTCGGATTTGGATTTTCGCAGAAACTTCGCCCCTCGAAAAGACTTCTTCGAGTTGTCTAACCAACCAAGGGCGGAGGCCAACTCCATGGTGCGGCCTTTCTCTATAGCTTCGAAATAAAAAGTTGTTGCCGCCCCGTCTTGAGTGATTTTGGTGACCCGATTAAAAAACAAGGTGGGTTTGTACTCCAGGTCGAGTAGCCGATTGAGATCACCGCTGAGGGTGATTTGAAATCGGTTGGGAATGCTAGGCCGATCTCGCCTCATCACAACCCAGTACTCACGGGGTGAATTTTGATGAAAAATTGTTACCGATCGGACAGATGGATCCTCCCATGACAATATCTCGGCAAACTTTTTCAGTCGAGGCAGAGTTTCTGGGTGTCGCTCCACCCAAGCATCACGAAAATCAGGATTTGAGTTAAACTGGAGGAACAAGTCTCCCCAAGTTTGTATAGCATGATGCTCACGGAGACTTTTCGGCAGACTTTTATCCCAAAATGCGTACAGAGGATTCCTTGCCACGGATTCTTCAAGCTGAACGAGAAGAGCCTCTCTTTTCTCATGGATGGGTTGTGGACTATTGCGCGTAGACATCCACCTCTGCAAGTGAACCGCAGCATCCATCGGCAAACGCAATCGCCATTGGTTAAAAAATCGCTCCTCGAGGACTCGCAGTTGCCGACGGTTTTTCTCAAACTGTTGCCACTCCTCCGGGTTTAGAAAGTCGTGTGGGTTGGAACTTTCGGTGACTCGCCACAAACGTTCTTCAATTTCGGACAATACCTCGGGGTTACTATAACGGAGATGGGAGATGTAAGCCCCCTGGGCGGTCACTGGAAAAAGTTTGTCGAAAATCAGTAGCCGAAACCGAGGTCTTGGTCGTAAGGACCGCATCTCCTCAGCTGTTGGGAGATCAAGGCCCTGCGCAATCACTGACAAGGGGTAAAAAACAAGGATTATAAATAGCGATACCCAAGTTTTTCGAATCAAAACCTTCACCCACGTCTCAATCGTTAAAGTTCAACACTTTAAGTGTTATAATTGGCGCGGCGCCCCATTAGTACGAAAAACGGTAACTCATGAATATATTTCAGTAAATTGCGCTCCAAGAGGCTCTATGTGCCGGCAACAAAAGACCAAAAGCGATTTCTCTTCGCTAATTTCTACGGTCTTTGATGTCTATGAGAGAGCGCGGGCTTTCTCTTGGATCTTTACCAAAGTGGGTAAATATTGGGGTCTTCTTTTTTTAATTTTTTGAACTTGGACTTCGCTGCTGAGCGCTTCGCAAAATACAAAGCTATTTTTTTATAGCGAGCTTTCAAGTACGTGATTATTTTTGCCAATCTCCAACTCCTTCATCCCCACTAAAAGGGGGAAAACAATTTTTTTAGCAAACTCAGCGTGGGCTTGAGGCGTTGGATGACTGCCGAAGGGCAGATCCCCCTGGGCCTGACTCGCCTGCACAACCCATTCTCCTAATCCTCCTTTTTGCACTCGATCATCTTCATAAAACCACCAAGGTGACCAGTCGATGAGATCCCAAAGGTGTTGAGCCCAGGCATATTGCTCCACCAGTAAAGGTTGACCACGGGTGAGCTCCACGCCTCGGACGCTACCTTTTAAACTGCGGTCTGAACAAGAGCCCGAACCGATCCCGTCGGTCTCTGATTCACCGAGCACCTCTGGCGCCTGCTGGGCATCTCTTTTAATCTCAGCCGTCTGCGAAAAGATATTTTGCCAACACATCATTCTGTAAGGAACGCCGAGGCCTTTCAACATGTACTGTAAACCCAAAATTTCTTCGAGGGTTTCAATGAATGACAGCTCAAAACTATGTTCATTCTTATAGTAGCTTTTAAATTTGCGAAAAGCAGGCTTACGAGTCCAAGGAGACAGGTAACGCTCAGCGGAGCCGCCCCCTTTAACCCAAAAACGAGAGTAATCTTGAGGGTGCTTGCCAAGGTCTCGTTCCACGTGGTTACAGATCTGCGGATCGAGCTGACGCCGCGGAAAGTGATCGGCAAAATCCGGATTCTCATCTTGGGAGATAAATAGCTCATGGCGATTCGGCGAAGACCACATGATAAATGCAGCGACATCTTTCGGCCGGTGCTCTTTTAACAAACGGGAGAGACCGTAACGAAAATTACGAGCGATCAGACGATTCCCAGAAGCATACTCGGCATGATTATGAACAGGTAAGCCGGCACAACGACCCAATTCATGAGCCCAGCTGTGCTCAGGAGCTGTAAAACTGCATCCACCCGTTAAAATAACCATGGCCAAATCTGAACACAGCCTCAACCATTGAGCAAGGCCCAAGTCTTAAGCATCTGACGCAAGTGCATCGACGCGCTTGCTGTCGGAAGCTGGCAACGAGACGGAAATTCCTTACTTTTTTTCGTCTTATGCTTACTTTTACCAATGGAAAAATTTCAAAACGGGCTTTTAAATAGGCTTTCCCGCCATTGTACCACTTCTTTTGATAACCCTAGGAGGTCCGAAGCTTCTGCGGCGGGATAAAATCTGGGGGGATTTTAATGGGAGATTTTAAACGCTATTTTATTTTTATCGTTGTCGCTCTGACCTATAGCCAAATGAGCTTGGGCATCGACCATGCCAAAGAAATCGCAGCAGCCCAAGAGTGGGCCAACTCTTTTGAGCGACCTTACCCGATCGTCATCTTCAATCGCGACGAACTTCACTTTCGCTTTTTAGCGGAGGGAGCCAGCGCCGAAACAGACACAGCCGAGAAAAAGCGACAGTCCATCATCGGTGATCATATTTTCAAAAAAACCGGCTTACAACTCGCCTCCAATATTCTGTTGAATATTGAAACCCAACTCTACGTAACGCCCGGTGGTGCCGTCGCTATGCCCTTTCACGAATCCTACGACAACAACGGCCCCTACCAAGTCTGCACTGTTTTCGTGAACGCTCCCAATGGCAACTCACAAATTGAGGTTGAACGACTGACCGGCCTCAACGTGAAGGAGGCCTACGATGGTGAACACTACGCTCAACTACAGCTAAAAGAAGATTTTGATGTGATGTACCTTTTCTCATTGTATCATGAGGTGAGTCACTGTCTCGATCAAAGCTTTATGCCCGAGACCTATAAGACCTATTCTCCAACAGCCCACGATGTGCACGCCTCCGAGTCTTTTGCTGAAACCCTTGCCTATCTTCAAATCTCAAAACGGCTGGGCAACGATATCGCCAAAGCTCGCTTACTCTACCGAATACTTTACTCTCGTCATGTCGGCACCTACCTCGCTCAAAATGTGAAGCTCTCTTTTGGTGACCCGCTTTTCGCTTCTGGCGGGGCCATCTATTACCTCGCACCATCACTTTCTAGAGCCTATCAATGGCTAGAAACAGGCAAAGTGAATCCTGAAAAAGTCGACAATGACACTCTCTATCAAGCAGCCGAGGCGATTGTCCGCGAGAGCCTTTTGGATTTCCGCTCCTTCTCAGCAATCGCAAGGAGTCTCGTTGAGCGCAACAAGATTGTCACTGAATATTCAACTTCATCATTTAATGACCCCGATTTGTTTTTCGACGCTTACCAAGATCTTATTCTCTACTACGCGACAACCGACAACTGGTTGAAGTTTGGCTTGGACCGCACCATAGAAAACCTCACCAACCATTTGCAAGAGGCCCCTCATCTACCCATTCAGAAGTTTTGTAAAACCCTTGGTGAAGATAATCCGGATTCATTTATTCTGGTTCTCGATGAATATCGAAATCTTCTCAACTCTCAGGCATTCTCAGCAGAAAGCCGCTACAAGAGGTACTTAGAGCTCAACAGCCTTTCAAAAACTCTCAGTGGTCAATGCGCTGATACAATAGAGTCAGCCGCTACCAACTTCCTTGGTCAAAACCACCAAATCCATCATTAGCCCGATCACGCTGCCAATCCGGGATGTCATCGTCTCGATCTCGATTCGGTTGTCGTACTGTTCTGCGCTGGTCGCCTAGAATTTTTCTGCGAAACTTCGCACGCCAACTGTCAGCATCCGCTTTCTTCAGCTCTATTGATAAATCGAGGTGAGCCAGTGCCAAGTCGTTTTCGCCAATCTTGTGATACAGCTCAGCCGCCCTAAACTCAATGGTACTACTATCGTCAGCATTGGCAGCCAATTTTCTTGCCTTTTGCAGACTATCCAATAGGAAATCGAGCTCGTTAATGAGACGACGACGAGAGGAGGTCTTTACTGAAACATGAACAAGATTATTCAGTATATAAAACGTGGCCGCCTCAAAACGGCTGGCTTCCGCGAGTGTTTTGTATCGCTCTCTTTTTGCATTCGCACGGTACTGCGATGGTACATGATCATACAGGTTGTTGACTAAGCGATTGTAGGCTCGCGCTTTGAGATCATACCAACGAATATCACCATCACGTTGAATAAGTTGATTCAACTCTCCAATGGCTTCATCAATTCGTTCAGCGCGAATCAGAGACCAAATTCGTTTAGCGACAAAATCTGACTTTCCAGGTTCACGTCGAATAAGCTCATCCGCTACTTTGAGGGCTTTTTCAGAACCAGCGAGTCTTGCACTTAAAATTTCGTAATAGACAACGAGATCAGAAGTCTCGAGCCCGCCCTGTCTCTGCAACTTTTGAGTTAAAATGGCAGTGGCGCTATCAACCAGGTGAGACCAGGGAATATTGTGGTCCCGAGTTAGTATACGTGTCACTGAAACAATATCTTGACCATAAAAAGGGCTATCGGCCTGAACCTCAGTGGAAGTCAGTTTATCTTTTCCGTCTTCGCTGAGCTTAAAGTTCAAATCAGCAAGAAGCTCAGAGACAAAAGCGCTATCACTAGCAGAGGTCGAGGTATTCTTGAACTCGAAAACCTCAGAGCACAGGACCGTGGCTTGTGATGAATTCGCAAGAAGTAACATCATTATAAAGGTCATATTAGCAACACAACAATTAAGCATGGACACAGCTCCGGAGAAGAAAATTTAGAGAAATTTAACATAGCGAGAAACTACTCCGATCCAGTCAGAATGACCATTTTTCACAGGCAACCGTGAATTTTCTCTATTCCGTATAAATATTTTTCATCAATCGACCGTTTCCACTGGGCGCGGCATGGGCGCCTAAACCGCTGCCGCCCACCTTTTCGAGCTCAACCGTTTTTCATAAACCATAGGTGGTCTGTGTCCGCCCACCTCGAGGAGCCCCCAATGAGTGGACGCGATGGGGCTTGTGCCACGCTTTATTTCAGCCAGAGAACAATTTTATGGAGGTTGTTCCGTTGCATTTTCAATTTTTTAGTGGAACCTACCTTTTGAATAAATCACCGGAGCTGACTCTCTCGGCGAGCGAGCCCCAATCTAAAATGGCAAACATTATGTAACACTCCTTTGTGCCAACCCAAGGGATTGCAAGACTGCGGAACAAACAATGTGTCTATTTTTCAAAGGTTGAAAGCTCATCAGAGGGAAAGGGGCTTATTGACATCACGGTCGCAAGACGATCTTATTATACGTGTAAAAAAATGACCACACATAAGGACGAACCCACATGAAACCCCAAAGCCTGTTTTTCATTTTATTAGTGACCTTTTCTTTTAGCCAAACTCTCTTTGCAGCTACAGTGATGAAGATCAAAGGTGAAAAAGCCTTGGTAAAAATGGCGGTCGGCGAGTTTAAAAAAGGCGATACCCTTACCATCTATGACAATGATAACGAAGCTGTTGGAAAAGCTCGAGTTTACAAGACCAGAGGAATAAAGGCCTACGTCAAGGTCACCTCTGGCTTTGTTGAGAAAGGCTACAGAATCAGCGGAGAAACAGAAAATTGGAGCTCTAACGAGAACAGGAACACCTCGCGCGGACAAAGCGCCGCTCGCGGCTACTTGGGCTTGTCTTTTGTCGACGGCCTCAGTGATTCTCCAATTACTTTTGCCGGGGACTATATGTTCTCTAAAAGCCTTCTTGGTGGCGTTCTTCAAAACTGGAACCTGTTGGGTGGGCTGCTTTATTGGACTAACGACATCGGAGGAGTGAGTGTTTCAATCTTAGAAATTGGTGCCGGCCTCGAAACCCAGCTGACCCAGATTAATAAAATAAATATTAGCGCTGGTTTCCGTGGCGGTATTGCCCGAGCCGAGGCCGCTGTCTCAACAATCATCGGCCGAGTTTCTGCCTCTGACACCAACTTGTTCGTCAGTGGTCATGTGAATGCCATGTACCCAATCAATGATCAACTCCAGGTTGGAGGAGAGTTCCGACTCCCCTACTATCTCGACGACAACTACGACTTCTTCGACATCTACTATTTACTAGGATCGGTGCAATATAATTTCTAGTGATTGTGATAGGTGACGTCTTCACTACCATTGAAGATCGCCCCTTGCCGCACTTTCGAAACAATGTATTTTAGAAATTCACCGTAAGACTAAAACTATCTTGTGGCACGATCACTTTGTAAACATCGTTGCTTGTCGAACTTTTTACATCCAACCAAACGTGATCTCTCAACGTCTGCCTAATACTAGCCTCGCTCTGGGCTTCACCCACGTTGACTTGATAAAGCGGACCTTGTCGATGTAGAAACTGCCCGTTAGCACCGGTGCGATGGACCCAAACGCCATTACGACACTCCATCTGACGGGTAAAAGCGGTCGTCTGTAGAGTGTAATGAAACGAGCCATCTTGGCGAGGTACTTTATTCATGACCTGAGACGTCGCACTGAAGATTTGGTCTCGAACCCCACCCTCATCCACGAGAAGGCCCCCAGAAGAACCATCCTGCTTCAAAGCGCTTAGAAGACAAGATTGTCTTGGAGAGGGAACGGCACCGGAACCACCGGAACCACCGGAACCACCGGAACCACCGGAACCACCGGAACCACCGGAACCACCGGAACCACCGGAACCACCCGAATCACCCGAACCACCCAAATCACCCGAATCACCCGAATCACCCGAATCACCCGAATCACCCGAATCACCCGAATCACCCGAATCACCCGAATCACCCGAATCAATCGGTAAAGCATCTGCATCGGTAAACACTCTCAAGTTTATCTCGATCTCGTTATTGTCAGACAATCGAACGTAATAAGCACCTTCGTCTTCCACATTCAGGTTGTCGAAAATAATTTTATCGGACTCAATCCGAAAAGACGAGGGGCGATCAAAAGGAGAACGGACTTCTTTGATGTCGCTGCCATAGCTCGAAGTTCGAAAATTTTGACCGATATTAATAACCAGACGCTCTCCGGCTTTTTCATAAAGATTGAAAGAATCGCGGCCGTCGGCAACAGATAAGTCTCTCGTTTCGATATCTTGAGAATAGAGTGTCGATGAGTTTGAAAGCGTGGATCCGGCCATCTCGCCGCCACCGCAGTTCTGAAAAAGAACTAAAGATGCTAAGACAAAGACACCAAACGCTAATATGGATTTGTTAGTAGCCACGAGCCCCCCTCGACCAAAACCTTATTATAAAGTGATTGCTAAATAAGAACAAATCCTTTCCACGGGCTATCTCAAGTCGACACACTTCCCACGGTGTTACATCTCTCAGAATATTTTGAAAATAGGGAAAAAATGAAAAACCCAACACTCGCGGGGTTCAGTTCTCCTGTCCCAAATTAAGACGCTTGCAGGTTTGGATGAAAGACCAACAACGCTAGCTTTCGAGAAACCACTTCTCAGCCATAGAGAGATGAGTCCGCCCCTCACCTCTCCTAAGGTCTAAACAAAGAGTCTCTAGCGTTTCTTTTTAGTGGTTGATGTCCCTTGGGCTGAGACCGCACGGACGATCTTTTTTACTTCGTCCTCAGTTAAAAAACTCCCCTGCAAACGCTCGATGGCTTTCCCTTGAGCAAGATACAGCATGTCTCCGTTACCTAAAAGCTTTTCCGCCCCGGGTTGATCCAAGATGGTTCTTGAATCGACATTGGAGGAAACTTTAAAAGACACACGGGTTGGAAAGTTTGTTTTAATCAGACCCGTCACGATGTCACTGGACGGTCTTTGTGTCGCCATGACCATATGAATGCCAGCAGCTCGCGCCTTTTGAGCGATACGAGTGATCGGTCGCTCCACTTCATTTCTTTGGGTCAGCATAAGATCAGCGAGCTCGTCGATGACAATGACGATGTAAGGCATTTCCTCGAATTTCCAATCGATTTTTTTATTCAAACGTCCTTCGATGGCTCGTTTTGAACTCTTCTTAACCGAGGCGTTAAAGCTGGTTATATTTTTTGACTGCATGTCTGAAAAGATTTGATAACGCTTGTCCATCTCTTTTTCAGCCCACAGCAATAAGTTTTTAGCTTCTTCAACATCGGTGATCACAGGTTTTAAGAGATGAGGAATTCCGTTGTAAGGGCTCAGCTCGATCATCTTTGGATCGATCATTAGAAAGCGAAGCTCTTTGGGTGATTTGTGGAAAATCAGCCCAGAGATTAATGAGTTCATAAACACAGACTTACCAGAACCGGTGGTTCCAGAGACCAGTAGGTGGGGCATTTTAGTCAGATCACTGACGTGGGCCTTGTTATAAACATCGATACCTAAAGGCACGGGCAAGGCCATAGATTTGGTTTTCATGCAGGTTGGGATCATTTCAGAAAAACGTAACATTCCAAGCTCTTTGTTAGGAACTTCAATACCTACAGTGGTTTTACCAGGAATGGGGGTCAAAATGCGAATGGCTTTGGCTCCGAGAACAAGGGCCAAATCGTCACTGAGACTTTGAATTTTTGACAGCTTCATGCCCGCTTTTGGCATAAATTCAAACATAGTAAGGGTCACACCTTGATGAGCCGCAATCACTTCGCCTCGAATGCCGAAGCTCTCTAGCCTTTCGCCAATCATGGCGCAGACTTCTTTGATTTCTTTATCAGACTTTTTGGTTTGCTTGCTTGGCTTTTCAAGAAGACTGGTTTCCACTTTTTTATAGCGTTTTGTCCAAGCTTTGATTTCCATATCATCTGGGATCACAACATCCACCGGAGGAGCGTCTACAGTTTTAGCTTCTTCTTGGGTCGGTTCACTTTTTTTACGCGTGGACTTTTTGCGAGTTGCCGATGCCGACTCTTGCCCACTCTTGGATTCTTCTGTTGGAGGGTTCATGGGGGCTACACTTTGGCCCACGGCTTGTTGGACAGCCTGTTGCATCATCGCTTGAACTTTATCTTCAACAGCTTGCTCTGAGCCCTCTTCGGCGTTCATCTCACGCTGGACAAGAACACCCAAGTCCTCTGGTGTGTGAAAGTGATCTGTTGTCAAACGGCCGCCTTGAAAGGGCGCAATGGTGGTGTGACTTTTTGAGTAATCAAAACGAGGCTTGAGGTCCGCGCTTCTTTGCATGGGCTTCGCCATCCCGGCGTACTGAGGCTTTTGATCAACGAAGTTCATCACGCATTCGCCCATATCTTTTAAAAAGACTGGTCCTTGCTCTCTCACCTTTCCAGCAATCTCTTGCAAGATATCTTTCATAACATAAAAAGAATGAACGATTTCCATATAACCGGCCGAAATACCAATCACTGAAGTTAAAGAAAACAGAATCACCATGGCACCATACAAACCAAAGTTACGAAATAGCATACCACCGATCACAGAGCCGAACCAACCACCGTTGCCGTAGTAAAACAGGTTCGACGTCGGCCAACCGTTGTAAGCTTGTAAGACAGTGAGAAAACTAGAAATAAGTAAAAGAACAGTAAAGTAGATGGCAAAGCTTTTGATATAAACAGCAGAACTTCTTAGGCTGTCACGAAGGGTGTTCGAAGTCGCCAGTGTTAGGTGCCCCATATGGAGAATGAAAATTACGAAGAAAAAGTAGGTGTATCCAAATGATTGAAAGCCACTTTTGATCAGCGAGGATCCGGTCACACCAGTGGCGCTCACAAAGTTCGTGCCCGACAGCGAAAGGTAAAAAAGCCCTCCGACCGCAATGGACAATGAAAGTGTGATCGTCAGCAGAAAGACGATTTCTTGAAAGCGAGTTTCGAGTCGAGATATTTTCAGCATAACTTCCTCTATATATTATAAGTTTCGTTCAACGATTAAATGTGCAAAATCAACGCCTGCTGAAAGGCTCGTAGATTGCTCCTGACGATTCTCTAGCGACTCATTTCGTGCTTTTGGTGACAATTTTGGGCACCGAGGGGTGCCGCAGGAAAGATGAACCGTCGATTAGTATGGAAAGGCGACAGATGAAGGGGCAACACCAATATTGTTGATCACACCCAAACCAGGAGATAGTCCACCCGCCGGGTTCATGGCAAACTGGAGGCCACCTAGAAACATATACATAAATTTGATCATCGCTAATTGATTGGCCCCAGTCATAAGATCAAAAGCGATATTAAGCCTTTTACCAACCTGCGTTTGAGCCAGACTGGCCCCCTGGGGGAATAGGTTGTCTGACTTTAAAAACTTGTTAAAATTCACAGTGTCCATATCTTCGAAGGTCACTCCACCTTCTGCGTCTGCCGATGCTTGAGTCGCCTCGCTGCTCTCGGCTTTGGTGGTCTCCCCACTTGGGGCGGGTGTCGCTTCATTGCCCAACTGAGAGTCATCAAAAAGACTGGCGTCAACACCAGTGGTTTCTGCGAAGGCCTGGCTAAATAGAACAGACCATAATCCAATATTATGGGTTGATTTCATGGATAATCCAAAACGCGATCGAAAGGCTTTGGAAAAGGCTTTTTCGGACTCTAAATCTCGCGCTGAAAAGACCCTTCCATTGAGCTTAAAAAGACGGCCAGGCTTTCCCAGCCATTCCAAATGAAAAGGCATTCCCTGGAGACGAAAAAACAAAGCTTTTGGCGCAACCGCCAAATCAACAATGGGTTGTGCAGACAGCGCCTTTGGCAAAGCCTGAGCACTCTCTGCGTGGAAAGCTTCAACCAGGTCCGCCGCAGAAAAAGACTTGCGGTCGTCGATGGATGTCCACGCCAAACCGTGCAGGCAAACCAAGAGAGCTAAAATGTTGATCAGATGCTTTTTCACAAAAATCTCCTTACCCCTTGAAGAAGCAAGAAATATTCCCGTCAAATCAAAAGCAGACCGATTACAGCGACTTGTGCCAGCCCTGCCTCAACATGAGACAATAATTGGCACCGCTCTGTAAAGGGTAGGAACAAACCGGCTCGAGTTGAGCGCGCCCCTATTATAAGGGACGCCCGCTGAACTTGAATCAACCCTCGCGGTTGACGTATTCCTCTTGCGTGAAGGAGTCGACTTGGATGGCATCATTACGCATCTCTTGGGCCTTTTTGACCATGTCATACTCTTCTTGGGAGATCACTTTTTGGGCCAAGGCCTCATCAAACAGTTGGGCCACACGCTTACGAGGCAAGGTCTTGGCACGAACCGCTTGCTTGATTTTACGCTCCACAGCCTCGGCACTTTTCACCATCTTAAAGGTCTGATCCAAACGAGTCAGAGGGTTCGTAGGATCATCGGGCAAATAGATCCCCGTCGTTAGGCGATCGCGCTGTTCCGTGTCTTGTTGAATCAGGTGAGCCACTTGATGAGAAACCTTATCGGATATAGCACCGTCTAAGGAGTTGAAGCGAGCCCACCAAGCGACGGGACCATTGAAAAACCACGACAAGCCAGGGACCTGGATGTTTTCAAAAATACCTTCAAAGGCTTTTTGAATCTGTTGAAATCCGTGGTTGGCTGTGTACTCAATCAGTGGCCAATCCTCTTTGCGGCGCCCCTCTGATTCGTAACGTCGGAGCACACAAGTGATAAGATACATCCAACCGAGAATGTCCGCGAAGCGACCCGTGAGCTTACCTTTGGTTTTCAAAGCACCACCCAGAGTTCCCATAGCAACATCGGCCATGAATCCAAAAACGGCGGATGTCCAAGCCAGCTTTTGATAAATGCGACGAGCCTGCCCACCGGGGGTCATCACGAAACGGCCCCGAGTGAAGGTTAAGACTAAGCTTCGGCATAGGTTGGCCACCACGTGACCGATATGACCCCAGAAAGCTTTGTCAAAACCACCAAGGTCATTGTTCTCAACGGCCGCCACCTCTTTGTAGGCGTAGGGGTGGGCTCTCAGAGCCCCTTGACCAAAGATAATCAAGGTACGGGTCATAATGTTTGCACCCTCCACCGTGATCCCAATAGGAGCCGCTATATAAGGATGGGCCATTACGTTGCGAGGGCCTCGCGAAATCCCGGCACCACCAAGAATATCCATGGAATCATTCACCACGGTTCTCATCATCTCGGTGTTGTAGTACTTAGCAATGGCTGTCACCACCGGCGACTTGATACCACTGTCAATAGAGCCCGCGGTGAAAATTCGGCAGGCCTCCATTATATAGTTCAGACCAACAATGCGGGCCAGAGGCTCTTCGACGCCCTCAAATTTACCGACGGACACGCCAAACTGTTTACGATTGGTGGCATGGGCCGAAACGGCGCGACTGGCGAACTTGCCGGCGCCGGCGGATTGCGATGGCAATGAAATACCACGTCCGGCAGTCAGACAATCCATCAGCATGCCCCAACCTTTACCACAGCCATCAAGGCCACCGACCACCGTGTCTTCAATGGAAACCACCACATCTTTCCCTTGGGTGGGACAGTTGTAAAAAGGCACTCCGAGTGGATCGTGACGCTCCCCTACAATCACCCCAGGGGTGTTAGTGGGGACGAGGGCACAAGTGATACCGACGTCTTCACCTTTACCCAAAAGATTCTCAGGATCTCGCAAACGAAAGGCCACGCCCAACAGAGTCGAAATGGCCGCCAGAGTGATCCAACGTTTGTTCCAGTTCATGCGCATGTACAACTTGCCGTCTTCGCCTTTAAAGACGACCGCTTCTGACTGAATGGAGCCGGCGTCACTCCCCGCATTGGGTTCTGTCAAGGCAAAGCAAGGGATCTCTTCACCGACGGCGAGTTTTGGAAGATACTTTTTCTTTTGCGCCTCGGTTCCATAGTTATGAAGAAGTTCCGCGGGTCCAAGTGAGTTGGGGACCATGACAAATACGCCAAGACCGATGGAGCGTGTTGAAAGCTTCGCAATCACCTCACTATGGGCCAATGCAGAAAACCCCAGTCCGCCGTCGTGCTCGGGGATAATCATCCCAAAAAACTTTTCTTTTTTAATGTACTCAAGAGCTTCTGGGGTGAACTCTCGGGTTTCCCAGAGCTTCCAGTCGTCGACCATTGAACAAAGGGTGTTTACTTTTTCATCAATGATCTTCTGCTCTTTATCAGTCAAAGAAGGATAGGGCTCTTTCATAATCTTTTTAAAATTGGGTTTTCCAGAAAACAAGTCCGACTCAATCCAGACCACGCCGGCATCCAACGCCGTTCTCTCGGTTTCTGAAATCTTGGGAATCAATCCCAGCTTTTTAAAGAGATTCAACAAAACACTCGAGACCAGTATGCGACGCAAAGGGGTGTTGAATGCCAACAAAACAACCGCAACTGTTGCAAACACCGCAAATGGCGCACCCCAACCGATCAACAGTCCAAGAATGACCACAGTCCAAACCAACAGAGGCACAGCAAAGTAACCCGACATTAAAACAATCAGGGCACTCAGAGCCATCAGCCAACCACAGTAGTCACCCGCTAAAAAACCAGAAAAACTTTGATACATTTCCACAGTCACTCCTTGAATAGAATCACTTTATTATGGGGCCTCATTCATGTCTTGTCAGTAGATTCACATTAGCAAAATATTTTTTTTATAACAGCGAGTCTCGTGGTCGAGTGTAAAAAAAACCACAGCTGACGAAATCAATAGTCTGTCTTAAGATAACTCGATGATAAACGTTGTCGCTGCCCTACTGGTACAAAACAATAACGTCCTTGTTGGACAACGCCCGCTCCATAAAAACCATGGTGGGCTCTGGGAGTTCCCGGGGGGCAAGATAGAACTTAACGAGAGTCCCCAACAGGCCTTATCCCGAGAGCTACACGAAGAACTGCAAGTACGAACCAACAAAACAGAACCACAGCCACTTGGCGATGTGGAATCAGCGGCCATCCGGTTGCATTTTTTTATTCAGCAACTGGAGGGGATTTATCTGCCTAAAGAGCATCGAGCCATGGCCTGGCTCCCCTTGGATCTCCTTAGTAATAGAGAGCTCTGTCCGAACGACCGTGAAGGACTCAACCTCTACGGCCAAAAAATCAGGCTGTTTCTGCAAAATCTATAAACCCAATTTGTCACCAGCCTAGAAGATTTATAGGTTTTAGGATCAGCTATTATAAAAGCTAATACCTGGCCATCTATAAGAATAATTTCTAGTTTATCTAAGGTATCGTTATAAAAGCGGCATAACACATTGAAGAAATCGTTAGGCGTCAGTCCGATGTTTCTAAAATGCCCCAAGAGATTTCCCCCCCAATAAATCTCAATTGTTTGTTCTCTCGGTGGTGTCCCCCACCGAGAGAGTCCCTTTTTTTACCCTCTTCCAAACTCCAGCTTTGAACGCCGACTATGATCGTTAACGCTTTGCGTTTGAGCTAAAGGCCTAAGCCGTAGATCAAGGGGCGCTTTTTGCATTGGATATATGCAAACAGGAGGTCTCATGGACGAGATGACAAGAGAGAAATTAGTGAAAAGACAACAACGGTACACCAGCTTTATGCGTTCTATGAACTGCTGCCCCTTGTGTGCCACGCCCCTAACCCTGATCCACGAGATCAATGAAGAAGAAGAGTTGATCAAAGAGACCGCCCACTGCGATCAATGCGACATCGAGACCCGCCGCAAAGACCACAATCGCCACTAAAAACGTCAACAAGCCGTCAGTTCTCTTGCCATAGAATTGACGGTCGGATTCCCTTGCCATGACTGGCCAGAGTCTTTAATATCTCCCTCATGAAAACACTATCGACCCTTTCTATGATCGCTGCTGGCCTTATCATCTTTTGCGGGGGACCCTCCGCCGCTAAATCTGAAAACAAGGCCGCGCCACCCACCAAAGCAGCCGCGAAAGGGAAGGCCAAAAAGGAGAAAGCGGTGTCTGTTGTTATTGAAACCTCCATGGGAACTATCGAAGCTGAACTTTATCCTGATAAGGCCCCAATCACAGTGCAAAACTTTTTAAATTATACGGAGAAGAAGTTCTACGATGACCTCATCTTTCACAGAGTGATCCCTAACTTTATGATTCAGGGTGGCGGTTTTGATAAAGACCTCAAGTTACGGCCAACGGAAGCTCCGATCACCAACGAAGCGGCCAACGGACTAAAAAACACAAAAGGGACCCTTGCGATGGCTCGGACCCCCGACCCCCACAGTGCGAGTTCACAGTTTTTTATAAATTTGAAAGACAATGCATTTTTAGATTTCACCATGCCAACGGCTCAAGGGTTTGGTTACACGGTCTTTGGTAAAGTGACCAAAGGCATGGACGTGGTCGAAAAAATCGGTCTGACCCCGACAACCGCCTCCGGCCAGATGCGGGATGTTCCCGTGACACCGGTTATTATCAAGAGTGTTCGCAAAGCTGACAGTAAGAAATAAAAAGCATGGGCTTTGAAGATCAAATAGCCAGCTGGTTTTTACAGATCGCTTATCAGCCCTACTTGGTTTACGGACTGGTCGTGGGATTGATGTTTGCCTCAAGCTTTGGCCTACCACTGCCTGAAGAAGTCACTATCATAAGCGCTAGCCTGACCGCCTTCATGGCGACCCACCCTGAGAGCTACCCACCACCCACGCCCGGGGCGCCTGGGGTCAACCCATACACACTGGCTCTCATTTGCCTTCTTGCTGTGTTCATTAGCGACTATTTGATTTACTGGATTGGTTCTTACTTCGGAGACAAATTACTTCGCCACCCTCGCTGGAACAAGAAGCTGCAAGGCAAGTCTTTTCAACGGGTTCAAAAATGGATTCATGAGTACGGAACACTGGCTCCTTGTATCTTTAGGTTCACACCTGGCTTGCGCTTTCCTGGGCACATGATGTGCGGGGCCATTGGCCTACCACGCTGGAAGTTTATTTTAGTTGTTGGCCTGGCCGCAGCCGTCACCGTGCCCACCCAGGTGATCCTCATTAGTGTCTACGGCAAACTGATTCTCAGCGTGCTAAGCAAGGTCAAGCTTGTTGTCATCGGGTTGGCTATTGTCGCCTCTTTGATCTTTGTTTTGATGAAGTGGCGAAAAAAACAATCGATCGAACCATCATAGTCCCTCAAAGGCCTCGTCCTCACTTAAGATTTTTTCTCTGAGCCCCTCGAGAGAGATCACTTCAAAATCAACAATGCCTCGATCAAGATTACACACCTGAGCCTCATCGTCGAACTGATAAACAGGAATCACTAAATACATCCCTGGTGTGGCCAAGGGTTCATCGGGGCCCACGGTTGAGAGATCAATGTCTTGAAGCTCTGCAAAAGACTCTCGCGTCATCAGTTCCGGACCGAGTGGATCATAACCACAGTATGTTAATGCTTCTCCATTTTTAAAGCGGCGGTCGACCCGCTGCACGTCGTAGTCTCTGTATTTGAAACCCACCTCGAGGTCGTAAGGTTTGCTATGGGGCTCGTGCCTGTCGAAAAATGTGACTTTAAAGCTCCAGAGCCCATCGGATGATTCAAGGTTATACTGCTTCTCTTGCTGTTTTGGATTCTCGACTTCATGGAATACTGTCATTGTGTCGACACTCACCGATGACATTTTGGCCGCGAAAACCAGAGGACCCGAGATCAGGAAGATTAAAAAAAGACTGAGTAGAGTAAGCTCATGCCTATATGCACGTGACATTATACTGAGTCCTTTCACACATCGGTAGAGACATATGGAGATGGTTGCGATGAGCGCTGTTGTCGGCGTAGGTCAAGGCTCCGGTTTTGCTACCACAAGACGAGCAAGGAGCATGAGCTTGTACTCGGCCACGCCAGCAATTGGCAAAGGCCCAGTAGAACGAGTGGTTCTGACGCTCCTCCTCGGCGCTTCCATCAGTGAAATCGCGATGCATGACAACCTTGCGAGATTCCGTTTCAGAAAAGTAGACACTAATGGCAAATAAATCAAAAGCTTGCCCGGTGGCATGGGTGGATTTTCTCCCACTCCCACTCACCTTGCGACTCGATCGAACCTGACCCGCTCCCGACGAATGGAACAAAACCCGTCGAGGTGTACGCCCAAAGGCCGTGGACCCGGCTTTGACTGCACAGTCCTGCCCATGTTCAGCAACAAAGTTTCTAAAGTCTTGCGAGATAACCACCTGACGATAGCAGTTGTTCTTACTGCTGTTGCTTCCAACCATCGGGTCAAAATCACAAGTGGGAACAGACACCGAAGTTAAATTGACCTCTTTGATGGCACTATGAGCGGCGGAAACAGCCGAGCTCGAAAGACTGATTTCTAAAAGGTCGCTGGGGCTGACAGAACCCGTGGCGCCACCGGTCGTCGGTCGACCGGCAACCAGTCCAGAGCCATTGCTACTCGTGCTTGGCAGATAAATATCCTCGAGCAAGGTGACGTAGGCTTGACCACTGCTTGATTTTTGCGTGACCCAAAGGGACTGTCCCTCATAATAAATTTTGACGTGATTGTTAACCACATCCAATGGCCAAAAGACATCAACATCCACCCCTTTGCTCACTTGAGTGGGACCGGAAGATGGCGCCGGAGAGTTGGTTCGAGGATCAGTTTTCAGTCGTAAAGGGCTGGAGTTTGTGGTGACACGAGCTTTACGAAAGCGGGGCTCACTGCCCATAAAGCTTATAAAGTTGCCATATTCGTCCATGGTTCCCAAGCCTTGATCATTTTCAAAGACGGTGTCTGGATGAGTCGTGGCTTCAAAGCGACCACAAGCTGTTATCAATAGTAGGCCCAAAGAAATCATCACACCGGATTTCAATAAAAACAATAAACCTGCAAGATTATGATTTTTTGTGGGCAACGAAACGGTCTCCTATTAATGGGTTGATCAAAAGATCAACACCCCTAATAAGAGCAAAATCCATTCCAGCGCTAATGCCAAATTCCTTGCCCTTGGCCAAGGGCAAGCCTTCTTTTTTACATCAGAGTGACAATTTTTGTTCGACAAAAGACTCACAAAACCAGTCTGTAAAATGCTCTTAAGCGAAAATGAGAAAGCGGTTTTCGACCCCTGAATTGAGAATAGCCAGGTCTCTGGTCTTCTCTAGGGGGATCGAATGGGTCTTCCAGCGCGCCGGCATAAGAAACCCGATGCGATGGGGTCTGTACTTCTTATAGACGGCCGTCAGCACGTCCTGTGAGGCTCCTGGCAACCGTTTGCCCCACGGTGGGTTCAACACCAGAATACGCTGGCAATCGCTGCTAGGAACCTCTCCTTGGCCCTTTTTAAAGAGGTCCGCCACAGCCAGTTGGCATTGCTCTTGATTGAATTGCGAGAGATTTTTTTGCGCCACTTGCAGAGCCCGCTCGTTGTTATCGAAGCCAAAAACCTGCTCGGGTACAACCGACGCCATCGTGACTGCGGTCTTTGCGGCATCCACTTGCTCGCGCACATCCTCGTATGAAGGAAAGCTCTGAAAGTCGAACTTTCGATTCATCACCTGATTCATCGATAGGGCTTCTTTAAGAAAGGTTCCAGAGCCGCACATCGGGTCGATCAATTCAAAAGGCCCATTGATCCCTTGAAACAGCGCCCGCAACAGTCCCGATGCGGTGCTCTCTCGCAGAGAAGCAATAGAGCCCTTAGTTCGGTCGCCCCGTTTGAAGCTGGCTTCGCCGGCGCAATCAAGACTTATGTTACACTCGTCGCGGAACAAGCGAACGTAAATGGTTGAGGCGCCAGGTTTGTGTTTCACTTTGTGCTTTTGCAAGATCTCTGAGAGCACTTTTTGCACTTGGTGTTTCATGGAGATTCTTGAAGATTTAGAAGTCAGCTTAAAATCAAATTCAGACCCAGGGGCGAAGTACTGTGTCCAATCAATACCTTTTAAGCCTTTAATAAAATCTTTTTCATTGGGTGCTAAAAACTTTTTTTCTCGTATCAACATTCGAGTGTTGCTTCGCATGAAGTTATTTAAAAAAAAACCGAAGGCCGTGGGTGCAGAAAACTCAACGCCTCCGCGGACAATCTGGGCATCTGGGTATTCGGAGAGCGAAAAAAATGCTGCAGCCCGCCCCCACTTTTCGCAAAGCTCTAAGTGGGTGACGGACTCCAGGCCAGGGATGGTCGTGAGAAAAAAAGTCTTTTGGGCCAACATTACTTCGTTGGCTCGAAAGATCGCCCTGGATCGTTTGTATCGTATGGCCATTCGGCCACGTTTTCTCCGGTCTCGTTCATGTAGGTGTACAGTCCCGGAAAAGTTGGCAGAACTTCAAAATAAGTTCGTCCTAATTCATCGAGTGGCCAGTTTATGTCAGAGGCCTTATTTACAATCTCTAGCTCCGGACTCAAGTTGTCCTCGTGAGACCCTTGGAGCTCAAAACTGGCGGCGTCACTGAAAGTACGGGACATGACATCTTTCACCCAGCGATTGTTGTCAATATAGCCAACTTCACGGGCTCCAATCATTGATGTGAACACTTGAAAATCCCGGTAACCACGCAACTGGAGGAGCCACGGGTGATTGTGCAGATCGGCCGTATCCAACATATCACCCTCTGTAAAATGCTGAGTGAAATAGTAGTACTTTTCATTGACTGGTAATGTCTCATCACTCACAGGACGCCCGGTACAGATCATGATCCCTTGCTTGTTAATATCCGAGTACTCTTCGACAACTCCGTCGTTGTTTTCGTCAATGTCTTGAGCTACAAATTCATTTTTCAAAAAGGACTTTGATTCAGTAATAAAATCTTTAACGAAAGCCGGATGGAAGCGCGCCACCATACAGCGTTCGTACTCACCGAGTTCAATATCAAATGTCGCCTGTTGACTCACCAAAAAGGTCCCAGAAGATACATTGGTTCCCTGAGTTCGACCAGCGCTTTCATCTCGCGAGTTGGCTCGAGTTAAGGTAAACGACCCAACAATGTTGCTAATCACTCGACCCAAGATGGGTATGCGACCAAGGGTGTTATCAATAAGCCCTGAAACATGCTCCCAAGGTTTATAGCTAGCTCCGGTTGAGATTTTAATGCCATTACTGCTGGATAGGTTAAAGCTTGTGGTTAGATTGATATTCAAAGATTTACCACCGCGATAAACATAACGATCCGTAGTGCGATAAGTACGAACCTTTCGTTCTAATACGATAGGAGAAAAACTCACTTCACGAGGTTTCAGAGAGGCATCTGAAACAATCCCCGGCTCCCAGCTCTTCTCATAGTCTTGATCTTTGTAGTACCCATACATTTGCCCGACAAAGCGATGACAAGCCTGTTCAAGCCCCAGAAGACTGCGTGAATTCATAGTCGCCTTGTTCCAGGCTTTTTTGAGTCTTTCTTTTAAGACAATGTCTTTCTGGAAGTACTTTTCTTTAAAAAAGTCTTGCGCAAGAGCAAAACACATACGGTGCATCAACTTGCGAGACAAGGCAGGGTCCACTTTTGAGCTTTTCCAGCCATGGGTCATAACTTTAGTTAGGTCTTGCTCTGAGATCGGCTCCCGCCCCACGGCGTAGTAATAATTGGTATTGTTGTAAAAGTGGCTACCACTTTCTAGGTCTTTTAAATGAGGGTTCGCTGCTTCTCGATCATTCAACTGGGCGTAAAAGGCATCTACGGGTAACACATCGGGCCCATTGGTGATATCGCTAAAACAACTGTCGAGTCGAGAAATTTTGACATCCTGTGTACAGGGATAATCGATCCCTTTCAGCCTCGATCGTTGGTTGTCATTCAGCAAGGTGTACTTCAGGCCCATAGTCTTAACAAAATTTATGACTTGCGACGCCGTTTCCATTTTTCGAATGTTTTTTTCATCAATTTCTTTTTTCGCATCAATCAAATCATCAACGTCTACGCCATGATACTTTTTCAGATATCCATAATATTTATTGTTTTCATAATTGGAATTTACAGAGTCCCCACTGGCGTACATCGGCTGATCCGCCATAGAAAGTTGAAAGTCCTCACCGACTTCTGTGGCAACTTCTACATTTCCTGGAGGAATTCCTAAGTTAATTTTTCCCTCAACAGAGTTTGGATCGTTCTGCAACAGAATCTGCTCAGGCTCCTCACAATAAGCTGTTCGGCAGTAATGTTCGTTTAAGATGTTCGTTGGCCTTAGAGAAGAACCATTGGTGTTGAATACAAAAGTCAACGGACCCACAAAAGTGCGCAATGGAAGCCCCGATTTACCATCATCTTCCGCGTTACCCGGTTCGTGGACTCCTTGATTTGATAACAAGCTAAAGTCAAAACTTGGAGTCAGCGGCGACGAGGTGAAATCAGCAAACTTCAATTCTTCGATATCAACATTGAATTCATTTTCTATGAGGTCAGAGACCCTGCCATTCTTGCCGTCATACTGAGTTCCCATAAATAGAAACTTCATATAGGGGTCGGACTCCTCAATCTGCTCAAGGTTCTCGGGACTTGCATCACTCACATTTTTTTCAATCTGATATTTTCTCTCCGAGGAGAAACGGCCCAAAACACGATTGATGAGTTCTCTTTTGTCATTTCGATACTCAGTCAAATAAGGTAAACCTCGTTCATCTTTCAGCTTACGATAAGTGTCCAAACGCTTAAGGCGCTCTTCGATAGCCATACGATGTCGCTCGAACTCCTTAGACCCACTTTTGTATCTGTCGAGACCAAGAATCTGGTAGAGCTTCTTTTTGGCCGACGTTATCGAACCTTCGATTTCTACCAGCTGCTGTTCGGCCGTTTCTCTTTGCTTTATGTCCGTGTACTGATCAAGAATGGACTTTATTTCGGCACTCTCCTCATGCAAACCATATAGAGACTCGATCTCGGTGAATATCTCGTTGTAACGGCTCTCTAGCTCTTGACCTTTAATCTCTCCTTCAGAGTCTAAAAACATCTTGTTGATCGATTTATCAATAGCTGTGGCAATTCTTAGCTTATGCTCGTCTATAGTTTCTAACTGAATAAAAAACTGATTACGAATGCGCATCAATCGCAAATCATCCACCTCGAACTCAATTGGGGTGATTATCATCCCACCAAGAACTCGGATCAACTTAGTTTGAACAGAGATATAATGTTTTTTCGATTCTTTTAGATCCGTCTTTGACAATAGATCATGAGTCACGCGAGTGCCTCGCTCACTGGGGTCCTCGCTCCAAGCCATTCTGGCGCTAACTCCCGAATGGGACGCGCCATTGGCCGCCGCACTGATCGCTGCATTCGGATCACCATTCTCGATGAGAGACTTTTCATAGGACGTCTTGGGCAAATTCTCGAGAGCTTCCTCTGAGTCCCCTTCCCCTGTTTTAGTGATGTAGCCTTCGAAGTTTTTCTCTGCAAGTTCGTTGGCAATTCGAAAGGGCTCATTGAGTTTTTCGTCATAGATTCTGACACCATTGGCCGACGGGTCAAGGTAGTCCTTTTGCAAAGCCACTTTCATCAAATAAACACCGTCACGAAGTTTTTCTGTACCCAGTCGACCGCGGACGATTGAGTTGTATTTTAATACGTAAGGATAGGCCTTGAATAAGACCGCTTTTTTCACCTTGAGATTCAAATATTTATCGATGGCATAACGAAACCCCATGGTCTCATACCGAAAGTCGGCAATAAACAACTGTGATTTTGGAGCGTTCTTCCGTTGCTCGATAATATCATTGTAATAATTCGCGGGCATATCGGGACCATCCCAACCAAAAGTCCACTTCTCATCCCAAGGGTTCATATAGTATGTGAATTTTTCTTGGTAGTTGTTAACGATCTGATCTTGTCCGTTGGCATCTTTCTGAGTGCTCTGATCGATATTGTTACTAACCGACTGGGCTCTTTCTTTATCCGTAAGATTTTGGCCTTCGATAAGGGTAGAGCTGTTTCCATTATTCATTGTTCCCACATATGTGACGGTGGCATCCTTGGCCTCTAAAACCTCTCGACGATAGTACTTGTGAGAGAGTGTTCCAAACCAAGTCAAACATCCATCTTCGTTGGTTTCCCGACGCATTGTTCGCTCTCTATTGTCGTCTTCAGTGACCACGTTAAATTGAAGTCCTCGCCCGACAGAGCGACCTCTCCAATTCTCAATACAGGTGGTTACGGAGTACTGCAAAGTTCGATCAGTTGCCGACTCACCCGGCATGATTCTGACAAATCTCATTTTCAAAGGACTAAAGTAGAAACGACGCATATCTCTTATCGTCATGATACGCTTGTCGATATCTTCAATTCCTACAACACTATCCAGGTATTTATCGTAATCCACCTGATCCATAGATTCAAAGAGCTCATTGAATTGATAATTCACGGTTTGTCGACGGATCCAATCATCATACTGTCCAAGGCGGAAAACTGCAGAGAAAGGTTTCAGCTGTCGATGCTCTTGAGACCTTGGCACAATCCGAACCAGCAGCTCAACACTGCCCAGCTCTGTTCTTTTTTCAAGCAAGAGAGGAACACTGGCTGCTAACATTTTGTCGGCATTCATTTTCCATTCAAAGGTGGTGTTATTACGAGTGATCTGGGCGATGTTAGAACTCAAAAGGTGCTTTTCACTGTTGTCGGCGGCACCAGACGCAATAAGATTCATGTAAACTAAAAATCGTCCCGTATCAATGGGCTCTGGATGAGGCACGCCGGTCGAGTCTTTAACCCACATAACGGGCTTACCGGTCATATTAAGATTGATGTGCACGCCGTCATTGCGCTTCATCAGCATTCTATCGATTTTTTGACGAGTGGCCTTCTCTTCGGCGGACAGATTGTTCAGCCTTGCATTGTACTCGGCGATTCGCTGACGCTCTCTTTCGACGGGCTCTACCGTCAGGTTTTGAAAACGGAGCTCGGCTTCACTGTCGAAAAGTTCACCCTTTAAAGCTGAAATAACATCGGGACCGGTCGCCCAACGCCCCGTGTACCACTGACTGCGATCAAAATCAGTCAGATCCATAAATCCTTTGGTTTGGGACTTATTACGATACATGTCCCAAGGATTAAAGCCGATGCGCTTAACCACTTTCCCTAGGTTTCCAGAAAGAGATTGAATTTCGAAGTGCAAGGCAATGTTTACAGAAGGAGCTAAATAATCAAAAACCGGAACCACTTGGGTCCAACGTAGACAGTTACCACTGTTCACCGTGATGGGATTGTACACGTGGGAGCGCCTGTTGGTTTCGTCCGCTCGCTCACCATCTTTGGCCCACATAATATTAGAACCCAGCTCCGACTTGATATGGAACTTTTCATTCCGAATCGTCCCTTGCGAGGCGCGGTCACGAATGCCACACAACTTCATAAATATCTGAATCTGGTCGACCATCTTCCAGGCGCCTTCATTCATATCTGAAAACTTAATATCTTCTAACTGAATGTCACCGACTTCAAACTGAGCGGTGTTGTTATAGTCGATCAGACTACGATCCAAGGCGTGCTTTTGTAGATTGGACTGATCGTACCTTTGACCACGATCGGCTTTCACACAACCGACGAATGAGGCAACGACGAGCAATGGAAGAATGACTCTATATAAATTCATACATAGTCTCCACTGCAAAATAGATGGTCTGTTGATTGTCTTGTTGTAAGCCATCAAGGCGACGAATAGATTGATTCAATAGGTCGGCTTTGACGTAGTCGGCTTTGAAGTTCACACCCCAGTCTTTGGATTCTAGGGAAAAGTTAAGGGCGTTGCCGATACGATTGTTGTGCCCATAGGCGTGGGAATTGTAGCGCGCCGGGACCGCATCAGACTCGATAAAGAAATCCACAAATTTGACGGCCGCAATCCAGCGTCCAAAGTCGTTGGCCACCCCGATGGAGATCATTCGCCCTTCGCCAGCGTCGCTGGGTGCTGCGGTGTTTTTAACGATTTGCCATTGAAGTTGTGCAGCTAATGAATCTGAAAATTTTTGTTCGAAAGCCCATTGTGAAACCCACCCATCAAAGTCGTAGATAAAACGAGCATTGTTGACATCTGTGTTGGTCACCGTGTTTCCAAAAATAAAACTGTCGAAGGCGACCACCGAAGGGAGGTTCTCATAACGAAAGTGACTGAGTCGGGTCTTTAAAAAGTTCCATCGACTGGTGCGCCAAGTGGCCTCCAGACTTTCGGTATAAAAGTAAGGAACATTCTCGCGCTCACCCACTCGAGTGGAATTGGTGTATGATGTGGGGATCAACTGCTGGAGACGGACACCTACATCGAATCTTTCCGATTCATAAAAAACTTTCTCTGAAAGACCAATAAAACCGAGATTACCGATAAAAATAGGCATGTTGAAAAAGCGCTGATGAATCATACCGGCGTCGATTTCTACGACGTCTTTAAATGGGGTGTAGGTGATCTTAACTTCACGAGGGTAAATACCTGAACCAGGCTCCTGGTCACCAAAGATGTCTTGGGTTCTTCCAGATTCTAAACTCAGATTACTCTTTGCTTTGAATTCGACACTTTCGATAAGTTTGTATCCGAATTTGGCGCGAAAGGTGGCGCCAGCGATTTGCGAATTGATATTGTCATCGGTCTCTAAACTCTGAGCATCAAAACGCAACTTCCAAAAAAAGTGGGAGCGCCGATCGGCAACAGAAGCTTCAAGAATTTTTTCATAGTTGGGATTAATGCTAAGAAAACTGGAACGCTGTAAGGATGAGTCATATGAGAACCCGTCCACAACAACGTCCGCTGCGAATACGCTAAAGGGGATACTGGTTGCAAAGAGGCACCAGCATAATCCTTTCACTAGGCTTCCATAGGAAGCATATAGGTATTTGTTTTCTCTCATGTTTCCCCTGACAAAAACATAATAGGTTAATAAAACTCAATTTTCACTTGTATAGATTACAAAAACCGTACCCTAACAATTGTGCTATAAATGCTTAATTTCACTAAAATCGAACTGTCAAAATTTTAGACAGTGCCGGTTTTAGGGACTTTTTGCGCACAATTATCATGAAGTCTTTTCAAAAAATATGTAAAAATGTCATTGTGCCCTCGCTCAAAAGGGTGGCAAAAAGCCGCGCAGTCGTAAGGAGTTAGGGCATTCCGTGAAGACTTTATACTGATTCTTACAGCAGAAGATGCGTTACCTAATTTGTAAGCCTATTCACAAATTGACTCCCCCAGTTCGAAATTTTAGGATCTTGTTTTCAATCGAAGGAGAATCCATGAAGTCGATGACTGAATTACCCCCATTGAGCGGCTACAAAAAAGGTGATGTGATGGTTTTGTTTGGAGAGCTTTTCTCTAAAGGATACGCCAACGGCCTGGTCGACGAAGCCGAGAAACAGGGCATGACGATTGTGCGATCGACGGTCGGACGACGAGAAAGCGATGGCTCCCTGCGTGCGCTTAATGACGATGAGATTCAAAACATTCCACAACCTTTTATTAATATCCCCCTTGAGGCTGGGTTTGATATGGAGCCAGACGCCAAAGGTGTCACCCCTTGCGATCAGCTCAAAGGAATTAAAATGAGTGACTGGGATAAAGATCACCTTGATTGGGCCTCGATCCTGGAGTCCCAAGCCAGAGGCACAGAGCGCTTTCGCAAAAATGTTGCGGCCTATATGACTGAATTGAAAAAGCACATTCCCGAAGGTGCTAACGTTTTGTTTGCCCACATCATGGCCGGCGGAGTACCACGGGCGAAGATTCTTATGCCAGTGATGAATAAGGTCTTTAAAGGAAGAGGCGATCGTTTTATTCCTTCTGAGGAGCTATTCCATTCGCAATTGGGAAAAATGAGCCAATTGAATTTTTCCGACGTGACCGCCCACACCTTCAAACACTTGGTCGAACTCAGCGAAGACGTTAGAAACAGTGTTCAGGAGCAAGGCGGAAAAGTCTCTTACACGGCTTACGGCTACCACGGCACTGAGATTTTAGTCGACGGCCAATACCGTTGGCAGACCTACACCCCGTACTTTCAGGGCTGGGCCAAGATGGAACTTGAGAACCACAGTAAGGCTTTTGCCAAGCAAGGGATTTCCTGCTGCGTCTACAATTGTCCGGAGATTCTCACCAACTCATCGAGCATTTTTCAAGGAGTAGAAGTTTCGCTTTACCCTCTGTTGGGTGCTATCCAAAAAGAAGGCGAGAATTCTAGTTACTGCGAACAAGTCTTGAAACAATGCAAAAGCCTTATCAAAAACGAACACAGCTTTGCGGAGATCATGGCATTCACCAAAGACTACGTGAAACACCCTCTTACCACCTCTCACAGTCTGTTTGAGGAGTGGCCACAACACAACTCGAAAGACCAAATGGCTTATATGCTAGATTCATCAGAACACCTGATTGCCATGCATAAAGACCCCAAAGAGCTTATGACCTTCCCTCTTTCGGAAGAAGTCTTTAAAGCCACGGGCCAAGTGATGCTTCACGATGCTTGGAACCCGACAGCACCCGTGCTTTGGCTCAATCACGATATTGTTGCCAAGTCCATGGCCGCTCGGGGATGAGCCTACTTAAAGGACTCCCCTGGAACTATCAAGACTTAGACTTTAAAGGCTACAGCATTGCGGGGCAAACCACCTCGCTGATGTTTAACAACCCAAAGATCTGCTTTGATATCGGCCAAGGACTGCCCTTTCATATGAATGCAAAACTTTACTGCCTGACCCACTTGCATGCGGATCATGGTGCGGGTTTAAATTACGTTCTCTCACAGCGCTCCCTGTTTCGACTCCCGCAAGTAAATATTATGTTACCCAAATCTGTAATTGATTCTGCGGATCGTATTTTAAAAGAGTGGATGAAAATCGAAGGCTTTGAGTACTCTTACAATCTGATCGGTGTTGACGCCGGCACCACTTTTGATTTCTCTGAGAAGTACCGGGTCATGGCCTTTCCGACCACTCACCGGGTGTCCTCTTTTGGCTACTTGGTTTACGAGAAAAAAAAGAAACTCAAAGCGGAATTCCAAAACTGTAGTCGAGGTGAGCTTATCAAAGCCAAGTCTCAGGGTGTGAACATTGAAGAACCTGTGATGGTGCCCCTAGTGGCCTTTACCGGAGACACTCAAATAGAGTTCATTGACAGCCACCCTGACGTGAGAAGAGCCAAGGTTTTGTTTATGGAATGCACTTATCTCGATAGCAAAAAATCGGTGGCGGAAACTCGCAAATGGGGCCATCTGCATCTCGATGAATTTGTTGAAAACCTCACCAAATTTGAAAACGAGCACATCTCTCTTATTCACCTCTCGGCCCGCTATTCAAGCCCCGAAGCCGCCGAAATTCTCAAAGACCGTTTACCGCCAGTAATGCTCGAGCGACTCTCGGTTTTTCCTCGTCCTTTTTAGTTTTTTAATAATACGGAGCTTCTGAAGCCCCCGGTGCCTAAAACTAAGACAGTCCATGTGGGTTCTTTCTATCATTAGGTGCCAGCCTGTGGATAAGTGAGCCAATTAATCACATTGTCTTCGTGAGCGCAGCGAAGGATCTTAAACTTAAAGAACGTACCGGTCGTCCTGAGGATCTATCTTGAAGGATGGCCAATAACTATAACAGACCATGCTACTAGCTTAGAAGATGTTATTTGCAATGGGAAAAAAAAGGCTGTGTTTAACACAGCCTTTTTAATGAAAATAATTTTCAAACTCACTAATTATCAAGATATGATTTATGCAACGTTAACGTTCATGAGCAAGAATTTTTTTGTAAGGTTAACACAATTCAGGGTAGAGCTGACAAATTGGAACAATTCCATCAGAGCTTCTATCGTCTGTTCTGATTACTCTATTTTCGTCTATATGATCACCTTGAGCTTCTTCACTAAATTTTCGAGTCGACATATAAGACGGCTCGTGTGCTGGCTCATCAGATTGGTAAAATTCAACTGAAGCCAAACCTTGCTCATTAATAGAAACTCTTACGATTATTAAGTAGCGGTTACAACCTGGCGAAGGGCAAATATCTGCAAAGTTTGACACTACGAATAGCATCATGTCCTGACTGATCTCGGCTAAATCACTGCGATCTAATAATAATGTATCTGATTCTCCAACAAGTGCGTCTGGTAAGGTTACAGCCATTGAAATGTTCTTCGTTACTCTGGGGCTCAAAAAGTCTTCTGGGTGTAAAGGTGTTGCAGTTGTTTCAATAACATTTACTTGAATGCTCACTCCACTGTCTGTAACGTAAAGCCCTTCAGCTGCATCCATTTTATCTTGCCAAGATCCGAGAGCGTTAACACTCAACCCTAATATAAATAATACCTTTAGAATAAAACCCATCTTTAATCTCCTTAATATGGTGACACTATCATACAAAAGGTATCGAAATTTAAAGAAACATGAATGCTGAAAAAAAAACAAACAGTGTCAAAAGTGTGTTCACTAAAATCTATTGATCAAAGGGAATACTTTACCTGACAGTGGCTCTCTTGCCAGCATGAAATTGATACACATAAATAATATGTTTATTGATTAATCACACAGACTAGCGCCTGGGTTCTCTTGTGAGGAAGTCCCAATACTCACAGAACAGATCCTTCTACTTCGCTTCAGGACTACAGGCGTTCTTTCATATTGATTTTACCAAATCAGACATAAGGGCAAAACTGGAATAAGCGCCAAACAATCCTGCTGAGCAAAAGGGCTTAGGAAATTTTGGAGTAAGTTTGGTTACCTTAGCTACAAATATATATTGAGTGGTTTCCAGTAGTTATCCACATTGCAACAAAAAGAAGAAAGAGCGGTCCATATGACCAAAACTCAGTCATTCCTGAAAATCTTTCTTGGTGCAACGAACGGCCTATGGATTTGAAGGGTTGAGATATACATTCTAGCTTCCATGAAAGTTTTGTCTCAAACCACGGTTATTGCAATCGCCGCCATTTCACTAAACCTAACCGCTTCTCTGGCCACGGCTGAGGTGAGCTGTCATGAGGTTTTTCATCAAAACGAGGCTTCGCAAGCCAATCCAACTCCGTTGTTTCTTGCCAACCCTGCTGGCTCGAATATCGGCGCCACTAAAGGCAAAAAGAAAGACCCCTTCAAAGAGGAGTTTAAGGGATACCTTCGAGAGCAAGGGATTTCCAACACTGAAGCCACAGCACCTCGCTCTGGCGACCCCTACGCAGATTTCCTGACTCACCCTTTGCCGACGGCAAGAGCACTCTCTATTGTTGGTAAGGTCTCGAAAGAGGATGTTCGGCTGTTCAACAGCAATGCTTCTTCCTTCAAAGCCTTGGCCGCTTTTGAAAAAGACTTAAAATTTTTTGAAGAAAAACTTTACATATACCTGATCACTAAAGCCTTTAAAACTCATGATCCGCTGAAACAGGAAAACATCGATTTATCTCATGATCGTCTTCACGAACTGGAAACTTTAGAAGCCCAACTCAAACCAATCAAACAGTCAATTTTGGAGAGTCGGAGCAAGAAAAAGGCCTATGCCGCTAAGATTGAGTTAATCAAAGCCCTCAAAGTCTACAGCGCCTTTCTTACAGACCTAACGGGAAAAGAGATCAATCTCCTTCGCCAAGACCACTTTCTGGAGTTTTTTGGTCTCTCGAAACGCAATGAAATCGCACACTTTCTTCAAACACTCGATAGGGAATTTAGCGACATCATTAACCGACAACGGAGGAGCAACAATGTCGAGCCTGTAGAGACGAGACATTTGTTTTATCGACTGATCGAATATTTTTTTGGAGAAGGGAACCGGCAGATATTCAACAAAAACGACCTAGGTGTTGTTTCTCGCATCGCCGACAGCGCAGAGGCGATTCGACTCATAAAAGCCCTCCGATTGCCGGAAAAAGACGAAGCCTTGTTTTTGTCCGAAATTGCAGAAATTGCCGATCAAGTCGCTGGAAATAACTCAACGAAAATGGCCGTACAACATCTAATGAACGCCTTGGTGGTCATCAAAGCTTCGGAAGCCGTTTTTGGAAAAAGTGATTCCGTCTATATTCCTTTTTTGAAAAACAATCAGTTTGAACCCAAATCCTACCTTAGTATTAGAAGTATGATTGAGCACTCCGAACACGTCAGAGTGGTCACCGAGGCTAAGATCGCGAACTATTTGGACAAGACTGACTCGCACAATGCTCGTATTGCGGATATGGACGCATCACTCACTCGGATCAGTGAGCGCTCCACCTCGGATATCGAAAAACGAGTGACTGCTTTGCGCACCGAACTTCGAGAACTGG
The DNA here is from genome assembly GCA_030424715.1 of Bdellovibrionia bacterium. GTDB lineage: Bacteria > Bdellovibrionota > Bdellovibrionia > Bdellovibrionales > JAGQZY01 > JAGQZY01. Next base: position 264,497 of record JAUHWH010000003.1, read on the forward strand.
AGATCAAAGATTTTGATCGCAACCTTGATCGACGCAGTCAGGCCCTGCTGCTCCTCGAGATCAAGCTCGATCAACTGCGAGAAGACGTCGCCAAACGCACTCGTCGTGAGTCGATCAGCGATTTTTTTGAACTCAACAACCGCTGGCAACGATTGATCCCAGAGAAGGCCTATCTTTTGGATGGCACCGACTACAAAGCCGTCACCTTCTCAGACGACGTGATCGCCTTTTTTGACAACAATCCCCTACTGGGTGCGCGCTATTTGGCGACTCTTGGAAAAAACCGCTACGTGGCTGTGAAGAAACAATCGGGGCTGCGTCGGCTCCCCAGTATCCATCCTGACTTTCGAGATATTAAAGTGATTCGAAGTCACGGTAAAATCCGAATCATCGGACGCCTGGTGGATGATACCCTCCACTTTTTTCACGTCTACAATTCTGACAAGCCCTACGACAATAAGTCCATAGAGAGGATTGTAGAGCAGTTCTCCCCCGGCGCCACACAGTAGAGCTCAGTAGAGCTCTACTGCCACCGCAAAGCAGGGCTCACTGGAGTTCTCTGGTCCATCTCTAGTCGAGCTCCTCGAAGATTTTCAGCCCTTCTTTAAACGATGTTTATTGCTCCATCGAACGCATTTTGTATCGTTTGGCCATAAAAGCAAAAATTACGCTCACGCCAAACATCAAGACCGCAAAAAACATAAAAAAGTTGCCGCTAACAGAGTTGGCTGAAGAGGTGTCGATAAACTTAGAGGCCACCGCCACAATAACGTTACCAAGAAATGTGGTGAGCATCCAAAAACTCATGATGGTGGACTTCATACTTTTTGGGGCTTGGGTGTAAGCGAACTCCAAACCAGTGATCGAAATCAGGACCTCAGCGATAGTGATCGTTAAATACGGGAAGAACTGCCAAAGGATGCTCAAGCGCTCGGCCTGCTCAACCCCCGCACTAATCTGACCTTCGATAATATACTGAATGATAGCAATCTGAACAAAAGAAAACCCGGCAATCACCATACCTGTGGCCATCCGGCGCAAAGGGGTAAAGTCCACCATCTTTTGCATCGTAGGATACACGAAGAACACAAAAATAGGGATCAAAGCCATAACCATCCAGGGGTTCAAGGCTTGAATGGCTGAAGGCTTAAGCTCGACTCCATAGACCATGGAGTTCATTTGCATCGCCTGCAGAACCCATGTGGAACCGTGCTGATCAAAAAGTGCCCAGAACACAGGAACCGCAGTAAAGAAAATGGACATGATCGCAATCACAGAGCGCACCGCCGTGATCACCTCAGGAGAGTGATCTTGCAAAGCGCCGTCGAGAAACTTCACACCCGGTTTTCGATTTCTCAGGGCCGACATAAACACTCGGGGCAAAGAATCTGGGTTTTTACCAGTGGGAGGATTAATTTTGTATTGCTTTCTCCCCATCCAAAAAATAACGGTGGCAATAGCCATAAGGACGCCAGGGATTCCAAACGCCACGGCGGGGCCAAAGTAACCTAACAGATAAGGGGTCATCAAAGAGGACGTCGCCGAACCCAAATTGATGATCCAGTAAAACATATTATAAAAACGTGAAATTCCCAATTTATTGGAGGGATGAAATTGATCGCCTCCGAAGGCCGAAACACAGGGTTTGATTCCGCCAGAGCCGATGGCAATCAAACCAAGCCCCCAGTACAAGCCCAGCTCTGTTTCAAACAAAGCAATCACACCGTGACCCAAACAGTAAACGATAGACAGCCAAAGAATGACATGAAATTTACCAAAAAAACGGTCGGCCAGGTAGGCCCCAGCCAATGGTGTGAGGTAACAAGCCGCCACAAAGTAGTGATAGACTTCGGTTGCCACGTTGCCCTGGATGGCCAAGTACTGAACCATAAAGACTGTAAGGATCGTTCTCATACCGTAGAAGCTAAAACGTTCACAACCCTCGTTACCAATCAAATATTTGATCTGAGGAGGAAACTTTCCTTGTTGTTCGACTGCGACCTGATTCATATTATACCCCATGCCCCACGGCCTTTTTCAATGGCCGTTCCATTAAGAAAATTGCAACGCCAAGGGACAGTCCCAAGACAATCATCAAACCAAAAAACTCGGACTTTGCCCAATCGGCGGCCGAATAGTAAGTCCCAAGATAGCCACCAAAAAAGTTGCCACCGGCCATTGAGAAAAACCACCAGCCCATCAGAAGCCCCACATAGCGCGCCGGCGCCACTTTAGTGACCATGGACAAACCAATAGGAGAGAAACACAGCTCACCGATTGTCACTATAAACATGGTCGGTAAGAACCAAAGAAAACTCATCTTGGTCTCTGGCGTAAAACCTATCGTGGGAATCACTAGAAAAATAAAGCCGACGCCAAGGAGAATGGCTCCTAAAGACATCTTTTTTATACTAGAGGGCTGTCGTTTGCCCATCTTATCCCATAGGCGCATCATGGCTGTGGCCAGTAGGACAATGAACAAAGGGTTGATCACTTGCAGCCAAGTCGATGGCATGGTGAAAAGTCCGCCGACGCTCCAGTCGGTGTTGTTAGTGGAGAGCTGTTGCATGGTGTTGCCCTGCTGCTCAAACACACCCCAGAAAATAATGTTGGAAACACTAAGTACGATAATACCAATGATGGCCTTCCATTGCGCTTTGGTCAAAGGCGCTTGATCGGCCGCATTGGTGTCAGCCTTGTGCCGCGCTTGACTGTCAGCCAAATATTTTTGACCCCAAACATACACAGCCAAACCAAACCCCATTCCAATACCAGCAGCGGTGAACCCGTAGTGCCAGCCATAGACTTCGCCGAGAGTTCCACAAACCAGACCGGAGAAAATAGCTCCGAGATTGATACCCATATAAAAGATAGTAAAAGCACCATCACGACGAGGATCACCCTCTGGATACAGATCACCCACCTGAGTGGAGATGTTGGGTTTGAAGGCTCCGTTACCAAAAATTAAAAACACCAGGGCAATTAAGAAGACCGACTCAAAGGCCATTAAGAAATGACCGATCATCATTAAAACACCACCAATCAAGATCGCCTTCTTTTGGCCCAGGAACCGATCGGCAATGAAGCCACCAGCCAGTGGAGTACAATAGACTAAGAAAGTATAAAGCCCATAAACCAAGGAAGCCAGTTGCTCCACGTTTTGATCAGGAAACAGCCCCTCGATAAAGGTGAAACCATAAATGGTGGAACCACCACGGGCATGAACAATCAGCTCTTTGGACATATAGAGAATCAACAGGGCACGCATCCCGTAGTAGGAAAAACGCTCCCACATTTCGGTGAGAAATAAAATGAAAAGGCCAATGGGATGACCGAACAAAGTTTTTTCGCTTGCTGTTGTCATGATTCTCTCTTTTTATTGTTAAAGAAGTGTTTCTACCCTTGTGGCATCGGAGAATCCAGGGTTTCAAACTGCGTCAATCCCATAAATGCTTGATTTTCTTACCAGAAAAACCGACGGGAGCCTTTCGCCTTCAACCATTACAGTGACAAATAATGTAATTCTTTCAGTAACTTACAAGACTTCTCTAGGGCTGTTCTCGACTTTTACAAAAGAACGAAGGCTCTATTACGAAAAAAGCCTGCTTACAAAGCAGGCTTACTGAAATCAGGGTGTTTTCTAGTTTCGAAAGCCTTTTAAGCCATGAAATCGTGGGCACGCACGGTTTTACGGCCGTTGCTTTTAGCTCGAGTGGCTGCTTGCGAAACGTACCACTGAAGAACATTGTTTGCTCCCTCAAGAGCATCGGCGGCAACATTGACGCCTTCGGCTTTCAAAGCTTCTTTAAACTTGCTTTGCACAATAAGAACTTCGCCTTTCTTTTTCGCTGTCGCTCTTTTTTTTGTCGCTACTTTTTTCTTTTTCTTTTTCGCCATCGTTATCTCCTTGTTGAACATGAACTGTAAGACGTCCGACGATAGTGGTTGATAACAAAAGTTTTATCAACCAGAAACAAAATGACTCAAGTCACCAGGAGAGAGTGATTAGAAAGACAACAGGGGAAAGAAAAACTCTCTACCCTGTCAAGAGCTACATTTGTCGCGCCCGTTTTGAAACCGCTAGGGCGGCTTCGCGCATGACTTCGGCCAACGTCGGATGAGCATGGAAACTCAAGGCGATGTCTTCTGAGCTGGCACCGAACTCCATGGCCACTACGGCTTCGGCGATCATGTCACTGGCTCGCGGGCCAACAATATGCACGCCTAAAACTTTGTCAGTGGCTTTGTCGGCCAAGATCTTGACTTTACCTTCGGTGCTGTTCATTGCCTTGGCACGTCCATTGGCAGAGAACGGAAAGCTCCCGGCGTTGTAGGCCACACCTTCGGCTTTGAGCTCTTCTTCGGTTTTTCCAACACCGGCCACTTCCGGCCACGTGTAAATCACCCATGGAACCGTATCGTAGTTCACATGGCCAAAGTTGCCAGAGAGAATTTCCATGACGGCCACGCCCTCTTCTTCGGCTTTATGGGCGAGCATGGCGCCACCGATCACATCACCGATGGCATAAACCCCGGGCAACGAGGTTTTAAAATGTTTATCGGTGATGATCTGTCCTCGATCGTTGATCTCAACACCCACTTCTTTGAGACCCGCACCGTCACCATAGGCTTTTCGCCCCACAGCCACTAAAACCTTGTCTCCGACCAGCTCGCCTTTTTTACCATCTTTGATGGTCTCATACTCAAGAGTGACTTTGCCGCCCGAAGCCTTACCGCCGGTGACTTTTGTAGCGAGCATGAACTCCATGCCCTGTTTTTTAAGGATTTTTAACAGATCTTTTGAAATCTGATTGTCCATGGGACCGCAAATCTTTTCGGCAAATTCGACGACTGTGACTTTCGCGCCAAGACGCATCCAGACTGATCCCATCTCTAGACCGATGGCACCACCACCCACCACCACGAGATGCTCTGGTACTTTTTTAAGAGTGAGAGCTTCGGTGGATGAGATGATGTCTTTACCATCAAACTTTAAAAATGGAAGCTCCACTGGCACACTGCCTGTGGCAATCACGATATTTTTACACTCAATGGTCTGAGTGGTTTTGCCCTGAACTTCTACCTTGCCGGCACCAAGAATCTTTCCAACCCCCTTAAATGTGGTGACTTTGTTTTTATCAAACAAATATTTAACACCACCAGTGAGATCAGCGACGACTTTATCTTTTCTCTTCATCATATTTGAAAGATTCAGTTTTACGTCACTCACATCCACACCATGATCGCTCAGTTCATGCTGGGCTTGATGAAAGTGTTCGCTCGAGTCGAGCAAGGCTTTTGAAGGAATACAGCCAATATTCAAGCAGGTACCACCAAAGGTGTCATCTTTCTCAACAATGGCCACCTTTAGCCCCAGTTGGGCTCCACGCACAGCGCCCACATAACCACCGGGACCAGAACCAATAATTACCACATCAAAAACATCAGCCATAACTGCAACCTCTTTTAGACTTGTAGAAGAATTCGCGAAGGATCTTCAATATTCTCTTTAATTTTCACCAAAAAACTCACCGACTCTTTACCATCGATCATGCGATGATCGTAAGAGAGGGCCAAGTACATCATCGGGCGCACTTTCACTTCATCGTTAATCACCACAGGGCGCTTCTCGATTTTATGCATACCGAGGATACCGCTTTGAGGAGGATTCAAAATCGGCGTCGACATCAACGAGCCAAACACGCCACCGTTGGAGATCGTGAAGGTGCCGCCTGACATATCGTCGAGCGAAATTTTACCGTCACGGGCCTTTAGGGCATAGTCCTTAATGTTTTGTTCAACTCCAGCCAAACTCATTTGGTCGGCATCTTTCAACACAGGAACCACCAAACCTTTGGGGGAACTCACCGCCACACCAATATTATGATAGTTGTGATAAAGAATGTCCGTTCCATCGATAGAGGCATTCACTGCCGGAAAAGCTTTTAAGGCTTCAATGGTGGCTTTTACGAAAAATCCCATAAAACCTAAGCGCACACCATGAACTTTCTCGAAGTCCTCTTTGTATTGATTGCGAAGATTCATTAAAGCGGTCATGTCCACTTCGTTAAAAGTGGTTAGGATGGCAGCCGTTTGCTGAGCACTGACCAATCGCTCGGCGACTTTTCGTCGGAGCGATGTCATTTTTACCCGCTCGATCGAACCCGGCTCCATGTCGCGGGTCTTGCCTTTAGGGGCCGGCGCCTGAGGGGCACCTCCACTGCTGCCTTTGGGGGCGCTGAGAACATCATCTTTTGTGAGACGTCCGCCACGACCCGTACCTTTGATTGTCGAAGGGTCCACACCCGTGTCGTTAACAGCTTTGCGAACCGCTGGGCTCATGTGATCGGGATCTGGCGCCGCATTCATTTGCGGTTGTGAAGGTTCAGAACTCGAACCAGAACTCGATGACGATGACTCCGCCTCAGAACTCGTTTCTTCTTTTTTGGCGCTCCCAGCCGGAGCTTCCGCTGAAGTGTCGATACTAGCAACGACGGCGCCGATTTCAACGGTGTCACCCTCGGCGGCCTTCGTGCTCAACAAACCTGCGGCCTCAGCGACAACTTCGACACTGGCTTTATCCGTCTCGAGAGAAAGAATCACTTCGTCTCTCTCTACGTACTCACCGTCTTTTTTTAACCACTCACCAATTTCGGCTTCGGTGATCGACTCTCCAACCTCAGGAACTTTGATATCCATGGGTTAACTCCCTTTTTTTAATGAGAAAACACTCTCGACTATATTTTGTTGTTCTGATTTATGATTTTTCATGGACCCAGTGGCTGGACTGGCACGAAAGCCTCGCCCCACGTATTGGATCTCTAACTTGTCCAAGCCCGCGGCTTTCATAGAATCGCGCAAGGGGTGGAAGATATAACTCCAGGCGCCCATATTTTGTGGCTCTTCTTGAGCCCAAACAATGGATTTCACTTTTTTAGCGGCTTTCAACAGATCATCGATACGATGACCGGGATAGGGGTAAAGCTGCTCGACCCGCACTAAGGCCACCTTGCCCTGCTCCTTTTTCGGCAGAGACTCACGATGAGCGGAGAGATCATAATATAGCTTTCCACTGACAAAGGCCACCCGCTCTACTTTGGAAATGTCCACTTCAATATCGGGCAAAACCTCTTCAAAGGTGCCTTCAGTAAGATCTTTCATCTCGCAAACCACCTTCGGGTGGCGCAATAAAGATTTGGGCGACATCACCACCAAAGGCACTCTGAACGGCCGCTTCATCTGCCGACGAAGGGCATGGAACAACTGATCAGGCGTGGTAAAGTTGCAAACTTGCATGTTCTTTTGGGCACACAACTGTAAAAAGCGCTCGAGCTTGGCACTGGAGTGCTCCGGTCCCTGCCCCTCGTAGCCATGGGGAAGCAGCATAACAAGGCCACTCATTCGCAGCCACTTTTGCTCACCACTTGCTAAGAACTGATCGATAATGATCTGAGCGCCATTGGCGAAGTCACCAAACTGGGCCTCCCAAATGGTCATAAAAGTGGGATCACTACTTGAATTACCATACTCAAAGCCAAGAACTGCCATTTCAGAAAGGGGCGAATTGTAAACACAAAACTCTCTATCCTCACGCAGTTCACCCAAGGGGTTGTAGCGCTCCGCCGTGTTGGTATCAAAAAAACAAGCGTGGCGATGGGTGAAGGTACCCCGAATGCAATCTTGCCCCGATAGGCGCACAGAACTGCCCTCTTCGATCAAGCTACCGTAGGCCAAAAGCTCTGCCATCCCCCAATCCATGGGCCTGTCACCAGTCATCATCTCTTTACGTTGCTCGATGAGTTTCTTTAGCTTGCTGTGGACACTGAACCCATCCGGGACCGTGGTGAGCTTGTCACCCACCTTCTTGAGAGTCTCGGCCGTCGCCGTGGTATCAAATGTCTTTTTAAAATCACCGTCTTCACTGCGACGAAGGCCTTCCCAAAAGCCCCCCAACGACTGAATCTCGGGCTCGGGAGAACTCTCACGCACTTCATCAAGAACTTCTTGTAAGTTATCGAGTTTCTTTTGAAAAAAGTCTTTCACATAAGACTCTTCGATAACGTTCTCTTGCACCATTTTTTGGCCGTACAAGTCTTTTGGTGTTTTGTGCTCCTTGATAGTTTTATACATCACCGGTTGAGTGAAAGATGGCTCGTCCCCTTCGTTGTGTCCAAAACGTCGGTAACAGGTCAGGTTGATCAAAATATCCGAGCCAAAGGACTGACGAAACCGAATGGCGATGTCCATGGCTTTGACACAGGCCTCTGGGTCATCGCCGTTCACATGAATCACCGGAATCTGCTGGCTCTTGCCCACATCTGAGGAATAAGGTGAAGAACGGGTCTGTTCTGGATCAGCGGTAAAGCCCACTTGGTTGTCGATAATGATATGAATGCTTCCACCCACTGTATAACCTTTAAGCCCGGCCAACTGCAGAGTTTCAGCAACCACACCCTGGCCGGCGAAAGCCGCATCACCATGGATCTGAATCGGCACCACTTTTTTTCGGTTTTCAGTATCGCCCTTCTGTCGTTGCTTGGCTCGAACCATACCGCAGACCACTGGATTGACCGCTTCCAAGTGAGAGGGGTTAAAGGCCAAAGACACATGACAAGTACCAGACTTGGTCTTTTTGTCAGAACTGTGACCCAGGTGATACTTCACGTCGCCATCAAAGTTATCATCGGCAAAAGAATTGCCATCAAAGGCGGCAAGGGTTTCTTTAGCTCCCTTATCCATGAAGTTCACTAAGACGTTGAGACGACCACGATGAGCCATACCAATAACGATCTCTTCGACGCCGAGGTCAGTGCCCTTTTCAACCAAATACTCCAACTGAGGAATGATGGAATCGGCACCCTCGACCGAGAAACGCTTCGCACCCACAAACCGAGTGTGCAAGAATTTTTCTAGACTTTCTGTTCGACAGAGCTGTTCGAAGATGGCTTTTTTCTGATCTTTGGAAAGCTCGAAGTCACTGTTTTCAATATCGTTGTAGAACCACTCTCGCACCCCTTTGACGGCGTCATTCACTTGCACCGAGAGGGTGCCACAATAGCAGCGCTTTAAATGATTGATAATCTCGCGCAGAGTGGCGTCTTTCATCCCCACCAAAGCACCGACGGCAAAGGTTTTGTCTAAGTCAGATTCTTCGAGATTAAACTGAGAGATCGCCAACTCGCCACTGGCATTGGACATGCTCAACGGATCAATGTCGGCTTCGAAATGACCGTAGTCTCGATAAGCCTGAATGAGATGGTACACATCCAGCTCTTTCGAGGACATACTGCCCCCGAGATCTTGATTGAAGTCCACTCCCGCAAAAAACGCCTGCCAGGTGTCTTCCAATTCTTCGGGGTTGGACTGGTAAACCTGATACAGGTTTTCGACGTATTCGAGATTGGCTCGCTGGATAGCTGTGAATTTCACGGATGACCTCGCTGCGGTTTTATTGATGCACTACCTAATACCCCAATTCTAGCAGGAGGAAAAGTCTTCTTGCAGGCCTGCTAGACTCATCCCAGTCTTTGGATATCATTTTTTTTTATAATGGCTGAGTGCCTCTTTTTTGGTCGTGTACACCCTGGGTTATTGTCGCCTCGGTCTTGCCCCAACCCAGTTTTTCGAGCAGACTGAGCTAGACGAAGGCAGAGGAGAGACAATGACGGATACCACCTGGGTGCACAACCTCGACCCATTTTTGATTCAGTTTTCTGGCAACCTAGGCATTCGCTGGTACGGTTTGGCCTATGTCACCGGATTCATCTGCGCCTTTTTGTTTATGAAGTGGTTTTCTGAAAAAAAACTCTCTCCACTCACCGTCGATCAGGCCTCTGACTTTTTAACCACCCTGATCCTCGGTGTTCTTATTGGTGGTCGTCTGGGATACGCCATTTTTTACAGCCCTCAACTCCTCACTGACTTTCGACCTTCAGTGCCATTTTGGGGTGTTCTTGCCGTCTGGGAAGGTGGCATGGCCAGTCATGGCGGATTTATTGGGGTCTGGGTGGCTTGTTTCTACTTCTCTTGGAAAAACAAAATCGAGTTCCCCCACTTGGGAGATCTAACTGTGGTGGGCGCTATGGTCGGGATTGGTCTGGGGCGCATCGCCAACTTTATCAATGGAGAACTGATGGGCCGTGTGGCTGCACCCGACTTCCCGCTGGCCGTCAAATTTCCGCAAGATATCTACCGCTGGATTGGCTACAATCCTGGAAAATTAGAAACTTTAAAAGAACCCGCCATGCTCTTGGGTGTCAGCCCCGGCGACTTTCGGACGTGGACGGATAACGTCGGAATGTATAAGTCGAAATTTTATGGCCTGGCTGATCAGATCATCACAAAGATCCAAAATGGCGATAATGCCATGGTCGAAGCCATTCGCCCCATTTTAGAGCCCCGACACCCTTCTCCACTTTACGCGTCGTTCACCGAGGCGTGGATTCCTCTGGCGATACTGCTGTTCATCTGGCGCAAGCCTCGCAAGCCCGGGATTATCGGTTCAACGTTTATTATTATCTACTCCATCGGGCGTATTTTTAACGAGCAGTTTCGATTGCCTGACGCCCATATTGCCAACTTAGCGGAGCAACCCCTTGGGATCAGTCGCGGACAGTTTATCAGTCTTTGGATGTTTCTTATTGGCGTTGGTTTTCTGATTTGGTCCATGAAGCGAGACTCAAAACCTTTGGGTGGCTGGGCCCAAAAGCCGGAATCTTAATTCACAGACCTCAGAACCTCAAACATTGGGCCTCTTCTGGGGGCTTCCGTCGATCATCCGCTGAAGGCCCCGGTCGAGATTCTTAGTAAAAAGGATTGGCCCCTTGGTCGTGGTTGGTGACGTCGATGACTTCAGTGATAGAAGGAACCACTTCTTTAATGGCGCCTTCGATCCCCTGTTTCATTGTCTGGTAGGACATGGCGCATCCTTGGCAACCACCACCCATTTCGAGAAACACCTTGTCGTCTTTTACCGAGTGCAGAACCACAAACCCGCTGTGAGCGGCCAAGGCTGGATTGATTTGCTCTTCGATAAGTTGGCCTATCGCTTTTGCCTCGGGACTGTCGAGGTCGGCACTTGGCGCGGCCTTAGGCTCCGGGTTTTCTTCGATGGGCGCCTTTTGCTCTGCAAAGTGCTCGGCGATTAAACCTTGCAGGGGCTCTTCAAGGACCGACCACTCAACCCAGTCTTGCTTGGTGATGGCAACGAAGTCCGTCCCAACGGTCACCTGACTGGTCCAGGGAAAGCCAAAAATTTTCGAGGCCACAGGAGACTGCAAAGCCTCTGTGGAATCGGTGTAAACCTTCTCTTTAGAGCTAATGGCCATGGACAGAACAAATTTACGGCTCTCTTCGTCGATCTTTTCAATGGCAGTCACAGACACAAACACCTCTCTCGTGAATCCCCGTGTTACCACAGATCTTCGCCCCAACTCAAGGCAAGCCCCCTAACCCTGTAAAAAGACCCCAGATATCAGAATTCTGACACTTATTTCTTCAAATCCCTACCCGTGAGTGATCCGCGTCCGATTGGAGATAAAACCAAAACCTCAATCGGCCGCGGAGGCACCCCAGGGGAGTGCTACCAAAAACGAGAGTCGCTCGAAGCGAGACACCCACTGTCAATAATATGATCAGTGGACCATTTCCTTTTTACTGATTAGGAGAAGCTTGAAGTCTATTTTGAGCAGAAATGGTAAACTAAAGCCGCGATTTAGCACGGGAGCGACTTGACCCTTTCCACGATTCTTTTTTCTATTTTATCTTTTATCGTTCCGGTCTCTGCTGCTGGAAAAGGGGGCGAGGTGTTGTGCAAAGATGTTTACCCCGCTCCGCACCGGACACTGAGCTATAACCAAGAACTGTTCCAGGGACTATTTGATGCCAAGGAGAAAGGATATCTTTCTCCCGTTGAGACCTACCAGATCCGCAGGGATTTTGTCACACTTCTCAACAATCCCGCTAAACTGTGGTTAAAATCAATCCTCGAGCAAATGGAAAGATCCTACTTCTCCCATAGTCGTAACAATCCACGCTTCGAGAAGCCTGAAAGATTTAACTCTCAACACAATCGGTATATCGATTTTTTTAACATCTCCAAGTCACAGTATAACAAACTGCAAGGCTATCTGGAGTTTGGTGATCGATACATGGGACTAGAAAAACCGGATCTGATCACCTGGGAGCACATCGTAGCAGGACAGTATCGCCCCAATAGAAGGCCAAACGATATCTTAGAGGTCATACTTCTGATTAAATCACTCGACATCATCGCGAAACGACGTCTAACCAGTGACCCAAACCTAAGGCTGATGGTTCTTGAAAGTACACGATCTGGCAAAGCTCTCGATGAGATTGGAGACATCGGCTTTATACCCTTTACTTTGAACTCCAACAAGGCTGGACTTTATACTTTTACCTTGGACTCCCTCAGTCACTCCATCAATCACTTTCCACGCTTCGGTCGAATGAACCTATCGAATAGTGAAATCATGCAGCTGTCGCGCCGAAACCGAAGCACAACGATTCACGCCAGCACTCTAAGTTCCGCCCATATTCTTTTACTGACCAGTCAGAGATCCCAGCCCAATGTGCATTGGGTCTCGAGCAAAAACAGTGACGATGGACGTTGGCTCTCTGTAACTATGGATCTCCGAATCCCGGGAGAGGCCACCCTGTCGCGATTTATCGTTGTGATAAGTCATGGGAATTTCAAGGATCGACAAAACCGAAGTTTCGGCAAAAATCACATCGTCTCGGTTGTTCCAATCGCTGGCCCCAATGTATATAGCATACCCCATCGCCAGGCGCTTAAAAAGGCACTCGAAAACGACACCCCTCTGCAAGAGCTTCTCGAGAATGTTCCCTACGCGTCACTCGGCGACTCGTAATTTTGCAAAAGCATTGGTCTTGCCCATAAATCCACCTGAAGGTTACGGATAGTCTCGGGTGAATATGTCCACCAGGTTGTAGGGCTGTTCTTCAGCCGAGCGGTACTTGTTGTTCACAAAATAATAGGTGATGATTCGATTCTCAGCCGACACGATGGCCAATTCCTTTGTTGCCGAATCATACTTCACGACCACTCCGTCGTGTCGCACAAACGAAATTTGTTGGTCGCGACGAGACATCAGAAAATCATTGGCGGCTGCAAGCAACTCAGATTGGTGATTCATCTTAAGTCCATCCTTCCCCACCCGTTTCTTGAAGTGCTGTTTTAAACTCGACTGGTTTCGCCAAAGCAGTGGTTGATCAAAGAACGGATACGAATACTGGTTGGGATCAGCCTCAATTGCCAAACCCACCTTTTTATAAAAGCTACGAACCGAGTCGCTCACTACAATTTCTGAAGGAAAAGCTTTGCCATCCACTCCACCCGTTCGATGGGCAAAGTGTAACTCGGCAACCAAGTCCAACCATCTCGCATACTCCTGATTGACAAGCAACTGCTCTAAAAACTTAACAATCTCGTGAAGCTCGCCAACGCGAGCGTTTGCCAGAGTCACCGCCATTTTCTGAAACAGGTCGCGAAATTCGCCTGGGAGAAAGCGAGACCACTCGTCCAAGCGATGAAGATTTTCGAGTTTGACATCTAGAGCAACAATAAATGAAAGAACTTGAGACACGCGCCATTGCTTTTCTAGCCCCTTGCCCACTTCTTTTCGAGGATGCGAGAAAGCCCCCTGCACATCGCCCAAAAGCTCAGAATAAAGCCCGTGATTAAAGTTTTCGATCTGAAGCGAGGGCTCCCAAAAAACTGTTGAACAAAACGATGGGGTCGCCAGAGCGGAATGACAAAAAAGGGAAACACAACCGACAGCTATTTTCAGCAAAACATCCATAGTAACAAAGGACAGTCTTTGTCTAAAAGTGCGAAGTAAACCATGAGTCAGCATGAGAAGAAAGTATCAGATATCGGTTGCTGGAGCATGGTTTTCAAAGACTATTGAACAAATTACGGAGTCGTAAAATCATTGGTCGCTCCTACCCATTCGTCCTCAAAAAAACTTTGGTACCCGAACAATCATCCAGGCTTTTCGTCAATTTTGGTGAGCTCTACTGAACAACAAGATCATCAATAGTAAATTTGGGGGTAGAACAGGAAGAACATGGCGACGAAAAAGGACAGGAGAGCGAGCCAGAGATAACGAGTGGGCCATATCTTTAACCAAATGCACTCCGCGAAAGTGGACATCACTGGGTCCGTCAAAACAATAGAAGTCACCGTGGCGAGCTTACCCACCTTCACCGCCTGCATATAGAGGACCAACGACAAAAAAGTTCCGAAAAAACTGGCGACAACAGCCACCCCTCTCTCTTTGACACTCAACCTTCGCAGCCCCGCGATAAATCCCATTTTCACAAAAGGCACGTAAATCACGAAGCTCAAGAGTGCGGCGAGAGTTCTCAAGTACTGAGCGTCGAAGCCAGTGGCCTCGGGGTTCATCTGAAACGCGTAACGGGTCAACAGAACACCAACACTATCTAAAAACACACCAGCAAAGGCAAAGACCAGCCCTGCGATCTCCCAACGGCCAGAAGCTTTAAAACGCTCGTAACTGAATAAGAAAAGACAAATCACGAAAAAGAAAATGGCAATCAATTGAATGGGGTAAATCTGCTCGTTCCAAAAAAAGTAAGAAAAAGAACCTACCAAAAAAGGCTGAAAACCGAAAAGAACCAAAGTTCGCGCTGACCCCATACGCTTGTAAGCCGAAAGCAAGAGCCAATCCCCCACATTCAAGCCGATAAAGCCGCTGACATAGAACGGCCACGCCAAAGACCAGCTCCAATAGAACTCACCTTTTAAAAAGAAAAATATCGGCAAACAAACGGCAAACGAAACCACGCATTTCAGGAGATTCATCCAAAGGGGCGATACCTTTTGCGAGAAGTAAGTAAAACCAATGGCCGCGGTGGAAAATGTCAGCACCGAAGAGAAAGCATAAAAATAGGCGGTGGTGTCGCTGGTCATTGGGGGAAGTGTCTCCTCAGGGGCCTGTCATGACTCCGTTAGGGAGTCTCACCGGTCACACTCGTCGTGAGCTGAGCTTTTAACCCCATCTGCAGGACGGCACAACTCAAACTGACGATTGTGAAAAAAAAAGACCCTAAAACCCCAATCCCACCGATCCAAAAAGAAGAGCCCGCTGGGCGGCGCATAGCAACCCTAGAAACGTATAAAAGACAACAGGCTCAGCTCTGTGTTTCGGCTGCGAAACTCCGCAAACTCAGCCAGGTCATCACGCCGATCTGGATGAAACCCACTATACTCGATGCGGTCTCGAAAGCTGACAATGAAATTTAAATTGCGGCTGTAAGTGTATCGCAGGGAGGGCCCGATCATCGCCGAGATCTCGTGCATACGTCCGTTGCGCTGGCGACTGGTGCTGTAGTCACTACCGTTAAAAAACTCGTCACGAATCAATGCGGAACCACCTAAGCTCAGATTACGAGACACACGATACCACAGCGACACCCAGTTCTCCATTCGAGCCATTTTTGTATTGCTGGGGCCACCATTCTGTTGTCGCTCGCAGTTGTCATCCGTGTGAGAGCCGACATAGGTTGAGGCCGATTGATGATAAAAGTTAATATCATTGCGAAACTCACCCAGCAGACGTTTGGTAAAAAAACGAGTGATGATGGTGTTGGAGCGATACCGAGCGATCATATTTTTATCGCGACTGCTGCGGCTCACCGGAAAAAAGATCCGGCCACTCCAAAACACATCGGCGATCCCCGGCAACAAGCCCACATTGTAGTGATTGTACTCCACAAACGGATCAGCAAACTCTGAGTTTTGAGTCTGCCCACAGGTTCCGTTGAAACGGTCATAACCGTTGGTGTTGGCCACAAAGGCCATCTTGAGTGCCAGGCGCTGCTCACGATCGATCCGATAATTGGGTCCAATAAAATTATACGAATTCAGCATTCCACCACTGTGAATTTGATCACTCTCCGACGAGATCAATGAAAAGGCGGAGACGTCCCAAGGAGAATAGGCCGTGTTCACTCGCTCTTGAATGGTCTGGGCCTGCACATATCCACAAGAGAAAATGAAACATAAAAATATTGTAACAAAGCTCATCACTTCACCTCACTGGGCAAAATATCGGCGGCCAACGGCCAGTGGTCAGAAACTCCGCGCTGAGAAAGACCATCATTGAAACGAGCCGGGCCGCCCCAGTGATTGACCTGCAACACACTGTTGTTCGGGATGCGGATGCTCTTGGTATCCACGAACCAACCGTCCCCAAAGTTTTTTGAAAATAAAATCATATCGAGAAAGGACCAGCCACCGCGATAGTTGTGAGTGCCCAAACACTTTTCACAACCAATACGGTGGGACACTCGCCAAGATTTTGCGAGCTCGTTGACAAGACCCTCTCGGACGTCTTCTTCTGTTGAGATATTAAAGTCTCCGGTCGCTATAACATATTCTGACTTCGGCAGCTTCGCTCGCACTTGCTCGAGCACAGCTATGGCTTTACGACGGGCCGGAGTTGGCGCTCCCTGAGAGGGAAAGTGTACCCCAAGCACGGTCAGTTTGTCGCCATTCGGGAGCCCAAAGCGAGCCTGCAAGATGCCGCGAGTGGGTCGAGCCTTCTTCGTGGGATCAACCAATCCTGTTTTACGATCGTAGTAGTCCAGCTTCACTTCATTGAGCTTGGGAGTGTCCACTAAGGGCAATTTGGAGAGCATGGCAACATCTATACCGCGAGCGTCGGGCCCTTCAATCAAAATGGCGGGGTGATAGCCGAGACCGGCCAAATGGTTCAAACGAAGACGCTCAAGAATATTCAGATTCTCAACCTCTTGTAACACCAAAACATCGGGGCCCTTTCCCTGCTTGACCTGCTTGATCACTTTGGCCAAGCGACCCAGCTTGCGCTTGATTTTACTTTCGGACCAATCGGTTTCTAGACACTGTTTCCGCCACCAGGGCTTGAGCACCTTGCCGCATTTTTGACGATGCTTTGCCGTTCGCTTATCAGCGATTGGTAAATAAGTTTCGTCGTCTTTGCCAGGGTCGTCGAGAGAGTCGAAGAGGTTTTCTACATTGTAAGTCATCACCGTAAGTGCTTTGGGTCGTGGACGATGCTCTTCATTGGAAACGCAGCTTGATAGAATCAGTATTGATAAAAGGCTGAGAATCAGTTTCATTGGACAGCCTCCACCCACTGCACTCGCGTCACCGTGATCGTATCTTTGAAGTCCGCTAATAGAGCGGTGAGACTTTCAAGGCTCAGGCCCGCTTGTTCAGCAACTATTTCTGAGAAAATAGGATCTCTGTCAAAGTCGGCTTTTCCTCTTCGGGTCACACTCAAGATCTTCACTTGCAGACTACTGTCGACCTGATATTTGCCCTCGGTGTTCTGAAAGGCTAGGTTAACCGTGTTGCCGATCACGTAACAATTTAAGTCTCCAGAGCGTAGGAAGCTCGTGACCTTTTGCTGATCGATCGACTGTTGAATCTGGTTCTGCAATTCCAGATCGACCCTTATCTCGCCCCATGGGCTTTTACACTCAGAGGCCTGAGTACCCACACCCTTAAAGACGGTGACCGGTGTCAGCTTCGCGCCCACGATCGGCTCACTGGATTCAATGTAAGAGAGAGTTACAAAATCAGCCAAAGGCTCCTCGTTAAGATAACTAAGGAGGGTGGCAGGCTCGATCAAGGCTCCTGCTGCCGCCTCAGCCACCAAAGCTTTGTTCTTTATGAAGTCTTGTCGATTGAACATTTCCAGTCCTAAAACTTTGAAGTGCTCCCCGGTACTCGTGAACTCTTTCGCATCGACTGAGGATTGAATCTTTAACTCAACGGTGGACTTTGTTGAAACTTGCAAACAGTGACGCGTTTTTTTACCCACAACAGTTCGGATTGAGGCCAGATCGGCTGCCTCAGGGACTAAGGCATTGTCTAATTCAATAATATTCCAGATAGGATCACCCTCGGCACTGCAAGAGGGTAACTTCGTTCCCTCAACCCCTTCTATGGACCCATATTTTAAACCCGAATCGATCTTCAAAGACGGACCCTTGTTATTTTGAATGGCGTCAGGATCTGCCGGCTTCAAAAAAGTGATGTTCACATTTTGCTTGGGGCGATCGTTTAAAAAAGCCCGCAATTGCGCCTCTGACATGGCCATGTCTTGGGCCATCTTCTTAAAGAGTTTGCTATCGCCTAAAAAATCATCGGCTCTTTGGATCAATATCTTTTCGACGTGGTAGAAAACTCCAGAGTCTTTATATTTGCCATCACCCTGGCCCGTCACAATTTGGACAGCCTCTTGATCCGAAACTTTCAAACAGTTGAAGTCGCCTTTTGCCACCACCACTTTGAGTTCATCAAGCCGATCAAAAATAAACGACAGTTCAGGGAAGAGACGAATGGTGTTCCATGCTTTTGCATCACCCGGGCAAGTTTCAGGCATCTCTCCCTGTTTCGAGGTTTCGAGAACTTGCCCCGACTTCAATTGAACGCCGGCCGCCCCCGCCCCGCCCCCTTGGTTGATGCGCTCGTCCTCTCTTGGACCACAGGCCGCTAACGTCAGTAATGCTAATGAGACTAAAAAGAATTTCATGATCCCTCCCCAATGAGAGCTTGTTTTCGCTTCGCATTAGGAGGTTGTCAAGAAAGGCTTTTGACAAGGGAAAAGCCCGTAAAGGCGTCTTAAAAAAGGCCGTGATTTCTAGAGGTTAACAAGTGCCAAAGGATCTAGCAGTGGCTCTTTTTCTAGAAGCTCCGTCCCAGACCAAACTGAAAGGCGCGAACTTCGTATTTCACTTTTTCATTACCCAGGGTCTCGAAAGGGCGAGTTTCGGTGATTTGATATCGAACTCCGGCGCGGATGCCCCAGACTTCGGAGAAGTCTATTTCTAATCCGGCTTCCATGTAGTACCCAAAGCCGGTCAGACCATCTTCGGTTTTGGCCCCGCCATCGTTGTTGTTGAGATCGGTCGGTCCAATATTGTGTTTGATGGTGTGGTACCCGAACAGTCCCCCACCTTCACCGTAAGGACGAAAAAACGATGTTGGGAAAATTTTAAATTTAAATCCCAAGCCCAGCTGCATATGGGTGGAGTCAAAATTGATTTCAGGAGTGACTCCTGAATTTGTATAGTTGGTTGTCCCGAGGGTGGTGTAGTCATAAAAACTTTGACCGCTGGAGTCCATATAGTTCATCGAAATAGTGATAAACAGTCCTGTTAGACCGATTTGCTTTTCTCCACCCAAATAAACGAAAGTGCCCTGATCCATTCGAAACTCTCTCGTTGGGTTGAGCACAGTGAACTCTGCCACTCCAAAACCAAAATAGCCCCCTAAGCCGCGGAAAGCCAAATTGGTACCACCAAAGCTTTGGCTCAAAGCCTGTTGAGAGAATAGAAGCAAACTGAATATCAACAATAAAATTTTCATGGCACTTATCCTTATTTTTTTGTCCAGTGATCGGCTCGGAAATAGTAAATTCCTTTGGCATCGCTTGCCAAATTGTTTTCAAAATAACGAAGACGCATTGATTGCTTGTTTTCTTTTGTGGACAAAACGTCTTTTTGAATGATCGAGAAAATCTTTTCACGATCCGAGTTTTCAATCTTAACCAGTTTTTCTAAAAATTTTTTTTGCTTTGCAGGGAGAGAACTTAGACTGCGGATTTTCAACAAACCATTGTCCGCCTCCCCAATGTGGCCTTTTGATTTGAAAAGTCGAATCTTCGCAGCTCGTTTGGCTTGGCGCTGGTAAATTTTTGGCAGAACTGTCGACTGATCAAACGAGTCTTTTTTACTTTTTTGGTTTCGCAGTCTCTTATTTTTTTTGGGGCCTTCAGAATTCTTTTTAGCCTCAGCACGTTTTGAGTCGCTCTTTTCTGCAAAAGCACACTGGCTCGCGCCAAAAACAAGGCTGAAAAAAAACATGATCTCGAGAAGAGATTTTAGCAAACACCGACCCACTTTTAACATGCTAATATCTTAACAAGGGGATCAGTCAACTGTCATCGTGACTCGACCATAGTCAGGCCTAAAGATCAAAAATGCGGCAGCTTAAGTAAGCCTTAATTCTTTTTGAGACGAAAGCCCCTCATCGGAGGTCGAGAATTTCGCTTAAAGCGGCGAATACATTCATTAAAGCCTTAGAAAAGCCGAAAGATTCCATAGGTACAACTATATGATAAATAGACTAAGTATTATTTTAGCAATTTTATCTTTGGGGGGTTTTCTCCCAACGCAAGGCTATGCCCAACAAGATGTGCATTTCGGAACTATTTTTGTTGAGGATATTCAGTACGAAACTTCTGATGACAGTCAACAAATCAACCACCTTACCGATCAATCTTCCAAACAAAATCAATTGGAGACCCTCTACAAAACAGAAATTGGTGAACCCAATGCGAAGCTAAAGAAGTTCAACGCCTCCGATAGAGTCCCCGCCAGTAATACGAGCGCCAAGGATGATGAGGTCGAAAAACAGGTGGGTGTGGTTCGCAACAGTGACTTACCAAAGCAGATTATCTACTTTATCGAACTACGCTCGTTTGAGGGCAACAATCCCATCAGCATCCGACAGTCAGCCTCACCTTCCTCAAAAAAAGTCATAGACCTGCAACCAGGCGAGATGGTGAAGATTGTGGACACCCCGTCACAGTATATCCATAAAATGCGCATGGACAGGGACAACCAAGGCCTTTGGAAGCCTGTTCATACCAGAGAGCAAGATATTCAAAAGCCGAATCTCTACTACGACTGGAGAAACTTTACGACGATCACATCCCATGACTTCCCTATCGAGCTCGACATTATGGTTCCTTATGGTCGGAATTCTACACCCACTTTTTCAAAACCCGGCGCTTGGAGCTGGAAAGACTGTGGCCTCAGCGAAAGCCTCTGTGTCGATCAAATTGATATTCACACCAAGGCCTATCTTTTTGATGCCACTATTGTTGACGTCAGTAGCTCAGCCAATGGCAGCCAACATGAACTCTTCTACAAAATTGGCTATCAATTAAAAGATAAGGATGGCAAGCTTCAGCACCACGTGGGCTGGATTCAGTCCCGTCATGCCAAGCGCAAGATCACACAACTGCCTAAGTCTTTACTAGCCACTCGTTCCCCCGACAGCTTCGGCACCTACGAGAGTGACAACGAACGCATGCAACGTCTGAAGAAGTACTACGTCTTCGACTCAAATATGGATTCAAAAAACCGCACCATCAACAGATGGTTGAGCTCAACTCCTGGAAAAACCACCGAAGTCTTCTTACAAAACATAGCCTTTGATGGCATGGTCAATTTTTCAAACTTCGAACTCAGCCAAGACTTTCAGTTGGCCACCGAAGGAGAGCCTTTCAGCCAACAGGGTGTTTCTATTGGTGCGGGCATTTTTGCACCTATATTTATTGATCTAGAGATCCAAGGTATGGCAACCATTATGGTTCCAATCGAAGCCAATGAAACCGATATCTATAAGAAAACGCCGATATTTCGAGGTGAACAGTGGCTCTTATACACCACTCCAGTTTCCATCAACGGCGCTCCCTTTAAATTTGGTTTTGGGGCCTACTATATGTCTATGTTCTCCGCCCAACGAGATTTTGGCTTTAATTCACTGGTTGGTTTTCAGGCCAAAGGCCTTTTTGAAACCAAGTCTTTTTGGACAGGCTTTCGCTATGGGCCCACCGGGCAAGACTTCAATTTCCGCTTTGAAAATCGTGAAGTTGGGTTTGAGTTTGGCTATCGACTTGATCCAGCAAGGCATTACGAAAGCTGGACTATATTTGCCGACTTTTCAGACACAAACTTTAATAGCGCAACCATTGACAACTCTACAAAGTATCAACTGCTTTCAATTGGTCTGCGGAAACAGTTTTAGTTTTCTCTAAAAGCCAAAAAAGGCTTTGATCCGAGCAAGAATCCCACCTTTACTGCTCTTTACAGAATAACCAAGGTCATTGATTTGTTTTTTGATGCCGGCAGTCGTGGTGTCTTCAAGGACATTCCCTTGCAGGATCACTAAGGGAGGGCTTGTGACGCCGAGATTTTGCACATAAACCAAGTGACCATTCACCGTCTCTTCATGCTCCCGTTTTAAAAAACAGTCCCTGAAAACTTCGTAGTCCACTCCAGAGCCTTGGGCGGCGATATTGATTTTCTCTTCTAAATTTTCTTCTTTAACGTCTCCAAGTTTTTGCAAAAAAGTCCAAAAAGACTCTCCATTTTGCGCCTCAACACACATGGCAGCTTCGGCAGCCATACGGGCCTCCCGATCACGATCTGGAAAGGAATAAATAAAGGCGCCTTGGATTTTTTCACCAAAACTATTTTTCACCTCGAGAAAGGAGGTCAACGTCGACCCACAGTTCTCACAGCTCCAGTCCCCCACAAAAATAAGTTCCGGCCCTTGGCCCTTACCCCATTGAGGGAACTGGTCGTTCTCTGACAAGCGAGGTGCCTCGACGGACACTTTTGGCCCAGGAAACGCCACACGAATGGGCTTTTTGACTAATTCTTTAGCCACGTAGTTTTCGATTTTAGCATCACGATGGTTTTGCTTAACAATGGCCTTCAGCCTTTCAATCATGTTTTCATCCAGGTCGGATTCTGAAATCCCTTTTTGTTGAGCAAAGTCACGCACGTCTTGCTCGGTGGGATCAATGGGCTCCGACATGATGTTTTTCTTAACAAAGGCCTCCATGGCCAAATCGGCGTTTTTTGAAGCTTGCAACAGAAGACGGCGGATCACCACACCATTCAGGCGCTGCATGCGCTGTTGAAAGAGTCTTTCGTAGAGCTGGGCATGTTGAATGTTGGATCGATGGAAATCCATCCATAACAATTTTTTGTCGCCCACCTGCGCCAACACAGAGGCCTCTGTGGGCTGTTGAAAGTCTACAGTGAGGTCTTTCATAAAGTTCACATCCGCTTTGGCCAAGACCTCTTTCAAATCTTCTGGCGCCTCCATAAAGACCACTAAGGTTTTGGGCTCTTGGGACGAATCTAACTGCGCCGCCCACCCATAGGCTGTGGCCAGAGCTTTGTTTTGATAACTTGTTTGTAACTCCTGTAGAGCGACATCTTGACTTAAAAGCTGAGACCAACTGATAACCTCACCCTCTAACATGGCCGCCGCGTCCAACCCCAATTGGCTGTCGTAAACATAAGAGATCTTACTTTTATAATTCAATGTTTGATCCTGTGAGGCCTTCTCCGTGGATTTTTTCGTGCAACCCGTGACGATTAACAAACTCACTATAATAAAACTGAAAAATGACATGATAAACTCCCTAGAAGACTTAATCTTAATGAGTATTTAAAATGGTGACAATCATTTATCGCGCAAAACGTCATTAATGGAATATCCTGCTCTTACCCCTGTTTTGGTCTATAATCTTTGACATGAAGTCGCTGTTGTTTTTCACCATTGCTCTCTCACTCTTCGCTTCTTGCTCTTCAAAGCCTAAAAACCCCGGGGTGATTGAATACGCCCGAACCTTTAAAGCTCCCTACGAGACCGTATGGCGAGCCACACAGCAGGCTCTACTCAACTACCCAATGAACATTAATAACATGGACACAGGACAGCTCCAGACGCTTTATATTACCGGCAAGCATCGCTACCAAGCCCCCCACCTCGAAAAGACCGTGTTACCGAGTGGCTACCAGTATAGACTCAACATCAATATTCTGCGCGGCAAGCGGTCCGCACGAGTGATACTTGCTAAAGAGGTTCGTCTGCAAAAAAACTTTTTTGCTGAGCCACAAGAACTAACCACCGATGGCTTCGAAGAAAAAGCTCTTCTCTATCGAATTAAACGAGAAGTGCTCATTGAAAAGTTGCTAAAAAAGAAAATGGAATCGAGAAAATCTCAACCATCATCAAAAGTGAATTCGCCTAAAGTGTTTTAGATTTCGGAAAGCGTTGCTGCCAGTCCCTCAAAGAAACATTGGTGCCTGCCTCAGAACCCTTGTGGATTTTACTCAAGGCCACAGAAGCAATTTTCTGCATTTCCACATCAGACTCGTGCAGCAACTGAACCCAGCGCGTGAGATCCTTTTTTTGAGCCCGAGCGACTAGAATCCGAGCGATGTCACCACGGATCCATAAACTTTTGTTTTTATGTCGACTGTCCGCGCTGTTGAGTTTTTCCCAGAAAAGCTCGGTCACCTTATGGTTGGTTTCATCCTTTAAAATCTCTAGGGCCTTCATACGCACCATTAAGGCCGGGTCGCTTTGTAATTTGGCATAGGCCCATTTGTTGGCCGCAAGTGGATCGACTTTTTCTAGTGCCGTAAGACCGGCACTTCGCATAAACCAAGTTTTGCTCATCAAAGCCTTTTTGATATCAGTAAAACTACTCTTACCCTTAATTTCGGTCAAAAGCATAAACGACTTCCAGCGTTTCTGCATGGGCTGGTCATCATCGAACGCAATACGAGACAATTGCTCAAAAGTCGTCGAGCCTTTTGATTTTAAAGATTGAACACCCCACTTGTGTGGCATTTTTAGTGCTTCATCAACAGGTTTAGAAGAACTGTTGCCAGGCACGGCAGCAAGACTTACTGAGCTGGTCAGGTACAAAAATAAGATCACTCTCATCTAGGATTCCTCTTGTGGTTTCGTTTTTTTAAGAGACTTGAGTTCGTTAATAAAAATCTCGGCTTCTTCTTTAGAGTCCGGCGGAACATCTTTAAGCTTGGGATGCACTTCCGGAGTGGCGGCCATCGACACCGCTCCTGGCGAGACATCCGGCTCATCGGCGACACTGACCTCTCCCGCGTCGTCACCGCCCCCTACCATTTCTTGATTGTTCACCACTTTTTCAAACTCCGCAACTAAGTCGGCGGCCTCGACTTTCGATCCGGCCGGCTTGGTAAAGGGCTCCGGCGATTCTGATGAGTTCGTAGTGTCGTCAGCGACGCTGGACTCTTCTGGAGCCGCCGCTTCAGGTGCTGAAACCCTAATCTCTGGCTCGGCCTCTTCTGCAGAATCCACTTCCATCCCGGCTTGAGCTTTCAAGCGTGCTAGCTCTTCTTTGAGTTTATCATTTTCGGTTTTGTACAGTGATAGGTCGGCAATGTCGTCCTCGATGATTTCGTACTCTTGCAAGCGAGCCTCAAGATCATTGATTCGAGCCATTAACTCAGAATCGTCTCCACCAGCACCCCCGCCCCCCTGGGTGAGTTGTTTATTAAGTTCGGCAATGGTTCGGTCTTTCTCAAGAACTTCGCTTTCTAATTCACCCAACCGGGCCGAAGATTCGCCCCCACCAGTTTGGGTTCCAACCCAACTCTTCTCTCCAAGAACCCGTCGCAAGGCTCCTTCGATATTGTCAGCGCCGGCGACTTCGGATTTGACCACCGACTCGGGGCTTTTTTGCGTATAAACTAAAAGTAAAACAATGATGATAGCAATGGCGACCACTAGAAAGCTGACGACGTAAGTATCATGGGTGACGAACAATGCGAGAAACCATTCCATGGCTTATATTCTCCTGTGACTCCCCTGACAAAGCAAGCAAGACACCGAAATTATTCCCCTTCTCCACCTTCGACGCGCCTTTCACTGCATCGAACCAAGACTATCGTCTTGCTTTCAAGCGCTTCACTCTTAAGAATCGAGTCATGGAGGGCCGATGAACGTAGAAGCTTTCCAAATTCACCAAAAAAAATAAAGTGATGCTCACGGGAAACCAATGCGAAATTAAACGGGCTCTTGGAAACCCATTCTACAAGCCTTAAAAATTGATCGAAAGGCGCTCCGAGGAGATATTACTTTCCTTCGATAAAATAGAAATCCGATAAGAACTTTACTCGCAGTAGGCTTGAATGATCGCTTCAGATGACGACTTCGCCCCAAGGGCGGCTTTAAGATTGAGATCTTGATCACAATAGCCCTGCCACTGATCACCCAAAGTCACCTGAAAAGATCCAAGCTCACATTCAGCAAGACCTCGCTCAATC
This sequence comes from Bdellovibrionia bacterium, assembly GCA_030424715.1. Taxonomy (GTDB): domain Bacteria; phylum Bdellovibrionota; class Bdellovibrionia; order Bdellovibrionales; family JAGQZY01; genus JAGQZY01. The sequence continues at coordinate 290,456 of JAUHWH010000003.1, forward strand.
ACATCACCTTTAACATCGGTCAGTTTCCAACTAATGAACGAGCCCGACTGGGCACACAAACCAGCAACGGTCACACTCTCGTCCATAAAGGCGGCAACCTTAGTTTGCGGAAAGGAAATCTCACCGACATTCACTTGATCAATAACATCAGCGTAGGATTCTCCGGCCGAGTCCACAGCTTGTGGAGTGGGTGCACAGTTTTGATACTGTAACAACACGACTCCTATAAAAATATAAATTGCGACGAGTTTGATTCTCAAATTTCCCCCATTCAAGACCACCTACAGTTTACTACAATTCGACAATTTCCCCTAAAACTTCCCGATCAATCCGAAATCTTGTCTCAATTTGAAACAAAAAAATGTTACACGGAAGCCAAACACTGTCATCCAACCCCCGGACTAAGTGGAACCTATGGGTTGGCACAAAAAATCTCGGTTGGTCAGTGGGAAAGGTCTTTTTTATGTTTTCTGATATTTGCAATTATGCTGTACAGAAAAATTACAAAGAAATACTGCGATGGCTGAGATTTTTATTTATGATAGCATTTTATTTTATAAGAAAAGTGCCTTTTTCTTTGAGTCAGGCCCAAATGAGTTTTGTCAGAATAGATGTTTCCTACTTTGTTTTTGGCTAAACTCTTCGCACAAATAACGGTCTCCAGTTGAATGAGCGTATCACCGTATTGACATTGAGATTCGACTCTTTCCTCGTTTCGAGAGTAACCATTTTTCCCAGAAGGATGGTACTTAATTGACTCGCGCCTCAGGCTGAGACTACAATTCACCTTGAGGGGGTTATAAGAAATTCCAGCCATCAAAATATTGTCAATCTGCGCTCCCGTATATTTATGACTTTTAGAACCTTTCTTTACTTCTATAACCCAGTAGATTTTGGTTTCATCTGCAAAGCGATCGCTGGCGCATATCGGAGGACTAAAATTGAAAATAGTTATAAAACATATTATTAGAAATCTCATGCTTTGATCGTATCATTATTTGTCTAATATAAAACAATTATTTAGTCATAATTAGATTAGCATTCCCAATGCTTGGATTTTTTTATTCAGGCATCAACCAGACTGATTCACTTTTGGTCTCGAGAATTTAGGATGGTCAGCTTGCAAGAGATATATCGTATCCAGTGAAAAATAATTTCTTCTGCCGCCTTTCTGTTTTTTTGCTTCCGATCAATACTTTTAATTTTGCAGTCGTCCCTGCATCTGCCGTTAACCTCTTCTCGAAACAGATGGAACCGGCCCACACAGCAAAAGGTAAAATTCTGAGCGTCTAACATCCGTTCAGATCTGATATTCACATCTTCAGCGACCTGTGAGGTTTATTAGCTTCAAAGGTTTTAATTTCAAGGCCACTGCCCAACCCGCTTGCAATACATACACCCTCTCACCTAAAGAAATCAAAAGACGTGTCGTCTCGTAGAGGTGAACATCCTTTTGGCAATCTACAAAAGGCTTCCAAGTGTATCATTACGAAACGGTCACGTTGAGTCTCCTTAACCTTGCTTGGATATGAATATTTTTTTTCAAAAGTCTATCTAAAAACCCTAGTTTTGATATCATTATTAGTGAAATTGGACCGGGGGGTTTTTCAATGTTTAGAAAACTGATTCTTTTCTTTGTCGGACTGGTAACGTTAGCCGTTGTCTTTCAGAATTGTAGCCCAGATGGATTTAAAGCTACTCAAGTAGAGCTAAAATCTCAATCATCCGAGGTCGACGTTTTGATTTCAGACCCACAATTTCAGCGCGATGATTATATCCGCGGGGATATTGCGAAGGCAGTCTTCACGTCAGATGAAATATTTCGCGAGGGGGATGCGTTACAGATTCCGATAGGCCCAGAGGGTACAAATATTGTAAGTTTGACCAGCCAAAACACATCACCCTCTTTCGTGGCTCAAGAAACTTTTATTTCGACTAATAGCCTTGGTTTTACAGATCGAGGTGTACACGAAGTCGTGGTCGATAGTGGTGATCTGTACAAAGTTCATGTTGGCGTGGTTCCGAAATCTAGCATAACGGCCCAATTACAAAATATTGTTTTAGCCCGAGGGCAGAGTTTCTCAATCGCCTTTGACTTCATTGTACCAGACACCGATTCTTCTCGGCCATCAAAATACACATATTTTCAGAGTCAAGACCCTGAGTCGGTCTTGGAGATCAAGTGGACTCATAAAATCGGTAGTCAAGAAAGGGAGCTTCCGCTATCAAGGGTCAACACTGAAACCTATTTGCCGCAGGATAATAACAGAGTTTCTGGCAGAACTGTTCTTCCTTTAAGTTCTGTAAGTTCTAGCGACGCAGGTCTCTATATCGTCACTGTTACCACCCGAGTAGGTGATGACATCCAAATACGCTCTGCTCAGACCCTGTTAGTGGTGGAGAGCCCCGTTGATCCCGGCCCCGTTGATCCCGGCCCCGTTGATCCCGGCCCCGTTGATCCCGGCCCCGTTGATCCCGGCCCCGTTGATCCCGGCCCCGCTGATCCCGGCCCCGTTGATCCCGGCTCTGGTGATCCCGGCCCCGTTGATCCCGGCTCTGGTGATCAACCTAGTCCAGGCGCTTGTTTTATTGATGGCGTTGAGGTGGCGAAAAATGGGGAGCAAAAGTATTTCTACAGTATCGACCTTGTCAGAGCTGAAGGAGCTTGTGAGCGCAATCGTACGATGCGTACTTGTGAAAATGGCTTTTTATGGGGCGACAGTGGTTACCCATATCCTAATTGTGAATTTGTACCAACCGATACCGATGATGGGGGTCAGAATGATCCAGTTACCAATCCCGCACAAGAGGTTTATGGTGAGGCTCATATGTTATCTGCGAGAACCACTGATCCTAATGGAGAGGGACGCCAGAAGCATAGTCAGCAAATGATAGGGGGAGGTTCACCGATAAGCCGATCAGCTGCTATTAGCGCTTGTAATAACTTTATCAAAAATGGGGGTGGGTACTACGCAACCATGCCTAAAGATCCGAGCTACCCTCATAGGGCGACTTATTACATCTGTGTGCACGCAGGCGAGGTCTTGCGATACAATGGATCAGTTGCGAAAGCCTTTGGCCCTACCAGCGCCTACCTCTTTGTGAATGAGCCCGAGCTTGTTACCGCTCTTTGCCAGCGAGAGGCCCATCAAATGGATAGAGCCAGTAGGGGAATTTGCAATTAATCTTCATCGTCGATGACCCACAGGAGGTCCGGAGCCGATTAGACAACGAATGTTACCTCCTGTGGCACCTCTCTAAAAATCATCGACCGACTCAGCGACGAGATCGGTTGTCTAATAGGAGGCTTTATCTTAAACTCCCGTAGAAACTACGAGAATACTGTGTAGGTGTATACTCAGCATGGAAGTGCCAATGAGCAGCTGGGAGTTTTGCCCCCAAAACATGGCTTTCAGCGGCTAGATTGACACAAAAAATATGATCAGGCTAATTTATACTACTAGCAGTGCAACTCATAACTCAATAATAGCTTTCTCATTTTTTTGACAGGAGCCCCCCTCATTTTTTAATCTATTGAGAAGTGCTGAGTTCGACACTTTTCTAATATATTGAACTTTAGATTCCATTTTTCGTCACGCTGTGCAGAAAATGAGGCTTGTAACTCATTTGAGCTCACTAAGCTTTGGAATTGTTGGTCCCTTTTTTGCAGCTATCAACTCAAAAGCACCAACAGTATCAGGAGATATTAATGAACAAGGCTAAGAAAACGGTTGTACTTATTTCAACCTTGATTGCAATTTTTTACACACTAGTTGCTTGCTCAAAAAATGAAAGCGAGAAAAATCGCAACGGCATCACCAGCGATCACAATACCGTAACTGTCGTTGGGGGCATCGCCCTTGAAAACGAGTTCGAAGTATCTGTTAAGGGTAACTATGTGTATTTAGGCGAAGATCGTATTGCTGAATTGAGCCTAAGCGATCAGATCGAGTCTGAAGGCTTAGAGCCCTACACCTACGAAGTGGTTTCTGGGCCGGCAATGCTTCTTGAGGGTAGCGTTCTTCGGGCCACACAACCCGGAGTTGTGACAATAAAAGTTACAGATGAGCGGAAAAAGCAGGCTCATATCCAATTTAATTTCTTCGACCAAATGAAGGTCTTCACAACTGATAAGGATAAAAAGGTCTTTCGTGAACTCGAAGAGTACTCTTCGATTGGGCCAAATGAATCACTGCAACTTAAAATTTTAGGGGGGAAGCCGCCTTTCCGTTATGAAGTGATGCCTGATAGCGATTTGACTCTAGATCCGGCTGAAACTTTAGACAAAGTCGTTTATAGCAAAATTGATTCGAATGGTATTTTGAGAGGATCTGATCGCCTGAACGAACACTTTAGACTTTTGGTCAAAGATTCTCACTCAACAGAAAAACTCTTCAACTTTAGAGTCCTACAGCAGCCGGGTGCGATTGATCAGTCTTTTGGAGAAAATGGATTATTGAATCTCAGCCCTAGTAAAATTATCAGAAGCTCTATACTTTCTCGAGACCAAAAATTTCTATTCGTCGCTTCAAGAAACCAAACATCGTTTGTCGTTGCCAAATTCTCTGCTGAAACAGGTGAACACATTGATGAGTTCGGATCTCAGGATCTTTCATCTGACCTTCGCTTTAAAGATCTTCACGGCTCCCCACGAATGTTAGAACAGTCCGACGGCAAGATTTTAGTGGTCATCGAAGATTTTAAGGAAGAAGATCACGTCTATGAAAGATTGGCATTGCGGTTCACGGCAGAAGGTCAATTCGATTCAACATTCGGAGCCAATGGAAAGCTCATCTTCGGTAGAACACGTGCTCATTTTTCCATTTCTCAGGAGTTCGTGGTCGAAATGGACTCGAAAGGGCGACTGTACTTTGTTGGAACCTCTCTAATCCCCACTTCTTCTAAAAAGAAACACAAAATGACTCTAGCCAGGTACCAAAAAGATGGTGCTTTTGATGACTCTTTTGGAGATAAAGGTGAAGCTGTTCTTTCCGGTAACTTTCGTCTCGGCCAGGGAAATTCTTTAGAATTTATCAAAAATGGGACCTCGGGACAGGCTGTTCTATCAGGGCATATTCAAGTTGATTCTGGGTGGCGTGCGGCTCTAATGTTTTTGAGTGATTCAGGCGTTGCGGACACGAACTACGGTAAAAATGGCATTCTGGATATCGACCCAGACCACAAACCTTGCTGTCTGCAAATTTACCAAGCATACCTCAACGATGCTAGTTCGGTCTTGGTCACTGATGACACTACTTTGTTGGTGGGCGCGCAGGTGGCTGGGACAATTTCCCTCATCAAATTGGAAAAAACAGCCTCTAGCTCAACAGGATCAAAGCCCGAGAGATACGAAGTTATTAGTACTCGTATATACCACGAACATCAGTCGGGGGATCCGGGTACTCCGAGAACATTTGTCGAAAATATGAAGATGATCGATGAAAATCATGTTTCTATGAGGCTACGACCGGACTATTTAAGCCAACCAAATGTCAATGTCGCTGTGGACAAGCTCAACCACCGATATTCTTTTGAACATGATGAAATACCATTCTATAACCGTCTCAAAGAAACCTTGGGCAATCGAGATACCTCGGGTACTGGCGAAGTAGTCGGGGTTCACAAAACATTGGACGGGAAGCTTTTAATTGTTCGTCCCATGCATATGGTGCGAGTGTGGCCTCTAATGGGGGAAGACGAGAATCATTAAAGCTATTTTATGTTTCATGCTTGTACTGCCGATCCTCTATTCGGCAGATAGAGTTGGTGTTTCGTCTAATAGATTATTTAAAGCGCCTAAAATCAACTCGATATGGTTTAGTGGAATTCCAAGCTTGAGAAAGAGATTGAGCCTACCTTGTCCAAATCGCCAAGTCTCGAGAACGACTACAGCTTGTCGGCTCCAGGCACACTGAGGGAAAAATCCTAAACAACAAGGGATATTATGTTACAGTGGCTTCGGGAAAACTCGGTCTTGGTCGCTATTTTTGCTAGACAGTGGTTCGTTTTGCTTTGGCTTTTTATAATGGGAGTTGTCCGTCGACGGGAGCTTTCATGTTGCGTTTTAGGCTTATCCTTTTTTTTATCACTTTTTCTTTGTGTGCTTGCGAGCGGATGCAATCACAGCGGATTGGTGGTAATAAAAACCTAGGCGTTGAAGTTGTCTATGGCGAGGACAACCGCCTGGATTTGTTTGAAATTGAAGATGTGCACTGGCGACAACTGGCGCTCTCTACTGTGGTGCTGATGGACCATGAGCGTTTGACTTTGGACCCAGCGACACAAACCTACACCATCGCAGGCATCCCCTACGGGAAGAAGTACAATCTCTGTAAAGATGAAAAGTTTTACGATCAACAGACCGCTGGCTTCTGCTCTGGCTTTTTGATTGGACCTGACGTTGTGGTCACCGCCGGTCATTGCATTCGCAATCAATACAACTGCGAGGACGTGCGTTTGGTTTTTGATTTCTTTCAAACCGATGTTGCCACTCAACCGACGGAGGTTGATAAAGAGTCGGTCCACGAGTGTTTAGAAATTATTCATACCCAAGCCAACGGTATTACCGGTTCTGACTTCGCCGTCCTCCGTTTAAAGAAACCGGTTCTTGATCGAAAACCTTTGTTGGTTCGGACTCAAGATGCCGTCAATAGCAAGGCCCCGCTCACAGTGATCGGATACCCTTCAGGTCTGCCCGGCAAGATCGCTTCTGAGGGCCGAATCTTCGACAACGACAACGGGGCTTACTTTGTTGCCAACCTCGACACCTTTTACGGTAACTCTGGCAGCGCCGTTTTTGACAGTGACTCACGTTTGGTCGAAGGGCTGTTGTTCCGTGGTGAAAAGGATTTTGCTTACGACCCGCAGGCGCAGTGCCGACGCTCAAAAGTCTGCACCGCAACCACCTGCTCTGGAGAGGGCGTGGTGCGGATCAGTGAAGTTTTGAATCACCTCACCCCTTCTGATCTGAACTAACCACAGTCTTCTTTTGCACAGCGCTCTTTAAGCCAACCAGCGAGCTTCAACCAGCTCTACCCATGATTGGCACTGACCCTTCTCCTTGATGAACTCAGCGAGTCTCCAGCCAGAAAACCCTTGTTTTTTGGGGTTCCTCTCGACAAAACAACCAGAAGTGATAAAGTGCCGCTATGAAGAGCTTAAACATACAACCCTCAGCCCACCTTTTTATTTGCTGCCGAGAACGCAGTGGTAAAGCCTGTTGCTCCAGCAAGGGGGCCGAGGACATGGTAAAAGACTTAAAAAGTTGGGTGAAAGAAGAAGGACTCAAATCAAAAGTCAAGGTCTCGAAAAGCTCATGTTTAGGACACTGTGAATCAGGAATAACAGCCTGCATTTACCCCCAAAATGAATGGTTTCATGAGTTAGAACCTAAAAACTTGCAGGCCTTAAAGAACATGCTTGCCGAATACGCAGAATCTTCAAAAAAGCCCTAGCACTGACTTGCGAAACCTCAAAAAATGTGGATAAATGAGCCTTCATTTTGGGGGGGCACCAATCCATAGACTTTTGGGTGCTCTTATTTTAAAGACAATTTTAACGTAGGATCTTTATGAGTGAACAGCAGAAGTTTGGACTCCTCGGTACGGCCATCGGTCACGGCCAGCCCAAGCCCGGTGTAGAGAAGGCTTTTGAGTATCTCGAGCTGGTTGGCTTTTGGGAAGAGCTCGCCAAAGAATATGACTTTCAAAACTTTGGCGCCCTCGAAAAAGTCGATAGCGCCCAAGCCTACAACAACTTGTTCCACAAAACCCTTGAGATCATCAATAGTGGATATCGACCCTTGTTGATTGGCGGTGATCACTCCCAGGCCTTTGCTTCGATAAGTGCCATCACCAACAAATACCCCAACTTGCGGATTCTATGGATCGACGCCCACGCTGACATGAACACCCCGGATACCAGCCCAACGGGTAACTCCCATGGTATGCCTCTTTCCGGTCTGCTGGGGCTCGTAGACAAAAATATCTGGGGTATGCCGTGGATGAACCAATTACTCAAACCAGATCAGGTGATCCATATCGGCGTTCGCGACATCGACCAGGGTGAAATAGAACTAATGAAAAAGCACAACATCGAATACTACACACCTGTCGACGTTGCAGAAAAAGGGCTGGAAGCGATTCTCGCCGACATTGCCAAACGCTGGAAAGGTCTGCCAACTCATTTGAGTTTTGACATCGATGGATTGGATGACTCTTTGGTTCCCGCCACCGGCACCCCCGTTGGTCAAGGTCTCGACATGAACCATGGCCGCACCATCATTGAAGCGGCGAAACGAGATTTCGATTTGGTGGCTTGTGAGATCGTCGAATTCAATCCGGACTTAGCAAAAACTCCGGCCGAACTGACCACCACCGAACAGAACGTAAAAAGTCTGATTCGACAACTTTTCATTTAACAGAAAAGCCATCATCGACATTCGCTTTTCCTAAGCCTTGTTTTTTTGAAAAAGAGATGTGATATCATCGAAAATCGACACGAAGGCCGGCAAAAAGAAACTGGATAGTACCGAACCGATTAACATCCCCCACCCCAGAGCCAATGCGATGGGAACAATAAAGGGATCCAACCCGCCGATACCATAGGCGGTTGGCAAGATACCGCAAACAGTGGTCAGAGTGGTTAAGACGATCGGTCGAAGGCGTTTTTTACCAGCTTCAATAATACTATCGAGACGCTCCACTCCCTCTTTGCGCTCTTGCATCACGAAATCTACAAACACGATGGCGTTATTAACGATGACACCAGCCAGAGCGACCACGCCAAGCATCCCCATAAAACTCAAGGGCTCACCATGTAGAAACAGTGCCCAACAAACTGATACTGCTCCAATAGGAATCACTAGAATAATGATCACCGGCCAGACAAAACTTTGAAAAGTCAGAATCAATAAAAAGTAAATAAGAATCAGGGCCAATAGAAAAGCCCTCTTTAGAGACTCAAGACTTTCTTTGGTGTCTTCATCTTCGCCCCCAAAATTAAACTTCAATCCGGGGTATTTCGATAGGTACTCCGGCGCCTTCGCTCGAATCCGGTCGCTCACTTCTGTTGCAGAGATCACGTCGACATCGACATCACCAGAAATGGTCACTTGTCGCTGGTTATCGACATGGGAGTAGGCTTCAATCCCCTGCTCTTTTTCGAAACGAGCAATACTCTTCAGAGGGACCAGTTGCCCCCGGTTGTTCAAAATATTGAGATCACCGATGCCTTTTTGTCCTCGTTTCTCTTTTTCTGGCAACGAGACTCTAATATCAATTTCATCATCTAGTTTTTGGATACTGGTCGCTACCAGTCCCTCGAAGGCCGAAAGAACAGTGGTGCCCACAGAAGCCGCGGATAGACCCACCGACCGGGCTTCTTTTGGATCAACCCGAACCACCACTTGATCCTTGCCGACGGAAAAGTTGTGGGTGATGTCTTTGGTGCCCGCCATGGCCTCGAGATCAGCAATAATCTCATCGGCGAGTTGCATGATGGTTGTATAGTCGTCACCCTGAATGCCAACGCTGATGGGGCTACCCACCGGCGGCCCAGGGTTGAGTCGTTCAAAGAAAACTTCTAGATTGTCGAGCCCCTTAAAGTTTTTACGCATATCCTCGATAATATCGGTGGCAATGCGGTTGCGTGCGGGCTCGGGCGTGAGGTAAATCATGATCTGGGCGTAATGGCTCCCCCGCTCTCCCGGCATATCCTCACGCTGCCGAAGTTCGCCCACCGTGGTGACATAATTGAGTAATTCTTCTTCGGGTAAATCAGCGACCATTTTTTCAATGGGCTTCATCAGTTCTGTGGTTTGTTCAAGGGTGGTTCCGATGGGCGCTTTGGCTTTTACTATAAATTGATCGATCCCTTCTGGAGGGAACAACACCACTCGCATGTTGGTTGCGACATTTACCAGCGAACCAGCGATAAACATGATGAAGAATAGCAGCATCAACCAGCGTCTCTTGGCAGAAAAGCGCAGGACATGTCCATAACCATGTAAGACTTTTTGCCACATACGATCGAAGGCCGCTTTAAAACCATGCTCCGATTTTTGGATGTGTTTCAGTTTCACCCAGCGGCCGATATGGTAGGGAAGAATAAAGTAACACTCGATCAGACTGATCAACAATGCGCAGATCACCCCTAGAGGAATAAAACTGACAAATTTTCCGAAGATGCCCGTCATAATCGTCATGGGATAAAACGCTAAAACGGTGGTCATGACCGAAGCAAAAACTGCGGCCCAAATTTTTTGGGTGCCTTTTATGGCACCGGTCATCGGGTCGTTGCCGTCTTCCATTTCTCGCACGGCATTTTCGGTCACGACAACGGCATCATCGACCAGCATACCAATGACGATAATAAGTCCCATCATGGTGATAAGATTCAGACTGATGTCTTGCTGATCAAAGAACGTCATGGTTCCTAAAAACGAGAACGGGATACCCACCGCTGTGACCAATGACACGCGAAAGGGCAAAAAGAGACTGAGAACCAAGACAACAAGAAGGAGGCCAACCAACAGATTGTTAGAAAGCACGCCCAAGCGCCGACGAATCAGCTTGGAGAGATCGTTCACCATTTCAAATTCGATATTTTTAATCAATGCTGGATTGAGCTCACCGGGGACCATTTTTTTGATATCGTCAATCATGTCAATGGCATCAGCTTTTTGCTTTTTCATAACCACCAGTCGAATGGCGTCTTGGGAGTTCACCCGGTGGGAGATTTGCTGATCCTTTAGACTCATAAAAACTTGAGCCACATCTTTTAGAACAATTGGGCGCCCAATATCATTGGCCCGAATCACCGTCTCTTTCACATCATCAATACCAGTGAACTGACCGTCAGTGCGAATGATCACATCTTTTTCAATGTCCTTATCGAGTCGGGTAAAGACGCCTCCGGGGATCGAGACGTTCTGCTCTTTTAAAGCCGCGATGACTTCCGATAGGGAAATCTGATAGCGTCGCAGTTGCCGGGCCGCCACCTCCACGCGAATCTCGTACTCCCGCTCACCCCGCAAATCAACACGAGCCACTCCTGGGATTTTTTCGATTTCTTCTTCGACGTAACGAGCGGCTTCTTTTAAGGCGAAGGCATTAACGGCTCCGCTCATGGCCACTTCAACCACCGGAAAGATCTTCGACTCGATGGCCTGCACGTCGGGTTCTTCTGCCTGCTCTGGTAAATCATCGAAACGGTCGACGATCTCTTGGACGTCGACTTTCGCTTCGGCCTGAGTGGTTTGGTCAGGGTCCAACCGAATAATGATTCCGCTGAGTCCTTCAATCGAGGTAGAAAACATTTTTTTGACCCCGTCCACCTCTTTGAGCTCTTGCTCGAGAGGGTTTGTGATCAGCTTTTCAACCTCACTGGGCGCCGCACCGGGAAAGACGGTATACACTGTGATGATATCGTACTGGACATTCGGAAAGACTTCTTTTTTTATTGTGAATAGAGAGTAAAGGCCAATGCCTATCACTAGAAAAGTGAAGAGCTCTGAGAATAAACCTTGTCTTGCAAAAAAATCGATCAACTTTTTCAAGGGCGACCACTTTCAAGCAATTGCTCGATGTGGGGAGCCAGAAACCGGTAGAGCTCACCCGACTGTTTTTGAACCTGCCAAGCCAACTGTCGCACTTCGATTTTCTTTTGGTGGCTTTGCAAGATCCACAAGCTGAGGTCATCCTCGGCCGTCACCAATTGGTTGACCCCAATTCGCCCCAGTCGAAAACGCTTTTCCTCAGCACGCACTCGTTTTTTTTGCTCGCTCACTACAGTGTTATAAAGCTTCTCTGTTTTCCACTCGGCCTTCAGACGGCGACAACTATCGCGCCACTGGCTTTTAAGACCATCCACCGCAATTTGCAAGCGAGCTGCGGTTTGCTCTTTTTCAATATACTTCTGGGTTCGCATGGCTTTGGCGCCGGAGTTATTTAAAGGCCATGAGAGCGACAAGCCGACATTCCAAGCCAAGCCCCGGCCGAAGCCCTCGTCATCTCGGCCAGCTAAGACATTTTCAACGGTGACAGAGGCCTCGTCATCAATGCTGTTGCCCCGATAGCCTGCAATTAATTTTAAGTCCGGTAAACTTTCGTTTTTAGCCGCCTTGAAATCAAAATCTAAACTCTCAAGGTTCTTTTCGAGGGCGTAGACCTCGGCTGTTTTCACGGGCTCTTTTTGACCACAGATCCGCAGACCCAAGGGCACCGGATTGTCGATGGTCGTTGGCACATCCATTGGATCTTCGGCCAAAAATTCTGTGGGGAGAGCCAGGCTAATCACCAACTCATCCCACCTCAATGCTAAGTTAGAGCGCGCTTGGGAGAGGCTGGCTTTGGTCGAAGCCAACAAAGCCTCCACCTGGATAAGATCGGGCTTCTCTACCGCGCCTTTACGAGACCGTCTTTGCAAAATCTTAAAGAGATTCTCTCGCCGCTTCACCTGCTCTTGCAAACTGTCCACCTGCTGCTGCAGAAGCCAGGCTTGATAATACTGTGACATAAACTGCAGCGTCAGGTTTTCAAATTCGTTGCGCGTGTTCCATTGAATGGCGCTGGCCCTGGCGCGCGCACCCATGCGTTTTTTTCTAAAAGCATAGCCAAAACTGTCTCGCAACAGACTTTGCTCAATGGCTATGGTGGCTGTGGATTGCTTAAATACAGGTACGATCGCGCCCGAAAAACCCGAGCCCGGGCCTAAGGGTGGAAAATCTTGGTCGTTGTTCTCGTACAACCAGCCCACTGATGTGGTGGTTCCAGTCGACCATCTTTTTGCTAGTCCCAAATTCCAGTCCCACATTTTGTTGCGAAGTCCCAAAAATGAAATGGTTCGAGCAGCATTGTCATCTGTGTACTCCGCCTTCGCGGTGAAAAGGGTGTCAGTCATCGCGTCAAACTGGCCCATCTCTTCGAGACCGGCGGAGGCATGGTTGTAACCAATAATTTTATAGCCTTGAGCATTCTGGAGAGCCAACTTTATAACAAAAGGAAGACTCAATCGACTATCGGGCGCCTTGCTAAGGTAAGACTGTGCCTCCGGCGAAAGAGCCGCAGACAAAACGGATGACGAAAAGAAACAGAAAACAGCGAGGGCAACTTTCATTTGAGACTGAGGCTACTGAGGGGGCCTCTTAGAGTCAATGCACCTGTGGCATTTTTCAGAATTCTCTGATTTTAAGTTGGACAAAAAATGAAATCCCAAGAATACTGCCAGCATGACATACATTGCCGCAATTGATATCGGATCCAACGCTATTCGACTGGCCATTGCTCACAAAACAAAGACTGGCCTTCACCTCACCTACCGCTCCAGAGAGCCCGTTCGATTGGGAAGCTCTGTTTTCACCAATGGCGCGATCGACGAGGGGACCTGTAACGACCTAGAGCAGGCCATGCTACAGTTTAAAAACCAACTGGAAAATCACAACGTGAAACACTACCGCGCCATTGCCACCAGCGCTATGCGCGAAGCTAGCAATAGCAAAGATGTGGTGCAATCCCTTCTGGAGGCCAGTGGGTTACAGATTGAAGTGATCTCGGGACAAGAAGAAGCTCGCCTGGTGTCTCTAGCCATATCCCAAAAGGTGGACCTACAGCAGGGTAACCACCTTTTGATCGATATCGGAGGCGGCAGCATTGAGCTAGTGGCCTTGGTTGATGGAGAGACTCAAAAAAAACAGAGCTTCGGTCTCGGCATGGTCCGGCTTTTAGAACTGCAAAAAGAGAAATCCAAACCCTTAGAAAAATGGCTGCCCCGGTTTATAGAAGACACGGTCAGCGCTTTTTTTGAAGACCTCCCTCCCCTAAAAACAGCCGTTGGAACCGGGGGGAGTATGGATCGCTTTATTAAGCTGAAAAGCTTTGTTTCCAGTGAGAACGGCATGGACTTAACGGAACCGGAAATGGAAAAGGTCTACGACCTGCTCAATGAGGTGACCTATAAAGAAAGAATCAAAAAGTTTTGTCTAAAACCCGATCGAGCCGACGTGATCATACCCGCAGCCATTGCTACCTTGCAATTTATGAAACTGGGGCAATGTAATGCCATCCTGTTTCCTCAGGTGGGTATTAAGGATGGGGTTCTTCAAGAGCTTTCATCAATAGCGGCAATTTGACAACGAGCGAGCGTTAACTGCATCAAGCGCTGCTGAGACCCGACCGCGTCTTTTTTGGCTTGCAAGCGCTTATACGAGCCATCGGGCTGCTGTTGCCAAGCATTGGTGCGGTCATCGAGAGCCGCATCGAGAATCTCCAACAATTTGCGTTTCAAAGTGCGATCTTTCACAGGGGTGATCACCTCGACACGACCGTGGAGATTGCGCTTCATCCAGTCGGCCGAACCGATATAAAAAGCCCCACCCAAAGCGTCTTCATGGCCGCCTCGAAAATAGAAAATTCGAGAGTGTTCCAAAAAACGTCCCACGACCGAAAGCACCGAGATGTTTTCACTAAGACCGGGAATACCAGATTTTAAACAGCAGAAGCCTCGAACAATAAGATCAACCTTCACTCCGGCCTGCGAGGCTTCATACAGGAGCTCACAGATCTCGCGATCTTCTAGTGAGTTAAATTTGGCGATGATGTGAGACGGACGCCCTTTTTGGGCCCATTCGATTTCTTTTTTGATCAGATCAAGAAAGCGAGCTTTCATATTCATGGGAGCTACCAATAAAGACTTAAACTCTCGCTGAAAAGAGCGACCTGTTAAAAAATGAAAGAGCTGAACAACATCTTGGGTGATCTCTGGGTCGGCCGTCAATAGACCCACATCGGTATAGAGTCTGGCCGTGGAACTGTTGTAGTTACCCGTTCCCAAATGGCAGTAGGCTTTAATCTCTTTACCTTCTTTGCGTAAGACAAGAGCGGTTTTACAGTGAGTTTTGAAACCAATCACTCCGTAGACCACGTGAATGCCTGCTTTTTCCATTTGTTGGGCCCAAAAAATATTACGTTCTTCATCAAAACGAGCCTTCAATTCAACCAAGCAGACCACTTGCTTGCCCTGTTCAGCCGCGTGAATCAACGAGGAGATGATCGAACTTTTTTCATTGGTTCGATAAAGAGTCATTTTAATGGCCAAGACATTTTCGTCTTCACTGGCTGATCGGATAAAGCGCTCAACCGACCCAGTGAAGCTCTCATAGGGATGATGAACCAAGCGATCGTTTTTTCGAATCAAATCAAAGATCGGGGTTTGTACATCATGAAATGGCGCCGGGACTCGTGGGTTCCAAGGGCTGAACTTTAAATGGGGCAAAGGCAGCTCGGCAATGGAGAATAGTGACGTGTAGTCCAGTAGACCCGGGACCTCGTAAATATCGTTGTCCGATAGATCAAGTTCATCTTTCAAAAGCTCCACCATCCAAGGGTCGGAGTTTTTACCAACTTCGAGACGGACGGCTTCGGCAAAACGTCGCTGTCGGATCTCTTCGGTGATCATATCGAGCAAGTCCTCGGCTCCGTCTTGATCTCGGTCGAGGTCAGCATTGCGGGTGATTCGAAAGGGCATCACCTGCAAAATGTTCATGTCGGGGAACAAGTCTTCTAAGTTATGGGAGATCACTTGAAGAAGCGAGACGTAAGAGCGCCCCTTGTCAGCATCATCCGATAGCTCGACCCAGGGAGGAAAAATTTTGGGGACTTTCACCCGACCGAACAAGATTTCTTTACCCTCTTTGTTCTCAAGCTTAATTGCCAAAGAAAGCGAGAGATTTGAAATAAAGGGGAACGGCAGGGCATTGTCCACAACCAGCGGGGTCAGAACAGGAAAAATGTTGGACTGATAGTACTCTTGCATTTCTTTTTTCTGAGAAGAACTTAGGTCTTTCCATTTTTTCAAATAAATATTGTGTTCCGCCAGCTCGGGGATGATTGTTTTTTTATAAAGCTGTGCGACCTTTTGACATTCGGTGGTTAGGAACTCCCTTATTTTTTGCAATTGCTCTGATGCGACCAGGCCATCATGGGACTTTTTGGACAGCCCATAGTCCACCTGGCGCTTCAACCCGCCCACTCGCTTCATGATAAACTCATCGAGATTGGAGTTGTAGATTCCTAAAAATTTAAGGCGTTCTAATAAAGGGGTCTCCGAATTTTCGGCTTGATACAGAACCCGCTTATTGAACTCTAGCCATTGAATTTCTCGATTGTAAAAGTGGTCGGTTTCAAAAGACTCAATGGGCGGTGGACTCTTTTTTTTGCTCACCTAGGCGTCCCCATCGTCCCCAATACTTTCAACGGGACACCCCTCCATGGCCTCAACGCACAACTCCACCTCTTCAGCAGTTTCTGGCTGCTTAATAACGAAGGCATGTCCGTCATCCTCATCGAGCTTGAAGTGGTCAGGGGCGGTCAGGTTACAGGCGGCGCAGTCAATACAAGAGCGATCCACATAAAATTTACCCGCAACATTATCACCGTATTTGTCGTTGATATCAGCCATAGACTCTAAACTCGCTTAGCCCACTCCTGGCGGCTCACTTTCGCAAGTCCCTTCGTGGCAAAATAGAACACTACCATAAAGAATAGGGTTCCGGATAAGGTGGATCGAAAGAAGGGAAGCCCCATCTCATAGCAATGCAGTAAGCCCTCGAAACTGGGCGCATACATTTGACTAAACATCCAGACACCTAGGTTTGAGAGGATAAAAAACTGGCAAGCGGCTGCAAAGCCGAAACCCATAAAAGACGAAAAGCGAGGCCCCATAAAGGATCCACTGAACAAAATCAGGGTCATGGCCACGTAGTTGAAAGCCCAGCCGGGGTAGAACCCGATCATCCAATCACTGACCAGTAGGGCCAGCAAAGGCAAAAACAACCCAAAAAGCCGCCCTTTTGCAAAAAAACCCGTGAACAGACAAAGGGCGAGAACAGGGGTAAAGTTGGGCTGATGGGGGAGAATGCGGCTGGCCCACAGCACCAGACTCAGAACAGCGACCATAAAGAAGGGGAATTTTGCTTTTTCCATAATTAAGTCTCCTCAAAGGACTAACTTTAACATGCCGGTCGGGGCCTCACAAGCAAAGCTCACCAATACCAGCAGCTTAAGTTCCTAAACGCCTCGCATCAAGACCCAACATATCAGGTCAAAACGACTATGATATTTAAAAAGCTGCAAGGATCCTCAGTAATGCTCAATTGGCTTATATTTTGTTCTTTTGTGTTTTCGTTTGCCATGACTCTACTGGGGGTGGGCGTCGATCTGGCCTATCAACTGCAAATGCGGCCCGAAATTGAAAAGATACAGACTAAACACTTAGAGTCACTCACGGACTACCTTAAGAGCGAAAAGCATTGGCAGAGTCACCCTCTGTTCCGAACCAAACGAGAGAACAAACGCAATTTATCGGAGCTGCTGCAAACCATATCCCAAGGGGATTTGCAAAACACGCTGGTCCCATTGAAGACCAAAAAAGAGATCCTCTCTCTCGGCGGAAACTGGCTTGAACAAAAACATAAAATTAAATATGAGCCAACGATCGATGCCTTCTTCTCTGAAGTCCAGTCTTTCGATCACTGGCACACCACCGACGAGGTCACCACCGAGGTCACCACGGGGCTGGTCGTGGCGAGCCAAATCTTTTTAGCTTACACCTTCTATCGCAATCCAGAAAGTCTGCGGCAAGCTCTTGAAAAAACGAGACACCTGAGTTCCCTTCTTCTGCAGGCAGAGCCCATGAATCTGAAAAGGACAGGCCTGTCTTTGCTCGAGAAGGAACAGGTTTTTATGAACTTTCTAAACAGCCGCTTTTTGAAAACAAAGATTTTATGGTCGACCATCGAGCCCTCAGAGTTGAGAGCCTATCGACAACACTTGGCGCGCACCTCTGAGTACCTCAGCCCTCTCACCTCTCCTGAGGTCCTCAGCAAAGTGTTTCAAGATCAACTACCCATTGGGTTCTGTGGAATTTTTAAAATCAAACAACCGCAACTGCAATGGGCGCACTTTTATCTGGGAGGGCAATTCCCGCTAGAGCCCGATTTTTCCGAAACCATCAGTCATGTGCAGCGAATATCAAGGCGAGCCAAATCGGAGTGCCGAACCTGGAGCGAGATTTCACTCCCTCCCCTCTCTTGGGCTCGCTTCGCCCCCTATTACCGGCGACTTTATGGTGTAAAACTTTTAATTGCCTCTGAAAAAAGGGGCTACGCCCTATGAGAAAAAAGATTTTGCACGTTTGCCTGTCCGAGAGTTGGGGTGGGCTCGAAATGGCGGTCAGCAAATGGAATGAAATTCTGCAGGAAAACGGTCACTACAACATGAACATTTGCACCCCCGGCTCACCACTCGCTCGTGACCTAAAACGCAAAGCCTTTTCCGTTTTTGAGTGGGACAGTGCCCATTACTTCGCCCCCGACTTCACGCTAAAGCTAAGACGCTTAGTTATCGACAAGCAATTTGACGTGGTGATACTACAAAACCTGCGAGACTTATGGATTGTCTCTCCTGCACTTTGTAAAATTAAAAATGTGAAACTGGTGGGCTTTGCCCAGATGCTCCTCGGGATTAAAAAGACCGACTGGCTGCATCGCTTGGTCTACACTCGTCTCGATCACCTTCTCACTCTGACCGATTGGCAGATCCAAGCCTTGATGCCCTACCTCCCCGTACCGGCTTATAAATACGACACCATCCCAAACTTTGTAGACACCGAAAAGTTCCACCCCCAGTGGCGCGACAAAGACTTTAGATATCAACTGGGCTTCAAAGATGAGGACTTCGTCATTGGCGTCGTCGGTCGGATCGACAAACAGAAGGGCCAAATGGAGCTCTTGAAAGCCTTCGCCAAACTGTCTAAGACTTTCACCGGAACACACTTGATGATCGTGGGCGAACCCACCCGAGGCGAAGTCAAGCAAGAGAAATACTTTGAGCAACTCAAACATTGGGTGAACCAAACGAAACTTGACAGCCGGGTCCATTTTTTGGGTTTTCAAGACGAACCCTATCGTCTGTTTGCTAACTTCGACCTTTTTGTGCTGCCCTCTCACGAAGAGACCTTCGGATTCGTGGTCGTCGAAGCCATGGCCAGTGGCACGCCGGTGCTCGGCACGAGAGCAGGCGGAGTTCCGGAGATCCTCTGCCAGGGTGAAGTCGGCTTTCTCTGCCAAGCCCAAAGCAGTCAGGCTTTAGGCAAGGCCCTCCAAGAGATTCTAGAAAACGAGACCCTTCGGGTTGAAAAAACAGAAAAAGCTCTGCTGCGGGCCCGTGAATTCTACGACCGGCATAAAGTCTACGAAAGATTTATCAATCTCATCTCATGAAAGGCTCAGGTGACTGGCCCCTAAAGTGCTGTGCACGGGTGCCATAGGGATCGTGCTAACAATTGATGACAGGGTGCGAACAAATGTCGATGAGAAATAAGCCAAGTTCAGCAAATGACCTTGATCACCCAAAGGCACCACCGGCTGCTCCAACTTTTGGTAGCGCGAAAAACAGACCACACCATCATTGGGCCCCCAAGCGCGCAGGCGCTCTCGCTCACGATACTCTCTGCGAGAGAGGGACTCACTATTCTTCATGCCCAAAAAGTGAACCACTTTTA
Organism: Bdellovibrionia bacterium; assembly: GCA_030424715.1. Taxonomy (GTDB): domain Bacteria; phylum Bdellovibrionota; class Bdellovibrionia; order Bdellovibrionales; family JAGQZY01; genus JAGQZY01. Next base: position 310,013 of record JAUHWH010000003.1, read on the forward strand.
GATGGTGGGTCTGCAAGGGTCGCAAAAAGTAGCGCTGCTCACTAGAAAAAGTTCTTTGCGCGGCCGAGGTACGACTTAAGAGACCCCGTTTGTCTGAGCAATCAAAAAGAGGACTTCCGAAAATCAGACCTGAAAGATTCACCCAGCCCTTCACATGACTGATTTCATCGGCCTGACATTGATCGAGCATGGCTCTGACAAAGGCAGAACCGTAGGAGTAAGAGACGATAATGAGCTTGCGGTTGGCTGACTTTTTCTCTGCCACCAGCTTTAGTAAACGGTGAGCGCCGTGTAACACACGATCTGAATTTAACTGGGCGTGACTGACGTGAGCAAAACCAGCGCTCATGGACAAACCTAAGCTTTGCTTGCGAAAGTTCTCCAGCGCGCGCTTATTTAAGGTTCCTCGAGGAGGCAGAACAATCAGAACATCAAACTGTTGATTGAGAGGATTGCTTTCACGCTGATGCAGGTCCAACTCGCGACGCAGTCTCTTATAGGTGTTTTGATTGGTGAAAAACATTTGAGCATATGTGATCGAGGCCATCAAACCGATACGGCCTTTCACCCTTTGAAAGTCTTGAGCGGGATCCACTTGATAGGACTTTAAAGCCCGAAAATAATCTTCGGCCTCGTTTAAACTTGTGCTACCCAGCATCTCTCGGATCATGAAGTTCCCCCAAGAACAGTGTTCTGAGGGCTATCATAACTTCCGGATTAGGCAATCACCTAAGTCGTCGCCACCGATTCTGGACCTAAGTCCTAGGAGTCTTTGCTCTTTTTTTGCTTGTTACGCTCAAAAATTTGCGCCTTTAACTGAGTCTCGCAGATATCAACTTTATCACGATACTCATCTTCTCTTTTCTGCAGAATCCTTTTGTATTTGCGAAAGCGAGCGATGCGGTCTTTTAAATACTCTTGAGAAACTCCAATAAGGTTTTTTCGATCGTAACCAATGTCATAGGATTCTTCTTTGTCCGTGACACGATCCATTGGCTCGGTCCACATGAGTTTGCCGGTTCCGCCGTTTTTAGGGTGAACCACCTCGGCCCGACATTTCTTGAGAACACCGTACAGGCCAAGCGAACCGTACTTGCGATTACCATACACTCGGTCTTCGAGGCTGTAGACATTGATGTGAAGACGTCGCAACTCTTCTGCCATATCGACCTTCTTTTGATAAACCATATCGCCGTCTTTGACGCCAATACTCTCTTCATCATTTAAGGACTTTTGTTTTTCTAGTGAGGGGTCAATCTCTTTAGCTTTGTGGGGATTCGAAGCACAAAAGCACATCAAGAAAGGTAATATGAAAAGGATAATAATACGCATTCTCCACTCCTTCGTTGTTTTATCACGTAATCACGATTCTCAGTTTGAGACAACAGGGTATTTTGTGGGCCCGAGTCAACGGGCGAGTCTCAATACTGGACGGTTTCGCCACCGGATAAAATGGTCAGATGTTCAACAAAAAGGCGGTATTATCAAAATGATACGCCTGTATTGCCGTACAGTTGGCCGGCCCCTTGCATTTATAAAGGAGTATAAAGAGGAGGGAGCGATGGCTTCTGTAAAAGTTTTAGCAATTTTTGGTGTTATCTTTCTAATGAGTTCGGTGAGTCACGGCAGAAACTCTGAAGAGTCTTTTTTGATGCTAAGAGAGGCGATGATGGACTCCAACGCTGACTACAACAAACACAAGAAACAAATGAACAACGAAGAGACTTCTCGAGCGGACAGCTGGAACGAACGTGGTCAGACAGTGATCCATATCGGCGCCGGCGAAACCGCCGCAGCCAACAGTTTTCAGGCTTACAACGAGGAAATCTCTGACGAACAGGGTGCTTTCCGCAACGACCGTGACGTGTCTTCAAACCGAGAGAACGAAGAGAATTGATTCTTAGACTGACCGAAAACACACAGCCCTTCTCACCTTGAGACAGGGCTTGTGACCAAGTCCGGTTTGCTTGAAAATAGGAGAATGAGATACTTAAATAGATCCATTCTCCTTTTTTTTGTCGCCCTGCTTACCGCATCTAACGCTTCGGCCTACGACTTCAATGCGGGAATTCGAAAAAAACAAGAAGCCAAACAAGCCAAACGCTGGAGCCTCAGCGAGTGGCTTGCTCAGAAAAGTCGCAACCAACTTATGGACACCTGGTTGAGCTACAACGAACCGAGCCCCTACGAGTTCTTTTTGAGCGTCGACACCTCAAACGTCGAGCAAGAAAATACCGTCAATAGCAACGTCACCACCCAAACGTTTCGTAACTACCGGGGCAGCATCGGCGCTTTTGTCACCATGGTCGGTCTCTATGGGGAGTACGAAAGCTCAGATGAAGAACTCGAGCAATGGAAAGCCTTGTTCATGTTTCGAATATTGGGGAGTTCTGACCAGTCCACCAACCTCACCCTGCACTACGGTCTGATGAATCAAGACTTCAATAATGATGTGACTCAGTTTCAAGTGGCTGGCGCCCGTATGAATTTTTACCTCATTAAAGCATTTGCCCTCACAGGACAGTATGACCATATCTTTGAGGCCGAATCTGAGCAGGGCGTGCTGCAAGAAGGCCATCGCTACGAAGCCGGAGCCTTTATTGAATATGGAGCGCTGAGAATCTATGGCTCTTACTATGCCGAAAATATTGAAATCCTATCAGTCCTTGCCCCCACCACGCGCACCCGACAGGGCGTTCTTTTTGGTGGCCGGTTGTACTTCTAGCTGGGGCTACGGAGCAACGACACTCTTCTAATCCTGCCCAGCAATAAAAAGGCGATGGACAGTTTCTATGGGCTCATGTCACAATAAGCTCAATCGAAACAAGGAGGGCCGCTATGGCCGTTTGGCATGACAACTACCCTAAGGGAATCACTCCAACCATTGATGTAGAAAACTATTCTTCTATCGTCGAACTGATTGCTCAGAACGTCAAAAAATATCAAGACAAACCGGCGTTTAGTAACATGGGTATCACCCTGAGCTACAACGAGGTGGATCGTCTGTCGAACGACTTTGCCAATTACCTCACCCATAAGTGTGGCCTGAAAAAAGGCGATCGCATCGCGATTCAAATGCCCAACGTTCTGCAGTTTCCTGTGGCTCTCTTTGGAGCGATTAAAGCCGGCTTGATCGTAGTTAATACCAACCCGTTGTATACCGAACGAGAGATGAAACACCAGTTTAAAGACTCTGGGGCCAAAGCGATCGTGATACTAGCCAATTTCGCCTGCCATTTAGAACAGATTCTTCAGGAAACGGAAATCGAGCATGTGATTGTCACCGAGATTGGCGACTTGTTCCCAAGCTTCAAAAGACTTCTTGTTAACAATGTGGTGAAGTATATCAAAAAAATGGTACCTTCTTACAGCTTACCAAAGGCAAAGAGTTTTTTAACATGCATCGAAGAAGGTAAGGCTTTTGACTTTAAGGCTGCCGCGAGTCAGCGCGAGGACATCGCTTTTTTACAGTACACCGGAGGCACCACCGGTGTCGCAAAGGGTGCGATGCTGACACACGGAAATATCATTGCCAACATGAATCAAATTTTCGCCTGGATGTCCCCCAAGTTTGTGGAGGGTGAAGAGATTATTATCACTCCGCTCCCCCTCTATCATATATTCTCACTCACCGTGAACTGCTTAGCGCTGATGTGCTACGGGGGGCACAATATTTTGATCACGAACCCAAGAGATATTCCTGACTTTATCAAAACATTAAACAACTACCCGTTTACAGTATTGACTGGCGTGAACACACTGTTCAACGCGCTTCTTGCTAACAAAGACTTCGCCAAAGTTGATTTCTCACACACCAAGCTCAGTGTCGCTGGAGCCATGGCCCTACAAGATAAAGTCGCTAAAAAATGGTTTGAAGTCACCGGCACAAAGGTTATCGAAGGCTACGGATTGACCGAAGCAAGCCCCGTTGTGACCTGCAACCCTGTTGACGATAGCGAACGGCGTGGAACCATCGGAATGCCTTTACCTAACACAGATGTTAAATTGCTCGATGAAGACGGAAATGAGGTCGCCCCAGGAGAGCCCGGCGAGCTTTGCTGTCAGGGGCCTCAGATCATGAAGGGCTATTGGGAACGCCCCAAAGAAACAGATGAAACCATACGCAATGGCTGGTTGCACACAGGAGATGTGGCCGTCATGGAGCCCGATGGCTATTTTAAGATCGTTGACCGAATGAAAGACATGATTTTGGTTTCTGGATTCAATGTTTACCCCAATGAAATTGAAGATGTCATGGCCAGTCACCCTGCCGTTCATGAAGTGGCCGCCGTCGGCGTGCCCGACGAAAAATCTGGAGAGCTTGTAAAAATTTTCGTGGTGAAAAGTGGTGAGACGACAGTGGAAGAACTACGCGAGCACGCCAAGAAAAGTCTAACGGCTTACAAAGTGCCACGTTTTGTAGAGTTTCGAGACGAACTACCAAAAACCAATGTTGGTAAGATTCTAAGAAGAAAACTGAGAGAATAAAGAGTTCTAGAAAGAATGCCCTGAGGGCTTGAGAGGCAACCGCTCTTTTTGAGTGGGCGGGACCAAGGAGTTAAAATTCTCCCTGGCTTTAGGTGATGCCATTTAAGCCGCTTGCTCGCTGGCTTTCTCTAATAGAAAACGAAAGTACTTTAGTTCATTCACATCAAGCTCTGGGTCACAACCGGAATCGCAAATCGTGGATTTATCGAAATTGAGTTTGACTTGTCCGGCCTCGATAGAGATTTCTTTACCCACTTCAAACAAGACATCTTTTTCTTTGTCACAGTCTTCGCAGAAAAAAGGAACTTCGAGAGAAAGGACCTCAGAGCGAACGGGTAAAAAACCCTCGACCATATTCATCTGCATAACCAAAGCCTTTGGACAATTTAAAAAACTGAACTGAGTCTGGGGGTATCCTCCAAACCACATGATCCAAGCGCGAATCCCTACGGAGTTGATTGCCTTTACGTCTTTAAGATCCACCAAGACATGGCTGGGCATGTCGTCCATCTTAGGAAATTCAGCCTCTTCATCAATTTGGCCGCTAAACTGAAAACACTTTTTACCGTTTAAATCTGATACTTTTATTTCAAACGCCATATTAAGACTCCTTGGCCTCTATTATAATTAAACTTTTATTCATTTCAATACGATCCTCGTGGTGAGCCGTTCTTGGTAACCAAACCAGGACCAAAGAACCCTTACCGGGGTCAACAGTGATCGCGAGCCCCACTCCTAAAGTGTAGATAAGGTAGCTTCCGATACCCGCCCCTTTACCTTCTTCTTGCTTGATCGCATTTTTCACACCCTTGTCGAAACATCGCTGCATGTTCGCAAGCATGTCTTTAGGGTTCAAAGTTCCAAAGTGATCGCGGCAAAACACAACAACGGTATCGTCATTGGCGTCGATCCCAAACTTCATTGACTTTGCGGGGTCGTTGGCGGACTTCGCAAAGTTGGTGAAGAGCTCATCGGCAATGAGAAAAATGTCGTCTCGCACACGGCGAAATTTATTATTGCCAAGAAACTGCCTGACTTGCGCAAGAAAATCGGACTTATTAGAATTCCCGAAAAAAGTTTGATGGAATCGCATGCTGATATCTTCAGTGACTTCAATGAGAGATTCACCTGGGTTTTCTAAAAACTTATTCACGTCGTCTTTTATCTTCACGACTCTAAATTCATCAAAACCATTGGTTACCACCTGCACCGGTGCATTTTCAACCGCTAGATTCACCGCTTCGCCCGGACGAATATCAGAACCGACAATAATTTTGTCCTCCAAGGAATCCGCACCCTTAACGTAGTCTTTCAAATAGATAACTCGTTTGTCTTTTTTGCTCATCAGGCCGCCGATTTTTCCTTATCAAATTCAACCACGATCAAGGTCACGTCATCATCGAGAGGTGTTTCTTGTCTAAAATCATTTAACTCCTGAAATACACTGGTGACTGTCGCATCCACATGTTGTGAGTTAATAGCCGACAAGGACTTCAAAAACCTTCTTTCTCCCCAGAGTTCACCCTCAGGACTCTTCACATCGACAATACCATCGGTGTAAAAAACTATTTTATCACCTTGGGCAATGTCCATTTCAAAATCACCATATTCAGAATCTGGATTTTCACCCAGTCTTGGGTTATTGATCTCCATTAAGGGAAAGTAGTCACGCCGCTTCGGCTTACCCTCGACCTCATGACTCAAGAAAAAGGGTGGGTCATGAGAAGCGTTCGAATAGGTCATAGTGTTTTTATCAAGATCAATGCAGGCGATAAAAAATGTCATCATCATCTCACCCTTCGAGGTCGAGTAGATGGCTTTGTTAAGAATACTCAACGCCCTGCCCGGAGTGACATCATCAATGCCTTCAATAACAGAAGCCACAGCTCGAGCCGCGCTGGTTAACAATGCGGCTGGAACACCATGCCCCGTGGCATCGCCGATCCAAAGATACACCTTATTACCGACTTGGCTGTAGTGCCACCAGTCACCGCCACACTCTGAGGCTGGAACAGAGTCACCATATATAATGATGGGACCAATATGAGCATCACTTTTGGGAAAGAGGGTGTCTTGCACCGTCTGCGCCGTCTGCAGTTCGGCTTCCATCCGCGCATTCTGAGCGGTCTTTTCCATGAGACGAGATACTTCTTCTGTCATCTTGTTGAAGCTGCGAGCCAAAGTGCCGATTTCATCATTGTTTTTTTGCTCGACACGGACAGAAAAGTCCCCATCCATAACCTTACTTGTTGCATCCGCTAGACCACGCAGAGCCTTTGTTAGCGTATTGGCCGCAAAAACTCCGATGATAAGTAAGAAACAAAGGATAAGAGACGTAAAAATAATTGAACGTCTCATCAAAGTTCGCACCGCACTCAGAGCTTGCTCTTTGTCGACCAGGGAAACCACATAGAGGCTCCCCTTACCCACTTTCGAGTAGGATGTTAAATAAGTCAGGTCATCAAATTCAGCCTCTTTGGTTCCTTCATGAAATTCATTATTAAACACATTCGTATTGAGATATGTCGGCAATTTTTTGTGATCCAGGTCGCCCACGACCAAACCGCGCATGGCATGAAAAAGATAAGACTTCGCACCCGAGCTCTCACCAAACAAAGAAAAGAAGTTGGTGTTCTCAACGAGCAAGACAGACATATTGGTCTGACCGTTGGACTCCGCTTTGGCAATCAAATAAAAATGCATGGGATGTTCTTTAGATACTCCAATGGTGAAGCCCTTGTACCAGGCCTCCTGCATCAGAGTTTGAAGGCGTTTGGTCTCTGCCTCACCAAAAGTGAGATCTTTGCTGATTTTGAAACCCTCGGTGAAAGCCTCGCCATTCCACTGATAATTCATAAAAGCCTTTAAATCTGCTTCTGCTGAAAAATAGGATCGACCATTATTAGAAATCGACTGCGCGTTGGGATCAAAGTTTGAGTTGATCGCCTTGAGAGACTGAATATAGCCATTGATTTGCGAGTCCACTGTCGAGGCTTTCGCTCGAGTTGACGACAAAGCCGTGTCGTACACATAGGCCAATTTATCGTCTTTAAACAGGTTGGTTGCCATGACCACGATAAGCGCGATCGACACGATTGGTAGTGTCGACAGCACAATCAGAATCTTATTCTTAATCGAAAGTGACTTTTTTTCAGTTTCCATAAGCCTTTTTTCGGCACCTTTTTTGAAAAACTGTTTTCATAAACCACTTTTTTTAAAGAATTAGACCTTGGTCCGGGGATTATTTTTAAGAGACCGCCGATTTATCTGGTGAGGAGATTCACTTGAAGAAGAACCATCGTTTAGAAAAATCAGATAAACTCATTGTCGTCGCCTCGACGCTTTGCGCCCTCTTGCTATTCTCTTGGCTGGTTTACGACATTGCATTCCTCAACCCCAATCTTGAGGGACAAGTGGAGATTGGTAAAATCTACGAGGCACAGAATAAGGTTAAACGAAAATTCAATCGCAGTCTTATATGGTATGCCGCCGGCAAAAATGAAGCCGTCTATGAAAACGATTGGATCTTCACCGGTTCGCAGTCGATCGCTAAAATTCGCCTCGATTCGGGCGGAGAACTGATCATTGAGCCCGACTCTCTTATTATTCTGTCTCGTAAGAACGGAATTCTACAACTTGACCTGCAACATGGTCAGTTGATGGCTGATATCAAAAGCAAAAATGTTGAAATCAATATTGTGAAAAAGAGTGGCGCCCGGCAGAAAATTGATACATCCTCCGGAGCCGTTGCCATCAAACGAGCTACCAATCCTATCAACGGCGAAAAAGGAGACTTTGTTGTTGAAGCTCTCGATCTTGGTAACACGCAGGGGTTGGGCGAAAAAGAAGCGACAGACCTCAATGGTCTCGCTGGATCCTCGTCTTCTTTAGCAGATCCACTTTCTCAAAAACCGGCCTCTCTTGGTGATCTTGCGGATCAGAAGTACTTTAAAGCGGAGCCCGGCTTTACTCCTTTGACTTCAGAAGGCTTCTCGTTTCGTGAGCAATACAACTATGACTTTAAGCTTTTCCCAGGGCAATCCACCAAGGTGGCCCTCGACTGGATCGACCCCTACAATAAATGGCAAGGTTATGACACTGAGGTGGCATTGGACAGCGACTTTCAAAAAGTCATTGCCAAAGGGCGCACCTCTAGCCCTGTGTTTCCGGTAACTGTCAAAGAGACGGCCGCCTACCATTGGCGTGTGCGTGGAGTTGATGAAAAAAGTGAAACGGGTCAGTGGTCAGCCATTCAGCTCGCCAATGTCAATATCGAAACACGACTCAAAGAAAAACCCCTACAGCTCTCAAAGCGAAACTTGCGCTACCGAATGGATCACTCGGAACTCAAGAGCGTGCTCCCCGATGAGTCCTTCAACGTGTCAAAAGAAAAGCCGGTGACAATTTCTTGGGAGGAAGACCCACGAGCGGCCCTGTATAAAGTGCAAGTTTCTGAGCAAGCTGACTTTTCAAGTATTAGAGAAGAAAAACTGGTGAAAGAAACTTCGACGGACCTCAACAACATCAAACTAGGCAAAACGTTTTTTCGAGTCATTCCCGAAACCAAAGAGGGCTACGAACTCGCCGAAGAAGCCACCGGGAACATCACCACACTCTTTCCTTCGCCGATCGATAAATCTCTGAAGACCATCGACAAAGAAGATTATCAGTCCTTGCAGTGGGAGAGTGTTCCCTATGCGAAGGGCTACAAAGTCACCTATAAAACTGACAAAAATAGCCAAAAAGAACAGGTCAAATATGTGACTGGTAATAATATGAAGGTCAAAAGTGACTCTGGATTTTTGCAGTGGAAAGTGCAAGTCGCCGACCCAAAAACCAAGACCTCTTTGAGTGCCAACTCGGCCACGGTTGATTGGTACGAAGCCGCCAAAAAGCTAGCCAGTGTTAATGGCGACGGGGTATCGAGTGGCCCCGAGTTACCCAAAATACTGAAACCAGAGCCTCGCAAAACTTTTATTTCAATGAACAACAGCCCTTTGTTTATCGTTATGAACTGGCAGTACAGTCTGCCGGCCACGGCCTATCACGTGGAAATTTCAAAACGACCGGATATGAAGGGCCTGGTTTTTAAGAAAACGGTCAAACAACAGAGACTAGTCATCAGACAGGTGTTTCAACCGGGCGTCTACTATATGCGGGTCCGCGCCGCAGCCGAAAACGTGATCGACGAAGCTTGGTCTGAGGTTGAAGCCTTTCGTGTTCTGAACCAAGGCAGCAATTAAGCCTAACGATTAGGCAAATAAACCCGAAAATTCATATTATCCCACGTGACGCAGCACAAGTGCTCATCCCCTGAGTTGTTGCAAAATTCTCCTTCTGGTAAGAATCGACTCTTCGAAATTAAGGGGGTCGGGCTAATGGATCAAAAAATTTCTCAAATGAAGTGGTGGGCTGCAGTGCCATTAGTGGTCGCCTTTGCCTTCTTTTTCCCTCGCCTGCTCATCAACACCTTGGGAGCCGACAACCCTTGGACAAGCTATCTCTATCTTTACGGGTTTGGAACCATATACACTGGCTCTGGCCTACTCCTGGCTTTGAAGTCTGGGGCTTGTAAGCTTGCAAGACCCAAAGATCGTTTTTGGTTTACGATGGTGATCGCTGGTTTCTGTTACTTTGCAGCCCTACACGGGGTGTGGATTTATCTAGCGCTGTCGATCCCCTATTTAGGAGGTCAATAATGGAGTCGATGGGATTAGAGCTAGAAAGCGGCTCGGTTATGGCGATCGCCATTGTGGCGATTCTTTATGTGGCTGTGATCACCGCTTTCGGTGGATACTTCGCGCGGTTTAATAGCAACATCAATGACTTCTTCTATTCGGGAAATCGTTTTTCTTGGTGGTTACCGGCTGCCAGTATGGTTGCTACCGGAATCGGCTCTTATAGTTACTTGAAGTATTCTGAGCAGGGCTACAACACCGGTATGAGCTCGACCATGACCTACCTCAACGATTGGTTCTTGGCGCCGTTTTTCTTTTTTGGTTGGCTCCCCATCATCTACTTTGCGCGCATTAAGTCGGTCCCCGAATATTTCGAGCGGCGCTTTAACTCAGCGGCCCGTTACATCTCTCTTACAATTATTCTTGCCTATATGTTCTTTTATATTGGCTACAACCTCTACACCATCGGCATTGCGATGGAGGGCATGTTTAAAGTTCCGCAATTGTACTCGGTGCCCATTCTCGCGGCCTTCTTAGGAGCCTACGTTACTTTCGGTGGGCAAACCGCCGTTATCTTCACTGATCTTTTTCAGGGTATTATGCTCTATATCGCGGGCGGAATTGCTATTTTCGCGGGGATTTATGCCCTTGGTGGATTCGATGAATGGTGGTCCTTTTTGCCTGTGTCCCATCGTCTGCCCTTTGTGCATCTGAACGCCGATCCGAAGTTTAGTTCGGCCGGATTGTTTTGGGGCGAAGCCCTTGCCGGCAGTATTGCTTTTACCTTTATGAATCAGGGCTTCTTAATGAGATACCTGACCATCAAAAGTGTGAACGAGGGACGAAAAGCAGCCTTCTTTAACGTTATGGTAACCCTCCCCGTTTCAGCCATCATTGTTGGTGCCATTGGTTGGATTGGTAAGTCCCTTGTGATGAAACAAGCGGTGGTCGGAGGAGCTCTCGCTGGTTATGATTTTGTACAAATCGAAAACACTTTTCACACCTTTATCATTGTCTGTTGGGCCACCGTAAAACAAAATCCTTGGATTTTTGGTTTTGTGGTGGCGGCATTAATGGCAGCCTTGATGTCGACCATCGACACCTTGATCAATGCCTGTGCCGCGATTGGTATTTACGACCTTTACAAACCTTTGGTGAAACCCGAAGCCACCGACGAGCATTATCTTAAAGCCGCGCGCTGGGCATCGATCATCACCACAGTCATCGGGACTCTTTTGGTGATCTGGTTTAACACCCAAAAAGACAGTCTGATGAATATCCACTACAAAGGTATTATGACAATCATTCCGGCAATTGTGACCACCATCTTTATGGGGGCCTTTTGGAAGCGGTTTAACTCTTACGCGGCCTGCACTTCGATGGTTGTTGGAAGCTTGGTGACCATCTCCACCGTCTGGTACCCTTATGTGATCGCGCCGGTTTCGTGGTTCTTCTCTGGCCCCGAAGTTGGAGAGTTTATTTATTTTCGCGCCCTCTTTGGAATGCTTGTTACTGCCGTGATTGGCTTTTTTGTGACCATGGTCACCAGCGGCGAAAACGACAAAGATGTGACGGGACTCACCATCGGAACCCTTGATGAAGCCATGATCTCGTACAAAGATGGCGGTGTGCCCAATCATGCCCTTGGCCAAAAAGCCAAAAACCTGGTCGCCACCATTGATGAAAACATCCCAACCCATTGGATTCAGCTTTCACCCCAAGCCATGGAGACCCTGGCTGCTAATGATGGCGATGTGATTTATATCAGTGACTCACGTTGGTGGCTCGGTGGCCTGCGTTCTCACCACGTCAAAGCCACAAGCAACAGTAAACTCGCTAACTCAGAAGTAGCCATGTCTACTAAGACTTTTGAAGAGGCGTACATGCTCTCCGGTTACAGCCTGATCGCAGAAAAGATCATCTGATATTTCTGTGCCTTAATAGACATGGGGAAGAAGCTGGACTCCCCGGCGCTCCCCCCTGGGCTAGCCGGTGAAGACCCTTCATGAACATATCTGAAATCTGTCAGCGATGTCCCTAAGTTTTCTATCCTGTGAAGCTCCTGGCGTGCCACTAACTTTTAGACAGTGGCGTGCCCTTTTTGGGCGCCACCCGAGAAGCAAAAGCTTTCTTTTAGCTTACAACCGTAAATCACTGAAAATAATGGAGTTTCTAGCCTGACTTTCGAGCTACGAGGCTTATACTTGGCACGTTTTATGTAGTTATAAGGAGGGATGGAACAAAAAGCCAAACACCTTTTTCAACTGACTTTACTGATTGCAGCCCTTGTCGGCAGCAGTCTGCTTGTCGCCTGTGGTGGCAAAGACACTGCCCCAGTAGCAGCCGTGATCGAGGAGACCCCGGGAGGGCTCGAGTTGCTGGAGCGAGAATTTGGTGAGTGCAACGAAGACGAAGAGGCGGATTTCAATACCCCCCAATATGTGCGCCCACGGTCTTCTATCGTCAATGACTACCCCCACCAGTTTTCAAGCCTGAGCGAGCTTTATCCAATGCGCGGCACTTGGCGGCAAAGCAAAACAGAAATCATGGACATTGTCGATCGCTATCTGTGGTCCCCCGAACTCCACAGAGGCGTCCGTCTTTTGCACTACTTTGAGATGGCACTACTCATCAACGTGGCGCCGCGCGATGACTCCTACCCTCAGAACAGTTCCGCACAGCGCATGCAAGTTCTGGTGCGAGACGATGGTCCCGATGATCTTAACCAGTGGAAGCGCATTCACAGTTGGCCCATTTCATCAGGCACACCTTGCGGAAAGAAAATAGCAACTTTCACTGGCGTCTACAAATTCAACCCCAGCCGAATTTATCAAGAATACTTTTCAGAGCTCTTTGAAGGCGCCGACATGTACGAAACCATGTTTTTATACAGTCAATACCTCAACGGTCGCAGCACTGGCGTTGCAATTCATGGCACCTACAAAACAACACACCTCGGACGCCAAGACTCGGGCGGCTGCATTCGCGTCCACCGAGACAATTCCCAATGCCTTTACGAAACCATTGAAGGCCGTAGGAGTGAGCGCTGCCTGGATGGTGGCCTGCTTAACTACCGAGGTCGTGTGCCCAGCTTTTTGCCCCGCTACGGCGAAGCCGACCCCGAGTATCTCAGAAATGGGAAGCTCGAAGTGGATGGTATCAAGGTCTTGGTGGTGATTTTTAACGATTCAGAAGATTTACTTTAATTATCCTTAAGGAGGAATAGAATGAAACAATTACTAACAGTACTCTGCACGGGACTTCTTATTTTTGGTCTCGCCAACTGCGGCAGCAAAGGTGGCGGAGGCGGCGGAGCACCAGCGCCCGGACCTGTCGTAACCAATGGTCTTGAAGGCAATGCCACCGAAATCACGTATAGTGCTTTCGGCCCTGGAAATAATACAGTGATGTGGTCTAGCCTTTACGGTAATCTTTACTTTCCAACCAACAACAGTCGTTGCGTTATTGGCCTCGTTCAGGATGCCGACAACAATGCTTCGGTGAGAACCCAAGAACTCTTGGCACTGCTCAATGCGGCACAGGTTGTGCCAGGAACGGCTGATCAAACGATTGAAGATCTACCCGTCTTATCAATCACCTTTGATGATGGCTCTTCAAAAACCTACACTCTGGCGAACCCCAGTGAGGTCAGCAAAACGTCTGAGGCCCTCTCAAACGGTGCGGAGATCGCTAATTTCTTGGATACGGTTAACAACGAGATCTCAAGTGTTGGGACTTCTTACTGCCCCGGAAAAGGCGACAGCATCCCCACAAAATAAACCGCTTCGCCATACAACATTCTAAGAAGAGAATCCCTTTAAGGGATTCTCTTTTTTTATTTTTTTACAAAAAACGAAACACTAAACGAACTCTATAAGAATCTCTTATCTTTAGGATCGATTTAATTAGGGTTGTCTCCCCGCGCGCCTGACACTACATCTGCTCCTGTACCCGGGGGGAGAAAACATGTTTCGAGCGAGCACCTTTTTAATGATTTGTTTTTTAGTCAACGGCCCAGCTTCCGCTGAAGTCCATTTTCTAAAAGTCAAAAATCAAAAGTGGCAGCAAGACACTTTGGCTACCATGGATTGGGTCAACTCAAAATTGCCCCAATCCTGGCCACGGCCAAAAGACTTCAATATCGCGTATGTCGAAGGCAGCACACCGAGCTACTATCCACAGTACCGCTACAAAGACGCCAGCGGTAAAATGCAAGCCATCCCCCGCCTCTTAGTGGTTGGCAACACGGAGCCAGCCATTCTCGTCCATGAATACGCCCATGTGATCTTTGACGAAATGCTTCGGCAAAAATCCATCCCCTGGCAATACTCGATAATCTGGCAAAAGCACAAATATGTGAACCTGGAAGAGCGACTGACTTTTATGGAAGAAGAGATTCCGAAACTTCAGCAAATGCGGGCGAAGTTTTTGGCGAAGAAAGCCGCTGGCGACATATCTCCCATCGTAGCATCGGCCGTTAAAAACACCACCCGTACCATCACCGAGTACGCGGAAGCTCGATTTGAAATCATGCAGGCTTTAAAGTTACAAAAAGATTACGGCCTCCCTTTGGATGGCATTCGCTCGTTCAGCGCTCTGCAGGCTTACAACGAGCTCTTCGCTGACACCCTAGCCTGCCTTGTTTTCGAAGACTGGCAAATCATCAAGAAGGCTATCGCCAATGAAGCGAGGAACCCGGCACTTTTAAAAAGACTGAGACTGCCCCCCTTAGACGACCCCGAGACCGCCATGCAAAGCTACCTGAGTTATCGAGACTTCACGACATTGTGGAGTTTGCAAGACTATGGGTTTGAAGATTGGGAGCACGGCAACCCCTATTGGCAGTTTGCGCCCACCCGAACCTTCATTCGTCAGTCTGTTGAAACGGGACAGGTCTCGCCTACTGGCATGATTAAAGGTTTGGGGCTGGCGATCCTGGATATCTATGAAAACCAGCTGTTGGCCGAACCCCACTTGGTGGAGCAAGGACTCTTTGAAAAAAACCTTTCGTTGCAACAGGCACTGCGCGGACAGATTCAAGTCTACGCCAACTTACAATAGCCCCAAATGACGACCTCTTTTTGTAACAGGTATCGATTTTTTTAAAATCTCCCATGAAATGGAAAAATTTTAGGCGATTTCATGTTTACCGAAAATGTCGAACTAGTACGCGACGCCTAAGCTCTTAGAATTTATAAAAAAAACAACGGGCACCACAAGCTTGTCTCGGTCTGAGACAGATGGCCAACAAATATTATGTTCCGCCAACACGAAACCCTCCAGAGCCCATGTTCGAACACCGACTAAGGTCTTGTTGGAGGTTGTAATGACTCATTTTAAAGGATTCATAATCATAGGTGCTTGTTTGGTTTTAGCCGGGTGTTCTGGTGGCGGCGATGTCGAAGTCCCTACTCCTAATAGTTCCGCTCTTGGCGCTGAGACCCCGGTGACGGGCACTCCTCCGGGCACAGGCGGAGGCACTCCCCCTGTTGTCACCCCACCACCTGTGGTTCCACCGTCGGGGCCTCAGCCAGGTGATCTGGTGAAGGACTCCACACCCGATCCCGAAGCTCAATACCCTTCACTGGGACAGCCTTTATTACCCGGTCCTGATCCAATGGTGGAGCCCAACTCGGACTATGTTGTGCCGATCATCAGTATAACCAGTCAACCCAACCCCTTTATTCCACAAACCCAAGGGTCGATTCAGGTGCAAGCCGCCGACAACGTTGGGGGCCGAGGGCTGAAGAGCTTTCTTTGCAGTCTCGATGGCGGCGTGTTTAGCGCGTGTCCGTCTCCTATTACCATGGACAATTTAGCAGAAGGCCTTCACACCTTAGAAGCCAAGGCGACCGATTGGGACGACAACACGTCTGACGCCGTCTCTTACACCTTTTATGTGGACACCACGCCACCCGTTGTAGCCATCACCAATGCTCCCCCGGCCGCCACCCAGGACCCCAGTGCTCTTATTACTTTTGATGGCTCTGACGTCGGCAGTGGCTTCGCCAACTATCGTTGTCGCGTTGACAACGGCCCGCTAAAAAACTGCAACACCGAGGAGTCGGTGCAAGGTTTGTCAGAGGGCTCTCATACAGTAGAAGTGTCCGGCGTTGATGCCGTTGGCAACTTATCGGCACCCACCACCCATCAATGGACTGTGGACTACTCGGGGCCTGAGATTCAGGTGATCAATCAGCCTCCAGCCGTGGTTTATACCAGCGCCGCAAACGCTGTGGTTAATTTTGATGTATCAGACACCTACAGCCCGAACAACATTGCCACCACTTGTGAACTCAATGGCCAAACCATGGGATGTGCCGCAGCTCAAGACATCACCACGTCAGTGAGCCAGCCCACGGATTTCACGTTGGTCATTACGGCAACGGATGTTGTGGGTAATACGAGTTCACGAAGCATCGAATGGCGTGCCGTCAACGAGACCGAAAGCCAAACATCGTTGGTGACGGTTGAAAACATCAGACCCGTCGACATTCTTTTTGTGGTCGACAATTCCGGCTCTATGGCCTTTGAACGGTCTAATCTAGCCGAACGCATCGATGGCATGATCTCCGTCATCGATGGCTTGGACTGGCAAATCGCTATCACCAGTACAGATGCGACGACCGAAGACGAAAAGTCAGATGGTCGCTTTATCGAGCTGATGGGAATGCCAGGACAATATATTTTGGACTCCTCCATGGATGTCAATACCGCACAATCGGTTTTTGGCACCACTGTTGAAGGATTTGGTGGTGGATCCGGCCGAGAAGAAGGCATCTACGTTTCAAAACGAGTGATCGAACGCTATCTGGCGGGAGACACCCCTCACGCCAGCTTCTTTCGCCCCGGGGCCGACCTCTCGATTGTTGTGCTCTCTGATGAAGACGAAAGCTCGGATGGTACAGACGCCCGAATCAGTCCACAGGAATTTGTGAACTATGTCGACGCTACTTTCAATCAAGAAAAAAACATGGTGTTCCACAGTATCATCACCCGCCCTGGTGACTCCACTTGCCTTGCTGACGAAGGCTATAATTATGGAGACATCTACGATGAGCTCTCTCGTCTCACTGGATACGGAGAATTAGGGGGTGCTATTATTGGATCCGTCTGTAACCAGGATTACACCTCTCAACTCTCTGATATTGGTCAAAGTGTGAAAGACCTGCAAAACTCCATCAAATTGGAATGCGAACCCCATGACGCCAATCTCGATGGCTTACCAGAGGTGGTGGTGCAATACCGCCCCGATGGCAATGGGACTTTTGCCCCTTACACCGCCGAGATGCAGGTGCAGGGTGATCGAGTGATCTATGATGATCTTCTACCGCCAGGTGAGTACAAGGCCGACTACCAGTGTAAAATCAATTGAGACTGAGCACTGGTAGCTACTTAAGCCCTAAGTCCTGCGGATAATTCATTGTAGGATCTCGCCTCCGGTTTTATACTGAGACCTATGCGCCTGATTTTTCTCCATTTGATTGTTGTGCTCCTTTTTTTTCCGGAAACAGGCGCTGCTTTTAGTAAGTGTGGCTTTATAAAAAAGAAAGGCCTCGGCTACAAAGACCCCAGTATTCGCGCTGATGGTGTGATTATTCCAAAAGGCTTAGTGCTTCCACTGCTCGAAGAAGACGGTAAAAGGTATTATAGCCTTTCGTTTCGTGGCGAGATCTACTCTATAAAAAAAGAAAAAGTACGACCTGTGTCGGCGAAATATTGTGTGCAAGACTTCAAGTGCCTCAGGTTAACAAAGAAAGCCCGTGTCTACAGGCTCCCCAACAGGCGAGCACCAGTGATTCGAACCCACGACTCGGGAGATGAGCTCAATTGGACGGGACAGAGAACCATACGCTCACGGAAAACCAAAAGGCGTCGGACTTGGCATCAGGTCATCTCGGAAGGGGAATACGGCTGGACACTCGATCGCGGCGGGGCCATCAGTGCCGGTTCCTGTGTCAAAGACGCCGATCGCAAAGCTCTATTCCTTGAGGCGGATTACAACTTCGTGACATCCGTATCGGCGGACCACTATTCCTATCTGCTGACAACTATCCCAAATCGCTCCTCAGTGACCTGCTTACAAAACCCCATCGTCAGCAGCATTGATCCTGGTCAAGGGCACCGAGCCGGCGTCAACGGCCTCTACCAAATGACGTCGTGGTTGGCTGTTCGGGCCGGAGCTCATTTTGAGACACTCACTTACACCGTTAACACCTTAAACAACCCCCACCCCGACCCGGGAAACACCAGCTGCGAGCTCATCGATGTCAATATCGCCTCATTGAGCGGGAGCAGCTTTACCATCGAAGAGAGTAACATCGTGTTGCCCGTGGGCCTGATCTACCCCTTGCGACTGGCGCGCAATCATCATATTTTTATCGGAGCCAACTTCAACTCTGTACTGAATCTCGAAAAAGAACAAAACTTTCAGTTTTTGACCGGTCAGACTCTCTCCAAGCAAACCTCCAACATCCAGACCATCGGCCTGGATAGTTTTCGCACCTTTATGGATCTTGAATTGAAATATGTCTACAACTTCCCTTTCGAAAAAAACGACACTTGGGGGATTTCAGTGTCCGTTCGACGGCAAGAAAACTCCACCAGCTTTGGTCTTGGAATCTTATTATGAGACACTGGTTTGTCTCAAAAGGACCCTCTTTCATTTTCTCGAAGACAACTGTCTCGTAACAACACAGCTGGCGATTTTCTTGTTAATCGTCGAACAATTTCTGTTACCATGATGGTATTGAAGAATTGAATTGGCATACGGGGGGATCCATGTCCAAGAATAAATCGTTCATTATTGTTGCTATTCTTAGTTTACTGGCCATATCAGTGGCGTTTCAAAACTGCGGTGATAGTGGAGTCTCATATAGTGGTGGAGGATCATCTGTTAACTCCTCAACCTCATTCACTGAAGAAGACGATATTTGGTTCCGTTTAGAGTCAGCTCGCATTAAGATCAAACAGCTCAACGCCATTGCCGGGTTTTCTGATAACGTCTCAAGAGAAGTCCTAGAAGGTCAAACTCCCACTGGACTTGCCGGGGCGCTACAGTCGGATGTCGACACCCTGACCACAATGATGCTTGTTGATAACGTTTCGAGCAACAGCTCTGATGTAATTAAAAAATACACCAGCCTTATCGACCTTTTATCCAAAGCCCGAGATATGCTGCTTGCCTACTATATGAATATTGGATTCGATCAGGTGGCTCGCAATCTTCAAGAAGCCAAAGACAAGCTCGAGAGCTCCATTGCATTGTTGGAGTCTTCTCATCAAGCTCTTGCTTTAGCTCACTCACGTCTTCACACCCAAGTGGATGAGCAGGATGAATCGATTCGCGCCATGCGCATCGAGATGATCAATAAAATGAAAGAACTTGAAGATGCCATGGATCAAAAGATTAGTAATCTTCAAGTTAACATCAACCAAACGATCAACAACTTGAACGAAACATTATTGACGAGAATTGTTCAGAACACTACAACGATCAACCAATCTAACACTGAACTTAATGACACCAAAGCCTTATTAGAGAACGCTTTGGCTCAACTGCAAAGCACCCAAAACCAGCTAACAAACACCGTTGCTGATTTGGAGAGCACGAAGTCAGATTTGGAAGCACAAAAGGCTAACCTCGAAGCGCTTAATGATGGTTTAGAGAGTACGAATCAACAGATCGCAGCCCTTGAACAGCAGATCGCCGAGACGAACGAAAATCTAGAGGCGACCAACAATCAACTGACCGCCACTCAAAACCAAGTGTCCGAATTCAACGACAAACTGGATAACACCAACAGTGAGATCGCTGCTTTAACAGATGGTCTTAGTGACTTGGCTGGGCAACTGAGTGATCTTGAAAACCTCATCCAACCACAGATTGACTACCTTACGGGTCTTGCTGAACAAACCCGGCAAGATCTTGATGATTTCGCAGCGGCTTTTGAAGAGCTAAGAAATGCCGGCTCTAGCAGTTACAGCACAACCTTGGCCTCATGGAGCTGCCAAGAGGACCTTATTGAGCGAAATGGTCAGGAGCTTTTAAACCTATCTCCGTCGATCAGTGAAAAATGTGTACTGAGCAAAGAGGAAACTCTCTATGCGATTTGTGTTGAGCGCTACCCTACTTTTTGTGGCCCCTGCGCTGGCAAAACGATGGCCCAGTGTGAACACTGGAACAATGCCCAAGTTGGTCTCACCGCTCGAGAAAAACTTGAAATCTTAATTAATATCCGACAAGAAGTGGCCATCGAAAACTTGGCACAACAAACTGAGGTTCAACGCCAAGCCATCTACGGCACCGCACTCTGTAAACAGGAATGTTTAACTCTAGAAAATGGCGCTCTCAAAAATTCGTGCACCGTTGAAGACCTGAACCAATGTGGTATCGAGGGTAAGCTGATGGCCTTGCACTTGACCGATCAATCCACCATTCAGCAAATCACGAATGTGAGTACGACGATCAACAACCGCATTACAAAAATGGACAACAATTTTATCAAAGCCCGGGAGTACTCGAACCAACGCTTTGCTGAACTACAAAGCTATGTAGACTCTGAAATCAACCGTTTAGAGTCTGTGGTGAACGCACGTTTTGCTCAAGTGGCACAAGCCTTGTCAGGCCTCCCCTTTGTTTCAAGTAGTATTAAAGATGAAGTGGACACTCTGACGGCAGAAGCCGCTCTCGCTGAAGAGCGTGCCGCTGTGGCCAAGGCTCTAGTGGCCTCCAGCCTGGCAAACATCCCAGGCTTCTCTCATCTTTCGGCTTTTGAGATCAATATTTTGCTGGAAAAAGATATTGAATCGGTCCTGAAGGTCATCTCTGAAGGTGCCATTGGCAAACATGGTGCCATCGGCTCTCTTTCTGAGGTCATGGTTTCATTGATTTTAAACGTCTTTGAAAAGCTCGATGCTGACCAAACCAATATCGCTGAATACAATGCTCGCTTGCGAGATATGGTAGCAGGTGTCTGCTCTGCTGAAGACATTGCAGAAACTCCATACGCCAACGTTGTCGGCCGCGACTCCATGGAAATCATAGCCTTGGGTGCTGCTCGCCGAGTGGTCTTGGGCGATGGCGTGGGCAACGTCAACGGTGCCAACACCGTTTTTGCTGACTATACTAAATCGTTAGTAAAAGGCTCAAAATTGCAACGAGCCTTCTTTGCTGCGGCCTTTGACTATCGTAAAGATGTCACTAAAGAAACCTCGCAAGCTTGCTTGCAAGCCATTGATGACTTTGCCAAAGAAGCTCTCTCGAGCTCGTCACTCACCACACAACCCAACGGGCAAGGTTCGCTCATTGCTGCGATCTTTAATGACCAAGCCATTATGGCCGATATGCTCTCGGTTTATGAACAAACTCTGCTGGTGATGTCAAAACTACGCTCTATGGAAGAAAGTATCCTCACTCGTGCCGTCATCGACACGGAGTCTGACGAATTTAAGGATGCGTTAACAGACATTGCGTTGCGTTTGATCAAAGCAGGAACTTCTCGCGTTGTCGCAAAACTGAAAAGTGCTGAGATGGAATCACTATTAATCGCCCAGCGTGATGTGGCCGACTCGGCTTTTCAGGCGCAGTTTGATATCGCAATTAACACCTATATTAATGAAAAGCACAAACTCGCGTCAGTCGTTGAAGAAGCGATGGGAGACATCGTACAGTTGCAAGCCGACACCATTGCCCTTCAAGAAAACGACGCCGCCATGCAAGAGGAGTTGAAGAACCTCGGTGCCGCTGTTGGCTTTCTACAAGCCCAACATCGCGAAGACCAGTTGGCTAACGAGGCCGCGTTCGATGAGCTCAGAGAAATGATTGCTGACATCACTGATGGTTGTGTAGAGCCTCATCAACCAATCTCTACTTTTGATCCAAAGATCCTAGCGGTACGACACAGCTTTGAAGGAGCCAATCAATGTACGACCCAAACCTTGGCCGCCATGGCCTTTCCGACTCGCCAGCAATTTGTTGGTGACCGCTTGGCCTGTAATGTGAACTTTCGTGGCTTTCACGGGTACTCGCGCTGGAATTTTGGTCGCAACAAGGTTGATAAACTTTGGTTTAAAGCTTGGGGTTCTGCTACCGACATCGAGGTAAAGGCGAGAGTCGGAAACCAAGATCAAATCGCCAACGTCAGTTTCCAAAACTTGCCGGTCGGCGTTGAAAGCCAACAGGGTAACCATAAGGTGATGCTAGCCGCTGGGAACGTTGAATCCGGTAGCTTTATGATGAATGTGTCGTCGATCTTTGATGGTATTCAACGAAACAACAGTTCTTTTAACCAAAAAGTCTATTTCACCCCGAAAAACACTCCGGCCAACAAAGTCGGACCGACTGTTATGTTTCAAGCGGTTTTCTATTCGCCCTTGGTTCTTAGCTTCGACCAAAATGGTCACATCGACACTATTCCTGTTTCTGAAGGCGTCAACTTTGACCTTATGGCCACAGGAACCAACCAGAAAACCGGTTGGGTCAAAGGAAGCAAAGGAGCCTTCTTGGTCCGTGATATCAACAACAATAATCGGATCGACAACGGTCGCGAATTGTTCGGTCAAGCCACTTTATCAAAAGCTGGAAAAACCTTTGATAATGGTTTCGATGCTTTGGCCCAGTTTGATAGCAACGGCGACAATAAGATCAATGCCAAGGACGCGATCTTTGCCGATCTAAAGCTTTGGTTTGACATGAATGCTGATGGCTCTTCACAAGTGAAAGAGCTGAAGACTCTGGCCGACCTTGATGTCACCGAAATCCGCTTACAGTACGCTGATGTTGCCGAGACGGCGCAGAACAGTCGCGGTAACAAAGTGCTTTTATCGTCCACTTTCGTGGGTCCTAAAGCCTGTGGTGCCGAAGGTTGTAAGATCTATGACATCTTCTTTAACAATATCGAAGTGTCGACGGAATTGGCCTCGAACCCTTAAGGTTCTTCTCCATTGTTTGAATACAAAAGCCTCCTTCTTATGAAGCGAGGCTTTTTTATTGCTTCGGCGTCCGATGCTGGGCCTCTTTGATGGGGCGAAGGCGGCTTGCATGTTCTTACCCCGCAGCGAACCTTGGTTCTTCCCTCTGTCGGAGCCTCAGGCACCGAAGGCTCCTCATTTAGAAAGCAGCACCAGGGGGAACTCGGGCTCCTGCCCTCGCCAGGATTTTTGCCCTTTGGGCAAAAAGCGCTTCACGCTTCTTGGAGGTTCCCTCTGGTGCTGCTTTCTAAATGAGGAGATCTTGAGGTCCTAGGATTACTTCTTTTTATGCCCCCTTTGGCCTGAGGCCCACTGGTGGTTTCACCCACTTATGGTTTAACCCAATCGTGGTTTTAGCTGCTGGTGGTTTGGATCTTCTCATTGGAATTGACTTCTTTGATTAAAGAAAAGTTCTCACCTTTTGGGAAAGTCTCTGTAGATAAGATCTCAAAAAGAGGACCTTGTTGAGCCGAACCCTTACTTACTCAGACGATCCAAGGGCAGAATAGGTTGATGTCATTGGGCGAACCCGGACTTCTTGGTGGTCCCATTACTATCGACTTCCTATAGATTTTTTGGAGACACCCGCGCGGCCAACACTCCCTTGGCAAAAATAGCCCGTGAACATAACCCATCGATGTATTTTAAAAGTGATTTTGCAATGATAAAGTCAGGGTTTCTAACAACATTTTGTCTTAATAAATTCAAATGTGAGATCTTTTACAGAGGAAGATTGTGGTTCGTTGCCTTTTCTGAACCACTGAAATTCTGTGATTTCGATTGAGTATTCGATTCACTTCGACGAAACCTTTTGGGGTGGCCAACTCTCCGAGAGAGTGGAAGCTCGACCTAACGGGACCTCGGCTTTACTTATCCATAGGCAATCCCTTCAACACCGAAGCAAGCACTGATTTGAAGCTAGAAATTATTGTAAGCCAATCGGAATAGGTGGGTACACTTTGATGGGTTTCTCCGCTGTAATTACTGATCCTTATAAAATACACACTGGGGCTTGATAGATTAAAATCACGATACCGGCGTTACCACCCGTCCCAACACCACCGAGTCCTGCTGCAGCGGGAATCTGAGGAGTGCTGACGGTGTAAGAGTTTCCACCAGCCCCTCCGCTCGAAGCAGTAGATCCTAAGGAACCACCGGCAGTTGAACCACCATTGACCCCCGAGCCGCCACCACCACCGTAACCGCCACCACCGCCACCATAATTGCCGTTTCCTGGACTACCACCAGAGGCTCCACTCCCCCCTTGAGCTGTCGCAACTCCATCATGACCACCATTGCCCCCATTGAACTGCGAGCCCGCAGTAGGGGCGACACCTGAGCCACCTTGAGATCCAGCGGCACCACCGGCTGACCCTGTACCACCATAGCCACCATGGGTGCCACCGCCATCACCACCGTTGGCCGCAACAACCAATGACCCGTTCCAAAGGATGGCAGAACTACCGCCACCGCCACCACCACCGACAGAACCAGTGTTACCCGAGCCACCGCCGCCATAGTAGCCAGCACCACCACCAGCGCCAATATCCCAACTGCTGCCGCCTCCTTGACCACCTCCACCACCGACGTAAACGGTGAAAGAAGTGCCTGTATTAGACGCCATAAAAGTTCCGGATTTTTTTTGTGCCGACTGCCCATTAGCACCTGAGAATGACGCCCCTCCTCCGCCTCCTACGATCAGATACTGGATCTCGACGGAGTCTGGCAATCCATTGAGCATATCGGAGTCTAAAGTTGTGGTGGAAGAGATTTTTGTTAAACAGTTGGTTAATGGGGCCGTGATCGAAGAGCCGCCGCCAGTCCCCACCGACACCTTTTTCCAAGTCGGTGCCGAGAACAGCATGAGGGGGCTGGAAAGGGTTAAAAACAACCCCGCCCGGCACAGGCTTTTAAATGTTTTGCTATCAGTCGGCACAAACATAAAGGTCTCCGTTTTCATCCATACTGAAGGCACCCACACCTGTGGCGGTGCAACTGGCACCAGAGATCAAGCTGGGAGTGTCATCACAGACCACCAACTCACCGGCAGCCGTTTTAGACAACTCTCCCACCGTCGAACAACCAGCACCCAAGGTGACCGTAGATGCAACCGGAGACTGGATGCCACCCGAATTATCGGTAACACAAGCCCAAGTATAAACTGGGCCAGCAGACATCTCCAATTTTTGACCTGAAGTACAGTTTGGAACCGCATCGGCACCCATAACATTACCAGCAGCAGTACCAATACTGGCCTCTAAAGGTTGGGCGGACATCGCGCCCAGATAACCCCACTGGGTGTTATTGATTGTGACGGCGTCAATGGCTTCGAGTTGATCCACCTCTGCGATAGATAACGTTTGCACTTTAGGATCGCTCTCGGAGACCGCCGTCTGACTGGCCACTGTTAAACGACCTTTGGCATCCACAGTAAACGTTGGGATCTGGGTTCCAGAACCGTAGCTACCAGCAGTCACACCAGAGTTCTCCATTTTAGCACCGGTGACAGCGCCTGCTGCCAATTGAGCCGTGTCAATCCCCAGGGCTCTCACTTGCACCGTGTTGGTGGCAATCTCAACGGTGCTATTATCGACCACCACTTGCAAGGTGGCATCACCCGTGGCTGCGCCACCAGAAAGACCGGAGCCTGAGTTGGTAGCCACGGCCGTGATGTCACCGGCACCACCGGCACCCGCTTCGACCCAAGAAGAGCCATCGTAATATTTGAGTTTGTTCGAATCGCCAGAGTCGACGGCGATGTCACCCGCTGCCGGAGAGCCTGGCAGGGCTGAGGCTGTGACCCGCATTGGGCCGTCGACATGCAGCAGTCTTGCTGGGTTAATGGTTCCTATTCCGACGTTACCGCCATTAGGGTTGATTGAAAAATCGTGTTCAATAGAGAGGTCGGAACCATCAGCAACTTGCAGCCAAGCATAATCAAGAGCATCGTGAATACCCATGCTGGTCACAATAGTACCTGTCGTATTAGAAAGTCGGAGGTTCGCGTTTTGTGTGGTCCCAGAGGATGACGGAGATGTTTGAGCTTCGCTTATGTGAAACTTCGCCGCCGGAACACTAATCCCTATAGCGACATCACCAGATTGGTCGATTCGCATTCTCTCTGCATCGTCTACGGAGAAAGTGAGGTCACTACCAAGGGCATTGACATCGATCGTGTCAAGAGTGCCGTCAAACCCCATGTTCCCCAAATGGGTCGTGCTATTCCAGAACTGAACTTTACTGTCATAGCTTGCTGCCTGGCTGGCAATTCTCAAACTTGTAGCCCGATCGGCTGTATCGTGACGATAAAGTATCCCCGCCTGATGGCCAGCAATATCAAAACGAATGATATCGTCATTGGCGCCTTCTTCTACTTGAATTTTTGTGTTGTTGTCAGCGTCGGCGATCTCGTCAACAGCAGAAGTACTTGGAACCAGATTTACCCAACCACCATTTTCGTAGGTTTCCATCTTATTAGCTGTTGTATTGTAGCGAAGAGTTCCGTTTTGCGGAGTACCCGGACGCTGGGCCGTTGTTCCGTTGGGAACAATGACACCGTCAGTGCCTGTAATATCAAGTGTCGCCGCTGGAATCGCCGTTCCAATGCCGATATTTCCAGAAGAAGTGATTCGAATCACCTCAGCGTTGTTAGCCGAAAGGGTCATTGCGTTATCAGTGGATCCGTAAGTAGCTAACCCTGACACCAAGCCAACGGGACCGGTGGCACCTGTTGCTCCAGTGGGACCTGTATTTCCTGTTGGACCAGTCGCTCCCGTTGGACCCGCAGCTCCCGTTGCACCTGTATTTCCTGTTGGACCAGTCGCTCCCGTTGGACCGGCAGCTCCCGTCGCACCTGTATTTCCTGTTGGACCTGTCGCTCCAGTAGGACCGGCAGCTCCCGTTGCACCTGTATTTCCTGTTGGACCAGTCGCTCCCGTTGGACCGGCAGCTCCCGTCGCACCTGTATTTCCTGTTGGACCTGTCGCTCCAGTA
>JAUHWH010000018.1 GCA_030424715.1 Bdellovibrionia bacterium
TTTGATTTTTGCCCCAGACTTTGCTACCTCTAGTCCATGGAAAAAATAGCAATCATTGGCGCTGGTGGTCACGCCCGGGTCATCCACGACATCGTCGTTAAAGAAAAGCGTTATGAGGTTGTCTGTTTTTTTGCCAAAAACGTCTCGAAAAACCAAACTTTTTTGGATTTACCGGTTTTCGACCAAGACGATCTCCACGAGCATGAGGTCAGTAAAGGACTAATTGCCATTGGCGACAATTGGCTGCGATCAAAGGTGGCCGAGTCTGTTCTTTTGAAAAAGCCGGGGTTCACTTTTGTATCGGCGATTCACCCTTCGGCCTCGGTCGGGCTCCATTGCAAAATTGGATCTGGCAGTGTGGTCATGCCCGGCGCCGTCGTGGGACCCAACACTCGCTTGGGCGAACACTGCATTGTGAATACCCAGGCGTCCGTTGATCATGATTGTTCCCTCGAAGATTATTCATCGGTGGCGCCAGGAGCCGTTTTAGGGGGCTTTGTGACTTTAGGTTCTTTTTCGGCGGTCTCTCTAGGCGCAGGTATCATCCACGGAAAGGGTATCGGGTCACACACTGTTGTCGGTGCAGGGGCCACTGTTTTAACCGATATTGGCTCTCATCAGGTCGCTTTCGGAACGCCCTGTCGCTCGGTGCGTGATCGGCAAGAGGGTGATTCTTACCTTTAGTGCCGTTCTCGCGGGTTGACACATCTCAGCTACCCCCCTTAATTTACTTAACTCTGAAGGTCCGGCTTGGTATTCAACAGAGCTGGAAAATCAAGCATTCCGAAGAACGGCCGTCGGCACAGGCGATGTGTTGGTTGGTATGGATAAACCTTTCATTGAGACGGATTTATGAAAAGTCATCGAGTCATTGCACGCCTTGATATTAAAGGGCCTAACCTTGTCAAAGGCATTCACCTTGAGGGCCTTCGGGTTTTAGGGCAACCTAGTGAGTTTGCGAATCATTACTATCGTTCGGGGGCTGATGAAATTATGTACACCGATGTGGTAGCGAGTTTGTATGATCGTAATAGTCTTCACGACATCATAAGTGAAACAGCTCAACATATCGCGATTCCAATGTTGGTTGGCGGGGGGCTGAGAAGTCTCGATGACATAAGTAAAGTTTTGAGAGCGGGTGCCGATCGGGTCTCGTTGAACACAGCTGCAATCAAAGACCCTCAAATCGTTTCACGTGCCGCCAAAAAGTTTGGGTCGTCGACGATTGTCGTAACCATCGAGGCTATTAAGCAACCCGATGGACAGTATTTGGTTTATACTGATAGCGGCCGAGAGCACACCGGAATTGAAGCTGTCGGATGGGCTCAAAAAGTGGCTGAACTGGGTGTGGGCGAGATCATTATCACCTCCGTGGACCAAGAGGGCACTCGAAAAGGCTTCGATGTCGAACTGACTCGAATGGTGTCGGATGCAGTGTCAGTTCCTGTTGTTGCCCATGGTGGCTGTTCGGGAGCTAAGGACGTGAGTCGTGTCTTGAGAGAAGGTCATGCTGATGCTGTTGCCGTGGCTTCTGTTATTCATTACGACTACATGGCGAATCACCAAATAAAAATTGAGCCTGTAGAGAAGGTGAACTACATCAATAGCGGTCGAGCCTTTTCCAAGTCTCACACGGAGAGTATTGAAGCGATTAAGGCCCAGTTACTAGAAGACAACATTGGCTGTCGCCCGGCGTTTGGTGGTCACTATGAACCCTAAAGTGATGATTATTGATTACAAACTTGGTAACCTTTTTAGTGTCGCGAATGCCTGTAGCACGGTGGGCATGAGTCCCGTCATTTCGTCAGACCCTAATGCTTTGCAGAATTTTGATGCGGTCATTCTGCCAGGAGTGGGAGCT
>JAUHWH010000001.1 GCA_030424715.1 Bdellovibrionia bacterium
TGTCGCTCCTGTTGGACCGGCAGCTCCCGTAGCACCTGTTGCTCCCGTTGCACCTGTGTTACCTGTTGGGCCCGTAGCTCCCGTTGGACCGGCAGCACCAGTGGCTCCTGTCGCTCCCGTTGGGCCTGCAGCACCTGTTGCACCATCAGCTCCAGTAGCACCCGTTGCTCCGGTGGGACCTGTAGCTCCTGTTGGGCCTGCAGCACCGGTGGCTCCTGTAGCTCCTGTTGGGCCTGCAGCACCGGTGGCTCCTGTCGCTCCTGTTGGACCTGCAGCACCGGTGGCTCCTGTCGCTCCTGTTGGACCGGCAGCTCCGGTAGCACCATCAGCTCCAGTAGCACCGGTTGCTCCCGTGGCTCCCGTGGCTCCTGTCGCACCCGTTGGACCAGCCGCACCTGTGGCACCCGTAGCTCCTGTTGGACCAGCCGCACCTGTTGCCCCCGTGCTTCCTGTTGGACCGGCAGCTCCCGTAGCACCTGTTGCTCCCGTAGGACCGGCAGCTCCCGTTGCTCCCGTTGCTCCCGTTGGGCCTGCAGCACCAGTGGCACCCGTAGCTCCTGTTGGACCTGTGTTACCTGTTGGGCCCGTAGCTCCCGTTGGACCAGCAGCACCAGTGGCACCTGTTGCTCCCGTAGGACCAGCAGCACCTGTAGCACCTGTTGCTCCCGTAGGACCAGCAGCACCTGTGGCACCCGTTGCTCCCGTGGCTCCTGTTGGACCGGCAGCTCCAGTAGCACCCGTTGCTCCCGTGGCTCCTGTTGGACCGGCAGCTCCGGTAGCACCCGTTGCTCCCGTGGCTCCTGTTGGACCGGCAGCTCCTGTTGGACCGGCAGCTCCTGTTGGACCGGCAGCTCCCGTTGCACCTGTTGCTCCCGTTGCACCTGTGTTACCTGTTGGGCCCGTAGCTCCCGTTGGACCGGCAGCTCCGGTAGCACCTGTTGCTCCCGTAGGACCAGCAGCACCTGTGGCACCTGTCGCTCCTGTTGGACCGGCAGCTCCGGTAGCACCCGTTGCACCCGTTGCACCTGTGTTACCTGTTGGGCCTGTAGCTCCTGTCGCACCGGTGTTACCTGTTGGGCCCGTCGGCCCCGTTGGTCCTGACATGGGATTGACCCAGCTTAAAGCACCGGTTCCGTTGGTTTGTAGCACTTGCCCTGTAGTTCCATCGTCGGCTGGTAGCTCCCATACAAAAGAAGCTCCTGCCGTTACGGCACTTGGGGCCCGAAAACCAACATAATGAGAATTATCACTATCTGAAAATCGAATTTCGTTGGTGGCATCCATAGTAAGAGCACCACTCATGGAGTCCCCGGCTTTTGCCAGCTTCTCACCAGCCCAAACCAATTGGCCTGAACCATCAGTTGTTAGTACTTGGTTGGCTGAGCCATCGGCAGCAGGCAACGTCCAAAGCAAGTTGGCGCTGCCTGGGGGGGTTTGAAAACCCATATAAGAGTTATCGGCATTGTATACACCGAGGCTACCAGTTGTAGAAATTCCGTTGGCACTTAATGTTCCAGTAACCGTTACATTCCCCGTGACATCAGCATTTCTCGTGACACTCACATCACGACCAATCGTCACATCGTTACCAGCGGCGATGTCGTTGGCATTGGTGATGTTTTGATTCCCCATGTTGATGGGACCGTTCATTGTACCACCAGCCAGAGCTAATTTGGTCGAGTCCCCTGCTGGAGCTCCCGCTGTCCATTGACTGCCATCCCAGTACATCACATGCCCCGATTGACCCGCGGCAAGACCGGTGATCGTAGAATTATCAGCGGCAGCGCCACCGATCGAGTTATCGACATAGTTTTTGTTGGTCGCATCGTTGGCACCTGTTGGTGCTGCAAGATTTGTGACTTTGTTAGAGTTCATTGAAAAATCACCACTGGGGCTGCTTTGCAAGTACTGCGCACTCGTACCCCCGAGCAAAGCCAAAAGCTCTGTGTGATTGGCCCCATCAAAGACATTTTGTAAGTTGGCTTGGGTCAAAACGTATGATCCTGTGGTGTTAACGTTGAGTAGATCAGCAGGTGTCAGCCCCGCAATGCTCCCGGCATTTGATGCATACGGTACACTGACGATGTCGTGGGTTTCTGTGAGAGTTTGGGGTCCCATACCATCATCAAAAGTCACGCGAAGCTTTCGACCGTGATCAGGAGCAGGGGTGTAGCTTCCCAACGACGCACATGTTGTGGGAGTGACCACTCCGGTGCTGTTACTCAAGGCTTTTGCGAGATCGTTAGGTCCTAAATCTTCATAGTCAGCGCCACTGCGTGAGCCCTCCCCAACAGTCAGAGCAAACACACCATTCGAGCCTGTCATGTTGAGAACATGGGTTTCTTCGTAGAGTACACACTGTTCGACTCCAGGAGAGAGAACTTCAATTGTGAATGTAACGTTGTTGCCCTCAAGCGCTTGACCTGTGGGCAAAACGATTTGACCTTGATAGGCGAATTTCGCTGGCGCTGCGTGAAGTAAGCTTGCTAGCAAAGAAGGCGTAAGGAATAGAAATACTCTCGATAATACGTGCACAAAATCTTATCGGTTAAAACGGGAAATAATGAAGATCTTTTTTCGGTAATTAGTTACGAAAAACCAAGTGATTATGTACCAATTTAATGCGCTTCTTTAAGAACTGCCTCCCGCTTCGATCTCAACCAAGGTCCTAATCAAAAAAATGTCTCTGGATGAGAACAAATCTTCAAAATTTTTCTAAAAAAGCACGATGCAACTCTTTATCACAATACGGATCGGACACATTTTCTAAATCTGAGACACTGTAACCGGTACCGACATCACAAACCGAAACTTGGTTGTCATCCAAAGTAAAATACATCCTCCAAGTTCTATAACTTAAACAATAACAGTCCGCTTTTTTTGCGACCCTTTTGATCTTTTTGTTGGTGGGCTCAACGCTCAGTTGGTTTATAACAATCTCGATAAACGGGACAGCGAGGGCTGTCTCTAGCCACTCCATTTTCAAACGAGCCAGCTCTGAGAACGAAACCTTGAAACTTTTGATATTTTCAACCCAACCCTGCTTTGCCGAAGGAAAACTGTCTGAGTATGAGAGATAAGGTTTGATGTCCAAGATAGGAGTCCCATCCAACAGGTCATGCTCACGACAAACAATTTGACGACCATCAATACGATCCAACACAACACAACTCATTCCAATACCGTTGGGACGATACGGAGAACGTGTCGCAAAGACACCGCGTTTTTTTTCGGAACCACGCGGAGGGCGCACCATCGGTTTCCATCCGTTGTTTTTATGAAAGGAATACACAAGCCAAAGGTGATCGAACCCAACCAAGTCACTCAAACACTCTAGCGGGAGACGCGAATCCAACTCAACGACTCCAATACTGTGAGAGGCCAACACTCCCTGCCTTGGAGATTCCGACGGGCGCTGCTGCGGGCAACGAAAAATGCCCACCGGAGAATAGGCTATGGGTTCCATTGCCTGACAACCTCGCACGTGACCATGCTAACTGAATTCACAACATTTAACGAATTTTTGCGCCCTCGCATAGGAACCTCAACCACGTGATCCACTCGCTGCAAAGTCTCAGGAGTCAAACCGAAACGTTCATTGCCGACCAAAAGAGCCAAAGACGACGGGGCCGCGAAGTCAAACAGAGTTGTGCTTCCCTCGGCAGTTTCTAAGCCCGCAATAGAAACACCACTAGCTTTTAAGAGACAAAGCACCTCATCCAGATGGTTGTGAGACGACCATGGTACCATCTCATGGGTTCCCATGGCAGTCTTCTGAACACCTGAATCCTCTGGTGTCGGCGTGTAACCGACCAGGTAGATATGGTTGACTCCCATACACTCAGCCGTTCGAAACAAGCTTCCGACATTAAATGCTGACCTCAAATGATCGAGGACAAAGCACAGTGGTAAAGCCGGCAGCGCCTTTGAAGCGCGATCCCCCTGCTTGACTTTAAACATCTGATCGTCTTTCACTGCAACACTTAAAAAGCGCTCCATGGGCACAGCGATATCCAGAAGCGCTCGCAAGGTTATGGTCTCTGATATGTTAAATTCAAGGGGACCTAGCTTTTTCAAGAGAGGCTCATCGACAGAAAAAAAGTTAGCCCAGACAAAATAGTCGCGAAGAACTTTTAGCATTTCATCCTTCGCCTCACGCTCAACCCACTGCTCTTCGATTCGATTAACCAGATCTAACATGACTCGAACTCTTCGCTCCAACGAGAGTTCCAAAAATATATTTTTCGGATAGGTGTTCACAACTCTAAGCCTTTGATGCCTCGACCAGCTCTTCGACCTTCTTAACATCCACTCTCTGAGACAGGTGTTTGAACGGCTGAAGGGTTGTATTGAAAAGCTGACCTTCAATTCGCTCAAGAGTCACATCACTCCACTCTAAAGAGGGATAATCAAAGAGAGCTTCCACCTGCTCCGCGTAGACCGGCAAAACCGGCTTCAAATACAAGCTCATCAAAGTAAACACAGTTAAAATGTCTGTTAGGATCGCTTGTGTGGTTTCAGGATCTTCTTTGATCAGCTTCCAAGGTGCTTTTTCGTCAAAATATTGATTAGCTTTATCAGCAATTTCTCGCACCTCGACCATGGCCTTGGCAAAATTCAGCCCCTGGTACAGTTCGGCAATGACCTCGGATCGACTCTGCACCCACGCAACTAACTCTTTACCTTCAGGGGTCATCTGCGTGGTCTTTCCATCAAATTTTTTGTTAATCATTTGTGCACCACGCGACCCAAGGTTGGTGATCTTACCGATCAAGTCGGAGTTCACTCGGTTTGAAAAATCGTCGAAGCTTAAATCAATGTCACCAATCCCGTTGAGCTTACAAGCAAAGTAATAACGTAAATGGGTTGGGTCTAAATACTGTTCAAACTGTCGGGCGGCTATGAACGTGCCCTTGGACTTACTCATCTTCTCACCATTGACAGTCAAAAAGCCGTGCACGAAAACACGATTGGGTGTCTTAAGACCCGTCGCTTTCAGCATTGCCGGCCAAAACAGCGTATGAAAGTACACGATATCTTTACCAATGAAATGATAGATTTCTGTGGCTTCATCATTCCACACGTCATCAAAATCTAAATTGTTTTGCTCACACCACTTTTGAGTGCTCGAGAGATATCCGATGGGCGCATCGACCCAGACATAAAAATACTTACCGGGATGACCCGGTATCTCAAAACCAAAATAGGGCGCGTCCCGTGAGATATCCCAATCACGCAGTTCATCATCCAACCACTCTTTCAACTTATTGGCCACTTCGTTTTGAGTGTGTGCTGGGACCCATTCACGCAAAAACTCTTTAAAATCATTCAGCTTAAAAAACAAATGCTCACTGGCTTTTTTAATCGGTGGACTGGAGCAAATGGAGCACTTCGGATCTTTTAAGTCGGTCGGCGCATAAGTCGCGCCACACTTATCACAAGAGTCCCCGTACTGACCATCGGCTCCGCAACTGGGGCAAGTGCCTATCACAAACCGATCTGGCAAAAACATTTTATCGTGTTCGCAGTAACTCTGCTCGACACTTTTGACCTCAATGTGACCGCCAGCTTCCATAGCTTGAAACACTCGATGGGACATCTTCTCGTTTTCAGGAGAGTGGGTGGAGTGATAGGAATCGAACTCAATCTGAAACTTTTCAAAATCCTCGAGGTGCTCTTTTTGCGAATTGGCAATGAGCTCTTCAGGAGTGATACCCTCCTTGCGGGCTCGAATCATGATAGGGGTGCCGTGGGTGTCATCGGCACACACATATAAAGCGTCATGGCCTCGCATTTTTTGAAAGCGAACCCAATAGTCGGTTTGCAAGTACTCTACTAAATGACCAATATGGATCGAGCCATTAGCGTAAGGCAGGGCCGAGGTGGCGATGATTCGTTTCTTTTCACTCATAAGGTTTCACCCTTTCTTGCTTCGTATGATTTCGTTGTATCACAAACATTGGCTTTTAAAACTGCCATGGGAATTTTGAATAGTCTTGCTTTCGCTTCTCAAGAAAAGCGTTACGCCCTTCTTTCGCCTCTTCACTGCCATAGGCCAAACGCGTCGCCTCTCCGGCAAACACCTGTTGCCCCACCATGCCATCATCAACCATGTTAAACGCAAACTTTAACATCTTGATGGCGGTTGGACTTTTTGTATTGATTTCTTGGCACCAATGCAGAGCTTCTTCCTCAAGGTCAGCGTGAGGGACCACTTTATTTACCATTCCCATATCGAAGGCTTCTTGCGCCGAATAGTTAGATCCTAAAAAGAAAATCTCTCGGGCTCGTTTTTGTCCAACCATCCTGGCTAGGTAGGCCGAACCATAACCGCCATCAAAGCTGGCGACGTCGGCATCGGTTTGCTTAAAGATGGCGTGTTCTTTACTAGCGAGTGTTAGGTCACACACCACGTGCAGAGAATGGCCACCACCAACAGCCCAGCCAGGCACCACGCACAAAACCACTTTGGGCATAAAACGAATCAGACGCTGAACCTCCAAGATGTGAAGTCGCCCAAGGGTCGAACCCCCGTCGTATTGATAGCCCGACTCACCACGCACCCGCTGGTCTCCGCCTGAACAAAACGCCCAACCCCCGTCTTTTGGAGAAGGTCCGTTGCCTGTGAGGATGACGGTGCCAACATCAGGAGTTTCGGCCGCATGCAAAAGCGCTTTGTAAAGTTCGTCGACCGTTTGCGGGCGAAAGGCATTGCGCACTTCGGGACGGTCAAAGGCCACTCGCACGGTGCCCTGATCCACAGCTCGATGATAGGTGATGTCTTTAAAATCAAAACCGGCAACGGCCTTCCACTGGCTAGAATCAAAGATGTCAGACACCATACAGAACCTCCTTAAATAACGGGCGGAGTAGAGCACAAAAAAAGAGCTGGGTCGATGCTTTCTCAAGTGGCATTAGGCACTTGGGGCTATGCAACATATCGTAAGTCCACAATACAGTTGAAGCACACCTGCAGCCCCTGCTAGAAGATGGCGTACTTGGTCAAATTCGGGGGGATTTATGAACAAGCTTCTTTTTACAATCTGCTGTTTTTTTGTGTCACAAAGCCTTTGGAGCCAAGCCCTAATAGACCGCAAAGCCCTGGGGGATGAGGCGGGTCGCGAGTGGTTGCGAACGCATTTTTTCGAAAACGGTCGCGGCATGACCATCTCGCCAGACCTCTCGGTCTTTTTTGGTGGACTCAAAAAGAAACCCTCACTTTTTCAAGACCCCTATATCACCAAAAAATTTGGCTTTCTCCCGGGTGTTGAACAACGTTACGTGGGTGTGTTTGAGGTAAATTACAAAGGCATTGAACTCGCTGTTCTTGGGTGCACCGGTTGTCACTCCGGAAGAGCCGCCGGGGTTCTTATTCCCGGCCTCGGAAATAAAACCATAGACGCCTACCAAATCGGTAAAACATTAAAAAAAGCCCAGAGCGTTTGGCAACACCTGATCGCAGGAAAGCTTGAGAGTGACCCTGACTATGCCTACATTCACGAAAAGGCCATGAACTTTGCCCATGTTTTGTCAGATGATCGAATCTCGAACCTGACTCGCGGCCTGGTCCCCGACTCGGTCATTAAAACTTTTTTCTATCGTGACACCAACACGCCTTACGGCGCAGAAATTCAAAGAACCCAAGTCAAAGTGCCACCACTCTGGGGCTTTGCTGAAAAAAGAAAAGTCGGCGTTTTCGCAGACGGCTCCCTCAATTCACAAAATTACGCGTGGGCTTTTGGCGCCGAGCTTATGGCCAGTGATTCCGGGGAGCATCTACGGGCCTCGATGCCTAAGCTTACCCATGTCGTGGACAACGTGATTGGTCATCTTCTCCCTCCGAAATACCCCTTTGAGATCGACCAAGCTCTGGCGGCAAAAGGGCGTCCTTTTGTCGAAAAAAACTGTTTCGAGTGCCACGGCAATCACAATCGAGATCCTGAAGGCTTCCCGATATACGAAAAGCCAGAACTCATTCCACACGATTTTGTAAATACAGATCCACAGCGCCTCGATTACGGCAACTCCGAATGGGTGGATCTCGCAGAGCAAGGTTCTATTGGGGATTTGATGAAATTCAATCGTCATTTTTTTAACTACGGTTATTTTGCCCCTAAGCTTTGGGGTGTATGGAGCCGCTTCCCTTACCTCCACAATGGATCGGTGCCCACATTGTATCACCTCCTTTCCGCGCCAGAAGACCGTCCCGAGGTGTTTTTGATGGAAGACGCCGGTGAAGAATACCGCTTCGACAAAACCTACGTCGGTCTTAGGACCTTCCGCAATCCATCGATGATCGGTGCCATGATTTGGGAGGCCGAGAAAGGCGATCGCGACCTCTATTGGACAAAAAGGGAAGAGCACTCGAACCAAGGCCACTACTTTGATTTTATGAAGACTCTGACTCATGACGACCGAATGGCCATCATAGAGTTTTTAAAAACACTTTAGATCTTTTACTTTGAGGGCTCTTTACTAGAACAGTTGAGCCCACTGGTCTTCCTTAAATCCGACCAAGCCCTTTGTTCCTTTTAAAACAAAAGGTCTTTTCACCAAGCGTCCATTTTGGCTGAGCATTTTAAGAGCCTGAGCCTCGGTCATTGTGGGAAGCTTGTCTTTTAAATTGTTCTCTCGGTAGGCCACCCCCGACGTGTTGAACAGTTTTTTGAGTTCACCATCATAATTTTTCAACATGACCGCAAGCTCCGCACGGGTCGGAGGAACCTCCGTGATGTCCAAAACTTCAGCTTTTATTTTATTTTTGTCCAAAAATTTTTGGGCCTTCACACAGGTGCTGCATTTTTTGTAAGAATAGACTTTTACTTTTGCCATTAGTTCTCCAAGATTTGTCTTTCAGTATCAAGGTCGCGAGTGTTGGCCTTGGTCTCTGAAAACTTCTCGCCGTAACGGGCTTTCAATTTGGTAATGTTTCTTTCCATAACGTCGGCAAAATCCACATCCAGTTGGTCAGCGATGATCGCACAGTACCAGAAAATATCACCCATCTCCTCTCGTAGATTCACTTTGTCGAGCTCTTTGCCGTAAAACACATGTTTCTTTAAGGCATCTAAAAATTCCCCGGCCTCTGTGGCCAAGCCAATTCCGCCATGCAAAAGCCTTTGGTTTTCAACGCTTTGCAAACGGCCACCAATGGCTGTGAAGTCTCGTGATTCTGTTTTAATGGCATTATTGATATATTCTTTGGTCTCCATGACACCTCCCTAACAATGGTTGAAATTTTTAGTGCAAAGGCGATAAGATGCAAGTCTTACTGCAATCAATAAAGAGGTCCCACAATGCTTTGCCCCTGTTCTAGTCAAAAACAATACAATGAATGCTGCGAATCCATCATCGGCGGAACTCCTGCCAAGACCGCCGAAGAGCTGATGCGCGCTCGCTATACCGCCTACACGCAAGTGAATATGGATTTCATCAAAGCCACCCACGACCCCAGCACTATAAAAAAAACCAACATGGAAGAAAACAAGGCCTGGGCAGAATCGACGCAATGGAAGAGATTGGATATTCTTAATGTCGAGAAAGGGGGCGCCGAGGACAACTGGGGCAAGGTGGAGTTCAAGGCCCATTTCACCAACGACAGCGAGGACAGCGCTCACCATGAACTCTCGGAGTTTAACAAAAAAAATGGCCAATGGTTTTTCACCTCAGGCAAAGCTCCCGAGAGCTTTCAAATTATCAACGACGGCCCCAAAGTCGGCCGCAACGACCCTTGCCCCTGTGGCAGTGGTAAAAAATTTAAAAAGTGCTGCGCATAAACGAGCCCCGATGTCTTACCTTCTGGATCACCAAACTTTTTTACGTATTTTGTTTTCCGTCGGGGGGTTGATTCTTTTTTGGAGCCTCGCGCTGCTCTTCCCCTTCCGTCGTGATCCGGAGCTGCGGGAGCCCAAGCGGTGGATGAACAACCTGTTGTTTAATGTCATAAATGGTATTCTCATGGTCATTGTTGTGCCCTTGAGCCTCTTTGAACTCGCGTTAAATCCTCAGACCGTGGGAGGCCCCATCCTGCCAATACCTTTCGAAGGCTTGGCACTACCGATCGTGATCGGGGTTGTCTTGCTGGACTTAGGGGTTTACTGGCAACATCGCCTGTTTCACAAAGTGGGTTGGCTGTGGAGGTTGCACCGCGTGCACCATTCCGACACCTCGTTTGATACCACTACGGCCGGGCGCTTTCACACTCTCGAGATCTTTCTGTCTTTTTTTATCAAGGGTGGTCTGATCGTGTTTTTTGGCCTGCGCCCAGAGTCGGTCATTATCTTTGAAATCCTACTTAATTTCTCGGCCTTGTTTAATCACAGCAACTTCTCGTTACCCGCATCATGGGAGAGATGGGTTCGTCCCGTGTTTATCACGCCTGACCTGCACCGCACGCATCACTCGATCAAGCATGATGAGATGAACCGAAACTTTGGTTTTTCTATCACACTTTGGGACATGCTTTTTAAAACCTATCGTGGCAGCAGCTCCGAGGACCCGCAAACCATGCCGATCGGTCTTGACCACTTTCGAAAAAAAGAGGAACAAACCTTTGTTTCACTGATCAAACAGCCTTTTAAAGGCTAGTTACTGACTCTTAGAAAATTAGAAAAAATAGACAAAGAGTGACTCCCGAGACGACCAAAGCCTGTAAGCAATAAGCCATGATGTCCTGCAGCCGCAGTCCCACGATCGAAAGCACCGGGAGCGCCCAAAAAGGTTGGGCCAGGTTGGTCCAAGCGTCACCCCAAGCCACGGCCAGTATCACTTTCGACAAGGGCACGCCCAATTCTTTAGCACCGGCGATGACGATTGGCGCCTGCACCGCCCACTGTCCCCCACCTGATGGCACAAAAAGGTTCACCAGCCCGGCACCGAGAAACATAAACACAGGGTAGGTCGCCTCAGAACTGACACTCACAAAAAAGGATGACAGCTGCCCCGCCAGTCCGGATTGGACCATCACACCCATGATCCCTCCGTAGAGAGGGTATTGCACCAAGATCGGCGCCAACTTTACACACCCTTTTCTAACCGCAGCCAAATAGGGCTCAAGTCCGCCATGCAAGATTAATCCGAGTCCAATGAGTATAAAGTTAATTTCATTGAGTCCCAGTTGGAACTTCCCGGTCGAAATATCAACGACCAGATACGACAGCAACATTATCAGAATGAGCAAGTAACAAAAAGTCGACCAGCCGGACGCAACAGCTCCTTGCCGAGTCTGCTCTTCAGAGGAAGCATCCCAATGACTCACGACCCTAGGGTTTGACTGGTTTCTAGAAAACAAGGCGATTAAAATTCCCAGAACGAACAATAGGGTGACCACCAACCCTAGGTTAAAAGCCGAAAACACAGTGGCGGTAAAAGGGATAATCTGTCCCAACCATTGTTCAGAGAAGTTCCCTGGTGTTGCCACCACCAGAGGGATGGACCCCGAAAGTCCTCCGTGCCAGAACAAGAAGCCCATGTAGCTGGTAGCGACGACCAGAGGGAAGTGAATTTTAGGATGCTGCCGTCCCATCTCGAGCGCAAGAAAAGCACCGACAACCAATCCCAATCCCCAACTCAACCAGCACGATAGGGCTGAGATGAGAAAGGTCAGCAAATACACTTGGCTATTTGTTTTGGGGAGCCTCGCCAGCACTTGTAACAAAGAAGTCACGGGTCGAGACGTGGCGACCACGGAACCTCCCAGGAGCACAAGACACATCTGGGTCATAAAGGTCAATAAGCTCCACAGCCCCCCTCCCCAAGACTGCAGGCTTTCGGTCAAACCAAAGGGCGTCAGCCAGGTGGCAAGGGCTACCACAACCACTGTTAGCAGAATCGCAATCTCAAGTGGAGTCGGCACAACGCCCCAGCGGTTTTTTTTAGACGACATCTTCTCCTCGACTCTTATTGTCAGATTCCATTTGATTATCTTATGTGGAAGAATACAAACAATGAACGCTGCAACGCTCACCCTTTTTACTTTGGTTTGCTTTACCCTTGGATATCGCTTTTATGGACGTTACCTCGCTCGCCATATTTTTGATTTAAGTGACTCCGACGAGACTCCAGCAAAATCCCTCGCCGATCAAAAAGACTTTGTTCCTACAAAGAAGTCGATTCTCTGGGGACACCACTTTTCATCCATAGCTGGCGCTGCCCCGATCGTCGGACCGGCGGTGGCCGTGATTTGGGGTTGGGTTCCGGCCCTCCTCTGGATTGTCTTCGGCACTATTTTTATGGGAGCGGTGCACGACTTCGGAGCCCTCGTGGTGTCGATGCACCACAAAGGGCAGAGTTTAGCGTCTATCTCCGGAGACCTAATCTCTAAACGGGTCCGTAATCTTTTTTTAATGGTGGTGCTGTTCCTAGTCTGGATGGTGATTGCTGTGTTTGCCTTGGTGATCGCCAATTTATTTGTGAGCTTTCCAAGCTCAGTCATCCCGGTCAATTTCGAAATTTTGGTCGCCTTACTCATTGGATACTTCTTCAATAGAAAGGGTAAAAATATATTAACCGTGGCCGTGCTGACCCAATTGGGCTTGTTCGCCATGATCTACCTCGGCAGTGTCTACCCGATCTCACTAGAAAGCCTCACCACGTCCCCAAAGATGTTATGGGTTTGTTTTCTCTTAATATATTCTTTTGTAGCCAGCATTTTACCCGTTTGGGCGCTTTTGCAACCACGGGACTACATCAACAGTCACCAGTTAATGATTGGTCTCGGCGCGATCATCCTCGGGGTCCTCATCTTGCAACCGCCCGTGGTTGCACCCGCCTTTCAGCCACACCCGGAGGGGGCCCCTCCATGGTTTCCCTTTCTCTTTATTACCATCGCCTGTGGAGCGATCAGCGGCTTCCATGGCCTGGTCAGCGCCGGCACAACCAGTAAACAGATTAAAAAGTGGTCCGATGCCAAGGCCATCGGATATGGCGCCATGATTGGAGAAGGCACCTTGGCCCTTCTGGCGACCCTGGCGGTCTGTGCCGGCTTCGCCACCGAGAGTGAGTGGCACCAGCACTACGCCTCCTGGGGGCAAGCGCAGGGACTCTCAGCGGCAATCAACGCTTTTGTAGTGGGCTCCTCTCATTTTCTTGCGGGTATTGGCATCCCCCAGTCCTTTGGACAAACCATGATGTCGGTATTAATTATTAGCTTTGCCGCCACGAGCTTAGACACCGCCACCCGTATTCAACGCTACATTATCACCGAAGTCGGCGTCGTCACCCGAATCAAAACTCTACAGTCCCCATGGGTTTCTGCTGGAGTTGCTGTGGCCTCAGCCTTCTTTCTGATGATGATTCACTCCGGCGGCGCAGGAGGCTTGATACTGTGGCCGCTTTTTGGTGCAGCCAATCAAATGCTAGCCGCCCTCACACTCGTTGTCATTTGTGCTTTTCTTATTCAAAAGAAAAAGCCCATTAAAAACTACTTCATACCCTTTTGTTTTATCTTTGCGATGACCTTGTTTGGCTTGAGTCTCAATATTCAAAGTTTTCTTGAAAGTGAAAACTATCTTTTGGCAACTCTTGCCAGTCTCTTACTAATCGCGGAACTCTGGATTGCTCTAGAGGCGACTATTATCATCAAAAAAAGAAAGAGCCTGTAAGCAGCTGCTCACAAGCTCGGGATTTCTATCTTAGGATTCAAGCTTGAAAAAACCAGATCCTGCGAAGGATTAATAGAACTACAATGCTTCCGCTTGTAGAGCCATGTGCAGGGTCACTGACTCAAGCCAGTCGGCAGCCATAAGTCGGTCTTCCTGAACGAACGTTTTAAAGTAAAATGGGAACTCGACGCCAAAACTAGTCTGCTGAACTTCATTCATCGTCGCCGAAACTTCTTGCAACAGAGCGTTGGAGGCCTGGCAAGCCCGGCTCAAACCACTAGAACGACGCATTTCATAGGAGGACGTTTCATAAAAATGACAACGCTGCTCGAGAAGAGCATACTGCTTGCGGAGCGCATCGAACTGGTCAATCAACTGACTGCCGTAAGTATCGATCCAATCGAGCATATAATCCAAATCATTCTGTAAAAGTGGATTGGGCGAGTCGATGAATTCTAAGTCCAAACGAAAAAGCTCATGAAACGCGACGACGATTGTTCTTTCTTGGAAATCGGAAGCACGAAACTTAGGATCTCGCTTGGGGCGAAAGCTGTACAATTGCGAAATCACATGACCACTGGCTCGGCTTAAATTTTTGTAGGCCTTTTGTAACTTTTTACGATGGTAGTTTACGTAGTCCGCAGCCACACTCTTAAACAAAACATCCTCAATTTTATTTTGCGATGTCGTGATCGGTTCACGAAGCTCATCAGCGGCACCCAAGTCTTCACCGTATCGCAGCTTATCAAGCTCAGTGTCAGCCCAGGCCTGAATCAGTAGAGCTGTGGCGGTCGCCTCCTGCTGCTTTTTAGTGCTGCGAGAAATCGGAGTTTCAGGGGTTAGGAAATTCGGCGACTGATTAACCGAGGGCTCGACGAAATCAAAATAACGATACATGAGATCCGCCTCGTTGAGCTCCTTAGCTTGAAGAATTTCAACATAATTATCATCTCCGGCACCAAACACACTGCCGTTTCTAGCCCGATCAATCGCAAAGGTTTGGTTATTCGTAAAGCGCTGTCGAAAGTCCTGAATGGCCACGCGGCATTCATCACAGTTCTCAACCAGTCCTTCAATCAGAGCTCCGGCAGCCGCGCTGGTTTTGCGCAAACGGCGATCGTACTTCAAAGTTTTGGTTTCTTTGTCGAAGTCGGCTTTAAAATCATAATAGGCGCAGAGAGTGTTTAAGTAATTCAGACGATCCTCTTGTACCTCGGGATCATAGCTAGTTCGTGCCTGAACGATGGTGTTTAAACTACCAAGAAGGCCTGAAACCACACTTCCAGCTAAACTGATTTTGGCACCAAAAGGTCCCGCCAGCGCCCCCACAGCGCCTGATACTTCACCGATGACCGAGGACAATGTTCCTAAGGCTGAAAACTTGGCTGGCTCATCAAAACAGGCTTCGTTGTTAAGAAAGCCCGTAACCACGCTGGCTTTTTTTACGACTTGATCAATATAGTTTTCAACCAGATCAATTTCCTCATCGGATAGTTGTCCACCGACGGAAGTCCCCTT
This sequence comes from Bdellovibrionia bacterium, assembly GCA_030424715.1. GTDB lineage: Bacteria > Bdellovibrionota > Bdellovibrionia > Bdellovibrionales > JAGQZY01 > JAGQZY01. Next base: position 15,120 of record JAUHWH010000001.1, read on the forward strand.
TTTCACCAGCTCTACAAATGTGACTCGTTGATCGGTAACCAAGCTTTTCAAGTCGCTCACGCCGTCCTTGATTTGCTCGATGTCTTCTGACTGACGACAGGCTTCACTTTGAATTCGACTTTGCAGGCTCTGCAGCTGCTGTAGCATATCAACGTATTTTTTCGCTGGCCTTGGGCATTGGATAATTGGGGCACTGCTATAACCCTGGGTCATGACCTCAAGACCTTCTGGAAGACTGAGCTCCTCAATTCTCGCGGGATCCATGGGATCAGAAGCCCACGCCGGCTGACCTGCGACAAAGAGACCACTGCAAATCAAAAGAAATCTGAAAATCGAATGCTTCAAGAACCCACCCCCTAGTGACGAAACCTGTGCCCTAATATTCAACAAGATCGGGGCAATGGCCAGAGGGAGTGTAAAAATGACAGAGTTCCGTAAGCCTCTTCTATGAATTTTATATAGCCTTTGGCGGATAGATCTTATTCGTATGAAATGGGATTAAACTAAAAACGAAATTGCTCTTTTAAGGTCTCGCTTTCTGGCCCGACCAGGGTCAGTTCAATGAACAGATCATCCGGAGCCGGCAACAGGCATTGGAAACGAATGTGTTTGCTTTGCTCATCAGCGGTTCCATCAATTGAGAGGCAGACTCTAGAAATCCCCAAAGTACTGAAAGCGACGCGATAGGAGACCGCCTGAGTGGCGCTGGGAGCATAGCTCATCGCCAAATCAAAGACGTACCTTTGTCGGCTCGTGCTGTCGGTCTCGACACTCACTAACTTCAAGTCATAAAAAAAGTCGGGCTGTGAAGAATACGTGTAAATATCTTCAGTCTCCCTGGCTTCGAAACTTCCACAGTTTTGAAAAAGAAAGACAACTAAAGAAAAAAGGCCCAAGCGCAGGAGAGTCATCGCGTGTCTCCTGGCTCTTCCGCCTCAATATTCTGAGCCGCGGTGAATCCATCAGGCGGCGCACGCTGTGAAGCAATGGAGAGAGAGTTCAGACGCAAGTAGATCTTGGCTCCAGTAGCGGTTTGCACATGCACAAAGACATCGACAACTTCCGCCACTCGACAGAACAGGTGGAATGTGTCGGGATAATAGGGGTCGATGGCAGCGGAACACGATTGACCGTTAATAATATCTACCTTGCCAACCGCAACACCTCCATTCGCTGCAGACTCAAAAGAAAAGAAGGACGAAGAGTTGGATTCGCGAACACTGAAAGGTAAGAGACGGTTCGCGACATAAGCACTCTCCGGAAAGTGAGACACCAAGCTCAGGGTCTGCGCATCGGCAAGCGCAGGCAAGACTATCAGAATGAAAACAATCGCTCGGCAATAGGTCATATATCCTCAGTATGTTATCGGAATTTTATGGACCTAGCCCAACGCGACTTTTGATCAGTAAGAGATGTGCCCAGGCGGACCCTGGGCACAGAGGGGTACAGGCAAAGAACAGACCTAAGTCTTAGGCCTCTTTGCTTTTGCTTAAGAGACCACTGAGGAAACCGCCCTTATTAGACGACACCTCAATTCTCTTTGGCTTTGCGGCTTCTGTTTTCGGCAACAGAATTTTTAAAACGCCGTTGGTATAATCGGCTTCAATTTTGTCTTGATCTACGGTCTTAGGCAGACTGAAACTCTGACTGAACTGACCAAAGCGACGCCCTTTATACTTTCGTACCGATTGATCACTGGCCTCATCAGAACGAACGCCACGGACATGCAAAACGGAATCTTTGATTTCAATATTGATGTCGGCTTCGTTTAATCCAGGCAAATCGAAATTAAAAAGTATAAACTTCTCAGACTCCTCGATATCGCATGCAACTCCAAAAGTTTTTTCGTGCTTGCTGTGATCAAAAAAGCTATCAAAGAGTTGGTCGAATTCATTAGTCCAATATGGAGATAAAGAATTGGCTCGCCAAGTGGGTGTTAATGCTCTCATTGTAAACTCCTTTGTTAAAGTGATATTCCCTTCACGCCTTAAACATGGGGGGACTAAAAAAAACGTCAAGTCGAGGATGAGCAAAAAATTTTTCGTCACATTCAAGACCTTGACATATTTTGATTCGAACTCATTTTATAATGAGCCACTGGCGTCTCAATTTAGGTCAGTCGGTTGAATTTATTTAGCGATCAAAAAAGGCCTTTGTTATCCTAAATACTTCGATATTGAAGTGTAACCACTTAAATCACAACTGTAGGAGTACGTAGTATGAAAAATGTGTTTATCGACTGGCGTGGCATCATTCCTTCCGCTGAAACCAAAGAACAAACCGAAGAGATTTTAAATACACTCAAGTATGTGTTACCACCTGATAGTGATATCCGAATTTGCCTAGAGAAATTTGCAAAATCCTACGAAGGACACATTGTGGTGCGATCGCCACTGGGTGACTTCGCGGCTCACTCCGAGCACAAAGAGCTTTTTAGTTTATGTAAGAGTCTCCGTAAAAGCTTAAAGGCGCAGATTTTTAAACATCGAGAATCAGCCAATCAATGGTCGCGAGTGTCCTAAGTTTTCTCTCAATTTAAGAAGATCCAATAGCCCGCTCAAAGGAGACGGGCTTTTTTTATATCCTCAGCAAATTCAGCGCCCTGACATCACCGCCACACTGCCCTCAAACGCGCTGCGTCTATCGCGAACCATCCATTCTTTTGGCGAACTGTGGTAACTGCAATTTTGGAATATAAAAAGGAGACCCCCCTTGGCAGAGAAAATGTATGGTGACCACGAGATCGAAAACGCAAAACTGGAGCGCTTTGCCAACAGAACCACCCACCGCGACTACGAGATCGAGTTCAGCTGCCCAGAGTTTACCTGCCTCTGCCCTCGCAGCGGCTTTCCTGACTTTGCCACGATCCACATCACCTACACTCCAGACCAGTGGTGTGTGGAGCTCAAATCTTTGAAGCTTTATATAAATAAATTTCGCGATGATCGCGTTTTCCACGAAGACGTCACCAACAGGATTATGGATGACTTGGTTGGACTCCTAGACCCTAAGTCTATGACTGTGGTGGCCGACTTCAATGTCAGAGGCAACATTCACACCCTGATTACTGCCACGCACTCGAAGGCGGAAAGCTAGAGCCATGAAGTTGCAATTTCGCTATCGTTTTGAAGCGGCCCATCGCTTTCTAAGCTCCTCTTCTTTGCCTTGCAAGACCCCTCATGGTCACTCTTGGTATGCGACGATGACAGTGGCTTTTAAAAGTAAAGTGCTCAATGACAATCAGATGAGTGTCGAGTTCTCTGCGATAAAAACTCATTGGAAGAATTTGATCGACCAAACCTTTGATCATTCTTATATGCATCACCATAAAGACCCGGTGGCCGAACTCCTTATAAAAGAAACGCCCTCCCCTCGGCTCGTGTCTTTCCCGGGAGACCCCACCACAGAACTCATTAGTCTTCTCATGTTTCACAAGATGAAGCTCATCATCGACCAGGCGGAATTTAGCGACCTCGTTGAAATCCATCAAATCGCGATTGAAGAAACCCCCACCAACACCGTGGTTTGCGACAAAGATTTTTACACCACGAGCTTCGCCGCTTTTTCACATATAGACGGCTGGTGGAGCACATCGGAAATCAAGAATCACTCGGCCTCAGCAAGTGTCTAGTCTGCAAATTAACGACTTGTTTTGGACGCTCCAGGGGGAAGGTCACTTCTCCGGCCGACGAGCCCTTTTCGTGCGCCTGCCCTTTTGCAACTACGACTGCCCCTGGTGCGATACGGAGTATAATAGCTACAATGAGTGGACTGTTGACGACTTCACGGCTTTCGCAACTCAAGAGCCTTCTCGTTTTGCCGTTATCACTGGTGGAGAACCCATCGCCCACAAGCATCTCTCGCGCATTTTAGATCTCCTAAAGGCACAGGGCTTTTTTATTGCTTGCGAAACCAATGGCAGTGTTCCTGTGCCAGAGACCATCGACTTTGTGACCACCTCTCCGAAGGCCTACACTAAAAATAAAAAGGAACCCTACTTCGTAGCACCAGAAAACTTTCAAAGAACCAGTGAATGGAAGTACGTCGTCGACAGCTCTTTTGATTTTTCCATACTCGAGCGACATCAAAACGCACCTGAAAACACTTTTTTGTCGCTGTCTCCAGAATATGGAGACATGCAGAACAATGTGAACGAAATAATGGAATACATTAAAAAAAATCCAAGATGGCGTCTAAGCCTGCAAACCCACAAGTGGATCAACATCCCCTAGTCACATGTTCCAGCCCCGAACTTCGCCTACGCGAGGCGGTGGATCAAGCCAACGTAGCGACAACGGCACCAAGTAGAGTAACCAAAGCTCCAGCCACACGCCACTGATTGAGCTCAAAGTCGCCACTGTAAGCATCCCAGGCGATAGAGGCAAACACCTGGGCCGCAATGGAAACCGCGATGGTCTGGACAGCCCCAATACGGCCAATAGACACCGCCAGGCCCATCACCAAGGCAAATCCCATAAAGCCAGGGACGATCCACCACCATTTGAAGTCAGAAAATGCCCAGTGAATGGAAAACTCCGAGGGGAGGACATCAGGCTTCATATACACATAAACAAAAAATATAAAATTAAAGACTAAAAAGAAGACGCCATTAAAAAGCAGCGAAGCCGTAAACCCCAGTGAATCTGCGACCACCTTATTCATCCCCGCCTGCCAGACACCAAAGGTACCCGCCATTATTGAAAACACAATCGCCAAAGCCATAAAAACCTCTCAAGAATACTGCCCAACTAGATTTCGAAACCAAAAAACTCAAAACTCAAAACTCAAAACTCAAAACTCAAAACTCAAAACTCAAAACTCAAAACTCAACACTCAAGATTCAAGATTCAAGATTCAAGATTCAAGATTCAAGATTCAAGATTCAAGATTCAAGATTCAAGATTCAAGATTCAAGATTCAAGATTCAAGATTCAAAAGCCCTGAACCTTCAGGCATAGTCAATACTGCTGAGACTGTATCAACAAACCCACAAAATGTAGACAGAAAAAGCTTCCCGAACTTTCGCACTCCAACAACTTCCTACACAGAAACAAAACATCAGGCATCAACGAAGTCACGGTACAAAAAGAAAACCTCAGGTGTGGTCGGAAAGAATTCTCTGTCGACGGTCACACGCCCACGGAAGGCACACCACTGCTTTAATCTAGAGACTCTCTAATCAGGACCTTGGATGGCAATTTTTAAGCAAAAAAAAAGCACTCCCGAAGAAGTGCTTTTTTCTTTCTATTCTCAAACAATCGAAACCGATTATTTTAAAGAAATTAGAAACGGTACATCATACCAAGAGTCAATGTGTTGAATGCGTCAGTAGCAGTCGTTCCATCTTTCTCAGTGAAAGTCCCTTTGTCATCAGCAGTGTCCATTCTGTACTCAAGAACAACCATTGCGTTCTGATCAATCTCAGCTTTAGCAGCCAAAGTGATTGAAGAGATACTGTTATCAGTTCCATTGGTAGCGACAGGACCCGGAACAGCAAGGGCTGTAGCCAAACCATTATAAAGGAATGCACCATTATCGTAGGTGAACTGCTCATAACGAAGACCAAGACCAAACATACCAAGATTAGCGTTTACATAAGCAGCAACACTAGTGGCTTTGTTTTCTTTGATGTTCACACCAGTTGAAGCTTTTTGACCGTGGTCAATATAGTTTACAGCAACATCAAACATTTCGTTGATCATATAAGCAACAGAAAGGTCTAAAATGTTGATTTGGTGAGTGTTCAAAGCGGTAGGAGTACTTCCTGTTTGCCCCTCAGTACCAGTCACATAGTTCAAGTCAACATGGAGGTTATCCATTGGATCAACATCAACAACCAAAGCCATGGTTTTGTTGTTGTCGCGACCATCAACTGAACGACCAGAACCGTTTGAAGCGATCAAACCAACAGACCACATCTCTTGTGCATAGTTTACGTTAACACCAGTTGAGAAAAAGGGTGCCAAGTTAAAACCATAACTTCTTGTGTACTGGCTGTTGTCCATATGGTTGTAAGTCTCGTGACCAACAGGTGACTCAAATTTACCAAAAGAAAACCCAAGACCATAAGATGTATGCATATGATAGTAAGCGTTCATAAGGTTAACAGTGTTCGTAGCAGGAGAAAGAGCAAGAGTGTTGACACCAGCCACACCGTTTGCAGTTGTTCCGTAACCAATTGAAAGGTGCAATTTAGACTTGCTCCAGTTTTTTTCTAAATCGATTTCAACCAAATCGACGCTAAAATCGTCGTGGTTGTTGTTAGGGTTTTGTACCGGAGCAGAGCTGTGGTTTTCACTATCATAAAAAGATAATGAACCTGCAAAGTCCCCTGTAATTGAAAAAGGTTTTTTCTCACCATCGTGCATATCAGCTAGAGCGCTAACTGAAAAACTTAAACTGGCAAGAATCATTATTAGTGTTTTGATTCCCATAAGATGCCTCCTATTATAAATTTGTTTTGTTGCTTTGATATACGTTTGCGTCTTTAACTTTAAAGATCAACAAAAAAAAGAAACTAGGTTTTCAAAGCCTGTAGTACAAAGCAGAGTGGGTGTGACGAAAAATACACAGACACTCCCCTCCCCCTTAGAGTAATAAATCCTGTTTTTTGTTTTTATTATCCTGGAACATTGCACCCAACACAGGGGGCGCTGCTCAAAACCCTGAACAGTACTGCCTTTCAGGGCTCATCACTTTGCAGCAAAGGTTCACCTAAGACTGTGACTGAGAGGCGAGAAAGGGTGACTGTTTCGACACTGACAAAAATAGTCCCCTCTTGTGTGACTATAAACACGGCAAATAACGCCTTGCGTTTTAGGTGATTTTATTCGACTTTTGTCGCGCTGAATCTGTAAACAGTGAGCAATTAAGGCTTTTTATGCATCAAGCTTCAGCAGCTCAGCAAAGGGTTCGCCCTTTCAAAGACATTCATACGGTTTCCAAAGACCAAAAGTTCTTCTCATGGGAGCCTTTATGGCGTGAACACCTGGTCGTAGAGATTGGTTGCGGTGCCGGCTTGCACCCGATCCGATGGACAAAACAAAATCCCCGGGCCGGTATGGTCGCCATCGAACGAACGAAAACAAAGTCGATGGCCTTTGAGCAACGGGTGGCACACCATCAACGAGACAACCTTTATAAGGTCAATGCCGATGCCACCCACTGGCTCCCCGCCCACATTAAGCCCGGCTCTGTAGACGCTTACTTTTTGCTTTATCCCAACCCCTATCCGAAAGAAAGTCAGTCCAACAAACGCTGGCACCGCTCGCCTTTTTTTCACTTTCTTTTGGCCTCTTTAAAACCGGAGGGCGAGATTCACATGGTCACCAATGAGGAGTTCTACGCCAAAGAGTTTCGCCACTACTGTAAACGCCATTGGAATCTCACTACCCTTGTCGACCGGAGCTTGAAAGGAGCGAGCGACTTTGAGCCACGCACTCATTTTGAACGAAAGTACCTGGCTCGTGAGCAAACTTGCTATGACTTTATTGTGAGCAAAAAGACGATCGAGGAACAATAAAGTCTGTTACTCGGGTCCGATCACAACCGTTTGGTCCCTCTAAAAACACACTAATAAAGATTTTTGATTCATCAAAATTGACATTCTCTAGAGCACAGACATGGACCACACCAGACGGAAAGCTCTTCGACGGCCCTCCGATATAGCGAGAAAACGAGGCTGGCCCGCTTTTCCCAATGATTGTCGCTAGGTCTATGGGTTTTGCGGTGGCTTGCTTTGAGCACTGAATCCATGGGTATATATAGACGGGCAACATAGCTGGCTCCCCTTTGTGCACCCCCACGACCTTTACCTTGATACCCCCCTTATGCGTTAGGTTGTCGACAACTATTGTCTTGTTGTTGTTTAAACTCTCCTCAGAAAGGCCTTGAACTTGAACTTGGGCAAGCGCCCATCCTGCACTAACGAACACTATGCAAAAAATAAAACTCTTCATTTGAAACTCCTCGGAAAACTCTTCTCTTCTCTTCTCTTCTCTTCTCTTCTCTTCTCTTCTCTTTGCACTAAGTAGGGGCAACCTTTCTCTCTCCAAGGAACCAGTCCTACTATGGGATTCCTTTGTCTCTGGGGAAGCATCCGAAGTCGCCTCCCGACCTACGCCACAAAGGCTCGATGCCGCTGCAACACCGTCGCACTGTGCTAGGTGCAGTTCACTCGATGCGATCTTCGCACTTTGTCCTGCGGCGGCAGTGACAAGTGCATGTGATCCCAATGGGCTCGGTTGTAGTGATAGTCGAGGCACCCGGACCCGCATTGCCCCGCTCGCTCACCTCTTTCCGAATTCACTACTTCTCGCCAACAATCACCGAACTCCGAATAGAAAGTGCGATGTCCACGTGTACTCATATGACTGCGATGCATTTTTACGGAGCTGTTCGCTCGTCCGTTGTAAATGTCGACTTCAAAAATATCGAGGGCGCGTCCAATCGAATGGGTCGAATACTTGCCGTTTGAGGAACGCCTTGAGGCACTCACCTGCCCCTCCCCTGTTCTTAGCTTGATCGAGGTGGGAGTGAAGCCAAACGCCGACTCCGCAGCTCGGCGAGCGCAAGACAAACCATCCGTTTGCAAGACGTGCAAAAAATCACGGTCATAGACAAGCTCACGGCATTGTCCAGCCCGGTTGACGATCTCCATAGGTCCTCCACATTTCTGTGTAGCTGCAACACCTCCTCGATTTTCAACGGCACTTTTTCTAGAGCCCGAGGTCGGGCCACGGTAATAGGTCTCACGAGTCTGAATCGTGGCACTATCCGTTCGCGAGACAACCCGACCTTGACGCTCTTGGGAACGGTCACGGCTTTGAGCAACGAATTCATAGACATATTGTCCATTTTTCTCGACCACAACCAAACGTCGGTTTTCTGTGCTTTCACCAAACGTAGGCAAAGCCCCCACCACTAAAATACAAATCAGCGCCAGCAAACGAACCTCCTCATGTTTAGCTTTTGAACAGTGGTTGTTCAGAAGCCTGCTACCTAAAGACATTGCAAGGAGGAGACCAGGTTGCGAGAACCAATGAAGAAGTCTTTGAGAGTCAAATTTTGTGGGATCTCTTGGGAACTGTAAAACAAACTGCGCGTTCTAAAAGGATTGAACATTCATGAATATTTTTCAATAATGGCAGAATGCTTAGGTTTCTTATAGGACTTCTTTGTATTTCTGCTGCCCTCTTGATTGTTCACTCACAGTTTCCTGTGACCTATTATTTTCAACCCAAGCAAGACCGCCTTCATCAGTTATGGACTCAGGATTTTAACAACCTTCGGAAAGACCCAAAGTTTGCAGAAGTTTTTCAGCAGGTGGGCAAGGTCGAAGTTCATTTTACAGACCCCGAAGTGGCTACCGAATTTGAGAGGTTCCATACCCCGTTCAAGCCACAAGAAGGCCAGCCCTACATTCTTCGTATCAGCGTCACGCGCTGGATTGAAAAATCAGAGTACGGGTTCCTCATCCAACACGAGCTTTTTGACTCCACCGATGACAAGATCTACGAGTTCGGCCGCACCTACAAGGTTGGGCTCATACTATAGAGCCCACAATAGGGCGCGCCTCCAATTCCTCGCCAGAGGCATTCTCGAGTCCTGCCGCATTGACCCCTCCCCATTTTGCACGCAGTCGGCAACTTGAGTCTTAGAGCATCATTTAAGCGGTCATTTTATTCACTCTTCTTCGAGAATATTCACTCGGCGTTAGGTTTTCTAGTGAAGAGTGCGGGTTTAAACTGTTGCAATTCAAAAGCGACACAACAATCTTCCACTTGGCATTCCCTAAAACTATAAAAACATGGAGAGTCTCATTCGACTCAACAACAGCGGTAGACTCACTGCTCAATTCCGATTGTTTATATAAAGTCGCTATATCCCTATCGAGTTAAAATTTTCACCCAAGCTTTTTGAACCCCGGTCATCTGTTCTGGGCGAGACATAAGGGCATGCTTCAACCCATTCTCAACTTCAGAAGCCTCATTGACGTCTGCATCTTTTGAGAAAAGCATGGCTTTTGCCACGGCGTAGGCTTTCTTATTATTTTTTTTCATAACCTGAATGACTTGTTCAACGGTGACATGAGGAATGTCCTCTTTCCAGCAATCGTAATCAGTGACAAAGCAGCAGTTCATAAAGGCCAGACCCGCTTCGCGGGCCAAAGCAAATTCCGGATGGGACGTCATACCGACGATATCGGCTCCCCAACTGCGATACATATGGCTCTCCGCTTTCGTGGAAAACTGAGGCCCCTCCATCACCACCAAAGTCTTTTCGAAATGGGTTTTGAATTCAAAGTCTCCAGCCAACTGACTCAAGCGTTTCACAAAAGCTTTTGAAACGGGCTCGGCTAATGAGACATGCCCCACGATACCATCACCACAAAAAGAGCTCCTTCGAACACCCTTCGTCCGATCGATAAATTGGGTGGGAACAACCAAGTCTCCGGGAGCATATTGATCTTGTAAGCTGCCTACGGCTGAGAAGGTCAGCAACTTGGTCGCTCCAGCGTTTTTTAAGGCAAAAATATTCGCCCGATAGTTCACCTCGGAGGGCAGGCGATCGTGATCGGTTCCATGGCGGGGGATAAAGAGCAGCTCTTGTCCTTCGAGCTCCATTTTTTTAAACCCCAGGGAAGTCTCACCAAAAGGAGTCTCTCTTGGGAGCTCTTCAATCGTTTTAAAGTCTTCAAATTTTTCGAAACCAGATCCACCGATCACTGCCCACATAACTCGCTCCTATTTATATCTGCAAAAAAACAAAGAAGGCATCAACAATGCCACACTCCTTGCTTTTCATAGCTCAATCTAAAACAGAAGACACTGAAAAACGGGGCGTATCGAATTACAGAACCGTTATTATTCACTAAAAAACAGACCTAAAAGTCGGGGAATAAAAAGAAGGGCCTCAAAGGAGGCAAGGCTTAATAGACAAGCCTTTGCCAGTCCTCTGTGACAACAAGCTGGATGACTAGGTCTTCAGTTTAAAGAACTGACAACAAAACCTAGGCTAAATGCACTTGAAAACCATTTCTGTGGTGTAACCGTTGCCGAGAGAAGAGCCCAAAACAGAACCCGTACCGGAGGCCACCTTCCCAGCATTCCGCTCTTTTTTACCACCAAAGACCCATGCTGAGTTTCCACCATTCTGAAGAACCTTCGACGCCGTTTTTGCCATCTTATAATTACCCTCATCCATGGTGCCGGTATACTTAGTGCCTTCTTTTTCAAAAGCCGCCACTTTATCAAATCTCTTTTCGCAAAAATGATTGGCTTGGGAGATAGCGCTGCGCTGACCAGCCTCTTCATCTTCTGAGGTTACGACCACCTTGTGAACGCCACTGGTACCAGGCCTGACATCACGGTGGTGAGCACAAGCGGAAAAAGCGAAAGCCAATAAAACCAAAACAAGCTTGTTCATAAAATCTCCTAAAGCATAACTAGTGTTACAAATGTATATTAAGTGCTTATTTTGACTGAATAATAAAAGAATGAAAACTAACTTTTTACCAAATGGCAAAAAAAAAGCCTGATCCGAAGATCAGGCTTAAAAAATAGAGCTGGCATCGTGCTACTCTCACACAGGGTTGCCCCTGCATTACCATCGCCGCTGGCGGGCTTAACTTCTGAGTTCGAGATGGGATCAGGTATTTCTCCGCCGCTATCGACACCAACAAGCTTGTTGTTGCTTTCGACAACTCAATAGAACTTAATGAACGATTTTTTTACCTGTTAAGCCTGAAGAATTGCTTACGGTGATTCTTAGGGAATTACTTAACCTAATAAAGCCTCACGACTGTTAGTACAGATCAGCTGAACGTATTACTACGCTTACACTCTCTGCCTATCACCTCCTAGTCTCGAAGGAGTCTTCAGGGGGCCGAAGCCCCAGAGAAAATTAATCTTAGAGTTGGCTTCCCACTTAGATGCTTTCAGTGGTTATCCATTCCAAACATAGCTACCCTGCAATGCCATTGGCATGACAACAGGAACACCAGAGGTTTGTCCATCCCGGTCCTCTCGTACTAAGGACAGATCTCTTCAATTTTCTTACGCCCACAGAGGATAAGGACCAAACTGTCTCACGACGTTCTGAACCCAGCTCGCGTACCACTTTAATTGGCGAACAGCCAAACCCTTGGGACCTGCTTCAGCCCCAGGATGTGATGAGCCGACATCGAGGTGCCAAACCTCCCCGTCGCTGTGGACGCTTGGGGGAGATAAGCCTGTTATCCCCGGAGTACCTTTTATCCGTTGAGCGATGGCCCTTCCACGCGGGACCACCGGATCACTTTGACCTGCTTTCGCACCTGATCGACTTGTAGGTCTCTCAGTCAAGCTCCCTTATGCCAATGCACTCGACGCCTGGTTTCCAATCAGGCTGAGGGAACCTTCGTGCGCCTCCGTTACTTTTTGGGAGGCGACCGCCCCAGTCAAACTACCCACCAGACAGTGTCCCTCTCCCCGATAAGGGGAGCAGGTTAGATTCCTAAGCCAACAAGGGTGGTATTTCAAGGATGACTCCACCGAGACTGGCGTCCCGGCTTCAAAGTCTCCCACCTATCCTACACATGATGACTCAAAAATCACTGCCAAGCTATAGTAAAGGTTCACGGGGTCTTTCCGTCCTACTGCGGGTACTCGGCATTTGCACCGAGAATTCAAATTCGCTGAGCATCTGGTAGAGACAGCAGGGAAGTCGTTACGCCATTCGTGCAGGTCGGAACTTACCCGACAAGGAATTTCGCTACCTTAGGACCGTTATAGTTACGGCCGCCGTTTACTGGGGCTTCAATTCGATGCTTCTCCGAAGATAACACCTCCAATTAACCTTCCAGCACCGGGCAGGCGTCAGGCTGTATACATCGTCTTGTGACTTAGCACAGCCCTGTGTTTTTGATAAACAGTCGCTACCCTCATTTCTCTGCGGCCTTCCCCCCGAAGGGAGAATAGGCACACCTTATCCCGAAGTTACGGTGCTATTTTGCCGAGTTCCTTAACCAGATTTAACTCAAACGCCTTAGAATATTCATCCCACTCACCTGAGTCGGTTTACGGTACGGGCAATTTAGGAAAACACAACGAAGCTTTTCTTGGAAGCATGGTTACTGGTACTTCAGGATCTAGGATCCACCCCATCATCATTCAGAGTTGTCACGCGGATTTGCCTACGTAACCTCCTACAGATTTGGACCTGCACAACCATCGGCAGGCATACCATCACCTACTCCGTCCCTCCTTTGCTACGCCTAAATTGGTAACGGAATATTAACCGTTTTGCCATCGACTACGCCATTTGGCCTCGTCTTAGGTCCCGACTAACCCCTCGGCTGATAAACATTGCACGGGGAACCCTTGAGTTTTCGGCGTGCGGGGTTTTCACCCGCATTATAGCTACTAATGTCTGCATGATCACTTCTCGTTCGTCCAGCCGTCCTTTCGGTCGACCTTCAGCCTACGCGAGAACGCTCTTCTACCGCTCGTATAAATACGAACCCGTAGCTTCGGTAGCATGCTTAGCCCCGTTGTATCTTCCGCGCAGAGCCACTAGATCAGTGAGCTATTACGCTTTCTTTAAAGGATTGCTGCTTCTAAGCCAACCTCCTGATTGTCAAAGTAGCTCCACAGCGTTTTCCACTTAGCATGCATTTTGGGACCTTAGCTGACGGTCTGGGCTCTTTCCCTCTCGACTATGGACCTTATCACCCATAGTCTGCCTGCCAGAGTAACTATCAACGGCATTCGGAGTTTGGTTGGGTTTGGTAATCCGGTAAAGACCCCTAGCCCATTCAGTGCTCTACCTCCGTGATAGAATTTATCTGACGCTATACCTAAATATATTTCGAAGAGAACCAGCTATCACCCAGTTTGATTGGCCTTTCACCCCTAATCACAGCTCATCCAAAGAGTTTTCAACCTCAACTGGTTCGGGCCTCCACATGGTGTTACCCACGCTTCACCCTGGCCATGATTAGATCACCGGGTTTCGGGTCTAATGCCACAAACTAAATCGCCCTATTCAGACTCGGTTTCCCTGCGCCTACACCTAAACGGCTTAAGCTTGCTTGTGACATTAACTCACAGACTCATTATGCAAAAGGTACGCGGTTACACTATTAATAGTGCTTCCACTGCTTGTAGGCTCACGGTTTCAGGATCTGCTACTCCCCTCTCGGGGTTCTGTCTCACCTTTCCCTCACGGTACTAGTTCACTATCGGTCATCTGGTAATATTTAGGCTTAGAGGGTGGTCCCCCTAGATTCACAACGGATTTCTCGTGTCCGGTGCTACTCGGGATACTCTTAGGTTTGTTCAATCTTTCGTTTACGGGGCTATCACCCTCTTTGGCCAGTCTTTCCAAACTGTTCTACTAGACATTCCAATACCACGTTAGAGTCCCACGACCCCTTATACAAAAATGTATAAGGTTTAGCCTGTTCCCCGTTCGCTCGCCACTACTGAGGGAATCTCTTTGATTTCTTTTCCTGAGGGTACTTAGATGTTTCAGTTCCCCTCGTTCGCCTACATTAGCTATGAATTCACTAATGCATACCCGCATGCGGGTGGGTTTCCCCATTCGGAAATCCCCGGATAATAGAATATGTGCTTCTACCCGAGGCTTATCGCAGCTTATCACGTCCTTCTTCGCTTCCAGATGCCAAGGCATCCACCATGAGCCCTTAGTAGCTTTAAAGGTTGATTCCACTAAAAATCACCGAAAACAACCTCTCAGGCTTAACTAAGAACTCTGATAATAAAAAAAATTATAAATCAGAATACTTAACTAAGTTCGTTAGTCTTGTGTGAACAATTAAATGTTCACCCAAAAAAAAATTTAGACTCAGTGAACTTATCTTACGATAAATTCAATAAAGTTCTTGGTGTGAATATCAATTGATGTCGTCAAATTGATATTCACGTAGTAAGTAAAAAAATCTAATTCATTAAGTTCTATTCAGTTGTCAAAGAGTCGCTTTCAACAATCTCAAGGGATTGTCTAAACTTCTTGAGTGTACGGCTTCTGGGGGCCACTAATTCTCACCAATGAATTGGTGGGCCTGACAAGACTTGAACTTGTGACCCCACGCTTATCAAGCGTGTGCTCTGACCAACTGAGCTACAGGCCCAATTAGTAAGCTCCAGAGAGAACACTCTCTCAAAATTGAACAGCTAGCCAGCCCCAAGGGGCCGGTTAATAATTACACCTCTAAAGTGAGGTTTGACCTAAGAATGTCAGTCCGAAGACTGAAGCACTCCTTAGAAAGGAGGTGATCCAGCCGCAGGTTCCCCTACGGCTACCTTGTTACGACTTCACCCCAATCATCGATCGCACCTTGGGCACCTGCCTCCCGAAGGTTAGCTCGGCGACTTCTGGTACAACCAACTTTCATGGTGTGACGGGCGGTGTGTACAAGGCCCGGGAACGTATTCACCGCGGCATTCTGATCCGCGATTACTAGCGATTCCAGCTTCATGAGGTCGAGTTGCAGACCTCAATCCGAACTTAGAAAAGTTTTTTGGGATTAGCTCCACCTTGCGGCTTGGCAACCCTTTGTACTTTCCATTGTAGCACGTGTGTAGCCCTGGACATAAGGGCCATGAGGACTTGACGTCATCCCCACCTTCCTCCGACTTAACGTCGGCAGTCCCACTAGAGTGCCCAACTAAATGCTGGCAACTAATGGTAGGGGTTGCGCTCGTTGCGGGACTTAACCCAACATCTCACGACACGAGCTGACGACAGCCATGCAGCACCTTCACAGCGACTCCGAAGAGAAACGCCATCTCTGGCGTGGTCCACTGCAATTCAAACCCAGGTAAGGTATTTCGCGTTGCATCGAATTAAACCACATGCTCCACCGCTTGTGCGGGCCCCCGTCAATTTCTTTGAGTTTTAATCTTGCGACCGTACTCCCCAGGCGGGACACTTAACGCGTTAGCTACGGCACTGAAGGGGTCAATACCTCCAACACCAAGTGTCCATAGTTTACGGCGTGGACTACCAGGGTATCTAATCCTGTTTGCTACCCACGCTTTCGGGTCTGAGCGTCAATACATGGCCAGGAAGCCGCCTTCGCCACCGATGTTCCTCCTGATATCTACGCATTTCACCGCTACACCAGGAATTCCACTTCCCTCTCCAGTATTCAAGCTAGGCAGTATCGGATGCACTTCCAGGGTTGAGCCCTGGGCTTTCACATCCGACTAACCTAGCCGCCTACACCCGCTTTACGCCCAGTAATTCCGAACAACGCTTGGACCCCTCGTATTACCGCGGCTGCTGGCACGAAGTTAGCCGGTCCTTTCTGATATGGTACCGTCATTATCTTCCCATATCACAGAGCTTTACAACCCGAAGGCCTTCATCGCTCACGCGGCGTCGCTGCATCAGAGTTTCCTCCATTGTGCAATATTCCCTACTGCTGCCTCCCGTAGGAGTCTGGACCGTGTCTCAGTTCCAGTGTGGCTGATCATCCTCTGAGACCAGCTACCGATCGTAGCCTTGGTAGGCCTTTACCCCACCAACAAGCTAATCGGACGCGGACCAATCCTTCAGTGGCCGAAGCCTTTTACTACGTTACCCGCAGGAGTCGTAGTCATATGCGGTATTAGCTATCCTTTCGAATAGTTATCCCCCGCTGAAGGGCATGTTATCCACGCGTTCCTCACCCGTCCGCCACTTTACTCGTCCCCGAAGGGCCTTTCTCGTTCGACTTGCATGTATTAGGCGCGCCGCAAGCGTTCGTTCTGAGCCAGAATCAAACTCTCCAGTTTAAGATTCTAATCTCTAAACAAATACTTTGCTTAAAGCTAATTTACTTAAATAAAAAACATAATCTAAAATTAAAACTCAATAAGAATAAACTTATTGAGACCTCACAAAAGTGTAATTAACTAGCTATTCAGTTTTCAAAGAGTCTCGTTCGTAAACGCAAGAATTGGAGTTCTATGGGAATGTGGTGTGAGAGTCAATAGGCAAAAAAGAATTAATTCACTTTTTTTAAAATAAATTTTCAGCCCCTGAAAAGCGCCTAAAAAGTCTTCATTTCTTGAATATATTATAAGGAGAGCCTCCTAATTTGGCTCCACAGTGGCACCATTTTGGTGCAACGACAATGGAAGATTAGCGGAAGATTCGGCCCCGCCAGGAGAGGCCGAGAGTCATATAGGTTTCTCGAATTCCCATGTTATTCCCAGTGCTTATATAACCATCCCATTGGAAATTGCTGGTCATCAGATAGGAGAGACCAAGCCCCAAATAGTTGGTTTTCTGCCCAGCATTGTCTTGGCCATACGCTTCATAGAGGGTTCCCCAGCGGGAATTGAGGCTTTGGGACAGACCTACCACGTAGGAATATGTCGGCGTCGGCGTGAAACCGTCGTAAGCCATTCCGGCATTTACACTTAACGAAATTTGATCAGTGATGCCCTTGCTTGTGGCCAATATAAAAATAGGTGCGAGCTCATTCCTGCGATAGTCACCACCGACAGACTCAAATCGAAAACGAGTTTGCAAACCAACAGCGGGAAACCATTCTTCAGGAGAAGCCTCGTTCAACACGTACCGAAACCCAAACTGAAATTGACTGATACCAGACAAACCTTGCCTTGCGCGCGTGCTTGTCGCTGCAATTTCATCATCGCTATAGTCGATGATTGAACTGATCTCAAAACGCTCACTCAAACCAAGGCGAAGAATGTTGTTAAAGGTTTGGTTTGTTCTATCGGAAGGGGTTTGTTCAATTTGTTGCAAATCAAAACCGGCCTGCCACTGTAAAACCCCCGTACCGACAACACCGGGACCAATACCCTGGCCCGGACGCCCCGTCTGTATCGTCGGCTGATACTGAGCAAGACTTGAAAACGAAAAGACGGCGACTGTAAAACAAAATAGAAATGGCTTCATACGGACATGCTAAGTAATTGTTGGCGGTTGCACAACCGACAGCACAGAAACTTACCAATTTTTTTAATGAAAAATTGAATGATCGACTTTTCATCGCGGAAAACCACAGAAGTTTGAAAAGCGGAGGTCCGCCCAATTCTTCGTCGGTGGCATCATTGAGTCATGTTGTTTTTGCCCCCCCCGTTTTGCACGCAGTCGGCAACTCGAGTCTTCGGGGCGGTCTTTTTTCTCAGTTGGCATGGGTTATCCTGTGGGTGCTTTCTTTGACTTGTGGGTCCGTCGATGGTGGTTCTCAAGTGAATTTGTTCCGTGCCTCTCAACGGGAACGTTTGTCGATGCAACAGGTCCGCCATTTAGACGAAGCCTTGGCTCAATTGGGGCCCTCACTGCTTAACGCCGTCAACTCTTCGGCGCAAGGATCGCCCTGGTTCCTATTGAGTGAACCACTTATCCACCAGTGGAACTTTCAAGCGGACAGAGACAAGAAGTTCGTGGCCCTCCATCGAGGGGTGAAAAAATGCCTTTGGCAGCTGGACCTTTGTCGGTTTTTCAACGACAGACGACGGCGTAAAAATTCGCAAACTGAGGCTATCTATTAGAATTTGTTTTGATGAAGCAGCAATAGGCTTTCTTTTACTTGCTTTAAGCCAGACCTTTATCTGGCTCCAGGCTTTTGAAAGTGAAAAATACTTTTACCCCAAAATTTTGAGCGCCGAGAACCTGGGTGGCTGTGCTAGACTTTTAGGCTGTTAACACACCAAAGGGGGAATAATGTTAAGGAAGACATTATCAATTTTGTTAGCCATTACTGGCTGTTTGCTTTTTTCTCAAATCAGTTTTGGAACCTTCATACCAACTGAAGATATTAAAAATCCATACCAAGTTTTTTCTGCACGGGATGCCAATATGACCAAAGCAGAATTTGATGGCGTTATCGAAAAAGCCAAACGATACTACACGCCAATTGTTTCGTCTCACGGAGGACGCCTGGTGATCAACGGACGATGGGATGACGACACTTTGAATGCCAACGCCTCGCAGTTTTTTGGAACCTGGAATGTGAATATGTACGGTGGACTGGCAAGACATCCCGAGATGAGCCTCGACGGCTTTGCCATGGTTCTTTGCCACGAGCTGGGTCACCATTTGGCTGGATTCACTTTTCGTAAAGGCTTTGGTGGCTTTGGCGGGACATGGGCCGCCAACGAAGGGCAGTCGGACTACTTTGCGGCTCACTCATGCGCCAGAGAACTCTGGAGAGAAGAAACCGAAATCAACGCCAGCTTTCGTGGAACTCTTCCCCAATCTGTGGCTGATCGCTGTGACGCCGTCTGGTCAACCATTGAAGAACAAGACCTTTGCTATCGAATCAACGCCGGCGGCGAGTCCCTCGCTCGTGTGCTCTCAGCCCTTAAAGAAGATCCGGTGGAGCCCAGCTTTGAAACGCCAGACGTGAATACCGTAAGCACGGTGGACGACAATCATCCAGACGCTCAGTGCCGCCTTGATACCACCTACGCTGCCTCAGTCTGTCTTGCTGGCTTCGACCCGAACCTCATCCCCGGTAAAAAATCAGCGGACCCTTTTGGAAAAGAGGCTGAGAAAGAAGCATCAAACTACACCTGTATGATAAGCAGTCAGTGGCAAGAGGGCCTTAGACCTCGCTGCTGGTTTAAATCGACGCTATAATTGTCCCTCTCGGGAAATACAAAAAAAAAGCCTCATTCTATGGATGAGGCTTTTTTTATTTCTGTTTTGTTGTGATTGATAAAACGATTCGATCGAGGCTTACGACAGAACTCAACTTCTTAGTTTCTTGCGATATCTTTCATTCACCGCCTGCGCTCTGTTAAGAATACCCGTAGCGGTTAGTTGAAACAACTCTTCCCTAAGAAGGCCTTTTCTCCACCGTGAACAACAGTGTACCAAGATCGGTTATGGTGCTTCATACTGACCTTCTTACCTGAAGGATACTTGCTGAGAACCACCGCTTTCGTGGAAGGAAAGGATCTCAGGTTACAAGCACTCGCAGTGATTTGAGCCACTCGGGTTTTGTTGAGTCCCGATGTGGTTCGCTGTCCTTTGCGGAGCTTACCTAGTGAAGAGAGTTTTTGATCGTAAGCGCGATCAATCTCAATGGACATCTCCAGTTCGTCGAGCATCTGCGCCGCTTTACCAAGGGTGCGTCGGTAAATGCGAATCATCCTTTTATACTCGCCACTGTTTTTCTTTAGGTCTCTATAAACTCGAGCAATTTCTACACGCGCCTTCTTAACGTCACTGCGCATGGCGCTGACTCGAGTTGCGGTTCGCTTTGCAGCAATCTTCATGTCACGGTGATCTTTTACCAACTTACGAAGATCGCTTTCTTCCTGACGTTTTTTCTCCGCGGCTCGACGCTCTTCATCTTGCACAAGTTGAAGCTCCGCCTGCACCTTTTCGTTCTGCTTGCGCAAAGCCTCTTGCTCAGCCGCAATCTTCAACAGCTCTTTTTGATAGTTGTTCGATTGCTGCTTGGAATCTGAGATCTTCTTTTCGGTGGCAGCAATTTCTTTTTCGGCTTTCTTTTTATTGATTCGAGCCGCTTCTTTTTCTTGCTCTAATTTGAGCTTCAAGCGCTGAGCTTCGGCGCGCTCTTCTTTAAGCTGCTCACGCAACTCTTCGGCCTCGATGATCGCCGCCTCGGAATCGGCTCCGATGGCATCCGCCTCAATCAGCTCTTCGTTCAAATCAGCAATGTCCCCATACACAAGGGTCGGGACCATTGTAAAACAAATAGTTAAAGCCAAAAAACTCGCTAGTGATTTCTTCATTACCTCTCTCCTGGTTTCATCTATAATATGAGCAAAGGGCGTACCACTTATTTGAGGCCTGAAGAGCCCTTTATTCGTTTTTGAGGAGCCAAAAGTGTCAACAGGTGACGTAGACTGGCAACTTTTTTAACATTCTAGAAATTCAACGGACTATCGCCGCCGGTCCGTATTCAAAACTAGCCGTCCTTGGAGTGGCACACATCTTGTACCATGATGAGACAGTTCAAACATTTGTTGATTGAGGAGATGTCCGTTGAAATTCCACCACACTGTCACTATTGGTCTGTTATTTTTTTGCAACGTCGCACTGGCGACTCCAAGAGGTCTCTCGGAGCGGATTAATGGCGTTGGGTATTTGCCAACCTCTGAAACTGTTCTTCTCGATCAACCCATCGAAGGCTTGGATGGCACACCCAAGACCTCTGTGACCCTGTCGACCCCTAATAGGCCAGGACAAGGCAATCGCCTCAAACTCGATGAAAAGCGCAGTGTTGTGAAAATTGACGAGCAGTCGATCAAAGATCTCGACCAAGACCTGCAATTGGCGATTCTCGAAGTGGTCAACAACAAGTCCAGCTCACTGCAAGAGCGAGGCGTGACTTTCCCCGAAGAGGGTTTGGCCAATTTTCATGTTTTTGGAAACTTTCGAGCCGCTCGCACCCCTAATGACGCCAGTGATTGGTTCATCGCAATCGTCCCAATATCGGTAGAGATTACTGAAGTCATTTTTCAAATGGAGTGGTTTGGTGGTGGCGCCGGCGCCCATACACAAATCAGAATGGTTTCGGACTATCCCATCGTGGCTATCCCACAAAGCTCTGATACTTATGAGCCCTACGTCTTTGCAAACTACAACAACCAGGGCGATATGATTTTTACCCTTCAAGCGACTCGAGTCCAGGGTGGAGAGCAAGACTGGGAGCCTCTCAAGGGTGTTATGGGAGAATTTGGTATTGCTCTACAGATTTTCGAAACCCGGACACTGGCCCTCGACCAGATCAAAAGATCAGTGGTAAAAGAGTATCAGCTCTCTGGCTTGAGTCGAAAACAGAAGAAAAATATTTTTCTTGAGGCCCTGCAACTTTCACATTCTCAGGATCAACCAAGCATCTATAATACTGTTTTTGCCAGCTGCGTGACCTATGCTTTAAAGGCCCTCAAGGCGGGCATTCCTAGCATCCAAACCTCTTGGTTCAACCCCTATTCTATAGTTGAGAAGGTTTCGACCGCCCACGGGCAAGGCTTGGATTTCACGGGAACTATGAATGATAGTTTTGGTCCACTGATTGATGGTGAAGTCATGACCCTTGAGAAAATTATACAGAATAACCAACAGCTAACGAGTCTTGTCAATAGCCTGCGCCGCCCCATCCTGGAGAACAAATCTTTTGATCAACTGATACAAAAAATAGCTCTCTTTATTGTAGAAGAAGGCTTCACCTATTCGCAGGTCGAAGAGTTTATGCAAGCCATGAAACAACCAAATTCAAAAGTGGCTTCAAGTCCCCAAACCAGAGATGGCCGGAGACTGACTGCTGAAATCAATCGAATCTGGAATGAAAACTTCCCGGACCGATCCATAGAAGACTTTTTCAAGGCTTTGCAAAGCCTGCAAACCCAGCCCTAGTTGATCTCTGAAGATCTGAGTCGGTGTCGTGATCATCAACGCCTGCGACATCAGGCACACCAAAAAGTGGCACCCTTGGGAACTTGTCTCACAGTGATACATTCAATCACCGCTCATTTTGATTTGACGGGAACACTTCTTGCTCTTTAGTTCTACAGGAGACGCCGATGCAAATACTTAATAGACTTGTTATTCTGTTCGCTTTGATTTTAACTTCTTGTGGGAAAGATGGAGCCCCGAACACAGCCGTTTCGGAGAACCTCTTCTTACAATTGTCGACTCAGAATGTAGAGACCAATCTTTCCACAGATTTACTCGGACTTTGGGAATCGGAAAGTTATAGTGAAGAAGGATGGATCTACACCTTGAGGTGGGAAATCACTGAAACATCAACGACCTTGGCAAAAAGGTGTACCAACGCGGCTGGTAAAAGCTGGTACGTGCAAGTCTCCCTTGATTTCGAAAAATCGGCCGTTGTTCAACGAAGCACGATCGATCCCTACTCCATACCGGTAACCTCTGAAAAGAAAAGCGCCATCACTCTTATGACTCAACACAAGCCTTGTCGCGTGGCCATTGACCCAAGCAATGCCTCAACGCAATCATTAATTGCCAGCGACACCACCGAGTTTGCCGCCCTCTCGCAAGACGATCACGAATCCGGCAGTATGACGCTCACTACGGCAGGTTCTCCCGCTGAAGTCGTGACTCTAACGAAGATCCAAAACCGATAAAACATGGACTCCTTGTTAGGGATTATTCATAGACAGCGGCCCAATAACCCCTAATAATTGCACTTTACGACAATTTTGGGGGTTCCTTTGCTTCAAACTATCTTAACGGTGCTTTTGGTTGTTCTGAGTTTTGCGCAGGAAAAAGCGCCTGACACTTTATTTGTCCTCGATGAAAAAAAAGAACGAAGTAACGATAACGTTGCACCCACTTCAATCTCTTTCAAAAATGCTCATAGCCTTGAGCTGTCGCGAGGGGCTGAACAAATTCTGTTGCTGCCGCGCTTTTCTTTTGAAATGCCTGAAGGGTTCACCGTCCAATTTGAGGCTCAAAACCAAATAGAGAAAAATGGCATGACCACAGTTGTGGGTCGACTGACCGGTGATCCCTACTCTTTGGTGAGCTTTACCCACCGAGATGGTCGACTCGCGGGCTCTATCGTCGCTGGGGGACAAAACTACCAAGTCCGCACCAGCGAGGAAGGCGTTACCATATCCGAAGTGGTTGTGAACCAAACGCTTTTTCCCATCAGTGACGTCTTCGATGAGGCCCTCACGAAGTCAGGTGACCAAGGACTCGAGATCACGACAACCAGCCCCGATAATTTTGTGGATGTCATCGTCGGTTACACGACCGAGGCTGCCGCGAATGCCGATATTGAAGAGCGAATCACGACTTTGATGGCCGCAACAAATCAAATGTTGGCCGACAGTTGTGTGAACTTTCGCTACCGCCTGCTATCGATCAATGCCACCGGGGTTGCCACTGGGGCGAAAGACGGCAGCACAGTTTTGGGAGAGTTGGTGGATTCTTCTGGCCCCTATGCCGCACTCCACGCTCTGCGAGATGCCCAGGGAGCTGACCTTGTGCATCTATTTATCGATTCAACCAGCGCAGGACTTTGTGGCATCGCCAACCTTGGAGGCTCCGGCAACCGCTTTTTTGACAACCGTGCTTTTGGCCTGACCCTTTACAATTGTCCTACCTTTGTGCTTGCCCACGAGCTCGGTCACAACATGAGCTTGCGCCACGACCGCTATCAACAATCGCTAGGCATGGCCGAAGCGGGCCCCGGGGGCGAACACTATGGGTTTGTAGATACAGCTAACAAATTTGAAAGTGTTATGGCTTACCAAGATCAATGTTACGAAAACGGTCTTTACTGCCAACGGCTTAATAAGTTCTCGAACCCGCGAATTTCTCACAAGGGCGTGCCCTTCGGGTTTGACCAATTTGTGGACAACGCTGATGCCCTGAACAGAAGTTTTCCGTTCGTCTCCAACTACCGCCCCTCGCAAGGCACCTTTGCACCACAAATCAATGAGAACTGTGCCACCTCCGATGCCAACAAGGATTTGAATTGCTTTATAGCATCGGCGACCTTCGGCTCGCCTCTTCATCCTAAAATCAATATTCTTCGTAGGTTTCGCGACAAGGTGCTCAAACCAACTCGTGCTGGTCGTCAACTTGTGAAATATTATTACCAACACTCGCCTCGCTGGGCTCAACAGATTCGACAATCGCCGCGCTTACGTCAAATCTCACTGATCGGGATTTCGTTGGTCATCTTTTTTCTCGAATGGTTTTGGATTCTGTTTGCAGGCTTTGTTGGCTTCATCGTTTGGCGGCTTCGATTTTACCGAATCCTCTTTGCCTTTATCCTCTTTTTGACTCCCCTAACTGGTAAGTCCTCAGTCAGTTTTGCGCCTTATGATGAGAGCTTGATTGCCACCAACCCATCGGTTTCTCTGGGCTCAATTCCACAAACGAAGTTTGGCTTAGCCGCCGAATTGATCTCTGGCTCCGGTGATGCCACATCTCTGTCAAAAAGTGAGGTCTCTGGTAATCCACTGGATGTCTACCTTGGCTATAGCACAACGGGCTTTGCCTTGAACCTGCGCTACCGCCCAGAGTTCGAATTCAAAAATGAAATCACCAACACACCTTTGGCAGCAGTTTCGTCGTCGGAAAAATCAGACCTCATTCTTTTGGATATGAGTTTTCATGTTATGCAAAATTTGCCCTTAGGAATTCGAATCACGCAACAAAATATAAAAAGCTTTGTCGACTCGACGGCGACCGCCGAGAGCTCGATCTTAGGTGCTCACTTAGGGTCCAACATGCGCTTTTCAAGCCTGCTTGTCGGCGGAGGCGTGACCTACTTTTCTGAAAATAAAACTGACCTCAGCAACAACGACCAATCCCTGACGGCCGGCTGGCTCTCAAGCTATATTGGCTTCGGCCTTGATTTTAGAGGGGGCAGCACTGGGGACTCCACTTTTGGAGGCGGTGGTGGTGGCTCATCACAAGGAGGCTTGATTGAGCTGACCTACCGGAGAAATCCGCAGGTCGTGCAACTCTCTGGAGGCAGTCAGGTGGCACGGCCTGAGACCGGAGAGTTTGGATTGAACTTTCAGTACCTCTATCCCCTTCTCTCCACCGGGTCTTTTCTATTCAGTGCCAGCTACGCAACGGTTTCGGCACAAGCCATCGAGAACTTGGTTCCTGACCCCATCAGCTATGACCGAACGGCGATCGGGTTGGGTTACCATCAGCCTAGCTGGGCATTGAACTCCACCCTGTCTCTCACTTCACAAGATAGCGGCTATCAACGGCAAGACCTGGGGATTCGAGTGGCCTTCACTTTCTTTTTTAGTGGTGGCTCTGATGTTTCGTCTTTTTCGTATTAAATACAGACCGGCCCAAACAGAAACGGCGTCAACTTTGAAATCAACGCTTGAAACAACGCGATGAGGAGCCGTTAGGCCTCTTTCCCCAAAACGGGACCCTAATTTTTCAACGGATTTTTAGTTCGAAAGTTTACTGTCTGCTCGTAGCTCTCTTGAGGTGTTTCCGTCTCGTCTATTTCAGTCGCGGCGTCATCCACCGTTGCAAGGAACCAACCGGTCAGCCTAAGTTTAGACCGCAGTCTATTGCGAAGAATCGCTGACGGCGCCCCTCCAAAAAACAACTGAATTGAACTAGCTTTCTCTGGAAGAACCGACAACTGAACTAACGAGCTCGTCCTGGTGACCGGGTTGATCACTGTTTCTCCACCATTAGGGTCGGTAATAACCGCCGCTATCTGGGAAACATATAATACTCTATCCGTATTAGTGTTTGAAACTATCACATTCATTGTAAACCATGGCCCAGGGAGAGTGAGTTCTTCGGTGAGCTGAAGCGGATCTGCAAAAGGCTGGGGCTCTTCCGGGGGGGCAATCGAAGTTACCACCGATGTTTCTTTAGACGCTTCATCGACGACGCGACAGCCTGCCATCATTATAAGAGATGAGAAGATAAGAACGAACACAGTTGATTTCATGATATTTTTTGTCATACACCACATTATAATATTTTGCTGAGGGTTGGGTACCCTCACTTCGTTTGCAGACGATAACACTTAAGAAAACTGGACCAAGGTTTGTCGGAACAGTAATGCGAATCACACGTCTAACAACGCTGGCCTTATTAAACTAACAGCGATCTCCCACGAAAGAGTCGCGACGAAAATTTTCGTTTCTTGGACGTAACCAGCTTTTTAAAAGAACGGAGTCCCCCCTCTTTTTAGTTCGACAAGATCCTTCGGCTACGCCTCAGGACGACACAAAGTGGGTGCTTCGTGACGACGCGAAGTGGGTGCTTCGGGACGATGCGAAGTGGGCGCATCGGGACGACGGAAAGTGGGTGCTAGTGAGCCAATATTAACAGTTTTTAATCATCGGGAAGTGTAAACGACCAGGGCTGGTCTTAAAAACTGGTGGAGGTAACAGGGATCGAACCTGCGACCTTCTGAATGCAAATCAGATGCTCTCCCAACTGAGCTATACCCCCACACGAGGAAGGGGCCTTTATCTATCGAAATCCGCTGGGGGTCAATATTTTTAGGCGCTTGTGCGTAAAATTTGAGTAGGAATTCGTGAGAACAGGGCTCTCTCTGCCTCTAGATTGAAGCCGACAGACTCTCCGCCGCACACCACCGAATCGTAGACCTTGCGAAGGACTTCGAGCTCTTCACCCGAGTTGTCCTCGTGGCAGAGGCTCTCCTGTATAGCATCAAAAATATTCATGATATCCGGAGTGGTGACCACCTTCGGAAGCTTGTCCATATCCAAACCAAACATGGTGAGGGGGCGGAACCCGATCAATTGTTTAGTGAGCAAGATCTTCTTACCAGAAACAAAGTTAACCTGAAGAAATTCCTGTCCTTCTTCGTCGACTCGGCTAAGGACTTCTTCGACATCAAACTTATTGACCGTAATTCTTCTTTGATCGATTTCCTGCTCGATCGTGAAGTAGTCAGATAGATCGCTAGAAACGAAGTTCAAGCATTCTGTGCCATCGACATATTTAAAGATCTGTTCCAAAAAATTATCTTCGTTTCCAAGCTTATTTGAGTTGTTCAAGTTTCCTCCACAGTTATCTCTTCAGGTACAATCCTATCGACGGCTGTATGGGGGAACTTTACGAAAAACTTTGCAAAATCAATAAGTTCTCAAATTGAACACCTATTGTCTCATTGAAGAACAACCCTGGAGGTAAACTGTTTAAGATTTGTCTAAAAGCCCTAAACCGTTGACAAACCCTTGATCCAGGGACTTTACTTTGGTTCAGGTCGCTCCTCCTTAGGAAGCCGCCTTTTTGAAAGAAAAATGGAGTCTTTTATGATCGTAATTCGCTGGCAAGCGCCCCTTAAACCGACAAAAGAGCAAGCGTTGATGATTTTTAAAGCTGAGGATTTACAACCACGAGAAGAGGTTTTAACGAAAGAAGAGACCTATCCTGAGCACCGCCACCCCCTAGATGAAGTTCGAATGGTTCTTGAGGGAGAGCTTTCTATGAATATCAATGGTAATCAGCTATTGCTTCGATCTGGCGATAAAATTGTGGTTCCATCCAATACAAAGCATTCTCAGAAAGTCCTCGGCGAAGCCCCGTGCCTGTGTATTGTCGCTAACAAACCTTTTTAGGTTTATTTTTATTCTTCTTTATCTGAAGCACTCTTTGCCCGACCGGTCATCCATGCGAGATATTCTTTTATTCGCTTCTCAAAGCCTCGTCCGGAAGGCTCGTAGAACTTTCGGTCTTTTAAGCCCTCTGGGAAGTAGTCTTGCGCCAGCCATCCGGTTGCGCCGTCGTGGGTGTACTTATAGTCGACCCCATAGCCAAGATCTTTCATGAGCCTTGTCTTGCTCGAGCGAAAGGCCTTAGGCACCGGCAGAGGGCCTGTGGCACTCACCACCGTCATGGCTTTGTTGATGGCCATATAACTACGGTTGGATTTTGGAGCCGAAGCTAGGTATGTTACTGCCTGTGCTAGACTAATCCTGGCCTCGGGCATACCAACGAGTTCAACAGCATGTAGGGTGTTCACGGCCACCCCCAAAGCTTGTGGGTCGGCATTTCCAATATCTTCAGAGGCTAGGATCACCAGTCGGCGAGCAATAAAAAGGGGATCTTCTCCCCCTTGTAGCATTCGAGCAAGATAATAGATGGCCGCATCGGGATCACTACCTCGCAGACTTTTAATAAAAACCGAGACCGTGTCGTAATGCTCATCCCCCTTTTTATCAAACCGCAATCCCGACGAATCAAACAAGTTGATCAAGCCCTCTGGGTCCAAGGGAAAGGGGGCGTCAGGGGACTGCTTGTGGGCAAACCACACCTCTTCAAGCAAATTTAACAACCTTCTGGCGTCGCCATGGCAGGAAGCAATCAGGTCTTCGAAACCCGCGGGAGTAAAAAGCTGATCCCGCTGGACACCAAATTCCTCAAAAGCTTTTTCAGAGAGTCGGACCAAATCAGCTTCTTTTAAGGGCTCTAGAACCACCAGGCGGCAACGAGAAACGAGGGCCGCGTTTAATTGGTAACTCGGGTTCTCGGTAGTCGCCCCAATCAAGTAGAAGTACCCCTTCTCTACAAATGGCAGCAGCACGTCCTGCTGTCCTCGGTTGAGCCGGTGGATCTCATCGACAAACAAAACGGTCTTTCGCTGTCTCTCGTAGCGATTTCGCTTGGCCTTTTCTCCGATCTCTCGAATCTTTTTCGCCCCAAAATCTATGGCATTTTCATGGAAAACCTCGGCATCAACCTCGTTGATGAGCGCATTGGCAAAGGAGGTCTTTCCACAACCCGGAGGGCCCCACAGAATAAGGCTTTGCAGGTGCCCCTCTTTGATCTTAGAAATCAGGGTTCTGTGACTGGCAAAACTTTTTTCTTGGCCAATTAGATCAGAAAATAGCTTGGGACGCAGCTTTTCAGCCAGTGGGTCGAGATGGGACGATGAGCCCTGTTGAAACAAATCCATGGCCCCGGTCTTACTACAAAACCGAGGTCATGGCCAGAAAAGGCCTCTAGAGGCTCAGACTGCCACCATCGTCTTCAAATTCGGCGTCGTCGAACGAATCATCAAAGTCGTCGTCTTGCAGGGAGTCGAGGCCTTCGAGCGACTCATCAAAGCCCCCCTCGTCAACCGTGAGATCTTCATAGCTCTCGAAACTATTATTGGGCACAGCTGATTTCGAAACCATAGGGCCATCGATCTTCTTTAAGATCTTCGGCTTCAAGAACAAGAGTAACTCGTTTTTGATCTTTTCAACCCTGGTTTTTTTAAAGAGGTAGCCGAGTAGAGGGATATCTTTGAGCCAAGGAATTCCGTCTTCAAGATCCCCTTCATCCATCTGATAAATTCCACCAATCACGACAGTCTTGCCATTCTTGACCATCACGGTTGATTTCGCCCGTCGCTTGTTGAGCTCACGCGACCCATCGGTATTAAGACTACCAGCAAACTCTCTTTTTAATTCAACGTCTAAGATCACGTCGCCATTAAAAGTGATTTGGGGAGTCACCTTAAGGCCCAAAACTAAATCTTGAAAGGTGAAATTTTCAACAGCCGGCGCGCCTGGGTTAATAACCACCTGGCGAATCGGAACTTGTGTTACCTGCTCAATCTCAGCCTCCACTTTGTTCATCGTTACGATCCTCGGTTGAGACAAGACTTTAATTTTGTTGTCACTTTCGAACATGCTTAACGAAGCGGAAAGGTCACCAAAAATATCGAAAACCCCCACATCAAGGTCAAGCGAGAATCCTTGACTTGGCAAGTTGGTATTAAACGAAGGCCGTGCATTGCCGGTTTGGGCACCAATGGGGAAATCAGCACCCGTAAAATCCCAATTGATCCCCGCCTCACGGAGAAAATCCTCTCTCGCCTCGACCAGCTTTGATTCGATTTCAACTTGCATCGGTGCGGTGTCGAGAGCTTTCACCAACTCTGAGATCCTTGCGATGTACTCGCCGTAATCGGTAATTACCAAAGAACTGGTCCTATCGTCGAAGGCAATTTTACCTTCTTTGCTGGTAAAGTCTTTTAACTTCAAAGCAAGTTCACTGACCTTACCATAGCTGACAGGCAAGTATTTGACCTTGATCCCGCCGGAGAGAAGCTTTGCCTCTTTTTCACTTTTAATTTGTTTGCTGACGG
Organism: Bdellovibrionia bacterium; assembly: GCA_030424715.1. GTDB lineage: Bacteria > Bdellovibrionota > Bdellovibrionia > Bdellovibrionales > JAGQZY01 > JAGQZY01. The sequence goes on from JAUHWH010000001.1 coordinate 45,691, forward strand.
CCTCGGCCTCTTGACTCAGTTTAGACTGCTGAGCAATTCGCAAGACGTTGCCCTGCTTTACGTAACCGAGACCTTGCGAACGCAATATCACCAACAGGGCTTGGTCCCATGGAACTTCTCGCAACCGAATGCTGGTGCTGCCCTTCACGTCTTGGTCCATAATCAGGTTAACCCCGCTGCGCTCTGCAATCACCTTAATAATCTCTCTTACATCTGTATCGATAAACTCGAGATTAATCTTTTCACCGGTAAAAGCACTTTGGTTCATGGAAGCCCCTGATTTGTCGACTCCGCCGAATGAAGCGTCTAAGTCGGATTCAGAAGGCTGAGACATTGCCATCTGACCGTCCTCTTCACCGAGTGAGCCCTCTTGTGGCGCGACTGACGCTTCGGCCATCATGGAGTCACCCGAGCTGGTCATCACCAAAATCGACGCGCCCTCTTGCTGAACCAGTGGGTCCATTGGGCGCTTTAACTGAATCACAAAGCGAGCCGCACCGGAGGCATCAGCGTAGGCGTTGATTGTTGCGATATCTTGTTTGAAGTCTTTCGTCACATAGGGACGCTTGAAGCGTTCGGGCAAAGTCACATCGTTGACTTGGATTATAATTTGATTCAAATCGGTATCTACGATCTTCTCATATTGCGCAGGACTTTGTGTTTCAATAACAACAGTACCGCCATTTTCAAAAGCCTTGTATTGAAGGTTCGTCACTTGATTGCCAGAGACCGCCGCACTGGGCGACTCCGCTGGAACATCTATAATTGGTTGATTGGGAGCCGGCTCATCCACCACAGGGTCCACAGCCGCAAATTCCTCATCCATGGGTTGAGCGTCTTGTACAAATTCCTCGGTCGTGGAATTGTCTGCAAAGGAATCATCCACAGCAAAATCATCGTTGAACTCATCAAGCTCATCGTTGGCCAATTGTTGATCGACTTGCTCATCATTGGTCGAACTAAAACCTAAATCCACTTCTTCTTCAAATTCGTCTGTGTAGCCATCTTCTAGCTCCGCCGCTTCAAACTCGTCGTCCAAACCAAAAGAATCATCGGTAACACCCTCTGTATCGGCAAGGAGGTCTTCGCTTTCTGCCAACATTTCATCTTCTGAGTCTAGCAAGTCGTCAGTCGCCGAAACACTGGATTTATCAAGTTCTTCGGCCGCGGCCCCATTGCTATCAGTGCTCGTAAACGAACAACCTCCGATGATCGAAGCCGTCATTATTAACACTAAATATGAACATAACATCCTTGTCATCGTTCTCTCCTTGAGTTTTTATTGTAAAAAAACCACCTTAGTGGTCGAGTATCTTTTACCGTTTTCTTCAACTGTTTGAATCACCACCACTTCTTTTTCACGAATAGCGGCAATATAGCCAAAGTTTTCTCCGATGTGGTCTTTAATACGAAGTTTGTAGTCAGTACCATCAGGCGCTCGAAAAATTGCGACGGGGTTTTCAGAATTCCACACCAAGCCCTTCAACTTCATCTTTTCTAAACTGAATCTCTGAAGCTTTAAAAAGGGGCCGTACACTTCGCCGGGTACTAATGGCTTCGCTTCAATGGGTGCTTCAAAAGGATTTCTTAGGCTTTCACCATCGTAGTCGAAAGGTTTCAGGTAGCTGCGAATCTCTGAAATCGTGCCTTCTTCAACATTGGTTTTGGATTTTCCACCATCTTTTTGTGCTGATGCTATGCAAGGTCCCATGAAAACGAGCCCCGCTAAAAGCAATAGAACTCTGCGACTAACCATCTTGGTTTTCCTTTGCAGAATACATCACCATAATCGTCTGAAGTTCAACCTGAGGATTTTCACCACTGCTCGTTGCGCGAAACTTCATCTCGCTAAAATCAATAACCCGATCCATCTTAGTGAGATCCGATACAAAACTCATGATATTGTGAAACGACCCTTCGACTTGAAAGCCGACCCCCGTCTCTGTGTAACCTGGGAACTCATTTTTGCGGGCCGCAGGCTTTAGACTGTTCACCACGAGACCGCGCTGCTCGGCAAAATCAGAAACTTGAGCTTGCAAACTATTCGGATCAACGTCAGCAGAGAAATACTTCTGAAAGTCTTTCATATTTAAAATGATGTTTTTTATGTCGTTCTCGAACTTTCCTTTGTCAGCCAGTGCATCTTTTACCATCTTCTGAGATGTTTGGTTTCTTGTAATCGTTTGTCGAGCTTGCTCAGTTTGAGCCTCAAGAGACCGCCCATTGTCGAAGAAAATCAGCCAATAGATAGCCAGCAGGAACAATCCCACTAAAGCCGTTTTCTTCATATCTAATTTATTGAGTTCCTCTTCAATATTCACTAGTTTCTCACCCTTAATTCAACGTCGAACGCATTGACCTCTTCCATACCCTTGCGAACTCGGGTGAGTTCACGGTTTTTGGCAGAGAGAACAACCTCTTCTTTACTCAAACTTCCCACCATATCTTGAATCGACGAAGCACTACGAGAAAAGCCCTTAAAAATAACCGTGTCTTGATCCACCACCAGTTCATTGATCCATAAGTCGTCCGGTAGATTATCTTGTACTTTACGGATCGCTTGCAGCTTGAAAGCTCGCTTTTGGGAGATCTGCTCGATGACCGACAACTGTTGGGTCAACTTTTCTTTTTCCTTCACCAAATTTTCAACGGCCGTGCGCAAAGAACCGAACTCCGACACCTCTTTTTCAATTTCTTGGGCCTGCGCCGAGATTTGAATCAGAACCTTTCGTTTTGCTTCGAGATCAAATCTCTCGTAAACATAAAGAGCGATGGGAAAAATAAGAATTATCAAAACCTTTAATGCTGGGTGAGGGCTCCCAGAAGCTCTTCCGGCGGCAAGGTCGGCGGCAAAGGCAACCTGAGTGCCCTCGCCTCCGTATACTTGGGTTTTCGCAAGATTAATCTTAATCATGAATCCCCCAGCCTTCGAGCGCCTAGGCCTACAACACAGGGTAAAAAAGGCAGAATTTCGTTTAAGAACTGATCCGAGAAAGCACTCTTATTCCACGTGATTTTCTGCAAAGGATTAAAGCTTTGGCAGTTTAGGCCAGTGGCGGTCGATACGGCATCAACTAGATTAGGAATCTTTGTTGATCCTCCACTCAGGTAAAGACTGGTCACAGGAGCTCCACTCTTTGATTGCTCGTAAAAACTAAAACTATCTTTAATCTCTTCGCAGATCATTTCACTGGTGTTTGCCACTATCTGGGAAAGTTCCGCAGGGCTGGACTGGGTCTGGGAGAATCCAATTTTTAAATCCTCGGCTTCGTCGCTGCTCACCCCAAGCTCTCTTGCGATTTCCATGTTATAAATGTTGCCCCCAATGGGAATGTCTCGACAAAAAACCACACTACCATTTTCAACGACCACTAAATTGGTGACTCCGGCGCCAATATTAATAAGAGCTAAAGTTTCGTTACTTCTGGTGCCATAGCTTAATTCAAAACAGTTCGCTAATGCGAAACCATTGACATCAATAAGGGCACATTTAAGACCAGCCATTTCAATGGCCTCGAAATAGCGAATGATATAATCATGCTTCGCCGCTACAAGAAGAATATCCATGGTTTCGGCAGACGAATTACTATCTAACAAGTGATAGTCCAAGTTGACTTCGCTTAGGTCAAAGGGAATGTACTGCTCGGCTTCCCATTGAATTTGCTCTCTAATGAGCTTTGGATCAATTCTCGGCATTGATATCTTTTTGACAATGACGGCACCACCGAACATACCCGTGCATACCGTTTTGGTTTTTATCCCCAGCTCTTTGTGCAAAGCCATGATGATTTTTGACAAGCCACTGGGATCGATGATTTCACCACCGTCGACCAGACCATCAGGAATAGCAGACATTCCAAACTTGTTCATTTTGTAATTTCGGCCCGTAGCCTTCAGCTCCACCATCTTGATAGAACTTGACCCTAAGTCGAGACCAATGAGCTGTTTGTTTCCAAAAATCATAAACCTTCTCTAGCTAGACTTTCCTTAAGTCTAATCATCAACTTTCGGAACAACACCAAACTCTTGAACAAACAGCCCTATACAAATTCACGGGGCCCAACGTTGAGAGCACGACAAACACTCGACCAACCTTTGGGTTCAAGAGGAAAGTATTGGACCTTCCTATCTTAAAATTAAAGCCAAACCAGTCACCAAAGTCAAACCGCCGAAAGTCCGATTCTTTGAACTTTTTTAATATCTTCAATTATTTACGAGCTCAGCATCAACTGTCAGAAAGGCTTGTTGTATATCGCTAGACCAAAGACAGGGCTAGGTCTCACACTCAATAAGAAATTGGAAAGAACCACTGGGTCCAGTTAGAGACATCAAAAATGAGATAGACAAGTGCTGCCAACGACAAATAAGGGCCGAATGGGATACCCGTCTGCAAACCGTCTTTTGACTTCAACATGTACAAAGATCCCACGACCAATCCCAAAACACTTGAAGCCAATACAACAAACAAGATCGACTGAATCCCACAAACAGCACCAATCCAAGCCAGCAACTTGATATCACCGCCACCCATGCCTTCAACTTTACGGAAGACATAATAAAAGTAAGCAATGGCTAAAAGAAAGCCTCCACCCAAAAACACCCCGAGAAAAGCATCCAAGAAAGCTCGATCGGGATTGATTGCGGCACCCAACAGTCCGAGTACGATACCAGACAGGGTGAAACGATCTGGTAGGATCATATGATCGAGGTCGATAAAACTCGATGTGACCAAGGCGAAAGCAAAGACCATGTATTCAAGGGTCGAAAAGCTCCAGCCGTAGCGATAGAAGAGAGCTGCAAAGAAAAACCCCATAAGAAACTCAACGATCGGGTAACGAATTGAAATGGCATGCTTGCATTCTCGACAACGCCCACGCAAGAGCACCCACGAAAAAATAGGAATATTGAGATACCAAGGAATGGGCTTCTGACAGTTCGGACAGTGACTGCGGGGCGAGACAACGCTTTCTTCTTTAGGTAGGCGAACAATCACCACGTTGGCAAAACTCCCCCAAATGGCGCCAAACCAGAACACGAACGATGTTAAGACAATATCTTCACTCAAAGTCTTTTCTCCTAAAAATAATGAGGGACAACATAAAGAAAAACAACGCCCATAAGGCAGCCGTCGCGAATGCAAAGCTCAGTTCGTATGCTGGGACCGGCGACTGGGAGATCGCAAAAGGCCTCCAGTTTAACGCCTCAAGGTTCGGAAAAGTGTGAATAATCACTTGCCCTATTAGGTAAAAACTCACGCTGGTGGACTTTTCAATGAACGCTTCAAGACTCGCCACCCAATGACCTATCAGAAAGAACGCCAAGGAGCCCGTGATCGACAAAAAAGGCTTCGAGAAACTTGCAAAGAAAAATGTAACCGAAAGGAGAATGGCCGCCTCAAAAAAGAATCCAACAAACGCATAATATGAAGTTAAGAGAATTGGCATGGCCAGCAAATATTCAACCAGCGTGAAGCACAAAACAAAGCCAAACAAAAGAGTCAGTAGGACACTCAGCAGCCCCAAGTATTTACCCAAAAGGTACTGACCACGACTCAATGGACGGGCCAGAAGGGTGTATATAGTCTTTCGTTCGATTTCTCGAAAGAAAACACTACAACCCAAGAAAATAGCCAAGCCCATAAAGCAAAAATGAATACCAGAGAGTCCAAGAGACACCGAAAGTCGGAATATCTCGTTGTAGGAAAGCTGCCCCAAAGCAAAGCACAGCCCCATGAAAAGAATCGAAAATACCACCACAAAATACAGAACTCGATCTCGAATCATCTCGATGAAGGTATTCTTTGCGACCACAAAAATCGGAGAGCTCACCTCGCCCCTCCCTGACCTTGAAATTCCTTAAAGGCTTCATCAAGACTAATTTTTTCTTGTTCAATATTGAGGATTTGATGTCCATCTTCACGAAGTTGATCAATTTTTAATTGCAGGGCGCTGAGTTCTGAGACGGATTCAACCGCCGTTTTCGAGGCGAAACTATGACGGATAAGGTAACCCCGCTTTCCACGATCCACAAAATCACTTTTCGGTCCGTTATAATGGACACGTCCGTTTTTAATCAAGACCAGGTCTTGGCAGAGTCGATCAACGTCATCGAGTAAATGACTAGAGAAGAAGATCGTGGTGTCCTCTTCAGTAAAGGTATTTTGAATAATGCTCACCAGTTGACGGCGTCCATCCGGATCGAGGCCCGAGAGAGGCTCATCAAGGATTAGAAGCCGTGGCTTATGAATAAGAGCCTGGGCCATCCCAATCCTCTGCAACATTCCTTTGGAAAATTGAGTCAAAAACATGTGACGCGCGTGAGACAGACCAACAAGCTCCAAAAGTTCACCAATTCGAATGGAGAGCGCTTTACCACTCATTCCGCTCAGTTGACCGTAGAACCGAAGAAATTCTTCGGCTGATAAATAATTGTAGAAGTAAGGGCGCTCGGGTAGGTAGCCAATCTCCTTTTTCACAGCCTTCTCGAGATGGTTTTTCCCGAAAATCTTGAGTGCACCCGACTGGTAACTCAGCAAGCCAATAAGGCACTTGATACTAGTGGTTTTACCAGCACCGTTTCCACCGAGAAATCCAACAATCGATTTCTTTTCGATACGAAAATTGACGTCAAAGAGAACCTGGATCTTTTGCAAGCTCCAAGGGTGCCGAAAACTTTTGTTTAAATTTTGCACCTCTAAGATCATCTCTTCAACCCTCGCTCTTTCAATCACTGATTGTATTGAAAAACAGGAGGAATACCAAAGAATGTTCCCGCAACTTTACGCAGCGCTCATTGCTGCAAGGGATAGACCTCGAAGAGCCCACTTTTCTTCTTGTTCATTGCAAGCATCAAGGCCTCTGCAGCATGGTCCTCAGTAATACAGGGCACAGCAAAGTCGGTGCAGCTACGGCGAATGCTAAAACTCGCCTCGAGAGCTTCCCGACCAGATGTCGTGTTAATCACTAAGTCCACTCGCCCCGAACGAATACGATCAACGCAATGAGGCCGTCCTTCGTGAACTTTTTTGACAGGAATGCAGTCCACACCGTTTTCATAGAGGAAGCTCGCTGTGCCGGAGGTCCCCGACAAAGTGAATCCGAGATCGACTAGATTTTGCGCTACGGGCAGTAACACCTTTTTGTCTTTTTCTCGTAGAGACAAGAAGACTTCACCATTTTCTGGCAACTTTACCTTGCTTGAAATAAATGCCTTCATAAGAGCCTCGGAGTAGTCCGAACCTCGCCCCATACTCTCGCCAGTGGACTTCATCTCTGGTCCCAGAATAGAATCGGCCTCCGGGAATTTTTTAAAGGGAAACACCACTCCCTTAACGCACACAACATTCATTTTACGCCAATCATAGAGAGCCAGATCAAGATCCGTCGCCGCGACTCCCATCATGGCTTGAATTCCAAGGTCTACCAAAGGAACATTGGCAGCCTTAGCAAGAAACGGAACCGTTCGAGAGCAGCGTGGGTTGGCTTCGATAATGTACAAATGATCGTCTTTGACTGCGAGCTGGACATTTAGATGTCCAATCACATCTAGTTTTTCAGCCAAGGCTAAACAATTTTTCTCGATCTCTTGCAGAAGGTCCGATGGCAGTCTTTGGGGGGGGATCACACCCATACTGTCACCCGAATGGACGCCTGCTGCCTCAATATGTTCTATTACACCACCGATCAAACTCCAGTCTTTCCCTCGAACCACGTCCACATCGATCTCTAGAGCACCTTCAAGGAACTGATCCATGAAACAGGGCGTGGAGGGCGAGATGTCAGCCGCGTATTTTGAAAAATACCTGGCAAGTTCTTCTTGGTTTTCAATGACCTCCATCCGACGGCCACCCAACACATAGCTCGGGCGACAAATTAAAGGATAGCCAATGAGTTCAGCGCAGCTCGAGGCTTGCCTAGCATCGGACGCTAGCCCCGACACAGGAACTTCAAAACCGATACCTTCACAGACTTTCGAAAAACGAGACCGGTCTTCAGCGATATCAATAGTCTCCATGGAGGAGCCTAAAACAGGAATGCCCGCAGCGACCAAGTCATGCACCAACGACAAAGGTGTTTGCCCGCCCAGTTGTAAAACAACCCCCTTGGGGTTCACCACGTCGAGAACATCCAGAACTCTCTCAGTATTTAAGGGCTCAAAGTACAACTGATCGGAAGTGTCGTAGTCCGTGGAAACTGTCTCCGGGTTGGAGTTGATCATCACAACCTCGTAGCCCATCTTTTGTAATTGCTTGACCCCTCGAACACAGCAGTAATCAAACTCAATACCTTGACCAATTCGATTGGGGCCACTGCCGATGATGACAATGCGTTTGTCGCTTGCCGGTATCGCAACGGGCTCACTCCAATAGGTGGAGTAGAAATAAGGCGTTTCAGAGGCAAACTCGCCAGCGCAGGTATCGACCTGTAGATATCCAGGAAGAATGCCTTCTTTTTTGCGGAGACTGCGAATGCTTTGACTGTCTGTTCCCTTCAATTGCGCAACCCGAATGTCTGAAAAACCACAGCGCTTGGCTTCTAACAGTAACTCCGGGGACAGCTCGTTTTGCGCGATTTTTTGTTCAGTGACAATGATGTCTCTGACCTGCTCTAAAAACCAGGTGTTGATCATGGTCAAGCGCTCTACCTCAGAGAGCTCGAGACCTTCTCGAAAGGCCTGCGCCACCTGGTAAAGACGCTGACTGCTCGGAGAAGACAGCATGGCTTTGTCGAATTCCACCTCAGTAAACCCGTCGGCAAACTCTTGTGAACACAAGGCTTTTTGGAAACTCTCTTTGAAAGTTCGGCCAATACTCATCACCTCACCGACACTTTTCATCTGTGTGGAGAGTTCATCTTTGGATCCGATGAATTTTTCAAAAGCGAAACGAGGAATCTTTGTAACCACATAATCAAGAGCCGGCTCGTAACAAGACGGTGTGCTTTTTGTGATGTCATTTTGAATTTCATCCAACTGATAACCGATCGCCAATAAAGCCGCAATTTTTGCTATAGGAAAGCCGGTGGCTTTACTCGCCAGCGCAGACGACCTGGAAACCCGTGGGTTCATCTCGATCACAACACGCTTTTTTGTTTTAGGGTCGACGGCAAATTGAATATTAGCCCCTCCACATTCTAGTCCAACAGCATCTAGAATTTTTCTCGCCTCATCGCGCATGTCTTGGTACTCACTTTCAGAAAGTGTTTGCTGAGGAGCGATAGTAATGGAGTCGCCGGTGTGAACCCCACATGGGTCAAAGTTTTCGATGGAGCAGATAACAACAAAGGTTCCTGAGCTGTCTCGCATAACTTCAAGCTCATACTCTTTCCAACCGAGGATGCTCTCTTCAACAAGAACCTCGGAAGTCGGGCTTTCTCCAAGAGCTCGTGCCAACATGCCCTCGTACTCTTCTTTCGAAAAGGCAACGCCACCGCCGCCGCCGCCCAAGGTGTAGTTGGGGCGAAGAATGATCGGAAAGCCAATCTCCTCAGCCACCTGAAGCCCCTGTTTAAATTCACGAACCATTTGGCTGCGCGTGTGCTTGGCACCGACTTGGCGCAAGAGCTGATTGAAAATTTCTCGGTCCTCGGCAGATTTGATAATTTCGGGAGTGGCTCCAATCATCTCCACATTATATTTTTTTAAAATTCCGGTGCGGTCGAGCTCGAGACCTAAATTCAGAGCCGTTTGGCCGCCGAGGGTTGGGATAATCGCATCGGGCTTTTCGATAGCAATGATTTTTTCTAAGAACTCTTTTTCGAGAGGCTCGATATACACACGAGAAGCAATATCGGGGTCGGTCATGATCGTGGCCGGGTTGGAATTGACCAGTATCACCTCGAGCCCCTCTGAAACCAAGGCCTTACAGGCCTGGGTTCCGGAGTAATCAAACTCACAGGCCTGACCAATAACGATGGGGCCACTGCCCAGAATAATGACTTTTTTATACTTTTCGATCCGCGGCACTAAAACCTCACTTTACTATCTCTAGTATAAATTTGATCACAGCGAAGGTGACCGTACTGTTCTAATCTAAAAAACATCCGAATAAGCTCAAGTTGAAAAGACTGCTGCGCGCTGGGTTCTGCTTTCTTTAACTTTTTTACTTCTTTCAAAATAAAACGACTGGCTTCAAGAGGATGAACACAAAAGCCTTTGGTAAAAAAGAAATGATCTTCATCTGGAATCAAGCGAGCATCACAAATGTCCCCCTTCTCAAGAGTTAAGGAAAACTCGTTGTTCACGACCCTCACTTTGCGACGACGAAAAAGATCTTTAAACACCACGAAGTCTCCTTTAATCTTCACAAACTGTAACAGGCTGTGCTCCGACTTCGCGAGATTCATAAAAATTCTTTTTTCGTCACCATGCAATTGCTGAAACTCGTCGATCTCTAACGCATATTGAGCGGGCGGCAATGTGGTGCCTGATATAGGGCGAGTGAACAAATACCAATCAAAAAAGATATTCATCCATTGCTCGTAACGCTCACTTTCTTTGTCATCGACCCCAACGTCGCCAAAAAATTGTGATTTCGCTTGCACCACTTCTTTCTCGTAAGCGGGGGATGAAAAGTAAACCGATAGTTTTTCAATGGCATCGCCGTAATTCATGATTGCATGAGCTCCACAAATTGATCGAAAAGTGCATCGGCGTCTCTTGGCCCAGGGTGACTCTCCGGGTGAAACTGAACACTGAAGCAACGATCGGGTAATGAGCGAATACCAGAAACCGTCTTGTCATTAAGGTTGCGGTGGGTCACCTCGACGTTGCCGGATAGGCTGTCTTGGTCGATGGCATATCCATGGTTTTGACTCGTCATAAAGACCTCGCCACTCTGCAAGTCCTTGATGGGATGATTGGCTCCACGGTGACCAAACTTTAGCTTAAAGGTTTTCCCACCCAAGGCACGCCCTAAGAGTTGGTGCCCCATGCAGATCCCAAAAATTGGCTTTTGCCCCAACAGCTCTTTGATCGTATCGACAGCGACTTCGACATTTTCGGGGTCGCCGGGGCCATTGCTGAGAAGAACTCCATCGGGGTTCCATTTTAATATTTCAGAAGCAGAGGTTCGAGCCGGATAGACCATCACCTCGCTAGTTCGCTTGATGAGTTCTCTTAAAATGTTTTCTTTACAACCAAAATCAAGAACAGCCACCTTCGGGCCGCTGCCCTTGGCTCCTTGCACTCTTTGGGCTTCTTTGCGAGTGACTTCGTTGGCCCAGTCTTTGTTGCCCTGCTCTTTAAACTGATTGATCAAGGAGACTGACTTTTCTTTAGCCTGCTCAGCACTGGTCGCTGAAACCATCGCTCCCACCTGTGTTCCGCCTTCTCGCAGAGCCAATACCAATTTTCGAGTGTCGAGACCATCGATAGCTGGAACACCGTTTTCAGAAAGACGATCCAACCACTGGGAATTCTCGGGGCTGCGCTGAATGTCCAATGCGATAAAGCCTCGGATCCAAAGGCTGCGGGATTCCCAAAAGGACTTGTCGACTCCATAGTTGCCCTGCTGAGGCGCACACATCACCATAATTTGGCCGTAATAGGAGGGGTCGGTGGCGATCTCCTCGTAACCGTTGTGGGAAGTGTTAAAGACCACTTCGCCCACGGCGTTTTCACCCACCAGCCAGTTTCCTTTAAAAATTCCACCGCTTTCTAAAACCAAATAGCCTTGAGTCACGTCTTAACCTTTCAACAGTTCTTCCATTAAAGCCGCTCTTGTATAAACACCATTTTCTTTTTGCTGCCACATCAACAACCGAGGATCTTTTTGGACACAGGGGTCAAATTCCACGCCCCAATTTACCGGGCCGGGATGCATGATAATTGCCTTTGAACCAAGACGTTCGAGGCCCTCAGCGTTCAAACTGTAACTATCAATAAAGTCTTGTTGCGATAGCACGCCCTGAGTTTCGTCACTGTGACGCTCAAACTGCACCCGAAGACCCATGTAAACATCACACCACTCAATGGCCTCCCTGAGGGTTTCAATGTTCTCGGCCCCTAAGTCTGTTTTTTGCCGGAAGTGTGGAGGAGCACAGATTTTGACATCGGCACCAAACTCTTTAAGAAGCTTGATGTCGGAGGCCGCGACCCGGCTGTGATCAATATCACCAACAAAGACAACCTTGAGACCTTGGAACTTGCCAAACTGCTCTTGCATGGTGAAAGCATCAAGAAGGGCTTGCGTGGGATGAGACTTAGAACCAAAGCCAGCATTGATGACAGGGACTTCACTTTGGGCCGCCACTTCAGCAAGAGGGTCATCACCTCCACAACGAATCACAAACAAATCGGGACGAATCGAATGGAGGGTCCAAAAAGTGTCGTCAAAGGTCTCGCCCTTGCTCATACTGGAACTTTTTACATTATCAATAACCAGGCACTGAGCACCCAGCCTTTGTGCTGCCAGCTGAAAAGACATTTTCGTTCGAGTGCTGGCCTCACTGAAAACCAAAGCCACTTGCATGTTCTCAAGAAAGCGAGGATGGATGCCATTTTTGATATTTTTTTTAATTTGTTTGGCTTGAGAAAAAAGCTGTAGGGTTCTTTCAGGAGAAAGGTCATCGACCCAAAGATAAGAGCGAGATTTTGTTGGAGTCATTAAAAAAAGACACTCCCATTCTCACTTTTGAAAGTCAAGAGAAGGCTCTATAAAACTGTTCTAATCGATTCCGTTGAAAACCCGAGACCAAAGAACTTCAGAGCCCTCATTTTGACCACTGACAGAGAGCCAGACAAGCATAAGCTCGCTCTCCACATTTTTCACCGGGACAAAGCCCCAGTCTCGTGAATCATCGGACTTGCTCCGATTATCAGAGAGAACGAAGAGGCTTTCCGGGGGTACAACAAGCTCATCAATCTCCAGCCCAGGGTTTGACAAGATCTTATATTCTCGACCGCTCGGAGTCTTTTCGACAGTTCCACCCGCCCCTTCGACTTGCTCCAGTTCTCGATCGTTGATCTTGATCACCCCAGCCTGAATACTCAGTTTATCGCCAGGCAAGCCAACCACCCGCCGAATGATGATCTGCTCTTCGTCCCCAGGGAACCGAAAGGAGATCACATCGCCACGATCTGGAACTTTAAGGTTCAAGCGCTCGCCCTTCATCAAGGGCAGGGGAAAGCCATAGGAAAGGCGCCACCCCATCACGAAATCACCTTTTACCAGGGTTGGGGCCATATTCGTTGTGGGAATATAGAAAATGTTCAGGACAAAGAAACGAAGAAAAAGGGCCAAGAAAATGGCGGCAACAATCCCCTCAAAGTACTCGCGAAAAAGAACCTGAATGGGGTATTTCATCTATTCTCCTGTATCAACCCACTTAAAGATACGGTCGGTGCGAAGGTCTTTAAAAGCGCATAGAAAGCTGGAATAGCTCTCGGATTCCTCACAGCTGATCCAAATCATCACCAATTTTCCCATGATCCTCTCTAAAGGTAAAGACCCCCACGACCGACTGTCGGCTGAAAAGTGTCGATTGTCCCCCATCATGAACAGGTGTCCTTCTGGGACCTCCGCGCTAAAGGGGGAATCACGAAGTCCCTCTGAAAACTGCACTCGATAGCGCTTTTCGCCGTTGTCCTCTTGAAAGGCTCTCAAACCGCTGTCGTCACTCTCCAGCTCTTGGTACACAAAGGGGGTGTCGTTGACTTGAACGAAGCCTTTTTCATCGACTCGGATCTCATCGCCAGGCAAACCAACCACCCGCTTGACCAAAAAATGGCCTGAGTCATCAACACTCTTAAAGACCACGATATCACCGCGCTTGGGCACTTCTGGACCGAGCAGCCACTGGTTAGTGAAAGGAATTCGAACACCATAAGCCCACTTCTTGACCACAACGTAGTCCTGAATCAGTAAGGTTTGCTCCATGCTCCCGGAGGGGATCACGAAGGGTTCAAACAGAATCCAACGAAAGCCCATGTAGAACACCACGATTAAAACCAGGGCTTTAAAAACGTCAGACCATTTGCCACGCTTGTCATCAGGGGATTTTCGATACAGTCGACTCATAGAGGCTTAACGAACTTGATGTAAAAGTCGTGTTCCACGAATCGATATGGGATTACAAATAACACTGATCACTGGCAACATGTCTTCGCAGGACAACCAAACAAACATCGCCCGCCCCAAGACATATTCATGGGGTACGAAGCCCCAAACTCGAGAGTCTGAGGAGCGGTTACGATTGTCTCCCATGACAAAAAGTTGCCCCTCTGGAACGTACACCGGGCCAAAGTTGTCGCCCATGTACTCGCCCTTACGAAGAAGCACGTCATGTTTTACACCATCGAGGTCTTCGATGTAGTGCTCGAAATCAGACTTGGCCTCGTAAGGCAGCTTACCGTCGCTCTGCAAATCAATGTCTCGCACATAGTTGAAGGCGCTGGCGCTCTCTGCTGGCACCTTCTTCATCTCTTGGTCGTTTACAAACAGCTTGCCGTCTTCGTAAAAGATTTTGTCACCAGGTACACCCACAACACGCTTGATGTAAAAGGTGCTAATGTCTCGCGGGTATTTAAAAACGATGACTTCACCACGCTTTGGCTTACCAAACTCGACAAGCCATTTTTCACTAAAAGGGACTCGTATTCCGTAAACCGACTTGTTGACAAAAATATGGTCGTGGATCAACAGCGAGGGCAGCATGCTTTGCGAGGGGATAACGTAAGCCTCCATAAAGGCCCATCGAATGGTCAAAGCCACGCCGATCGCCAGCGCATATGAGCCTAAACCCTGGGTCCAAAAATGCTTGGTAAACATATTAATCCTCCACTTTAAGAACAGCGAGAAAGGCCTCTTGTGGCACTTCGACGGTACCAATCTGCTTCATGCGTTTTTTACCGGCCTTCTGCTTTTCGAGTAATTTTCTTTTACGAGTAATATCACCACCATAACACTTCGCTGTCACATCTTTTCTGAGAGCAGAGATATTCTCCCTAGCCACAACTTTAGAGCCAATGGCGGCTTGAATGGCAATTTGAAACTGCTGTTTTGGAATCAGCTCTTTCATTTTTTTGCAAAGGGCTCGCCCTTTGAAGTCCGCACTGCTGCGATGGGTGATGACCGACAGCGCATCAACAGCATCACCGTTGATCAAGATATCCAACTTGACGAGGTCAGCCGTTTCATAGTCTGTCACCTCGTACTCCATGGAGGCGTAACCGCGAGAGATGGTCTTGAGCTTGTCATAAAAATCGATGACCATCTCGCTCATGGGTAAGTTATAGACGATCACCACTTTGTTATCAGAAATGTAATCCATACTTTGCTGAACCCCACGCTTGGCTTCGCAAAGTTTAAGGATGCCTCCGATGTATTCTGCTGGGGTATGGAGAGTGATTTTTACAATCGGCTCTTCAATGTGATCAATAAGAGTTGGGTCCGGCAGATCCGACGGGTTTTCCAACTCGCTCATAACCCCTTTGTTATTAAAGATTTTATACACCACAGTTGGTGCGGTGGTGATCAGGTTTAAATTAAACTCACGCTCCAGTCGCTCTTGTACGATCTCCATATGGAGCAACCCCAAAAAGCCACAACGAAAACCAAAACCGAGAGCGGCTGAGGTTTCAACCTCATAACTTAAGCTAGAGTCATTGAGGGCTAGTTTTTCGAGTGCCACTTCAAGCTCTTTGAAATCGGGGGATTCCACAGGAAAGATTCCTGCAAAGACCATGGGTTTGATTTTTTGAAATCCAGCCAAGGGCTCTGTGGCGCCATTTTTCGCAAGGGTGATAGTATCTCCGACTTGCACATCACGAATGCTCTTTACGCCACAAATAAAGAAGCCCACTTCGCCAGCCGACAGTTCGCCAACAGCAAAGGGTTGCGGGGTAAAGTAACCGAGTTTTAAAACTTCAAAGTCAGCATCGGACGACATGAACTTGATCTTATCACCCTTTTTAACAGTGCCATCGACCACTCGGCACAAAACAACAACACCTTGGTAAACATCGAACCAAGAATCAAAGACCAAGGCCCGCAAGGGTTTTGCAATGTTGGCTTCGGGAGGTGGCACTTTTTGTACCACTTGCTCAAGGATCTCACGAATACCGATTTTTTCTTTTGCGCTGGCAGAAATCGCCTCGCTGCAATCGATACCGATACCATCTTCAATCTGCCGCTTCACACCCTCGGGGTCAGCCGCCGGCAAGTCGATTTTGTTAAGCACGGGGATGATTTCGAGGTCGTGCTCCAACGCCAAGTAAACGTTCGCCAAAGTTTGGGCCTCAACACCTTGGGCCGCGTCCACGACCAAAAGGGCCCCCTCGCAAGCGGCCAATGATCTTGAAACTTCGTAGCTAAAGTCCACGTGCCCAGGGGTGTCAATGAGATTGAGTTGATAGGTTTCACCATCGTCTGCGACATAGTGCAAGCGCACCGTCTGAGCCTTGATTGTGATACCGCGCTCTCGTTCAATGTCCATGGAATCGAGAACCTGCTTCTTCATCTCTCGATCAGAAAGGCCCCCGGTGTTGTGAATCAACCCGTCGGCGAGCGTGGATTTTCCATGATCAATATGGGCGATGATTGAAAAATTCCGTATATGAGTTGAGTCCATAAGTCCCGTGAACTTAACACGGCCTCTTAAAAAATACGCCAGTATTCTTCGAGAGGCTCGCGATTGTTAGATTTTAAAATAAGCCTTGAGAGCGTCTACCTTGTTCATTTTCTCCCAAGTGAAACTCTCTTCTTCACGACCAAAATGGCCGTAAGCGGCTGTGGCACGGTAGCGAGGTTTCAAAAGGTCCAAATCTTTTACGATTTGAGATGGCTTCAGACCCCAAAGTTCTCGAACCGCCAGTGAAAGCTCTTCGCTGGTCACTTTACCTGTGCCGTAATCGTCAACCATAATACTCATAGGCTCAGCAACACCAATGGCGTAGGACAACTGCACAAGGCAGCGGTCAGCAAGGCCAGCACCAACAATGTTTTTGGCGATGTGGCGGCCAGCGTAGGCTGCCGAACGATCAACTTTAGAAGGATCTTTTCCGGAAAAGGCACCGCCACCGTGGGCACCATGGCCACCATAAGTGTCGACAATGATTTTGCGGCCCGTGAGACCACAATCTCCCTGGGGACCACCGATCACAAAATTACCAGTTGGGTTGATAAAGAACTTGGTGTTCTCATCCATCCACTTGGAGTCGATCACTTCGCGAATCACTCCGTCGATGACAAACTCTTTGATTTGATCTTGCTTTACATCGGGACCGTGCTGAGTGGAGATAACAACAGCGTCCACCCGAGTCGGCTTACCATCAACATATTCGAAAGTGACCTGGGATTTACTGTCGGGACGTAACCAATCCACAACATTAGTTTTTCTTTTTTGGGCCAAGGTTTGTACAAGCTTATGAGAGAGCGATGTGGTTAACGGCATAAGCTCTGGCGTTTCGTTAATAGCATAACCGAACATGATACCTTGATCTCCGGCGCCCTGCTCTTTGCCGCCAGCTTCGTCAACGCCCATGGCGATATCGGGGCTTTGCTGATCGATGGAAGTTAATACAGCGCAGGTTTGGTAATCAAATCCTTTGGCGTGATCATCGTAGCCGATGTCTTTGATCACAGAACGAACGATCTCGGGAATTTCAACGTAGGTCTTTGTTGAGATCTCTCCAGCCACGATAGCCATTCCGGTTGTGATCATGGTCTCGGCGGCGACTCTACCATTGGGGTCATCTTTCAGGATGGCATCAAGAACACCATCACTGATCTGGTCCGCCATTTTGTCGGGATGGCCTTCGGAAACGGATTCGCTGGTAAATAGGTAGTTTTTCATAGATTCCCCTCATAAGAGTCATAGTTTTCGAGTCTGACAAGATGGACCAGGAGTGAGCGGACTGTCAATATATGGGCGCCCCTCCTCTCCCTTTGTCACACCGCCTTACAGGGCGACTCTCGGCAACAACTCTCACAGCCCGCCCTCCCCTAGCACGCCCTTCGTATTCTCGCAGACTACACAAATAAGTGTATTCCGGAGGTCGTCATCTCGCGCCCCTCCTCAGAATGCCCGATAATAGGGCTCTACCAACAGCCTACCAAGGAGTTTTAAATGAAATGGATTCTCGTCTTTTTGCTCTTCCTCAGCGCGTGCACCTCAGATCAAGAGGAATGCTTGGACCCTGTGGCGCCCCAGCCCGTGAATGGCATGAGCTATCCACCCACGGGCAAGGCCTCGCTGCTGAAAGACTTCTCCCGCTTTTCATCGTGCAACGAATTAAGAGACTTCGCAATGGACCGCTGGAGCCGACGACGCCAATTCGAATCCTGGAGCACGCCAGAGCCTTCGATCTGCCAGGGCATAACGAATGCAGAAACATTAACCGACCCCATCAATAGCATTGAGCAGCCGACCAATGTTCAAGAAGGCGGGATGGATGAATCGGATATCGTCAAAGTTTCAGAACACTTTATCTTTTACGCTCGTAAAAAAACAGTGGAGGTCATCAACCGAAGAACCAAAACCTATGTGCAATCGATACCAGCGGAAGGCACTAGGCGTCCTTTGATGTTTGTATTCAACGAACATTTAATCGTGGTGCGCTCCCCTCTTGACCACGGAAGCGGCCACGATGTGGGCATCATGAATCAACCGATCTATCCCACTTGGCCCAGCTCTGCCAAAATGGAAGTCCTCTTGTTTGATGTTTCCAAAAACATTCGCCTGGTCGACCAACGGAGCCTCATGGGTCGCTATCGCAGTGCTAGGCTTTCAGATGAAGGAGTGCTAACACTCATCGCTGAATCTTCACTAGCGGCAGGATATGACAAGACGACGGCCCTAAATCACCTGGCCACTGTGATCGATAAGATTGACTGCACCCAAGTCACTCGATCCAGACTACAGGACAACGACCTGGCGCTAACCAGCTTGTACTCTTTTGATTTAGCGCAACCGACTTTGGATAAAAAAGAAAGTCACGTTACCGGGAGCATCAACACCGTGTATGGTAAGGACGAGCTCTACCTCACCAGAAGTTATATCTACGGACGGTTGGATGAAGAGACCAAGCAAGCCTCCTCATACAACAACTTGACCACTCGACTTGCTTTGAAAGAAAACCAATGGCAAGTGCAGTCTCAGTTTCACTTTCTAGGCCAAACTCTTGGACCCTGGTCATTTAGCGAACAAAAACCCTATCTTTTTGTCTCGGTTAGCCAGCGAGATAAAAACAATGTTGAGCTCCAGGTTTATAAAAATCAAGACCGGCAGACCAAACCTGTTGCAACCCTCACGGGTCTGGCGCCAGGAGAAACGTTGCGATCTTCACGATTCACCGAAGACCACGCGTACCTGGTTACCTTTAGAACGGTCGATCCACTCTTTGTCATAGACATTCAAGCGCCCGAAAACCCCGCTGTGGTCTCGGAGCTCAAGATCCCTGGTTTTTCGAGCTACCTCCACAAAACCCAAGACAATGAATTGATAGGGGTTGGCTACTCCGAACACGGGAACCTCCAACTCTCGCTTTTTGATGTGTCCGATGCGACGAATCCCTCACTGATTGAGCAACAAGAGGTCGGCCCTGAATTCAGCGACTCTGAGTCTCAACACGACCACCGTGCTTTTTTCTATGACGACCAATGGCGGACACTGGCCGTGCCCGTTTTATCGAGACAATATTCCAGTAAGCAAGACAAAGTCCTTAGCGGGGCTTTTGTGTATTCATTGTCGCATCTCGGCTTCGGAGACCCCTTTCACCTTTCTCATGAAGACTGGTCCACCTCTTACTGTCCACGGCCCCAGAAAGAGGGTTGGTGGTCACGGCCGGTGGACATTACACGGGTGTTGCGAATCGACGATCAGCTGTTTAGCTTTTCAGATTTTGGATTGCGAATTCACTCGGTTGTAAATCCCAGCCAAGAGTTCAACAGAACACTTTTTGCTAACCCACATGAAGTCTGCATGAAAGACGAAAGCCCGGTAACACCGCACTAAAATCGATGACCAAAATTTTAGAAAGCGTATTCTCGATGTCTACAGCGAGGGCCCCAGAGCCAACAGGCTTGCCCTCTGGGCCCCCGCCAAAGGGAAAACGCCAAAAGTAGAGAGTTTTGAAAAATAGCCCCATCTAGTATACACTAGAGCTATAAAAGTAAGATTTGGAGTCCTTTTAAGGGACAATATGGATATGGATCAAAAAAAACCATCGATTTTAGAATACACCGACTACCGCCTCTTTTTAAAAGATCGTTACGATTTTCTGAAACAAACAACAACTTACTTTTCGTTTCGTTATTTTTCTAAAAAGGCTGGGTTCAAATCTCCGAATTATCTTAAGCTGGTGATCGAGGGGGATCGAAATATCTCAGAAGACTCCATTGATCGCTTCGCCTTGGCTTTTAAACTTAATAAAGCGGAACATGAATTTTTTGGCTACTTGGTTGGGTATTGTCAGGCGAGCAACAATGTTGAAAAGTCGGAATTCGCCCTAAAGCTTTTGCAAACAAAGATTTATCAGAAAATTAACCCTCTGACCCAGGATCGCCTGAACTATTATCAAAAATGGTTTCAGATTGGTGTTCGCGAATTGGCTCTTTGTAAAGGAGCCATTGCCGACCCCGCTTGGATTGCCAAACAGTTTCGGCCAGCACTGACGGTAAAAGAGGCCTCTCTCGCTGTCGACTCACTCATACGACTGGGAATGCTAAAAAAAGATAAAAAAGGTCGACTGACTGCGAGTGAACAAAACGTGCAGTTTCAAAAAGGTGTGATCTCCAGCATCGTAGCGGTCTACCACAAACGTATGCTAGACAAAGCGAAAGAGTCCCTCGACATTTCCACTAAAGACGAACGAGACATCTCAAGTGTCTGCGTGCCAATCTCAGAAAAAACTTTCAACGAAATGCGCGAACGAATACGAACCTTTCGCCAAGAGCTGATCGCCCTTGCCAGTAACGATGACGACCCCGACCAAGTTTACCAGTTGAACCTGCAACTTTTTCCGCTCACCAACAAGGTGGAACCATGAAACAAATGATCTTTGCGCTTTTTCTCTGCTTTTTTCTTTGCTCATGTCTGAACGAGGGCACTGACACTGGCGACCCCGGGCTCACCAACGGGGGACAACCGATACAGGCGGACCCCTCGACCGGGAATGCCGTGGAAACCATAGTGGTCAATTTTTGCAAACTAATGAAAACCTGCGAAGCTGTTGACCCAGGCTCATGTCAAATGCAGCTGCTCAATCAATCTAACATCGACACCGAGTTGGGCCTCGGCGCCAACGACTACCCCACACTCAACGACATCTCGATGGCCTTGGATAACGGCGCAATCAACGTCAACGCAACCGGCCTGAGCCAATGTTTATCGGCCATCGATGGCCTGGATTGCAACAGCCCGGGAGTGCCCGCGGCTTACGACGCCGGCGCAGGCAACCCATACCAAGGCGTGGCCGCAGCGATCCCGACAGCCTGCACGAGCGTCTTTTAAATGTATTGCTCGTGTCCCTCGAGTGCGAGGAGCCGTCGCTTGACCAACAGTCCACCACCACTGAACCCTCCCAAGCCCGCAGAACCAACCACACGGTGACAGGGAATGGCCAACAGCACCGGATTTGCACCGCAAGCTGTGCCAACGGCTCGCGCGGCTCCTGGTTTTTTTAACTCTTTGGCGATCGCGCCATAGGATTTGGTTTTGCCAAAAGGGATCTTCGCCATTTTCATCCACACCTTTTTTTGAAAAGGTGTGCCTTGGAGGTTCTCCCAATCAATCGTCAGGCCAGTGGCATCGGTCTTTCCGGCCAAGAACTGGTCGAGAGTGGCCGCTACCTTTTTTGAACGGGGAGACTTGAGCTCTGTCGCCTTGGCTTTTCGCTTCTGCCACTGAATCTCGATCACGCCCTTGGCAGAGTGAGTGATCTTTAGACTGTTATTGAAAAAGGGGTATTCGAACGTATCCACAGTGCCTCCCTGACCTCAAGCAATCTAGTCACCTTTTGGTTTCAGGGCAAGCCAACCAGAGCTAAAAGCACAAGACTCTTTAAAAGTACTTCTTGCGCTTGCTTGAAGGCAAAATCTTTAGAACATCTCGATACTTGGCCACTGTACGACGAGCGATTTCGATACCGTCTTTTTTCAAAAGATCAACGAGCTTTTGATCGGACAGGGGCTTCTTCGGGTCTTCGTCGTCGACCAAGTTTTTGATCTTCAGCTTTACCGACTCGCTGGCAAGAGAGCCACCACCGGTTTTGTTGATCCCCGAGTTAAAGAAATACTTTAGTTCGAAAATCCCTTGGGGTGTATGCATGTACTTTGACGTTGTCACTCGTGAAACCGTGGATTCATGCATTTCGATATCATTGGCGATGTCTCGTAAAATCATCGGCTTGATAAAAGCCGGGCCTTTATCAAAGAACTCTTGCTGATGCTTGACGATACTCTCTGAAACCTTATAAATGGTCCGCTGACGTTGATGGATCGATTTGATCAGCCAAACCGCTGAACGTAGCTTGTCTTGCACATAGTCTTGAGCTTCGTTTTTACTGGCGTTCTCTTCACCCGTTTTTTTACCTTTATTTTCTTTTTTCTCTTGATCCTCTTTGGCGATCATATTTTTGTAAAAGTTTGAAATTCTGAGTTTTGGAAGACCATCTTCATTAAGAGAAACTACGTACTCATCGCCCACTTTGTAGACATAAACATCAGGGGTGACGTAATGAGTGTCATTGGATGTAAAGATTCTGCCTGGCTTGGGCTCCATGGTGTTGATGATCTTACACATGTCGATCACTTCTTCGACCGTGATGCCCATAGCTTTGGCGATACCGGGGTAGTTCTTTTTTTCGAGATCGTGCATATGATTAGAAATCAAATGAACAAAATCATGGGTGTCCTCTTGCACAGCCTTGGCTTGAATCAAAAGACACTCCTTTAAATCCCGCGCACCGACTCCCGGAGGATCAAACTGATGGACAAACATTAAAGTCTCTTCAAGGTCTTGCTCCGTAACACCTTCATCTTGCGCAATTTGATCGAGAGGGGTGCCCAGGTAACCGTCGTCGTTGATATACTCAATAATCATCATCGCCTGATTGAGTTCTTCATCATTAAAACCGTAAAGGCCCGCTTGCCAATTGAGATGATCATGGAGTGTTTCTTTTGAAGCAATGATGTTCTCATAGTTCATGATCTCATCGTTGTTTCTAGAAAAGTTGGTTTCTCTGGTTTTTTGCTGTTTATCGAAGTAGTCGTCCCACTCGAACTCATCTTGCTTGCGGGGGTCCTGCATGTCCGCGTCTTGTTGAGGCGTCTCAGACTCTTTATTCACATCTTCGTTAGCGACTTCCATGCCTTCTTCAAGCACAGGGTTTTCCACAAGTTCTTTGCGTATTTCGGTTTCTAGTTCGAGCCTCGAGAGTTGTAAAAGCTTAATCGCCTGCTGTAACTGCGGAGTCATCCGCAGTGCCTGCTTCAACGCTAAACTCTGTTTCATACCACCAGACATTTTGCCCCTTTCTTGGGGATCCATCCCCTAGAGTCTAAAATTTTCACCAAGATAAAACTTTTTCGCGAGATCAGACTTGGTGATCGCTTCGGGAGTGCCCTTCACTTGGACAGCTCCATCTTTCATTATATAGCTAAAATCACAAATTCCGAGTGTTTCTCTCACATTGTGGTCAGTTATGAGAATTCCGATACCTTGGTCGCGCAATTTCTTTATGATTTGCTGAATGTCGTAAACCGCGATCGGATCAATCCCGGCAAAGGGCTCATCAAGAAGTAAAAACTTTGGACGCCCCACCAAAGACCGGGCGATCTCGACGCGACGACGCTCCCCCCCCGAAAGAGCATATCCATAACTCTCCGTGATGTGATTGAGGCTGAACTCATTGATCAAACGCTCTTGCGTCTCTTGCTTTTGACTACCCGTAATATTCTGTGCGTCGAGAGCGACCTGAATATTCTCGGCCACAGTGAGCTTACGAAACACGCTGGGCTCTTGCGGCAAATAGCTAATACCCTTGCGGGCTCTCTCATAGATCGGAAGCTGGGTGATGCTGTCGCCATCAAGCTCGATGTCGCCCTCGTCAGGAGACACCAATCCGACCACCATATAAAAGCTGGTGGTCTTACCGGCCCCGTTAGGCCCAAGCAGTCCCACGACCGAAGTCGTGCTGACCTCAAGGTTAACACCCTTCACAACGTGACGGTGCTTAAAACTCTTATGAATATTTTTGACTACTAACGTACTCAAGGTCGCTTCTCCCCTTCGGACTCTTTGTTGGTATTGTATTTCGTCTTGGCTTTTTTGACAACGATGCGGTCACCACCCTGAGAGACAATAATCTCATCCCCTACGAGCTGGTCATCGGCCTCCACCACTTTGGGATTATCCCTAAAAATATACTTGTCCTCTTGAAAAAACACCTCAGCCTCGCCAGCCACACCCCAGCGACCGATATCCTTAATTTTGACACCGCCGTCGATAAACATGGAGTGCAGATCATTGTTTTTATAGATAAATTTCGCCCGTGGCCCTGTGATGGTCATAGAGTCGACATCGATAATCACATCTTTTTTAAACAACACAAAATTACTCGCCCCACTAAACACGGCCTCCCGACTTTGAATCTTCATCTGCCGGCCACCACTCATGCTTTTGCGACCTCTGACATTACTTTTAAGATTGATAATATTTGTTGTTAGGTTGGCGTCAAAATAATCCGCACGCATATGCAAGGGGCCACCATCGCCGTTTTGATCGGGAGGGCCCACAAGAGTGACCTCCTCAGGTCCATCAATGGTGCGGGTGTCGGTTTTATAGTACAGCACTTCGGTGTTAAGAGTGTAGCCGTTGTTTGAGGTGATTTCAGTGTCGCCGGAGATCTTGAGCTTTTTTTGCAGCTCCCCGACAAAGCCCTCTTTACCAACGGCGTTATAGATGACTTGGTTTTCTCCGAAGAACTTCACCTTTACGGCCGTTAAGCCCCAATCATCACTTTGCTTCTTTTTACGAGCCTCTTGGGCGTCGAGCTCCCAAAGCTTTTTCTCACCCTTAGACTCAACCAGGTGACTGCCAGAGAGAACCTGCTCAATGTCTTTCTCGTCTTCGATTTCGCTTTCCGCCACCCAGTCTTTCTCGACTTCACGGTCGCCGGCTTGCGGCGCAAAAAACACCAACTCAACGACGATCAAAGCAAAAACAAATGTGGCCAGTAGCCATTTCCACATGGGTGTAATCCTTGGGGGCGGTTCCCGTTATAAGTGACTCTATACCCATATCATATCGAGACAATTACGAAAAAGCTTTAAGTTCTTGGCCATTTGGCCGATAGGGGACTGATGACTTGGTTTGTTCACCACGACGAAAAAATATTAGGCCCCTTCTCCACTGAAAAGATCCTCAAGGATCTAAAAGATGGAGAAATCAGCTATGGTGCCTATATATGGTCAAAAGGCCAAGTGGAGTGGGTCCCGGTCTCCGACTGGGAAAACAGCCTCGATGAGCTCACCGCCAAAGCCAATGGCGAAAATCACAAATGGCAATTGCGCACCCCTAAAAAAGTGATCGAGGACTTAGACTTTAACCAAGTCGTTGATCACCTGAAAAATCTCGAGAACTTTCAGATGGTGGCCGTCGCCCCCGCCGACTCCACAGAATGGACCCCGGTCTATTCATCGTATCGCTTTATGGAAGCTTTAAATATGTCTCGTCGCAACTTTTTGCGAGCCCCCTTGATGGGTTTAGCTAAAATCACTCGCGACGCCTCACGGTTTTCCTATGTCGTTAAAACAGCGACCATTGGACAAGGTGGTATCGGCGTGTATGGGCTAGGGCCCAATTTCGAACCGGGGACCCATATCAGCATGCGCATCGAAAGCGAAGACATCAACGCCCCAATCACAGTCAGCGGCACCGTCGTCTACAACACCGCCGACGGCTTCATTGGCATCCGCTTTGGCGAAATGCAGGCCGAATCCACCGGAGTAATCATCGACTACATGAAGCGCTTTCAAGAAGCGGATGATGTGGTTGAGAAGAAGGCTTCATAGGCCAGTCCCAGGGGCTTTATATTTCCTACCAGAGCGCGCCCTAAGGACAGAAGCATTGTTCCACCAAACAAAGACTATTACATGCCCACTTTGGAATTCAAATATTCTTGCAAAACAAGAGTTCTATTTCGCGGCTTTGAGAAGTAGGGATACCATTACCACTGTTCCAGAGGGACCAGTCTTTTTAATCAGAATATCGCCCCCCCATTCATTTAGGTCCTTTTTCGCAAGGAATAGGCCCAACCCATTGCCACCTTTTTTGGAAGACACTAGGATTTTCTGCCCAACCTCTGCAAGAATAGAATCAGGAAACCCCGATCCATTGTCAGAAATCTCCAAGAAGACCCTTGATTCATCTTTAAATGCAGAAAGATCCAGGAGAAGAACATCTCCTTCTGTTGACTCAAATGCATTATCTATCAAGTTAGACAAGGTTCTCTTGAACTTGTTTTCGTGCCCAAGTACATTGCAAACATTATTATCAAATCTGATAGAGCAATTGATAGCTGCGGCATCTCGATACAACGAGCTTTTTTCCGAAATGACTTCTGAAATCGCATCTACCAAGTTGAAAGAAACATTTTTAAAACTGTCTATATCCAGGGTTCCATCCAGTATTGTGCGTGAAATCTCTGACAGTCGAATAGTTGCTTTATCGAGGTAGTCCTTTAACCGATCTTCATTAAGCTCTAGATTAGACGAGCCGATCAGGCGTAGCATGCCGATGGGGGAGGTCAGGTCGTGGGCTATGGCTCTCATGTTGAGAGCTAGCTCCCTCTCCCTCTCCGCAGCAAGTGATAAGCGCTTGTCGACAAAATGGAAAAAGAAAAAGATAGCTCCCGCAGCAATAAATCTTACGAACCAAAGTATAAGGGAGAATTCAAACTGGGTGGGAACGACATATTGAAATACCCATGAGTTCCCGTCTTTGCTTACCAATGATCCCGAATATGGAATCCCAAATAGAAAAAATGGAGTCGGCAAACAGTCCTCTTCTATAGCTGACTTGTAGACGACAAACGCCCGCTCTATCCCAACAACCTCCAACGTGACACACTTTAACAACCCGCCTTTTTCAAGGTTTCGAACAAGAACTGATGCATTCTGAAAATCAGAGTCATACAGCCCGGCATCAAGAGACTCATTCAAAATCTTTGCTACTCTATTGCCATGCGACTTCAAAACCACATAAAAGACACCTTGCACTCCCAGAAAAATCCCTGCCGAAATGAAAAGACGGATCACCCACTTGTTAAAAAATGATAATCCTTTTCTCACAACTTTACCTGCAGCTCGTCGTTTTTGAATTGAAACCCTTGAACAAAAGACCGACATAAAATGAGCCCCATGAAAGACTCTACTTCTTGCCAGGAAATCTTTGGCAAGAAAATCTCGCCGATAGTTGGAACATCGTTTTTTAACAAGGCATCCACCTGATCGCCATTCTCCGAAATATCAGAGAGGACGGAGTGATGAGAATTTATTTGAAGGTTATAGGGGTAATTATTCATATTCTGCAAAATAAAGAGATTTCTCCTAGCCTCAATAAAAGAGTGTGCTAGGGCTTCTGATAGACTATCTCTCACGGCCGATCCTGTGACAAAATGAGTTCCAATACGACAAGTTACGATACCAAAAAAAACTTCCTCCAGTGCGCCCGAAAAATTGCAATAGTTAACTTTCACCACGTAGGCACCATTATGCTCGGAAAATGCTGCGTAAATGCCTAGATCGTAATCCAGCAAGTCCACAGAACAAACCGAGCACCTACCCTCCGCAACTAACAACTTTACGTACCTTTCAACGGCCTCAGCATTCGATCTACGAATAGTTTCATTTAAGCCAAAACCAGCAGCCATACAGTCGGTTGAGTTGATAAAATCAAACCTAAATTTACTCGTACCACTAAACTTTTCAAAAAAAATTCTCTCTACCGCTTCAGAACAGGCTTTATTAACGGAGATCTGCTTTTCAACATCAGTTCCTGACGACATTATTTTTGATTTTCTAAAAAGTAGAGTAGTATTAAATATATTATATGGAGCAGTTGCAAATTCAAGTACCTGCTCATACACAACAGGTAGTTCTCCAAAGCATTCAAACACCTTAATTTTTGTCATCGACTCTTATAAACTCTGGAGCGGGATAAAGAGCCGAGCTCGATACGGACTCAATGTCTATACTTTTCGAATACATAAATGATATGGATCGATGAGAAATCGGCATCAACAGCCCTCCAGAAATGATAATATCGTGTAGCTTGGTTCTTTGATCACCAGTCAAAGGCCCCTTATGATTTTTTAAGTTGCGGGACACAAAACTGCAAACTCGCCCCTTGTAATCCGAGTACCTAACACCTAGTTCCGAGCAGAAAATCATATCGAGTAGCGAAAAATACGGGATCGAGCCAAGGTTTACTGATGTAATCCTAATATCAAAAGGCTTGATATTGTCTTGACTGATCGGGGTGTGCCTTTCTTTGTCGTACAACTGTATTTCAAAATTCATTTTTTCGGCTATTAGTTTGAATATCTCCAGCAATTTTTCTCTGCGGGCATCCGGTAAAACCGTAGAAATTGAAACAATAGCCTTCTGCTTTTTTTTAAAAGACCAGGGTTCAATTTTATTATTCCTGTAATACTCTTTAAAGTAGTCGACCTGATCGAGAGGAAAAAAACTATTGGCAGAGACCGAAGAGGCATCTGAGTACCTAAATTTCTGTTTCAAATTATACAACAGAAAGAAAAAATATTTCCGAGCATCGGCAGATTGGAAAATTGACTTATTCCATATTGGAAGTGAAACGTTGACAGTAAAAGTAGGCGTTCCTCGAATAACCCGCACATCATCCCGCTCTGGTAACCTCTCATTAAGCTGCGCCACAAAGTGCCCCCCTGGCGTGCCAATCTGATCAATCGAAGGTACGATTTTAAACTTAACTTTTTTGAAGTCTGGCTCTGGCGCATTGGAACCATTCCTATATACTAGAACAATCTCTTCATCTGATATTACGTCAAGAACCTTATAGGTGCCGCTAGACACGACACTCCGCTCGCTTGCCCAAGAAACTCGGTCGTCCTTAAAATTCCCTTCACAGAGGTAGCCAAAATACGGATCCGACAATCGTTCAAAAAGGTGTTCTGGGCGCTGTCTAAACTTAAAAATCAATTGATTACCCTTGAAAGAAATCCCACTAATTGAAGACGAACTTTTTTCTTTCAGCTTTTCTGCCTCGAGTAGTTTTTCGAATTCAAGCAATCGCCCTTGCTCAGCATATTTCCGCAATGACCCCGTCAGGATCCCCGCATAAGACTCGGCCGTGATTCTCTCGCCAGATTCACAGGTTAAATTGTCTCGGAGAGTAAAAACCCAGGTCAACTTATCTAATGATGTATTTAGGCTTTTCGCCAAGTGTAAATTAAACTTTCCAACATTATCTGCTCGGACCAGTGTGCCAATAAGATTGGTCATCAGAACGTGGTTTCTAAAGTAGTCACTTTTTAAAATATTGAACGAAAACGGTTTCTTTTGATGGAGAAAATAGGTCAGCTCGGCATTAGCAGTGGCTCTATCTTCTTTGGTTCCCGCCGTTCCAGAGGTTAGCTGAGGCCAAAATCTCAACATTAGAAGGAATGAAAATAGACTCACAATCAGACAGATCAACCACCACGTCGTTTTCACTAACAACCCCTTCACTCACTAAATGTACACACTCGTTCGAATCTAGGAAAGAATAGTAACTTTTTTCATCAGTGAACTGAAGCAACATACGCTCATCGTTGCCACTAATTTTCCCCACTCCATCAATGGTTTCACCAAGGTCTCCAGGAAGCACCTCAGGCCCTCGGTGCCCCAAGGCGACATGTGGCAATATTAGAGGGATTAACAAGAAGAGTTTGTTTAAAAAAAGCATAGAGCCTCCGGTTGAGTCAAAGTGGGGTAACCAAGGGAATTTGGATATGCAAAATCTACTCTGCCGTCAAGCACTAAACATTATTTATATACCAATTACATCTCTAAGTAACTAATTTTACTAAATTCAATAGTGTTGCGACCCGCAGAGCAGCCTTCGCTTAGGTTTCCCCCCACCTTAGCTCTACCGATTTTCGGACGGCAGGGTGACTTCAACATAAGAAGGCATTTCACAACGAAACTGGCGGACATTACCGGCACCAATATCGGTGTGTCCCTCATACATGAATGAGGCATCAAGATCGTTAGTGATCATAGTGAACAGCAAGTCGTCGTCCTTCCCTTCAGTCCCATGGCCATGGCGAAAAGCATAAGATAAGTGGTAGCGACCGATCTGCCCTTCTTTTTCCATATAAGGTGTCGTATTTCTAATTATACTATCGACAGCGTCTTTTGTAAGGTGTTTCGAAGAATCTTTTTGATAATATTTAAATGAAGCATCAAGGATGGGAGTTTCCTCATAGTTGGATTTCTTAATGAACTCTTTGCCCTGCATGTGTTTTACATCGGAACCATCATTGTACGAGGTACTCGTCTGCTGGATAACCAAGATCATTATTGATCCTGGCTCAGGGTTGATTTCTTGACAGATGATTTGTGCGCGAGTTTCTTTGTCAGAGGATTCTCCCGCGAGCGCCAGAAAGCCCGCTGCTAAAGACAAGATAGTCACTAAAAGGTTCATCAAATACATACTTTTTTATCCTTTAATAGTTTTATGGGAGTTAGCTGTTATAAGATATCCGGTTGGCAGCTGTGCGAGGCAGGTATGCCTCACAGAGCCATCGATAAAGATTAGTACTCAGCGGAAGTGTACTCTTCGCCATCTACGGCTTCGGTTGGCAGGGTCACTTCAACATAAGAAGGCATTTCACAACGAAACTGGCGGATATTACCAGCACCGATTTCGGTGTGTCCTTCACGCATGAATACGCCCTCGAGGTCAGTGGTAGCAAACTGAAGACGTAAATCATCGCTCTTGTCTTGAGTCCCTTCGCCGTAACGGAAACCATAGGTCAGGTTGTAACGACCGATTTGCCCAACTTTTTCCATATAGGGAGTCGAGTTTCTAATTATTTTATCAACAGCATCTTTCTCTAGATATTCCGAAGAATCCTTTTGGAAATATTTAACTGAAGCATCAAGAATGGGTGTTTTTTTGTAGTTTGATTTCTTAACGAACTCTTTACCCTGCATGTGTTTCACTTCACTGCCGTCGTTGTACAAGGTGCTCGTCTGCTGAATAAGCATAATCATTATTGGTCCCGGCTCAGGGTTGATTTCTTGACAGACGATCTCCGCTCGAGTTTCTTTTCCCGATGATGATACTGCTAAAGCTTGAAAACTCACTACTAAGGATAAAATGCTCACCAAAATATTCATCTGATACCTGCCTTTTCACCCATTGATATTTCAAGGATGGTGCCAATGGTTCTAAATAACCGAATTAACGAGCTTTAACTCTAGCACTGCCCTGAGAGGAAGAAAATTGCCCTTGTAAGCCTTACAAACCTGACTACAGTTTTGACAATCGAGAACCGAGGATGACTTTTTTTGTCTTATTTCAGATAGTTATCTCATTTTGAGACACAACAATCATTGTTTTTTCGTGATCCGTGAAACTGGCTATATAATATAAGGAAGTCGGGGGATTTATGAAACAGCTTATTCTAGCTTCAATTATCGTGAGTCATTGTTGCCTCTCCTTATCCCAAGGGTTTGACCCGACAGCTATTAATAAAAAAAGAGACGAACTTGTCAAAAAAGTGCGAGACCAGATGGAGCAAGATGATTTCATGGTCTGGCAGATGACCACCGCAGAACAACAGGGTGATCTAAAAAGCGTTACATATGAACACCAACTTGCGGTATCTCGAAAAAGTCGACGTTCATCAAAGTGTGAACTCGACCCAATTTTAATGGGGAAATTGATCAATGAAATTAACTTAGCGTGTAAATTCGAACGAGCTCACGGGGCCTGTGAGTCTGCTATTGAGGAGCGAAACAAGACTCAGGGGCAAATCGCACAAGCTCAACAGTTTAGAAGAACTAATGCGAACTCCTCGGCCGGCTTCTCAGAAGCCAAGCAACTTTTAACGGAGATGATATCTTCCTTGAATTCGATGAAGTCTGCTTATCGTGCCTGCGAAGGAGCTTTGGGAGGTTACTTCAATGAAGGGTGCTATGCGGCCTATGACAGCGCGTTTGCAGATGAACTTTTAATCCGACAAATCGCCAACACGTGTACCCCGGATACTGTCGAAAATGCAGTAGAGGAAGTGATCAATCAACTCGCAGATGCCGGAATGCATGGGGATAGCAAGGTTGAGATCGCTCAGAAAGCAAAACGACTATACAACCAAGCAAGAGTAGACGCCATAGCATTCGGCGAGACTCTCTTTCAGTACTACAAATCACTTGTTGAAACATTTCCAGATAAATTCTCTGACGAAGCGAAGCAGCAATTCTCTGTTCGACCTAAAAGGCGCCCAGCTCACTATCCACAAGACGGGGCGCTGTGAAAAGAACTCCATTTCTTATATCTTTTCTAATTTTATTGTCCTCCCTGACCGGGATGGCAAATGACGTAAACCTCGCAGACCTGTACGAATGCAATCAATTCTTTTGCCCGGGTCAAGAAATTAGCGACGCCGACCGCCGCCTTCATGAAACAGTTGGGGTTATTCCTCCTCCGGCTCCGCCGAGTAACTATGCCCGGCGTAATTTCAGGATTTCTTCACAAGGGTTTATTACAGCCACCGCTCCAGCAGCGAGTGTTTCCCCGCAGGATGCCATGGGAGAAGCAGCGGCTCTGGCTGCCGACTCTGGTTCAGAAAGTTCTGGTGGAAAAAATTCGCACTCCGACACTGTTAACGAAAACCCCAATGGTGAGCAGCCCCAGAATTATGGGAGTACCTCGTCGGCGAATCGGGATGCTCCTGTGCAGACGGCTGCTTTGCAGGTGCAAAATCCTAACGGTAAAGTGACTCGTGTTGGCGGCATGGTTTATGCCGACGATGAGGACAACAAACCCAAGCCCATCGAGGCTCCGGGTGAAACCTCAAGTGGGACCCTGGCGCAAACCTTAAACACCGGCACATCCAATGTGGCGGCGAACCGAGGCTTTGATACCGGCGGTGAATCCGATGATTCCGGTGGTGGTCGTAGTATGGCGAGCTCCGGTGGTTCTGGAGCCGGTCAATTTGGAGAGATGGACAACAGCCCGACACCCACCCGGTCAACGCCCACGGGCAATAATAGCCTGGGATCGAAGCTGGCTTCGTTGGCCGCGGCCATGGGCTCAAAGTTTATGTCGGCCACTGGACTCGGTGGAAATCTCGGCTCAAAATCTGGTCAAAACGGAAGTGGCGGAGCACATCGCGGACTGGCCTCGAAAAAAGGCCTCAAGGTTGGCGGCAATGGACAAAGCATTGATCCCAACTTGCTAAAAGATCGTTACGGCCGTTATTTGCGAAGCACCGCCAGCCGTATGGAGTTTGGTGCCTCTGATGGCTTTATGTTTGGAAGTATGTGCCGGCACTACGCCTCTTACGCAAGAAAGCATCGCATCCCCTATGATGTTGTGGGCTGTCCGAAAAAGTAGCCCTTATGATTGTGATTCGCACGCTTCATTGCTAACATTTGCATATTACGAAAGGCCTTATCGTGAATGTAAAAAAACTTATAAGACCTATTATCATTTTAGCTGGTGTGGCGACGGCAGCCGTTCTGATCACAAAGACTGCAACACGCTCAGGTCACGGCGATGAATCTCTTGCCACCGCAAAGACAACACTTAAAACAGTCAGTGAAGCGCTGATGACTCACCAAGTGCAATTTCAACGTTACCCTGACTCACTCGACGAGTTGGGAGAACTATCGCTCTCGGATGACGTAGTTCTTCAGTATCAAGCCGAGCCTGGTGGGTTTAGACTCACGGCTAAGATTAAAGATTCTGATGTCTCGGTGTCAATGGATCACAATGATGTGATCACCACCTCATTAGACAATCCATAACGTCAAAATCAACCGCTGCGGGTTGATCTCGTTGGTCTTCATACAAATTGAGGAGTTTGAGGTGTGAGCTTGCACACCCCAAGAAGTTTTATTGGGGTTGTTTGTCTTTTTTAGGCGTCACGGCAAAGTTAATCAGTGAAGCGCCGGCTTCCGTGATAGTGTACATCACTTTCTTGACCGTTAAAAAGTCGATGTCTTTATCGGCCTGCATAGTCACCCGGCCATAGGCATACCTTTTGGCACGCTCCTGGTCTCGCTCTTCTTCAGTCATATCCATCGGGTTTTTGTTCTGCCCCATAGCGCCTTTAAGAGCATTTTTTAGGCCACTTTCCATTTCGACCTTCTTCTCTTCAATGGCTCTTTTAAGTCCCTCTTGTAGAGGCTCGATCAACCAATGCTCCTGCTCCTTGACAGTCTCGAAGTCGGCAACCGCAACGTCATCCAAAAAGATTTCGTCTTGGGTCACCACGACCACATGAGCGGGTCGTAACTTTTTTACCGCCGTTGCTTCAGGGAGAGGGACTGACTTCTTTAACTGGATCTCTTCAACCCGATAGTTCTGCAACAGGAACACCGCAAGAACGGTGAACATATCAACCATGGCCGTTAGCGAGAGAACAACGACCAAACTTTTTTTGCTCGCACTCATGTGTCCACGACGATTGCGTTTACCGGGGGCATATATTGCCATTACTGTGCTCCTCCAGTTGCCACCGACACAGCGGGAAAGCCTGCCTGCAACAACATGTCCATACTCTGAATAAGGTAATCATACTTCAATTGCTCTTCAACAGTCACAACAGCGTCCACTTTGTCGGGATAAGCTTGCTTGATGTTCTCGAGCTTTGTTTTGAGTTCTGCTTTATCGTACTCACCATTAACCTTATCAATGGTGTAGTTCTGTTTTCCGATGACGACTCGATAGCCTGTTTCTTTAACATCCAACCGAAAAGGCACATCCGCATTGGGAGGCGGCGGAGGTGTTTCTTCGGTATTCTGTTTGCCGTAAATCGAGCTACCTAGCTTAATCATAGAAACCTGCGTCCACACAGCCGTGATCAATAGGAATGTGATCATAACACTCATGAGATCAATAAAGGGAACCAAGTTTAAATCGAAACTGGCTTCCCGTTTATTCCCACTTCCACTATCACTGACTTGTGCCATACGCTTTACCTAAAACCTTTCTATGACTTGATTTTATCTCTGTTTGAAGCCACGAGATTAATCAAACTCATGCTACTTTCTGTCATTTCGTTAAGAATCAACGAGATTCTATGTTGAAAGATACCAAAGGTTGCAATGGCAAGCACTGCCACCATCAGACCAAAGGCCGTACAGTTAAGAGCTTCTGAAATACCTTTGGAGAGAAGTTCTGCTTTCTTAGCATCATCGGCTGAAGACACCCCTCGAAAGGCAGTGATCATACCAATGATTGTTCCAACCAGCCCAATCAAAGTGGACAAGTTACCAAAAACTGCAAGAAACGAAACCCAGCCCTCAACACGAGGCGTGTCTCTTAGAACAGCGGCGTCCATAGCCACTTGAATCTCTTCATCCGGCCTTTTGTTCATCACCTGAACTAAACCCGCTTTTAAAACATTGGTGAGCGGCGATGGCTTGCTGTCGCAATAAGCGATGGCTTGTTGAATGTCTCCACGTAAGATCATGCCAAAAAGATTTTCATTGAAATCCTTTTTATCAACACTGGCATGCTTAAGAGCCATAATTTGTTTAATTATTACGACAATGGTCAAAATACCAATGAACGCAATAAAGTACATCGCTGTGCCACCCTCTTCGAATGCGCGCAACACAAAATTCTGTGTCTCCTCATTCGCTAAGACTTCTGTCATTGTTTCGGTTTCTTCCACTTTTAACCTCCCATTATTATCACTTAGCTGCGAAGGCTAAGGGATAAAGTACATTTACGACTTGATTTCTTGGAGGCTCAGGGAACCTCCATGTTTTTAATCTATTTAATATACAGCCGGCCACTGCTCGGCTTTTCAATGACGAATCACCCCAGTTGACAGAAGGTCGCCCGACCACTCGACCTAGCTCACCGATATCAAAGTTTAACTTTAAGATACCTGCTAAGTTGGGGTTTTGATTAAGCTCACGCTCGTAACAAGAACGAATGGCTCTTTGATTATCATAAAAGACCTTACGAATACCCTCGCGATCGATTTGACCACTAAACTCTTCGCCGGCGCCACCGGGAATGATAGAGACCGCTTTACGATCACCCAACCCGGAACTTCCGAAACCACCGGCTCCAAGTCCCTTGCCGCCTTTGCTTAAACCGGAGACACCCACGTTGGATTTTCCGCTTCCACCCGCGCCGGTGTCTTTGAATTTAGACCCCAAACCTTCGCCCGGACGGTCTTCAGCAAAGCCTGCCGTACCCGAGGCCTGGTCAGCAAGACCGGCCAACTCTCCGCTTCCGGAGTAGGACTTATCAATACGATTGTTACGGCCGCCACTTCCAAAGGCACTAAAGATACCAGAGTCTTTTAGCTTTCTTTCGGATTGCGCTTGAGCCCCAGCCTTGTTTGCTGTCTTGACCGCGCCCCCCTGCTTAACAGAAGTTACCTGATTAGACTTTTTACCATCTTTCGGACGCATGGCTCGTGGGCTCGAATCACGGCCACTACCCTTGGCTCGCGCTTGCTTACCGGCTCGAGCGACCTTAGTGGTGCGCTTGCGCTTGGTTTTTTTGTCCATATTTAAAGTCACCTTTTTCTTTTTAGGCTTTTCTTTGGTGAGCTTTAAAACTTTTTTTATCTTCTTAACCACTTTCTTCTTTGGCTTTTCAGGTGGTGGCAGCTTGATCTTGGCTTGCGGTGGTGGCTTCGGTGGATTGGTGATGATCAAAGCGGTTCGAAACTCCTCTTCATCGGGCATTTCCAACTTATCCAATCGATTGAGTGCCACCCACAAAGACAGAATTCCAGAGAGAACGATAGCCAACAATATTGCTAAAAAACCATTGCTGGAGAGATCCAGAAAAGGGACTACCACTGGTTTAGGAGCTTGCGAAGCATAACGAACAATAATTTCGACCTCTTCGCCCAATTGAATGCGCGCCATCTCTCCTTGCTGAAGAGCCACACTTTGCCCGTTACCACGACCAATCCCTGACAACTGGTTGAACGGGGTGGTTTGTTGGTCACTGATCAATACCCCTTCCATCCCAGGGTAGAGCATGATCTGCACTTGATTGTTTATTTGAAGTAACGGCGCCTTGTTCACGTTTGACGAAAGTAAAGGAACCATCACATCACAAGAAGGATGAGTCCCCACGGTCACTGGACCATTCTCAGAAAAATGATTGGCTGATATCACACGTTCACGCCATGCCACCAAAACTTCAACACTCGTGCCTTTGGTGGGACGAATGAATTCGTTAATATTTTTATACGAGCTGATAGGTGCAAAGGTGTTGCGGCTGTAAGGAGACCCCTTACCCACGAATGCAGTACCCGATTCAGCCTGCACAGCGGCTTCTTGCGGGGTCACTCCGGCACCGGCGTTACCAGCCCCATCATTGGGCAAGCTACTGCTAGAACCGGCATTGTCGGAGGGTGCATCGATAGCACTAATCTCTATACTTTCGGTGTTATCGTCGTTGATGACGGTTGGGGCCGCCACGGCCTCTTGCAAAAAGAACTCGATGGTGAATTCACCCAACACAATCTTGTCACCGGGCTTGATTTCAGCCTCTAAAATTTTATCAGAATTTTTATAGGTGCCCTTTTCAGAACCGAGGTCACATAAAAAGTACTTGTCGTCTCTCTTTTCGATACAAGCATGCACAGGAGAGGCGTCACCGGATAGTAAAACTTGTGTGTCGGCCTCAGAGGAGCCGAGGACAAAGCGCTCTTGATTGAGTTTCTTTTCGTCAATCAGCTGCCCGCCCTTATAAATTTTAAGAACCACCATATGAGTCAAAACTTACTCCTTCTCCGGTTTCTTCAGCTGAATTCTGCTACCCTCTTCAATATCGGTCGCTGTTTCTCGCATTTCTGGCAAAAAGTTTTCACGCAACCGGATAAGGCGCTTGTAGTTGAATTGCTTTTTTTGCAAAAGGTAAAGTAAGTCGGGCTTTTGATTTTGCCCTTTAATCAACTGATCTTCGAAGTTAACCGTCGTTCGCTTAGGCTTGCCTTGAGTCGACTTCTGGGCAAACGCACCAATAGACAAGAATAGAATAACGATGAATGAGAGAAAAATAGTCACTATACGAATCATTTTGCTGCTGCTACCTTACGCTGTAAATCCTTTATCTTTCTCAGCACATATTTGTCATTGGGATTTAAAAATTCAATCTTATTAACAATCTGCCGAGCTTTTTCATATTTTTTCATATATTCAACTAACAAGATAGCATAATTTAAATTGGTCGAGATATTTCGAGAGTCTCTCGCCAATGCTTTCTCGTATACTTTCTGCGCATCCTCGTACTGTCCTTGAGTCCGCAGGACGATAGCATAGTTATTTGCTACGATATTGTTCTCCGACATTCTTGAGTAGGAGTCTTCAACCAAAGGCTCGGCCTCAACATAGTCCATGTACTTGACGTAGATACTACCCAAGTTGGCCTGGACCACAGGGTTGTTTCTTTGCAAGTCATGAGCTTTCTTAAAGCTCAGTAGAGCAGACTCAAGATTGTCTTCTCGTAAAAGGATGACACCAATATTATTAAAAAGGCCCGGCTCGTCGGGGTGTTTCTCAAGAGCTTTTTCAAACATAATTCTCGCCGCTCCGAATTCTCTTTGGTCCATGTGGTGGATACCCAAGATGGAGAGAGCCCGTAAGTCGTATTCATCTTTTGAGAGAATTTTGGCGGCCTCTGACAACAGTTCACGATGACGCTTGGCCTTGTACAAGGTTCGAAGCTTGGAATGTGAACCACCCACCTTCTCTTGGCGCTCCGCTAACTCTTGCTTCTCTTCGGCATCAAGGTTGACCTTCGCCTCCTCACCGGACGAATCTCCGCTCTTGTCACCGGTCTGGCAAGAGACGAGTAAGAACAGACCCAAAAGCAATGCTGATAAGATTTTCATTTTTCTCATGCTTATATCCCCATCATATCGACAATCTGCCCGACGTCGTTGACTTCACCAGCGTTCTTGAACCCTTCGGGGTCAAGACGATACAGAGCTTCCGCACTGTCTAACATCGCATCACCATAGGCTTTGAGGGCCAAACCTTTGTTAAAGGCGTTGCGGTAGCCCGCTATTGCCTTGATATTAAACTCGTTGGCCTGTTGCTTGGCCATGTCTAAGAACTGCTTTCGTACATCGCCCTTGGCATACTCCTTCGGCACAGGAATGTTTTTAAAGGTCTGGCTGATGATCTCGTTAGACTCGGCATCGGCTGCGAGTGCCGCAACAACCATCGGCCCGTAGTCATACTTAATCACCTTGGCCATGTCTTTCACCAAGCGCTTTTGAATGGCCTGCATGTTACTCAAGCCTTTTGTGATCGAAGCATCCGTATTACCGAGCTTGGTCCGTCGCATTTCACTGAGCAGCTCTCGAGAAATACGAAACTGGGATTGCGCCGCATATTTGGCCCCCAACTTCATCCCACGCGAGGTGTTGTTCACTACCCGAATGACCTTATTGTGCCATTCGATCGCCTTTCTCACATTGCGAATCTTCGAGTAGAAGTCTGCGATATGAAAGTGAGCCTTGATCATGCGGTCAAGATTAGGGGAATTAGACTTTATAAAGGCATCGTACTGATAAATTGCTTTAGACCACATCTTTTGTCGACGATACATCTCCGCCTTCGCCCAGGCAGCCTCTTGTACACCCTTGTTTTTTACTTTATCTAGATTGGCGTAGAGGTTGTAAACTTGGAATGCCTTTTTGTACTCATTAAGGGCATCCCAAATTACAGCAGCGTTAAACAAAGCATTGATAGCCTTAGGCCCCTTTGCATTGCGACCATAGGATTCGTAGTGAATAGCGGCTTCTCTCAGCTGCCCTAACTTTTTGTAAACAGATCCAAGGCTGTTCCTTGCATCTTGCTTGAGACTTAGAATGGCCTTACGCCCTGGCTTGGCAATGACCTGCTTGTACATTCGAATCGAGTCAAAAATAGCTCCCGCTTTGGCAAAGTTGGTCGCCGCATTGAAAAGCGCCGAATGGGCTTGGTCAGATCGTGGGTTGGCGGCTGCGAACGCCTCAAAGGCCTTGGCCGCTTTCAAGTTATTACCCGAATTTGAGAATTTATCAGCCACCAAAAACTTAGCTTTTTGCAAGTTAACCTTTAGCTCTTTTCCGTAAGGAGAATTAGCAATAGTCGGGTTTGCCAAAAACTCAAGACCTTCTTTTTGGTACAAATCAAGATTGTTCCTAAGTCTGTGGATATCCAAGATGATCTCAGCAGCGATAACGGCATCCTTCGACCGTGGACGTTCTTTGATAAT
Organism: Bdellovibrionia bacterium; assembly: GCA_030424715.1. Lineage (GTDB taxonomy): Bacteria > Bdellovibrionota > Bdellovibrionia > Bdellovibrionales > JAGQZY01 > JAGQZY01. The sequence goes on from JAUHWH010000001.1 coordinate 86,130, forward strand.
CTGTCTCAACACTTTTTGAGAGTCGTCAAACTGATTGTGGGCGTAATAGATGGTTCCCAAACGTCTTTTGATCTCAAGCGCCTTCTCTCCTCTCGGAAAGTTTTTCAGGTAGATTAGTGCGGACCGTTCAAAAGCTTTTACGCTCGGGTCCAGTGGAATTTGCTCAAGCTTGTTTGAGAGACTGCTCCGACGAGCTTCCATCACTTTATTTGACGGAATGCCTTTTTCGCGGGCCAAAACGTTATTGGTAACGGCCTTCTCAAAGTACTTGCTCTTTTTGTCCGTTAAAGCCACACGCTCATACTGTTGAGCGGCTCCAGCGTAGTCGCGCAGATCATAAAGCAGCTCTCCGTAGAAAAAGAGCATTTCGCTATAGTTTTTTGCACCCTTAAAATAGGTCAGATACATCTTGTAAGAGCCCGCGGCGAGCTTTTTGGAGTAGTCCGTCCGAGCATTGAGTGCTTGTTGGTGCAACTGGAGGGTTGAATTTCGCAGCGTACTCTCTTGAAGTTCAAAGTTCTCACTGATGACCTTGGGATTGCCCTTATTAGCATCGGCCCAACTGCTTCCAGCGCCAAACTGATCCAACCATACGGCCAACTCTTTACGAAAGGCCTTCACTCGTCCGGTGGAGTTGTAGTCCTGCACCAGTTGATACTGATATTTCGCGGCCTCGGGCGCAGTAGGGTTGAGGGATATCAACTGCTTAAAAAGATAGTGTGCCGCAGTCAAATTACCAGCGTAAGAGTACCGGTACGCCAATTGCTCAATCATCGCTAACGATCTTTTTTCACTACGAGCGATATCGTAGAAGTCATCATAGGCTTGTTTATAACGACCGGTTTGTTCATAAAAAGATACGAAGTCACCGACCGCTTCTTTTGCCAGTCGCATTTTATCAACCGCACGCGTCCCTTCGACGGCCTCTTCTGAGCGGCTACCACGAGAGATCTTAATTACTTTTGTTAAAGTGGAAAGAGCCGTTTTGTAAGCCCCACCCCGATAGTAACACCAAGATGCTTTATAGAGCGCAAAAGTGAACAGTCGGGATCGACGCTGATCAACAACCTTCATATACTCAGCAAGAGCCTTTTTCCATTGCTCTTTCTCGAAGTAATACTCGCCTAAAGCAAAGTGAGACTCACTGACGTACACGCTGTTCGGAAAACGTCGGGTGAGTTGAAGATAGTACTTCTCACCTTTTTTCAAGTTTCCAATTTCAAAGTTATTGTACCCGAGAAAGTAAAGGGCCTGAGGCACCTTACGATCTTTTGGAAAATCACGCACAAACCACTCATACAAACGAAGGGCTCTCTTATGATAGTCTCGAACCTCTCTTCGGCTTGGTGGCCGAGGCTTTACCTTCGTTTTGCCTTCATTGTAGGCCTTTAGCTTTTTGTCGTAGGCGTCTTGTAATTTAAAATCGATGATTTGAGCTTTTTCAACATAGCGCTCACCCAAGCGAAGCCAGATCTCGCCACGACTTCGGCTTCTCTTGTACTGCTTGGAAAGTTTGTAGAGTTTCCGAATTTCTTCATCAACCAGTCGGTTGTACTCGGCCTTTCTTGGATCATCATCATAGATATAGAACTTTTTCGAACTCGGAGGCTTGATTAATCCCACGTTACGAGCACGCACTCGCTTTTTCCTGGTGGCTTTCGCTGGAGGAATTTCTGACTTCAGCTTACGAAGCGTCAAGTTGCCCATCTGCTTCCGCTGACGGGATGCTTGGGCAGAGGCCTCTGGACTCAATGAGACTATTGATAACAGGAGTAGTCCTGCCAGTAGATTTTTCATACCGCGTTCCTTATTCACAAGCTTGCACTCCTACGTAATGGTAGTTACCAAGCTCGTCGAGCCAATATTCCCCCTGATAGGGCCAATACTCAAAACCATTACCAATAAAGAAAGAACGACTCTCGTCATCGGTAATTTGCTTTTTCAAAACACCCTTACCGGCAATCTCTTTGCGAAGGCTTTCTTTTTTTCCGCTGGTCATTTCAAACTTTAGAAAGTCACTCTGCTCAAAAAAGTCTCGAAGTTCAGACTTGATTCTTCGCAAGTGGTTGCGGGCCTGCTTACCGATAACGCTATTCGTGCTTTTCATACGTTTGTCGATCACTCTTTTTGCGTATTTCCCAATGCCCGAGGTCTGCCACTCAATCGTTAGCCTTTTCACACGAGCCATTTCACCATCAAGAGCATTCAAATAATTGAGGTTCCTGCGAATATTGGGGCGTCCGATGATTTCATTGAGCACCAATTTCGGCAAACGAGTCGTGTGCTTGGCCTCTTGTTGGTTGCGGGCCGCTTGATAGTTGGCCTCACCTTTCCTGATTTCATCGAGGTAACTTTTCGACGAGGCGCTATTTGAAAAACGGCGCAGCTTCGAGTTAACAGGCTTGTATATCTTGTCAAACAGGTTCAAAACCTTGTCCATTTCGTCGTAACGACAGATAAAAAGGTAAACCATTCCCCGCAGCAAGAGAGACTCTGGAGCGTAGCGATCTTCATAATAGGAAGAATGAAGAGTGTGAAAGTTCGACAAAGCCGAGCGGAAATAGCGCCCGGAGCGAAGCATCGCCCAACTTTGCTCAAAGAGGGAATCATGCCACTGCCATGTGTCCCGCGGGATCTGACGATAGTACTCAATAGCCTTATCCCATTTTTTATTCTGATAATAGACGCGGGCCATGGATAGCAAGGCATTCACACGGTTCGAATCAGTGACGCCCTTTTTCTCGCTCACTTGCAAGAGCTCATTAAAAGCGGCCAAGGCTTTTCCACCCCGTCGAGACTCAGAGTAAGCCAATCCCATCTTATAGAGGGCCTTTGGATACACCAAGCTGTCGGCATCGACGCGGCTAAAAATTTTGGCGGCTTGAGTGTAGCGTTTTTCCTTCATGCGCAGTTCACCCAAACGGTAGTAAAATAGATCTTTTTTCTCGCTCGGGAAGTCTTTCACCTTAATTTTTGAGATTGTGTACTTTAAGAGAACATCACTATCCAAAGCATTGCTTAAAAATGACAGCTTGCCTAAACTTTGACGTAAATACTTGGTGGTTCGTCCGGAACGAATCTCTCCACTGATCACATCATAAAATACAAATGAAGCCACCTGATAAAGCCCCATCTCCATAAGCATCAACCCCAGGATGTACTTGATCTGCGAGTTGTCTTTACGATACTTCGAACTACGCGTGAGAGAGAATAGAAGCTGAGAGGACTTTTCGTATTGTTTGTCCACCGCTAGCTTTTTGGCCTTGGCCAGCAAGTCCACCTTGGTCGAGCGGCGACGACGCCGTTGGCGCTTCGAAGATCTCTTCGATTTACTTTGTGCGACAACATACTCCGGCTGGTCCAGCTGCTGCACAATCTCTTCAGAGAGGTTCGGAAGCTCGTTACTGTTCGCATCTGCCACAGAAGAGAGTAAGAAAATAGGGATAAGTAATGTACAAACTTTTCTCATCGGTAATTCGCCTCCGGAAAGAAGAAACTCAGTCCAACACTCAGAAAAAGGTTATTATTAAAACCACTGTCTTGACTGACTATGGAGTTGTCAGCACGGAGTCTGACAGTCGTGTCGGCATGGATCATGTGAAATGACATATCCCAACGAAATGCCATCCATTTGGTAAGAGCAAAAATCTGCCCCGTCCCTAGTTTGATTGTGTACGAAGAGTCGGCTTCAGCAAAGCGAGTTCCCGCTGAGGAAGAGCCGACGCGAGGATCTGTCTGCCCAAATCCTAGGGTAAAGTAGAGATCGAAGGGAATAATCTTCTCATTAAAATAAGAGTACTTCCCGTAAATAGGCGTCCACTTAAGATCAAGACCCATATAACTATCGGTCGATACTGAACCATCAGTAGTAACCCCGCGCTCAAGCAACTCGCTGGTGACATCACGATTGTCGTTCTGAATATATGAGAACATGCCTTCGACACTCCACTTTTCAGTGAAGCTGTAACCCAGACGGGCATTAAGACCGTTCCCCACGAAGAAAGCATCGTTCAAGTTGGTGGCACCAGCGATAAAAAATTCGAATCGCTTGGTCTTCGGTAGATAGCGTTTCTGAATCACGGCGATATCAGAGAAGGTCTCTAACTTTTTTAGATCTTCGATTTCGTCTGGAGCTTCTTCTTTTTTCCTGCGTCGCTCGCTCGCACGCTGGGCTTCTCGATCATCACGACGCTCATCTTGGGCCTCTTCTTCTTTGAAGAGGCCTTCGATATCATCAATGGAAGAGTCGCCACCGCTCTGTGCGAAAGTTGTAGATGCAAAACAAAGAAGAATAACAAAAATGATGTGCTTCATAGTATTAACCCAACCCGGTAAGTCTTCCATCAGACTATAGAAAAGATGAGGGAATTTGTAGACTTATCGGAAATAACTGGACCAACACCGAAGCCACATTCGGTGTATTCGTCGGCAACAACACTTATGTTACATGGGTTTCTATAAAAGAATGATTACGGCTAGCGAAAGGTGCAGGTCGTAATTGATCTGCCTTTCAAACTCGCTGGCCGTTTTTTGGGAGGCCACAAAAGGAGTGCTACCCGCCACTGTTGAATCCGCTAGAGGTGACGAACCACCATTGCTAGCCTTAAAAAAGTTCACACCTTCGTAAGCCATAAGACCCATGTCAGCACGTATTCCCCACTTTTTCGAGAAATAGAACTTTTGCCCCATACCAATATTCAAGGCCGGCGTGGTTTCACCACCGATATCAACGACGCCTAGACCTAATAACCCGTAGAGGGAAAGGTTCATGACAAAATCTTTAAAAACAGAAATTTTGCCGTAATAAGGGGTGATCTGATAGTTCGCAAAAAAGTGATAGGCGGGCTGCGGAGCAAACTCCATACGCAAATAAGTGGTATCAGCACTGTTCGGCAATAGATCTGTGTTCGCCAGCGACTTTCCGTTATTGCCTAGACCATCAGCATAAAGCTGTCCATTGAGTAAAATGCCGTGTGTTTCATTAAAATGGTAAGCCACATGGCCCCCAAAACGAGCCGTTTCAAAAAAGGGTTCGTTCATGGCAAAGCCACCACCGATACCAAGCTCAAAGCGTTTTGCCGTGGGAACTAAACGTGATTTGACGGCCGTTGCATTTTCAAAAACCGGCAAGACCGACTCACGCGCCAATTCCTCTTCGGGGAACTCGATGGTAACAGCCAAAGCCTGAGCGCTCATAAGAAGGGAACACAGAACTAGAAATACAATTTTCATTAGGACCTCTCACTAAAGTGACCATTATTGAGTATAATTTGACAAAGGTCACGGACGGCGCCGTAACCTCCACCTCGGTTGGTAATATAGTCACATTCATTAATCACTTCTTCAACAGCTTCTGGAACTGTCGCCGAGAACCCCACCTGTCGCAACAGCGGAATATCGTAGACGTCATCACCAATATAACAAATCTCTTCATCCGAGAAACCGGATTGCTGCTTAAGCTCTTCGTACGCCGGACCTTTGTCGAATTGGTTTTCATAAAAGTAATCAATTTTAAGGTGTTGCATTCTTCGTTGCACATCCTCAGAATGGCTCCCGGTGATGACTGCGGTTTTGTATCCTGCACGACGGAGGTGATTAATCCCAATACCATCGCGGACTGAAAAAAATCTTTTCCAACCTAAACTTGAGTCCAGAATAATTCGCGTGTCGGTAAGAATACCGTCCACGTCCATAACCACCATTTTTATTTTTTTTACTTTTTCAAGATCTATAGACATGAATCTATTCTCTGTTTTTTTTCAGAAAAAACAAGAGTCAAAGTTCAATCAGCGGATTTTTGCCTTAATCAGATCCTGCAAGTGAATCAACCCTTGAGGTTTCTGAGTTTGTGGATCAACCACAAATAAAGACTGGATAGAAAACTGCTCCATAATGAACAGGGCCTTTACTGCCAACTCTCCGGGATCGATGGTTTTGGGCTTTGAAGACATCAATTCAGCAATGTCAGACTCCAACGGGTTTTTGTTTTTCTCTAGGTGACGACGAATGTCTCCGTCGGTGATCACTCCCACCAAAAGCCCCTCTTGATTGGTCACACCAGCGACTCCTCGCACATGACTGCCGGTCATGACACTCACCGCTTTCACCATGGAGTCTGAATCTTTGACCACAGGCAACCCACCATTTTCATGCATAATGTCTCGCACGCGAGTTAGCAATCGACGGCCAAGCTTGCCTCCCGGATGAAATTCAGCAAAGTCTTCTTCCTTAAAGCCCTTCTTTTTCAAGGTAGCCATAGCCAATGCATCGCCAAGAGCGAGGGTTGCTGTCGAACTCGAGGTGGGCGCTAACTTGAGAGGACAGGCCTCTTCTGTAACGCTGATATCCAGTGCCACAACGGCGGCTTGGGCCAATTGACTTTCTGGGTTCCCAGTCATAGCTATCATGGGCAGACCTTTGCGAGACACGTAACTCAACAGATCCGTGAGCTCCTGTGATCCCCCACCGTAACTGATGATCAGTAAGCAATCGCCTTCAGCGACGACACCAAGATCTCCATGAGAGCTTTCCGCTGGGTGCAAAAAGAACGCCGGCGTGCCAGTGGAACTCATTGTGGCTGCGATTTTACGCCCAATATGCCCGGACTTGCCCATGCCCGCGACAACAACCTTCCCCTTGCACTGACAGATCATATCCACGGCTTTTTCAAAATCGTCATTTAAACGATCTTTTAGGGCAAGGATGGCCTGGGCTTCAATGTCGAGAACTCTTTTGGCTTCTTGTAGGCTAGACATGGCATTGCCCCTCTTACATGGTCGCCGATTGGTAGCGGCCCGACGATTTCTTTTTGCTGGTTTTTTTCACAATGTCTTCACCCAAGGCTTTGCTCTCTAGGGAGTTTTTCACGAAATGGGTGAATAGAGGGTGAGGGTCCAACGGCTTTGACTTGAACTCCGGATGAAACTGAACACCGATAAAAAATGTATGGTCAGGGATCTCGATGATCTCGACAAGATCACGCTCTTCACAGATTCCGGAGAGACTCATGCCATTTTTCTCAAAAAGTGCACGAAACTTATTATTGAATTCAAAACGATGGCGGTGTCGCTCTTGAATGTTGGATTTCTTATAAACTTTTTTAGCCATGGAGCCTTTGGCCAAAGTGCACGGAAAGGCACCCAGCCTCATGGTGCCGCCCTTATCTCCCTTAGACGTTTGATCCTGCATAAGATCGATAACAAAGTTACGCTGCCCTTTGGGAGTGACACCGAACTCACGACTGGTGGCGTTCTTTAGACCACAAACGTTTCTTGCAAATTCAACAGCCGCTAACTGCATACCATAGCAAATGCCAAAAAATGGAATGTTGTTTTCGCGAGCATAACGAATGGCCACCATCTTACCCTCAACCCCGCGCTCACCAAAACCACCGGGCACCAGGATACCATCGACGGCCTCCAGTTGCTTAGCCACATTTTTATCATTCAACTTTTCTGAGTTAATATAAGTTAACTTTACTTTCGCATCACACGCGATACCACCGTGGATCAACGCCTCATTCAATGATTTATAACTCTCCGTTAGGTTGGTGTATTTACCAACGATACCAATGTTCACCTCTTGATTGGGTGACTGTATCGTCGAAACCATTTTATTCCACTTCGACAACTCGGGCTTTCGACTTTCTAGCCCCAAGCTATCCACCACTTTTTCATCAAAGCCCTCGTTATGGAGCATCAATGGCACTTCATAAATAGAACGAGCATCATAGGCTGAAATCACATTCTCCGGGCGAATACTACAGAACAGGCCAATCTTTGACTTGGTCTCGTGCGGAATATTGTGTTCACTTCGGCAAATTAAAACATCGGGCTGAATCCCCACTTCTCGCAGAGCTTTCACCGAGTGCTGCGTGGGCTTACTCTTGAGCTCACCTGCGGCGGCAATGTAGGGAACATAAGTCACGTGCACGTAAAGTGTGTTTTCAATACCCAGATCGACACGCATTTGTCGGATAGCTTCGATAAACGGGAGGCCTTCGATATCACCAATGGTTCCACCAATCTCAACAATGCAAACTTCTGAACCCTGGGCCGCTTCATAAATACGGGACTTGATCTCATCAGTGATATGGGGAATCACTTGCACCGTCCCACCCAAATAGTCCCCGCGACGCTCTTTACGAATAACACTTTCATAAATTTGGCCAGCCGTGGTGCTGTTCGATTGATTCAGATAGATGGAAGTAAAGCGCTCATAGTGACCAAGATCAAGATCAGTCTCCGCTCCATCATCAGTTACAAAAACCTCTCCATGCTGAAAGGGCGACATAGTGCCAGGGTCCACGTTGATATAAGGATCACACTTCATAAGCGTCACTTTGTAGCCCCGCGCTTCAAGAAGAGTCCCGAGACTGGCGGCAGAAAGCCCCTTACCAATCGAGGACACAACACCCCCTGTAACAAACACAAACTTTTGAGAGAGTGGCTTTTTACGAGAAACTCGAGCGGATTTCTTTTTCTTACTCACTTTTTTACTAGCCATGTCTTTCCTTCAACAGTTTTTCAACCACTAACACATCATCGGGAGTGTCTACTCCCCAGCTTTCATAATCAACTTTTATCACTTTAATGCGGCCCCCAAGATACAAGGCGCGCAATTGCTCCAAGCCTTCCATCTGCTCGATGGGTTGCACAGGCGTTTCACAAAACTTTTTAAGGAACGCCTTCTTATAACCATAGAGCCCTATGTGTTTCAAGCAGGCCGAAGGCTCACCCTGACTCTTTTCTCGAGAGTACGGAATGGGATAACGACTGAAATACAGGGCTTCACTTTTATGGTTCAAAACAATCTTAGCGGAGTTAGGGCTTTGTAAAGCCTCGTCGTCCATCGGACGACCAAGAGTGAGCACATCCCAGTCATCGCTGGCCAGCATGCTCTTTGCCATCTGGTCCACCAAGTCGCCAGATATTAAGGGCTCATCACCCTGAATGTTTAAGATCAGAGATTCCGACTGGTCTTTACAAGCTTGATAAACGCGGTCACTGCCCGACGCCAAATCGGAGGCTGTCATGACCACCTCGGCCGACAGCGCGGCACAGGTATCAGCGATTCTTTGGTCATCGGTTGCTACTATAATTTTTTTAATGAACTGACTTTGAGACACCCCTTCAACAACCCATTGGATCATGGGTTTGCCTAAGATTGGGGTCAGCGCCTTTCCGGGAAACCTTTGGGCCCCAAAACGCACCGGGATCACTGCGATAACGTCAGTCATAAGCTCCTACTGAAAACCATCTCGAAGACATATCAATCTTCAAGTGGCTTGTCATGACATTTAGAAAATTTGCCTATTTCAGCCAATTTCTAAAAACGTGGCCAATGATGTCGCTCATTCCCCACTTTTTAAGGGAGGAGCAGGCAAAAACTGGCACCCCCAGCTCTTTCTCTCGCTTTAAGACTTCGGCTTTCCATTTGGAACGAGACAGCTTGTCAGCCTTGGTCAAACCCACAACAAGGCCCAGGTCCATGGCGTTGCAAAAATCAAGAATCATGCTCTCTTCGTCGCTCCATTTGCGGCGCACATCCATAAGCAGAATGATCCCACGCAGTTGCTCTGAGTTGACGAGGTACTCTTCGATCATCTTCTCCCAATCATTGCGTTCTGAGTGCGAGCGAGCGGCGTAACCATAGCCAGGCATATCCACGAGCCAAAACTTTTTCTCCACATCGAATATATTGAGCAACCGAGTTTTCCCGGGGGTTCCACTGACTTTGGCCACTTTCTGCCGAGCCAGCGAATTGATGAAAGATGACTTACCACTATTGGAGCGCCCTGCGATTGCCACTTGTGGCATTCCACTTGGGGGAAACTGGTCGAAGCGACTGGCACTCTGAACGAATTGGACATGGCCCACTGGAACTCCTCAATTAGAACCCACTTCTACAGTATTTTTTCTGGAAAATAATCCGAAAACTTGGAATTCGGACATATTTTCAGGCTTGAGCGCTCATATATCGGATTTCACCCCCTCTGTAGTGGCACGAACATTGAAAAATGTTTCTACAACAAACTTGGAGGACCCATGGAAACACGAAGAGTAACCACCCCCGGAAGGGAAAAAATAAATCAGGCCTACTTGCTGCCGATCAACCAAAGCACCCAAGAGTCGTACGAGGTGGGTGAATTTTTGACAATTGGCCGCGATGCCAACAACACCATCCGCATTGATGACCCTTTCGTTTCAAGTCGCCATCTGCGCATTGAAAAGCGCACCCGAGGCTTTTTACTGCGAGATATGCAAAGTCGAAACGGGAGCTACGTAAACGGAACCGGGGTCATCGAAGCCTACCTTGAAAACAACGACAAGGTGATGGTCGGAGAAAGTCTTTTTGTCTTCTCAAACCTGAAACATCAACAGTCTCCATTGAAAAGTGACAACGAGCAGTGGAACCTACAGTTACAACGGCTCCCCGCCATTGCCAACACGGACTACACGGTTTTAGTGATCGGTCCCTCGGGCACAGGCAAAGAAATCGTCTCCCATTGGATCCATAAAAACTCAAACCGACGGCAGGCCCCCTACATCACCATAAACTGCAGTGCACTGAGCGAAAGCCTGATCGAAAGTGAGCTCTTCGGACATGTGCGAGGCGCTTTTACCGGAGCCACGGAAGATCGCAAAGGAGCTTTTGAGGCCGCACGTGGAGGCACACTATTTCTGGACGAAATAGGAGATCTCCCACTATCACTGCAACCTAAATTACTACGGGCCCTTGAAAATAAAGAGATTCGCCCCGTCGGCAGTGATCGCAGTGTTCAAACCAATGTTCGCATTATCGCTGCCACTCACAAGAACCTTAAACAAAAGGTCATCAAAAATGAGTTTCGAGAGGACCTCTACCATCGCCTTAACATCTGCCGAGTGACTCCGCCTTCGCTACTGAACCGCATGGAGGACTTCGAAAGTCTGCTCTATAACTTTGCACGAGATCAAAAGGTTGGATTTTCTTATCGAGCGATTGAGAAGTTAAAAAACCATACCTGGCCTGGCAACATTCGCGAACTGAAGAACGTAATTATTCGGGCCGCCGCCTACTTTCCCGGTAAGCGCATTCAAGAGGAGGACCTCCCTCAGCTTTTAGAGGCTGAGACCGATCACTCGTCTGACGGCTATCTCCCCGATGAGGACGCCGATCTTCCACCGCTCAAGGAGATCGAGCGCAACCTTATTCTGTCAAAGCTTCAGAAGTACTATGGCAATCAAAGAAAGGTGGCAGAAGAACTCAAGATGCCCAAAAGCACCTTGCATGACAAACTCAAAACCTACCGGATTGACCCCACCCATTTTAAGAAACGCGGGAAGGTGTAATTATTTTTGTAGCAGGACAGACCGGTAATACACGCCGATGACGATGTTACCCTTAAAATATTCATTAAGACGATGTCGAATGACCTTTTTTACTTTTTCTTTTCCGATAGGGTTCTGTAGCTCTTTCCAAGTGACTTGCTCCAGAACCCTTTGGATAAGATCGAGAATTTCGGACTGATTGTCTGCCACCACCTCTTGGGATTCCTTGTCTCGCAAATTGACGAAAAACTCAAACTGCCCATAGGCGGTGTTACCATCGACAGATTTGAGATTGATAGAGGCTTTAGGCAAAGTCACCGTAAAAGCCTTGGTTCGAAAGTCATCAAACAAGGGCACATACACGTCTTCTACGGGATAGGTGTACACATCGTTGCTCAATTCATTCATAGACACAACATAAGGCAGGTCGAAACGAGGCAATATCTTGCCCATGTAAATTAAAACAGCAAAAGGAATCATTACCGCCAGAACACCTGCAGCCATCTTGTAGCGATTTTTGATCTCTTTAGGGAGGTTGCCTAAGTAGGCACGAAATGCCGATGGCACTTTCGCATCTTCTGGAACTTCTTCGGAGACACTGTCTTTCTCAATGACCACGCCCTGAAAATCGCCGGCCGAGATTTCATCGATTTCAGAGCCAAAATTGGGGTCGGCCTCCGCAAGAGCTGCGTCGACATCAATCTCTTCGCCGCCCTCGGCCCCCTCTTCACCCAAGGCATCGGCGAGATCGTCATCAAGGTCGAGATCAAGGTCGAGATCAATATTTGAGTCCGGATCAACTTCAGAAGTTTCGCCAGCTGCTTTAGCAGAGTCAACAACGTTAGCCTCCCCTGAGGAGGTCGCGCCTTCAGCAGGGCTTTCGTCCGCCGAAGGAGGCGTCGCCGCCGAATTCTCGTCCGAGTTTGAAGCTTCTTTGCTTTTGGGGTCTTCTGAATTTTCGTCTGCCATGGCCCCTCTATTATTCTTGAAACCTATTCTAAATTGAACCTCTTTTAAAAGACAAGACATTGGTCGTGCAGCACCGGAGTTTTTTTAAAAAGACCTCGAGCTAGACTTAAAAAGTTTTACAAAAAATCCGATCTATTGGCATGAACCGATACACGACAAAGGAGATACAATGAAAATTCTCGCTCTTTTTTTAATGAGCCAGGTGTTTATTGCCTGCATGTTGACTCCGCGCCCAGCTGATCATTCTCGGCGAGTGCACCCTGCCATTTCAGATCTTGATAACCTAGAAATGCTTTTGCTAAATGACCAAGAGGCTCTGTACGAAGAACAAAGACAACTCTCGAGCACTAGAAATATCCGTCTGGGCATGGAGAAAAACCGAGTGGCCAGGACACTGGGTGAACCGAAATTGGTCGAAGTGGCCGGCAACCCCAAATATGGTAACGAACGTTGGATCTACGAAACCGCTATCCCCACACTCGATGGCTATTACAAAGAAAAACGAGTGATATATTTTGAAGGTGGAAATGTCGTTGGATGGGAAACTCAATAGTCCAACGAAACCCTTGGGCCCTCTCAAGTAAAAAAATTTAGTTGGCGGTAATTTCTACTTTCGACTGAATCAGTGAGTGGGCCTGCACAAAGTCCTTTTGCACGATCCGACCAAACTCGTCGACTTTGAAACTCTCATAGTAAAATGCCAACTGTCCGTTCTTGTTTCTTTTCAAGTGGATGATTTCCTGTACATAAGGTATTTTTAGGATGGCTTGTTCCAACTGCGAAACCTGCGGCTTCTTCATTAAGTAGGCATACTTGGTTATGGTGGTGTTTCCTGCCGATTGGCTCACCGAATACTGCGCCTGACTCTCAACCAATAGAGAGACTGATTTTTCAAAGCCCGGGCAAGTGATTTTAAAAGAGAGTTCTTTGTTTAGCTTAACGGAGAACACCGAACACTGAGCCTCTTGTCCAAGAGCGCTCCCTTTGATTTTAATAACACTCCCTGGGTCCATCGCCCATTGCTGGGTCTTAACGACGGTCGCGGCTCGACTCTCCGTTGAGACTCGACGCTGATTTTTTGCAAAGGCTGAGTTTGCAAAAAGCATGATGATGACAATGATGACTTTCGCGTTCCACATGATTAGTTCTCCTTGCCCTAACTTAATGCCACAACTGTGCCATTATGAGATGGAGCATTTTGAACCTAGGCAAGTAAAATCAATCACTTAGGGGTCGGACGAATTCCATGAGACTGTCTAAAATTTCGACAGTGGCAAATCTCGAACAACAAAAGACAAATCTGTAGGCGCTACCTGCGGGCCAACCGCTGCTCCACCTGTGACCTTCCTGCCTTTCGAATGGCACCATTTCATTTTCTACTGCTTGGTCAAGGAGACTGGAGGTACGAATGAGAACGTACCACCCACTTCCCAAGAAGATTTTGGCACCTCTCCCTTTTGTCATTCTGAGCGAAGCGAAGAATCTGCAGCATTTACGGTCGGATCCTTCGGCTGCGCCTCTGGATGACAGCCGGTAGTGCATTTTTTGATAAGTTACGTTGCTTGCATGTTATTTCGTGGATAGGTCCTTCACTGTGTTCTGGACGACATTGTTGCAGTGGGTAGGTCCTTCACTGTATTCTGGACGACACTGTCGCAGTGGGTAGGTCCTTCACTGTGTTCTGGACGTCATTGTTGCAGACGTCCGGCTCCTCCGTGACGATGCTTGGCTTGCACAAAAGAGCTGCTTAGTGGGCTTCGGACCAGTTGTCGCCCCAGGAGACATTGACCTTTAGCTTTACGTTGAGTTTTACGTTGTTCTCCATGACCTCTTTAATTTTTTCGGCGTGGTCTTGGATTTCTTTTTCAGGGAGTTCAAAGATCAATTCATCGTGCACCTGTAGCAACATATCGTGAGAATAGTCTTCGTAGAGCTCCAGCATTGCCATTTTAACAAGATCACTGGCCGTGCCTTGAATGGGAGCGTTAATGGCGGCTCTTTCACCAAAGCTCCGCTGCATAGGGTTTTTGGCCTGTAGCTCGGGCAGATAGCGGCGCCGGCCAAACAGGGTTTCAACGTAGCCTTGTTCTTTTGCCGTTTCTACGATTTCATCCATATAAGTTTTCACCCCTGGAAATTTCGTAAAATAGTTTTCGATAATTTCTTTGGCCTCTTTCCGCGAAATTTGTAGAGTTTCAGCCAAACCATAGACCCCCTGCCCGTAGGCAATACCAAAGTTCACCGCTTTGGCCATCCGACGCTGGCTGGAGCTGACTTCCTCTAAGGGAATAGAGAAAACCTCACTGGCAGTCCAACTGTGAATATCACGGTCGCTATTAAAGGCATCGATCAGTCCCTGATCTTGAGTGATGTGGGCCAAGACTCTTAACTCGATTTGACTATAATCCGCAGAAAGCATTTTGTAGCCCTTGGGCACAACAAAGGCCTCTCTGACTTTTTTGCCACGCTCCGTTCGAATGGGGATGTTTTGCAAATTGGGATGATTGCTCGAAAGCCGGCCTGTGGTGGTTAAGGCTTGGTTGAAAATGGTGTGAACGCGATTGGTCTTTTCATCAACGAGCTCTGGCAAAGCGTCGACGTAAGTGGATTTGAGTTTCGACAGCTCTCGAAAGTCTAAGATCTTTTGTGCAATAGGGCTCTCAGCGATCAGCTTTTCAAGAACATCGGTGGCCGTTGAAAAACCAGTTTTGGTTTTCTTACCCTTGGTCAGTCCCATTTTATCAAACAAGATCACCGACAGCTGTTTCGGGCTGGCGACATTGAATTCTTCCCCAGCCATCTCTTTGATCTCGGCCTCGAGAACCGCAATTTCTTTTTCAAGAGCCTGGCTTTCTTTACCCAGTTGCTCGGTGTCCAAACAAACGCCCTTGGCCTCCATCGCAGCTAACACTTCGATCAGAGGCAAATCCACACTTTGCAGAATGGGGAGCATTTTTTGCTCTTTCAGCTTCGCCAGAACCACCGCTCGAGTTTCTTCACAGGCCACAAGGATATCAGAAGGCTCTGGGAACTCCGGCAGCGTATTGCCGACATACTGTTGATAAACTTCATTGAGATTTTTTATCGCACCCGCTTTAAGCAGATAAGCGGCTAACATAAGGTCAGAGAGCACCTCGCCCGATGAAATACCGAGGTCTCTCCATACCGATTTGACGTCAAAACCTTGCCAACGCAATGTTTTGGATCCCAAGATTTCACCCACTTTCAGTGCGTCGTCATCCACGACACGGCACTCGTTGTCCTTGGCCACGAACAAGGTACGAGCGTCTTTCCAAACAAAGACCTCGTCACCGGTCTTTAACCATGAGTCTAGGGCCATGGCATCGCAGGTCTCTACCTTCAGGCTGGCTTTTCTTTTGGCGATGGCTTCGCCCGAGGCCTTTTGCTTGGTGGTCGCCCCCCCCAAGAGATTTTTCTTGAAAGATGCAAACTCAAGCTCGTCGAGCACTTCCTCGAGCTTCTCATTGTTTATGGGTTTCAGACTGATTTCGTTGAGGTCAGAAACAAGATCGAGATCTTTGACAATCTCCACCAGTTTTTGCGAAAGATAAGCGCTCGGTTTGGATTCTTGGAGCTTTTTCACCTGAGACGGTGTCTTGATAAGATTGATGTTGTCGTAAATGCCATCCAGGCTGTCGTACTGGCTCAAAAGTTTCTGCGCCCCTTTGGGTCCGATACCCTTCACACCAGGAATGTTATCAGAACTGTCGCCCGTAATCGCTAAATAGTCGATAAACTGGTCGGGTCGCACGCCCCACTTTTCGACGACTCCGGGGACGTCATAGGTCACATCTTTCATGGTGTCGAACATGCAGACTTTGTCATTAATCAATTGAGCAAAATCTTTGTCACCACTCACAATCACAACATCAAGTTTATTGGCTTGGCCAAACTGCGCCAGGGAGCCAATGATATCATCGGCCTCAAATTTTTCTTTACCAATACCAGGGATTCCCATCAGTTCTGTAAGCTTTTTAATGTATGGGATTTGCGGCACAAGGTCTTCGGGCGTTTCACTGCGGTTGGCTTTATAAGCCTCATAAAGCTCTTTGCGAAACGACGGCCCCGGCTGGTCGTAGCAGTACACCATATAGTCTGGCTGCACATCCTTGAGAAGCTTCACCGACATCGATAGAAACCCATAAATCGCATTGGTCGGCATACCCTGAGAATTGCTCAGCGGGCGAACGGCGTAGAAGGCCCTAAAAAACATTGAACTGACATCAACCAAATAAAGCTTTTTCATTGGGGGCCCCTTGCCGCAAAGATCTTAAATCGAGAGGGACTGTAACATGAAAGGGATAGACAGAAAAGCGCAGGGGGATTTATGACTACTCGGCAAACACAAAAATCAAATCGCCCTCGCGGACGTAGTCAAACTGGTCGGTGGCCTGTCGCTCGATGTAGGTCATCTGCTTTGCTTGGTGGATCTTGAACTCAAGATTTTTTGCCTTTTCCTCAAGGTCAGCCATTCGTTGCATCATGTCTTCTTGCCCGCGTTGTAAGCTCCAGAAACGCCAAAGGCTGCCATCGAAGATGAGCATCACAAAAGTAATAACAACACCCAGCACAAAAACCCGAACAGGGTTATAAAGCAGACTATGCAAATAGAAATGGAGACGCGATAACATGCCTCCATCTTAAAGGCTTCTTTGTGGTGAAAACAACTGATTCCACCAGAAAGTCCAGGAGACCCGTCACTTCATTAATGCGAGCTTTGCAAAAGTCGCCTGACCACCGAGTTCTTCTTCAATTCGAAGCAGCTGATTGTACTTGGCAATGCGCTCGCTACGACAGAGACTCCCGGTTTTAATTTGAGAGCAGTTCATGGCCACAGCCAGATCGGCGATTGTGGTGTCCTCGGTCTCGCCACTACGATGAGACATCACGGTTTGAAAACCAGAGTCTTGCGCAAAGTTCACCGCTTTTTTCGTTTCGCTGAGACTGCCGATTTGGTTCACCTTCACTAACAAAGCGTTGGCGCACTTTTTTTCGACACCGGTTTTTAAACGGTCGTAGTTGGTGACAAAGAGGTCGTCACCAACCAGTTGAGTAGAATCTCCCAACTCGCTGGTTAAATGGGCCCAGCCCTCCCAATCGTCCTCATCCAAGCCGTCTTCAATGGAGATCAAGGGGGCCTTGGACTTCCAGTCGGCATAGATTTTTGTGATTTCGTCAGCAGATTTGGCAGAGCCTTCCCATTGATATTTTCCATCGGAGTGAAACTCTGTGGCCGCCACGTCGAGAGCCATATAGACCTCGGAGCCCAGTTGATACCCGGCTTTTTCCACAGCTCGACAAAGATAATCGAGAGCCTCTTCGTTGCTCTTTAGCTTTGGAGCAAATCCGCCCTCATCGCCCACGGCAACAGTCAGCCCACTGTCGGACAACAATTTTTTGAGGTGATGGAAAATCTCACTGCCCGCGCGCAGCGAGTCTTTAAACGTCGCCAGACGCGGAACGACCATGAACTCTTGCACGTCCAAACCATTATCGGCATGAGCGCCTCCGTTTAAAACGTTCATCAGAGGAATCGGGAGTTGAGTGGCACTGTCACCACCGAGGAACTTGTACAGGGGTAAGCCACGCTCAGTGGCCGCCGCTTTGGCCGCTGCCAAAGACACACCTAAGATCGCATTGGCCCCCAACGAGGTTTTGTTGGGGGTCCCGTCGAGTTCGATGAGCTTTTCATCAATAGCAGACCAATCCTGTACGTCCATTCCCAGGACACATTCACTGATCTTGCCGTTAACATTGGCCACAGCTTGCTCGACACCTTTGCCAAGATAGCGGCCCGAGTCTCCATCGCGCAGCTCACAAGCCTCATGGGCTCCAGTGGAGGCGCCTGACGGCACAGCCGCGCGAGCGAATGTCCCAGAGTCTGTGGTGACGTCGACCTCTACAGTGGGAAAACCGCGACTGTCTAAAATCTCTCGGGCATGAATTTGACGAATGTTGGACATGAAGACCTCCTCTGCTAAACAGGCAGTTCAATAAGATAAGTCGAGCCCTCTCCTTGGCGACTTGAAATGGATATCTGACCTCGGTGTCTTTGGATAATTTTTTGTGATTCACTCAAATTGTTTTCAGTGTCAGCATCAAAAATGTGCTGCAACTCTTCGGCAGGGATACCCACGCCGGCATCGGTGATTTCAATTTGAACTTTGGAGCCCGACGAACGAGTGACCACTCGAACCTCGGCTCCTTTGTTGCTTTTTGAAAGGGAGTTGTTAAAAACACCGCCGATGGCCGAAGCAAAGCTGGCAGGGTCCACCGCCACAGGCTTGTCCAGGTGCATGTTGCGATCGATGGTGAAAGAGCGTTCGTCGAAAGAGAGACTCTCGACAACACTGTCAATCAACTCGTTAAGATTCACCGGCTCGACAGCCGCCATGGTCATCTTTTCAGAGGTGTTTTGGTCCACCGTCATTTGAAAGGTGTCTTTCATGGCAAGTATGGAGTCACAGGCGCTCTCTACCATTTTAGGGAACTCTTTTTGAATGTGCTCCCAATCCACGCGACGCATGGCCTCTCGCACCGAAGCTTTGCGGGCGGACGGACTGATCAGTGTGATGATTTGCTGAGCCCGTGTGAAGTAATCGTACATTTTATAAAAATCATTTTTAATTTTGAAAAAAGACTCGTCGAAATCTTTTTGTTTGTTGATCCAAGTGTCTAGACGCTTTTCAACCTCCAAAGACACCATTTTTTCAAAAGCCTCACTGGCAATGTGTTGTGGACTGGCCGTCGTTTCCGATTGATCCCCTATCGTCTTTTGATGCTCTTGCAAGCTTTGCATAACAGAGTGGACGATTTCAGGATGAAACTGACGTCGCTTTTTCTCTTGCTCGTCAAAAAGACTTTCTTGGTCGTCGAACCACTGCAATTGATAAGACAATGGTGATAGCTGCGTGATTTGTGCCGGAGGGGTGCCCATGTAATTCGGAAGTCCCTCTACCGCGCCGATAAGGTAAGCCAGAACATTTTTTGCCGTGGCCTCTCCATTAAAAGTAAATATCAACTTG
Organism: Bdellovibrionia bacterium; assembly: GCA_030424715.1. Lineage (GTDB taxonomy): Bacteria > Bdellovibrionota > Bdellovibrionia > Bdellovibrionales > JAGQZY01 > JAGQZY01. Next base: position 105,457 of record JAUHWH010000001.1, read on the forward strand.
CGGTCTTCTTGACGATCAATCACAAGCTCTGGATGAGGGGTCAGAAAATAAGACAAGAATCGATCGGGCTGTAAGAAAATATCTTTGGGCGACTCCACCATTTTTAGAACGCTGTCGAGAACACCCCAGGCTCGCAACTCGAAATTGCGAACACCGATTTCACGATAAAAAGCTTCGGGGTTTTGTTGATTGATGAATTCTGCTAAAGAACCGAGGAAGGCTTCCATCTCTGAAACATCAAGCCACCCCGTCGGGTTTTTCAGAAACTCAATCGGTGTCTCGCATTTCTCAAAGAAGCGGTCCAGTTGAGCACCCTGACGCTCAACGTAAACCAGAACTGAATAAGAAACTTTACAAGACACTTGCATGTTCACTTTTTACCTGTTTTCACGTCAATAAAACAAGGAATGCTTTTATCTGGGTTTTTATGACTGCGGCGGTCAAGAAGCCTGTTTTTTGGGCTTTTTCGGAGGGGCCTGGAACTTGCTGCGAGGGTAAGGGATTCGGTTCTCCTCGATCTCATTAATAAAACTAGGTAATTCTCCGGTAGGCAGAAGTTGCCCTTTTAATGTGCCATCATTTTGCAGTTTCAAACTGGGAATATGGAACAGATCCTTAATAATATAATTATTTTTTTCATCAGTCCCAAAGACTTCAGAGATGCTCATAACGCGGCGTGATCCGTCCCGCAATCGAGAGATCTGAATGACCATATCAATGGCAGACCCTATGGAATGCTGCAGGGCTCGCTCACTCACTCCACCAGCGCCTAAGGCCAGTGACTCTAAGCGAACCAAGGCATCTTCGGCCGAGTTGGAGTGAATGGTTCCCAAGCAACCTTTGTGACCGGTGTTCATGGCTTGGATCAGCTCGAAGGCCTCGGGTCCTCGAACCTCTCCGACAATGATCCGATCGGGGCGCAATCGTAAACTACTTTTTAAAAGATCAAAAATAGAAACGGCGCCCTCGCCCAACTCATCGGCCTGTTTCGTTTCAAAGCGCACCACATGCTCGTAGTGAATCGTTAACTCAGAGGCATCTTCGATCACAATGATTCTTTGTCCGCCGGGAATGCGGCCGCACAAGAGCCCGAGCAAAGTCGTTTTACCAGAGCCCGTTCCACCACTGACCAAAATGTTTTTACCTAAGAACATAGCGATCTCTAAAAACTGGGCGGCGTCTGACGTGATCGCGCCCCACTCAATGTATTTTTTAAAGTCCACTTCAACCTGACTAAATTTTCGAATAGCCACTGTCGGGCCCGACTGGGCACAGGGACGGATCACGGCATGAATACGAGAGCCGTCTGGCAAACGAGCATCCAGCCTTGGGTCTTCTTTTGAAATGCGACGGCCCACATAATTGGCTATGGCTGTGATGCCAGCGAGCAATTCATCTTCAGAGTCAAACTGGGCAGACGTGCGCGTGAGCTTGCCTTTCATTTCCACAAAAACTTCTTGATGACCGTTAATAAGAACTTCGGTGACCTCAGGATCTTCGAGGTACTTCACCACTGGTGATAGATAGTTATGAAGGGCATCTTTAAAGGCTTGGTCACGACCGGCGGAAGACATGGGTCACCTCACTCAGAGGCCGGACGACGCAACTTTATACTCTCAAGTGGAGACTCGATCGGTGTCTCAGAGGCGTAAACGACCATTTGTCCCTTGGCCAAAGACTCTGGGCATTTGAAATCAAACAACCCCTCTTTGCGAGGCTCGATCTCAAAAACCACTTCGTCACCAAAATAGGTGCCATGGTGTTCAGAAAAAGCGTCCATCATAAAGCTCACATTCTTTTGAGTCTTGTCGACGTTAACCACATGAATACGATAACGCTGATTGCGTTTCACTTGAATGCGTTGGGGATGATAACCATCTTTTGTGTGAATGATGACGATGTCTTTCATAGCCTCTTGACGGTCTGTGACCATATCAAGAACGCTCTTTTGCTCTTCTTTATAAACTTGGGTTTGTTTTTCAAGCTCCACCAAGTCTTGCTGGCGTCGCGAGAAATCCACCATCCACTCGGCATGTAAAGCCGAAGAGAATCCTAAACAAAAAACAATGAGAAATAAAACTTTCATAATGTCTTCCTTAGTGAATCACCTTATTGGTGTGAAAACCAACGAGCTCTTTTGCTACAACGATAGCCAAGTGACTGAGGTCCCTATCGTCAAATGAGCTAAGTTGCCCCATAAGGTCCTCGTAGTTTCCTAAATTTGAATTCACAATTCCTACAATCTCTGCCAGCTGTAGAGGGTTGTCTTCGATGGATTTAAACTCTTCGCTCCAATCCATTTCTAAAACCGGGTCAATAACACCTAAGTGATAGAGAGCATCAAAAACTTTTTGTAAATCACCTTGCAGTAGCATCCTGCCTCCCACATAAAACTTGTTCATAAAGCTATTCGGCAGTTTGCTAAAAAGGTTTAAATTTGAGACACATTTCTCGACAAAGGTCGCTGTTCTTGCTGGGTAAGATCGAACGATAGCGGGAAGAAGGCATCCTGGACCTCAATGAAAAGGCCCAAGAATAAGGCTTTTAAGCAAAGTAGCCTCGACGACAGCGCCGAGGCTGCAATTTATAGGATATTCGCGGCCAATTCAGCCAATTCGGATCTCTCACCCTTCACAAGCGTGTTGTGGGCTGAAATCTGATGTCCCTTGAACCGCTCCACCGAATAGGTCAGGCCACTGGTGGCACTATCAACATAGGGGTTATCAATCTGATAACAATCTCCGGTAAGGACGACCTTTGTCCCCGACCCGGCTCGGGTCACGATGGTTTTGATCTCATGGGGTGTTAAGTTCTGAGCCTCATCGACAATTAAAAACTGATTGGGAATACTTCGGCCTCGGATGTAGGTCAGAGGTTCAATATTGAGCATCCCCTGATTCATCAACTCTTGAGCGCGACCGGCCGCCTTCTTGTCAGCCCCCATCAAAAACTCCACGTTATCGAAGATCGGTTGCATCCATGGGTTCAACTTCTGCTCCACGTCTCCCGGTAAATAACCGATGTCGCGCCCCATGGGAAAGATCGGGCGACTGACAAGGAGTCTCTGAAAACGCCCCTCATCCAAGGTCTTATAAAGCCCTGCCGCCAAGGCCAAAAGGGTTTTTCCGGTCCCCGCTTTTCCAACTAACGACACAAAAAGAATGTCGTCGTTAAGCAAACAGTCGAGAGCAAAAGATTGTTCGACATTGCGAGGGTGAATCCCCCAAATGCCCTCGTTCACGCTGATCAGGGGAACCATGGCCTTATCGGGCTCGCTGTAGCGCCCAATAGCCGAATGGTTTTCGTTGGAAGCATCTTTAGCAATGATATATTGATTGGCAAAAAGCTTTTCGTCATCAGAGATGGGCAGTATTTTGTCTTGATAAAACTGGTTGATCAAATCGGAAGTGACAGTGATCTCGGAGTGACCATTGTACATCTCTTCAAAAGACACTTTCTCGGGCTCGTAGTCTTTGGCTGTAACGCCAAAAACGTCAGCCTTGATTCGCAGGTTGATGTCTTTTGTGACAAGCTCGACCTGCGCCGTCGGGTCTTCTTTTTTCAAGTACAGGGCCATCATTAAGATGCGGTTATCAGCTTTGTTTTCAAACAAATCGTCCGGGATATCTTCGGCCTTGCGATCCGCTGTTATAAAAATCTTTGATTCGGAGTCATCAGAAACAGGAATACCTTCTGAAAGGCTCCCCTTTTCTCGCAGTACATCGATAAACCGACTGAAGTGGCGAGCGTTACGACCATTCTCGCCCGGGTCTCGCTTAAAGCGGTCAATCTCTTCGATAACTGATATAGGAACATACACATGGGCTTTGTTAAATTTATTCACCGCTAAGGCATCAAAGAGAATAACATTCGTATCGACAACAATTTTTCTTATACCAGCTGACAAGTTCACCCCTCTTTTAGAATTAATACCAACGCCTACGCATTGGTATGTCTTCATTGCATTACAATTACTAGGGGCTGGCAACAACTTCCCCAACGAGAAGCAGTGCACACAAGGGAACCCTGACAGAGATTCTAGGTCAATTCGAGGTTTGAGACGATCACATCGCCGTGATCCGTTTTTAAGTTGGCGCTCACCGTTTCAATGAACTTGATAAAGTGCTCAAGGGCTTCACGATTGGCGGTTTCTTTAAGCACAGAGGCTCCGTGGCGGTAAACGGCCTCTTCTTTAATAAAGCGAGAAGATCGCACCGATACCACAAAGGTAAAATAGGTTTTATGATTCAGATAGACTCTCAGAGCCACTTCTTCTCCTGCAGAGAAGTGCCCTTGCTTTTTACTCAGGTCAAAGGCGACACCATTCACTGAAATGTCATAAAGGGCGCATTTCTGCAAACCATGCCCTGGGACAACAGCATGAACACCGATAAACTCGGTGAGGATCGTTCTACGCACCGACCGACGCTCATCTTGAATGATCTCCTGTCGCTTCTCGGTGATATCAACGATACTAGCCTTAGAGTCAGCTATTTCGTCTGTTCTGTCCTGTTTTATATTAGGAAATGTTAAGACTTTACCTTCTGTACTCATCGACCCTCCCTATGCTATAAATTCAAATCGGAAGGAAAGGGTCTCAACTTTAGACATATTCGAAGGAAAAGGAGGATTTATCTACGACTCAGACTCAAATCAAGCTCTGATTGCTTTCATTGCGAGTCTAGCTTTTCATGGTCTATTTTTCCTACTTTTCTCATATTTAGACAATCTCAAACCTGTATCAAATCAAGACACGCCCATGGAGATTGTTTTCAACCAGCCTCAAAAATCTCCTGAATTTGTACAAACTCCGCCACAACAGAACAAGCCATCTAAGCCCGCAAAAGATGAAGTGCGCTTTAAGTCCAACCAAACCAATCGCGTGGACCTTGAAACCTTTCAACGACCAACAAAGATCTCTGAGTTGCAAGCCCCCCTGGATGCCGGAGGCCAACAAGGCCAGGCGAAGAAGCAACAAAAGGTGGCCGAAAAAACGAACAGTGACGACGGCACCTACCAGAAAAAAGAGTCTCGCGAGGTTCTACATCTCCCCGGCTTTGGCAGCACAAGCAGTCGCCCCTTGATCCCGGCCTACGTCCAACAAAGACTGCCACCGGGGGTTCGCCTCGGAAACATCACGGCACTGAACACTGACCAACATCGCTTTTACAGCTTCAACCAACGCCTACTGTCTCGCTTTGTTCCTCTCTGGGGTGAGCGGGTGCGCAGCGCCCTTTACCAATGGCTCAGCGAAAACAATGCGCCCCCGATCAGCAAAACCTGGGTGACCAATGTCGAAGTCATTATGAATAAAAAGGGCGAGATTTTGGACGTGCAACCCTTTCGCCTGTCTGGTCAGTGGTCCATTGACGAAGCCTCCATTAACTCTTTTGTTGATGTGAAGAACGTACCCAACCCACCCCAAGAGATGGTCGATGAGAACGGCTATATTCACTTGCAGTTTCAGACCGAAGTGCTGTGGGTGCCCCAACCTGGGGTGCGTTTTCACGGCGGCAACTAGCCGCCCGACCTTGCACCAGCGGTTGCCAACTGCCCCGCGCAACTGGACTTTTGCCGCTCTATTTATCAGCCCCGTTTTTTGATAAAATATTGGAATGCGAACTCTGTTATTTATCCTCGTGCTACTCCCCACCTTAAGCCACGCCGGCTATTACGAACTCGGGTTTTCGGGGAACTATCGCAAACTCTACTTACCCTCTGACACCAATCGAGAATCCTTTGATGCCACCGTCTCCTACACTGGCTCCTTCGCCTACTACTTTGCAGAGATGGCGGCCGCAGAGTTAAGCTTTACCAAGGGACAATCGGAGCGCTTTGTACCGAGTGCTGCGGCGGACTCTCGGACGATCTACGACTTCAACCTCATTGGACTGGACATCGTGCTGACCTTTGCCGAACGCAAGGCCGACTTTATCCCCTACTTTAAGTTTGGCGTGGCCTACTTTGCGAAAAAAGAAGTGACCTACGAGTTCATCGACAACTCCGGCGCATTGGTTCCTGGATCGGGCACCGAGTCTCTACCCGCCACATTTGTACCGAGCCTTGGGTTCGGGCTGAAAGTTCGACTGACCAAGTATATGTCGTTCAAAATTGGCCTGGAGGCGTGGACCAGTGACGCCTTGAACACAGAACCCCGCTGGGACATCGCCGGTCGCGCTGGTATCTCGTGGTTTCTCTAACTAAGAAAAGTTCAACTATTGGTATTGTGTCAACACTCCTCCTGGGGTTGACCCTGTCGTCCTGCCAATTGGGTTACATCGCTGAAAGCGCCTACTACCAGGCCAAACTGATGCGCAACCGCGTGCCCTTAAAGTACGCGTTGGAGCACTACGACCTCTCGGGAGAACAAAAACAAAAGCTCGAGCTCGCCATAGAGCTACGAAATTTTATGAAGACCGATCTGAATCTCGACACCGAAAACAACTACTCACGTTACGTGCACCTTGACCAGAAGTATGTCACCTACGCCGTCAATGCAGCCCCCAAAGACAAACTCAAACAATACAAATGGAAGTTTCCCATCATTGGCTCTGTGCCCTACAAAGGGTACTTCAAAAAAGAGAGTGCTTTAGAAGAAGAAGCCCGTCTGAAAAAGAAAAATCTCGACACCCATGTCAGGGGTGTTAGCGCCTACAGCACCCTGGGGTGGTTTGAAGATCCCTTGCTATCATCGATGTTACGCATGAAAGAGCATCACTTTGTAAACACTTTAATCCATGAGACCGTGCACGCCAACCTGTACATCAAGGGACAATCCAAGTTCAACGAACGGGTGGCAAGCTTTCTTGGGCAACTCGGGGCCGAAGCCTACTATAAAAAAACCAATCGCAGCGATGAGTTACGAAAAACAGTGGCCGCAGAAACCCACGATGAGCTGCTGTTCTCAAAGTTTATAACGGCGGAGCTTAAAGCCCTTCGCCAGTGGTACCAAAAAAAATCTGGCTCTGCGGATGTCCTCACGGCCAGAGAAGAGCAGTTCGACGGGATGAAGGCGCGCTTTAAAAAACAGATCTCACCGCAACTAAAGACTGAGAACTATCAGTGGTTTGCAAAAAAAGAACTGAACAACGCCTTCCTGGTACTGTTAGAACTCTACAACAGCGACTTCAAGGTCCTGGAGAAACTCGCCGATCTGTGCGACCGTGATTTCAAGAAAACCCTACAACAACTGAAATCCTTAGAAGACTCCGATGACCCGGAAAAAGAGCTGATCAAACGAGTGACCCAGCTAGAAGCCAAAAAGCCAACGTCTTGATATCCTGAACACCCGAAGCAAAGTACGACTGCTTGCTTGAACCGTGACCCTGAACATCAACACCTTGTTCTCAGTGTTTGTCCCCAAGATGAAGCAGAAGAAACCTTCGCCGGCAACAATGTCTTTATTCCCCCAAAAATAACGCTAAGGTAATGGGACTTCTAGAGCTTCATTTGTTCTTTAATTATTATAGAAAGAACAGAATACTAAGGAATGGATTTTGCACCATAATTTTCAATGCTGATTAAACGAATTTATAAGGCTTTTATTGCTATTTCTTTTTTTGTGTTGCTCGTATTTTCGCCCGTATTCATATGGGGTATGTCTTGTGTCAAAATTTTTGACAGCCGACTCAGTCAAGCTTGGAAGATTGATGTTTTTAGGGAAATCGAAGAAATTCGTAATAGTCGCTTCAACGAAATTCTTGTGAATGAAGGGCATCGATATTACGAAGGTGATCCGGTAAAACTTAAAGGTGATTTCTTTACCCCCCCTCTTCGATCTGTACAAAATTTTACTGTGTCAAAGTGGCTCGGGCGCGGCGAAGAGGGTGAGGTTTTCCTAGTTCAATCTGAAAATGGTAAATTATTCGTTCTAAAAAAGTTTTTTGAAAAAAATGAAGCTATTGAGAACTATGAAACTATTGAGAACGTTCAGGCAAAAATGCCTCATGCTGTAGTTGCCCCTCTTGCCTTCAATAGTACGCGAGGCTTATTACTTTCTGAATATATTCCAGGCGAAGCACTCTACGACGTTCTCAGCAGTGCGTCCTTGCCTAAAACTGTCCGCGAACAACTCAATAAAGATTTCGACAAAATGGTCAATCAAGCGATTGAAAATGGTTTTTTCGGCATTACAGAGGCCAATGTCTTAGTTCAAAAATCAGACCTTAGGCTCTTTATCGTTGACCCCTATTAGATTTCCAAATGTTTTAAAGTTAGTCGTTTGCTGGGTCAAATTTTATCTGTTAAGCAGGACATAACATTCGAGTATTTCAGCGAGTTGAAGCGTGAGAATTGCCAGCCAATCGCAACTATTAGCGAATAATCAGTTGCCGAAATTTCAAGCCTGACTCAGCTCAGTAAATACTACTGTGACCTGGACCTTTTTTAACAGAGGCCAATGCATCTGCGTCTGTTTGTTATTCAAAAAAAGTCCGTTCATCCTTTCCACTGGTTATGACCGGCACATAGTATTTGAAGATTCTCAGGCCTTTGATTCCCTCCCGCCCGAATTGGCACAATATGATCCACTTGTAAGAAATGGCTTGATTCGCAACCTGGATACTGACATCTGTAGGCTGATTTTTTTAACACAGAGTTTCTCAGGCGCTTAGAGATGAATCTTGGATTCCTTGATTTTGTCGGCTTAAATTTCGCATCATCAAAAGCTCTCAGTTCTTTTTCTATGAAGTTCTCAAAGAGGCTCTCAATGGTGTGCTTGTGTGACTTTAGGGCTTTTAGTTTTTCCAATGTTCTATTTTGTTCGTGGCTCAATGCAAGTCTTAGATAAACCTTGTCCTGGTATTCTGTCTTCTGAATCTTAATGGCTTTAAAAGGTTCAGCAAACATTTGTTTAACCTCTCGGGTGGTCTTGTTCTCAATTCTCTTAAGTGTTTGACGCTTTTCCTTGGTGGGCTTGCTTCGAATGTGTTTATAGACAGTGGTCACGGCCGAAAGGCTCAATCGGCCCTGGTCGATTTGTTCTTTAATTTCAGGAACCTCACGAGCCAAGCGCACACAGGCCTGGCGCTGATAGGCTGTGGCCTCAGAATATTGAAGCCCGCGCACCAGGTAGTCAAAGAGAGACGAGTGGCCCAGTTCCAGATAGCCTCGACAGTCCTCCATCAATTGCAATTTATCTAAAATTTCAGAAGTGATTCGTTTTTCCTGTCTCCTCAGTTCAAGGAGTTCTTGATGAAGTTGCATAAAACCTCTTTTGCTAACGGTACTATTTTCGTTAATGGGACTCTATCATGGGTTTTAATTTCTAGATTTCGGCTTCATATTTGAAGTCAGACAAGTCTTTTTAACTTTGATGAGGTCCATGGCAAAACAAAAGTGACCTCTCTTCAGCACGCAACCTTGACGTCTTGAGAGGCTATGATGCTTGATTGCCACCAACAAACAAAATTCGGTTTTTTGTTTGAAAGAACGGTCAAATGGAAAATAATAAAATATCAAAAATGCTGCGACGCTTAGTGGGCGTCTAGAATTAAAGGCTCTTCATCTTTTACGTTTTTGAGTCTCAATATCTTTTTTTTGTAATTATAAAATGGGACTTCTAGCGCATGAAGAATAACTAGACCCGCTAGTTATTCTTTCGTATCGTCAGCCGTCAAAGGTTGGCTTTATGATCTTTAAGATTTGTTTATACATACATATTCTCGCTGGAATTTTAGGTCTAGTAATTGGCCCTGTAGCAATGTATGCGAAAAAGTCTAAGGGGTTACATACAAGATCTGGAAAAATCTATTTTTATTTGATGGCTGCTGTTTGTGTTTCCGCAACAGTACTTTCCATCATGCACTGGAGTACTAGTTGGTGGTTTTTAATCGTAGCAGTCTTCAGTTTCTCTTTTGCTTTAAGAGGATACCTGGCAACTTTCAACAAATACGAAGGCTGGCTTAAAAAACATATTTCAGGGATGCTGGGGTCTTACATCGCAATGAGTACGGCTCTTTTAGTAGTCAATTCTTCTAACCTACCGACTCATATTCCCGGTGTAGTGTATTGGGTTCTGCCTACAATTATTGGAACTCCATTTATTATTAGAGTAACTAGGAAATACATAAAGTAAAATATTTTATAAAGATAATCATTTTTATTATACAAATATGTTTTATATAAAGAATGGCCTTAAAGAAAACTGCTTGCCGGTTATTTCGTGCATGGCCACTTCACTGCACTCAGAGTGGTGTTATTGAGTAAGTCGCAACTTCTTATGGGAAACATGTCTGCGAAGTTTGTCTTGTCTCCGACCAAAGTTCTTTCGGCTTTGCCTAAGGACAGCTTTGGCGAGTCGTCGTGCCTAGGAAACAAGCTGGTCTTTGTCCTCGCGAGAAGACGTATGGCTGGCAGGCCGGATGGCCATCTTCACAAAACCGTTCTGCCTCGGCCTCCTCTTGTTGAGAAAGCGTTAGGTTTTAGTTGCCAACTCATTCATGACTTGAATTGTGTTTCAGCTGGCTGCTAGCAATACAACATGATTGATTCAAGGACGGTTATCGATGATCACTCCCACCAGAGTTTCCAAACTCCCTTTGCCGCTGAGAGCCCAGCGGTTACCATGTGAGGACCATTTTTTCTTTTAGCTTTACTAGGCCGTGGCGGTAGTTGGCTTTGGCGGTGTCGTAGGGGCAGTCCATTTTGTGGGCCACCTCTTTAAAACTTAGGTCGTCGAACACTCGCAACTTAAGGGCCTGCTGTTGCTTGTCGGGTAGCACCTCGATGATCTCTTGGGCCTGGTGCAACAGTTGCCTTTCGATCATGTTGATCTCACACAGGCTCTCGACTCGCAATTGCACGTGTTCAATATCCACGGTTGGCTTTTTACTGCGTAGCGAGTTCTTTGAGGTGTTGATGGCAATGCGGTAGAGCCAGCTCTTGAATGCCGATCGAAACTGAAAGCTTGCAAGCTTTTCATAGGCCTTTAAAAAACTCTCTTGCACAATGTCTTCTGCTAATTGAGCGTCACGCACATAGCGAACACAAACATTTTGCAAAGGTTGCTGATAACGCTTCACAAGTATAGTGAAGGCTTCAATATAACCATCTTTCGTTTTTCTTACCAATTCGAAATCAGACAATGCTTCCAACGTTTCCCCCCGTTTGGTGACAATTGGCTGTCGTAATTTTATGGATCTAAGAGGCTCATCCGTGCTGCTTATCAGCCCACTCTTCCTGAGTGGGTGTCACAGTTATAGGGGGTAATGATGAGCCGTGTCGATTAACATTTTTTAATGGTCCGTATAAGAGATGAACCCTAGATTGGTCTTTCTCTAGTTATTTCAATAGATTAAATCATAATTTAATCTACTGACAGATAATAAGTTATATTAATGTTTTAATTAGGATTTCAAGACGGTGACCCGGTTTCGGCCCGAATTCTTGGATGCGTAAAGGGCGGAATCAGCCTGCGCGAACAATTCGTCAAACGTGGTCATCTTCTCTTCTTGGCTGGAGATCCCGATGGAAACGGTCACTGGCAGCTTTTGTTCATCAAACGTAAAGTCGTGCTTCTCGATGGTGGCCCGAATACGCTCTCCGATCTCTTCCGCTTGCTGAATGTTGGAACCGAAAAGTAAAATTACGAACTCTTCGCCCCCGAAGCGAGCAAAGTAGTCATCATTTCGGATCAATTTTGATTGAATGATACTCGCAGTTTCTTCAAGGACGTAGTCCCCGGCTTGATGACTGTAGTTGTCGTTCACCTTTTTAAAGTGATCGAGATCAAACACCAAAAGGCTGAGAGGCACTTCTAACAGTTTCGCTCGCTTGAAGAATTCGGGACCTTTTTGAAGTAAGGCCCCTTTGTTCCAAATTTTGGTCAAAGAGTCTTTTTCGCTTTTTGTTTGCAAGTTTTGATGAGCGGCCGCTTCGATACTGCCCTCTTCTAAATACTTAAAAAGAACATTACCAATTTTGACTTGATCATTGTTTTTTAGTTTCTTTGGAACAAACGGAGGAATGGCCGAACCGTTGATCACCGTCTTGTTGGTCGAGTCGAGATCGATGATGGCCACTTCGCCAAAAGACACAGTCAATTTGGCATGGGATTTTGAAACACTGCGATCATCGATAAAAATAGATGAGGTCATGGAGCGACCGATAATGATATCTGAATTGTCGATAGTCCATTGCCGGCTCACATAGCCTGCCGGCCCCATTAGAAGAACCAAACTCGGTGGTACTTTTTCAGCTTGCTGCAAGCGCTTTGAGAACGTGCCTCCGAGGACGATAGAGGTTCGCTCTTCGGTGTTGGTTTCAAAGTCATCAAAGAATTCTTCTAATTTTTTGTCGTTATCGCCCATACCACAATGTTAAGGACTTTCTGAAAAGAACTCAATCGACGTCGGTCAAAACACGACGAGCAATCACTTTTCCGGACTCGACTCCGGGCTGGTCAAAAGCGTTAATCCCCAGTAATTCTCCAAGCATCCCCACCACCAGCATCCACGTGGTCATCAAATGTGCCATGGATTCTGCGCTTAACTCTGCAGTACTTAAGGCCATCGTTGCCGTTCCGGACTCCACCACCGACTGCTCAGTGGCCACGGCTTCAGCCGCAAGGAGCTCTCCTAGATTTTTCGAGATCATTAGAGATTTTGAAAATTGACTGTTTGCCAACTTTTGGGGTCCGCCTTCAGAACTCTCGACTCGATGAAAGGCGACAAACTTTTTCTCAGCCCCCTCGATCACTTGCTGTAAAACCGAGTGCTGATCAGAGGCCCCCCGACAAGGAACGAAGGTGGCCACGGCTGGAGCTGCCTCCTGCTGTTTTGTCTTAGCCTTGCTCAATGACTCCGACCAGAGCTGCTGCAGCCAGAGACCAAAAGCCGAGAGTCGATCACTATACTGGAAGCTATAAAAATTCATTTCACCACGCAAATGAGACGCCCACAGAGACGCCGCAATAGATTTTGCTAGCTTCGGTTGCTCCACGGCCTGCTTGAAACCGGAGAAAACCTTATCCAGATCACAACCTAAAAAAGTCATAGGGAAAAGTCCGACGGTGGTAAAGACAGAAAAACGCCCCCCCACATCTTGCGGGATAGGCAAGGTGATGCATCCATTACGTTGGGCAAAGTCCGTAAGGAGACTTTCTTTCGTCTCAGTTAAGACACAGGTGTTTTTCAAAATCAAGACTTTGTATTCGGATTCTATGAACTGATGACAATGATCGTAAAGAGCTGTGACTTCAAGAGTGTTACCACTTTTTGAGCAAAGAACCCATCCCATGGTCTCGACATCAGAAAGCTCGGCTAAAAATCGATCCACCGAAAAAGTATCTACATTGTCTAAAAAGTGAATTTTTGAGCCGGCGAGGTTTGCATAAAGAGATTCCACTAAAGCTTTGGTACCTAATGAGCTGCCACCCAAGCCGATGATCACAAGGGCTGATTTGCCCTTGAAAAACTCCTGCTGCTTCCGACACTCAGTCATGGCGTCAATCAGTGTTCCTTCTTTGGTGAAGCCCAAGTCTTGATGACTGAGAAGAGATGAGTGAGCCTCGTCCACAGCTGTCAAAATATCATTGTCGAGGCTTACATTCGATGATGTCCGTAATTTCCACACACTCGCCACCTTAAACCTAAGCAATCACCACATCTTCTTCGATGCGGTGGTACCCCTTCCACTCTTTGAGCCGACAAAAGGGTCGATCGGCCTTCTCGGGGTACTCAACCAGAACATAAGTGAGCTTGGTGATCTTTCCAAGGGAACTGACGTCAAGGGAGGTCAGCTCCGTCCAGGTGCCCGTATTGAAGTACTCTTGGTCTCGGCTCCATTGCCTGTACTGGTAGACGTGGGTATGGCCAAATACGACGGTGTGAACTCGCTCGTCATCCAAAATTCGCCTGGCTGAGTCACTCAGATCAGGAAAAATGGCGCTCTCTAAAAATACCTTCAAAATCCGACTGGCCGGGAACTGTCGGCGGGCATCTTTTACAAAAACTGAGGACACAAAATAGTAGATAAGCAAAAACATTGTGCGAATCGTAAACCAGAATTCGTTGAAAATAGCCCAACGAATCAACAGTCGAAACGGGCGGATCTTATCAATATGAGGATGTTTCTCTTTGATCTTCATCACGAAATCCACAAAAAAGTGGGATCCAAATGGTAAGTTCAATATGGGCACCGGCAGATCCTTTTTAAGAAAAAATTTCTTTGGATCAATACGGTTGGCCGCCTCGTACATATGTCCATGCTCAACATGGATACCATCAAAATAATGCACAATACTCTTATAACGTATGGGCACACCGATAACTTCGTTAAGATAAGACCGAAGCCCAGGCCAAAGCATGGCTTGGTCGTGATTACCGACAACATAGGTGATTTGGTTCTCGGGCTTGGCGGCAAACTCCCGTAGAGCCTTAAACGCCTCTGGCTGGCCTTTCACAATGTCTTTGAGAATCTCTAGAGAAACCTCTTCGGTGAACACCGTCAAAAAGTGACCACGATAGTCGACCTGTAAAAAGTTCAAAAAATCACCGTTAATGATTAGCTCAACCGCGTAGTCTCGAAAGCGCCCTGAGGTGTAATAGTCCAGGAGTTCTGCGAATTTTTCTCCGAAAAAGAATTCTTCGAACTTGTTCACGGAGCCGTTCTCGAGAATCTTGCCTTTCCCGAGGTGCATATCGCTCACAATGACTTTTATTTTCTTATCCATTAACTTGCTTTGTAGACAATGTTTCGACTTTTGTTTTTTCCATAATACATCGCTTCGTCAGCAATTCGTATGATTTCTTCACCAGAGTCCGCGTGAGTTGGAAAAAAGGCCAGTCCAATACTGACTGTTATCCTAACGTCTATGTCATTAACACTAAACTGACAATTTTCAACCGCTTTTCGAATGCGCTCTGAAACATTGACGGCGTCTTCACCATCGGTGTGGCTGAGTAAAACGATGAACTCGTCTCCCCCGTACCGAAACGCGTAGTCAGAATTACGAATTTGCTCTTGTAGAAGAGCGCCCAGCTGGCACAAGACCCCCGAACCCACGATATGCCCGAGAGAGTCGTTCACCTTTTTAAAGTGGTCAACGTCGATGAAAAGGACAGAAAAGGGCGTCTTGTAACGCTTGTACTCCTCCGTTTTCTTGTCCACAACTTCCATGAGAAACTTCTGATTGTACAGGTCAGTCAAGCTGTCTTTGTAGATTTGGCTTTGAACATCTGCAATAGTCAGACACAGACTCCAACGTCTTTTTAAAAACGGCACAAAATGAACTAAGAAGCTCTCAAAATGACTCAAGTGCCTCAGTTGAAAATGGTTGAGGACGAGACATTGAGACACGCCTTCTTGATCTTTGATCCAAATCAACCCTAAATAGTCACCTTGAACGGTTCGCCACAGTTGAAATTTTTCATTGTGAATCATTTCAATGGAGCAGCTATCCAGCGCCGCGATCAATGAGCCCTGATCCACCCTCTGTTTCTGAAGCTCCTGCTTCAACTTTAAGATCGGCGGCAAGTTCGCCAAGTCTTCTTTAACCTCAACCCAATAGGAGTTTTTGACCTTAAGACTCTTTGCCATAAAGTTTTTCGTCTCCGAAATAAAAAGATCCTTGCTTGCATGAAGTACCGTATTGGTAAAATCCGTGAGAGTTTTCAAGGTCGAGTGGATCTTTCTATTCTCACGCTCTGTTCGAAAACCGCCAAGGGCGTCATTCTGCCGGCTAATAAAATCTGAAATTTCAGACACGTCTTGCACAGAAAAAAAGCCCGTATCAGCAGAGGATTGGTTTCTGCCGACAAAGAGAAAAGGCACATGGTAAGTTTGAAAGATTTTTTCGAGTTTATCGGTTTGAGCCTCGGGTCCGTCGACAACGATCAGGTCAATTTCTGTTTCAATTAACGATCGAACAAGAGTCTTTAAAGACCCCGTACAAGAGTAAGAAACCCCCATACTTTCAAAACACAAAGCCAGCTGCTTGCTCCCCAACAGAGCGAAATGAAGATCACTGCTCATCTTCAGCACCGGATACCGTTGCATCAAAGCCGAAGTCGCTGTCATCGTCACCTTCGAGCTTGGTTAAAGCGATCCGAAGCGCTCGAATGACCCCTCTCACCACTTGCTGCTTCTTTTGTAACTCTTTGTAGTTCTCTTGACTCTTTTTTCGAAAATTATTCGACTCGTTACCAACTTCGTCGATTCTCCGTTTCAGGTCGAGGATCAATTGATCTTTAGACTTTATGACGGCAGCTTCTTCCATTTTAGCGATCTCTAGACGGTGTTCCAGGTCTTTTTCTCGCTTGCGCACTCTCTGAAAATTGTTGTCGATACGGGACTTATAGTCGTCGATCTGCTGCTTGCACTCGATGATCTGTTTGTCTTTATTCTGATTGATCTGCTTGAGAAGTTTGATCTCTTGAGTCGAAGTTTGCTTCACGTCATGAAGTTTAGATTTTAAGTTTTCAATGTCTCCATAGTACTCATCGTTCAACTTTTTAAAGGTCTCTGCGGCGGAGGCAAGGTCTTCATTTTCACGTCTCAATTTTGCCACTTCGTCTTCAAGATCATTGATTTTTCTTTGTGCGATTCTAAGGTGCTCTGACTGCTTCAAAGGATTTTCATCCGGGGCTTCAGAAGGGTCGTAAGAGCGTGGGACCTGTTGCTTTGCTGGCAACCCGTAGCTGACTTTAATGCTGCTCTGGTCAGAATCCACCTGGTTCGGAGAGGGAGGCAGTGACTCGGCATTGGTGTGAACCAACCTGATGGTTTTATCTTTCTCTTCAGGGCTTACTACGGTTTTTGTTTCTTCAGGAACACCATCGGCGTCGGTCAAATTGAGATCAAATGCCTCGGACTGCAAGCCCGTGTCATCGAGTTCACCTAACTTGAGGTCAACCAACTCATCTGCGAGGTTCTTTTTCTTCTTACTCATTCACTCTTTTTATCGGTAAATCCCTAAAAATAATGAGATTAAAAGAGTCGTTCTTGCTTTAGGTCTAGCAAAAATGGGGAGTGAAAGCCCGTCTTAAGGCTTGTTTATGTCCTCTTTGAGCTCTTTACCCACTTTAAAGAAAGGAAGTTTCTTCTCCGGAACATGGATCACTTCACCCGTTCGGGGGTTGCGTCCTTGGTAAGCATCGTAAGCTTTGTTGGTAAATGAACCGAATCCGCGGATTTCGATGCGATCATTCTTTAAAAGGGCCTCAACCATGGAATCAAAAATGGTATTAACGACAGTCTCAGCTTTGACTCTGGTTATGCCGGATTTTTCTGAAATATGATTGATTAAGTCTGCTTTTGTCATGCCTTCAACACCCTTTAACTTATTAGAATATTTATAAATTATACCAATCCACGGAATAAGACCAAGGATTTATCTAAAATGAAGCGACTTTGGCCTAGAGAATAAAGATGGCAACGGATTAGCAACTTGAGTCATAGCTGCAAAAGACGCGCAGCCCAGCCCAAAGGCCTGCCTATTAAAACCGCACCCATGGCGTTTTACTCAAGATCTTTTCATAAGCGGCCAAAGTCTTTTGCAGCATTTTCTTAGAGTCAAAGATATCGAGAGCTTTACGCCGAGCATTGGCCCCCATATCACCGGGCTGGATCTGATTCAGAAATAGACCCAACAGGAGCTGACTGAGTGTGGTGGTGTCTGCGGGGCGAATCAGGTAACCATCCACGCCGTCTTCTACCACCGTTGCAATAGGACTCACTTCTGACCCGATGATGATTTTTTCTTGGATCATGGCCTCCAGAAGATTGGGATCATAGCCAGAGGTCCGTCCACCAATGTAGATATAGACGTTGGCCAAATCGATATAAGAAGATATTTCATAGGCCGGCACCGCCCCCACCAACACAACATGGCTGCCTAAAGCCAAGTTCAACATCTCGTGCTCAATCTCTTTAAAAGCAGGCCCTCGACCAACGATGATCAAATAGGACGACGGCTTTTTTGTGGCCACGGGCTGAAAGGCTTGCAGAATATTAACCACATCTTGTTTTTCAATCATGTCGGAAACCGTCACCGCGATTTTTGCCGACTTGGGTATATTCAGTTTTTGTCGAAGTTCATCCGAAGCTTGCCGAGGCGACAAGTCTTCAATCTCAATCCCATAGGGAATGTTAAAGGTCTTACGCTCAGGATAAAGATAATATCTCTCCAGAGCCAAGCCTTGCTGAGGGCTATGAACGAAAAGTCCGTCAGCATTTTTCAGCACATGCCGGTCTCTGAGGTAATAGGTTTTCAAAAAGCGGTAGGCCACTTTGTAAGCCGTGCTCAGCTGACTAGTGACAGTGTTCTCAGCCAACCCGATCAGAGCAAAGATCTCTGCCATGCGAGTGGCCGTCACATCGTAGGCCACTGCGATCCCGAGAGACTTCTTTTCATAACCGACCCTCATCGCCGAGTGGGTTAAACTATGAACGATATGGAAAGGGTTTTTCCCATGCAGCTCAGCAAACTTTTGGCTGACTCGCCGAGGAAAGAGCTCAAGCCGACTGGAGTTCGCGCCAGAGACAAAATAGGTTTTTATCCCCTCTTGCTCAATCTCTTTTTCGCCCATGGGATTGTCCCAAGCAATCACCGAAACCTCATGACCCGCCTTCACCAAACCGCGGGCAATGGGTGCAATAAAACCTCTGGCGTGGGTGCGACCAATGATTGGAAACTTTTCGGCGACCAGGCAAATTTTTAAAGTTTGAGGAATAACATTTCGGCTCATCGCTCGATTCTAACTCAAAAAAAACAGCGAGGCTAGAACCCCGATCACGACCGCAAAATTTCTAGTATGGTGGGCAAAAGTCTTCTATTAGCCTCGGGGATATTAAGCGTCTTAAGCTCTTCGGGCAAAACCCACTTCAACTCAGAATGGTGCACGGGCTTGGGCTCCCCTTTCCAAAACTGCACTTCGAAAAACACCAGAAAGATCCCCACCTCTGGGTACGAGTGGGTGCACGCCATTTGGATATCTCCAATTTCGGCCTCGATGCCCAGCTCTTCGTTGAGTTCCCTGGCTAGAGCTTGCTCTGGAGATTCCCCAATTTCAATCTTGCCACCGGGGAACTCCCATTGACCGGCCAGGGTGTGCCCCTCAGGGCGCTGCCCTATAAGCACATAGGGACCCTTGCGAATCATCGCAGTCACCACAGGTATCCATGTCGGTCTTTTTGAAGCCATGCACTGCAGGGTATTATAGTTCACAGCACCTGTCATGGCCCGACTCAACAATCACAGAAATTTATTGGGGATATTGCGACTTGAGGTGGCCGAGGGTTCTCCTGAAAAAGAGCGGACCTTGGAACACCAACGAGGAGTAGACTTGAACGAGGTCCGCCCCCATCGACAGGCGCTCCTGTACCTCTTCGGCAGAATCAATGCCTCCCACTGAAATCAAAAGCTTCTCTGGATGGCTTTTCTTGAAATCCGCCGCGACACGAAGAGCAGCTCGTGACAAATCTCGCAACGGCCCGCCAGAAACACCGCCCGCATCGACGGGAAAGTGATTTTTTAAGGAACGCTGCTTCGTCGTGTTTGTCAAAATCCATCCATCGATAAATTTTGTCGACGTCTCGAGAGCCATAGCGAGAGTCTCCCCATCCATGTCAGGACTCAACTTCAACAGAATAGGCATATTTGGACAATGGACCATGGTTTGCCCTGTCAGCTTTTCTAAAAAACCTCGCAACTCCGCTTCTGACAGTAAATCTCTTAAGCCTTCAGTGTTAGGGCTACTTAAATTCGCAACAATGGCGTCGGCAAAAGGCGCCAATAGTCGAACGCATGCCGAATAGTCTTTGGGGGCATCGGCATTGTCCGTCCAACGATTTTTACCCACATTAATGAAAAGCGGGGTTCTATCGAGCTTGAGATGCTCGAGACGTCGTGCCAAGGCCTCGGCTCCTCTATTAGGAAATCCCATCTTGTTCCACAACGCCTGATTGGCAATGTCTCGATCCATAATTTGGCCACCATTGGGGCCCTGAGGTTGTGGGGTGATTGTACCCACCTCTAAAAAACCGGCACCCAAGCGAGCCCAGGCAGCAAGGCAGCGCCCCGTTTTATCGACTCCCCCGGCCAAGCCCAAAGGATTTTGAAAATGAAGACCGCGCCACTGAAAGGGGCGCCATACTTTTTCTTTCTTAGGTACGAAACGAGAAAGGCCTGGCAGCACCACCGGCGCCACGTCGTGGGCCAGTTGTGACGGAAGCCAAAGCCAGGGTTTCAAAATCATCGCGGGTAGAGGCCCCGTAAAAGCATCGCTTTTTCAAGATGCTGAATCGACACAGCCATCGCTGCCGATCGGGTGTCCACCTTTTCTTCGCTGGCAAATTTGTGGACCTTATTAAAAGCTTTGGTGATCGTCTTCTGCATGTTGTGTTCAACAGCTTCGGCATCCCAATAGTAGTTTTGCACGTCTTGAACCCACTCAAAGTAACTCACAATAACCCCACCACCGTTGGCAAGGATGTCTGGAACAATCATGACGCCTTTTTCAGAAAGAAAGTTACCGGCTTCCATGGTCGTGGGTCCGTTGGCACCTTCCACAATAATTTTAGCTTTCACATTCTCCATATTTTTTTCATTGATAACACCATCAAGAGCACAGGGGGCTAAGACATCAACTGCGAGCTCCAAAAGCTCCTCGTTGGTTATGGGGTCGGCACCCGGAAAGCCTTTGACCACTTTGTTTTCTTTTACGTACTCAAGGAGCGCCGGGATATCGAGTCCCTCGCCACTGTGGATGCCACCACTGACATCGCTGACCGCAACCACTTTACAGCCCTTCTGATGAGCCAAGTCACAGGCATGCTGCCCGACGTTTCCGAAACCTTGTACAGCCATGGTCGACTTTGTGAAATCCATCGACATAACTTCACAGGACTTTTCAGCCACGTAAACCACGCCGTGACCGGTCGAACTGTTGCGCCCCAAAGACCCACCGATATCAACGGGTTTGCCAGTCACCACCCCCGGTTGGGCGAAGCCTTTTTGCTGAGAATAGGTATCCATCATCCACGCCATGGTTTGGGGGTCTGTTCCCATATCAGGTGCAGGAATGTCTTCATGGGGGCCAATAAATGGACCAAGCTCTGTCGTGAATCGTCGAGTCAGACTTTGTTTTTCGTTGCGAGAGAGCTCTCCAGGGTTCACTCGAACGCCCCCTTTAGCGCCGCCCAAAGGGAGGTTAAGTAGAGAGGTTTTAAAAGTCATCAAGGCCGCCAGTCCTGCAACCTCACTTAGGTTCACATCTTGGTGGTAACGGATACCACCTTTGAATGGGCCCAAGGTGGCAGAGTACTGCACTCGATAACCGGGAAAAACCTTTACCGTACCGTCATCCATGCGAACGGGAACACTGAAGACCATGGATCGCCGAGGGTGTTGCAAACGCACGAGAACGTTCGGATCACAGTTGATCAATTCCGCAGCGTGGTTCAACGACTGCATCACATTTTTGAAGAGTTTACCATTTACAATGTTTTCCAATTGACGCCTCCACGGGCACAGGTTTCTTACCAGTTTTTTACACCTAGTACACATTACTTCGAACTTTGTCGATCTCAACCGATGGCGCATGGTATCTATCCCGCGTCATCAAATAAATCCACATATTTATCGCTTTTAAGAGGCGAAAAAGCTATACAAAAACCATGACTAATCTCGAAGATTTCAGTGCGCGATTGAGCCCAAAATTGAACGACCTGAAAGGCAAAAAAGTCTTTATCTTCGGAGACGTCGGAATCGACGAGTATGTGCAAGGCAACGTGACTCGAATTAGTCCCGAAGCCCCCGTCCCCGTTGTCGAAGTCACCGAGACGAGCAAAAAACTAGGCCTATCCGGCAATGTGGCGGCCAATGTGACCTCCCTTGGGGGCGAAGCACTGCTGTTCTCAGTTGTGGGCCAAGACTCCAATGCCGAGAATTTGAAACAGCTGCTCGAGAGCAAAGGTATCTCGACCGCTCACCTTATGAGCGATGACAGCCGAGAGACCACCACAAAACTAAGAATTATGTCAGGTCAGCATCATGTGGTTCGTGTGGATTACGAGAATAAATCCCCCTTGAGCCCCGAATTTTTCAGCACCTTTGACCGACAAATTGAAGAGGGCATTTCCCAATGCGACAGCGTGATCATCCAGGACTACGCTAAAGGTCAGATTAACGCTCACTCCAGCCAAAAGATTATTGCCTTAGCGGCTCAGTACAACAAAAAGGTGATCGTGGATCCTTATCGATCGACGCCTCTTTCGGTCTATAACGGCGCCCATTTTATGACCCCCAACCGTGACGAAGCCTTTGAATTGGCCAAACAAATCCCAAAACCTGAAATCTGGCGAGATGTGGACCGCATTGGCCCGGAAATTATGAAAACCATTCAGTCACCCCAAATGGTTATCACTCTAGGAGCTGAGGGCGTGAAGGTGTTTGATCAAGGAGAAGTCTTTCATCTACCCACTTTTGCACGAAAAGTTTTTGATGTGACGGGAGCCGGTGACACCGTGATTGCCGCTTTTTCTCTCGGAGTGGCCGCCGGATGGAACATTCAAGAAACTGCCTACCTAGCGAACGTGGCCGCCGGAGTGGTCGTGGCCCAAGTGGGTGCCGTCGCTTGCGATCTTAAAGAAATACAAGCCAGCCTCACTCCTGCAACCTAGAGGCAGCTTTGCCGAGAACTTTCACTTCCTCCCCCATGGTCCCCTTTTGAGATCGATGTGGGAAACCAGACGGTCTCCGGTGGCGATGAAGGATTGACCAAAGACCTCGCTTCTTTGTTCAGACTGTGAATATCAAACTGATCTATGACTTGGCCCTTGATGTTTTTGAAATAGCAGCGGGCCAGATCTTCGATACCGTCGACTCGAAAGGTGCAAAACAATGCCCCGGCTTTTGCCTTCTGACTTTTCGTGTAAATGCTAGCCCAGTGCGGGCAAGAGCCCGCCTTCTTGCAACGCTTTTGTTTCCGAATACTGGCTCCCCCCAGACCATTCGTGAACGCAAAACTCAAACCTCGTCCCACTTTAACAACAGCCTCTTTGTCATGAATCTTCAGGTCTTCAAAATGGGCCATGGTGTGGGTCCGAGAGTAGGAATGTTCGTGACCTTGGGCGATGATCGCCCCGGCTTCTCGACAGGCCCGGTAGTACTTCCACGGTACCGCATCTCCTTTACTTCCCACCTGATAAGCCGCCATTTGCTTGTGCCAGGAACAAACCTTCCAAGTGAAGTCATCCGACTGGTTAAGAATGCCCTGCAGGTGCTGGAAGGTGTGGTCTCCCATCGAACCCACTCCTGACGTCACGACAAGCAGTCCTTTGTAGACGCAAGCGCCATTAACCCCGTGATCCCCGGTGCAGCTCAAACCAGGAACACGCCGAGCTCGGGCGTGCAACAAATCGCGATATCCCCCAGAGACCGACCACATTTTGGTGTCATGATTGCCAACAGAAGCGATATAGGGAAAGTCATTCCCAAGATGCTTGTTGATCTGCCTCTCCCAGTACTGAGGCTGATCCAGGTAATCAAAGTCACCTTGGTGCACGACGAGCTCCGCCCCCTCCGCTTTGATCATTTTTAAAACCCGAGTGGAGGAGTGACCGAACCCCTGATCGCCGATAAAAGCCACCCGCAGCTCTTCTGCGCCATGGGCTACGAAGGCTACAAGGAATCCCGTGATAAAAAGAAGTGTTGAAAATGCTTTACGAACCATGCGTCCCCGTCCTTGAGAAAATGTTTCTGCCCTAATGGTAGCGAGAACGGCCACAAGGTCAATTGAGGTTCCGTCAAGGTCTGGTTAGTAAAGAGTTTAGGCAACTATGGCATTTTTATAGGGCGCCATAGCACTCGTCAGCGACCTATGATAGACCCTAGCTCATGGAATCAACTCAAGTGGACTTTTATTCTCTCACCCTCCCTCAGCTGCGCACCTTTCTCACTGGGCTTGGGAAAGAGAAATTTCGAGCTCAACAGCTTTATAAATGGGTCTACGAGAAAAATGTCACAGATCCCGAGATGATGACCAACCTGTCAAAAGACTTTCGACAAAGCCTGATGGAACGCGTGACCTTCAAGTTACCTGAAATGGTCGACCGACGGATCAGTGTTGATGGCACCCGAAAATATCTCTTCGATATCGGCAACCGCCAAACTGTTGAGGCTGTCATGATTCCGTCTGACGATCGCATGACTCTTTGTCTTTCATCAGAGGTGGGTTGCAACTTGGCTTGTAAGTTTTGTTTTACAGGAAAACAGAAGTTGAAGCGTCGGCTAACCGCTGGCGAGATTGTTGGTCAGTTTTTGCAAGTAAAAATGGACATGGGCGAAACCCGCCTCAGCAACATCGTTTTTATGGGCATGGGTGAACCACTCGATAATACGGATGCCGTGTTCGATGCCATAGAAATTTTTAAGTCCGACTACGGACTTAATTTGAGCCGTAAAAAAATCACTGTTTCGACATCAGGCTTGGTTCCTCAGATTCCTCTAGTCACACAATCTGGCACACGACTGGCCGTCAGCTTAAATGCTCCCAATGACGAAATAAGAAACGAGATCATGCCAATCAACAAAAAGTACCCGCTCAAGGTTTTAATGGAGGCTTGCCGTGAGCACGCCAACACCACAAAAGACCTTGTGACCTTCGAATATGTTCTTTTGAAGGATGTGACGGACCACATTGACCACGCGGAGCAGGTTTCTCAACTCATTCGAAACATTCCCTGTAAGGTGAATTTGATCCCCTTCAATGAACACCCTGACTCTGGTTATCAACGCCCCTCCCGCAACAAGGTCTTCCAATTCCAGAAAAGGCTGGTCGACAAAGGCTTTCATGTGACAATCCGCCGCACCATGGGCCGAGATATTTTTGCTGCTTGTGGCCAGCTCACTTCTCAGTATAAAGGGCGCCCGCAGCAACAGAACGTCTCCACCGGAGTCTTAGGTTAGACTCCAACCGGCACTTGAATTCATTGGTCAACGAGCAAAGAGACTTGGCTGTCATAATCATAACCGGCTTCTTTTAATAAGAAGGTCAACTCGGGTAAGCTCGCTCGCATATCCTGGCGGCGCTCCTCGTCCAAAGTTTTTGTATAGCTGAGAAAATCACGAATCATCTGCGGGTTCTCTTGCCCGAGAGACATCTGTAACCGCTTTATAGTGCTATCGATACCATTCTTCATAAAAAAAGACTTTTCTTGTTGAGAACGGTAGAC
Organism: Bdellovibrionia bacterium; assembly: GCA_030424715.1. GTDB lineage: Bacteria > Bdellovibrionota > Bdellovibrionia > Bdellovibrionales > JAGQZY01 > JAGQZY01. The sequence goes on from JAUHWH010000001.1 coordinate 130,630, forward strand.
CTGCGACGACATTTTGAAGTCCTCGAGTCGAGCTATCGCCTCGTGCTTGATGTTGTCGGGCAAATGTACGATGTCGAGAAAATCAGGATGCAAGCAGAACAAAAAATCCACGATGATTTCTCGACCGGTCTCTTCCATGACTTCTTCAGCGTATTCCAAAAGATCCACCACGTTTAGAATATTGTAAATCTGAATCACCGGGCTGATACCCAGCCCGAGCCGCGCTCCGCCTTCATGGGCCATCTTGCGAAAGTTCTTATCAATGACATCCCAGCGGCTGGGCGCCCGAATATATTCATTCACTTCTCCGTGACCGTCGAGACTCGCATTGACGCTAGACCATTGAAATTCATTAAGCTGTTCAATAAATTTCTCTTTTAGGTTTGTAAAATTGATATTGAAAAATAACTCGATCTTGTCTGCATAATTCAACTCGCGACAACGATCCAAAAAACGATAATTGCCTTCGATTAACGTCGGTTCGCCCCCCGTCATATAAACCTTTTTTAAAAACGGGATATTTTCTTCAACGCCTTTCCAAAAATTCTCACTCTCGTACCATGGAGTGCAACTGCCAAACTCCAGACCAAACTTATTCCAAAACTTCGAATAACGATTCTCTGATTTCGCATCGAGCTTCTTCCATTCGTTCTCAATTTGAACACTATTATAGGGATTACACATCCTGCATTTTAGATTACACAAATTGCCAAGTCGCAAATCAAGATAGGCAGGAGGTCTATCAACCTCAAAGTCGTTAGCCGTCGACCGGTCCACCAAACCCTCAATGGTGTCAGAGCCCAGCTTAGCGCTCCACTCCTCGTTGTGACATTGCCGATAGCTCTTTTTTCCAACTTTCTCCTGTTCGTAGCAGGTTTCGCATCCAAATACGGAATCTCCATGAATCATCTTTTTTCGAATGTCTCGCATATAGCCTGAGTTCCAAGCCTCCTTGAACGAGTCACGATCCAGCATCATGGCCGATCCATCTTCCCTTGGGACAAAGGTGTGCATTGAAATACAGCAAAAGTTGATTTTGCCAGTGGGCGTCGTCTGCTGCTGAATCCATGGGTAAACGCAAAATGTTTTCGAATACTCTTTCATAGGAGTTCCTTAAAAACTTAAAACCGACTCACTCAAGTCAGGAAAAACTGCATAAAAATCGGTTCCCCGAGTCTTGTCCAAGACCCTAACATAGTCTTGAAACTCAGGGATTTTATGGGACCAGTCCTGAGAATTCATAAATTGAACAATACCGTCAAACTTGTCAAAAGGCTGATCACCAAACTCTTTACGGACTTCGTCCATTGCCTCTTGAACCTGTTCTTTATACTCTTTGGGTAAAACTTTGACGTTCAAATACTCTGGCCAGTGAACCAAGCCCGGGTGGACGAACGATTGTATGGTTTCAAATTGGATTTGCTTTTTAAACTTCTGATCTCGAACCCATCGCAAAAAGTCTGGCAAATGCAAAATGTTGAGGGCGTTGACACTGTAAAGAAGTCTGAGCCAAATGTTGTCTCCTAGCTCATCAATTTTTCTAATATTTTTTTCTACTACAGACCACTGTGCAGGGTAACGCACGTAGTGACCGACATCATCCATTCCGTCGATACTCGAAAAAAACTCAACACGTTCAAACTTCTCCCAATACGGGATCATCTCCTCAGGGAAAACTGTCATATTGGTGTGATACCTAAGGTGTATATGCCCGGCCTCACCCGACTCCGCACAGTCTCTGATGAAGCGCAGATGCTCTTTGATCAACATCGGCTCACCTCCGCCAATGATGAGTTCCCGCAACGTTGGTAAAAAACTCTTTAAGTTATCCCAAAATCGTTCGTTTCGATACCATTCGAATTGCTCAACTTTAATATCATTTTTATAGCGCCACTCGCTTTTTAACGAGCTATTGCGTAATTCACCTAGAAACTTAGCACCGGCTCCTTTCCACTTCGAGCTCTCCCGAGGCTGACACATCACACACTGTAGGTTGCAGGTGTTGCCCAGACGCAGATCGACGGCAATGATTCCTTGCTCGGTATTTCCATCGACATCCACTCTCTGTATCAGATCATTGATAACGGACTCACCTAACTTATTCTGCCAGGCCTTATTCTCAATGACTCGATGACTTCGGTACCCGTTGCCTTCTTCTTCGTAACAACGTCGACATTCATTCACCCTCTCACCGGTCAGCATCTTACGTCTCACGCCTTTCATATGATCGCTGTTCCAGTGATCACCAAGAGTTTGTGAATTCAAGTTCACTCCAGAACCGACTTGTTCGGAGACGCAGCACAATGGGAGCTGACCATCAGTCAAAGTGGCCGCATGAATGAACGGAAGAACGCAAAACGTGTCGTTCTGTTTTATGTCTTCAATGTTCCGACGACTCAAATTTCACCTCAGATAGAGTTTTATAGACATTGGGTTTCGACTTCCAAAGAAACTGGAAACTCAAGGTCTCACAGAAGCGGCTGAATAGGCGGTAGAGAGTGGGCTCCGGCTCCATGAAGCCAAGCAAGTTCTCAAAAATATCTTCGTCCAAGTGATGCAAATAAAAAATTTGTGCTGTTCGACTCAAAAGGTTGTGGCGCAAAGACTTCATGTTCATAAATTCAGATCGCGTGTTTTCATGAAACATATGATAGACACGAACAGGCAACAAATGAAGTTTATAGCCGCTCTTTACCAATCGATATCCCAGGTCGGTGTCTTCGAAGCCATAAAAAATATAATTTTTCTTTAGCCCCCCGACTTTCCAGAACAGATCTTTTCGTAATGAAAAACTATGAGTGCACACATACTTCCAGCTGTAGGGTAACTCATGCCATGCGTCGGTTTTAATGAATTTCTCCCAATAGGGTTCATCCGGTATGCATTGCTTTGATTCATCAACAGCATCGTACAGAAAGCCCAATGAACTGGCTTGTCGGCTTAGATTAATACGGCGGGCCTGTACAGCGTCCCAAGTCTTTAAGGCCTCTTCTACCTTTTCAAGATAGCGCGACGGCACGATAATGTCCGAATCGAGAAAACACAGAATGTCGCCCACACTGTTTTTTACGCCTAAGTTTCGCGAGATCCCTGCTCGATACTGTGAATCGCCCATCACTCGTTGACGCCCTCGTGGAAAAAAAATGTATTTGATATTCATCGTCTCCGGAAAACTTTCGAGGAGTTCAAGAACTAGGCGTTGAGTTTGATCTGTTCCGCCATCGTCGACAATAATGACCTCAAAAATATCCACACCAACATTCTGGCCGTACAAATGCTTGAGAACCACTCGCAAATGGTTTTGATTGTTGTACGTCGGAATAATCACGGAGAAGCGAATTTTCGGATTCCGACTTTGCGCCTCAAAACAAGGGAGAACAAAGGGCTCCATATCAAAGTCATGTCGAGCCCGACGATCCCACAGGTCAACACCTTTCGGTGGCAGAAAGCTAACTCCTGGAAATTTCTTGCGAAGCATTCCGACAACTTTGTGACTCTCTTTACAGTTCAAAAAAGGATCTTCAGCATAAAGCTGGTAACTAAAGTACAGATGGATACTTTTGTACTGCCGTAGAATGGCTGGGATCAAAAGCTCAGTCCAGTTTGTCTGCTTGTGCACAATCACGGACAGATGGGTTTCCTGAAAATGACCCGACAACGTGCTGAGGCGTTCGATCACACGATTGTCGTTCGAGTCGTGGATCCACTCAACAGTAAGCTCGCCAGACATTTCGGCTAAGCTGGAGAAGAAGACGTTATCAAATAAAAATCGACTGGGCACCTGCAGTACAACCTTAAAACTCCGCATCACCGCTTGAGTGATAGTCCAGTCGATCATTTCATCACCGACTCGATCGAATGGGATTTTTATGTGACTATAACGGCCTTTCTGAGCCTTCAAAAGTGACTCTCTTACCTCAGCTCGGGTTCGGTTTTTGTAATTGTTCGCTCCAAGGGCCGCTGCCTCTGTTGAGTTAAACAAGCTCTCGTAGAACAATGGAAGGTAGTAGTACTTACAGGAGTCGCTGATGTATGACTTTAGATCTGTACATTCTTGAATCGAGCTATGGCCGGCACTGGTCATCTAAAGACTCCGTCGTGCCGCAAACAACTTGTTCACTTTCGAAAATAGCTTTCGCTTTTTCATATCAGGATTTCTAAGGCTATAGTTGTAAACGAAGTCATAAAGTTCAATACAATGCACCGATTGGTTGAAGTGGGCTTGCGACTGAGCTCGCTCTCTTGCCAAGAGCAATCGCTTACTTTGATAAGTCTGACTCGACCGGTTTGAATACCCCTCTTCGATTTTGTGTAGACGTCGCCCACGGGCCTGCTGATAGGCTTTGTTCGCAAGCTGCTCTAGAGTCAAAGAGGTATTATGTAACACTTCTAGGGAGGGCAGATACAAACAAGTCTGTCCCATCTCATGCAACCTGGTGTGGAATTCCGCCTCCGTACCCCCAAATTTAATAGACTCATCAAACCAGCGGTCGAGACTTTGCAACATTTCCACCTTATAACTCACATTGCCGCCAACCAACCGGGTCGACTGATATTCGCCAAAAAAGTCGTGGGACTGCCACTGCCGAGAAATACAATTGTAAGCAAGGTCGCATGGCGAAGCTTTCTCTCGAACTCGATAGGCCCCTCCGATTGCAATTGCCCCTCTATGCCTTTGATGAGCATCATAAACGCGAGTCAGGTAGTCACGGCGATCGAGAAAGCAATCGTCATCGAGAAGTAAAAGAACCTCCCCCGACGCTTCAGCGATACCTTTATTTCTTGCCACGTTGACACCCACCGTACCCGACACAACCACCCGGCAGTCAATACCATCAACAGCTTGCAAAAAATTCTCTGATTGAAAGTAGCGGTCCGGAAGGTTGGGAACCACAATCAGCTCGAAGGCCCCCTCCTCAAAAGACTGCCGCCGGATTGACTGAATCAACTTCTCGAGAAGTTCCGTTCTCTGGTGAGTCGGGACAACTACAGAAATCTTCAACTCTCACTCCCCGTTGATATCGAAGTCATTTTACGTCGATGCAATCCCAATACCCGTTTTTCATATTGATAACTGGAAAAGTAATAGATTTTACGGAAAGGGTAAGAGGCTCTATAGAGCATCAGGACCCCACGATAAGGAACGAGCCTGAATTGATAGTAGAGTCTATAAAAAGCATTTTTTAAATGGAAATAAAAAGGTCTCACAAAATGATAGAGGTGGTAGAGGCGAAGCGGACCCACCTTCCAGAGATGAAGTTTCAAAAAATGCCACAAACGCAAAGGACTCAATTTCCAAAAGTGAGGCTTCACAAAGTGCCAAAGGCGCATGGGGCTTACCTTCCAGAAATGAAGTTTCAAAAAGTGCCACAAACGCATAGGATTCAATTTCCAAAAGTGAGGCTTCCCAAAGTGCCAAAAGCGCATGGGACTTACCTTCCAGAGATGAAGTTTCGCGAAATGCCATAAACGCACAGGACTGTACTTCCAAAGGTGCAAATTTAACCAATGCTTCAAGCGCACGGGGCTGTATTTCCAAAGGTGCAAATTTAGCCAATGCTTCAAACGCACAGGACTGTACTTCCAAAGGTGCAAATTTAGCCAATGCTTCAAACGCACAGGACTGTACTTCCAAAGGTGCAAATTTAGCCAATGCTTCAAACGCACGGGGCTGTACTTCCAAAGGTGCAAATTTGCCCAATGCTTCAAGCGCACGGGGCTGTATTTCCAAAGGTGCAAATTTGCCCAATGTCTCAAACGCACGGGGCTGTATTTCCAAAGGTGCAAATGTAACCAATGCTTCAAGCGCACGGGGTTATACTTCCAAAGATGCAAATTTGCCCAATGTCTCAAGCGCACGGGGCTGTACTTCCAAAGGTGCAAATTTGCCCAATGCTTCAAGCGCACGGGGCTGTATTTCCAAAGGTGCAAATTTGCCCAATGTCTCAAGCGCATGGGACTTAGTTTCCAAAGGTGCCTCTTCAAAAAATGTTGCAGCCGAAGAGGGTTCATTTTCCAGGCATTCTGAAGAGTCCAATGCTTTAGCCGATGCCCCCAATACCCTAAAAAGCGAAAAACTCTCCTGGCAATGGATTTCTCGCTGGCTATACCTAAAATCTCTAGAAAAAATCGACAGATCGCTACCAGGGGTGTCGAGTTGTAAAGGCGAGTTCCTTCTTCGGCCGCGCCGCCCTCCTCAAAAATGTCTGCTGAATAGAGTTTTATTTTTTGAGCCTCGATACGTCGGTTCGAGTATTCGCTCTGATCAAATTTTAAAAAAGTATCATACTGGTCAACCAGTCGATGCGCCAAAATTTCTTTGTCCGACTCAATGGGAACTTTATTAAATGCAAAATTGAGCTCACCAGTCTCAACATATCGACTCCATTCGATCGAGTCTGTCTTAGCCCCCCAGTTTAGCCTTTGAGCCTCTGGAGATACCAACAATGAGTCGAATCCGGATTGATCCAAAAACCTCTCTTTGCTGAACACGAATTGCCCCTCTTCAAGCAGCAGTCTTGCGAAGTTACACTTGGGAGCTAAAAGCTTTGTCAGCAGAGCATCCCAGTCAGAGCTTACACAAAAATCCAGGAAAAATAACACATCTCCGTCAGCTTGGGTTGCACTATAGTTTGCTAAAATCATCGAATTGACTGGCAACTCTTCGTCCACTGGGTGGGCCCAGTACTTTGTCATCGTGACCGACTTGATTCGAGGAACCACTTTTGTCTTCACACCAGCCACACGATTGACCAATATTTCAAAGAATTCGGGATTGGTCTTCATAACTTGTGAATCACAAAGCTCTTTCAACTTTTCTGGGTTCGAAGCGATGATCGAAATCTTCGGCTTTCTATTCGCTAGCTTTCTTGGTTGAGAGAAGTGTGAAATATTGTGTCGAGCCCACTCATTGTGCAATCCAAGGTTCGGATAGTACGACTTGAGAGTTGTATTAAGAAAATCATTTTCAAATTTTTTCTTTACACCTTTAATCTCATCAAGACCGTAGAACGGATCGCCGTGATGGACCGACATGGGAAAATCAACATACAAACGAGATCTCATAAAAGAGGGAACCGAACGATAACAGTTCTCCATGTTCCAATCTTTTCGCGCCAAAATAACAAACGACAACTGCGATACAAATTCGCGCAAATCATCGACCTTGCAAATTAACTCTGGCGATAATGGCTTGTAGATCAACACCGTGAAGTACACACCCTCTTTCAACTGCTGATGAACATCCTCAATCTCGCAAAAGGCTTCGACATCCACGATGAACTCTGGTGCCATATTCAAATCAACGGTCTTTCGCTTTAAAGTCGAAAACATCGGCGAATCAATTTGCACCGAATTGTAAACGATTCGCTCAGCGGCAAAAGCTTTCGCTTTGTCAAAATACCAATTGAGATTCAGCGCCCCATTCACCTGCCATTGCATGCAGATATCGGCCATTGGGGCCACCATTAATTTATCGGGGTTATGCACCAACAAAGTGAATCCTTTTGAGCTATTTTCGACCCCTGAAACTGCAAGAAAATCACGGGTCTTGCAACTCCTTTAATCCCTCTCGCAGGAGAAAGACCTGACGCGCCGCACTTCAGCAATAGCTGCTTAGTGGTCTCTGCAAATCTTGAACAAGCGATCAAGACCCAGGGCAATTCCTGCCGCCGGAGGCATGCCAGATTCGACACAATCGAAAAACTCTTCATCGAGAGGAGCCGCGGGTGCTCCTTTCCGGTGCCTCATCACTTGTTCTAATCGAAAGCGCTCGCGGTTTTCAGCAGGGCTGTTCACTTCTAGAAAGGCATTCGCCAGCTCGACTCCACGCCAGTAGAGTTCAAAACGCGAGCTCCACCCCTCGGCATCGATTTGAGATAACGAAGCTTGTTGCGGAGGAAAGTGGGTCACGAGCAAAGGCCCATCCGCACCCAAGTTGGGTTCAATGCACTCCATGAAAATTCTAAAAAAGACATCATTCCAATCGTCGTCGTCAGCCACTTCTATGGACTGCTCTGCAGCCCATAAGCGAAGATCAGCCAAACTCGTGCCCGGCGTGAGCGAAGCGCCAATACTTTTTCCAAAGGCGGCTGCAACAGTTGTCACTTTCAGAGGAGGAGCGTCTGGCACCAAATAGTGAATAAGGTTGTTAAGATCATCTTTCAAAGCTCCAAGCCCTTCGTACGCTCGGTACCACTCCAACATCGTGAACTCAATGCTGTGGTCGGGGCCCGGCAAGTCATCCCGAAAGCACTTTTTAATCTCATAAATTCTTTCATAGCCTTGGCACAAATATTTCTTTAAATGGATTTCTGGACTGGTTGGCAAAGTCCAAGTTTGCTTGGTCCCGACGGCCTCCACCCTTAGAAAATCAATATGGTGATCCACTCCCGGACACACCACAAGGTAAGGAGTATGAAGGTGTAAGAACCCTTGCTCCTCAAAGAATCTTTCAACTTTCTGCAAAAACCGAGACCATTCCTCGGGCTCCGGATTAAACCGATAAAAGCTATTGTTTAAATTGGGCGCCAGCAAGAAAAGCCCCCCAGAGTTGCGGTCAAACGCCACATGGTCGCCAACGACAAAGGCCTCGACAGGAGCCGACACCCCCCAAACCTCGTCTTTTATAAGGCGCACTTCGCGAGTCTCCACAGTCGTTTGCCCCTCTCGGTTGCGAATACACAGACAGGTTGACTCAACGGCATCGACTCGGCCGCAGAGAAACCTTTCCACGTCTTGGTCACACGACGGGTAAGGAAGCCAGACCTGAGTGAGAAAATGGTCTCTTACGGAAGGATCTGCCACGAGCCCAAACTCCGTTTTATTTTGATCTTGCCGCGAAAGGCCTCCGGCATCTGACCACGCATTTCAGCAGCAAAATGATCAATGTAGTCTTGATATCCACTGTTCGAGGCCCAGCGATAGCGCACCTCTAAAGTCACCTCGCTACTTGAGGGTTCCACCCTTTGCAAAAGTTCATAGCTGGTGAAACACGGCAACTGGACCATTTGTTCCGCGTGCTCAATGAGCCAGGGCTGAAATGAGTGGCAGAGGGCTTTCGGGAGTTCTAATTGAACCAAATACAAATCCATAACAGAGAGGGGTATTCCAAAATCAAAGTAACTGCAAAACTTTAATGGTGTTTTGATCCGATTAGGTTGAAATACAGGTGACTTTATAATATCAAAGAGTCTGCCAAGGAGCGCCCATGTTTTCATTTGAAAAACTAAAGAAAGAGCTAAACAAACTCATTCAACCAGACTTCTTCCAGAAAGAGCTTAACCGCTTAAAACAAGAATTGTCCAATTTTGAGCCCTATAAAAGGATCCAAAAACCCACTCAGAAGCATATTAACGAGCTAGAAAAGCAATACAAAAACCTTTCAAAAAAGATTGCCGAAAAACAAAGTGAGTTAGACAAAGAGTTCAATTCTGCCGTGAACACTTTAAAGCAGAAACGTGATGAAGCCGAAGACCACATTAAGGACCTCCAAAAACTTGCTCTCAACCAAAAAAAATCAGTCGAAAAGATGATTCGTAAGCAGATGAAATCACTCGGACTGACCCAAACCAAAAAGAAGAGCAAAAAGAAAACCAAAAAGGTCAACAAGAAGAAAAGTAGCTCTAAAAAGACTTCAAAAAAGTCGACTAAGACGAGCAAAAAGAAGACAAAATAACCCAATCGTGCTAACAAAATCCATTCAGTCAATCTGTGTGGAGGTTAGCATGAATCCTGTTGCCGGTTTTAACAGTCGCCATATCGGCCCCAACGCTGATGAGCAGCATAAAATGCTGGAATCACTTAGTTTATCTAGTCTAGATGAACTCATCTACCAAACGATTCCAGACAATATCCGGCAGCAGAAGAGCCTCGATCTCCCTCAAGCTTTGACAGAGGCGGACGTGCTAAAAAAGGCCAAAGACTACGCCGCTCAAAATAAAATTTACAAATCTTATATTGGCATGGGCTATTACGACACTCATACACCCAGCGTGATCCAACGTTGTATCCTTGAAAATCCGGGCTGGTACACAGCCTACACCCCTTATCAGCCAGAGATTTCACAGGGACGGCTTGAGGCTCTGATTAACTTTCAGACTATGGTGCAAGATCTTACGGGTATGGAGATCGCCAACGCCTCCCTTCTCGATGAGGGGACCGCCATTGCCGAAGCCGTCGCCATGGCTTTTCAAATTCAACGGCGTAAAAAGACAAGCCTTTTTGTTCTAGAACCCATTTTTAGCCAGAGCATGGCTGTTTTAAAAACTCGCTGCGAGCCCATTGGGATCACCGTTGAATCAGGAGAGCAGTTGCCCGAAAACCTTGACGACTATTTTGCCGTTGTCTCCCAGTATCCAAATGGTCTGGGCTCCATTGCCAATGCGGCGACCAACCTCGCCTCCGTGGCTCAATCCACAGCCCTCAGCATTGTCTCAGCTGACTTGATGAGCCTGTGTTTATTGAAACCTCCCGGGGAGATGGGGGCTGATATTGTGGTTGGAACCACCCAACGCTTTGGAGTTCCCATGGGCTTTGGTGGCCCTCACGCGGCCTACCTCGCAACCAAAGATCAACACAAACGGTTAATCCCCGGCCGCATTGTCGGCGTATCAAAAGACTCTCAAGGGCGCCCGGCCTACCGCCTTGCCCTGCAAACCCGCGAACAGCATATTCGCAGAGAAAAGGCCACGAGCAACATCTGTACAGCTCAGGTGCTGTTAGCTGTGATGGCGGGTATGTATGGCGTCTACCATGGGCCCGAGGGACTCAAAACCATTGCTGAAAACATCCACTCGAAAACCCGTCGACTGGCGCAAGCATTAACAAAAGCAGGATTTCAACTGGTCAGCCACGAGTTCTTTGACTCTATTTTTGTCAAATTGGAGGCCAATCAAATTACTAACCTTAAAAAGGCTGCTGAAAAACTAAGTATCAATTTTAACTACTACGAGGCGGGCCTGGTCGGAGTTTCTCTCGATGAAACGACTACAGAAAACGATCTTGAGCATGTGGGTCGACTTTTTTCAGAAGTGAATAATTCAAAAGTGGATGTTTCCAAGGACGCAACATGGCTCGACGATTCTCAAATGCGCACTTCCCCGTTTTTGACCCATCCCGTTTTCAATCGCTTTCATTCCGAAACGGAGTTGATGCGGTATATTCAGCGCCTGGAGAAGAAAGACCTCACTCTCGCTGATGCCATGATTCCTTTGGGCTCTTGCACGATGAAGCTGAATGCAGCCACCGAGCTCATGCCGATCACTTGGCCTGAGTTTGCAAACCTTCACCCTTTTTGCCCCATGAACCAAGCCGAAGGTTCTTTAGCCATGATTAAAGAGTTAAGGGGCTTTCTTGCAGAAATCACTGGGTTCGCCGATGTCTCGTTGCAACCCAATGCCGGCTCCCAGGGTGAGTACGCTGGCCTGTTAGCCATCCGACGCTATCACGAGCATCATGGGAATCCCGAAAGGCATATCTGTTTGATACCAAGCTCGGCCCACGGCACGAACCCTGCCAGTGCCGTGATGGCCGGTATGAAAGTGGTTATTGTGAAATGCGACGAGCAAGGCAATATCGACATCGTGGATCTTCTCGAGAAGGCGCAAGATCACAAAAACTCATTGGCCGCACTGATGATCACTTACCCCTCCACCCACGGTGTCTTCGAGGCGGAAGTCAAAAAAATCTGTGAAATCGTTCACGACAATGGCGGCCAAGTTTATATGGACGGAGCTAACCTCAACGCCATGGTCGGCCTATGTCAGCCTGGGCAGTTTGGTCCCGATGTCAGTCACCTTAACCTTCATAAAACCTTTTGTATTCCACACGGTGGTGGTGGCCCCGGGGTTGGCCCCATCGGAGTCGCGGAACACCTAAAGCCATTTATGCCACAGCACAATTTAAACCCACTGGCTGGGCCAGAGACGGGGGCCGCCAATATCAGTGCCGCCCCCTGGGGTAGCGCCTTGATCTTACCGATTCCCTGGGCTTTTATTTCAATGATGGGAAATGATGGTTTAAAGCAAGCCACTGAGGTGGCCATTCTTAACGCCAATTACATGGCCCACCGGTTGAAAGACCACTTCCCTATTCTTTACACAGGAACCCTCGGACGAGTGGCTCATGAATGCATCATTGACTTAAGACCTCTCAAAGAAGCGACAGGAATCACCGTTGACGATATCGCCAAAAGACTGATGGATTATGGTTTTCATGCGCCCACCATGTCTTGGCCGGTGATTAACACAATGATGATCGAACCAACAGAGAGCGAAAGTTTAGAAGAGCTCGATCGTTTTTGTGATGCCATGATTTCGATACGAGAGGAAGTTCGCAAGGTCGAAAAGGGAGAATGGACAGCCACTGATAACCCACTGGTCAACGCGCCTCACACCACCGAAAATTTGATGAACGACTGGGATCATGCTTATTCTAAACAAGAAGCTTTTTATCCGCTAAAGTGGGTCAACGAAAACAAGTTTTGGGTTTCTGTAAACAGGATCGACCATGTCTATGGAGATAAAAACCTTTTCTGCTCTTGCATTCCTTTAGAAGAGTACGCAACGAAAGCCTAAAAGAAACGATCACATGTTGATCAGTCGTTAAAATGGTTGTTCAGTTTCCCAGCCATGAGGTCCTCTTGGCTATGAAACTGGTCGCCAACGACCATGCCCGTCAACAGTGCCACAGGAGTGACGTCAAAGGCCGGATTGTGACAAGGGGCCTGCTCGGGGGCCCAACGGATCGCGCCGAAGTCTCCAAACACGCCTCGCACCTCATCTTCTTTTCTCATCTCAACAGGAATTCCTGAGCCATCACTACAGCTTGGATCAATGGTGGTTTGGGGGGCCACCGTGTAAAAAGGCACTCCATGATGTTTGCATAGAACAGCCAAATTGTAGGTTCCAATTTTATTGGCAAAATCTCCGTTCATGGCAATTCTGTCAGCACCAAGGAACACTTTGTCCACTTTACCTTCGGCCATAAGGCTTCCGCTCATATTGTCACAAATTAGTGTGTAGGGCACCCCCGCCTTGTCCAGCTCCCATGTCGTAAGTCTCCCCCCCTGGAGGAGCGGACGGGTTTCATCAACATAGACGTGAATTTTTTTACCCGTACGGTGGGCATGGGTAATCAAGCCAAGTGCGGTGCCGATTCCGACCGTTGCTAAGCCCCCAGTGTTACAGTGGGTCAGAATACTGTCTCCATCTTGAATCAGCTTTTCTCCTACTTGGGCCATCTGTAAACAAAGCCTAACGTCTTCTTCAAAGATTTCCACAGCTTTATCCGCGATCTGCTGTGGGTTCATGGATGACTCCGTAGCCACAGCGACCATACGGTCGATGGCGTTCATTAGATTGACCGCAGTGGGTCTCGAGGCCCGCAATTGCTCAGCAACACTCTTAAACCCAGAGAGTGTCTCGCCCTTCTTGGACCACAGGGCTAAAGATAAGCTTGCCGCCACACCGATCAAGGGTGCACCGCGAACTTTTAACTGTTTAATGATTTGAATCATGTGCTCTGGGGATTCCACGGAAATCCAATTTTCAGTGTCCGGAAGCATTTGTTGATCTAAGATCAGGAGTTCCCCATCAAGCACTTGCAACGAAATCGATTTCAAATTTTTCATAGTGTTTTGTTCCCTATTTTTTGTCTCATCTCATAGAGGGCTCGCACTTCGTCCTCTGGTAGATGGCTCAAGTCGGCCATCTGTATGGCTCGGTATAAAATTTCGGCGGAATGCTCCAGCCTCTCCATGCCCATGGTCGCCTCCTCCAGGGAGTCACCCCAAGTCAGTCCACCATGTCGGCTCAAAATCAAGATCTTGTGATCCTCAAGATAAGGTTTTAAGACCTCGCCCATGTCATTGGTGCCGGGGCGGGCGTAATCCACAATCGGAATCTTTCCGGCAGCCAGTATAATCTCAGAAAGGCAGGTGTTCGGGAGCTCTTTACTTTCTGGAAAAGCCACCGTCCAGGCAATGGCCGTCGGAGGGTGGGCATGAACAACGGCCACCGCCGCAGCATTGCTATTGTACACCGCCAAATGCATCAATCGCTCTGAAGAAGGGATACCATACAAGATCTCGTTTTTTAAAGTCACTAAACAAATATCGGAGGCTTCAATAAAGGCTTTAGCCTTCCCTGACGGGGTGATCAACACACCCTCTTCGACTCTCATACTGATGTTGCCATCGGCCGCCGCTAGCATATTTCTATTATACAGGCGCCGGCAAACATCAATGATTTGCTGACACTCTTCGCCGTATTTAAGGTGCGGACTCATACTCACATCCCTGACTAATGTTGTTCTGCCTCATATAAGTCACAACATGTTGATAGTTTTGCATTTTGTTACGTGTCCACTGAGGACTCACCAATTCATCCCAGCGAGATGCTGTCGCCACCAAGCGATGAATAGCGATGGCGGGAGAAAGGTGCGCGAGGAACAGCCCGACATATTCGGCGTATGGCTCCATCTCAACAGGTTTGAACTTTTTAGTGTTATAAAGTTTTTCAAGATCCGTGTTTTTTAGCACATGCAGGTTGTGAAGCTTCACATTATCGAGTTGCAATTGATTGCACTGCTCAGCCGCAGCAATGATATCTTCTCGGGTTTCACCCGGCCAGCCAAACATCAAATGGACCCCAATATTAACCCTTGGGCACTCACTTTTGATTCTTCGGATCGCGGCGACGGACTGTTCCGCCGTGTGCCCTCGCCGCATCCATTCGAGTTGCCGGTTGTCGAAACTTTGCACGCCAAGCTCCAATCCCATAAAACTGCGTTCCGCGACATCGTTAAAGGTCTCGAGTAACGCCGGCGACAAACAGTCTGGTCGGGTTCCAATGATAATACCCACAACATCATCGTAACCGAGGGCAATCTCAAAGGCTTCACGAACGCGCTTCACTTGGGTGTAGGTCGTAGTGTAGGCCTGGAAATAAACAAAAAACTTATTGGTATTGTAGCGCTCTCGCACTCGTTTGCGATGCATCTCGATTTGTTCGCGCAAGGACCTTTGTTGATTTTCTGGATAGGCAAATGAGCCCCACTCGTCACAGAAAATACAGGTTTTCAAGCCGCTGCCGTCTTTTACGTTCGGACATTTGCCAGCAATGGCGACCGGAATTTTAAAAACCTTCTCACCAAATTTATCTTTATAGAACCGAGAAACCGGATAAAATGGCATGTCTGGGGTATTCTGGCTTGCCTCATTCATGGGAATGACTTAACCAATAACGACACCATGAGCAACTGTAAATCCCCAATTTCATTTAAGATGCTGGAAACAGCCGACGGTAGCCCCACGCTCTCTCTGAATGACGGTGAAAAAATGCACTCTATGCAGGGCGCCTTCGCTGAGAGTCTTTATATTTACGGTGAGCTTCTGAAGGAGCCCATCGCATCCCCTCGAATTCTATCCGTGGGGCTTGGCCTTGGTTACAATGAAATTATTACTTTCGCCCATTTTCTCAAGAAAGGGCGCACCGACTTCACGATCGAGTCCTATGAAAGTGTCGAGTTCCTGACACAAGCTTTGAAAAATTGGATTCAAGGGAACTCATCTCCCCTGCAGGAGTGCTATGAAAATATCCTGCACCGGACCTGTGAACATTTCGCGATCAACAAAATGCCGCTCTTAGAAAGCCTGCGCATGGGATTAAAAAACAAAACTTGGACGATCAAGGGAGAGCTCCCCTTGGCCCCAACAACCCACCAAAGCTTTCAGGTAATTCTATATGATGCCTATAGTTCTGAAACCAACCAAGAACTGTGGAGTGAAAGCCATTTTGATTCCTTTATCCCGACTTTTTGTGATCCCGAATGTTGTCACTTTACAACCTACGCTGCCACCGGCGCCCTGAACCGATCATTAAAACGGCACGGATTTACTGTGCTTAAAAGGCCGGGATTTGGGCACAAAAGAGAATCGACCCAAGCCCACCGAGTGGGTCTAAACAAAGGTAATGAGCCAAGGCCTCTCCCTTCTTGAATAAAACTCAAGTCCAACTTGGCTGACAAGCGCTGCGTTTCAAAAACTCAAGCCCACTTCGAACCAATATTCAAAAAAGTCAGGCGAAACCTTGCCAAGGCGATCATCCAGACGGAATACCAACGAGACGGCTTCTCCCCGCTAGAGTGAACGTAAAATAGAAAGTGAGTCGATTAAGGTTGCCCACTGCCAGACGGCCTTCGTTGGTCGTGCTTCATTTTGTTACGAACTGAAAAACTCTGCAAAACACAAAAGTGCCAATCTGATAATTAGGGTTTTTTGGTGGAATTATGGCCAGCTGAAAGAGCCGGCCTAGAATTCGCGTTCTGACAAGCTTGTTTAATTAAATCCCTACAAACACCTCAAGTATCGACCCACAAGATCCGTTAGAGAGACATCATGATCAGTCGCGAAAGTCTTAGAAAAAGGTATCAAAAACTCCAGGAGCACTTCGACTCGAGTGATCTCCTTGGTCTCTCCGCATTAATTTTTGGCCTCATCTTATCTAGCTCTGGTGCCCAGAACCAAGATGTTAAGCTTGAGACTCCAACTCCCACCGAACGAGAAAGCCCCTCAAAGGCCACGAGACGAGAGAAAAAGGTACAAAATAAGCAAAAAAAGCGGCATTCGACCACAGCCGCTCTCAGCCATTAAACTATTTTACTACAATCTGGATGTCCTGCATCTTTGCCGGTACAATTTGAGGGTTGGCCTGATCGGGAGAGACAACGTTTTTGGTTCCGCTAACAGTCACCATGATGTTGCGATTGATGTACTTGTTGCGATCGTACTGGGCGGTGTCCTGATTCTCATCCCAAACTTTCTGAAACCTCTCGCGAAGCTCTAAAAAGAGGTCAATGTCGTCGAAGTTGACCACTGTAAAATTGCGGTTCACCCCATCTCCGTCCTCGGTGCGAATCGCGAATACATCAAACTTGATTTGCGGGCTCTTTGGAAACATCACCAGTGGCCCCGAAAGAGTCAGAGGTTTATCGTGGCCCTCGACAATCTCCTCAATCACCTCCACCGGGTGAGCCATCGAGGTGTCCAACTGTAGATGACTGGGGCGTTGCGGGAGCAACCGGACTTTATAATGAATCTTTATCTTGTCGTTACGAAATAAGTTTGCAACGAGCGAGGGCTTGTCGTTAAACACCGGAATCACTCGGTCACCAACTTCAACGACCAAGACTGCGCCTCCATTAGCAACGATATGAACTTTCCCGGTTAAGGTACTACCCTGTAAGATATCTTCTTCTAAAGCGGGGTCGTATTTAAAGCTCTCCTGAGGACCATCATACGGCTTCACTACAGTGAGCGATGACACATTAATGTGCTTAAGAGGCGCTTCGTTTTTGAAAAACTCTCCGTTAATTCGAATGCGATCATGACGCCGTAGTTTTAAAATGGACGCAAAAACTTCAGGATCTTTCGACATCATTGGCAGCTGAACGTTGACAAAAAAGTTTCCTGGGCGGCGCCATGTGAAAACAAATAAGAAGCTATCATCCACAGAGGCATGGACCCAGCCCTCAAGCCCCGCGCCCTTTAATTGTTTTTCTAGGCAGGTCATGTCGACCTTCACAGCGGGGTCGACCGATTCACATTTTGGAGTGGAAGTTGATACGCCTTCACTCTGCCCGTGTCCCCAAGCTGACAGAGCCACACTCAAAACCCCAACCAAGATACAAAGCAATTTCATCGATCCCCCCATGAATGAATTTCAGCCGTAAGCTAGCAAAGACTCACCCTGTTGAAAAGGGTAAAACGGCCCCTTATTCGCCGAAAAAACAACTATTTGGAATAACTGATCTTTACTAAACTGGCCGCTTTGCGAGCCCGACGCCTTGCCTTAACCACAGTCGAGTCGGTCGCCAGAGCTACTGCCATTCGCCTGTTTTTACGAGTTGTCGGTTTTCCGAAAACCCGAATATCCGTGTTCTTAATATGCAAGGCATCCTCCACTCCCTTAATCTCAAAAGACTGAGAGTTGCGCGACGCCAGCACAACAGCGGATGCCGCTGGTCCTCTGGAATTTATCTTAGCTATGGGTAGCCCCAAAATAGCACGACAATGTAAATCAAACTCAGACAAGTCTTGGGAGATCAAAGTCACCATACCCGTATCATGGGGGCGAGGGGAAAGTTCAGAAAAAATCACATCGTCTTTCGTTATAAAAAACTCCACACCAAAAAGTCCGGCACCACCGAGACGGTCCGTTACTTTCTTTGCCATTTTCTTCGCTTTTGAAATTAAGGATGGAGGAACATTAGCCGGTACCCAGGATTCTCGGTAATCGCCATCAACTTGGATATGGCCTATGGGGTCAACAAACAGAGTCGGCCCCTTCTTCTGCTTGATCGTAAGGAGAGTGATCTCCATTTCAAATTTAATGAACTCTTCAACGATCACTTTGGCGTTGTCTCCACGCATCCCCTGGCATGCCGTCCGCCAAGCTGATTTTATACTCTTAGGGGAGCTGACAACCGTTTGCCCCTTGCCCGAAGAAGACATCACCGGCTTTACCACACAGGGGTATCCAACACCCTGCGCCGCCAACGACAATTCATCGGCGTTCGAGGCATAAGCAAACTGTGCGGTCCGAAGGCCCAATTCAGAGGAGACCAGATCACGAATCGCATCCCGGTTCATAGTCAGATGGGTCGCTTCTGCCGTCGGTACCACAAAAATGCCTGTCTTCTCAAACTTCTGTAACATCTCGGTGCGAATGGCCTCTACTTCAGGTACGATAATATCGGGCTTGTGCTTCGCTACCACTTTCTTCAACTGAGGGCCTTCGAGCATGTTAATGACTTCAAAAGCATCGGCCACCTGCATGGCAGGCGCGCCGGCGTAGTTGTCAACCGCCACAACTTTTTGTCCCAGTCGCTTTGCGGAAATTGTGAATTCCTTGCCCAATTCGCCAGAGCCTAAAAGTAAAATTGTCTTCATAACTCATCACTCCATTTATATTATCAGCACTTTATAGATTGGAGTCGTCACCATTGGCAATCTCAAAGGCCGCAGCACTATCGAGGGTGTCGAGAGCACATAGAAAGAACATCGGCACATCTCCCTTGTTCTTCTCATCCCGCGCCACTTGACTGATCTTACGGAGAGCCGCCCGCTGAATTTTTGTGATTTCTTTATAAGCTTCTGGAGTTATAGACTCGGAGGCATTAACGAACATTGGATTGAGAGAAGAGCGCCCCTGGGTTTTATTGACTTTTATAAAGCCGGCGGTGGCCCGAAACTGCTCAACAAAGTTCTCAAAGGAACCCGTAAAGCTCTTGTACTGGGAGAAGTAGCGCCCTCCCTTTTTGTGAATGGCCCCAATATGAACCAAAGCATCGAGCTCCGAAACTCCATGCTCACCGAAAAGACTTTTGATTTTCTCACGGCGGACACCTTTTGAGTTCAGACTCAGTTTAAAAATGAGATACTTCAGAGGGTCCTTGAGATGTTGATTGAGAGCGTGGGAATACTCACTCTCCTGTTCGTCGACCAAAGGTAGAGCGTCGCGAATCATCTCAGCGACAGGGCCGGGGTACAGATCAACAACTTCTTTAATGTTTTGTTTACGGCTAATCGTAGTGAGGAGATCGAGAACCGTGCTAATGTTCGGCAGGGTTTTTATTTGCTTTTTTGCAATTCTACGAATGGTCGGCTCACTAACCTGACACCTTTTACTCAAACCATTCAAGGACATTCTCGGATTTGATTTGAGGTATTCGTTAACGATTTCGCTCAGTTGATCGAGAACTGTGAATTCCGAGGGCATCGGAATGGTACGAGAATCGGACTCTTTTACAGTCTCACTGTACATTCGGCGCCTCATTTAAACAGAAAAACTCATACCTTTCGGCATTTTGCGAATCTTTGCTCTTGCGAACAAGCAATTCAAAGGATTCCTGCTGCCAAGAACTCAAAGCCGCGAGTTTCAGAATACCGCCGTTACCACTCCACTCACCCGAGGCTTTCTGTACCAAATCGTCATAATCAAGTTTGTCACTACACAAGGGAGACTTGAGCTTGGGTTGCTCCCCAAAAGAAGAAAGCGTCTCGTATTTTTTTAAACTGGAGGGATTAAATTTACCAAAGGGGCTATTCACTATGGTGACGCCACTGTCCACAAGCCCCTTTATAATGGGCCACTCTTCGGGATTGACCTGTCGTATTCTGCGAACCTTCTCCGGCGGCAAAGCTGTCATCCCCTCACAGATAGGTAAAGGCACTTGTTTTGACATGATAAGATCATAGTTCTTGATCGGTCCGTCACTGACAAGTTCATAGACCATCAAGTCATAGGTGGTTTTCACGTTGTAAAAATGAGAGACGGCTTCTCCGCTGGGGAGCTCAACCTTCTCAATAAAACGAATGGGGGTAATTTTAAGGGATTCTTCACAGTTCCACGACGGGCTTGCGATGTTACAATCGTCAATGCTGTTGAAATAAATGTACCGACCATCCTGACACAAATTCTCGGCAGACGCGTGAATATCTTGGGTTAACCAAAGGTGCTCAATCTGGACAATCTCATCTCCGGCGATGGATGCTCGAGCAACCAGGCTCGAAACCAATAACATCAAAAGAAGTGCTACAAAACGCATGATCCCCCCACAAGACGTGCTGTTTTAATAGCATAAAATGATCAAACAACAAATCGAATCAGGAAGATTTCCGCCAAGAGAGCCATGAGCTCTCTAACCGCATTTCTTTCGACTTGACAGGTCTTTCTAGCTTTAACAAGGAGGCAGCAGGAGGTATGTGAAGCCTTTAAAGCCGCTCAAGTGGTTCATGTCGCTCATCTCAGATCTTTTGAAAATTGCTACTTTGACCCGTGGGCCTTTGTTGAACTTCACTGTGGAGAAAGTTTTGCAGGGTCCATCGTCCCCAGCCGTTTCGCTGCAAATCTTCGCTGAGCCAACCATCTGGGTTTTAAGCTGAGAGTTGGAATACTCTTTACAGCCAACGATCTCGTCGCCCTGGTAGACAGGAGACACGCACTTCTTTTGAACACCTGCATACAAAAAGTTACCGGCATGGCAGGCGTTAGGTTTGCCGGCAAAGCTAAAACGTCTGAGATAAAAGCCGTTCCCAAACGAGATATTGCCTCCATCATCAAACCGATACTTTTGAGGGTTGGCCAAAGCCTCTTTCACCAATTCTGGAGAGGCTTTCTTGTTACTACCAAAACCAAAGCCTGCCAGGGCCCACTGGGTCGTCAGAACCACTAGAATCATACAAAGTAACTTCACAGCCTTACCTCCCCTTGCCTCGATACAGATCTTGTTTTGTCAATTGAGACCGATCTGGTCAATCTGTTGGGAGAAAGATTAAAAAAAGTCTCGTCTTAGGATGATGAACAAGTATCCAGGTTCAAAATAAGGCAGCAAATAGACAGAACGGCTTCGTCATATCCTGAAAACGACGAAACTCTGATGACGCACCAAACGATACCACGCGAGCTATTCTTTTGTATTCAGCTCAGCGGCAGATGCTGAGTCAAGGGTGTCGACACCCAAAAGCAAGAACAAGGGGATAGAGCCCTCAGATTCTGCTGCCTCGAGCAACCGATTGATCTTGATCAAAGCCTTACGCTGAATTTTCACGACCTTTTCAAAAGTGTCAGCGTTTACGGAGCTAGACCGATTAACGAACAACGGGTTGAGCCGATCTTTCAATGTAGCAGCATGAGGTTTTATATAGTCTGCAACTAGCTTAAAGTTTCTAACAAAATCGTCGTTCGATAGTTTAAATGTTCTTGCCTTCGTTCGGTAGACACCGTTTGATTTCACAACAAGTTCATTTTGTAGCATTTCTTCAAGCATCTGTAGACCATGCTGACCAAACATCTCTACCACTTTGCTCTGTCTAACGCCGGCACTATTAGCCGCCAGTTTGAAAATAAGGTACTTCACCGGATTTTTTAATTCGTAGTTAAGCTCAATAGAGTAGTCCTCATCAAACTCAACTAAATAAGGCATTGCCTCTTTTAAATAAGTCGCGATTGGCCCAGGGTAGAGTTCAATAATTTTTTGAACACTTTTCTCCTGACATAGGAACGTGAGGATGTCTAAAACAGTCGTCACTTGTGGGAGAGTCTTGATTTTGCGGGACAGGATTCGTCGTAATGTCGGTTCACTCACATTGCATTTACGACTAATGGCATTGACACTCAAATGAGGGCGCTTCTTCATGTAGTCGTTTAACCCGCCAATGAGTTGATCAATAACCGTCATCGGTTCATAGTCTTCTTGTTTCAGATTTGAACTAACATTAACGTCCAATTCACTTCTCCATCCCTCAAACATTGAGGAGTCACGAGCCCGTCGGCCATATTTTAAATCTCCATATCACAAATCGGAGAGTTTGATTCTTCAACAAAAAACTCCGGGTTGATTTGTCCAGAGAGGCTTTGCAAATAGTCGGTATTGATTAAGCTCCAACCGTTGCCGCTATTTTCTCCAGAGGCTTGGGTAACGATCCCATTACCGCTATTTTCACCAGAGGCTTTAAAAACAACGTCTCCACCACCTTGAATTTCACATTGCGGAGAGCGAACGGTCGCTCCACGGAAACGCTCTGGCACATTTGAACTTGCCGCGACTTCCGGATCTATGAAATTAAAATCCGTCAGAAGTCCGGCCGGCTGATTAATCAAATGAATACCATTACCCACCAATCGATTGAGAAATGGAATCTCTTCATTTCGGGCCGGTCGCTCAGAAATCTCATTCATTGCCAGTAAAACATCATCAGTGCCTAGATCTGAGCATAGCTCCACTTGCTTAAGGCGGCGGGTCGTATTCTTGATAATTTTGTCTGACTTGTTTGGATAAGCCGTTTCAATGATCTCTTCATACACGATATCCACGTTGTAAAAACGAACAACCTCTTGCCCATCAAAGTTTATTTTTTCTACTTGTTTGATAGAGCCCAGAATCAGACCCTGGCAACTGATGGGCCGCAACTGGCTAAGAACCCCGATTCCAAAGTTATGATCTTCACAACTACTGAGATCTTTAAAAAAAAGAGTGCTCCCGTTGTGACACAATTGATGCCCAGCCACACTCAGTTGCTTTCCGATAACCACATGTCCATAGGTCACAGTTGTCTGGGCAAATACCGACTTTGTAACCAGCAAAAAAAGCACAATGCTTATTAATTTCATGGACTTCCCCCCAAACGACAAAATGGGTTTAGCATACGCTAAACCCATTCGCTATTTCCCCACCTAAGTGTGAAAATAATATAAAAGTACGGTGATTAGAAATTACAAGGAGCTACAGGCATAGTCTCAGTTGCAAGAAGTTCACCTTCGCTAGCGTCAAGAGTGGCCGCCGCTTTAAAAGAATCCCAAGTTGTCGCTGAGAAAGAAGGCACTCCATTTCTTTCGAAAAATACTGGAATGCTGTCGCCTTGACCGTTGTCAGCATAAGCTACCGCGCTTTTCCAAGGAAAAGAAGAACCAGCTTTTACTACTTTTTGACCAACTACAATTTTGTCGCCTTGACCATTTTCACGGTACATTGCACGAGCTTTAACTTTGGTAGTGATAAGATTTGCTCCGTCATAACAAACTTCGCCAGCGCCATAAGAAATCCCGTTGAGCATGATGCTAGAGTAGCTAGTCCAAGTTCCGTCACCGTTGCTAGAAACACGTGCGAAAGCGTTAGTTGTCCCCAAAACCAATAATACTGCTAATAATGTTTTCATCTTTTTATCTCCTTAAAAAGTGTTGTTCGTTTGTTGTGGCTCGATTTTTAGGCGCTTTACCGGCTCGGCGCAAACGCTATTGCCTCGAAATTCAAATGATCCAATCACCACCTATGTAATAGTGCATCCGCGATTGAAAAAAGCCCCGACATGTTCGTCACCTCCCCAAAATGAGGATCCCGTGTAAGTCACATTGCAAAATATCGAGGGAGGAGAAACAAAAGGCACGTCCACGACCTAATAGAACTCTTGCCTTCTTCTGATGACTATTCTCACCCCATTCCCATTCGTTCTCTCGCCAAGGGTGATTTCGAGCAAACGGCGGAGTGCAGCAAGGCTCTTAAGCAGCTGAATCCATAAACTTTTTCTTCGCTCTCTACAAAAAGCCCCGCTTCGCTTGCATAGCACTATACCTCGATATATAACAATGCATAACAAGTTAACCAACCCCATCCTTAAGGAGTATCCATGTTTTTCCCGATTCACATCATCCTACTGAGTATCAGCATCCTGTTTCTGGTAGCGCAAAATTTTATTTGGAACACCAGCATCTTGGCGGTTGGCATCTTAGCTTCTGTAATGGCGCTTTTTTCTGTGTTCATTGATCCGACACTCCTGCTGTTGCCCTAACCCAAGAGCAATCAACACTTGGGCTACTAGAAAATTCAGCATCCCAGGGAAAAGCCGCACCCCGATTTTTTAAGGGGCAATGATTGAGATCACACCACCCCACTCAATGAGGATAGGAACCTTATCAACATTAGATTAAAAGGGAATCAAATCTATTAATCAGAATTAAAAAAAGGAGGCCTGGAAGTTTTGAGTGTTCGATCGACACATCGCCATGAACCCCCGATATTCGGGAAAGGTGTCTTCAAAAGAAGTGTTACGACGACGGTCATACTCGGTGATAAAGCGATCAAAGTCTCGCCTCAGTAGAAAGAGTTTGGCAACATTGGTCGCCTTGTTACCAACCAATGGAATCAGGCGACGCACCTTTTGCTCTTCGGCGTCACTAAAGTGCTCAGACTGGGCCATAAATTCAGCTGCCTCGATAGCGTACTTTTTAAAGTCTGGAGTCAAAGCCTCTATACTTAAATACTGGGGGTTACGAAGGTAAGGCGTATCGACATTGATGTAATGCTGAGGGAATTCAATCTTCAACTTTTCAATCTCCTCAAGCAGCTCAGGCAAACCACTAAGACTCAGCAAATTAACCGTTGTCATAAAACCGATCACCAAGGGGGGCTTCACCAGCTCTAAGATAACACGGAGATTCTCCATAAAGACCTCATAATCAAGACCGTATCGAATGTACTCGGCCTGGGCACCGCAGTTATCGATGCTGGTAAAAAGGATGACAGAGGCTGTGGAATCCTGCAAACGGTTCAATTTATCAATGAACAGAGACCGCTGCGATTCGCTCAATCCAAGGTTGGTATTGATTCCAAAACGCAACTTGGGCTTTGGATTGGTAATCAAATCATCCATCAGCTTGTAAGTCTCTTTAGATAAAAGCGGCTCACCACCAGTCACACGAATAAATTCTAGACTGTCACTCAACTCGGGCCACCAGTCCCAAAAAGCCTTGATGTATTGATCCTTCAACGGCTTCGCGAGAGGCTTATTATACTTTTGGACAAAGTATCGACTGACGGTGGGATAATCGCCATGCTCGGCAATCTCTTTTTCCCAGGCCGTTGAATAAAAAGGGCTGCAGTACATGCACTTGAACTGGCACTTATGATCAAACGAAATCTCCAACATCGAAGGTGCTGTGTTGGGCCCCTCTTGCTCCTTTAAAACTTCGGGTAGATAGTCCATACAAATGGGCTCAGCACTTTTGTGGACACGATCACTGTACTCGCCCACATCCTCCACTCGCCAGCAGTACGAGCACTCCGCAGGCCTCTTGCCATTGAGCATTTGCTTTCGAGCCTTCAATTTTTCGGGAGTGTTATGTAAAGAACTGGGTCTTGTCGGGTCCAATTCCGCCCGATGACTTTTCACATGATGACAGCTTTGGGTATTGCCGTTGTGCAGATGCAGCGTCGCCGTCTTCCACTTTGCCAAACAAAAACTGCCAGACACCTCGGCGAGCTTTTTCTTGGTTTTTGCCAGTTTATCAAGATTTTCCATGTGCGTTCCTCGGCGGCAATATAGCGAATTGTCTAAGGAGTTCCAACTGGGTTTTGCCTTTTTTCACGGCTCTTGGCCTCGAACACAAGAGGACTAGATTTCTGCGTGGGTCTTCGAGCGCGGAACCACGGGCTTTCGAGGAAAGCTGACCTCTATACCCTCGTACCAATCCGCCAAAGAGCCCTCAAAGGTTCTGGCAAAGGACTTGCCCCGCCTCTTATCATATTGCTCGAAGAACACTTTAAAGTCAGCCTCCTGCTCGACGCGATCTTCAGCCAAAGGATGAGATTTCGAGCCGTGCATAAGGTAGCCAATCAGCCTCTCGATACTAGAAACCTCCATCTCTCCCAGTCCTCGATCTTTATTATGGGTCAGCCAGTCGTTCAAAGAATCGGCATGACCTTTTCTAAGATCTGCCGGGAGTGTTAACACAGACATAAATGAGGGAAAACGCAGAATATTTAAGCTGCAGACACCGACATACTTGCCCAGGTCGTTGCGCCACCTGAGAACTTCCTCAAAAAGATCCGTCAGACGTTCCAAACAAAGCAAGTTGATGGTCATCATGATATGAAGCTGATCAACTTTCCCCTGAGTGAGAAGGTTTTTACAGTTCTGTACCCAGGCTTTGTAGTTCAAACCATCTCGTATGTATTCGGCATGTGCCCCCGTACTCTCATTGGATGTGTAGACTTCAAAACTCTCCAAGCTGTGACTCTGATCAATCAGCTTCTTAATCAATTTATTGGGCGCCCCTAAGTTGGAATTGATGGCAAAACGGATGTGACGGTTTCGTGGTTTCTTTAGTTCATCGAAGAGCCTCCACACGTCTCGCGACATGAGAGGTTCACCACCCGTGATACGAAGCTCAGTGAGATCTTGAGAAAGACTCGGCCACCAACGCCAGAAGGCGTGGATAAAAGGATTCTGCTCCTCATGCTCGTACTGTCCGGTTTTCCCTTCTTTCGCGTAAGTCAGAGCATCATGAGTTCCCAGGTTGCGGTACTCGCCATGCTCGTTGATGTCCTTGAGCCAAGTCGTGGAAAAATCGACGTTGCAATAAGCACAAGCGAAATTACAGGTCCGAGAAAACGAAAGTTCTAAGGTTCTTGGATTGACGTGTTTTTTCGGTGAAGCACTGGCAATCTCTTGAATCTCTTTGTCTGGGTAAATCACAGATTTATGAACACGATCAGAAATGATTTCAGGCCCCATGTCCTCCATGCTCCAACAGTAATTGCATCCCGAGGGGCGTTCACCGGCGAGCATCTGCCTGCGCTGCTCCTTTTTCTGACGGGTGTTGTGGAGAGCCGACGGATTCATGAGAATACGAAAGCGATTGATCGGGTGAGCCACCGGATGATGGCAACTCATGGTCGTCCCCTGATTCAAAAAAATCGTGGCGTTTTTCCATTTTGCGGCACAAAAAGAGCTCGAAACGGGGTCCAAAACCCGCTTTTTGTACTCTTGGTAAGTTTCACCCTCTTTTTTGAACATGGCCCTGGGTAACACTGACACCCAAAAAAATCACGGGTAAAGGGGCCTCTTTGTCCAAAAACTGGGGAATCAATCCGGTATACTGTCTACTGTGAACGGTTAACTGTATTCGGTATTGTTAAATGGTGTCCCTGAGAAGGCTCTCCCCAAGGGGGTCGACTCATGGAGGGCGCACCCAAGCGTTTCGCAGAAACGCGCAACATTAGCAAAATTTCAGAAGGTGGGGAGTGTAAACAACCACAGGCAGTGATTGGAAATTTGGTGCCCCTGAAGAAAGCCTCACCCATGGGGTTCGACAGCCGGAGGGCGCACCAGCGGCGGAGCCGCCCATCAAACAGAACGATATTAAATTTAGGGAAGTGATAAACGACTATAGCTGGTGGCTAAAATCGTGGTGCGCCTGGAGGGAGTCGAACCCCCACGCCTTGCGGCACTAGATCCTAAGTCTAGCGTGTCTGCCAATTCCACCACAAGCGCATGTTTTTATTCAATTTTATTTTATACCAGAAGCGGCACGTTACATTTCGCTTACAGGAACATAATTTCGTAACCCAAAATTTTTCCAAAGTAAAGCGCCTATGCGTTTTCGATGATTTGCTCATATTCTTTTTCATCATATTTCACCATCTGGCCAACTCGGTCGAGTTCGTTGGCATAGAGTGGGCTCATAAAAATATGGCCGAATTCGTCGAAACCCTTCACTTTCTGCAAGGCCTTTTTGATGGAAAGCGCTTTGTCGAAGTGACCAGGAGGAACCATAACTCGAACTCCAAACCAATATTGGGAGGCTTTTTTATGATTCACCTGCTCATCAATAATAGCCTCCGCCAAGCGTAAGACTTTCTCTTCACTCATAAACTTCAAGTGCAGGCTCACCCCGATGGAACTGTGGCGAATAAGCTCCCTGTGGTACTCAGGAGACCTGCTACCATTGGTCTGAGTGTGTAAATTATGACCGCCTTCGCTCAGGTAAGAAACGAGCTTCATGAAATCAGGATTTATGGTGGGTTCACCACCGGTGAAAATCCAGCGAGCCTTGTCACCCTTTACAAAACTTTTTAGAATATTCTCCGCAGCATGCTTAAGGCTTCCCCAAGACTTATGAGCCTCATAATTATTTGAGATTGATTCATTACAGTAGTTGCAAGAAAAATTACACCGACGCCCCAGGTCCCAAGTGACAAACTTTGGGAACTCTTGGAAGCTTTTAAAGTGAAATGGCATGACAGCATCGGCGTCTTCCATCTTATTTACATTCGCAGCTGGGGGCTCTTGATGGACCAGAGGAAGAAAAGACTCTTCTCTGACCTTTCTGAGCTGCATGTCTTGACCACACATACACCACTCTTTCGTACATGTGAGCCACTTCTCAGGCAGCTTAAAACCCTGGTCGTAAACATTTCCGAGCCACCCTCCAACACGACAAGTGGCCGAATAAATGTTGCCATCAGCGGTTATAAAAATATTTTCAACCCCTGCCGAACATTTCCAACCTTTCCACTGATTTAACCGAAGCGAGAGGACCTCTTCGTTAGACAGCCCCAAGGATTTCCCTTCGGCATTGACTAAACTAATAGATTTAAAGCTATCTGACATATCTGACCCACTCTTCAATTTGCAAATCTAGGGTCTGGCCCCTACCGCCCGTAGCCTTCGTCAACAAAGCGTATTAAAGCTTTACTTTTGAGCCTCAATGATTTTTTTGTACTCTGGAGCCTTGAGTAGCGCGGCCAATTCTTTTTCGGTGTCCATCTCGATACGGATAAGCCAACCATCGTTCATTGGGTCATCATTTATCAATCCGGTGTCGTCGGTGTGTGAAGTATTAACTTCAATAACAGTTCCAGAAACAGGAGCG
This sequence comes from Bdellovibrionia bacterium, assembly GCA_030424715.1. GTDB lineage: Bacteria > Bdellovibrionota > Bdellovibrionia > Bdellovibrionales > JAGQZY01 > JAGQZY01. Next base: position 159,840 of record JAUHWH010000001.1, read on the forward strand.
ATGAGATCACTGGCCGCCTTCACACTTTCCACAGCACCAAAACTTTCATCTTGAGTGACTTTTTGGCCCTCTTCTGGGAGATCCACGTAAACCACTTCTCCCAGTTGCTGCTGAGCATACTCCGTGATTCCAACGGTCACCACATTCTCATCGACCTGAGCCCACTCGTGATCTTTTGTGTAATAATACTCTTCAGGTACGTAAGCCATTTGTCTCTCCTAAGCCTTTTTATAAAAAGGGGTTTTTACAACCTCAGCTTCTATCATTTTGTTTCTCATCTGAACAAGAACCTTGTCGCCAACGCTGTTCGCTCCGGAAGCAACGTAAGCCACTGCAATTGCTTGATTCAAGCTCGGCGACAATGTCCCACTAGTTACAACTCCGATTTCAACACTGTCAACGGAAAACACCGGGTAACCGGGGCGAGCGATGCCCTTGCCTGTAATCATCAGTCCCACGAGTTTTTTGGATACTCCCGCCTCTTTGGCAGCCATCATCTCGGCTTTGCCTAAAAAATCACCTTTTGCTGGTTTCACCACCCAACCGAGTCCGGCTTCATGGGGAAAGCTGCTATCCGAGATCTCTTGTCCATACAAGGGGTACTTCATTTCGGTTCTCAATGTGTCACGGGCCCCCAGTCCAATGGGGCGGGCGTCTGGACATTTTTCAAAAAAGAGCTGCCACAGTTCGTTTGTCGCTTCCCATGGGACAAAAATCTCAGCGCCATCCTCACCGGTGTAACCGGTACGGGCGATGTAACAAGTATGTCCCTGCCACTCCCATGTTCGAAACTCAAAACTAGGGCAATCAGCAAAAGAGGTTCCGGTAACGGTCTCGATCGCGGCAATGGCTTCTGGGCCCTGGATGGCGATCTGCCCCCATTGCGCACTTTCATCTTCGATGATGGCACCGCGATTGTTCTCCGTTAGAAATTTAAAATCTTTGTCTTTGTTAGATGCGTTCACACATAGAAGGTAGTCTTGTCCGGGCTCCAAACAGTAGACAATCAAATCGTCCACGACCCCGCCTTTTTCGTTGGGGAAGAGGCTGTATTGGGCCTGACCGGCCTCGAGCTTTGCCACGTCATTGGTCGTTAACCATTGCAGGGTCTTCAGAGCCTCTCGCCCCCGCACCCGAATCTCACCCATGTGCGAGACGTCGAATAGCCCCACCTTGGTTCGAACATGATTGTGCTCGTCTCTTAAATTACCATATTGTACGGGCATTTCCCAACCGGCAAAAGGTACCATTTTTCCACCTTGAGCAATATGGGAATCATAAATCGGCGTTTTCAATGGTTCACTGGTCATGGGGTGACTCCTGGATTCTGCAGCATCGTCAGCTGCATGGTGTTTTCGAGTAACATGGCGATGGTCATCGGTCCAACGCCACCGGGCACGGGACTCACCGCCCTTGCCGTTTCCGCCACTTCGGCGAATCGCACATCCCCACAAAGTTTACCGTTGTCTTTGCGATGGATACCGACGTCAACAATCACACAATTCTTGGGAAAATCGCCTGCGCCCAAAAACTCGGGACGACCGGCGGCGACCACCACAATATCAGCCTGGGCTAGGTGCTGCCCTAGATTTTTGGTTTTGGAATGACAAATGGTAACGGTGGCATTTTCTTGTAGAAGAAGGAGCGCCATCGGCTTACCGACAATCTGACTGCGTCCAACCACAACCGCGTTGGCTCCCGCCATTTCGATTTGATGTTTTTTTAAAAGATGGATCACCCCATGGGGCGTGCAAGGGGCCACTCGCATTCTTCCCGCTGCCAGCAGACCGAGGTTTTCAGTACACAAGCCATCGGCATCCTTCAGGGGATCAATCTGATCGACAACGGCCGCTTCATCGATGTGCGAAGGCAAAGGCAGCTGCACGAGAATGCCATTAACCTCAGGATCACGATTCAAGTTATTCACTTTGGCAAGGAGCTCGTCTTGGGTGACCGAGCCCGGAAGTCGCTCTTCGATACTGCGGATGCCCGCCTGGGCACAGGCTTTGATTTTGTGGGACACGTACACCTGGCTGGCTGGATCATCACCGACCAACACCACCGCGAGGCAGGGCACTGGTCCCCCTTTGGCGACCCACTGCTCGACTCTGGTTTTGAGACCGCCGCGCCACTCCTGAGACAGGGCTTTACCGTCTAATTTTTCCATGCCCGCTCCTTTAAAAGCCATGTTTTAGAGCCATATTGAACAATTGTCACCCCAGTGACGGCACCCCTGGTGATTTTCGTGTAAGGCCCACTGAAGCAGAGCTTGACGCCTTTCCCCATTATGCTAGATTAGGCGCTCATCAAGGAGTTTAAGTGGCCCGCAAAAAAAGTAGTGCAAAAACGGATGCAAACGCTCCAGCCATCCCCGCTTCTCTGAAAAAGTTTCGACAGAGCCCAGAAATCGAAGGCTTCTACCGCTTTATCTACGAAAACGATCTTCGTACCGAAGCTTTTGAAATCATTGACAACATTGGTCAAAAGCGAGCCGCCGCAAAAGCAAGTAAGAAAAAGCCGAAAAAATAATCCGACCACCGGCGAAAACAGTCTCCTATAGGCCTAAGCCCCTCTCAGAACACTCCCCAATTTTGCACTCCTCCTTCTTCGAATAGGAGGAATCCATGCAACAGCTCAAAAACAATCGAGGACAAGGTCTGGTGGAATACATGGTGATCGTCGCACTGATGGCCGTCGCAACCATGGGGATAATGCGAATCCTTTCAAAGACCACTGCTGGCAAATTGACTCAAATCACTCAATCATTGCAAGGGGGCAAGGCCAGCATCTCCGTGGAGTTCGAAAAAATTGAACAGAGTGACCTTCGCAAAAAAGACATGAGCAATTTCTTTAACGGCTCAAGAAGTCGTAAAGATCAATAACACAATGACACTTTATTTTAACAAACGTGGACAGGCCCTTGTGGAGACCCTAGTTTCGCTACCAGTCTTGATGGCCGGGGGAGCACTCGTACTGGCGGGTCTCCACAGCCTGTGCACATTCTATCTCGTCGACCATTGGACCTATGAGAGCGCTCTCTGCTTAGCTCAAGAGAAATCGACTTGTCGAAAAGAGCTCGACCAACGCCTCATGCAAATTCCCTACGCCTCCGTCGCCGTACGACGTTTCTATAAAAGGGGTGAGACTGTCGAGGTGAGAGCACAGCTGTCAACGCCACTGCTACGAAACGTCGTGTTTAACGAGAGCTTCCGGCAGCCATTGAGTAGTGGAGACTTTCGGAGGAGCCAATGAATCAATCCGGGTTTGCAAGTATCGTTGTGATTATCGCCCTGCCTTTGGTTGCCCTCCTTCTTCTTGGATGCTTCTGGACACTTTGGTTTTTAAATCAAAAGAAACGTATGGATAACCTTTGCTTAGAATATGCGATGAGTGCCCAAGAGATTCTTGTTAAAAACAACAATACTATCATCGCAATGAACCCCGAAGTCCGTCTTTTGCATCATCAGAAAAAAGCACTCAATGTTCTTATTTTAACGGGACCACCACCGGTTAAGCTAGCCGCCCAAGCCGCAAAGAAATGGGTGGTTTTCAGTCAAAAAGCCTTGGCAAAAACCCAGTCGGCAATCCTTGCCCAAGCCAATCTCCGCGCAAGAGCGGCACTTTACAATTTACGAAGAACCTTCAAAGTTCGAGTAACCGAATTTCACCAGTTTTGGAAACGGCCGCTGCGGCGCCAACCCAGAATTTCAATTGTTCCTAAAAGCTCTCAACTGTCTGTTCAATGGCGAGACATTGCCGCTTTCTATGAGCGCAAAGCGAAGCATCACAATCGACAGGCCATTCATATTCAGTGGAGGGTACCCGGTGAAGCGCTTATGCCCGCGTGGTTGGCCCGTCGAATTTCTAATAAAAAATACTGGCAAGGTCAATGCTCTACCCACCCCCACAAAGGAGGTCATCAGTGGCTCGCTTCAATCGGAAAGGGCAATCACTCATCGAAACAATGATTATCGCGCTTTTTATAAGCCTTTACTTTATCAGCTTGGAGGGCTGTCATGAAAAAATTCAACCTCGATATCGTCATTTCAAAGTTAAAAGCTTGGGTCGTCAGTGATAACCCACAATCTGTGATTCCTGTAAAACACGGCGTGTTTCTGGTCATCGCCATTGGTTTAACGGCCGCTATGGTGCAGTTTCAAAAAGAACCTCTGCCAGAGTCACCTCCCTCTCCCGAAAGCTTGGACACATACATCCCAGAGGGACAAAGCCTTGTCCCCATTCAAGTCTCAAATTACGAATCCTTGGACCAAGTTATTGGACAATATGGGGTGGTGGACCTGCTCTCCACACCTCTTTCTCCCGCCGAAAAATCCCGACGGGTGGCCTATGCGGTCAAACTGATTCGGTCTCCGAAAAGTCCCCGTCATTTCAGTGTTTTAATACCGGCGGACAAAGCCTACAAGTTGGCCGGATATCATGGAGAATTTACAGTGGTTGTCCGGAATCCAAAATTAGTTGGCACCAAAATTGTTAATAAGGGCCGTAGAAAGCCGACAAGGCCGATTTTATACGAAACGGAGTCACTATGATTTGGATGCTATTTTTTATGAACCTGTGGGCCACTGAAGTGGCGGTGCAAGGCGAGAACACCCCCGACATCTACTATGAAAAACAACTTATCGCGCACCCACAGAGAACCGACTTTATCTCTTTCGAAGTCGAGCAACAAAGAAAAAAACACGCCGACATTCTCGAAGAACTGAAGAGAGCTCAATTTCACTTTCTCAAAGGCTCACTGGACCAGGCCATTCAACATTTTCAAAGAATTCATGATCAGCAGCACGACGAAGATTGGGACCTCGAGGTTCGCAAGGTCATTCATTACAGTCAAATTCGCTTAGCACAACTCAGTCAAAACGAACGACAAAAACAGTGGATCAAAAGCGCTCTGCAGTTTGCTCCTGACCTAAAATTGGACCAGTCTCTGTTCCCTCCTCCGTTAGTGGAAAAATACACCGCTCTCAAAAAAATGGAACCTCTGCAGGTTTGGGCTCTTCCGAAAAACTCGAACTCGTTTTCTCGAATCTTTATCAACGGGCGAGAGCAAAAAAAACATTCGCAATTTTTGCGGTACCGCCAAGGCAAAGTGCGCATCAGTTTTTATTCGAATCGGTATCTCCCCATCCATCTCGTAGTGAAGACCAACAAGCTTGAGGGCCACAGTCTCGACACCGTGCCCATCGCTCAAGGAGAGTGCGGGCAAATAAATTTTAATCACAAAGCAAGCGCCGGCGTTCAATTTCACCTGGTCGATTCCGATTGCAACCAGCCTCTCAGGGCTAAATCATTAGCCTCGACGACGACACCCACAAAACTCGCATCGCCTCCGGAGAATGGTCGCAAGCGAAGTTTTTTTAAATCGAAGTGGTTTTGGATCGGTGCTTCAGTGCTTGCCACTGGGCTTGCCTACCAGGCAATTCAGAACAATCGATCCTCTGCTCCCGCAAGCCCCCCTCCCCCGCCTCGCCCTATTGAAATCAGCAACCAGTGATCCTGACTTGACCACCTCCCGAACGCCCCTTTTAATAGGGGCATGACTACCTTTTTTTTACTAATCGCCTCTCAAATGCTTGCTCGTGCTGAGGCACCTCACTTTTATCCCGAAAGCTATCTGGAAAGTCGAACTCACCTATATCAGGTGGCAGAAAACTGGGGCGAATCCAAAGCCCCCCCGGTGTCTCGCGACACAAGGCTGCTTTCTCGAGAAAAGTCGATCACCCTTACGATCGACAGCCTCTATTTTCCTCCGTCGATGGCGAAGAAGAATCTTCTTATCGTGACTTCGGCCACTCACGGTGCGGAAGGCTTCGCAGGTGCCGCGATACAATTTGCTTTCATTCAAAATTATCTGAAATTCAAACGGAGGGAAACGACGGGAGTTTTAATAGTTCATGGAGTGAACCCCCATGGATTCCATCAAAAGCGCCGTGTTGACAAAAATAATGTGGATCTGAATCGAAATTTTCTAGAAGAGGATAAAGACTTTCGTGCATGGAGCTCCGACTATCATGATTTCGAAGACTACCTGAACCCGACCACACCGGCTTCCAGTGATGCACTAACCACAACTCGGCTGTTTATGAGTTCACTTTTAAAATTGATAACTCATGGTAAAAAGACGATCGCACAGATCTCCGTGGGTGGTCAGTATCAAAATCCCAAGGGCATCTATTTTGGAGGCGACGAACCGAGTGAGAACGTCAAATTAATTCAAGATATTTTTAAAGCTTATGGTGAAGATTACGAAAAAATTCTCCATATCGATCTGCACACCGGCTACGGTGTCCGTGGTCAGCTGCACTTTTTTATCTCACGAAAGACCACTGAGATGAAGGGATTTGCCTCATTGTTTAAAGGTTTCGATATTGATCTCGGCTCGGATAAAGACTTTTATGAGACCAGTGGTGCCTTTGAGGAGTTCACCAAGAGAGTCTTTAAAGATAAGGCCGTGGTGATCCCAATGACTTTCGAGTTTGGAACTCTGGATTCTCAAACCATCTGGGGGGGCTTCCAGTCTTTAAAGAATATGATCTACGAGAACCAAGGTTTTCATTACGGGTATCGAAACCCAGAGTCGGAACAGAAAATCAAACGAGACTTTAGCGAGATGTTTAATCCATCCGAAAAACAATGGCGTCGGAAAGTGGTAAAATCGGGGTCGGAAACTTTAGACCTCTTGCTGAATCGTCTCGAAGATCTTTAGAGATGAAGGGTCTATCAGAATATTAACCTTTCAAGAGTCTACGAAGGCCAAGTCCCTAAGTAGACAACCTCATTGGTTAAATGAACCTGCATTTGCTCGAGGACCGTCTCTTGAACATGTTGAATCACAGCATCGATCTCGGAGGCAGTGGCTTGACCTTTGTTGACCACAAAATTGGCGTGTTTTTCGGAAACCTGAGCGCCCCCCACTCGATATCCCTTTAAACCACAGGCTTCGATCAACCGTCCGGCGTGATCGCCGTCTGGGTTTTTGAAAACTGAGCCACAGCTGGGTTCCGACAACGGCTGGGTCTCTTTACGGCGCTTATTGCCCTCTCGCACGGCCTTCAATACTCCATCGTCGGGCTGATTGGGCCAGGTCAACCGCACTTTCGCTATAACTCCAGGCTGCCACCCCTCGCTTTTCCGATAAGACCACTGCACATCACCTTTGGCGTAGGTATGGCAAACCACCCCAGGTCCTGAGTCCGACGCAGTTCCCGTTCCCGTTGCAACGTCTGCTTCTTTACTCTTTGTCACACTGAAAACATCGAAGCTGTGAACCACCTCACAGAACTCTTTTGGAGAAACCTTATGCCCAACTCCGGCATTCATCACCACGCCACCAGCCACGTCGCCGGGAAGTCCAGCAAAAAACGTCGCCGGCGCCAACCGCAGCTTGAGAAAGTGTTTTAATATTTCAGTCTTAGGGGTGCCACACTCGGCCTCTATCAGCACACTCTCCGGGGTTTGACTGACCTCCACCCTATTGAGCTTGTGGGTGTGAATAACCAAACCTGGAACCCCCTGATCACTCACCAAGGCGTTGGTTCCTCCACCAAGAAGGCTGATCGGCCATTTGTTTTTATGAGCAAGAACCATCGCTTGCTGAAGTTGTCCCAGGCTTTCGGGGGCACAGTAGTGTTCAGCCGGGCCACCGACCAACCAAGAGGTAAAAGTAGCTAAGCTTTTTTGTTGCTCCACCTTAAGCTCTGACATTTTTTAGCTTTCCAATTTCTCTACGATTTTTGTGGATAGGCGCCAAACTTGTCCCGCTCCCATGGTCATCACAATGTCGCCCGCACGAACACTTTTCTGAACCTTGTCGATCACAGCGCCATGGTCACTGTAATAGGTGGCCTTAGCACCGATTTGATCGGCAAGAATCGAACTATGAACTCCCTCTATAGCGGCTTCTCCCGCCGGGTAGATATCAACCAGATAGAGGTTATCGACTTTTGAAAAACAAGACTGGTAGTCATTCCAACAGTCTCGGGTGCGCGTGAAGCGATGGGGCTGATAAATCAAATGAAAGCGGCCCTTCCCGATGATATCTTGGACAGCTGCGACCGTCGCGGCGATTTCTGTGGGATGGTGAGCATAATCGTCAAAAACTTTGATATCGCCAACCTCTCCAATCCACTGAAAGCGTCGGTCCACTCCGGAGTAGGAGTTCACACCACTCAAACACTTTTCCCACGGGACACCCGCTTGGTGGCAGGCAATACAGGCCGCCAAGGCATTCAAAGCGTTGTGCACCCCTGGGACAGCGAGATCCAGCTCACCCATGGATTCCTCTTTGTGAAACACTTCGTAAAGACGCCCCTTCTTTTTCAAGACATAGTCATTCGAATCGTCTTCGCCGTAAAAGAACACACGCTTGGTGAAGCCATCGAGGAGTTCCCGAGTCTTGGGATCATCTCCGAACACGACAGAACAACCAAAGTAAGGCACGTTCAAAGCAAAATTTAAAAAGGCCTGTTGTAGGTTTTCAAAACTGCCATAGAAGTCTAAGTGGTCGCTATCAATGTTGGTGACAATAGAAATTTCGGGCTGGAGTCGCGCGAAACTACCATCGCTCTCATCAGCCTCTGCCACCATCCAAGGTCCTTTACCGAGGCGAGCGGTGGACTCGATTAACTTAAGGCGTCCCCCAACAGCAATGGTTGGGTCAAAATCGGCATGGAGAAATATAGAGCTAATCATGCTGGTTGTGGTGGTCTTGCCATGGGTTCCGCCAACGGCGATACCTCGTTTAAACCGCATGACCTCAGCCAGAGCCTCGGCCCGAGGGATAATCGGGATCGCATATTTGCGGGCCTGTTGAATCTCTGGATTGTCACTCTTTATTGCGCTTGAGTACACCACAACATCCATCGTCTCCGTGATGTGATCTGTGTCGTGGCCGATAGCCACTGAGATGCCTTTTTTCTCTAAATGTTCGGTTTGCTTGCTTTCACTCAAGTCACTCCCAGAAACTGTCGCTCCTAAACTTTGAAAGAGTTCCGCCAATGCCGACATCCCGATGCCGCCGATTCCCACAAAATGGGCACTCGTTTTATCTATACTCATTTTTCATTCCCCATTAAGTGTTTAAGAATTTCCGATTGCGCATTGGAATAATCAATCACCTTGAGCCTCTCCATCATCTCACTCAACATTTCAGGGTGGGAGCGTAGGTTTTCAATGGCATCTCCGAGAACCTTTGCCGTGAGATCTTTTTCTTCTATCATGAGGGCCGCATTAAGTTGCTCTAAGACTTGCGCATTCTTCACTTGATGATTGTCAGCCGACGTTGGTAACGGAATAAACAGGGCTGGACGACTGGACATGGCCACCTCGGCAACAGAGCCGACCCCCGATCGGCAAACCACCAAGTCAGCCCATGCCAAACGTGCTGGCATGTCATCGATGTAGTCCGTATAAGTCAAAAAATCTTCGTGCTTTTTACCATAGCGCTCCACCCACTGCTGATAGTCTCGACGGCCGGTCTGATGATAGATTTCATAAAAAGACTTCTGCTCTCCGAGCCCCTCCACCCAATCTCCCACCACTCGATTGATGCCGCGAGCTCCTTGACTGCCCCCAAAGATCAAAACTTTAAAAGGAGTGGACCCATCATAAGAGAGAACTGATGGCTGTTTTTTCATGCGAACAGGGAGCCCCACCGGGATGACCTTGTCCGCCGGAAAGTGGTGACCGGCATCTTGAAAAACAACGAAGCAATATTTGACCCATCTTGCAAGCCATCGGTTGGCCATTCCCGGAAAGGCATTGGGCTCAAGAATTGCCGTTCTCCCACCGCAGAAAGCCGCCGTGAAAACAAACGGGCCCGAGGCGAATCCCCCAACACCCAAAACCCATTGCGGCCGCAGTTTGAAATAAAGATACAACGATTGAAAAAAAGAATAGGGCAACATCAGAAGGGCTTTCAGTCGACGCCAGAGGCCCACACTGCTATGCAGTCGCCCCACCTTTAAAAGATGAATGGGATATCCGGCTTGAGGTACGATTTTTTCTTCAAGTCCGCCCTCAGCGCCCACAAAGTGAATGTCGGCATCGGGGTGGGATTGAACAAGAGACTCAGCGAGAGCAAGACCTGGATAAACGTGTCCTCCGGTTCCGCCCCCCGCTATTACGAAGGTTTTTCTTTTCACTCGTCATTTTTACTGAGAAATGAGAGCCCTGACCAGCCCTTCTCGGAATTAATCCTCCGAATAACGCAAGCCAACGAACGCCCCTACTAGTGAACCACCACAGCACCCGTCTCTTCAACCAAATCAGCAAGAGAAACCTGTGGGTACGTCATGGTGATACAGTGCAAAGACCCCAACCCCTGGTTCGATAGAATTTGGCTGTCGATTCCAATCACCTGATCAAAGCCAGCATCTCGATAAACTTGCAGAGCCTTTTCATCGCCCCGTTGACCAAAGATGGGAACAAAAACAGTGCCGTTCACGATCAAAGAGTTCACATAGGTCTCGTAACGTCGGTTGGGTCTGGGCAACATCACAACTGTGTAACCGCGCTCTTGAAGAGGCGCCACATAGCTAGCTTCGTCGGTTAGCACTGTCGTGTCATCTATAAACTTAACGCTCTCGTCGGCATGACCAATCCCTTTGACAAAGGGCAAACGGGTTAGGACTTGGCAGCCATAGTGATTTCTAAAAATGTGATCTGGAATACTTGCCGTGGCCGGCTTGTTAACAACAAGGCACTCATTCTTCGAATTGGCCATAAAGTTTCCGCCCTCAAAAAAATAGTCGTACCGAGTGAGCTCTGAGGCAAACAGTTGGCTGAACAACTTATCCCGCTCAAAACGCGGGTATTTGGCATCGACCACAGAGAACAATTCGATTTCAACACTATTATCGATGGGAGTGCGGAACACTGGGACAGGAACTCCATCACGCGCCCAGAATCCATTGGAAGCCCCAGGTGCGTGGAGCACTGTGATGCGCTCAACTGGAAGATGTTCTGAAAATTGCTTTTTGATCCGCAGAGCTTTTTTCTTGTCTATAGAGTCCGCAAAGACCAACAGTTGCACGCCGTCTGGCAAATACTTCGCCATGGTTTTTTTTGCTTTTTTTGAAGAAAACGCAAAGTCAGAGCTGAATATTAAGTACCCCGCATTTTCGTATTCCGCGAAGGGTCTCGCCTCGGTGGTTTTTAGAAGATCGATGTTGAGAAAACTATCAATGCTCCCCGTTGTCGAAAAGGTTCGCATTTCCGACTTCAACTGGGCCCGATTCTCTTGGAGCATATTAGTATTTTCTGCTTCAGAAAATCCATGGACTGGCACCTGAGAAGCAAAAGTGGATTTCACACACAATAGTACACAAAAAACGAGAATGGATCTCATAATCTCCCCCTAAGAATGTAGTTTCTGATACCCCAATTTTAGGGACTTCGTCACTGGGCGAAATTAATGCGCCGCTCGTTGCATTTAGGAAGGCCGGGGCAGTAGCTAATCAAAGATTTTGCGACTCTGGAGGTAACAATGAATTGGCCCACCCGCACCCTGATGGTTGATCCTGAATTTTTTGATATTGAATACGCCATCAATCCCCACATGAAAGATGACCGCGGCAACCTCAACCAGATCGACAAACCGCGTGCTTTCCATCAGTGGAGTGAACTTAAAAGCACCTTTGAAAAGTTGGGCCTTGAAGTTTTGACCTTAAAGGGAGAGTCCGGGCTGCCCGACATGGTATTTTGCGCGAACCAAACCTTCCCATTTCTTCAAGACGGCAAGCTAAACTTCGTGTTGAGCACCATGCAGTCGGAGCACCGCCGGCCAGAGGTTAAAGCCTTTGCAGAATGGGCCCAAAATAATAACGTCGATGTGGTGAAACCCATGGACCTGCAGTTTGAAGGCATGGGAGATGCCCTATGGGACTACGAATCTGATCGACTTTTTGGAGGTTACGGCTTTCGAACCTCGCTCGATGTCTACGGTGATCTTGAAAAAATCACCCAGAAAGAGATTACAACCTTTGAATTAAAAAATGAAAACTTCTACCACCTCGACACTTGCCTTGCGATTCTCAACTCAAAGACTGCGGCCTATGTGAAGTCGGCTTTTACCGAACAAGGATTGCAAACATTAGCCCAGTCTTTTGATAACTTGATCGAGGTCCCCATCGATGAAGCCACAAACCTCTTGGCTTGCAATATGTGCACACCGAACGGACAAGATGTGATCATCCAATCGGGATCGAATGAAACCATCGCCGCCCTGCAGTCGGCCGGATTCAAGGTTCACGAAGTGGATACCTCTGAGTTCATTAAATCGGGTGGTTCTGTTTTTTGCATGAAACAGCTTTTGCCTGGATGATTTAAGCTCTAAAAATAATAGCCAAACCCCAGTGAAAAGGCCACTGGATCTCGCACGATGGCGGTGTTGCTGGCCACGGGGACTTCAACCCCATTCGTCTTGGCGCGAGCTTCGGCATTCGCGTTCATCACCGTAGGCACGCTCAATTGAAAATAAGACATCAGGTTGGCATCGGCGTTGAAAAAGCGCACACCCAGAGAACCAACGGCCAATGTCGAATTAAAACTATGAATAGTATCAATCGTGGTGCCTCCATTAGAATACTGCAAGGTAAACTCGCCGCTCTCCTGGATGATCCCAACACCCAAGTAGGGTTGAATCTTGAGACCAAATTTGTAAAGACTGTAGTTAACGGACCCGCCCGCCGCGAAATGGGAAGACTTCAAAGACTCCTCCATCGTGACTTGCCCGTCAAGTCCACCACTCTGCCCTGACGAATCATTCACTCCCGCTTTAAAGAGCAGGGTGAATGAATAAGTCGCTTTGTTTAAAAACTCACGCATGACCAGAAGAGACAAATGAGACTCTGGCACACGCACTCGACGACCGGAGGTTGCAAACGAAGGAGAGGTGCTGGTCTCGTTGTGCTTGAGGACCGTCGTAGTGTAAGTACCCCCCACTGCCAGAGACCATGGGTCGTTAGCATAGTCCTCTTCAGCATGGGATCGTGAACTGGACGCCACTGCCAATTGGCTAGTTAGGAGAATACTAAAAAAAAGGATTGTGACCCGACGACCTCTCATTTTCTTCTCCCGTAGCGTGCTTTCCCTTGTCGAAAATTAAGAAAGAGATTCAACAGCACTCCAAACAAAAAGCAGTTAATAAGAAGGGAGCTTCCCCCGTAACTCAAAAAGGGCAGGGTGAGTCCTTTGGTTGGAAGCAAACCAAGAGTCACCCCGACATTTACAAAAATGGAATAGGCGAATGTCACCGTCATGCCAAGGGCGAGGATTTGTTTTTCTACCGACTTTAAAGAAAAAGACAGCTGAAAGGCCTTCCAGATGAGAAAGGCATAGAGACCCAACAGAATCATAAAACCGATAAAGCCCAATTCCTCCCCCAAAACAGCCAACGTGAAATCCGTGTGCGCTGCTGGTAGAAAGAATAATTTCCCTTGCCCATTACCAATACCCACACCGCTCAAGCCTCCGGAATGAAAGCTGATCATACTCTGTATTAGCTGAAAACCGCTGGTCTCGGCATTTTTAAAGGGATCTAGAAAGGCGAGCACTCGCGCCTTACGATAGGGAACATTCATCACCAAAAAATAGAAGGCTGGGGTCGCGACCAAGGCCGATGCAAAAATATATTTCCATGGTAAGCCACAGACAAACAGCATGGTGGCTAAAACCATTAAGCAGATCGTAAACGAACCAAAATCAGGCTGTAGTAAAAGCAAACCGATGGGGATCAGCACGCTGGCCGCTCTGAGTGGCCATGTCCATCGCCCCCAGACGTCGTCTCTTTGCGAAACGTAGGTGGCACAGAGCATGGGGAGTGAAACCTTCATCAACTCACAGGGCTCAAAACGAAAACCAAAGGCCAATGGCAGCCAACGCTGGGCCCCCCCCACCTTGACCCCCAGTCCAGGAACAAAGGTCAGTATCAATCCGACCACAGCAATAGCCCAGAAGGTCCAACCGTATTTGATCAACCAATGCTGAGGCGCTTTGGCGAGAAGTCCCATCACGACAAGTCCTAACACTACAAAAATAAGCTGTTTTTTAAAGAAAAGAAGACCATCCCCATATTTATCCACAGCGAAGATATAGCTCGATGAATACACCTGGATCAGGCCGAACGTGATGAGAACGAACAGTGCGAGAAAGACGTTTTTTGCTTGCGATTTCATAGGCTTATTTTCGCCTTATGCGCCTTCTAAAGCAACGAACCACTGGACCAAAAGAGAGTCTATTTCATCATTCGGCGAGCCGTAGCCGCCGAACGATCTTATAAGAGATATTACTTGAAGTTTTTGACGATTTCTTTGAAGTAGTTACCGCGCTCGATATAGCTATCAAAGATGTCAAAGCTGGAGCACCCTGGAGACATCAACACAATGTCACTGATTCGAGACTTTTGATAGGCAATAAGAATAGCTTCTTCAAAGGTCCCAATTAAAAAAGTCTCGGACGCATCACCAATGTCGCGGTTGATACGCTCTTTGGCTTCGCCAAAGAGAATCAACGACTTCACCTTTTTCTTCACGTGATCAAAAATGGGCTCATAGTTAAGACCTGTGTCTTTTCCACCCATGACCAGAATCACATTCTCACCAAAGGAGTCCAATGCCTTTTTTACTGCGTGCACGTTGGTCGCTTTGGAATCATTGTAAAACTCCACCCCGCCCACTCTACGAACGTACTCGAGACGATGGGGAATTCCCTTAAAGCCGTCTATTACTTTTTGAATGGCTTCACGGGTTGCACCATGCTCTCGAGAGGCCAACAAGGCCGCCATAAAATTCTCAGTCATATGTTGGCCACGGGCTCGGCTATTAGCCATGGTGAAGTGTTCAATCTCAGGGCCCGTTCTAACTTTTAAGTCGTCTTTGACGCTAACCACACCACCGATGGTCATGATCTGAGGCTCCAGCGCTTTCTTACAAGAGAAGTAAAAAATCCGGCCCCTTTGCACTGACGGGTCACGAGCTAGCTCAATAACGGCATTGTCATCGGCATTTAAAATACTGGTGGTGGCTTGGTTTGTATTTAAAAAGATACGGCGTTTTGCATTCACATAGTCTTCCATGGACTTATAGCGATCCTGGTGGTCCTCCGCCAAATTTGTAAAGACGATGTTTTGGGGATTGAATCGCTCACAATGCTCCAACTGAAAGCTGGAAACTTCCAGAACCAAAACAGCCGCTTTTGAATCCGACCTCAGGTAATCCACCAACGGCGGGCCATAGTTGCCGCCAACCCAAACATCAATGTTCGACTCTTTTAACATTTTATAGATTAAGTAGGTTGTCGTGGTTTTTCCGTTGGTGCCGGTGATCCCGATCATGGGCTCTTTTACAAACCATGAGGAGAACTCGAATTCACCAGTGACCTTCACGTTGTGATTGCGGGCGTATTCGAAAATTTTCAGATACGGCGAAACACCAGGGCTTAAAACAATGAGCTCTTGCTCTAAAAACTTCTTCGGGGTGTGGCCACCTAAATCGTATTCAATGGGCAAGCCATCCATTTGCTCTAAAGCATTCGAGAGCTCCGCGCGTGACTTGTGATCGGTGATCGTAACCTTTGCACCATGATCACAAAGAAAACGGGACAACGAGACACCCGTGCGCCCTAGTCCAACAATCATGATTCGACGATCTTTTAACTCAGAAACATCTGTAAACATACTTACCTCAACTTTAATGTACTTAAACTTAGTACCGCTAATAAAATAGACACAATCCAAAAACGAACAATAATTTTAGTTTCATCCAATCCTTTTAATTCATAGTGGTGATGGATGGGGGCCATTCGAAAAATTCGTTTACCCGTGAGCTTAAAAGAAGCCACCTGAGTGATCACCGATAGGGCCTCCACGACAAATACACCACCTAATAAAATCATCACCAATTCATTTTTTGTAATGACGGCCATGGTCCCCAAAAAGCCTCCTAAACCCAGGCTACCGAGATCACCCATAAAGACCTGCGCCGGGTAAGAGTTAAACCACAGAAAGCCGAGGCCAGCGGCAACGATGGTTGCGGCCACTGGGGCCAGCTCCCCGGCACCACTAATAAAGGGAATCCCCAAGTATGAGGCAATATTGTAATGGCCAGCAACGTAAGCAAAAATACTAAATGTGGCAGCACAAATGATCACAGGACCGATCGCCAAGCCATCAAGGCCATCTGTCAGGTTTACAGCGTTGGCTGTTCCGACAATCACCAGGCTCGCAAACACAATGTAAAAAGAACCGAGTTCAAAAGTAATATTCTTCAAAAATGGTAGCGTGAGTTGCGTCGTGAGATGTCCATACTGAGTGAGATAAAAAATCACCACCCCAGCAATTAAAAACTCAGCGAGCAGTCGAACCTTACCAGACACTCCTTTACTGTTTTTCTTCATCACCTTGTTGTGGTCATCTAAGTATCCGATACAAGAAAAACCCAGAGTCACTGTCATCGCCGCAATCACTAAGGCATTGGTGATGTCCATCCAAAGAAAAAACGGCACCAACAACGACAACATAATGAGTCCACCCCCCATGGTGGGCGTACCTGATTTGACTTGGTGGCGATCAGGTGTGTCTTCGCGGACATTGCTAGACTTTCCTTGTTTCTTTTTTAAACGTCGAATGTAAGTTGGCCCGACGAGGTAACAAACAGCAAAAGCTGTAAAAAAAGAAATAAAGGTTCTTAGGGTGATGTAACGAAAGACATTAAGAGCAGAGTATTGATCCGAGTATTCAGCGAGCCATTGGTAAAGCATAATTTATTTCGACGAGAAGTCCTTGGGGGAGAATCCTTGCACGACTCTCTCCAAACCTCCGCCTCTTGATCCTTTCACGATGATGAGTGACTGAGGGTCTACCACAAAAGGCTTATCTAAATCAAGAAAATCTTTATAACTGGTTGTTATAATTGGTTTTTTTTCATTTTTTGAAGATTGCCACCCGCGCAGGAAAGCCGGGCCGGACGGGCCAATAAAGAGGCACTGTTGCCAAGGCAGGGCTCCGGCTTGTCGCCCCAACTCTGTATGCTCTCGTTCGGTGTCTCCGCCAAGTTCGAGCATTTCTCCAAAAATCGCGATACCCTTGGCGCTGTCTTTCACGAGAGGTGCCACGTTGTGCAGAAGTTCTTTAAAGGAATCAGGGTTGGCGTTGTAGCCGTCAAACAAGACGCGAGCACCACTTTCAGTCTCAAGCCATTGATTGCGTCCCCACCCACAGTGGCAGTTTTTTAATACTGGCCAAATTTTTTCAGGCTTACAACCACCGACATAAGCGAGGAGCACAGCTGCTGCCAAATTTTGCACGTTTTGTGGCCCCCAAAAAGTCAGTTCCGCTTGACCAATCACGCCGCCAATCTGCCCCTCTACTTTTAAACCAGTCGCGGTTTGCTCTTTGACCTTTAAGTACACATCAGCTGAGAAATTGCTGTTGCTGAAAGTAAAGCTAATCTTATCCATATACTTTTCAAACATCTTACGAGTCCAAGGATTATCGATATTAAATAGAAGCTTGGATTGAGGTTTGGACGATTCGTAGATCTCTTCTTTAGCGGCCGCGACACCCTCGATACCGTTTTCAAAATTGCCTACATGAGCCCGGCCCACGTTAATAACAGTGACCAGGTCTGGCTCGGCTATGGACATCAGTTTCGAGATTTCACCCGCATGGTTCATTCCCATTTCAACAACGCAAAACTTTGCCTCAGGATCGGTGTTCAAAAGGGTCATCGGTACGCCCCAATGATTATTGAAGCTACCGTGACTACTATTAACCGAGCCAAACTCGCTAAGAATCTGAGTCAAAAAGTCTTTGGTTGTGGTTTTGCCATTACTCCCGGTGAGTGCCAGCACCTGTCCGGTGAAGGTCTGTCGCCAAGCTTTCGCGAAGTTCTGTAAGGCCACAAGGGTGTCTCCCACCTCGATAAAACTGGCTTTGCTTTTCAAGTCGTCCCAAGCATCATCCCAACGATGATACAAAATTCCAGTGGCTCCAGCGGTAATTGCCGCGGCGACGTAGTCATGGGCATCATGGTTTTCACCCACCAAGGGAATAAAAAGGCGTCCTGCGATCTCGGGATCACGATTGTCCGTGCTAAACCCCGAAAAAGAATTATGGGGCGAGGAAAGCGCCGTTCCTTTGACAGCATTCAATATGAAATCCAACTGATATTGCGCCATACCACCTCTCTTCGGGAACAAGCCTTACGTGAAAACCACAATACCACTCACTGGGAATGGATTAAACTTTTTAAGACTTCATAGTCACTAAAATCATGGCGTTGGGTTCCGATGATTTGATAGTCCTCGTGCCCTTTTCCTGCCACTAAGATCACATCACCGGGCCGGGCCAGTTGATAGGCCTGAGACATGGCCTCTCGGCGCTCCACCACGGGCATCGACTGAGCCGATGCTCCAGAGACAAAGCCTCCGCAAATGTCTTTGATGATTGCAGCCGGGTCTTCTGTTCTCGGGTTGTCAGAGGTTACGATCACCCAGTCGCTCACTTGCTGGGCGATCCGTCCCATCAAAGGACGCTTGCCTTTGTCGCGGTCACCGCCGCAACCGAAGACTGTGATGAGGCGACCCCCTTGTGGCAAAAGAGTTTTCAAGGAAACCATGGCTTTTTCTAAGGCATCGGGTGTGTGGGCATAATCCACAAAGCCAAACACACCATTGGTGCTGGTGATCTTTTGCATTCTCCCGGGAATGCCCGCAAAGCTCTCGATGTCATGGGCGGCTCTTTTGACATCGAATCCCATGCCGTATAACACGGCTAAACTGCCCACCAAGTTGTAAGCATTGTGCTCACCAATCAAAGGAGAGCGGATCAAAAAGTTGTGCTCGCCCCCAATTGTCAAATTGATGTCGGTGCCGTCAACCCGGGAATCCACCAATGCAAAACAGAGATCATTAATACGAGCTCTGCCAAATTTGTAAACGCGGCGGCCTTCTATCAGAGGAATCAGTTTTTGACCAAACTCATCGTCCCCGTTGACCACGGCCATGCAATCTTGCCCCTCTTTCAGCATTGCTGACTGAAAGAGTTTGGCCTTCGCTAAAAAATACTCATCCATGGTCTTGTGGTAATCCAAATGATCACGACTGAGGTTTGAAAACAGCACCACATCAAAACCTTGGTTGATTCGATTTTGAGCCAAGGCATGACTCGAAGCCTCGATGACGAAGGACTCTCCGCCTGCATCAACAAAATCCTGCAAGCGTCTTTGAAGGGTGATGGGATCCGGGGTGGTGAGCCCCGTCCTCCAGTGTTGCTCACCGATGTGGTGGTCGATGGTGCCGATGACCCCGCACAAAGACTGTTGTTGGGTTAGCAAATACTCGAGAATATAGCTGGTGCTGGTTTTGCCATTGGTCCCCGTTACGGCAATGCCCAGCAGACGATCGCCGGGGGATTGATAAAAACGTTGGGACAGAGTTTGTAAACTCAGGCGTGAGTCTAAAACTTGTACCACGGCACCACGAAAACTGTCTGGGACCTTGGACAAATCCTCTACCACAACAGCTGCCGCCCCCTTACCAATGACATCACCCAGGTAGTCGTGGCCATCACTGGTCTGTCCGCGGATGGCAACATACACATAGGCCTGGTCCACGGTCCGTGAGTCAAAGCTCAGTCCCTTGGCTTGGAGCTTTGGCTGCTGGTCGCGCCAATCCAAACGTCCATGAATGTTCAGAAGAGTTTCTAGGGTCACAAGCGTAGCTTAATAGGCCGACCGAGAAATGCCAAGGATGTTATGAAGCCGCCTCGGAAACCCAAGTGCTACCGAAGGGCTGTAACGACAATTCAAAAGAAATTGGTAAAAAACTATGCCCTAGTAAATGTAGGTGACACCCAAGCCAATACGACTCTCTTGATCATCAAAAACCACCACTTCGTACCGGCCGTTTTGGATATAAGAATCGCCCTGAGAATAAGAAACCGACCCCGTCCAATGCTGAGTGGCCTGATAACTTAGGTCAAGATCGAAGCGATAGTTACCGCGAGGCACCTGGCTCGGTGTCTGATCAAACTGGGAGTTGCGAACAGTGTCGAACCGATAGTCCATTCCACCGTAAAAAGCCAATTTTGAAGTAAAAAAGTACAGCGCTCCAAGAGAGGCACCCGCCTGATACCACGGAAGCAAACGACCGCTTTCGGAGGTCTTATACTCATAAGCAAAATATCGCGCATAGGGCACGGCAAAGGCAAGTGCTTTACCACCGAACAGGGCTTTGGAAGCCACCACACTGGTTTGAAAAACGGTGAACAGATCGTCTCTGTTAGATTCGTTAGAGATTGGCAATGACACCTGATTACGCCACTGTAAGTTCATACCAAAAGGCTTGTACCCCAAGCGATAAAAGTGGGCCACGGAAGTGTCAAAAGGTTTGAACTCGTACTCGGATTCATATTTACCGTAAAACTTAGAAAAGAATTGCTGGACACGAATAGTATGCTTTTTATTAATGGCGTAGTCGGCACGCAAAAGAATGTCCGTGGTGTCTTCTTGGTCCTTGCGCAACTTCGGGTTGTGGGTCATAGATCCCTGAAGGCGCCAGCCAGAGGCGCCACCCGTTAGGTTGTTCAAAGTCGGATTGTTATTTTTCGGCGCCCCTTTTTTCGTGACGAGAGGGTTTTTTGCTTTCGCTTTGACTTTGGTTTGCCCGTCTTCATTGGCCGATGCCGCCTCTTGCGCCGCAACCTGTAGGCTCCACGCCGCCACCGTCAGCATAACAAAAAGAAGGGTCATGGCCTTTTTTGAATATTTGAACATCAAAGTCTCCTCAAGCCGTGAGAGAGGCAAGCTCTCTCACCTGAACTCCGTTACTGCAACGATCCCGATTTGGCCAAATTGTAAAGCCAATGGAACTCACGAACATCCATATTGAACTGGGTGATCGATTCGTCATCATCGCCCGCACCGGTGACTTTATCCAACGCTGATTGAAACAATGTATAAGTTACATCGCCTTCGGCAATAGACGTCATATAATAATCGCCATCGACATGAACAACAATGACTTCATCACCAGCACTAAAAGTACCGGTCTCAGCCTTCGGTAAACGCGTTTGCAAAGTTGGCAGTGAAACGTCCATTTCAATCCCGTACTGCTCCCAAAGATCATTGGCATTGTCGATTTTGATAATCTTCATTGAGTTGATCAGGCTGGCCGCATCTCGGTTGTTGTAATTCGTCGCGTTCTTCGCATACTGAAAGCGAGAAAAGTTAATGAACCAAGGCTCCATGGCAATCTGACGATCGGTGAGGATGTTTCTCCAGAGACGGTTCGCGTAAGCAGCAATCGTCGGATCCGCAGAATAAGTTAGGTAGGAGTTATGATTCATAATACGATCAGGGTTGTAGAAAATGGCGTCATCACCAGCCAAAAACATCATGGCAAAAATCTTATCCGACATGATTCCCATCTGCTTGAGAGCTCCAGTTGTAGGATCATAGATACTACGGAAGTCTCGATCTCCTCGTGATTGCTGGATCACTCCATCATAAAAAGCCATAGAAAGCTTCATCACCTTCGTCATTTCACGATTCATGGCCTCAACCAAAGATGACTGACGGTCATTATTTTTGATGCCAAGCTCGGAAAGTTTGTTACGAAGCATGTCTTCAGCCAAACCTGCCCGCCATAAGGGAACAAACTCTTTCACAGCCATCATTGTACCAAACATGGATCCAGCATAGCCCGAAGTGTTCCAGTAGGCTCGTCCGTAACGTTTGTTGCGCATTTCGTAGCGCTCATCGTAAGAGCGAATTTGCGACATCAAAATCTGCGACGGCGTAGTTCCGAAATCGTGGCGGTTGCATAGAGCACTGGTGGCTGTGTGCTCATCTGTGCAGTAGAGATACAATTTTCCATTGTCGTCAAATCCGGAAGGTTCGTAGGAATCACGGATGGCGGCGACATCGTAGTCTTCCCAAGCCCAGGGATTGTCTATCTCGTCTTCCAGACGAAGGTAATCCATCACTGATGAACTCACCTGCTTCCGCTTCTTATCACCGACTTCAACAAATAAACCAGCTTCATTGACTTCAAAAGTCTTAAGCCCATTCGCCCCAGCAAAGTTAGTGATCGAGTCCTGCTTGCCCAGGCCAAAATTGTCTTTGTCGACGCTACCATAGAAATTGTGACGTAAGTTCAGATTGTGCCCAAATTCATGGATACTCACTCGAAAAAGCACCGTATTAATCACATCCTGGCGCACCTTAGGGTCGCTAATATCGAGATTGGAAGCCTTCAGGAAACCAGCAAAACCACCAGCAAACTCCTCGGCATCAATAATACAGTGCCCCTGTTGATTGGTCTCAATCACACGTGCTTGATGGGCAAAGTGCTCCTGCACAATATTTTGGATACTGCCATCGTTGCCACGAAACTTCTTGTTGGAAACATGCTGCAAGTTATCCAATACTTTTGAAAATTGACGAAGATTGTGAGCATGAGGATGATCCGAAAGCCGCTTAACCCAATCCAGACTCAACACATTGAAGGGCTCAATGACTTTCAGCTGAGGTCGGCCTTCCAGAAAGCGAGTTTCAAAGCTATAATCTTTTTGGCTTAAAGGGGCCATAATCACACTCGTAAAAGAGGTAACATCCGCTCCATCTTCTTTGTCGGCCAGTGAATTATATTTATCGATCACCGTCGGCACGACAATCTTGCCAGCCTCATTCATGGT
This sequence comes from Bdellovibrionia bacterium, assembly GCA_030424715.1. Taxonomy (GTDB): domain Bacteria; phylum Bdellovibrionota; class Bdellovibrionia; order Bdellovibrionales; family JAGQZY01; genus JAGQZY01. The sequence continues at coordinate 182,551 of JAUHWH010000001.1, forward strand.
GTAGCTGTTGTAAGAAGGGTAGGCAAAACGATTGACCTGCGCCATCTCTTTAAACAGTTTACCAACGCCTTGGGATTGATCCCAGTCACTGACTAGGTCCTCTGCCGTTTCGGCAGAGGATCCGGCGACCTCAAGCGAGCGATTCATTTGTTTGAAAAGTGAACTCTCTTGCTGCACTCCTTTTGACACATCGTCCATCATTTTAAGGTAAAAATCGAGCATGCCAGTCCAAACCATACTGTTGGCAGCGATGATTTCACCTGTGAAAGGGTTAGTGTCACTGGGGCCATAACCAAACGGGGTTCCACCCGCTTCGAGTTGGTCGATGAAGTTGATGAAGGAGTAACGAAGGTCACCGAACTCACGCGCAACTCCGTCTTTGTCGTATTCGTAGATTTCAAAACGAAGTTTTGACCCAATACTCTCAAGAAGGGCATTGGTTTGACCAAAAACCGACTGAGGGTTGTTGTGGTCCCAGATCCATTTGTACTTCTCGGGGAAGCCTTTCACAAAATAGAAATTATGAGTCTTCTCAGCCCAGCGGTTTTCCATGAAAATGTTATGGTAGCGGCCATCCTTAGGATTTAATACCTTACGGACTGTCTGAAAATGACCATATTTGTAGCGGGCCGGATCTTGCTCATTGTCATAAAGCTTCGGCTGATATTCACTGGGCTCCATTTTCTTAAAAGAATACTTCATGGTGGCAGTGAAGTTGAAATCACCTTCGCCCCACTGAGGAGCACTCGCACATGCTGGTAGACGCTGGTAGTTCACTTCGATGTTAAATCCGATGTGATCACTTTCAATTTTCATTGAACCAGGAACCCTTTGAATATTGACTGGCGACCAACACTGAAAGAAAGAGAAGGATGAAATCGGGAACATTTGCGTGGTGTTAGACACCTCTTTAAGCTCGCTCCAATTGATTTCAAAATAACGCTTCTGATCCCAAACTTTAAAGTCACTGACGATTTCTTTATTGGTGGTCTGACCATCGACCTCGTCGAGAGCATAATCAATATGAGTGATATTCCAGTTCATCAGCACGTTATTCTTTATATTCTCAGTTTCGTTACCCTGGAACACGCCTTCAACAGACTTGAACTGCATCTGATGTTGCGAGAAATCAAAATAACCGGCTTGGACATCGCCTTGGTATCCCACAAATAGTGTGCCCGCAGGAGCATCGGATGTGTTGATAACCGTGACTTTACCAAGCCACAAACCGCGGGTGCCATCTTCTCGCGGGGCAAGGAAGGCATTCTTAGACAAATCATCGGCTTTGACATCCGCTCTCTGCTTTTCGACATCTCGGTTTTTCGCACAACCGGCGAGGAGGCTAACAGCTGTAAAAATTAATAATAGTGTCTTAATCATTTCATCACCTCTGGCATTGTCATATCGGCTTCGGACAGTGGCATGTGAATAGTCACAGCCGATAGAGCACGATTACTGAATTCAAGTGTCAATTGTTGTTCTGGAAAATAGATTTGCTTGAGGACTCCAAGAGAGCCGTCGTCCCTAAACTTAAAGTGATCACAGTCGTACTTTGGATCCAAGGCTTTTTGCTTCGCGATGGCAGCATCTAAGGCCGCAACAACTTCGGTGTCTTTCATCGCGATTTTGATCGGCGAGGTTTCATCTAAACCACAAATATCTCGAATCACACCGTAGAAGGCGCCAGATGTAACACTCACCACTCGCGCATATTGAGTCTCGGTATCACCACCAATCACTTGCAAGCCAAGAGAGGCCCCTGAGAAATTAACACTCCCCTGTTGCCGAGGAAAAGGGCGGTTAAAAAATGGATAATAAAACACCTTTTGGTCCGAGTAGCTCACTCGCTCTTTCACTTCTCCCGCCTCAGGGGAGGCTGACAAGAATGTAGCCGTGGCCTCTCCACGCCCTAAGGCATCGATCTGCTCAAGCTTCACGAGGTCATTGAGCTTAACACCTACCAGTTCTCTAAAAGTCTCAGGCTTGCGGAGTTCCATCTTTGGAACCATCATGGTCTTTTTGGGCTTTTCAGGAACAATGATTTCCTGCCCCACCTGATTGAGAACCGTCAGATAGTTTTGCATTTCTTTTTCGTAATTGGGGTTAGGAACTTCCTCCAAGACTTCGCCATTGGTGATCGAGTTCAATACAGGCATTGCCTCTGCCACACGAGCCACATCATCGGAACTCGCCGGAAGAGTGACTTTCGAGAACCCGCTGAACTCTGGGCTCTTTTTACCAACAGTGAAATAGTTGAACTTTTCTTGCTCTTCGTTGACCTCAAAACCAATGTCCACGCCCTGCAAGCTATCACTATTGTAGGCCTCTATACTGACGAAAATTTCTTTATTGACCTTCGCCTCATTTTGATAGCCCCACATGCGGTGCCGGACAACATCATACCGACCACTGAGCTCGGAAGCTAAGAACTCAGCAAACCTTTTGGCGAAAAGTTTGGAATCTTGTTTTCTGATCTTCATGTTCATCGTCATTTTGACTTCAACTTCAGTTTCACTCAAGTTGACGATATCCATGTCCATTGTTGCGGGGTTGGGCAATGTCTCTCGAGCAAAAGAAATATCATCTGCAGTTTGGGTCATCAGGATGCGGCTCCCACCCAAGGTAAGATAGGCGCCAAAAGCCGGAGTGACCTGAGTCATCATATTTTTGTCTGCAGCCTCAGCCGCTGTCACTTCGACGCTGTAGTTGGACCTGTGGAAAATAAGGTAGACACCATTCCAGGCATAGACCAAAGAGTCCGGATTTAAATACACCTCTGGCGTTGCCTTTACTGGGCTCGCCTCTAAGCGATCAAAAATTTCTCCGAAAGACTGGCCCAACTGAAAAGGGTCCTGTTCAGGGACCCGAATATCTCCGGTCAAAACATCGAGGTTATTATTGAGCATACCAGGGTCCACATCTCGTACGATGCGAACTTCAGCAATTTGAAATTCCTCTTTGGCCATAAGAAAAATCGCACCAGGCAGAACCATCACAAAGTTTGCCTGGTTGACATCACCATAAATCAAGCGGCAACGACCAGTCTCAAGGCAGTTGTACGAGGTGTCTGAAACCTTCTCTAACTCAAGATAAAGGTCTTGAATCAAACGAACTGCACCCTGTTGCTGATCGGGCCAGTAGTTCAAGAATTTCGTTTGAAAAGTCAACTCGCCGAAGGCTCCTGCCTCCATAGCCCCTAGGTACCCACCCGTGGGAACAATCATTTGTGGTTTGCGCTTGCCTTCTTGTTTCCAACGAACAAACAGTTGCTCATTGTAAAGAGTGCTTCCGTCTTCAAATGGGCCACGCAGCGGAGGAGTTAAAAGTGTTTTTGACTCTTCGTAGGTGGTATCCATTGTGATGCCACCCGCGCCGATGCCGTAGACGATGGGTTGTCTTAGATTAAAGTCTTTCAGTTTTTGCTCTTCAACCGAACCCACGCCTTCGTTTTCACCGGGCGCCGAGAAAACCTCTGGGTTTTCTAAAATGGCTTTATCAAAATTGATTGCTGGATTGTTGAAAGGATTGTTTTTTATTGTTGCCGCATCAACGTTTCCAGCAGCCCCCGTACCCGGTCCCTTTAAACCAACCTCTGCGGAAACAGGAGTTTCTTTGGCTCCACTCTCGTTGGCTGGTTCCTCTGAGCAAGACACAATTAATGACGTTAGAAATAGAATAAGCGATAGTCGCTTTAGGCTTTTGGACATTCCCCACCCCGTAATAAATGTTTGTGAACGTATGATGTTCGAGCACAAAAGACCAAAGTGACTGGCCTTTCGTCAAGAGAATATTTAATTGGGGCCTGTAAGTTTAATTAATATGCTTGTATTTACAGTGGTTTAGGCGTTTTTTGAAGTTAAGACCTTGTCAGAGTTGTGACTTTTTCAGTGCAGATAACGCCCGCCAACAAAAAATCGCAAACCAAAACACAAGACATTACCGATGCAACCTAACACTTTGGATTTACAGAGGGAGGCTTAAACTCTGGAAGAATAAGTGTGCCCGCGAGGTCTATTGAATGACCGTGGGCCTCAGCCGCAGTTGAGCTCGCTTTTTAAGAGGCTCTCCCTCTTTGGGTCGCGTTGATAAAACCCGCCCCTCACCACGAATGTCGATGTCAACGTCCACACCGTGCAGTTTAATAAGAGCCTCTTTAAGAGTGAGTCCCTCCAAAGCCGGCATCACCGTCGGTGGATCCAAACGGTCCGGAATGTTTTTTAACGAGAGAACATGGGGAGGATCGCTCACCTCTTCTTCGACCACCTGGTTTTGCCTGACCAAGTCACTGTCCGAAAAGTAAACCGGCGTGGCCCCTTCTCGGCGTAATGCAAACTTGGCAATGTTTCGAAAAATGGGAGCAGCCACAGTCGATGCATAGTAACCCTGCTTTTTGGGACTGTCGACGGCCACATAAATCACATAGCGCGGATCATTCGCTGGCACAAAACCGGAGAAGTTAGAAATGTAATGCCCCGGCAAATAACCACGACCATTGGGATCGACTTTTTGTGCCGTTCCCGTTTTTCCTGCCACGGGGTATCCGTAGATCCTCGCCTTGTACCCGGAACCACCTTCGGCAACGACCGATGACAACATCATCTTCATCAGTCCCGCGTTTTTCTCCGTTAAAACACGACGAATGGTCTTCTTTTTGGTTTTAATCACCTCGCCTTTCTCAACGTCACGAATTTCTTTGATGATATAGGGACGATTCAACTCCCCTCCGTTAGCGATGGCGGCGTAAGCGTTGGCCACTTGCAAGGCCGTTACGGCCACACCGTGACCAAAAGAAATATTAGCGGTGAGATGATCTCGCCACGGCGGCTCCGATAGCAACCCGCGGGCTTCGCCCAGCAAACCAACGCCGGACTTTTCTCCGAAGCCAAAACCCATTAGTGTTTCGTAAAGAGCCTTGTCCGTCATCATTAATGCAATTTTAGATGTCCCCACATTCGATGAGTACGAGATGATTTCACTGACCGTGAGCTCTTTAAAGTAGTGGCTCTTGTCGGCCTCTTTAATTTTTCTTTTACCAATCCGAAACACGCCATTTTCGGTATTGATGCGCGTGTTGGGCTCAACGATTCCGCGATCAAGAGCGCCCCCCACTGAAAAGGCTTTCATCACACTGCCGGTCTCATACACATCGTGGATCGTTTTGTTTCGACGATTTTTATTACTTTTGTAAGCCCGATTGGGATCGTAAGAGGGATAGTTTGCCATAGCCAGTATTTCAGAGTTTTCAGGATTTAAGACAACGGCCCAAGCGCTTTCTGCATCATGCTCTCTCACCGCCTGTTGGAGCTGGTCTTCAACCCAATACTGCAACTCTTTATCGATGGTCAGGTAAACATCGGAGCCCTCGGGCGTGCTGGCAAAGATGCGGCCATCCTCAACAAGGGCGCGACCGCGAGCGTCCCGCTGTACACTGACTTTTTTTCCATCACCACTGAGGACGGATTCAAACTTTTTCTCAAGACCGTCGAGGCCCTGTTGCTCCCTTCCGACGAATCCAAGAACCGGGGCGGCTAGAGATTTGTTGGGATAGATGCGCTTGAATTCTTCTTTAAAGGCGAGACCACGAATCTTCCAACCTTGAATCTTGTCATACTCCTCGCGATCCAGGCGTCGGCGCAACCATACGAAACGTTTCTTTTTGTTTTTTATCTTGTTGTAGACACTGCGAAAGGACACTCGAAAGTGGCGCGCCAGTTTTTTAGCCGTAGCATAAGGATCTTTGATAATTTTGGGATCGGCAAACAAAGAGTAAGAGGTCACAGAGACAGCAAGCTCTTTGCCCTTGCGATCTAAAATATCACCCCGCCGAGAACTCAATTTGATCATGCGACTGAATTGTCGGTGTTTGATTTTTTCAAACTGAGGATTCGGTACAAGCTGAAGGTAAACACCGCGCATGATCATGGCGCCCCACAATCCGGTGATAAAAAAAACGATAACGATCACTCGACTTTTGTACATAACCTTCCCTGGTTGCTGTCACAATTATGGCAAGTTTCCTTGCAACGAGCAACCTTATTGGATTATGGCAAGACCGCCTTCAGTCATTTGAATAATTTGACCCGAGCCGGCTTTTTTCAACGGCAAACGCTGGGTGGCCAAGAGCTGCACGCGCTCGGGGCCCGTCATATGGGCCAGCTGCAAAGACTTCGCGCGCTGTTGGTTGCGCAGCTGCTTTTCTTTTTGGGCCAACTTTAAAAAGGAGTACCCCATTCGACGGTTCTCCATTTTGATAAATGCGAAGGCAAAAAGAAAACACATTAAAAGTAGAACACTGACGAATGGTTTTAAGGTTTGAACTTGATGTTTACTCATTATTGGACCTCTTTGGGACAGTTGCTAAAAATACGAATCAATAAAAAAAGCACGAAGAACACCATCACTGGGCCTCCTCAATACTCTGCTGGATAATGCGCTCAAAAGCTCTTAACTTGGCGCTGCGCGATCTTTTGTTTTCTACTTCTTCTTGGCGTGTTGGCTTCACCACTTTTTTGTTCACGGGCTTGCCGTACTCTGAGTTTCTAAACACTTGCTTTACAATACGATCTTCTAAGGAGTGGAAGGTGATCACCACCAACCTTCCACCGGGAACTAAGTGTTTCATTAAAGATTGTAAACCTTCTTTTAAGTCTTCGAGTTCTTTGTTAACAACCAAGCGCAGAGCCATAAAGTACTGAGTGGCCGGGTGCTTGCCTTTTTTTCTCCACCCGACGGAGCGTTCGATAAGGCTGGATAAGTCTTGGGTGGATGAAATCGTGCCTTTTTTTCTTTCACGCATGATGGTTTTTACAACGTTGTAAGGCTTAAAGACTTCGCCGTAGTCTTTGAAAATATCCACCAACTCTTCTTCTGACCAATAGTTAATGATCTCTTCGGCCGTTAAAGGGGAGCGTTGATCCATTCGCATGTCCAATGGGCCATGGTGGTAAAAAGAAAAACCTCTCGAACCTTGATCCAGCTGGGGGGAGCTAACACCAAGGTCCAAGAGAATCATGTCATACTTTTCAGGCCAATTACGATTCTCGATAACAGAATCTAAACTGGCAAAACTGGCTTGCTCAATGAAAAACTTTTTGCTTTTCGATTGCGGCTCCCAGTTTTTTTGTGCGAAGTCTACGGCCTCTTTGTCTTTATCAAGAGCGTAAACATCCAAATCAGGAAAGTGTTTAGCCACAGCCTCTGCGTGACCGCCTCTCCCGAAGGTTCCATCAAGATAGTTTTTATTTGGTTTATCGATATTTGCTTTTGCAAACATTTCCATCACTTCATTGAGCATTACGGGATAATGATTATTTTTATGCATGTCCGACTCCCATGTCCAGATTCGCTATGACACTCAATGTGTCTTCAAAATCTGTGGCCAAATTATCAAATATTTTTTGCCAATCTGATAGATTCCATACCTCAAGTTTGGTTCCCATTCCAACAATGACTATTTGGTCTTCGAGATTGGCATAATCTCGCAAGCTTTTTGGAATAAGAACACGTCCTTGTGATCCGGACTCGACAGGTTGACCACCGGCGATGTAAAAACGTTGAAACGCTTGGACCTCTTTTTTCAGGGACGAAAGTTGAGAAATACGACCTTCCAACTTTTCCCATTCTTCTTTGGTATAAATGTCCAGGCAACGACACCCTTGGTACTGACTGTTTGTTACGACGTAAGACGAGTTTTCGGCGTCGTTAAGAGCGGATGGAAGATTCATTCTCCCCTTCGCATCCAGCTTAATTTCAAAGCGTCCTCTTAACTCTTTCACTACCCATCCTAGGTTCGTTGGGGTTTTCCACTTTGAACCACTTTGGTTCCACTTTTCCCCACTTTTCTCCACTTTAAGGCATTCGACCGATTGCGTCAAATTTCGCTGAAAGGAAGCCAGCTCTCGGTCTTGCTATGATAGACTTGAGTTTTCATCACCAGGGCTTTCATCATGATGATCAACTGTCCAAATTGTAACTTGCTCCAACCCAAAGACCAGTACTGTGCCCAGTGCGGGATCAACATGGAGAGTTGGCAGCCCCCACAGCAACCTTTATGGAAAAAGCTTATTGGCAATTGGATGGTGCAATTGGGGCTTCTGTTTTTAATGATCTTTGGAGTTGTTATTTGGGACAGCCTCTCTAATCAACCCATGAATGATGAGCTGCAACCCTTACCGCCCGTTGCAGAACGTTTGCAGCGTAAGGCGGCGCCTGTCGCTGCCCAATCAGACGATGGCGTTGCAGAATTTGCCCCAACCCGCCAATCAACCCCCAGCCCCTCTACGGAAAAATCTGAGGTTGCCCTCCCTACACCAACACAAAAGCCCCAGTCAGAGACTCCAGCTGAGGCTCCGTCAAATCTACAAAAGCGAATGGTTATGAAAATCATGGCCATCAATCGCAGTGCCTTTGAAAAATTGAGCCTTGAAGCTCGCCGTATTGACGACGGAGTGATTGCTGTTGGCCGCAACGAGGGGATTAGTTTTTTGAACCAAAACCGCAAAAGCTTTAAAGGTTTTGGCACCATTCGAAAAAACTTTATATTCAACACTCCGATGGATCTCTTTTGGGGCGAACAAGATCTTGAAACTGGAGCGAATCTTGGCTTCTTTTCGCAAGTGATCGTTGATGAAAACAGCACCCCTAGTAACATCAACGTCGATGTCCGTTTTTGGTATCTTCTTAAAATGAATGGTGAATCAGGACCCACACTCACCTACTCCGTCAGTCTTGGCAATCAAGAAGCCCTCTATATCTTGGCCCCCAGCATTCATGACTTAGAATTTAACGCCGAAGAGGTGAGCCTCTTTGAAGCCAGCTCAAAGTTACGAGGCCTTAACGACGAAACATTTGTTGAATCCTTGAGTGACATCGCCCTAATTCTTGAATTCAAATAGCGGCGGCCCATCACATTTTCTCTGGACAAAATGCCCTTCAACGCCCTATCTAAGGGCATGGCTCTTTCTCAAATTGATCACCATTATCCAGAACAAGTGGTTTTATTAGATGATCCCTACCTCTCGCATCTGAGTGCTCGCTTGTCGTCAGCAGAATGCCGCCAACCCCAGTTTAATCAACTGGTGCAACGAGCCTTTCAACAGCTTTTTGTTCACGTCATGAATGGTGAATGGCCCCACAGCCAACAGTCTTTGAAAACGCGAATGACTGAATTTCATGACGACCTCCGCTTGCAGGCTAAAGTTTTTGATGGGCAACAGAAAGCCGTCTGCGTTGATGTCGCTCGCGCCGGCATGGTGCCTTCGCAACTTTTCTTTGATGAGCTCAACCAATTGATCTCTCCAGAGTGCTTGCGCCAGGATCATATTTTTGCTTCACGCATGACTGACGCGAAGGGAGCTGTGACTCACACAGCGTTGAATTCCTCAAAAATTGGTGGCGATGTCGACAATGCATTGGTCATCATCCCAGACCCCATGGCCGCCACCGGAAGTTCACTGTCTGAGGTGATTCAGTTTTACAAAGACAATGTCGAGGGTACCGCAAAACGTTTTATTGCTGTTCACCTTATTGTAACCCCTGAATATATAAAAAAAATGACGAATACCCACCCTGATGTCAAAATCTATGGAGCTCGCCTCGATCGTGGCTTTTCAACTCCGAAAGCACTGGCTTGCCCTCCCGGTGAAGTTTGGGACGAGGAACGAGGCCTTAATGACAATCAGTATATTGTGCCCGGTGCCGGTGGTGTGGGAGAGTTAATTAACAATTCATTTGTGTAAACCGGCCCTCTCATTTATGGTCATGAACACATCGGAGGCTCGAATGCGAGCCGGATAGAATTTGCGCTTGGGAGACTTATCATGGTGCCTTTAAAATTGTCAGAACTGATCAGCCAAGACGACTTGCAAACCAAAGTCACCGAAATTGGCAAAAAAATTACGGAGCAGTTTAAAGGGGAAGAACTCACTGCGATCTGTGTTCTCAAGGGCTCCTGCTTGTATTTCGCCGACTTAGTGCGAAGCATTGACCTTGATATTCAGTGTGAGTTTTTTGGTGTTTCCTCCTATGGAGCGAGCACTCACTCTTCCGGCGAAGTCAAAACCACTTTAGATCTCACTGTGCCCCTAGAAGGCAAAAATGTTCTTTTGGTTGAAGATATTGTGGACACCGGTCTGACCATGAATTTTTTGAAAAAGAACATTGAAGCGCGCATGCCCAAGAAACTAGTGACAACATCACTTTTGTTCAAACCAGCGGCTCTTAAAACGGAGTGCTACATTGACCACGTGGGTTTTGAAATCGAAAACCGCTTTGTGGTTGGATATGGTCTCGATTATCAAGGTTTTTACCGAAACCTGCCTTATATCGCCCAAAGCTCTGACTTTAATTAAACTATAGAAGACTAACGGTTGCTGGGCGACTCGCCACCCATCGTGTCTGGCACTTCTCTCGGCGCTCCCGTGCCCCGCCCCAAAGGTTTTGAGTTCCTCAGCTGAGTGGCGGCCTTGGGCAAGTGTCTTAAAAAAGTTCGAACGGCATCGACGTTCCCCGTTTTCAAAACTTTCAGAGTGGCGTTGGCAAGAGGACTTAGCTTTATACTTGGAACCTTCAAACTATTGGGTGCTGAAGCCGAAAATTTACTTTGTTGGTTAAGGGCGTCTACAAGCCCTTGGTAAGCCGCCACGCGGGTTCCAGCTCTTCGAACTGCTTCTCTCATCGCCTTTTCTGCGGGCGACCCAGGATTTTTCGAGTTTTTGAGAGCCTCGAGATTTCTCTCGAAGGCATTGAGGTTTGAGTTCATCGAAAAGCGAACCTCGGAACTCGTCACAAAACGAAGGGACTGATTGTACTGAGCCTGAGTCAGCATCGGTGAACGAACCTGCTGGGCATGAGATAGCATTTGGTTTGTGATCATGTCAGAAGGCTGCGCCCCTACAGATGACACAAACAACGTCATTATTCCCAACAAGCTAAATTTCAACCAATGACTACAACTCATATCGTCCACCTTTAAATCGTCAGCGTGATTCTATATTACAACATGGAGTTTCTTAAAAAGGCGATGGCAAATTGAAACCGGATGGAAGTCCCAGACCAAGCCTGCGTTTCTAGACCAATCGCCAGCACACTGCAGATTATTGCCGGATAAACCGAAACGAAAATGTGGAGGATTTGTCTTGATCGCACGCTGTGCTTTGGCCTTTTGTATTACTTTTCTGCCGTCCTTTGGGTTTTCAAAAGACTCCTTGTTGGTGCGTATTGAAAATCTGGCGACTGAAGAGAGACAAAGTCTTGAACAGGCTTATGAGACCTTTCACACCCAGCTCTTGAATCACGATCAGATATCCACAGCCCGCCTCAACGAGAGGCTAAGCGATAGCCTTTTGCAGTTTGCCGCCTTTCAAGCGACCTACCAAGCGGAGGCCATTGCCGCTGGTAAAAGCCCTCCCAAAATGCCGACACCCGACATCCAAGGAGTGGTTGGTGTTCGCACCGAGTTCTATCAGCAGGAGATTCGCAAAAATCGACAAAGGTTTCTTCAAGACAGCGAAGCACTCAACATTAACTTTCAGTCTATTCATCCCAGCGCCCTTCGTGCCACCGCCGCTTCTGGCTATCCCACGTCGCCTCCCCACCCCGACGTCCGCTATCGATGCACTCAGGGCGGCTTTATGACCGACGCTCAGAAGCCCGAATCTCCCCCTAAAACTATGAACCTTATGAACACTTTCAAGCGCCCCGAGGACTTTTATTGTCAAACACCCAAGCAAGTGAAACTCAATCTGGACGGTCGTCCGTTTACAGTGGGCTGCGGACCGTCGAACGCCAACGATGATCCCAACACCGCTCGAGCCATGGGAGCTATGACTCTTTGTGATCCGATGCTCTACGGATTTGTTCCCGCCGCCCCCTCTGGCTCCCAGCAAGTGCTCGGAGTCTGCCGCTTCCCGGAGCAGCCCATCTACGCCAACATCATCGGACGGAGTACAACCTACAGTGAAAATTTGCAGGGTCGCTCTGAGGGCCAGTATATCAGCCACTGTGACACTTCGGCACGTGCGATCATCTCACCTCAAGTGGCAGCCCTACTGAGAACTTCGGGGAATACTGACCATAGTTTAAAACTGGCCGCTAAACTCGCTATCGAGAACTCTCAACTATGGCAGGTCAAACAGAAAAGGATTATCGATCAATGCAAAGAACTGAAACCACAGCATATCGAATATGGGCATTGTGAAAATTTAAAGCAGCGGGTCTCTGCCATAAAAAAAGAGATTCAGAATTTTCAAAGTTTAAGACAAGAACCCTTGCTAAGGGATACTCCCGCCAAGAGTTCTCACTGATTCTTTAAGACTTCTGATAGACGCGCCAGAGCAAGCGATTGAACATGGCTCGCACCTTCCAGTCTTGCTTGTAAGGGCCATTGTATAAAAAGACAAAGGTGAGCGGCTCTCCTCCGTCACGGGCCTCCATATAGCCAGCTAAAGCCACCACGCCTGTGAGATAGCCGGTTTTTGCGCGAACCTTGCCGCGCATGGTTTGCTTCATTCGTGACTTCAACGTGCCATCGGTACCGCTGATGGGCAAAGAGGCTAAAAATTCTGGGGAATAATCAAATCGCTTACGCGCGTCGACCAGCAGTTGCCCCAACAGATCGGGTCGCATTTTATTTTCACGGGTGAAGCCCGAGGGATTTACGAACTCAAAGTCTGATGGCTTCCAGCCTTTTTCTTTTAAAAAATTCACGATTTTTTCAAGACCATCATTAATGTTACCGGGCTGTCCGTTCTTTTTGCCGAGTTGTTTTGTTAACACCTCGGCTACAAAGTTGTTCGAAAACTTTGACAACGCGGCCATCACTCGAGCCATGCTCCAACTTTTTTTCTCAACAATCTCGATAGCATCACTCGGAGTGACTCCCATCTTCACCGTCCCTTGGTAATCGATTCCCGCCCGGTTGAGAAGTTGAACAAATGAGCGCCCCGTCCACAGTGATGGATCTTTTATACTTTTGTAAACGGCTTTTTCGTCTTTGCTGACCGAGACCGCCCCTTTGACGTTGATCACAATGTTTTGATCGTCATATTTTCGTTCCACCTCGAGACTGCTTTTTTTTCGGCTGGTGGTTTTGGCGGAATTGTTTATCTTGATGATCGGCAAGTCCGGGTCCGTGTAGACCCGAGCAGGACTGCCAGGCCTGGCTCCAGGACGAACGTAAATAGAGATTGAATTCCAGTTAAAGGACAGAGCGCTGACGGGTGCGTCGTATGCGCGGTCCACACGTTTTTTTTGCCGCCCTTCTGAATAGTAGTCAGAGTCGAAATAACTTTCGTCGACGTAAACTTGCCCTCGAATTTCCTTAATATCACTTCTTTTCAATTCGTTCGCCATGATCCAGAGAGCCTCTGTGACGAGTGTCGGATCGCCACCGCCCTTTAGGTAAAGGTCGCCTTCAAGCACGCCGTCTTTGACCTTACCGGTGTGGTAAATCCAGGTTTTAAAACGATGGTCCATGGACGTTTCATTGAGAAAGGTCAAAGCCGTCGGAATTTTTGAGAGCGATGCGGGCACAAACAGGCGCTCGCCATTGTGTTGTGAAACTGAAGACCCCTTTTTTATCCAGATTCCAAAGTTTTCCCCACTGGTATCAACAGACTTGAGCTCCCGAAGTATTACAGAATCCACTTGTTCAGACCAGGTGGTAGCCATCCCTCGAACAGGAAGAAGCATGCAAAAGACAATGATAAAATTAACCATGGGGTGCCCCTCTCAATTATGCATTGTCATTTTAGCACTTTAAAATTGTTTAGACAGTCCCCTTTGTGAACGTTAGTATAAAGCCCAATGCTTAGATCGATTTCTAGACTTATTACCATTTTTTCTCTGCTTTTTGGGGTTTCGCAATGCCGCTGGAGTGAACCACCGCCCTCAGACACCATTGTCTTTGGACTTAGTAATGAACCAAAAACCCTAGACCCTCGCTATGGTACCGATGCTAATGGTCAACGCATCAACGGCTTGATCTTCTCTTCGCTGGTGAAAATTGGTGCTCATCTTGAGATCGAGGGAGATCTGGCTTCTTCATGGAGCTATAAAAGCAAGACATACACCTTTCAACTTCGTCCAGGCATTCGCTTTCATGACGGGACCACTGCGACGGCTGAAGACTTTCTGTTCTCTTTTGCGGAGTTTAATAAACCTCGTTCCCCCTTTTCGCAGCAGTTCTCAGTGATCTCTAAAGTGACCGCAACCTACAACCCAGCCACTGGTGGAGAACTTAAGATACATATGAAGAAGTACTGGGCGCCGTTTCTCAACGACCTTCCTTTAATTAAGCTCTTGCCCCAAAAGGTGGTGGCTGCGGTCGGAGAAGACTTTTACGCACAGCCCATCGGCTCTGGCCCCTTTGCCTTTCATAAAAAAGATGTCAAAAACATTTATTTAAACCGCTTCAACGATTTTTTTGGGGACAAACCTAAGGCTGAGAAATTGCAGTTTAAGATCATCAAAGACTCGAACACGCGCTTTCAGAAGATGTTTAAAGGAAAAATTGACATCGTACAGTCGGACATCCCTTTTTCGAAAGTGAGATTCTTTAAAGATCAAAAGAACTTTCAAGTGGTCACGGCCCCTGGACTGTCGACAAAGTATATTCTACTGAATTTGAGGCACCCCATCCTTGCGCAAACAGAGGTTCGCCACGCAATCAGCTCGGCTATTCAAAGAGACATGTTAATCAAATACACCATGGAGGGGTTTGCCGAAACCGCAACATCGATCATCCCCACTCAAAACCCCTTCTTTAACAAAGAATTGAAGCACACCGCCATGAGCGACTCTCAGATTCGCATGCTATTTAAAAAAATGGCGGACAAACCTCTGATTCTAAAAACCTCAAACACACAAGAAGCCGTTGAAGTCGGAAAAATTCTGACCCATCAGTTGAGAGAGCTCGGGCTCCCGATCGAGCAACAAAGCTACGAATGGGGAACCTACTACGAAGATGTAAAAACCGGAAATTTTGATTTGGCCGTCATGAAATGGGTTGGTATTAATGATCCGGATATCTACCGCACGTCTTTACACTCTAAAATGACTCCCCCCGGACGCAATCGAGGCTACTACAACAACAGCGAGTTCGACCGCTTGGTTGACCGAGCCATTGTCGAAGAAAGTCTTGAAAAAAGAAAACGTCTCTATCACAAAGCCCAGGAGATTGTATTTTCAGAGTTACCGACCATCCCCCTCTGGTATGAGAAACAGGTTGCCATCACACACAAAAGAGTCAAAAATTATAGCCTACCGCTAAACGGAGATTTTAGTTCACTTCTGGATGTGTACAAGGATGACAGAAAAAACCAATAGACCAAAAGTATTGTGTGTTGATGACGAGAGGGATATTCTTGATTCTCTCGACCGCACCCTCCGTCGCCGCTTCGAAGTGCTGACAGCGACCACCTCAGCCGAGGCCGAAAGCATCGTGGCCCAGAACCTTGATGTGAGTGTTGTGATCAGTGACCACATCTTGGGCGACGACCGTGGAGTCGACTTTCTTGGTCGCATCATGAAGGAAGTCCCTCAGGCCAGTCGCGTCCTTTTATCTGGCCAGATTGACATGAAAGCTATCGAAAATGCGATCAATTCAGCAAAAATCCATAAATTTATTTTAAAGCCCTGGGAAAACGATGAACTCCTTATTCAAGTTGTTGAAGCTCAGAGGAATCATAAACAACTGGTTGAAAAAGATCGATTGCAAAAGTTGTCGATCACCGATCCGGTCACGCAATTAACCAATCATCGCTTCTTTCAAGAGAAGATTCGGATCGAGTGGGAAAAGCATCAAAAGAAACAAAGCCCTCTTTCTTTATTGATGATCGATATCGATCATTTTAAAAAGTTCAATGACCGCTTTGGTCATCCTGAGGGCGACCGTTTTTTACAATTAGTGGCAGAAACTCTACAACTAGAGACTCCCGCAAAGGCTTCACTGTCTCGCTACGGAGGCGAAGAATTTGTCCTAATTCTCCCTGAAACCAACCCTCCTGAGGCGCTGGCTCAAGCCGAAAAAATGCGAAGCGCTATTTTGGAGGTCTCGTTTCACAACTATCCCCTGAGCATAAGTCTAGGCGTGGCCACGGCCCCAGAGCACGCCAGCTCTGTCGACGAGCTTATTATCAGCGCCGATCAGTCATTGTTCCAGGCTAAACGACGAGGTCGTAACCAGACAGTTGTGGGATTGCACTTCGACCATTAAAATAAAGAGATGAAAAAGAAAGATCTCTATTGGGTGCTCCTATCACTTTTTGGCGTGATTGCCGTAGACCAAATTAGTAAACAAATTGCCCTTGAAATGAACCCAAAAATTCATTGGGACTTCTTTCACCTCGTTTTGCACTTCAACAAAGGCGCTATGTTGGGCCTGTTCTCTGACCTGCCTCCCGTCTTGCGAATCGTTTCACTCTCAACGGGTGGCGCTTTTCTGCTTTTCTCATTCGTGATTTTTCAATACCTGCTACCGACCCGGTCTGTGAAGCTGCGCGTGGGTATGTCTATTCTCATCGGCGGCATTCTTGGCAATGTTATCGATCGCATCCTTTGGGGACATGTGGTCGACTTTATTATTGTTGGTAGTCAAAGCCTAAGCACTGGGGTATTTAACATCGCCGACTTACTGCAATGGTTTGGCTACGGCCTGATGGGGCACGCTCTTGTCATAGACCAAGACAATTTGTGGCCCAAAGACAATCTCCGTAAACAGGCATGGATCAACCCCAAATTTCAATTGAGATACTGTTATATTCTCGTCACTTGCGGGCTTGGTTTTTCTCTGATTTCAGGAGTCTTCTCATACACCTTCTTACGATTTGTGGTTATCGACCTTATGGGTAACAATACAAAACTACTCGATCAATTTCTCATTCCTTTTCTTGTGACTTTTTCATCGGTCAGTTTGGCTTTTACGGCTTTTCTGTTCATGGTGGGCAAACAGCTCTCTCACCGTATCGTGGGGCCTGTCTATGCCTTTGAAAAATTCATTGATAGCTATATAGATGGTCACCCTTACAAATTGCGGCTTCGTAAGGGCGACGAGTTTCCGGAACTCGAGGAGCTGGCAGAAAAAATTGCCAATGAACTGCGAGTCAACGATGAGGTCAAGACTCTCCCCATCCTTCCCACTGGCTTGGAGCCCGAAGGGGCTCTCAACGAAGAGCTGTCCTCTTAAGGCAGAATTTCTGCTTCACTTAGCTTTTTGAAATAAAACCGTTTGGATTGTTCAGGCTCGTTGGGATCAAACGCCACCATAAAGTCACCCGTGGTACTGCAAACGACAGAGATGGGCCGCACTTCACGCTTCTTGCCTTTCATTGAGCCACCGGCATAGATAATTTCCAGGTTTTTTTGAGTCTCGATCGCCTGTATGACCTTGCCCCATTGTTGGTTTTGTAGAGCCTTACCCTTGAGCGAAAAATCCTGCCACCAGAGGGGGGAGCCTTGCAACCGAAATGCATCAGCAAAGGTTTGAACCTTTTTTTCTTCAAAACACTTGAACAGCAGCTGCAAACAAGCCGAGGCATCATCCAAGGCTCGGTGGGCCTGACCGCCTTCAAGCCCCAAATACTTAACCAGAGTTTGCAGCTTATGGTTGGGCGTGCCGACAATGGAGTTGCGAGCGATCAAGCTACTACAGAGTGCCGGCTGGTCGGGTAGCTTCATGGATCGTTTTTCCATATCGTAGACCAAAAAGCCCAGGTCAAATGGAGAATGGTGCCCAACAATGACGCCATCACGAACAAAATCCACAAAGTCGGCAAGAACATCATCGATGACCGGCGCCTCCTTTACCATCTCATTAGTGATTCCATGAATGCCAATGATAAAATCAGACATGGTCCCACGGGGCTTGACCAGGGTCTGATATGTATCCACCACTTTGCCACCGATGGACTTCACTGCCGCCAGCTCACAGAGATCATCTCGCATAGGATATTGACCGCTGGTCTCAGTATCAATCGCAATGATGGGGAATTCAGTCCACTTTTCTGTCAGTACAGCACTATTTTTCATGCCCTTTCTTACCCCAGAACGTAAGCAAATCCAAACACTTCGGCAGTCAATGGAAGGGCTTTTTTCTGACAATCCCGGAGCCTCGAGCATTGTGTTTTAGCTGAACTGGCCTTAGTATAAGGAATGCTTCGATTTCTCCTGATCGCCCTGATAGTGGCCCCATTGACAGGTTTTTCAAAAGAAGATCTCTCTCAGCTGAACCCCTTAAAAGCCCGAGGTTTTTTTGTTTCAGAAAACTTAAAGCCTGGTGGATTAGCCGACTTTCAGGTGGAGATGGAACTACAAGAAGGCTTTTTCGCCTACCTTGAGCGCTTTCGATTGAAGGTTAGCACCCC
The DNA here is from genome assembly GCA_030424715.1 of Bdellovibrionia bacterium. GTDB lineage: Bacteria > Bdellovibrionota > Bdellovibrionia > Bdellovibrionales > JAGQZY01 > JAGQZY01. The sequence continues at coordinate 200,910 of JAUHWH010000001.1, forward strand.
GGAGAACATGACCGTTGGCGAACTCTCCATCAGTCCCATTGTTGAGTTTGACGACACCATTAGTAAAAAACGCAAAAAAGGCGTTCAAACCTCCGCCACTTTAAAAACTCAAATCGAGATTCCAGCCAACATATCTGAGCTCGAAGGTGTGGATCTGGTTTTGACCTATATCGCTTGCACGAAAAAGTTTTGCCTCACCCCAAGAAAAGTGAAGTTTCGCGCCAACTTAGAAAAAGCAACAATCGAAACGGCCGATATTGCATCCTCTTCTTTTATTCAGAAGCAAATTGATCAAAACCTGATCTACGCTTTGGCCCTGGTGTTTCTGTTTGGCTTGCTGACATCACTCACCCCTTGCGTCTATCCCCTAATACCCATCACCCTGGCCGTTTTGGGAACCAACGAGAAGCGCTCAAAGGCTCAATCATTTTTGGTGAGTCTGTGTTACGTACTCGGAATCGCCTTAACCTACGCAATCTTGGGCGTCGTCGCGGCTCAATCCGGTCAACTGTTTGGCTCGTTGATCGGCCATCCCATTGTGATCGTTAGCATGAGCCTTATCTTTTTTGCCATGGGCCTGAGCTTGCTGGGCTTTTTTGAACTGCAAGCCCCCGCCTTTATCCGTAACCGTATGGCCAATCAAAAGTCTCAGAGAGGTTTCATTGGCGCATTTCTATCAGGACTGCTGGCGGGAGTGATCGCCAGCCCCTGTGTTGGCCCTGTTCTGGTGGGCGTGCTTGCCTATATTGCCCAGACTCAGAACAGTGGGCTTGGGTTTATTCTTTTATTCACATTCGCCATGGGCTTTGGTGTTCTTTTTATTCTCTTAGGCACCTTCAGCCAGCTGGCCAATAAGCTGCCTCGCTCTGGCGCCTGGATGAACACTATCAAGTTTATTCTGGCTTGCTGTCTATTTGCGTTGTCTTTGTTTTACGCCTGGCCCCTAATAAAGCCCCTGATCCCGCAATCCTCGGTGGAACAAAAGAAAAGTGCTATCGCTTGGCAAGCCTTCTCACCAGAACGAGTGAAGCAAGCGCAACAACAGCAAAAACCTGTGATTATTGATTTCTATGCCGACTGGTGCGCCGCCTGTGTTGAAATGGACCAACTCACCTTCTCAAAAAAGAAGATTCAAGAACTGAGTAAAACGTTTGTGATGCTGAAGGTTGATGCCACGTCACCCTTCGAAGAGCTATCAACCTGGCAGAAGACCTACGATGTCTACGGACTTCCAACGATGATCCTCATCGATTCTAAGGGACAAGTTCGGGACGATTTAACTCTCACTGGATTTGAAGAAGCCGATCTTTTTGAAAAACGAATGAATGCTGTTTTAAAAAAATAGAATCAAATGCGCGAGATCCAGTCGATCTTTCTACTAAAAACTAAGACGGAGACTATAGGTCTCTGCGAGGCATCGGTCGTACTTTGAGTTTTTCGACCTCGTCTACGATCTGCTCGATGATTCGACGGTAGGTCACCAAGGTCATTTCTTTTTCAGACAGTACCCTTTGCAGGACCGACAGTTTGTTCTCAAATTGTACCAAGGTCGAATTGAATCGATCGACGATGGCCTCCATTTGTGAGTCTTTCATTCTTTGATCCCGAAACCGTTCTTCAACATGTTTCGCCTGTCTTGAACGTGCCAAACTTTCTTCACGGAACTCTTGCTCAAGGCCACTTAGAGCTTTGGAAAAAACCTCGGTTCTCTGCTCTCCGTTGCGGTTCATAACCGCCATTTGCGATTGCATGACCTCTATCAAACTCTCCAGATGGGAAACTCGCTTTTTTGTATCCTTGAGCTCCGATTCCAGTTTTCGCGACGCCACCACGGAATAATTGCTTTCCGTGCTCTCCACCGAGCTGCTGCTGGGGTCAAATAGGTCTGGATTGAGTCTTCTGTGCACGCTTGATCCTTGATTTTAGTGGACGGAGTATTAAATTCCCCCTATCCTTTTAATAGGTTATGAATACTACCACCCATCTTGCAAGACATATGTTATCCTTCGAGCCGAACAAAGACGCGGCGCGTTTATGCCTGTATCACTACCTGATACATCACTGTCAGCCGGACACCCCGCTAACACCCCAGCTTTTTGAAGATTTTAGTCGCCTCGCCCTCACATTTGAACACTGGCAAAACCAAGCCCCGGCCTTGTCTCAAGAGTTGCAGTACATCCTACAACACTACAACGAAACTTTTATGCTGGATTGGAACCTGAAAGATTTTGTATTTCCGGACCACTGGCAAGTGGTTCCCATCAAAAATAGTATTGAAGGCATTCATATTTTTGAAAAATGGTTGGAGACACACGCGCCAGAGGGTAGCAAAAATCGAGTCTTTTACACTCGAGATAAAAATTACATTATCCTCAGTCAAAGTCCGTCGAGCGAAGTCACCGTGATTCACTCCAGTCCTTTGATGTTAATAAAAAAAGGCGAGTTGCAGCCTCTGACAATGAACGCACGACTGCACTACAACGATCAGCTTGAACTGACTCCAAACAAAACCCAATATTTGAAAGTGGATCAAAACAGCTATGCTCGCTTCAGTCTGCAAAACAAAACCATTCAAGGCATGATTATTCGTGGTTATGTTTTTCAAAACAAAGCCCAACTCCAAGGGCGCCTGAATGAGTTTCCAGAGGTGTACTACCCACTGAAAAAAATTGAACAATACTATGTAGATAGAAAAACCGACCCGGACTATCAAGAGCTCGTGCAAGCTCTAGAAAAATCCATTGAATTGTTCCGGCTCCAGCATCCTGAAGCAGAGAGTTTCGGCGAAGCGGCCCTCACCAGGGGCCGGAGCGCGCTTGAGAATATTTTTATCAATGACAATGTGATTCAAGCTTTGGTAGACCAACTCAGGCACGAAATTAATCCATGAGGCGGTCCCATGAAATCTCAAAACTCCTCAAATTTGATCAGACTCAATAAGTTCTTAGCCGATCATGGTATCGCCAGCCGCAGAAAAGCGGATGCCATGATCGATGAAGGTCGTGTGCAAGTGAACGGTCGTAAGGTTTTTGAATTAGGGATCAAAATAGACCCCGCAAACGACAAAGTGAAGGTGGGCGGTAAACTGGTCGGCGCCAAGCCCCAACCTCTGTATTTTATTTTCAACAAACCAAAATCTGTTGTGACCTCGACTGCGGATCCCCAAGGGCGGCCCACCGTTCTGGATTACTTCAGTAAGGTCAAAAAAAGGTTGTTTCCTGTTGGACGCTTGGATTGGGACACAGAGGGCCTTTTGCTTATGACTAACGATGGTGATTTTTTTAATGAAATTGCCAGCCCTCAGTCTGAAATTACTAAAACCTATCACGCCAAACTCGATCGCCTCGTCCCTCAAGAGAAGTTAGAAAAACTAAAACGAGGAGTTTCCATCGTCGGCGGCAAAGTGAAAGCCGTTCATATTAAAAAAATAAAAAAAGGCTCTGAGAAAAAAGATTGGGTCGAAATTACGATCACCGAAGGAAAGAACCGACAGGTGCGTAAAATGTTTGAAAAGATTGGTTACGACGTCGAGAAACTCAAACGCGTCGCCATAGGCCAGCTAAAGCTTGGCGCACTCAAAACTGGCGACTATCGCCCCATGACTCAAAAAGACCTAGAAAAGCTTTTCGCCAAACCCACTGCAAAAAAATAACTGGCAAGGCCTGCAACAGGTTTATTAACCCCCACCTGTAATGTAAGGCCAATGCCCCTGAAGGGGGCTTCGTACCTCAAAGCTCAAAGCGCGAAGCTCGACAGTCAAACTCCCCCCATTTACACTCGCAGCAGCACTGTTAATCACCTGCTCCAATCTCAAGAACTACCAACCGCTACGGCACAAACTTTAGCGGAAGCAGAAAACTACTTTTCTTCGGTAGGGGCCAGAGTATGGCTGGTGCGCTTGGGTATTTTTTTGAAATCATTGAGGTACTGTTGGTTTTTGGGGGTGAGTTGGTTCGATACGTTCCCCAAAGATGAGCCTTTTTTAAGGGCCGCTTTTCGCTTCTTTTCTAGATCTTTTAAAGCCTTTTGCTCTTTTTTGAACTGTCGCAAGCGATCTGAGAAATCTTTACGCCGGTCCCTCAGATAATGATCGAACTCTTTGCGGCGCGCTCTTAAGTCGGATTCGAAATCTTTACGCTTGTCTTTCTCGTCAGCGAAAAATTCTTTTCTCTTTATACGTTCTTCGGCAAAAAATTCTTTTTTGGCTTCACTCGACGCGTCCCCATCAAGAAAGGCTTTCCGCTGTTTTTTTGATTCACTCAAATATTTTTTGCGCCGAGACTTTTCTTCACGAGTGTATAGGTCGCGCTCTTTTCTGAACTCTTTCTGCTTTTTTTTACGAACCCTGTTGTATGTCTTGTTGAACTCAGCTCGAATCCGTCCCGACTGTCTTTTTTTGTCGTCAAACAGCTTCAATATAAAAGCCAGATCATCGTTCTCGCGCTTCACATCTTCGGGAACTTCTTGTCGAAGCTGATCCAACGCCTCTCGGTCTTTTTTTAAACTGAGTTCTTGCTCAGGCGACTCGTCAACCGTCTTTGGTTCTGAAGACGCTGCAAAGCTGCCACTGGATGTCACTAGAACTGCTATAAGAAAAATAATATTTTTTATCATACGAGAATTTTATTATCTCTTGATAGCACGGGCAAGCTCTCGATCGGATTCTTTCTTTTTAATGGAAAGACGCTTGTCATGCTTCTTCTTACCGCGCCCAAGACCGATCTCGATCTTAATGCGACCTCGCTTGAAGTACATCTTTAGGGGAATGCAAGAAAGGCTCTTTTCCTGGACCCGTCCCATTATTTTGTGGATTTCTTCACGGTGAAGCAGCAACTTGCGCAAGCGCTCCGGCTCGTGGTTGTTGTAGCTGCTGGCCTGATAAACACTAATATGGGCGTTCTGCAAAAAAGCCTCGCCGTTGCGAAAAGACACGTAGGAGTCTTTCAAGTTCACTGCCCCATCACGAATGCTCTTAACCTCACTGCCAGTAAGGACTAAGCCGGCCTCAAACTTGTCAGTGATCTCGTAGTCAAAACGAGCTTTTTTATTATCCGCGATGATCTTTATACCCATGGGCTTCTAATACTCTTTTTTTAAAGCGAAGTATAGGTCAATAAACTGCTGAGGGCTCAGGGTTTCAGCGCGACAGTCCACAGAAACCCCTGTAATTTCAAATAGTTCAGCCAACCTCGCTTTGTCTTGAAAAGAGGTCAGTTTGGGCAATAGCTTTTTGCGGCGATTGGCGAAACTCATTTTAACAAAGCTCAAAAAGTCGCGGCGCTCGGAATTCCTGAGAGGCGAAGGGCGGCGATCAAAGCACACCACCCGACTGGCCACGTTGGGTTTTGGCATAAAGTCGACGGCACCGGCCTCCACGACCAAGCGGGGCCTCCAGAAGGCTTGGGCGACCACCGTCAGCAGCCCATAGTCCGAGGACTTGGGAGCCGCCAGTAATCTTTGGGCCACCTCTTTTTGAAACATCAAAACCATGCGAGAAAAGCTCGGCTCACAAACAGAAAGGTCGACCACCAAGCGTGAGGAAATTTGATAGGGTAAATTGCTGACCAACAAATGGGGGCCTTCAGCCCAGTCTAAACCACTCCACGAAAACTTCAGAGCATCCATCTCGTGAACTTGCATCTCTTTGGTTCGCCAGTACTCAGCAAAAGTACGGTCCAATTCTATAAGCTGAATGTTTTGCGCCTGCGCCGCCAGAAGATCCGTCAGTGCCCCAAGGCCAGGGCCGATTTCAAAGGTTTGTACAAAGTCTTTTGGCTGAGCTGCCATCAAAATTTTTTCAACAACACTGTCACTGACCAAAAAGTTTTGACCGAGAGAGCGTTTTGGCTCAATCCCTAGCTCTGCCATCCGAGATTTGATTTTTTCTCTTAGCGTAGTGCTCACAGAGCGGCTCTTGGTAGAGGCGCTAAGTCCTGATTCGAAGTTTCGCCTTTCTGGAGGCGCAAGAGCCCGGCGAGACCAATCATCGCTGCATTGTCGGTACAGTAACGCAAAGGGGGCAGAGCAAGGTTCAAATGGTGGTGAGCGGCGATCTCTTCTACGGCTTTTCGCAACCCCGAATTGGCGCTCACTCCCCCACTCACCACAAAGTTCTTAACCTTGGTGGCGCGCAAAGCGCGATCGAGCTTTTTCGATAGAACTTCCACGATAGTGGCTTGGTAACTGGCGCACAAATCATTGAGTCGTTCGGATTTCTCGGCACTGGACATTTTTTCTATAAGTCGTTGGGCAGCCGACTTCAAACCCGAGAAACTAAAGTTATAAGTGTCATCGTGCAATAGGGGTTTAGGGAACGCAAAAGATCTTGGGTCTCCCAGAGCGGCTCTTTTATCGACCTCGACCCCGCCGGGATAGGGCAACCCGAGCATTTTCGCAAATTTGTCGAAAGCCTCGCCTGCCGCATCGTCGATGGTTTGGCCCAACACTTGGTAATGACCGAAGCCTTCAACATGGTAGAGTTGCGTGTGGCCTCCACTGACTACTAGAGCAAGAAAGTCTTGATCGTAAAAATTGGGACCTTGATAGGTACCATCCACTAAAAAGGGAGCCATAATATGCCCCTCAATATGGTGGACACCTAAAAAGGGAAGACCCTTGGCCAACGATAGGGTTTTTGCGGTCATTAATCCCACGATCAAGGACCCAACCAGTCCGGGGCGACTTGTTACCGCGACACCTAACAAATCCGACCATTGTGTCTGGGTTTGAGTCATGGCCTGCTCGATCAAAGGGAGAATTTGGGCGGTGTGATTTCGACTGGCAATCTCCGGAACCACCCCACCAAAGGGGCTGTGAACTAAATCTTGGCTCGCCACCAGACAACAAGAGACCACTCGGTCTTCGTTGACGATAGCGACGGAGGTGTCGTCACAGCTGGTTTCAATTGATAAAACGTATTTCACTAAAGTCTTTTTAAGTTCGCCTGGGCCCGGTTGGCAACCTTCGTGTTGGGATAGCGCTGAATCACTTCTTTATAGAAGGCCTTGGCATCGTTATCCATTTTTAGCTTCTGAAAAGCCAACCCCATCTTGAGAGTGGCCTGGGCGTATTTGCGCCCACGTGGGAACCGACGGCGGTAACTGTCGTAAGAAGCAATGGCTTCTTCAAACTTCCCCTGGTCGAACAGTTGCTCGCCGCGGCCAAAGGGGCCCTTAGGCTTCTCAATTGGATCAATCACTTGTGCGCTACTCTGCTTGCCGCTTGAGATCGTGCTCATTTTTTTGTCCAAGGCCAGCAAAGCTTCTTCAAGAGTTGAAATGCGCTTCTCGAGGGCTTTCACCTTGGCGTCACTGGCAGCAGTCCCCGCAGCATTGGCGTCAGTGGAGGGTGTCGATTGGGTGTCGGCCAGCTTCTTTTCTAAGACTTCGATTTTGCCATACAATTGGCGAAAATCGCGATCGATTTCAAAAAAACGGGAATCAATCTGAGCCCGCTGCTGCTGCCCCATTTGACCAGAGACATAGCTGCCACTGGCATCGGTGCGCATACTGCCCTCGCCAGAGTCTTGCAGTTCAGCACGAGTTTTTAAACATCCGCTAAGGGCTCCCAACAAAACTAGAGACATTAATATTTTCATGGCGTCATCTCTCCCTGACTAAACATTTTCACCCGAGAGATATTCTCGGCTCTTTCCGAATAATAGCGCGACTTTCGAAAATAGCCAGTCGACTTTTCAAAGTAGCGCTCATTATAGGCTCTTTCGGCTTTTCGCATGTATTGGATCGCCTTACTATAGACCTTTGGCGCGTAACGCTTTGCTTCGCTGTCTTTGGCGGCTGTCAAAGCGATGCGAGCCAAATTGTACTCTTCTGTAGGAACGGTCCGATTGACGCAAGAAAGGGTCAAAAACAAAAAAGGACACAATAACCAGTGTCCTTTCTTGAAGAAGATAAAAATAGGAGTCATAAAACTACTGAACGGGTACGAAATTGGCTCTGCGGTTTGCGGCGTGAGCTGACTCGTTGTCTCCGGCGTTCATAGGCTTTTCTTCTCCGTAGCTCAAAACAGACAGACGGCTATCCGAAATGCCCAAGCTCACCAAGTATGACTTTACGGCATTCGCTCTGCGCTCACCCAAAGTTAGGTTGTACTCGATGGATCCTCGTGAGTCACAATGCCCTTCAATCTGAAGGTTCACGTTGGGGTTGCTTCGTAAAAACTCAGCATTCTGAGCTAAAATATTACGAGCCTCAGGACTCAAGCCCGCTTTGTCGTATTCAAAATGAATTGTTGCTAAACCGGGGATATTCCCGCTATCAGAACCCATTGGATCAAAACCTAATGGCTTTTCCTGAATTCCCCCATCCACTTCAATAGTATCAATCGTATCTTTCTTTTTTGACGAACATGCTGAAACAAACACTAAAGCTGTTAAGGCCAAAATGATCTTTTTCCACATTTTGCACTCCTTTGTATGAATGTATTTTAAAATCTCTTCAATTGATGTCAAACTCTTAAAACGCCTCAGCCACTCGCCAGCAAGGATTGTATGTTAAAAATGATCAAAAGTTTTCTCGGACTGTTGCTAGTGCAACTGACTCTACTCGGCACCCCTCAAGGCTTACAGGCCCAGCTCGATCCAAAAATAGAGTGGAAACAAATCGAAACAAAGAGTGCTTATTGGCTCTTTGACGCTAAACATCAAGAAGCGGTAGAATTCTATATTATGCAGTTTGAAAGGGCAAAAGCGGAGGTTTTACCCCTTTTCAAAGAAGAAAGTCGCAAGCTAACCATCGTCCTTTTGGACAATACGGACCTGGCCAACGGCTCGGCGGTGGTTAGCCCCCACCCTGTGATTTCGTTATTTGCTGTCCAACCCGACCTTTATTCATCCATTGGAGAGTTTAAAGATTTCGTCCACGAACTCTTGGTTCACGAGTACACCCACATCCTTAATATGGAGCCTGTGCACGGATGGATGTCACCGCTTTATTGGATCTTTGGTTCAGTGGCCCACCCCAACATGATCTTGCCCCGCTGGTACACCGAGGGCCTGGCTGTTTATACTGAATCTGCAATCTCGAAAAATGGAGGGCGCCTGAACTCCCAGTACCTGCAGGGGTTGGCTCGGGCACTCACCCTCGAGAAAAAATGGCACGAGTACCCGCTTAGTGATCTTAACGACTCCCATCCCGACTGGATCGGTGGCGCCAGAGCCTATCTGTTTGGTGGCATTTTGTGGGAGAGCTTGGCCCGTGAATATGGCGACGATGTTGTCTACAAATTCAATCAAAGTTATTCCCGCCGCATTCCGTATTTGCTTGATGGAGTCAGCGAAGCCCACACCGGACTGGGCTACTCTGAGCAACTGAGCAAAGCCTATCAGTTCTGGGAGCTTCAAGCCCAAAGACAAATTGCGACGATCACCGCAGCTCCGCAAATGGATGGCGAACTCATCACTACCAAACGGGACGGACAGATCTTGCACCCACGCATCAGCCCCGATGGCTTATGGATGGCCTACATTAAAAATAGCATGGCGGGGGTCGGGGACATTATGCTCACCCTGCGACACCCGAAAAGAGGTTTTCGCGCTTTCGAACCGAAAAAGGTTTTAAGCGGCACCCGTAGCAATCACCTCGACTGGCACCCCTCCGGCTCCGGCTTTGTCTACGAAAAACTGGAACGCTGGAAGCTCTATAATATGTACTATGATCTCTACTTTTACGACCTTCGCACCCAAAAGAGTCGTCGCATAACCCGAGGCCAGCGTGCCCACTCGGCTTGTTTCTCGTCCGATGGCAAAACTTTGTATTTTGTTTCAAACGGGACCGCCCGCAAAAAAATTGTAGCCATGGACTGGGCAAGCCAACAAGTCACACCCTTGTATGAAGGGGCCATTGGGGACAATATTCGCGACCTCTCGTGCGGTGATAAAAACAGCCTTTATTTTGTAGAACAAATTCAAGGACGTACCGGAGTTATCGCTCGGATCACGCCGCCCGAGAAACAGAAAACAGTGGTTTTTCAAAAGTTACCCGTGCACTCGGCAAGGCTTACCCATCGAGGGATGCTCATCGCCTCACCTGAGAGTGGCGTCGACAACCTGTATCTGCTCACCAAAGGACGGCCGGCGCGGGCTATCACCAATTCGGTGACCCGGGTGCTACAGGGGGAGCTTGATCCTCTGGATGATGGGCTCTATTTTAACCAACTGACAAGCGACGGTCCGCAGCTGTTTTACCTGAAGGGGGCACAGTGGGAGAGTCTCCCGGATCAGCCACCTCGAGTAAAAAGTATTACCAACTTTGAAGCCCAAACCCAACAAGCCCCCGCTCAACAAGCCTCAGCTCAACAAACTGGGGCGCAACTCCAACAAGACAGGTCGTCTTTCATCGCAGAGGACTTCTCTCCATGGCGTTACCTGTACCCTAACCATTGGATCCCCTTTCTGTACGTGGTCGACGGTGGAACGCTCTACCAGGCCATGACGTCCGCGGGAGACCCCCTGGGCATCAACAACCTCTCTTTGATCGGTCAGTGGGACACTCTCACCAGAAAGCCCGGGGCAACCTTATCGTATGTTAACAACTCGACACCGGTATCCTTGGGTGTTGGCCTCTCTGATTTCTACAATTTCTTTTATGCCTCTCGAACGACCCTGCATTTCTCCAATGCGAGTGCCTTGGCCAGCTTTAGAGTCTCCGCTCTCGACCAAACGCGATTTTTGCTGAAATGGAACTACAGTCAGCTTGCCATTGGCGGCATTAACTTTATTCGCCAGGGGCCACAAGCCGAAGTGTCTTACTCTGACACCGATAGAAAGCCTCAGGATGTTTTTACAAGCGAGGGCTGGCGTTTTGAATTAGGACACAAAAACTATCTGGCTGACTTCGGTAACGAGTCTTACGGAGAAACATACGCCCACCTCGGTAGCTTTTGGTCGTCCTTTACCCCCAAAAGGCACGCCTTCTATTTGGGGATCAATGCCAGCTATGCTCCACAACTCACCCAAGGATTTTTTGCCACCAGCACTTTAGCGGGTCCCTTTCTCAACCCCCAGATTACCAACACCGCATTTTTACAACGAGGCTACCCAACGGGGATTTTTGTAGCAAAAAACATTCTTAACACCAACGCCGAATACCACTTTCCCCTGGCTTCCTTTTTTAAAGGTTGGACATCCCCACCCTTGTTCGTGAGAAACCTGCAGGGCAGCGTGGTTTTTGATGCCTCCACTCTCGATGGCCGATACAACAATTCCACTTTGCAATCTTCGCAATTTACCGACTTCGGACGCTGGTTCACCGGCTACGGCGTCGAGCTAGAAACCAATGTGCAAGCGGGTTTCCACGTGCCCATAACCTTTACCCTAGGCCTCTATTACGGCCAAGATCAGGAGGCATTTGGAGGGTTTACCACTTTTTTCAACGTGCGCTTGTGACAACCTTGACAGGTGTCCGTTTTATTCCCTAACATAGAAATTGCGGCAGAGCGTCGCTGGAGGGCCCAACGCTATGGATAAGATGTCTTGGATAAAAGATTTGGTGCGAACCGAGCAACAAATGGAAGAGTCCGGCATGATTGAAATTTCAACCGGCTTTGAACCTGAAAAACATCTCCTTAATGAAACTCTTATGTTTCTTGCCCAGTTAAAAAGAGAATTTGTTGATGCCTCCACGGCCTTCAATCAGCTGAAAGGCTCTCCGTTGGGTCGAATCAAAGTGTATTCGATATCACAAACCGAAGCCGACTTTATGTTGTTTCGCAACGGCTTCAAACTGATCTTTGCCATGAAACAACCCGGCACCATCGCCATGACTTTCAACCGCGCCCAGGGCATCAACCCGGCCTTCGAAGCCACTCGTCCTGATGAAGAATTTTTGATGGCGAAATGGGGACCCTTCGGAGATCTGGTTTGGTCCTACAATAATCAGCCGATCAAGGTGGATTATCTTGTAAAGTATTACGCCACCCGCTTCGTTCATGAAAGCGCAAAATAAACGCTGCTTTGATTATCATAGCCTCCCATAGACAATACGCCTGATCGCGAAGACCATGAGAAAGACCCCAAAGAAAGTCTGTTGTTGTTTATACAACAATATTAAGGCGAAAAGGGCGAGACTTGGATGACGATAGCACCTTAAGTTGAATGGGGTTTGACTTTACTACCTGCAGGTCAAGCATCTGACTTTTAGTAAAGGGAATGGAAGTGGTGTTTCTGACCTGCAAGAGTTGCCCTTGAAAGCTCACAATCCAGTGGTCTTTCTCTACTTCTTCAATCAATTTGGCTTGAATCCGCGAACCGACCTGGAGCATAGCCTACCCAAGCTTGAGAGCTCGAAACTCAGCTTTTTCATTATGATCATGAACCGCCTGTTGAAAATCCAAATGGGTTTTATCTAACGACCCGCCAGAGATTCGAGGCATCTCCAAGCTTTTCTCAAAAATTTTATCCTGAATGCTTGGCTCTTTTTGATCGTAAACACATTTCTTCTTGTTGATTCGTGTGATGAGCTGCACTTCGGCTTTAGGAAGATTAAGAGCTTGAACAATTTCATCAACGGAATGTCCTTGATGAGCCAATTGAGCCGCTTGAATGTATTTGTTTTCTATTTTTTTCTCAACTATCTGATCATGAGCGATTTCATTTTGAATTTTCTCGGCCATCATCTTACTTTTTTCAATCGAGCGATCCACTTCTCCGATGTGTTGATTGACTTGTCCAATGGAACCCCTAACCTCGTGGAGTTTTTTGTCCAGTAAGGTCATCAATTGCTTCACTTGAGTTTCAGTATGGTCCGAAAGGTCTTCAAGAATCGAGATCTTACTTTGTAAAAGTCGAAGTCCTTGGGTCAAACGAGGGTCGTCTTCACGGTCTCTAAAAACTTTGACCAAGCACAATGAAACGCCAACGATCATAAAGAGATTCACAACGATTTGAATTAAAACCCAAAGAGACACAGCCCCTGCCTTTGTAAAAGGTTATGCTCTTAGTTTAAGACTTTTGATGCGCCATGTCTACGGCCGGGGACCTTGGTCAAGAGCGGCAAACCCTTAACCACAAAGGATTTTAGGAGAGTTGCGACTGAAAGTTGAGAAATCGGCGGGTGGCTTCTTCCAAGTCTTTGGTACTGGCGGCGAAACTGAGTCGCAGGTATCCGTCGAGACCAAACTCTTGTCCTGGGACCACCGCAAGCTTCTCGTCGTTAAGTAAGGCCTCGGCCACTTGCTTCGAATCTTTCAAGGCCTCGCCTTTGTAGGACTGCCCAATCCACTGATTGATGTTAACCCACAAATAAAAAGCACCTTGGGGGTTAAAAATGCTTAACCCAGGGACCTTTGAAATCTTATCAAGAAAGAAAGTCTTGCGTTCTTTAAGCGCCACCAAAGCTTGTTCCACTTCTTTATGACAATCTTTGATCGCAGTCACCGATGCCCACTGCGAAACCGAAGACGACGCACCTGTCGTTTGACTTTGAAAACTGGCCATCGCCTTAATTAACACCTCGGGGCCCACGGCCCAGCCGATTCTCCACCCGGTCATGGCATAGGCCTTAGACATACCGTTGATACTGAGGCATCGGTCAAACAAACTCGGCTCGACATTGAGGATATGAGGACTCAAAGATTCACTGTTGAACGACAACTGGTTGTAGATATCATCACTAATGATAACCACATTAGGATGCTGTTTTAAAACCGCAGCGAGGGCCACAAGCTCTTCGGTGCTGTACTCCGCCCCCGTCGGGTTACTGGGAGAATTTAGCAAAACAGCTTTGGTTTTTGACGTCATCGCTTGTTCTAATTGGTCGGCCGTCATTTTGAAATCTGTGGATTCTTCACATTGCACAATCTTTGGTTCACCGCCCGCCAACTCCACCATTGTCGGATAGCTCACCCAATAAGGGCTGGGCACAATCACCTCATCACCAGGATCGAGCACCGCTGTTAGGGCCGCATAAATAATAAACTTAGCACCCGCTCCAACTGTGACTTGGGATGGATCAATGGTTTTTTGGATTTGCTGACCGATGAGTTCGGCAATCGCCGCCTTTAAAGGAGGAATACCCGCTGCCGGTGTGTAGGTCGTCTTGTTCTCATCAATGGCCGTCTTGCCAGCCTCTTTCGCCTTGGCGTATGTGGTCCAATCGGGCTCACCCACAGTAAGAGAGATCACATCGTGACCATCGGCTTTCAGCTGCTTGGCTTTTGCAGCGAGGGCCAACGTGGGCGAAGGCTTTAATTCTTGCATTCTTTTGGACAACATCGGAACTCCTTGGCGATGCTTTGGTTTTACTACTTCCTCAAGCCAAGTACAAGATTCTTACAACTCAACCTTCAGACAAAAAGTGAGACAAGAACTTGTCACCATAACTCTGACGCTTCTTAAGAACAAGTTTACCATATTGATCGAGAATCTCCTCTTGCGATGAGGACTCTATAAAAACTTCAGTCTTTGAGTCAAAACAGCGGGATCGAGACAACACTTCCATAGTCTCTGATGCCATTTTTTTGGTAAAAGGTGGGTCAATCAAGATGATCTCAAAAGCATCACCATTAAATTGCTCTAAGAACTTAAGAACATCTTTCGGGACGATTGCAAGCTCATCGCCAACCCCTAACAGAGTCTTGTTTTTTTTGATGACTTGTACCGACTTACTGCTCATTTCAACAGCGGTCACGGAATCGGCCGCGCGCGACAGAGCCTCGAATGCCAGACTCCCTGTGCCCGAAAACAGGTCCAACACCCGAGCTCCCTCGATATCAAACTGTAGCTTGTTAAAGATGACTTCTTTAACTCGGTCCATAGTGGGTCGGATGTGGTCGGCCTTAAAAGCAGAGAGCCGACGCCCCTTGTACTTTCCACCAATAATTCTCATTTGTTTTTTACGCTCCAAACTTTTTCAAGTTGGTCGACAATATCTTGGATACTTGAAAATGGCTTTTCAATAAAAATGTCGGCACCGAGTTGCTTGACCGAGTCCGGGTCATAGTCACCAGAGTAGGCCGATATTAAAACGATAGCTGTACTGGGGGAGGGAGAGACTTCGGCAATAACTTCTGGCCCCGTAAGTCCGGGCATCAGAACGTCAATGACGACACCATCGGGTTCGGATTCGCGCCAAGCCGCCACCCCTTCGGTACCGTCAGATGCCGTTACAACATCGTGTCCGAGTTTTGTGAAAACTTTTTCAAGAGACCGCCGAACCAGGGGTTCATCGTCAACAATCAATACTTTCATTCGCTCACCAGTGGCAACGTGATAATAAACTCCGTGCCTGTTTTCAGATCGTCACTCAATCGCAGACGACCACCGGCCCTTTCTACTACACTTTTCGACATACTCAAGCCCAATCCGGTGCCCTTTCCTTCGGACTTGGTGGTAAAAAAAGGATCAAAAATAGAATCTCGAATCTCGGCTGGGATACCCGTGCCCGTGTCAGCAATTCGAATTTTTGCCCAGTCGCCATCGCACTCGGTGGTTACAGTGAGCTGCCCCCCTTCATCCATCGCCTGACAGGCGTTGTTGATTAGATTAAACAGAACCTGTTGTAAAAGTTGCGGATTGGCCTTCACTCGTAGAGGCTGCGAATGCAAATTCAATTCTGAATTGAGCATCCGCATGGCCATTTTTAGGAGAGGCAAAGTCTTGTTGAGTAATACATTCACATCGATGGATTGGGCGTGGGAGCCTTCTCCGACACTCGAAAATTCAAGAAGGTCTTTAATAATCCTTTGGCAACGTGCCGAAGCATTCATGATTTCTGTCAAATCACTGTGGGTACTACTGCCCGCAGGCAGATCTTCTAATAGAAGCTGCACCAAAGAAAAAATGCCTGTCAGAGGGTTATTGAGCTCGTGTGCAATATTACCGGCCAACAAACCAACGGCCGCCATCTTTTCTCCCTGAATGACCTTACTCTGTAAATCGATGGTCTGTGTGATATCAACATACTGATTGATGACATGGGAAGGGGCGTGATGATCATCTAGCTTGATGGGGTACGAGTGAACTCTAAAAATCTTATCGGCCACGCGAATATCAGCCGTCTTCGGTTCGCCGGTGGCAAAGGTGTCGGCGATGGGGCAATCCTTGCATGGGGTTTCACGGTCAGCAAAAGCTTGGTAGCAGGTTAAATGGTTTTTTGTATGGAACCCACTGTTCGATAAAGACATCCGAAATTGTGAGTCAACTATAACAATGGGGTCGGCCATATTATTGAAAGTACGAGCCCACTGACGCGCAATTCTCTGCAAACTTTCTTTGAGGAGTAAAGACTCTAAGGCCATATTGACAATGGGCCAACGCTGTTGCCAGTACTTGGCGTATTCAGATTGCTCTTCTTCCCCCAAGGAGTGCTCAAAAACAATAAGACTCTTAACCTGCTCCAGTTCTGCTGAATGAAAATTGAACTCCATTTTCGACAGGTGACCAAAGGGACGCCCCAAAACATTACTCAAATGTTTGCGTAACAGAGAATCATCCGTCGAAAACAATGAGTCAGACAAGGGATCAAATTTAAGAAGCTTTTCGATCAACTGCTTCCCCTGAAAATAGAACGCCCTAACATCTTGTGAAGGGCCAGCCACCATAAGGATCGGGGGCATAAGCGCATGAATTTTTTTAAACTCTTGCCGAACTTGCACCATGAGCTCTTCAATACTCTCAAGACGAGACACATTCTTTATAAAACTCAAAATGGATTGAAGCTCTTTGACCGAGGTCTCCATCTGCTGACTAGCGGCTAAATCCTTTTTCGTTCTTTCGAAAACCACACCCTCGAGATTTTCTTTGAGACTCTCAAGTGTCTTGTTTTGGTTTTTTACTTTTTGTAGTGACTGGAGGTAACCCTGTTGAACCGTACTGTGTTCAAGAGCTTTCAAAAGCGATTGTTTGAGTGACTCCCCCTTGCCAATCACTGAAAACACCGTCGCCTCGCTCAATAGCTGCGAAACCTGATCTGTGCTCAAATCGGAGTGAATCACTAATAAGGTCGTTGCCTTGCGTTGATTTTTAAAATCTGAAATATCGTTGAATTTTTTTTTAAACGAATCGGCCGATAGATAAACGACGAGAACTTTTACTTCATGACGACTGGAAACTCCGGACAAGGCTTCGACCGGAATCGCCAGTCCTGCTAGGTTTTTATCCGATAAAACACCGTCGACCTGCATTTGTTCATCGCTATCAAGATCAACACATAGGAAATCAATGGTTCCAATGTCGGCAGGCAGGTCATAGTTAAGCATCAACTCCATTATCACTGTTCAAGGCATGGCTTTTCAAATTAAAAATGCCACTAAAACTGGGATTTTCGAGAACTTCTTTCTCAAGAGTCTCCTCCCACTGGTCGAGGGCCTGAACCAAGTCGTACTCGATCAGATCGGCTAAGAAGTCGACATCTGTCATTTTCCGACTCTGCAAGATGCACTGCAGGATATTCGTCAGCTCTTTCTCCGCTTCGTACCAAAGAGGGAGATGCTTGATAACAAACCTCCTCTTACTGTGGGCGGTGAAAATTTGTTCGAGGCTTTCAATCACGGATCGACACTGGATAAGAACAAATTTTACTTTTTCATCGTCGACAGCCTGATCACTTCGGAACTGCTTGGCAAATCCAATCGCCCTCATCTGAGTATCTTGTATCGCAGCCATAATATCGGCAATCGACTTTCGAATAATATCATTCATGCTCGACATCTCAAAATCTATCTTCTTCACCTCGTTGATAGAAAGGGAGTCCAATAGACTTTCTTCGTCCTCATCCATTGAACGTCCATTGAGGTGGATCTTCACAACATAAAGGCCATCAGCCTCACCTTGCTTCTCGATGACAGCGATCAACTGTCCTAGGTTTTTGCATTTTCTAAAAGTTGCAGGATGAGACGTTCGAGTGACACTCAATTTTTTCATAACGATTCCTTACTTTGTTGATGCCTATCTGTCTGGTCGTTAAGATAATCAACCTTAACGAGATAGTTGAAAAATTGTTTTAGCTTTTCATTAATATCTAGCTGGGAGAGAGATGGCGCTGTCTCGATGAGACCCTCAATCAAAGTCTCACCCACGACAATGCGGTGGTAGTCGCTACCCAGTCTTTGAAAGAGACGCTCTCCGCTATGGGCCGAGGCCATCATACGCTCGACGATCATCAATAAGATCTTCAACGAAAACGACAGGGCGTAGGGATCATTGTTGATCTTAGATCGCATGTTATCAATGAGAGAGCCAACACTATGGAAACGCTCTCCCCCTTGTTCGGCCAAGAAATTCTTGATCAGGGTTTGGCAGTGAAAAAGATCGGAAGAGTAATTTTGAAGGTTTCTTTTTACGATTCGACTATGAAAACTCTCTATATGATGAATTTCTACGCCCATGTTGAGCCATTGAAAGGCAAGCTCCTTAAGGCGTTTCGCTTTCCAGTAGGCCAAAATATTCCAAAGCTCTGAAACATGGATCTCTTCTTCGACCTCAATGTGAATATCTCCGGGCACAAAGAGTGACTGCTGAGTTGTTGTTTGGAAGAGGGCAATATTGTATGAACGACTTGTTTGACAAAAAGGTGAAGAGTCCGAGAAACACAGGACGGATTGGTTAAACAAACTCATCTCAGTCTCTTGCACATCCACAAGAGCCTCACCCAATCCGAAGCTCTCAAACGTCTTTACGTCTTCTTCTCTACACACCACTCTTAGCCACGAGGGCAAGGTGAATTTGTCCACTCCCTTGATAAGATCGAGAAAGCAGGGGCTCAGTTCGTCTTCTTGATAGGGGTCAACATATACCGATGATGCTTTAACGGTCTTGGAAACAGGTAGGCTCAAATCCAGACTGAGCTCTTCAGCAATGTCGTTTACCAGCTCCAAGGACGAAATATCACTTTGCTGCCAGTCTATTTTTAGCACATCAACCGGTGATTCTTTTTCAAAATATGTGACGAGCCAGCGTCCCCAGGATAGATCGCCGACCTGAGTGATTTTTTTTATCTCAAAGCTGTCCATTTGCTCTAAAAATTGGTCGAGATAGTCGACCTCCGCGGCATCGGGGGATTTTGCGGAGTGACCAAATAGTTTGTCTTTGTCGACATAGAGAACTGGCTGGTCGATATTAACAAAGGATCGCCAGCTCTCATCACAAATGAGTACCGTTTCTTGTTGCCAATCTTGGGCTCTGGCAAGGTCCAAGCAATGCAAAATGGCTCCGGGCGAGATTCTTGAGTCAAGGCATACAAATAGGTGAACCTCTGGAATGAGCGAAAACATTTTATTGGTTCAACCCGTTGGCCAGTTTAATCATATCGGGATCATTTGGAGACTGGTCCAAAAAAGTCGCGATATATGTGTCCGGCGCATCGATACCATCTTGAATGCACCATTCGTAGTAATGAGTGATTGCAATTTTGTTCTGTGAATTCTCATCGAGTGCGCGCTGCAGGCAAGCCCTGGCCAAATCATGATCAGCGTGTGCACGATGAACAAGGCCAAGTCCAACCCAGGCCAAGTCACTACTCTTATTTTGTTCGACAACGCTGGCAAAGCGATCTTTCGCGGCTCGATACTCACCCTTCTGAATACAGAGAACGCCGTAGTTAACCATCAAGCTTTCGTCTTGACTGTTGATGGCGTTCGCCAAATTGTATTTTTCTTCGGCCGCTTCAATATCGCCACACTTCAAATAGATATTACCCATATTTTTATAGATTTCGAAAAGAACGGGGTCCTTCTCATCAACCACGTCTAGGGCTTGGTGATAGACCTTCAGTGCTGAAGGATAGTCGTTTTGCTTTGAAAATCCGTCTGCGGATTTTAGCAAAGACTCAACGTCTGAATTTTGATTAATCTGAATTGGGGCGAATGTGTCCATGGCAAACCTCTTTTCTAAGTCGTTTCTTAGTAAAGCAAGTGTGATGCCAAGTGTTTGTCTGCCTCAAATTATTCGGTTCGCCTTTAAATGCGATCTGAATTTAAATTCCTCGACTTACGGCAAAACGGACTGCGCCAATATCTTTGATGACACAGTCAAAATTATGACTCGAAATTATATGGCTTTATATCCATTAAGGACTTTACGCCCCTCTTTGGTCTGGCCAATTTCTTTTATTATCTTTGTTTTTTCATTTTCAATAAAAGAAATGATTTGTAAGTCTTCTTCCATGATATCGCGAACGTTATCTTTTATTTTACTTAACATTTGTTCCATCTCGTCTTTCTTGGGAGGGTTCAAAGGCTCCTCCTCCTCAGCGCCACACATCTCGCTGATCCTTTGATCAATGCTCTGTATGTTGAGAAGGATCTGTTCTCTCTTGTTGTACAGTATATCGAGGTTTTCGAAATGCCGAGCTTTAAATCGGCCCCTCTCTTTTCTTGATTCTTCAAGAAAACGCTCCAAGTAGAAGTTCTTCTCTTTTAGTAATTCTAAGACTGTGCTCATGCTGCCCCCTATGCGCCCTTGACTTCTTTTTTCTTTAAAATTTCAACAGCCTCTTTCCATCCATCGTAGAGAGTCTGCAAAATTTTTAACACATTATTTAGATGTTCTGTTTTTCCGGTGATATTGGCTCTTGTTAGCTCATCAGTAATGAACATATAGAGCTGCTCAAGATTCTCTGCGACCTCACCACCGACCTTAAAGTCCAACGTGTTCATTAACTCGAGAATAATGTCGTAAGCCTTGGTTATATTTTCACCTCGAGTGGCGATGTCTTTGTTTTCGGCCGCGATGATCGCTCGTTTCGTAAACTTGATCGCTCCCTCATAAAGCATCAGTAGAAGTTTTTCACGACTGGCACTCTCTACGGATGTCTTTTTATATTTGGCATATCCCACTCAGCTTCCCCTTTTATCCCAACTGCAGCCCAGCACCGCCGCCACCACCGCCAAGAGCACCAACGGCACCACTTTGCGCTTGTAAACGACCCATCTGTTCTTCTAACCTTGAAAACTTTCTCCGCAAGCTCACTTCTTTGCGAGCCAGTAGTCGTTCTTTATTTTCGATATTTTGATCAATGCGGCGCACTCGGTTCTGAATCCCACTTTTCCGGTTGCCAATGACACCAAAAGAACCGTTGACAGCCGTGTTGACCATTTCTTTGACCTTATTAATAAAGCCGGAGCCTCGGCTGCCGTCCCCCCGGAGGAACTTGATCACATCTTGTGGTTGGGTCTGCAACACTTTGTTAAATTTGTCCTCATTGAACTCAAGTGTACCGTTTCTATTAAATTCGACCCCAAGCTGGGACAATCGACTCACTCCCGGACCCAACGAGTACGATCCCGATTGCAAGAGACTGCGCATTCGCATTTCAATACTTCGCAACATCGAATCTCCACCCAAAGTTTTTGTGGTGTCGGTGTTTTCATCCATCTGGTTTTGTTGCTGAATAAATCCTAAAACTCCGTTAAGAGAGGTAACAAACTCATTCATCTTGCCTTTGATGACGTCGAAATCTTCAGAAACGGTCACAGTGACTTCCCGGCCCGGTTCGGCACTGAGGAGGTTGAGATTCACGCCTGGCACAATATCAGCAAGCTCGCGACTGTTAATTTCGACTTCGAAGCCGTTCAATTTTATGGCGCCGTTTTCTGCTTTGCGCTCTTTATCAAAGAAGAAATCATGATCACCGTCGAGAAGGTACACCGTCGGAAAAGCAATGTCGTTTTCATCCCCATACTTGTCGCTGCTAAAAATAATTTTATGAGGATAGTCACTATCATTAGAGTCTTTGATAACATTCGCGCGAATGCCAACACCCGACTGATTAACGGCCTTTGCAACACCTTCAAGAGTGTTGTTGGAATCGTTGATATAGACCTCTTTCTCGCCATCTGGAGTTTCAAACTTTAGATAACCCACACCGACCTGTGTTCGATCTCGATCCGGAAAGCCATTCGTCATACGGCCGGCATTTTTCGGAAGCTTTAGAACCTCTAAGGCCCATGAGCCCGTCTGCACGTTCGCCGGATCAACCGCGCCGGAGAGAATGCCCTCTCTCGAGAAACCCAAGGAATAGTCTTTGAAGCCACCTGTTCCGATGATATTTTTCATGGAGTCTCCGACTTTTCTAAGGCGAGTTTCAAGGTCCCCCACAAGATCAAGCTTGGCATTGAGCTTGCCCTTTTTGGACTCCATGTTTTGTATAGGAATGCGTTCGCTGGCCATCAACTGCTCAACGATGTTGGGCGGTAAGCCCGATGCAATTCCCCCGAAACGAATAGGTGGCAAAGATCCTCCTTGATTCTTTCCTTCATTATGCCTGATTTTAAAGGGTTTCTGTGAGTCATTAATATGTCACAGACAAAAGCAAATAGTGCCTTGATAAGGCTCTGATTTCATTAAGGTGGGTTTCGGGGTGACATAATTTTGACTTTTCGAAAAACCAGTCAATGGTCGATAGACCGCTATGCTGACTTGTCTACAAGGTGAATGGTATCGCCTTGGGCATTCTTTAAGAAAAAAAACAGGTCCCTTTCGACAAAGCGCTTAACCACTTTACCCTCAGGATCTTCAACTTTTACAACCCGCTGTCCATTCTCTTCGTAGAGTTTGACCAACAAACCATTTTTCTGGATCCCGTCGTGAGCACGTATTTTTTCTAAAACTTGCTCAAGCTCCTCTTCAGACAAAGCTCTGTGAGCTTCTCCCTCGGAAAAGAGTTGTTCTCCATTGGCCTCACGATCGTCCGTCTGATCAGACTTAATCGTCTTTGCAGCCTCTACTTTTTCTTTACCCAGCACGGTTGCGGGGTTTGAAACAGATCGAATATTCATTACTATCTTATCGGAATGTTAAGCAAATACTTAAATTCCCCATTTTCCAAAATAACGGGAGGGAAACCCTCCCGCAGGTGGAAGAATGGCACGGTTTTAGCCTATAAGTTTCAAGGCCATTTGTGGGTTTGCATTGGCCTGACTCAATACTGAAGTCGTGGCACTTTGCAAAATGTTATTTTTGGTCAGTTCCGCCGCCGAAGCTGCAATGTCGGCATCTCTCACACGTGAGTTCGCTGCTGACATGCTCTCGATGGAGGTGTCGATGTTCTCGGTGGTCATGGTCAATCGGTTTTGTAAGGCACCGATACTAGCACGATAACCGTTCACCTGATTCAAGGCTGCATCAATATCTTCAAGAGCAGTGCGAGCACCACTTTTATCGGAGATATCTAAACCACCCAAACCAAGGGAGCCGAGAGTGACATCGTTCTCACTTGGATCAAATGAGATCGAGTTCATTTCTGGGTCAGAATGAATCCCAACCTGAAAATCAATACTCTCGCTACTTCCATCAAGAAGCTTTTGAGATCCAAACTGTGTCGAATCAGCGATCCGATCAATTTCAGATTTCAATTGATCTACCTCTTTCTGGATGAAACCTCTTTCTTGATCACCAATCGTGTCTGAAGAAGACTGAATGGAGAGTTCACGAAAGCGAGTCAATATGTTACTCACCTCAGAAAGTCCGCCCTCGGCCACTTGCACAAATGAAATACCATCTTGGGTGTTTCGTTGCGCCTGCTTATAAGAGCGAATATCAGATTTCAATCCTTCTGATATTGACAATCCCGCTGCATCATCGGCAGCTTTGGTGATTCTTGAACCTGATGACAATTGGGCCATCGCTTTGTTCGCTTGTCTTTGTGTTCCATTCAAAGCTTTTTGGGCTGAGAGTGAGGGAACGTTCGTTGCTATCCTTAGAGCCATTTCTTCCTCCTTATGAAATCTAAGTTGCTAATCTTTCAATCCGCCACATGCGAATTGATTGTTGAAACCATGTGGTTCCTCATTTTTGTAAATGTTCGGGAAGATTAAGGACGAATTGTCTTCGTAGGCCCTAAACCCCCCGGCACTGACAACACACCTTTCGGCGAGTTGGCTCTGGACTGAAGCCTTGCCATCAAAAAGTCCTGTGATTTTTTTATCACCAGCCTTAAGATCAGGGGTAAATAGTCCAGAACCATTAATGATTTTAGTAGCTTAGAGAATTTGAGAGAATCATCGAGAAAAAGCACAAAAAATAGGGATGCAAAAAATATCGACAAAAAAAGAAACTTTTAACGAAAAGAAGAGGAGTTCGTAAACTCCTCTTCGCGGTATGAAGTTCTAACTAGGACTCAATGTCCTATATATACAGGCCACTACCCGATCAAACTCAAAGCCGAGGCTTTTGATTGATTCGCCTGCGCCAGCATTCCAATGGAAGCTTGCTGGAGAATTTGTGCGGAGGTGAACTCAGCCGACTCCGCAGCAATATCGGCGTCTCGAATTCTTGAGTTTGCCGCTGAAATACTTTCGTGGGAGGTGTCCAAGTTCGCAATCGTTGAGTCTAACCGGTTCTGCAAGGCACCAAAGTGGGACCTCATGCTTCCAACTTGGTCGATCGCATCATCTAAGGTCTCGAGAGCGTCTCGCGATCCCGACTTGTCACTGAGATCCAACCCACTCACATCCAGCGCACTGGTGGTAGCGTCCGCTTGTGAATTGTAGCGGATCACTGAACTTTCAGAACCATCGACCCCGACCTGGAACTCCATCTCATCAAGGGTTCCGTCGAGCAGGTTTTTGTCACCGAACCTGGTGCTCCCGGCAATTCTGTCTATCTCTTCCAGAAGTTGCTCTTTCTCCTGGTCGATGAATCCTCGTTCGGTATCACCGACGGTATCACTGGCACTTTGCACACTAAGCTCTCTCAAACGAACCAGTATGTTGTTCACTTCATTCAAACTACCCTCACCGACTTGAATGAACGAAATAGCATCTTCGGCATTTCGTTTGGCCATTCGGTTTCCGCGATTCTGGGCTTTTAAATTTTCTGAAATAGCCAAGCCGGCCGCATCATCGGCAGCCGAATTGATTCGGCTTCCTGAGGCAAGTGCCTTCATTGACTTTAGACTTCTGCTTTCTTGGGACGATAACTGCCTTTGCGCATTTATCGATGCTAGATTCGTGTTTATTCTTAGACTCATGGTAACCTCCTACTGACAGCCTTCTCTTCCTGAAGAACTACTGACGTGAACCACGCATCCATGCGCTTTTATAGCTGTTGTTAATGTTAAGAAGGGGAGAGTTTTCTTAGTTGATCGATCGATCCTTCAGGACTTTAATCGGGGTGATATAAAATTTACTTTAGTTTTTTTCGCAAAAAACGGGGAACTTATTATCGCTTTCTCATTACGAACCAAAAATTGTTTCAATACGATACTGGGCACCATCATGGTGTCGACTAAAAGTGACA
Source organism: Bdellovibrionia bacterium (assembly GCA_030424715.1). Lineage (GTDB taxonomy): Bacteria > Bdellovibrionota > Bdellovibrionia > Bdellovibrionales > JAGQZY01 > JAGQZY01. The sequence goes on from JAUHWH010000001.1 coordinate 226,102, forward strand.
ATCGATAAGTGGTTTCAAAGGGATATGTAAGAATTTGTTATGGAAGAGGCAAATCCACGCGTACTGGCAAAGAGAGCCTATCCTCCCCCAGATGACAGAACCTAGCAAGGTGGATTGTCAGTCGGGCGTGACACGACCTCCACCCCTCTTTCCAACCAGTGCCCATAGTTGCAGAATTGTGAATACGAACCCGAGGCTTGTATTGCGACAATGTGTTCGAACAGACGGAGCAGGTTCCACCTATCACCCCATTAAAAAAGCAGTGCTGTTTCAGAACTGGATTTTTGCCAACAGGGCGCGCGCCATCTCGATATTTTCTGGGGATACGTAAACCCGCTCGATGGTTCTCGCCCCTTCGTATTTTTGAAAGATTTCGGTGCATTCATCGATACTCACCGGTTTGCCATGGGGATCGTAAGGGTCCACCACAAAAATATTGAGTGAGTCTTCTTCTGGCGAGATACCATGATATTTCGATAGACGGCTTTTAGAGCTGGCCATAATGGTTTCAATGCCCGCCCCATTGAGGGTCTCTCGAATTTTCTCTGTTCGGTTGGAGGCTCCGGTCACATGGTTCTCAAAAAGAACCTTAAAGGAGTTACGGTTAGATATCCGCTTGGCCCAAGGGTTCTTAGAGTGGGTCATGTTTTCATAAAGTGAAAAATCTGTGGCTGAAAGATATTGATTGATATCCGAAGGCAATTTGTATTCACAGTCGTCCGAGGTCAGATAACGAAATAGCATCTCTTCGTAAATGATACTTTTGTGATGAAAATACACCATCAAATACATATGGTGCCGCGATAAGAGAAAGTCATCGAACGTGTAGATGGCTCGACGATCCAAAGCGAGATGAACTTTGTCGTCTTTGATATGGTACTTAAAGTTTCCTAAAAGCCAGTTGAGCTCGACCTTCCCATAACTGGTTCCACAAAAATAAGCATCACGGGGCAAGTAGTCCATGCGATCCACGTCGACTTCAGAGCTGACCAGTTGACTAAAAATAACTCTAAAATCCAAACCCTGGTCCACAAAAAAGTCGTCTTCATCGGGCAAGCCTTTATCGATCAGACACGCAATATGGTAAGGGGTGAATTCTTGAAAGGCACTCGCCAATACCTGAGTTAAAGGAGAGTCGGTGATAAATTTAATGGTGTAGTCTTCATGATTGGCTTGCCGATCTGTAGAATTGATTAGGCTTGCTTGCCCAAGCTTTTGCCCCTTCTTTTTGTAAACGTCGACACCGAGTTCAGAGAGCATGGGCATGACCTCTTCCGTGGTGTGGCTCAGCGGACCGTGGCCAATATCATGGAGCAGAGCTCCCAATCGCAAAACCTGTCGAAAATCCGATTTTTTCTTGGCACTGCTAAAAGTAAAATCTTTGAAAATAAAATCGAAGGCAACACCCGCCAAGTAAGACACCCCTAAAGAGTGAATGTACCGACTGTGCGTCGCCCCAGGAAAGCTGAACTCTGAGAAGCCCAGTTGCTTGATCATCCGAAGTCGCTGGAAAGCCGGCGAATCAATCACCCGCGTCTCACTTTTTGAGATTGTCAGGGTTCCATGAATGGGATCTCGAATTTCCAAAGTGCCTCCACAACATGCCCGCATAATAAACATTATATAGACGATCCATGTCTATTTGATTCGAAAGAGAATGTCACCCCTCAGCAATAAGCTTTTTTCAGAACCTTTGATGAAATTTAAATATTTAATATTATTAGCTTTTCCAGGAGCCCTCAGAATAGGCATAGGAGCCTTATTGTGTCGGATTCCATCACAATGATATGAATATCTCCACATCACGAAGAAAGGAGTCTGTCGATGCAAACCTACCTCAATATGGTCAAACACATTTTAGAACATGGCACCCCCAAAGAGGACCGCACCGGTACAGGCACCCTCAGTGTTTTCGGCTATCAGGCGCGCTACAGCTTGGATCGCTTCCCCCTGCTCACCACCAAAAAAGTCCATCTGAAATCTATTATTCATGAACTGTTGTGGTTTCTCTCTGGAGACTCCAATATCAATTACCTTAAGGAACACAAGGTTCGCATTTGGGATGAGTGGGCGGATGAGAACGGCGACCTGGGCCCAGTCTATGGAGTGCAATGGCGCTCGTGGAAAACTCCGGACGGCAACACTGTCGATCAAATTGCCAACGTGGTGGAGCAAATAAAAACCAATCCGGATTCCAGAAGACATCTTGTGGTGGCCTTCAACCCCGGAGAGCTCGACAAAATGGCCTTGCCTCCTTGCCACGCCTTTTTTCAGTTCTACGTGAACGGCGACAAATTGTCTTGTCAACTTTACCAGCGCAGTGCCGACGTCTTTTTGGGTGTTCCTTTTAACATCGCCAGCTACGCCCTACTCACCATGATGGTGGCCCAGGTCTGTGGCCTTAAAGCCCACGAGTTTATCCACACTTTAGGAGATGCCCATATCTACAGTAACCATATGGAGCAAGTGAAGCTGCAACTCAGCCGAACGCCGAAGACGCCACCCATTATGAAGATCAACCCTGATGTGAAAAGCATTTTTGATTTTAAGTACGAGGATTTCACTCTTGAAGAATATGATCCCCACCCCCGCATTGCCGCCACGGTGGCCGTATGATTTTGTCCCATATCGCTGCCATCGCAAAAAACAAAGTGATCGGTGTTGATGGTGACCTGCCCTGGGACATCCCAGAGGACATGAAGTATTTTCGTCAAAAAACCTCGGGCCATATTATTGTAATGGGCCGAAAAACATTCGAGTCTTTCCCGAAACCATTGAAAAATCGACTGCATGTGGTGATCACGCGCCAAAAGGATTACAAAGCCCCAGAAGGTGTCCAAGTGTTTGGTACTATTGATGAGGCCCTCGCCTATTGCAAAACCCAAGTGCCACATTGGAAAGACGAGGTCTTTATTATCGGTGGTGGAGAGATCTACAAACAGACTCTCAAGCAAGCGGATCAATTGTATTTGACCCTGATTGATCAAGAGTACCCAGGTGATGCCAAATACCCTGATTTCGAAGACGACTTTATCATCGCTGACAAAGAAGACCACCACGGCCCCACCCCATTTTCGTTCTGCCTCTTCACCAAAAAAGAACTCTGAGCTCGTCTGTAGCCCCCAGATCTACGATGTCGTCCCGAGGCGAAGCCGACCGACCTCACTGACTAAAATTTTGACAACTCACTAACCATTTTTGGACAGACTGTCTCAAAATGAAATCACGCCGTTGTACCGTGGTCCGTGGCTTGCATTTAGTATAAGCGTATTCATTTGGAGGATTTCATGGGAAATCAATTTGTTCGTTTATTCTTAACTATAACTCTCGCCGTTGTGGGGGGAATCAGCATCGTTCAGGCCGAAGTGACTGGCGCGTCTTGCAAGACTCACCTGAAAAGAGCGGTGATCCCCAATGATCTCGCATTAGAGATCAGCCGCCACTACGGATCTCCCCAAACCACTCAATTGCGTTTCTACAAGCTCAGAGACGGCATGAACCTGCGGGTTCGTAACTATATATTCACCGCTAGAAATGTTCTAAAACAGTGTGAAAAATATTGTGGTGGATTACCCAACTTTAACTGTAGCGCTTTGCAGAAAGGCACACCAAAACAAATTCATCTCTTCACTAAAAACGATGATCACATGGCCGACTCGTTACGTCCCGCCACTGCTGCCAACGAGGCCCCTGAAAGCGCCGCTGAAGAGGCGGCTGCAGATAAAGCTCTTGCCGCCCAGCTAACAAACGAAGACACTGTGATGGCTCAGACCGTCGCCAGTGGTGACGTCCCCACCAAAGAGCAGTGCAAATATGATCGCACATCGGAACTCTGCCACCAGTATTACTCCGACGAACCCCAGATCCAACCCAACTTGCCCCCCATCATCACTCCCATCGCTGTGGACGATTGCGACTATGAAACCGCGGCTGACAATCCCGCTTGCTACCAACCAGAACCCATCACTAGCGAGATATAAAATCAACTAGCAATAAAAAAGGCCTCGTGTGAGGCCTTTGACATTTTCAAAATAGCGAACAGTCTTACAGCTCTGAATTACTGCCTTCTGGACCATCTCCAGCATCGCTGTCTTGTCGGTAAGTCGCCCTTGCCGATACATCGTGGGTGCAACGGTAATCTTTTAAAAAGTGACTGTTTTCGAATTCGGCAGGACTCATTGTGTCTGTGCCACCACTTTTTAAATTATCCCACGTAATACGCTCAACAATCCGACTTTCGGAATTCCCAGTGTCATCGTTAAAGCCCGTGTTCACTCGGGGTTTTTCGTAGCCAGTCACCAAAACACACATGCCCGTTAGCTTGTTTTTAGCAAGAATCGGTTGATCGTTTGAGGTGTTGCGGATGGCATTGGGGTCAGTGATGTCATGATACTTACAGTCCGATTCTTCGACCGACTTTAGCTCCTGCAAACAAGCCCGCATGCTCGCTCGAGCCGCACTGGCGGCCTGACGCAAAGCCACTTCAGAGCCAACTCGCTCGTTGATAACAGGAGGCTGTTCGGCTCTTGCAATGGTGGCCGCCGCCGACTTAAACCCCTCATGGTTTTTCGAGTTACAAAAGGCTCGGCGGAACTGACCAGCACTTAATCCCGTTACAGCTTTAAACTCGTTTTCTTCTTGCGTACTGAGAGCCTTGGATTTCTTCACTTTCTCAATCAAATCCTCGCCCAGCTCAGATGCCGGACGCGGTGAACCAGCGACTGACTCTCGGCCCTCAAACTTCATCGTACATGTCTTAACCGCACCGCTATTGTAGCGACTTTGAATAACCGCTCTTTGGTCTTGGTTTTTTCGGCGCGCCTCATTGATCTTGGCGCCAAGCTGATTGGCCGGTATCGATGTGTCTTTGCGAATACGGTCAATAATTTTATTCAATCGAGCTTCGTGATCATCAAGCTTTTGCCTAACACAGGCTCCCCAAAAACCATTATTGACCTCTTCTGATCCAGGAAAATTGAAAGTTCTAGTATCTCGCACGGTAGCGCCGACTCCTGGTGCTGCCATATCTTCAATATTACAAATGCCCACGACAGGTGTCGTTTGAGTGAGCGATCGACGACCACAGACGTTCATTGCCAGTGTTGTCATCTGACGCCAAAAGGGGTTGTTCGAGGTGTGAGCATCACCGGCGTCCACGGTTTCTGGTTTTCGCGCTTGCTGCTTACGACGAACTAGTTCGTCGGCGACCTTCTCGCAGTTCTCACCCTCTGGTGGATCTGCGACGGCAGGTGGTGTCGCTACACCGGCCTTGGCCAAAGCGCCCTTGGCTTGGATACACCACTCACGAGTGGCCCGTTTACCTTGATTACACCAGGCCTCAACGCCTTTAGTGCCTTCTTCCATAAGACGACGGATGGTTCGACATTCATCCCCAGTTCCTAATTTGCAGCGGCGGAGCGTGTTCAACAGCAAGTCTTGGTTGGCCTTCTCCTGCCCCTGTTTCACACAAGCGGGCGTGCTATTGGTACCACAACACAGGGCCATCTCTCCACCGGAGGTGCGGCGCATACAGGTGTAGATGGCACAAGGGTTTTGCCCTCTTGGACACTTATTAAGGTCACCAAAATCTTGTCGATTGATGAAGTTTTGAAAACCCTCGGACGTGTCGTAAATATAACCAATGTTAAGCGTCGGAACAGCATCGGCACTCTCGATAAAAAGATTCATAAAAGGAGAAGCAGCGCTGCGCCCACCCGATGACATCTTTAACACCAGCTTGTTGAGGGTTTTTAGATAGACCCGTTGTTGCTTCTTACTGAGTCCATGAAACCATTGGTTTTCGAACTGAAGGGTCACCTTATTTTTAGACAGATTCGCATCACTTTTAATTTTTTTTGACCTTACGCCAACGCGCTTAGATGATTTGGCATCAGCGATACCGGTCCATAGAGTAAAAGTACAAAATAGAGTAATAATAGCCTTGAGCATACGCCCTCCGTTATTTAGAGTTTGCCAACCTCGGGCTTGAAACACCACGGAATCATGGAAATTAAGCCATTGGTAAGGCCCTCTATACGACCAATGTCCGCCTCTTTCGTCTCAGTATGAGACGGTCTCCCGGCAAAAACGTTTTCAACCTACAAATCTATGATAAAATTTAGGGGCTTATTCAATCGGGGGATTTATGGCAACACGACAGTATTTATGGCTCCTTACCCTGATTTTGCTACTCAGTATGCCGTCCTTATGTTTTGCTAGTCAGGTCACCATTGACGACGACAAATGTTTCGCAGGATATGCCGAGGAACTCGATTCCTCAGGTTTTACCTTTGTGTTTAAGAACTGCCTTCACTCGCTCACTGGTGGCACAGGTGGAAGCACCCTAAGCAGCAACGAACACATCATAGCCTTAAAGAAAAAGCCAAAATCTGATCTCTCCAAAGGTGCTAGCCGCAGAGCTATGGAGGTCTATTACGAGAACAAATTTTGTGGCGAGTCAGGAAAACTCGGTGATGCCCCATGCACCAGACTTGGTCAATTGGCCCGGATCACCCCGATGGGTATGTACGCTTACAATTGCACCGGACATAGTAACAGTAAATGTACGACCATCAGCACGGCCATTCGAGACGTGCTGAAGATATGTGATGACAACAACAGAAGTAAGAATTTTTGCAACAAAATCATTGGTGATTTTTTGAATTCACAGGCTTGCTCCAATGCCTCCAGTGAAGCCAAATGCCGCGCTCACTTCGTCAGTCGATTGCCGGGTGAGACTTGCCATATCAGTAATTACGATGCAAAGACCTGTGCTGGACCTTTTGCGGGAGAAGTCGGTACGGCGGGCATCTCTGACACGGAACTGGCGGACCCTATTGTTGAACCCATCAACGACGCCAGTGACACCGGTAACCCAGGCCCTAACGACCCTCCGATTACAGATGCCGATGCGCAAGACCTCGCCGAAGTCACAGACCAGGTCGCCCAGCAGGTGTTTGGTGGCGGAGGAATGGCGGGCTTTGGTAGCAATATCGGAGGCGCTAGCAACGGCAACTTGAATGTTCCCAACCCACAAGTGAACAACCCCACGGCCAATGGACCAGGCGTGAGTGGTGATTTCTCTGGCGCTGGACTGAACCCGGGTTCAAGCTCAGCCTTGCCTGCCACGGCACGCTTGTTCCCGCCCACCCGAGGTCGCCCTGGTGGCGCCTCGAAAGGCGGAGGAGCCGCACCAGCGGCTGGCGGTGGTGGTGGTGCCGGAGGTGGCGGTGCCATTGGTGGCGGCGGTGTAAACCCAGGAGGCAACCCTGGTGGGAGCCGACGTCGTGGCGGCGGTGGCGGCGTGAGTCGCCTAAATGGCCTCGCCAAAAGTATGAACTCCGGTTTTATCGGAACCGACGGTGCATCCAGCGGTGGCAGCGGAGCTGCGTCCTCCCAAGTACAAAGTCCACTGAACCGTAAGGTACGCGCACAAATCCAACGCAACAATGCCCTTGAGGCCGCCAGACGTGCCAGTATTCAGAAAGCCTTTAATAAGAACCTGAACCGCAGTGGAGCCCGCGATCTTCTTATGAAAGCATCATTCTTCCCGAGCCACACCGAGGTCTACTTGCAGCTAAACCAAAACGCTGACCTCCTGGACGAAAAGGGTCTTTAGTAAAGAGACCTTCTTCACATATATATAGAGAGAGATCGTGTATGTGGAGGATCGAGTGTGTCTCTCTCCCACGCAACAGCAACAGCAACAGCAACAGCAACAGCAACAGCAACAGCAACAGCAACAGCAACAGCAAAAAGAGCTCTTAATTCTCCTTTTGGTTGCAACAAAAAGAGAGTTGGCCCAATTTCTCTCTTTTTTTGCGTCTCTAAAGGTCTAGTTCCTTCAGGAGCAAATCGCTCATCTCAAAATCATCAAGGTTTCGTACCTGGCTTTGGTCGAGAAGTGTAAAGAAATGGGATTTTTCCTTAAAGTCCCATAGTGAAACACCGATGAGCATGTTGATAGGAAAATGCCCTATGGAGTTAATTAACTCCTGCATCAACGGAACTGATGTATCAATACTTTCAAGGAGGAAGTCATGGGCCTACGAATTAATACGAACACGGCGTCTTTAAACGCACAAAGAAATTTGTACGGAACAAAGATAGCCATGGATAAAAGTTTAGAGAAGTTGAGCTCAGGCTACCGGATCAATCGAGCTGGTGATGACGCTGCAGGCTTAGCAATCTCTGAAAATCTTCGCGGACAGATCGCGGGACTTAAGGTGGCTTGGAGAAATGCCCAAGATGGTGTTTCAATGTTGCAAGTTGCTGAAGGTGGAATGCAAGAGATTTCAAATATCTTGATTCGACTCCGTGAACTGGGTGTACAAGCCGCTTCGGACACGATAGGCCCTGTGGAAAGACAACTTCTTGATGTCGAGTTTCAACAACTCATTGACGAGGTCGATCGAATTGCCGACAGCACTGAATTTAATGGCACGCCATTACTCAGTGGTACCGGCGCGATTCTCGACTTTCAAGTGGGAACTCGAAACGATCCAAACATCGATCGCCTCAGCTTTGATGCTTCGAAGGCCGATGCCAACTCGGCAGCACTGGGAGTGAATCTCACTTCGGTGTCGGACAAAGCGTCGGCGCAAAACTCTCTCGCCGCTATTGATGAAGCCATTGTTGCTACATCAGCCATGCGAGCGGATTTTGGAGCTATGCAGAACCGATTGATGTCAACCATCAACAACTTAGCAATCTCTTTGGAGAATATGGCAGCAGCGAACAGTCGAATCCGCGATGTGGATGTGGCAGAAGAAACAGCGAACTTAACGAAGCAGAACATCTTGCTTCAAGCTGGTACTTCGGTCCTCGCACAAGCGAACCAGACAGCGAAAGCTTCTCTCCAACTCTTGAACAGTACCTTCTCTTAATCGAGAAGGCGCGGTCTCTTAGGATAGGTGGAGTCTCGACTCCACTCCTCCTGCTCAAGGCCGGTATTGACCTCATATTCCAATGCCTCCGGGCATTGGCAACCTGCTCTTCAGGGGCCATATCTTATTTGGTCCCTGTTTTTGGCAACTCACTTTTATCTTTCAGATAAAGGTCAAGGCCCCCGTCGGTCTGCTTCTCTTAATCAAAAGTTAAAAAACTAGCCTTTATCATTTCAGTACAGTTTCCGATTAAAACTTCGACACAAAGTATTAGGTTTTTTACAGAACGTAAAAAAACGAAACGAAAGACTTCACGGCATTCAGGAAGATGCGTGGAGAACTTAGGGGATTTCTAAAATGTCATTACGAATCGCGACCAACATGCCTTCGATCAACGGTCAACGCCAACTCTTCAATACCAACTTGAGGATGATGCGTTCACTGGAGCGTCTTAGCTCGGGCTATCGAATCAATCGGGCGTCTGACGATGCTGCAGGCTTGGCGATTTCAGAAAACCTACGAGCCCAAATTCGAGGTTTAAAGCAAGCCAACCGCAACGCGCAAGATGGCGTCTCCATGGTGCAAGTCGCTGAGGGTGGTCTTGCCGAGGTCGGCAACATGCTGATTCGTATGCGGGAGCTATCAATCCAAGCGGCTTCGGACACCGTTGGTGATCGAGAGCGCATTTTTACCAATGCCGAGTTTCAACAATTAAAAGAAGAAATCCAGAGAATCTCAGAAGTTACAGAATTCAATAGCACACCCTTACTCAGTGGAACCGGTGGTATCTTAGAGTTCCAAATTGGGGTGCACAACGATCCTTTTAACGATCGCATTACATTTGATTCCGCGGCAGCCAATGCCACCTTAGGAAGTTTAGGCGTGATTGCAGAAACCGTGTCATCCAAACAGGGCGCTCAAAACTCACTGGGTGTGATTGATGATGCCATTGTCAAGGTGAACTCCATGCGAGCCAACTTTGGAGCTCTACAGAATCGCTTGGTGATGACCATGAACAACCTGAACGTGGCCCACGAAAACCTTTCGGCTGCCAACAGTCGCATTCGTGATACAGACGTCGCTGAGGAATCTGCCGAGTTGGCAAAACAAAATATTTTAATGCAGTCAGGAGTGTCTGTCCTCGGACAGGCCAACCAGATTAAAAACCTAGCTCTCAAACTTCTGGGGTGATCCCGACTCCGGGATCTTTTGACTTAAAAAGACCTGCGGAAACCGCAAGTCATTACTTGGTTCCATCCTGACAGATCTCAATCTGTTTCAGTTGATTGATCCCCACTCTATCTGCCCGCGCTGAGCGCGTCGATATCACTCCAGCGGCCACCATGACAAAGGCATTGTCAGACACTGCAGGAGGACCCAGCGCTCCGCATGCGCCTGCACCAGGGGCAAAGGGACCGACCGTTCCACCCACGGTGCCGACGGCTGCCTCATTCCAAGTTCGAAAGTTAGGGCAGTTACCGGCACAGGTGCAAGCCGCATTGGTACTAATACAAGCGTTGTCATTAACGGCGATTCCCAAATCTGTTCCATCGGCCACCAGCAGGCGGTATCCCAACTGCCCCACCGGAGCAAACCCCGTTTGCACGAAGTTACCTGGGAACAAGCCAAATTCAGCCCGAGTGGCCGAGGCCGCTGCAAAATAGGTATTGAGAAGGTTGATGGACTCTTTCTGCCGGGCCCGGGCTTGAAAGCCTTGGTAAGAGGGAATCGCCATCAGCGAAACAATAGCGATAATGGCAACGACCACCATAAGCTCAACGAGCGAAAAACCTTTAACACTCTTTAGTGATGTCACGACTCCCCTCCTTAGTTGCTATCCTATGGTAATAGAGCCTGGGTGAGAAAAGCAAGTCGCCGTAAACGAAAAAAAAGGCCGTCGCTTGAGTGAAAACGACGGCCTTAAGTGTACGGGAGCTTTAAGAAGTGCCCGGGAGAGGCACCACTCACATTTTGTCTTGTTATCTGGGGACCACAGAGGCGCCTTGCGCATCTGAAATTTCTCGAGGATCGTATTGGAACCACATATCAAAGGCGGTACCAAGTCGAGGTTTCTCCGGAGTTGACTCAAACCCAACAATCGACTTGTAGGCGATATCGTTTCCGAATTGATCCGTCTCGTAAAACTTTTCATTGGCATAGAGATGGATATAAGTGATTTTGGCTTCTTTAAGAGTTATTAGCTCCATAGAGGCTTCAACCGAGTTATCCACATTTCCATCACCATTGTAGTCATGCCACAAACGAAGCTTTGTAAACACAGCATCGTTGGCATCGATGTAACCATCAGACATGATCGCTTCGTTGGATCCGGCATCGTTGTTGTCATATTTCATCAAAGCGTGAAAGCCATCTCTCGCAAATGGTTTGTGAGCATCTGGACCAAAGGTGTTGTCACCGAATAGCTGATCGATACCTAATACTTGACCAGACGCATTGGGTAGCACCAAGAAACGATAGCGCTCTTGGTCCCGACGAGTCCAACTCATCTTTTGAAACTTAAAGTTCTTTCCAGCATTATGAATGTGGAGAAAGTCGCCGCTATCAAGTACTGTCTGAGTTTGCTGACCAAGAAGATTGAAACCTTGAAAGTTACGACGCTCACGAATGTCATCAACATCCACTTCGGCAACAGGGTTTGGGTTGGTTAGGTTTAAGTCACCACTCTTAAAGTAAGAGGCATCAGAGTTTCTCAACTCGTCGGCTGTGGCATACTCAACACCGACCGTGTCAATCATGAGGGGATCGCCACCACCGTCACCGCCACCATCGCCGCCGCCGTCACCACCGCCATCGCCGCCACCAGGAACTTCTGGATTTGGATTATCAGTAATACACTCAGGCAATCTAGGGTTTGTAAGGCAAGTTTCCACTTCTGGCGTGGGAGTCTCGATAACCGGAGGCTCAGGCTCAGTCACGACAGGTGGTTCGACCACGACAACACAAGTTTTTTGGTCACTGCTTAAAACATCGCAACGCTCACAATTACGCGAGGGGCGATCCACATCGTTGCCGAAAAAGATATATTGATTGCGTTGATCGCAGCGTTGCACTTCACAAATAGGTTGTTCAACTCCATCAATCACTCGAACGCCCTGGGCAACACAAGGTCGGCATCGTGTATAGTTACCGTCTCTTCCCAAAACCTGAAAGCGGCCATCGGGACAAAATTGAAAGGGAGGGAGAGGTGTTGGTGTATCAACTACGACCACCGGCTCTTCGGGAGTTTGAGGCGTTGGCGTATCAACATCTCCTGGGATGATTTGATCCGTTTGCCTTGGGCCCGTGTAAGAGGTTGTAGGCTCTTCAAAAACTGGGTTTTGCGAAAGGTGAGCCTCAGACTCAATACCACTGAAAGAATGAAACTGATTACAGTTCGACACTCCCACTAGGATTAAAACCAAGACAGCAGACTTAATCACTCTTTTAAATATGCTAGTAAGGTTGTTCATGTTAATTCCTCCTGTACACCCATATGTAGAGCAACAGTGATACCAAGCGTGCCAAATACACTGAAAACAAATTAAACAATGAAGCGCCTAAACAGGTGTAAAAAAGTTCGACAAATGCTGTTTCATATTGAAACGACTAGGGTTCTATTGTGTATGTTTTGTACACGCCTCCGAGACAAAAAGCGGCACCGGTCGCGCTTTCCATGGAGTTTTAGCCTAAAAAGTGAGATAATTTAGGTGATTGGTTCAGTTCTATGGGGGAGCGTCATTGTCTAAAAATACGTGGGTGTGTCTTTTCATCGGATTTCTTTTACCCCTAGCACTATTCCAAAATTGCGGTAGCCAGTTTAAAGCCAACGAAAGCCAAGTCTCTTTTTCATTTTGCAAAGTGCAGGGCGATCAAACTAAATTTGCATCCAGTAAAATTCATCTGGATGCTCCCTTCTTCGCCGCTCAACAGAAAGTCGGGTTTACGGAGAGGCACTACTCCATCGTGCTGGACGTGCAATGCAGCCTAGAATCCGACGAACCTATGGAGTTCTTGGGGCAACAACTTGTGTTACAAGATGAGCACAAAAGGATGCAAAAGGCAGCCCTCACTTTAGCCATGCCTGCCAACCCAGACTTAAAAGCCTTTGAACTTGAGCTTGATAACAACCCATGCTTGCTAGCCGTCACAGAAAACCACGATATCAAACACACCCAGAGCAACCAGACATTCGCGGTCAACGACCCACAGGCTTCGAACCAGGCCCACCTGAGCTTTCTGCAACACTCACAATCTTTGGCTTTGCAATCAGCCATCAACAGACCGGTCGTGGTGGCCTTTATCGACACTGGCGTGGACTACAATCACCCGGACCTGCAATCTCGCATGTGGCGAGACAGCAGTGGACGTTATGGGTTCAACGTCCTCAGTCAAAGTTACGACCCTCTTGATGACGACGGGCATGGCACTCATGTGGCTGGTATCGTTGCTGCCGTAGAAAATGACGGCAGCGGGGTGGCCGGTTTGACCGGCGACTATGTGCAAGTCATGGCGATTAAAGTTCTTGATCGCAGTGGCGAGGGGACATCTCAGCAGGTTTACAATGGAATTCAATACGCCATCACCAACGGTGCCGACATCATCAACTTGAGTGTGGAATCCCAGGGGAGAAACACTCTGATGGAAGACGCATTAAGAGACGCGGTCAATGCCGGCATTGTGGTGACCGCCGCAACGGGCAACCAATCCAGTGAAATAACAAACGGTGACCTCTATGCTCCGGCTTACATTGGTCCAGGTCTGGCCGGGGTCATTTCTGTGGCATCCGTCGACACCCAAGGAGTTCGCTTGTCCAATTTTTCAAACTACAGCGCCACCTATGCTGAGATTTCGGCACCGGGTGCTGAAAATTCGGCGAACTCCAATGGCGGCATTCTATCAACGGAACTCAATGGCACCAGCAAACGAATTCGCGGCACCTCACAAGCCGCTCCCATGGTGACCGCAGCGGCGGCTATGCTCATTGGATATTTAAAAACCAACGGTATCGCCTACACCCCCAAAGGAATTGAAGACTTTTTAAAGAGCGATGGCGTCATGATCAACACCAACCTTAGACCTTACGTCTTTGGGGGCGGCATTCTCAATTTGGGATTTCTAGCCCAAAATCTAACCTCATATTTTTCAAACGCAAGTGCTGGGGATGGTTCCATCTTTAATGGTGGCGAAACCTCGGGCAACTCCTGTACCATTCCTTAGGACGAATTCTCTAAACAACCTTGAAAAGCCAGCCGAAATCACAGATGATAGTGAGGTGGCGCTTTCGTCACTAATGGAAATAGGTAGGTATGGTTAAAACACGACGTTGGATTCTAATTGTTGATAGTGATGATGCCTTTCGCAAGTCAACAGCCGACCTTCTTGTCTCTCACTTTGGCAAAGAAGTCAAAATTGTTGAAGCCATCGATGGCAACGCCGCCATTAAAAAAATCAAGAATCAAACCTTTCATCTGATTATTTCTGATTGGGAGCTCCCAAAAAAATCCGGTGATGAGCTCATTGAGGCGACGCGCACTAACACCTTTAATGCCCACACACCTTTGATTATTTTATCAAAAGAAGAAGTTGAAAATATTGAAAAAGATTTTGAGTTCGTCAACTTCGTAAAAAAGCCCATCGACCCTTTCGAATTTGCACAAATCATCCGAAATCTCTTTAATTTAGGATCAACCGAAAAGATGATCTCGGCCAGTATCTTTGCTAGCCTTCTGGACTCCTCCATTGCCTTTCTAGAAGAGGCTATGCAGCGGAAAGATTTTTCCGTTGGCGAAATGAAGTTGAAAAAAAGTGGCGACGAGCTGACCGGAGATCATGCGGCCATCATTACGGTGTTCATAGGCAAGGTCTCCAACACCTTTTCTGTACTTTGTAGCGCAGAGACCCTTGAGGCCCTGCGCGACAACTCTAAAAAAATATCGGGGTCATCACTCGATGTTATCTGTAAGTCTTTGGGTTTTGTAATTTTAAAGCACGTTCTCACCGACTGTGGAATCATCAATCATAACGAAGTTCATACCAAAGACGTCTCACAAGATCCTGGCCTCCTCACCGAAAAACAAGGAATCGTCGTACCCATTTCAGCCAGTGGTATTGACTACAAAATCTTTGCGACCACAAAGGGTGGAGACAAATAGTCTTTACTCCTAAAAGTTCATCTATTTTTTTTCAAAAAGAAAAGAACAAACAGAAGACCCGCTAAGCCAAACATCGTCATACTTAGCACAGGAATTCCATAGACCATTTGAGAGGCCGTGGTATCAATGGTCATCGCTCCAGCGAGAGTCAATGCTGAGACAATCAACCCAATAAACACCAGTCGCCCTGTTTGGTACAAAGTAACCTGCAAACCTTTAATGTCTTTGATCTCAACAGTTTTAGCAAAGTCCGGTTGATTGATTTTCCGCAAATGAGTTTTGATCTCTTTGGGAAGGCTTTCAAACAGAGAGCTCCACTCTTTAAACTGGAACGAAACATCCGAAAACAGCTCAGTCGTCGTGACCTTGGTCTTCAGTAGATCTTTTGCAAACTCTTGAATGAACGGCAGCATGTCAAAATCATCCTGCACCATGCGAGCCAAACCTTCGATTGTTACCATGGACTTAAAAAACATCATCAACTCAGAAGGCAAGACCACATGATGTTTGGCGGCCACCCGTGAAGACTCAAGCAAGAGCTTACCCATATTAACGTTATTTAAATTCAAGCCAAAAAACGGCGAGAGAATGGATCTTAGATCTTGCGCAAGGGCTTGGCGTTCGGTGCGATTATTAAACGGAGCCAGTTCGATATACTCGTAGGCCAAGCGATCGTAGTCCTCGACCATCAAAGCCATAAACATACTGGCGATGGACATTTGAGTTTTGCGAGAAAGCCGCCCAACCATACCAAAATCAATAAATCCCAAGCGATTGTCGGGTAGCACAAATATATTGCCCCCATGCAAGTCACCATGGAACAAACCATCTTTAAAAACCATCGAGAAATAGGCGCGTAGCCCCACTTTCATCAGAGCTTCTCGGTTGACACCGTCTTGTTCAAAGGCGCCGGCACTGTTCATGGACTTTCCGGAGAGCTCCTCCATCACGAGGATCTTTGGTCCCGAATGGGTCAAATACACTTGGGGAATCTTCACTTTGGGATTGTCGGCAAAATTCTCTTGAAAACGCTTCAGGTTATTCGCCTCAACCACAAAATTGGTTTCAAGAGATATGGATCGAGAAAATTCATTCACCATCCCCGAAGGGTTGAATATTTTTGATTCGGGAATGTAATCTTCACAGAGGTCGGCCAATAAGAGCATGATGCGAATGTCATCATCAATAATTTCGGAAACATGGGGCTTTTGAATTTTTACAACGACGGGCGTACCATCCATCAACACAGCTCGGTGCACTTGTGCAATACTAGCCGAACCAATAGCGGTCTCAGAAAATTCACGAAAGACTTTTTTGTAGCCCAAGGGAAACTGCTGATTCAAGATCTCTTCGATCTGCAAAAAGGGCACAGGAGGAATGGAGTCTTGCAGTCGGCGGAATTCGTTAACGTAGTCCTGCGGAATCACATCGGGACGAGTCGCCAACAACTGACCCAGCTTGATAAATGTGGGACCGAGTTCTTCGAAGGAAAGACGCACTCGCTGGGCCGTCGAGAGGTGACTGGTGTCACTCGCGGAAGACCAGGAGCTAATAAACGAATTAAGCCTTATTTTTTGGGCGACGTCTTGAAACCCGTTTTTTGCGAACACGCTGACTATTTTTCTTAGTCTTCCCGCGTTTTTTATTGTCGCGCCGATTTGTTTGGGAGTTTGTAACCAACTCATCACTTCCCTCCTTGGTCAGTAAAAAATCAATTTTGCCATCTTCGGTATCCACAGCCGATACCAAAACACGAACCGTGTCACCGAGACGAAACTGCCGACCGGTTTTTTTACCCTTCAGAATCAAGTTTTCATCATCGAATTCAAAGAAATCATTGCCGAGATTTTCTATCTTTACTAGACCATCGATATCAAACTGTCGAAGTAATACAAAGCAACCAAACTTAGCCACACTACTAATAATCCCGGGGAAAATCTCTCCCACCTTATCGCTCAGAAACCTTGCCTTCTTAATGGAGATCACCTGTCGTTCGGCCCGAACCGCGCGCTGTTCAGTGGCACTTAAGACAGTCCCGAATGTACCCAACTCCTCTTCACTGTATAAAAATCCCGCTTTGGAGTCAGTGAACAGTTTTTTGAGAATTCGGTGAATGACCAAGTCGGGGTAGCGACGAATGGGAGATGTGAAATGAGCATAATCCGCAAAACCCAAACCAAAGTGACCAATGTTTTCAGCGGAGTAACAAGCCTGATTCATGGATCGTAAGGTCAAGATACTTAAAACCACGCCCTCAGGCTTGCCTTTAAATTCTTGTAAACTTTTAGTGAGCTTTTTTTGGAGCAAACCGCCTTTTAAACTTTGATCACTCCCAAATGTTTTTAAAAAGCTTTGAATTTTATCGATATTCTCAGAATCAGGCGCCGGATGCACGCGGAACAAAGCGGCCTGCTTCTTTTTTTGGATCAAACGAGCCACCGCGACATTGGCGACCAACATCAACTCTTCGATCAGCTTGTGGGCAAAAACTCGCTCACTCTTGATCACGTCGATAGTGTTTCCTAAATCATCGACGACCACCTCAGTCTCGGGAACATCTAGATCGAGGGAGCCTTCGCGATAACGTTTGCTCATCAATATTTTTGCTAAGTCCGCCGCCTTCTCAATGGTTTTTTGAACGTCAGAGCGCTTATGAGTCTCGTCTCCATTTAAAATACTTTGGGCTTCTCCGTAGGTCACGCGAGCGTGAGAGTTGATCACGGCTTCATAGACTTTGGATTCTTTAAGAGCACCGTCAAAAGCCAACGTCATCTCACAAACAAAAGCAAGACGATCCACCTCTGGCTTTAGAGAGCAAATCCCATTTGACAGTTCTTCTGGTAACATCGGCACCACGAAGTTGGGCAGATAGACGCTGGTCCCGCGCTCGAAAGCCTGATCATCCAGAGCACTGCCCGGTCTCACGTAATGGCTAACATCGGCAATGGCCACCCACAGGCGAAAACCGGCGGGCGTGGACTCAACGCAAATGGCATCATCAAAATCTTTCGCCGTCACACCATCAATGGTTATCAAAGGTTTGTCGCGCAGATCGACGCGCCCCTGACATTCTTTTTTAAGAACCTCCTGCGGAATCGACTTCACCTCGTTGATGACTTTGAAAGGGAAATCCATGGGGACACTGCTCAGGTGCAAAATGCGCTTGATATCATTGTTGGGGTCTTGATCATCACCGATGATCTCTACGACCTTACCAGTGAAGTCGCCCTTTTTTGAGGGATAGTCGACAATGTCCACGGCAACAAGGTCGCCATCAACAGCACCTCGAGAGCTTTTGTAAGGTATTTTTAAAACAGCACCCCACTTCTGAAAGCCGTCGAGAAGCTCGAGATCGCCCTTGCCCATTTTTTTGATTTTACCAACGACACGCTGAACGCCTCGCTCTAAGACTTTGACATCAACACCAAAAAACCGATCACCGCCCCGCTCTTTTTGCATCTCAGCTTCGACGCGGTCGTTGGTCATAATACCGGTCATTTCTTTACGGGATAAAAATAAGTCAGGTTGATCGGATTGGTCTGGTATTAAGAAACCAAAACCATCGGGATGTCGTTTTACAAGGCCAGTCACACGTTCGGTTTTCATATTGGCTCAGACTAGCATAATCAATCTGTTGATGCTAGGAACTAAAAATATGGACATCCCCCTCACTCTGCGCCCCATTGGAATCATACGAACGCCTTTCAAACAGAAGTTTGGCACCCCAAGGCAAGCGGGGCTGGTGGTAACAGCACGGGCTCAGATCGAGCTCAGCAACGACCATGTACCCACCGGAGCCCTTGCCGGCCTGTCACAATTTTCTCATATTTGGCTGCTCTTTCACTTCAACCGGAACACCAATGAGACCATCAGCGGCAAAGTTCACCCCCCAAGACTCGGGGGGCAAAAAATGGGACTTTTTGCAACTCGATCACCCCACAGGCCCAATCCCATCGGCCTAAGTGTCGTAAAGCTAGAGGCCGTGGATGAGGCAAAGGGCACGCTGATTGTGAGCGGCGTGGACATGATCGACGGCACCCCCATCTTTGATATCAAACCTTATATCGAACAATACGACCAAGTCTCTCAACCGGAGAGCGGTTGGCTGGAGCAGCAACAAGATAGCCAAAAAGAAGTCATCTGGTCAAATCAAGCTCTGCAAAATGCGGAGACTCTCAAGTTGGATTCAAAAATCCGTCATCTCATTACCGATGTGTTAAAGCATGACCTTCGCAATCAAGAAGACCGAAGAAAACAACAACCCGACAAAAACTACCGAACTCTCCTCGAAAACTATGATGTGCACTTCACTCAATCCGGCTCAATGAGCACAGTCACTGACATTATCAAGAAGACCACTTAGTTCGTAAAAAACAGTCAATGATTCGACCAGCACGTTTGTATGGTCGTCACCTTCAGACTTCAAAGCCGGCCTCTTGATGGGCCCGTGGAACAACTGACGGTCCGCAGTCAGTTTTACGGAAAATTAAACAACTCAGCGTTGGGAGGCTCCCAAGCTGACGACATGAGAACGGCCATTTTTTAAAGTTGATTGAGACGCCGGACTAAAATCAAATCAGCCAATACAGCCCAGGCCATGGCCTCTGCGACTGGTACGGCTCGCACCGCCACGCAAGGATCATGTCGCCCTTTTTTTGCCACATCCAAAATGCTGGAGGTGGGTTTAAAGGCCAAGCGAAAATGCAAGGTCTCTCCGGTGGTCATGCCACCGCGAACGCCACCGTAGTCCGCCGATTCGTGGCTCTTGTGAACCTCGGTTCCCTTTTGGTTCGCCAAATGAAAACCACCCCCCAACTCTACGCCACTGCAAGCATTGATCATCATGAAGGCTTTTGTGAATTCACTTTTGGCTTTTAGAAAAACCGGCTCGCCAATAAGAGGGGGAGGGTTCTTCACCCGCACTTCAATCACGGCGCCAAAACTTTCACCCTCAAGCTTTGCCTTTTGCAAACGTTCGAGGAGCTGTGGATCACTCGTCCCCTTTACAGGTTCTCCACCCACGGTGGTGAGCACGGCCTGGACTCGAACATTTGCTTGCGCAGCCAAACAAAACATCTCGGCAACGGCACCGGCAATCACCCAGTTCACGGTTTCACGGGCCGACGCCCGGCCACCGCCGCGATGATCCCACTCACCAAATTTTTTCGTCCACAAATCGTCGGCGTGGCCGATGCGCGGCTGAGCCTTGATCTCGTCATAATCAGTGGACTGGGCATTTTGATTTCGCACCATCACGGCTATAGGTGTTCCTAAAGTTTTTCCTTGAAAAACCCCGCTGAGGATTTCGGGCTGGTCGCTCTCAACCCGCGCCGTGGTGCCAGGACCACCAGGTCTTCTTTTTGCCAGTCGATCAACCAAAAGAGCCTCGTCAAACTCCACACCCGCAGGGCAGCCATCGATAACCACACCCATTGCCGGTCCGTGACTTTCACCAAAGGTCGACCACTGAAAAAGACTTCCGAATTTATTTGAACCGGCACTCATCCCAAAACTCCTGCTGCTGCTCTGCTTGTGCTCGAAACATAACCAACCCAGACTCATATTGGCAACCAAACTTATGGGCGCAAAGTCGCCCCGGTGAATCCTGTGAATAGTTCAGATCAATAACCTGTTGCAGTGGCCATTGTTCGGGGGGCCAAGCGCCTTGTTGTGCGAATCGATCCGCGCCCACCGCCCACACCAGGACTTCAGGCACCCTATCAGCATCGCCTTTTTTACAAAGCCCTGTTCTTGAAGAGAAAAACGCAGCCTGCGGAAAGACTTGCGACAGAGCTTCTGCGGTGCCACCTCCTCCCCACACGGCCACCCTTTTGTTGCCAGAGGAAGCGGCCAGAGCCCGGAGGCCTTCCCCATCGGTATTGGTTCCTCTCCAGCTTTCTCCATCATAAAACAAGGTGTTGATGGCTTGATCGGCGCCCAAGAGAGACTGGGCTCTGTTTTTTAAGGGCGAAGTGACTGCAGCCCAGCGCAACCCCAGGGTTACTAAGAAGGGTAAGGCCTCATCGAATTCGTCTTCATTGATATCTATGGCAAATACGGACGCTCGCTTTTTTGCGAAGTACTCTTGATGAAAACTCGGTGTGAAACTGTGGTGCACCGGTGTTCCGATCACGGCGGCAAACAGTTCAGCCCCTTTCACATCATTGAGCACTTCTAAAACGGTCGGCTGATCTGGCGCTGAGCCATCACCCAGTCGCAGAAAACTCAGGGGCATTTTCGAAGCCATCCAGCGCCGGTACCAAGACCAGCGGCCGTTGGCGGACATCGGCAGAAAGGCTCTGTTTGAGGGGTCTTCTAGATACCAAGCATGCCCCTGCCTTAATTCCGAAAAATTATGAATGGGAACGGCCAACTTCAATATTTGCTGGGAAGCCCCGAATTTTTTAAAAGTCGTCGCCAAATCTCCTTCACGAGTGTGCAATGAAACAACCGGGGCCGAGTCATTCACGCCCTTCTCCAAAGGATAATCCCACAGCCCTGACATTTTCTCGTTGGGCTCTCTAATGCTTCGAAAGCTGACCAGAAGGTTTGCTGACTCCACGCCCAGAGGCGAAACGTCCTTGAGTAGATCGTCTCGCCACTCGAAGCCCCGGACCTGAAGGCGCCGCAGAGTCTCAATCTCATCGAGGGTGGTCGTGGATTGCAAAGTCATATGGTAATTCGACAGCGCATCGAGTTCCAGACTTTTAAAGAGAGTGTTGAATAGT
Organism: Bdellovibrionia bacterium; assembly: GCA_030424715.1. Lineage (GTDB taxonomy): Bacteria > Bdellovibrionota > Bdellovibrionia > Bdellovibrionales > JAGQZY01 > JAGQZY01. Next base: position 247,867 of record JAUHWH010000001.1, read on the forward strand.
GTTTTTTCACCCTCCGCAAAGGCCCATGGTCCCTCACGCATCTCTAAAGTGAAATCGGCCCAACAGGCATAGCGCTTCTCTCGCTCTTCAAAACGCTCCGCACTCATTTGAAGGTGTCCATCTAGGGCGGGACGGTCTAAAAAGACGGCTTTCGAAGAATCCACTTTTCTTTTCACCCAAAGCGCCTTCACCGCCGGTGGTTTGTCACCTTCGTAGCCCGCCCCGAGGTCAATAATAAAGTCTTGTGATGCGTGATTCTGTATCAAAGCTAACAAATGTCGAGACTCAAGGTCTCGAAAGAAAGCTTCTCCATGAAGAGAGAAAATATCTTTGATACTTTGCCCCTCTGCGTTTTCAATATGGTGATCTAAACTTAAAACCATAATCTCGGGCAAGACATCTTTCAAATGATTCGCCAAATGGGACTTGCCAACGCCACGATGTCCGATCAATAGCCACTGATTCATTGCTTCACGATCTCCCAAAACCGCGGAAAGCTTTTGTTCACCACATCGCGATCCAATATCTCCACACGCGCTCCCTGGTGATTGGCCAGTGCAGTCGCCATGGCCATGCGATGATCTTTGTCCGGGTCAAATTCAAACGCTGCGGGATAGCTATGATCTTTGATTCCGTCAATGGAGACGGAGTCTGCCTCTCTCTGGACTTGAAACCCCAAGCGCCGTAAAAGCTCAGTGGTTTTGGAAAGTCGATCGGACTCTTTATGAGCAAGTACCGACAATCCTGAAAGGGTGGAGCGTCCCTGAACCCGACTGACCAGCACCGCTAGCACAGGGAACAGATCGGGATTGTTTTGCAAATTGATCGAAATGGGCTGTAAAAATTCAGCCGTGGCTACGGACAGTGTTTCACCCTCAATAGAAAAAGAAGCTCCAAGCTTGTCTAAAACAGACAAAAAGTTGCCGTCAGGTTGTAGGGGATTGGGGGGAAACGACAATAAGTCTAAACGCCCCTTTGTGATAGCAAAGGCCGCAAGGGCAAAAGCAGAACTCATATCGGGCTCGACATTGAGAGATTGCTGGGTCAAACGAGAATCAGACCCTACCCGTAATCGACCCTTGGCGACCTCTACCCCCATACCCAACTGTTCTAAAATGTTTAAAGTCATATCTAAATAACTGCGGCTATTCTCTTCGCCATGCAGCCGAATCTGCAAAGTCTCTGGCAGGCACCATGCTGACAACAGGATCGCACTTACATATTGACTGGAATCCTGCAAGCTCATCGACAGCTCTTGATCAAGAGCCCAGCCTTCGGATTCTAAATGGACCGCGTTATTACTTTGCTGCTCTATTCGCACCCCGAGAGTTCGCAAAACCTCGTACAGTCCGTCATGGGGGCGTTCAAAAAGTCTTGTGGTCCCAGAGAGAGTAAAGGCTCCAGATTCTCGCGACAGCCTCGCCAGCAAAAAACGAAAGGTGGTTCCACCTGAGCCGCAATCAAAGTGCTGCTTGCCTTGTTTAAAATCGCTCAAGGCTTTTTGCAAAAGGACCACGTCCTCACTGGCGGAGGCCCCCTGAATCTGAAGTTCCGAAAAAAAAGACTGGATAATCAAGGCTCGATTCATCAAGGACTTTGATGCCGCCAACTCGCCTGTAAAAAGAAATGGCTTCACTTCACCCAAAGCTGTCTCTTTGCCTCTTCTAAAATGTCAGCCACAGCCACCTTCTCTAAAACAGGCTGCCCAACATTTTTTAGGAACACAAACTGGATTTGTCCCGTGCCGGTCATTTTTTTATCGGCTCCGATCAACGAGCCAAGAGTTTTGGCGCTGGGCCTTTTGTACCAGTCCAAAGCTTGCGCTGGCACTCGGTCAAACTTTTGGGCAATCACATGAACAAATTCAGAGTAGAGGGCATCACTAAGAACTCCGCGATGACGGCTCCACTCCAGGGCAAAAAACACCCCTTGCAGAACACTATCCCCATGGGCCCAACCAAAATGGGACTCCAGGGCATGGCCAAAGGTGTGACCAAAGTTTAAAATTTGGCGAATCGCTTTGGTCTCAAAAGGGTCTTGCAAGATGACGGCGTACTTGTCTTCTATACATTGGGGCATAAAGCGCCACAAAAAATCCCGAGCCTCACGCTTTTCCATGGCGATCTCTTTAAAAAAGTGGGAGTCACCGACAAGGGCCATCTTTATCAATTCTCCGTAAGACTGCTCCATGACCTCGATTGGGTTGGTTTCAAGCAACTCTTTGACAATGTAGACGGCTTCCGGAGGGTAAAAGGTTCCGATTTGATTTTTTGAGCCGTCAAAATTGAGCCCGTTCTTACCACCATGGGCGGAGTCCATGGCAGCCAGCCAAGTGCTGGGGATTTGGATAAGTCGCACTCCACGCTTGAGGACCGACGCTATAAAGCCTCCGAAATCACCCAAACTACCACCCCCTAAAACCACTAGGTGTTGCGAGCGATTGATGGGTGTTGGCCACTTTTTTAAGACCGCGTCCAAATTTTTAGGAAAACTCTTAAAGTCTTTCAAAGACTCGCCACCCTTAAAGCCCACCCGTTGAGTGAACTTTTTTATAAATTGAATGGTTTCTTGTGAGGAGACATCGGTCTTGAGAAGGACCTCATCAAAAAGCAGTAGACTCTGCGAGACATCAATCTTTCCTGTAGGGAAACTCTGAGAAATGGCAACCTGACTTCTAAAGTTATCAAATGAGTTCACAGGACTCCTAGTTCTCAACGGAGGGCAGTTCCCAATCAATGGGCGCTTGGTTGTGGCGAATCAAAAAATCATTCGCTTTTGAAAAATGCCGACAGCCAAAAAAACCACGGTGGGCCGAAAGGGGTGATGGATGAGGCCCTTCCAAAACCAGATGCCTTTTACGATTAACAAACTCGGCTTTTTTCTGAGCATAGCTACCCCAAAGAATAAACACCATGGGCTCTTCTCTGTCGTTAAGCACTTCGATCACTCGATCAGTGAAAGTCTCCCATCCCTTTTTGCGGTGAGAGGCGGCCTGGCCTTTCTCAACGGTCATCACACTATTGAGTAGTAAAACCCCTTGCCGCGCCCATGATTCCAGAAAACCATGCCCCTGATTGGTGATCCCCAAATCTTGCTTCAGCTCTTTATAGATGTTGACCAAAGACGGCGGTGTTTTAACCCCCGGTAACACGGAAAAACATAGCCCATGGGCCTGTCCCGGGCCATGATAAGGGTCTTGCCCCAAAATAACAACTTTCACATCATTAAAGGGGGTGTGCTTGAAAGCCTCAAAATATTGCGACTTCTTGGGGTAGATGGTCTTGCCCTCATTGTACTCCTGCTTAAGAAACTGGCGTAACGTCGCCATATAGTCTTTTTTGAACTCGTCTCGCAGCTGAAGATGCCACGAAGCCTCTAAGCCGGTTGCTGTCTTTTGTTTTTCCACCTAAACCTCACTGGCACCAATCTAAAAACAACGGGAGCCCAGGTCAACCCTCCCCTTATTAAAGAGGGTGGCTCCAAGTATCCGAATTTAATGATAATTTTAGCGCATTGACAGATTCTCAATCAACCTCACCTTTTCATTACGAGGTGTTCTATGATTAAAATCGAATCCAGCTCAGAGATGATCGACCAAAAGGCCGTCACCGCCTATATCCAGCAACAGATGGTGGAGCTACAACCCCATTTGCATGAAAAATCAGCTCTTCAAGTCAAATTGGTTCAGCTTAAAAATGGTTTCGAAGCTCAGTTGACTGCGATCGAAGAAGAAGGCGAAATCCAAACCATCGGCCGGCACGCCGACTTGTACGACGCCATTCGCAATGCGAAAGAGGGATTGCTCGATTACTTCGTTGCCGCAGAAGATGAGCTGAACCCACGACTTCGTGAAGAAAAGCTCAATTACATGTCTAAACACGGCAATTTATACTTACATTGATCAACAATAATTGTATAAAAAATTATGGGCAAAAAATCTGAAAACACTTATTACCTCGTTCATTACCGTGACCCTCGCGACGGCGCTCATCAGTCTTTAAAGGCCCGAAAAATTTCGGACTCGTCTTTGGGGCTTAGTTTTATCTCTCTTTCCGATTTTATATTTGATACCAACTCACTTCTTGTGAATCCCGATGAAGAGGCCAAAAAGGCAAACTTTGAGAACGTAAAAACCTTTCATCTCTCCATTTACTCTGTGTTGTCGATCTCCGAGATTGGCGAACACACCAAAGACTTGAGCTTTAAAAACGATCGTTCCAACTTATTTGTGCTTAATGGCGATCCCCACGAAAGACCACCCAATTGATCTTCAAGTTACTGTTCTCCCTTCTTTTTGCACAAAATCTTTGTGATCAAGTTATCCCCTTGGCGCCCGACTACCAAGCGTTGGACGCCCGGATCCAAAAAAAAATAGCTGATGCCTCGAACCTTGCACCCGTTGCGTCTGAAGCTGACTCCGTTTTATCCAAACTGATTGCCGCCAAAAGCCCTATTCTACTGGACTGGTTGAAAAAAAGAGAACTGATGTCCGCAAAAGAGGAGACCATCGCTAAAGAGTGGCGGAAGTACTATCTTGATAACTTTATTCTCAGCCGCTACCCCTCGGACAACAAACGCATCAACAATGGCGTGGAAAATCTTTTTTTGGAAATCGCAAACCTAGCCTTTCCGAAGGTCTACCAACAGAAAATCGAAAAACTGCTCGTGCAGGTGCAAAAAGATGCCAAAGCGATGGTTGAAAATTGGCCCATAGAGCCCACCCAACAAAAACAAATCATACAAAAAATCGCGAGCTTGAAGCTTTACTGGTTTGAAAAGCTACAGGGCACCCGTTTCGAACAAAAGCCCCTGGAGTTCGTTCGCTGGGGCGTGGCTTACGATCCGATCCATCATGAAATCAACATGGGTGTCTTAGCCAAGCGCTATCCTTCAGATGCTAATCTCTACGCTGTTCTGGCGCACGAAATGGGCCACGCCATGGACCCCTGTCGTTGGGGCGCCTACTTTAACGGCCCCTCACCTTTTACAAAACTGCATTCCTGTTTGCGCCAGGACAAGTCGGTGGCCGCAAAAAAACGGGATGACTCGCAAATGCAACAGGCTCTAAAGTCGCAATTGCTAACGCCAGCCATGGCGCAATCATTGAAAGAAAACCCAACCTGCAACCGTAGTTTTTATCCTGCAGTGGGAGTGCAAAAAGACCAATTGGCTGAAGCTTTTGCCGACTGGTTCTCGGCAGAGGTCTTCGCAAAAAGCACGTTTTTAGGACAACACCCGCGCCCCGACTTGTGCGCGTCCAATGAATTGCAAGCCGGATCGTCCTACCTACCCAACCACGATCGACTGGCCAAAATATATGGGGCCCAGCCTTTAATCGCGGCAAAATGGAAGACCCCCACGCCCCCTTTCCATTGCCCTCTTTAGAAACGCTCTTATTTTGAGCATGTCGCTCATTTCCGGACTAAAGCAAAGTTGACTTTCTGCTTTTATACACATAATTTACATATTACTTACATAGGAGGTATTTATGAACATTATTGGAAACGATTTCCACCCCCTCACACCTAAAGAGAAAAATGTTTTAGAGTTCATTGAAGATTATATAGAGAGCAATGGTTACTCACCAAGCTTCGTTGAGATCAAAGATCATTTTGGTTTTGCCTCGAATAACTCAGTTCAGAACTACCTCCGCCAGCTAGAATCGAAAAACTACATCCACAATCCGGGTGGTAATCAAAAAAGAGCCATTCGGGTGGTGCACTCGGCCCAGGCCATGCCCGACAACCTCAAGCGGATTCAAACACGTTTGACCCCCAATGTGACCATCCCTCTTTTGGGTAATGTGGCTGCTGGTGCCCCCATAGAACATCTGAAACATGACGAATACATAGACATCCCCGTCTCTCTATTAAAGAAGCCCGATCAAACCTATGCTTTGCAGGTGCAAGGAAACTCCATGATTGAAGATGGTATTCACGATGGAGACACCATCTTGGTTCAACGACAAGAGTTTGCCTACGACGGAGAGATTGCCGTGGCTGTGGTTAATCATGAAGCCACGGTGAAACGAATTTTTCATCCAAAAAAAGGTAATAGCAAAATGGAGTTGCGCCCGGCCAACTCGTCGATGGATTCTTTTTGGTATGACCCCGAAGATGTGGACATTCGTGGTATCGTGGTCGGACTGATTCGAAAGTACTAGATGAAAACAGCTCTTTTTATTCGCCTGGACCGTATGGGCGATCTTATTTTAACACTCCCTTGTGATGGCTTGATCAGCGAGCGCTACCAGACCCATTGGCTGATACCCAATGGGCTTGAGTTCGTTGCCGATCATGCAACACCTAAAAAAGAGTACCTTGCCATTTCAAAACAATGGAGTTGGAAGAACTTCTTCCAACTCCGCAAAACAATTAAGACCATCGCTCCCGATGTGTCAGTGAGCTTTCATGTTCCCTGGTGGATCAACTTTGCTTTGTGGAGCTGTGGAGTGAAAACCAGAGGGGGCGTGCTCTCACAGTGGCACTCTTATTTGTTTCTCAACAAAGGGCTTCGACAAAAGCGCAGCCGGGTTGAGGCCCATGAAATGGAGTACAACTACCAGTTGGTAGAACATGTTTTTGATTTAAAACGAAACCGAGAGAAATGGACGGCATTAGAACTGTCAGCCTCCGACGAGCAGAGTGTTCCGTTTGACGTCTCGCAAGACTACTTTGTGGTCCACCCGGGTATGGGAGGCTCGGCTCTCAATTGGCCGACCACGTCTTATGCCGACGTCATCAATGAAATTTCAGGAAAGGCCACAGTGGTTATCACTGGGACGAAGGCCGACGACCCTTACCTAAAGCCCTTAAAAATGAATTTAAAAGAAAACCATCAAGTTGTGTGGTTGGATAAACAACTGGATGGTCCGCAATTGTTGAAACTTCTAAAAAATGCCAACGCCATTATCGCCCCCAGTACGGGAGTGCTCCATCTGAGCGCCTCGCTGGGGGCGGCCTCTTTAGGTGTTTTTTCCCCTATCAAGGTTCATCGAGATCAAAGGTGGGGGCCTAAGGGCCCGAAAGCCTTTACCTTTTCACCCTCCGTCCCCTGTCCCGCCCACTTCGAGTGCCTGAAAGAAGAATGCCCCCACTATTTTTGCATGGAGAAAATGGCAACAGCCCCTGTTGCACAAAAAGCACTTTCTTTTTTATAGAGTCCTCTTTCGACCCGACTCGTAAAGTCCCCACTTTTGATGAGTAGTGTGATATTTTAGCAGGTATTCAAACAAGGAGAACTGTTATGAAAAAACAATTACTAATTCTACTAGCCACCTTTGCCGTAAGCCTGAACGCCCACTCTCTTTTTGAACTGCGTGCTGGTTACGGTGTAAATACACCCAGCGATGACACCATTTCTGCTGGCAACACTATGGGTAATATGTCTGGACTCAACCTTGACGCGATCGTCGAGCTCCCCATGGTTCCTGTGGGCTTGGGTTTACGATACGAAAGCATGGGATTTGATATCGCCTCAGGAGCCAACACTTTTGAGACCGACGTGACGAGAACATCTCTTTTGATCAACTACCGTATCATCGACCTTTTTGCCTACTTTGGTATTATTGGAACCATCGGTATTGCGAATGACCTGACCGTAAAGGTGCCGAATCAGCCCGATGGCAAATATGACAGTGATATGACGTACACGATCGGTGTCGAAGGTGGCGTCTCGCTGGGGCTCATTATGCTTGGTGCTGAACTGGGTATGAGTATGGCTAAATATGAAAACACCAACAACTTTCCGACAGAAGTCACCACCGATGGCATTTACGCCAAGGCTCTTGTTGGAGTGGGCTTCTAATTCACCCTTCTTCATCAATAACAAAAATAAAAAAGCCAAGCTACTACAGCTTGGCTTTTTCTTTACTGTTCTATGATTGTAACCAAAGGCGTTGTCACCCGTCTTCTCATAATTAAATTGAGAGGTCCGTTTGCAATAAGTGTGAACCATTAAAGTTAAGCTGAAGCTACACTTAATATTGGCTAAAAGTTTATAGATTAACTCTTTATTTAGATTCGTCGGGCCAACCACCTAAAGGTGCTTGAGTTACACAATTGTACTCTTCTTGGTAGGGAGTGTAGTTCTGAGTGGCCTCTTTAATCGTCCGATCACAACAACTGATATTATCCAGCAACATAATCTGAATTGTTCCACCAGAGTTAACACAAGAATTTTTTTCTTTCACTTGTGGCTCTTCAACAGTATCCAATTCAGTTTGTGTGTAGAGTTTTTTCAATGTCGCCAGATCACCTTCGGTATATTGAATAGGATTGGTCAAATAGTACGTGTTCGCGCAATAATTCATAATGGAAAGAGGGTCGTATTCATCAATTGGCATTATCATAGTGCTAGTAAAGTTTTTCCATACTTCTCCATCAATCACACCGATCTTACATGATGGTGCATCCATTCGCTCGTGCTCGTGTCCGAGGCCTAAAATATGACCCATCTCATGCAGAGCCCCATGGATGAAACAAAGTTGCCACTTGGAGTTACAGTTTACCTCGTCTTTTTCGATTCCAAGAGTGAGCCCCATAAAAAGACCACGAGCACTCTCTCCAGAAGCGGCCGCGACCCCACCGGCTTTTTTACGAATGAAAACTCGAACCCCATCAAATTGTGTTCTGTAAAGGTTTCTTTTCGATTCTTTTCGGGGAGTGGAGCGACGTTCGTTAATAAAATCAAGTTCCTGCGAGGGTACAACTGGGCAGTTGCCAAATCCGGTAAAACCAATTTGGGGAATGTTATTAAATTGTTCTTGAATGGATTGTGTGAATATAGATTTGGCTTCATTATAAAGCTGTTTGTCTGTATCGGAAATTTCATCCAAAGATGTTTTTATTGGTTTACGGTCGGTTGAATATAAATATTCAATAGATTCGAAGCATACGGTAATGTTCTTCGAGTTCTTCCACAGGAGCCTTTGATCAACCAGCAGGGCTCCGCCAGCAAATGCAACTTGATTTAGGGCAAAGATAAATAGAGACAATATTAAGATTTTCATAATGCCAAAATAGCATAGAAAGTCGAAATCCCTAGAAATTTATGAATAGCCTAAACGAATTATAAAACTGTATAAAAAGTCGACAGCACATGTCTTTTTTCTACTATTCAATGTCCCAACCATTAATCGCTAACTAGAGAATTACAGGTGCTTTTACGGGATTATATTCTCAATTGTACAATAGTCTTCAAAATGAGTAACGATTTCATCGTATCTCATCTGAAAATCTAGGTCTTTTTTATTACTAGGAACAAAATGTAAGAATCCATCTTCAAAATGCGTCAAGCCTTCGACGTTCTCAAACTCTAAGTCCTCAACATCTGTGCTGTAACCTGTTGCAAAGGCTTTTCCATTTGTGTCGATGTTAATAGTGACATTGAAGGCATCTCTACATACGTATTTATACAGATACTCGCTATCCGTAGACACGGACAAGTCAGTGCCTGGTTCTTTTGGGTTGCAGAAATATTCACTTACAAAGTAATCATACTCATCATAAGGCTCGACTGGGAATTCTTTTCGGCTTGTCGTCACATGGGCCCAACCATTGGTAAAGTCTAGTCTATAGGTGGCAGAGTCATAATCACTGTCTAACTCTTCCTCAGATACAAATTTACCGGCATTACCGCATTGTTTACTAATTACGAACTCAGCAGCCTCTTTGGACGAAGTCACATCATCAACGTATTCAGCCCAGCTAAAGTTTGAAATCCCTAAAACTAATAAAACGATTATAGTTTTCATAAATCAATTCCTCCCGTGTGTCTCTAGTAGCCGCTCTTTCTCGCTTGAGATTCATCACCTGACAGACCTTATAGATAAAAAAAAATATGTAGTAAACCCTCAAAAGCAGCCCTAACAGATATTAAACAATTGGCGAGAACAACGCCGCCACACGAGAGATAGCCGCTACCTGCCCCTTGCCAGCCGCTTCAGACTCACCCCGTCATCTCACCGTCGTCCAGAATCGAGTGAAATTTCAATCTGATTCAAAAGCCATTTCTAAATAAAAATATGAATTGTAGAAACAAGTCACCTCCATAGAGTAGCGCCTAGTAAAAGCTTTGTCGGGTGAACAGTTTATGATGCTCCCGACAAAGCAGCCGTAAATTTTCGATACGGTTGTCTCCCCCAAGTGACAGTGGTTGAATGTGATCAATCTCGAGCCCGCCTTTGCTTTGACAAGCCCTACCCGTGGAGTGATCTTTAAACTGGCAGCAGGCCAAGTCCCGCTGCCAAACTTGCCGCTTTAAACTTTTACTGAGTGTGCGACGAAGTGGAGAGGTGCGCGTTCGTAGCGGCAGTGATTTTAAAGGGGAAGTCTGTATTTTTTTGGATTTTTGTGTCGAGACTTTATTTTTTGCCGCTTGCTCTAAGGGATCGATTTGCTTCAAGCAACGAGACAGCATCCATTCTATGAGCTCTTGAGTGCTTAAATTGGGCTTAAGCTCTTTTAGACGATTTAATTTTTTCATTGTTTCTTGATCTAAAGTCACACGGAGCTCTGTGATCTCTGGGGTGATCACTCGTTCTCTGTCTATTTTTTCGAAAGGCTTAGGGCTGATTTGAATCAACTGCACCTCTGCCTGCTTTTGAGTTTTGCCGCTGAGGCTCTCAAGAATTTTAATCTTTTCTGCAGGATTATAGTTCTTCTGATTGATTTTCTTCTCTTGCCTAAAAAAGCTCGCCGCTTTTGACATATTAGATAAACTCAGCTCTCCAGAAGTGATTTTACTTTTGATTTCAGGCACTTCTTTAAGAAGGCGCATGGAGCTGATTCTTCTTTGCGCAGCACTTTCACTATACCCAAGGAATTCGGTGCAATAGGAGAAGAGGGAGTCATGGCCTCTTTGAGCAAAGAGTTTTCGACCTTCAACTTCTTTTAAAGAGTCTAAGATTTCGCTGGTTATTCTTCTTTCTTGCCTGACCAGGCGAAGTAAGTTTTGATTAAGCTCTTCATTGTTCATATGTTCTAAATCCATGACCCCTCCCTATGAGTACAAGGAGTTTATCATGGCTTTTAAAAAACAATTTTTCGAACGAGAACGGTTTGTGAGAGGACTATGTTTTGTGGCCGAGGTGGCGCTTGTGTGGTCTTGCTAAAGCCAAACAGGGGGGCTTGTAGCGCCTGATACTTCAAACTAAAGCCCCCTATTAAGTGGTCGATCGGCTTTTCAGATTTTTGAAAAATAAACAGTCAAACAAAAATTAAATCATTAAGAATTCGGAATCCGAACTCTGACTGCCGCTACGGCAATGCCATTCGGTTAAGGAGATAAAAAGATGGCTAGCAACCCAAAATAATGAATTGAATACTGCCGCATCATGGAAGTAAATCAGGTTCTTCAACAGAGCTAAAGTACCATTCTAATCTGACAAAATGAGCCAGCTTTACAGGACCAAACCGACTACATTTTTTAGCACGTGTATTCGCATTAAATTTTAGAACATCAAACTCAACCAATATTTTCGTTGGCAATTCTCAACACCAGATGGTGGTCTTGGGCGGATTGACTTATTTGCAAGAAATTTAGAATGGATGTTTGAAGCGGATCGATCTTGACCCCTTAGTTCAGCCCTGGAAATAAATTTTGACCTTATACTTTTTAGCACTTTATTCCACTTGAAAATGTCCAAGTGGTCTAGAACTTATTAACATCGTATCAACTTGTCGTGCTTTATATTAAAATCTCAACATGCGCACAGCAATCATATTATTACTAGCTACTCAGCTTCTTCATGCGAGCGATGTGCTAGACTCATTGCCAGGGCCGGTAAAAATTATGTTGAATAGGGCTCCAGAAAACAATCGACAGGGAGTTAGAGAGTATTTGACTGCAGCTGGAGTATTTAATCCTGATTCAAATAGAGGGCTTGCAGTTCACCTCCATGGACAACTTGAGAAAAATACTTGTTTCAATGAGCTAGCAGGCATGTTCTATGCTGATATAAATATTCTTGATGTTTTGACTCAGGGGAATGGGTTTAGTTTCGACAATGCCCTTGAGGATGAACCGCACATTTCTTATAACTTAGACAAAGTAAAACTTCCTGTGAAAAAGGGGTGGCTGTGGAAGTTGGCGATGAAATATTCCCGTGGCGATCCAAATATTGCGATGGAACTTATTGGGACCTGTGGACATGACGATACTCGGCAGCTTCACACGGGTTTTTTGCAGTTTAAAGGGGTCAAGGCCACCAGTTTGTCATTTCAAGAACAAGTAGTCAGAAAGTATCGCCCCTCATTCCCTAATTCCGCCGTTACATTGAGGAGTGGATCTGCTACCCTTGGGACTGAATCTAAAATACTCACCCAGTGTCCCGGACGTGATTCTCTTATATTTACTCCAGGCAGTCTCGGGGCTGGTGTGGACATTGATGAGCAAACAAAAAATCAAGTAGCAAGTATTCAGTCGCCAGACCTAGGAGCCGTGGCACAACCTGCAAAATATTACCATACCATTGCTTCTGCGTACATGAGTTGTCTTCTCGCCCGAAGAGGAGTTCCGAATTTTGTAACCCGCTTGATTCAACGCAAAGTTATTTTGAATTACCGAAGCTCAAAGCTGTGCCAGAATATCGGGCGAATTCTTAAGCATCATGAAGGAGCTCTAAAGCAATTCGGGGAGCAAAAAAAATATAAATCCTTTGAATCATATTTGAGCGATCAGGCAAAAAAAATCGCGAAATTCAATCATCAAGAGCGCTCTAGTTTTTGTAAGCTCGGTAATGGTGCTCAGAAACCCATTTGTTCGTTCTTATGGCGATTCACTTGGCCTGGTGTGCAAAAAAGATTAAAAGGTTCATCTCTAACTATTAATGACCTAATAACTAGAATATTAGGAGAAGCTGATGCAGCAGTGCTCTTTTCTAAATCAGGTGATTACAATCCTAATAAATGTACTAGCACGAAGTTCTTACCTACTATTGGGGATTGGATGAGGCTCTATGGTAATCCGAATCGGCGACCTTGTCCCGACCTCTCTCGAAGAAGGTGTTTAGCTGCAAAACAAGTTATGAGGACATGGCATGCTGACTTTACATTATCTAAAGCGCAACATGGCGTAGGCTCACAATTTGCTAATAGAGTTTGTGAAGAGGTCCCTTACAAGAAAGATCCACTCGAGAAGTCATGTGAAATATTGAGTAGTATTAAAAGTGACACTTCAGTTCAAACGAATAGAAGTGAAGCAAAACGGTGATTGTACTACATATTTAAAATGTAAGAGTCGCGATCCATCTGACACTTTTCAGTGCGGGAGAGTGAAGCAACCAGTGATTCTAAAAAATAATTTGTCAGTTTCATTTTGATTTTTTTTGATTGTAATCATTTTGAGACCTGGGCCTTTGCTCAAACAACACTCTTTATCTATCGGGAAATCTCTTTTCGTTGTGCCCCAATCCTTAACCGACCGAACATCGAAAAAGACTAAAGCAATCTACAAAAACATCCTTAGACCAAGACCCAAAAATCGAACTGGGAGTCGTAGCTAATTTCACAGATTTTTGAAGTGACGGCCTTCTATGGAATAAGAGCATCAAATTGAGCCTGTTTTGCCGAATGGAAGTTTCAATATCTTGTCGAAGAGGTTGCGAAAGGGGTTCAGTATGTTTTAGGCCGAGCGGGCTGAGCCTACTAGGCCAAACCCGCTTCGAACAAAATAGAATCAATATTAATTGGAACCTTGATTGATATGGTGAATCGGTTCAAATGCACAGCTGGCTTTTTTAAAAGAGTTGGTAATTCCGTTAGCATCGATAGTCATACTAACAGGGGCGTTGCCAGCAGACTCTACTGACACTTGCCAGACCACATCTCCTTCAAGATTAAGGCTGAAACCTTCTTCAACTCCATGCTGATAAGAGAAAAATCGAGCGGGGATCTCTAACTGCTCAATAATGGGTGGCGTTTGCTTAGGAATATCGGCCCAGTGTTCTTTACGAATTTTCACATAACCGGCACCAGAACCATAGCAAGCAACCAGGTTCTCTTGGGCTCCATCCAAGCAAGCTGTCAGTTCAACGATGTCACCACGAAAAGTTTCTCCAACACAAGTCAGCTGCATATTGTCGGAAGAAGCCGACGCGAAAGCAGGGACCAAAAGGGTTAGTAACAAAAAAGATTTGAGCATAAAGCCTCCATAAAAATGATTGGCCCGAAAGGTACCAAAACCGAGGTCAATTGATAGTGGTATTGCATTTTTTATAGGCAAAACGAGTCTTTAAGGCATAAAAAAAGCCCAATCCTGGGATTGGGCTTCATGAACTTTGGGAATCACGACTCTAGCAGCGTTACCAGATGGTGACGCGCTCGGATTCTGGTAAGAACAGTTTGTCGCCGGCTTTGCAGTTGTAGACTTTGTGAAAGTCTGGCTGATGCTTCATTTGTTCGTTCACCCGGGCCCATACCAAGGCATGGGGATCTGTCTTTAGACGCATTTCGATTTGCTTAGGTCGCATAACACCACACCAAGCTCTTGCGTATTGAAGAAAAAAGTTTTTGGTGGCGCGTTCACGAGCCACGGGGTCAACCGGCATCACCTTTTTCGCGGCACTCAAAGCAAAGGTGACTCCGACCAGGTCACCAATGTTCTCACCGAGGGTGAGTTTACCGTTGTGACCAGCGCCCTCGAACTGAGCGATCAACTTTTCGCCACGCTCTTTGAACTTTTTCACATCTTTCGAGGTCATCCACTGACGAACCTTACCCTTTTCATCATACTTAGAGCCTTGGTCATCAACACCGTGGCCAAGTTCGTGCCCAACCACAGCGCCAACAGCGCCGAGGTTGACCCAGTCTGGCAGATTAGGATCGTAAAAAGGGTACTGCAAGATACCCGCTGGCATCACGAACTTGTTACTGGTTGGCGAATAGTAGGCGTTCACTGTTAAGGGGCCCATATACCAAATGGATTTATCGACAGGTTTACCCAAGCGCTCAAACTCACGCTCAGAAAGATTTTTTGCCAACAACTCTTGGTTGTGAATGTATTGGTTGGGTTTGTAATCCGCCACTGGATTGAAGTCCCATTCTTTTTCCGTTTTAGGCTTTACCACCTGAAACGTGGCTTTTTTGATTTTCTTAATGGCGTTGGCTTTCGACGTTTTTGACAGCCACTTGTTACGCACAAGGCCCTCGATGATAGAATTGCGGACTTGTTCCAAGAGACCCACAAACTTCTTTTCTGGAAAGTTCGGGAAAAACTGACCAAACAGCTCGTGATCGATCTCTTTTGTGAAATGGCTCATCACATCTTCGGTGCAACGCTCATCAAGTGACGAGCGCTTCGGTGGGCCACCTAAATATTTGTTGCGAAAAGCAAAGCTACGCTTGAAATAATCTGGGTAGCCCTGGTCCAAATACCCCTCCACACTCTGAAAGAGGTAAGCACTCTTCAGTTGATCTAAAGAGTACTTCGCAATCGCCTTGTCTAAAAATTGAAAGACATTGTCCATGGGGTTGCGAATTTTCGTTTTCTTGGGGACTTTCGCCAAAATCTTTTTCAGACGTAGGTTTTTATATTTTAACAATTGCGATTTTTTGGAATAGGCCCGCTTCGACCATAAAGGGCGACGCTCGGCTGGTGAAGGATAGGTGTTGATGTATTCTTTTTCAAATTCAGCAACCCACTGCGCTCGCTTGGCGGGGTTATCCAATCCAGCCAACGTGAAGAAGTCGGTGGCGATAGCCTCAAACTCTTTCATCAGATCTTTGTTGTCATAGTAACTCTTTTCAGGGAGAGACGTTAAGCGCGCTGGCAGCATGATAAAGTCGTAGATATCACTGTTGTCGAGATTGGCAATATTTCCGTAACTGACATGGGAGTCTTGCCCCTTTAGTGACTGCTCAACAAGATAGTCAACAAAGTCCGCTTTGGTCTTGAGGTTTTGCACTTCGGCGACGGTGGCCTTCAGCACAGCCTTTTCTTCAGCAGCGCGAGCACTCTCATCCATGCAGGAGGAGTAGTAGTCATTCAGTTGCTGACTTTTTTCGTTGAAACTCTTCTGTGAATTTAAAGTTTTTAAATAGTCTTTTTTAGCCGTTAATACTCTTTCGTAGGAGTCGTTGAAAGAAAATATATGGCGACTGCGATCTTCGCGCAGCTGAAACTTCTCGAGAGCAGGGCCACAGGCATGCTTAAAGAAGTCATTACAGGCATTGACTTGGGGATCGACAGGGAACGCTCGACGGTCTGGAATTTCACTGGTTTTCTTATTCGTGGTGCACGAGAACAGCATCACGCTTGTTAAAGCAAGCAATGCTAGAATCAATCGCTTCATGGGACCTCCTTAAGGGAACAAGCCCTAAAAAATAGAATTGATCACCAAAGATGACAAGCGAAAAGACACAATGAAGAGGGTCATTTTTCATGGCACAGCAACGATGACAGATAATGATACCTAGTTTTGAACGTAGACTTGGTTAATTCTGTCGCGCGCCGCCTCGGCCAAGGCACCGTGGCTCTCAAAGTCTTTGGGGTCGATTAAATCGAGGTAGTGAACATCGACCACAAGCTCTTTCATCGCCATCAGTTGTAAGAAATGGGGCGCAAATGTCATATCGTCGTACCAACAAATCTGATCGCAATTCTCCTTCGAAAAGGGCTCGCCATTGATACTGCGATATTTCAAGCAGATGGGCAAAATGGGAAACTTGGTCTGAAAGGGCACCCGAAACAATGACTTTTTGAAGGGTAAGATTTGACTACCATCCGTGCTCGTACCCTCCGGAAAAATAAACACATTAAAATTTTTGTCGAAAAGCTCAACGAGGGCTTGGACTTCTTGCTTCATTTTTCGACGATTGATTCTATCAATGAAAAACGACCCGCCGAGCTTTGCCATATCACCGAGAAAAAAAGTCTTCTCCATCTCCACAGAGGTCACAAAAACTGCTGGTTCTACCGAACTCAAAACAAGAATGTCAAAGTACGACATATGATTACAAACCATAAAATAGTTTTGCGAAAATAGATCGTCACGGGTTTTATGAACATTTACGGTCACATTAAGTTTCTTCAATAAGCGCCGAGAGGCATCCGCAGTGATTTCTAAGGCCCTTTGGCGCCGCAACACCTCGTCGTTACGATTGACGATCTGGTTTTTCACTGCCTGGGATACATAGCGTGACACCAGCCAATTGGCATTCATAATGTTTTTACTGGCATTCCAACCAAACTTCATAACTTCGTAGACCAGGTGTCGATGGTAAGTAATTCTGAACCAGTGATCCTGCGCAACTCTTCGTTGATAAGATCTCCCGAATTGGGCAGGCCCGAAGAGTTATCAAGATCCATCTGAGCACATATATAAATAGACCCTGTTATAATCTCTGTCACCGGCTCTGACGTGCTGGGGTTGATCCAGGTGCTTACCGTACCGTCACAACCAAGGACATCGCAACTGAGAACAACAGAGCCCGTAGCCACTGGGTCAAACTGCAAGCTCGAACCACAACCGGAGCGCGACAGTCTCACAAAGCCCGTGAGTGAGGGCTGAGGATTGGCATTACTACAGTTTGTTGAGTTGCCCGTAGAGCAACCCACTCGAATATTGGGCATGCTCACCACGGTATTACTGGATTTTTCACAGGCCGTGACCACTAGGGTCAACAGAGCCAATACAATAGGAACTCTCTTACAAAATTTCATAACTCATCTCGATTTTTTGGCAATATAGCAGGTCCGCGTGGCCCACACAATCTCAGAAAAGCGCCCGAACAGCCACCATGTAGCCGCTCACCACTTTTTAAGAGGACCACCGCTCCGCACAGCCCGACAAGGCCACCCCGTGCCGACTTAGCAGTAACTTAGCGGTGACTTGGTAATGACTTGCAGAGCCCTCACTCAAGGATCTTGAATCGACGGCGGCCCTGCGGGAGCCACATATCCCTATTGGGCGATGGTGTGCTTGAACCGCAATGGTTTGGCGTTTTTGAAATCTACGAAAAACTGATCAGCCACTCTGGGATCTTCTTCGAGCGGCGCACAGTAGCCGTACAGTTGAAACGGCGTTTTAAGACCTCGAAAGGGTTTGTACCAGACGCCTGGCAAGGGTTTTGGGTCTTCACCCTTGATCTTTCTCAACTTCTCTTGCTTGCGACGGTCACGTAAAAAATTAAGCATAAAAGCCGATTGCGTCTCGAAAGCCTCTAAACCTAAGCCGCAGACTAGATCTTTCTTCTCATCTCTTTGCACCCACTCGAGCCCATACCCGGTCCAGGAGACCTGTTCAGCCCCCTTATATAAGCCCGTTTGTAAACGAAGGCTTTCCACTTTCTGAGCATTGGGTATTTCAAACTGAAGGGGAAACAACGACAAGGATCCCTTAATAACATCTCCGCTAGTCTGTAGACTCACGCCGTTCATGGAGGGGAGGTTCGCGGCTTTATCTGCGCTCAAGAACTCGAGCAGAGCCTGTTTCTCCCAGAAATAAGGATTGATGATCAAGTGAGACACAATGAAGTTGCGAAAGTTATCTTCGATAATTTTTAACAAATGATCATTGTAAACGTTAAAAACGCGACCGATACAAAACGTACCTTCGGGCATCTCTGTGCAATAAGTCAGTATGTTGGTCACTTCAAATACTGTAACCCATTCCCTCTGCCAGGTGCGCCCGAGACGATCCTTCACCGAATCCGACCGGATGTCTTCGGTCTTAAGATCGAGATTTTGAATGGTGAAGTCTTTCATGGCTGCAGGGCGAACAAATCGTGAAACCGAATTCGCCAAAATTCCTTGTTTGCCAATAAAGTTTTTCATGAACAATTTGAGGCCGAAAAACCCTGGGTTTCTCAAGTCATTGTCACCATAGACGATCAACTGCGAATAAGGCGCCCCGTAAGACAGGTTTTGTAAACGTTCTTTGTTACCCGAATCATTCTTCGGCTGATAAAACACATCCGAGACCAAAAGATCGACCTTGTCAGGCGTGTTTTCAATATTGTAGCCATAGGCTTGAAAATCGAACTTTTTCTCTTTTTTCAATTGCTCCTTATACTTAATAAAATCCGCTTTCGAAGGAGTGTCGATCAGCCCTGCCAGTTGTGGATAATAGCGGTCATTTATTTTTTGGAATACGCTTTGGGAAAGATCAAACTGAGACGGCAGGATCGCGGGAGTCTCGTCGCTGGTGTAGGACTTCCAATCGAGAACAACTTCGTTTTTCTGTCGCAATAGGTTTTGAACCGAGAAGAAGGTCTCTAGCACTTTTGCGTTTAACGGATTGAGGATCAATTCATCGACTTTTGCAAAATCCATCGGCACAGTCACGTCAATTTTTATTTCCGTAAAAGCTCGAGCGGCCTCGGGGTATTCGTCAAACTGCGGCAAATAGGGCAATGACAAAGACTGCAGCATAAGAGCGGGTTTGAAGTTTAAGACTCGCTTCATAGCAAGCTCTATCGTCTGAGGCTCAGATCCCCCAACATATTTCTCATAGGCTAATTTTAAATCTTTTGACGGAGTCCCTAAATTGAAGTTTTCAGAATTGGTGGCCGCGAAAACCAGGGCCACGATGTCACCGTTTTCATCCAACAAAGGGCCACCACTGTTGCCGGGGCTGGTTCCAGCACTGTACCGCAAAAATTTTACGTCCGGTTCATCAAGGTCAGACGACTCACTGGATATAATGCCATCTCGGATGGCGATGCCCTCGCCGTGCACGTTACCTACTGTGTATACCTTTTGCTCGATCTCGTAGTTTTCCGCAAAATCCAGGTGCCCATAGTCTTCCATCCCTTGGGTTTCTAGAAAAAGAAAGTCGCGTTTGACGTCGAAGCCCAAAACTTTTTTTATCTGGTGCTGTTCGCCGTCCGCCGTTTTTAAGTAGAAATCGTTATTGATATCGATAACCATACGACCCATCAGACAGTGGGCTGCGGTCAAAACCACGTTGGGTCCCACCAGAAAGCCCGTACAGAAGCCACTGGACTCTTTGAAATCACTATCTTGCAGTTTTGCGTACTTTTTGATCTCGGCGATGGCTTCGTCATCTCGATTGGTTTCGAACTCCACGATTTTATCGCGCACCCGACTGATGAGTTTCGATTGTTGTACAGACTCTGGCTCTTGCCTAATGGCCATATAACCAAAAAGACTGACCGCCATAAGAAGCGCCACCACAGCTCCGACCATCAAGACTCTTTGTTTAACCTTGGCTTTGTGCTCACCATGCACCACCGAGTAAAAATCCAGTTTCGTTTTACCACTCTCGACATAGGCGGCCGTCGCAAAGCCAATCTGGTCGCTGATATAAAATATTTCACGATTGTTAATCACATGGGTGCGACTGGCTTCAGCATTTTCATAGGTCCACTGTCCTTCATTAAAAAAGAGCTTGCCGTGTTCCGGGTCCAAAGAAAAATGCTGCACCACAATATTGTTGCTGCTGGAGCGGCCGAGGGTGTACTCCCCGGGCTCCAAGTCTAAGGTTTCAACAACCATATCAAGATGAATTATCGCCAATTTTAAATTCATAGAATCTATCTCCGCCTTCACCCAATAAACACTCAACATAGTACTGATATGTCCAAGAGGAGTAAAGGGCTCAACTTGACGTGCCCACAGAAAAAGAGCTAATCAATCAGGCATGAGCCAACCCATCGTAAAAAGCCTGACGGTCTACCCTCTCAAGTCGGCGGCCGGTATAGCCATAAATGAAATGCCTATTGTGTCGTCGGGCCCACAACACGATCGAGAGTGGATGGTTGTAGATGGCAATAACAATTTTGTTTCCCAACGAACTCACCCAAAGATGGGACAGATTCAGACACAACTCACGAAAGACCATCTCATTCTCAATGTTCCCGGAATGTCGGCTCTTAAGATTCCGAAAATTCATGGCAACCCAGAAACGGAAACTGTGAAGATCTTTGGAAAGGAAACTTTGGCAAATACGGTGGGAGAGACTTTTGACCAATGGTTAAGTGACTACCTTGGAGCCAAAGTGCGCTTGGTGCGGTCACCAAGCAAGCCCAGTCGAGAGACGTCAGGGAACCATGGTCCCAAAACTGAAGTGTTGTTTCCAGACGGCTATCCCTTTTTGTTGACCAATGACGCCACCCTGACTGAGCTCAATAAAAAACTTGCTAAAACGATTCTGATGAACCGCTTTCGACCCAATATTGTAATAGAGGGAGCGCCGGCAGACGCAGAAGACTCTTGGTCTTCTTTTATGATCAACGGCGTGCCTTTTCTGTCGGTGAAAGCCTGCAGTCGGTGTTCCATTATCAATTTAGATCAAGAGACCGGGACTAAAAATTCTGATGTTACAAAAACTCTGAAAACTTATCGAACAAAAGACGGACATGTTGTTTTCGGAAGGAACCTCTCTCATCAGGCCGAGGGAGTGATTCGCGTCGGCGACCCGCTTGATTCAATTCAATAAATCGAGCTGCTTTTTTAGTTGGCTTCGATCAATCTTACCCAACTCCGTTCTCGGTAGCTGAGTTATTTTATATATTTTATGAAAGCGCTCATAGGGAAGAACCTGTTGATTAAGATCGTCGAAAAGAACTTGCGCCTCCCCCTCAACAATCAGGTGAAGCTCAAAGCCCCGTCGCTGGTTTGCCACCGCAATAATCTCGAAAGGCTGGCTGATGAAGCCACCGATTTTGGTTTTCAATTCATTCAAGTTGACGGTTTCCCCAAGAATTTTCACAAGCTCGGTTTCTCGACCTCGCACCTTTAAATGACTCCCATCAAGCTCAATACGATCATCAAGTAAAAAAGGGTTGGGCCGCGGCTCCCAGCGGGCCTCCGATTGATCATTAACCCATAGAAATCCAGTATACAGAGCCGAAGAATCAATCGCGTGGCGCTCACCATGCTGCTCAAATCGTACATGAGGCAAAATTTTTGCTTTAGGATATTCGAGGACCTGTAAAGAAGCGAGCGTTGCGCTGGCGACCAAGGCTGACGTTTCAGTCATGCCGTAACTCGGAAGCAAGGGCCAGTCCAGTTGGCGCGCCTTTCTATACAGCTCCTGATCCAAGGCCCCGCCCCCAACAAGCACAAAGCGTAGGCTCGCCGGCGCTTGCGCCTCTGCCTGGATCAAATCGTATATCTGGGTTGGCACCAACGAGGTGATGGTGACCTTGCTTCGCTGTGCTGTCTTTAAAAACTCCGAAACATTCCAGTGCTCCAAATTCACATAACCGGCGCCCGATAAAAAGCAACGAGCCTCGATAGCCAGTCCTCCGATATGGAACCTCGGCAAGGGGCTGAGCCAAGAGTCATGCCCATCCACCTGAAAGAATTTATTGACCGCTGCCGCCCCACTGAGAATAGCCGACTTCGACAAAGCAACCAATTTAGAGCCTCGAGCGCTCGATTCTGTCCCAGAGCTCTTCAACCAAACAGTCCCCGGTAAGGGATGATCATTCACTGCCCTCTGTAACTGCCGCCGGTCTTCTTTAGGCAGCCGGGGGTTGAGAAGCAACAGAGATTCTTCGCTCTCCCAGAAAACGTCTTGCTTCATAGAACGCTCACCCAAGGTTGCTTTTCCAGCAGAGAGCCAAACCCGACACCCACCTCTCCCGACAGTTGAAGATTGGGACCTTGGCACAACAGGCCTCCATGAAAAGGCGTTTCCTGATACACATTGAGTGACATCAATCCGTAATCCACCGAAGGCTCTCCGTATCCCGCTGCTGCGACCAAAGCGTGGGCAATTCCCACCGGATGGTCAAGGTAAGAAGTAAACACAAGAGGGTGATCGTCTTCGGGGATTTTTTGCTTCGCTGGCTTGATGATGCGAAAATCGTAGCTCACTTCATCGGTCTCTACAGTCGGTTGATCATAAGCCCAAGGCCACCGAACATCCTGGTCGGACGAGTGCCAAAGCGAGGCCTCGGAGAAGGGGTCTTCCACAAAGTCCACTCGTTCGCGAGCGTCACTGATTTCTTTAAAAAAAAGAACCGTGCCCCTGCCGTTGCAGTCCAGTCGTAACCGAGCATCAACGGGCATTTTAGAACAAAAATTGAGGATAAAAGGGATTTCAAGATCAGTGTCCCGCATGACTTTTAACTTAAAGGTCCGAAAACCTTGTTGGTAGGCCATAAGTGCATCCTCTAGTGAGGCTTCACCCAGGGACCGGATTAAAAAATGATTGGGTAGTGAAACACCTTTTGCCAATGGCGCTTTTTGTTCTCGCGCCCGTCCGTCAAGTTCTGCCATACTCAGGCTGCGCTCTAAGAGAGGGATGCCTTGGGGGTGCTGCAACTGCTGCGGGACCTTCTCAAAGTTCGGATCGCCGAATTCTGGCCACGGAAAAATATCGGCATAGCCACTTTCAAACTCGGAGGTTTGCAGCTTCAAGAGGTAGCCGCGCCTGGAGCCCCCCGCCTTGAATTGCAACTGGTAATCGGAGAGCCAAATTTTCATCCCATCACCAGACCGATGGAAAATAAGATGGAAAATAGCAATTGATGGAGAGCGGCCAATCCCAGTGCTTTGTTCAAATGCTTTTTATCCTCAATGGCAAAAACAAAGCCCACGAGAAACACAGCCAAAGGCGAGATCGCAAATGAGATCAACACGTACAGTTTTTCCAAAGCCACCAAATAGTAAAAGTTCAAGGCGTAGGTCAGAAGACACAACAATGCGATTTCTATTTTCACAAAACCATCGCCAAACCGAACCGCTAAGGTGCGCTTATGGACTAAAACGTCAGTTTCGCTATCTCGCAAATTGTTGATGGCAATTAAAACCGTCGATAAAAAACCAATCTGTAAACCGGCAACCACCATCGCACCATTCACATGCAGGGCGTGGAGATAAGCCGTGCCCGCGACAGCAAACAGACCAAAAAAGAGAACCACGAACAAATCACCCAACCCCAAGTAGGCCAGCGGAAAAGGCCCCCCCGTGTACCCGTAGGCGAGAAAAAGGGAGAGTAAACCCAGTATGACAATCGGTGCGCCACCTCTCAAAACCAGCGGCATCCCGAACACACAAGCCAGCCCAAGAAAAGCAAAACCAATAAACCAAACCTGCTTTTCTGACAGCAATCCTGTTTGTGTGACTCTCTGGGGTCCGATGCGTTTTTCACAGTCGGCGCCTGTTTTAAAATCTATGGCGTCATTAAATAAGTTGGTCGCAATTTGAATACAGAAAGCACCCAGCAGTGCATACAGGCTCACCCACCAGTCGAAAAATAAATTGAGAGAAAGACAAAGAGCCGTCGCCACCATCACCGGAACCAGCGCCGCCGTGAGCGTCTTCAGGCGAAAGGCTAGTAACCATGGATAAAGTTTACGCCAAATTGCCAACACTATCTCCAATCCATTTTGCCACAAAAGTCGGTTGGTCAAAAATCACGCCATGACCGGCATTTGCGATCTTTGTCGCGTGCCCCGCGGGTAACCAATTTTTTATCTTACCGAACCATTCACTATACTTTTCATCGTCATTACCGCAAGCCCAAAAAACTTTGCTACCATTTTCTTTAAAAAAGGTATCCCGTTGACCCTGTTTTGCTACTGACCAATCTCGTAGCATTTGCACTTTCTGCTGCAAAACTTTCTTTGAGAGATTTCTGGTCGGTCGCACCCGGTCGTTCTGAAACAACGGAAGATTGTTCCAGTGCTGAAGCCATTGCTCGACACTTTGGGCTTCCGCTTTGCGAGCCAATTGCTCCTCCCACTGAAGTCGCTGCTCAACACTTTCAGTAAGTCCGGGTTGAGCGCTGAGCAACAAAAAACCATGGTATCGAGCTGGATCTAAATGCATCAACAGCCTTCCTCCCATGGAGTAACCGACCATTACTTTTTTAACATTGGAATCCGAAACCGACGCCGTATGCTTCTGAGCCCAATCCTTCATACCACGCTCCCCTTGCAGGTCTTGATAATCGGAAAAAAGATCGTGAACGACCACCCGAAGCGGATCTGGAATTTCAAGGCCCTCAATTATGGGTGCCCAGTCGCTGGGGTTTCCTAAAAATCCGTGGAAAAAGTGCAGCTCTATGACCATATTCGATCGTAGCCTTCCCAAAAAAGTCGCGACTGCTCTTGGTCGGGACACAATTCAATCAAATTCAATCCGGGCTTGGGAGTCTCTAGAAGACCTTCCGAAAGCCGAGAGTAATTCCACCCCCACATTTTCGCAAAGGCGGAGAAATCAAGGGAGTGATTGTTCTGGAAAAGCTTTTCTTGAAAAATTCTAGAAAATATCTGCCCGCCTTCATTGTTGATCACGACAAGATGAATCGACATGTGTTGATCTTTTAAATAAGGCGTCACCCACAGACCATTAAAGTCGTAGAGCGTGGTCAAATCACCCAACACAATCCACTGCGTGCCACCAGTATGGGCGCCCCCGAGGGCCGATGATATCTGACCATCAATGCCGTTAGCACCACGATTCGCCGTTATGAACCTCTGGCTGTTATCTAGTAAGTCCCATTCTCGAATGGGTAAGCTGTTACCCAGATACACCGGATCGCTCTTAGGAATGATTTGGGTCAGCTGTTGAACAAACGCCGCCTCTGACTTGGGAAACTGAGACAACAGCGATTCAATCTTTTGTTGGACCTGCTCCCCACGCCGCTGCCAGGCCCGCCATGGCCAAGGCTCAAGCTGCAAGGTGTTTTCATCAATGTCGGTCAGGTGTTGTTGATAATGAGTGCCATGGCTCAATCCGCCGTACTCTTTGTCGCTAAAGCTGACCACCGGTAGGCCCATGGATTCGAGATCACGCCAGTAGCGACCAAGGGGAACATCGCCAAGCCTTAGAACACTTTTAACCTCGCCACTGGCGAGCATCTCGCTCACTCCTTTTTCGCCGCCTCGAATGATTTTGTCTGAAAGAACTTCTAAGCTCCTTAAACCTGATGTGGCCTCGGCAAAAATGGGAACATCAAACCCGCGCAGCGCACGGACCACCGCCGCTCTACCCTCAGCCGGCAAGGCCCCAACTACAACCAAGGGTGCTTGGAGAGCCGTCGTCATTTTTTTAGGGGTTAGCACCGGCAGGTTTTTAGGAGAGGCATGGGACACCGTAAAGGGCACCATCTCACCAGCGAGCAATGGCTCGTCAAAGCAAATGTTGATGTGGCTGGGTTTGTTCAGCGAAATTTCTAGAGAGGCCCTTTCGTCAACCTCGATATCCCAAGCTTTTTCCACATAACCCTGAAATAAAGCACTTTGGTCAATGGTCTGCGGAGCACCAGTGCCTCGCAGTTTTTTGGGGCGATCTGAGGACAACACAACCAGAGGCGTGTTGGAATAGTGAGCCTCAATGACAGAGCTCAGTAGTTCGGCCACAGCAGTGCCCGATGTGGTGAGCACCGCAACGGGAGCTTTGTCTCGCCGCGCCCGCCCCAAGGCAAAAAACCCGGCGGATCGTTCATCATAAAAACTTAAGACTTCAAAGGGGGTGGGTTGCGACAAAATTTTGATAAAGGGAGCGTTGCGTGCACCCGCGCAGACACAAAGAGTTTTAACGCCTTGATCTAGTAAGGTTTGTAAGATGCCTTGGGCTTTTTCTAAGTTCATAAAATACCGAATATCCGCTTCACTGAGTTTCTCTTTAGATTCAGCTCTTGCCACTCCTGATCAAACGAGCTTTCTTTGACGATGCCACAGCCAGAGCCTATTCGGATCTCCCCTTGGTTCCAACTGATGTTTCGAATGGCGACCACGACATCGGCTGCCGCTGGGGAGTAAGATATCGCAAACGGAGCACCGAAAGATCCACGGGGTATCAGCTCTTCGAAGGCTGGCATGTAACGAGAGTTCTCTGACCGAGGATAAGTGCCCAACGCGGGTGTCGGATGCAAGCAGGTCACCAAGTCGCCCAAAGACATTTTAGAGTGGGCGGTGAACGCAATGGGAGTCAACAGGTGGGCTAAGTGAGGCGTGCTCAATACTTTTGTTGAAGACACTTCCACCGCCCCCTTCAAACTGAGCTGAGCAACGATATCCTGAACAACCTTTTGATGCTCGCTGTTCTCTTTGTGATTCTCTAGAAAAGATGTTGGATTCCTCTCAAAATGTTCAAGAGGGGTGGTTCCTGCTAACGCCATGGTTTCAAAGGCACGCTCTTGTTTTTGAGAAATAAGAATCTCTGGAGTCAATCCAAGAACACCCTTGTCCGCCTCCCACTGTCCGTACAAAAAACCAGATTCATGGCCGAGGGCAGAGAATAAAAAACTTTCAAGGTCGGCAGACTCAACCCTATGAAGACTCTTCTCGAAAACATAGGGCACGACTTTTTCAACGGTACCCCTGGCAAAGCCTTGTTGGATTAGGTCAAACTGTGTTTGAAACAAATCACGATCGGGAGACTGCCAAGTCACCCCCACGGGGCCTTTTCGAAAAAGCGAAGACACCTTTTCTCGACTCGCCTCTACAATCGCAGGGTACTGGAGCCATCGAAAGCTTTCGGTCCCGAAAAAATCCATGGTCGCAATCGCCGGGCCGAGCGGCCTTGCATTCGAAACTTCTGGGACTCCCCACATCAACCAAACACGGTCCTGTTTTGCAAAAATGGCACCCTGCTTTAAGAAGCTCAACTTGTCGAAATTTTCCAGGTTTTCCATGCCAGGTTTATTCCACAGAACCCGGGTTTTGAGTAGGAAGTTAGGCGATTCTTTGGTAATGTTCGGTCGAGTTTAAGGATGTTATGGATCGAACAGTGAATATTGGCCCTGTAAACATAAATAAATCGACTTTCACAGTGATTGCTGGTCCCTGCTCTATCGAGTCTGAAGAGCAGTTTTTACCGACCGCCCAGTTTGTTCACGAAAAAGGCGCCTCTTTGGTGCGTGGCGGCATTTTCAAGATGAGAACCCAGCCAGATGCATTCCAGGGATTGGGTGACCAGGCCATTGCTTTAGTAAAAAAGATGAAAGAATCCCTGCAGGTCCCCTTTATCGCCGAGATCACCGATCCTCGCCAAATTGATCTCTTGATGCCCGTGGTGGACTGCTTTCAAGTCGGTAGTCGTAACATGTACAACTATGAACTTCTTAAAGAGCTGGGCAAATACCAAATTCCCGTTCTCCTAAAACGTGGCTTTTCGGCTCTTATCAAAGAGTGGGTCAAAGCCGCTGACTATGTGATCTCTAGTGGTAATGAAGATGTGATTTTGTGTGAACGGGGCATTCGCTCTTTCGAGGGCCCTTTGCGCAACACGCTGGATCTCTCTGCCGTGGCCTACTTAAAAGCCCACACCTCGTTCCCTGTTTTTGTTGATCCTTCCCATGGCACCGGCCGCCCTGAACTTATTATTCCCATGTCGAAGGCCGCCGTGGCCTGTGGCGCCGATGGCCTGATGGTTGAAGTCCACCCCAATCCAGACAAGGCTTTGAGCGATGGCTTTCAAGCACTGAACTATGAGTCTTTCGGAAGCCTGATGGATCAACTCCGACCCTTTCTTTCACTCATGAACAAAGAACTGAGCCATGGATAAAAGAGAACAGACCATTAAAAATATGTTCTCTGAAATTGCCGGCTCCTATGACACCGCCAACTCTGTATTAAGTTTGGGCATCCATCATTTATGGAAGAACAAACTTGTGGACCAAACGCCATTACAACCCGGAGACTCTTGCTTGGACTGTGCCACGGGCACCGGCGATCTCGCTTTGCTTTTTAAAAAAAAGGTGGGGCCCGCTGGCCAAGTGATCGGTACCGACTTCTGCCAAGAGATGCTTGATGAAGCACCGGCAAAAGCCGAAGCTCAAAAATTGGATATCACTTTTCAGTTGGCCGATGTCACAGAACTTCCCTTCGAAGACAACCAGTTTCATTCCACCAGCATTTCATTTGGTATCCGTAACGTAGAAAATCGCGAAAAGGCCTATCAAGAAATGGCTCGAGTGACCAAGTCTGGTGGTCACGTTATGGTTCTTGAATTTGGTCAGATCGAAACACCGGTGATCAAACAGGGCTACAACTTCTACTCGCAAAAAGTTTTACCTTTTATCGGCGGCCTGGTCTCTGGCAAGCCTAAGGCTTACCAGTATCTTAATGATTCTTCTCAGGTGTTTCCCTGTGGTGAGCCGTTTAAAAATGAAGTTATGGCCACGGGCGCCTATCAAGATGTATCCGTGTTCCCTCTCAGTTTTGGCGTCGCCTACATTTACAAATGTCAGGTCCTATAACGCCACCACAAACAATGGCTCTCCTGTTTTATACCGGTGAAACACCGGTTTCTTTTGGTGTGGGCTCTCGCCGAAACAGCTTGGATAGAAACTCTTCAAACTGAGACCAAGACCCTCGCACTTCTTTAAAGAAATCACCATTTTTGATTTGGGCAAAAATCTCGCGCATCTGAACTTCAATGGGTCGATCCACTTTTAATTTTTTATTGAGGTAAAGCATCGTCACGATAGCCGTGAGCAAACCCACAAAACCACCAGGTGAGAGTATGGCTGCCGTCAGACCGGCTAGCCCCAAAACACCACCCTTTTTAAAGGCTTCACCGTGAAAGTGCTCCTGATAGCCGTAAGCGAGGCCACAAATAGCGACCAGACAAATAAAGGGCTTCGCTGCAAACAGTCCCACCACGCCAATTTCACCGAGAGCTTGTGAAAAGCCCTCTTTGTCTTTTTGAGTCCAACCTAGAACCAGGGAGACAATGGCAACGGCCTCACCGACAACGGGATCAAGAAGTTCTTTTTTGTTTTGATTGAACGTCTCTCTGAGCAACTGATCATTGATGCCGAGGTTCCGAAGTAAGATAAAAAAGTTTTCGCGAGCGGTTTGAACTTTTTCGCCTTCAGAACGCTCCTGTAATTTTCGGATATAGTCTTTGCCCCAATCGATGAACTCCTCTTTTCTGATAGGAGCGTCGCGATTGATAAACTTCTCTACTTGTCCACCGCGGATTTTTTGAAAAACACTATCACGAACCACAGCGGCGGTTCTCAAAATGTTTTCCTCAATCTCTTTCCATTGTGATCTAAACACATGCGCCTCCTAAGGCTTCCGACTTGGCTTCGTCCCATTGACGAGACAACTCTCGCACTTTTTGCAACTGAGCATGCAACCCACCCTCTGACTTCGGCTGCGCTTGGGGCCAGCCGGACAATACACTACCAATGATCTGAGTCCAATGCTCGGGGCTAGAGTCTTTTGCGAGGCTCACCCACATTTTATCGAGCACCTCATCATAGTCTTGTTTTAAATGGGGGTAGGTCGACACCGCTTGCGCATGATTCTGGTAAACCTGGCCTAGCAGACTGCGTAAATGACGACTTTTAGGCCAAGACAAAGAATGTCGCCTTCCATCGCGTTTCGCTTTTAAAATCCAGCTTTGCTTTTTACCTCTGTCCGCCGACGAATCAGAATCCGCCTGCAGCAGAACGAGGGCTCCAACAAAAAACCACAAAAACACCGGTTCTCGACTCATGAAAAATAGTCCAATAAAAACGACTGCAGCCAAATTGCGTGCCTTCTTTCGCGATAACACAATGGTTCTCCTTTCAATGGGTTTGCGGGATGATCTCAGGAACCACAACCCGACCGGGCAACTGTCGCCCCTTCATTTTTAACTTCAATTGCTCCAAGCGAGATTTTCTAAAATGATCGGTGCGCTCTTTGCGCATTTTCACAACTTCTTTTTTCCAATCGTCGCTCGGGCCACGGAGAGTCTCTAAACGAGATTCCAACTTTAAAATACTCTCTTCCACACCATTGAGCCCCGGTCTCAGGTGACCGATCTCTTGATGAATTTTCGAAAACTGCTCTTGCAGCTCTTCTCTCATCTGAACCGACTGACTTCGTGATACTAAGATGGAAAGCTGGGACTCCGACTTTTGGAGCTGCTGGGCCAACTCGACCTCCACTTGCTTTGCTGTCTCAACTTCTTCTTGAATAAGATTTAAGTTTTTAGAGGTCTCTTCGATTTCCTTGACCAATAAATCCAATTCTTCCATCAGGCGCAGGGCCAGAGAGTCGCGGTCGCGAGCGGCTGCCATCTCCACATCTTCTTTCAAGCCCAGCCTCTTGTTTTCTAAGAGCTGCAACTGGGCCTCGAACTTTTTGCGTTGAAAAATCAGGTCGATCAAACTTTCTTTTAAACGCTTTTGATTCGCCCTTTGTTGTTGGATCACTCGTTTGGCTTCTGTCACGGGATCTTTGGATCCCCCTCGAGCTCCGAAAAACGCCATCAACATTTTTTTTAGTTGGTCTAATATCGTCATGAAATCTCCTTTTCTCTATTGCTCAAGTTGTGAAAGATTCGGTAGTAAAAAGTGCAGGACAAAGTAGAGGAACAGAACCATTCCGAAAGATCCTAACAAGGCAAACACCGCAACAATCCGTACCGGAACAACGTCGACTTCAAAACGTTGCGCCAGTCTGAGGCACACACCTAAAATCTTGGGCTGATTGACGCTGCTTTCTCGGCCCTCAACTGGCATCAAGAAAGCACACAGAAAATACAAGAAGACGCCCACACCGAAAAACAAAACACTAAACAGCCAAAGCAAACGAACCGCGCCCGCATTCACACCAAACTGTTGCCCGAAGCCTTGGCAAACCCCAGCCAACCAGCCGTCTTCTGATCGTACCCATTGGTTTTGATGTTGTTGGATTGTATTCATGTCTCGTCTCCTTGTTTCGCGCTCCCTCGAGCCACGGTTTAAGTTTAGGGCTTAGCTATATCCGAAAGCCTATTTATGTATAGTAGTATATAACTATGTGTATATCAAGCAAATTGTTATGCCTTTGCTAAACCTCCACAAGCACCTAATATTATTAGTTTTTCCTTAAATTAACTCCTAGCCTAAGAAAATTGAAGGGTTCCTTGCGACAGGAAAATAACAAGATGAGAGCCTCGCCCTTGCTCCTTAGATCCATCTCTACAGAAAAATACGCACTATTGGAAGGGGACGCTTCCGCTTTAGGAATGGGGGGGGGTAAATTAAGAAATACCAAATTCGCTTGCAATCCCCGACAGACAAACCGAGGTCCCCCTACTGGAGAACTTAAAAGGCTCTCAATGCATTAATGTCCGGAAGCTCCGCCACAGTGCCAAAGACTTTGGGGATTGACACGACGTCCGCGAATTAAAACCTCTAAATGCACATGGGGAGCTTGGCGCCGGGCATTCCCCGAGTTACCGACCCCACCAATCACAGAGCCTGGCGAGACCCGCGAGCCGCGACGCGCTTTCCTTGGTGACGAGTGCATGTGCATATACTTAAAAACGGTGCCGTTGTCGCAAGTGACGTAGACCATATTTCCAGCGCGGGCTCCCACATGGGACGTGGTGACTCGTCCGGCACAGGGAGATCGCAGCGGAGTCCCCTTAGGAGCATAGTAATCCGTGCCACCATGGCGGTATCGACGACCACCCGATCTTCTTGGCGCATGATAGTGCCCCAACCCTCCGCCATTTTTTAAGCCATGGCAGCGGTCCAAGACAAAGGGGTATGAGTAGCCATTCTTTGACTTCACACTATTGGTCGGTGCCGGGGCGGGCTGAGGGTTTCTTCGAATGTCCATGGCCGCTGGACCACACTCTCCGTTGCTGTATCGGCCATAGTCTTCACTCAAAAAGGCACTTTGATGGACAAAAGCAAAACCTCCGGGACAATTGCGGGTCTCTGGTGATGCAAACTTGACCCAGCTTCCAGCTATGCCAAGGGCCACGACACGATTTTGGGCTCCTTTTGAAGTGCGACCTGTTATGACTTCAGAGCCACAACGGTTGTGGCCTGTTCCCGCCCCAACACGGATGTTGTATCTGGTCCGCACACGCAGCTGACACTGGTTGGGAGCATTTTCACCAATCACTGTGTCGGTATCGGGGTCCCAAAAGGCAAAGCCTCCGCTCGTTGTTTCAGCCACTTGGCGACTTCCGTTGATGGAATCGGAAACATTTTGTTTTTTACCAGTGTTCTGGCAGGCGCCAAGCATCGCGAAGAGACACAAAGTGTATAGATATCTCATTGTTGCGCCTCTCTAATTTTTCCGGAAGCGTCGTCGACAAGAAGGTTCTTGGCAAATTGTATGTTGATGCCCTGTCGAGTGATATCGGTCCCACCGTTGAACTGGACGTTCTTTTTTTCATAAAGTCCGTCATGCTTCCACACTGTTTTCCCTGTCATTTTATCAAGCTTGTACACTTTGCCGATGGCAGCCAAGTAGATGTGCTTTTTCTCGATCAAGGGTGTCGAAGGGTTAAAGGCTTCGGTGTCCAAAGACCACAGAAGTTTACCGGCTTCATCAAAAACATAAATCAAAGCCGTGGCTAATTCGTGATCAGCCACTGGTATGACTGAAACAGCGACACCTTCTCCGCGCACCACCGTGATCGGACTCTCCACCGCCATTCCTTGGGGAATTTTTAGTGGTTGCACACGCACTCCCTTAGCGCTGGTCACCCGCAGGCTCTTGTTGGATTTATTCAGTTCAATGGAAAGGTCAGCCGCATATGAGCTAAGAGACCACAAAAAAAGGCAGACAAAGAGATAGTGTTTCATCCCCTAATTGTAGCCCGAAGAGCATGTTTTATCCAACGATTGAAGGGCCAACAAGACCATCTAACGGGAGGTCTTTATGGGAACAGAGGAGGCTCTCTATTACTGCGAGAGCCTCATTAGGGATTCTCGCATCTCCTCGACTTTAGACGAAATACTCGCTAAAAGCTTTTTGTCGGCTTCCACCACGTCTTCAGGCGCATTGGCTACGAAGCGCTCGTTGGATAACTTACCGTTGATCTTTTGCATGTCTTTTTCTTGCTTTTCGATCAGCTTTTTTAGACGCGTCACCTCTTTGTCGATGTCTACCAAACCCTCAAGAGGGATGATCACATCAACTTGAGAGTCTCCGAGGCGAATAGGGGCCACCGCACACTTTTTTAAGGAATCTCGAGCGCTGATCGTGCAATTTTCCAAAGACGCCAGTCGCATGATTTCTGATTTGTTGCTGCCCAAAATCTTCTGGGACTTGTCGTCTTTGGGAGACAGCCACGCGTCTATTTTTTCGCTCGGCTTTATGCTGTTCTCACCTCTCACATTACGAACGGCGGTGATGACCTGCTTGACCAATTCCATTTCAAAAGAGGCCTCTTCACTTCCAAGACTTAACCACTTCTGATCTTTTTCAAAATCAGGGTAGTCGTCAACAATGCAAGCCTCGCCTCGGATGGGAAGCTTTTGATAAATCTCTTCGGTGATAAAGGGAGCAAAAGGATGTAACAGTCGCACGATGCGATTTAGGGTTTGGGCTAACATCAACTGTGTGACTTTCTTTTGCTCTTCGTTTTCGCCGTAGAGTACGGGCTTTGAAAACTCAAGATACCAATCACAAAACTCGTGCCAGGTGAATGCGTAAATCCGATGAGCCGCATCGGAGAATCGCATTTCTTCGAGCAGTTCATTGACTTCTTTTTCAACGAGTCCTGTTTGATAAATCAACCAGCGATCCGCTGTCATGAGATCAGCAACATTAATAACCGCCTCGGTCCCCTCTGTGGGAGCCTCGAAGCCCTCCATATTGGAGAGCGAAAATCGAGTGGCGTTCCAAATTTTATTCATGAAATTGCGATAGCCCTCAAGGCGTTGCAGAGAAAACTTCAGATCTTTGCCGGTTGCCATTTGGGACATTAATGTAAATCGAAGGGCATCGGCGCCGTAACCATCAATCATCTCGACAGGATCAATGGAGTTCCCCAAAGACTTGGACATCTTTCGACCCTGAGAATCTCGAATCAAACCATGGATATAAACCTGACGGAAAGGAACATCACCTTTCATCTCAAGCCCCATCATGATCATACGTGCGACCCAGAAAAAGATAATGTCGTGACCCGTGACCAAAACCGACGTTGGGTAAAAAGTTTTGACGGCCTCGGTATCCTCAGGCCAGCCCATAGTGCTAAAGGGCCACAGACCAGAGCTAAACCAGGTATCAAGAACGTCCTCTTCTTGAGTGATGTCTTTGCCACCACACCCCTCACACTGGCTGGGGTCTTCTTCGGCGACAGTGACATGATCACAATCAGCACAGTACCAGGCCGGGATACGATGCCCCCACCATAGCTGGCGGGAGACACACCAATCTTCAATGATGTTCATCCAATGAATGTAAGTTTTCGTCCACTGCTCCGGCACAAACTTGAGACTCTCGTTGCTCACAACATGGCGAGCCGGAGTCGACAAATCTTTGGTTTTCACAAACCACTGCTTACTTAAATAAGGTTCGACAACGGCACCCGTTCGATCACAGTAGCCAACCGCATGTTGATGGGGCTCGGTTTTTATCAAGAACTCTTTGTCTTCGAGATCCTTAACGATGCGCTTGCGCGCCTCTTGCACTTTCAACCCTTGATAAGGGCCGCCGTTTTCATTGAGAGTGCCGTCGACATTCAAAATGTTGATGAACTCCAGCTCATGTTTTTTGCCTAACTCATAATCGTTAAAATCATGGGCTGGGGTGACTTTCAAGGCCCCCGTCCCAAACTCACGATCGACGTACTCGTCGGCAATAATGGGTATCTTGCGATCGATGATGGGAAGAACCACAAATTGACCCACCAGATCTTTGTATCGGTCGTCGTCGGGATGCACACACACACAGGCGTCCCCCAGATAGGTCTCTGGCCGGGTGGTGGCAATGACGATTCGCTTTTCACTTCCCTCGACCGGATAAGATAAATGATAGAGGCTACCCTTGGTGTCTTTATGAACCACCTCAAGGTCAGAGATGGCCGACTGCAAGGGAGGCGACCAGTTCACCAATTTCTCGCCCTGGTAGATCCACTGCTTTTTATAAAGATGAACAAAGGTTTTACGAACCGCTTTTGAAACGCCGGGGTCGAGAGTGAACGTCTCCCTTTTCCAATCCACCGAGTCTCCCAGTCGCTTCATTTGACTGTAGATCCGATCACCATAGGTTTCTTTCCATTTCCAGACTTCTTCGAGAAAGGCTTCGCGGCCCATCTCTAAACGCTCTTTGCCCTGCTTGCGGAGGTCTTTTTCAACCACTGCTTGGGTGGCGATCCCCGCATGATCGGAGCCGGGAAGCCACATGGCATTGAAGCCCTTCATACGCTTCCAACGAATCAACAAGTCTTGAATCGTATGATCAAGAGCGTGCCCCATATGCAAAAAACCGGTCACATTGGGTGGCGGCAAGATAATGCTATAGGGAGGTTTGGTGGATTGGTCTTCGGCGGCAAAATAGTTCTGGTCTTCCCAAAACTGGTAAATTCGGCCTTCAACATCATTCGGATCGTAACGGTCACTTAAATTCTCAGACATGGCACTTTTTAGCACAATTCCAGAGAAGGCCCAAGCCCAGGACGTCGTATTTTACGAGTTATTTGGTCTTTACCAGTTGGGGATCGGGCAGGGTTTTCACGATCGTTAGGAAGAGTCCAACTCCAACAATCGCCATACCGCCGGAAGCGAAAAAGGGCGCTCCCTGAGAGTATTCTTGGTAGAGCCATCCGCCAGCCACGGGTCCCACAATTCGCCCTATGGCGCCCATGCTGTTCATGACCCCCATAACATACCCCTGCTGCTCTTCGTCGGCGATCACCGATGCCAAACCAACAATCGGGGGCCGCATGCATCCATTACCCACAGCGAGTAGGGTCATCACCACAGCCAACATCGCAATGGAAAAGCTCAAGCCTATTCCGAAAAAGCTGACCGCCATGGCCAGCAGCCCAAACATCAAAACCTTTTTTTCTCCGAACTTAGGTATCCATTTTCGAATAAAATAAGCTTGGGTCAAAACCATAATCACACCGACGTAGGCAAAACTAATGGAGGCTAATTTATAACCCCAATCAAAACGATCCTGAACGAAGGGGAAGACCATCACTTCCATGAGGGCCATAGCGAGACTCATTAGAAAAAATATAAAAAACAAGGACCGCAGCAAAGGCTGCTTAAAAATAAAGGTGAATGATTCTAGGCGGCCGACTTTTTCACGTTCCCTGGCTCCGGGGTTAGTTATGGTCTCGGGCAGAAAGAAGTAGGCCAAGACAAAGTTCAAGCCATTCAAACCCGCAGCAACCAAGGCGGAAAACTGAATGCCAAAAGGTGGCTCAGACCCAAGCGCTTCGCCGATGGGCCCGGTCAGCCCAGCAATAGCCGGGCCCATAATGAACCCCAATCCGAACGCGGCCCCAATCAACCCCATACCTACCGAACGTTTGTCTTTTGGCGTGATATCCGCAATATAGGCCTGGGCTGCTGAAATATTAGCCGCAAAAAAACCGGCCAGCCCTCGGGCAATAAAAAGATAGCTCAGCTCGGTCGCGTAAGCGAAAAAGATATACGAAAACGTGGCGCCAAAAAGACTGACCAATATAATGGGCCGACGCCCAAACCGATCACTCAGTTTGCCCCAGATCGGAGAAAACAAAAACTGCATAAACGAGAAAATGGCCATCAACAGACCAATTTCTAATGGCGTGGCTGAAAACTCTCGAGCCAAGTAAGGGATCAACGGGAGAATGATCCCGAAGCCGACGAGGTCCAAGAAAACAGTGAAGAATATGATTTTTAAAGCGCGTTTTTGCTGGGCGTTCATTGGCGGCTACAGTAGTGGACTTCACTGCCCGGGTCAATCGGGCAGCTCAGGTTGTAGAATGTATAAAAGGGGGTCTGTCGCCCCCCTGCTGGGAACGGCTCTAGAGACTTACAGGTCCGCTGGTTGTTGGATCTTGGGAACCTCAAGATTGGGCTCTTCAACGCCTGGGTCCGGAACCACGGTGTGGCCTTGGTCAATCATTGCCAAATGAGCTTTGACCAATGACTTTAAGCCGGCCTCAAACTGCATGCGCGACTTTTTCAGGTCATTCACGTCCTGATACATATTTCGCAAAGATTCTCGGGCCTCTTTAATGATGATGTCAGCCCTCTGCCGAGCTTCGCGGATAATAAGGTCAGCCTCTTTTTGAGACTCCACCTTCATGCGCTCCGACATTTGCGAGGCGGTTTGCAAGGTTTGCTTTAAGGCTTCTTCTCTTTGTCGAAAGTCGTCAAGGGCGACTTCGCTCGCCTTTTGCTTTTCCTTGAGCTGCTCGTGCTCGCGAGAAAGGGTTTCCACTTCGTCAGCCACGTCTCTTAAAAAATCGAACACCTCTTCGGTGTCCAACCCAAAAAATTTGCGACCAAAAGTTTTATTGGCAATATCCATTGGCGCGACTCTCATAATTCCCTCCCTGGTTTTCATTTATGAAAGCGGATCAAGAGTTTTCTTTTGCAAGCTCGTGATCACGCATCAAGGCTTTATTAAAACTCATTCTCAGGATTCCTTCAAGTTCCAGCTCACGCATTGAATACAATCCTGCCGCCGTGACCCCTTTTTTTGACGCAACTCTCACTGTTTGCTGGTCGAAACTAATCTCGGGGCTCTCGGCAGCCATCTGAGCTGTGCCTAAAAAGGTTTCAGTGACGATTTTTCGTGCAACCTCGGGTTCAATGCCATTTTCTTCGATCCAATCCTGCCAGTACTTCATCAGCTCGAATATAAAGCCCGTTCCACTGCTCGAGGCCACCATCAGAGCCGAAAATTCTTCGCCCTCTTCTGTAGACACCACGTGGCCTAAAGGGGTGAATAATTTTGTCACTAACTTTTCTAAAACCAAATTCGGCTTGGCCAGGCAAAATCCAATGACCGCACGACAGATGAAAATCGGCGTGTTGGGCATCACGCGTACGAGTTGCGCTTCTGGAATATATTTTCTCAAGGTGCTCAACTGAATGCCGGCCGCCAAACTGATGGCGACTTTCTCGGAGCTGAAGGTGTTTTTTAAAGACTCCAACAGGCTTAATAAATCCTGCGGCTTTGTGGCCAGAATGATAATGTCTGATTTTTCGACCAGCTCCTCGGGCGTGTCGACACTGGTCACATCAAACTTGGCGGCCAGCTTTTGAGCCTTACCGGGAGTGCGGTTATGGATCAGGACTTGATCGGGACGTAAAGTTTCACTTTTAAGAAGAGCACTGAGAATGGCCCCCCCCATATTTCCCAATCCAATAAATCCGACGGTTTTGTCACTCAATAGAAAATTCATGGTCTGCTCCAGGGCTAGGCCTTACCATAATACTGGTACGACTCTCGCGAAATATCAAAGGTTTTATAAAATCAAAGAAAGGTCAACGAGGCCCTAGCAAACGCTCTCCGACACGGACATGGGTGGCGCCCTGACGAACAGCAAGGTGAAAGTCGCCACTGGTCCCCATCGATAAAGTATCAAACTCGGGCGCTTGTTTTTTTTGTGCCGCCAAAAAACATTGTTGGGCCTTGCCAAACCATCGCAATGAAGACTCCTCCGAATCACTGGCAGGAGGGAAAAACATCAAACCACGAATGCGAACTTGCTTTAGCAATGATCCTCGCTCTAAGAGTTCGTGGAGATCGTTCGGCCGAACTCCATTCTTAGACTCTTCATTGGCAATATTAACCTGTATCAAAACATCTTGAATACAGTCGATGGACTTCGCAACGCGCTCGATCTTTTCAAGCTCGGTCGATCGCGCAACTGTGTGGATCAAGTGAAACCGCCCAACAATATCTTTGATTTTTTTAGTTTGAAGAGTCCCTATAAAGTGCCAGCGAATGGCCAACTCCTGCAGCTGTTCTTGCTTTTCTAAAGCCTCTTGCAAATAATTTTCACCGAAATCCTGAACACCAAGCCTGAACAGCTCCTCGATCTTTTTAACGGGTTGCTTTTTAGAGACGGCAACAAGGAGAACCTTTCGGCCAGAGCCTTCCTTCTCTATAGAGTCTTGCACTTCTTTTAAGTTAGCTTTTAAATTGCCAGTCATTTTCTTGAAATACCTTTTCAATTTTCTCGATGGGCAAACCAATAACGTTGTTCAGCGAGCCCTCGAATCCCTCGACAAACTTTTTCGCTGTGCCTTGAATACCATAGGCACCCGCTTTGTCCATGGGGTCACCGGAATCAACATATTCAATAATCTCTTTTTGAGACAGCGTGCGAAATCGAACGCGGGTGCAATCATGACCCAAAATGAGATGTTCTTTTCTGAGATCGAACAGACAAAAGCCTGTAATCACCTCGTGGACCTGGCCAGACAGCTGGTTTAAAATAGAGACAGCATCTTGTTCGTTTTTTGGTTTTCCGAGAGTTTTTGACTGAAACACCACAACCGTATCCGCACCGAGCATCAAATAGTCCTTAGATTTCAGGGGCTTAAAGGACTGGGCCGCGGCTTCGACCTTCTGCTTGGCGCAGTCAGAAATTCGGTCCGGTAAATTCAGGTTTTCATTAAGAATTTCCGATACTTCTATAGGGAAAATGCAAAACTCGTAGCCTCGCTCTAAAAGGATTTGCTTACGACGGGGAGATTGAGAAGTCAGGACGAGTTCATGCATGGGGACTGTTTAAAACAAAAGGTTTAAAAATGGGAAGTGAATTATTACTTTATCTGGGGATTTTATTGGCGGGCTTTTCCGTTCTCTGGACCGTCTTTACAATTTTTTCGGTGAACGAAGACAGCAAGGCTCTTTCTTGGGCCACGGGTGATCGCCCCGACAAATCGGAATCGCCTATCATCAACTGGTCTCGCCCACTTGTTCACCAACTCACTATTAAATATGCGAAACGCATAACCAATGCCAATTTTCGAAAAAATATCGAATACAAAATTATGACCGGTGGTCTCGACAACGAGCTTAATGTCGATGAGTTTATCGGCCTCAAAATGCTATGGGGCGTGTTCTTTCCCGTGCTCATGGCAATCTTGAATTTTTCTCTGAGCCTAGGATACCCATGGCCCGTGTTTGTCATCGCAGTCCCTTTTGGCTGGATGATTCCCGATTTTCACGCCAACAAGCAAAAACAATTTCGGTACCAAGCGATTATAGTGGATTTGCCTTTCTTTGTTGACCTCCTCGCTCTTTCAACCCAAGCGGGCGCCGACTTCATGGGTGCGATTCAAAAAATCACAGACGCCGCTGAGAATAGTCTATTGGCTAAAGAGTTTGACAAAGTGCTTCGCGACACTCGTCTTGGTAGTACCCGAGAGCAGGCCCTTAAAGGCATGTCAAAACGTCTCGACATCCCTGAGGTTACTAGCTTCGTGAATGTCTTGACGGATGCTGACTCCACAGGAGCTAGCATCGGGGGCGTCCTGAAAGAACAATCCGAACAAATGCGCCTTGAGCGATTTGTTCGAGCTGAAAAAGCGGGGGCAAGAGCCTCGCAAGCCATCTTACTACCAATGATGCTGTTCATTATACCCGCCGTTTTCATCATGGTTTTTGCACCTGTTGGACTGCAATTCATCTACGGGGGGCAGTGATGGGACATGTGTTGATTAACCAATCAGAAAATAGCACGCTGCTCGATGATTTGACGATCGCCACCAGCTTTCGGTCACGGGCCCAGGGTCTTATCGGTACTCGATCTCTCAACGAAAATGCCGGAATCTGGTTCCCGAAAACAAATTGGATCCATACTTTTTTCATGTCGATCCCCATCGATGTCATCTACCTCGACAAATCCATGCGAGTTAAAAAACTGCAGCCAAACTTACAGCCTTGGCGCTTTCCGGCTCCTGTGTTCAAAGCCCACTCCGTTGTGGAAGCCAGCGCCGGCTTTATTCGCCAAAAGAATCTAAAAATTGGAGATCAGTTGCATGTGGGCCATTAAGATATTGAACGGCTCTCAGGCCGGAAAAATTTTTCAAGCCAGCGAGGGCAGTCACACAGTGGGTCGCTCGACGCAAGCAACAATGAGAGTGAAAAGCGCCTCTGTCTCAAAAGTGCATGCCAAGATTATCGTGACAGAAGACAAGGTCATTATCTCAGACAACAATTCGAGTAACGGCATTGTTGTTAATGGCGTCAAGGTCCAAAACAAGGCTCTCCGCTCCGGTGACAAATTTGCTCTGGGCGAGGTTTTGTTTGATGTGATTCAGCTGCCAAATTTTGTATCCATCATTCCCGACTCGGGAACACCTCGGCCCCAGCCAATGCAGCAGGGCAATACCGCCCTGGCTCCGCAAAATTTTGCAATGGATAACCCTGAACAGCACCACGACATGCAAGTGCTAGCAATTAATGTGGCGCCAGCAGAACAAGAGCCCGTCGCCACTTTAACTGTCCAAGAAAAATTTGAAAACTATATTGAAAATGTAGCACTCCCTGGTGTCTACGAATACTCGTACAAGTTTGACCTAAAATACATCGTGATGTCTTTTGTAGTTCTATTTGTTCTGGTTGTGACAACCCTTTCCGTCATTCCTGTCCTTCGGGTGTCCCGAGATTTTGTAGTGGACGAAAGCAGTCGGAGGGCGGACTCTTTAGCGAAAATTCTAGTGCAAGAAAACCGACAATACGTTATCGAGAAAAATGAATTTAGCATCAATGTCCGGTCAGCTAAAAATGAAGCCGGAGTCGACCAAGCCTTTATTATCGACGCCCTCGATGGTCACATCATCGCGCCGGTCCAGCTGAATGGACGTTACGCCAACATTCCATTTGTGCAAAAAGCCCGGAAAAAGCCTGGTCACTATCAAGAGGTTATGGACAACACCATTGGCGTGAGTCGCCCGATTCTCTACACGAACCCTTTGACCGGAGAGCCATCTCCGGCCGCCTATGCCATCGTTTTATACAATCTGGACCGAGTGGCTCTGGATGTTCCAAGAACATTAAGTCTGATGATCCAAATCTTGCTCATCACCTTGATAGCTGGTGGAGTTTTATACTTTTTTCTCTACAAAGTGATTACAAAGCCCATCTATGATCTCAATGAAGAAATGAACGCGGCTCTTAAAGAGGGTAATAATAATGTTGAGACCCGTACACCGACCCCTATCTATCAAAAGCTCGTTTCCAATATTAACAGCGCTCTGTCCCGCATGAGTCAGGACGAATCTCAGCAAATGACCGTGGGCCTTGGCGACAAGAACATGGAAGCCTCGGAACTTGTCCATATGTTTCCGGTAGCGACCATTGCCATTTCATCTGAGGATGAGATGGTGATCGCCCACAACGATCTGATCGGTGGCCATCCTCTTTTCGACGATGAAAATATATTAGACAAAACTCTAGATGACTTGACGGACCCCTCACTTGTCGAAAACCTGAAGGATTTGTTGCAAAAGTCGGTGGATAATCCCAATCAAAAGCACAGCAACAGTCTTCCCTCGGGGAGCGGTATTCAATTTGAAGTCTCTATCAAGTCAATACAAGAGCTAGGCACTATCAGTTACTATGTTGTTTGTTTTACAGAAGTCTATGACGAGGAGAATTTCGAAGAGTGAGTGCTTTGAAGTATAATATATTTAAAGCTATTGATTTTCTAATCAAGGTGGAGTCCGGCCCTGATAAGGGGCGCGTCTATCGCCTACTCCCTCCTCAGGTCACTCTAGGCAGAGACCCTTCGACCTGCCAAATCGTATTAGGTGATGCAAAAGTCAGTCGCCAACAGTGCACGATCAAATTTAAAGACAATGTGATCTGCGAGGATTTGAGCACTCGAAAGACCACATTGGTCAACGGTCACCCCTGTCGCCGGACGATACTAAAGCCCGGCGATCGCATCTCTTTTGGGGACACTTCTTTGGTTTTTGAAACCCGCTCGAAAGCCCAACCGACGCCCGAGCTCGGAGGCCAGACTCAGCCCACCGAGGAAGCGCGCAACAAATCCGAGGGGCGCAAAAAGTTTCGCTTGTTCTTAATTGCCATCATTGCCTTATTTGGGGTGGTCCTCGCCTTGCAGCAGGAGAACTCGGCACCCCCCAGTGAAAACCTCGCCACCCAAGAAGATCTAAATAAGCAAATCGAAGCCAGCCGAGAGAGGGCCTCGCTCTTGCGGGATTCTCGAGAAGAAAAAATCAAATTAAATGATAAAAAATATCTCTACAGTGTCGAAAAACATTTTATCTCAGGATTTAGAGACTTCCAAAATGGTCGCTACGGCAGAGCCCTTGATTCTTTTGGAACAACGATCGCTACAGACCAGACCCATGCCCGAGCGCAACAGTACGCGAAGTCCGCTCGTAAAAAGCAGGGCGATCTGATCGATACCCACCTGCGAGATGGTGAAAAATACAAAAATAAAATGATGTTTAATCGTTGTGCTGCTGAGTATGAAAAGGCGTTGGTTTTGATTACCAATGTCAACTCGAAGCGATACGATTTAGCTAAAGCTCAATTGACAGAATGTAGACTGCTGAAGACAGGGGGCTACCAATGAATATTCTTGTTTATAAAGACGACCAATTGGTTCAGGAAATCACTCTCGTCACTGGTCAAAGCTATAGCGTTGGGCGTAAAGAAGGCTGCTCCATCCAACTCGAGAAGTTTCCGGGTATCTCACGACAACACTTCGAAATCGAGGAAGAAGGCCCTGGCTCGTGGAGAGTCAACGTTATGTCTGATATAAAGCTAATCGAATTCGAAGGTGAAGAGCGCAAAGACTTTTTGTTGAGTGAAAAAGGTAAGTTCTTCTTGTTTCCGTACACCTTCAAGTTTTCGGGAGACCCTTTGGCGGTGCAAAATTCACAACCCGAGGGCAGTGAGAACTTCTCTGTTGAGCCTCTTGATCAGGATATTGA
This sequence comes from Bdellovibrionia bacterium, assembly GCA_030424715.1. Taxonomy (GTDB): domain Bacteria; phylum Bdellovibrionota; class Bdellovibrionia; order Bdellovibrionales; family JAGQZY01; genus JAGQZY01. The sequence continues at coordinate 292,388 of JAUHWH010000001.1, forward strand.
GGCCATAGAACCGGTCAACTCCGATTCTGATCTGGCAGCCGAAGATCTTGATGGTGACAGTGATGAAAAAACCACAATCCAGAGTTTTAATGGCCTGCCCTATATAAAAATTATCGGACAAAAAGGCAAAAGGTCAGAATATTTTCGGCTTGAGGGCAACCTATGGGTAATCGGGGGGCATGAAGGCGCTTCGGTTTTTTTGCGGGAGCCCGCAGCTTCGCAGAATCACTTTGAAATATCCCGAACTGACAAAGGCTTTTTCATTATTGATCTTGGGTCAAAACAAGGCACCGAACTCAATGGACAAAAGCTGATTGCCAAGAAGCCATCTCATCTGCAGAGCGGCGATATTATAACCGTCGGTAACACCTCTCTGCAATTCGAATTGCGCGACAAAGCCTTTAAAAGAAAAGTGAACAATATTCCACTAAATGTTTACAAAAACCCCCTGCTCTTTTTTGATCAAGATGTTGCCATGGTCTCACTAGATGACGAAGAGCTTAGCCCTGGACGTGCGGAAGAAATCAGTGCAAAAGCTCCTGCTGTGGCTAAAAAGAAGAACCGAAAAGTCTTACTTGCCGTGGTTGCCAGTTTGTTTCTCCTGTTTGCAGTAGGTAAAGAGTTTCTTGTTCAAGACACTGGAAAACCGAAGCCTGTGGTGGGCGCCGACCCTTTCAGCCAGCTATCTCCGGCTGAGCAAAAGATCGTTAAGCAAACCTACAAGCTGGCCAGTCAACTGTACCTTGGTAAAAACTATGAGCTCTCCTTAGTGCAACTTGAGAAACTCCATACGATCATCCCGGTCTACAAAGAATCGAAAAAGATGGAAGAAGACTGCATTAACGCCCGTGATATTCAAAGACAGATGGCACTGCGCGAACAACAAAAAAAGCAACAGATCGAAATGGAGAGAAGGGTGAACTCAGCGATTGCCCAATGCGAGAAAAACTATGCAAGCTCCAACGACATCGATGGAGTCAAAGCTTGTTTGGCTCCCGCTGCTGACCTGGACCCAAACAATCCAAGAATTGCCCAACTGATTACCGAGGTGACCGCTCGAGATGAGGAACAAAAAATTCGTCAAAAGATCGCGCAAGAGCAAGCAGAAAAGATTCGGCGAGGTAAAGAGCTCTATCAAAGGGCTCGCGTCTTACACGACAAACATCGCTGGCTAAAAGCCATTGAGGCCTACGAAAACCATATTCACTCGGGATTGCCCGACCCCCAAGGTCTTGTTAAAGACTCGAAGCGTAAGCTCTCTAGCATTGAGAACCAGATAAAATCTAAAAAGGACCAACTCCTTGGCGAAGCAAAAGCCAAATACAGCGGAACACAACTACGAGATGCTCTAAAGCTGGCGAGAAAAGCCCAGCAAGTGGACCCCTATGATCCCAAGATTTCATCATTTCTCTTTCAAGTTGAAAAAGAGTTAACCAACAAAATGAAAACCATTTACATGGACAGCGTTATTGAAGAACGGTTCGGTAACCTAGAGGCTAGCCGAGTGAAATGGGAAGACATTATCAAACAAGACATCGAAGATGGTGAATACTACCTCAAGGCCAAACGAAAGTTAAAGCAATATGGATATAAATATTAAGCTGACGGAACGCTCTTATGGCGGCAAAAAATTTCGCCCCAACACGGTTGTCGATTTCGAACCATCGAACAATCTGTTGCTGTGTGTGACGCCCTGGGGACAGACCGGAGTTGCTGAAAAAGTCATTCAATCCATTAAAAGCTTTGTCACCATGGCCAACGAAGACACTGAGCTGACAGTCCCTTACGCTCGCAAGGAAAACCTACAACACTTTGGCAATATTCTTCGTATGGCCGTGATTATGGCCAGTGAAAAGATCAACTCTGAATTTAACAAAGAAGAATACACTTGTGGGTTCGAGATCTTTGCCGCTATCAAAGACGGTCCCCAGTGGATCTATGTCAGCTGTGGCCAGCCGACGTTGGTGGTGCATCGCCCCGACACAGGCACCCTCCCCCTGTCGCAAGCCATTGACCTCAATGTTCTTACCTTAAAGAATCCTATACATGATCCATTACCCAACCAACTGTTGGGCCTTGGTCAGCACCCCCCTATTCAGTATGGAAACATCCGATTGCGGGGTCGCGACAAGTTCGCCTTGATCAGTCGCACCTATTTACCAAGCGCTTTTTTCCAATTGAATAAAGATGAGTTTGATATCGATAGAATCTCTCGAACACTGGCCGACGACAACCAAGAAGTTCCCTTTTGGCTAGGATTCATTCATCTCGATGAGATGTAGATAGTCGGCGTTCTCGGGTAAAAAGAAGTAAAGTTCTGACAAGCTGGGCGCGAAATCAAAGGGGCGCTTCACATCGTTAATAAACAACATGTTAAGATTTAGATTGAGAGCCCGTCGGCGATTTCGAATGGCATCCACCTGCGCCCAGAAACCATCCAAAGGTCTTTTTTTGGCTTTGAGCATAGAAATGCCATGGACCACTTTACGCAGCCCTGGGTTTTGACAATGCTTGTAAAACGAAGCCATATCTTTTTTTTCTTCGACAAAATATTTTAAACATCCGCCACTGTCGAACCTGGGAGGCTCTCTCAAATTGGCTTGCGCCAGAAGAGTCCATGCCGAGCGTTTGGTTTTTTTTCCGACTTCAAATAAAGTGGTCCACTGCTTGTTGGATAAGGCCTCATAGGCCAGCCAGCTCAGTAAAATTTCTTGCTGAGCTCGATTGGCGGATCGGATTTTTTGGTCAAAATCATCGTTATCGAGTTCGCTGCCTTCCCCACGCTTATTCCAGGTCACGAGCTGTGACAACTGATCCAGCTTTTGAGAGTCCAAGCGCCGGTCGGGGCAATCAACACCGAAACTCTTATGACAAAACTGAGGAAAAAATGACTTCATCTTGGCGGCAATATCAAACTTTACTAAAAGTCGCCGGGCCTCTTCTTTGGCTAAGGGCTCGAACTCGTTTTTATCAAAAAAGGTGTCGTAAACCTGCAACCCGTGGTTTTGAGCAAATAAATACTGTCTTTTACGGATACCGAATGTGGTTTGGTTGGAAAGCTGCATCCATTTTAGCCAAGAGTTTTTCTGAGTGATCCAGCGATCCTCTCGATCTGGAGAGAATACAAGGTCACCCTGGGACGGCTTGTGTGAGAGAAGTTTATGGAGCCATTGACCAACACGAGCAAACGAGACCATCTCTGTGTTCAAATTTTCTAAGTTTGATTTCACATTTTGAGAAAGCTTGATTTGCAGGGGCACATGCAAATACTGACTGCTCAAAGGATTAAAAGGATTTAGAGAATCAACGGGTCCACCTAAACCCAGAACAACAAAATGGATATTCTTCCAACGTCCGCGCTTTTTTAACTGAAAGATCAGGCTGTCGATAGTTTCGTGGATCTCTTGCACCTCGGAGAGGCGACCCATAGGGCGCTCATTGTCTAGGCCATCTTTGGTGACGCGATTTTTATAAAGTAAATCGGGTGCATAAAGAGTGAGAAAAAATGATCGCCCCTTAACTTCTTCATCTAGCCAACGAATGGCTCGACGGGTTGTTTCAGCAAAGGGCCGAAAAAAACGGGAATCCTCGCCCCAGAAAGCTTCATTGAACTCCTCAAACCCCTGAGAAACACCAAACTTGTTAAGCACCGGTACTCCGCCAGAAAAGAAACCGGTCCGCATCTTAAGGTTGAGGGCCTGCTCTCCTAAAGTCTGAAGCCGCGCCGAAATGCCCGAGGCCCCATTGTTGGTCACGCCATGCTCCGGAATATCGAGCCCCGTAAACAACGAACTTATGTTGGCTTGAGTCATACTTGAGGGGGCATAGGCATGGGTGAAGCGGATGAACTCATCACAGACTTCCTGCAAATGGGGCAAAGTCTCTAGGCGTCGCGAGTCCGCACAAAGAAAATCCTGCTCAGAGAAGGACTCCAGAGCAATTAAAACAACGGGTGGCTTTTTAGAGGTAAAAGGGGAACAGGAGACTGATAAAAAGCCAAGTCCAATCAGAAATACGCGCCATTGGTGGCGAAAGTCTCCCATTTCTTGACCTCCTTCGGTATCTCCATTGTAATAGATGAATCAACAGAGGCCAATGCTTCTGGTCGAAGTGGCCACAGGTGTTACAAAGGAGTTCCCATGCTTGTCGATAAGTTTTTTATTCTGTCCCAAGGAAGCGCCGAGATTCTTCTCTGGATCCTATTGCTCACCAGCGTTCTCAGTATTGGTATGATCATCGAGCGCTTTATGACACTGCGGACAGTCTATAGAAGAAATATGGAGTTCCGGGCCAAAGCCCAAGACCTTCTCCAGAGCCGGACCCTCGACGAACTGGAAGACCTGGCCAAAGACAAAGACAGCCTACCAGGTAGAGCCCTGTCCTATGGCCTCCGTCACGTCAAAACTGACGGTGCCAATGGATTGTCCGAATTGTTTAATTCTTTTCTAATGATCGAAAAGCCAAAGCTGGAGAAAAATCTGAACTTTTTGGCAACAGTCGGGTCAAACGCCCCTTTCGTGGGACTTCTCGGAACCGTTTTAGGAATTATGAAAGCCTTTAGTGACCTGGCGGCCAACACCGGTGGCGGCAATGACGCTGTCATGAGTGGTATTGCCCACGCCCTGGTGGCCACAGCGGTGGGCCTGTTTGTAGCGATTCCTGCTGTGATCGGTTACAACTATTTTCAAAAATTAGTGCGACAAAGCCTACAATCCATCGATGTCGCCCGTGAACTTTGCATTGCTTACGCTAAGAGCAAGAAGGCCTAAGGCATGGCAGGTTCATACAACTCCGGACAAGACGAACCTATTGCAGAAATCAATGTGGTTCCCCTCGTTGACATTATATTAGTGGTTCTCATTATTTTTATGGTCACCGCTCCAATGGTTTTGAAACCCACCATTGACGTGGATTTACCGCAGGCCTCATCGGGCGAATCCAAAGAGGCTCCTAAAAGTATTGAGGTTGTGGTTAGCAAAATGGGTGAGCTTTATTTAGATGGAAGTAAAGTTTCATTGGAAGAACTCAAAAATTCAGTCACTGTTGAGGCCAAAAAGAATAGCAAATCCTCTGTCGTATTAACCGCCGACAAAGATGTGACTTTGGATGGGCTCACCCAAATCATCGACGCTATAAAAGGCTCCGGAATTAAAAAAGTAGGGTTTAGCATTCAAAAGAAATAACTCAGGCAAACAAAACTCTTCGACTGGGCCCCGACTCTTTCCAGCCGACCGTGAAAGGACTACAATTTTCTTTGAAAATTATACTAAACACGAAATCGTAAGGGCCATGTTTTTCTTATAATTTTTAATACTTTAGACAGTCTTCCATAACAAAAAGCTATGGACTCCCTAAAAATATAGAATTTCTCTCCCACCGAAGACTCTGCTAGTTTGCGAAAGTTGCTCGTCACCTAAATGAGCACTTTCCGGGGGGAGATTATATGAGACAATTTGGAGTCGTTTTTTTATTCTGCTTCCTGTGGAGTCTAAACGGCCAGGCTCAAACACTCTCAGAAACGTTGCTAAGGGAAAGTCCAAAGCTTTCAATCAATTTAGGATACAACTACGAAACAAACTTGCAAAAGTCGACGACCTACCAAAACAGTCAGTCCTCGGCTTTTCAAATATCTCCGAGATACCGACTCACCGATGAGTACACGCTCATCGCCCAAACCGGGTTTAGTCAGTCGCTCAGTAGAGAGCGTCGCAGTGACATGATTAACTCTTCAGTGGGAGTCACGCGCAACCCCATTTCTATCTTGGATGTGGCTGATTTACGTCCCACTCTATCACTCACCCTGCCCACAAACTCCATGCAACGACAGGATGATTCGCTGAGAGGGGCCGCCACCTTAACGGGAATCGCTTATTTTCGAACCTTTTCTCGTTGGATTTTTGCAGTGGGCTCGCAAGCTCGCATTAACAATCACCAGTTTTCCATATCCGCTATTAATGGAGCTAACCTACAAACCCAAGTGGCTGCCTTTGGTACCGTGGGATACACGCTGGGTAAGTTTCAACTGGTGGCTCGAGGCTCACAACGAACCGCTTGGTCTTACCGAGGCAAAAGATATGGCTTTTTTGGGCTGGATCAATCAATCACTTATATACCCAATCGAAAAATGGCTTTCTCCATTGGGCATAGTAACCAAGGTAACATTCTCGCCCGCGATGGGTTGCGCTCAAATGTTGCCTTATTTAACTCACGGACCTCAGTGGTCTATTTAGGAGCGCTTTACAATTATCAATAATTTTTAAGACATTGGGGGAAAACAATATGCAATCAATCAAAATGGCCATCGGTCTGGTTATCTCGGCAGCTCTGCTGCTCACCGGATGCACCGAAGACCGACAAGAACAAAAAATACTGAAACCACAAGACGTGGTTTTTTCTAAAAGCAACATCGACACCCAGGCGAACTACCTTTACGCGCCACTGGGTCAAGAAAGCAGCCGCACCTCCTTGTACGGGCGCTCTTTTGAAGTGGGACAGTCCAAGGTTGTTAAGTTACAGATCAACGAGTTTTCTTTGGACGTGCTTTCCATCGAAAAAGACGACCGTTTTTCTGACAACCCAAACAACCAAAAACTGCTGATTTCTATCCCCATTGAACATGTGGACTATCGCTGCGCCGATGACGCTTACGGCGAGTGTATTGGCAACGAGGTTGAAAACGAACGCATCACCTGGGACCAAAAGAAGTTCTTCAAGGCCAAGTTCGCCGATGCAAAAATTGTGGACACCAACTTTTTCTCCTATGAATTTGCTGGCCAAGGACAGTGCTATTCTGAGGAAAACTCTGAACTTCTGGCCCGATCCATCACCTCAAACAGTCTGAACTTCACACTGAAGCGCGACTACAAAGACGAGTTGTTTTTCTTTTGCATCCGAAACCATGATCTCTCCGACTTTACCAACTTAAACTGGACTGAAACCACCAGCTATTCTTTGGTCAAACTTGCTGATGTGGCTTCGCCGGATTACCCAAAAGCTGTGTATCATCCGGACTGGATCAATACTTTTGGTTTTTTCGAAACGGATGACTACCAATTGGATGTGGACGGTAACGCCACCCAGAACGGCGAAATTAAATACATGCAACGTTGGAACCCCAATCGCTCTGAAATTGTTTATCATTTGAGCGAGAGTTTTAACAAACCGCAAAACGCTGCACTAAAAGCGGCCACCTACGAGTCTTTCAATCGACTGAACAGTGGTCTGGCAAAAGCAGGAGCCAAGTTTCGCTTGAAACTGGCCGAACCCAGTGCAGAATCGGACCCATCGGACCTCAGAAAGTCGATGGTTATCCTTGTGGATGACCCGGCCGCAAGCAGTGTGATCGGTTACGGACCCTCCATCGTCAATCCCTTAACAGGAGAGGTGATCGCAGCCAGAACCATGATGTATTCCGGTTCGATTCGAAAGTTTGTTCGATTCACTTATGAGGACATTGTTCGTGACTATGGCAAAGAGGCGACTACTGAAGGCGCAACCGCTCCATCTTCTGGCGCAACCCAGGCCTCGAACCTCTCTGAAAGCTTAGGGAACCTAAGTGCTGACTTCGCGATGCCCATGAGTCGGCTGGAGGCCCAAAGCCTGGTTGATTTTAGTAAAATCGATGCTCTGAAGAGTGACGTGATTCAAAACCAAGTCAGTCGCACGCCAGAGTTGAGCGAAGACGAGATCGATCACTTTATGAAAAACGAAGCCAACAAAGACTACATGAAATTGTTGGCTGAACAAAACAAATACCCAGCTGAAGCTTTATCCTTCGGTGAAGTCAGCCAAGATATGTTGCAACAACTCATCGCTGAAGTGGGACAGCTGAAACCTTGGGAGACCCTTACAGACCTGGAAAAACAAGGGGTTTTGAATGTTCTCACGCCTTATGTTTGGGTGCCCACTCTCATTCACGAGATTGGCCACAACCTAGGTTTACGACACAATTTTTCCGGCTCTGAAGATGCTGACAACTTTTACGCGCCTGAAGAAGTCGCAGCCCTGGCCATCCCTGCTTTAGACGCCCCAATGCCCTATAGCTCGGTGATGGATTACCCAAAGTCTGAGGTCAATGCCCTTCGTGCTTTAGGCAAATACGACATCGCTGCTCTACAATTCGGGTATGCTGACGCGGTGACTTTAGAAGACGGAAGTATTGCTAAAGTCGATTCTGCTAAAACACCGACCGAGGGTCTCAAGGCCTATCAGTATTGCTCAGATGAAGGTGTCGCTCCCAACCCCAGCTGTAATCCCTTTGATGAAGGGGTCACCATGGTTGAGATGGCTCAAAGTATGATCGACAGCTACGAAGAGCGATACACCACCAGTAACTTCAGACGAGGACGTGCCAACTTTAGCGGACTCGGCGATGACAGATATTTAGCGAGCAAGAATCGTACGTTTCGTAACCTCCGTTTAATCTTTGAGCGTTACGAATCTCTCGTGAACGACTTTGATCTGGATCAAGAGACGATTGATTCCGTGCCATGGTTGAGTGAACTGGATCAAGCGGTGGAATTGGCCACTGATTTTATGATCAAGGTCATAAAAACTCCCGACACAGTTTGTATCATTCAAGATCGAGCGACTGGACAGTTGCAACCGGCCCCCATTGGGATTTTTAGCCAGTTGGCTCACGATCGCACCCGACGCTGTAGCGACTTACAGTTGAACGAGCAATTCATGGTCGTTGGTGAAGGAGGCAAACCCTTGAACTCTTTAAAGTTGCCGAGCAATCCAAATCGATACGCCGATCAAATTGATGTGCGTGGGACTTGGATTGATAAGGCACTGGCCATGCGAACGTTGTTTCGCAGAACCGTGGGAAGCACCCTGCACGATGACGTCAACGGCAACTTTTTGGATCATCCCAAGTCGGCTCCTAAAATCATGCAGCTGGTCCAGGACATGATGACGAACAACATGGTCGCACCTGTTGACATACAGTTTGTCGACGGAACTAAAACAACGGCCAACTTGGGCGTGAGATTCGACGATGGTTTCTATGAGATTCCGGCTCCAGAGCTGCCACTGCCGAACTGGATCCTTGGACTTCCTTATATGAACATGACTTTGCCTGAAGCTTTGACCATGGTTCTACAGCGCAATGTTGCCCAGGGCTCCGATTCACCCACCAAAACCCTGATGCTTGAGTCGCTTAAAGTCTATCGTTTTCACCCCAATCCGGGGTCGAGGGACTATCTGTCGATTGATGCCAATGGCGAAGAGCTTTTTGTTCACCGTCGCAGTCAGCTTGCTGCGACCCTGGTGACTGCAGCTCAACGTGCCAGTTTCTACGAAAGCACCGGACTTGATATGGGGACCTTGGCCAGCCTCCTTGAGAAAATGGAAGCCGAAGCTAATAAACCACCGGTTTTCGAAGACCCTAAGGAGGAAACACCTGTTGGGGAGAATGCGGTGACTCCGTCTTCACTTCTAAGCTCGTCATCTCCGGCGGAACAAGCTGTGATCCAACTGGGTGCTGAGCCTTTGCGGGCGTATCTCAACAACCCCACAAGCTCGGACTATATGAAGAGAATTTTACTGTCTCTGTAACACCCTATCATTTTCAAAAACCGGCCCCTTTTCGTAAAGAAACGGGGCTTTTTCCACCCTACACAGCTCCTTCTCCGACGGCGAAGAGGCCTGTGGAAAACACTGTAGATAAGCTATTCTGATGAGCATAAATCACCAAAACTAATGCTCTTTGTATCCCCCAAAACTGTGCATAAAACGACGGCTAAACCATCGTTTTTGACTTTTTGTAAGGCTGAATTCGAGGCCATTGAGCGGTAAACTCTTGAAAAGAGTCAATCTTTTCAAACCCTTCGGGGATGCCCTGGCTTTTCGACTGGGACCCGTTATATAGAAAAACCAGGGTGCCTCGATCAAGCGCCATGGCTTCTTCGATAAAGGATTTCAGGCTCTTTTCGGTGATCTTTTTGATCTCGCTCACCAGTTTATCCAAAAAGTGGAAGTCGCCATGGTAGGTACCCGCCATCATAGTGAAGCGTGACTGACGCTCCCCAAGCGAGTTGGGACTCTGTGAAATGTCGTTAATTATTGAAGCCTTCACCGCCTCAACATCATCACTTTTCAATTGGGTTTTAAGGTCTTTTAATACCTGATGCAAAAATTGATCGGACCGCTGAAAGCAGTCAAGGGCTTCATGGGTGTCGGATTGAATTAAAGTACCCAGTCCACAAAAGGCATGGCTGGAGGTTGGAAACCCGGCGACCACATATCCTAACTGCTGGTGGGTTCGAAGCTCTGTAAAGAACGGCTGTTCAATAAGTCTTCCGATAACATCCACGTAAGCCTGATCCCGAATGCTCCAGTCGCTAACTTTATAAAAGGTCAACTGAGCATTATTGTTGTTAGAGCCACTCATTGGCGCAGCCATTTTCTTATTTGGCATTTCAAGAAATTTGTTTTCAAAAGCTTCGACATCACTCTCTGTAAACCCAGAGGCTTTTATTTTGCTAAAAAATAGGTCGATCGCCGGCTTGACGGCAGCACCATCAATATTGCCGTAAGTAAAACTTCGAATGGCGACTTTTTGGAAAAACTTTTTTGCAAAGTCTTTCACCTGCTCTAGGGTGACTTTTTCAATAAAGGGCAGATAGTCTTTGTAGTGAATCGCCGCCGTTGAAAACAGGTTTCCTGATTCATAAAGAATCTGTTGGTAGGCCGCATCGTGATCTTTATTCTGCAGGGACTTTTTCATTTTTCTTTTTAGGTCTAAAAAAGTCTCTTCGCTCACGTTCACCTGAGCAATGCTGCGAGCATTCTGTTCGTCATATATAAGGTTTTTCAATAAATCGGATAAGTGCTGCGAGTAACCATTCACATCGACGGTGATCGTATTGTAGCCGTGACTGATGTTAAAATTCAAACCGGCTGACGATACTGGATAGCCCCATTCATTGAGTTCCTCTCGCTTCATCCTTGCAAAAAGCTTTGCCAGTAAATAATTTTGAGGGTCACGCTCAATGGCGTCCGAGATAAAAGATAAAGATATTGAAGCACGAGGGATCTCAAGCTCCGTATCTTGTTGTGCAAAAAGACGAGAATAGTCCTTATAAAGCTCGTCAGTCGCTGCTCCCAAGCTGGGAGGCGCCACCAGTTCAGTGTTGGTTGGAATATAGGGGTTCACTTCAGGGTATTTGAAGTCGGGATACACAGGAACTGAGTCGAGGGCCTCAACAAGCTCCTTAGAAAGTTCACTGGAGCTATAGTTGATACCGTAATAGGGCTCGACCTGCCCTTCACATTTGCTTTTCGAGAAATACGAGACCTGTAAGTTTTTTGTGGTTAACTTATTGAGAAATAGACTGAAGTCGTCAGGAGAGTGCTTATGATAGAGGTAGTGATGACTCAGGAACTCATCCACCGGATAATATAACATCGAAGCACTAAAATGACTGGCTCGGCTCATGGAACTCTTCGGTTCCATGTTCTTTAGATCGAGGGCCGAAAGAATTTGTCGCTCATTAAATATATAGTCTTTGAGGCCCTCTTTTTTCAAAAGCTCAATGTAGGAAAAAACAGCCTTTAAAATAGGATCCCTTTGTTTTTTTCCCTCTTTTGTAAGCTGCACTTTAATATGAAACATCCGCCACCAAGTGGATGTTTCCAGCCCCACAGCCCAACCCTTCCTTTTTAAAAAAGAGAGGAGAGAACCTTCGCCCTCTTCTCCTAACAATTGGGCTAAAAACTGGGTTGGCTTGGAGTCCCAGTAGGGAAGATCATCTGGCATATCAAAACTAATTTTCAAAAAATCTTTGTCGCGCACAGTTTCAACTTCATGAAACAGCGGGGTATCCCCATGGACAAAAAGTTGATCATCAAACTGTGGCTTGTCTATCTGAAGGTTTGGGATATCTGAAAAGTGGTTTTTTGCCAAGGTCTTGAGTTGTTCCGATGGCAGGGCGCTCATTAGCACTAAGCGCATTAGGTTCGAGGAGTACTTCGTCTTATAGAAGTCCATGACAATATCACGGTTGGCCTGAGACAAGGTGTTCTTGTCGCCGGTGGCGAACTTAGAAAAAGGGTGCTTGGGGTCCGTTATCATTTGTAAAAACCGGTATTCACGACGCCCGTCGTCCTGTCGGTTTTTCTCGTGCTCACTGTGAACCGCATTTTTTTCGCGATCGACATATTTCTCGTCAAATGTTGGACATACAAAAAATCGGGAGAAGCGCTTGAGTGAATCTTCAAAACCACTGTCCACAACATCAAAAAAATAATTGGTGTGATCTATCGAAGTGTAGGCGTTGTGACCGCCACCATTTTTGTTCAAAAAGTCTTCATATTCTCCCACTCCAGGATAATCTTCAGTGCCCAAAAACAACATATGCTCTAAAAAATGCGCTAGCCCCAGATGATCATCTGGATTTTGCATAGACCCTGCCATCACCGCCAAGGCCGCTGATGACTTCACAAAACGTGGATCACTCACCGTTAAAACCTGCAGCTCATTACCGAGTGTAAAAGTATCAAACTTCATTCCATTGAACACATTGACTTCCTTTGCTGGGAATCGATTACGAAAAGGCATGATGCCTAAGATTTATTATAGGTTGGCGACGAAAAAAAATCGCCCTATGCGCTTCGCGCAATTGTTCAGAAATAGTCCTTTCGCTAGTCTACGTTTGTGTCTAGTATGACTTTTGCTTAGTTTTTACCAAAAAGGAGTCCCTATGAAACTGATCATCTTCGCCTTCTTCTTATTTGCCGCAACAATCGCCACCGCCAAACAGGTCCCTCTCGACATAAAAGCCAGTGAAATTCAATGGAAGGGCGAGAAAAAGCTCACCGACGACAGTCATCATGGCTCGGTAAAGATTAAAAAGGGAACCATCAATATCGATGAACAACGCAATCTAGTGGGCGGAACCATTGTCATCGACATGAAATCTATTGAAGACAAGGACCTTTCTGGGAAATGGAAGACAAAACTAGAGCAACACCTCAACAGTGAAGACTTTTTTGATGTCTCAAAACATCCAGAAGCCAGCTTTAAAATTACCAAAGTAGAGCCCACCAGAAGTAACGTGGCAAAAGTCACGGGCAACCTAACCCTACGCGGGGTCACCCATCCTGAAACTTTTGAAATTATTGTTGAGAAAAACAACAAAAAGATGACCGCCACAGGGCAAATCACCGTGGACCGGACAAAGTATGGCGTCACCTACAACCAAGAAGGCAATCTCCTTCAAAAGGCTGTGAAAGTGGCCAAAGATAAGATCATTAAAAACAACGTGGTCATCACGATCAACCTGAAGACCCAAACAATCTAGTGCAAAAAAGTAAGGCACCAACAGTGGTGCCTTACCACTTGCTTAAGATTTGGCTTTCCGGAAAAGCATGGCAAGGTGAGGAAGTACAAACAGGGTCATCATTATAGCAAGGAACGTCCCAAACACGATTTCTAAACCAAACCGCTGACTCGGCGGGAAATTCGACAAGTAAAACACACTGAACCCTGCCCCAATCACAAGACCGGATATAAAGACAGGAGGCCCTTGGGACCGAATCGCCGCAACCCATCCTTCTTTGTCGGTACGAAAACCTTTCGCTGCTGATAAGCGACGAGCTGCCAAAATGATATGAATCATCCCATCAACAGCCAGCCCCAATACAACATTTATCGAAGGCGATGAGATAATGTCCACTGGAACTTCAAAATACCCCACACAACCCAAAAAAGCCGCCGTGACACCGACAATGGAAAGTCCGGCGTACAGGGTGATCGGTATCGACACAGACAGCAAAAGAATAATCACAACAAACAAGAGCAGGAGAGCCGCAATCCCCGTCTTCATGCTTTTACGAATTTTTTGAGCTAAACGACTTTGCATATAGTAGCTTCCGCCAACCGTATCCAATCGCAAACCGTGCTTTCGGGGCTTTGCCATCAACTGATTGATAATTTTATGGCGATCCACGGAGCGTCCTGACTCCTTCATTCGCAACATAAACAAACCCTGCTCTTGGTCTTCCGTTATAAATCCCCGGGCCACCTTCCCAAAACGATCACGGGATAAGATGCTCATCAAACTTCCCCAGGGTAGAAGTCGCGCCAACCAGTTTTCTTGAGTCTCCTCCATGAGGACCGGCAAGGACAGAACCGCCCCCACCGCTGGGTGCCCTTCAACATCCTCTTGTAGGGCTTGCATCTTTTTATAATTCTCTTGGTTGGTAAGGTTTTTACCCGAGGGGTCGCTAACAACAAAGTTAAGAGGGTTACTTCCCCCGAACCGATCCAACTGTAAAATTCCTTTATAAATCTCTTGGTCTTTTTTGAAGTATGTCAATAGCGATGGATCGGTATTGATATCGTCTGCACCGAGCCAAGCCATGGCACCGGCGCCTCCTAAAAGACAGAGAGCCAGTGGTACCCCAACCATCAGCGGCAAGGGAAGCCAAAAACTTCGGGCTTCTTTTTTGCTCTTGCCCAATTTTGAAAATCGAAGAAAAAGAGGAAACAGAAGATAAGCCATGAGGAGTGCCGCAAGCGCACCAATACTTCCTCCGACCCCGAGCTGCTGGAGCGGCTTGGCTTCAACAAATATAAGGCTCACAAATCCAAACACCGTTGTCGTGGCCGCCCAAAAGGAAGCCGGCAAAGTCGTCACAAGTGTCGAGGCTAAACGCTTTCGTTTATCTTGATGGGAATCCTGCCGCCAGTTGGAAGTCAAAAACACCACGTGGGAGACAGTCAAGACATAGACGATAGCACCCAAGTTAGCAGTAAGAATTCCGATCGGAACGCCCAGTTGAGATTGCACCACCAAACTGAGGGCAGCGGCCGTCAAGGCCGCCACGATGGCTCCTATGGCAACAAACAGAGACATGAAGATAAGTAACAGCAACGCCGTACTTATCACTATCGCTCCCATGATAAATTGCTTCATGTCACGCATCAACATCTGCCGAATCTCCTCGATGATATAAGGAATCCCAGAGATATAAATCGGATGATCACGAAAAGTCTGACTCTGAATTATTTTTTTAATTGCCGAAACCGTTGTTCCCACTTTTTTGAGATCAATAAAACAAACAATCAACGAGTTTTTGCCTGAACCACTGTCAAGAAAACGGGTCCACATCGGGTGAGTGAGAGCAGCATCAACGTTCGGTGGGCCCTGGGTCACACTCTGCACATCTAAAACCCCCGGCGCTTTTTCGATCGCCTTGGTCAGCGCAGTGATTCTTTTCAGATAATTCGGATCCTTAATATCTGGCGCCGGCAGTGATAAGACGACCGAGTCTCCCACGATAAATTTTTTATAAATAAGAGCGTCGTCTTTGTATATCTTGCTATCTGGAGAAAAGAAAAAAGACGATGTGATCTGAGGAGTCAAATCAACCTGAGTGTAAAAAACGTAAAACAATCCACCAACCAGCAACAGAATAATGCTCGCAACAAAGGGGTTGATAAAAAAACGATCTAATAATTGCCGTACCACTCTGCCCCTAGACGGAGACCTATTCTCCTCAATTGTTCCCTCTCCTATCGGTCGGAGAAGATCCTGAGTTGAATCATTTTCATTAAAACAATTCAACACTTACATTAAGCGCGGCATTAAAAAACCATGGGCCTGAGTGACTCCACCAAGGCCAATTGCAAGCCTTGCTTCTCCTTACGAACACCTCGGACTCTGGCTGCGCCACGCTGGCTTTGATGCCCCGGTGTCGCCTCCGCTACCATGGCCACACGAAAGACCAGGAACGCCCGCGGCCAAGCTTTCATTGTTCGCCCTCAGCATTATTGGCACACGGACTCATCTGGAGGCCACTAAGCAACGCCCGGATCTCACAACTGTAGACAAGGCGACGCGCCCCCCCTCGCTCCGAAAAATCGGAAGATTCAGGCAGAGATTACAAACCAACGCCGAGCGGCTACTTCGAAGCTTCTGGAGGTTTCTCAAATAATTTTGAGAATTCACCGTAGCCTTTCGCCTCAAGCTCTTCTTTTGGTATGAACTTGAGGGCGGCAGAGTTTAAGCAATAGCGCAATCCAGTGGGTGCTGGTCCATCATCAAACACGTGACCCAAATGAGAGTCGGCAATTTTTGAGCGCACCTCAGTTCGAACACTAAACAGACGTCGATCTTCTTTTTCCACAATATGTTCCTTGCTTATAGTGTCGTAAAAAGACGGCCAGCCAGTGCCCGATTTATACTTATGGGTCGAACTAAAAAGAGGCTCACCACTGACGATATCAACATAGATACCTTCTTTTTTGTTATCCCAAAATTCATTTTTAAAAGGAGGCTCGGTCCCCTCTTTCTGAGTGACCTTGTACTGGAGCGGGGTCAATGTGCTTTTTATCTGTTCATCACTTGGTCTTGTGTATTTGCTCATTTTATCCTTCTTTGCTTGGCGGGGCTGGTACTCTCTTTGATCGCCCCATATCTTATCAATATATTCGTCTCTGCCCGATCGGTAACGATAGTACTTATACTTGATCGTGCTCTTTTTATAATAGTCTTGGTGGTAATCTTCTGCCGGATAAAAAGCCAGGGCTTTCCGAATGGGCGTCACGATAGGCTTTTTAAACCTCTTACTTTTGGTCATCGCCGCTTTCGAATCCTCGGCCCGTTTCTTTTGTTCCTCGGAGTGGTAGAAAATGGCAGTCGCATACTGTGGACCACGATCTACGAACTGCCCGCCCCCATCCGTCGGATTGACGTTGCGCCAGAAGACCTGCAGCAAGTCTTGGTAGCTGACTTTCTGAGGATCAAAAGTGACCTGAACCACCTCAAGATGTTTGGTCGCTCCTGACGCCACTTTTTTATAAGCCGGGCTGGCGATTTGCCCCCCCATAAAGCCCGAAACCACGGACTTCACGCCTGTAAGTTTCTCAAAGGGCGGTTCCATACACCAGAAGCACCCACCGGCAAAAGTGGCTTTTTGCATATCGGCGGCTTCCAGAGAAGGAGCCAACATCATCGTGACGATTAAAACCCAGTAAAATTGTCGCAAAGGTCCTCCTAAAGATCGAAAGCAACACCAGGAATGGACACTTCCATACCCAGTTCAAGAGCCACTGATTGGATCAAAAAATCAAAAGCCCTCTGTTCAATCATTCGTAAAGCCATCAGTTTTTGTGACGAAACCTTCGAGGATTCTGCCAAAAGGCTTTGAATTTGCTCCAGATGGTGCTCTTCTTCGCGAAGAATAGCCTTAATTTGAGACGCTCCCCCAAAGGGCTCCATCAGTTGAGCGTAAAAAGGATAAACTTGATTGGCTCTTTCTTCAATGAGTAAGGTCGACAGGAGGTAGTTCAAATAAGAGTCCTCACCTTCAAGGGCGGCGCAAACCGCTTGGTCCACCGATTGAATATAGGAACGCCCCGCTTCTCCCGCCAATAGAAACTCATCAGTATAGGTCTTCAGATGACCGTCACTCATTTTTAGAGCCATCTTTTTGAAAATCTGGGCGTGTCGAATCTCCTCTGTCATATGGGCAAGCACCTCGGAGTCGATGTTTTTTTCGAATTGGCTTTTGACGATTTTACGGGCTCCCATATACTCCATCAAACTGATGGTATTCAAAAATCGAGCGTGTTTGTCGGGTTGCACGGTTAATTCACGCAACACCTGTTGCCAATGGGTCTTCATCTAAAACTCCTCTTTTATGATTTGATGGATCACCTGATAGGTTTTTTGTAACTCCGTTTTTGTCATACAATAGGGTGGGACCGTATAGATAGTCCCGCCCAAAGGCCGCAAAAGCACTCCCTGCTCCAGCGCTTTCCGGTGAAAGCGAAAAGAAAAATCACCTTTAAAATAATGGGGGTCATCACTATTCACTTCAAAAGCTCCGATGGTTCCCAAGGTTCGCACATTGTAAACCTCACAGGCTTGCTCAAGATCGCCCAAACACTCTCGAGTCCATTGCTCAATATTTTGAACGGCCCTCTCAGTCTGCGATGTTTCAATGAGATCTAAGCTCGCCAGAGCCACTCGACAGGCGATGGGGTTGGCGGTGTAAGAATGCCCATGGAGAAAAGCTTGCCGCATGTCCGAGTTGTTGAAGACATCAAAAAGACGCTGCCCCACCAAGGTTACCGCCAGTGGCAAATAGCCCCCCGTAAGCCCTTTGGACAAACACAAAAGATCCGGCTTCAAACGAGAGTGTTCAAAGGCAAACATTTTTCCCGTACGATAGAATCCTGTGAACACTTCATCGCAAATAATCAAAGACCGGCTACGGTCAGCCAGGGTCGCTAAACGATCAAGGACTTCCGCTCCGTACATTCGCATGCCAGAAGCCCCTTGCACCATCGGTTCGAGAATGACCGCCGCGCACTGATCTCCGTGCTTTTCGAAATAAAGCTGCAATGCCTCATCGTCAAACGGATCCACTGTGTCCACCTCAAAAAGAAGAGGAGAAAATATCTCATTGAATCCTCTTCGCTCACCCACAGACATCGCGCCCAGAGTGTCACCGTGGTAGGAGCCTCGAAAAGCTAAAAACCGTGTCTTGTGCTTATCACCATTTTGTTGATGAAACTGATAGGCCAACTTCAACGCCACTTCAACAGAAGTGGATCCATTGTCCGAGTAAAAAGCCTTATCTAAATTAGCCCCTCGAGCGCGGGCCAGCTCCACCAGTCGCTTTGCCAGGAGAGTGCCAGGTTCATGGGAGAATCCCGCATAGATGACGTGCTCTAATTGATGAGCTTGGTCCTGCACTGCTCTTGACAACCCCGGGTGACAGTGACCAAAAAGATTAACCCACCAAGAAGAGATGGCATCTAAAACTTTGTGATTTCCTAGATAGAGATAAGAGTCTTTACCTTTCGTAACGACGGGGTGATTTTTGACAATACCGTGTTGGGTGAATGGATGCCAAACGTACTCCTTATCGAAGGCCTCTAAGTCCTCCGCGGTTTGATCACCATGTTTCCATTTTGGGCACAGCTGCTCTACTAAAGCCCGAGCGCCTTCACTTTTTGACAAGAACCCATCAAAAGAATCGGCGTTCACAGAATCAAAGGTTGGCAACTCAAGAACGACAGGGACTCCGGACTGCTCTTCGAGAAGCTCTTTAAGACCAGGGTCCGTCGCTCCGTTAAGAACGATTCCAAGACAGGGGATGGATTTTTCATTTAGAGCTTCGATACTAAGAAGTGTGTGATTGATGGTGCCCAATCGGGTGGAGGCAACCAAGAGACAAGGGAGTTCCATCCCTTGAATCAAATCGATGATTTTGTCTTGCTTATTAAGAGGAACCAGAAGACCACCGGCGCCCTCCACCACATGGATGGTCTCGTCACGCTCATCCCAATCCTTTAAAATTTCAGCGAGTCTCAGGTCTTTTTGTTCCAGCGCCGCCGCACGGTTGGGGGACATCGGTTGCCGCAGAGAATAGGTCGAGGGTTTGATACGCAATCGCTGCTCACAAACATCGGTCACATGATCGGTGTCCGTCGGGTACCCCGCCTGAACCGGTTTGAAGTAGGTCACCTCAGTTTGCTGACCCAAGGCGTGACACAAAAAAGCAGACACCACCGTTTTGCCAACATCGGTGTCAGTCCCTGCCACAAACACTCCCTTCATGCCTCCTCCTGAATCAATAGTTTTAAGGCTGCAGCAAAGGAGTGGATCTCGGCATCCGTTCGACTCAGCGGAATAGTGATTCGCAATAAGGCTTCGTCCTTCGGCACCGACGGTGGTCGAATGGCGCGAACATCAAAGCCCAGTTCCGCCAAACGGTCCATCACTCTCACAGCTCGGGCGACGTCGCCACAGACCAACGAACTGACCGGGCCACCGACACCAGACAATCGAAACGAAGTGCCATCAACTGACTGGGCAAGAGCCTCTTGGAACTTTCCCGCCTTATTCATAAATTCTTGTCTCAACTCTTGAAACTGTGAAACCAGGTAAGCGATAGCCTCTTGAACGGCCACTTGCTGATAAAAGGCCGGAGCCGTCGAGTAGATAAACGGGCGCGAGTGATTGATCATATAATCGGTGAATTCCTGGGACGTGGCGATCCAAGCACCACTCACTCCCAGAGACTTACCCGCCGTGTGAACACTGGCAAACACGGGACTCTGTAGGTTGAGCTCACTCACCCGACCCGCTCCATGAAGTCCAAAGAGCCCCGTGGCATGGGCTTCATCCACGATAAGGTGGGCGCCATATTGCGAACATAAATCGGCCAACGTGACCAGCGGGGCAAAGTCGCCACGCATGCTGTAAATGCTTTCCACCACCACAATATTGAGTTTTCCCGGACGGGCCTTGCGCTTGAGAAGCAGTTCAAGCTCAGACACATCATTATGGGCCCAGATATATTTTTCACAGCCTGACAATCGAATGCCATCAATGATTGAGGCATGAATGAGTTCGTCAGAAAAAATCACAGTATCTTCTTTTGCTAGACACGAAAACAAACCCAAGTTGGCTTGATAGCCCGAGCCAAAAAACAAAGCACTTTGTTGACCAGAGAACGCTGCCAACTTCTGCTCGCATTCAGCTAAAAAAGAGGAGTGTCCGCGCAACAAACGTGATCCGGTGGACCCCAAGGGCACTTCCTGCACAGCATTTAAAATTTTTTCTTGCAGATTTTTGTTTGCAGAAAACCCTAAATAATCATTGGAGCAAAAATCCAGGCCGAAAGGCTGTCGCAGACTGCGGTACAGACCCCTTTCTTGCAACTCTAGCTTCCGTTGACTAAACAGACTGGTCTCCATGATCTATTGCCAATGGCTTTGAACTCCGAGGTCCGAAAAAAGCTTTTCATCAGAAGAAACCTCAGGGTTGTCTCTTGTCAGAAGCTTATCGCCCAAGAAGATGGAGTTCGCACCGGCAAAGTAGGCCAGGGTTTGGGTTTCTCGACTCATCTCAGTGCGGCCGGCAGACAATCGAATGCGAGACTTGGGCATAAGAATGCGAGCCGTGGCAATCATTCGAACCATGTCTAAGGGATCCACTGGCGATTGATTTTCTAAAGGGGTGCCCTCCACCGGGATCAATAAGTTGACCGGCACCGACTCAGGCTGCGGATCAAGGTTGGCGAGCTCCACCAACATGGAACAGCGATCGGCATCGGTCTCTCCCATGCCCAGGATTCCGCCACTGCAGACCGATATTCCCGCTTCACTCACATGTTTGATCGTTTTGAGTCGATCGTCAAATTGGCGTGTCTGAATAATTTTGTCATAATATTCTCGGCCCGTATCAAGATTGTGATTGTAGGCATCCAATCCAGCTTCTTTCAATTTTTTCGCCTGCTGCTCAGTCAGCATTCCAAGGGTCACACAGGCTTCCATGTCTGCCTGTTTCACACGCTTGATCATCTCGATCACTTGGTCAAATTGTTTGCCGTCACGGATTTCTCTCCAGGCAGCGCCCATGCAAAATCTTTCGGCGCCCTCTTGTTTGGCTTGGTTGATGGCTTTCTCAACCTTTTCTAAGTCCATCAAAGCTTCGCTTTTTAAATCCGTTTTGTAATGGGCCGACTGCGGACAATAGCTGCAGTTTTCGGGACAGCCTCCCGTCTTTATTGAAAGCAATGTGCACTTTTGAATATGGTTGGTATTGTGATGGGCCCGATGCACCTGGTGAGCTTCATACAACAGGTCCATAAAAGGTTTACGATAAAGCTCCAGAGTCTCAGATAAATTGTGTTTTTCCATGCTAGGGTTCTGCCAAGAAGAGAGGTCAAAAACAAGAGAAATCTTAGTTATTTCAGACACTTCGCCAGCCAATCATTGATTTTTTCAATAATTGATTTAATCAATTAAATAGCCTATTTTGTACAACCTATGAAATTTCAAGAGTTTATGGCGAGAAGCCTCTTAATGCAGGTCCACAGGCAGTACCACCGGTACCTCACACCACTCAGCCATGAACTCCGCAAGAAGGGTCTTAATCTGAACGAGTCCCTTATTCTATTGTCGTTATTTTTTGAACCCCAAGACAAAATAAGCCCATCGGACCTGCAGAGTGTCCTCTCTCTGTCCGGCGATCAGATAAGCCAAGCCCTCGCCGCACTGGAAAAGGTTCATTTAATATCCCGCGAGATCGACAGCATTGATCGCCGAAAAAGACGACTGCACATCACAACCAAAGGACGCAAATTGGGGGCCTCCCTCATAAAGTCGTTTGATCACCACGAAAACCTTCTAGAAAACAATCAGTAGAAAACATCAAGACAACCGCGGCACAAACAGCCTGACCACCATCCCATGCCCTATCACTGATAGCTCCATCATATGCAATGACATAGGTTCATCCCTACGGCTTAGAAATAAGCGATATGAAGGCGATCTGATCCGATAGGCAGAGACTGCCAATTTTTCAGCTCTGGAACTTCTTGCAAAGAACCGTTCTTAAAGTAGTGAGTCCAACTCATTCCCTCTCCGATCAGTTTTGGCGACTGAAAGAGATAAAGCTTCTGAGCCAAACCATGGGTTAGAATTTGGCCATAAACAAAAGACCCACCCTCGATGTAGAGAGAACTGATTCCTTTTTGGTACAAGTTCTTTAAGGCGAGCTCCCACCCCCTGCTACTGGCCTCCCAGGGAATGACATGCACCAGATTTTTGGCCCACTTCTGCATATGCTCTTCGCGGGTCAAAACAAAAATATTTTTGGCATCATGCTTTTCGAATAAAGTTTTTGACTGAAAATCTTCACAAGCACGGCCCTTCGGATCAAGAATCACGATTTTATTTTGCTTTTGATCAGCAAAGGAGGTGTCGCGAAAGTCCAAGCTCGGATCATCATATTGCAGAGTTCCGGCCCCAACCATAGTGGCATCATAATGACCTCGCAATTGTCGAGCATGGATACGGGATTCTTCTCCGGTGATCCACTGGCTCTCTCCTGATTGCAACGCCATTTTCCCATCGAAACTAGCCCCCACCTTTAGGGCCATAAAAGGACGTTGATGCTGGACATGAAAATGATGTTGCTCGACCAACTCTCGGCACTCGGCCTGATACTGTTCAAACGGCTCGACAGTTTTACCATGGAGCTTCAACAACTCGAGACCCTGACCTGACACCTGAGGATTGACGTCGGCAATACCGTACACCACTTTTTTAATGGGAAGTTCCGCAAGCCTTTTCGCACAAGGAGGCGTGTTGCCCTGATGAGAGCAGGGCTCCAAGGTCACATAAAGGGTCGCCCCAACTAAAAGTCCTTCATCAGAAACCGCATTTAATGCATTGATTTCAGCATGGGCCTCTCCGAAACGAAGATGGGCACCAGCCGCCAAAAAACATTCATTTTTATCGACGATCACACAACCCACCAAGGGGTTCGGAGCCACGAAGCCGCGCCCTTGCTTCGCCGTTTCGATGGCAAAACGCTTGGCTTGATCCGGCGTAATTTTCTCCCCAAGCTTGTACATAACTTAAATCACGCCACGTCGACGTTGATCGCGCTCGATAGCCTCAAACAAGGCCTGAAAGTTGCCCTCGCCAAAGCCCCAGTGATTCTTCCGCTGGATAAACTCGTAAAAAATCGGTCCTATTACATTCTGAGAAAAGATTTGCAACAGATAGCCCTCATCATCTCCATCGGCCAACAATCGCAGACCTTTCAGAGTGTTTAGGTCCTCTGTTATATTCGGGACGCGATCTGGTAGCGCTTCGTAATAAGTATCGGGAACATCTAAAGTTGGAATGCCATTGTCTTTAACAGTTTTCACCGACGAACAAATGTCTTCTGTTAACAAGGCAATGTGCTGAATGCCGGAACCCTTGTATTCGTTGAGGTACTCTTGAATCTGAGATTTGTCCTCCGTCGGCTCATTGATTGGAATAGTGATTTTACCACACGGAGAGCGCATGGCTCGCGACAACAGGCCTGTGGTGGCCCCTTTAATATCGAAAAAACGAATTTCTTTAAAATTAAAGACATCTTCATAAAACTTAGCCCACAGGTCGAGTTCGCCCTTGGGAACATTATTTGTCATATGATCGATCAACAAAAATCCAAACCCCTTAGGACTCTTGTTCTCCGACGTGTAATCAAATTCATCATCGTACGGACTACCTTTTTCACCATACTTATCCACAAAGTAGACCAATGAATCGCCAATGCCATAAATCGTCGGCCATGGGAGCGTTTTTTTATTATCTTCTGTATAAGGTTTTGCGCCTCTTTCTACTGCCGCGGCAAAAGCTTGTTCCGCATCCTTGACTCGAAAGCCCGTCGAGCAAACCGAGGGTCCATGTTGCAAAGAGAACTCAGCCGCAAAACTGCCCGCCTCTTCGTTGAGCAGAAAGTTAATATCATTCTGCCGATAAAGGGTGACGTTTTTAGATTTATGCTTAGCAATTGGAGTCATACCAATCGTTTCGAAAAGCTTACGAAAATGACCCGCGTCGGGACCGGCATATTCCATGAACTCCATACCGTCGAGACCCACTGGATTATTCGACATCACAACCTCCTAAGATAAGACATAGAAGTTTTTCACATAAAAAAGACGCAAAGACAAGGTCTTAAAGAGTCGGCTGTGGAGAGGTAACACCCTGAAATTCTTCGTAAAAACTAGAGACTCGTGGGTCGACACGAAAACTGCTGGGAGACCACTCTTCAAGATAGAGCCCCTCTAGCGAGCGCAGCCGACTGAGGGCCACGTAGGCCTGGCCAGGTTCCCATAGGCCCTTAAGATGCATCACTGCACGGTCGAATGTTTGCCCCTGGGATTTGTGTATGGTGGTGGCATAGGCTAGCTGAAGAGGAAAGTTCACAACCTCTGCCACAATGTGGCCATCGGCATCTACAACCGAGAAGGCCGCCTTCATAATTTTAATGGTCTTACCATTAACAAGTTCGATAGTTAGTTTTTCTTTTGCGATGTTTCGAACCCAACCACAACTGCCATTCACCCAGCGATTGCGCGGATCGTTCTGCTGGAGCATGACATAGGCTCCCTCTTTGATCTCCAGAACTTCTGGCACCGGAGCTTGGCGCTTTAAAGTCTCAACCCCTCTGGCCTGCCCCGAATAAACCGATGGAATCTTGTGGATGGGCTCAGAGAGCTTGCCTAACTTGTCGCTATTGAACTTCTGTACCATTTTTCGCCAGGGATAAAGATGGGTCACATCTCCCGGACGCTCGGGTAGCATCCGGCTATCGAGTAACTGTTTGGTCTTACTGTTGTAACGACCTAGGCGAATGGCATTCAAAATGGAATAGAACTCGTGGTCGATAAACCGCACAGGAGTATTTAGACAATGGGTAACAAACTCTGACCGTTGCCACACCGAATGACCAAACGCCCAGTCTCTGGGGCCACCAGACCGGTCCACCGGTGGAAGCTGGGCAAAATCGCCAACCGCGACGACACGAATACCACCCCAAGGCTCATCCGACTCGCGTGCCACCCGGGCAATCTCCTCAGCGGTGTCGAGCGCAAGGCCCGGCAACATTGAAACCTCATCGATAATGATTTCGTGGGTCTCTCGCAGTCTTTTTAGAAGTTTGCCGTTTTTTGTGGCCTTCGCCACGGTTTTGGTTTTTCCGCCCTCGAGGATACCCAAGCCAAAGAAACTATGAAAGGTACGCCCACCAATTAAAACGGCCGCGGCTCCCGTGCTAGCGAGTAACGTAGCCTTAGGGGCATAACGCAAAAGGTAGCGTTGAATAAGAAAACTTTTACCCGTTCCAGCCTCTCCTGTGATAAACACATTAGTAGAACTTTGAAGCAATTCGAGGGCTCGACTTTGGCAAGGCGTTAATTCCATGGGGAGAACCTAACACTTTTCTTTCCTTTTCCCTAACCCTTCACTAAAATGATAGATCGAGTTATCAAATTAAGGAGACCTTAAATGGCTAATTACACCACTTTTTCCACAGCAGAGGCCAACCCTGAACTGGACATCGTTCAAGACGTCTCTCCCGACGAAGTTCACGCCAAATCACAGGACCTTGTGTTAGTCGATGTTAGAAGCGCTGAGGAATATTCGGGAGAACTCGGGCATGCCCCAAAATCAAAACTCATCACTCTCGACGTTCTCATGGACCACATCGACGAACTTCCAAAAGATAAAACTCTGGTTTTTATTTGTCGAAGTGGTCGACGATCTGCCAATGCGACGGCCATGGCCAAAGACAATGGCTTTGAGTCTGTCTTTAATATGAAAGGTGGCATGCTGTTGTGGAATGAAATGGGACTCAGCACTGAAGGAAAGACCTCTTCATGAAGCGCAACGTTTTTATCAATCGCACTCTCAATTTAAGAAAAATTGCCTATATCGGTTTAGACATGGACCACACCCTGGTTCGATACAACAGTCGCGCTTTTGAAGCCTTGGCCTACGACCAAATGTTGCACAAGTTGGTTAACGAAAAAAAATACCCTGCTGAAGTTCTAAAATTAAAGTTTGATTTTGATTCCGTGATTCGGGGCCTTGTCGTGGATTCCGGCAAAGGGAATTTGCTAAAAGTGAGTCGCCATGGCGCGATTCGAGCGTCCTTGCATGGAACGGAAAAAATCTCATTCCATCAGCAACAGCGCGATTATCAAGGGACCTATGTTGATCTGGGGTCACCCGATTTTTCAGCCATCGACACAGCCTTTTCTATGTCTGTGGCGGCTCTTTTTGGACAACTTGTGGGTCTCAAGGACGCAAGCCCGACCCAGTACCCAGACTACGCCCTTCTCCTTGAAGACATCGTGGGCGTTATGGACATGTCCCACCGCGATGACTCATTAAAAAGTATTGTTCGCAAAAATATGGGGGACTACCTCATTCAAGAACCAGAGGTGGCGAAGGGGCTTGAGCGTTACAAACAACATGGTAAGAAACTTTTTATTCTAACCAACTCTGACTTTCACTATACCAAAGCTCTTTTGGATTACGCGATCGACCCTTTTCTTGAACAGCACCGGTCATGGATGGAGTTATTTGACTACACCATCACCAGCGCACGTAAACCTCGCTTCTTTTTTGACAAACAACATTTTTTAAAGGTCAACCCTGCCGATGGAACCATGACCAACTACGACGCCAAATTGGTTCCGGGAATCTACCAGGGGGGATGCGCCGATCTTTTAGAAAAAAGCCTCGACGTGGGCGGTGACGATATTTTGTATATTGGGGATCACATTTATGGTGACATCGTTCGTCTTAAAAAGGATTGCGCCTGGAGAACAGCCCTAGTGGTTGAAGAACTGGGTGACGAAATTGATAAAATGCAAAAAGTAAAACCTTCACAAGACAAAATTCGAGAGCTTATGCAAAAGAAAAAACCTCTTGAAGAACAACTTGTGGATCTTGTGACCGAAGAAATTGAAACCGGTGAAAGTCATTCTGACACCATCTCTGAAATCCAAACAGCAATCAATCAGGTCGATAGTGCCATTGCCCCGTTGATCAAAGAAACCCAAGCAGCCTTTAATCACACCTGGGGCGAGGTCATGAGGGCCGGGAACGAAGAGAGTTACTTTGCCAATCAAGTGGATCGATTTGCTGATATCTATATGCCAAAACTCGCCGACCTGTTGGCGATTTCTCCTCGCACCTACTTTCGATCTTTCCGGCGCCCCTTGGCCCATGAACTGGCGCTGTCTTTAATGATTGAAGAACCTCAAGCTTAATTGTCAGGGCTGTAGTAAAACAAAACCGCTCGGTTGTCTTCATAACGGTACATGCTTATCCATGTTTGCTGGGTCTCGCGGTCTTTTTTCTCAAATGCCTTTTGCGCACGCAGAGCGATACAGTAGTCGCGCAGGTCTCTGCCACAAAAGGCTTTATAGCTTTTTCCATAGAGCGGTAAAACGGTCAGAAAAAAAACCGCTGATGATTCCGAAGTATCCAGTGGGCTCTGCTCGATCCTGATAGTTTTTGAAAGTTTGGCACTTTGGTTGGCAAAGGCAAGGTAGAACTCTTTTCCCCACGGGTCGTCGCTGAGAATGGCCAGAGGAGTGAACTGTTGAGCCAAGGGGAATAAGAATTTCGCTAACTTGTCGCCGGCGGCACTGGGATCACTGACCTCGGACCACTTAACCATTTTGCGCTCTTGCAGATGCACCCCTTGAATGATCACTGAAACCATCACTCCAGTGATAAAGAGGGCCGCAAGAACAATGAGGATGTTGACCTTTTTCATGGTCAATTCATTGCCGTAAACCCCATTAAATGCAACTGAGCTCCTTATTATACGCCGCGCATTGAAGCCCCGAGGCAAGGTTCTTACTTTGCCTTAGAACAGAGGACTTGATCATGAGACAGGTACCCGACATTTCTACTTTCCTACTTATTGGTAGTGGGAAACTTGCCAAGCATTTGCAAAGTTATTTCGATGCTCAAGGTATTCCTTTTCTCTCTTGGAATCGCAGATCCCTCTCAATTCAAGATCTATCAGACAAGATTTCTGCCTGTGGAAAAGTTCTTCTTTGTATCAATGATGATGCCATCGAAGCTTTCTATTCCGAGTGGCGAAGACCAGACAAGATCTTTGTTCACTTTTCAGGAACCCTGGATGTTCCGGGTCTATTTGGTTTTCATCCTCTTATGAGCTTTGGCGATATTCCCTACGAGCATACTGTTTATAAAGACATCCACTTTGTGGGCACCCACCCCAGTGAGGACTTTCGTAAGGTTTTTCCAGAGCTGAACAATCCCTACTCAACCATTCGCTCAAGCGACAAGAGTCTCTATCATAGCCTGTGTGTATTGAGTGGGAACGGGACCACCCTTCTTTGGCAGCTTGTACAAAAAGAGTTCGAAAAAATAGGACTTCCAGAAGAGGCCCTTTTCCCATACTTGAAACAGATCACAAATAATATTTTGGAAAAGCAAGAAGGCCGATTCTCCGGCCCCTGGTACAGAAAAGATCTGAAAACCATTCAGCTCAACGAAACAGCTTTGTCGAACTCGCCTTTACAATCTCTTTACTTTGATTTTGAAAAACTCACTTCCCACAGGGATCAATCCAATGAAAAGCATTAACGAATTCAAAAAATTTAAAGATGCCAACACCAAACTAACTATGGTCACCTGCTACGACCACTGGTCGGCGAAAATTCTCAGCGACACCAAGATTGACTGTTTGCTTGTCGGAGACAGTGTCTCGATGGTCGTGCACGGCTTTGACAGTACAGTTCATGCCACCACCGCAATGATGGCCACACACACCGCAGCGGTGGCGAGAGCCAACACTGGTAAATTAATTGTCACCGATTTACCTTTTTTACAGCATCGGTCGGGTCAAAGACAATTGATGAAAACAGTGGACCAACTTATGAAAGCGGGAGCCCACGCCCTCAAGATCGAAGCCGCCCCGGGACAACATCAGGTGGTTCGCGAACTGACGGATTCTGGCATACCCATGATTGGCCACTTGGGACTCACGCCTCAATATGTCCATCAGTTTGGCGGCTACAAAGTCCAGGGTAAAACCAAAGAAACCCACAGCCTTATCTTCGACCACGCTTTAAGGCTACAAGAGGCCGGCTGCCATGCTCTGGTACTAGAATGTGTGCCCAGTCCACTGGCTCTGGAAATCACCCAAGCCGTCTCGATCCCAACAATTGGTATTGGAGCTGGGGCCAATGTGGATGGTCAGGTGCTAGTGCTGCACGACCTCCTTGGATTTAATAAAGAGTTTCACCCTCGCTTTGTTCGAAAGTTCGCCAATGGCAGCCAGTGGATGACTGATGCTCTCGAGCAATTCTCCAATTCGGTCATCGACTTAGACTTCCCGCGCAGCGAAGAGAGTTTTCTATGAAACAGTATCGTAGCGTCCCAGAACTGCAGGCCGCGAGACAAACCCTTTCTGGGAGTGTCGGCTTTGTTCCAACCATGGGAGGCCTCCACCAAGGGCACATTTCTTTGATCCAACAGGCTCAAGTAGCGAATGATTATTGTATCGTTAGTCTGTATCTTAACGAAACTCAGTTTGATGACGCCAGTGACTTAAAAAGTTATCCCGCCCACCTTGACGAAGACCTCAAGATTTTAGACGCCCTTGGCGTCGATCTGGTCTTCCTGCCTTCGTTTCAAGACATCTATCCCGACGATTACACCTATAGAGTTTCTGAAACGACCTTCAGTCGCGAGCTCTGTGGCAAGAGTCGTCCGGGACACTTCGATGGCGTGTTGACTGTCGTCCTCAAGCTATTGAATTTGACCCGCCCGACCAACGCCTATTTCGGCGAAAAAGATTTTCAACAACTGGAGCTTATTCAGGGAATGGTGGCTAGCTTCTTTTTACCCGTTAAAATTGTTCCCTGTCCGATCGTCCGTGATGAAGAAGGGCTCGCCCTCAGTTCTCGCAACAGAAAGCTCAACTCGTCAGATCTTTCAAAAGCCCATTTTTTTGCCAAGGCCTTAAAAGAAGCACAGGGCTTGGATAGCTTACGATCTGCACTCGGGTCTCAGAATATTACTGTGGATTATTTGGTAGAAAAAAATCAACGGCGTTTTGCTGCCGTTAAAATTGGAAACGTGAGGTTAATTGATAATGTCGCCATCTAAAATTGTTGTTTGTGTCACCGGCTCTATTGCCGCCTACAAAAGTTGTGAACTGGTTTCGAAGTTGCGGCAAGGGGGGCATCAAGTCAAAGTCATCATGAGCTCGACGGCTTGTAAATTCGTCGGGCCCGCAAGCCTCCAGTCTCTGTCTGGTCATCCAGTGGCTATTGACGACTTTTCAGAAACCTCTATGATGTCTCACATTGCGCTGGGACGCTGGTGTGACTCCGCCATCGTCTATCCTGCCACGGCCCAGACGATCAACAGTTTCGCCTGCGGCACCGGACATGAGCTGCACCACGCCTTCTTTTTGGCCTATGATTTTACGAAACCTTTTCTTATAGCTCCTGCCATGAACTCTCGCATGCTTAGTCACCCCGTCACTCAACAATCGTTGATTACTTTAAAAAATATGGGGTGCCAGATCCTGCAAACGGACCATGGAGCCCTCGCGTGTGGCGAAACGGGAGAGGGTCGCCTGCTCGCCCCGGAAAAGGCGATTATGGAAATAATAAATCAAAGCAGTCCTCGTAATGGTGAGGTGAAGCGAGTGCTTATCACCGCCGGCGGTACCCGTGAAACCATCGATGGTGTTCGAACCTTGACCAACATGAGCACAGGGAAAACCGGCGCCACCGTGGCCGATTACCTACACCGCCAGGGACACCAAGTTTTACTTCTGACAAACGAGCATTCACAAAAACCCTCCACTGATGTCAAAGTCGATACCTATTCTAGCTTTCGAGATATCTATAATACTTTGAAGGCCCTATCTCAGGGGCGAAAGTTTGACATGATATTGCACGCGGCCGCCATCAGTGACTACTCAATTGCCGGCATAGAGACTCCCGAAGGAGAGATAACCCCCGGTCTCAAAAAAATGAGCTCACAGTATGACAATATTTCTATACGGCTCAAAAGGAACGAGAAAATCCTGCCTCGCCTTAAAGACCTCTTTGGTAGCGACACCACTGTGGTGGGCTTCAAACTCACCTCCACGGAAAGCAAAGAAGAACAAGCCAAGGCCATTTTCAGCTTATTCACCGAAAAATCGGTGGACTACGTTGTCCACAACGATATGAATGACATTAAAAACGGTATGCGAAAATTTTTGATGACGTCAAGGCAAGGCTCGCAAGAGGAACTCCCCTCGCTCGAAAACCTCGCCGATTCAATTTCACGAAAACTGGCAACCCTGACAACTGGAGGCGAGCATGATCTTATGTCTTGATGTTGGTAACACCCAAATTCACGGTGGCGTTTTTAACGACGACAGTCTTCTTATGCAATTTCGAAAAACTTCCGGCTCCAAAAGCTCGTCTGACGAATACGGACTTTTTTTGCGCTCTGTTTTACGAGAAAACAATATCGACCCTAGCCAGATCCGCCATATTTCTATCTGCACTGTCGTCCCTGATGTTCTGCACTCTCTCAAAAATGCTTGTCGTAAGTACTTTAGCAACACTCCATTCGTTTTACAGGCTGGTGTTAAAACCGGCCTCAAGATCAAATATCGCAACCCTCTCGAAGTCGGGGCCGACCGCATCGCCAACGCTTTAGCGGCCACCCACTTACACCCCGAGAAAAATTTGATCGTGGTTGATTTTGGCACGGCCACCACCCTCTGTGTTGTGAATAGGCAAAAAGAATACCTCGGAGGGTCAATTCTTCCCGGCATTCGTATGTCAATGCAGGCCTTAGAGAATCAAACCGCTAAATTGCCCAGTGTCGAGATCAAAGAGCCTGATTCTATGATCGGACGGTCAACGGTTGAGAGTATCCAGTCGGGGCTTTTTTACGGACAACTTAATATGGTTCGTGGTATGTTTGAGGGCATCCTTGCCGAGGAAAATTGGCAGGGTCGCGAAGACAAACCTCGGATCATTGGTACCGGAGGCTTTTCGAGTATGTTTGAAAACTCTCACCTCTTTGACGAAATTGTTCCAGACCTTGCTCTTAAAGGTCTCTACCTCGCACTTAAAATGAATAAGTAGGAGCACCTCTATGTTACGAACTATGATGAAATCTAAAATTCACCGCGCCACCGTCACCGATGCTGACCTGAGCTATGAAGGCTCCATCACCATTGATGAAAGTCTGATCGAAACGGCTGACCTAATGGTCAACGAGAAAGTCGAAATCTATAACTGTAACAATGGGGCTCGATTCTCAACCTATGTCATTCCCGGTGGCAAGGGTGAAATTTGTCTCAACGGAGCTGCCGCGAGACATGTGCAAAAAGGGGACATCGTCATTATCGTTTCCTATGCTCAAATGACCGATGAAGAGGCTCAGAAATTCCAACAAAAAGTCATTCTTGTCGATGGAAAAAATCAGCCCTCGGGACGGGGCTGACCTGAGAAGCTAATAGGCTTCGATTCCCTCAACCCAATTGAAAAAATGAGTGAATGATGTTTTATCTTTTGAGCTCACTGCCTTCCACCTCTTTAAAAATGCATCAATCAACTCGAGAGTGGCCCCATAGGTTCTATTGTCGAGCGGCACGTGCTCGTGGTACCGCTTAGATTCTACTGCGAGCTTATTAATCTCCCTGACCAAAACCGGGATGGCTTCTCCCTCAAAAAACTGTTCTTTGTAGAAGATCAGTTCATTCTTTAAATAGACTTTCATGTTGCCGAGGTCTTCTCGGAGCATCCTGCGATGGCGATGCCCCTGGAATTGCCACCCGTATTGGCTTTCAAAAAACCTCACATAAGCGCCAAGAATGGATGGCTCGCTGGTGAACCCAGACCAACTCCCTGGTCGCCCGAAGTTGGAGTTCAATTCAATAATTTTCATTTGGCCCTCTGAGTAGAATACATCGAAAGAAAACGCGCGATGACGGGAAAACTCTGCTGGCATTTCCCTAAGAAACCTGCTGATAAAATCGTCAACAGCTTTCATCTCTCGAGCTCGACCGTTTCCATACCAACGCGCAACGGTTGCATCAGGAACAACATGTCTATCAAAGGTATGAACTCGGTACTCGTTCACTTTTTGAAAAGCCTGCTCTTTAGAAACGTCCAGGGCCGAAAGTCCCACTTTTTCTTGAATCAGATAACGCTCACCACTCGCCACTTTTGTTTCACCGGCCCAAGCGCTCGTCACCTCCGAAGGAACCGTCCCTTCATTTCGGTGATAAAGCGACGATGAGTCATCCAGGAGGCGACGTACCAAAACATCGATTTTAGTGATCATACCTCCCGCAGCAGAGTTCGCCACCAAGAGAGGTTTAATCACAAACCCGTTGGGAAACTCTTTTTTAAAGACATGCCGTAACCTGGCTTCGTCCCGCAGAACTCGACCGGAACTATCCAGCAAACCCTGTTCTTGCAGAAAGGATTTTAGCCCCTCGCCCTTCATGTGATAGTCCGAGAAGCGAACACCCAGAGATTTTTTTAGGTATTCCGTGAAGATTAGTTTATCAGCAAGAAGAAGTTCAACCTCGCCATATCTCACCAGTCCCTCGCCGTAAAGGTAGTTAAAAAAGTCACGGCGGAATGCCGGAAGTCTTGGCCTTCGGTTGTGAAGAGTGACTGGAGCTCCTCCCTCCGCGATCAAAGCTGACAAACGCTGCACCTGTTCGTTTAAGAACAAGCGAGACGAGCTCGCCAACGGCTTTTCGAAAAAAACAGCAGAACAGAAAGACCCAATCCCGTGGGCCGGCACGGTCGCACCCAACAACAATGCAACAATCAACAGACGGCTCCTCACGAAAACACCCTTCCACAACGCAGTCCCTGTGCCGGCGGCGTGACAGCCTTTTTCTCTCTCAGAGGGACTAGCTCCTTCAGAAAATAACGATATCTTTCGGGGACATTGAGCCGATGTTTCGAGGTGAATTTTTTCACAAACTCTATTTGTGAAGACTGAGATAGGCCCTCAGAGAGTTCGCCCCTCTTTAAAAGATCTGGCAGTCTTAGTAAAAATTTGTTCAGGGCTTTCACTCCTCTTTTATCGTAAATCAAAAACCCTGAGTTGCTCATGGGATTCGACTCAATCATCCTCAAAGACCCGTCCTCTAAAACTGCGATGTCGAAGGCAAAAGGAGTCGCCCTGAGCTCTGCGGGCAACTTATCCAGAAGACGCTGCGTGAAACCCTCTACACGACGAATCTCATTTTCATCTCGCCACTCATCTGTCTCGGGAATTTCATATTGATAGCGTGGGACTGTTGACTCGCCACCGAGTATTCGACCGGCAATGGCCTCGACTCGGTATTCGGTGGCGATTTTTACTCGCTCTTGCACAATCGCATTGTGACTTTGTTTGAAATAACGCTTCAAACGCCAACCGTGAGAAGCCGGATGCTCCCTAGTGAGACGAGAAAGTATATCCGGGTTATTACCAGAAGCTTTTCGCAAAGCTTCTTCTCGGACCCGTTGAAAGTCTTCAAAAAGTTCACCGTATTTTTCAAGTTCAACTTTCAAGTCATGTTTATCTGTGATGATAAACTGCTCTTGCGTTGCACTCTCAAAAGCCCCCTTGATCACCCAGCCATCAGGAAACCGCTGGTTCAAAATCTTTTGCAATTGCTCAGGGGAAGTTGACGGTGTGAGAAGGTCCCTCAACAATAGGGTTTCTGGCATCGCGCGTGGGGCAAAGTCGTTCCAAAACAGAGCTTCAAAATATTTGTGTTCAAGAAACTGACCAACAAACTGGTTGTAGAGTCCCGGATTGTAACGCCCCCTCAAAACTTGCTGTAGCTCCGGCAGGTTATGAAAGACAACGCTCTCTCCACCGAGTGACAGCGGACGTTCTGGCAGATCATTGCCATTGACAAAGACAAGGCTTGATTGACGAACCCGGTATTTCTGAAGGTAGCTCATGTCGGTTTGATTGGCATAGGGGTTCGTAACACCGTCGGGGTACATTGTGCGAATCACCCACGGGCGTCCATCGGCCGCGACTTCAGCTCGATGCAGACGCTCACGGTCTCTCTTAAAAAGGCCATCTTTTTTTTCAACGCTTGCATCCGGCTGTTGTGCAAGGCTCTTATTGAAAAGACCTAACACTTTTTGGTATAGATCTAACAAGCGAAAATCGCTATTCGCCTCCCTTAACTCAATGATCGGAAGAGCCTTGACCCAGAAGGACTCCACAAGATACCGAGAAATCCAATCATTGGGGAACATAAACACCAGAAGCGAAGAAATTCGTACGTGATTCCATTTTGCGACCGGCAGGAGTGCATCCACACCTTCAGACTCGACAATATGTCGGACTTGTTTTTTTACATCCCCAATATCCTGAATCCAAGCATCACTCTTTCCGTGAAGCTCCATGGTCTGTCGATACAAGAAGTCGTCAAAAAACTGTCGACGAGAGGGTTGATAATTCGCGTCCAAAATCCGCGTCATCATACCTCTAGAATAGGAACCCATGTAAGGTTTGCGATTTCTTGGAACTTTGAAGTACCGCTCTAATTCAAATCGATGGCGCGGCGATAAATAGGTGCGAAGAAACCCGAGAAGAGCGTCTATATCGGCTTGTCCAGGATTGCCGCCGCCGATCTCAATATTGACATGAATCGCCACTGGCTGACCCGAGCCGACGCCTCGAGCCCCCTTGTCTTTTAAATACCTGAGTGCCTCGTTAAGCTTAACCACTTGCTCCATGTTTTCTAGGGGTTCGGTGATAATCTCTGTTACAAATTTTTCGGGATTAAACTCGCCTCGGGATGTCCCATTGTCATCCAACTCCACTCGAAAACTTCCCAAAGCCGTCTGTTTGTGTTTAAAAATTTCAACATCCCAAGGGGTCTCTTGTCCGGTTGCGAGATCCACCATGTAGCGCTTGTTTTTGACCTTAACGCTTCCACCGAGATACTCATGTAAATACTGCGATATCATTTGCTGACTAAGTCCGGTCAGCTCAATTTCGATGCCCACCCTTGGTTGGGAGTTTTCATGGAGCCAATAAAACTGGGCTTCAGCGAGCAGATCTTGGCTTTTTGCCAGTAAAGGAAACGCGCTGAAAAGACAAAAAACCAAAGCAACGGAACAAGCAACCGCTTGGACTCTTAGGAGTGTACAACCTTGGGAAACAATGAATGAGTATGGACTGTGGTCTTTGAAAATACGCCCCCCCGAACGAAAGATTCAATGGGGGTAACCTATCATGGGGTTTTTTGAAGGAACAAAGTCAAAGGGAAGAATGTAAAAAGGGAAGGTTTTAAAACCTAAATTTTGCGAAGGCCCAGTAATTCTTACTCAGCTCTCACATCGAGTCCCCAGTCCGTTGGGCCCAATTTCGACGCGAGGCAAGAGGCTTAGCCTCCTGTTCGACTGAGTTTTGAGGGAAGCTGCCTTCC
The DNA here is from genome assembly GCA_030424715.1 of Bdellovibrionia bacterium. Lineage (GTDB taxonomy): Bacteria > Bdellovibrionota > Bdellovibrionia > Bdellovibrionales > JAGQZY01 > JAGQZY01. The sequence goes on from JAUHWH010000001.1 coordinate 329,167, forward strand.
CACCTGTCGATTCATCCAAAGTGTCGTCTTGATTAACTTTTGGAGATCGATTCCCGTTTTCAGGCCCATCTCGTTGAGCATATAGACAACATCTTCAGTGGCCACGTTGCCGGCGGCACCAGGAGCATAGGGGCAGCCACCCAAACCACCAATGCTTGTATCGAATGTGGAGACGCCAAGATCTAAGCTGGCAAGAATGTTCGCTATTGCTGTTCCCCGCGTGTCATGAAAATGCATGGCGATTTTTTTAGAGTCCGTCAAACGCAGTGCTTTCTTTAGCAACGAACGCACCTGCTTGGGGCTTCCCACCCCGATGGTGTCTCCCAAAGAAATTTCGTAAACACCCAGTTCAAGATATTTTTCGATGAGCTTGAGGACTCTTGACTCTGCAACCCTCCCCTCGTAGGGACAGGCAAAAATTGTGGAAAGGTAGGCTCTCGTTTTCATCTTGTTGCGTTTTGCGGCCGAAATCACCTCGGAGAAATTCTTTAAACTCTGTTGAATAGAAACATTAATGTTTTTACGAGAAAAGGTTTCAGAGGCGGCTCCAAAAACGGCGATCTCTTTGACTCCTGCTTTTTTTGCATTTTCAAAACCTTTTATGTTTGGGACCAAAGCCGAGAACTTCAGCTTCGGATCTAAGGAGCCATTGGCTTGCGCAGCGTAGGCTTTGCTCACCAGCTTTGGAGTGTCACTCATCTGCGGCACCCACTTCGGTGAAACAAAAGCGCCAATCTCTAACCTTCTGATGCCAGCCTCACTCAAGCGCTTCAGCAGCTGAAAACGTTGGCTGACAGACAAGTGGACTGCTTCGTTCTGTAGTCCGTCTCGCAATCCCATTTCGACGATCGATACTTTTGCCATTACAGTTCTTCCAACTCAACAAGGCGCTCAGCTAAACTGACCGTTTGGTTTTCAGACACCAATATCTTTTTGATAGACATTTCTTTAGAGGCCTTTAAGTTATATTCCATTTTCATGGCCTCCATAACGACCACGGTCTCACCCTCTTTCACCGAGTCGCCCTCTTGTTTTTGTAGCTTTATGATCTTGCCAGGCATCGGAGCAACAATCTGGGTAGGATCAAGCGCCGCTTGACCAGAGCCACTGGCTTTTTGGGCCGCCCTTGGGGTGTACTCATAAGTGTCCCCCTGCCAGTGAAACCACACTTTACCCTTGGCTTTTTGAGCCAGGACTTCGACATCGCGACCGTCAATACTGAGGATTAACTTTTTCATGTGTTGCTCCAGCTTTGGGCCCAAGGTGATTTAAAGCTTTGCGACCCAGGAGCCACGTCAGCAATCTTATCGATGCACATCTCACCGATCGCTGAGACTTGGTCAGAATTGTTAAATGGAATGGCGCCTTCGGCAAAATGTTGATTGATAAACTGGGTGTTAAAACTTCCATCGACGAATTCGGGATGACTTAAGATTTGCTTCAAAAAGGGGATGTTTGATTTTACACCAAACAAAATGGTTTCATCTAAGGTTTTTAACATCTTAGATATGGCTCGACTTCGCGTTTCGTCCCAAACTATAATTTTTGCCATCATCGAGTCATAAAACGGCGTTACAGCATCACCCGCTTCGTAACCATAGTCAAAGCGTCGCCCTGGAGCATCTGGCCATGATTGAAAGCCAATGGTTCCGGTCGATGGCATACCAACACTAAAAGGATCTTCGGCGTAAAGTCGACACTCAATGGCATGACCACGGGGAATCAATAGATCTTGCTCCCACACATTAAAGCGGTTCATTTGATTCAAAATTTGAGCCTTTACAAGGTCAACACCCAAAACCAGCTCGGTCACCGGGTGTTCCACTTGCAGACGAGTGTTCATCTCTAAAAAATAGAATTCATCATCTTGCACCAAGAACTCGACGGTTCCCGCCCCGACATACTTCACCGCCTTTGCCAGCTTCACAGCAGCGTCGGTCATTTTTGACCGCAGTTCATGGGAGATCGAGCCACTGACCGCTTCTTCAATGATTTTTTGATGGCGCCTCTGCACAGAGCATTCGCGATCAAACAAGTGCACCACGTTGCCACTAAGATCACCAAAGATTTGCACTTCGATGTGTTTGGCTCGATTCAAATACTTTTCTAAAAAAACTTGGTCGCTACCAAAGGCACTGAGGCCCTCTCGCTTGGCCGCCGCTATCATTTCTATGGCACTGGTAGAATCAACGATGACTTTCATTCCTCGTCCACCGCCGCCAGCAGCCGCTTTTACGATAACTGGGTAACCAATCTTCTCTGCTTCCTTTGCAAGAGCTTCGGGGCTCTGGTCGGCACCGTTGTAACCTGGAACAGAGGGCACATTGGCTTTAGCGATAATTTTTTTGGCCGCGATTTTATCACCCATGGTCCGAATGGCCTCTGGGCTGGGGCCAATGAAATCGATATTCGCATCCTGCAAGGCCTGGGCAAAATCGGCATTCTCAGATAAAAACCCAAAACCAGGATGTACAGCATCGGCACCCGCCGCTAGAGCGCCATCAATGTTTCTCTCAATAGAAAGATAGCTCTCTCCAACGGGCGAATCACCAATACAAATCTGGGCATCACTCATTCGATAGGCTCGACTGTTGATGTCGGCTTTAGAATGCAAAAGAACAGACTCTAAGCCCAACTCTTGACAGGCTCTGATGATCCGAACGGCAACTTCTCCACGATTGGCGATGGCAATTTTTTTAATGTCACCCAAGGGGGGCCTCCAACCAAGATGGTTTTCTTTTTTCTAAAAAGGCTTTTAGCCCCTCTTGTCCCTCGTCGCTCACCCGAAGTTGGGCGATCAACTCAGTGGTCATTTTTTTTACATTCGTAGATGACGACAAGTTTTTAATCATTTTTTTTGTGGCACGGACGGCCTGCGGGCTGTTCTTCGCTATTTTTGCAACCGTCTTAGCGCTCAACTCTTTCATCTCAGAGAGTCCTCCGAAATCATGGATCAGGCCCATGTCAAAAGCACGTTGTGCTTCAAAAACCTCAGCCGTCAAAAAGTAGCGGGCCATGTCTCTTGGTAAAATCTTTTCTTTCACAAATGCACTGATCACAGCGGGCGCTAGCCCCAAGCGGACTTCGCTAAAGCAAAATTGCGTGTTTTCCACAGCAAAAACCACATCGCTAGCCGCAATCAACCCGAGAGCCCCGCCCATGGCGTGTCCGTGAACGAGGGTCACCACGGGGACCGCGATATTGGAAAGCGCTTCGTACATTTCATAGAGTTTTAGTGAATCCGAGAGATTTTGCTCCTGGGTGTAGTTCACCATAGACTTCATCCAATTGAGATCTCCACCGGCACTAAAACTCTCGCCAGCACCTTGTAAAGAAACCACCCGCAAGTCTTTATGACCGGCGAGACTACCAAAGACCTGAGTCATTTCAGAAATCATCGTCTCATCAAAAGCGTTTCTCACCTCTGGCCGATTAAGCCTTATGTGACACTGATTGTTTTTATACTCAACTTCTACATGACTCATCTTTTACATCCTAAAAACGCCCTGGCGAGGCGTGTCCCATTTTTTATTTAACGAGGCCTTCAACCCAAGGGCTAAAACCTGGCGAGTGTCTTTGGGATCGATGATTCCATCATCCCACAAGCGAGCCGAAGAGTAGTAAGCCGAACTTTCAACTGCGTACTTATCCAAAATAGGTTGTTTGAATGCCTTTTGGTCGGCCTCTGACATTTCACCGCCTTTGGCTTTCGTCTGATCCATTTTAACCGTGCATAGGACATTAGCCGCTTGCTCGCCTCCCATCACTGAAATTTTTGCGTTTGGCCACATCCACAATTGTCTTGGCTGAAAGGCTCGTCCACACATTCCGTAGTTCCCGGCGCCGTAAGAGCCTCCGATGACCACAGTAAACTTGGGGACCGTGGCATTACTCACAGCCATGACCATTTTCGCTCCGTGTTTAGCTATGCCCTCATGCTCGTATCTCTTGCCAACCATAAAACCCGTAATGTTTTGCAAGAAAACCAAGGGGATGCGTCTGTGCTCACACAACTCTACAAAGTGCGCCGCCTTCTGAGCCGATTCACTGAACAATACACCATTGTTGGCGATAATTCCCACCGGGATTCCCCAGATGTGAGAAAACCCAGTCACCAAGGTGGTGCCGTAACCGCTCTTAAACTCATGCATCTCGCTGCCATCCACAATTCTTGCGATCACCTCACGTACGTCAAACTGAATGCGAGCATCTTCGGGAATAATTCCATAAAGGTCTTCGGGACTGTGCAATGGCTCTTCGGGATTTTTCAATTTTACAAACTCGTTGGCCTGGTGATTCAGGCAAGCCACCATGGATCTTGCGATTTCTAGGGCCTCGTCATCATTTTCTGCAAAATGATCGGTCACACCAGAGGTGTAGCTATGGACCGCCGCGCCTCCCAGCTCTTCGGAAGTCACATCTTCTCCCGTCGCTGCCTTAACAAGAGGGGGGCCGCCAAGAAAGATCGTCCCGTTGCCCTTGACGATGATATTTTCATCACTCATCGCGGGAACATAAGCCCCTCCCGCGGTGCAACTCCCCATGACGATGGAAAGTTGAGGTATCCCTTGGGCTGACATTCGGGCTTGGTTATAAAAAATGCGACCAAAATGATCGCGATCAGGAAACACTTCATCTTGCATCGGCAGAAAAGCGCCACCACTATCTACGAGATAAAGGCAGGGCAAACCATTTTCCATGGCGATCTCTTGGGCTCGTAAATGCTTTTTAACAGTCATGGGAAAATAGGTTCCCCCTTTGACTGTGGCATCATTGGCAACAATCACACACTCCACACCCTTAATCAGACCCATTCCGGTAACCACTCCTGCGCCCGGAGCGGCCCCATCATACATATCCCACGCCGCAAGGCTGGAGAACTCTAAAAAGGAAGACTGAGGGTCGATCAACTTAGCAATGCGCTCGCGAGCCGAAAGCTTACCCCGAGAGCGGTGTCGCTCTAGGGACTTTTCTCCGCCGCCTAATTTGACTTGGTTAAGACGGCCCTTCAATTCCTCCAGCAAAGACATCATGAAAGACTGATTTTTCTTAAAGTTCTCTGAACTCTTCTCGAGTTGGGTATGAATCACGGTCATTGGTTCTCCAGTGCTATGAAACATAAACAAATTCCCTACCTTAAACAACTTACGCTGCGGCCCAGGTTATTTTTCGGATGCGCGTTAATGATGTCATGCATCAATAGGGGGAAGGCGGCACTCCCTGGGATTTGCCTTTTACTCAGACTCAAAATCAGGGCACAATGGTATTCATCAAATAAGAGGTTCGACATGAAATATATCAGTTTATTGGTGGTGGTTCTGTTTATTGCTTTTACTTTCTGGTTCTCCCGAAAAACCGAGCAACTGAGCCTGAGTCAAATGAACAAAATGAACAATCTGATCACTCAATATATGACCCAAGCGGTGCAAAATAAGCAGCCCAACGCCACTAATATTGAATTTTCAGCAATTAACCCCGAGGTTATTGAGAGTGGGCGAAAAATGAAAGCCCATTTTAAATTCTCTTACATGGAGCCTAATGCCCAAGGGGAAATGGAAAAGGTGTACCGTCGTGGGACCTTCCTCATCACTTCTGAAGACGGACAGCAGTGGAAAGCCCAAATCGAGCAAGCCGGAGACGTGAAAGTCGAGTTCATGCAGCCCTTTAATGTGACCGACGACACCCCGTCTGAAACTGATGATGCCGGCTCCGACCAAGCGGCCGAGTCCGACGAAAACTCCTAAAACCTCTATGGCTAAATCAATCGCTATCGATGAAGAAGGCTACTTTCTTCTAGATAATGGCATTCGAGTCGGAGACGAGGTCGTTGGTCGCAGAATGCTTGAAGCCATTCGGATCGATGAGTACGGAGTGCTCACCATGGACTATGAAGGCCAAAAAATCGTCGTCGAGCCCTTCGACAAACCCTTTGTCGCTCAACAAGTTCATCTGGAAAACAATATTTTAAGTGTGCAAATGCCTTATCAACAGTTGTCTGAGGTGGCTCTGGATTCTTTGTCCGTCGACGAGTGGGACCGCTTTCACGGTTTGACGAAAAGTGGGATCCCCTTTGTTATGTCCAGGCCCGCTCAGGCCGAGTTGTTTAACCTTGCCGAAGCTTTCACGGATGAGACCCTCCTGGTGGCAGGCAAGACCATTGCCACCCACCCCTACTATGTGACCTCCGACGAATTTAATAAAAGTCCCTTCTGGTCCGGAAAATATCAAGAAAGTCCACTGCCGCCTTGGAACCTGGAAAAGCCCCACCCCGAACTGCAGAGCTTTTTAATGCAACTCAAACTGAACAAATGTCGAATTCTTGTCCCTGGCTGCGGCTATGGCCATGACGCTGCCCTATTGGCCGAGCAAGGGCACCTTGTGACGGCTATCGACATCAGTGAAGAGGCGATCGAAAGAGCAAATGAACTTTACGGCCATATCGCAACGCTGCAGTTTGTTGTGGGCGACGCCCTCAACCTCGATGAAACCTACGACAGTACTTTTGATATCGTTTTTGAACACACTTTTTATTGTGCGATCTCGCCCGATTCTCGTGATCAGCTGGTCAAACTTTGGAAACGTGTTCTCACGGATACCGGTCACTTGCTGGGTCTGTTTTTCGTCGTACCAAAGCGGAGCGGCCCTTATTTTGGAGGAAGCGAATGGGAGCTGCGAGAAAAACTACAAAGCCGCTTCAATTTTTTGTACTGGACGCGATTGATGCATTCACCGGGATGGCGCCATGGTGCCGAGCTCATGATTTACGCCCAAAAAAAGCCTTCCGATTAAGTCCTGTTTTGAAAGAAAGATAATTTACGCAATTGGATTTGTTTTCCGGTCCTATTGTGTGTTTCTCTAGGCCATGCCCAATCTTGCTGCAATTGAGATGAGAAATATATCTTTCTCCTACGGTGACGTGAAAATTCTAGAGAATTTTGACCTCTCCATTGAATCGGGCAAAGTCTATTGCCTGGTTGGTAGCAGCGGCAGCGGAAAAACCACAGCCTTAAAAATTATCAATGGCTTGGTGCGCCCCCAAGAGGGTGAGCTGTTTCACGATGGAAAAGCTTTTGACTTCTCGAATGCAGCCACCTACCGACGCACCATGGGTTATTCTATTCAAGGCAGCGGTCTCTTTCCGCATATGAGTCTCGAGGAAAATCTCAGTATCATCGCCCGCAAAGAGGGTTGGAATTCAAAAAAAATTCGCGACCGCATTCTTGAGCTCTGCGAGCTGGTGAACTTGCCGTCGACCAACGCTTTTCTAGCCAAAAAACCTCGAGAAATCAGCGGTGGCCAACAACAGCGGGTCGGCATTGCAAGAGCTCTCTTTATGAAGCCCAAAATCATGTTAATGGACGAGCCCTTTAGCGCTCTGGATCCGATCACGCGCAAAGAGCTTCAACAAGAATTCTTAAGCCTGCAGGCTAAACTGCAAGTCACTATTGTCTTAGTCACTCACGACCTCTCGGAGGCCTTTAAAATGGCCCACGAAATGGTTTTGCTCAACAAAGGCCGAGTCGAACAAAAAGGAGCTCCCAGTAAATTTTTGTTGTCCCCTAACTCCACTTTCGTTTCTGATTTTATTGAATCCCATTCTCCCGGAAATATTCTCAAAGAAGTTTATCTGTACTCCGTCATCAACACTGACTTCTATTCATCGACGAAACAAGCGGGCTGCATTTTAATCCAACACCTCGATGGAGGACCGGAACATACTTTTTCTACCATCGACGAAGCCACCGCATTTTTACAGCAGCAGGGGCAACAGGCCCACTATTGGGTTGACGATGATTCTGTTTTTCTCGACCTACAGGATTTTGATGGCAACAGCTCGAGGAACTCTGTGCAGGCCACCCAGCACATTTTAGAGGGCATGAAGCTATTACTGCAGTCCAATCGAGACACGCTCCCCATAGTCAATCGTGACAACAAGCTCATTGGGGTTTTTAGCGAAGAGGCACTCAATGCGCTTTAAGGCCCTCGTGTTATTCTTCTTTTTTTGTATTGGCTCGGCAGCTCACGCCGCCCCCGTTAGCAAAACTCTCGTTATTGGCTCGAAGAGATTCACCGAAAATTACATCCTCGGCGAGATTTGCGCTCAGTTTTTGGAAAGCAAAGGCTACATTATTAAACGCAAGTTTGGCATGGGCGGCACAATGGTCGCTTTCAATGCATTGAAGAGCGACGAAATCGATATTTACCCCGATTACACGGGCACCATTGCCGAAGCGGTCTTAAGAACCGGAGAGCGAGACTTCCATAAACTTAATGAAGAATTAAAAACGAGTGGTGTGGAAATGCTGTCTCCACTAGGCTTTGATAATTCCTACGTGGCTGTCATGAAGCGGTCAAAGGCTAAAGAATTGGGCATCGTCTCACTAGAAGACCTGAGCCACCACCCTAGCCTCAAAGGCGCTTTTAGTTTCGAGTTTCAAGAAAGAACAGATGGGTGGAAAGCACTACAACAAACCTATGGTCTCAAGAACACCGTACGCGGGATTGAAGTCCCCTTGACCTACGAGGCCCTTAAAAGTGATCATGTCGACTTTGTAGAAGCCTACTCGACCGAACCTCTTATTAAAAAATATGATTTTGTCATCTTAGAGGACAACAAAAAGTTTTTCCCAAAGTACGATGCTGTCCTTTTAGTCGCCTCGGACGCCAGCGAATCTTTGAAAAACACTCTTAACGATCTGGCCGACACTCTATCCAATGACCAAATCATGGCCCTCAATGAGCAGGCTGTAAACAAAACCCCTATTCCCCAAATTGCTCAGCAGTTTTTGGCAAGTCAGCAATTGATCAAAAAAGAAAAACTCACTCGCTATGAATCGACCATCCAATGGTGGAAGCTCTACGAAAGAACCAAAACTCACATCTTTCTCACTCTTTTTGCGGTCTTTTTAGCCAGTGTCGTCGCCATCCCTGTTTCGACCATCATTGCCCCTCGCAAAAAGCTGTCTCGTGTAATTTTAGGTGTCACAGGAATTCTACAGACTATTCCCTCTATTGCCCTACTTACCTTTATGATACCCTTTTTCGGTATCGGCTTCACTCCGGCGATTGTTGGACTCTTTGTTTATTCTCTCCTCCCGATATTAAGAAACACTCATGTCGCGATGACTAGCATTGATCCGCGTTTGATTTTAGCGGCACGGGGCATTGGTTTGTATCCTCGAGAAATCTTATTTTCAGTAAAACTGCCCCTCGCTTTTCCCACCATATTAGCGGGAGTACGGACGGCGACCATTTTGAACATCGGAACTGCGACTCTGGCTGCTTTTATTGGGGCCGGGGGTCTCGGTGAACCGATTGTTACCGGTCTCGCCCTGAGCGATAGCTCTCTTGTGCTTCAAGGGGCAATACCCGCTGCCCTCTTAGCGATTTTAATGGATGGTCTGTTCTCTTTACTCGACAAACTCTTTAGTCGAAATATCTGAAAAAATAATACCGCACCCTAAGCACTGCGAACAGATTTTAGGGTACGGTATTAAGTGGAACAACGATAAGCCGGGTTCTGTCGAGGGCTACCATTCATCTGAGTTTTTTGTTGCCAAAAAACTTAAGCGATCAACCCGGAAGCTTTGTGCGGCCACACTCAAGCGCTTCCCTATTTGATCTTGCTTCACGCAGAGTTTAGCTGTTTTCACTCCAGCAACTCCCCTTTGTTCTCCCGTTCCCGAACAAAGGATCAAAGCTCTGGACATTCTCTCTGTTCCACTGGTCCTCACCTTACGGTGGAGGGGCATTACCCCTTGCGCGGCCTATGAAGCCCGGACTTTCCTCACCCCTAAAAGAGGTGCGATAGCCTGTTGTTCCAAGAAGACTTTTAGCAGACCACGAAACCGAACAACAGCTTAAAAGACGGATATTTTAAATGCTTGAAATCATGAGACTTTATCCATGGCATTTTTTCAACAGGACCAGGGTATGGGTGACCGTCACCGGACATCTATTGAGGGGCAGTGTCACACCAAGACACTCAAAATGAGAATGAGCGACAAAATCTCGACTGGAGCTAAAGTCCAGCCGAAAAATGCCGATAGGTTCTATAGAGTTAGAGGACGGCAGCAATGAAACAGAAGAGACCCAAATTTGCCCTTAAAATCGTAGCCATCAGCGTAATCGGCCTGATTAGCTACTCTCTCCTCGTATAACAATCAGAGAACTCAAATCGTGTAAGCATCAAGAGCTTGATTAGCAAGCGCATCGGCTTCGATGTTGTACTCGCGTCGAATGTGATGGTAGCCCACTTTGCTGAAGAGTGCTGTTAACTCTTTGGCCTTTGCAAACAACGGCTTGATTTGAGGAGCTTTCACTTTGTACTCCCCTAGCATTTGTTTTACCAAAAGCTGGCTGTCGCAATAAAAATCAATTTCAGAAACTTGCGAGTCACGGCAAAGCTCGAGCGCCCGGATCACTGCCATGTACTCGGCATAATTATTGGTTTGATCGCCAAGTGTCTCTTTATGCTCGCCTACAACTTCATCGTTCATGTCGTAAAACACAATACCGATGGCCGCTGGCCCGGGATTCCCTCGGCTGGCTCCATCTGTATACACTTTTAACTGTGGCGCTAATTTCATGTTGATAATTTATGTCCTCCGCTCGCTGGGGTCAACCAGAGAACAGTCCCTCCCGCTCACTCCAATCTCCCAACCGGTATAGTCGTTGACCGACGTCCACCTTTTAATGATCATAAGGACCCACAAAAGGGAGAGACATGGAAAACTTAAATACCTACAGCGAAAAGGCTATCAAAATGGCCATCGAATTTGGCCCTAAGCTTGTTCTCGCTGTTTTAGTTCTGATTATTGGGCTCTCAGTGATTCGGAGTGTCTCTCATTTTTTAAAAACGGTTTTGACCGGTCGAAAGGTCGACCCCACCCTCACTCCCTTTCTCGTTAATATTGTGGGCTGGGGACTCAAAGCCCTGTTACTGATTTCGGTGGCTTCGATGGTTGGGGTTGAAACCACTTCTTTTGTTGCCCTCGTTGGTGCCGCTGGCTTAGCTATCGGATTGGCGTTGCAAGGAAGTCTGGCTAATTTTTCGGGTGGCGTTTTGATCCTGATATTTCGTCCCTTCACAACAGGCGACTATATCAAAGCTCAGGGGCATGAGGGGGTTGTTGAAACCATCGACGTGTTTGCAACGATTCTGACAACCCTGGACAACATTAAAGTTATTATTCCAAACGGTCCTCTTGCCGGCGGAGCTATCGACAACCTAACAGCGAAAGACATTCGACGAGTCGACCTTTCCATCGGCATTGGCTATCAAGATGACATTCGCAAAGCGATCAAGGCTCTCTATGATATGTGTCACACAGATTCTAGAGTGTTAAAAGATCCTCCCGTGTTTGTCGGTGTGACTGATTATGGAGACAGCTCGATCAATTTGACGATCCGCTCATGGGTGAAGACCCCCGATTACTGGGCTGTGTTCTACGCCTTGAATGCACAAATCAAGTACACTCTTGATGAAAACAATATTACGATCCCCTTTCCACAGCGCGATGTTCATATTTTTAAAGAAAAATAGCATCTGGCCCAAACGGAAGCTGAATCCATGCTCAACGACGTTTTGGCTTCAATGAGGATTGGCATTTTGGCACCCATGGTGCAGTTTTTTCAGGTATCCTGAATTTTTTGCAATTTTAGTTGAAAGCTCGATTTAAAGGACTACTCTTTGATCGCTCCATTAAATTGTAATTCACCGAAAGGAATATTCATCTTGAAAAGCAAGTTCTCATCAAAAACGATGAATGCTCCCGTCTTCTTTCTGTCCTCATTTGTTATTTTTTTGGTCACTGGGATGGGAGCCATATGGCCCAACACCGTCGGCTCTTTTTTCGGTTCGGTCCAAGGCTGGCTCAATGAGAATGCCAGCTGGATATACATTTTGGTGGTTGGAAACATCTTGATATTTGCGATTTGGCTTCTGTTCAGCCGACTTGGTGATATTAAGCTGGGCCCCGATCACTCTGAGCCCGATTATACCAACCTGAGTTGGTTTGCCATGCTCTTCTCGGCAGGAATGGGCATCGGCTTATTGTTTTTTGGCGTCGCCGAACCCCTTTTACATTTTGCCTCGCCGCCTATTGGCGAGGGACAAACCATCCAAAGCGCCCGCGAAGCAATGAAAATCACATTTTTCCACTGGGGGCTACATGCTTGGGCGATATACGCGGTACTCGCAGTGATCTTAGCTTACGCAAGCTACCGCCGGAACCTGCCACTGTTACCTCGGTCGGCTTTTTACCCCATTCTCGGTGAGAAGATATATGGCCCAATCGGGAACCTCATCGATACCTTCTGTGTGATTGGCACTCTGTTTGGAGTCGCCACGTCGCTGGGATATGGCGTGACCCAGGTGAATGCCGGTCTATTTTACCTTTTTGAAGTTCCCCAAACGCCCCTTATCCAAGTCGGTATCATTTCTTTTATCACGGGACTCGCCACAATTTCGGTGGTTCTTGGACTCGACGGAGGCATCAAGCGACTTTCCAACCTCAATATGATCCTGGCAGTCGGACTCCTCCTCACTGTTTTATTGTTGGGAGACACCACCGACCTTTTTAAAAGTTACGTTCAAAACACCGGGGCCTATCTCTCGGATATCATCTACAAAACATTCAACCTCTATAGTTATGAAAAGCGAGACACTTGGATTGGCGGCTGGACACTGCTTTACTGGGGCTGGTGGGTCTCATGGGCGCCCTTCGTCGGAATGTTTATTGCTCGCATTTCCCGCGGGCGAACGATCCGTCAATTTATGTGTGGCGTTCTTTTTGTCCCAACCGGCTTCACATTTTTATGGATGACTGTTTTTGGCAACACGGCCATCACCAGGGTTCTGTCCGGAGAGGGCGATCAACTCCTGACGGCCGTTAACGAGAATGTTCCAATCGCACTTTTTCAGTTCTTAGAAATGTTCCCTGGCTCGAACTTTCTTTGTCTTCTCGGACTCGGCCTCGTCGTCACTTTTTTCGTCAGCTCGTCTGATTCTGGATCTCTCGTTATTGATACCCTGGCGTCCGGGGGCGCGAAAGAGCCTCCGGTTTGGCAGAGGGTCTACTGGGCACTGCTGGAGGGACTCGTCGCGGCTGTCTTGCTGCTGGCCGGCGGGGTTGAAGCCCTGCAGACCATGACCATTGTCTCTGCTTTTCCCATGCTATTTTTTATCATTATCGCTATTTTTTGCTTTATCAAATCTTTGCGCGAGGACTTTGCTTTATTTTCGGCTGTGAAGAACCCCACCCCGATCCAACCCGTCGTACTATCGGACCTTTCATGGAAGGACCGCCTGGATTCTGTGATCTCTCACCCCAGACGAGTCGAAGCGGTCCGGTTTTTGACTGAAGTTGTGGCTCCCGCCTTAGGTGATCTCGCCAATGAAATGGGAGATCGTCACTATGATGTAGAACTTGAGGTCAACAAAAAAGACAGTGTTCGCCTTGTTATTAAAAATAAGGGTGTTGAAAACTTCTACTACGGAGTCCGCCTGCGCACCTTTGTGACACCAGACTATGTTCCTGAGCATGGTGAGAATTTTTACCGCGCCGAAGTTTTCCTCCTACAAGGTGGACAAGACTATGACATCTACGGGTATAGTAAAAATCAAGTGATTCTAGATGCAGTGAACCACTACAAAAAACACCTGCACTTTCTTCACCTGACCCACTCTGAAGAGGCCTAGTTGAGACACTAACAAGCTCAAAGCAGGGTCTTTTGAAAGGATTAAAGTGATCTCCATGGATTTATTTAACTTAGTCTTCAGCTTTCAGACCCTCTACCTTCTCGTTGTAGGCTTGGTTGCCACCACGCTCTTGTTGCGTGGGCTTTTCATTATCAACAGAGAGAAAAGACAGCGCGTGAAAAGTGCCGGTAAAATGGATTTTAGCGAAGCTGTTATTTCACCAGACGCGGCACAGAGCACTCATGATCATCAGGATGATGACGCCGTGGTGATCGAACGCAGCAGAGCCCTCCAGAATATCGAGGACCGCTTTAGCTTTGTAAAACGTTTTTACATTCCCCTGGTGCTCATTATCTCGGGAACCCTAGCACTTCTGCCCTTTCTACCAACACTGCCCGCAACCTATCTGTCTTTGGTGACCGGTGTGATCGCGGGGATCGTCGGCCTGGCCGCTCGTCCTGTTATTGAAAATGCCATCGGTGGAGTGGTTTTGACCTTTTCCCAACCCCTGAGAATTAACGACACCGTCATTATTGATGGTCAGTATGGAACCGTAGAAAAAATTAACCTTCTGCACACGGTTATCAAGGTGTGGAACTGGCGACGCTTAGTTATCCCAAATCACAAGCTCTTGCAAAAAGAGATCGAGAATCTCACCTTAGGTGAAGAAAATGAGTGGGCTTATGTGGCGTTCTATGTGGAACCCCAGACTGACATGGATCTAGTTAAGTCCATCGCTAAAAAATGTATGAATTCAAAGTACCGCGAAAAAAGGGAGGCCCCCTCTTTTTGGATCATGGAGCTGGAGAAAGACTCTATTCTCTGCTGGGTTGCTGGATGGGCGGCGAACCCGGCTCACTCTTGGGCCCTAAAGTCCCATGCGCGCAAAACTCTGATCGAGCAGCTACAAAAGAACAACATTCGCTTTCAAATGGCCCACTCCAATATTCAACTTGATCAAAAGTCGGCCTCAAAAATCGAACTCTAAGTTATTCGACCTCTCTTAGGCTTAGGAAAGCCATGGGGACAAATCGGGTCGCCGGGTCTCTAGTCAGAGTTTCTATAGCGGGAGTAATCGTTGTCAATGTCTCCCCCGACAATAGCGTAGAGCGCTCCCACCCCTAACGCTAATAGAGACGTTGAGACATACGGAAACACTTTAGGAAAATCCGACAGACGATCAGAAACTCGAGCACTTTCTAAAAAACAAATCACGAGGTATAGGCACACACCCCAAAGGAAGGCCGAAAGGCTAAAAAAAATACTTAGAGTCAATGCCGTCACGAAAAACAACGGGACTAAGGACTGCAGATAAAAAGCGCCTGTGTGCTTTATCACAGTAAATGTTCCTCGCCCCCAAACAAAGCGCTGCCATAAAAATCCCTGAAAGGCCCGTTGCTTATGATGGACAACTGCGTTTGGTAGAAAGTAATTGATTTTTCCACGCTTGATAAATCTATAGCAGAGTTCGATATCTTCACCTGTAAAAATATTCTCATTCATACCAGAAACGGCAATATAGTCGCTCTTGCGAAATATCATATTGGAACTTGCAATTGTCCTTTTCCGAATGGGCCTGCTATTATCTTTGACGAGGTTTGGCTCAGAGTTTAGCAGTAAACTTTTTGAGGCCAGATACTGGGTATTTTGGGGTTCCGTTGTTTTACAGTGCTGCAAGTTCGGTCCCCCAACAAGGCCGGCCTCGGAATGTTGCTCAAGAAAATCAGTGGCGCTTTCGAGCCAGCCATCACCTGGGTAAGCGTCGCTGTCGAGAAAAGCAACATAGGTCGTGGCACACCAGTCGACCCCCTGATTGCGCTTTGCACTCAAATTCGACGATTCTGATCGGAGAAACTGGACATTGTCCATTTCGGTCGGGGGGAGTTCGTCAATGACGATAATAATAGGAACGTTGTATCGTTTCTGAATTTCCCTGATCGCGATTTTAGTCAATTGATCCAAGCGCTTAGTCGGAATGACAACTGAACAATTGGGGGCTTTAGACAATGCCACGAACCCCCAATTGAAGCATATGTTTCGGTGACGAGAGTATATTGTAGCTCCAAGCACATTCATAACTACAGTTGCACTTGGTGTCTTTGATCCATTTACGCAGCTCCGTGTTCTTACCCCAGAGTCGAGAGATGTTCATATCATGATCGTAGAGGTTCCCCATTTTCTTACCCAAAACCTCACAAGGAAACACATCTCCATTGGGATAAATGACCCCAAGTAGTCCCCCGGCAGTGCATGGAAGCTGAAACCTGGGCTGCAAATATGCCTTTTCAATGTAGCGATATAATTTTTTTTCTTTTTCATTCATCATTCGGCTCAAGTATCCAGAATCTTCATAAAACAAATCATGCTTGTGAATCAACGATACTAGCTCTTTATAAGCTCGCAAGGTTTCCGCAGCCCTCTCGGGTGCTACCTTGTAAACCCCTTCATCTCTGACAATCGTGGCGGTTAGTGAGCGTACATTTTCAATCGAGTGGAGGTGGTCAAAAATATCTTTTATCCGGGCGGCATTATGGGGGCTAACCGTCAAAGTGATATTCCCTTGGACATTGCGACCAAGGGTTTGGATTTTTCTGTAGGTCATCATCGCCTTCTCGTACAGCATGGTACTTTTACGGTACTGACTGTGTCGATCCCCAATATCATCAATTGAGATTGAGAACGTGAAAACCACTTTCGGATAGGCTGCCGATAATTCGGAGGCCAATTCCGCCACTTTTTGAGGGAACCCACCGTTGGTTGAAAAAAACATCGAATCTATGGCCGTATTCTCTAAGTACAAATGGCAGATTTGCTTTAAATTGCGATTCAAGAATGGCTCGCCACCAGTAAAATTCACATTCATCAACTGGCGGCCGATGGTTCGTGTCATCTTATCGATGTCTTGTAAATTCATCTGAGCTTTCTGGCTTTTCAAATCATCAAAATCGATAAAACAATGGGGGCAGCGGGCGTTGCATCGATTGGTCACAAAGTGAATAAGGCTCGTCGGCCTATTTTTCGAAACCGCGATATTATATGACTTCTCCCAGAAATACTTCATGGAGAAGATTTTAGGTCGCCAAGACCTATCGAACAACTGACAAAAAAATATCACACCGCCCTCCACCGGCTGGGCGCCGCGCGTCATGGTTTGCCCCTAGTCAATTTTCTGGCTTTTACTCTAATTTCTTCGCAAATATGAAGGCTTCAGTTACAACTGTCTCCTGGGCACCAAACTTGTAGGATAATTTTGCATACAATTCTTGTCACCGGCGCAGCTGGATTCATTGGTCACAAGATCTGTGAATTTCTATTAGAACAAGATCATGAAGTTGTAGGTATCGACAACCTCAGCCCCTATTATGATTTAAAAATTAAGGCCTGTCGATTAAAGGACCTAGCGCCTCACAATCAGTTTCACTTTGAAAAAATCGACGTTGAGGATGAAATACGGCTCTCGGAGCTGTTCAAGAAATATTCGTTTAAAAAGGTTTTCCACTTAGCAGCGCGAGGTGGAGTCCGCAATAGTATTGAACATCCAAAGGAATATGTTTCCACCAATGTCCAAGGGACAGTGAATATCCTGGAGCAATGCAAAAAACATGGGGTCCAAAACTTTGTCCTCGCCTCGACGAGTTCTCTCTACACAGGATACGAACCACCCTTCCGTGAAGATCTTAACGTCAACATGCCAAGTTCCCCCTACGCCGCCACCAAGGGGGCCGCTGAGCTTATTAGCCACACCTATCATCACCTTTATTCCATCAATGTAGCCGTCTTAAGATACTTCACCGTTTATGGACCATTAAGCCGGCCAGATATGGCTCAACTGCGATTTTTACATCGTATAGCCAATGATCAACCAATCCACATCAACGGTGATGGTACGCAATCGAGGGATTTTACTTACGTCGACGACATTGCCAAAGGAACAATTTTAGCCAGTGATTGCACAGGCTATAATAAGTTCAATATGGGCCGCGGAGCTGAACCCATTAAAATTAACACGATGATTGATTTGATTGAAAAGAAACTCAACAAGAAGGCGCAAAGGCAATATCTAGAATTTAATCCCGCCGATATCTTCAAAACCTATGCCACCAATGACAAAGCCAATGCAATCCTAGGGTGGCAACCTGAAGTGTCTTTTGAGGTGGGCCTGCAAAGGTGTGTCGAAGACTACATTCACCGAAAAAAATTTATGGGTGGCCTCACGATTTAAACAAGGCTCAAAAAGACTAGCTGTAAAAAGGCATGGAAATACTTTTTCGAATTTTTATAAAACTTTTGAAGGCGCTAGGATTATAGGCGGTCAGAACCAAAAAAGCCATCAGCAGAGAGGAACGAAAAGTTGAATAGAGATGAATCCATCTCAACCCAACGGTAATTGATTCCGACTCATATTCAACGTAGTGCCAAAAAAAGCTCGGGTTGAACAACACATCACCAGGCTCTAGTACGACATCGTAGAAATCGAGAAACGACACGATACCGTCACTGCATAGGCTCGGATCAGAAAGCTCCAGTTGACTTTTCAAAAGGGGGCCACCATCAACGATCGGTTCAAGCAAAGGGTTGAGGTGGGTTGGTATGATTTTCCATCTTTTGTTGCCATAGAGCTGAATTGAAAAATTATTCGACAACCCCGCGTGTAGCGGGGTGAAGTTTTTGGAGCCACCGAGAAAAAACTGGTAGGATGAAATAAAAGAGCCTATCGGAAGATACTTCTTTAGGCTATCGAATGGGACAGAATCACGAAGACTTTTATTCGATTGTAGAAGATTTGAGACGCGGGCATTTTTTATGGTCCCCGTTTTTATTTGACGGATAGTCGCTGCTAGGGACTGAGTATCCATATCACCATGACCGGTAATCACGGTTTCGTCGTCCGAAAAGTCACGGGCCAGGGAATCAAGACTCCAGCTCTGACAATCCCAGTCTTTTGCAAAACCCTTAAGAACAAGCGGTCTGTTTTTCAAGAAATAGCTACAAAAAAAATGATAGGGTGAAATTGAATCGACACTATCAACCGAAAAGGCTCGCCCAGGACCCCTTCGTTTTACTTTGGTAACCAATCGCCTTTGATGCCAAGCCTTTATTGGAGAGACCAGAGGGCCGTAGATGGACGTCGGCAAAACATGCTCTAACACCCAAAGGAATCCGTGAAACATCCTATTGATCGCCGAAATCTTTCTCACAACCTATCCCCCATTCATACTTTTTGAAACAAATAATGATTTGTTCGCAATCCAATATTTGAATCGATGCGCTCAAGCCGAAAGCCTTGACCGATCATATAGTTGACCACCTCGTCAACACTTGCAAACTCGTATGGGAAACCAAAGAGCCAGTCTTGAATCGCCACCGAGCCTGTCATACCCCTCTCATGAAAGTTCTTAAACTTATATCCACCTGTCATGGAATCCGTCGCTGAGACGAGTCGATAAAAAAATAAGGAAATTAACAAAGCTGCCTTCTTTATAAATTTCGGACTTAAATATATCATTTTTTTGACTCTATACCAAAACTTCGAAGACCCAAACCTTCGATCATCCCAGAATCCGAAGGCTGAGGCATTATTATACACTCCCAAATAGATACAGCCGCCGCTTTTCACCACAGAGATAATATTTTCAATAGCCTTCCACATATCGCCGGTGTGATGAACAACTCCCCAGCAATAGACATAGTCGAATGAGCCCAGACTTTTCACGAATTGTAGGTCCAAAATAGAGCCCTCTAAAATTTGCCAATGGGCTTCAAATCCTTCACGGCTTTTTATTTCACTACAAAAAGAGAGCATTTTGGAGTCGTTATCAAAGGAGGTAATTGCAGAGGCGTTTAGCCGATGCGCAGCAACTGAAAAAAGCCCTCCGCCACAGCCCGCGTCCAAAAAAGTTTTACCAGAAAGATCGTCACCTAACAGAAAAGGCTCCAGAGACTTTTTTGCCTCATCGATATGAAAACCCACGGACGGGTCATTGTAGAATTTTGAAAAAATGTCGCCAAATAATTTACTCATCACAACCTTTTACATGAATATTCAGCCATATTTTCAATACCAGTAAATTAAAATAAGCATACTGTTCATTGTAACTTTTCAACGACTTATCCGCTAGCTTTAAAAACTTAGCCTGACAGATGATAGAATAAAATATCTCGCAGGGTCTTTTCGCGAACGCCGACACCTCCTCGGTCTCGAGAAAGGGTTCCAAGTTAAATCCGAAACCCACTTTCCGCTGTTTGTATAAAAACTTCGAGCCAAGCCTTTTTTTTAAATACTCCCGGAGGGGAAGCTTCCCTTCGCCGCAAGAGGCCTTCTCGGTGTCCCGGAGTGAGAAGGCAAACTGTTGCATATTTTCACTTACGAAAGGAACTCTTGCTTCGATTGAAAACATCATGCTCAGTCGATCAATTTTTTTTAATAGATTGCTTTGAAGATAGACTTTAAAATCTAACTTACTAAGCTTTAAGAGAAAGCTGTCCTTCGAAGAAAAGATATCATCAGAGTTGAGCTGTTCGAAGTGACTTTCTCGATTATAGCTTTCAGAGAGATAAGAGCGAGTCATTGGACTTCTAAAGAGCAAATGTTTCAAAAAAAAGGGGCGCTCAATGTTGGTCAGCAACCTTTGTAATCTCATACCAAGGGGGTACCGCGAAATGGCTGGCAAATACATCAAAGCCTTAGACAGTAGCATCAATGGCCACTTTAAAACCGGAAAGCACTTCCATCGAGTCAACTGAGAGGCAAAATAAGTGGAATACCCAAGAAATAGCTCATCGGCTCCATCGCCACCCAATACGACCTTCGAGCCTCTTAATGATCTATAAAGCTGGTAATTAGACAAAATCGCCGGGTCACTAATCAGATCGTCCAGATGATAAACGATGTGAAACAAGTCTTTTAATGTCGGGTCTTCGCTCGGGGTCATTTGCACATCGAGATCAAGAAGTTCGGCAACCTTCTGCACCTTAGCCTTCTCTGAGTATATCTCGTCAGTCATGTCTAGAAAGTGATAGTTGAGGTCGAGGTTTCGGGTCGCAACAGCCAAGCAGGTTGAGTCTAGACCACCACTTAGCAGGAGGGAAACCGGCACATCGCTGACCATATGACTTTCGGCAGACTTCTGGAGAACAGAATCGAAATTATTGGCTTTCCCTTGTTCTACCACCGAATATGAATTGCATTTGAAATCCTTGGCCGAAAGATCAGAGTAAGAGCCGGCGTTTAACTCCTTAACCTCTTCAAAGGGCGTCGCCGGCGACACGATATAGCCCAACGATAAATAGTCATTAATAGACCTCCGATCGACCGTTGGATTTTGCAACAGTGGTAAAATCGCCTTTATTTCAGAGGCAAAATAAATAAGTTCCCCTTGGCGACCTATGAATAGTGGCTTTATACCAAAGCGATCACGAGCTAGAAAAAGTTGCTTTGTTTTATTATTCCAGTATGCAAATGCAAACATTCCTTCTAGCTCTTTCAAAAAATCCATACCGTGAAGGCTCAATCCCTTTAATAAGACTCTGCTATCCCCGATCTCGGGAATGCCCATTTTAGACGCGAGTGTCTTGTAGTTGAAAATTTCCCCATTGTAGACAAGACAGTTCCCACTGCTGTCCACAAGGGGCTGATGAGAGGCCCTTGAAGTGTCTATAATTGATAACCTGGTGTGGCCAAGCTGCAAGTTCTTATTTACAATCTCGAACTTCTGGGTGTCTGGCCCTCTATGAATCAGCTTACTGACCATCTCTTTTATAGGCTGACCACTCACTGGTTGGGTGGGACAATAAACTCCAGCAATACCACACATCAGCGTATAGAAACCTGATGGTTCTCGAGGCTTGATATAAAGCCCTTCAGTTTGAAGAGCTCAAAAAGAATTGAAAATACTTTTAAAGCACTGTATTTGGAGCTTCCCGAAAACCGTTTCCGATGCCCCACTCTCACTTCAAGGCCCCTTAATCCAAAGCTGTGCAAAAAAATACAGGTATACCTATGGAGATTATCAAATAGTGGGATCAAAACTAAATCTTCTTTGCGAGCCACCTTTAACGATGAGCCAATGTCTCTGAATGGGGTTTGGAACAAAAAGCGAATCAGTGAGTTGCCAATCACAGAGGGAATATGCTTCGTTAAAATCGCATCTCTCCGCCCACCTCTGTAGCTACATACGAAATCAACGCCTTTCGCAATCTTTAGATTGTAGAGTTTGACAATGTCCGAACTGTGGAATTGTAAATCGCCATCAAGACACGCGATAGTGGCGTACTTCGCTCGTCGAAACCCATAAAAGAGTGAAGCTCCCTGGCCCCGATTTTCTGAATTCGCTATCAATGTTAACGATTGGTCAATGTGCCTAGCCTCTTCGATTTTCCGCAAGGTCTTATCCGTTGACGAATCATCAACGAAGAGAATCTCATATCTATCAAATCTTTTCGACAAGCAATCTGATAGCTCTTTTACGAGTGGTAAAATATTACTTTCTTCATTAAACACCGGGATAACAACGGTGATGCTGTGGTTTTTCATATTTTCCATTCTATCAACTCCTAACCAGATGCTTGCGATAGTTATCGGTTTCGATAAACATTTCATGCCAAGCTAAAAAATTAATAACACACCACAATCCACGCCCGTAGTCTCTTTTTTTTGAAAAATGCAAACTCATCATCTCTCGAAGAGACGGCCAGTCCAAGTAGTCAAATCTTCTGACATTCTCTTCCGTCAAATACCTGGTAACCAGGGGCCGAAGTCCCTCAAAGAACCAAAGGGAGTGAGGCATCTCAAGGCCATAATTGGGTCGGTTGAGTATTTTTTGAGGGAGAATATGCTGTAGAGCCTTTTTTTGGATGTAACGCCCCTGGAATCCCTTCAACTTGTAGCTTGGCGGTAAAGTTTGGGTGTAATCGATCAATTCACGGTCTAGATACGGGAACCTACCCTCTATGGAGTGTGCAATCATCATTCTGTCATTTTTAAGGAGTAGGTCGTCTGTCAGAAAGTGTTCGAAATCGAGCATGGAAACCCGGTTCAGCTCGTCCGTATGCTGGTACTGATCGTAAAGGCCTATCACAACATCATCAGTCGAACGGAAAGCCCTATTTTTAAAAAGTTTTTGCTTCTCACTGTTTGTAAAAGGATGGCGCCAATAGATGTGGGCCGCGGCTGGATGCAGCTCAGCACCTTCGGTGAAGCGCTTAGCCATAAAATCGAAAGATATTTTTGAGTAATCCGACGGGAGAAGGTGGGCGACCCCAGACAGCAACTGACGCATAAACCGAGGGCAGTAATTCACATAAAGATTTCTCGCTTTCCACGCTTGATAGATACTATAGGCATTGAAGACTTCGTCCCCTCCTTCTCCATTGACTAGTACCTTCACCTCTTTTTTCGCATGACTAGCCAAAATAAAAAATGGAATGCTAGCGCCGTCACCCAAGGGTTCATCAAGGTGAGCAAGGTGTTGGTCAAAGTTATTAAGCACTTCTTGCGGAGTGATCAGGTATTCATGATGGATCGTGCCACATTCTCTTGATACCAGCTGTTGAAAAGTCGACTCGTCGAAACTTTCTTCACCCATCCTAATACTGAATGTGTGTAATCCTTTTGAAAGTCCTAGTTCGTTTGCAAGACTCACGATCCCGGATGTGTCGACTCCACCAGAGAGTGTTACCCCTGTAGGAACATCTGCACGCAGGTTCCTCTCCACCGAACTTGAGAGAAGATCATGCACATTCTTTTTTGCCTCATCAAAGGGGATGTCTCGATTGACATTGTAATGCATTCTATAAAAATACTGTTTCGTGTTTTTCTTGGTTTCTATGTCAAAGGTTAGCAGTTGTCCGTTGCGAACTTCGAAGATATTCTCAAAGGCCGTGTCCTCTCCGGGAACGTAGGCTAAAGTCAAAAAATCAAAAATCGCCTGCTGATTGACCTTTTTTTCGAAGCCCGGAATTTCAAGAAGACCTTTGATCTCAGAACAAAAATAAACCGCATCTCCCATTTGATAATAAAACAGCGGAATGATGCCAAAAAAATCACGCGCCAAAAATACCTTATTCTTAGTCTCATCATAAATGCATAAAGCAAACATACCAGTTAACTCATTTAAGGCAGCGATACCTTTTTCTAGATACAAATAGAGCAATACCTCTGTGTCAGAGTTGGTCTTAAAATGGTATTTTTCTGTCAGTCTATATTTTTGTTTGAGCTCAAGATAGTTTGTGACCTCACCATTGTAACAAAGAACCACTTTTCCATCCGGCGATACAAAAGGCAAATTTGCTTGTGGACGAGGATCCATTATAGACAATCGGGCATTCCCTAGGACAACGGTGTTGCTCGTGAAAAAGCCTTGATGATCCGGCCCCCGATGATGAATGATGTCGAGCATAGCCTCTACGATCGGTCGATCGTTAAAGCCAATCTTGCGTTGAAGATTAATTATGCCAGCAACACCACACAAACGTCAGCTCCTTGTCATCCGAAAGGTCGTTCAGCGAAAATTATATGGGCTCGAAAACAAATATCCAAGCCAGTAATAGGCAAATTTCTAACAAACAGTGAGCGCCCTTCAGCCCCTACCATTTCTTTGCACCCCATCGCAAAAACGAGTTCCGCAGCCCAACTTGTGGAAATAGGTCCATCGCTTCGCTCTGGACGACACTACGAAGATATTTAGCGAAGTCACCAAAGCGAGGACCTGTCTGAGATTTTTGGGATGGGGTGAAAAGAAATGGTAGGGGCTGAAGGACTCGAACCTTCGATCCTCCGGTTATGAGCCGGATGCTTTAACCAACTAAGCTAAGCCCCCTCAGGAGATCTTTACAAGCTCGACCGAGCACCTTAATACAAATATCCAAGGCACCCCTGTCAGAGCCTCTTATTTATGACCCTAAACAAAAAAAAAGGCAACGATCGTTGCCTTGTGTTTAGAACTATTTAAAGCCTTAAAGTTTAAGGCTTAGTCGATGAATGTTTTGAGCTTGCCGGATCGTGAAGGATGCCGCAGCTTACGAAGAGCCTTGGCTTCAATTTGACGAATGCGCTCGCGAGTTACGTTAAAGTCTTGCCCCACCTCTTCAAGGGTGTGGTCGCTCTCTTCACCGATACCAAAACGCATACGAAGAACCTTCTCTTCACGAGGGGTCAGTGTTGAGAGAACCTTACGGGTCTGCTCAGCCAAGTTGAGGTTGACGATGGCTTCACCGGGATTGATGACTTTTTTGTCTTCAATAAAGTCACCCAGGTGAGAGTCTTCTTCTTCACCCACAGGAGTCTCAAGAGAGATCGGCTCTTTGGCGATCTTCAAGACCTTGCGGACCTTGTCCACTGGCATATCCATTTTTACTGCAATTTCTTCTGGCTGTGGCTCACGCCCCAACTCTTGCACCAAATAACGAGAGGTTCGCACCAGCTTGTTGATGGTCTCGATCATATGAACCGGAATACGAATCGTTCGAGCCTGATCGGCAATCGCTCGAGTGATCGCCTGACGGATCCACCAAGTGGCATAAGTAGAAAACTTATAGCCTCGACGATACTCAAACTTATCAACGGCTTTCATCAAACCAATGTTGCCTTCTTGGATAAGGTCAAGAAACTGCAAGCCACGGTTGGTGTATTTTTTAGCGATCGAAACAACCAAACGAAGGTTGGCCTCAACCAGCTCAGACTTAGCAAGATCAGCTTCGCGCTCCCCTTTCCAAATCTCAGTGTGAGTGTCTCGAATCCACTCGTAGTGCATTTGCGCATCTTTGTTCAAGCTATCAAGGCGTCTCTGGCCATCGATGGTCTGAAGGTAGAGGGCTCTGAATTTGTTAAATGACAGACCCGTGTCTTGGGTCATTTGAGCCATTTCTTTTTCGCTTTCTTCAACACGCTTGTAGCGAGTTGCAAGAGCTTCAACGTCTGTCGAGAACGTTTTGGTCACGCCAGTTCTGATGCGGCGACGAAGCATGGTCATACGGTTCACGAGGTTTTTAAACTTGATCACAATACGATTGATCGTTTTACGATTAAAGTTGATTCGCTCGAAGGTGACCATCAGTTTTTCAAGCTCTTTATCCACAAGAGCTAAGATGCTCTGACGTGTGTCTTTATTAAGATCAGTACGCGACAGCTGCTTGAAATGCTTAGTGACGCGCTTTTCGTAATCTTTCACTTCACCAATGAGTTCATGAATTTTATCGATATACTCTTGCTCTTCGTACTGAGTCTCTTCGTCCTCAAGGCCGCGAAAAATCGCTTTCACCTTAAGCTTGCCCTCGTCCACCCGATCACCCAACTGGATGATTTCACGAGTACCAATCGGAGACGTGAGAATCGCTCTTACGATTTGACGCTCTCCCGTTTCGATTCGTTGGGCAATTTGAACCTCGCCCTCTCTCGTGAGTAGCGAAACACTTCCCATTTTACGAAGATACAAACGAACGGGGTCATTAGACTTAACATCGGCTTCTGAAGCTTCATCATCCGAGCTATCGCCCTCTTGATTTTCAAGAAAAGCCGCAGCATCACCACCGTCTTCAATCTGGTGGTCCGCAATGATAATACCATGGGCCTCTATGGACTGGATGATAATGTCGATTGCCTCTGGAGCGACGATAACCTTGGGGAGAGCCTCATCGATCTCTTCGACCGTTAAGTCCTCTCCACTCTTTTTAGCAATTTGAATGAGCCTTTCAGCCTCTTCAACTGCCATTTTTTGTTGTTTTGCAACGGACAACGGTTTGTCAGTTTTCCCTTTTGCCATCAAATTATTCTCCTAAGGGGATATTTTTTAATTCTTTAAGTGCTTTACGTTCTTCTTGTATATTCACAAACTGTTCCATGTTGGACGGGGATGGGTCATTTTTCATCTGTGTGACCAAAACCGATGCCTGACGTCGTAAATAACGGTCCTTAACGCGAATAAAGCACTCCTTAAGTAAGTATTCATCCTGATCCGAGCCACTTTCACCTGACGAAATATTGATCAGATTGACAATTTTTTCAGGGTTTTGAACCCGTGAAACAACCAAGTGGGCCAGCTTATCAAAGTTCTCTGGCTCTTGTCCATATTGCGCCACCACCTGTGAAAAGATGTTTTTCAGGTCTTTATGGTCAAGCACCTCTAAACCTTGTTGGTTAACAAAAAAATCAAGATATTTCAATGACTTAAGCGAAAGTCCCAACAGAACCAACTCATCTTCGTTCACTCCCCCCAGAGAGAGAGCTTCGTCCGCTTCATCAAAAGAGGGCGCTTTTGGCTTTAAAACCGGGGTTTTGGGCTTCTCGCCCCCCATCACCCAAGCGTAAACCTTGCGAGGCTCTTCGTTGAGGCGCCGAGCTAGCTCCTCAGTGTACATCTGCAACAGGCGCGCATCACCCAGCATTTTTAGTAGGGGGGCCGCTTGGTCGATGATTTGAATTTTACCCTTGGGGTCTCCACGGTAACCATCGAACCACCCCTTCATTAAACTGAGAAACAAATCTTGTGATTGTTGCGCATCTTCGAGAAAGCTCTCTTTGCCATTTTCAGAAATGTAATCATCAGGATCTTTGCCCTCAGGCAAAACAAAAATCTGGGGCAACAGGTCATGTTTAAAAAAGTTGGGGAGACTGCGGGCGCTTGCGGTTTGCCCGGCTTGGTCACCATCAAAAAGCAAGACAACATTTTTAGTCCAGCGTTTTAAAACTCGCACATGGTTTTCAGTTAAAGCCGTACCCAATGTGGCCACAACATTCTTTACGCCGCGACCATAGAGAGCTAACAGATCCATATAACCCTCAACAACAAAAACACGATCGGCGCTACGAATGTGTTTCGCCGATTTGTCGAGACCATAAAAACTATGACCTTTTTTAAAAATATCCGACTCGACACTGTTGATGTATTTGGGCTGACCCTGATCAATAATCCGCCCACCAAAGCCAATGACTTCTGAATCAATAGCAAAAATCGGAAACATCAGGCGGTCTCGAAACAAATCAAAATGCCCGCCTTTTTTATTGGCTCGAATCAACCCTAACTTTTGAGAAACGTTTGTCGGAACCCCTTTTTTCGCTAGGTAATTGGTCAGATCGTCCCATGGCTCCGGAGCATAACCAATACGAAACTCATCAATGATTTCATCAGTTAAATTGCGACGCTTGAGATACTCTTGCAGCTTGTGATCTTTCGGCAAAGACTTTAGCTTTTGGTGGTAGAAGACTGCTGCAAACTTATTCGCCCGATACATTTGTTTTTTAAGATCTTGCGAGACCCGCCGAGAGGGGCCTTTGCTGGGCTCCGTCTCACGGGGCAATTCAATGTGAGCGCGGTTCGCTAAATATTCTATCGCCTCGACAAAGGAAAATCCGCTATAGGTTTTCAAAAAAGTGAGGATGTTGCCTCCCTTTTTACAACCAAAACAATGATAGAGCTGCTTGCCCTCTGAAACTGAGAAGCTCGGTGATTTCTCATTGTGGTCAGGGAAAGGGCAAAGTCCGGTGTGTTGATCGCCCCGCCCTTTTAATTCTGTGTATTGAGAAATAATCTCGACGATATTATTCGCATCAATGACTTTTTGGATGAAGTTTTCGTCGAATCTCAAAGCGGTGCCTTTACGAAAGCTTGGCTTTGACGATTTGACTCACTAGCTTGTTATCGGCGGAGCCTTGGGTTTTACCGTTAACGGCACCCATAACCTTACCCATGTCTTTCATGGAGGTGGCACCCATTTCGGTGATGACAGCGGCTACGATCTCGGTGATTTGGGCCTCGGTCATTGGTTCTGGTAAATACTTTTCAAGCACCTGCAACTCCTTTTGTTCTTGTAGAACAAGGTCATCCCGACCCGCCTTTTGGAACTGCTCAATAGAGTCTTTGCGCTGTTTGGATAACTTCTTTAAGACACTGATCACATCTTCATCGGTTAAATCATTGGGGCGAGCTTCGATCTCTTTGTTTTTGATAGCCGAAGTCACCATACGAAGCGCCGAGACCGTTTCCGTGTCCCGGGCCTTCATAGATGTTTTAATATCAGTGTTAATTTGTTCTTTTAAGGACATGCTTAATCAAATCCTTTACGTGCTTTCTTTACAAGACGCTTACGTGCAGCAATCGACTTCTTTTTAAGACGAATACTGGGCTTTTCGTAGTGCTCTCTTTTTTTAACTTCAGAGAGAACGCCCGATTTTTCACAAGACTTCTTAAAACGACGAAACGCTTGCTCAAAACCCTCACTATCGCGGACCTTTACAAATGACAAAACAATCACCTTCCCTTCATACTGTGTCGTAGGATATAGCAGCTTTGACCACCCAGCACAACACAAACAGGGTTTGAGAACCAAGGAGAAGGCCTGTGGATCAAGAAACCATCGACCAGTCGTTTTTGTCCCAGTGCCTGGACTTAGCAAAAAGGGCGGGCCAGCGACAAGAGGTGCCCGTGGGAGCTCTCGTTGTCGACAACCTCACTGGTCAGATCGTCTCAAAATCATTTAATTTGCGCGAAACCCTCAACACCCCCCTTGCTCACGCCGAGGTCATGGCCATTCACAAAGCCTGTAAAAAACTGGGGCGCTGGCGCCTCTCCGGGCACACCTTGTACTCCAGCCTGGAGCCCTGCGTCATGTGCTCAGGGGTGATCATCCAGAGTCGGCTGGACCGGGTCGTCTATTCCGCCACAGACACCAAGGGCGGCGGCCAGAGCCTATTTCAGCTGTTGGATAACCCAAAGCAGAACCATCAGGTGGAATGGACAAAGGGTCCCTTTGAAGCGGATAACCAATCTCTTTTGAAAGCCTTTTTTAAAGCTCGAAGAGCCAAACCAGGTTCTGGTAACAAGCCTTACGGCGAGAGACAAAAGTAGTAGATTCACCCCAAGAAGACCAATGCACTGGCTCCACTGAGGCTCAATCGAATACACTTAAAGGTGTGATAAGAACTCTGCTATTCATCGCCATTTTATCAAACGGACCGGGAGTGCTGGCCTTCTGGGAGACCACCCAATCTAACAAAACCACAGAAGTGGACATGGTGAGCCGCGACTTCAAAGACATTCGAGTCTCCGAGTTTGTACAGCTCGCCAGCTTTGAGCCAGAAGGCCTTCTCTCTGGGGTGCGCCTCCAGTGCACGCCGGGGGAGCAACGGCGGTCTTCATTTTTTGTCCCAGCCCGCAATACAAACATCATGTTCTGCGAGGATGACTGTGACCGTCGGCCAATACCCGGCGCTCGAGGCCCCAAAACCTCCCTTGAGTGCGCCAATTACATTGATACCTTTATCCGCGAATGTGTTGAAGCCATGGGCTGCATCGACAACGTGCAATTCTGTGGCGTCGGCGGCCACGCCAAACGCTACAAAAACACCGGTCGAAAAAACAAATCGCCCAGTCGACATAGCACGGGCGACGCCCTCGATCTCTTTGGCGTGAAATGCACGCGCCGAGGTCCAGGTGGCGTGGGTCGCCAAAACTTCAACCTGGAGCTGTCCAGCAAAGGCCGGGCTCGCAACACCAAGGAGTACGACGCCTTCTTAGCCTGCTGGCGCGATAAAATGGAAAAAAGTCGCCCACGGGCCCGTGGCCACAAGGGCGCTATCGCCTGCCAAGGGGCTGAAAAACCAAACAATGCTCTTCATAACGACCACATTCATCTCTCTTGCCCCACCCCGCGCAGAAGAACGGGAGGAACCTGATGCCACTTAATGTCCTACTCATCATTGGCCTTATGGCACCACTTTTTGCCAAAGACGCCGACCCCAACGGATTTTTTAAAGACCGCACTTGGTCCATCTCCGCCGGTGGAAAAAACAAGATCGAGGCCCGCTCCCAGTACCTCGAAGAGCCCGTGCAACGCCCCAATCGCATCGTTGCCCATTTGATATGCAAGGGCCAGGAGCCTGTTGAAGTCCTCAGCAAACGCTACTGTGGCATTAATTACCTGAAAGAAGTGGGCGGCAAACTGGAAGTCTTGTTTCTCGACTACGATTCATCGTCGCCCGAAGGCTATTGCACCCGCAAGCGCATTCAGCGTTTTGAAATCCCCAATTGCCCTGGAGCCAAAAAAGGCTCCCGCTAATAACATCACTCAACCTTTACGCACCCTCAAGTGCTGTTCTGCAGATATCTTAAATCCATCAGCAATGTCTCTGAGTCTTCTATCGATGGTGCTAATGGCTCGGTGACCAATTTGGTTCCAAGGTGAAACCGTAAATTGTCATTATTACAAGACGAGGTCTCTAAGAGGAAATAAGCGGCCCTCTCAGCTGGCACAGCAATTGCTTTATAGGAGGGTGTTGTACGTTAATTGAAGTTGTACGTTTGCTGATCCCTGAAGTCCTAGCTTCCGAACTTAAATTTATCTCCCCCCCCAAAAATTTAATTTCATAAGGAACTAGGGCCTCAGCGGATTTTTTTTGCCGCTCAGGCTTCGAGAGACCTCTCACCTTCATCTATTTTATCTGTCACCGGAAATAATTGAATATTCACCTGATAAACTCGATCACCAGGCCGCTGCTCTCTGTTCATAGAAATGTCTTTTTGCAGTTGTTTTCTCAGTTTGCGTAGTTCGAAGCGAACCATTTCGTATTCTTTTTCGGTCATCGCCATCGTGAATCCACCCACTTCTCGATCTTGCGGAGTGTATTTATGGAGGCTTTCTAGGCCGAGGTAAATCAATTCGGATTGAATTTTTCTAACCAACTCGGCCGGCACGTTATCTAAACCAGAAAGACCGGTGCCCGTTTTTTTTGCCACCCCATTTTCATCGATCTCAATGTCTCCCGAGGACACCAGGCTGGCCAAGGCTTGCTGAATTTGAGCTTCATTCACTTGGCCTCGCAAAAGTTTGCGCAATTCACTGGGCTGAAAGTTCGCTCCGCGTTGTTCGACCATGGCATATAAAACCCAAACCAACCAACTGGAGACTTGATCCCAAGTTTTCTTGCTGATCAGGCCCGCCTGAATCGATCGTTTCGCACGATACTCGGAGAGCTCTTTGAGGTGACGTGTGCGTTGCAGAGGATCTTTCTCTTGGCAGTACTGCACCAGCAGGTCGAATTCTTTCGCTTGCGACCGACTGTGCTTCAGAGCGCGAGAAAACTTTCGAGTCATGTCGTGGGAAAGGTTACGTTTGCCTTCAATGATGAGTTTTAAATAGTTCGGGGACTTGATATCAGCCGCTGTCGAAAAATCAGAGTAAGAATAGGAGCGAAGACGCCCTTTCGTTTCAAACACTTTAAAATCATAAAATGCAGCCAGATATTTACGGTAGTCTACGTATTCAGAAAGCTCGGGATATTCCATTGCCCCTCCCTATAATAACTATAGGCTTTCAAAGACTGGTTAAAATTTCAACCTTTCCAGCATGTGGCAGAGCGTAAATCTCTGAAAATTTTAACTTTATTGAAAACTGATCATTTTTTAGGCCACCCTCAAGAGCCAGGAAAAAGCTCTGACTTTTTGTTCAGAAAATCACAGCTGTGCTGGTGATCTCTGAGCCATTCTTTGGCGCGGTGCCGATGATCGGTGTATTGCTCAACCAAATGCCAAAAATGGGATGAGTGGTTTTTATGGCGAATGTGAGCGAGTTCATGGATGAGAACATAGTCAACCACTTGAATCGGAGCCACGATAAGCTTAAAATTTAGGCTGATTTTATTGTTGGCCGAGCAGCTACCCCAAATACTCTTTTGTCCGCGAAACTGCACCCCAGTTGGAAACAGCTGCATTTTTTGACTGAAGTACTTCAGACGGTCAGACATCACTTTTTCGGCCACCTGCCGGTAGGATTTCTTAAACGATTGGTAATATTTGCGTCTCTCATTGGGTGAGAAGTCGGCTTCGGCAACCGGCGAGCGAAAATGGATCTCTTGGTCATGAAACGACAAATTCAGAGGCGCCCCCGCAATAATACGAAGACGATATTCGGTCCCCAAAAAAGGAAAGACCTCCCCCGAGGCAAACCTCTTGGGTGGGTATTTGTCGCGCAACTTGGCGGATTCGGCCAGAGAAGTGTCCACCCAATCACGATGGGAGGCCAAGAATTTTATAATCTGCCGCTGACTCAATGTTCGGTTGGCAGAAACCCGGATCGCCCCACTGGGATGAATAGTCACCCCCAAACGACGCTGAAAAGCCTTTCTTCGAACCTCAACGCGATGGCCCTCAAATATTAGAATCTCTTTGTCCACGGAACCAATGTACCCTTGCTCCCATTTTTTGAAAAGCGGATTACCGCGCCCACCACCACCTCGCAACAGTCAAAGTGCAAAGAAACAGGCACCCTATCAGCAATTCCCACACCTTTAGAGACCCCGTTTTCCAAGGGAATTGAGACCCCTGGCCCCATCCGCCATCTGAGACTAGGGGCACCATCCAGCTTTGCCTTGCCCTGCCCGACTCCCTACGTTAGATTGGCCACGGCTGAGTCCCGTACAATAGCGATCTTGTGAATCCCGCCAGGTCCGGAAGGAAGCAACGGTAGCATGTATCCTATGTGCTACGGGTTGCTCGGCCGCTTAATCTCTGGGTTGGGGACTCATGGCCTATCAAGTGATCGCTAGAAAATTTAGACCACAGTCTTTTGCTGATTTCGTCGGTCAAGAGCATGTCACCAAAACCTTGATGAATGCCATGGCTTCGGATCGCTTTCCCCATGCTGTTTTACTCACCGGCCCGCGCGGAACAGGTAAAACAACAACCGCTCGAATCATTGCGAAAACTTTACTCTGCAAAAACCGACAAGAACAAAACCCCTGCGGAAGTTGCCAATCTTGTGTCGATATCACCGAAGGCAGCCACCTTGATGTCATTGAAATTGATGGAGCCAGTAACAACGGCGTCGACAGCATCAGAGAGCTTCGAGAAACCGTGGGTTATATGCCCAGCTCTGGCTCTCATAAGGTTTACATTATTGATGAAGTTCATATGCTTTCGACAAGTGCCTTCAATGCCCTACTGAAGACCCTAGAAGAGCCACCCGAGCATATTGTTTTTATTTTTGCCACAACAGAGGTGCAAAAAATACCGGCGACTATCCTGTCGCGCTGTCAGCGTTTTGATTTTCGGAATCACACTCTTGGTGATATCAAACAGCATCTGCAAACCATCTGTGAAAAAGAAAGCATTGAGTTTGAAGACAGCGCCCTTCTGATGATTGCCAAACAAGCCAATGGCTCGATCCGTGACTCTCTGACTTTGCTCGACCAAATGATTTCATTTAGTCAGGGCAAGCTCAGTTTAGAATCCGTGATGGGCGTGTTGGGTCTGACCGACCGTAGTCTATTGCTTGCCTGCCTTAAAGCGATTTCTCAGCAAGATATCGACCTTATGTTTGCTACCATTTATAAGTTTAAAAACTCAGGCTACGACCCCATGATTTTTTGTGAAGAGTTTTTAGAGGTCATTCGCAACGGCTTGCTGGTAAAGCTGCAATGTCACAAAAAGAAAAGTCTCGATATCTCGGAACATGAAATAGAAGAATTGGTCAATATCACGCAAGATCTCTCTGAAGAACAAATCCACCTTTTGTTTGACGTGATGCTGTCGGGGACTCAGCGCTTGAACTATAGCACGGATGCAAAACTGGGTCTCGAAATGCTTCTCTTTAAGCTTTTACACCTTCCGCGTCTAACCCAGCAAAAAACCATAACCTCTGGCGCCACCGCGCCAAAGACGCCAGCAACCAAGGCTACAAGTCCGGCGTTAAGTCGTAAAGCTCAGCCGAATACGACTCCAACGCCAGCGAAAACTCCTGCTGAGAACAGCACAGCAAAAGCCGATTCAAGCGACGAAAAACCGAAAGTTGCGGACACCGAACAAAAGAAAGCCAGTGTCGCAGTTCCTATTCCCAATCCAGCGGTGGAAGTCGGTAAAACCTGGGAGGAATTTGTTCACGCCGTCAAACAAGCCAATGGCTTTCTCGGGGCGCTTCTCGAACACACCTCCATTTACAAGCAGGATGACAAAACTTTACATCTCGGCCTCCCTGAGAAGATGGCCTTTCTGCATGACAAGTTGGTTGAACCAAAGAACATCGAGCGCACCGAAAGTTTTTTACTAAGCTTTTGGGCTGATGAACGTAAAGTGGTCGTCGAGGTGCTTGATAAAAACCATATCCACTCAGAGCTTTCTCCGAAGGCGATGGAAGATAAAGTCAAAAAACAAAAAGAGCGAACTGAAGCGGACTCCATTGGGTCACATCCTTTAGTTCAAGCGGCCGAACAGGTGTTTCAAGATAATATCAAAAAAGTGAGTGTGAGAAACACACCAACAAAAAGCATATAGGAGAAGCTAGTATGAAAGGCAAAGGACGCGGCAATAGCATGCAGGGGCTCATTCGACAGGCCAATCAAATGCAAGCCAAAATGAAAAAGCTCCAAGAAGAACTGAGCGAGAAAGAATACAAAAGCACTTCCGGCGGTGGAGCGATCGAGGTCACGATCAAGGGAGAAAACAAAATCAGCGCCCTTGCCATCGATCCTGAGATTTTTAAAGAAGCCGATGCGGACATGCTGCAAGACATGCTAATAACCGCACTCAATGACGCCCTAGAAACCGCCAAAAAAGATCAAGACGCCGAAATGGCGAAGGTCACCGGGAATATGAATATTCCAGGCTTGTTCTAACCAGCATCGGAAGCTCCTGAATGTTTAAAATTCCCACCTTGGATAAATTGGTTCACGAAATTGCAAGACTCCCGGGAGTTGGGCCAAAGTCAGCACAACGCCTCACCCACTTCTTGTTGAAGAACCCAAACTACTCTGAAGAGCTAAGAGAAACTCTTAAGTTAGTCGAAGAGAGTATCGTTTTATGTAAGACTTGCTTCAATTACACGGACAACCCTGAGCGCATTTGTCGCATCTGCCAAAGCCCCCACCGAAGCGCCGAATTAATGTGCGTTGTGGAGCAACCAGAAGACATCTTACAAATCGAGTCGTCAGGAGGCTACTCAGGTCTCTACCATGTACTCCATGGTGCGATCTCCCCTCTCGAGGGCATGACACCTGAAAAATTAAAAATACGTGAGCTTATAAAACGCCTCGACAGTGCCGATGGAGTCATCGAGGAAGTGATTCTAGCGGTAGACTCTGATCTCGAAGGAGACACCACCGTTCTTTATCTGAACCAAGAGCTCTCCGAACGCTCACTAAAAGTGACACGCTTAGCGCAGGGTATTCCCATGGGCAGCGATATCGACTATATTGATGATCGAACTCTACACAGGGCCTTGTCCCACAGAACTGAGGTTTAATGGCGCTCATTAATCAAGAAGCCAAAGAGCTGCATTGTAAAATCGTCTATTACGGCCCGTCACTGGGCGGTAAAACCACGAATCTCAAGTGGGTTTATCAGACCACAGCGAGCTCGAATCCAAACACCAGCGACCTGATGGAGTTCGACGTCGGCACTCCCGAGCGCACCCGCTTTTTCGACTTTTTACCTCTCGACGTCGGTGAGATCCGAGGCCTCAAGGTTCGGTTTCACCTGTACTCCGTACCAGGGCAGGTGATCTACGATGCCAGCCGAAGACTTATTCTCAAAAATTTGGATGGTATTGTTTTTGTTGCCGACTCCCAAATGGATCGCATGGACGAAAATATTAACTCCCTCAATAATATGGAGAAAAATCTCAAGCTCTCTGGCTACGATATTAAAAAGGTTCCCTTTGTTATCCAGTATAATAAAAGAGACCTTGATAATATCTCGTCGGTGGCAGAGTTAAGGTCAGCCCTCAACAAAAACAACTCCCCCGACTTTGAAGCCCAAGCGGAGCAAGGCTTGGGAGTCATGGAATCTCTAAAGACGCTATCGAAGTCGATCATCTCTGCCCTAAAAAGTGGGAACGTCTAAATGGACAAAGCCTCTCTCATTGCGGAAATCAAAGAGCTTAAGGCAAAACATGACGTCTTAATTCTGGCCCACTATTATCAGGATGGGGACATACAAGAGCTGGCTGACTTCTGCGGCGACAGCTACTTTTTGGCCCAGAAGGGGCAAACCAGCGAGGCCAAGACCATTCTTTTAGCAGGGGTGGTTTTCATGGCGGAAAGTGTGAAAATACTGAGCCCCGATAAAAAAGTTTTGGTCCCCGACTTTAATGCCGGATGCAGCCTTGTTAGCGGTACACCCTACGACGACTTCGTCGCCTGGAGAAAACAACACCCTGAGCATCTTGCAATGACCTATATCAACAGCAGCGCTGAAGTAAAAGCGGTCTCCGATGTCATTTGCACTTCCAGCAATGCGGAGAAAATTGTACAAACCATCCCGACGGATCGCGGTATTCTTTTTGGTCCTGATCAAAACCTCGGACGCTTTTTAGAAAAGAAGACCGGTCGCAAAATGCTCCACTGGCCGGGACAGTGTGAAGTTCATGTCTTATTCTCCGCAAAGCGACTCTTTGCAATGAAAGAAGAAAACCCTGGTGCTATCGTGCTGGCCCACCCCGAATGCGAAGAAGCGGTTCTCGTACACGCCGACTATGTTGGCTCCACTTCGGGCATCCTCAATGAAATTAGAACCAACAAGTCCACAGACAAATTCATTGTCGCCACCGAGACTGGCATTTTTCATCAACTGCAAAAAGCCCGCCCCGAGGCCACTATTATCCAGGCTCCCTTCGAGGGTCATTGCCAGTGCAATGATTGTCCTTATATGAAGCTCAATAATCTCGAGAAAATTCACAGAACCCTCATGACTCTGGAAAACGAAGTGAGTGTGGATGATCAATTACTCACTAAAGCTCGAGTGCCTTTGCAACGAATGATGGACATCTCGAACGACAAGCCGGTCTCTTGGCCCACGACATTTGAGACACCCCAATAACACCCCCCATGTTGTCTTATAAAACCCGTGGTGATAGTGCCTGTGTTTGATCCGATTGACCTCCCCCCCGCTGCAGATTCTCTTGCAAAGCTGTATTTCTCTACCAAACTTAATTCGACGGTTGCCAATCATCGTCCTTTGATACGCCAGAATCTTGCAAAGCTTTTGCAAGGACAATCCGAAACACCCCTTGCAACAACCGATTTGCTAAATTGTGATCGCCTGCCGGAAAGCGCCGTCGCGAGTATCAGTCTCTCCCATTGCCCCACGGCCTCTGCGATTGGACTCCATCTGGACCATCAACTCATTGGTGTGGACACTGAAGAGGTCTCTCGTTTGTCGACCGGAGTGATCTCAAGAGTCGCGTCGGCCCCAGAACAAGAGCGCTGCCCCGCCCCCCTTTTACTATTCTCAGCAAAAGAGGCCGCATGGAAAGCCATCAACTCAGTTTTAGACGTGCCGGCCATTTCTCAAATTGAGACGTCCCAATGGCAGGCGCAATCCTTGGATTGGTATCGATATTCCATACACTGCGACGGAAAAGCAGTACCTGGGGTGGGATTCATCAAGCTCTTTTCAGACACTTATCTTTCTTTTTTCATTTGTGACTCAACTTTTGGCTAAAAACACCGACAAAGGTATTGTAAGGCCCAAAAAGGGTGAAATGCGCAGCGATGTATTTCAACGAGGAGAACAGTATGCGATCAGAGAAACGATTTTTTGACAGAAAAGCCGTCGACCCACTATCTATTCAAGGGTTGATTTCCATCGGAGATCTCACTCCTATCGCCGACGGAGGCCTTCTTGTCGAAGCCTCCCCCAGTGGTTTTCGAATCGAAGTGTCGAGAGAACAGTTGTGTGATCCCGTCTTACGTGAAAACCTGACTCTCGAGGACATTGAAGGTTTACAGGTTTCGATTTTTATCCCGGCCATGGATCTCGATATTACCGGTCTTATCACAAGAACCAAGTACAACGGCAATTCCATGTTTGAACTTGGGATCGACTACACTTCGGATGCTCCTGAATATTGGAGAGAGTGCCTGTGCGATCTCTTGCCGTCTCCCGGAGAGCTCGACTAAATGTTGCCTCATCCACACTGCATTGTTTAATTGAGACCTCCCCATGATCAAAAGATGGTGTATTATCGTTGGATATGTTTACCACTCATTTTGACTATCTTTATGTGGAGCCCTCGACTTTTTGCGCGGTTAAATGTCCGCGTTGCCCTCGCACGTATTCTCCGAACTCCTTCAAGCTTTCTCATCTCAACCTACAAGAGTTCGAAAATTTTATTAGCTCACCTCTTTGGGAAAACATTAAAACGATCGAGTTCGGCGGCAACTACGGGGACC
The DNA here is from genome assembly GCA_030424715.1 of Bdellovibrionia bacterium. Taxonomy (GTDB): domain Bacteria; phylum Bdellovibrionota; class Bdellovibrionia; order Bdellovibrionales; family JAGQZY01; genus JAGQZY01. The sequence goes on from JAUHWH010000001.1 coordinate 368,022, forward strand.
CGATCTTTCATCCAAGGCTTTCCGAATTGGTTAATATTTCTCGCGAACAACACCCCGAGGTCGAACAAATCATTCACACCAGTGGCAACCAACGTCCAAACTGGTGGGAGCAGTTTTTGCCAAACATTAACAAACAAGACAAAGTCTTATTTTCTATTGATGGTTTGGAAGACACCAATCACCTCTATCGTGTCGGCAGCAATTGGGCCTGGATTGAAAAGGCTGTACTCCTGGCCTCTCAAAAAGCGACGACTTTTTGGAAATTTATAGTTTTTCGACACAACCAACATCAGATTATTGATGCTATAAAGAAGGCCAAAGACCTCGGCGTGAGTCAATTTATTCTCACCAAAAGTGGCTTGTTTAATGGTGACTGGAATGATGAACGCCAAATAGATCCAATGGCACCGGACTCTAAATGGATTGCCCGTGGCAATTCAATAAAGAAAGTCTTTCAGCCGAAGTGCCAAACATCTTCACGCCACTACCTCTCAGCAGACGGACAATATTCCCCCTGTTGCTGGATTGAATTCTCGAGGAACTATTCTCAATCTATCTCTGAACGACAGAGCCTGTCTCATATTATGTCATCTGTTGAGTTAGCAAATCTAAAAGCGGATTGGTTACAAAACCGACCTAAAACCTGCGAGAGCAAATGCCAGAGTCCCATTGACGGACGGTCCTCTCACCAGCAACTGTGGGTCGATCTATCGATGGGCGTCGAACAGCTAGTAAAATCGATCGAAAATTTTGCGGACGGTAACCAATAACAGATTTCTTAAAACGGAAGTGTCGGTTTATTGGAAAAAATACTGAATTTCGAACTCGGGGTGAATAGACGCTCTGCTGTCATATCCTACGAATACTTGCTTAAGGTTTTCTGGAAAACTGGGACTAAAAGTCGTACTCACCCCGAACCCAAACAGCCAACGATATTTCTGTAAGTTCAAACTTAGTCCGGTGTGAATGTAAGGGTATTGATAGTTTGCACCCCAGATGCCCAGTTCATAATTAAAAAAGCAAAAAGGATTCAAACGTAGTTCGTGAAGAGTGGTTAAGTTGAAAGTGAAACGATCGCCATTGGCCGGGTCCATCCGAAACGAAAAGGGCAAGCGGTCGTCGAAGTAGTAGAAATAACTCAGGGTCGAATGGAAGCGGTAGTAGTCCTTGACCCTCTCACTCAAGGTGGCTTTCACACTGAAAGCTTCCATAAGAAAGCCTGTGTACTGCGGCCTCCATTGCCGGCATTTCGAAAGATCTGAAGGGTTGGTGGGACAATAAATGCCTTCGCTACGAATCTCCCGCCCCCCCATGGTTTTGAAATACGCAACATCCCAACTGAGTCGAGAAGTGCTTCCGAGGTCCCAACCATAGCGGGCCATAAGGTTAAACATATCAAACGCATCCCAAACAAAAGGACTTACACCAACCGACAGTTGATTGGACAACCCGAAGGCCGCGTAAAGAGTGCCCAGAGTCCATTGCCGACGTCTAAGAGTGCGACCGTTGGAGGTTAAATTGTGCCCAAGGGAATAGCTACCAAAACTGTCATTAGTGACTTTTTTTGAAAACGGCGCCGATGCATTGGGGCGGCCGGCGGTCACCGAAGGGGCCGCAGCTGACATTCCAGGGTTCAGAAAGAGGATAACACCGATCACACAAAGCTTCAGGAGCTTTCTAGAAAATATCATGGCCTCGTCCAATTAGGCGCTGCACGCCAATATCATACGTGACCGAAGCTCACAGGTGGTTGAATGTGATCGTCTCAAAATAGAAACCACCTCAGCTGCCTTTGTTAAAGTTCGACAAAGTCGATTCCTTGAATAGCACTCTCGCTAAGAATCGAAAATGAATAGTGTAGCGGAAAAAACCAAGAGAATCCCTCAAGCGCCCCTTGCCACTCTTCTTGGGGGGGGTTACCTAAGGATTCCAAAGAAAAGACCAAGTCATAGTTCTTTGAGTCTTGCGACAGCATCACAACTCTTGGCTGATGAATTCCTTGTTGTGACAGAAACTCTTTGAACAGGCCACGAACGTGAGGCGGAAGGTAAGACTCGCTGGGGGTGCCAGCCAACATTTCTTGCCCAGGAGAGAACTCAACTTCTTTACCGCCCCGAGGACCATCATCCTGCGCCGTGATAAATTCACCATTTGCCAGAAAGTTCCAAATCATTCCATATGAAAATACATAATCGGGCGTCTCTTTATCGGGGTTGATTGCCAGCCCAACGCCCTTTTCTCCCAACCAATCTAAAACCTTATCAGCCGGCTCACCATCATCCACCACTCGCACGGCAAGGTAGGGCATGCCGTCAGGACCCTCAATAGGACTGTCCTTGAGAAATTCAAATTGCACATCAGCAATCCGTTTGAAAAAATTGAGTTCCCACGTCTCATCACGCTCATCCAATGGCACTTCCAACAAGTCTTTCATAGCTACCTCTTTAATATCCCGTAACGAGAGTTACTGTGACAGGCAAGGCATTTAACAAAAAAATACCTTTTTTGAAGAAAAAATGTAAAATCTTAAGGGCAGTAAGAGAGCTGACGAGAATATCAAAGGTAGGAGCCTGAATTGTCCCAACAACGCACTATGGTTTTAGCCAGGCTCGCCCTCTGTGGTGCCTTTCTCATTCTATTTGTATACATGGCAGTGAACAGCTTTGTGTCACACTCTGAACTATGGGCTATAACGTCTGCCCGCCTGTTTGGTGATCTCACGGACAAGTCTCTGATTATCTATACGAAGTTTCTTTTTTATAGCGTTTTAAGCCTTCCTTACCAGTTCACTCTTAGTGATGGCACTCATATCCAAATGGCTCGCTTTCTATTTGGGCTCATAGCTTGGGTCTGTCTCATGTTGACCGGACGTCTGGCTTTTCTCCTGACGAAATCAAGAGGCCTGAGTCTGACGTTTCTAATGTTCTTGGTGAGTATTCAAGTTTACACCTGCAATATTTTTCGAGTGCGCGCTGATATTCTTGGTCACTTCCTAATGCTCACAACTCTGCTATATATCGTCAAAAAATCGCAGTCCCCATCTAAAATAAAACTATTTGATACACGATTGTTCTTTTTAGTAGTCCTGGTTGCTGCGACAACAGCGAAATCAGTTTATCTAGTGATTGGACTCGCCTTTTTCTATTGGTTCAGCGCCGTCAAAAAACAACGCAGCCAAAAAGTGTACCTCCGGTTGTTGATTCACTTCGGCGCGCCTTTTTACTTAGTTATATCGATAGGGACACTTCTAACGCTCATCAACCCCGATTTTAGCAATATTTTTGCGATAGCGCTCAACTATTACGTCAACAGCTTTGAGAGCGCTTGGCTCTTAAAGTCTTTTAACGCGGTCTTTCGAAGCCTGCAAATCAACTGGTTCAACTACGTCCTTATTCTTCTGGGCGTGGTGCAGATTCTTCGAAGCAAAAGACTTCGAAAGCAATACGCGGCTCAGTCTTGCCTACTGCTCGCCGCGTTCTCCCTTCTCACCATAATAATCCACCCCGAGAGGTGGGATTACTTTTTAGCCACTCAAGTGCCGCTACTTTCGCTCCCCGTACTTTTTCTTTTTCAAAATCTTTCATCGGTGAAAAAGAAAATTGTTTTATTATCAGTCACTTTTTGTATTCCCGCATATATGACTTTTTTTGAACCATGGTGGTTCTCCAACGAAGAACAACTGAGAGTCATAAAACAATTGAGTGGAATCCTTCAGGCCCACCCCGGTGCGCAATATTTTGACTCCACTGGTGCTTTGCCAACCCAGCCATCACTCCTCTGGTACATGGGACCCAATGATCAAGGTAGCGTGAGGAACGCCATGAAAAATCTGCGAAAGACCCCCCCTGAATTTATTTTTAGAACACCTCACCTCTCGTATGCCGATCCTGATATGGCTGTTTTTCTATTTAGGAATTATGATGAGGTTTCACACCACATCTGGGTGAGAAATGATTTTGTGAAATCGCTAGACAGAGACAGGCTCCCCACCCACGGCCTCCCCATTCGAAGGACTTTTATTTACGACCATCACCCCAGAACACGATGGCCGCTGTGGTAGCCACGGATGGACGAACTGAACACCACCCAGCCCCATGGGAACCCATCAGCCGGTTACAACAACAGACTCAAATACAAAAGCACCATCGCGGAGCCTACGGGTAGATCCTTCGGCTAGGCCTCAGGATGGCAAAGAAGGATGAAGCCCCTGCAGGCCACCCACTCGCGGCCGACCAATATCGCCACTTTTCTTGAATATGGGAAGAACTTGTTCGAACAGGAGTGGTGAGAAAAAAAACAGGAGGCTGCCCACGCAGCCGACCAATATCGCCACTTTTCTTGAATATGGGAAGAACTTGTTCGAACAGGAGTGGTGAGAAGAAAAACAGGAGGCTGCCCACGCAGCCGACCAATATCGCCACTTTTCTTGAATATGGGAAGAACTTGTTCGAACAGGAGTGGTGAGAAGAAAAGTGGTAGGGCCTACCGGGTTCGAACCGATGACATCCACCTTGTAAGGGTGGCGCTCTACCAACTGAGCTAAGGCCCTAAATCACAGAACGATCTTTATAGGTGAAAACAGCCCCCTTGTCGAGCCTAATTCTCCTCCAAGAAAAAAAATCGTAACCAACTGTAATAATTAAGCTTACAGAGTTTACTGTTGCTGCCCCTGAGCGGATCCGGTGTCCAGACCTAAGTAACAGCTCAGGCGCTCCCTTTGCTCATTCTCAACACACGCCAGTGGGTTCTCAAACAGTCGACGCCCCAACATATGATCGAATTCTTGATTTTTGTACTCGATAACCGACACTCCCAATACATTGCCGATTAGAGTCTCTACCTCTACGATTCGCAGAAGATAAGACGAGCCTTCAAGACCGGAATTGTTCGGAAACATCGTGATATAACGCCCATGGGTATCTTGGGCCGGTAAACCAGAGCCTATGGCCACGCTGGAAAAGCTCGATTGAGGCCCACCGTCCCCGGATTTACCTGGAGAGAAAAAACCCTCACCCCAAGCAATCACATTGTAGGTTTCAGGCTCAAGCTCAGAAACTCGGATCCAATCGAAACCAGAAATGGTGTCCTCAGAGATTTCCACATTCAACAACTTGGTGGTCTGCTGATGCTTCACCTCCCAAAGGCCCTTCGAGTTAGACGCACTAATGGAGTGCTGAACAGATAGCGGCCAAGGAATTTCTCCTCCAAAAGTTGTTTGCGACTGAGCGAGGGCTCCACTCATAAAAACAAGGACCAAAAAGCTAAATACAAACTTATTTACCAAACGATACATTAGAGTGTCTCCTCGCGCACAGCTGACTCAATCCCACGGACCTGAATTTTAATATCTTTACTCAAATAATAACCATTCTTGGCCAAGAAAATATATTTTGGCTTGTTGTAGTCTGGCTCAATTACTTTTCTCAACCTCTTGATGGTCACATAAATTTTATTGTCGTGAACGGAGGGGTTGTAACTTTGCTTCCAGATAGTTTCAATCAATTCTTCTTTCGAGAACACACGTCCCGGGTGCGCCAAAAATAGCTTTAACATTTCCAAGAGAATAAATTGATTTTTGAAATCAATTTTACCTTTGGTTTTTTCGTAAATAGAGTGAGAGTGCACGTCATACACCATATCAAAAGGACTCTTGCTAGATTTTTGCACATCTTTTAAAAGCTGAGACAATAGGAAATGAAGGCGCCGCATGTTCTTACCGTCAATGGAGCGAACCCCCAACTCGAGGTAGGTTCGTGACTTTTCAAGATCACCACTCTCTTTGTAGGTCAGCCCAAGGCCGTAGAGAAGGGTAAAATGGGTATAAAGGTCTTTTTCATCCTTGATCATTTCGTAACAATTCCAGAGAGCCTCAATGGCCTGAGGATACTTTTCTAGCTTACGATAAATATGAGCGTTCACAATCAGAGCCGTCAGCTGTAACTTTGGCAACTGCAAAGCATCAAAAAAGATCTGTAGATTGTAGATCTCTTTAAGGGCTTCTTGCAATCGACCCAGTTGATAATAACTAATCGCCATCCCCGTGATCGCATAGCAAATGTCGGTTTTTTTGTTTTGATCTAAAGCTAAGGACAGAGACTTGCGGCAGAGTTCTAGAGCCGCGTCGTATTGACCATTTTGCGATTCACACAAGGCCAAGGTGTAATAAGTTCTTGGTGTTAACTCGCCACGCTCAAGGGCCCAGCTGTTGAGCTTGTCTTTAAGCTCTCGAATTTTCGGCTGGTCTTGTAGCTCGGCATAGGCTCGGAGCAAATAATTGGTGCATTCCAAGTAGAGGTCCGTCCCCTTATCGAGGTAGCTATCGTGATTCGCCTCCAGTAAGTCGACACACTGTAGTATGTCTCCTCGCTCGAAGAGAAGTTTCGCCATTTTTAACGTTTCATCATTTTCTAGGATATCCATATTCCCCGCCCCCACGACGCATTTGACCAGCATAGTCTCCGAATAGGGAAAAAATTTCAACTTCTTAAAATCCCTTAATTATGTTACGCGTTATGTGTAGGGTATTGTTCACGAATATGAAAGCCAAGGCGTGTCTCGCACCGAGGGAAGCCGGCGATTGAGGCCTTTTTCGACGATATTATGTGGTTAAAAAAACACTAGAGTCTTTCGCAAGGCGGGCTCCAAGCGCCCTTTCTTTAAAAAAACAAAAGGGCCCCGAAGGACCCTTAGCGGAATGACGAGAGGCTTTTCATACCCTCACCGATACTCAATGATACAGGCTGTGGCCCGTGTACTTTGCCTTTAAGCCTAGGTCGGTATCCCGGCGGGCCTTAAACAACTCTTTCGCGTTTTTGATATCCAGAGCATGAATCAAAACTTGATCAACATGATCAACCAATACAATGGTGAGCTCTTTAAGGACTTCCGCAGGGATGTCTTTAAAATCCTTCTCGTTTTCTTTCGGCGCAATGATTGTTTTAATTCCCCCACGGTGGGCTGCTAAAACCTTTTCTTTCAAGCCACCGATGGCAAGAACCCGTCCACGCAAAGTGATCTCTCCAGTCATCGCCACGTTCTTTTTCACTGGAATCTTAGTCACGGCCGAGACGATACTGGTCGTGATCGCCCCACCGGCCGACGGTCCATCCTTTGGTGTCGCCCCTTCGGGAACATGGATGTGAGTGTCGATGTTAAAAAAGAAGTCTTTATCCAGACCAAACAATGGTCCTCGCGATCGCACATAGCTGAGGGCTGCCGTACAAGACTCTTTCATCACATCACCCAACTGGCCAGTGATGGTAAACTTGCCTCGTCCCGGAACAACGGCGGCCTCGACGGCTAACAGATCACCACCCACCTCAGTGTAGGCCATTCCATTGGTCAAACCAATTTCGTTGTCGGTCTCAATTTTACCATGCTTATATTTGTGAGGCCCGAGGAGCTCAACAACCTTTTTCGGGTTCACCGGAAAAGATTTTTTGCGACTCTGGCTTTTTACCTTCGTACGCTTCGCTGTTTTCTTGGCCGGCTTCTCTTCATTTTTATGCTTCGAAATTTCATTGGCACGAATAATTTCTTTCGCGATCTTCCGACAAACATTGGCAATTTGTCTTTCCAAATTTCGAACTCCTGCTTCACGAGTGTAATAGCGGATCAAGTCTCGAATAGCGGCATCATTAATATTCACATTATATCCGGTAAGGCCATGCTTTTTGAGTTGCTTGGGCACAAGATACTTTTTCGCAATATTAAACTTTTCACTTTCAATGTAACCCTCGAGAGAAATGATCTCCATTCGATCGAGTAAAGGTCTCGGAATCGTATGCAACGAGTTCGCCGTCGTAAAGAACATCACCTTTGAAAGGTCATATTCGACTTCAAGGTAATGATCTTGAAAGGTGGCGTTCTGCTCGGGATCTAACACTTCGAGCATCGCGGCACTAGGATCTCCCTTAAAGTCGTTGGACATCTTGTCGATTTCATCGAGCAGAAGAAGCGGGTTACCATCGTCCACTTTTCTTAAGGCTTGCAGGATTTTACCTGGCATCGCGCCAACGTAGGTACGGCGATGACCACGGATTTCCGCTTCGTCACGAACCCCACCCAATGAAATTCGGGCAAATTGACGATTCAAAGACTTGGCAACAGACTTCGCAAGCGAGGTTTTACCAACACCGGGAGGCCCCACCAAACACAAAATGGGCCCACTCATCTCATCGCTCAGGCAACGAACCGCAATATGCTCTAGAATTCGCTCTTTCACTTTTTCAAGTCCCCAATGATCTTCGTTGAGCACCTGCTCGGCGTATTCCAGATCTTTTCTTTCATCACCGTACTTGGCCCAAGGCAAAGACAGCATCCAATCGATGTAGTTACGAACGACCGTCGCTTCGGCACTCATTGGTGACATCATCTTTAGCTTTTTAATTTCTTTTTGCACACGTTCGCGAGCTTCTTTTGACATTTTCTTTTTGCGAGCTTTTTCTTCAAGCTCCAGCAATTCGTTTTGGTAATCGTCTTTATCACCCAACTCTTTTTGAATCGCTTGCATCTGCTCGTTGAGGTAATATTCTTTTTGCGATTTTTCCATCTGTCGCTTCACGCGAGAGCGAATCTTCTTTTCCACTTCAAGAATTTCAATCTCACCGGTCATCAGGTTCAATAACTCTTCCAAGCGAGTGATTGGACTCACAACCTCGAGCAAACGCTGCTTGTCTTCAATTTTCAAATTCAATTGAGCAACAATGATATCTGCAAGCTCTCCGGAAGAATCAATGCTCGAAACCCGCATCAGGATTTCAGGTGGAATTCTTTTATTCAATTTCACATATTTCTCGAAAGTCGTCTTCACCGAGCGGATCAAGGCCTGGGCCTCAAGATCGTCTGTGGGATCTTCTTCCATGTACTCGACCTGCACTTTGTAAAAAGAGTCTTCCTCTAGAAACTTTTTAACCTCAACGCGAGTTTTGCCCTCGATAAGAACCTTCACGGTGCCATCGGGCAATCTCAACAACTGAATGATCGAACCTACGGTTCCAATTTTGTAAATATCTTCGACCGACGGGGTGTTGGTTTTGGCATCTTTTTGAGCCACCAAAACAATATCTGTTTGCTTTGTCATGGCTTCTTCGAGCGCATTAATGCTCTTCTCACGCCCCACGAAAAGAGGCATCATCATGTGAGGAAAGATGATCAGATCCCGCAACGGTAGAAGCGGTAAATCGGCTGTTTTTGGTTTGTCCTGACTCATAGGTCTCCTCCTTGGTTTGGAATTGACCTACGAGTTCCGCATGACTTAGGCGCTTTCTGCTGACCCCGTACCCTTATCTTTCGACTTGGGTTTTTTTGGTGAGGGCGTCCCGAAGATCAATTGAGGCTCCGCCTCAGCGCGGATTACCTTCTCATCAATTATACATTCTTTAACGTTCGGCTTGGAAGGGATTTCGTACATGATGTCTAGCATCGCACTTTCTATTACCCCTCGCAGACCTCGCGCACCTGTCTTTCGGTCGAGTGCCTGCTTGGCAATTTCTTTCAGAGCTTCTGGAGTGAATTTTAAATCCACATCTTCATAAGAAAAAAGCTTTTGGTACTGCTTAATCAAAGCATTTTTTGGCTTGACCAAAATATCTACTAATGCGTGCTCCTCTAGCTCGTCGAGCACCGAGATGACAGGCAAACGGCCAATAAACTCAGGAATTAAGCCAAATTTTGAAAGATCCTCAGGCTTGAGCTTTTTAAGACTGGCATGCCCCTCGTCCTCTTTCTCTTTAGACGTTTTTATCTCAGCCGTGATTCCAAGAGATTTATTAGAAAGACGGTTTTCCACAAGCTTTTCAAGACCCACAAAAGCGCCACCACAAATAAACAGAATGTTTGACGTGTCCACCTGGATAAACTCTTGCTGCGGGTGTTTTCTACCACCTTTTGGCGGGAGATTGGCCACAGTGCCCTCTAAAATCTTCAGCAAGGCCTGCTGAACGCCTTCTCCACTCACGTCGCGGGTGATTGAAGGGTTTTCAGATTTTCGTGTGATCTTGTCGATTTCATCCACGTAAATCACACCCCGCTGGCATTTTTCCACGTCGTAATCAGCCGCCTGCAAGAGGTTAAGAATCACATTTTCCACGTCCTCACCCACGTAGCCAGCCTCAGTCAGTGCTGTGGCATCAGCCATCGCAAAAGGGACGTTAAGAATTTTGGCAATGGTCTGAGCCAAATAGGTCTTCCCAGATCCCGTTGGACCAATCAGAAGAATATTACTTTTTGAAATTTCTACGTCGTCTTTCTTTTTGGAAGAGTTGATCCGCTTGTAATGATTGTGCACCGCTACAGAAAGGGATTTTTTCGCAGAATCTTGTCCAATAACATACTCATCGAGATGCTCTTTGATCTCGACAGGCTTTGGAACCTTAAATTGTGCACTGGAGCTGTCTTCACGGTCTTTTTCTTCCTCGATAATATCGGTGCATAGATCAATACACTCATCACAAATATAAACACCGGGGCCAGCAATGAGCTTTTTCACCTCATTCTGACTTTTTCCGCAAAAACTACATCTTAGTAAACTGGATGATCCCTCTCTTCGACTCATTCGGACCCCTTCTTGCTAGTTTTTCTGAATTCTACAACTTTATCCACAAGGCCAAATTCTTTGGCCTGCTGAGCGTCCATGTAATTGTCGCGATCCATTGCTTTGTCGAGAGTCTCATAGTCCTGACCGGTGTGTTGCTCATAGATTTTGGTGAGCCGGTTCTTTGTGGCCATTAAGTTTCTCGCAGCAATTTCTATATCACTGGCTTGTCCCGCAAGACCGCCGCTGACTAAGGGCTGATGGATCATGACTTGGGCATTTGGCAAAACAAAACGCTTCCCTTTGGTTCCCGCTGTTAAGAGTAAAGAGCCCATGCTGGCGGCCATACCAATGCAGGTCGTTGACACATCACACTTCACAAATTGCATGATGTCGTAGATGCCAAGCCCGTCATAGACGCTGCCTCCCGGAGAATTGATGTAAATTTGAATGTCCTTGTCCGGGTTATCAGCTTCAAGAAAAAGCATTTGAGCGATCACGTTGTTAGCCACAGCAGAATTAATCGGCGTGCCTATCAGGATGATTCTATCCTTCAACAAGCGAGAATAGATGTCATAGCTTCTTTCACCCCTAGGGGTTTGCTCGATAACGACTGGAACTAGATTGCTCATGTGACTCCTTCGGATGGCAGACCTTTTCTCAATATGTGTCTACTCTTTGTTTTGACAAGGTTTAATCGGGTTTTTCGACCTCAGACTTTACAGAAAATAACTTCTATCAGGCTAAGACCAAAGCCTCCGCTCTGACGCACACTATAATTAGCCGCTCCCCGACTTTAGTCCAACCGGAAAGAGTGTCATTCTCCCCCATTAAAGACTTGAGAGGTGAACTATGCAATTCAGTTTAAACGCGAAATCCCAATCTAACAACCTTATCCACTTTTACCATGTTGCTGGAAAAAGTAAAAAATTGCAGTTTTGCTCGTGCTGCAAGGGCAAAGAATCGCGCGCCGATGTCACTCAACAGTTTGAAAACGAACAATTGGAAGCCAGTTTTGGTGAAACGGTCTTCTATCGCGACAACTCAGAAGGACACCAGCTTTTTGTAGGACTCGGCGACGGAAAGGTCTCTGCCGAACAACTTCGGGAGCTGGCGAGTAATATTTATAAAAAGCTCATCGCTGAACGAGTCAATGATATCAAATTCTCACTGGAGGCTTTACCTTTTCGAGATAAGGCCTCTGGCCTTGGCGCTTTGGTAGAGGGCTTTGTCATGAGTGCCTACACCTTCGACACCTTTAAGAAAAAACCAAAAAAGAAAAAGCCGGACCTTCAGGTCGACTTCACCTCCAAATCAAACAATGCGACAATGAAAAAAGCGCTTGAGGACGGACAAATTGTTGGCGAAGGCGTGAACTTCACGCGCTGGCTTGGCGACTGTCCCGGAAATTTTATGACGCCGTCACAATTGGCTGAAGAAGCCAAAACCGCCGCTAAGGGCACAAAGATGAAAGTGACCGCTTGGGATAAAGCAAAAATTGCCAAAGAAAATATGGATTCCCTTATTGGTGTTTCCAACGGGAGTGATGAAGAACCTCGCTTTATCATCATGGAATATCGAGGTGCCGCAGCCTCTAAAAAGCCCATCTGCTTTGTTGGCAAGGGTCTCACTTTTGATGCCGGGGGAATAAGTATTAAGCCCTCTGCCGGCATGGAAGAAATGAAGTTTGATATGTGTGGCGGAAGCGCTGTCATTGGTACCATGCGAACCATCGCGCGGCTGAAACTGAAAGTGAATGTGATCGCCTTCGTGCCCGCCAGTGAAAACATGCCCGGACCGTCGGCCAATAAGCCCGGCGACATCCGCAAAGCACGCAATGGAAAAAGTATAGAAATCAACAATACCGATGCCGAGGGCCGACTCATTTTGGCCGACGCCCTTTGCTACGCCAGCGAGAAAAAGCCAGCCTGGATCGTCGACACCGCAACCCTAACCGGAGCAATGATGATTGCTCTCGGCAACACTCACACCGGCTTCTACACTCGTGATAAAAAAATGGCGGATCTTGTGAAAAAAGCGGGAGAACAGTCCGGCGAAGAAGTCTGGCCCATGCCTCTTTGTGACCACCATTCAAAAGACATGAAAGGACATTACGCCGACCTGACGAACTTGGCCCCATCACGACATGCTGGCAGCGCCACGGCCGCCGCCTTCCTTGAAAACTTTGTGGAAAAGGATATTCCGTGGGCCCATGTCGACATCGCTGGGACGGCTTGGCATGTGGGCAACCGTCAGTCTTATGCCCCATCGAAAGGTGCCAGTGGAGTTATGGTTCGCACTTTCGTGCAAATGGCTCGTAACCACAAATAACTATGGAGCGCGCACTTCTCACTCTAATGGGTGGTTATTTTTTTTATATTATCCTTTTGGGCTTCTACACTTTTTACGCTCGCTTCACAGCTGTCCGGCAAAAGCGAATGTCGGGCCAGTACTTCAAGACTTATCAAGGAGAGGTCCCCAATGACGTACTGGCTGTTGGTAATCACTTCAACAATCAGTTTCAAATCCCCATTATGTTCTTTATTGCTGGTGTGGCAGCGATCCAAGTCAAAGCGGCCTCACCTTGGTTTTTTGCCACATCTCTGTTTTTTGTTTGCTCACGCATGGCTCACTCCTATGTTCATTTAACGAACAACAAAGTTTTACTGCGTGCGGCTTTTTATTTTATGGGATGCTTGAGCGTTTTGGCTCTCTGGGGAATCATCCTCGCCTCAATGTACTCGTCTGCCCCAAACTTTTAAATGCCACCCTATCTGAACTTAAGCCTTTAGGTCTTGCGCCTCTTTACTGATAGCGAGAAGTCCTAGCTTGGCAACCCATCCATAGACATTTTCTAGGACACACCCCTCAGCCCTGACTTTCAGGTCACTGAGACAAAGTCTTTTGTAAACGGCTCCCGGACTATTCAAACTTTCATTGGCTTGCTTCTTCCCGTGGGTCCGTAAAAATCCCCCGGCAAGCTCTTGCCCAAGCATGTAGAGAACTGGCTCTGCCGTAGCCTCTTCGTCTCTAAGAACCGACGGAACACCTTCTTGAAGAATCACTTCAGAGATGCCACCCCCGCCCTTGCTGGCCTTCATTTTCTTTTTCGACTTATAGTTCCAAGATTCAACATCGGCCCCCGACTGTGCCATCACAACCCCAAGCCCATAGGTTCCGGAGTTGTTCTTTACAAAAACAAAAGGGGGTTCAGTAACACCGTGCTCATCGTATTTCTTTTGGGTCGCCGCCAGCATGATGTCCACTTCTGCGCCCAAGGCCTTGCGACTCTCCTCGTCCGTCACATCGAACTTGGCAAAGCGTTTTGTGGGCACTTGGAACAACCAAGGATCTTCACCAATCATCCCAGCAAAGTCTGCCGCCACCTTATTGTAATGTTCAAAGTAGGTATGTTTCTTGCGCTGAAACCAGCCTAAGTCGCGCAGGGGAGTCATCGAGGTTTTGCTAAAATCAATCTCAGGGTAACTGTTGGAAAAATCGTTGTTGGAGATGACAAGGTCTGGGGTTCCCAGTTGAGTCAGCAATTGTCCGGCTTCTGACTTTACTTTTTCTACCTTGATCTTCTTACCTGAAAAAGACTCTAGCTCGACACTGTCGGAAAGCTCGGGCGACAACATGCCAACGTCCACTGTGTAGTCAGCCTCTTGTAAAAGCTCTTTTATGGCGATCACGTTCTCCCAATAAAAAGCATTTTTCAGGTGATCTTCAGCCAACAGCAAAATTCGCTGGGTATTAGGAAACCTAGCCTGCAGGTGTTCTGTAATAAGTTCAGGAGCCGACTCCTTATCCATCTGACAAATGTTATTGAATCCCGCCGGAAAGATATTGCCATCGACATTGCCAATCTTGAATCCACCATCACGCACATCAAAACTTGAGTAGAAAGGAACATAGGCGCCCTCCAGCTCCGCCTCATACCACTTTAAAAGTTGATCGCACTGGTTCAATAATTTTGTATGGATTCGATTCTTCATAATTTCGCTTATACAGTTTTCATGCGTAATTGAGTATACATTTTTGTGGCCCCACAGATAAAAATCGGCAGAAGAACAAAAAACAAGCCCGGCACCAAGCTGGTACCCAAAATCGCCAAACCAAGACCGAGAAACTCAAAAAAGTGTTGCGAAAAGAAGGCTCCACGCTGCCGAAGGCTCAAATAATCAATTTCAAAAGCGTAGTCCACGCAATCGTAAGCAACGAGCAGACCGAGGATGATCGGCACCACGAACCCGAAGGGCGGAATAAAACTCAGAAAAAAACAAAACAAACCGGCAACCAAGAACACAATCACTTTCAACAAGGAGAGAAAAAACAGGCTTAACAATACTCGAACCGAAGTTTTGGACGAGTGTTCCGGAAAGCTTTGCCGAAAGATATTCTCAACCATCAAAGCATAAAAGGGACCGGCTACGACAATAAGACAAAGGTAGCCAGCAATAAAGTTTAAGAAAGCCACCAGCATCCACGTCAGCAAAAGAACCACCCCCTCGGCGATGGCCTTCAGAAAAGGCCAGTCAGCAAAAAAGCTCTGCTCGGCGAAAAGTCGACTCACCAATGAGTCAACAATGTCTGAGGAAAGATAGAAGCCTAAAAAAAACACCAATAGACCAATGAAAAAAGGAATGACGGCATACATCGCGTTTTTCGGACTCTTCATGAGAATCCGCAGTCCGAGCAAAGGGGACGTCAGTCCAAGAAAAAGTCTCTGTAGAGCATTCATATTAGAGGTTCGGATCTTTCCCGATGTCGCCGCCAGCGGCCGGCTTTCCGGTCGGCTCGACGGGCGTCTCTTTTGGAGTTGTGAGTTTCTCTTTATTCACTTTCACCTTTTTCTTCTCTTCTTTGACATAGCGGGCAAGGCGCGTGTTTTTGACTTTTTTGTTACGGATCATCTCGGGACCGAGACTTAAAGTGAGAGTGAAGTTCTCAATTCGAGTGAGCCAACTTGCGGTCTCATCCATAATCCGCTTCGATTGCAAGTTGACTTGCCCCATGGGAAATTCCTCCACCCGAACTTTATGCATCAAATCGTATAACTGCGCTGCCATCTCTAGTTGGCCCTCTTGCTTTTGCTTTTTAAACGCCATCGGGTCATTTTTTAGACCGTCGGGTCTGTGGTTTTTTATCATGGACCAAGAGCGGGTGTATTGGTTTTGCAACCGTTTGACCGACTTCTCAGACCAGGTGCTTTTTGAAGCCTCGGCCGATGCCAGAAAATATTTCTGGCCTATTGATAATTTTCGGATGAGACCTTTAAAGGTCTCTTCGTTCTGATCAAAAGTGACAAATCCAAGGTAGTAAAGAGACTTACTCAGCTCGCTTCTTTGCGCCTGAAAACGCTGATTTCGAACTAAGGTGGTGAAATTTTGGGCCGCTTCGCGATGAAAAATCATTCCCTCTTTCAATCGCCCCTGGGAGGCATAAGCGGCGGCAAGGCGTGCTGGAATTTCAACTTGCCCAGTCAACACATCAAAAAACTCTCGCCTTTTCATGAGGTCGATAAGAGTCGCAAGAAGGTCATCACGATTGTCGATTCTTTCGTAAACAAACGATAGGTTATAAAGGGCCTTCGCCTCGACCCGGCTTTCATAGTTCGACCCGTGTTCTATCGCTGAACGATAAAACTTAATCGACATCGGATAGTTTTCTTCAAGTTCGTAGATAAAACCTTGTAAGAAATAAGCGTGTCCATACCAATGAATGTTTTCAGCCTTATTCAAGTAATCTTCGACGCGAAGCCGAGCGTCTCCCGTTTTTTTCACGGCAATAAGCTGGTTCACCTCTTGCAGTTCCTTGGGGTATTTTAGATTGTACTTCGACTCTTTTTTTGAAGAACTTGAACAGCCCAAAACCAAGCTAAAGATCAATGTAAAAATCAGATACTTCATGATTTTCCTAACGACTGCCAATGGTCTTGCACAGCCAAAGCAAACCTCAACACATCCTCACTCGAATCCATGGGATTGTCGAGCTCTGGAATGATGGAAAAGGAAGCTTGTGACGGCTGTCGGCGAGATCGAAAGTCCTGGAGCAATTGGGTACTCAACGACTTCTGCCTCCGAAAATAATTATATAGCCTGTATTCAAAAGAGTCTTCGGGGATATCAAGCTCATTACCAAAGTCGAGTCCCAGAGGATAAGCCCGGTTTAAAACATAGCCATCAACGACTATCTGATTCTCCGCCAGCTCGGAGGTCAGGAACTCGGCATCACTGACCTTGTCCAGCGCAGGAGGAAAAACGAGCACAAGCTTCGCTGATTCAGAACGAACGGATCGATCAAAACTGGTCGATACAGAGTGGATTTTAGTCCTCAAATCACCGATCACTTTAAAAAAATGATCCATTTCATCGACAAAATCGCCGCCCACTAGAGTTTTTAAAAAGCCTTCAGCGACCCGCACCCCTTTCTCTTGTACCCACTGCACCCACCCTTCTTTCTCTTGTGGTGTTCGTGCCGAGAAAAACTTCTGTAGGCGTCGCGGCGACTCAAAAAAATCCACCACCTGGTCACTCGGCGGCGTATCAAGGATCACTAAATCATACTGCTGACCCTCTAATAGGCTTTCTACTTTATAGAGGGCGGCAAAATTATGGGTTTCTCGTAAGTTTTGGGAAATCTGCTGATAGATACCATTGGCTTCAAGAGTACTAAAGAGTTCGGGCTTCATATTTTGCGATACAAATTGCCGAAAAATTTCTTGAGGGTCCACATAGAAGATATCAACCGGCTGAGGCACTCCCTCCCAAGAGACTTTCTTCGATTGACCTCGTTTGTTTTGTAAACCCAGTAGGCTTGTTAAGCGTCGCGACGGATCTATGGTAACAGCTGCGACCCTTCGGCCCTGCTTCGCAGCACAGATGGCCGCTGAAATCGCCAACGAGGTTTTTCCAACCCCACCGGTTCCGACAAAGGTGAGTAATTGATTGGTTCTAACAAGTTCTTCTAAAGTGGTCGTAGGACCTCCCCTTCGAGACTCCTGAGATAGAAGTCCAAATCGTCAACAATCAAGTCGAGACACCAGCAGGCTGGCGCAAGCTCGAGGACTCGTCGCCTTTGAACCGCCCCCTGCATTAACTTTTTTTCAATAAATTTCGTCCAAGAAAGGTCTGAGGCTTGGGGCTGATCCAGAGCAATATTTTTATTCATAATGATGCTCAGTTGCCCACGATGATCCTCCTTGAACTCGGTCACCGTGTCTTCAAGCTCGTCGACCGGTAGGTCCTCAAAAAGGCTGACAAAAAAATACTGCACCAATGCTGGGTCTTGTAAGACCTGATCAATAGAATGACTCTGCTTGTGCAAGGGTCCCCGCTGGACGCTTTGCCCCAGAATCCGAGGCGCCCGAATGAGTGACGAAAAGCTGCCTGTACTGGGTGCATCCACCACAATATGGTCATAGTTGAATGCCGGGCCATGCTGCCTCAATCCACTAGTGAGCTTTCCCAAAATCGATAAATCATTGAGCCCAGGAGCAACATTAATAAGAGATTTTAGCAGAGACGACTCGAAAAGCTTTTGAGTCACACTCTCTAGACGGGTGAAGTTGCCGACGTATTCCACCAAGCAATCGACACCAGTGACGCAAGCCCAGTCAAAACCCAAACCACTGGCTGTGGGCTTGTACCCGACATTTTGTGGCCGGCCAAGCAAGGCTTGGGCTGAGCTTTGCCGAGAAAGCTCCACCAGCAGCGTCTTTTTACCGAGAGAGGCTAAATAGCGCGCTAAAACCAGGGATACCGTGGTTTTCCCGGTGCCCCCTTTACCACTGACAAATATCAATTGTTTAAAGCCCAACGTCGTCTTCTTTCCTTTTAAGTCGTTTTTTCAAAGGCTTATGCCTCCAGAGAATTGTTGAATTCCTTGATTTTAAGCACTTCTTCCCCTATATTCCACTGAATTTTAACGGAGCGAGTTATATGAAAACTGATATCGAGAACTTATCGAACCTTGAGCGGAAACTCAACATTCACATCCCCGCGGAGCAGGTGAATAACGAATTTAGCAACGCCTTTAAATACTTACAGAAAAGCGTTGAGGTGAAGGGCTTCCGCAAGGGCAAGACTCCGATAGCCACCATTCGCAGCCTGTATACGGACAAGATCAAAGGCGACGTGGCTCAAAATCTAGTGCAAAATTATTATTTTAAAGCCTTGAAAGAAAACGACCTGAACCCAGCCGGAATGCCAGACATCGACTTTAAGCAACCGGAAGAAGACAAAGACTTTTCTTTTTCGGCAAAATTCGAAGTCCAACCCGAAATTGAAATCTCCAAGATGGAAGGCCTTGAAGTCAAAAAAGAGAAAATCGACGTCACAGACGAAATGGTCGACAAAAACATCGCACAAATCTTAGAAAACCAGGCCAAAATGGAAGATGTGGTTCTGATTCGTGACCTGAAAAATGGCGATTTCGCTGATATTGACTTCAAGGGAATGATCGATGGCGAACCCCTTGAAAATGGCGCCGCCAAGGGCCACGTTCTTGAAATTGGTTCTAATTCTTTCATCCCGGGCTTTGAAGAGGGCTTGGTCGGAATGAAACCCCAAGAAACCAAGAACATCAGTGTCAAGTTTCCAGACGACTATCACGTCGACGCCCTAAAGGGTAAGCCAGTGACCTTTGAAGTGACTCTGAATAAGATTCAAGAAAAAATTAAACCAGAACTCAATGATGAATTTGTGAAAGGCCTTGGGGAACACAACACGGTCGACGAATTTAAAGCGCAGCTTAAAAAAGACATCGCCGATGGTGAAGAGAAACGAGCCGAGCAGGACTTAAAAAACCGTTTGTTTAAAGCCCTCGTCGCCGCCAACCCGTTTGATGTGCCTGAAAGCATGATTAAAGAGCAGCGCAAAGCTCTCGTTGAGGACTTCAAACAGCGAATGCAAAGCCAAGGAATCGGCGAACAAGAGTTTTCTGCTTATGAAGACAAGTGGATGGAAGATTTTTCTGAAACCGCTGATTTTATGGTTCGCTCAGCCCTCTTAATTCAAAAGATTGCAAAAGAAAACAATCTTCAGGCTTCGCCAGAAGACCTAGAAAACAAGTTGCAAGAGTTTGCCAGTCAGACCGGCTTGGATCTTTCAAAAGTGAAGGAGTTTTATCAACAGGGGCAGCAGTCGGCAAATTTGGAGTTTCAGATTACCGAGGAAAAAACCTTTAAATTCCTTTTAGATAAAGCCAAAGTCACTGAAGTGCCAGCTGAGGACCTTAAAGACGAAAAAGACGCCCAGTCCTAAGCGTCTTTCACTTTCAGATGAAGCTGTATTCGGCCGCGATCAATGGAGATCCGGCCTTTTTTTTCCTGATTAAAATCTATGGACCCTCGACTGATAGTTTCGTTGCTCTCTTCACTCACAGTAATACTGTATTGTAAGTGAATCCGATTGTTCGTACCCACCGTTGGAACAACTTCAAGGTTGTATTCTCGGTTGTTTTTTTGATCGTTCATTATCACTTTTGCTTTTTTCCCTTCTTTCAACTGAATGCGGGGAGATCCGATAATGTTTCCTTTAAAGAATAACTTAGAATCAACCTCGAAACTGCGAGGGGCCCCGTAGACAGTGCTAACAAACAGAAAAATAAAAACAAAATAGGCTCGTCTCAACATAGAAGCCTCCTAAGACCTCAACACTACTACCCGTTGACCACGACTCCTAGTGATGCTGATTTAAGTTACGACCTTGGTCTAGGGCAACCGACTAGAGCTGGAGAATCTCGCCCTTCTGAATCGTTAAATGCCCTTCATTACTTTGTAAGCTTTTAGGTAATTGTAAGCTTGCAGAACTTGAAAATCGTTGAGCAAAGCTTCTTTCGTGTTCTTACCTTTTCCCTTTTTGTTGGCTGTTTCCCACCAATTGAAAATGCTCCCCGACTTTTCACTTTTTGGAGCTTTTTGTTCGCTCAACAGATGCCCATCAATATCGGCCTCTCGTTTGACCTTGCGGTTGATAATCGCTTTTTTGAAGGCCTCTGCATCAACTTCATCAATTTTCACATCAGGAGTGATTCCCTCCGCTTGAATCGACACACCACTGGGTGTGTAGTAACGAGCCACCGTCATTTTTAACCCGGAGCCGTCACCCATTTTCACAACCGACTGTACGGAGCCTTTACCAAAACTCCTCTTCCCCATAATGAGGGCTCGCTTATTATCCTTCAATGCGCCCGCAACGATCTCACTGGCACTTGCCGAGTATTCATTGATCAGCACAACGATGGGGAAATCCGTATAGCTATCAGCCTTGGACGCGTCCACCACCTTTTTGTTTTCTTTATCACGCCCAATGGTACTAACGATGGTTCCCTCGTCGAGAAAGAAGTCACTGATCTTAATCGCTTGATCCAACAAGCCGCCTGGATTTCGGCGCAGATCAAGAATGACGCCCTTAATTTTTTTGTTTTGCTTAACCATTTTTGCCAGGGTCTTTTTAATGTCTTTTGCCGAATTTTCGATAAAGCTCGTTAAACGAATATATCCGTAGCCGTTACCCATATCCGTATATTTTACCGATTTAATTTTAATGGTGCCTCGCTTAATGGAATAGTCTTTCTTTCCTTTCAAGCCCTCGCGAACAATACCTAGTATAATCTTGGAACCACGATCCCCTCGCATCATCTGCGCCGATTCAGCAAGGCTCAAGCCTTTGGTTGAATTGCCATCGATACTTACAATCTTATCGCCGGCTTGTAAGCCCGCCTCCCAAGCCGGTGTGTCTTCGATTGGCGAGATGATTGTTAAAATACTGTCTTGTACTGTTATTTCAATGCCGAGACCACCAAACTTTCCGCTGGTTTCATTTTCAAACTCCTCATAGATGTCGGGAGGTAAGAAATTAGTATGGGGGTCCAACTCCTGCAACATCCCTTTGATGCCACCGTAAATCAGTTTCTTTGTATCCACTTCTTCGACATAGTATTTTTGTACAAGATTCATGACCTTCGCAAAGAGCTGTAAATTGAGATAGTGATCTTTAGACTTCGCCAGCGCACTCGGCGCCAGTTGAGTAGACACGATCAATGCAAAGGTGAGTACCGTAGCGGTTTGCAGACATTTTCGAGTAGAAAGCTTCATGTTAATCCTTACAGTGTTGCGAGGTTTCCACCTCTTGGACGCAGCCAAGAAAGTGGGTTTTGAGGTTGCGAAAAGTGACGAATTTCAAAATAGAGGCCTGTGTTAAATTGCAGATGCTGAAAGCCCGTATGACCTAGAGCTTCGCCTTGCCGAACCTCTTCGCCAACGCGACGATCGGATTTGCTGAGGTTGGCATAAAGGGAGTAATAATGGCTGCCATGATCAACCACAACCACTTGTCCGTAGCCCTCCAACGGGCCCGAAAAACGGATCTTGCCAGCTGCTACAGATGTCACAGCCTCGTCTGCTTTGGCTTTGTAGAAGTAACCTTTGTGAATAAGCTGCACTTGGTCTTTTGCTAGTTGCTTATTGAGACCATAGGAGTGTCTGATTGGCTTCGCAATGGGATGGGGGAGCTCCCCCTTCTGATCAAAGAACGAGGATCCAAATAAAAGGCCAAGATTTTTAAATTCTGATTTGGCGACAGCCTTCTTTCCCTGGCCCTTAATTCGATTTAATACTTTCTTCTCAGTCGATATGAGCTTGCCGAGACGCTTGAGAGATGTCTTCTTTTCGTTTTCATTTTTACTAATTCGAGATTCCTTCATTCGGATTTCTTTGCGTAGTTCAACTATTTTTAGAGCCGTCTGATTGAGCTCTTTTTTCTTTAAACTCATATCTTTCACTAGCTCTAGAAACCGAACGATCTTTTCGGATTCCTGATTATTAATATGGGTCGCCGTTTCAAAAAGGATGTCGAGATCCATCAAGGTCTGAGAGGTTAGAAAAGTGTAAAACCAAGGCAGACTGTTCACTTGGTCTGTAAAGGCCATTCTCTCAACAAGTTCCGGTAAAATGGATTCAATTTCAGTCTCTACTTCAACGATTTTCTTTGAAAGATTCGCAAGTTCACCATCAAGCTTGATCTTCTGTTCGTCAACCTCTGACTTCTGAGTCACTAACTTATTGGTTTCTTTTTCGATGGAGTAAATTTGCGACAAAATGGCGCGCTGACGACTTTCTAAGAAGGTCACCTTGTTCTTCTTTTGATTGTATTGTTCTGCAAGATCAAACACATCCTCAGCGTTCGAAAAAGCTCCGTTTAACAAAAACAAAAAGACCAGACTAAGACAAGCTCTCAACGGGAAAGCCCCCTTAACAGAACGGCTTTTTTACGGCGAGGCATCAGATTAAAAATTGTCACTAGTGAAAACAGTGTCACAGCGAGAATAGCAACCACAAACATCCCGAAAATCAATACCGGGCTTAAAAAATGTAGCTTCGCCAGGGTCGCCTGGCTTAACAAAGAAGATGGCGTGGTCGAAACTTTCATAAAAAGTCCGTAATTCAAACCAAGACCCAATAGAAAGGATGATCCGGTTAAAAGCATCCCGTTGACAACCTGGGGTAAGTATATCGACAGATCATCCGCACCAATAAACTCCATAATCTCAATTTCATCTCGTCTTGCAAAAATAATTGTTTTCACCACACTCGAAGAAACGATCATAGCCGCAATAAAGAAGAGGGTGGTGAGAAAGTACGCGACCCATTCAGTCATCGATAGAATACTAACGTAGCGGTCGAGCCAGCGCTTGCCATAACTGACGCTCTTGATTTCTTTGAACTTCGCTTGGATTCCTTTAGCGAAGCTTTCTAGGCCTCCAAAACTCGATTTGTAAGCTATGGTTTGATTCAGCTGAACCGAGAAAAACTCCGGGAAAAACTTGTGAATCTCAGCCACCTCTAGCTTTTCAGAAGAAATTTTTGTGAATTTTTTTTCGAAATTTGCTGCCGACTCTTTGGAATCCACAACGCGGTAGTCTTTCACAATTTCATGCTCTTTCAAAAACATCGAAATCTGTTTCTGGACTTCGCTTTTGGTTCCTGTCTTCAAATAGATAGACACCTGACTAGCCTGACCCCAAACGCTAAAAAGAGTTTGAATATTAGTCAGCGCGAGCGTTACAAATATCATCGCGCTGAAAGTCATCGACATGATGACGAAAGATGAAGACTGGCCTACAAAATGTTGAGACCAGCTTCTTTTAATGGCTTGAAAAACTGACCACATGGCTGCTGCCCTCCGCTTTCGAAAATTTGACCCGCCTCTATCTGAAAGAGGCGCTTGGATTTGTTTCGCTCAACAACCCCTTGATCGTGGGTTGCTATAATCATTGTCGTTCCCTTGCTATTGGCTTGAGAGAAGAGTTCCATAATTTCGTTGCTTAGCCGCCAATCCAAATTTCCCGTCGGCTCATCGGCGATGAGTAGCATCGGATCATGCACTAAGGCACGTGCAATAGCAACTCGTTGCTTTTCTCCCCCCGAAAGGTGGGCCGGATTTTCATCGGATTTTTTGGAAAGCCCAACTTTTCGCAAAATGCGATCGACGCTTTCGATCACCTCCCACTTGTTTTTCTTTAGGATGTAAAGTGGGAGAGCGACATTTTCAAAAACACTCCTGTCATACAGCAACTTGAAGTCTTGAAACACCACGCCGATAGATCGACGGAAATAAGCCATGTTACGGCTCGACAGAGAGGACAAATCATAGTCATTGATTTTTACATGGCCCGAGGAAACTTTCTCAAAACCTGTCATTATTTTAAACAATGTGGTTTTTCCAGCCCCACTGGGGCCCATCAGGAATACGAATTCTCCATTTGCGACTTCAAGTTGCAAATTTTTAAGGACGTGCTGACCGGAAACATATGTTTTATAAACGTGGGATAGTGAAACCATATCCCATCATTTTAGCTCTGATCAATCGATATGACCAGAAATGAGACGGTCTAGAATTTCTTGATGTTGTTTTTCTAAAGCCATACGAATGGACTGGTTTGACGGGAAAGGTGTCTTGAGCACCGTTTGATAAGGTATTTTGTAGCTCTTGAGTACAGCACCCTGGCTAAAAATCTTGGTTACAATAAATGGATTGTCCCAACCCCAGTCTTCCGTCTGTATATGAAAGTTTCTTTCTGCAATTGTGATATCGGAATTAAGTCCAGCTTCCATGGCTTCAATATGACACTTTTTCTCAATTTGAAGCAAGGATATTTTTCTTAAGACACCTTCTTAGACTCCCGATAAGTCTTTATCCCGAGGTGCTTTTTGAAGAGAGTTGTTTCTACTTTAAAAAATTCAATGCTGTTGCTTTTTCTTTGCACCGCTGGCTGCTCAAGCCCTGACTCTAGTTCAGGAGGAAGCGCTAATGCCAGTGTGCCGGCAGTACCTTATTGTAGCACAATAAGCACACACAGTTCGCCCATCACGATTACTGGGAACGCGACTTATCAATACCGCACCAACGGAAATGGGGCCGTTGCTGCGGCAAAGCCCATTCGGCACGCAGAAGTTCGAGTAACAAACTCCAGTGGCACCATCATACAGTGTGGCGAGACTGATAGCAGCGGAGCTTTTAGTCTAAGCTTGCCCAGCGATGGTTCGACAGCCTTGGTGTCAGTGACCTCGCGCTCTGACAACAATTTCGTAAAGGCCTATATTCTAAACAACCCCACGCAAAACTTGTTTCACAGTATTTCAAAGAGTGTCACCCTCAATAGCAGTCAAAACATTGGGACCCTCAATGCATCAGCCACGGACTCTCTTGAAGGCGGCGCCTTTAACATTTTGGATAAAATTCTAGATACAAACTCATACTTACGCACACAAACCGCCAACTGCCAGGGCTCCTTTGCGAATTGCACGCCGTTCACGGTCGCCCCCCTTGTCTACACCTATTGGGCAAAGGGTGTGAACCCAGGGCAATACTTCGGGTTGGCTGCTCTTAGCTTTTTTCTACCCGATCGTAATCACCTCTATATTCTCGGTGGCGTCAACGGAGATGTGGACAACAGTGACACCGACCACTTTGATGACACTATCATTGTCCATGAATATGGCCATTACTTGGAAAACGTCTATTCAAAAACGGACTCGCCCGGTGGTCCGCACAATGCCGATAACATTTTGGATCCCAGACTTGCCTGGAGCGAGGCCTGGGCGAACTTTCTGCAAGCCGTTGTCACCGGTAATCCTGTCTATCGTGACACCTTCGGAACCCCCCTGGGTACCAACGGCGTTTATATCAACGAAAATCTAGAAACTCGTAACGGCAGTAGTGCCGATGTTCCCACAGAGGCGGCTGAAGGCAACTTTCGCGAGTTCTCGATCACCCGGGTTCTCGTCGACCTTGAGGACAACACCCCTGGTGAAACCACCCCTTTCACCGACAATGTGAATATCTCCTTTGCCGAATTCTGGACTCTTTTTAGCGCCACCACTGGAGGCTTTGCTGACACCAGCCAGAATTTTAGAAGTGTCGGGCTACTTTATACCCTGCAAAGTGCATTGGCCGGCGGATCAACTTGGACGGCAGTACTCAATGCCGAACAGCAATTAGCGGCACGAACCAACTATGCCAATACGCTTTCCAACGGAACCTCTTGTCCCACGACAATCCTAGCCGAGAGTGTTCCAGGGGCAAGCCCGCTCAAAGGCCCCGGCCGCCAACCGGAAGATGGTTCTTTCGTCAATTCGAACCAGTTTAAATCCAATGACTTTTATCAGATCACCCACGGCGGAGGCAGCCTCACCATTAACATGAGTTACACCACCACAGGGGGCAATGCCGCCGACCTTGATATCTACCTCTATCAAAATGCTTACACCTATGGCAGCACCACCGCTGGAAATATTCTCGGACTGAGCGAAGACACGATCTCCAATGCCGCCTCCAGTGGCTCAGAAGCCATCACCATATCTTCTTTACCCAGCGGCACCTACATGCTCAACGTGAGGTATGATACAACCTTGGGCATAAAGTCCGCGGCCAACTATAGTCTAACTATCAATTCGCAAAGTGTTTGCCCGGACTAGGAGATCATATGAAGTATCGAAACATTTTACTCACAATCACACTTCTCTCCGTTTTCACAATTGCAATGAGCTCGAGAGAGCAGGAGTCACGCCCAGCACCAGAGCCGGTCAAAGTCTCTGGTAAATCATTGGGATACTTTCAGGTTGGAATCTCAATGACCGAAAGTGGTAGCGATGCAATCACACTCACAGCACAAGTTTTGGCCAACAGGCCAATGGAGAATTCAGAGTTTCAATGGAAGCTTCCCGGAAACGCAGAAGTTCTTTCTGGCCGAGAATCAGGGGAAATTGATATTAAAAAAGGCGCACAAGAAGAACTCTCCATTGAGCTCTCCAAAGACAAAGTCAACGAGGGTGATCAGGTGTTTCTTTTTGTGTATAAGATGGTCAACGGTGAACGGCATGGGGTCAGTCATAGCTATGTCTTTGGTTCAAACAACGGACGAGAAAAACAGCTAAGAAAGCAAAGTGCGGAGCAAGCCCCTAAATATTTTGAGTAACTAGCCAATCATTATGTCGAGTTCTGGATGGAACTCAGCTCTGAGAATCGAGTAGATCGCATCCAAGGTGCCATACATGGAGCTCGGACAAGAACCACAAGCCCCTTCATAAGAAATTGTGACCACATTGTCTTTAAAATCCACGATCTCTATATCACCACCATCGGCCTGCAAGCCCGGGCGAATCGTGCGATCTAGAATCTCTTCTATCTCATCAATTTCTGGAGAACGACTGGTGCGTTTTTCTTTTTTACGTACTTCATTCTCAAGGGTGAATGAAGCATCGTGCATCACAAGCCGAGTCTGTAAAACCGAGGTTACATCTTCAATCAGTTTGTTGCGATCGACGTCTGATGTGTGGGTCACAGTCACCACGTTCTCAAACATATGAAGCTGTTCAACACCGTCAACCACAAACAGATCATCGGCGAGCTTTAAGCCTTGAGTGTCGGACGCATCGACGAAGGTGGCTTTTCCCTCGAGTTTTATAGGGCAATTGGCAACAAATTTTATAGCCAGCGGGTTTGGTGTGGCTTGGGTTCGGACCAATATGTCGTAATTAACCATCAGAAAAACTCCTCAATTTTATCTAGTGTTTCCAACAACGAGCTGATTTCACTTTCAGTATTATAAGCCGCCAAAGAAACTCTGACCGTCCCAGGGATCTTCATCAATTCCATAAGAGGTTGGGTGCAATGGTGACCCGCTCGCACCGCGATACCATATTTATCAAGAAGGGTCCCCACATCACTGGGATGAGTGTCCTTAATGTTGAAGGAGACCACCCCGGTGTGCCGCTCCCCAGGAAAGTCGTAAAGATCCAAAGAGCTTCGGCTCGACAGATTCGCAATCAAAGATTGTCTTAAACGATCCACATGATCGTGCATGTCGTCGATGATGGGGCTAACAAGCTGGCTGGCTACACCCAATCCAATCGCTCCAGCAATGTTGGGTGTCCCGGCCTCGTACTTCTGTGGGGCGTCGGCGTAACTCGTTTCCTTAAAGCTCACGCGATCAATCATGCTCCCTCCGGTCTGGTACGGGAGAACGCACTCTTGCATGCTCTCCTTCAGATAGAGCACGCCAATCCCATAAGGAGCAAACATTTTATGCCCTGAAAAAACCAATGCATCACAATTGATTTTCTGTACATCTATTTTCTCCGTCAACACAGCTTGGGCCGCGTCCACCACAGAAATCACCCCTCGCTTGCGGCACTTTTCCACCATGCTTTCCACAGGCAAGCGTTGACCAAAACTATTGGAATAAAAAATGAACGCAGCCACTTTGGTTTTCTCAGTGAGACATTTATCAAAGCTTTCCAGCGAGAAGCCCCTCTCTGCATCGAAAGGAACCACCTTTAGCACAGCCCCCGTTTTCTGACACAGAACCTGCCAAGGGACAATATTTGAGTGGTGCTCAAGCGCGGTAATTAAGATTTCGTCTCCCGCTTTCAGCTGTGGCTCGAGCCCGGTCGCCATGAAGTTGATACCCTCTGTGGTGCCTCGAGTGAAAATTACCTCGGAGGACAATCGAGCATTTACGAACCTTTGTAACTGATTGCGGGCCATCTCGTAATTTTCTGTCCCCTGGCTGCTGACTTGGTGGGCTCCGCGATGCACATTGGCCGTTTCAAACCGATTGAAGGTGTTCACTCGATCCGTCACCGCACTGTGCTTTAAACTCGAAGCGCCGCTATCCAAATA
This sequence comes from Bdellovibrionia bacterium, assembly GCA_030424715.1. Taxonomy (GTDB): domain Bacteria; phylum Bdellovibrionota; class Bdellovibrionia; order Bdellovibrionales; family JAGQZY01; genus JAGQZY01. The sequence goes on from JAUHWH010000001.1 coordinate 396,741, forward strand.
AATCAACTTACGGGGACCGGCGGTTCTCTCCAGTTGCGGAAAGTTTTTTCGGAAGTTTTCGACATTAAAACTCATCTAGTGGGCTCCAAGGCGATCCAAAGAGTTGGCGACGTCCGATCCATAAAAGTCTTGAACTTGCTCACTCTCCCTGTCAAAAAGGCCATAAACAAAAGCTTTCGACAAAATTTGAGAAGCTCTTTCGGCCGTATAACCACGGGACTGTAGATAAAATTTTTGCTCTTCATCCAACTGACCGACGGTGGCGCCATGGGCTGCTTTGACATCATCATTGTATATCTGAAGCTCGGGTTTCGTATCGATCTCCGCATCACTGGAGAGCATCAGATTCTTATTTATCTGTTCCGAGTTCGATTTCGCAGCATTCGCCGCAATATAAACCTTGCCATTAAAAACAGCCTGAGCTTGCCCGGACAAAATACCTCGGTAGTCTTCTCTCGATTCCGTTGCTCCCACGGAATGACGAATCGATGTGTGGTGGTCAGAAAAATTCTTTTTATCGTTGAGATAGGCTCCATACAAAGAACCCATGGATGCTTTTTCGCGCAAATCCACCGAAAAGTTGTGACGAGTCCATTGCGACGGCAGAGTGATATCATGACAAGAAAAGTTGGCACTCTCGCCCACGGTCGACTGTAGATTGACCACAAAGTGCGACTGGGGGCCGCCCTTCTCTTTACTAAAGACCTTCAGATCGGCCGCGGCGCCCAGCTCACAGTTGAGACAAATATTAGCAAGGCCACAAAAAGCCTCACCTCGAATCTCCAAAAAAACTTGAGCCGCTGATTTTTCTTTCATACCAATAGAAATGTTCTGATGAATGAATAAGTCTTTTCCCGAGAGCTTGTCCAAATCGATAATAATCTTTATTGGTTTTTTGAGCTGTACCCCAGAATCGATGTCGATTTGTAGCCCCAATCCATAAAATGAAGTGGCCATAACTTCAAAGGGGTTGTCCGACAATGCTCTTGTTATGGGCTGTTCCGCCGTCACTTCAGACTGAACCCTTACCCCCGGGGGGAGTTCGGCAACATTCAGAGGCTGCGGTGTTACAAAATTGCGGACTTCAAAGGTGTAGAAATTGGGGTCCGCAACCTGAGTCGTGACTCCGTCTTCTTCGGGCCACCTGAAGTGGGTCTGGGGAAGTTCACGGAAATTGACATACTTCCAAGCCTCACCTCGAGGATAAGGCTTTGTGCCCCACTCGTTGGCACTTTCCTCTGCCAGCTTTACAAAACCAGAGGCCAAGGGTCCGCGCAATGTCTTACTTTGCCTCTTGCTAAACTCTGTCCAAGAACGAAAAATATTTTCCATGCTGTTTACCCTATCACTGAATCCAGTCGTATCCTTCAGACTCAAGCTTTAATGCTAGCTCGGGTCCGCCACTTTTAATAATTTTCCCGTCCGACAAAACATGCACAAAATCCGGTTTTATATAATCAAGAAGTCTCTGATAATGGGTCACGAGAACGATTCCGTTGTCTTTGCTACGAAGATTATTAACGCCTTCGGCAACAATTTTCAAAGCATCGATATCTAAGCCTGAATCGGTTTCATCAAGAAATGCCAACCTGGGATTCAATACGGCCATCTGTAAAATCTCGTTGCGTTTTTTCTCTCCCCCAGAAAAACCTCCGTTTACAGAGCGGTACAAAAACTCTTCGCGCATTTGCACCATTTTCATTTTCTCTTTTACAAAGGGCAAAAAGGCTTCTTCTTGCATTTCTGGGAAGCCTTGGTGTTTGGCCAACGCATTGTAAGACGTCATTAAAAACTCGAGGTTCGTCACCCCGGGGACTTCAACCGGATACTGAAAGGCCAAAAAGATACCCTCACGAGCTCGCTCATCCGGATCCAGTTCTAACAAATCAGTGTCTTTAAAGTTTATCTCGAAAGACACCTTACCACCCGTCACCTCATAACTCGGGTGACCTGCCACCACCTTCGAAAGTGTGGATTTCCCAGAGCCATTAGGACCCATAATAGCGTGCACTTGGCCTGGTTCGATTTTAAGATCAATCCCTTTTAAAACCGGTTTGTCTTCAACTGTCGCATGTAAATCTTCAATATTGAGTAACATTATCTATCCTACGCTGTTTTCTAGTTTCATCTCGATAAGTTTGACCGCTTCAACCGCAAATTCGAGAGGGAGTTCTTTAAAGACTTCTTTACAAAAACCATTCACCAAAAGAGAGATCGACTCTTCCATACTCATTCCTCTCGACTGCAAGTAAAACAACTGATCTTCACTGATGCGACTCGTACTGGCCTCGTGCTCTAAGATCGCTGTCTTGTTTTTAACTTCCAGGTAGGGATAGGTATTCGCCGAACAACGATCGCCCACCAACATCGAATCACACTGTGAGTAATTCCGTGCGCCCTCGGCTTTCGGCATCACCTTGACCAGACCGCGATAGTTGTTCTTTGACTGGCCAGAGGAGATCCCTTTGGAAATGATCGTGCTTTTGGTGTTCTTACCCACGTGAATCATCTTCGTCCCGGTATCGGCTTGCATAAAATCATGGGTGAGGGCAACCGAGTAAAAAGCACCTTGGGAATAATCACCCTGCAGCACACAGCTGGGGTACTTCCATGTGATCGCAGAGCCCGATTCGACTTGCGTCCACGAGATTTTCGATCGCTTGCCTTTACAGAGGCCTCGCTTGGTAACAAAATTATAGATTCCACCCCGCCCTTCTTTATCGCCGGTGTACCAGTTCTGGACTGTGGAATATTTAATTTCAGCATCATCAAGAGCCACCAACTCAACGATCGCCGCGTGCAGCTGGTTCTCATCCCTCTGGGGAGCCGTACAGCCTTCAAGGTAGTTCACATAGCTCCCCTCGTCGGCAATCACTAGGGTTCTTTCAAACTGCCCGGTGTCCATGGCGTTGATTCGAAAGTAAGTGGAAAGGTCGATCGGACATTTCACCCCCTTAGGCACGTAAACAAACGAGCCATCCGAAAAAACAGCAGCATTGAGGGCCGCATAGAAATTATCTTTGTAGGGAACAACGGAACCTAAATATTTTTTTACGAGATCTGGATAATCGTGCACCGCCTCTGATATGGAGCAAAAGATCACGCCGTACTTTTTAAGCTCCTCGGTGTGTGTCGTTCCAACAGAGACACTATCAAAAACCACGTCAACCGCCACACCGCTGATTCTTTTTTGCTCTCCCAGGGGAATACCTAAGCGCTCAAAAGTTTTTAACAACTCCGGATCGAGGTCATCCAAAGACTGAGGTTTATCACTGTCGTCTTTTGGCTTGGGCTCCGAATAATACGAGATCTCTTGAAAATCTATGGGGACAAAGTCCAAGTCAGCCCACTCCGGGGGCCGCAAGGTCAGCCAGTGTTTAAAAGCCTTAAGACGATATTCTAAGAGCCACTCGGGCTCCTTTTTACGAAGAGAGATCTTTCGAATAATATCTTCATTAAGGCCCTTACCAAAATTGAGTGACTCTATGTCGGTATAGAAGCCGTACTTGTATTCACTTTGCTCAGACAACAATTCGCTAGATTTTGGCATTTAAAGCACCGCCAAAAGTTCCATCAACAACAACACATTTCCGATCAGGAACACTTAGCATCGCATCAATGTTGATCCCTTTGTAAAATTGGATCAGCTGATCATTGAGAAAAGCCAAGGGCGCAACTACATTACAGCTCGATTCCATGTCGCAATCACCCTTACCGGTGTCGAGACACTTCACAACACTGATCGGTCCCACCACGTACTCAATGAGGTCCAACAGGCTAACACGGCTCAGATCTTTCTGAATCAGATACCCACCCTGAGCCCCTTGCTCTGATTTAAGCAGGCCTTTTTGAACCATCATTTGCAGAACACGAGATGTCGCATCAAAGGAGCAGCCATAGGATCTGCATATTTCTTTGACCGTCGTCAGCTGCCCCGGTTGCTTCTGCTTCATATGCCGCAACGAAATTAGCGCATACTCCACTTTGCGGTGAATCTTGTTCATATATTCCTCCCGTACAATCAAGTGCAAGGTAAGTGAAAACCAAATGAGGGTCAATAAATACGGTGATATTATGACTTATTTCGTTATTTTTTTTAGCAATTTTTGTTGACTTTATTGCTAGCAATATTAGATGTTTACGGCTCATGAAAGATATCTTCGGTTTCGTGGCCTTGAGTTCCATGATCTTATTGACGCTTTTTTTAGTCTGGTATGGCCTGAGCCGATACAGCCAATCTCAGCCGGCTGCAACCTACCAAACGGCTCTCGTAAAAGAACTGGTCAACGAGTCCCAAAAGGCCCCCCTCCTTTGGACCGAAGAGTCTTCGGAATACCAATGGCGTCGTATGAAATTCGGAGCCCATGAAAAAAATGACCAGCAATTGACCGAACTCTTCAAAAACGCCCCCAACAAACGCGTTCTCCTTTTTTTCAGCCTTGCCACCCCAAAAGCCTTACCCATGTTGCGAACCTTGTTCTTGCAAGACGATCGCTGGCGCAACACCATCTTCTGCTCACGAGCCGACGGCCTCTTGAAGGACCTGCGCCGGCTCGAGCCCCATTGGAGCTTTTGTAGCGGAGAAATTTTTATGACTCGGCTTCTCGCTCTCTCTTCTTTAAAGCTCGGGAAGATGCTAGATTTTTCAGCCGATGTTTTTTTTATCCACCTCGACAACATGAAAGCCTCTAAAAGTTTGGGACCTCTCATTGAAATGGCCCAGTCCCAGAACAAGCTCGTTCTTATCGGCCCCTCCCCAAGACCTTTGGAGGGTATCGATCCGAATGGATGGATGGTTCAATAGAAAGACCAGAACGCCTCCAAAACCCGAGAAGTGTTTGAATCCTGGCCGAAGTTCCTTTAGCCTCTATAGTTATGTACGCACAAGCCGCAACCACCGAAATTACGACGCAATCATCTTTAATCTCAGACATTCTAGGCGCCGGACTCGCCGTCCAATTTTTACTCCTTGTCCTCATCGGAATGTCTATTGTCTCTTGGGCTATTATTTTTAAAAAGCGCCAAGTCTTCAATAAAGCGAAAGAGGAAAATGAAAAATTCCTCGACCTTTTCTGGAGCGCAGCCTCGCTGGAGCAGGTGAAGGACAAGCTCGAGCGTCACGGCGAGAGCCCACTTTCTCGAATCTTTAACACCGGCTTCTCTGAACTCGAGCGCATCCACCGCAAAAAGTCAGCGACTATGGGCAACTGGATGGACAATCTCGAAAGATCTTTGCGCAAAGGTCAGGATTACGAGGTTTCAATACTCGAAGAACGCTTAGCCTTTCTTGCCACCACAGGAAGCACAGCGCCCTTTATTGGCCTGCTCGGGACAGTGGTCGGAATTATGACTTCTTTTCGAGCTATCTCAAACGCTGGGTCAGCAAGCTTAGCCACTGTGGCGCCCGGTATTTCAGAAGCCTTGTTTGCAACGGCCGTGGGATTATTTGCAGCTATCCCCGCCGTCATGGCCTATAACTACTTACTCAATGAGGTTCGCAAACAAGAAAACCAAATGAATAATTTTATCTCTGAATTTTTGAACATTGCACGCCTTCAACAGCAACAGGACTAAGCTCTATGGGAATGGGTTCTTCTAATAACAGAAACTCTATGAGTGAGATCAACGTCACTCCACTGGTTGATGTCATGCTTGTCTTGCTCATTATCTTTATGGTCACTGCGCCAATGATGCAACAGGGGATCGACATTGATCTGCCTGAAACAGCGGCCTCGGGGATGGAAACCTCCGACAAACCCTTTATTCTCGCCATCAAAAATAACAACAAAATTTACGTCGCAAAAGAAGAAGTGCAACTCGCTGGTTTACGAAAACAACTCAAAGCGATTTTTAAAAGTCGATCCAACAAACAAATATACCTCAAAGCCGATAAACAGGTGAGCTATGAGCTGGTTGCTAAAACTCTGGCTGAAATTCGCGCGGCCGGCATTTATAATATCGGGTTAGTCACTCTTCCAAAATGAGTAAACCCAAAGATTCTTTCCGATATTTTATATACCTTTCCGTAGGGTTTCACGCCGTCGTGTTTTTATTTTTAACGGTCAAAGTCCTGTTCTTTCCGGACCAGGCGCCGGAGCACCGACAATCGGTCCGCATCGATGTTGTTGCCCTTCCCGAGAAAGTCACCGAGCCACCGAAGCCACCAGCCGCCACACCGAAGCCAGCGCCGAAGTTAGAAAAAGCGAAGCCCAAAGAAGTAAAGAAAAAGCCGGTGGCAAAAAAAGCGAAACCTAAGAAGCCGAAAGCCAAGCTAAAAGCACCAGCGGAGAACAAGAAGAAACGTGTCAAAGACGATCAAAGCTCAGCCATTGCTCGACTGAAGGCACTACAAAAATTGAAATCCAAAAACACGAACAAAACCAAAGAAATTGAATATAAAGGAAACGCGATTAGCAAAGGGAATTCGCTACAGGGCCTCGAAAAGCTTCACCACAACTCCTATCTTGATGAAGTGGAAACTCAAGTCCGAACCCACTGGAACTTGCCGGAGTGGCTTGCGAATGGTAATCTCAAGGCTCGTGTTCTGTTGTTAGTTAGGAAAAACGGAGTGATCAGCGAAAAAAGTTTTGTGGTGAAGTCAGGGAATGACTTATTTGACCAGTATGTTATCGACACTCTGGAGAAGTCTTCTCCCCTGCCGCCCCCACCCTCCAATCTCGTTGATTTTTACTCTACCACTGGTTTTGAAATTGGTTTTCCCGAATAGAAAGGTCACTGAAATGCAATACAAAGTCATAATAGCCATCTTTATCTGCTCAATAATGTCGACAGTCAGCGCTGAGGCCAAAGAAAGACCCTATATCAATATCGGGAAGGCCGAGGTCAAGCAAAGTCCAATGGCTCTGGTCCCTTTGATTTATTTAGGAACTCCAGCTCTAGCAAGCAAACATCTGGCCTACGGCAAAAGATTTTACGACATTATTCTTAAGGATCTGACGATCTCCTCTTATTTCTCCTTTATCGCGCCAGAAGCTTTTGTCGAAGATTATCGCAATCGTTCGCTAACACCAAAAGCCAATGACCCTCGAAAAGGTTTCGATTTTGGTTCATGGAAGCAAATTGGCGCCGAATTTATGATTCGTTCAGGATTTAAAATCAACCAAAACCAGTTTCAATACGAAGCCTACCTTTACCATGTCCCACAAAGAAAATTAATTTTAGGCAAAGCCTATTCTGGCTCAATTAATGACTTAAGAACCATCGCCCATAAGTTCTCTAACGATATCATGAAAAGCCTGACCGGCCGCAACGGCTTTTTTATGACAAAATTCGTTGTTTCCCGAGGCACTAACAAGTCGGAAAAAGAAATTTTTGTTATGGACTGGGACGGTGCCAACCAGCAACAGGTGAGCAAGCACAGAACCATTTCTCAATCTCCAGCCTGGTCACCGAACGGTCGTTATATCACTTACACGTCCTTTCTCTATCACAAAAAAATGAAGACTCGGAATGCCGACCTTTTTCTCTACGACTTCGAGAAAAATAAGCGCTGGTTGATATCTTATCAAAAAGGCATCAACTCTGGAGGAACCTTCACCCCTGACTCTAAAGAGATTTTGTTGCGCATTTCAAAGGTGGGCGCTTCAGATCTTTACAAAACCGATTTCAGCGGAAAACGACTCACCCAACTCACCAACGGCCCACGCGGCGCCATGAATGTGGAGCCCGCCGTGAGCCCTGACGGCAAGACGGTCGCCTTTTCTTCTGATCGTTCGGGTAAACCTATGATCTACACCATGGACATGAGTGGTAAAAAGGTAAAACGCCTCACTTTTGCAGGTGTGTACAATTCGAGCCCGGCTTGGTCCCCAGACGGTAAACGTCTCGCTTTTGCCGGTTTCGACAAAGGTCATTTCGATATCTTTACCGTTGATGCTAATGGTAAAAACATCAAGCGCCTGACTACAGCCCGGAAGCGAGATGGTCGCCTTGCCAATAACGAATACCCAAGTTTTTCACCGGATGGACGATTTATTTTGTTCTCCAGCGATCGTACCGGACGCTATCAACTCTATATCGTTAGCATCGATGGGAAGTACGAACATCGCCTCACCTTTGACAATAAGGACTATTACAAGCCTCAATGGTCACCTTACCTGAACTAGACAGTTATTCCGATAGCACTCGGGAGCGGTTTTCCAACTATTCATCGGTCTACGCTCTCTATCTCAAACATTTAGACCGGCCAGCCAACAACCTGTCTGACGAAATTAGGAAAGCAAAACACCGTCACTGGCTGAAATGTGCCCTTGCGAGCTTCACTGAGGCGGAGACCACTGAAAATATTTGTCGTTACTGGAGTCAAGAAACCGAGGAACTCCTCAAGCGAGCCTGGGATCATTGCGTTCCGGACAGCGATCAAGTGGCCCTGCTGGCTTTTGGCAAATTGGGGTCCTTCGAACTCAACCTGAGCTCTGACATTGATATCGTCTTTGTAAAAGAAAACGGCTGCCAAATTGAAAATTTACAAGCTTCGATACAACATTTTATAAAACTGGTCGGCGAAAATACCTCGTTTGGGTTTGCCTATCGGGTGGATACGAACCTACGACCGGGCGGCAACCAGTCCCCTTTAGTTCCAAGCAAACAGAACTTCTACAACTTCTATGATGAATATCTCGAGGCGTGGCACCGATTGAGCTTTATCAGAATGCGACCGCTTTTCAAAAAAAACAAACTCAGCGAAGATATCTTGTCTTACTGTCAGAAAAGGTGTTTTCCGAGGCGACTCGACTTCTCAGTTATCGATGAAATAAAAAGCATTCGGTCGAAAATTAATTTTCAGTGGCGCAAAGCACACGAGCCCTTTGACATCAAAATTCACCCCGGTGGGATTCGTGATATCGAACTTTATATCCACTCTCTGCAAGTGATTTATGGGGGCCGTAACCCCGTTGCCAGAATCGCTATGATCTCCCCTGCCCTTAAGGCCTTGGTGGAGGTGGGAGTCCTAAAAGAGTCCGATGCAGAAGTCCTCCACGAGCACTACTGGCGCCTGAGAAAACTTGAGAATATGATTCATATTCGAGACGACCAACACACTTACCTGGCCGTCGCCAAAACACTGGCGGCCATTGATTCTCCAGAGCTTTCTGAAGCAGCCCTTTTGAAGATTTTTGACAGTACCGAAAAAAGACTTGGCGACTTCTTTGTACCCCCGGAAGCTCCAAACGAAAAAGCCATCCTCGACGAAAAAGGTTTTAGCGCCGAATCTCGACGTGCTATTGAGAAAATTGAATCTCTCGACAGTCCGTCAATGAAAAAACAGGGCGTTCATGGACTCAAGAGGCAAATCTTACAAAGATACATTGGCCATGTGCAAGAAATTGCCCTCGATGTGGATCTCTCCATTCAAATTTTTCAGGATTTTATTTTTGCTATTAAATCTAAAACGTCGGTGTTCCACTTGTTGGCGCGAAACCCGGCTCTTTTAGAGAACTTGGCTTGGCTCTTCTCGATATCGCCCTACGTCGGCCAAATTCTCTGCCGTCGACCGGAGCTTATCGATAGCTTTGCCCTGGGTCAGGTCGTGATTCAGTCCGATGACGACACCGAAACCCTCTGGGAAAACCTAGTGGACTACAAGCTGCTTGGGCAACTGGTCGCTATTATCTACTTAATAAAGTCAAAGGACACTCAAAAATATTTTCATCAACTCAGTGAACAGGCCGACTTTATTGTTTCTCAACTGCAACAACACCTGAATAAAAGCGCGAACAATCGAGACATCGAAGTCCTTTGCTTGGGAAAGTGGAGTGGACGCGAACTCGGCATACAATCGGACCTGGATTTTGTTTTTCTGACAGAAGGGCTCCCCACCCCAGAGCAGGTCAAATTGGCACGACGTATGATCACCTTACTAACCAATCGCTCCAATGCCGGCCGCCTCTACGACATCGATTTGCGCCTCAAGCCCAATGAAAGTGCTGGCCCGCTTATTCTCGAGAAGGAGCGCTTTTTCAAGTTTATTCGAAGTGAGGCCCAACCTTGGCAAAAGCAAGCTTATTTAAGGTCGAGACTGATCAATGAAAACAACTTCTACTTTACAAAACACTTTAACGATCTTCGGATCAGCGTCGAAGAAAGCAAAAAACTCGAGGAACTGCACGGAAAAATTCTCACTCACCCAAGCGAACGGATGATTGATGTAAAAACCTGTCGCGGCGGCCTTATTGATACAGAGTTCTCCATCCAACGGCATGTCCTTCTACAAAGTGTTGCTCCAAAGAACTCGTCGACTCAAGAATTACTAAAATGCTGCAACCAAGCAGAAGTTTGGTCTCAAACTGTTCTCCAAAACTACGATTTTTTACGAATGTTTGAACAGATTTTTCAAATATGCAATGCCTCTTCCAGTACTAAAGTCTCGATAAAAAATCACAACCTAGAGCGCGTTTCTAAGATATTAAACTCACCCGATGTGTTTGAAAAACTCAGAGTCACGGTATTGGCACAATCAGAGCTCCTGAAAAGCCTTGCCTAAAAACCAAGGATCATTGAAAATGGATTTATGATAAAGCGATTTCTTTTTGTTTCATTTCTTATTTTTTCTTTTCCCGCCCATAGTGACGATGAGGCCAACGTTAGCTTCGCCACCCTAGAAACCTCGATGGGCAATATACGAATTCGGCTGTTCAGCGATAAAGCCCCGGAGGCCGTACAAAATTTTATCGGTCTCGCCACAGGCACCAAGAGCTTTCGCGATGCTAACACCGGCAAGAAAGTCAAAGGAACACCCTTTTACAAAAATATGATTTTCCACAAGGTCCATCCTCAGCTCGGCATCCAAACGGGTTGCCCATGGGGAAATGGTAAAGGTTGGCCGGGATATACCTTACCCAATGAAAAAAATGATCTTACCTTTGATCGTCCTTATCTTGTTTTTATGGCCAAGATTCGAGGCGACGACAACTCGATTGGCAGTCAGTTTGTCATTAGTACTAGACCTTTACCCTATCTCAACAAAGAGTACACAGTGATGGGGGCGGTTGAGCAAGGGTTTGAGATCGTCGATCAAATTAGCCGCGTTCCAGCAGACACAATAATGAGGCCTCTCGAACCCGTCATCCTGAAGGCTATTACCGTTGGATCCTAAACGTGTTCTCGTGACCGGTGCTACTGGTTTTCTTGGCCGTCACCTAACATCTCGATTGCTTCGCGAAGGTTACGACGTGACTGTATTGGCTCGTGAGTCCAGTGATCTCTCTTTTTTCAAAGAACTTCCGGTGAAAGTATTTTTCGGCAATATCACCGACCGTTTGGCTCTATTACAGGCCTGCGAAAATAAAGATGTGGTTTATCACCTGGCCGGGCTTATTGCTTACAAAAGGTCCGACCGAGCGGCCATGGAAAAAATCAATGTCGGCGGAACAAGCAACGTCCTCGACGCCTGCATAACCAACAAAGTAAAAAAGGTTCTTCACCTGAGCTCAGTGGTCACGATTGGTGCCAGCTTCAGTCCCAAAGCAATTGATGAAGACTTTGAGTTCAACCTAGGCTCTTTCGATCTAGGCTATTTTGAAACCAAAAGGAAGGCTGAACAACTGGCGCTTTCTGCTTACCAAAATGATGGACTTAATGTCTACATGATCAACCCCTCGACCATATACGGAGCCGGTGACGCCACAAAAGGCAGTCGGAAAACTCAACTCAAGGTGGCCCAAGGACGCTTTAAATTTTACCCTCCCGGGGGAGTTAACGTTGTTCATGTTAAAGATGTGATCGATGCCATTCAGTTGTGCTTAGAAAAGGGCCAACCAGGGCGACGCTACATTATTGCAGGTGACAACTTAACCATTAAGGAGCTTTTTGAGATTATTGCAGAGGCTTCAAGTGTCCCCCCTCCACGCATTGCAATCCCCCAGTGGGCGTTAAAAACGCTTGGTTTCACCGGCGATATCGTAAAAAAGTTCGGGGTCGAAACCTCGCTAAGCAGTGAGACGGCCCTAACCTCTTCTCTCTACCATTGGTTTGAAAATACCAGAGCAAAAAACGAACTCGGCTTTGAAGCCTCCCCCGCTCATGTCGCCATCAAGGAAAGTATTTCATGGATGAAAGAAAACGGCCTGCTAGAAAACGATTAAAAAGCTTCCTATTGTTAATGAGTTTTTTTCTTTTTGCCGTGCTCGCCTACGGTTTTTCTATATATATGGAGGTTCGCTCTATCCCCAACCCTAAAAAATGTTTTGAAACAAAAATGTACAAAGTTCGCCTCTGTCGAGGAGAACCACACTACGTTTTGTTTCGTGACATCCCAAAGCATTTTGTTTGGACCCTTGTCCTATCAGAGGATGGTAGCTTCTACTCCCATGAAGGCTTCGACTGGTACGAAATTAAGGAGAGCTTTCGACGCAATTTTTTGGAGTGGCGCTTTGCTCGTGGTGGCTCGACCATCACTCAACAATTAGCAAAGAATCTCTATCTATCAAAAGAGAAGTCTCTCGAACGTAAATTTAAAGAGTTTTTTATTGCCCGACAGATTGAACATAAACTTTCAAAAAGTCAGATCCTCGAGAAGTATGTCAATGTTGTCGAATTCGGCAAGAACCTTTATGGCCTTAAGCCGGCTGCGGAATATTACTTCTCAAAGTCTCCAGACCTGCTTAATGTTTTAGAAAGCCTCTACTTGGTTTCGCTCTTACCAAGTCCTAAAAGACTTAGCTCATCTTTTGCCAAGCGACAACTCAGCAAAAAGAATGTCTGGCGCATGCAGGTTATTTTAAGACGACTCTATCGTTCTAAAAAAATATCAGACAGCTTGTATGTGTATCTAAAAATGCTTCTCGAAACCGAGCCATGGCCCTTCCCCCACTACTCAGAGGACTTTTTTGATGAGACCCCTCGAACAATTGAGAACGAAATCTTCGAAGAGTTTGAAACAACCGACAAAGACGAACTCTTTCTCAATGAGGAGATTGAAACGGAAATGAAAGGGGACGTTTCAAACGTGCAAGACCCCAAGAACGTCGAAGAGCAAACACCCCACTCGACGCCGCCTGACAGTTCTGACCTCGGCCCCGAAGACCCAGCGCCAGCGCAGGAGATCATGGATGGTAGCAAACAAGAAGGTCCGGCTAACCCCGGTGACCCTGAGAACCCTGAGAACCCTGAGAACCCTGAGAACCCTGAGAACCCTGAGAACCCTGAGAACCCTGAGAACCCTGAAGACTTTGAAAACTCTGAAGAATTGAGTCAAGAAGCCTTGGAACCATAAAACCCACATTGCGGGTCAGGGCGCTCTAGCCGTGTCCACCCATCAGAAAGGCCTCGTGACTGGTGTCTTTCCGCAATCCTGGGTGGACGTTTTCGTAATAGCTCCGGATCGTGTCATAGGTTTCGGCAAAGCCCCGGGCCGCGAAAATTTGACGGCGAAACTCCCCGGAACCGGGGAGCCCCGCTGAAAACCAATTGGCCAATTTACGAAATAGCAAACACTGCACCCGTTCATCCATATCGGCCTCAGCCGTTTCTCGTAGATATTCAAATAGTGGTAAATAGTCGTAGGCTAATGGTTCGAAGTCTTGCCCCTTGAGCCGCTTCAAGGACTGCTGGAAGATCCACGGATTCTTAAGACAACCACGCCCGATCATAATGCCATCGCAACCGGACTCTTGTTTTCGAGTCACCGCTATCTCGGCAGACGTTACATCTCCATTGCCAATGATCGGAAGAGGACTATTGGCTTTGATGCCAGCAATATAGTCCCAATCAGCCTGCCCGGTGTAGGCTTGGGATCGCGTCCTTCCATGAATGGCGACCCAGGTCACCCCCTCATCATAGGCCAGCTGGACAATGTCTAGGGCATTGCGCGACTGCTGGTCCCAACCGGTGCGAATTTTAATGGTAAGGGGTATCTCGATCTTCGCTTTGATCTCACGACATATCCTGCGAAGCTTGTCCGGCTCTCTAAGCATCGCCGAGCCAGCCCCCTTTTTCACAACCTTTTTTACCGGGCAACCCAAATTGATATCCACAAAATCCGCCCCCAGTTGCTCGACATGTTGGGCGGCATTCACTAAAGCTTCTTGATCTTCTCCAAAAATTTGGATTCCGATCGGGCGTTCGCTCTCGTAAAATCGCATCAGATTTTTTGTCTTTTCACTGTTGTAGAGCAGGCCGTTTGCCGAGATGAGCTCCGAGGTCAAAATACCGGCGCCCTGTTTGCGCATAAAGTTTCGAAAAACTCGATCGGTAATTCCCGCCATCGGAGCCAGCAAGAAGGGGTTGTCTTTTAGGGCCTGGAGGAGGTCTTCTTCTTTCATGGGCCGTTTTGTAGCGCAATGCGACGCAACGTGCAACTCCTTTGCCGTGAAATCAATAGTCTGTGGGTGGCGCCAACCCTGCCGCTGGCTTTTTCACTAAGACGGACAAGTTGTCCTTGATTCCCTAGCTGAATGATTTTAGGCCTTTGCAATGCTCAACAAGAAAGCAAAGCCCCCGACCCTTCAGTGTCTCAACTGCCCAACCTCGTTTTGTGGTTGGTTCTGCCCAAACTGTGGACAAAAAAGTGCGACCAAAAAGCTAACTTTGGTCACAGTTATAAAGGATTTCATGGATGCCGTTTCGGACTCGGACAAAGGCTTTCTGCGCACCGCCATTGATCTGAGCACAAATCCCCACGATATGGTTCACAATTATTTAGGTGGTAAACGCCAGCGCTATCTGTCTGCCGGTAAATACGCTTTCTTTCTTGTCGTGCTTTTTACGATCAACATCTCTTACCTAGAAAAGAATATTGGCTTTTTTGAATCTATAACGACGATGGTTGATGATCTCGCCGTCACCCAAAAGGGAGACAACATCGTACTTTCTGACGACAAGACTCAAAAAAACCTGGTGGCATCAGATAAAGAGTACGGTGTTATCAATAAGGGCAACAAGGTTCACATCAAGATGGATTGGTTTGGACAGGATATTGATAAAAGAGCCTCCAAAAAAGAATTCTTAGATTTCATAAAAGTCCTTCTTCCGAAGTATCACAAGTCGCTTTTTGACTCGCTGAAGATATTTATCATCTTGTGGATTCCAATATTTGCTTTTTTTACCGCTATTTTTTTCCGCAAGAGTGGTTTTAACCTGGCGGAGCATATCACGGTGAATGCCTATATCTACTCCCATATTTTACTGATCTTTCTGATTCTATCACCGGTCCACTGGATCGCTCCCGAACTAAGACAAACCACCTGGTTAGCAACGCTGATGGCATCGACCTTCTATCTTTGCTATGCCTTCATGGAAGTCTTTACTGCGGGTTCCTATCGCCTCGTACGAACTCTCACCGTGGTGACCATGGCTGGGACGACCTACCTTATGGTATTGGCTGGTTTGGTGGCTTGGCAGCTTTTGTTTATCGCTTTTCAAAATATCGATAAACTCTAGCAACAAAAAAAGACCACGGTGGTTGTGGTCTTTTCATCAAATAAACTGACAGAGTCGCTCGATTAGTTGCAGCGAGCTAGTTTCTGAGGCAATTCATATTTGCCATTTTTCTCGACTAAGAGAAAATTCCCCAACTTATAAGTCACCTGTCTGTTTTCAGTGTCTGTAGTGATTGTCGCAAAACCTTCTTGGTTGCGAGCTCCGTAGGCATACTCGATGTTCATGTAGACACCAGGGTTCGATGGAACGAACTTAATCTTGATATCAGAACATTTGGTTTCACCAGAGCATGAGCAAACAACGTCGGCCGCCTGTGCGGCGTGGCCCATCATACCAACTATAATAATGGCTATAAAAGATCTCATAAGTTTCCCCCCATATGAGAATTAAAATGGTGGTCAGAGAGGGATTTGAACCCCCGACACGAGGATTTTCAGTCCTCTGCTCTACCGACTGAGCTACCTGACCAGACTCCGAATCGGAAATCAATAGCTACTGAATCCCAGGTTTTTTGTCAACTGAGAGCTTGCTCCAGATCAGCTAAAAGATCTTCAATATCCTCGATACCAACGCTCAATCGAACCAGGCCGTCATCAATCCCCAGCTGCTGACGGATCTCCAGGGGAACACTGGCATGAGTCATAATGGCTGGATGTTCTATAAGAGACTCAACCCCCCCTAAACTCTCAGCTAATGAGAATACCTTCACTTTTTCTAACATCTGACGAGCCGGCTCTAAACCACCCTTCAAGTAGAAGGTAATCATTCCGCCAAAGCCACTCATCTGCTCTTGCGCCAGACCATGCTGAGGATGACTATCAAGACCAGGATAAATAACCTTGTCGACGGCCGAGTGATTAACCAGTAGATCCACAACTTTTTTAGCATTCGCCTCATGGGCACGCATCCGAACCGGTAAGGTTTTAAGGCTCCTCATGCACATAAAGGCATCAAAGGGAGAGCAAATGCCACCCATGGAGTTACTCAAGAAGGCGAGTTTTTCAGCGATGTCGGCGTCTTTGACAACAACGGCGCCTCCAACAATGTCACTGTGTCCGTTGATAAACTTAGTTGTGGAGTGAAGAGCAATATCCGCCCCCAGGGACAAAGGCTTTTGAAAATAGGGGCTCATAAAAGTATTATCGACTACAGTTATCAGCCTCTTAGCGCGGCCGATGGCAGAGCAAGCTTTAATATCCACTAACTTCAGCATGGGGTTTGTCGGAGTTTCGATCCATATCATCTTGGTCTTCGCAGTCACTGCCGCTTCGACGTTGGCTGGGTCCGACATGTCCACAAATGAAAAATCGATCCCATTATGGCGAATGATTTTATCAAACAAACGGAAGGTGCCTCCGTACAAATCATCAGACGCCACGACATGATCTCCCGCTCTCAGCAAATGCATCACAGTGGTCGTCGCAGCACAGCCAGAAGCAAAACCGAATCCAAAGCGCCCCTCTTCAAGACTTGCTAAACAATCTTCATAAGCCTTGCGCGTCGGATTAGAGGTTCGACTGTATTCGTAACCCTTATGCTCACCGGGAGAGGACTGCACATAGGTCGAAGACAAATACAAGGGCGTCATGATGGCCCCGGTGGTCGGGTCTGGCTCTTGTCCGGCATGAATGGCACGAGTGGAAAATCCCATTTCTTTGTAATCCATAATCTGGCTCCTTACACACTCATGTGCTGGCTAATGTATTCAAGAAGATCAATTTTAGTGAGAACGTGTAGCTTTTCGCTTTCATCTTTAACCAATGCAATCATACCTTTTTGAAAAAGCTCCGATAGGCTCTGTAAATCGTCATGGGTGTTGACCCAAACAATGGCGCCCTTGATAAGATGAATAATTGGTTCGGTCGGCTTCAACTTACCAGTGGCCAAAGGAAGAATGAGGTCCGTTTCATCAAGGACCCCCACCAGCTTATCACCTGAGAACACAGGCACCTGAGAAATTCCGTGGTCTTTCAAAAGTGTGACGACATCCATAACATTGTGATCGACATTTGCCGATATCACGGGCACGTCTTTTCCTCTTTTCAACAGAAGATCTTTAACCGTCGTGAACTTCATTGGGGATGGCAGAAAATCGTTGTCTCGCAACCAGTCATCGTTAAAGGCTTTGCTCAAGTAGGCACGCCCACTGTCAGCCATCATAATTAAAATGTTAGACGGTTTCTCTAAAGTTTCGCTGTATTTGATGGCTCCCACCAGGGCCATTGCCGAAGACGGGCCAACACAAATGCCTTCTTTCGAAACAAGGTCTCGAGTCATTGTGAAAGACTCTTTGTCATCGACCTGCACGAAGTCATCGATCACATCAAGGTGGACATTCTCCGGCAGCATGTCTTCACCAACACCCTCAACTTTATAAGGCTGGGGAGGGGTTCGAACTTCTTTGTGGTAAAATAAATCATAAAGGATGCTGCCCACCGGATCTGGACACATTATTTTAACCTCAGGCTTTTTCTCCTTGAGGTACTTACCCGTTCCCGAAACGGTTCCCCCGGTGCCGGCACCCGCTACGAAAACGTCGATTTTACCTTCCGTCTGCTCCCAAACTTCCGGACCCGTGCGCTCGTAATGAACCTTTGGGTTATCAGGATTGTGATACTGATTCGTTAGAAAACTACCCGGCGTGATTTCAGCGAGCTTGTTGGCAACACAAATATAGCTTCGAGGATCATCTGGCTCAACCGAGGTTGGAGTGATAACAACCTTGGCGCCATAGGCTCGGAGAGCGGCTCTTTTTTCTTCGCTGATTTTATCGGGCATCACAAAAATCGCTTTGTAACCCTTGACGGCACTCACCAAGGCCAGCCCCATGCCGGTGTTCCCCGAGGTCGCTTCAATAATGGTTCCACCGGGCTTCAACTCGCCTCGCTTTTCGGCTTCTTCAACGAGCGCCAGAGCAATTCGGTCTTTTACGCTCAAACCAGGGTTAAAGTACTCTAGCTTGGCCCAAAATTTGTGGGGACTGTCTTTGGGAACGACATGTTTCAGCTCCACAATGGGAGTGTTACCAACGGTTTCTAAAATACTATTGTAGATCATGTTCACCCTTTTTCGTTTGTGATTCGAAAACTAATTTATTCATTTTCTCCAACACGGTTGTGATACGATTCACCGAATCCATCTGGTAATCTAAACTTAACTTTTCCATTAACATCTTCACCCGATGCTCATCGGGATCATCTTTCAGTAGTTCGTCCACCAGTTCTTCAAAATGTTTAATCATATCTGCGTTTTTCATAGGAACTTTCTGGCGACTCATTAACAAGACATCCAACCCCGTTTTTATAGGAAAACCCATGGCAACAAGCAATCAGACAGGTTGTTAGCGACGGGCGTTGAATGCGGCGTATTATCTGTCTCGAAAAAGCAGACATATATAAGGACAGAGGTCGTCCATGAGCGAGTGGAGCTAAATCAGCCCTTGTCCCCACCCCATGGAATAACAGACCAGAAAAACAAGGGAGAGACTGAACACGTAATAGCTAAACACCTTCAAATGCCCTTTCATAGTCACTCGCACCATCCAGGAGATGGCAACAAGGCCGGTAAGAAAGGACACAATCCCCCCGACCAACAAGCTGCCGATTTCAACTCCCTCGCTCAGCTCCATAGCCTCTAGAAGTCCCGCCCCGGCGATGGCCGGTATGGAAATCAAGAAACTAAAACGAGAAGCATTTTTAGGGTTCATCCCCAAGAAAAGGCCGGCAACGATCGTGGAGCCGGAGCGACTGATTCCAGGAAGAACAGCAAACCCTTGCACCAGGCCGATGAGTAAGGCCTGCCCATATCCTATGCCGAATCCCAATTGAAAATTTTGTCGAACCTTGATTCGATCCGAAACAAAGAGAATGATCCCCGTTATAAGTAGACAGACTCCCGCCACTCCAGGGTTTGTCAAAATCCATCCCGCCTTTTTTTTCATCAAAAGACCAATGACCGCCGTTGGAACACTGGCCGTCAAAATCAACAGGGTCATTGATGTCGCCTCTTTTTCGCGCTTCATCAAGCCGGAAAGAATATCTCGGATATCACTACGATAGAAAATAAGAATCGTGAGGAGGGTGCCAATATGAACGGCAATGTTGAGTGAGAGGTTCTCGCCGATTTCTTTTGAAAAGTACTGAAAAAGGCTCAGATGTCCCGAACTGGAGACGGGTAAGAACTCCGTCAGCCCCTGTAAAACTCCAAATAAAATTAGTGCTATCAGTGCAGACATCACCCAATCATAGTTTGTTGATCTCAGGTTGCAATAAAAATGTCTTTTCACTACGGTGTCTCAAATTGAGGGTGCCGCTCCCTTCAGCCCCCTGCCAGCGAATGTTGTAGTCTCCATAACGAAGATTTTTAATTTCAACAGGTCCGTATTGCATCGGCAAACCATTGAGGCTTACTAAAAACCATCTCTGAGAGCGGATCTCCAGCGGAAACCGTTGCACAGGCTCTTGAAATAACAAGGGCAAAACCAACGTCAATAAAAAACTCAATAGCAACAGCAATGGCTTGACCGAAACAGATCGGGAAAGAGCGGGTGACTGAATGGGCAAGCGGGTGGTCTTTTTTGACTTTCGAATCTTGAGAGCGGTCACCTTAAGAGCCAAGCTTCGTCGGTGGCGGGCCTTGGTATGAAGGGCCGACACCTTGTCCACGGCCTGTTCGTTTGTAAATCTGGCCAGCATATGCTTTTGAATGGAGCGCAAAGACTCGCGGTCGGTCACGGAGCAGGGAGGGGCTCCGGCCAACCTTGTTGGTGATGCGAAACATGGAGTCAGAAGCTGACCACTCTTAGCATCACCAAAGCCAAAATCGATAAGCTTCACCACGCCATCGGTGTTGATCATGATGTTTTTAAGATTAAGGTCGCCATGGAAAACTTGGTGACGGTGAAGGCTTGAAAGCCCCAACGAAATTTGAGCTAAAATCTCTCGACACAGCTCCACCGTGAGTAAGTCGGCATCAAGCAACTCGTGTAGTGTCACCCCGTCGATGTATTCAAGGACCAAAGCGGGACCACTTTGGAGGTTTTCCCAGGCATGGATCCGTACACAATACTTCGACTCCACCTTAAGTAGGTTTTCGAACTCTTTCTTCAATATTTGGACGTCATTCTTAGACTTGATAATTTTTAAGGCCACCTCTTGACTGGTCCACCCTCGATCGTCGACCCGAAAAGCTTTGTAAACGTCGCTAGTTAGCCCCGACCCGAGGGGCTCCTTAATTTCATAACTTGTTTTTTGTGCTTTTAACCTTCTCATGCCTCACTGGTAGTACAAAATCCGGACCAGAATCTCCGCTGGCCAAATATTCCAAGTCTTTTATCTTCTCACGCAAAGGTTCAACGCAGTCCTTGGGGGTGAAGAACGAATCTAGAAGTTGCTGTAGCGAAAGCTTATCTTTGGCTATCGGGGTGGTCGTTCGACAAAGTCGACTGATAGCCTCATAAAGACGTCGGTTTTCAGTGGTGGCCTGGATCGTCCCCAGATGGTCCCCCAAAAGCGGGATACAGGATATCGGAAAAAGTTTTCCACTCTGTTCGATGCGACAGCCCTCCGTAAGGCGCTTTCGACTATGAGTCGTCGCTTCTGCTTCCATTAGCTCTTCAATGTTTTGAGCTCCAAGGATCTCACTCCATTGAGCTTCTGCCCCGAAAGACGCTAAAAGTAAAAATAGGATTATCATTAGTTCACCTCGTTTAAAAATTGCGTGATTAAAGGACCAAAAAGAAGAATGACATAAGCGGGAAAGAAGAAAAGCAACAACGGGATCGAAAGTTTACTTGGTAAAGTGCTTAAATAGGCCTTCCATTGTCGTTCAAACTCCGCCTCCATGGCGACTTCCAGAAGCTTGAGATGCTCATACACCGGGGCCCCCGAAAGCCCGTTGGCCACGATGTCCATAAAGCTTTTTTGATAGTGGGTATGAAACAGCTCTGCCCCCGAAAGTCCTTGCTTCTGGAAATCGCAGTACCACAAATAGACTTGCACCGAGAAGCTTGTCTTCTCGGCACCGATCGCTTCATCGAGAGCACTGGCAACAGAAACCCCACCCTCGAGTGCTGATCTGAAAGTCTTTAAAAAGGATATCGATGGAACTATATGCGCCATTTTTTACTCCGAACGATCATTAAAAGTGAAACCAATCCAAAAAAATAGCAGGAGAAAGACAAAAAAAGAGCCGTTTTGTAGGTGGAAAAATGAAATTCCGAAACAATATAAGCCAACAATCCGAAGTAAATGACACTCATTAAGGCCAGTTGATAATGGAAATACAACCAAATCTGTCTCGACTTTTGTCGAAAATTGAGACGGTCCTGCAATTTTTTTTGCATATTACACAGCCTATCAATTGCTTGATGTTGGTTCCTATGAACAGCCCTCAATTCTTCTAGTGTCTGTCCTATGAACCGACCAAAAACACCCTTATAAGCCACCTCTTCTTGTTGTGAAAAAACAACATTTTCATAGAGGCGCTTGAGAAGGAGGTCCTGCTTCCACTTTTCCGACTGCAGAGCCGTCTCAAATGAGGAAAGAAAGGATATCCCCCTCTGCATAGAGAGAATCACCATTGAGAGGAATCGGAGAAACTCGCCATAGAACTGTTGTTGCTGGAAATGTACGGTTAAAAATAGAACCACTGGAAAAACCAAAAGTGATCCGAAACTCAACAACCAAAACCAAAATGGTTGGAGAAAAAAATAGAAATAGAGAGTGAGAATTAAAACAAAATGATAAGTGCCAATTTTTGTCATGACTTTTAAAGAGAGAATGTGTTGTTTTTTAAATAGCGAATAAATCCGGTTTACGAATAGTAATACGGACATAAAAATCAGTAGTGAAACGAAAGCATTCTTCAACATCGTTACGTTAACTAAGCAAAAAAAGTGCTAAAGGTTTAATTTTCTATTGACGAATATAGTCATGTGAGTAAACTGAATGCAGAAGTTTAAACAACAAAGAACTCATCGTTTTGAGGAGGCATAATGGCAAAGAAGAAACGTACTACTAAGAAGAAGACGACTCGCAAAAAAGCGACTCGTAAGAAAGCAACTAGTCGCAAAACTAAGAAAAAGGCGACTAAAAAGAAAAAGAAGAAAGTAACTAAGAAGAAGGCGACTCGCAAAAAAGCGAAGAAAAAAGCCACTAAGAAGAAGGCTAAGAAAAAAGCCACTAAGAAAAAGGCTAAGAAAAAGGCCACTAAGAAGAAAGCTAAGAAAAAAGCTAAAAAGAAGACGACTCGCAAAAAAGCGACTAAAAAGAAGACAACTCGTCGTAAAAAGTAATTAAACCTACTTTTTAGTCTTAATAAACCCCGGCACATTGTCGGGGTTTTTTTTTGCTTCGAGCAAGGGCGCGCCTGTCTTCGCCACTAAAGTGCTCACAATTCTCCCTAAAACTTCAAAAATGAATAAAATTGCGGCGAAAAACCCGCCAGCAACCGAAACCCCAGCAGAAGCTTCCACGAAAAGGCCCCGTCATTGCCAGTTTATGCCCAGCAACCAACCTATCGAGTTTTTATGAATTAGAAAAAGTAATTAAAGCCCACCGAAGCTGTGGGGGCACCACGAAAGTCATCAATCGACATTAAGAAGAGGGCTTCTATAAAAAGCCCATAGCCCAACCACGGCCCATTGGTGAAAGTGTATTGCATCCCCAATGAACCATGCACAATATCTTTATCGATTTGTCCGGTTCGGCGATCGGATTCGGACATGAATTCATTGGCAACAAATCCGGGAGACACATCGGCGGCATTAAAAGGGCGCGTGGTGGTGCGCTGCCACCGATTCAACCCGACACCGATATAGGGATTCAGTGGTGATGAGAGAAGCAGCATTTTCTTTACTCGGAATCCAAAAGACTGAAAGTGACTGCCCCCACCAAAGCCGAGGTCAACGCTCCATTGGGGATGAAAGTGGATTCCAACAATGCCGCCCAACAGCCCGTAGGCTCCAGCCGTAGCAACACCGACACCCACTTTGCGCTGGGACCAAAAGGTGGAGACCTCACGAGCTTCTGGTGTTCTGTCATAATTGAAGCGACTTTGCTTTTTCGGTGGCTCCACAGAATCGGTCCATAAAATGGCCGAATGGGCGGGAGACATCACGCCCAAACACAAAATCAAACCAAGAAGCTTCGCTATCACAAGGAAACCCTCGCCTTAATGCCCTCTTCTTGTAAAAAGCTACGAATCTCTTTTTCCTCAATTTTTTCGAGCTTCTTCAACAAATCGCGCATCGAGATCAGCATACTCTTTATGTCACCTTTGTTGGCATCTTTTAAAAGAACCGTCATCTCTCGACTGAGAGTGCTAATTTGAGTAACCAATCCCGTGTATTCTTTGTTTTGACTGATTTTATCAATGGTTCCTAGGACTTTGTTGAGTCCGACCACGAGGTCACTGATCGAGCCAATCGTTGAGGTGACTGAGCTCTCATTGTCTTCAACCACTGATAAAATTTTACCCGCTAGAGCATATCCCTGAGAAATAAGCTGGTCGACCCGTGGAGGGTCTGTTCCTCGAACAATGGTTCCGGGAGTGACCTGGGGACTGGCCGAGCCTCCAGGTGAAATCTCCAAATACTTTTCACCGATAATACCGGCCATATTAATGAAATAGTCACTGTCTTCACGGATAACGGGCCACGCTTTTTCACTCACCTTAATATGGATGTGCAACTTCACCTCTTCACCGGCTTCGGACTTATAATCGGGCCGAAACTCAACTTTTTCGACCTTACCCACTTTCACACCCATGAGGCGAACGTGGGACCCTTGCTCGAGGCCTCCCACAAAGTTGTAGGCGACAACGACCCGCTTGTAGCTGCCAAAAAAGGCGAACTGTCCTAAAAAAGAAACGAACACAACAACCGACAGGGTTGCCAATAAAAATAAAAGTGCCACTTTGGTTTGTGAGGTCATTTTTTCTCTCAGTAAAAGGATGAAAACACTAACGTTAATATAAAGTCTAATACGATTATACAAATTGAGGAAGAGACAACACTCTTTGTTGTCGCGCGGCCAACTCCACCGGCTCCAGGCTCACAAGTCATGCCATAGTAGCAGCTCACCAGAGGAATGATCCCGCAAAACAGCGCTCCCTTTATTAAAGAAAACCCGAGATCTTTCATTAAAACAAAACGTCGAAAAGCTGTCATAAAAAAAGCCATACTTTGGTCAAGGCTCCATGTTGTCACAAGAGCTGCAGTCAACAGACAGACAGCATTGGCGATCAAACTCAACAAAACTCCTGCAATAAGACAAGCCACCAAACGGGGGAGCACCAGGTAGTTAAACGGATTGATTCCCAAAAGCTTCAAAGCATCGATTTGCTCAGAGATCTTCATCTGACCCACTTCAGCCGCTATCCCCGCGCCAATTTTTGCCGCCAGTAGCAGTGACATCACAACCACGGCCAGCTCCCTCACAATCAGCATCGATGCAAAGCCTGGCACTAAACTATCGTCGTGTAAAACAAGCTTCATGTGAAACGAAGCCTCTAGAATAGTCACAGCAGCGGCAAACGAAACGCAAACCACAATAATATTGAGACTCTTAAAGGCCAAATGATCGAGATATTTCACAACCTCTTTCACTCGCACCCCTTGTTGAAAAAGGCTTTGCAGGGTTTCGATGAGGAGAGACGCAAAAGTCACTTTAAACATTGATCAAGCCTTCCAAGATAAAGGTGGTGAACCAATCGGCTACGACAAGAGCGATCATGGTTTGCGTTGCGGCCTGGACCACACCATCCCCCACTTCTTTCGCGCCCCCGAAGACTGTGTAGCCTCGGTAGGTACATATGGTGGCGATGACTAACGAAAAGACAAAGCATTTCACTACACCACTTAAAATAGAAAACCCGGAAACGACTCGTGGGATTTGGCTCAGGTACTGCTCCCAGGGCAATCCGCTAAAAGTCGTCGCCATCAGCAGACCGCCGAAAAATGAAAACAGCAGGCCAAAACTCAGCAGAAAAAAGCTGGCGATAATAATTCCCAAAAAGCGAGGTACGATCACCTCTCGTATCGGGTCAGAGCCCAAACAACGAATGGCATCGATCTGCTCACTCACCTTCATGGTTCCAAGCTCTGCCGACGTGAAGGCTCCAATTTTACCGCTCAAAAGAAAGGCAATAAGAAGCGGTCCAACCTCTCGAACCGTGGCACTGGTGACCAAGGCACCCAAATACGACAAAGCACTAAACATCTGTACCTGTAAGGTGAACTGCAACGTCATAATCGCCCCCACAAAAAAACCAGCAAACACCGTGGTTGCGAGACTCTGTTGGATGACGAGCAGGGATTTATCGAAAATCTCTTCGCGACGACGCCAAGAGCCCAAGGCACTTCTAAGAACCGTGCCTAGATACATCAACAAATCACCTAAACCGTTGAGGGAGCGCACGATCATGGTGCCCCCACTTCGGCGAGGAAGTCTTGAATGAGAGGAATAGTGCTTTCTTGCATCTCTGCGGGAGTGCCCTGGGTGAGCAAGTGCCCTTTGTCCAGGACGACAATATGATCCGCCACTTTCAAGGCGCTTTCCATATCATGACTAACAACCAAGGAGGTCGTACCCAGTTGATTGGAAAGATCTAAGATCAACTGATTCACCCGACTCGTTGAGATCGGATCCAAGCCCGTTGTGGGCTCGTCGAAAAGCAATATTTTAGGCTTCAGTGCGATCGTTCGTGCTAGACTCACCCTTTTTTTCATCCCGTAGGAGAGCTCATGGCTTTGCTTGGCCTCTATACCTTTTAGGCCAACATGCCCCAGGCTTTCCTCGACTCGGCGAGACACTTCCTCCTCACTCAATTCAAAGTGTCTCCGCAGACCGTAAGCCACATTTTCAAATACATTCAAATTGTCAAACAGAGCGGGTTGTTGAAAGACCATCCCACATATTTTTCGAACATCCATCATTTCATGCTCGCTCATCTGATGAACCGGGAAACGATCCACATAAAGTTCACCAGAATCCGGTTTTAGCAAACCCACAATGTTTTTTAAGAGGACGGACTTTCCGGTACCAGACATTCCAAGAATAAAAACGATTTTGCCTTGGGGAATTTCTAAATCCAGCTCATTGAGGATCGTGCGTGCCCCAAAACTCTTAGTGACCTTCTTGAACGCAATCACAAGGCCTCCAGTGGGCCGTTGACGTCGCCTCTGATAAATTGTTGGACTCTGGGGTCGGCAAAGGCTTTTGTGTCTTCTGCGCTGCCGGTTTTCAAAAACTCTCCAGGAAAGCACACCATACAGCGCCCCGCCAGCTGATAGGCTCGCATCATATCGTTAGTCACCGTGACTATGGTGGCGCCCCATTTTTTTTGAAGCTCTAGAATCATACTAACAATCTTTCGACTGGTGATCGGATCCAGACCCGCTGTTGGATCGTCATAAAACACCAGCCGAGGCTTCAAAACCAAAGCACGGGCGATACCCAAACGCTTTTGCATTCCACCACTGATTTCGCTCGGGAAGTGATCCAAGACGTGGTCCAAGCCGACGGCTTCTAAAGTCTCCAAAATATCATCTTTGCGATCCAGAGCCTGCTGAATGCCCTCGACCTCCTCGATCACAAACCGCAGGTTTTCAAAAACGGTCATAGAGTCAAAAAGGGCATTTTGCTGAAACAGCATCCCGACCTCGGCCAAGTGCTCCTCGCGCAATTTTTTGCTAAGCGTTGAAAGGTCGTGCCCACGATATAAAACCGCACCCGATTGCGGCTTCAAAAGACCGGCCATCAGCTTCAGGAGGGTGCTTTTTCCACTGCCACTGGGGCCCACCAAAACCAACGAATCGCCCTCAAACAGCTTGAGATCGAAGTCTTTTAAGACCTCATGACCATCAAAGCCCAATGAAGTCGATTTTAGCTCGATTATTGGGGCATCCTTGCCGACATCCATGATCTCACCTTTCAATCCAACCAAAGTATACTCCGAGTCACCCGAGAAATGCAGTGAGAAGTTATGTGGTCTTGCGCCGTCAGCATCCAGAATCTTTGTCTGAATTTTGTCGGGATAGGTTTACTCTCAGCAGTCTTGGGTATAAGAAGAGAGAACACTAAAAAGTCGATTTCTATAGCCAAGTCCAATGCTGGACCTGCCACGCGCGGAGGAAAAATTTATGAGTCACACGAGAAAAAAAATCACTGTTGTAGGCGCCGGATTTGTCGGCTCGACCTGTGCCCACTGGGCGGCCTCAAAAGAACTGGGCGATGTTGTATTGATGGATATCAATGAAGGCTCTGCTAAGGGCAAGGCACTCGACTTGTTTGAAGCCTCTCCTGTCGAGGGTTTTGATTCGAAGGTCACTGGAACTGCCGACTACAAAGACATTGCCGGCTCTGATATCGTGATTGTCACCGCTGGACTTCCCCGCAAACCCGGCATGAGCCGTGATGATCTTCTCGCAACCAACGCAAAAATCATGAAAACCGTGTGCGAAGGCATCAAGGAGTTTGCTCCTCAATCGACTGTGATCATCGTTTCGAACCCGCTGGACGCTATGGCCATGGTAGCCAAAGAAACCCTTGGCTTTCCCCGTGAGCGCGTGATTGGAATGGCCGGCATCCTTGATGGAGCTCGCTTCCGCTCCTTTATTGCCGAAGAAACAGGCATTAGCGTTAAAGACATCAACGCCTTTGTTTTGGGCGGCCACGGCGACACGATGGTCCCCATGCCCCGTCACTGCTCCATCGGCGGCGTTCCCCTAACGGAAATGCTTCCCAAAGAGAAAGTCGACGCACTGGTTGAGCGCACCCGTAAAGGTGGCGCTGAAATCGTGGGGCTTCTTAAAACCGGATCGGCTTATTATGCTCCTTCAGCCAGTGCCGTTGAGATGGCCGAGGCCATACTAAAAGACCAAAACCGAATTCTCCCTTGCGCCGCCTTTCTCGAAGGAGAGTATGGCATCAACGGTATGTTCATCGGTGTTCTCTGCCAGCTTGGCAAGAATGGTCTAGAGAAGGTCATCGAACTGAAACTCAACGACGAAGAAAAAGCTGGACTGGAAAACTCTCGCCAACACGTAGAAGAACTTTTAACTGCACTTAAAAAATTAGACTACTAAGGAAGCCCAATGAACATACATGAGTATCAAGCCAAAGAAATATTTCGAAAGTATCGCCTAAAGGTTCTTAATGGCGCCGTTGTCACAAACGGCGACGACGCCAAATCTGCTGCCAAAGATCTCGGTGGTGACATTTGGGTTGTTAAAGCCCAAATCCATGCCGGGGGCCGGGGCAAAGGTGGTGGCGTTAAACTTGCCAAAACCATCGACGAAGTGAAAACCCTGACGGACGAGATGATGGGCATGACTCTGGTCACCCACCAAACTGGCCCCGAAGGCAAAGAGGTACAAAAGGTCTACATCGAGCAGGGCTGTAATATTGAAAAAGAATACTACTGCGCTGTTTTTCTAGACAGAGACTCCTCCAAGGTTTCGATCATGGCCTCAAGTGAAGGCGGGATGAATATCGAAGAGGTTGCCGAAAAAACTCCCGAGCTCATCCACACCATCAATGTCGACCCTGCCTTTGGCTTGCAAGACTTTGAAGCGCGCAACCTCGCCTTTAAAATTGGTTTTACCGGCAAACAAGCCATTAAAGCCGCGGCCTATTTCAAGGGTCTCTACACCATCTATATGGAAGAAGACTGTGCCATGGTTGAAATCAACCCCTTGGTGACCACCAAAGAAGGCGACGTTATGGCCCTCGATGCTAAGATGAACTTTGATTCAAACGCTCTCTATCGGCACAAAGACATTGCTGAACTTCGCGATCTCAGCGAAGAAGACCCAGCAGAAGTAGAAGCCTCAAAATATGATCTCGCCTTTATTAAACTTGATGGCAACATCGGTTGCCTGGTCAACGGTGCGGGCCTTGCCATGGCCACCATGGATATTATTAAACTCCATGGCTCAGCTCCGGCGAACTTTTTGGATGTTGGCGGTGGCGCCACAAAAGAAAACGTCATCGCGGCTTTCAAGATCATATTAAAAGACCCCAACGTTAAGGGTATTCTCGTCAACATTTTTGGTGGAATCATGAAATGTGATGTGATCGCCGAGGGTGTTATTGCGGCCGTTAAAGAGGTCGGGCTGAGCGTACCCCTTGTGGTCCGCTTGCAGGGAACCAATGTTGAACTTGGCAAAAAAATTCTTTCTGAAAGTGACCTCAACGTCACCCCGGCAGATTCATTAACAGACGCGGCCGAAAAAATCGTCAACGCCGTGAAGGGAGCTTAATCATGGCTATTATGATTGATAAAAACACCAAAGTCATTTGCCAAGGTATCACCGGCGCTCAAGGCACTTTCCACACTGAACAGGCTATGAAGTATGGCACGCAAATGGTTGGTGGTGTCACACCGGGGAAAGGTGGGAGCACCCATCTTGACCTTCCGGTTTTTAACTCCACTCACGAAGCCGTTGAAAAAACAGGAGCCACGGCGACGGTAATCTATGTACCACCCGCCTTTGCCGCTGACGCGATCATGGAAGCCGTTGATGCTGAAATTGAATTGGCTATCTGTATTACCGAAGGTATTCCAATTAACGATATGGTTAAGGTCAAAGCCTATATGCAGGGCAAGAAAACCCGCTTGGTCGGCCCCAACTGTCCTGGAGTGATTACCCCGGGACAATGCAAGATCGGTATCATGCCGGGCCACATTCATAAAGAAGGTCGCATTGGTGTGCTCAGCCGCTCTGGAACTTTGACCTATGAAGCCGTCCACCAGTTAACCGCTGTTGGCCTGGGTCAAAGCACTTGCGTCGGTATTGGTGGCGATCCTGTCAACGGCACCAACTTTATTGACGTGCTCGAGCTTTTCAACGCCGACAAAGACACCGATGCTGTCATTATGATTGGTGAGATCGGTGGTTCAGCAGAAGAAGAAGCCGCAGAATATATCAAACGTGAATTTAAAAAACCGGTCACATGCTTTATTGCCGGCGCAACAGCGCCCAAAGGAAAGCGCATGGGCCATGCCGGAGCTATCGTTAGTGGTGGCAAAGGCACCGCTGAAGGAAAGTTTGAAGCCTTGCAAAGTGCAGGTTGCGCGATTTCCAAAAGCCCCGCAGATCTTGGAACAACTCTTAAAGCTAGTTTATAAGGAGAATACACAATGGCTACAGAACAAACTTTTTCAATTATTAAACCCAATGCTATGAAAAAAAATGCAATTGGATCGATCATCGCAAAATTCGAAGAAAACGGTTTAAAGATCGCGGGTGCTAAGTTGACCCAGCTTTCGCAAGCCCAGGCCGAAGAATTTTATGCCGAACATAAAGAGCGTCCGTTTTTCGGTGAACTGGTCACTTTTATGACGTCTGCCCCAGTGATGTTGATGTGCTTGTCCGGAGAAAACGCCATCATGCGCAACCGCGAGATTATGGGTGCAACAAACCCCGCAGAAGCCGCCGATGGAACCATCCGCAAGCTCTACGGCGACAGTATGGGCGAGAATGCCGTACATGGGAGCGATAGCCCCGAAAGTGCAAAAAGAGAGCTTGGGCTCTTTTTTACCGACAGCGAAATTTGTAACGCCTAATGAGGGGCGAACAACATCGCGTTGTTGTTAAATCCCTAGCCAACTCCGGAGACGGGGTTGGCAGAATCAATCAAAAAGTGGTCTTCATCCCCTTCGCCGCAGCAGGGGACGAAGTTCTTGTGGAGATCACTGTTAGTAAAAAATCTTTCTTAAAAGCAAAAATTCTTGAGGTTATAACACCGTCATCAGCGCGAGTCCCGCCCCGATGCCCTGTTTTTGGCAAATGTGGTGGCTGTGACTGGCAACATATTTCCTACCAACAACAATTGCATTGGAAAAAACAAAACCTGGTCGACGTAATGACTCGTATCGGTGGCTTTACCGACTGTGATTTGATCTCGGACCCTCAGCCTTCTTCGAACACCTTTCTTTATCGCAACCGCATACAGCTGCGTTTTGACGAAAAAGGCCCACATTACTTTGCGAAAGGCACTAAGAAGCTTGTGCCTATCGACCACTGCCCCATTGCAAGCCAGCCCATCAATGACTGGCTGAAATCAGAAAAAAGCAACTTTAAAGGGCGAGGTAAGTGGGAGCTTGCAGAAAATTCGGATGGCACCGTTAGCACATTTAAAGTCGATGAGGTGGGGCAATCTGAACTGGGGTTTCGCCAAGTCAACAACTCTCAAAACCAGTTTATCTCTCAAAAGATAGCCCAATTTGTAAAAGCTCAAAATATCGTGCGCTTAACAGACTTATATTGTGGCCAAGGAAACTGGTCCATCGCGGTCGCAAAAGAGAGGCCAGAGGTGCATTGTCTTGGCATTGATAACAATCCTCAAAACATAAAAGAGGCCCTCAGCCAGGCGCAACCCAATACAGAGTTTCTATTGGGAGACGTATTTGAGTTACGGGAACAGTGGCAAAACCAGGGCGAACTGATCATTATCGACCCTCCCCGAGCCGGCTGTTCCCCCGAAGTCATTCAACTCTTATCCAATGAGCCATCAACCTGGTTGGTTTACATCAGCTGCCACCCAGCCACAATGGCCAGGGATTTGACCCAGCTACTCAGCTTCGGCTGGAGTGTGGAGTCCATGATTCCCGTTGATATGTTTCCCCAAACCCCACACCTGGAAGTCCTATGCTTTCTGCGCAGCGCCAACCCCGCAAAGACTGCGAAATAGTCAAAAATTTGATAACTTCTTGAAATGGTTCGCTTCTTTAAAACAGCCCTATTTTCAATCTTTTGGGGTCTCCTCATCGCCGCCTGTGCCAGCAAAAATCCCGAGAACGAGAAAGCGGCCTACAACCACTTTAAACTTGGCGTCAACTTTATCGCCCAAAACAAACGGGCCCAGGGTCTTGACCAGCTGTTGATCGCAAAGAAGCTAGATCCCAAAAATCCCCTTATTTTAAATCACCTCGGCTTGGCCTATTTTTTCATGGGTGAGCACGAACATGCCATCATCGAACTTAAAAACGCCATCTCTGAAAAAGAAGACTACTCAGAGGCTCATAACAACTTGGGTCGGGCCTATATTGAGGTCAAAAATTTTGCTGCCGCTCAAGCCCACTTGGATAAAGCCGCCGCTGACCTCACTTACTCTCACAAAGATAAAGTTTGGCTAAACTATGGACTGTCCTACTTTTTTCAAAACGATTTTAAGAAAAGTGAGAACTATTTTCTGAAAGCCATCAGTATGAATCGAAAAAACTGTCTTGCTTATAGCTATTATGGGCGCGCCCAAGTGGAACAAGAGAATTTTAAAAAAGCCGCCAAAACTCTGGACCAAGCGATTTACCATTGCCGCAAAAAAGGTTTCGATGAGCCCTACTATTATAGCGCGATCGCGATGTTTCGCTTGGGCTATAAGTCCAACGCCATCTCCCGACTTGAAGAAGGTCGAAAAAAATTTCCAAAAGGCGAAAATCGAAAAAAAATTGATGAGATGTTAAACCTTATGAAACTGACAGAAACACGATGATGCAAGACCTCGGAAGCTACCTCAAGAAAGAACGAGAAAAGCAAAAGCTCTCGCTAGAAGATATGGCTTCTCGAACCAAAATTCATATTCAAAAACTACGAGCTATCGAAGCCGGTGACAGAGAAGTTTTACCCGCCGAAGTTTTCTATGTTGGCTTAGTCAAAAGCTATGCCCGCGAGTTGAAACTCGACCCCGAGAAGGTCGACGCTTTATGCAAAAAAGAGTTTCAGACGCTTCCTCTCAGTGACGACGACGGGCTCGAGCCACCCCCTCAAAAAAGTGTGAAGAAAGAGGACCCAGGCATGGACATTCAGCCGATGGGACGATTTCAAGTGCCTAAGGTTTTTGCCATGATCGCCGGCATTGTGGTCAGCGTGATTCTGCTTTTAGTGATTATTCAAGTTCTCAACAAAATGAAATCGTACTCCAGAGAAACAGCCCTGCCACAAGAGGTTTTCCAAGACCAAACGGGGACCACAGGACCCTCTGAGTCCGCTGAGGATACAAATTCCCAAGCCTCTCCAGAAACTGAAGATGCTGGCTCCAAAACCCCAGCTCCAAAAACTCCGGAGCCTAAGCGGCAAAAAACCAAACCCATTGCCACGTCCCAGTCTTCCTCTGATAAAGTCGCTGTGGCTTCTCGCCCTGAAACCGAAACGAATCCATCGCAGGCGGACAGAGACGGTGATGATGTTGGCAATTCCAGCGATGACCCCGATAACAGAGCCGTTGCTGATAATAAACTCACCCTGACGGCACTTGAGCCCGTCCGAGCCGAGGTGATTTGGTCCGATGGTTACGTACAAATTATGCTGTTAAAGAGCCAAGAATCAAAGACCCTAGTTTTTACCCAGCCAATCACAATTCGTGTGAACAATGGCGGAGCCGTGCAGGTTTCATACAATAGTGGTGAAAAAAAGGTTCCGGGCACCTTCAACCAACCCATTGAATTAAAGTATCCGTGAATTTTTCGATCCGACAGATTTTTTGTTTCTCTCTTTTGATCAAGTTGGCGTTGTGTCTTTATATCCCCGTCACATTGGATGAATACTACTATTTTTTATGGGGCAAGTACCTTTCCCTTTCCTACTTTGACCACCCGCCGATGGTGGGTTGGATTATGACTTTGTCGCAACCCCTAAAACAACTTCATGAGGGCCTCATCCGCTGGCCCTTTATCCTTATGAGCCACGGCACCCTGGGTCTTTGGATACTGATGTTAAAACAGTCACTCGATAGAAGTCGTCTAAAAACCTTTTCGTGGGTCGCGCTCCTTAACCCTCTTTGGGGCTGGGGCGTTTTTATTGCCACTCCCGATATTCCTCTGTTGTTTTTTTGGACTCTGTCTTTGTTCTTCTGCCAGAAAATTCTCAAGCGCGAGGTGACAACCGACTACGTCTTTTTGGGTGTTTCATTAGGCCTGGGCTTTTTATCGAAGTACCAAGTGGCATTGTTCCTGCCCTGCCTTCTCCTCATGTTGTGGCAGCAAAAAAAATGGCATAAATTAATTTCTCTAAATGCCCTGCTCGGTGTCGTCATCGCTGGAGCTGTTTGTGCACCCGTGTTTATTTGGAACATGAACCACGACTGGGCATCAATCCAATTTCAGTGGAATCATGGTATGAATTTTAAGTACTGGAAGTGGACCATTCCTGTTGAATACATCCTTGGACAGCTGTTTATTGTGTTTCCTCCATTCTTGTTCTTCTTCTTCCAAAAGAAAAAAGACTGGCGAGACCACTGGCTGCTGCCTTTTGCGACTTTTCCTTTTTTGTTTTTTCTCTACTCTTCATTTCGAGGACGAGTGGAAGGCAATTGGGTCATCATGGCGCTACCGACGCTCTACGGGTTAAGCGCCTTATATTCGAATCAACAAGTCTGGCGGCTCGGCCAGAGAACTGTTGCCTTCTGGGCGGTCTGCTTTGTTGGGGCACTTGGTACCATTACTGTTTCTGATCAACTGCCAACCAACCGTATCAAGCTTTTTGAAGCCGAGAAGTTTGAACCCTTGATCGACAAGGTCGATAGCGACCAAACCCAATTTGCCTACAGCTATCAACTTGCGGCCTTTCTTTCTTTTAAAACCGGTCATCTGATTTGCAAGTTCCCAAAATACGGCAGACCTGATCACTTCCAATACATCGAGGATTGTCCGGATGTCAGTGAGTCTTTTCACTATCTCACCGAAAAAAATGATAACCGTCCTTTTGCAAAAGACTTTCCCGGATTTCAAGTGACTCAAGAAACCAGCCTCGGTGATGGCTTCAAGTCGGTGCGAGTGGTGAAGCAATGAGACGGCTCTTCTTTTTTCTTAGCTTTATTGTTCTTATTTACTTTAGCTTTGGATTTTATCTGGCAACTTTCGAAATTCAACTTTACAAAGATCCGACTTCAAGCCGATCCCATGGGCAGTTTTATGATTACCGGGGGGTGAGTCACGTGGTGACTTCCCACTCAAAGGGAAGTCTCGCTCCCACGGGAATTCTTCTTGAGGCTGCCGCCGCGGACCTCGACTATTTGTTCTTCACTGACCTCAATTTGATGGAGCGCCCTTACAATCTCTCCGGCTATCAAGGCGATGTGTTTACTTTCTCCAGTCAAAAAATAAGCTTCCTTGATTCCCATGTGCTGATTTATTCCCAAAATCCGGAGTTCTACTTCGATGGTATGGGCACCGCCCATGCTCAACTGCACCAACACTTCTCCGACCGGCCTAGCCCTGACAAACAGTTTCTCGCGGTTTTAGCCCATCCCTTTAAACGCAATCATGGTTGGAGTGGTGAGTACCCCCTAGGTCTCGATGGTATTGAAGTGATTAATATGCGCCACTTGTGGCAAGAACTTTGGTTTCAAGACCGCACCACGTTTATCTGGTCTATTTTTACATACCCATGGAACCCTCAAATTGCTCTGCTTAGACTTATTAAAGAACCCAAAAGGGAATTGGAGCTCTGGGACTTTTTGAACACTCAAAAACCAACTCTCGGTTTTTTAGGAAACGAGACCACAGCCAAGATTTTTAATCTTTTCGGCCTCAACTTCACGTTCCCTTCTTACGAGAAATCCTTTAACTTTGCCTCCAATCACCTTCTCTTAGCCTCTGAACTTACGGGACATGTTGATTCGGATCGGAAAAAAATATTCTCCGCCATTCGCAAGGGAAACTTTTATTTTTCATTTGATGCCTTAGGAAGTCCCAAGGGCTTTGCCGCCTATATGGTTCAAAACAAGCAAAGCCACCTGATGGGGTCGCCCGTCTCTTTGAAGCGAGGCACCGAGCTGGTCGTCGAATTGCCGCAGGGCCTGATCGTTCCATCGATTATCGAAATTCACAAAGACGGACGCCTTTTCTTCAAATCCAATGAGCCGAAAGTAACTCTCGCGATTAAAGAGCCCGGCAACTTCCGCGTGGTTGTTAAGATCCAACCCGACTTACCCCTACCAGACACCCAAAAATGGTTTGTCTGGATCTATAGCAATCCATTTTTTGTATCTAAAAACTAGAATAGTCCTAGATCCAATTGTTTTTCTTTTTTCTCTACCACCGGAAACCGGTATTCTGGGCGTCCCGTGAGCGCTACCAAATTTTCAACCACCACAGTTT
The DNA here is from genome assembly GCA_030424715.1 of Bdellovibrionia bacterium. GTDB lineage: Bacteria > Bdellovibrionota > Bdellovibrionia > Bdellovibrionales > JAGQZY01 > JAGQZY01. The sequence continues at coordinate 433,242 of JAUHWH010000001.1, forward strand.
CTCCCGGGTTGAAAATTTTTTTGATAATTTCTAAAAATAAGTTCCCACAATAAGAGGCATCTTCTTCTGCCCGGTGAAACTGTCCGGCGGGAAGGTCGAGATGCTGAATAAGGGTTCCCAATTTGTAGTTGGCTAGCCCCGGAAAGACTTTTCTCGCAATGGGAAGTGTGTCCAGCACGAGACCACGAGGGCCCGGCAGTTCATGCTTAATGATATCAGCCTTCAAGAACTGGGTGTCAAAGGGAGCGTTGTGTGCCACTAAGGGTAGATCTCCGCAGAATTCAGAAAACGACTCCAGGAGATCTTCAATAAAGGGTTTGCCGATCAACATATCGTCTGTGATGCCATTCACAGCTGTTGCACCCGCTGGCATAGAACGACGAGGATTTATAAGTGTGGAGTATGTCGCCTCTGGAGCAAAGTTAACGTACCGGACAGCACCGATTTCCACTATTTGGTCAACGCCTGCCACGGTGCCCGTGGTTTCTAAATCGAATCCAATAAAATCCATAATCTCCCCTTACAAGAGATTTAATAAATCACCGAATGGACAGTGAGGCAAGAATCTCGCTTGCTCTTTCTGTCGTTTTTTTTTGAACTTTCTAAATTATTGAAATAATTTGGAAGAATGAAAATTGTTTACGACACTGAGAACCTTGATTTAAAGGTCGGTAAAAGCACCAATTTGCTGGATGTCTGCCTACGCAACAAAGTCCCCATTTCCCACTCTTGTGAGGGCATGGCGAGCTGTGGAACCTGTCGCATCATCGTCACCCACGGAGAAGAAAAGCTACCACCTCGCAACTCCATTGAACAGGAGATGGCTGACGATCGCAATTTTCAGTCCCATGAGCGGCTGGCTTGCCAATGCATGCCAAAGTCTGATTTGAGTTTCGTGTTACCAAAAGACAAATGATTAGTAGCGGGCCTTGTGGGCAATGGGCATTCTTCTTCCCTGTCCGAAGGCATGATCAGACACTTTTAGTATCGGCGGCATCTGCCAGCGTTTAAACTCAGAGACATAAAGTTTCTCGAGGACCCAACTGTCCACTTCCGTCTGCGCTTTTTGTTGACGACCAACTAGGTCTTCAACCGACTTATCCAGAATATTGTAGTCCGGCAAGGAATCACTGTCTTTCTGATCAACATTGAGCTCGGCACTCGGGGGACGAGTGATGATCTCATCGGGAATCAATTCTTGCTCTTTATTGTAATGTTTTGCTAAGGCGTATACTTGTGATTTGAGTAGGTCTCCAATGGGGGCCAGCCCACCGCACATGTCACCGTATAGGGTGGAATACCCCGTTGCGTATTCACTTTTGTTTCCGGTACTCAACAACAAGCTGTTATGCTCATTAGCGAAGCCCATTAAGAACAAACCTCGTAAACGCGCTTGCATATTCTCGTGGAGAAGAGAAAACTCTTTATCACCAAAAGTGCTCTCATAATTTTTGACAAGGGCTTGAAAGCTTTTTTCAATGGGAAGGTTGAAGAAAGAACACCCCAGGTTTGTCGCCAAAGCCTCTGCCAATGACAACGAGCGTGGACTGTTAAACTGGGTCGGCATCGCTATCGATGTTAGGTTTTGGGGGCCAATAGCATCAGCAGCTAAGGCCGCTACCACGGCGGAATCGATTCCACCACTGGAACCCAAGTGAACTTTTTTAAACCCCGTCTTTCTTACAAAATCACGGATTCCCAATACAAGGGACTGATGCAGATGTTCGATATCTTCTTGTGGCGTTTTGCGAAGGCCCCCTGTCTCTTTCGGTAAATCAATGACATTGAGGTCCTCAACAAAATAGGCACTTTGCGCCACGACTTCGCCTTCGGCGGTGATCGCAAAGCTCCCGCCGTCATAAATAAGCTCATCCTGGGCGCCGACCATATTAACATAAACGAGGGGGGCGGAAAGCTGTTTGGCTGTCTGACGAGCATGGTGCAAACGCTGACCCCGCTTTTCTCCCGTGAAGGGCGAAGCACTCATATTGACAACAATGTCGCGGGATTGGGGCGGGATATCCACAATGGGGTTGGTTTCGTGCAAGCTGTCCCAGCCCCACATATCTTCGCAGATGAGCAATTGCACTGTCTGACCGGCAATTTTAAAATGGTTGTCGGTGAGTGTCCCTGGTGAAAAGTGACGACTGTCATCAAACACGTCATAAACGGGCAACAACTGTTTTCCAAACTCTTGCAGTATAGACCCGTTGTGAATCAACAAAGCCGAATTAAAATACTTTTTACCGCGCCCCTTATTGTGAGTCACAGCCCCCACCAAACAATGAATCGAATCGGGCAGTTTTTCTAGAAGCTCATCGATCGCCTGCATCTGCATTTCAATAACACCGGGCCGTTCGAGCAAGTCACAGGGGTGGTAACCAAAAATATTGAGCTCGGGGAAGACTATCAGGTCGCAACGTTTTTCTGCCGCCTCCTCTGCCATTTCCACAATTTTTTTCAAGTTCCCGGAGAAATCGCCAAGAAATGAATTCATTTGACCTAGGGCTATTCGCATACCCTTGGTGTATCGCTTATTCCGATTTTTGCCAACTTTTTTTAATTTGCAGAGCCTGTCCACCAAGAAAGATGAATATGGCAATTATGATTCCTAGAATGAGCATCATTTTTATCAGTGCTCCAAAAGAGAAGCCCGAGAGATCGGCTTCCGAAGCCACAACTCTTTCTTCCGGAAGGTCCAACTTAAACTTCGGATTCCGCAAGTTCTTAACCTCCGAACTTTTTTTAGACTTACTGGCTTTTCCAATAACCGCACTCTCCTTTTTCTTTTTTGCGTCGTTATCCAGATAACTTTCGCCAAGATACACCACACGCTTGCGGGAGCGACGATTGCCCCTCCGCCCGCCGACACTACCCTCTGAGGCCCCCGCCTCAAAGCCACTACTGGAATTGCCCTGAGCGTCCGCTCTTTTGCGGATCGAGGACGGGCGCATCGAAGCGCTAGAACCACCCACCGATTCACCATTGGACGCCCCACCACTGCCGGTAAAACGACTGGGTCGAGCACTGCGAGTGTTTCGTCCCGAGGAATCGGAGGAAGAGTCTTCGCTGCCAGTGGTCGAGGAGTTGCGATTTGATGAGCTTCGACCGCCTCTACTTCCAGAGTCACTGGAACCATCGCTTGAGGATTGAAGAGCATCTCCAGCATCCAGACTAAAGTTTGGCATCACGCATTCACTCTGGTTTGGACCTTGCCCTCCTAAAGACGGCAGCTCGCCGGTTTCTAACAGACAAGCAATATAGTCACCGAAATATCCATCCAGGAATTCTTTAAAGGCATCACTAAATTGATAAAGAGTACCGAGGATAATGGAAACCGTAACAACCAGGACCAAAATGTATTCCAAAACCGCCTGGCCGGCTTGCGACGCATTGGATTTTGAATCCTTCAATGTTTTTTTCAAAAATTCCGATAGGCCCATAGGTAATAGCTTATCGGAAGGACCGACGAAAAAATGAATTCAATAAAACCATTCTTTTTTTCAATCTTTATAGTGGCTTATGGGCTTCATGAGTCAGCCCATTCGCAACTGGACCGCTCCTTGAGCGCCGCAGAGGTGGCCACCCTAAAACGAAATGTGCAGAGCAATCCCGACAGTCTGAAGTCTCGGCTTTTCCTCGGGAATCACTACTTTCGGGAAAAAAAATGGAAACAAGCCATTCAATACCTGCGACCCATGATAGGAACCCTTCCAGCCGCCGAAACAATTAAGCTCGCCCAAAGTCACTTGCAACTTCGGGAGTATCGCCAGGCCGAGTCCGTTGTTGACTCATTACTGGCCAAGGCCTCTGTCGAAACCGAGGCTTATTTGGCGGCCGTTGATGTTTTTTCACAGCTGGTGCGTCGGATCGATAGTTCGACTCAGAAAGCGATTGTGCAGGAAAAACTGTTTTCAGCACTTAAGACGGCACAAAAAAATGCGCCGAAGAATGTGCAAATCTACGATCAGTGGCTCAAAAAGCTGGAACTTCATGTGCCCCACTTCGCTTTCGAAGCCTTGCGAGTCATAGAGGACATGAAAAAGAATGAAGTCACCCTAAGTGCGGAGCACCTCAGCCTTCAATGTCGATTGAATTACCTTGCCGAATTCACCAAACAGACAAAGTTCTTTTGCCAACAGGCGATTAAAGAACAGCCCAGCAATCCGAGTAATTATATCTACCTCGGTCAAACCCATGTAAATATTGGTGAAGACAAGGTCGGAAAGAGAATGCTTGCCAGCGTCGGTCAAAAGTTTTCGCAATCAGAACCGGCCTTGCGTGCCACCGCTGACTCCTATTATCAAAGTCAGAACATCAGAGAGGCTTACTCGTACTACCTGAAGGCTAGCAAACACAAGCAGGCCTCGGCAGAAAGCCACCTTGGTTTGGCTAAAACGGCCTTTGAACTAAAGAAATTCGAAGTGGCACTCAAAGCCTTCGCCAACCACTGCCGCATGACCAACCGCCTGCATCACGAATTTCGAAGAGCTTCGGGCCTACTAAAAGATGAACTGCGCTGGCAGGCGAAATACCGTCAAAAGATGCTCGACTGTAAACCGGTCACAAAACGCTAGACGGGGCCCCGGGAATCACCCCCCTCTATAATGAGTTGAGGCTCTCCTTCAACTCGGCATCCACAGCAACCATCATCCCACTTTCCCGACCCAACATTTGTCTCAATATGAATGTCTCGTATTGAGGCGAAGTCGATACATTTTTGGGGCCCCTAAATAACTCATGATAAAATAAATTGAATCAAAGCGGGATGGGGCGGGCTTTCTAGACTAAAGGTTCTATCATGTTCCATAGCCTTAAGACCGATGAGACAAATGAGGAATATTACCTTTTTGAAGGAGGATATATGAAAGAGGCATTAAAGAAACTATGGCAAGATGAGTCCGCGCAAGGTGCGACTGAGTATATTTTGATGCTCGTTGTGGTTGTTTCCATTGCGATGGTTTTTAAAGATCAACTGAAGTCGATCATTACTGGAAAAGTGGAATCGCTAGGAACTAGCATCCAGTCTTTCGAGTAAGGTTTGAAAGATTAATCGATGACAACAGAGTTAGTCCTTTTATTAGGCTTATTTGTATTTATTCTCGGGGGAGCATTTTTGGGCGATAAAGGTCCAAGAAAGGTTTTTGAAAACGCGGCACCACGCTTAGGTGCCCGGGTTGAGCAGAACATCACGTTTGGGCATCGTTTTCCATTCAGAGATGGCAACCCCGTCGAGTGGGCAAAACCTAATGGAGGACCTCCGCTCGGGAGTCCTTAGTGTTTGTAACGTTAACCACATTATTACCGTTGAGTTATCTCGCTATTGCTGTGGTTGATGACCTTTGCTTTAGAAAGTTTCACAACTGGCTTTTTATAGCCCTGACTCTGGTCGGCGTAATTTATGTGTCGTTCTTTGCAGAACTGACGGCGATGCAAGCCCTGGGCGGCTTTGTTGTCGGCGGAGCACTGATGTTGCCTTTGGTTATCATGGGCGCCATCGGCGCAGGGGATATGAAGTTTATGATGTGTTTTGGGATACTGATGGGGACACTCAAAATATTCGAGATTTTCGTCTATGCTCTATTTTGGGGAGCATTGATTGGTGTTCTGCAATCGATGCTGGCCGGAAAGCTTCCGGAACTGCTCGCGAATATGAAGATCATGATGCATAAACTGAAACCCTCCAAAACTCAGAAAATACCCTACACTATAGCCATCATGATGGCTTGGTTCAGTCACCGATTCTTTGGGGGGCTGCTATGAGACGCAACAACCATGGACAGATCACGGTGGAAGCCGTCCTTATTTTGGCAATATTTGTCAGCACAACAATGGCCGGCACACGCCTTCTTAAAGATAAGAAAATACTATCTTCACTGGTTGAAGCCCCGTGGCAGCATCTATCGGGGATGATTGAAAATGGCGTTTGGGGACCACCCGAAACCGGTCGCGGTCTACACCCCAACCATATCACTCGTCATGGTTCGCCCCAGGGGGACGCGCCATGATCAAAAAGACACTGAAAAATGAAAAGGGGATTCTCACCTTAGATTTTATTTTTGCGAGCATGTTGGTGTTTGGTCTCTCGGCCATAATCTTCAGCTTTGGAATGACGCTTTCTGTGGTCGAAGTCGTGCAGTACATCTCCTTTGCCTCGGCTAGGAACTACTCCTTGGCCCATTTAGATGAAGAGATGCAAAGAGAGCGCGGGACGCAAAAGTACCAAGAATTGGTGACCAATCCTGCGATTCGCCCGATTCTTGAAAATGGCTGGTTCGCAGTTGAGCCCGTGATAATTTCGGACTTCAACGGTGAATACAATCCAGACCCGTCCTACGAATCGGACAACTTTATCGGAGCCCGCATTCCTTTTAGCGCACCCATTCTCTACAAAAGAATCCCACTGATTGGGACCACCGCAAGTGACCCAGAGGGGTTCACGGCCAACATCCAATCGTTTCTCGCGCGGGAGCCCACCTTTCGCGAATGCCAAAGCTTTGTCAATCAACGGGCGAATGCCTTTCAGAGCCTTAATTATATCCTTGTCATCGATCAAGTCGCTGCCATCATGGATAACGGGTGTTGATATGAAACGATCCCCAACGAATAGGCATTTGAAAAACGAAAAGGGGCTAGCAAGCATCGAAGCCACGGTCCTCTTATTGCTATTCACCTCCATGATCTACTACACGTTTGGATTTTTTGGTGTGGTTCACACTGGTGTGGTGCACAACATCCATTCTAGAACCTATCTCTTTGAGACCTTCAGGCACCGAAGCAACTTAATGTACTTTCGATCGAATCGCGCGTCCAACCCGTTACACTACTACAACACGATGACTCGCCTGCATGGAATAAACACCGATACCGAAGATCTACCCACTCGGCAGATCTCAACAGAACGTCCGATCGCCATGGGCCGAGAGCTACCAGAAAGTGGTAGAAAGTCGGCAACACATAATAGAGATATCTTTAATCGAATTCCCGCATCAGGTCGAAACACCTCGGTCTCAGTCAATCCGGTTTGGATAATGACGATGTATGGAATTTGTCTTAGCAACCAGTGTGGAGGATAACCGTGGAACAAAACGAAACACGAACCTTATGGATTTCGATTGCGTCTGCGATTTTTGCGGTGGTGCTTTTGTACGGATGGGCGCAAGACAAGCGCGCGAACATGGCTCGCAAATTTGGCCAAACTAAAACCGTTGTGATCGCCCGCGAAGACATCCGGGAGTTTGACATTCTGGATGAATCAAAAATGGAAGTGGTTGAACGACCGGCTGACTTTATTCAACCCTCCGCCGTGCAAGACCCGACTCAGGTGGTCGGCCAGATCGCTTTGGCGCCCATGCGCAAGGGGGAACAAATTCTAGACACCAAGTTGGTATTCCCTGACAAAAGCACTGGGCTTTCTATGCAAGTTTCTCCCGGCAAGCGAGCCGTGACAGTCCCTGTTAACGAAGTCCAAGGGGTGGCCAAATTAATTAAACCTGGCGATCGCGTCGATATCGTCGCTGGTGTTGATGATGGCAAGGGCGTTAATAAAATTCGAAAACTTCGCACTATTTTGCAAGATGTCACCGTGTTGGCAACAGGTCAGAGCATTGTGGATAATCTGCCTATCAAAGTGGTTCAAGGCGATAGTGACGACTACGAGATCCGCAATATGCGTGTCGAAAACAACTACGCGACCATCACCGTCGAGGTTTCGCCCACCGACGCTCAGCAATTGTTTTATCTGACGTCGATTTCAGCGCCGGTCTTTTTCACCCTTCGTAATCCAAATGATCGAGTGAAAATTCCCCTACCGACCTCTGATATCAACAATGTTTTAAATCGCAGACGCAAACGTACGCCCTCGCAAGTCACACCGAAAAAGAAACCGGTGAAGACATTACCGAGAGCCCCCAAGCCAGCAAAAAGAGGACGCTATGAAACTCTTTAAAATGGTTCTACATATTCTTCTTGGGTCGCTAATGGCCTTGCCACTGGCTGCTCAGGACAGGCCCGTCGGAAAGAAGTACCTCACTCTCTATATCGGAGCTCAGCATCGGGAGGTTCTGTCTTTCATGCCCCCCGGGGCCGAGTTCGAGGGCGACCACAAAGGGTTTGTGACCATAAAATTGGATCGTGAGCGAAAAACACTGGATTTTGTGCCAACCCAAGAAGGCGTAAAAACCCTCACCATGCACGATCGCAAGGGGAAGAAGCTTTTTGAATATCGCATTGATATTCGCAAATCGGAACTCACCAAAGTGGTGCGAGAAGTTCGTGGACTTCTCCACGATATCGAAGGCATCACTGTAAAAATCGTTAACAACAAGGTCATCATAGATGGACAGGTTTTGCTCGCCCAAGATCTCAATCGAATCTATGGTGTGATCAAGCAATTTGAGGGCAAGGTGGCGTCACTCGTTGAAATCAATCCCATTGCCCAAAGAAAAATTGCTGAGATTATTGAGAGGGACATTAACAACCCCGATATCGAAGTGCGGGCCGTCAACGGAAAGTTCATTTTAAAAGGAATCGCCAATAGTAAAGAAGAACGGGATAAAGCTGAGATCATTGCTAAAACCTATATGCCACCGCCAATTATTAACGAGGCGGAGGCCCAAGGCGTGGTTAAAAAACCAAAAGGCCCCGTGGTCCTTAACCTACTGACCATTCGAGCCGGCCCTGCTCCTCCACCCGAAAAGATCATTCAACTGGTTGTTCACTATGTTGAGTTGAGCAAAAAATATCTACGAAGTTCTGCCTTTCAGTGGGCGCCTGGCCTCGAAGACAATACTGAGGTGCGCTTCACACAAGACTCGAGGGAGAACAATGATGGGATTGTCACGGAGATCTCGGGTATTATCAGTAACCTTTTGCCAAAACTCAATGTTGCCAAACAGCATGGTTACGCAAAGATTCTGAAAAGCTCGTCGGTCACTACAAAAAACCGGAAGCCGGGTGTTCTCAACTCGACAACCGGCATTCCCTATGTGGAACGGCAGCCGGGCAACGTGGCGGTGAACAATACACGTTTTGCTCCCGTGGGTGTGCAGTCAACGATCACGCCGACGATTATCAATCCTCGATCGGACGTGATTGAGCTGGATATGAAATTCACTATGACCACCCTTGTTGGACAGAGCAATACAGGGCCACAAATTTCCAACAACACGGTGAACACCGTGGTCAACGTTCGGAGTGGTCAAAGTGCCGCCATTGGTGGCCTGATTGCTGCTGACAGTGGAACGGAATACAACCCCGACGCGAACCCCGACGCTTTGTTCAACCTCTATTCAGCGAAAGATTTTCGGAGCAACAAGAGCCAGTTTGTGGTGTTTGTCACTCCGATTATCAAGTCCTCCGCAGCGGCCGGGTCTGAGAAAATCAAACGAAAGTTTAGGCTCAGAGAATAGTCGACAAACCCGACTTTGGCCGGGGTGAAACACCGTCCTGGCCTTATTGTTTTTCCGATAACGACCGATAAGTCTAAGTGGAGGAAATGTGGCAGTAAACCCCAATTGTTCAATCATTTCAGTGGTCGGCGGTAAAGGTGGCATCGGTAAAAGTGTCTTTACTGCGAATCTCGCTGTAGCCACTTGCGTCGAGTTGCGCACACCCTGTTTGTTAATCGATCTCGATCAAAAATCTTGTGGCGACCAAAACTTTATCACCGGATTTCAAAAACCAAAAACAATCAATGACCTCTGCAACTTCACTGGCACACTCAACCCTCGCAACCTGAGTGCAGTACTGAACGTTCATCCACAGATGCCTTTGCACTATCTCGCTGCCATAAAAAACCCGGGAGAGGTGTTCAGTGTTAACGACTCCGTGACTATTAAACAGATTCAAACATTGAGCAATTTTTATAAATATATTTATATCGACCTCGGCAACCAGCTCGACGACTTACAGTACTCAGCCCTTGACCTGAGCACCTTGATTCTCAATGTCACCACTCCAGAAGTGCTCACAATCAACCAAACGCTGAGACTCCAGAATGAGCTGGCAGCCGCGACCATCCCGCAACCGATGGTGCAGGTCGTGGTCAATCGCTTTAGCAAATCAGGCCTCGCAGTACAAAGTATCGAAAAATCCTTGCGCAAGAAGGTTCTAGGTACCATACCCCAGGACGATATAACCGCAATGGCAGCCCTTAAACGGGGCGTGCCTTTTGTCTTCGGCGCCAAACAAACCGCCATCTCAGCAAGCTACCACAATCTTGTGCGCACTCTTTCCGGTGGCCTGTTACAAAAGTTAAAAACGATTCACAAGCCAACGCTTGGCTTAAAAAAAGACAACGACGAACTCAGTGGCGGTGCTCCCAAGAAGAAGGGTGTCGATGCACGAACTCATCTTAAGATGACAATTCACCGTCGTCTCATCAAAGATTTGAATCTAAAGAACGACGACATATCGAAAGCCAAAGAAGATCCGATTTTAGAAAAAAAGCTGCAAAATGACGTCAAAGTTGGAATCGGAAAAATTCTCGACCAAGAAGCTCGTGGGATGCCGAACACAGATCGGAAACAAATTATTAAAGAAGTGGTTGATGAGGCCCTAGGACTCGGCCCTCTTGAAGACCTGTTGGCACTTGAATCCGTGTCCGAGATTATGGTGAACGGGTACGATAAAATTTTTATAGAAAAAAGTGGGAAAATCCAGCTCAGTAAAATTCACTTCACCTCGAATGTACAACTACGCAATGTCATCGAGAGAATTGTAAGCCCACTGGGGCGAAGGATCGACGAGAAAACCCCCTATGTGGATGCCCGCCTTGAAGACGGTTCACGAGTGAATGCTATTATCGAGCCCTTATCAATTGATGGGCCGGCCCTCACCATTCGAAAGTTCAGAAAGGACTCTTTCGGAGTGGACGAATATCTAAAATACAACTCCGCCACCAAGCAGATGATGGACTTTCTAAAGCTGTCTGTCAGTCAGGGTAAAAATATTATTATTTCCGGCGGAACCGGCTCTGGTAAAACCACCCTTCTCAACTGTATGTCATCTTTTATACCTTCTGACGAGCGGATTATCACCATTGAAGACGCGGCGGAACTACAACTGAAACAAGAGCATGTGGTTCGTTTGGAAACTCGACCGGCCAACATGGAAGGCACGGGCGCCATAGCCATCCGAGATTTGGTGAAGAACTCACTTAGAATGCGTCCTGACCGAATTGTCGTCGGTGAGTGTCGTGATGGAGCCGCATTGGATATGCTGTCCGCAATGAACACAGGGCACGATGGTTCGATGACAACTGTTCACGCCAACAAACCTAGAGAAGCCATTTCGCGCCTTGAAACCCTATGTATGATGGCGGGCATGGACCTACCGGCGAAAGCCATTCGCGAACAAATTGCCGGTGCCGTGCATCTGATTGTGCAAATTTCAAGACTCTCTGATGGCAGTCGACGAGTGATGAACATCACTGAAGTGCAAGGGATCCAGGGTGATCAAGTGACTTTGCAAGACGTCTTTGCCTTTAAAGAGTCGGGTTATGATAAAAATAGAAAAATCGTTGGTAAATTTCTTTCTAAAGGTCTTATTCCTAAGTTCGTCCAAGACCTTAAAGAGAGAGGAGTGCCCATCCCAAAAGACCTTTTCTCCAACGAGGTTGATGTGACACCCCAACAAAAAGCCCCAAACCATCGGCCTTCTGGCATTCGACGCCCTAAGATGAAAAAGACAGGGAGTGAATCATGAATTTGGATTTCCTAGAAGGTCTCGCAATCCCCATTCCGCTCCCCGTCTTAACGGTCCTTATTGCGATTTGTGTGTTCGTGATTAGCTTTTTGTGGGTCGACCGAATTATCCATTTCATAAATCAGCGGAGTCTCGGGCAACGTGACGAAATTATTAAATATCTTGAGCTTATGTTTGTGGACGTCGACAAAGAAAAATTAACCAAAACCCTTATGATCGGTAGTTTCGGACTTGGCGCCCTGTTTTTTGTTTTGTTTTGGCCCAATGTCGTCGCCGGACTGGCTTTTGGAGCGGTGTTCACTCTCTTGGGCTGGAACCTACCTAAACATATCGTCAAATATCTTTATGAAAAACGTTGCAACAATTTTACCAATCAAATGGTGGATGCGATGACTATTCTCTCCAATGGTGTTCGCGCCGGACTCAGTGTCAACCAGTCAATGGATCGGGTGGTGAAAAACCTCCCTAACCCGATCAGCCAAGAGTTTCGTTTGGTCCTGTCCCAAAATCAGGTGGGCCAAACCATTGAAGATGCACTCAGCGAGCTGGGAGAACGCATTCCGCGACCCGATGTGCAGATGTTTGTAACCTCTGTTAATATTTTAAAAGAAACCGGTGGAAACATGGCTGAAACTTTTCAAACGATCACATTTACAATTCGAGAACGCCAAAAGGTGGAAAAAAAGATCGAGGCTCTCACCGCCCAGGGAATCATGCAGGGTATTATCATCAGCTGCATCCCCTTTATATTAATGGCTGTGTTTTTTGCCATCGACCCCAATTACATTATGCCACTTTTTAATACCACCCTTGGCATTGTCGCACTGATGGTGGTGCTGACATTACAGATTATTGGTGGCTTAATGATTAAAAAAGTTGTGACAATTAAGGTGTAGCTCTTGAAAAAGCAAATATTTACTTTTCTCATTCTGATTTTTCTCGCCGGCGCAAGCTCCGCAATGGTCAACCTACGGAACGGCAGTTACAATGAAAAGTGGATCGACTTCACAGACCCGCAGGCTGGTATTGAATTATCGATCGAGAGACACTACAGCTCTCGGTCATTGTTCGAGGGTGTTTTTGGTTTTGGGTGGTGTTCGAAGCTCGAAACCAAGTTGACTATCACCTCCGACGGTATCATCAACCTGGTTGAGTGCGGTGGTGGTCTCGAGGTCACATACTATCCGAAGGACTTCGACATCAAGTCCTCAGAACAAACCATCGCTCGTATCGTTGAGCACGCCCGGAAAAATCAAAAATTGAGTACCAACGACTTATCAAACCTAAGAGCTCAGCTACGATCCAACACCAAATTGAGATTCGAAGAAGCCAACAAACTGAAGTTGGTCAGCATTCAAAAGATAAGAGCTAAAAAGAACGTTTTTATTTCGAAATCAAAAGGTTTCGAAAAAATCACTTTTAATGGCAGCTATTACGAACGTTTGCGAGCCGACGGCTCTTCCCAAAGATTCAACAAAAATGGCCAATTGATCCGCCTGACAAACCGTCTCGGACTCTTTATCAGTATTCATTACAAAGGGCGGCGCATTGGCTTCTTGGCTGACAACAAAGGACGACGCCTCAACTTTCAATATGGGACTGACGGCAAGCTGCAAAAAATATCCAATGGACAAGGCTTGAGTGCTCTCTACCAATTTGAGGGTGAAAACTTGGTGCAAGTCACTAATATGTGGTCAAAAACCTATCAGTTCAGATATGACGTCAACCATAACATGACGCAAGTCAGTTTTCCGGACAAAACCACGATGGTGATGTCTTACGACCTCGCCAAGGATTGGATTAAAAGTTATACCAATCGCAAAGGTTGCAAAGAAACCTTCAATTTCGTCCTCGGAAAAGCCGACCCTCAAAACAACTACACGGGCTTGTTTGCAAGACAGTGTCCCGGAGAGAAGAAAAAGGTGGGACGACATGAGTTTTGGTACAAAAGCTATGCTTTTTCAAAAGACAAGTACCTCCACCGAGTTCAAGAAAACTATGATAGCGCCTTTAAAAACGTCTATTTCCACCCCTATCTCGGCAAGCCTGTTTCGATCCGTGAGAACGAGATCTATCAAGGTTTCGCCTATGCACTCAGTGGTTTGATCAGCAAACGAGAACAGAAACTCTACACCGAAAAAAATAGTTTAATTAGCTGGAACAAGGTGGCTTTCAAATACAACCCCAACAGTACACAAATTCGAGAGGCCCATAAGTTTGTTTTGAATACCGCAGGGAAAGTAACCTCTAACTCTAAAACCACCTACAAGTACAGTAAGTACGGGCTACTCTCTAAGGCTCTAGACCGAAAAGGCACCTTTGTGAGTGTCTCCTACAACGAAAACGGGAAAGTTAGCACCCTATACAACAACAGGAAACAAACCTTAAAAATGAAATATCAACCTGGTGTGGAAAAGCCTGTTGAAATTGAGCAAGTGAATGTTGGCACGGTAAAAATCACCTACGAAGCCGATGGTGAAGTGGCTTCTATTGAAGAAGAGGGCAAGCGCAATATTGCCACCTCGGTTGTTGAAAAGTTCATAGAAATGGTGAGCTTTCTCGGTCCACTCGGAGAAAGCCTCAGCATTTAATTGCCGGCCAAAAAAGATATAAAGACTTTGAATGCACTAATGCGGAGGCTGGTCAGACAACTCTGAGTCTATTGACTCTTCGGCCTTCTCCCATTTTTTGTTCAGTGACTTCTTGAGTTCCTTCAACTTGACGTTGAGACGCTCCCCTGGACGCTGGGATGAGCTGTGTTGCTCTATGTACTTCGATTGCACATGACCGGTGATCCGATTGTACTGGACGCCAATAAAATGAGCGGCCCCCTGGGCAACACCCTGGATATGACCGGCCAGTTGTGAGTGATGGGTCAGTTCTTGCAGCTTTTGCTCGAGAGTGGTTGGTCCCACCTTTACCTGTAAGAGAATAACTACAATCACAGTATAAATTGTCATTTTAATAAGAAAAAATAGGTCACCCATATTTTAGCTCTCCACCATCTTGAAAAGCACCTTCAGTCAGTGCAATCAGCTTTAGAGTTTCGAATGGTTTCGGCAAAAAGTCAAAGCAACCGGCTTCGATGGCTTTATCTCGGATCCAATCCTCATCAACAGCAGACACCGCTATCACTGGCACATCGGGCGCGAACTCTTTAATAAGAACCGTCGCTTCAAAACCATTTTTCTTTGGCATCGCAATATCCATCACAATGACATCCGGTTGCAAGTCACGCGCTTTTTCTACGGCTTCTTCACCATCAAAAGCACCATCAAGCACTGTGTGCCCCGCTTTTTCAAAAGCTTGTTTACAGACGAGATGGATGAAGGACGAATCATCAACGATTAAAACTTTCATACCCTAATTATAGCAAGATCCGCCCTGCAAAGAACTAAAGTGATCTTGAACTAAACGTTGGTCTCTGATCTAGACTTTGCTACTAGTGCCTGTCCGTCGTAAAGACCAGGTCCTAGGCAAGGAACAACAAATAGATGGCCCCCAAGGGTACAGAGTCTATAATAATGATATGTCTGCAATACTTAGAGTCTTCGCCCTTCTGTCGCTATGCCTTGCTCCCAACCTTTCATGGTCTCAGCCTCGAGTGGAAGACACCACCGAATACCAAAGCTCCTATGACGACACCCTCACTTTTAGACAGATGACCTACCTTCCAAGTCGTGACAACGTGAATGGCGTCTACTCTAAAGCCATCAATGAAACACTCGAAGAGCTCATTCGAAAAAACCATAAATGGAATTACACCGACAACAACGCGGCCAGTGCGAACACCCCCCCAGAAGAGCTTGTCGGTAACAGCAGCGTCGTACAAAGTCTCTCGAAGAGTCTCAACGCCGATGGTTTTTTTGTCAGTGAATTGCGTAAGGACCCCAAAGAGGTCAGCATACGACTCTATCTCTTTTCGACAATGAGTGGTCAATTGATCGCGGAACAAGAGCTGCGCCGAACAACTGACAATACGGAAATCGTCAAAACTGCGGTTCGCAGCCTCTTTGCACGTATCTTAGAGAAAATCCCTTATGATGCCTTGGTCGCGAGTCGCACTGACAATCGAGTGACGATCAACGCAGGCAAACGAGATGGAGTCATCAAGGGTCAGAACCTCACCATCGTCAAAATTATTGGTGCCAAAAAGCACCCGAAAAGAAATTTCATCATAAAAAGTAATAAAGCCATTCTGGGTCAAATTCGCGTGGTGAAAGTCGACGATTATTTAAGCTTTGCCGATATCATTAGCGAGACAGAACCCGGGGTTATCGATAAAGACGCAAAAGTCACCGGTCTTTCCAGCATCCGCTATGAGGCCACACCATGGACAAAGTCTTACACCCCACCAGAACAGTTACTTAGCGAAAACAACAAAGTGGTCTTTGGTAAAAAGGCCCAAGAATGGGTGGCCAAAGACCCTCCGACCTTTGGCAAAGTGGGAGCTGACTTCTCCCTCGGAACCTTTGACAATCGCTTGGCACTGGCCGATGGCAGCTCATTGGCGTCAAAGGTCCCAGCCTACCCTCGAGTAAACTTAACAGGCGAGATCTGGGTAACGCCAAAAATCTACGCCAACGCCGCATTTTCCCAAGGTATCGGATCTTCGGTCAACCCCACTGGCAACCCGCCAGAGGTTTCCAACTCCATGACCCATTACAGGATGTCTTTTGGCTATAACTTTATTTTACGGGATGAGTTCTTTGGACCCAAATTCAACGTCGACATAGGATTCAGTAGCTACCGCATGTTTGTGGACTCGGCGGGAGCATCCGGATTCACAACCTTGCAATATCGTAGCATGCCGATCGGTATTGGTGGCTACGTCCCGATTAACAAGACTCGCACTTGGGCCATCGGCGGCACAGCCTATTTCCATTTGTTCCCGAGTCTCAACGAGACACCCATTTCATCGGGCGGTGACCCAAACAACAACATCAATCACTTTTTGTTTTTCGCAGAAAACAAAATCAGTCAGCGGCTGCGATGGAAGATCGGCATGGAGTTTATGATTTTATCAACGAATTTCTCTGGCCCGGGATCGAGAACACTCCCGGCAACGGACTTGAGCCATCGATTCACTTTACTCTCTACCGGTATAGACTACCTCTTTTGATATAAAAAAAGGGACACCCAACGGGTATCCCTTTCGCACTAGCATGAACAGTGTGTTCAAGGCTGGTAGAATTACATCATTCCACCCATTCCGCCCATTCCGCCCATTCCACCCATGCCGCCCATGCCGCCACCCATAGGAGCGCCAGCGCCAGCATCGTCTTTCGGTGCTTCAGCAATCATGGTTTCAGTGGTTAGCATTAACGAGGCTACAGAAGCTGCATTTTCAAGTGCACAACGAACAACCTTCACAGGATCGATCACACCTGCTTTTACAAGATCTTCATACTCTTCTTTGTAAGCGTTAAAGCCGTAAGTGGCCGACGTGTTGCTAAGAACACGGTCAACAACGATCGCGCCATCAAGACCAGCGTTGGTCGCGATTTGGCGAATTGGCGCTTCACAAGCACGCTTTACGATCATGGCTCCAGGACGCTCTTCCTCAGAAAAATCGTCTTTGTTGATCTTCGCAGCACCACGAAGAAGGGCTGTTCCACCACCAGCGGTGATACCCTCTTCAACTGCCGCCCGTGTGGCATTCAATGCATCTTCAACGCGAGCTTTTTTCTCTTTCATTTCAACTTCTGAAGGAGCACCCACGTGAATAACGGCTACGCCACCAGAAAGTTTGGCAAGACGCTCTTTAAGCTTTTCTTTGTCATACTCGCTAGTTGTGTCTTCGGCCTGCGTGCGGATTGTTGAAACACGAGCTTCGATGTCGGATTTGTCGCCAGCACCATCAATAACTGTTGTGTTGTCTTTATCGACAACAATACGCTTGGCTGATCCAAGGTCTTCGAGAGTCGCTTGCTCAAGCTTGCGTCCCAAGTCTTCAGAAATCACGTTAGCGCCAGTCAAAATTGCAATGTCTTCTAGCATGGCTTTACGACGATCACCGAAACCAGGAGCTTTAACAGCAGCCACTTTCAAAGCGCCTTGAAGTTTGTTCACAACAAGGGCCGCCAAAGCTTCGCCTTCAACGTCTTCAGAGATGATCAACAAAGGCTTGCCAGATTTAGCGACCGCTTCGAGAACTCCAACAATATCTTTCAGTTGGCTGATTTTTTTGTCGTAGATTAAAACAAAAGCGTCTTCAAGAGTGGCTTCCATGCGCTCGGCATTGGTTACGAAGTAAGGAGAAAGGTAACCACGGTCGAACTGCATTCCCTCAACAACTTCGAGTTCTGTTTGAGCCGTTTTGCTTTCTTCGATAGTGATAACGCCTTCGCGGCCCACTTTTGACATCGCTTCAGAAATCATCGCTCCAACTTCGGCGTCGTTATTTGCAGAGATAGCGCCGACTTGAGAGATCTCTTCGTCATTATTTACTGGTTTACCAAGAGCGGCCAACTCTGCCGTTACGATTTTAACAGCTTTGTCGATACCTTTTTTTACAGCCGTTGGGTTGTGCCCGGCTGAAACAATCTTAGCGCCTTCTCTATAAAGAGACTGTGCCAAAACAGTGGCTGTTGTGGTTCCGTCACCGGCGTCATCGTTGGTTTTAGAAGCCACTTCTTTTACCATTTGAGCACCCATGTTTTCGAACTTGTTATCAAGATCGATTTCTTTGGCCACAGTCACACCATCTTTGGTGATTAAAGGAGAACCAAAAGATTTCTCGATAACAACATTGCGGCCTTTAGGACCGAGGGTGACTTTAACAGCATTAGCAAGAGTGTTAACACCCTTAAGAATGGCTGAACGAGCGTCTTCGCTAAATATTAATTCTTTACTCACTTCAAATCTCCTTAGTTAAAAATTCCGAGAACATCGCTCTCTGTGATCATCAAATAGTCTTCAGCACCTAGCTTTAGATCAGTCCCAGCATATTTACTAAAAAGAACGGTATCGCCAGATTTGACTTCCATGGGGCGTGTTTTGCCGTCATCAGTCACACGACCATTTCCTGTGGCAACAACTTCACCACGCTGAGGTTTTTCTTTGGCTGTGTCAGGGATAATGATCCCACCGGCTGTTTTTTCTTCTTCTTTCATACGACGAACCAACAGGCGGTCGTGAAGCGGACGGATATTTACATCTGTCATTGTATTCCTCCTTACATAATAGACATCTATTGTCTTTCAATAGCGCCAATATGGACCCCCCAGCCAAGGTGTCAAGGTGACGGAATAAATATTTTTAATGGATGGGATAAGCAAAGCGCACCCGCGCGTAAGTGCCTAAAAAGACTGGATCATAGGTTCTTTTTGAAATCCGGCGAAGAACTTTTTACACTTTCGGGGACACCGTAGAGACTTTCTCGATAGGCGACAAGGAGCTCAGAGAGCTCTTCGGGCGATAGTTTTTGGATCGCCGAGGCCATTTCCTCTTTTGATTTGTTTTTTAAGTAGAGGGCGAAATAGTCATGAATCGTCAGACCTTGGGCGATTTCAAGGTTGAACTCCAGCTGTCGTAACTGCTCCTCAGAAGCCAACTTGAGAGGCACCTCTGTTGCCGGTTGTGCGATAGGGCCTTCTCCTTCTACCTCCTGGCTCGCCTTGCCATCCACTGCTGTTAATTTGTCTTGAGATTCTTCGGATGGCTCGGGAGCAGCCGCGCTTTTTGCAGAATCAGAGGTCCCTTTGGCCTCCCCCGGGTCCTTCTTGTTGCCTGACTCTGCGGCAAGCTGGGGGGACCGAAACTGATCGAGAGCTTCACGGGCATCAAAAACCTGGTTCTTCTTCCAATCTTTAAAACCCTGCAGCGGTGGCGCACCAGCCCCAGAGGACGGGGTCGGACGGGTCTCTGTTGGGGTCGCCGCCATCAGCAAAACCCCAGAGGCGATCATTAAAAATGTGTAGAAGAATGCTTTCATGATTTCCTAACCTATTGATTCCACCTCTTTTGTTACAAAATTCGCGCCAGGTTTAAACCCCGTCATCCCCCCTTGTGTTCCATTTCGATTGGACCTGGTGGCAAAAAGCGGCTCTTCTCCGCCATGACCTGCGCATTTGGGCACTTTCGGAATAAAAAAAGAGGCTTTTTGCCAGTGACCTTAGAACGGGGGCTTGTTCAAAAGTGGACCAGCAGCGCCAGAGCCTCCGCCTAACTCATGGTCGGCGGACAGTAAGAAATCACGAGATACGTTTTTTACAGAATAGCCCGTACGCCCCCCCTGCAAACAGTTGCTCGGGTTTGGAAAGGCCGGGTCGGGAACCTCCGTCTCGCAACGGCCAAAACGCTGAGGGTCTAAGCCGTAAGACACCGCCCCCTCTTGATGCCAGCTGGTCAGTAAGTGGTGCCAGTTGCGAATAATCGGCGGATAGTCCCCCATATAGGCTGGGGGATTGGCGCCCTCCGAAGACCGCGCCACCTTCAGTTGGTTAATCACACTGACTTGCGGAGGAGAATCCGGAAGCTCACCATCTTTTGAAGAACCAAAGTCGTAGATTTTTTCATTGTCTTGAAACTGGGCTCCATTGTTAGTGGTGTTGGCAGAAAAGTAGTTGCGGAAATACTCGGGCTCTATCGAGTAGTAGAGCGCATCGAATATGTCGGGGGCCACGGCAGCGATTTCAAAACGTCTTTGCTTCGGAGGCACCACTGTGCCCCCCGCGGTGGTCGCCTCGCGAGCCAAACTATCACCCGTTTCTTCCAGGTTCGGGCGCCCCCCAAGATGGTCAAAGTTGGCTAGAGCAATGGGCGATGGTTGGCTTTTGTTAAAGTGGCTCATGCTCTGCATAAAGGGTTCAATCATCGCGCTTAGCGCTTGAAAGGAGCCCACGCCATTCTCATCCCCTGGAAACCGTGAGTGATTGGCCACGTCATCAAAAGGATCAAAGGAACCACTGGCTCCGGCGGTCTCACGGGAGGGTAAGAGAGGGTCTACCATCTGGTCGCGACTGTTGGCTTGAGAGTTCGGGGCCCCCTGCGGCCAGGTTTTGCCGTACCAAGGACCGACTCTCCCCCCAAAGGGTTTTGCATAACCACGGGCCTGCAAGGTGATTCCTGAACCGGTTGGATCAAAAGGTTTACGCACCACTGTGGTGGCAGTAACGCCAGTGTACACCATGCACCAGGGGTTTTTTTCGAACCCCACGGACGAGTGCAAACCCGGCTGGTTGGGCGGGTCGTTGGGTTCGCCTTCCCAAAAGGGATGGAGATCTTGCGTTCCATTGTACCAGTTTTGAAACGCCGCCATATTTTGCGACCGAAAAGCGGACGGGAAGTTGTTCCGTCCCGCAACGTCAGGAGGGCGCCCGGCCGACGGACGGTTCGGCACCGAAGTCGCCGAAGAACAGTTGTCATTTTGGTCCACATTCCAGTCGGCGAAAAAGACCACCGGATTGATTTTAATCTCGGGCAACCAAACCTGGGGGTTTGAACACGAGCCCTCTCCCAAAGAGTTAAAATACTGAAACTGCCCCGAGCCACCATCAATACTGGCTAAATTTGTTTCGGTTAAATTCAAACGAAAGGTTTTCCGAACGCCTTCTTCGATGGGTTCGTTGCGTAGATCGAAGGGCGATGGTCTCGAAAGGTTTTGTGCCAGACGCCAAATCATATTTTTACGGACAAGCCCGTCCACTCGAAAGTGTGCCAAGATTCGAGTGGAATAGAGCCAATTAAAAACACCGGCTTCCAAACAAAATTTATTCAGTTGATTCTGGAGGAATTCAAAAGCCGCTGGTAAGTTGGAAGACCCGGGCACAGCTCCCCCGGGCGGTGACGGCGGGTCCACAGCAGGCAGATCTGAATAGTTCTCGCGACAGACACTGGCCGCGTCCGGATCCAGCTCTACTGTTTCACGAAACACCGAATGGGCCACACAAACCGTCGGTAGAACTTCCGCGGGAGAGGGCGAGTCGGGGTCCCAACTGGGCTCATCCGGCCTTAAGGCTCGGTTGCCGACATTCCACTGTAGATACATTAGAGGGTGGTTTTTGTTTCCTAATGTTCCCAGAACGCGATAGCGCCACACAAACAATTTATAGTTCTGGCGCATTTGATAATTGATATGACCAATCTGGTTCAAGACCTCGGCCTGCTTGGCCGCCCCATAGTAGGCGGCAATGTCCACTGCGTTTTGCAGATTGATTTTGTCGTGAATCACCAAGCCCATATTAATAGCCATAGCAAAAAACACAAAGATCACTTGAAAAAAGAGGGCGATGAAAATGGCCATCTGACCCTTCTCATTTTTAACGAACGACATTGTTATCAATATTACCAGCAGCCTTTGACATTTCATATGCCTAAAGGGAAAATTTAAAGATGAAACAGATTGTTGCCTGGTCTTTTGTCTTGATGTTTGTTTGCTCTCCCCAATCAGGAGAAGCAAAAACAAAAGTATTGTTTGAGGCCTATTATAAAATCAAATCCTTGAATGACCATGTCGGGTACTACATCCAGCGATACGAGTTGGACACCAAGAAAAAGCAATTCATCTCGACCTACTTTTTGAAAACCAACGAAGCCGGTGGCAACATTTCGGAAAGTCTAAAGGCCTATTCCACAGACAAGCTCAGCCCGATCAGCTACCAATACACCAGTCTGCAAGGCAAAACGGCAAAGACCATTGATGCCAACGTCAGAAAAAACAAACGCGATGAATCCATCTTACAGGTGAAGGTCAACGAAAACGGCAAACTCAGAGTCTATGAAAAGAAAATGACAAAAGGCACCTTCTTTAGCACCTTTTTAATTTACCTCCTGTTACAAGGAGAAAAAGGCATCCAACCCGGGGTGAAATACAATTTTCGCGCCGTGGCCGAAGAAGATGGCAAGGCCTACCCCGGCGAGGTCTACGTGGATTCGGAAACCAAAAAAATGGGCCTCGATGTTTTTAAAGTGCTTTACACTTTTAAACGCACCCAGTTTGTAAACTTTATCGACTCCCAAGGAGAATCGATCATTAGTATCTCGCCCGCCATGCAAATCGCCGCCGAGTTGGTCACCACACCCGCAGAAGCCACCCAAGGCATCACTTTTAACGAAAAAAGCATTCGCTTGCTCTTCGGAGACATCCCCACTGGCACCACCCACAAGGTTGGACAAAGCAAGGGCGCCAGCCCATCGCCTAACAGGGCGACACCCAAAACCACGACACCTCCACAACCGGCAACAACGCCTGCCCCCGGAACAACCAACGATCAAGACAAGGTCCAATGAGCTTTTTGATTAAACGCCTTCTCTCTACGATACCGGTCATTGCTGGAGTTGTGACCATCAGCTTTTTTCTGATTCATATGATCCCGGGTGATCCCATCGACATCATGCTTGGCGACAACGCATCCATGAGCGACAAAGAAAGTTTGAGAACTGAGCTGGGTTTGGATCGCCCCATCGGAGTTCAGTTCAAAAGCTACCTTGTCGATCTAAGTCGATGGAACCTCGGTCGGTCTCTACAAACCCAAAGACCGGTTCTTTTAGAAATCAAAGAGCGAATCCCCGCGACCCTTGAGCTTACCTTAGCCACCCTGTTTTTCTCTTTGATCATCGGAATTCCGCTCGGAGTGATTGCTGCCCTAAAAAAGGACTCCAAGGTGGATCACGGATTATTGATTGCCGGTATGATAGGCCTATCCATGCCTGCGTTTTGGTTGGGTCCACTGCTGATTTGGCTGTTCGCTTTACAACTCGATGTGTTTCCTGTGAGCGAACGGGGCACCATTGGTCACGTTATCCTTCCTGCACTGACTCTGTCTTCTGGGATCATTGCCATTTTGCTCAGGATGACTCGAACCTCGATGCTTGATGTGATTCGTGAAGACTACATTCGGGTGGTCAAAGCCAAAGGCGTTGGTTTTTTTAAAATCTACTTTGTACACGCCCTGATTAATGCGATTTTCCCCCTACTAACTATCATCGGGCTGATTCTCGGTGCACTACTCACCGGTACCGTTATTATCGAAACGATCTTCGATTGGCCCGGCATTGGCACCCTGTTGTTTGAAGCCATTCAACAAAGGGACTATCCCACCGTGCAGGGCTGTGTTTTGGTCATTTCCCTGGTTTATGTGCTAGTGAATTTTGTGACAGATCTCTCATACAAAGTATTTAACCCAAAGGTGAGCTTCGAATGAAAAAGGGTAAAGGGCGGTTTTTAACAATGACCGGCGGTGGCTTTATCGGCTTTGTTCTGCTTGTGGCAATCTTTGCGCCCTTGCTGACTTCTTATGATCCCACTGCCATGACCTTACAAGACCGCTTTCTCTTGCCTTCGTTCGCCCACCTGATGGGGACGGACCAAAATGGTGTAGACATCTTTGCCCAGATCGTATTCGGAGCTCGTGTCAGCCTTCTTATCGCCATGTCGGTGGTCACAGTGAGTCTCTGTATTGGTTTACTGGTGGGGTCTTTAGCGGGTTATTGTGGAGGGTGGGTCGACCTCATCATCATGCGCATTATTGATATGATCTACGCTTTCCCTGGGTTTTTACTGATTCTTACCATCGCGGCGGTCATGCAGTCGGCTTCTGTGGGTCACCTGATCTTTATCCTTTGTCTCACCGGCTGGGCGAGCTACGCTCGTCTCATCCGTGGCGAGATTCTTCATTTGAAAAACAAAGACTATGTCTTATCTGCCGACGCCCTCGGCGCAAGCCACATTCGCAAACTGGTACTGTACATTTGGCCAAACCTGGTTGGCCCCGTCATGATTCAAGCTTCTTTTGGCATGGCTGTTACGATAATTACCGAATCCAGCCTCAGCTTTCTGGGGTTAGGTGTACCGCCATCAACACCCACTTGGGGCTCACTGCTGAGTGCGGGCAGAAACTTCTTGTTAGAAGCGCCTCACATTAGCTTTTTCCCAGGTTTGGCCTTACTGGTCGTTGTTCTCGGCTTCAACCTCTTGGGTGATGGACTGCGTGATCAGCTCGATCCGAAAAGCTAGTCCAACGCACATGTGTGCTAGACAAACTCCCTAGCAATCAATAGAATGTTGTCCATGCGCGAAATTATTGGCCAACAAATGATTATGGGATTATCGGGTGAGGAACTCACGCAAGAGGAGTCCCAGTTTATTGTGGAAAACAATATTGGCGGGATTATTCTGTTCGATAGAAATTTAAAGTCCGTTGAGCAAATTCATAAACTCATTACTGACATTCAACAGCTGCGCTATAAACTGCCAGAAAAAACACCACTTTTTATTTCTGTTGATATGGAGGGTGGTCGCGTCCAGCGTTTGAAAGAGCCTTTCACGAAATGGCCTCCGGTCAAAAACCTAGGCGATATTGATTCATCGAATATAACGTTTCAGTTCACACGTTTGATGGGTCGTGAGCTAAAAGCCATGGGCTTCAACTTAGACTACGCCCCTTGTGTGGACGTATTGATGAACCCAGAAAACGAAGTGATTGGTGACCGGGCATTGAGCACTGACCCGGAGCTTGTCGCCAAACACTCGTCGGCTATGGTACGCGGCTATATCAAGTCCGATGTTTTGACCTGCGCCAAACACTTTCCTGGTCACGGCTACACCAAAGTGGACAGTCACTTTGATCTACCGGTGGACGAGCGAACCCTGATCGACCTTGAAAAACAAGGGGACTTGGAGCCTTTTAAAAAGGTCATCAAGGCTCGTGTCGATATGATCATGACGGCACATATTAAATACCCCAACATCGACCCACAATTTCCGGTGACACTTTCGCCCTTGTTTATTACTCAGTTTTTAAGGGGTGCTTTACGCTACCGTGGCATAATCATCACCGACGATCTCGACATGAAGGCTTTAACTAAGAACTTTCCTATCGATGACCTGCCGGTTCTCGCTTTGCAAGCTGGCGCGACGATGCTGCTTTATTGCAACGAACCGAAGTCTCCTCTAAAAGCGGTAAAAAACATCGCCAAAGCCATCAGCGACGGTCAACTGGATCAAGACGTGCTCCGCGCCAATCACGACCTCATCATTAAGACAAAAATAAAAAAATTGAAAAACCCCATCGAACCCTTCTCTCTAGAAAAAGCCCAACAGATCATTGGACATCAAGAGCACAAGGATTTCGCACAAGCTGTGGGTGAGCAAAAAGTAGACGCCTACCTTAACACTCCCCAAAACTAGATATCACTGAAGCGAAAAAATCTGCCGACATAAGTGAGCCCCACGAAGTGTGGACCCCTTTTTATACCGTGCCATCATCAAACGAAAAGGCAGGTCCCACCTCATCTTTTCTCTGAAGCTCTCTACCAAAGCGGCGTAGGTGGTTGGATTCTGGATCAGTCGCTCTAAGATTTCTGCTTCAGCAGCGGGATGAAAGCCGGCAAACAGACGGGACCGCTGCACCTGATAAAAAGAAATCACATCCTCCACAGTGCGAACTCGTGGCGCCACATACTCTGACTCCGTCGAAGAGGGTGTGAAACTGGGATATTTACGAAACAAGTCAAACTCTTGATTCGCAAAACGGTTCAGCATAAGAAAGTTTGTACGCAGAGACGCCACCCCGTGAGTTTTTAAGCGTTCAGCGACAAAGATATCATCAACAGGAATAGCCGCCGCCTCCACCACTCGCCTTGGATCTCTCTCCTCGATGAACGAACGGACAATTTCTAAAGCGTCTAGCAAGCCACCCCCCGTCGCGCTGTAATCAATCAGCAATATTTTTTTGTTTCCTAAAACAGAGCGGGGTAGAAAATGTTTTAGATGTTGCGACAAGTTTGCCAGAAAGTTCTCGCGACCCACTCGACTCCGCTCACTTACGACGCGTGCGGCCTTCGTGTTTCGCAACGGCAAGTGAACCACAGCCTGGGGCCCTAAAGCCGCCTCAATAAGAGCGAGGATGGGTGTGGGGCTCCCTCCCACCCCGATGTAAATATACTGATCAGGGGGGAAAGATTTTACAATCTGTTTCACCAAGCCCCTAGAACCATAGTAATCCGTCCACGAGCTAGCTCTAGCTTGGTTGTGAGCGACTAAAAAACAGAAAAAAAAGACAAAGATACCAATGGAGCGCACCCGCCTATATTCAGCATGATTCATGCCAAAGAGGCCCATTCAGAAAACCCTTGGCTTCTCCCCACAAAGCGTTCTACACCAAGAACTCCAGCGGGGTGAATTCAGTGTAAGTCTGAAACTGTTGCGCAACGGTGACTGGCCACAAGCCGGAAGTCCGATCCCCCTTTAGAAGCCGACGATCATTCTCGCCATAAAGGAGATCATCATTTTTTTTCTGATTCTCGCATTTTCCATCTCTTTGATTGAGGCCCAACCGGAACCTCTCGCTCCCATAGAGATCACCAGTCAAAATGCGCTGGTGGCCGAATCGACCCGCTCTGTTCTGTGGCCGGTTGTTACCTCCACTCCGAGCCCCGTGCTTTTGTTACCTCAAACAGACGATGCCCTGAATAGCTTGAATGGCCTACAAACTCGAACCCAAGGCTCGCCGACCTTCTCTATTCGAGGGTCGGCGCAAAGTGGACGGGCTCTCGTGCTCTACGATCACATTCCGCTAAATTTTGCCTCGGGGCTGGGGCCACCCCGCATCTTTTTACCCAAAGAGACCGTGGCGGAAGTGAGAATTGTAAAGGGCCCGGCCTCGCTCTTTTACGGATCGCAAGCCCTGGCTGGTGCCGTTGATTTTGTTTCTAAAAAATACGCCCGCCCTGAAATCAATATTTCAATCTCCGACACCAATGAAAGTTTTTTGCCTTGGCGAGAAGGGGGCCTCGCCCACCAATCTTTGCAGGTCAGCGCCCCCCTTTATTCCAACGATAAGACTCACCTTCAGGTCTCCATGTTTCAAGAGTTCGATGACGGCGCCTTTCCCTACCAAACCGCAACGGCCAGTGGTGTTCGCGACCCCAATTCTCAAAAGCTCAGGCGCATCGTTTTAAATGGATCCCATCAACTAGAAAACGCCGTTTTTGAATGGAACGGAATCATCGGCCAAGAAGAATTGACCAGCCCCGGTTCACTGTTGTTTCCTTTGGCGACCGATCAAAAAAATGCGGGAAGACTGGTCTCTGTGTCTTCTCACTGGTTTCTCTCCGAGCAACACAGTTTGAAGTCCCGAGTCAGTCACATGGATGCCGATGCCGATTTTTTAGAACAAGGGCGAAAATCTTACAACGATCAGACATCAACTCTTTTGCAAAACGAATGGATCGTCGATTGGGGTCAACGCAACAAGTTTCAATTTTTCGCCGATGCTTTTTTTCACAAACTAGACAACAGCTTTGCCGGTGCTGGGCTTGAACAAAACAACTACGAGCTGGGGTCATTCTTAAGCTTATCCTCAGGTACCAATCTAAAGCACCAATTGGGCGGACGCTTCCTCGTGGCACAGCAGGTTTTTTTACCCACTGTTGCAACACACTATTTTTTTTCTCAGTATGATAGCTGGGTGAGCTACTCGGAAGGCTTCCGCAACCCCACCCTCACCGACCTATTTTCAAACAGTCCGTTTTTTGTTGGCAATCCCAACTTAACGCCCGAGACGTCACAACAGTATGAGCTGGGACTGAAAACCAAAGCATCACACTCGCCTTGGCAATGGGACCTGCGACTCTTCCACATGGAGTACGGCAATTTTATCGAGTCTTTTGAGCGATCACCCAATGTTTTCTCACGGGTCAACCAGGGCGCCGGTTACTCACGGGGGCTGGATTGGGAGTCTCGATGGGAACAGCCCCACTACGACCTTCGACTTTCTTACAACTTTTTGGACACCCAAAGCCGGCGTGAACAAAGGGCCTTTCGACTTTCTCCACGTCACCAAATCACTTGGAGTGCCACATTGAAAAGAAAGGTCTGGAATTTTCAAATTCAAAACACCCATTGGTACAATGTTATCGACCTTAACCAGAACCAAGTGGCTCCCCTGGAAGACTGGCAGCAATGGAATTTCTTGGCCCATATTTTCGTTAATAAAAAACTAAGAATGGGCATTGGCTTAATTAATGCCTTTAACGAAAACAAAGAGCTGACTCTTAACTACCCAGAACCTCAGAGAAAATACTGGCTGCAGATCCACCAAGAGTTCTAGTTGGTCCTGTGTAAGAAAAACAAACCCCTCCTGTTTTTCTTACCAAGGTTGCCACCCCGCTTGCCTTGATGGTGTGGCGCGTCTAATGTCAGGGAATGCAGCTGACCTCGCCTCTTTTAATCTCAATTTTCATACACCTCGGAGTGGCTTTGGGTGCGGAGCAAGCTTCCAAGTACTTCCGCACCATGAAACCAAAAGAGCCCACACCGGTTTACTCCGTGGACTTTATCGAAATTGAAAAACCAAAGCTGCCGGTCGCCCCGCCCAAAATGCGCAAACAAAAACGCACACCTGTGAAAGCCAAACAAAGTCGAACAACCCGAAAGGCACCCGCCCGTCTCACACAAAAACAAAAAAGTCCGGTACAAATTCCTGTGGCCGTGCCGTCTCCAATTGAAACCAAACAACCCGACCTTACCACGGTGGATTCTAACTCTCCCGTAAATCCGAAAGACGCACGCAACATGCGCCAAAAAATGGGCAACAAGCCGCCCGGATATCCGATGGCCGATCGTATTCGTCGTAAAACAGGTCGGGTTATGGTTTTAGGATATGTGGATGATGCCGGACAAGTCAGTCAGGTTCGTGTCACCGACACGACGGGAAGCGATCGCATGAATCGCAATGCCATAAACGCTTTCGCCAGTTATCTTTTTGAAGAGGGGCAAGAGGGATGGGTGGAAATGCCCTTTGAATACGCCCTAGACGGTCAAGCCAAAACAATGAGTGTTCGCGACCGTCATTTAATCAATCAGTAAATACTATTCTTCGTCACCGAAAAGTTGTGCGGCAGGCTGAGTGGTCCCTTGGTTACGGACTTTTGCTTTTCGCTTGTTGCCAGCCTTAGACTTTTTTCTTTTACGAATAACACCGGTTTGTTTCGCTGCAGATGCCATTGAATTCTCCTTCGATTAGTCACACCGAGTTATCAAAGATCAACCCACAAGTCAACGAGATGGCGGTCTCCCAAGCCCAGACGCTCTTCTCGCTGCATGCTATAAGCGATTTTCATTCGAGGCCCCATCCAAGCCACCCCCACGGAGCCCCAATTTTGCCCGAGGGCATCGTCAACCGAATAGCCACCGTTGAGATAAAAGCGTGACTTCATGGCAATGGAAAGGCCGGCTCTATGACCCAAAAGCTGAGTGTTTTTAAGGTGTAAGGGCATTAGGGTTTCGTACCGGAGAGTCACCGACTTTTGATAGACATATTGAGTACCCATAGCCACTCGTGCGTTTCTTCTCAGCGCCAAAGGTATGTTATCACTCTGCTTAATCAGGTTCTCCCCTGAAAAGGACAGGCCCCAGTTGGGTTGCAGTCCGATCAAAACACCGGCATCCACATTGGATTGATTGAAATCCTCGCCGATATAGCTATCGGCGCGCAAATGAGTGCCCCCCAATCCGACGCTCAGACGCGGTGTGACCCGATAGCCAAAACCTGCTTTGAATTCGTTTTCTTTATAGGAAGCCCCGTTCGCACTTTGCACACTGTGGCGCCGAAATCCTAGGGACCCAGGAAACATTAATCCCTTGGACCCATCGGTCATTGTGACGCTGTAGGTGTTGCGATTGGAATCAAGGCCCGTGAAACCCGTTTGATAAGCAAAGTTTGAGTAAAACCCGGTGATAAGGGCTAAGCCTGCGGGATTAAGATAAACCGATTCAGTAGCCTCAACGGCCGCACGTCCCGTCCCCCCTTGCCCTGCGGACAAAGCGCCAACCATTTCGGTCGCGGAGGAGGTGTTGATCAAAAGAAAACTAAGAATAAAAGAGAATAGAGCCATGCCCCGTATTCTGTCTCTAAAAAGAGCGACTGTCTAGACCAACCAGGTTGCTAATATCGCTCAAGAGCGAAAAGGATTCTCGATCCCCATTATTGACGGATACAGATGCTGGCGTAATGGGGACAAAGTCCGTTTTCGTTACCGAAGCCGCATCCATTGGAGTTGAAAGAATCGTAGTTGATGATATGGGTCATCTGGGTGTTGCTGTTTTTCCCATAGCAACTGCCATCCACAGTGTGACTGGGTTTGGGCACAACACAGCGGCGCACCATATCCACATAGAAATCCTCAGCATAAAGACTTTGCCGAATGATTTTCAGCTCCTCTGACGGATTGATCGGATCCGGATTCATACTACAGCGCTCGATAACGTTGCCGTTTCCATCCTCTGCGATAGCATCCTCTGGTAGTACAATCATAAACTGCATCGAAGCAGGACAGATCCAGGGCTTCTGACTCTTCCCCTGCAAGCGCTCATCAATAACAATATCGCTCACGCTGCTCAAAACCCGAGGTGGCATATCAGATCCCGGAGAAGCGCTCCCCCTAAAAAGAGGCTGCTTGAAGCGCGGTTGGACAGCCGCTCCATAAACATTGCTCGTAAGATCGTTGGAATACCGAGTGTACGAGGAGCTGGCCGCATTAATTGCCGAAGGCGCCCCATTGTTCACGCCACTGGTGCCGACGCCGCCCCCACCCGTCGCAGAGGGTGGTGCAATAAGGTTTCCACCCTGCCCGCTATCGGCTAAGTTTTGCAGCTCAGTGAAGTTACCTGGGCCAAGCGGCTTGATCTCTCCACTCTCCGCAAAGGTCACGGCCAAGATTCCACGGTTGCTCAAAAAGGTTCGCAACTCTTGCTCCATGAATTGCGACTTCATAAATTTCAACTCGCCCTCAAAGCGGGAATCACCGGCATTCCGGGCGGCAGCATAAGTTCTTAAATAGTGCCCCGGAAACATGGACCACAAGATCGTATTTAGAGTTTCATCACCCAGAGTTGGGAAAAAGTTATTGAAGTCAGACCCGTCCAGGCCAGAATCTCCGTTGTCGGAGTCCACATACATCAATTGCAAGTTATCCAGAGTTCGAATCGCTAACTGAAGGCGCGTTCGGGCACTGGTTTGACTCATGGAAAGAGCAAGCGGGATGTCATCACCACTCACCGATTCTAGGTGCTCCCGATAGTCCTCTGCGATGCGCAATCCCTTGGAGTCAAAGGCGCCCAGGCGAAACGAAAAAAATGTCCCGTCGTTGTATATGTCCTCTTGCTCTGAACAGGACATATAGGCCAATTGGTCCACCCCGACCTCGTAGGGAAAGCTCGGCGAATTGACCAAAGATTGAAAATAGTCCGTATGACCAAAGGGCACGGCCGAGGTGCAGTTTTGAAAAAAACTGACAAGTCCCGACAATAAAATTCCAATGATAATAGGAGTCCAATTAAAACGCACAAGCCCCCCAGCGTTGCCTCTATTGTAGCAGAAAACGGCTTTGTTGCCTTTATTTTTGCCGCAACTTATCTCAATATGATAAGGTTCTAGGCGTTAACGTCTCATTTTGAGAAAAGGGGGCCCATGCCACTCAAAAAAGCTGTCATTCCTGCCGCCGGACTGGGTACTCGATTTCTACCTGCGACAAAAACAGTACCCAAAGAGTTGTTACCCATCGTCGATAAACCGATCTTGTTATACGTCGTCGAAGAAGCCATTGCCGCCGGAATCGAAGACATCGTCATCGTTGCTGGTCGAAACAAAAATGCCATCGAAGATTTTTTCGACCGATCCTATGAGCTTGAAGACACGCTTTATAAAACGGGCAAAACAGAATTACTGAAGGTGGTTAAAGACATTCAAGAAATGGTGCAGGTGATCAGTATCCGGCAAAAAGAGGCCAAGGGTCTCGGCCACGCTGTATACACCGCAAAACCCGTGGTCGGCGACCAACCCTTTGCCGTCCTCTTGGGTGATGAAATTATGATCGCAACCGACGGCCCCAACGTGACCGCGCAGCTCCACCAAGCTTTCGAAAAAAGTGGCGCGTCAACTGTGGCCGTTATGGAGGTCCCCAATAGTGATGTCCACAAATACGGAATTGTCGCCGTTGATGACACCGAAGCAGACCTAATGAAAGTTCACTCGGTTGTAGAAAAACCAGCGGCCGAAGAGGCCCCCAGTCGTTTGGCACTACCGGGGCGCTACGTTTTTAGTTCTTCCCTGTTTGATCACATCGAGGCCCTGCCGCCCGGGAAGAACGGCGAAATTCAATTAACCGATGCCATGACCCATCAGGCCCAAAACCAAGGGCTATTCGCAACACGCTTTGTAGCCAAACGCTATGATGCTGGCGACAAACTCGGCTACTTACAAGCGAACATTGAATTGGGCCTGCAGCATCCACAAGTTGGACAAGACCTGAAACTTTATTTGAAAAACCTTAAGCTTTGATCAAGGACGACACCCATGAAAAACATTTTATATATCCTTCTTTTTACATTTATCGTTCCACCGCAAGCCGAGGCCTACATACCGCGAGCTCACACAATCGTTAGAAAGATGACCCGCAACAACGGCCGCCGAGAATACCAGGTGGTACGAGAGGTCATCCTTGAATCCAAAGAGAAGCAGTTTAAAGCTCGTGAAGTTTGGACTATTGCCCATGGCGACCGTATGAAGTTAGAGGTCACCAGCTTAGACAGTGAAAACCCTTGGAAGTTTGCCATCCTGTATTCCGCCAAGCAGCGTAAGACGCTAACACAGCAAAAAGCTTTGAAGGCTTTTTCGAAAAGTCCGGACTTCTTCGAGCCTCTGTTTCACGACCGATCATCCCGCAGCCTAACGAAGAGATTGATCAACTATCGCTTTCTCCCACAGTGGATCACTGATGCCGTGCCGCCCGCCTATGTCGATGGCGAAACCAAAATGACTCCCGAACCTTTTATTTCATTGGCGCCCATGGAGGGCTCAGTCAATTATAGTATTGGAGCCAGCAGCAACAGCGCCGGCGGCAACAATCAAACTCAATTGTGGATTGAGCAGGATTCGTTTTTAATTCGCAAGGGCCGATTGCGTTCTCAAGCAGAGTTCGTTAACTCCAACTTCCAAACCTTCCCGGGGGGGCTTAAACTGCCCAGCGACCAGCGAATCACGTGGGGAGATAAAAATGCTCGTATTAAATTGCTCGCAGCCGAAACCACAAAAACAAAATCAAAGGACTGGAAACTTGACACTAACGAAGCGGGTGCCATCCCTAGTGACCCCTTAATTAAAGAGTTTTATTCGAGGTTTCGATAATGATTGAAGCGGGGCCCGACAAGGCCTCCCATTGGCAGGTGGCGATCAATGCGCCCCTGCGATGCACCTTCACCTACAGAGCCGACGATTCTTTGCAGGTTGGACCTGGGCAGTCGGTCAAAGTGCCGTTTGGGCCGAAAAACCGAGAGGTCACAGGACTTGTCGTCGAAGCCAACACCGAAGAGTGTAAAAAATTTGAACCCAAAGACATCATCGCCGTGGCCCCTGAAAGACCCGCGCTCGCTCCTACTCAACTTAAGTGGTTGCGTTGGCTTTCTAACTACTACGTTTACCCCCTTGGTCAGATACAGCAACTTGTTTACCCTCCCCTCAAAAAACACAGTCAGCGAAAATCCCGCAAAGAACCCGTCGTACCGGACGTGCAACCCGTTGCCCCTCACCCTCTCACCGACGAGCAAAAAGCCGTTATTGCCCAGATTGAGCTCGGTCAAAAAGGCACCTATCTTTTACACGGAGTGACCGGATCCGGTAAGACAGAGGTGTATATCGAGATCATTTCTGAAGTCCTGGAGAAAGGACAAACAGCTTTGGTTTTAGTTCCCGAAATTTCACTGACACCCCAATTGGTCCGGCGCTTTGCGGAGAGGTTCTCTGGCGAGATTGCGGTGATTCACTCACACCTCACCGAAAGAGAAAAAACCGATCAGTGGTGGCAGGTGATGGATGGTAAAAAGAGACTTCTTATTGGCGCACGCTCGGCCATGTTTTGTCCTATGCCGAACCTCGGAGTGATCGTTGTTGATGAAGAACACGAAACCAGTTTCAAACAAGAAGAGAAGTTAAAGTACAACGCTCGCGATGCCGCCGTCGTGAAAGCCAACATGGAAAACTGTCCGATCATATTGGGCTCGGCCACGCCCAGCCTGGAGTCGTGGCACAACGCTCAAGAGGGAAAATACAAACTACTCACGATGAAAGAGCGGGTTCAATCTCGACCGATGCCCATTGTAGAGATCATCAATCCTCGGCAAGACCGCGACCCCCACGGGGAGTTGCCTTATTGGCTCTCGCAAACTTTGTACAACAAGTTAAAAAGTAACTACGAAGCGGGTCACCAAGCCGCCCTATTTTTGAACCGCAGAGGCATTGCTCCCAATGTGCAATGTTATGATTGTGGTTTTTCTTATCAATGCCCCAACTGCGATATTTCTCTTACTCTTCATGGTAAACATCATTTAGTTTGCCACTACTGCAACTATCACGACCGAATGAGCGAAGAGTGTCCCGAATGCAAAGAGGGTGAACCGAAAGCCTATGGCCTTGGAACAGAGGCCGTTGAGAATGACATCCGCAAACTATTCCCGGAAGCCAAAGTCATGCGAGCCGATCGCGATGAAATCTCAAGTCGCGAAGCCATCGAGGACATGGTTCAAAAAATGGAGTCCAACGAAGTGCACTTTTTAGTAGGCACTCAGATGATTGCCAAAGGTTTGGATTTTAAAAATTTAAGTCTGGTTGGCATTGTCCACGCCGATGTGGCTTTTAATGTTCCGGACTTTCGCGCCAATGAAAGAAGTTTTCAACTTTGCACCCAAGTCAGTGGCCGAGCGGGACGACACCAGACCCAGGGAGAGGTGATCATCCAAACCTATAAAACCAATCACGCTAGTTTACTTGCAGCACAAAACCACAGTTACGAGCAGTTTGTTGGTCAAGAGATGGAACACCGACAACTGTTCCAATACCCACCCTTTGGAAAAGTGACGGCCATTCGGATCAGCGGTATCCGGGAGCACGAGGTTATCGAAGAGGGCCAAGCCTTGGTTCGCTTTTTACAGGGCCTCACCCAAGAATTTGAAGCTTTGAAAGCCTCAAAGATAATGGGACCGACACCGGCACCTTTGTCAAAAATTAAAAACCGCTATCGCTACCATATCCTTATCAAAGCTGAAAACCACAAGGTTATCAATCTCATCGCCAGCCGAGCAGAAGACTTCATCAAAGCCCACTGCAAAAGAACAAAATGCTTGATTGATGTCGACCCCTATTCATTGATCTAAACGACCAAGGGCTAGGAAATAGAAAACCGGTCCAAACTTAATTCTGGCTTAACAACAGTGAAAAAGCGCCCTACAATAAGAAGACCATGAGCGAAGAAGCATCGAAAGAGTTCAATGAACTCACAACCTGTCAAAACTGCGGTAAGGCCGACCCAAACCTATCCCGTATTGATTCTGGCTTGAAATTGACCCTGACCAAAATGGGTCGCGCGGATATCCCTTTAGATGTGTGTGCCGCCTGTATGAAAGAGCTGCGCGGCTCAGCAAGCCTTGGTGCCCAGCTGCAGGCCAAAGAAGAACTCAAAGCCAATCACGCGGGCAAGCTCTGGAAGACCCGAGTCGGCCTCGTGAAGCAGGGTCGTTTATTTCTACAACGGGGCGACTACTCTCAATCCGCCGTTTCTTATGAAAAGTATTTAAAAATTCTCGCCGTTGTTACCAAGAAAAAGGGGCGCAACGAGCTTGACCCCAAAGACTTCAATGACCAACCCAAAGAAATCACTATTATCTCTTCGGTTTTGTGGGACCTTATGTTGATTTACGACGCCAACGCCAAGTTTGGTGGCAAACAAACTGAGACAGCAGAACTGCTCTCCAAATTTCTTCGGTTCAGCCCGGTCTACAATTCGATCATCCGCAGAGCCGAGAAAGAAGTGAGAAAGTCAAAAAACCCTCAGGCCTTTATGCACCTCCTGCGCCTTTGCGATGTCCACGCCAGCCGTTGCTTTATTGCCAACGAGTCTTTTGGATCCAGAATTCACCCCACTGTGATCACCCTTTGCCAGTTTCGCGATGTGGTCCTGCGCCAGTCCCCAATGGGACGACAGTTTATTGCCTGGTACTACCGCACATCCCCAACTTGGGCAGAGTGGCTAAAAAAACACCCTCATCTCAAAACAGTGCTCCGCCCCGTGTTGCGAGGAGTCGGGATTCTTCTTCAAACCATTTTTCGCTTGCCAGTCCGCCCCATTTCTTAAACGTTATAGGTATGCAGCAGACTCCAAAACTTTCAAAACGCTACGACCACGTGATTATCGGTTACAACCTTGCCAGCCTCAGTTTTGCTTACGAGCTCTCTAAGAAGCAGCAAAACTTTTGTGTGCTCGACTCCAAACACATCAACAGTAGCGGAGCCAAGTTTATTTCATCGATCGACGCCCTCGTGTCGACCCGGGTTCCCTTTAATGGACCCATTGACGACTCAACTTTAGAGCTCTCACCTTTTGGCGCCATAGAGCACACCGAGGGAACGCCTCTGACTTTCGACAAAGGTGCTTTTAAAAGCTTTTTGGGATTTGGAGATAACAATATCACGGCCATGGACGCGGTCACACCCTATTGCCAAGTAGAGCAGGCCCACCCTCAGTTGCAAGTGGAAGACTATTGGCAACAGGCTCTTGATACCGTTGAAACTTCTATTTTTCTCGACCAACAGATAACAGACGTCGCCTACGAAGAGGGCAACGTCACCCAAATCACTTTGAATGGCAAAACCTCCCTGAGCGGTGGTCAGTTTTATTTTTTCGACCAACTGCCGTTTATCTTTGAAAAAGCGGGCTCTGCCATGAAAAAGCAGGCCAGTCAGTTCGGTAAAGCCACCTGGTATTCCTCGGTCAATTTGGTGGTTCATCACACCGAAGAGCCTGAAAATTATGAGCTTGATCAGCTTTACCTCCTCATGGGATCAAAGAATCAGCCCTGTCTTGGTGTTTTTTCTCGAATTAAGGGACACCTGATTTCTCGTTGGGAGACCTTTATCCCTGCCGAACTCACACCCGACAGCGAGACCACGGGGGCCGCCCTCAAAGAGATCAAAAAACAGATGAAACGGGCCTTTTCTCCCAACCAAAATCTTGCGGGGCACGACCATATTGTGATCCACGATCGCGTCTTTGCCGAGCTTGAGAAGACAGGCATTCAGTCCGGAAAGCTCAATAAATTTAATAATTTGGGTGTGTACTCCAGCCTTTTCACCAACCAAGTCGGATGGGCTCACGAGATCATCTGTGGCCTCTCGGCCGCCTCCGACCTTCAGGGAGAGCCAAAAGAGGCCCCTGAAACCCCAACAATCGCCACAATTTAGTTGGATTTCCCCGCCTCTCCATGCTAAATCCTCGGTCTAACTGAATAAACAGTTTTAACTGAATTCGCACCTCTCAGAACTCTACTGGTGTTCCAATGGAATTTGTGCTGAGAGGGAGGTTTAACCAGACAGGAGGATTATAATGGTTACACTTAAAGATATGCTCGACTCGGGCGTTCACTTCGGCCATCAAACACAACGATGGAACCCTAAAATGAAACCCTATGTTTTTGGAGATCGTGGAGGCATCCATATTATTGATCTGCAAAAAACATTGGAGATGACTCGCAACGCTCTGACTTCTATCGAAGAACGCGCGGCTCAAGGCGAAAAAATCATCTTCGTCGGCACAAAAAAGCAAGCCGTTGAAGCCGTACAAGAAGCCGCCAAAAAATGTGGTGGGTTTTATGTAACCAAAAGATGGTTGGGCGGAACCCTCACTAACTTTGTTACCATCAAACAAAGTATTGATCGCTTGAAAAAAATTGATCAAATGCGTTCAAAGGGTGAGCTTGATTACTTCTCTAAAAAAGAACGTTCAACCATTGAAAAAGAATACGGAAAATTAAACGAATACCTCGAGGGCATTCGTGAAATGAAAGAACCACCCAGCATGATCTTTGTGGTTGATGTCACCAAAGAGCACATTGCTGTTAAAGAAGCTAACAACCTTGATATGGGTGTTTTTGGAATTTGTGATACGAACTCTGACCCAGAACAAATCGAATACCCTATCCCTGGCAACGACGATGCGATTCGCTCCATTAAACTTTTCTGCAACCTGATTGCTGACGCCTATAATGCCGGCGCTAAAAAATGGGAGCAGAAGATCCGCACCCAGACCGACAAGCAGTCCGACGTTGAAGCCGAAAAGCAGCAACAAGAGAAAAAGCCAGCCGCTCCAGTAGAAGCGACTGGGCCAGCCGTTGTTAAGGCCACGAAGGGTCGTAAGCTTGTTGCCGCTGGAACCGCAGAAGAAGTTGAAATCATGCAAGAAGTTGAAGCTACAGCAAGTGACGCCGACGGCCCCGAAAAAGTTGTTGTTGCTGACACTGATCCAGACGCTGACAAAAAGTAATATCAAGGAGACTGAACATGGGAATTACTGCACAAATGGTAAAAGAACTCAGAGAGCGTACCAGCGCTGGCATGCTCGACTGTAAAAAAGCCCTACAAGAAAACGAAGGCGACTTTGATAAAGCCGCCGACTGGTTGAGAACCAAGGGCCTCACGAAAGCCGCCAAAAAATCCGGACGGGTTGCCGCGGAAGGGGCTGTGACCTCTTACATCCATGCGGGAGGTCGCATTGGCGTTCTTCTTGAAGTGAACTCCGAAACCGACTTTGTGGCTCGAAACGAAGAGTTCCAAAAGTTTGCAACCGACATCGCTATGCACATTGCGGCGACGGCGCCTCTTGCTGTTTCAAAAGACGAAGTATCGCCCGCTGAAATAGCAAAAGAAAAAGAAGTTTTGGCCGCGAAGAATCGTGAAGAAGGCAAAAAAGAAGAAATGATCGACAAAATTGTCAACGGTCAGATCAACAAATGGCTCGCTGAAAACTGCTTGATGGAGCAAAAGTATGTCAAAAACCCTGACATCACTGTCTCTGAGCATGTTAAAAACACCATCGCTCATATCGGTGAAAATTTAGTCATTCGCCGTTTTGTGCGCTACGAGCTTGGTGATGGCATCGAGAAAAAAGTGGATAACTTTGCTGAAGAAGTTGCCGCTGCAATTCAATAAAGGGAGCTAAGGTTGAGTCTACCGAAGTATAAACGAGCCCTCCTTAAGATCAGCGGGGAAGCCCTTGCTGGTGACGGCGGGTACGGAATCAACACTTCGGTCATTAATCAAGTGGCTGAAGAAATAAAAACGGTACATGACCAAAACATACAATTGGGTGTGGTGATTGGCGGTGGCAATATTTTTCGCGGCCTTGCTGCGGCTGCAAAAGGCATGGACCGCGCCAGTAGTGATTATATGGGAATGCTTGCAACCTGCATAAACGCCCTCGCTCTGCAGGATGCCCTCGAAAGTGTCGGCGTGCAGACTCGTGTGCAGTCAGCTATTGAAATGGCGCAAATTGCTGAACCCTACATCCGCCGCAAGGCTGTCCGTCATCTTGAGAAAGGTCGAGTGGTTATTTTTTCTGCGGGAACAGGCAACCCTTATTTTACGACCGATACCGCAGCAGCACTGCGAGGTATGGAGATCAACGCTGAAGTGATCTTAAAAGCGACCAATGTCGATGGTATCTACACCAAAGATCCAAAGAAATTTGACGATGCTACGAAGGTTGCTAAGATCACCCACCACGAGGCACTCAGTCAGGGTCTGCAGGTTATTGACTCGACGGCGATCAGCTTGTGCATGGATAACAAAATGCCCATAGTCATTTTCAAGCTTATGGAAGACGGAAACATCATGAAAGTACTCAAGGGTGACACCGTGGGATCAATCATTTACTCATAAAGAAAGAGAGAACAATGGACTTTTCTGCACTTCAAAAAGAAACTGAAAACAATATGAAGCTGGCAACCAAGGCTTTAAGCGAAGAGTTTAAAAAGGTTCGAACCGGTCGCGCTCAGGTTTCAATGCTCGATGGGATTAAGGTCGAATACTACAACAACATGACGCCTTTGAACCAGGTGGCCTCTGTTTCCTGTCCCGACGCTCGAAGCTTTTTAATCACCCCCTGGGAAACCTCTGTTTTAAAATCCATCGAAACATCTATTGTTAAAAGTGATATCGGGATGGCACCGATCAATGATGGAAAAGTGATCCGACTCAAGCTCCCGGAACTGACCGAAGAGCGCCGTAAAGACTTAGTTAAAAAAACGAAAAAAATGGTTGAAGACGCCCGCATTGCCGTTCGAATGGCTCGCCGAGACGCCAACGACCTTTTAAAAACCGCCCTGAAAAATAAAGAGATCAGTGAAGACGACAGTAAAATCCAACAGGATCTCATTCAAAAAATCACCGATAAATATATTGCTGATGTTGATAAAGTTGCGGCTGAAAAAGAAAAAGATATAATGACGTTATGATGGCCGAAAACAATCTCCCCCAACATATCGCAGTGATCATGGACGGTAATGGTCGTTGGGCGAAAGCTCGACTTCGCGACCGTGTGTTTGGTCACATCAAAGGGGCCCGGGTTGCAAAAAGGATCATTGAACACTCCGTGAAAAGAAAAATCGGCGCGTTGACTCTGTACGCCTTCAGTGAGGAAAACTGGCGACGGCCTGAGGACGAAGTTCGCTTTTTAATGCGAATTTTGTCGCGCTACATTGTCAAAGAACGCAACCGGTTGGTGAACAATAATATTCGCTTCCGCTGCGTTGGACAGCTTAGTAAAATCCCCGAGAAAGTGCGCCTTGAGGTTGAAAAAACCATGCAAGCCACCGCAAAAAACACGGGTCTCATTCTTACTTTTGCTCTTAGTTACGGTGGACGACAGGAAATCACCCACGCCGTGAAAGACATTGCCGCTCTGGTCAAAAGCAATAAGCTCGACCCAGAAGACATCTCTGAAGAGCTGATCAGTGGATTCATGCAGACCGCTCCACTTTCTGACCCCGATCTTCTCATCCGCACCAGCGGAGAGTGGCGACTGTCCAATTTTTTGCCGTGGCAAAGCGTCTACACTGAACTTTTCTTCACTGATGTGCTTTGGCCAGACTTCACTCTCAGAGATTTCGACAAAGCCCTGCAGTCTTATGGTCGCCGAGAACGACGTTATGGAAGGGTTGCGACGGCTCCATCTAACGAAACCCCAAATCAACTCTCTAACTAGGAGTCCCGTTGTTCATCAGAGCTCTTTCTGCCGCTATCGGAGTGAC
Source organism: Bdellovibrionia bacterium (assembly GCA_030424715.1). Taxonomy (GTDB): domain Bacteria; phylum Bdellovibrionota; class Bdellovibrionia; order Bdellovibrionales; family JAGQZY01; genus JAGQZY01. Next base: position 475,024 of record JAUHWH010000001.1, read on the forward strand.
TGCTCTTTTTTTAACGTGGCATTTTTATGCCGTTGACGGTTTAGTGGCTGTTTGTGCGTTGGCGACTCTCATTGGCTGCTTCGAATTCTCGATGATGGTTGAAAAAAAGAGCTCAGTCATTCGTCTGTTGTTCGTGTGTATTACCTTTGCCTTTTATTTGGTATTCTGCTTTTTCTCACAATCTTTCATTACATTTATGAGCTTGTTTATTACCCTCGTGGCTTATTTTATCTTATGCATCAACTACAGTATTGAAACCCGAATATCAAAACTCACCTCCTGGACCACAGGAGCTTTATATTGTGGTGGATTCACGGGAGTCGTGACATTGGGATTGATTGAATTTGGTGGTGCCTTTTTCGTATCCCTCCTTTTGCTAAGTTTTATCACTGACACATGTGCCTACCTCGGTGGACGAGTTTGCGGCAGAACACCCCTTGCGCCTCAAATTTCGCCAAAAAAAACGGTGGAAGGCAGTATTATTGGTTTGATTGGCGGCAGCTCGGTCGGCTTTTGGTATTTGAGCACCCTAAGTCATCACAGCCCCGTTTGGGTGGTGATTGTGACCTGCCTTGCGGCCTCTCTATTTAGCCAAGTGGGTGATCTCTTTGAGTCGACCCTCAAGCGCTTCTCGGGAGTCAAAGATTCTGGAAAAATTCTGCCCGGTCATGGAGGCGTTCTTGACCGAATCGATGGGCTTTTATTTGCAAGCCCCGTCGTTTACCTCTGGATGCAATCCTTCACTTAAAATACGGCCCCATTCCCTATATTATCACATGGTGCGCCGTGTGAACCGCCAAGCACCCTCGACCTTCTGTGGTAAGATTTTAAAATGTTAGAGTCATTCGCCACCATTCTGAATCAAGGCTTAGCTTACATCGTTCCAATGATCGTTCTTCTCGGCCTTCTGATCTTTGTTCATGAGCTCGGACATTTCTTGGCCGCCAAATATTACAAGGTCCGGGTAGAAACTTTCAGCCTGGGGTTTGGGCCTAAAATCTTAAAATTTGTCCATTCAGGAACCGTCTACTGCATCTCTGCCTTACCTCTTGGGGGCTATGTTAAGATGTACGGCGACGAACCCGGAAAAGACATTCCTGCTGAACTCAAGCGGCAATCCTACCTTCATAAACCTGTCGGCCAGCGGATCGTTATTGCTTTAGCTGGGCCGTTAATGAATCTCTTTTTTGCATTTCTACTTTTTGGTTGTATTGCCTATGTCGGCGACAAAGCTCTGGCTCCTCAAGTGGGAGAGATCGCCTTGAACTCAGAGGCTTTTGCCGTGGGCTTTCGCCCCTACGACGAAGTGAAGACAATAAACGGCGAACCCATTGAGTCTTGGGACGAAGTGGCAAGCATCATTGAGGCCTCCGGTGAACAGAATTTAAAGTTTCGCATCGAGCGCCTGAATGAAATGCTGTCTTTAGAGGTCACTCCTCCGTTGCGTAACAATGACAACCTCTTTTCAACCGCCGACAAAATTGGGAAGATAAAAGGCCTGCACTCGAATTTGCACATGCCCATAGTCGGAGTCTATCCCGATGGAGCCTTTGCCAGAGCAGGACTCCAAACCGGTGATCGCATTGTCGCGATTAACGGTGAAGAAGTAAAGTGGTTCAAAGACCTGCAACCTATGGTGATAGAAAGTCTCTTTAACGGTGTTGGGCAAGCAACACTCAAGGTGAATCGCTTTTCCGATTTTCGCAAAAACAAAGATTTCGAGGAATTTGAGGTTGTTCTATCCGCTGGTGACTTTGTGGATCAAAAATTGGATATCTTTGTTCCGGAAAATGTCATCGCTGAAGTTCAAGAAGACACCCCAGCCGCCCGTGCCGGCCTACAAAGGCTCGATCAGATTAAGAGCATCAATGGCAACCCGATTCTCTCTTTTGACGACATCGTTAAAAATGTCAGCCAGTACCAGCCAGGGCAAGAACCTCTGACCATCGAGGTGCTCCGCGACGGTAAAATGCAAGAGTTCGAAATGACCCCGAAAATGAACAGTCTAGAAGGACGTTACGGAGAAACAGAAAATCGCTTCACCATAGGAGTGATTCCAACACTCTTTGTCGCGCCCAAATCTTATCTTTGGGCTTCGAGTTCCGCCGGCGAGATTTTTTCTCGCGCCCTTCGCGACACCTGGCACTGGAGTAAGGTTACGATTTTAAGCTTTGTGCGGATTTTGCAAAACCGAGTCTCTTCAAAAAATGTCAGCGGTATTATCTCTATTGGGCAAGTGGCACAAAAAAGCTGGGATATCGGGCTTAATGCTTTCTTAAAAATGATGGCGATCATCTCTATCAACCTATTCATTCTCAACCTGCTGCCTATTCCGATTTTAGATGGCGGGCACTTGATGCTGTTCACTTTAGAGGCCATCAAGGGAGCACCCCTCAGTCTTCGCAAAATAGAAGTGGCGCAGCAGGTGGGATTTCTCATTATTTTATTTTTAATGGCCTTCGCTCTTTTTAATGATTTCTCTCGAATTTTTGGAGCATAGGCGCCGCAATGAACCATCAGCTCGCCGTCAACACAAGCCAGAGTGATGCACAGATCGCCCTCTTTGCCGACCAGAAGTTGGTTGGAGAAAGGCGTTGGTCGAGAGAGCGATCCCACTCCGAAGTTTTGACAAACGCTTTTCAAGAGCTTTTGCAAGAACACGCCACTTCGATAGACTCCATTGATAAAATCTATTGCGTCAACGGACCTGGTAGTTTCACCGGTATCCGAGTGGGTGTGAATTTTTGTAAAACACTGGCCTTTGCACTCAATTGCCCCGTTGTCGCGATCAATGCTTTGGATTTACAGATGGCGGCACTGGAGGTTGAACACTCTCACGTTCTTTCCACTATCGACGCCCAAAAGAATTCCATTTTCTTTAGCCTCTACAAAACCGAACAAGCCAAGTCTAGTCTCTTATTGGAAAATCAAGTCATCCCCATTGCTGAATTGCAACGCCTCTTAAAAAAGGAAACCTTAGTGGTGGGCGCTGGACTTCAAAAGTACCTTGAGTTCTTAGAACCAGCGGTAAGGGAGTCTCTGACCTTTGCCGATCACTCTCAAGACTTGAAAAACATTTTCGATTCTCGCTACCCAAAAGCTTTAGATGAACAAAAGTGGTCTGAGGTGGTTCCGGTTTATATCAAAGCTTCAGCCGCCGAAGAAAAAAGAAATCCAACTCAATTTTAACTAGACTCGACTTACGTCTTGTTTACGCTTTGCGTTTGGAAATTTGCACAGCTCTTCCGCTCTTGGACTCCCCTATGCTACCCTTGAACAGTATGAGCCCTGAAACTTTGAATTATTACGAAATTTTAGATATCGCTCCGGATGCTAACCAGGAACTCATCTACCAAGCCTATCGGCAAGCGCAGCAAACTTATGCCTTAAGCAATCCAGAAATTTACAAAGTTTTTTCTCAACAAGAAGCTTTGGCGTGGATGGACCTTGTTGAAGAAGCATATTCCGTTATTGGGTCTCCGAATGCTCGTCGCACCTATGATCAAGAACAGAAACCGATGTCGGAACAAAACCTACCTAGCTTTGAATTGCAAAATCCGACATCAATGAATGCGAACCCACCGGGGCTCGCTAACACCGCCGACGATGACTTGCCTGAGGGCCACCAACGCACAAAAGCAGGACACTACAAAGTTCGCCCTGAGGTGGAAGACATCATTGCCAAACAAGAGCTCTTCGACGGTCTGTTTTTAAAGAAAGTTCGTGAATACAAATGCATTGAATTGACCGACTTTTCAAAACTGACCTGCATCGCCATTCGTCACCTGTTTGCCATTGAAAACAATAACTTTTCGGTTTTACCGGCCGCAGTTTTTGTTCGGGGCTATATTATTCAATATTGTAGAATTCTCAGTTTGGACGAAAAGAAGGTTGTTCCCTCCTTTATGTCCCTCCTTCAAAATGACAACTGAAAAAAAGACCTTAAAAGTTGCTGAAAGCCTTGCTGGCAAGCGGCTCGATGTGGGGATGGGTATTGCCGGCGTTGTCATTTCTCGCTCCCAAGCTCAAAAGCTGATTAGTGACAAGCTTGTTCTTGTGAATGGCAAATCAGAAAAAGCTTCTTACAAATTACAACTGTCTGACGAAATCGTTGTGGAAGTCCCTACTGTCAAAAAAATGGAACTGATCCCATATGACATTCCTATCGAGGTCGTGTTTGAAGACGAGCAGGTGATCGTCGTCAACAAGCCGGCAGGCCTAGTTGTACACCCTGCCTATGGTCACGAAAGCGACACCTTGATTAATGCTCTGGTCGCTCGGAATATCAAGCTCGCCCAAGGCAATGAAGACCACCGGCCCGGATTGGTTCATCGGATCGACAAAGGAACCAGTGGCCTACTTGTTCTTGCGAAAACTGATCTCGCCCACACTGTGTTATCGAAGCAGTTTCTCAAAAAAACAATTCATCGCCGCTATTGGGCGCTTTGTTTTTCTAATAAAAAGATCGAGTCCGGCACAATCGAGAGCGATCTTGGTCGTGACCCTCGCAATCGGCAGAGGTTTCAGGTCAGCGACGCGAAAGAAAATACCAAGCACGCAATCACCCATTACACATCTCTAGAGTTTCATCCGCCGTTTCGTCTGTTTCAGCTGCAGCTCGAAACGGGACGAACACACCAAATTCGTGTTCACCTGTCTCACGAAAACAATGCCATCGTTGGCGATGACGTCTACGGCGGAAAAAATCAGGCGAAAAATTTGAAAAACCAACGACTGAAAAAATTGGTCGCTGATATGGAACGCTTTGCCCTGCACGCCAAGGAACTCGGCTTTATGCATCCGACCAGAAAAGAGTTTCTCACCTTTTCATCGAATATCCCTGAAGACCTCCATGAACTCTTTAAACTGAGTGGTTTTTCTGAATACCTCTAAACCTCAAGGACTTTCCCAGCTTCATCGCACCAAACATTTCGAAGTGGGCTTCGGCAGCGATCAGTTTCACCCCGATCAACTTCTCTCTATTTATGGGAACTACAGCACCCTCCACCAAGTCCACGGTAAAGAAGTGGTTCGTGCACAAAAAGAGATTATCAAGGCCGATGGTCATTGGACCTCACGAGCAAACCACCCCCTTGTTATAAAGACCGCCGACTGTATGCCGGTCTTCTTAGGAAACTCCCAAGTGGTCCTGGCTCTCCATATCGGTTGGCGTGGACTGGCCCAACGGATACTCTCCCATGCTTTTTCACTGATGAAGCCTACTGAGGATTTTTCAATGATTGTTGGCCCCCACATTAGCTCGAAGTCTTTTGAGCTGGACTTCAAGAGTGTGCAGCAAATTCTCCAACCCCATGGAATGACGATGAATGAGGCCTTCGCCACAAATGTTGTGACCGAATCGCAACTGCAAAATGATCACTATTTTGTGGACTTGCAACAAATCGTGCTTCGAGAAGCCAACACCCTTGGCATTACCGATGTCACCACCACCCACTGCAACACATACACCAGCCCTCAGCACTATTCCCACCGTCGGAATCGCTGGCGCCGCGGCCTCAACCACTCCTATATCGTAAAAACAAATGACAAGCTGTAAAAGCCTGGACTTAATCTGACTATTTAAAAAATGACTCACAATAAAACCAGACACAGCGAAGCAAAAAAATGGCAATTCTCACCTGTCGTCCTGAGGCGAAGCCGAAGGACCTTTCGCTAGAAGTAACATGAATTTTGCAATCGACCGTTTCTTGGTGGTCATGAGACTTCGATCCTGTCGTGCCGAGCGTAGCGAAGTACCTATTTCCACGAAATAATTTGTAGGCAATTTCTATGAAAGAATGGCCAACCTTTCCTATTGTCGTCCAGAGCGCAGCGATGGACGACAATAGGGAAGATTTGCCAGTGTCTAAAAGAAATGGCTAATAGGGAAAGTCATGTTATTTCTGTTAATAGTTCCTTCCCTTTGGTCAGGACGACGACAGTAAAAAGGTCCCGATGCCTCAAGATAGAGATTGGTTAGAAAAAATATGTCATTACCGGAAAAGGTCCTTTCCTTCGGTCGGGACGACAAAATTGAAGATGTCCCAATCTCATAATTTGATTCGAAAGCCTGATATCAGCTATGATTGTTACTCGAATTCAAAGCAGTCAGATTAAGTCTAGCTTTTACAGAATGGTGATTAGTGATTAGTGATTAGTGATTAGTGATTAGTGATTAGTGATTAGTGATTAGTGATTAGTGATTAGTGATTAGTGATTAGTGATTAGTGATTAGTGATTTTTTGTAGCCTTTCGTTCACTAGATCAAGTCTAAAAACATTGAGCCGAGCTTTCATGTTCTTGTCTAAAGACGGCAATATGAGTTCTTCAACGCCGTCACCATTGATATCTTTAGCAAAAAGATTATGCTTCGATTCATTAAACTTGTAAAAGGCGTCCTTCTTGTCTGTGAGTTGGTGAGAGTCGAGAAACACCAAACTATCCCCTTCGGTTTTGTACAATTCAACACCCAAACCTTTTTCATCTTGCACTTTGATGATCTTGAAGGTTCGCCCCTCCTGCACCAGCTCCAGCTGAGAGAGGACCTCTTTTTGGTCATTCAACAAGAGAGCCATGGTTTTCTTCTTTACCGTCGGGTTTAAAAGGACCACTGAGGCGACGATCGACAAAATAAATAGAATGGCGGCTTGTTTCACTGGCTCCCGTCCTTTTTCTTTTTAAGATCGCGCCAGGACTTGCCCGCTCTCATCGCAGGGTTCAATTGAAATTTTTTGACCGCCCGTTGATGACCCTTATAGGATTCTGAAAATACATGGGTCCCGTCGTTTCGGCTTACAAAATACAGAAACGGGGTGGCTGCAGGAGCCACGGCTGCTTTTATCGAGGCCAGCCCTGGGTTTCCAATAGGGCCCGGTGGCAAGCCCTTAATCACATAGGTGTTGTACGCGGTCGGGCGACGTATGTCGGATTTACGAATATTGCGGATTTCTTTGCCGGTCTCATTCATTATGCCGTAAATAATGGTGGGGTCTGTTTGCAGTCTCATCCCCTTTTTTAATCGATTGTGAAAAACCGACGAAATCTGAGGTCTTTCGAAAGCCGCCCCCGTCTCTTTTTCTACGATACTGGCCAAGGTCACAATTTCATGGCGGCTGAGACCAGCCGCCTGTAAGCGCACGCCTTCGGTCGCCTTAAAGAACCCTCGAACCATGGACTCAACAATGGTGGGCACCCCATCGGTTTTGGCGAAAAAATAGGTGTCTGGAAAAAGGTATCCCTCCAAACTTGAAACATCTGTTTTTAATAGTCTGCCGACAACCTCGGGGTTTTTCACGTAATCCAGAAACTCTTGGGCCCCACAGAGGCCCTTGGCCTCTAATTGACTGGCCAATTTGTACATATGGTCACCTTCGACCAGTGTGATCTCATATTTGTAATTCTGACCACTGGTGATCTTTTGCAAGACCTGATAGTAGCTATCTTCGGGACTGAGCAAGTACTCTCCATACTTCACCGAACTCGCTAGCCCATGAAGCTGACCTAACTTTACAAACAAACGAGGATAGACGATCAGCTGTAAGCGGGCCAGTTGCTGGGCGATACTTGTTAAGCTCGCCCCCTTCTTGATCTCTACAATCGCATCTTCACTGAGCCTTAGTTTTTTACTGGAGTACTGATTCACGGCCACTCCGCCCGCAACACCCAATACAGCAAAAAAAATAACAACCCACAGAAGTTTTTTCATCTTACCAGTTCATCCCAGGCAATACCTTGGACTCATCAAAACTCGTGGAGTCTTCAAGGCCAGCAACCGGTGTTGTGCAGTAGTAAACGGCAAAGTGGGCTGACGGCCGATCATTCCCCGACTTACCCATGCCGCCGAAGGGAAGGCGTGAACTGGCGCCATTGGTTGTTCGATTCCAATTGAAAAGACCCACCTTTGCCCGTTCTAGGCAAAACTGATAGTTTTCACGGTTCGCACTAAAAAGCGCCATGGCCAGTCCGTAGCCGCTGTCGTTTGAAATTTGAACAGCCTCTTCAAGGTCCTTAATTCCGTATATGGCTGCATTGGGGCCAAAGATTTCAGTGTTCTGATAGGTTGAGTTCGGGTCATAGCTGCGAACTCGGTAGATGCTCGGAGCCACATAATATCCTTTATGCTTCAGCTCTAATGCTTTTCCGCGCATGATTTTTTCTGCGCCCTCACGGACGGCAATATCTTGAAAACGAACATAAGTGTCTAATGACTTCTCATTGATCAAGGGCCCCATAAAAGGATTCTCCGACCAATGCCCCACCGACAACTTTTTAGCACGAGCGTAAAAACGACTTGTGAACTCCTCGACTAAATCATCGTGCACAAAGATTCGAGACGTGCACGAGCAACGTTGACCAGTGGACATAAAAACACCAATCAGGCTTTCGTAAATCGCTTTATCGAGGTCGGCATCGTTCCACACGATTGTGGAATTCTTGCCACCCATTTCAAGGGCCAATAATTTCCAATAATCTTGCACGGTGGCTTCACTAATTTTTAATCCGGTCTCATAGGAGCCCGTGAACAACACGCCATCGATGCGCTTGTGGGAGACCAAACGCTTACCAATCTCTCCGCGCCCTTGAATAAGATTGAAAACCCCTTTAGGCACCCCGGCCTCATGGTAACACTGGGCCATCAACTGACCTGTCGCCGGAGTCAGTTCCGAAGGTTTAAAGACAACACAGTTACCCGTCACCAAAGCGGGAACAATATGTCCATTGGGCAGATGACCCGGAAAGTTGAAGGGCCCGAGAACCGCAAACACGCCGCGAGGCCGATAACGAATATAGCCGTCGACACCCGGCAGTGCATTTTCAAGGCGAACCTCTTTAATAAGGTCGATGGAGTGTTGGAACGTGATATTAAACTTGCCAACAATGGCTTTCGCCTCAGTTTTGGTTTCCCACAATGGCTTACCCGTTTCACGGGCAATGATTTCAGCAAATTCGCTCTCCTTAGAGATCATCACTTCTTTGACGCGATTGAGTATTTCCATGCGTTCTTCGATGGACTTCAGCGACCAGTCTTTAAAGGCCGCTTGGGCGGCTTCACAGGCCTGGTCAACATGGGACGTGTCCGTAGAAACGTGGATCACCTCCTCTGAGAGATCCGCCGGACTAAAATTCTGAAAAGAAAGCTTTGATCCTTCGGAGCGAACAAACTCGCCATCAATATAGTTTCCTTTAAACGTTACAGGCTCTAACGTTGACATACAGACTCCTCATTTAAAAACAGACTTGTTCGATAATATTCTTATAAATTCTAACCGCTTTGTTTAAACTATCAATGGATATCGATTCTTTGGGCGTCTGAGAGTTACCTTCTCTCTGCCCAGGGCCAAAAGTGAGCGTCTCCAGACCTAATTTATGAAACACATTGGCTTCATTGGTCACCGGTTGGGTCGTCAAGCGGGATGAAGCCACCTCTGAGCGAATCGCTTCACTACACAAAGACACAAAATCGACTTGACGGTCCATCGCAAAAGGCCTCTTGTAGTCACGAACGCGGAACTCAGCTCCTAATCCCGCACAGAACACCTTTAAATCTTCCATCCACTGTCGATGGGTGGTTTCTTTAACAATGGGTGGCCAGCGCACACAACCCATAATCTTCAGGTGATCAGAGTAAGAGCGAATCATTCCAATATTAAGGGTCGTGATTGGTGGGTCGAACTCAGCATCTTCGATCTTCTCAAACTCCAATTTCAGCTCTTGTATTCTATTATAAATTTTAGAAATTTTCTGATTCATTGTGGTTCCCTGCAAAGGAATAAGATCGAACTCTACCAAACTTTGAATCGGGATCGTGTTGTAGTTGGTTCCACCATCTATCTCGAGAAGAAGAATTTGTTCCGGTAAGTTCTGCAAATACCTGAACAATTTCTCAATGGCATTTTGCCCCTTTAAAGGTTGGGAGGAGTGGGCCGGAACCCCTTTAAAAATCTTGCATTGGGTACTTTGACCTTCTCCGCTATCGTGCTCTGTTTTGGCTTGCATCTCTTCGATAGAAAAGGGGATGGTGATTTCTATATTAGCCATGCCTTTTCCAGAAGTAACCAAATCGAAGTTGGTGGGCTCCCCAACCAACACACGGTCGGCTTGCAAAGTGTGGCGGAGTAGCCGCACCGAACCGTTCATGTTGTATTCTTCTCCGTAGGTCCCAACCACAGCAAAGCTTTTTAAGGCTTTTTTACCTATGAAGTCTTTGGCCGCGTACAGCTTACAGAGGTAGTCGAGCTTCGTGTCGGCGACACCAAGACCGTAGATTTTGTCGTCGTGGATGGTGGCATGAAAAGGGTTCCGCCCCGTGCTCTCCCACAAAGCAAAAGCACCCGGATCATAAGTATCGAGATGGGTCTGCAACATGAGATGCACTCGATCTTCTTTCTCACCAGGAAAGCAGATGACATTGGCCTCGTTAATCCCGCGCTGAATCTCTTCTTCCACATGAACTGTAAAGCCCAGGGTTTCGCCCAAGGTTTTCACAAATTGGCTGGCATCCCCTGTCCCGTTGGAAGGAGAGCTGTCGATTGAAATGAGTTCTTTGCAAGCCTCTATAAAATCCATTAACTGTCTTTAAGTTCCAGTATCGACTCTTCAATAATCTTGCAGGCCACCTTAAGGTCATCCGTCGAAACAATGGCAGGCACCAAAAAGCGCAAACGAAACGGGTCTTTCCCACAACCAAAAGCAATAAAGCCTTTTTCATACATATGGTGCAGTAACTTGAGAATTTTTGTTCTATCTCCAGAGAATGGGGTCACCGCCACCATTAAACCTAAGCCTTCGGGATCTTCAAGAAGCCCTTTGCAGCTGCCCTCGCAGAGCTCTTGTAGGAGACCCACGAACTCTTCGTGAATCTTCGCGACTTTTCCCGATTTGCCGAAGTAACCCTCTCTGTTCATCTCATCGATGATGGCCGCACCAGAGGCTAAGGCTGGTGTGGAGCTGGCGAAAGTTCCCGCGACAAGGCCTGGCTGCGGGTTGTATTCTTCGGTGTACAAGGTCATTCCACACTGCGCCGTCTTGGCTATAGTGACAATATCAACGTAGTCTTCAAAACCGATGGTTTGAAAGGCAAAGGGTTCGCCGGTTCTCAGAAAAGTTTGTACCTCGTCAGCCCATATGGCAATCCCGTGCTTGCGGCATTCTTCAAAAAGAGGAATAAAAAATTCTTTTGGGGCCACTTTGTAGCCCCCTTCACCCAACATGGGCTCAAAATAGAAACAACAGATATCGTTGGGGTGGTTAGCAATGTGCTTTTTCAATTCTTTCAACGTGGTTTCGGTACTCGACGGGTCGTCTTTATCAAAAAAAGGCACGCGTAAGACTTCATTGTACTCTGGCAAGCCCACCTTGTAGTTTGGGTTATCGGTGACCTCAGCCATCATCGTGGTTCGCCCGGCGAATGAGTCTTTCATAGCAATAATATATCGTGCGGGGGTGTTTTTCTGGCGCGCCATTTTCAACGCATTTTCATTGGCCATAGAACCCGAAGGACTGATCCAGCCATGGGTCAAACGACTGCCCTTAGCGAGGTCGATCACCTTTTGCGAGAAATCCAAATACTCTTGGTTCATCTGCAGGTGCCCTTGCATCAGGATGTCAGACAGGCTGCCTTCCACTGCCGCTCGCAACACTGTGGGGTGGCTGTGACCGAACACATGCACACCAATGCCGTTGATAAAGTCGAGCTTTACACTTCCATCATTAAGTTCAACATAAGGGCCCGAGCCACGGCCAGTGCCCATATACTTGTAAAACAAAGGGCGACCACGAACCTGTTCGTACTGTGACATAAAGGCAGCGTAGGACTCTTTCTTAGCGGGGTCCGCGGGCCTCACGCCTCGCAAAGGGAGACATTGGTCCACTTGATTTTTCACAAGCTCATCAAGAAGGTTTTTTTGATTGTTTACTTCTGTCATCGGTCACCCCTCGTAGCAAAAAGGCCTAAATACCATGGTATCGAGTTATTGTCTCAGGCCATCTGGAAAAAATCATCTAAAAGCCTTTTATATCAGAGCTCTTTTTGGGTAAGATCTGTTTATGCGTTGGATATTTATTTTCATTATGTTTGGTTCCGCCCTTGTTCAAGCACAAGAGGCCCCAAACGCCTTTCTTGGCGGGGTCAAAGCTTATCAATCCCAAGATTTCACGAAAGCACAGGAACTTCTGGTTCCTCTTTTACAAGAGCACCCCGAAAATCCCGCCATTCTCTACAACCTGGGATTGGTCGAATACCAGTTGGGAAACGCCGGAATGGCTCTCGGATTATGGCGCAAAGCGCGATTTCTCGACCAAAGCTTAAAACCTACGCAGCTAGCCATTGAATATGCCGAAGAGCAGCTCTTTCCAGACCCAAGCCCTCCCTCATTCATTGTTGTTCTATACAACAGTATGAAGAGACTGCCCTTTGAGGTCTGGGGTGCCCTTTGCCTGCTGAGTTTCTTTCTAGGAGCTTGGTTTGCCGTGGACCTCGGCATTAAAAAGCGCCGTCACATTAGCCTGTGGCCGGCATGGATATATTTTATTCTGCCGGTGTTTTTCGTCTCAAGCTTTTTTGCTTTTCAGCTGTATTATGAACGTCAGCAAACTTTAGGGACGGTCATCACTCAAAACCAACTCACCCGGGCCAATCCATCAGAAACCGCACCAACCCTCTCCGAGCTCAGCGAGGGTCAGGTCGTGGTTATAGAAAAAACTCATGGCCCTTGGTTGCAAGTTCGGACGCTGAAGGGTTCTCCCGGCTGGGTACCACAAACATCGATCATTGCCTTTAGGAGGCACTAAATGGTGCAATTTTTATGGGAAAACGTGTTGCGTAAAAAACGTGACGAAAACAATGTCTTGTCGTTTTTAAAGAAGTCTTTTCTTTTTAAAGACCTGACCTCGTCTGAAGTCGATTTTTTAGCCCATATCGTGCACGTTCGACACTTCGAAGCCGGAGAAAAAATCTTCACCCAGGGTGACCCCGGGGTCGGAATGTACCTTGTGTTCAACGGGAATATCGACATCATCATGCACGACCCGTCCGTTGAGCCACGACACTCCAAAATCGAAGAAATCTTTATCACTCGTCTTGAAAAAGGGGACTTCTTTGGCGAGCTTTCACTCATTGAAGATCCAAGCTATCGTTCAGCCTCAGCCCTCTCTGTGACAAAATCGACCTTGATCGGCTTTTTTAAACCCGACCTCTTGCAGGTCATTCAACGAAACCCACACACCGGTAATAAAATTATTCTGCGCTTAGCGGAGATTCTGGGGAAGCGCCTGCGCGAAACCACCGAAAAAGTCACAGAACTGGTAACCGAGCTCAACCAAGTTAAAGTAGCCGAAAAAGGAAAGAGCAGTGAAAAACACTTTACCTCGTGAAACCGTTCGCCTGTTAATAATTGCGGGCTTCTCTGCTTTAGCTTTGTATCTCGTGTTTTACATTCAAAACTTATTGATCTCGCTGGTTCTTGCCTTTGTGATTTTCTATTTACTGTCGCCCATTATCAACCTCTGCGAGCGTCGCGGGCTTAACCGAAGTGTCGCAATCTTTACCATCTATTCGATCAATTCACTGTTTGTTGTTGCCATGTTTTCCGTGTTTATCCCACTCATCATTGATCAGCTGGCCTTACTTGAGCAGGAGCTACCGGATCTGCAAGCGGGTTTGCTGACCCTAGTCAGTAAGGTCGAAAACAAACTACAAAACACTTTTCACTTTGAAGAACCTCTTTTTCGCGAGAACCTAAGGCAATGGATGATCAGCCAAACCAGTCAGTACACTTCTTTGATTCCGAAATGGATTTCTGATTCATTAACGACGCTTTTTTTGACTCCATTTCTCGCCTTTTTTATGTTGAGAGACGGCTCTTTGATGAAGAGACAGTTACTCAACTTGGTGCCCAACCGCTTCTTTGAGACCGTTCTCAAGCTTCTTTACGACATGAATGAACAGGTGGGTAATTTTATCCGTGCTCGTATCGCCGAGGCCTTAATCGTTGGATTGGTCACATGGGTGGGGCTTTTGGTCATTGGATTTCCCTACGCGGCTCTCCTCGCTCTGTTTGCTGCCTTAACAAACCTCATCCCTTACATCGGTCCCGTGTTCGGTGCCATCCCCGCGTTCATCATTGTGTTTGTGCATTCTAATATTTTGTTTGAGTCCATGAGTATCAATATTCTAGCGGTTTCCTCGGTGTACTTGATCGCCCATGCCCTTGATGCAATTTTCATTATACCCATCGTGGTCGCTAAAATCGTTAACCTGCATCCCGTGAGTGTTGTGCTTGTCATCATCGTTGGAGCCCAGTTGCTTGGCGTTCTCGGAATGATTATCTCCATACCGGTGGCGAGTCTTTTAAAACTATTGATCTCCACCTTCTACCAACAAACCCTGGGGCCTCGCCGCCCCCTTCATTAAGGGGTTAAAACCACTGGGTTATTCCGAATTGACAAGGCCCCAGTGAGACCATAAACTGGTCGCCACTATGAAGACTAAACTCCTTATATTACTAGCCTTTTTCGCCGTGCGCTGCGTTTCTTACGACCAACACGACACCTCACAAGCCTCTGGCGCCTTTGCATTGGCACAACAGTTGGAAGAGGACGAACGCTTCGAAGAGGCTTTGGTACAATACCGTGACGTTAAAAACCGCTTTCCGTACAGCCGGTATGCGGTGTCATCGGAACTCCAAATTGCCGAAATTCAATTCAAGAAAGAATCCTTTGCCGAGGCTCAAGGGGCTTATCAGCTTTTTAAAGAGCTACACCCCAAACACCCTCAGATTGATTACGTGACCTACCGAATTGGCGAGAGCATCTTTATGCAACTGCCTTCCACGGTCGATCGAGACCTTTCGGTGGCACCTTTAGCAATAAAAGAGTTTAATGTTTTGCTAAGAGACTTCCCACAGTCGAAGCACGCGACGAAGGCACGGGAAAAACGCAACGAAACACTTAAGAAGCTCGCTGAGAAAGAACTTTACATCGCTGATTTCTATTTCCGAACCGACGAGTGGCAACACGCTATTGTGCGCTATGAAAAATACCTGAAAGAGTTCCCCACCCACGATAAACAGGCCCACGCCTTGCTGCGCGCTGGTCTCGCTGCCGAAAAGTTTGGTGATGAGCCGAAAAGAAAAAGCCTGTTCCGATCGTTAATTCAGCAGTACCCTGATAGTAAAGAAGCCAAGAAGGCGAAGGGTGTTTTTTAATGGCCAGACAGGATCCGGACGAGCTTTTTCAAGCCGCAAAAGAGTACTTCAACGAAGGCCATTACAAAATTGTTGAGCCCATGATTCAACAGCTAATGATCATTGATGATCGCAACCCCGAAGTCCATTATATGGCTGGTACTCTTTATTTTGAAAAAGGCCAACTGAAGAAAGCCTTGGCCTCTTTCAGAAAGTCCTTGGATATTGACCCAAATTTCACAGATTCCAGTATCGGCCTATCCATTATTTTAAACGACCTCGGTCGTTACTCTGATGGTAAAAGAGTCTTTGAAGAGGCCTACGCCCTTATGAAACAGAAAGACTCCAGCGGTTCAGAGCCCTACGTTAACGAGAAGCTCGCCAACAAACACGAAGAATTAGCAGACCTCTACTTTCTGTACAAACGTTACGAGGAAGCCCTAGAGAACTACAACCGCGCCGCCGACTTTTCAAAAAATCATGTGGCCTTTAAAATTAAAGCTGTCGACTCTCTGATTCATATGAAGCTTTTATCTCGAGCGCTCAAAGAAGCCCAGGCCGTCGAAGATAAGAACCCCTATCATATCGATCTCTTGTTAAAGATCGCCCAGATCCATTATCAGCTCAACGATTTGAGACGTGCCGAAGAATATTGGGAGAAAGTGCTTTCGCAGGACCCCAACAATGAAGAAGCAAAAAGTCACCTAAAACACTCGCAACGTGAAATATTCATTAGCCCTTAAGGACAACCATGGCCCAACTTAAAAACAATATGACACCTTTTATTACCAAAGCCGAAGTCGACGAAGCCGTCACCCGGTTGGCCAAAGAGTTGGAGATCGACTATCACGGTAAAGATGTGGTTCTTGTCGCGCCACTTAAGGGGTCTTTTTTGTTCATGGCTGATTTGGCTCGTAAAATGAACCTACCGGGTGTGATTATGGAGTACGTTTATCTGAAGTCCATAAAGAGTGGTGAGGCCATCGAAATAAAAAAAGATATTGAAACCAACATCACCGGCAAACATGTCTTAATCGTTGAAGAGATTATTGATGCTGGAAAGACCTTAAGCTTTTTGCTCAAACGCCTGGGCGCCAACCGACCAGCATCACTAAGGATTGTCACCCTGCTCGACAAGCCGGCTCGTCGCGAAATCCCCCTGAAGCCCGACTATATTGGACTGACTATCGACGACCGCTACGTTGTCGGCTACGGCATGGACTCTGAAGAAAAAGGTCGAAACTACTCTGAAATTTACACTTTTTCTATGTAGGACCATTCGAAGCCCACAATCCATCGAGCGATTCTTTAGTTTTCTATGGGCATGATTGGCCCACTGGCACTTATGCGCCCCACCCGGGTTTTGCCGGTTGCATAAAGAGTGCGTCGAATGTCTCCACCAACGATGAGCTCTTTTCCTTTCGGATTGAGCTCCAGGTCAAAAAAGAGTTCACCGGTCACTCTATTTTCATCGGCAAAATCAATCAATGGAACTTTGAATGTGAGAAAACCATTCTCTTGGTCAAAATCGACCTCGGAAATCTGGTGGTCCTGACCACTGTTCAAAACGTTACTGAATCCACCGCCGGTGAACAAAACCTTAACGACAAGCCCGGTCTGCCCCGGATCGATGTCCAGGCAATCGTTTGGAACAACCTCACAGCTTGCAACAGGCCCATAAACCAATTCCAAAGTCGTGAAGTCATTGAAAAAGTTTCGATTGCCAACCGTAGCCAACAACGACTCGTTCGCCGCAATCATTTTGGCCTCTATAGGATCAAGGATCACTTCTTCTTCTTCAGTCTGATCGGCCTCCAGCCCACGCCGTTCATTTTCATTGGCAATGCATTTTTCGATGAGTGCTAGTTCTTCGGGATCGTCTGTGTCGATCCAAGCATCTTGAAAAAAGGTTTCTGGCTTGCCTGGGAAGCACGACAATTCAAAGGGATCGCACAACGCATAACAACGGTCGGCGACATACTCCTGCTTTAAGGATTCTTGCAGGCCAAGGTACTTTTCGTCCAATTGCTTTTCCGTGGCAAAGAATTCCGCCTCATAAAACGCTTTATCTTCACTGGCCTTCACTATATTTTTTCTCACTTCGGCTTGTTCTGAAAAACTCAATGGGACAAAAGCCTGAGCCGCCTCATCCCAACGGTCCACGGGCCAGAGAAACATGACGGGTGCACTGGCACGAAAATGGCCCACGATCTGGCTGGATGAAAAAAAGCTTTTCGCCACTTTCGGTGGATCCGTTGGGGCGTTGGCTTTTTTTACGTCGATGCTGCAACCTAAAAATTGCAGCCCAAGAAGTACTAGAATTGTGTTTGTAAAGATAATTTTCATTTTATATCACCTAGAAAAAGAGAGTCATATTCATTGACCACAGAGGATCGTTGCGAACATTTCGTCCATCAACGACTTGCCCCACCCCAAGATTCGCCATCATTGGTAAAAAGAAGGCCTTTCTTTTGAACAATTCCACGGTGGACAGTCCGGCTTGTAAATACACCGCCTGCATAAACTGTTCGGTTTCTACCCCGAGCGCCCAATAGCGATCGGCCGAGGCATTGACCCCACGCCAACGGTCGCGCTCTTTGTACCCAAGGGTGTAAGAGGCACCGAAGTTAAACAAATCGGTGGGAGCATACAATGCTGCAAAGCTCGTCGAAATGATATCTCCAAGGTCGCGGTTTGCGCCTTCGTCAATGTCGGCCGAGGCGCGCTCAATTTGATTAACGGGGATTCTAGTATCGATAACATCGGCAAATTGAATGGTGTAACTGGTTTGATTAATGAGACGTAACTTTGACGTCACCGGAACTTCAAAAATACTGGCGATGGAGAGGTCAACCTGCCCATCTCCGGGCGCTGGGTCGACAATGAAGTCAATATCACGAACGCGGCCTGTTGGAACCGTGA
Source organism: Bdellovibrionia bacterium (assembly GCA_030424715.1). Taxonomy (GTDB): domain Bacteria; phylum Bdellovibrionota; class Bdellovibrionia; order Bdellovibrionales; family JAGQZY01; genus JAGQZY01. The sequence continues at coordinate 493,128 of JAUHWH010000001.1, forward strand.
GAGTATTGGAGATAGCCCATGAGTAACTCAACTCTTTGGCCGCCAGGTATTTTGCGATCAACCTTAGATCGCCGACCTCGGTGCGCTCACGATCTTCGAGGGGTTGATACCCTTTGTTGGCAAGCTCTGTTGCAATGACGTCTTTAAGCTTGCTTTGGATCAGCTGGGTTTGTTTGCGACTCTTTGTGGAAAAGTCGGTGACTAGCTCTTGCAACTGGTCCCGCCCAACAAATCCCGTTTCTGCATCGATGTTTGTATAAACAATGGGTACCGCAAAGGCCACAGTCCATCGGTCTGTCAGGCCATACGCCATGGCAGGAATGGTTGCTACGACAAGGGTGTTGATGTCCGCGTAGGAGTTGCCAGCGATGGTCTCTAAAGGCACCCCTTGGTTCCTCAACTGAGACTCCACATTGAGCTTTAGATTTTCATCATTTTCGGCTTGCAACAAGCGGGAGTACGACAGTTCTTGGTTGAACGGCTCGGCCACCCCGGTGCTCAGACCAAAATCATTAAACCAACCGTCTACTGTCGTTGTGATGCCCCCGACTTGCACGCTCCGCACACCTTTGGGTAGCACCGCGGTGGTGTTTATGGATATTGGGGCCGACAGTCCGCCGGCCCAACAAAAAGAGGAGCCGACGAGGCTTGAGAAAATTATGGTCCAAAAGGCCATGGTGGCTACTGCCAGCTATCCGCAAGCTCTTGAGCCACTCGCAACGCTTCGTTGTTTTCAGGTTCAGAGTCGGCTTTCAAAGTCTTAGGATCGGCCGCCAAAAAGATATCAATCAATCGCTTGGCTTGGTTTTCTTTACCCATTTTATAGAGCGTCTCAGCATAATAAATATTATTGTAACCGTTAACGCTGTAGCGTTGGCCTTCAACAAGACTGTTACGATAGGCTTCTTTTAACAAAACTTCGGACTCGTCTAAATCACCACCCAAAATTTTAGGAAGAGTAAACTTGATCCGACCCTTTGTGCGATTGGGACCATACTCGTGGATCTCTTTGTAACCGAGCATATCAATACGATCCATCAGGCCTAGGACGTTAGGCAGTTTTCCAATAGACGACGCAATTCCGTTGAGCCGACCCCACTGGGCAAGATTGATTCCTTTAGAGTACATCGCTTCAGCCACTAAGAGTTCTTCTGCGTCGGTTAACTTATTCAACAGATCGTTGATCTGGGTTTGGTTAAGGTCGTGGGCCGTTCCGCCATCGATACCCATGGCACCCATCACCCCGTCGGCAAGGTCCATGGCTTTTTGGTGGGCCTCTTTACGTTCGTCCTTATCGCCGAGGGCTGTTCCCAAAAAGTAATGGGCCGTCGCTTCCGCGAGCATCAAGTTTAGCTTCGTCGCCTCATCGGCTTCAACAGCAACGGCTTCTTTGTATAGGCCGGCCGCTTGCTGAGCAAATTTGATACCCGTCTCATTAAAATCACGTTGGGCATAGGCCTGCGCAGCCTGGTCGGCCTTCTCGTTAGCAAAAGTTTGTGTCGAAAAAATTAGGCAAAAAGCCACGGCTAGACATCGGTACATCATTATCTCCCCCAAGAATTTGTTTTCAAAACACGAAAAAACGACGTGTCTCGATCAAGTGGCCGGAGTGTAATGAAGGATAGGGAAGAAAGACAAGGATTCTTTAAAAAAGTAACAGTATATTAAAAAAGATTACCTTGCTGTGCGTTAAACTATTACGTTCACTAAGAAAAATAATAGTGCTGACGAAACAAAAAGTAGCAGCATGCTGTTGATCACGTTGATATCTCCCTCACTCCTATAATGATGAGGAAAATAACAATGCTTGTCAATAAGGGAATGTCAGATTTCCTAACCGATTTCTAACCTTCAGGTGTCGGTACAATGTGTCCGATCAGATCGTAATCGTGACTGTCAGTAATTTCGACCCAAACTTTTTGTCCAACGTCAGCAACACCGTCATTGATAAGAACCACACCGTCGATCTCAGGGGCTTGGGTGGCCATGCGACCTTGCAACAAGAGTTCGGTTTCTTCGCTGGGACCGTCAACAACCACTTGCACCACTTTTCCCACATAGGCTTGATGTTTCTCCCGGCTAATCTCCATTTGCAGTCTCATCAACTGATCGAAGCGGTCTTGCTTGGTGTCCTCTGAAACCGTTTGCTCAAGCTTGAAGCCCGAAGTTCCCTTTTGCGGGGAGTATGTAAAACAACCCACTCGGTCGAACTGCTGTTCTTCAATGAAGTCCAAAAGCTCTTCAAACATAGCGTCCGTCTCGCCGGGAAAACCGACGATGAACTGGGTGCGAATCACGGCATCTGGCACCTTTTTACGGATGTTCGCTAACACAGCCTTTATTTCATCACCGGTCATTTGGCGATTCATAACTCGCAACATATCGTCGTTAATATGCTGCAAGGGCATGTCAAAATAGGGAACCAAGTTGTCCCGGCTGGCAATCAAATCTAAAATCTCTTCGTCCAGACCATCGGGATAAAGGTACAGTACTCTTATCCACTCAAGACCATCAACATCGGACAATGCCTTGAGCAATTCATAGGGTGATTCTGTGGCCTCTTTATTCTTTCGACGCAAATCCCATCCATAATCTGTGAAATCGTGAGAGATGATATTAACCTCTTTCACACCACCGGCGACCAACAGCTTGGCTTCGTTGACAACAGACGCAATGGTACGAGACTGCAAATTGCCTCGAATTTTGGGGATCGCACAAAACGAACAGCGCTTTAAACAACCCTCCGCAATTTTCAGATAAGCTCTGTAAAAAGGCTCGGAGTTTACTCTGGGCGTGTCCTCCTGCTGCAAAAACGTGGGCAAATGAAAAAAGTCTTTTTTATCAGAGGGCTCTTCCAGAATTTTATGAATATTTTGGAATTCACCAGAGCCGATAAAGGCATCCACTTCTGGAAGCTCGGCAATAAGATCAGATTTGTATCGTTGCACGAGACAACCCGACACAACCAACTTTTTGAGTTCGCCCGTTTCTTTTAGTTCGGCCGCATCAAGGATCTTTTGTACGGACTCTTGTTGAGCTTCGTCGATAAAGCTACATGTGTTGACTACAATCGTGTCCGCTTCTTCGGCATTGTCTGTGAGTTTATAGCCGCGCTTTAGCATTTGCCCGAGCATCATCTCGGCATCCACTTTGTTTTTGGGGCACCCTAAACTAATTAAATGTAAATTTTTTTGATTTTGTTCTTCCATAGGTCAATACACGATCAATTCAGCATCTTTCGGAGGCTTGTAGGCAAAAAGGTTGGCGTCTAATTTTTGATTAAAGTCTGATTTGGAAAACTCGTACACGGTTTCATTATCCATCTGATCCCAATAGCGCAACTGATGTATCGTTTTGTCCTGGGTCGTTACAACCAACTGGGCTCGCTTGAACTCTAAAGATTGTTTGTCCGGCTGGAGAAAAAAGGTGATCTGCCCCGGTTTTTCTTGCACGCCAGACACGCGAAAATATCTGAGGACCCCACCACGGGTGAGCAACTGAATGAGGCCTTGGGACTTGGCTTGCTCCGATTTTAGAGAGGCCCGAAGGACTTGTACCTTGGCTTTTTCGAAACCCTCTGGCGGAGCACTTTCAATCCATAAATACTTTTTACCAGCGACAATCTTAGAGGCCTCTGGTTTGTGGATCTCCAGTCTCATCTGCCCATCATTCAACCAGATCTCGCCCTCAGAGCTTTTCTGACTGCCCAGCATGGCGAGAGTGATGGTCTTTTTTAGACGCAAATGGATTCCATGTTTTTTTTGATACTTCTGGTCCACTTGTCGCAAAAGCAACATTTGAGGTTTTGATACTGAGTGGACAATAGTTTTATCCCCAGGACTGGCAAAAACCGAGGAACAAAAACAGAGTAAAAAGCTGACAACTAAAAGGACCGAACGAATCATAATGCACCATAGCAACAACCCCCTACAAGCTCAAGCTTTTGCGGTAAAAGAGGCTCCAGACGGTCATTTTCGTTGGCTGACCGAGAGCCCGCCACGCCGCCAGAGCGGTCTGCCCTGACGTTACAATATCGTCAACAAAATCAACATCTTGGTACTTCGAAACCAACGGAGAAAAAGCCCGTTGCTGTCGCCCCCTGCGAGAGAGACGCGATTGTTTCGCCGTCCCCAGCTGCAACAGAGGCTGAACCGGTCGCAAATTGCTTTTTGCCAGGGCCCGCGCCATATCTGAGGCGTGGTCCGCAGGCCCTCGTGAGGGATAGAACAGAGGGCCCGAACCCATAATCGCCCCCCAACAAGGGGAGTATTTGAAAAACACCGAGTAGCTACCCGCGCCTTTTAAACTATAGACCAAAGAAGACAGCTGCCGATCGCCTGGGTGCCAGTCGATCAAATAGCAATGGCGAATGTTTTTATGAATCCGGCGCTCTTTGCGTTGAATTTTTACAACCCACAGCCTCTCGCAATCGGAACACAACCAATCCCAAAAACCCCAACTTCGACCACACGAAGCACAATGTCGAACGCACTGATGCCACTTTTTAAACATGCTCCTCAAGCCATGCAAAAATAGTAGCATCCAACGAGGCCACCCCTGGTCCCTGGGGCCCCCGAAGCTTCGTTTTTCGGCACTCGAGACCTCACACTTCGGAACCCCGCCCAAAGAGAGGCTCGGTCAACTCGACCTAGAAACAATTAAGAAGGTTTTCACTCAAAATGAAGCTTAGTCATTATGGTAAGGGTGGTTGTGAATAATGGTGTAGGCCCGAAAAATTTGTTCGAACAACACCGTCAGCGCAACCTCTTGATTGAGGACAAATGGCGATAAAATCATCTGAAAATTAGCTCGTTCCCTAATGGCATCGCTCACCCCAAAAGGGCCTCCCACAACAAACACCAATTTTTTACAGCCGCCGTCTCGCAAATGCTGGATCTTTTTAGAAAAGGGGCGAGACCCTAAAGCCTCTCCTCGCTCATCGCAAAGCCACACCACGTCTTTAGGATTGAGGTTCTCCAAAAACCTTTGATCACTCTTAAGGTTTTTGAATTCCACTTTATCAAAGGGTAAAATTTTTTTTTGATACTGAGCGATTAAAGGCAGCGCCCAACTGTTACGACCCACCCGAGTCGTTCGCACTTCAAGCTCCATCAAATCTCAAGTTTTTTTCCGTCTGTCCAAAGACTCTCAAGATGATATTCGTGGCGAACATAATCGTAAAAAATGTGAACGATCAAAGACCCATAATCGAGAATCACCCACCGGCCGTCTTCCCGGCCTTCAACACCATAAGGGGTAAGCCCATATTCTTCTTTGACCATCTCTTTAATATTATTTGCCAGTGAGAGCGCCTGCTTGGTGCTGGTGGCTGACGCAATCAGAGTGTAGTCGTAAAGCTTATCCAAACCAGTTAAATCGTAGCCAACCCCGTTGGTGGCACGTTCGTGAAGTATTTTACCAACAAATTGACACAACTCTAAAGAGTCAATTTTTTCGGGTTTCAGCCGAGGATAAACGTTGTTTTCTAAAATGTATTTTTCCACGTCCATATCAACAAGGCTGTCCAGATTTTTACCGGCCTTTAGCTTTTTTCTAACTTGAGTGGACGAAATGTCATCAGTCTTAATATTTACAAACTCAATCGTTCTCCCTGAGTCCAGCAAAGCAAAGCCACGATCGTAGGAATGCACATGTTTTTGCAGGCCTTGGGGCAGGTCCTCAACACCAAAGGGGCGCCGGTGAGGGGGGCGACTCACAACCAGCAAATTGGTCATTTTAATGATGTCTTCAAAAGACTTCCAGCGGTCGAACTCACTAAAACTATCAAGACCCATAACAAGATAAAGTTCTTCCGGGTCATAGTCTTGCTGATAACGTTGCAAAGTCTCGAAGCTGTATGAGGGGGCTGGGCTCATCACATCGGCTTCGTCCACAGTGATTTGGTTTTGATAGTCACGAACAGCAAGCTTGATCATCTTTAACCGGTCTTCTTTTGAAGCGGGAACACGATCCACTTTTAGAGGGTTTTGACTTGTGGGAATCAACACAACTTTTGAAAAATCCATTTTTTCAACAAGGTGTTGTACACAGGCCATATGCCCACGATGAACAGGATCAAAACTTCCACCAAACAAAGCCACTTTATTCATTTGTATTATCTCCAAACACTCTTTTACTTAATTCTCGCAGCAATTCTTCTTTATTCATGTTAGCAACCGCTGAAAGTTTGATCACCTGAATTCCGTTCTCATTAAATTTATTCTCAAACGGGCCGATACGATCTTCTGTCGCCGCATCAATCTTGTTAAAAACCACAATCTGTGGTCTTTCGCTTAAAGGCACGAAATCTTGTAAATCCTTAAGATCGCTATCGTATTTTTCCAGCTCTTTGTTAATTTTTACGAAGTCGTCCCAAAGATCGCGCTGTGAAAAATCGGAGGCATCAAGCATGTGAACAAAGACCTTGGTGCGCTCGATATGCTTAAGAAACTGCAATCCAAGACCAACACCTTCAGCCGCCCCTTCGATGAGACCAGGAATATCGGCAATCGTGAACGTCGAGGTCTCACCCAGTTTGACCACGCCAAGCTGGGGTTGAAGCGTTGTGAACGGATAGTCGGCGATTTTGGGGCGCGCTGCGGTCAACATTGAAACCAATGTCGACTTCCCGGCATTGGGAAAACCCAACACTCCTACATCGGCAATGAGCTTTAGTTGAATTACGGCCTGAACTTCTTCGCCTTCTTCCCCGGGCTGAAACCGGGTGGGCGCTTGGTTCACACTGGTTTTATAATGGGTGTTTCCCTTGCCACCACGGCCACCCCTCAAAAGAACATGCTCCCCATCCAGAATATCTAAAAGGAGCTCGCCACTTTCATTACGAACCACTGTCCCTGGAGGCACTTCAATGACAAGATTGGGACCACTGGCACCGGTGCAATTGGAACCGCCACCGGGCAATCCATTTTTAGCATAAAACTGACGTCGCCCTTGTAGGTGTAAAAGAGTGTTCATATGTGGGTTCACTTTAAAAACCACATCACCCCCTCGTCCACCGTCCCCTCCGTCGGGGCCACCACGAGGACTCATCGGGTCACTGGCAAAACTGGCACAGCCAGGGCCACCCTTGCCAGATTTCAAATGCATTTTGACTTCGTCAATAAATCTCATTTCTCTCCAATAAAAAAAGCCCTTCACCGGGAAGAGCTTCATTACCAATCAACAGTTTTTCACCGATGAAAGCTTTAAGGTCTTCGTGGGAGTGCTTCCCACGGTGACCCGGCGATTATCGCAAGTGCCGTGATTAAGCTGTCTTAGGATAAACAGAAATTTTTAGTTTCTTTTTGTCCACGCGCTCAAATTTGACCTGACCATCAATTTTAGAAAAAATCGTATGATCACGACCCATTCCAACATTGTTACCGGGGAAAAACTCAGTGCCTCGTTGACGCACAATAATGGTACCGGCTGTGATGTTTTGCCCGCCGGCTCTTTTCACACCCAGTCTCTTACTTTTACTGTCTCTTCCGTTCTTCGTACTACCGGCGGCTTTTTTCGATGCCATGATAATCTCCCTTTCAAATCTCTTCGGCTTGGGTTTCTTTTCAGAAACTCAAGCCCACGACTCACCGTCTGAGTTATGCTTTTTTCTTTGTTTTCTTTTTAGTCGTTTTTTTTGCGACTTTCTTTTTCGTTGTTTTTTTCTTTGTCGCGGCCTTCTTTTTAAAAGCCGTTTTCTTTGCTACAACCTTTTCGGCTGGGGCCTTGGTCTTGAGCTCAGCCGTTTCAGACTCACCATCCGGAGATGTAATCGCTTTCACAAAAAGCTGGGTGTATGACTGTCGGTGACCTTGCAGCTTTCGGTAGCCTTTGCGACGCTTCTTTTTAAAGACTAATATTTTTTTGTCTCGATCTTCTTTCATGACCATCACAGTGACCTTGGCATTTGAAACAGTCGGCTCACCCACATGAGAAGCTTTACCTGAAACGAAGAGTACTTCGTCCATATCAAATTCATCACCTTGCGCCTTCTTTAATAACTCAACATTAATAAGGTCGCCCGCTTTTACTTTATATTGTTTTCCACCTGTGCGGATTACGGCGTACATGAGTCCTCCAAAAATTCTTTCCTAAGCTCAATTGCCTGAACTTAATACACATGGACTTAACCATGAAATGACTCGAGAAGGTGTCATGCCGCGTAAGTTTTGTCAATGATTTCAGCGCCTTATTCCAAAGTTTTTATCCCCGAAGGGCCCGCTGGAGCGGTTTTTAATAGGTCAGTGTTTCCGGCAGCTTATCTCTGACAAGCGGCCACAAATGAAACCTCGAAGCCCTGAATGGGTCCAAAACAGGCGATTTTAATGCCAAAATCAAGAGGCCACGTCAAAACGATACTCCTCCCAATGCATTTTCGGGTCGGCTTTAAAAATAATGGAAACCCCTAAGTCTGTCTCGATCTGGTTGATGAGCTCACTTTCTTCACTGTACACCCAAGCCACCAGATCGCCGTGACAACGCACCACCCACGTTTGGGCACGACTGTTTTTTTGCACATGGCGATCCAGGTCTCGAAAGATGTCAGCAATAAGGGTCTCCCTGCGCTTCAGACGCCCTAGCCCTTCGCAATAAAAACAAGGTTCCGTCAGTGAGCGCAATAAGCTCGGACGCAGTCTTTTGCGAGTCAGTTCGACTAAACCCAAACCCGTCATTGAAATTACGGTCACCCGCACACTGTCGGCTTTGACCTCTGTTGTAAGGGCTTCCATAATTTTTTCGCGATGTTCTTCGATGGCCATATCAATAAAGTCCACGACAATTATACCACCACAGTCTCGCACTCGAATTTGATGGGCTATCTCTTTTACGGCTTCCATGTTGGTTTTGAAGATAGTGTCTTCCAAATCTTTTTTACCAACATATTTTCCCGTATTCACATCGATCACGACAAGGGCTTCGGTTTCATCAATGACCAAGTAGCCCCCAGAACGCAGCCAAACTTTTCGGTCAATAGCTTTGGCAACATCAAGAGACACCCCCTGCTTGTCGAACAAAGGTTCGTTTTCACTATAGAGCTTTAGGATATTCGAGAACTGAGGCATATACTGCGAGACAAAGTCTTTGGCTTTCTCGTAGGATTCTTGGTTATCAATCCAGACTTCTTCAACGGAAGCGCTCAAGAAATCTCTAAGAACTCTCAACTCAAAATCAACTTCCGAGTAAATCAAGCCAATGCCTTTTTCATTTTTAGCGGCTTTCTGTATTTCTCGCCAAATTTGAGTCAAATAACCGATGTCTGTCTGTAGTTCTTTTTCATCCATCCCTTCACCAGCGGTTCGGACAATCACTCCGCCCTCGATGGCCGTGCTCTCAATTTCTTTTTTCAACCGTTCTCTCTCAGCTTCGTTTTCAATTTTACGAGAAATCCCGACATGAGTGAGCGTTGGCAAATAAACAATCTTACGACCGGCAAGCGAGATATGTGTGGTGATTCTTGCCCCTTTGGTTCCGACGGGGTCCTTCGCCACTTGAACTAAAATCGATTGTCCTTGTTGCAGAAGTTCTTGGATTTTCGGTTTGTCTTCGTTTTCAATGATTTCTGGTAACTGCTCGTCTTCGCTATTTTCAGTGGCTTCAACACGTTTGTTTATAGAATCGTTTTCTTCTCGCACATCACCGACATAAAGAAAGGCAGCCCGCTCTAGACCAAGGTCCACAAAGGCGGCCTGCATACCCGGTAACACCCGAATCACTCGACCCTTATGAATCGTCCCGACCAAGGTTGGAGAGAGCTTGCGTTCTATCTTGAAATCAACGAGATTTCCACTTTCGAGGTGAGCCACCCGTGTTTCAAAGGCATTTACATTTATAAGTATTTGATTTTGCTGCACTTCTAAACACCTTTCTAACCGGTTCGACCATTTAACTTTAGCAGACAATACGCCGATTGTTAATTGAAGACAAACGAGCAATAAAAAATGGCAAAGGAGCCCCTGTGGCAAAACTGGATGATCTTTTTAAAGTCATGGTAAAGCATGAAGCCTCAGATCTACACCTCACCTCTGGGTCCACCCCCTCTCTGCGAGTTCACGGAGACATTCAAAAACTCAACTATCGTGAACTCAACGACACCGAGGTTCGCGCTTTAATTTATGAAATTCTAAACGACAAACAGATCAAATCGTTCGAAGCGAACCTGGAGCTCGATTGCTCCTACTCTCTAGAGGGGGTCGGTCGGTTCCGCTGCAATATCTTCATGCAACGATTGGGCGTCGGAGCCGTGTTTCGCCATATACCCTCTAAAATTCAATCCATGAAAGACCTTAACCTTCCACCGGTTTTCAAAAGTATTTTGCAGGAGAAAAAAGGATTGGTTCTCGTCACCGGACCCACCGGTTCTGGTAAATCGACGACTCTTGCGGCGATGGTCGACCACCTAAACTCTCACCATCAAGGTCACATTCTTACGATCGAAGACCCCATTGAATTTGTTCACACCAATAAAAAATCCATTGTGAACCAAAGAGAAGTCGGCACACACACAAAGTCTTTTAAATTGGCACTAAAAGCGGCTCTGCGAGAAGACCCCGATACCATTCTCGTCGGCGAACTCCGAGACTTAGAAACAATTGCTCTTGCGATGACCGCCGCTGAAACAGGCCACTTGGTCTTTGGAACCTTACACACAATGAGTGCGGCAAAAACCGTGGATCGGATCATTGACTCCTTTCCCGAGGAGCAGCAGTCTCAAATTCGGGTGATGCTCTCCGAAAGTTTGAAAGCGGTGATCTCTCAGGTTCTCATTAAGAAGGTGGGGGGAGGTCGCGTCGCTGCTCACGAAATTATGATGAACATCAATGCCATCCAAAACCTCATTCGTGAAGGCAAAACCTTTCAAATAAAATCCACCATCCAAACATCTACAAGTGCTGGCATGCAAACTTTGGAAACCGCTGTCGAACGCTTGCTTTCCCTTGGTTCCATCGAAAAAGAGGAGGCCTTGCCCTATTTATCGAAAAAGAAGATGGTGACAAGTAGTTCCGATGCCGGATCAGAAACATCCTTTGTCAAAAAACCGGTAGGGATGAGTCGCAGTACAATAAAAAAATCTTCGTGACTAAAACTCCCATCCATAGGCCACGGTAGAGGCCGGTGGAGGAAGAAGAATATCGGAAGCCAAAACTTCTTCAACGGGAAGGTCAAGAAACTGCGGTTGATACTCAAGCTTGGTTTCTCTGTAAAATTCATCGGGATTGGCCGCCGCCTGGTAAGTCATATAGACAGTGCCTATGATCACGCCTAAACCAAAACCGATGGGAATATTCGTTAGCTTGTCTTGTGGTCGACCATAAAAACTCAGTGTCGACAAACCCAATACCGCGCCCGCGAGGCCCATATAGACAATGGTGGAAATTTGCCGGCGGGGCCCATACTTCTCAACCATATTGGGCTGCTCATCGCCGCCCTCTTGGGCCCACAGATGGGGAGTCGAAAACAACAAGGAGACACAAATAAGGATTCGTAACATATCTTGTATTGTCTCTTGTTTAATCCATATTTGACAAGTAAAACTGGGTCATGCTCGCGACCGAAGTCATAAAGAAAAAGAGAGACGACACCGACGCCCTCACTCAACAAGAGATCGATTTTTTTATTCAGGGATATGCATCAGGTCAGATCCCTGATTACCAAATGGCATCGCTGTTGATGTCTATTTTTCTGAACGGCATGACCAAAGAAGAGACCATTCATCTGACTCAAAGCATGCTCAACTCAGGCGAGAGAATTGACTTTGGAGAGCTATACCCGGTCGATAAACACAGCACCGGCGGTGTTGGAGACAAAACGAGCTTGATCCTGGCCCCCATCGTTGCGGCCTGTGGAATACCGGTACCTATGATGTCGGGGCGCGGGCTGGGTCACACCGGTGGCACATTGGACAAACTCGAGTCCATCCCGGGATTCAATGTCAATTTGGACCTGGCGACCTTTCAGTCCATGGTTGAAAAAACCAATCTCAGCTTTATTGGACAAACTGCCAAAATATGCCCGGCCGATAAAAAAATTTACGGACTTCGAGATGTCACCGCAACCGTAGAATCACTTCCACTCATTTGTGCCAGTATCATGTCGAAAAAAATTGCAGAAGGTATTAAGGGTCTAGTCCTCGATGTCAAAGTGGGGTCGGGGGCCTTTATGAAGACAATCGAGGCGGCGCGGGAGTTAGCCACGGGGTTGATCTCCATCGGACAGGGACAAGGGATAAAGACCTCGGCTCTGATCACAAATATGAACCAACCCCTGGGGCGCTTTGTCGGCAACGCCCTTGAGGTCGGTGAGTGTTTGAGCATCCTGCAACGACGGGACTTTTTAGGTCATGACTATCGATCATTCGCAGACACCGAGAGCCTTAGCCTCGGGTTGGCCGCCCACATGATCGCCAATGCGAAAAAGATCAATCTTACAGAAGCGAAGGTGCAAGCCCAAGAGGCCCTGGACTCAGGCGCCGCCTTCGAAAAATTCGCCGAAGTTTGCAAAACTCAAGATGGAGATCTTGATCAACTCCTGATGCCAAACCAACAGACGCCAGTCGCTGCCAAAAAAGACGGCTTTGTTTCTGCCTTCAATAGCGAATCCATTGGCCTTGCCGGTATCGAGCTGGGAGCTGGTCGAAAAGTGGCTTCGGATGTGGTCAATCCACTCCCCGGTATCGAAGTTTGTAAAAAGATCGGAGATTCTATCAAAGCCGGTGAAACCCTGTTTGTTATCCACCACACCTCGCAACCCTCGGGCATCAAAGAGGCTAAAAAACACCTCTCATCCTGCTATTCCATTGAGACAAGTCCCTCAGAGACAACAAACCTCATTTTAGAGACTTTGTAGAGAAAACCATAAGCTATTGTTTTCAAACAACTTTTACCACTAGACAGGACGTTAGTATTAAACCATAATTATTGATTGATAGTAACAATAGCAAGGCTACAGCGTGGATGTATTAGACAAACTTCAAGAAACGACCCAATACATAAGAACCCAATCCCAGGTAAAGCCGCGAATCGGAATTGTTCTTGGCTCTGGTCTTGGCGCTTTCGTAAATCATATTCAAGTGGATTGTGAAATTCCCTTCGCAGAGATACCAAACTTTGTCGCCCCCTCAGTGGAGGGTCATAATGGGAGACTGGTGTTGGGTGAGCTCCACGGCGTTCCATTGGCCGTGATGCAGGGACGAGTGCATTATTACGAGGGGCACTCTATGGAACAGGTGGCCTACCCCATTCGAACAATGGCGATGTTGGGTATTGAAACTGTGATCCTAACCAATTCCGCCGGCGGCCTAAATCCCAAAATGAAGCCGGGCGATTTGATGGTCATTGAAGACCACATCAACCTCATGGGTGACAATCCTCTGATGGGTCCGAACATTAAAAACCTGGGGCCACGCTTCCCAGACATGACTGAAGCTTACGACAAACAATTGACGGCAAAAATGCTACAGCTTTTAGAATCCCAAAACGTCCCCCACTGGAAGGGCGTTTATTGTGGCGTCAGCGGTCCAACCTACGAAACGCCATCAGAAGTCCGCTTTCTACAGATTATTGGGGGGCAAGCGGTTGGCATGAGTACGGTGCCAGAAAGCATTGCTGCCAACCACCTAGGACTGAGGGTCTGCGCTGTAAGCTGCATCACTAATCCCGCAGCCGGCATTCACACCACAAAACTCACCCACGAAGAGGTCACGGAAATGGCAAATTCAGTGGAAAAACAATTTTGTGATTTTTTTGATGCCTTCATTAAAGAAATATAGCGCACGGTGCTCTTAGCACCCATAGCTTTTACTCCTATTTTTCGTATTGGATCAGAGTGGCGCCTGTTTCGACGTTGTCCCCAGCCGCGACAAGAAGTTTCTTGATCGTCGCTTCTCCGGTGGCCTTCATTTCATTTTCCATTTTCATGGCTTCCATTATAAGAAGAGGCGTTCCCTCTTCAACTTTATCGCCTTCTTTGACCAATACTTTGGTGATTTTTCCAGGCATCCCGGAGGTTAGCCCCGAGTCTCCACCAATGGCCTTGCCAGACTTTAAGCTTTCATGGAGCAGCATCTCATCATTGAAAATTTTAACTTTGCGATAAGAACCACGAGTAAAAACATCATAGTCCGTGCCACTGGCAACTGTGTCCACCAAATACGAGTGATTTTCAAACAGAAAGCTAATCACGCCGTCGGCCTCTTCAAAGTCTTTATGAGAGATCACAAGCTTCTCTTCACTCTCGCTACCCGTCTCTTTAAGAGAAACTTCCCAGCTCGAGGCCGTTTTGTTAACAATCACCTGGTAACTTTTCTTTTTCAATTCCGCTTCAAATAACATTACATCCTCAATCCGGCATCTCGACCCGACAACTTCCAGGCGGACATATCCTCGTATTTCTTTTCCACCGGATTTTTTTCCCGGTCTTTGTATGCTGAGATCGCGGCCGCAATCAAAAAGACGCGATCATCAACAAAGTTGAACAAATCAGGCGACTCAACCTTTAGGTCTTTCTCACAGAACTGGGTGGTATACTCACCACTGAGAAATTTTTGGTTTTTCAATATCGATTTATGAAGAACGATATTCGATTTCACCCCTGTCAAAGTGAACTCAATCAAGGCGCGATTCATTTTATCAATGGCTTCTTCCCTGGACTTACCCCAGGTAATCAGTTTCGCGATCATCGGGTCGTAATATATCGGGATTTCATAGCCAGAAAAGACATAGGTATCGACCCGCACACGTGGTCCAGCAGGCGGTCGAAATCTTTTAATCTTGCCTGGTGAAGGAATAAACGTCTCGGGGTCTTCCGCGCAAATTCGACACTCAATCGCGTGACCGGTAATTTTAATATCTTCTTGTTTCCATGATAATTTTTCACCGGCCGCCACCAAAATTTGTTCACGTACTAGATCCACGCCAGTGATGGCCTCCGTAATGGGATGCTCCACTTGCAAACGAGTGTTCATCTCCATGAAGAAAAATTCCTTGGTGTTGTTATCAAAAATAAACTCAAAGGTGCCCGCTCCCACGTATCCAATGGACGAGGCCGCTTTGACAGCGACCTCTCCCATTTTCGTTCTCACATCGTCTGGCACGGAAGGACTCGGCGCTTCTTCAATAATTTTTTGATGACGGCGTTGAATTGAGCACTCTCTTTCAAACAGATGCACGACGTTGCCGTGTTTGTCTCCAAAAACCTGAATTTCAATGTGTTTGGGTGATGTCACAAAACGTTCCATGTAGACAATATCGTTTTTAAAATAGTTGAGGCCCTCGGACCGTGCCGCTCGATAAGAACTCTCCAAGTCTTTTTTATCATGCACCACGCGCATGCCTTTACCGCCGCCTCCTGCGGTGGCTTTGATCATGACCGGATACCCGATTTTTTCTGCCACGTCGTGGGCCTTTTCAACGGTTTCTACAGGACCATCACTCCCCGGTACTGTGGGCACGCCCGCTTTTTTCATGAGCGATATGGCGGACAGTTTGTCACCCATGTCCACGATGTTCTGAGGTGACGGGCCGATAAACTCGATGCCCGACTCTTTTACCTTTTTAGCAAAGTCTGAGTTTTCACTCATGAATCCGTAGCCGGGGTGAATGGCGTCGACCCCTGCATTTTTGGCCACGGTCAATATTTTCACGTCATCTAAATAAGATTGATTACTTGGCGCCGGCCCGATCATATAGGCTTCATCGGCCAACAAAACGTGCTGGCTGAAGCGGTCAGCCTCACTAAACACGGCAACCGATTTGATCCCCATATCGCGACAAGCTCGAATGACTCGAACAGCGATCTCACCACGATTCGCAATTAATATTTTTTTAAACATCTACCATACTCCTTAGAGGGGAATGTTACCGTGCTTTTTCGGCGGATTGCTGTCGCGTTTATTTTTCAACATCTCTAACGACTCACAAATGCGCTTTCGAGTTAAAGAAGGCTCAATCACTTCGTCGATATATCCCAATTCTGCAGCGACATAGGGATTGTTAAATTTATCTTCATAGTCTTTGGTCAGCTTCGCTCTCTCTTCAGTGGCATCGGAAGCTTTGTTAATGGCGTCTCTGAAGATAATATTGACCGCGCCCTCCGCGCCCATGACAGCAATCTCAGCCGATGGGAAGGCCAAGTTCACATCGCCTCTCAGGTGCTTGGAGGACATTACGCAATAAGCTCCACCATAGTCTTTACGGGTAATCACTGTGATCTTCGGAACGGTGGCTTCGGCATAGGCATAAAGAAGTTTAGCGCCGTGAGTAATTATACCCTGCCATTCTTGGTCGGTACCGGGCAAAAACCCGGGCACATCGACAAAGTTCACCAAAGGAATATTAAAAGCGTCACAAAAGCGAATGAATCGTGCCGCTTTTTTACTGGCATCAATATTTAAACAGCCGGCGAGCACCTGCGGCTGGTTAGCCACAACGCCCACACTGCGGCCATTGAACCGAGCAAAGCCCACAATAATATTCGGAGCGTAGTTCTGGTGGACTTCGAGAAAATAGCTCTCGTCCACAACCTTTTTAATGAGTTCTTTCATGTCGTAAGGTTTTCGAGAATTGTCTGGTATGAAATTGGTTAGCTCATCCACCAAACGGTAGGGATCATCGCTCGTCTGCATTTTGGGTGGGTCGTCCATGTTGTTGCTCGGCAGAAAGTTCAACATCTCCCGAATCATCAACAAGCAGTGTTTGTCATCTTCGGCTGCAAAATGAGCCACCCCAGATTTTTGAGAATGGGTCGATGCACCGCCGAGCTCCTCTTTCGTCACTTCTTCGTGGGTCACTGTCTTAATAACATCGGGGCCCGTAACAAACATATAGCTGGTGTCTTTAACCATAAAAATAAAATCAGTGATCGACGGGCTATAAACCGCGCCGCCGGCACTGGGTCCCATAATCGCACTGATCTGGGGCACCACCCCTGACGCCATAACGTTGTTAAGAAAAATATCGGCATAACCACCAAGGGCTTCCACACCCTCTTGAATTCTAGCGCCCCCGGAGTCATTGAGCCCGATAATCGGCGCCCCATTTTTCATGGCCATCTCTTGCACTTTTAAGATTTTGTTGGCTTGGGTGCGAGACATGCTGCCACCAAAAACTGTGAAGTCTTGGCTGTATACATACACAAGCTTGCCGTTGATACGTCCAAATCCGGTTACAACACCATCGCCATCGATCTTTTTTTCACCCATGTTAAAGTTTTGGCATCGGTGAGTAACAAACCGATCCAACTCGACAAAACTACCCGGATCGAGAAGAGTGTGAAGCCTCTCGCGTGCCGTTAAGCGGGTACCGCTTTTGTGCTTCTTGACTCGATCAACACCGCCGCCCTCAAAAGCCTTTTGGTTCTTTTTCTCTAACAGGTCCATTCGTTCTATGTTCGTTTCCATAATTTCTTCACCTTCTAGGGATGGAGTCTTCCGTATAGTCTTGGGAAGGGTATTGTTTCTCGGACATGGTTCAAACCACAAATCCAAGCCACCGTTCTTTCAATCCCCAGTCCAAAACCAGAATGGGGGAAACTTCCGTATCTTCTCAGATCTCGGTACCAAGAAAAATCATCCAGGTTGAGATCATGTTCTTTAATTTTACTTTCGATAACTTGTAGGCTTTCTTCGCGTTGCCCCCCACCAATGATTTCTCCGTAGCCCTCTGTCGCTAACAAGTCGCAGCTCAAACTGAATTGCTTATCTTCTGGTTCTTCTTTCATATAGAACGCTTTAATCGCTGTCGGAAAATGGTGGACAAAAACAGGCTTGTCAAATTGACTGCTGATGATCGTTTCATCTGTTCCACCGAAGTCGTCACCAATCACAAAATCTGGGTTTTCTTTTTTGATCATCTCGGCGGCTTCAGAATAATGCAGGCGAGGGAAACTTCCTTTGATCGGCTCAAGCTTCGATATGTCTCTTTCTAATATCTCTAATTCATGCTTTTTGTTTTTTAAGGTTCGCTGCACGATGTATTCTACGAATTGCTCAGCTAGCTCCATATTGTCGTAAAGATCATTGAAAGCCACTTCGGGCTCCACCATCCAAAACTCAATGAGATGTCGCCGTGTTTTTGACTTTTCAGCACGGAACGTGGGACCGAAACAATAGACTTTGCCAAGAGCAGCCGCCGTGGCTTCCATATACAACTGCCCGCTCTGTGACAGATAAGCTTTGTCGTCAAAGTACTTTGTGGAAAACAATGTGGATGTTCCCTCACAAGCATTGGGCGTGAAAATCGGAGCGTCCGTACATGTAAACCCACGATCATCAAAAAAAGATCGTATGGCGTTGATGATTTCAGAGCGTACGCGCATGACAGCGTGTTGCTTTTTTGAACGTAACCAAAGGTGGCGATGATTCATTAAAAAATCCACGCCATGCTCTTTCGGCGTGATGGGATAGTCCTGTGAGGTTGCAATAACTTCGAAAGTCTTGGCCGACAGTTCGTAGCCCCCGGGACTTCGAGGCTCGGCTTTAACCGTTCCGGTCACTTTCACACATGTTTCTTGGGTCAATTCTGGGAACTTATCGAAGGCTTCATCTTCACAGTCGCCGTTAAAGAAAATACATTGGCACAAACCAGTACCATCTCTCAAAATCAAAAACTTGATCTTCTTGGAGCCGCGAGTGTTGTAAACCCAGCCCTTTAATTCGACCGTCTCTCCAACGTACTTATGGAGTTCATCTATATAGTAACGCAAAACTGCACCCCGTTTAAATGGCAAGGGGGCACAATAGCGAATGCTATACAGTTAAAGCAAGAAAAGGCCACCGCCTTATAAGCGGCGTATAATTAGGGCCTTCCGTCGGAAGTGAGTATTTCCAGGGCAGTTGGTAAGTATAGAGAACCCCTAGCCTTTACCCGAAACGGGCCCGGTCTCACGCCCCCGACCAACGCGGCCTTGATTTCGGCATATGACGCGGCGGGCTTAATAGACCACAAAAGCGCCGCGGCCGCGGCGACATGGGGCGTGGCCATACTTGTACCATTGATCGTCGCCATTCCGTCCAACTTACCATCTTTATCGAACTCCGGAGGATATGTGCTTGTGATTGCGGCTCCGGGTGCCATAAAGTCAACGAGGTCACCGAAGTTAGAAAAACCGGCCATCAATTCATAGGGCTCTAGTTTTTTTGTGACGGTATTGAACTTTTCGGAATAGGACGTGGCTCCCACAGTGATCATATTGTCGATCCTAAATGCCGCGGGGTATTCGGGGATTTCAAAGAGATTATTACCACTGTTCCCAGCCGCCGTTACAAAAAGAATATTTTTATCGGCTAAGGCTTCAATTTCCCCTTTTAAAAGGATAGAGCAAGTAGATCCTCCCCAGCTGGCATTGATAACACTCACCTTTTGAGAAGCGGCATAGCGAATGGAGCGAATCGCCGCATCCACAGTCCCCCCGCCACCATTGCTTAAAAAAGCGATGGGTAATATTTTGACATTCGGTGCGACCCCAAGAACGTCCCCAGCGCCATGCTGAGCCGCGATCACTCCTGAAACGTGGGTACCGTGGCCCGTGTAGTCCACCACCTCGCCAGAATCGTTCACGAAGTCATACCCTTTGATGTCGTCAATCAGGCCGTTGCCATCATCGTCCAACCCGTTAAGAGTCTCAGCCTCGTTCACAGCGATGGCATTGATCAACTGAGGATGTGCAATATCGACGCCCGAGTCGATGACTGCCACCTTGATTTTGGTATTCTTATCCACCTCGCCCCACACTTGAGCCGCACCGATGAGGTCAACCCCCCAATTCGGATAACCACTCCAACCCGAACTTTCGGTAACAACACTTTGCTCAACCCGAATTGTGTAGTGGGGCTCTGATGTTAAAATTTCATCTCTGTGGGAGGCTATAAAGTTATTAATAAAGGCTTCGTCGTTTTCAGCCCGTTCAATAGTGACATCCCCGTTTTTCCAGTGCACTAAATATTCGCCATTCAGACTGGCTCCATCGCACTCCTCTCGTTCGGCTTTGATAAAAGTGCTTTCGTCGGTGCTCGGGTTATTGTCCCGATTATCGCAAGCAACAACAAAAAAAAGTAACAGGAAGACCCGAAGGGTTTTGACTACATCCATGTAAAGCCTCTCTAACCACATCCGTGTGGTCTAAGACTCTATAGTAAAACAATTTTGCCAATGGAAAGGTCCAGCTTCTGTAAGCAGCCACATAAGGGGCTCTCAGCCCGACGGAACAACATAATCTCGATATTGGTCTCACCTTCAGCGGTCAAAAATGGCCAACCCTGCTTTGGGCGAGCTCAACCAAAAGCCGGCTTAGGACAAAGGGAGACAGTTCCCCATGACTAGCAACTCGTAAAGAAAGCGCTGCAGCCGTTGGACGTAAGAGGACGCGCACACATCAATTTGCTGTCCGTAAAAAATATCATTGAATTCACTAATCGCCGTGAGGTGAGGACTGTTCCAGCGACTGGTCTCCCAAATGTTCCCTGGTATTTTCACGGATTTAAAATCGGGGGTGCAGCCCCTATCAATTGTCATGGCGGGATGAAAATTATGAACAATGTTGGCCGTTGCAAAGGGAGTGCCTCCTAAAATGGAGCGGATCTGGGACGCGGCATCTTCCGGCGAATAGAGTTCATAGCCGGGGGCTGCATCAGTAAACAACACAGTCCCGACCACCTCTGAGTCGACAATCTGGTCGCGGTTGTGACGTAACGATTCGACGACACTGCTATAGGTGATTTCTTTGCCACCAGAGGGGAGTGATAACGGATCGCCTCCATCGGATAGAGTTGGAAAAACAGTTTCGTGCGGAAACCCGATTCGCTGTTGGATCAGTTGCGGGGCTCCGGGGTCGACCATCGACAACCAGGGATCACCCCCTGGCTCAGCCCAAGGAGTGAAGTGATCCGCTTGCCCCACTCCTTCGTACCCAATATTACCTACGGCCACTTGAATGTCACAAGTGGCGGCTTCCATGGTGGTGCGAACGATATTCCCAATCTCTGCTAACTTGACGCGATGTCGAGCCATCGAGCCGCTTAAATCAAGCAATACAAGCAACGACGCTTGCCCTCGCCCCGCTGGCTCCCCACTGACGACAACGCTTGTAAAAACAATGGCAGCAATTAAAAGTCTGTTTTTCATCACATCTCATCCTCGTTGGAGTTCCATTTTCTAATTCAAAAAATCTATAAAAGCGAGTTTCCGAGCTCTTGGTGAAAGGACTACAATTAGAAGGAACTCGTCTAGCGCAGATAAGACCTCCTCCGTAGTTTTGAAGTCTGGCGCCCATTTAGGGGCTCAATAAAACCTGTCAATTTTTTTGACAGCTGTCGAGGCACTCAGGGGCAAGCCCTTAGTATGATTCAATAATTCTTTCTGATCCCGCTGTAATCAATGGTTTAGAGGTGTCTCAGGTTGGAACACTCTTTGTATTGTAATGAGACAGACGGAACCACTCTGTTCGAGTCAGGACAGACTGAGAATCCGTGGAAAACATTGAAGTGCTCGTAAAAGTCAGTTGAATGTAAACGGTAAGGAAACAACATGAATCGAACGTTATCCATTAGAAACATCACCCTGCTTGCAGTTTTCACGGTGATCGTGGTGGCGAGTCCTTTGCTTTTCGCACAGGTGACGTCCCCGACCCTCATTCGTGTCGACCAAAGTCAGTTGCCTCTATATAATGAGTCCAATCAGAATATTGTAAACACCCGACTTGCCGAAGGGTCGGTCATTCGCCTACCAAACCCCGTTTTAGAAAACATTGTGTACGACGAAAACGGTGAGGTTGCCATGGCCGAAACTCTTTTGGTTTGGCACACCTTGGCCGCAGACAACAAAAAGCTTCTGCCTCGTATGGTTGGTGGAAAATTGGCATACCCCGTAAAAGTCTTGTTGGCTTCCGACTCTGGTTTTGATGTCGAATCCAGAGAAGCACTTGGGTATGTGACTTTGGGGCAGCTGACTAAACCAAATGCCTTCAACACTGTCCGCGCGGCGGCTGATGCTATTCCTATTGTTGTCCCAAAAAAAGATTCCGAAGCATCAGCCCTCCTCGATGAAGTGACACAAACAACTCTGGACGAAGCCATTACCGAACAGGCTGAAGAAGGGGTTGTCGATATTGAAACCACCAGTCCTGAAAGCTCATTGAGACCCGTCATCCGCCCCGAAACTATGGCGAGACCATTGACCGCCGCCCCCTCTGCCAACTCACAATTTGTTTGTGAAAACAATTACTCCAGAAACTATGCCCGTACCAATTGCTTCACCCAAAAGGGGATGACGTTAGTAGAAAAAGCCGAACATATCATGGGCGACCTTGAAGCCGTAAACCAACTCCGCGGCCCACGCTCACCGATCGACCCTCGTTTTAGTCTTTGTATCGCCAGAAGGGAATCCAATCTGGCTCCCAATGCAGACAGCGGCCGAGGAGACTGGGGCTTGTTTCAAATTCGCGACACCACAGGAGAAGACGTACTAAAAAACTATGGAATGGTCACTCCGGGATTCCAGCAATATGATAAGAAAAACGAATACCGCGCTCTTAAGAGAGCCATGGTTAAAAGCCCTATGGCCCAAGCGGATCTCCACCAATCCGTGGTGATCGAAAAGGCTCGCATCATCGACTTTGTGAAGGGCACTAATATTAGACAGCGTCTCGGTAACGGTTCAATGCGGGTGCAGGACTACCAAATGCTTGCCGATTACTACAACGCTTCATCGGCAAGAAGAGCCTATTCTAGAGCCATTGCCTCTTGCTATCGAGCCATGCTCTCCGTTGCTGACGAATATGGCCGAATTCGCAGTGGGCAAAAAGGCAATCTTAAAGCGGCACTAGACAAAGCCACTCACTAGATCAGGAGCTTCTATTATGAAAGCACGTATATTATTCACACTCATTTTTTGCATCTCGGCCCTGGCCAGCGCTCGTGGAGCCAGTTCTGAGGAAACGTCTCGTTGGATTTCTTGCTATAACTCCGACAGCAACCAGCTTGTTTTTCTTGAGCTTGGCACCAAGGTCTCTGTCGAAAAATGCTCAGGAGCAACAGTCTTTCAAGGAGCCATTGGTCATAAACTGATTGAAAATGTCAGTATCGACAAAGAGCAATTCTCTGAAAACCGAGCCGGCACAAAAAAAACAATCTTACTGAATGATGGCCGACGGCTTCTCGTTTCGCAGTGGAGCCACCTCGGGAAAAGCAACCGCATCATCGTTCTCGAGCCCAGTCTTAAAAATAAAGTGGTCAAAAAACATTGTGTGATTGAAAACTGGGCCGATGCTTTCGCAGCTCGCTTCGATAAGAAGTCGAACTCTTTAAAAATTCGTGTCACAACACCAAAGGACAAAGCGGCCTCTGCGTTCAAAAAACAGTGGAAAACTTGTGCTCTGTAGGCCTCCTTTTTGGGCCGACTTATAAGAGGTTCCCACGATTCTCGTTCCCTTTTCTTATGGTAACGAGAATCTCGACCAACGAGCTTTAGTTCACGTTTTATTTCTTATTTTGCTCTATAAAATTTTGAATTTTGAGGTTTACCATTTCCGGAAAGTCCAACTGAGTGCAGTGGGACCCATAGGGCACAGGATACAACTCACTGGTGGTGATGAGTTCATGCATCCGCTCTTGCTCCTCCATCGGAGTCAGTGCGTCCTTAGAACCGCAAATAATCAAAGTTGGAATTTTTATTTTACTAAGAATGCTTTCACCATCAAACGAGACCATATCCTCAAAAAATGTAAGGAACACCCGAAGATCAATCGCAGAGACTCCGCGGGCATAGATCTCGATATCTTTAAGCGCTGTCTTCGACAAGTTGAAACCGCCGGTTAGAGCGCTAAGAGGCACCAAAAGGGGATTCGTTACCCCTTTTTCCCATAGCATCGACACAAACCCTGGCGCTTGGTTGTAGATCTTTTTAGCTTGGTTAATCAGCTCAACGAGATCATCAGCGGCAATGAGGTGATTAAAGGGATTCCGGTACAGGCCATTCACAAAACTCATGGTTCCAAACAGCCGAGGTTGGATGGAATACGCATGCAATAAGACCTGACACCCAAAACTATGGCCGACAAAATCTACCTTTTTAAGGTCATTCTGCTCACAGAAGCTGATCAGATCTCTCGCCAATGAATCGATCAACAAGCTTTCTTTGTTGTCAGGAATGGGTGTTTTATGATGTCCACGATAGTCAAACATCGAAACCTGCTTCATTTTTGCAAAGTACCGAATCTGGGGCGACCAATGATTGAAGAGGCAACCGATGCCATAACAAAAAATCATCGGTGCACCCTGGCCTCGAGACTCGTAGTAAATAGAGGCGTCATCAAAGCTCTTAAAATATCCGGTTTTTTTAATTATTGAATCCATGACCCTCATTGATTTCAATGATAATTTTACTCTCACCAAAGGAGATCACATCACCAGGTACGAGCTGCTTTTCTTTAACACTCTCTTGGTTGATCTTCACCACGGCTTCATTTTCAGTATAAAAATAGGCATATTTCCCTTTAAGGCGGATTTCGAAGGTTTCTTCTGGAGCTTCTTTGTCGAAAAGGCAAATATCGGCCGAGTTTTTCCCGGCGATGCGAGGACCATAAAAAATATCCCAAAATTCTCCATATTGTAACCCCTGGATCACTTTTAAACGCACCTCCGGCCGCACCTCAGAGAGTAAACACTTAGAATTCTTTATTTTTTTATAGCGAGACCCCAGCCAAGACTGGACTTTGTTGGAGAATTCGTAATCCCCCATCCCGGGCAGCCGACAGCGAAATTGAATGTTTCCAAGGCGAATCAAATCTCCGTCTTTGAGGGCGGATTTTTGCTCTCGCTGCCCGTTGATCCACACGCCGTTGCGAGAGCCATTATCAATAATGGACCAGCCCTCACTCTCGGAATATTTGAAAAACGCGTGAATTGCCGATAGTTTAACATCTTCAAAGACCCGCTGAGCACCTTTGCGCCCGATGCTGGTCGCTTCATTGAGAGTTAGTTTTTCACCCTTGTAGGGCCCATCGATAATATCTAGATAAAGGCGCATAGTCCATTTTTGGGGATTCCCCTTTGTAAATCAAGAGCTTAGCCCCCTTTAGTCTGGTTTTTCTCTTGTGGCCACTCGACCTATATGCTACACCCTGCATACATTTTAAGCCTTACTCACATACAAAAAGTGTGTGGGTTTATAACCGAAAGGAAAACCATGTTGGAACTCAGCCAAACCACCGTCACTCGTCCCTATGAAGCGATCGTCATGATGCACTCCGATTCTTCTGAACAGGATCAAAAAGACCTCTTTAGAAAGAATAAGGCCATTATCGAAAGTTTTTCAGGTGAACTCAACCATATCGACAGCTGGG
Organism: Bdellovibrionia bacterium; assembly: GCA_030424715.1. GTDB lineage: Bacteria > Bdellovibrionota > Bdellovibrionia > Bdellovibrionales > JAGQZY01 > JAGQZY01. The sequence goes on from JAUHWH010000001.1 coordinate 518,457, forward strand.
GCAAACGGAAGTTAGCCAACCCAATCGAGAAAAACACGCGCGCGGTTTATTTCCATACCACTTTTACAGCCTCTCCCGATGCCATCCACGAGCTTGAGCGAACCATGAAGATTAACGACAAAGTGTTACGTGTTGTCCACACTCGTTTGTCTGACAAAATGAGTCTGCAAAAACATGTGGAAAGCTTTAAAGAGCGCCTTGCTGACACTCTTCAAAAAGAAAAAGAAAAAGAAGCCAAGTTTAAAGCTCGTAAAGCAGCACGAAAGTAATTGGGCGTTGATTTGAAGCGAAACGACTGGAGTCGACTCGCGTTCACCTCGATGATGGGACTCGCGCTTTCTTATGCCTTTGTTTTTTTGGCAGCGCTACCCATTCGTTACATGAGGCTAACGTTTGGTCGCAAAACATTTACCACTGTCTCTGTTCTTTCAGCAGGGGTCCTATTCGCTACTGGTCTGTGGCAATGGGCTCTTGTATATAGTTCCATCTCACTATTGATTGGGCTCTATATCGAACTCGAAGATCGCCATTTTTCAATTTTCCAATCCTCCAGTGTTTCTGTACTAGCAACCCTTGGCCTGATTGGCGCATCCTTGGTCAGTTACTCGCAACTCTCTGCCGTGTCTTTACAAAGACTTTTGGCTGACCGGGTGACTCCCCTTATGGAGCAATTGCAACAAGTGCCGAGATTTAAAGAGGCCTCGGTGGACAGCATTCTCTGGTTTCTGCCCTCAGGTATCATTGTAACGATGATGGTCGTTCTTTTTGTGTCACTCACTCTCAATCGAACGCCCACCACAAAAAAACAGCAGTTTGAAATGCGTATGTTCCGGTTGCCTGATTGGTTTATCTGGGTCTTTCTCGCGGCGTTAGGCGGCACCTTTATAAAAACGTCGGTACCCGCCGTGTCGATGGTTGGTCTTAATCTACTGACGGTTGTTCTTGCGGCCTACTTTTTTCAAGGGTTGGCGGTCTTTACTTATTTTCTTGATCGTTTGGCAATCTTCGGCTTTTGGCGATTGCTCGCTTATTTCATCGTATTTTTTCAAATGTTCTTATTTATCAGCGGCCTTGGGATTTTGGACTATTGGTTTGATTTCCGTCCACAGGGCTTAACAAATTCAAATAATAAAAAAATAAAAAAAATTAAGAGGAGTACAAAATGAAGGTCATACTTAAACAAGACATTAAAGACTTAGGCAAAGTTGGCGAAATGGTTAACGTCGCCAATGGTTTCGCACGTAACTTTTTATTCCCTAGAAAGTTAGCTGCAGAGGCCACAGAAAAAAGAGTTAAAGAATTCGAACACTGGAAGCGTGTTGCCGAATCTCGCCAGAAAAAGGCGGTCGCCGACCGCAAAGCCACCCTTGATAAAATAGCGGGTCTGCAGCTCGTGTTTCGACTCAATGCCGGAGATGAAGACAAGCTTTTTGGCTCGGTCACAAATAAAGACATCTCTGATGAGCTCGAGAAGCAGGGCCATATTGTGGACAAAAGAGATATCTCTCTCCCTGAACCCATTAAAATTTTAGGTCAGCATAAGGCCGTCATCAAAATGGGTGAAGGCCTTGAGCAAGAGGTTGTCGTCACTGTCGAAAGACTTAACGACGCATCTGAATAAAGGGGTTCTCACCGGAGGCAACTTCGGTGAAAATCTTTTGCATGATTTCTACAAGAACTTCTCTGAAGTCCTCGAGATTAATATCTTGGGGGCTTTTCCCGGTCTCTTGGACCCACTCGCTCAAAATGGCTTTTACTTTTTCTGGCTCTAGCCCTGTTCCTTGGGCAACTTGCTTGATTAGAGTTTCTTCCATGAAACCCTCCCTTCTTGTGACCATTCAACCAGAGGCAATAATCTCTTGTGAAGAACTTCTAGAAAACTTGACCTAAGGTCTAGAGGTCGAGGGCTTTCGCCCCAAAAGCCCCTTGCGAGGAGGGTTTTTGAAGATTCTTTTGAATTCTAAACTGGCTGCTGGAGAATAACTCTGCAAGTTTAAGGGTATCGCCTGATTGATCTCGTCGCCGAGAGCCTCGATAAGCGGCAGTATTTGCAGGCGCCCATTTGAAAAGGTATCAAACTTTTCTGAATTCAAACTTAACGGCTGTAAAACTTTCTGCTGTAAAAAATCGTCGATCCACAGATACGAGTTTATAGACCGATAATCGAATTTTTCGATGACATTCATTTTAAGACCAAACCGGGCACCCAAAATACCCCAACACCCATTGGGCACGTCATCTCCAATTTCGCACCAAACTTTTAGTCGCAGCCGGTTCTGCTTACCAAGCAAAGTATTAAAGTTTTCATTGTTTAATTCAACTTGTCGGCCCCAGTCCAAAGCCATTTTCACACCCTCACGAAAGCCCGCTCGAAAAGCCTGTTTGTGGGTGCCCGTGACGACTGTTTCGGTCGCAAAGTTATCGACTAAACAATAATCAGCAATGAAACAATAGTCGGTTTGATCGTCGTCTGAGAGGGCACTCTCGTGACTTCTCAACTCTTGAGCCAATCGCCTCGGCCAGAGCTTGAGGCCACCATTGCCATAAGTCAGTCCATTGAGCCTATTCAGCGACGACCAGGACAAAACCCAATGATCTTCAACTTCAGAAAGATCCACCATCTGGTCCAATCTTTCTGGCAATAGTCGGTTGTCACCATCGATTAAAAAGAAGTACGAAGTCGACGCCCTTTTGGCACACACCTTGAGAGCTCTATCAAAACCAACCACGCCTTCCACCTTTTTCGCTTTAGGCAAAAGTTGCTTGATCTGCGTCCAATGATCCCATCGATTCGGTTCATCGTAGCAAACATAAAACACATCGAACTCATGCAGCAGTTTTGACAATGAGACTCGAGGCGCCAGTTCCCGAAGACTTTGATTTTTAACAAACAAGCGGTGCAAGAGTGTCATGATGAGAGCCTCGAGCGCTTAAACCGCCCCACTGCATTGGCAATCCATCCCAGCATAAAAAACGCCATGATGGCGGGAAAAAATAGAATGGGTCCCGAAAAATACCCGCCGATTTCGGGTGATTGCGTGGACCGAGACAATCGATAAAACCCTCGATTGAAGTTTTGTACCCAAGCGCGCTTAAAGAACCCAGGAACACTTAGGCGGTTTTTGTGAGTCACATAGAGATCATCTATCAGAGCCACACCGCAGCCATGATGGTGGGCTCGATTTAAAAACTCTAGCTCTTCAGCCCCCCAGCCAATGGCTTCCGAAAAACCACCTAACCTTTCGTAGGTGGCTCGCTCTATCAATAAAGCTCCCCCCAGCAATCGGTCTGCCGCTCTTAGGTCCTTAGCTTTAGTCTTTCCCACACCTGAAAGAACCCAATGATTCTGAACAAAATTATAGACATGACCCAAAAACTGGGAACCCGTGTTACGGTACAGCCCCCCCATGACCTTAATTTCTGAGGGACTGGTCGATACAATGTTGAGTAACCGAATAATATCGCGCTCGCTTAGCTCGCAATCACGATCTTTGAAAAATATCCAACGCCCTTTCGCAACGCGGGCACCGGCGTTTCTCATAGCAGAAGCATTCGCTCGGAACACTGGACCTATTTTCTCGACTCGTTCTGAATAGCGAAGCTGTGGAATGGCGCTTTCGGAGTGAGCCACAGTTTGCCTATGGTCACCGGTTTCAACTATGCTTAACAGCACCGTCACTCCTAAATTTCATCGCGAGTAGCACCTTAAGAAAGGAAATGCCATCAAACAAAACCGACAACTTCGAAGAGCCGATACGTCGATCATACTGAATGGAAAGTGGTTTGATATTGGTTTTTTTCTTAATCATTTTCAAAGTCAGCTGAATTGAAAAATTAAGTCCTTGTTCAGAGATTGAAATGACATCCGCTAGATGGCGGCGGTGGAAAAAGCGATAGCCACTACAAACGTCGTCCAGGCTTGAACCAAAAAACAGCTTTGCCAAAACGACATAAACCCAATTACCAAACCCCCGAGTCACGCTCATACCATTTTCAGAGAACCGCCTCTGCCCCATGATAAAGTCCGACTCGCCCTTATTAATCTCTTCTATAAAAAGCGTGATGTCCTCGGGACGATAACTGTTATCGATATCAAAAAAGCCAATCCACTCTCCCTTCGTGGCTCGGAAACCAGCTTTTAAGGCTTTGCCGTATCCTCTTTCGCCCCCACCGGTTTTAACGATCTTTAACCCAGTAAAACCCTCTAGCTTTCGAAGCGAGCCGTCGGTGGATTGGTCATCAACAACGATCAGTTCGTACTCTTTGATGGTCCGCTGTTTCTTGAGTCCATCGAGACAGTTTAAAGTTCTGGAGATAACCGTTGGAATGGCATCTTGCTCGTTATAGCAAGGCATGACAATCGAAAGCAGATCCACCATTCCTCTCCGTTGTAAGTTTATTATCGAAGCCGTCATCATAGAAAAATCTAATGCTCAAAGCAACGGAAAAGGCCTCTGGGAGCCCTTCTGAATAGAGAGAACCTATGAAGCTCGGCCCGCCTTAACCACTAGTCTTTCATAATTCTTTTTAAAAACCAGAAACTTAACGGCTCCCACGGCTTCTCCCACGCCGTAAAATAAGAGACTCAATGCCAAAAAGCGACACCGGGGAATAACCAAGCACAGCGCCGTCAGCAGGCTAAACAGCCCTGGCCAGCCGATGACGATCCCGACACAACAAATGCAAAAAAATAGCGGCAAAAATTTTACACTGGGCACCCCTCCTCTATTCATCAGAAAAACATAGGACTGTGCTCGACCGTATCCCATCATTTTCTGATACCAGTTGAAAGAGTGCCGAGGCAGCCTGTGTCTGACAGAAAAAGACGGATCGTAAATCACCTTTCCCCGTTTTCGCAACCGTACGCATAGGTCCAGGTCCTCCCCAACTCGATCATAGAATGGGTGAAATCCACCAACGGCAAGAGCCAACGAACGGTTCAAAATCATATTGTTCGTGGGTACATGAACAACCTCCGATTTCCGTTCAGACTTGGAGCCCATCGGAAAACGGTTCGCGAGATCTCTAGCAAAAATGGACCAGTCCGAAGACCCATAGTAATCAGAGCGACCGCCAATAGCGGCGATATTGTCTAAGCGACAACTCAGCGCCCTCTCAACCCCTTGAGCCCACCCTCGCTTTAATGTTGTGTCGGCATCCACAAACACGATCCAAGGCGTTTTCGACAGTGCAAGGGCCTGTTGCCTCGCCAACCCCATGTGGTTTTGGTTCCGACGGACCAATTGAACCTTTGTGGACTTTTGACTTTTGCTCCAAGTTCTCACGAGATCAGGAGATCCGTCGGTCGACTCGTTATCAATAAAGAGAATGTTCCAGATCAATCCACCATTGTCGCGAAGCTCTGATTCGAAAGAATAAAGAAGGTCCTTAAGATTGGCCTGCTCGTTATGGAAGACCACCACCACGGTGGCAAGAGCCGACGACTTCGACACTAACGTCCTGCTTGCGGCGCAAAGTTTCTAGGCTTGCCTCCACCGTGAATCGGCGTGGGGGGCGGGGGCGTGGGGCCCTGAGGTGTTGCGTTGTCCTGCCACGGCGTGAAGCGACCGTACTGGGCTTCCCACCGGAGCTTTAATTCACCCACCGGTCCGTTTCTGTGTTTACGAATCAACAGATCCGCTTGTCCTTTGATTTCTGGGTTATCAGGTTCGTAATACTCTTCGCGATAAAGCATCATAATCAAATCCGCGTCTTGCTCAATAGAACCAGATTCTCGAAGATCCGAAAGGACTGGCTTCCTCGAGTCGCCTGTTCGCCCCTCAACGCCTCGGTTCAGCTGGGCGAGAGCTATGACCGGCACTTCCAGTTCTTTGGCTATGGCTTTCAAGCTCCTTGAGATCTCAGCAACCTCGCGCTCTCGGCTCTCAATACGAGTTCGTAGTTTCATGATCTGAAGATAATCCACAAGAATCATGTCTAACCCGTGCTGTTGTTTGAGACGTCGTGCTTTTGAACGAATTTCTTGGGGGGAAATACCACTGGTATCATCAATATAAAGATTAGCTTCGCCGAGCTTTGAAGCTTTATCGATCAGCCGAGGCCAATCATTGTCTTTAATCCGTCCCACACGAAGATCTGACATATTAACCCGAGCTTCCGTGGCCAGCATCCTCATCATCAACTGCTCTTTCCCCATCTCCACTGAGAAAAAAGCCACGTGTTTTTTGTTGTGCAGAGCCGCATTCAAAGCCACGTTCAAGCTAAAAGCTGTTTTCCCCATAGACGGTCGCGCAGCAATAATGACCATATCTCCAGATTGAAAACCAGCCGTGATTTTATCCAAGTGCCCAAAACCAGAGGCGACACCGGTGATGTCTTCTTTTTTCTGCGACAGCTCTGTAAGCTTATCAATACTGACTTTAATGAGCTCAGCAGCTCCCACAAGTCCGCCAGACACCTCTCGTTTTTGTCCGATACCAAAAATTTTACCCTCGGCTTCGTCGATAAAAGCATCCACGTTTTCATAGTCTTGATCAAAAGCACGCCCGATAATTTCGGTACACGAGCTAATCATTTCGCGGGTTAATGATTTTTCTTTTACAATCTTGGCGTACTGTTGAATATTTATCGCCGTCGGCCCGGCATTCATAATTTCAGCGAGAACGGCGGCTCCGCCCAGTTGTTCCAACTCTTTCCGGGACGTCAATTCATTGGAAACAGTTACGATGTCTATCGGCTCTCTACGATTGTGAAGGTCGAGCATGACTTGATAGAGCTTCTGGTGGGTGAGTTTATAAAAATCCCCCGGCAGCAGTATGTCAGATACGATTTCAAAGGCTTCCGGCTCGACCATGAGGCCACCAAGAATCGATTTCTCGGCGTCGGTGTTGCTCGGCGGCTTTCTCATGTCCATAGAAATCCCCCAAATGACTCGAATATTAAAAGTTAAAACGAGCCTTTTCGAGAAGAGATTCTAAGGATGTGCTCGCTGATGCCTTTGTGCTAGTGGTGCTTCTTAATTTCGATTTTGTAAGTATCGATTTTCTTTTTCAAGGTATTTCTGTTGATACCGAGCATCTTAGCGGCTTTTACTTGATTTCCGTTGTATTGACGCAGCGATAACTCAATAAGGGGTTTTTCAACCTGTTCGATGATTATTTTGTGCAGGCCATTCAATTCAACGTCAGCTTGTTTCTGCTGTTCAAACAACAAGGAGAGCTTACTTTTAACTAAGTGCTCCAAACTCGTTGATTGTAAGTTCGTAACGTACAGATGATCTCTTTGAGTCTCAAAATTTTCCATGTCACTCCCAATATTTACAAGCGGAAGGAATAGATATGCCGGTAAAAACAGAAATGCAAACGATGTTCTCCGCAACATAAAAAAAAAAGAGCTTGCCAAAAAGAAACTGATTTCGGAATCCCGTCATTAGACGAGCGACCGAGAGACGCTAGACCCCCACTGGGTCCAAGGTCGAGAGCGGGCCTTAATCACTGCAATTTACCTCAAAAAAACGTAAACTTTAGTTATGGTTTTACATCGTTTCAAAGATCTACGCACCGACATCGTTTCTGTCATCTGGCTGTCACTCAGTCTTTTCTTGGCACTTTCACTTTACAGCTACAATCCACGCGACCCCTCATGGAATTCGCTCGGTCAATCGGCCCACCCAGCCAATTGGTGCGGGTACTTCGGAAGCTTCTCGGCCGACTTTCTGTATCAATTTTTTGGAATCAGCTCGTGGGTGTTTGTGGTTTTTCTATTTTATATGGGCTATCGCGTTTTAAGGTCGGAAGCCCGTGGTCAAAAAACTAAAAAGCAGTTGTGGCTGGTCCTTCTCCTCATAAGTTCGGCGTCCTTTTTTGAAATTTATTTCAGTCATCTCAAGTTTTATCAAAACCATGTGAGTGTTGGGGGCACAATTGGCGCCTTTCTTTCGATGAGCCTGACAAAAGTTCTCAACCAATACGGCGCCACCCTCTTTCTAGGGACCTTTCTGGTCATCGGATTGATCTCGGTCACCGACTGGACTCTGCAGGGCGGGCTCAATGGAACTTTGAAATGGCTCCACATTTTATCCAGAAAACTACTTGCTGGATTTTTCTCCCTAACGTCTCAGCTCAGAGGACTTCGGTTACCAAAACCACAGAATCCTATAAAATCATTTAAGCCGACAAAAATCCCCACCATCTTTAACAATGACCCTGCACCATTCAGTGCTGAAAAAGAAGAACCCAAAGAATTTGTCTACGAAGAAGAGGTCGCCACTGAACCGGTGACCAGCAAAGCTCCAAAAAGACGAAAAGTTCAACTCAAACACCACGTGGAACGAAAAATTGCCAATTGGAAACTACCAGAAATTAAAATGTTAGAAGACCCTCCGGCATCTCGCTACCGCGTGGATCAAGCCGAGGTTCAAAACAAGTCAAACATCCTCGTCGACAAACTTTCGCAGTTTTCAGTGAAGGGAGAGGTGAAAGGCGCCAAACCAGGGCCGGCGGTCACCATGTTTGAATTCAAGCCCAACGCAGACGTAAAGATCAGTAAAATTACTGAACTGGCTGACGATCTGTCGTTGGCCCTAAGCAGTGAATCGGTACGTATTATTGCCCCCATCCCTGGGCGTGATGTTGTTGGTATTGAAACCTCGAACTCCAAAAGGGAAACTGTTTATCTCAAAGACATCATTGCCAACGACCAGTTTTGGTCTGAAGAGGTCAAACTACCCATGGCTCTGGGGCGAGAAGCCAACGGCACCCCGAAAGTGGTGGACCTGCGGCGCATGCCCCACCTGTTGGTCGCAGGCACTACCGGATCGGGGAAATCAGTTTTTGTCGTATGTGCTTTAACAGCTTTACTTTTCCGTCACTCGCCAAAAACTTTGAGACTGATTCTTATTGACCCGAAACAGGTGGATCTTTCAACTTTTAATGACATCCCCCACCTTTTGATGCCGACGATCTGCGAACCCAAGAAAGCTGTCGGCTCTTTAAAATGGGCCGTCAAAGAAATGGAGAAACGCTACCGCTCAATGTCGAAGTTCGGCTCAAGGGGACTTGAGGCTTTTAATGACAAAGTCGGAGAATTCGACAAAGACAAAGTGGATCAACACGAGGCTTTCAATACCGAGCTAGAGGCTCAGAACCGCCATAACGAAACTTACTATTTCGAACCACAACCTTATATTGTTATAGTTGTTGAAGAGTTTGGTGACCTTATGAGCGTCGACAAAGCCAATGTGGAGCAACTCGTTGTACGACTCGCACAAATGGCCCGAGCCAGTGGTATCCACCTGATTTTGGCCATGCAGTCGCCGCGAAAAGACGTGGTCACTGGACTTATTAAAACAAATATTCCGGGGCGCATCAGCTTCAAAGTGGCGAGTAAAATGGATTCTCGCATTATCTTAGACGAAGCCGGAGCCGAGCGGCTTTTGGCTCGAGGCGATATGCTCTTTCTAGCACCGGGCGTTGCTAAGCCAACCCGGCATCACGGCCCTTGGGTCACGGAAGATGAAATCAGTTCGGTGATGTCCTATTGGTCAAATCAAGGCGAACCCGACTACAACGAAACCGCCATGAAAATGAGTACCAGTGCTTCATCATCATCGTCCGGAGGCGACGCCTTCGGCGACGACGGCGACGACGAGTATGATGATCGCTACGATGAAATTCTTTCATGGGCCTCTTCAATGAAAGAGGTGAGCGCATCTCTCATCCAAAGGAAGTTTCGCCTTGGGTATCCGCGCGCGGCACGCTTGATTGAAACCCTTGAGCGCGAGGGTGTCGTCGGCCCAGCGAATGGTTCGAAACCGAGACAGGTCTTAGTCGCCTCTTATCAAGAGCCCGCTCAGTAAGCCACGTTCGGGGTTGCCGTTGGTGACCTTCTAAGGTAAATTGCTCCCATGCTGGTTCGGGTGATTATTCTATTATTTTCAAGTGTCTTTCTTTCTTTTTGTGGAGTGAAAGGCAAACCCTTGCCGCCCGAAGTTCCGCGCGAGATTGGCATTGGACAACCCCAATATAAAGGCGTCGACCAAGAACTCAAAGAGGCTAAGAAAAAGAAGTCAAAGGAACGACAGTGAAACTTCCCTTCCATAAAATGGTAGGTGCTGGAAACGACTTTGTGTTTGTCCGCGAGGAACACATTCCAGAAACTGCCGACCCGGCCAAATTGACTGCCTTCTTGTGTGGGCGACAAGAAGGCATCGGCGCTGATGGCCTCGCCGTCTTTGGCGTCGTTGACCTCGAACAGCGGCGATTTCGCTGGGACTTTTACAACAGTGACGGGTCTTCGGCCGAAATGTGCGGCAACGCCGCTCGCTGCGCGGTGGTTTATCTTGCCGAAGTTTTTGACATTACCGATTGCACTGTCGAGACCCAGGCAGGACCCGTCTCCGGAAAAATTATCGACGGCGGGGCCTCGGTCTCTTGGGAGCTTCGGTCAAATCAAATGAAAAGCTGCACTGTCGACCTTGAAAACTTTAAGTCTTTCCAAGGATATTTCATGGATACCGGTGTTCCCCACTTTGTAATTTTTAACACATCGGTAGAGGCCACTGAACAAGATTGTCTAGAAATACAAAAGCACCCTCAGTTCGGTGCCGCCCAAACGAACGTGACTTTTCTCGAAACTGTCGATGGAAAAAATCAAACCAAAACTTTTGAACGGGGCGTCCGAACATTCACTTTGGCTTGCGGGACGGGCGTCATTGCCAGTGCTCTTGTTTTGGAAAACGAAGAGCCGCAAGATCTCTACCAGCTGGTCGCCCCAGGCGGAAAACTGCAAGTCATTATAAAACAAAAATCGGTCACCCTGATTGGACCTGCCCGAAGCACTTTTGCTGGAACCTTTATTTTGAAGGAAGGAAACTATGTTTAAAGGCGTTTTCACAGCCCTCATCACACCTTTTATGAATGGCGACATTGACTGGGAGTCACTGGCTCAACTGATTGACCTGCAACTCAAGGGCAACATCCAGGGTTTGGTTGTCTGCGGCACCACCGGAGAAAGCGCGACCCTCACTGAAGAGGAGCAATTTAAGATCTTGGATTTCGTCTGTGACCGGGTTGCTAATAAAATTCCGATACTTTTCGGCTCCGGCACCAACAACACCTCGAAAACCATTGAACTCAGCAAAAAAGCTTGTGAACGGGATATCGCTGGTGTCTTGGTCGTCGTCCCATACTATAACAAACCCACTCAACAAGGTTTAATTGCCCATTTCTCAGCAGTGGCCGACAACGTGAATAAACCCGTCGTCCTGTACAACGTACCCGGTCGCACCGTTACGTCGCTGGCACCAGAATCGGTGGTCACCCTAGCTCAACACCCCAACATCGTGGGGATCAAAGAGGCTGATGCCGATCTCAATAACTTTTCGAAATACAAACATCGCATACCAGACGACTTTTCGTTACTCAGTGGCGACGATGAAAGCTGCATCAACTTTTGTTTGTTGGGTGGTCACGGAGTGATTAGTGTCTGCTCCCATGTCGCACCCCAAAAAATGGTGGAATGGGTGACCCGAGCTCTTGAAAAAGAAGAGAGCGTGCGAGATGAGTTTCGACAACAGCAACGGTGGATATCGAGTCTTTATATCTCCTCAAACCCTGTTCCTGTAAAATATGCTCTCTCTAAAAGAAGCATTATCGGCGGCGATGAAGTTAGGCTGCCTTTGGTCACAATGGACGATACTTTGAAGGCCCAACAAGATCTGGCTTTTCAAGATTTTAAGGAGCTCTCTTGAATCCCGCCGTTTTTGTTTTTGGTGAAAGCGGTCGCATGGGTCAAGAGGTCAAAAAGATCGTGGAAGGCTCTTCCCACCTGGATTATGTGGGCGGTTTCAGCGCCGATAAAACCGACCTCAAGCCAAGTCGTTCGCCAGATATCATCATTGATTTTTCTTTACCGGCGACCCTTTCTAAGCTCTGCACTTTTGCCGAGCAAGAATCCGCCTGCGTGCTTTCTGGCACCACCGGATTCCAAGACTCTGATTTCCAAAAGTTAAAGGACCTTGGTCAAAGGGTCCCCACCTTTTGGTCGGCCAACATGAGCTTTGGGGTCTACCTAATGTGTCAATTGACCGAAACCCTGGCCCGCTATGATCGCTTTTACCAATTTCAGGTCGAAGAAACCCACCATATCCATAAGGTGGATAAACCCAGCGGGACAGCGATCATCGTGGAAAATGCGGCGAAACAGTCAACAGACACCCTAAGACCCACAATTTCTCACAGAGAAGGTGAAGTGTTTGGGATCCACCGGTTTATCGCTTCATCGGTCAACGAGCAGCTTGAAATTCGGCACGAGGCCCACAACAGAGCTTTGTTTGCTCAGGGCGCTGTTGATATCTCTCAGTGGCTTTTCAAAAAAGACCCTGGTTTCTATGGGATGGACGATTTTTTCAAGACCTTCGAATAGGGGATGTCGACCCCCGTATTTTCTCCCTGATATGCGTTTCTGAATATGAATTTAGTTGAACAACCCCCACCACCTGTGGAATACAGAGGCCACACAAATATTAAGGAGAAACCATGAAGTTTTTTATCGACTCTGCGGATATCGAAGAAATCAAACAAGCCAACAAAAGAGGTTGGGTTGACGGCGTAACAACCAATCCCTCATTGGTCGCTAAAACAGGTCGCTCTAACAAAGATGTCATCACCGATATTTGTGCCGAGGTGAATGGTCCAATCAGTGCCGAGGTCATCAGCCTTGATTCCGAAGGTATGTACAAAGAAGGGCTAGAACTTGCGAAAATCCACGACAATGTTGTAGTAAAGATTCCCATGTGCGAAGAGGGCCTTATCGCTGTGCGTCGCTTAAAGGCTGACAATATCCCCACCAATGTGACTTTGGTCTTTTCTCCCCTTCAAGCTTTAATGGTCGCCAAGGCTGGAGCCGTTATGGTTTCTCCCTTCGTTGGTCGCCTTGATGATATCTCCACTCCAGGAATGGAGCTTATCTCTCAGATCCAAACGATCTTTCAAAACTACCAACTACAAACAGAAATCTTAGTGGCCAGCATCCGCCACCCAGTCCACATTCTTGATTCTGCACTTATTGGCGCAGACATTGTGACCGTTCCGTACAAAGTCATGCAAGGCCTGACTAAGCACCCTCTTACCGACAAAGGCATCGAGAAGTTCCTAGAGGACGCTAAGAACATTGGCTAGGCACTTTGCGTATCCAAGTTGGGTAGGCTGCCTACTCATGGTATTGGTTAACATAAGCTGTTCAACCATGACCCGTGGACTTCAAACTGAAGATATTAGGCGTTCACTAAAGGACGTCCGTAAATCAATTTATTACGCGCTCAAAAGTGATGTGAAACGAAAAAGTGAAAATGGTCGAACCTACTTTTCGAAATACCATCGCCCAGGTGAAGACCTTAAGATCTCTGCTTACAAACATCCCGAACGCGCGCAAGTCGCCCTCACTATCCTTGGCGACAGGCGTCCCTATAACGTCCGCGTGGTCTACCGAATTGAACGACTCAGTGGCGGTAAATACAAGTTCGATCGTTATGACAATGGCCTAGCGGCCAAGTACCTTAAGAAGGTAGAAGAGTACCTCGCCTCCCGTCCTGAAGAACGGGATATCATTGACGATTTTAGACCCTACTAAATAGACTATTATATAAGGATATCAATTAGGGTCTCTAAACCATGGATGGGTTAAGTGCGTAACATTGGATTGTTCGAATATTTGATCAACTTTATGTTTCAAAAGCTGATGTGGATCGCTCTCATCGGTGGCACCTTGGCGATCAACCCTGGCCGCATCTCAAAAGACCAAAAAGCTGTTTTTACCGGCGACACCTATGAAATTAAGCTTAGCGAATTTTCTCCAGCCTTTGCGGCTTTTGAAGACGAGTTTCTTTTTGATGACAGTCCGGGACTCCCGCTCCAGTCAGGATTGAGTGAACAGACCTTTGCTTCTTTTATTCGACCGACCACAGACAAGGCCGAACCGAAGGTCACCTTAGTCAAAAGTCGCAAAACCCAAGCCAAAAAATCGCAACGCTTTTTTGGTAGTTTTGATGGCGAGAGTTCGTTGCAAAACACACAAGCGACTCAAAAACATCGATCCACTACAATCAGTAGCAAACCTTTGGCGGCTCCTAAAAAGGAGCTTTCCACCCTTAATGCGGTTGAGGAACTAAAATTTGGATCCTTGGTCGCCATGGTCAATCCAAACAAACCCAAAAAGGCTTTGGCCTGGCCAACTCTACAAAACCCTCCGCCATTCCAAAGAAATGCAAATTCCAAAAACAACTCTCACCAAAATGATATCAATGGGATGGATGACGACAAAAAATCCGCTCCGACCTTTGAGACATACAAAGTCACCGGGGGCATTCAACTAAAACAAGGATTGGCCTTTGTTGGATCAATGGAATTGAGCTGGGTGGTCGGAGATTATGAATTGCAACGAGGCTCCATTGACACTCGCGATGCCACTTTTGCGATTGAAGTTAGTAAATTGGTTGGCGATATTGTTGTGTCTCTCTATAACAGTGACGGTTATTTGATCGGAGAAGGGTTTTTGGATCTCACCACCGCTCGCACCGAGGGTAACGAAATCCACCAAAAAATTAATGTCCACCCCATCGACTGGGATACGGCTGGAATAGTTGTCGACTCCGGATCCTTGGGAACAGGGGGTCTTCGACCGGTTGAGGGAGCTGAAGTGGCTCTGTATGCCTTTAACGACGCCACGAAAACAAACAAGCTCGGTAAGTTTAGCTTCTACAACTGGAAAAAAACCAACTCGAAAACCCTGGCCATTGCTTCAAAAGATGGATTTAGAGATTCTCTATTTGTGTTGGATTCAAACACAACAGCTTCGGTACTGCTTTTTAGCGAAACCTACCTCGAAGACTATTTCGCCTATTTACAAAATCAGGGAATCTACGACACTGAAACCAGAGGAACTGTCTACGGCAAGATTCAAGGACTACCCGATGTTTCCGGATACTCCGTTCACCTCGGCAAGGCGAAGCCTGTCTATTTTATGACCGCTGGTCTAGCAAGTATTGAGATGACAGCGACATCCACAAACGGACAATTTTCATTTGTTGGCCTGCAAGACGGCGATTACGACCTCTCAATTGAAAAAAACGGTGAAGTGATTGATCAAAGGGTTGTCGTGGTCGAGCAAGGCAAACTCTCCCCTGTCATCGTTGACCTTGGCAAAGTTTCAAAGCAAATCCAGTTCTTCGACCCAATGAACCCTGACCGAGCACTCTCACAACTTGAGCTCAGCTTTTTTGATGGCGTGGTCTCGAAATCCGTCGACACAGAAAATTCTGTCAAACAAGCAGTCAACAAGGGCTTTGACGTCAGCGTGATGGAGTTCGCAACGGATGTTGAGGTCAACCGTACTCTTCTTTCCCGCCACAAGGGTCTGCAGAAGGTCCCTCTAATCAACGATAAGCGACTTCTCGATTTGGCAACCCAGGCTGGCTTTAGTATCAGTGACGGACTGGTTGTGGGTTTTGTAAAATCCGAAGTACCCTACCGGGTGGGGCTGGTGGAACATCCTCCACAAAAAGTCATTTACTTTGATAAGATGGGACAAATGATTGAGGAAGACACCATGAATAGTGTCGCCTATGGCTACGTTCTAGCGGGTTTCCCAGCCGGTTTAAGCTCCCTTTATGTTGAGACGCTTGAGGATTCAACCATCCTGGGGACGGACCTTATCTACAGCAACCATGAGAGTGTTTCAGTCTCTCACCTTGAAGTTCTGTCGATACAGTAAGATATCAACTGGATATTTTTTGATCAAACAGTGAGATCTGGACATATTGATCCGGATCTTTTTCAGAAGATTCCCCCCCGGGAGGCGCATCGGGCGTGCGTTTGCCTTTAAATTCACTCGCCTGAGCTTGTTTGATAAGGTTTTTTACAAAGGCCCGTTTCACATCGTCCGATGCTTCTGGTCTAAAGCCTAAATCTTCCATAATTTCAGCCATCTTTTTCATCTTCGCCTCTCTCTTTCTTTATTTTCGGACAATCTGGGCTGAAACTTGATGATAAATAATGATGACTACTGCGGATGGAATCCTTTATCGAGGAGTCGCCAACTTGTTGGTCGCCTCTCTCAATTAGAAACATGTTCGAAGCGTCATGGTTACAACAAATTCCGAAAAATAGAAAAGAAGACCTTGGGATGTTTTGGGTGAAACTCAAGTCGTGATGGTGGGCCGAATACCGGACCCATAAAAAAAGCAGAGCCCCGTGGAACCGGACACTCTGCATATTTCATTTCTACCTCGACCTCAACCTAACGTTCGGAGGTCGAAGCTTTTAGAAACTCTCGATTCATCAGAGCAATATTTTCAAGAGAGATCTCTTTGGGACAAGCCATTTCGCAAGCCCCGGTATTCGTACAGTTTCCAAAGCCCATGTCATCCATCGTTCTCACCATATTCAAAACCCGCTTCTCTCGTTCTGGCTGGCCTTGCGGCAAGAGTGCATATTGGGCGACTTTCGCTCCAGTGAACAGCATCGCCGATGAATTCTGACAGGCTGCCACACAGGCTCCGCAGCCGATGCATGCGGCGGCCATGAATGAACGGTCGGCTTCGGCTTTACCCACTGGAATCGAGTGCGCATCTGGCGCATTGCCCGTATCGACAGAGATATAGCCGCCTGCCTCTTGAATGCGATCGAAGGCGGAGCGATCGACCTTTAGATCTTTAACAACCGGAAATGACTTGGCTCTGAATGGCTCTATCGTGATGGTGTCACCATCTTTAAAGCTACGCATATGGAGCTGGCATGTGGTGACGCCCCTCTGTGGGCCGTGGGCCGCTCCATTAATCACCATTGAACACATCCCACAAATACCCTCTCGGCAATCATGATCAAATTCAATCACATCAATATCTTTTTTAACCAATTGTTGATTCACAACGTCCATCATTTCGAGAAATGACATATCTTCAGAAATATCAGTGGCCTCGAACTCAAAAAAACCACCCGTGTCGTTCGCGTTCTTTTGTCTCCAGATTCGTAACTTCAAATTCATAGTTAACCTCTACTTGTAGCTTCGGGTTGCGAGTTTCACATGTTCAAAAGTAAGCTCTTCTTTGTGAAGTTTGGCCGTATCACCGCTGTACTCCCAAGCCGCAACATACGAAAAGTTTTCGTCATCCCGCTTTGCTTCGTGTTCCGGAGTCTGGTGCTCTTCTCTGAAGTGACCGCCACATGATTCCTCTCGATTGAGAGCATCTTGTGCCATCAAAGATCCTAACTCTAAGAAGT
Source organism: Bdellovibrionia bacterium (assembly GCA_030424715.1). Lineage (GTDB taxonomy): Bacteria > Bdellovibrionota > Bdellovibrionia > Bdellovibrionales > JAGQZY01 > JAGQZY01. The sequence continues at coordinate 535,694 of JAUHWH010000001.1, forward strand.
CGGCCACCCGATTGGCTTTTTCCAATTCGTGATTGATGTATTTGTTATCGCCAGTCACTTTAACATCGGTCCAAAAACTCTTCTTTAAATCGCCAATTTTTTGAATGGCATCGCTCAAGCCTTGTCTATTGCGAGACATGCCGACGTTTTCCCACATGATGTGGCCTAACTCGCGATGAAACTCATCCACAGTTTTGCTACCCTTGGCTCCCAAAATTCGATCAATTTGAGCGGTCGATTCTTGCACAGCCTGCTCGAACTCTGGCATTTCAGTCGAAACGGGGTCGAGTGTTTGAGAGGCCAAATAGTTTCCAACGGTGTTAGGTAAAATAAAGTACCCATCGGAAAGACCCTGCATCAGAGCCGAAGCCCCAAGACGGTTCGCACCGTGATCAGAGAAGTTGGCTTCTCCGCCAACAAAAAGGCCATCCAAGTTACTCATTAAGTTGTAGTCGACCCAGAGCCCCCCCATTGTGTAATGCACAGCGGGATAAATTTTCATTGGAACCTTATAAGGGTTCTCGCCGGTGATTTGTTCGTACATTTGAAAGAGGTTGCCGTATTTTTCGGAAATCGTATCCTGCCCATCCCGTTTGATGGCATCTGCAAAATCTAAGTATACCGCAACGCCGGTCTTTCCAACACCACGTCCCTCATCCACTCTGAACTTGGCTTGGCGAGAGGCCACGTCTCTCGGAACAAGGTTACCAAAGCTCGGATAGATCCTTTCTAAGTAATAATCTCGTTCGGCCTCAGGAATATCATTAGGCGCTCTCTTGTCACCTTTCTCTTTCGGCACCCACACCCGTCCATCATTACGCAAAGACTCCGACATGAGAGTCAGTTTGGATTGATGATCACCGGAGACAGGAATACAGGTCGGATGAATTTGGGTGAAACAAGGGTTTGCAAAAAAGGCGCCCTTTTTGTGACATCGCCAAGAGGCCGTCACATTGGAGTTCATCGCATTCGTTGATAGAAAATAGACGTTACCATAACCACCAGTGCACAGGACCACTACGTCAGCCGCGTGCTTATCGATCTTACCAGAGATAATATCGCGAGTGATGATTCCACGGGCTTGACCGTTAACCATGACCAGGTCGAGCATTTCATGCCGGGTATGCATCTTCACCGTACCGGCATCCACCTGCCGCATCAGCGCTGAGTATGCCCCCAACAAGAGCTGCTGACCGGTTTGCCCACGCGCATAGAACGTACGAGACACCTGCGCCCCACCAAAAGAACGGTTGGTTAGCATGCCACCATACTCCCGAGCAAAAGGAACCCCTTGGGCCACACAATGATCAATAATCAAATTCGAATTTTGCGCCAATCGGTAGACATTCGATTCTCGTGATCGAAAGTCTCCGCCTTTTACCGTGTCGTAAAAAAGACGATAGATCGAGTCACCATCGTTGGGGTAGTTTTTTGCTGCGTTGATCCCACCTTGAGCGGCAATGGAATGGGCCCGGCGTGCAGAATCTTGAATACAAAAACTTTCGACATTATAGCCCATTTCACCCAAAGATGCCGCAGCAGCGCCACCAGCCAATCCGGTACCAACAACAATGACCTTGAATTTTCTGCGATTGGCAGGGTTTACTAATTGCATCTTGAATTTGTGGTTTTCCCACATTTTATCAATAGGCTCGTTGGGTTCATTTGATTGCAAAGACATCACTCACCTCACATGAAAAAGAAGATATAAAGGGGTTGAGACAAAAAACCACCAGCAACAACAAGGGCATAAACGAAACCGGCTTTCTTGATCACCGGGGTGTACCGGGGGTGGTTCAGACCTAAGCTCTGAAAAACTGACGAGGCTCCGTGGCTTAAATGAAAACCCAACAAGATCAGGCAAATCACATAACCAACGACATACAGAGGGTCAGAAAAGACCTCTAGGGTCAGCCGATGGAGGTCTCGCATGGTCTCGCCTCCGTACTCTACCAAGTATTCAGGTCCATATTTAAATGTCATCAGGTGGGTGATAATAAAGACCAAAATGATGGAGCCATGAAGAGCCATAAAACTAGAGGCTAAGCTAGAGCGCTTTGCCGGGTTGGCAGCCACTGCATATTTCTTAGGCTTCGCTTTTTTGTTCTCTATCGTTAATATAATTCCCAACGCCACATGGACGACAAGACACAAGATTAAAAATGCCTCCGTTCCGTACAACAAGGGTTTATTACTAACAATGGCATGCCCGTATCGATTAAACGTCTCAGGCCCAGCAAAAATCAGCATGTTTCCAGCCATATGCCCCGCCACAAAGAGAGTCCAACCCGCACCGGCGAGACCCATTAAGTATTTTTTTCCTATTGAAGAACCAACGAAACTCAATTTCCACCTCTGCTTACACAACGTGTTATTTTTTTGATCGAACCGTCCCTTCTGCCCAACAAATCACGGAGTGATGTTGGATGAAAATCAGAGAGAACGATCGTGCCCTAATTTAAAACTAAATGAGAATAAATACGACAAAATAATAGATTTTATACGGCGAATCTCCTTTACAAGTTTCCCTTATTTTAGCAAAAGAAGAGAATTCAAAATAAGGGGAAGCTATGCGAATTTTTGTATGTATCAAACAGGTGCCTGATACAGAAACCCGAATAAAACTCACATCCGACTCTCAAGGGATCGATCCCACAGGTGTTAAATGGGTGATAAACCCTTACGATGAATTTGCCATCGAAGAGGCCATACGATTTAAAGAAGCCAACGACGACGTTCAAGTCACCGCCATCACCGTCGGCCCTAAAGCTCGGGTCAACAACGCCCTTTTGACGGCAATGGCCATGGGAGTCGATGACTCCTTGCTGGTCAATACGGACGCGGCTCTCGATGCTTTAACAACAGCACAAGCCTTGGCCAACGCAATCAAAGCCGAAGGTGAGTTTGGGCTGGTTCTTGCCGGTAAACTCGCTATTGATGGCAACGTCTCGGCAGTACCACTGATGCTCGCTGAACTCCTTGGCATTCCCCACGCCTCCGTGGTCAATAGCACAGAATACTCTGACGGCTTCGTAACGGCCGGACGAGAAATAGAGGGCGGCACCACTGAAAAATTTAAACTGCGGCTACCCGCAATGATCACTGCCAACAAAGGTCTTAATAAACCCCGCTTTGCCAGCCTTCCCGGAATCATGAAAGCCAAGAAGAAACCCATAAAAGAAGTCAGTCTTGATGACCTCGGTATTAAAACTGAATCCATTAAGGTTAAATTCACGAACTTTGAGTTACCCGCGGAAAAACCAGCCTGCAAAATGCTCGGCGGTAGCCCTGAAGATCAAGTCAACGAACTGGTTAAACTCCTTCAAGAAGAAGCAAAGGTACTGTAGGTCCATATGAACGCGCTCGTATTTATCGAATATAAAGACAATAAGATTAAAAAAAGCTCCCTCGAATGCCTCTCCGCCGTCAAGGGAGACAGTCACACCATCCAGACATGTGCTATTGGCGCTGGTTCTGACCAGCTCACCGCGGCTCTCGGTGCCTGGGGCGTCACTAAACATTATTCTTGCACCGACGTAGACACTTACAATCCCGAACTCTACAAGAACTTTGTCGCGAAAGTGATCGAGCAAACCAAACCGGACGTTATTGTAGCCACCTCAAATAATGTCGGTCGAGATATCTTCCCGCGCGTCGCGGCCCAATTCAGCATGGCTTATATGAGCGATATTACGGAAGTCGAAATGGACTCTGACCTCGAAGTGAAGCGTCCCCTCTACGCGGGAAAATGCACCGCTCAAGTGACTTTCACTGACGACTCTGGCAAAATTCTTTTGCTTCGCCCCAATCAGATCTCGGTTGTTGAGGCCTCAGAAAGTGTGACCACCGAGAACATTGCGATTGCAGCCGGAGCTCCTTCGGGTCAATCCGAAACCCTTTCCGTTGAAAAGGGAGAATCTGAAAAACTGGACCTCACTGAAGCAGAAACCATCGTCTCTGGCGGTCGTGGACTTAAAGAAGCTGAAAACTTTAAACTCTTGCACGATCTCGCCGCCCCTTTAAACGCAACTGTAGGAGCCTCCCGAGCCGTTGTGGATCTCGGTTGGGTTCCCCATTCTTTACAAGTGGGGCAAACGGGTAAAACAGTGGCTCCTAGTCTTTACTTCGCAATTGGTATTTCTGGAGCGATTCAACATCTCGCCGGAATGAGTGGTAGTAAAAATGTTGTCGCGATTAACAAAGATGAAAAGGCACCGATATTTCAAAAGTCCACATATGGTCTGGTCGGTGATCTCTTTGAAATCGTTCCGGTGCTCACGGAAAAACTCAAGTCGCTTTGACGCTTGTGAAACCACAACCCAATCCCATGCAAGTTGATTCTGTTGATGCTTAACAGAATCTTTATCCCCTATGCACTTTATTTTATCTATAAGCTCCTTCTGTGGAGTTGGCGGGTGAGAGTTTTTGAGTCCGAAGCGGTTCAAAAAATGATGGCCACGAAAAGCAGTTTCGCCATCGGCCACTGGCATGGCGATGAGCTGGGTATTTTGCACCTTTTAAAACCTTATCATGTGGCCTGTATCGTATCGACCAGTAAAGATGGAGACATCATGAACAAGGCCATTCGATTATTGGGGGGGGAGACCGTCCGCGGCTCATCCACAAGGGGGGGCACCCAGGCCCTCAAAGGAATCTTGAGCCTGAAATCGAAAGGGTGGCGCCCCAGCGTTGCCGTTGACGGCCCCAAGGGCCCGATCTATAAGGTCAAGCCGGGAGTTCTGCAAATCTCACGTCTCACTAACCTTCCCATCGTCCCAATTTCATTTCATTCTAGCCGGCACTTCATCTTTAAAAAGTCTTGGAATCAATCAAAGCTTCCTCTGCCGTTTGCACGGGTCACGGTTTACTGGGGAGAGCCAATGCCCGCATTGTCTCGTGATGAGGATCCCAAAAACCCAGAACTTGCCCAGTTGCTGGAGCAACGTATCAACGATACCAAAAAAATGGCCGCCCAGCTGGCGGCTAACACCAGCAAACGAGACTAAAAAGACAGAAATTCAGTTCAATTTGTGGTACATATCACCATTGGCTTTGGGTCGATTAAAACTACCGGTAAAGCTTCTGCGACCCTAAGGAGTTATTATATGAAAGTTGTCATTCAATGCGCTGTTTTTCTGTTCATGATTTCCGTGGTTGCAACACCAGCAGATGCTCGAGTTCTAGAAAAGATTTATGGGGTCGTTAACGGTGAAACGATCACCCTGACAGAAATTCGGAGCTATCAAAAAAAGCTTAAAGAAGGTGGGTTTTTAAACGACCTTCTGTTCTCTGATCCTGCGGAACGCCAGAAGGCTCTCGAAGAACGTGAGTATCTCTTAAAGCTCCTCGTTGATGAGAAGATCATGGATTACGAGGTCAAAAAAAATGGACTTCTGGTGACAGAAGAACGGGTTGAAAAAGAAATCGGAACAATCGCAAAACGTCAGAATCTAAGCACCAAACAATTGCGCCAAACGCTGACTTCACAAGGTGTCAACTACGCGGAGTACAGAGATTTCGTAAAAAAGAGTATTGAGCGCAGACAACTGGTCGAGCGAGAGATCACGAGCAAAATCAAAATCTCCGAACAAGACATCGTCAGCCACTACTTGTCTAAAAACAATACGAGCAAGACTCAAATTTTTGAGTTTAATATAGCCCACGTGCTCCTCCCCGAAAAAGCAAACGAAAAGGCGAAGGAAGCCCTCGCGAAACTCAACAGTGGAACTTCTTTTGAAAAAGTCGTCGAAACCTACAGCGTGGACGACGATTCGAAAACCAAGGGCGGCCAGTTCGGCGCCTTCAAGTCTGGTGAAATGATTGCCTCTATAGAAAAAGCCATTGCGCCTTTAAAAATCGGCGAATCTTCGTCAATTGTTAAAACGCCAATGGGGCTTCATATTTTCAAGGTGCTCGACAAAAAATTAGTGAAAGACCCAGCTATCGAAAGACAGAAACAAGCGATATATCAACAGCTTTTTGGACAGGCCTTTAAAGAACAATTAACGTTCTGGCTCATTCAAAAAAGAAAAGACGCGATTATTCAAATTAACAAATCATGAAGAAATTAAAAAGAATTGCTATCACCACAGGTGACAGTGATGGCATAGGCACTGAAATTACATCAAAAGCACTGGCCCGCGTAAAACCCACGCGAGGTGTACAGTTTTATATGTGGCGTGGATCCTCTATGCATCGCCGTGAATTGAAATTGATCGACCGCTATTTTAAACGGATCACCGTGCGATCGTGGCCAGAAGCCCTGCGCGCCCATACTGTCGACTACTACAAAACAATCGTGGATATCGAAAGCCCTCTGCCCCCTTGCCGGTGGGTGGAGACGATGGCCCACGCCGGTCAATCCGGTGCGATTGACGGTTTAGTCACCGCTCCACTCTCCAAAACCTCTATTAAAAGAGCGGGAATGAGAGATAATGGTCACACCGGTATCCTAAAAAGGGTCACAAAATCCAAAGAAGTTTTTATGTGCTTTTTGGGCAAAGACTTTAACGTAACTCTCCTCACTGGCCACACCTCCATTAAAAAGGCCTACAACCAAATCACTCCAGAGCTTCTCGAACGATGCACCTTGCTCACGAGAGATATGGTGCATCGGTTGCCAACCAAAAAGCAATCGAAACCCATAGGTCTTGTCGCGTGCAATCCCCACGCGGGAGAAGATGGACTCATAGATCTAAAAGAAAATGAAGTCTATCGACCTTTTATAAAAAAAATGAGGCGGCGAAAAATTAATTTGTCCGACCCTCTCATTCCAGATGTTTGTTTCCAATCTCGTGAAAGAAAGAAATACAGTTTTTACATCGCAAGTTATCATGACCAGGGCCTCATCCCGTTCAAAATGGTTCATGGACCGGAAAGTGGCGTGCAATATTCTCTGGGCCTCCCTTTCATTAGAACGAGCGTTGACCACGGGACTGCGAAAGATATTTTTGGAAAGAATAAGGCGAATAGTGGATCCATGGAAAAGGCTATTGCCATTGCAATTAAACTCGTTAACAACAAACCAATAGTGTGGTGACCAATGTTTAAAAATCATATCTTTAGAGAATACGATATCCGCGGCGTCTACGAGACCGACTTCGACAATAGCTTTGCAAAAAGGCTTGGCAAGGCCTACGCCAGCTTTCTGAAACGAGAGCAGGGTGAAATCCCGACAGTGTCCGTCGGGTACGATGCCAGGCTTTCGAGTCCCGCCATTGCCGAAAGTCTCATTCAAGGTTTTGTTGAATCAGGTGTAAAAGTATACAACCTAGGGCTGATTACCACACCCATGTCTTATTTCTCGATGTTTCAGATGAACCTCAACGGCGGCATTATGGTCACTGGCTCGCACAACCCTCCGGAATACAACGGGTTTAAATTATCAATGGGGAGAACCACAATATTCGGAGAACAGATCCAGGTTCTCAAGGGTTTCCTTGAAAAAGAAGACTTTTTGACAGGCAATGGAAGTGTCGAGCCCTATGACATCTCAGACGAATATGTAAAACGTTACCAGGACGAATTTTCTAGTATGAAAGATATAAAGGTTGTCCTTGATTGCGGGAACGGCGCGGCCGGCGCAATCGTACGTCGCTTGTATGAAGGTGTCGGGGTAAAACCTCAAATATTATTCGAAGAACCAGATGGCCGCTTTCCTAATCACCACCCTGACCCAACGGTTGAAGAGAACACTGTGGATCTCAAGAAAGCGGTGATTGATTCAGGCGCTAAAATTGGAATTGGTTTTGATGGTGATGCCGATCGGATTGGTATCGTCGATGAAAATGGCCGATTTATTTTGGGGGATGAAATCATGATGATCGTGGCTCGGGATATCTTGTCCACGCAACCCGGTGCTAAAATTATTGGTGACGTGAAGTGTTCGGATCGACTTTATCAAGACATCGAAAAACATGGGGGCGAGGCGATTATGTGGAAAACCGGGCATAGCCTCATCAAAAATAAGATCAAGGCCGAAAAATCCCCTTTTGGAGGCGAGCTTAGCGGTCACATCTTTTTCTCCGACCGTAACTATGGCTATGACGATGCCCCCTATGCTGGCCTCCGTCTGATCGAGATCCTAGGAAAAACCGGTAAAAGCATCGACCAACTTCTTGAAGGTGTTCCAGCGAGCTTCAGTACCCCTGAAATTCGCTTAGAAACATCGGAGGAAAACAAAGTCACTCTCGTCAAAAAGCTACAAGAACATTTCAGTCACCCCGAACCCGGAGTGTCTGTTAATATTATTGATGGAGTTCGGGTGAGTTACCCTGAGGGCTGGGCCCTGGTCCGTTCCTCTAACACTCAACCCGTCATTACTCTTCGTTTTGAGTCTCACACTGAAGAGGGGCTCCAGAAGATTCAGACCGAGATGATGGAGTTAGTGAACCCCCTTTTATGAACAATACAATCTCGGTACGCGGAGCACGTGAACATAATTTAAAGGGTATTAATGTTGAGATTGAAAAAAACAAGCTCACAGTAATCACCGGATTGTCTGGTAGCGGTAAGTCGAGCCTCGCATTTGACACAATATACGCTGAAGGCCAACGACGGTTTATCGATAGCCTCTCCACCTACGCCCGAAATTTTTTGTTACAACTCAACAAACCCGATGTCGATGCGATCCATGGTCTTTGCCCGTCTATTGCAATCGATCAAAAAACCATTGGTCACAGTCCACGCTCCACTGTTGGAACGATTACCGAAGTTTATGATTACCTTCGCCTGCTCTTTGCTAAAGTGGGAACTCCCACATGCCCAAAACATGATATTCCAGTGGAGGGACAGGCCCTCAATCAGATTCAAAGTGATATCGAAAAAGATTTTAAGGATCAAAAAATTATTCTTCTCGCGCCGGTTGCGAAGGGCAAAAAAGGTGAATTCAAAAAAGAAATCGAAGACTGGGTTAAGGCTGGCTTTCTATCAGCCAAGGTCGACGGACGATGGGTTTATCTCGATAGCCTAGAAGGTTTAAAAAAGAACAATCGGCACGATATTGATATTGTTATCGATAAACTCAATTTGAAAAAGATTGATCAAAATACGAAACACAGAATTGCCCAAGCGGTATCAACAGCCGTGACTTTGACTGATGGCCTACTAACCATCGAATCCAAGGGGGGCGATCGAAGAAACTTTTCGACCCGCTTCGCTTGTCCAGAGTGTGGATACTCGTTTAGCAATATTGACCCCCTCCTTTTCAGTTTTAATAATCCTAAAGGGGCTTGTGAAAGTTGCAATGGCCTTGGAACTCAAGACATCTATGAGTATGAAGTCTCCGAACATATTGCCGGAGTCGGCGAGAGCAAAAGTATTGAGTACAAGATCGATTCTGAAAACCCTGATTTCGAATGGAAAGACACGAGCCGCTGTGAAGACTGTGATGGTTCCGGACTGAAAGAAACGGCTCTGCACGTTTTTTTTGAAGGGAAAACCATTCATGATCTCAGCCGAGCATCCATTACTTCTTTAGTCAGTTTTTTTGACGATGTCGCGTCTTCGAAAAAGCGAGGCGAAATCGCGGAACAGATCATTCCCGAAATTACCACTCGCCTTAATTACCTAGAAAAAGTCGGCGCAGGCTATCTTTCACTCTCTCGGCGATCAAAAACCCTTTCCGGTGGCGAGGCTCAAAGAATTCGATTGGCATCACAGGTGGGCACGCCCCTTGTGGGAGTCCTCTACGTTCTCGACGAGCCGAGTATCGGCCTGCACCCTCGAGATCATCAAAATGTACTATCGGTCCTCAACGAAATAAAAGCTCGTGGCAACACAATCATTGTTGTCGAACACGACGAAGACACAATCAAGGCCGCTGATCAGGTGATAGATATTGGCCCCAAGGCTGGACGTCTCGGTGGAGAGCTTATCTTTTCTGGTACTTATAAAAATCTCAAAAAGTCGAAAGGCTTAACCGGTGATTATCTCTCTGGTCGCAAAAGCATCCCCACCCCAAGCACCCGGCGCGAAGCGGGCGATCAGTTTTTAACTATCACTCAAGCCAGCGGCAACAATTTGAAAAACATTGATGTCAAACTTCCTCTTAATACTCTCATCGGCGTCACGGGTGTTTCCGGCAGTGGAAAGAGCACGCTGATCATTGACACTCTTTTTAAGAGTGTTGCCAATAAGTTCTTAAAACGGTCGTTCCTTCCCTCACCCCACAAAGAGATTACCGGAGTCGAACACCTCGACAACTTAATCCAAATTGATCAGAAACCCATCGGTCGAACACCCCGTTCTTGCCCAGCGACCTACGTTGGCGTATTTCCACTGATTCGCTCTCTTTTTACTCAGCTCCCCGAATCGAAAATACGAGGGTACGAGGCTGGACGGTTCAGCTTCAATGTCAAAGGAGGACGTTGTGAAGCCTGCCAAGGAGCGGGTGTTTCTAAGATTCAAATGCAGTTTCTCTCCGACGTCTATGTCCGCTGTGATGTTTGCCAGGGGCGACGATACAACCCAGAGACTCTTTTAATTAAATACAAAGGCAAAACAATTCACGACGTGCTGTCGATGCCCGTTGAGGAAGCCTATGAATTTTTCGAAAACCACCCGCCCATAAAACGAAAGCTGGAAACGCTAATGAAAGTGGGCTTGGACTATATTACTCTAGGACAAAACTCGACGACCCTATCGGGTGGCGAGGCCCAGAGAGTTAAGTTAAGTCGTGAACTCTCAAAAAAGGTTCGCGGACACACCCTATACATCCTGGATGAACCCACCACCGGTTTGCACATTCACGATGTGGCCAAACTTATCGAATTACTCGGAGAGTTGGTGGATCGAGGCAATACTGTCGTCGTTGTCGAACACAATCTCGATATCATCAAATCTTGCGACCATTTGGTTGATTTGGGCCCTGAAGGCGGGGATGACGGGGGACAATTGGTATTTTCGGGTAAAACTGATGACATTCTTAACTGCAAAGAAAGTGTCACCGGCCAATATCTGAAAATAAATATGAATCACTAACTGGAGTGGACGAAATGAAAGACCTTTTTCAACAACATATTCTCGAAAAGACACAACAAGCTCTGGCAATTCTCGATTCACAAAAATTAGACTGCCTCTATATCGAAAGTGGTTTTCCAGAGAACTATTACCTCGATGACCAGCCGATGCTTTTCAAATCTAACCCCCATTTTCTTTATTTCTGCCCTGATGATGGACAAGGACATATTTTGAAGATCGAGGCGGGCCAAGCCAAACCCAAGCTCTATTTTTACCAACCTAATGACTTTTGGCATGAAGTCTCCAGCTTAACGGACAGTTTTTGGCAAGATTCTTTTGATATTCATGTTTTCAATGAATCTCAGAAGATCTGGCCCGAGATCGCTAATAAGGGACGGCGCATGGCCGTGATATCACCAAACCCAGGTCATGCTGTTGAACAGGGTTGTGATCCGGCTTCGAATGCTGTTATTCAACAACTCAACTGGTATCGGTCCAGTAAGACGGCTTATGAAATAGAGTGCATTCGAGAGGCCAATAAAAGAGCCGCTACGGGGCATAAGAAGGCAAAAGCTCTTTTCTTAGAGGGTGCTTCAGAAATAGCTATTTTCAAAGAATTTATGAACCAAACGGGGGCTCGAGAAGCGGACCTTCCCTACAACAGCATTGTCGCCTTCGATGAAAACGCCTCGATTCTCCATTACCAAACCCCCAAACAGAAAACACCCCACGCTACTTTTCTTATTGATGCCGGCGCTCGATACAAGGGTTACTGCTCTGACATCACTCGAACACATGTTAATGATAACGCCCACCCTGTGTTTGCAGCACTCCTTACTTCCCTCGATCTAATCCAAAAAGACCTCTGCCAAGAGGTTGCCGTAGGAGTCGAGTATGTCGAGCTGCAAAGAAAAGCTTTTTCGAAAATAGCAGATCTACTCATTGAAACGAAAGTGGCTTTTGGCTCGGCCGAGGAACTTGTAGCTAAGAATATTCCATTTACTTTTTATCCCCATGGTCTGGGGCATCCCATTGGATTGCAAGTTCACGACGTGGGAGGAAAGCAGCTCAACCCTCAAGGTGACATCTGCCAACAGCCCTCGGACTTTCCCTTTTTAAGAACGCTTCGGACAATTAAAGAAAACGATGTTGTTACGATCGAACCCGGTCTGTACTTTATTCCGATGCTCCTCGAAAACTTAAAAGTCGATCCTCACTGCAACAAGTTGCTCAACTGGAAGCTCGTTGAAGAGCTCCTGCCTTTCGGGGGCATTCGAATTGAAGATAATGTGGTGGCTCGTTCCGCTGGACCAGAGAACCTCACCCGACAATTTTTAAGTTAAGCCGCTTTTTTTTCTTTATGGCTGTGGAGAGCGAATTCCCAGTTCAGGGTGTTTCGAATGAAGAACTCTATAAATTTGATTTTTTGGTTGCGAGGCAAGTAAAGCTGACTGGGCCCATCTTCTTCTGTGTGTCGTTTCGCCTGTTTTAGGCTCAAACTGCATCCCGTTTTTAGATACCTAACAAATCTCTTGTTTCTTGGGAGGTAAATAAAAGCGTCAAAATTGACGGGAGTCTCTGGGGGGATAACCTTGATATCAACGAGATACATATCTTTTTTATCGGAGTCCGATAAGGTCGGCACGATCACTTCTCTCTCGACAAAAGCGACATTAAGAAGTTTGCCCGAGCTATCCTCATGGGTGATGTTAAAATCTGAAAACTGTTCTACTACTTCAAGGTAGTTTTCCACAGAGATATCCATTGAGTATTGTAAGCTGACATCTGCAAAAAGATTCTCACCTTGCAAGGATTGAATAAGTACCGTTCTAAAATCAGTAATCTCGTCAGGGACAAATTCTTGCTTAAAGCTGTTCGAAATAAGAAGGCATCCCTTGTAGGTTCCCATATCGATAGTAAAGACCTTGATCTTCTCTACATCGTAGGCTCTTGCTTCTTCCGCCTCATAGGCATTTAGAGAACCCTCTAGAGCCTTTTTACAGCAGGTCTTCAGAATATTAACCTTTTTGTCGTTCTCCTGGGATTCTTGTGCTTTCGCCTTCTGATCTGCCTCTTTTTTTACCTGTTCAGCATCCGCTACTTTTATAGCGCCGAAATCGCCCTCTTCCTGGTCTTTTTTAGCCTTATTCGGCTTGTCGGTCGACTCCGGAGAGGTGGGATCCTTCGGCTTGGTACTGCTCTTTTCTTTGGGCTTTTTTGCCTCATTACTGTCTGCGTCGGTTCCATTTCTATTTGAATCCTTCTTAGACATTTTATCCGCCTGATTGGGCTCATTAGGATCTTTGCTTTTCTTTGAATCTTTCGAAGTCTCGTTATTCGACGCCGCTGACTTTTGATCTCGTCGTTTCTTGGCATTATCGCCATCACCCCTATTTTTAAGTTTTTCATCTGACTGCGATTGCGGTTTAGTTCGCTTTTTCGCACTCAAACCCTCTTTACCCATGGAATTATTTCCTTCATCAGAAGTAGGGCTTCCGCTGTTCGTGGATTTGGACTTTTTGCTCCCAAGGGCGCTGTTTGAATCTCCGTTACTCTGGTTACTATGACTGTTCAACGCCTGGTCGTAACTGTCGTTTTTATTCTTTAAGCTATCCGCCGAAGCGTCGAACTTTCCACCGACGTGATTCATGGAACTATTGTTGTCGTCAGCTTCCGCGGATGACAAACCTCCTAAGCTATTGCCTTTACCCTTTAAATTTGCGCTTTTCGAGTCAGCTCCACCTGGATAGGCTATATTTGAACCGTCTCTTGGCTGGTTTGTTTGATCCGAGTCTTTACGGCTATCGCCACCTTCGTTAGAAGAACTTTCTGAGTCGTCACCCAGCCCTCTAGTATCCGAGGTATTAATGTGGTTAACGCCTGTTTTTTTGTACTTTGTCGCATCACCAGACTTCACGACATTCATATTTAACTCTTTCGACGCCGCTTCAGGGTTGTCGAGTGCCTTATAAAGGTCATTGAGAACATTGCTCTTTGAGTTTTTGTATTTATCCTCTGCCCCGCCTTTAAGGAAAACTGAGTCTTTTAACTTTTGTTTCTCCTTCTCGTCTTTTGATTGATTTAGTTTCTTAATCTCGTCCTCTTGAATTTTACGGAGATTGATAATCTTCATCCACAAATTGTGGGCCGTGATCACCCCTGAGATCTTTAAATCCGATTTGGTTCCCGAAAGGGCCTTCCTTGTTCTCAAGTCTTGATTCTCTCCAAAGGCCAAGACCGGGACGTTCAACGCCATTCTGAAAATTTTAGGGAACTGAGCCACACTTTTATGGGGAAAACCGACACTCAAGCCAACGAGATCAGGTTTATCTTCGATAGATTTTTCTAAAAAGTCTTTTAGATCAGTAAAGTAGGTCACCTTCGCCGGTCGCGACTCGTTCACTCTCTCAGAGACGTTTTTTAAAAGCTTTTCATCGAAGCCTAGAATATGAACTTTTACAATGTCATCCATCGAATTCTTATCGGTAAACAATGGAGAGAAATTAAGGATTTATGACGTCTCCACAAAAAAAAACACGGACGATGGTCCGTGTTTTTTCTATCAAAATGATGGGTTTGGACTTATGCGCCCAAAACACCTTGGATTGTACCAACAACACCATTGGCTACCAACCAAGTCAAAATGACCAAGAACTCCATAAGAGCCAAAGATAGGATCAAAGGAACTAGCATTTTTCCACTAGCCGCAGGATTTCTGGCAATACCGTCAAGTGCAGCTGAAGCCGCTCGACCTTGGCCTCCACCCACTCCAAATGCCGCAAGCCCTACACCCAGAACAGTGCCTAGTCCCATAAGACCTAGAAAATTGGCATCACTGATAGACCCTAAAACAAAGTGAGCTCCTTCGCCTTCAGCAAAAGCTTGGCTTGAAAAAAGCAGAATCGTAACCATCGTCGCAACTTTATTAATTAATTTCATGAAATTTCTCCTTTATTTAATGATCATCGCTTGGTTGAGCCATCATAACGTAGGTCATCGACAGCAGTGTAAAAATGAAAGCTTGTAAAAAACAAACCAGTAAACCCAGTGTGTAAAAAACAACAGGGACAAAGTAAACCCATGGTGCAGGTAACAGTTCTAAAAATGCACCGACTACAGCATGGTCACCAGTCAAGTTACCGGCGAGGCGGAGACCAAGGCTCAATGGTCGTGCCAGATGTGACATAAACTCAATGACGATCATCAAGGGCCACAAGAGAATAAAAGACATGGGCAGATGACCCGTGAAGTCTTCATAGTATTTCCAACCCTTTTTGGAAATTCCAATATAGTTGTAATAAATAAATGAAAAAATACCGATCGAAAACGTGGTATTGAGGTTATCCGTCGCCGGTGTCATCCCCGGAAGCAAACCCACCAAATTGTTTACAAAAATAAAGAGAAACATAGAAGCAAAGAATGGAACATACTCTTTGTTCCCTTTACCAATCACAGTCTCAATCAAGTTTACTATAAACTCTGTTATGACTTCGAAAAGTCCTTTGACTGAAACTTGACCGGCCGGGATAATAGCCCGTTCTCCGGTGCCTAGCGCCGCTCGTCCTGCCATTGAAAAAAGAATAAGGCCACCGGTCACCACCATCGCCGTTGCAACATGGGTGTTCGTGTGGTCGACACCCGGAAGCATTTGAGTCCAATTAAAATGAGCTGCTGACAACCTAAATTCCTATTCTTTGTATCTCAAGGCCCATATTAGCGCTCCCAAAATGAGAGGCGCAATTCCCAGCGGGAAACCCAAAGAATCGATCTTTGAATCTCCAATCACCAAGTAAACTAAGTAACCTAAAAGAGGCCACTTGAATACAATGACAGCCGTTAACAACGCAATATTTTTTTTCAAAAAAAACAAATAAACAGCCAAGGTTAAGGTCAAAAGGACCGCTGTGACTAATCCTACGGAAAGGGCGTAACTCTGCCACTGTGGAGGGTTTAGGACGCGAAGCATCAGAGCGCTAAAAAGTAGGGTAACTGCCGAATAATAGAGGAAAAAACTCTTTGTCTCTCTAAGAACTTCTCTGAGCAACATATAGAACTCTCACAGTCCACAGAATTAAAACAAATATCAATAGAAAGGCCAAAACGGTGTTCTGCTCTAGAGCCATCGAGTCTGCCAAAGGTTCATGTCCGAAGTAAGCCGCCAAGCCAAGTCCATTTAGCTCAGCAGCAAGACCCAACGCGCGAGTGACTTTCACGAAATCAGTTCGAATCGATAGGGTTACCATGTTCATCACTGTCTTCGTCGTGAATGAGGGCAACTCCCGTTACGTATTCATCAGATTTCAAAGAAATTAGCCTAACACCCTGAGTGTTCCGACCCATTTTCGAAACTCCATCACAGGACATTCGAATGGTCTGGCCTTGATCAGTCGCCACCACGATGTCATCCGTATCGAGAACCGCGCGAGCTGTGACGACATCACCAAGTTTATCCACTGATTTTTGGGTGATAATACCTGAGCCACCCCGTCCCTGAGTACGGTACTCCTCAACTGGTACACGCTTACCGTAACCGCCACGAGTACAGATCAACAGGTCGAGTTTAGAATCCTTCGGTAAGACCTCAAGTCCCACCACGTGGTCCTCTTTACCGAGAGTGATGGCTTTCACTCCACGAGCTGTGCGGCCCATGGCTCTAACATCACCTTCGTCAAACCGTATGGATTGACCTTTTTCGGTGACGGTTAAAAAGTTGCACTTCCCATCACTAATTTTCGCTTGCAACAACTCATCATCGAGATCGGTCGTTAAGGCGATAATACCAGAAGGACGCGGGCGAGCGAACGCACTCAAAGGAGTCTTTTTAATAATTCCGTTTTTGGTGATCATAACAACAAAACGATCGTCCTGAAATTCCGTGACAGCTAATACAGCCTGCACCTTCTCTTTGTTTATATCAATAACATTGACGACAGCCTTACCTTTTGAAGTTCGACTTCCTAGTGGGAGTTTGTGAACCTTCGTCCAATAAACTTTGCCTTTGTCGGTGAAGACTAAAAGCGTTGTCTTGGTCTCGGCAACAAAGATATTTGTCACATAGTCTTCTTCACGGGTTCCGGCTCCTTTGACCCCTTTACCACCCCTCTTCTGCTGTTTGTACTGTTCTATGGGGATCCGCTTGATGTAACCATTCTGGGTAAGGGTCACGACCATCGTTTCTTGGGCGATAAGGTCTTCGTCGTCAATTTCTTCATCCGCTGCGGAAATTTGAGTTCGGCGAGGGTTACCATATTTCGTTTTGATCTCAATAAGTTCTTCTTTGATGATACTGAATATCTTACCGACATCTTGAAGCACATCTCTTAACCACTCAATTTTTTCTCGAAGCTCTTTCAATTCATCGATAATTTTTTGCTTTTCTAGACCTGTTAAACGAGCCAACTTCATATCGAGGATCGCTTGTGCTTGCCTTTCTGTGAACTGGAACTTGTCCATCAATGCGACACGGGCTTCAGCAGTTTCTTTAGCCGCACGAATCGTCGCCACTATGGCATCAATGTTGTCCAGGGCCTTTTGCAACCCATCCAAAATATGAGCTCTGGCTTCCGCCTTCTTAAGCTCGAACAAACATCTTTTTGTTACAATATCTTTTCTATGAACGATAAAGGCTTGTAATGCGCTCTTCAGATCAAACATTTTCGGTTGATTACGAGCATCGAGTGCCAACAATCGAATTCCGAAGCTCACTTGCATTTGGGTGTATTTGTACAAGCGATTAAGGATAACATTCGCATTTTCATTTCGTTTCAGAATAATAACAATCTGCATTCCTTCGCGACTGGATTCATCTCGAATATCCGAGATTCCTTCGACCCGTTTGTCGCGGACGAGGTCGGCGATACTCTCAATCAGTCGAGCCTTGTTAACTTGATAAGGCAGTTCTGTTATATGAATCTCTTCTCGATCATTTTTCTTTTGCACAATTTCTGAAACAGCTTTGATCTGTATGATTCCGTGGCCCTTTTTGTAAGCCTTCAGAATACCTTGGCGCCCAGAGATAATACCCGCTGTTGGAAAGTCTGGCCCAGGAATAATTTCGATGAGTTCGTCTTCTGACATTTCCGGGTTATCAATCAAAGACACGCAACCATCGATCACCTCACCCAGGTTATGGGGCGGGATATTGGTCGCCATACCCACTGCAATTCCGGACGAACCATTGACCAACAAGTTTGGAAATTTAGCGGGTAACACCGATGGAATCATTAAAGAATCATCGTAGTTCGGTTGAAAAGGAACTGTCTCTTTTTCGATGTCTTCTAACAGGGCCTCTGCGAGCCTCGTCATGCGCACTTCGGTATAACGTTGAGCCGCGGGGCTATCACCATCGATAGACCCAAAGTTCCCTTGTCCATCCACCAAAGGATAACGAAGAGAGAAGTCCTGTGCCATTCGAACCATTGTGTCGTAGGCCGCAGTATCGCCATGGGGATGGTATTTACCAATCACATCACCAACGACACGGGCTGATTTTTTATAAGGCTTATCATGGGTGTTCCGCAAATCATGCATGGCATACAGGATACGACGATGCACAGGCTTAAGCCCGTCTCTGATATCTGGTAAAGCCCGCCCCACTATCACACTCATGGAGTATTGTAGGTAGGCCTCTTTCATTTCTTTGTTGATATCTATTTGCGTGATATTTTCTTTAAATTCTTCGCTCATTTTTATACCTATACGTCCAGTTCTTTGACTGACAATGCATTATCAGAAATAAAGTTTTTACGAGGCTCTACACTTTCACCCATCAAGACACTAAAAATTTCATCAGCAGCGATGGCGTCATCAATAGTGACCTGTAAAAGATGGCGATTGGCTGGGTTTAGGGTCGTTTCCCAAAGTTGTTCTGGGTTCATTTCTCCCAATCCCTTATACCGCTGAATGTAAGCCCCTTTTCGGCCGAGCTCCATAAAGTAATCATAAAAACTTCCGTAATCATAAAAGCTTTCCTGACTTTTATCGTTTTCGATGACGATCGGTAGAGCAAGTGTATTAGTGAGATTCTCCCATAATTCCCATACCATCTGCCAATCCGCAGCCTCTACTTTTTTACTGTTCAGTGCGCTGTCTTGATAATGACCAAAACGACTCGTTCGAAATACAACTTCCATATCGGAATGGGAAACCATTTCGATGTCAGTGACATTATAATGATCTTCTTCTGCAATTTTTTTCTTTAGACCCGACACTAACTCTTCACATTTCGATTTATCAGACAACAGATTTGCTACTTTAATATTTTCACGGAGCATATATTTTATAAGGTCTGGTTCCATGGTGTGAGAATGAGACTTTAAAAGGTTCGAGAATTTTAGGGCATTCATTATGAACTGTCTAAATTGTTTATCTGTTGGATCGGAGTATCCCTGGACGGTTAAATTCGTCAGAGTATTGTCCAGTAGAAACTCGGTCAGATTTTTTTCATCTTTTAAATAGACCTCCTCTTTACCTTTTTTGTAACGGTATAGCGGCGGCTGTGCGATATACACGTAACCGCGTTCAACGATTTCGGGCATTTGACGAAAGAAGAACGTGAGTAGCAATGTTCTGATGTGCGATCCATCAACATCGGCATCCGTCATGATAATAATTTTATGATATCGAACCTTGTCTGGGTTCATTTCATTTTTTCCGATTCCAGCACCAAAAGCTGAGATCATCATTTTTATCTCTTCGTTTGAAAGCATCTTGTCAAAACGAGCTTTCTCTACGTTTAAGATCTTTCCTCGCAAAGGCAATACAGCTTGAGTTCTACGGTCTCTCGCTTGCTTCGCGGAGCCTCCTGCAGAATCTCCCTCCACCAAGTAAATCTCACAGAGAGAGGGGTCTTTTTCTTGGCAATCCGCCATTTTGCCTGGCAGTGAATGAGAGTCCAATGCCGACTTTCTTCGAGTGAGTTCTCTCGCTTTTCTTGCCGCTAAACGAGCCCTAGCGGAGTCGACACATTTTCCCACAATCGATTTTGAAGTCGATGGGTTGCGATCAAACCAATCCGCCAACTTTTCGTTAACAAGAGTCTCAACGATACCCTTGACTTCGTTGTTGCCTAGCTTGGTTTTTGTCTGACCTTCAAATTGAGGCTCTGGAACTTTGACACTGACAACAGCAGCTAGCCCCTCGCGGATATCATCGCCATCAAGATTGGACTTCAAGTTTTTGAGTAAGTTTTTGTTTTGGGCATAGTTATTTGTGGTTCGAGTCAGAGCCCCGCGGAACCCAACCAAGTGGGAACCACCTTCATGGGTATTGATATTATTACAATAGGTATAAATCTGCTCAGAGTAGGAATCATTCCACTGCATCGCAATCTCAACCTCGACACCTTCTTTGGTTCCTGAAAAGTAGACGACATCATTATGTAGGGTTTTCTTCTTATTGTTAATGTGTCCAATAAATTCTTTGATACCTTCACTGTATTGGAAATCCGCCTTTTTCTCTGACTCTGCTCTTTCGTCAGAAAGTTCAAAATGCAAACCAGCATTTAAGAAAGCCATTTCTCGAAAACGATTGCTCAAAGTTTCAAAATTGAAAGCCAAGCCCTCTTCTTTGAAAATTCCTCGATCGGCTTTGAATGTTACTTTTGTACCTGTCTTGTCTGTAGAACCAGCTTCGACCAATTCCGTTGTTGGTTTGCCTTTTTCATAGCTCTGCTTCCAGATTTTTCCGTCTCGGTGGACCTCGACATGACAAAAAATCGACAGAGCATTAACAACCGACGCCCCAACACCATGGAGTCCGCCAGAGACTTTATACGTGTCCTTGTCAAATTTCCCACCAGCATGAAGGACAGTAAAAACCACTTCCATGGCCGATTTACCACTTTTGTGTTTTGCTACGGGTATCCCTCGTCCGTTATCCTCGATGGTCATACTCTCATCGTTGTGAATACTAATTTTTATATTCGAACAATATCCCGCCAAAGCTTCATCAACAGCATTATCCACAATCTCGTAGACAAGGTGATGGTAACCACGAACACCGGTGTCCCCAATATACATTCCCGGTCTTTTTCGAACCGCTTCGAGGCCTTCTAAGACCTGTATCGAATCGGCGTCATATTTCTTTTTATTTTCAATAGGTTTATCCACAACCACTTCCTGACTTTCAGACATTCAGGCCTCCCGTAAGTAACCTGTTACTCTCCACAAATTTTCCGTTTTTCACTTCAAAAACAGCTCGCGATGCCACTTGAGGGATCGATGTTGCATCTGTTGTTGTTAAAAAAATCTGGGCCTCCGTTGCTAACAAATAATTCACAAACCTCATCTGTTTTTCTCTATCTAACTCTGAAAGAACATCATCTAACAGCAAAATAGGAAACTCTTTGTGGGCTCTGTAATGTAGCCTTATTTGAGCCATTTTGAAAGCTAATATTATAGCTCGCTGCTGCCCTTGTGAACAAAAAAAGCGGGCTTCTTGATCGTTAAAATCGAATTGTATATCGTGTTTGTGAGGTCCCACTAAACACTGTCCGGAAGCCAGTTCTTTCTGCTTTAAGACGTCCCACCTTTTATACATAGCATTAAGGGCCTCCTGTTTGGAAACGCCTCTTTTTTGCTCTCCTGAAATCAGATATTTGATGGAAATATTGCCATAATGTTCGTCCATAATTTGGAGGAATTCTTGCAATAAATAAGGTTCGATCTCTTCAATCGCTTGCAGACGATAAAACGTTAAAGCGCTGCCTTTTTCGAAAAGCAGTTGAGTGATATTATCGTTGAGTTTCAAGGAGTCGCGCCGATCCCCTGACGAATCGCGAATCTTTTTCAACAGGACATTCTTTTGTCTTAGTGCTTTTTTATAATCCGTCAATAGTGCAGCAAAGTGGGGAAATAAAGTCATGCACAGGTCATCGACTAAATCTCGTCTCTTTTGGGCAGAGTCTTTTACTATTAAAAGACTTTCCGGTGAGAATAAGAGACAGGGAAAGGTTTGTCTTAAACGAGAAGTGCTCATTCCCTGTCCATTCACTTTAAGGCTCTTTTTTCGATCACTCACACGAATTTTGGTGGAATAACTCAGCCCTTTTTTTTCGATCTGTCCCTCTATTAAGAAACCTTGATTGGTTGACTTGTTAATGACATCTTCGAGGCGACTTGTTCGAAATGAACGACCATGGGTCAATAAAAACAGGGCTTCTATGAGGTTTGTTTTACCCTGCCCATTTTGCCCCCTAAAGACGTTCAACCCCGGGTTAAGGTTCAATTGCTGAGTTTCTATATTACGAAACTGAACCAACTGTAGTTGTTCAAATCTCATATACGCATGGGCATAATGACACAGGTGTAATCGACGTCATTTTCGGGACGAATGAGTCCGGGCGAAAGTTGACTATCCAGTTCGAGGCTCAATCTATCGTCACTGAAACTATTGAGAATATCCAAAATATACTTTGCATTAAAGCCTATTTTTAAGTCTTCCCCAGTGTAATCCACATCAATTTCTTCTTTAGCATCTCCCAACTCAGGGTTGTTCGAGCTAATTTCCATTTTTCCTTTAGCCAAGGCGATGGTGACACCCTTTGATTTTTGATTTGATAACAAAGACACACGCTTTATGGAGCTCAAAAGAGATTCCCTGTTAATCGACGCCGTTTTCTTCAAATTCAGTGGAATAAGCTGTTGATAGTTGGGATATTTGCCTTCGATCAATCTTACCATCAGCACTGTGGTTCCCGTTTTAACAATCAACTGCGACCCTTCGACGGCCATTTGGATAGGTTGGTCGCTAAAATCAATGATCTTCTTAACCTCAGCAAGTCCCTTGCGAGGGATGATAACGCCGGCATTGATAATATTTGCCGTTTCATCGTCAGTGAATCGATCCACCAAGCTAAGGCGATGTCCATCGGTGGCAACCATTCGAAACTGGGTGCGTCCTTCCACAGTATTTTTTTCGAAATACACTCCGTTCAAGTGGTACCTCGTCTCGTCATTGGAAACGCTGTAGATGGTTCTTTCGATCATATCCAGAAGAACTTCGGGATTCACTTCAATAAAATCATTGGTCTTAAATGTGGGAAACACTGGGTATTCCTCAGGTGAGATTCCCACAATGTTAAACACAGATTTATTTTGTTTAATTTGCAACCGGTTATTACTTTTCGTTTCTAGTCCAATGGGACCTTCGCTAAGTTCTCGAACGATATCAAAAAGGTTTTTAGCATTTACCGCGATTTTACCTTCCGTTTCAATTTGGACAGTGGCTTGATCGGTGAGACTGACTTCAAGGTCTGTCGCAAAAACTTGCAAATGTCCCTCTTCTGCCTGAAGGAGAATGTTGATCAAAATTGGCATGGTGTTTCGTTTTTCTACGATGTTTTGAGTTTTGCTCAGCAATGCAACCAAATCTTTTTTATCCACTTTGATTTTCATAATGCTCCCCTTTGGATTCCAAGTTTTTTGCCGAGCTAAGTTCTAATGGCTTCTTGAAAGTTAAAACTAGGAAATACTACCCAGCCCATTGAACATTGTCTCTGACAAAATTATTTTATTTTTTGGCCCCTTTAAATAACTACCTCTGTTAATAATTAAACTAGTAGTAGTAGTAGGCCCTGTTCAAACCGCTGTTATTATCCTAAGTCACTAAAAATTCAATCGATTCGCTGTGGATTAATCTTGTTAAAAGTCGACCTCAAACTTGAGAGATTTTGTGGATAAAAATTATCCCGCTTTTATTCAACAAATTAGCCACATGGTTTTCCACAAGCGATATTCACACCCCTGTGATATTGTGGATTCTGCTCTGTAAGTCTTCGAAATCCTTCTTTAAATCAGAATTTTTAACCAGTTCTCTTTCGATTTTCCGCAACGCGTTTAAAACTGTCGTATGATCCCTTCCACCGAAGGCTCGACCTATCTCAACCAACGATTTATCGAGATGTTTTTTGATCAAATACATACTGAGTTGCCGCGCCAGAAGAAGTGGTTTGCTACGGTTTTTAGACTTTAAATCGACAACCCTGACTTTAAAATGTTCGGCAGCAAG
Organism: Bdellovibrionia bacterium; assembly: GCA_030424715.1. Taxonomy (GTDB): domain Bacteria; phylum Bdellovibrionota; class Bdellovibrionia; order Bdellovibrionales; family JAGQZY01; genus JAGQZY01. The sequence continues at coordinate 559,661 of JAUHWH010000001.1, forward strand.
TTTCTGAATATCCTCGATGGTCATCGTGGTAGTTTCATCATGGACAGCCAGTACTTTTTTGGTGAGGTCTAAATTGATTTGCAGACCCTGGAGTTCAGAGAACATTTTGACTTTATTTAAATTCCCTTCGAGCTCTCGAATGGATCGTTTTGAAATCTTAGCGATATATGTCGCGACCTCATTTGAAATAGGAATCATTCTTTTTTCGGCTTTATAACGAAGAATGGCGAGTCGAGTTTCAAATTCGGGCATCTGAATGTCGGCGATCAAACCCCACTCCAAGCGAGTGCGAATTCGATCTTCTAAACCTTTGATATCTTTAGGCATTCGGTCGCTAGCAACCACCACCTGTCGACCCTTCTCGAAGAAGTCGTTGAGGGTGTGAAAAAACTCTTCTTGAACGGCCTCACCCTTACCAAGCACTTGGATATCATCCATTAAAAGAAGGTCACATTTTTCGCGGTACCGGTGCCTGAACTTATCCATCTCTCCACGGCGAATGCTGGAAATACACTCATTTAAAAAGCGCTCTGCCGAAATATAAAAAATCTTAAGATGAGGGAGGTTTTCTCGAATATGGTTCCCGACAGCATGAAGCAAGTGGGTTTTACCCATCCCCGTGGGACCACAAATAAACAATGGATTATACCCCTCGGATCCCGGTCTTTGTGCGATTCTGTAGGATGTAGCGTGGGCAAATTCATTGTTTCTCCCCACCACGAAGGTTGAAAAAGAATATTCAGAGTTAAGGAAATCCGTGTTTTTTTGGCCCGATCTCATATTCATCACCGATGTTGAGGCTGAATAAGTCGGTTTAGGCTCTGAAAAAGTCTCCACACTGTTCATTGCTTGGTGGAGAGCGGCCGGGCTTTCAGGGTCCACGGGCAGTGATTTACCCGTCACAACAAGCTCAACTTCAAACGGATTTTGGATTAAACAGGAGATCTCAGAACAAATTCGATCAAAAAGGTTCTCTGATATCCAATACTTATGAAGCTCGGTTGGCACCCCAAGTTTGAACCTTTGGGAGTTTCCCGAGAGATTCTCGATATCTAGCAAATCAGTGGGTTCGAACCAAGTTTGTAAGAGTTTGTTGCCGGAGTTCTTGGAAGTGAGATTATTCTTTACAAGTCCCCAAAATTGTTCTTTTTTTTCTTGCACGATCTGTCCCCAAAACACTGAAAAAAATTCAGATTTCCACATGTAATAGCAAGTGATGCATAGAGATTCAACAGCTTGACGTTTTTAACGCTTTATGGTTTAAACGGCCTTTCCAGAAACTTCAGGACAGACGTACATTTAGGTCGTAAAGAGGTAAAAAATGAAAAGAACGTATCAGCCAAAAAGAAAACGCCGCAAAACCAAACACGGTTTCCGTGCCCGAATGGCCACCAAAAGTGGACAAGATGTTATCAACAGACGTCGTGCTAAAGGGCGTAAAAGATTGGCAGTGGCAATTAGCGGTAAATAAGTTTTGCCGTCGTTAAAGCGTCAGTTAGAATTCCAAAAGTTAAGACAAGAAGGAGACTTCCTTCACATCACCCACTGGCTCGCTGTTAGTTACTCAAAAAATGCAAATAAGTCTTTGAGATGGGGATGGACTATCTCAAGGAAAGTTGGAAATGCAGTGACCCGAAACCGGCTAAGGCGCTGGGGTAAAGAGTTTGTACGTGATTTTACTAAAAACAATATGGATATCAATTTTATCTTTAAAAATAGAGGGAAAGACTTCTACAAAAAACTTTCTCATGATGAATTTGATAAAGCCCTTGAAAAAGTTTTTCGCAAAGCTTTATAGATCATTGTTGTTCTTTTTCTATACCCTTTACAAGGTCGCATTGCGGCCTCAGCTTGGGTATTCTTGCAAGTTTAGCCCGTCTTGTTCCTCTTTCTCCGAAGAGGCTTTCCGTGTTCATTCAGTAACGAGGGCGACTTTTTTAACAGCTTTTAGAATTTTGAGATGCCACCCCTTTTGCGAAGGTGGGTTTGATCCTGTTCCTGAAAAAGAGAAGGGGGCTTAATAATGGACGATAACAACAATAACTTTTTAGATAAAAACACGCTTACGGCCATCGTACTATCTGTATTGGTTTTGGTCGGTTGGCAGAGCTATATGGGTAAAAAGTATCCAAACGCTGGCAAGTCATCCACTGCAACAAACCAAGAGGCTGCGCAAAAGACAATAGCTGCTTCGAGCCGCACACAAGGCGCCGCTCCTGATGCGATGGAGCCAATGTCGCAGGAGGGTGCTGCCGCCGAGAAAGACCAAGTCGTTGCTGCTGTGACAATGTCATTGGATTTCCCGAACTTCGAAGCGGATCTGGTTTCTACCGGTATGGGGCTTAAAAACATAAAGTTAAAGAACTACTCTGATCGCAAAGGGCAGAAGATTGAGTTCAGTCACCCTCAAGAAAAGTTTGGCAGTTATGCCACTCTCTATCAAGGGAAGCCGCTAAACTTTAAAGTCGATAGAAAGAGTGAAAAACACTTTATCGGCGTGGCTCAAGTTGGCCAACAGACACTAGTAAAAGAAATGATATTTGATAGCGAGAACTATCTGGTCAGCGTGAGTTTGAAGAGTATTAATGGCCAAGCGAAAATTGGCGAAACCTTTGAAACTCGCATCACTAGCAAAGTATTAAAGGTGAAGTCCTCGATGTTCACGCCGGCTTATGAAGGCACTGAGTTCTTTACAATCAACGATGGTAGTGAAGAGCGAGAAAGACTCGATATTGAAACGGCTTATTCAGAGAATTTTGAAAAGTCCTCTCTAACTTCAATTGGGACGCAGTACTTCGCCGTGGCTTTGAATGACCACTCGCCTACGATCCCTAAAACCAAAGTGACCTACGACCCTGAAATCCAAATGGCTTCGGCTTCTGTTTTTCATCCAGCGGCCACCCAGGGCACTCAGACGGAAATTCGATTTGATGGTTTTATGGGTCCCAAAAAATATGACATTTTGAACTCTTTGGATCCTCGGTTTGTTCAAATGATAAACTATGGGATGTTTAGTATCCTAAGCAAACCGATGTTATCTATGCTCAAGTGGCTTCACAATCTCTTTGGTAATTGGGGGGTTGCGATTATCCTTCTGACTGTCTTTATCAGACTGTTACTCTTGCCCATCAATGTTTCTTCTCTGAAATCCATGAAGAAGATGCAAAAGATTCAACCACAGCTGAAGGTTATAAAAGAGAAATACAAAGACGACCCACAACGGGTAAACCAAGAGACTATGGCTCTCATGAAGAAAGAGAAAGCCAATCCTATAGGGGGCTGTTTACCGATGCTGTTGCAGTTTCCCGTATTTCTCGCGCTCTACTCAGTCCTTGGACAAAGTGTCGAGCTTTACAAGTCGCCGTTTATTTTTTGGATTCAGGATTTGAGCTATCAGGATCCTTTTTTCGTGCTGCCAGTGGCTGTCGGTGCATTGTACTTTGTGCAGATGAGCATTACACCTCAACCTGCCGATCCGACACAGGCTAAGGTCATGAAGTTTATCCCGATTTTATTTTGTTTTTTTATGATTACCGTTCCTAGTGGGCTCACTCTTTATTTCTTTGTGAACACAATTTTTGGAATTGGACAAACTTTTATCTTTCAGCGCGAGAAACAAAAAGCAGCTGCATAAGGAGGTCGTATGGGACTATTTACAAAATTATTTGGTGGGAAATCTGCAAACACCGAAGGTCAGTCGTTTATTTCGGAACTACTAGACGGTACTATCGAAAAAGCGGGTTTGGACATTTCATATGAAATTAAAGCCACTGTCGAAAATGATAAAGACATCGTCAAGATTGAGTTTCATGGAGAAGACGAAGATCTTTTCACCAATAAAGATGGCGCTCTGCTCGATGCCTTTCAATTGTTCTTAAAGCGTGCTTTGCAACACGATCAACCAGAGGACAGCACCCATCTCTCTTGTGATTGCAATGGCTTTCGTGAGAAGGCAAATCAACATTTGGTTGAATTGGCTGAAAAACTTAAAAACAAGGCGCTCGATCAAGGAAAGTCTGTCTACGTCCGCGCCTTGGCCCCCAAAGATCGTAAGATTGTGCATCAGTTTTTAGCCGATGACGAGAGAGTAAAAAGTCGCTCCGTTGGTGACGGTCTCTACAAAAAAATTAAAATCTATCCGACTAAAAAGGATGGAGAGCGTCCGTCCACTCATTGATATGGTTCAATATAAAGACCTCTTGTCAGATACTATTTGTTCTCCAATCACGGCACCTGGTTACTCCGGTGTCGCGGTTCTGAGAATCTCTGGCGACAAGGCATTTGAAGTGGCCAAAACCGTTTCAGACATCAAAACCACCACTCCAGAATCCCATCATGCCTACTTAGCCAATATTTTTGACAAAGAGGGTTCAAAGGTTGACCAAGTTCTTCTGACCTATTTTTCGAAAGGCCAATCCTTTACTGGAGATGAAGTTGTTGAGCTTTCGTGCCATGGCAACCCGTTGCTGATTAACGCTATTATGAAAAGCTGTTTAGAGGCCGGTTGTCGAACAGCTGAACGCGGTGAATTTTCTTTTCGTGCCTACTATAACGGGAAAATTGACCTCATCCAGGCTGAATCTATTCAACAATTGGTGACCTCAAACACAAAAGTTGGCTCCCAAGCTTTTCTTTCGCAGTTAGAAGGTCGGTTGTCTCAGGAGTTCAATAAAATTCAGGATCTTTTAATTCTGGGGATGGCCCACCTTGAGGCCTCTATTGACTTCGTAGAGCAAGATATAGAGACGGCAGAATTGACTGAGGTGCAGGTTATCGTCGATCAAGTTAAAGAGTTAGTACAAGCCCTGCTCAACTCCTACAGCACTGGAAAAAGTCTGCAAGAATCCTGCAAAGTCGTGCTTCTAGGGCAACCGAATACCGGTAAATCAAGTTTGTTCAATCGGTTGGTCGCTGATGATCGTGCGATCGTTACCGAGATTCCTGGCACGACTCGAGATCTCATCACGGAACAAAGGTTTTTGGGTAACCATTCGTTAACCTTTGTCGACAGCGCGGGTCTTCGATCCACAGACGATCAAATCGAGGTCATTGGAATCAATAAGGGCCTTGCGTCGGCCCGTGAATCCCAAATTATTTTATTTGTTTTAGATAGCAGCAACCCTGAGGGCGTAGAGTTTTTAAAGGAATGCCCATCGGATAAGACAATTCTTGTTCTGAATAAGGGGGACTTACTTGACAAAAATGTTCCGCAGGATTGTTTCAAAAATCAGACGCTCAATAAACTTGGTATTGATTTACCCGAAGAGTCGGTAGCAATCGTTTCCTGTTTAACGGGAGATGGGCTCAATTCTTTGCTCGACATGATTGATAGACGGGTGAACTCGCTGTTAAAAGTCGATGAGACAGCTTTAGTCACTCAAGCGAGGCACTATAATCATTTGTGTGATTTATCTGAGATCCTTGAAACCGCGAGTCTCCAGATTAAACAATCTGAGAGTCCAGACATTATTTCTCAGGAGCTTTTGATGGGTTTAACCGAGATCCACCAGCTTTTGGGAAAAGAGTATGATGACGAGGTTTTAGATAAGATTTTTAGCCAGTTCTGTATAGGGAAGTAGAAAAAGATGTCCGATCGTTTTGACAGTATTATAGTTGGGGCGGGGCATGCTGGTATTGAAGCCGCATTTGCCTGTGCCCGTAAAGGGTTGAAAACCCTTATTGTGACTTCCGATATATCTAAATCCGGTTTTATGAGCTGTAATCCTTCTATTGGTGGGCTCGGTAAAGGTCATATGGTTAAAGAGATTGATGCTTTGGGTGGCATCATGGGTTTAATGGCTGACAAGGTGACTATTCAGTTCAAAAAGCTGAACACTAAGAAAGGGCCAGCAGTTCGAGGAACCCGAGTCCAGTGTGACAAAGACCTTTACTGTAACGAGATGGTTAGTTTTTTAAAAGCCCAGGAAAACCTTATGCTTATGGAGTCTGACGTCACCTCTTTGATTATTGAGGGCGAGGAAGTCAGGGGTGTGGTCCTTGGAGACGGATCCAGCGTACGGTCAAAAACGGTGATTATTACCACAGGCACTTTCATGAATGGGGTCATGCATATTGGTGATAAAAAGATCACCGGAGGACGGGTTGGCGAAAAAGCCACCGTTGGTTTATCTGATCAATTATTGGATCGAGGTTTTGAGGTCCTGCGGCTAAAGACTGGGACCCCTCCACGGCTTGAAAAGTCATCCATCGATTGGGACAAAACCAAACCTCAGTTTGGGGACTCTAATTATCAACCTTTCAGCTTCAAGAGTCCAAGACAGTTAAATTTGCCCCAAATCGCATGTTATTTGACCAACACATCAGAAGAAACTCACGATATTATCCGTAAAAATATTGATAAATCACCCATGTTCTCGGGACAAATTTCTGGTTTGGGCCCGCGCTATTGTCCAAGTATCGAAGACAAAATAACCCGCTTCTCTGAGAAGAGCTCTCATCAGACCTTTTTGGAGCAAGAGGGCTTACAATCGAATTCGATTTACCTCCAGGGAATATCGACAAGTCTGCCTGAGGAAGTTCAACTAGAATTTCTTAGAACGATTCCTGGTTTAGAAAATGTACTTATGATTCGGCCCGGTTACGCCGTCGAGTACGACTTTATTGTTCCAACAGAACTGGGCTTAACCCTTGAAACCAAAAAATTGAAGAACCTATTTTTGGCGGGGCAAATCAACGGAACCAGTGGTTACGAAGAGGCGGCTGGGCAAGGTTTGGTTGCCGGCGTGAACGCTGCAGCCAAGGTTTTGGATCAGAACGAATTTATTTTATCTCGAGATGAAGCTTACATTGGTGTGCTCGTTGATGACCTTGTTACCAAAGGCACAAAAGAGCCCTACCGCATGTTCACTTCTCGTGCTGAGCACCGTCTAGTTTTAAGAGAAGACAATAATATCGAGCGGTTGCACTCAAAGGCGAAATCCTTCGGTTTGCTTAGTGATGAACATATCGTTCTGGCGGAATCGATTTTGGCCGAAAGAGAGTCCCTTTTCTCTGAACTTGATGAACAAAAAATCAGTCCAACTCAGCAATGTTTGGATCAGTTGAAGACACTCGGTACTAAGCCCATCAATAAGCAAATCACATTGGCCGACCTTCTACGCCGGTCTGAAATCAGGATAGAAGATCTCAAGATGTTTCATGAAGAGATATCGAGTGATCAATTTATCGTAGAGCCTGTAGAAATTAGGGTAAAATACCGAGGGTATATCGACCGACAAAATGAATTTATCCGACAGTCAAAAAAAATGGAAAATATGAAAATACATCCTGAAATCGACTATTTTAAGATCTTGGGACTTTCCAGAGAAGAAATGGAAAAGCTTGAAAAGTTGCGTCCGAAAACCATTGCGCAGGCCCAAAGAATCAGCGGTGTGAATCCCTCTGCCATTCAAGCCATTCTAATGTACAGCCGCAGGGAGTTTGGGAAATGACTAATGATATCAGTATTTTAGAAGAATTGATCCCGGGCATTAGTCCAGACCTTAAAGAGTCGTTCGAACGTTTTTTCTCAATAATCGAACAATATAACGATAAAATTAACCTTGTTTCAAAGGGTACTGTTGCAAGGGCTGGCGTAAAACATTTTTCGGATTGTTACCAGGGCTTGATTTCAGTAATCGATCCACTTTCGAATGAACATCCGATTTTTGATTTTGGTTCAGGAAATGGATTTCCAGGAATCATCGCAGGAATGATGATTCCCAAAAGTACGATCATTTTGGTTGAAAGGGATCAAAGAAAAGCTGAGTTTTTGAAAATTGCCTGCGACCGACTTGGGCTTAAAAATATAGAAGTCTATGGTGGAAGTGTAAACGATCTGGCCGACGGAAGTTGTCACAACATTATCAGCAGAGCAATGGCCCCTCTGCCTAAATTCCTATTAGAGACAAGAGCTGTCACTGCCCCCGGAGCTAATGCCTTTCTTTTTAAAAGCGATCACTGGTCTACTGAGTTTAGCTTGGTCCCTCCCCAAGTTTTTGAGTTTTGGGAGGTTGAAATGCACCATAGCTATGATCTACCCAATAATGATGCGGAACGCTTTATAATTCGCTGTTCCCGCAGGTGAGCCTATTTCATGGCTCTATCGCTGGATGCGGCGGTCCCCCGTCTCGTTTTTCTGGTTGTCTGCCGAATTTAGGATAAAATGGTATATAGACGCGCTTCTCGCAAAGTTTTCTAAAGTTCTGAGGGTCTAATCCGTGTTTTCGAGACTTTTCGCCCTTAATTGGTCAGGTTTTCAAGACACTTGGGCGTGGAGAGGGCTTTGATGCATTTTTGTTAAGATGTTCCACGTGGAACATCTTCTTTTGCTTTCTATGACGACTAGAGTTCGATGGCTGTTCTATAACGATTGAGCCAAGGGCGAGCAAGAGGGTTCAGTTTTTTATCCACGAAATAGGCCTCCACCTCTTTTTCAGCCTGTTTTTTCAAGTTTTCATTGTTTTTTCGATCAACCAGGGAGTTGTAACGCTTTTTCCGCCGTATTTTTAGGAAAGCAAGCCACTGATTGATCTCTTTTTTGTACTTCTCACCTTGATGGATCTCTTTTTTAATACTATCCCGCAGCTCTCCATCGATATCCGGATCATTAAGAACACCCTTCACCTGCTGGAGTTCACTATCCAGAGTAGTCAGGTCTTCTTGGAGGCTAGCTATTCGCTTATTCATATCTTCGACAGCCTTATCAGATGAAATATCATAGGTAATCTTAGACTCACAGCCGAATAATGTGGTCGCCAGAAGCAATATAATGAGGTTTCGCATAAATATATACATGTTCCACGTGGAACATCGGCATTTCTACTTGAAAAGTTAACAAAACAAGCCATACTTTTTCAAAAGGAAGGTTTTTTATGGCCAAGGTAGTATGCATAGTTAACCAAAAAGGAGGAGTTGGTAAGACGACGTCCTCAGTGAACATCTCAGCAGCCCTAGCCAGTATGGGTAAGCGAGTACTCATCGTGGATTTAGACCCTCAGGGGAACGCCTCGAGTGGGATAGGCCTTAAGCGGCATGAGTTCCAAGAGTCGAATGTCTATCATTTATTGATAGCTGAAGCGGAGATTCAAGATGTTATCTACAAAAGCCCATTCGAAAACCTTTCAGTGATTCCAGCGAATGCTGACCTTGTTGGTGCTGAAATCGAGCTAGTGAACGAACACCAGCGGGAATTCCGGTTGAAAAAGGCTTTTTCCCTGATCCAGGACGATTTTGACTATATATTTATTGATTGCCCGCCATCGTTGGGCCTATTGACTCTGAATGCATTGACCTCGGCCCAATCTTTTCTGGTGCCTCTGCAGTGTGAGTACTATGCCCTAGAAGGGTTAAGCCAACTCTTAAACACGGCCGGACTTGTTAAGAAGAGTTTAAACCCTGAATTAAAAATAGAGGGTATCCTTTTGACCATGTTTGATAGCCGAAACAACTTATCTCACCAAGTTGTTGGTGAGATACGTAGTCACTTTAGCGAAAAGGTATTCAAATCAGTAATACCGCGCAACGTCAGACTGAGTGAGGCGCCTAGTCACGGCCTACCCATTTTTGAATACGACAAAAAGTCAGTCGGTTCACGTAAGTATATGGAATTAGCTAAAGAAATTGTGGATAATAACGAAAAGGTGGTCACCACTTCACCAAATGAGGGAGAGCAACATGCCCAGCTTTGATAGTCAAAAGAGCAATTCTGGGAAGAAGCGCCTAGGCAGAGGCTTGGGTAGTCTCCTGGAGACCAGCGCCAGTGATTTTGAAGATACTAAGGCTCCGGCGGCAAAAGACGCTACCCCAGACAGGTTGGAAAAAGAGAGTAGAAAGTTAGCTGCCAAGGCCGAAACCCCTTCGGCACAGCAAACAAAACCTAAGCAGAACACAGAAAAGACTACGCCCGTCCCAGAGAAGTCTAGTGTTAACAGTGACTTAGAGCCAGGAATGAGAGTCTGGAGTTTGGCTGTTGAGAAAGTCGTTCCCAACCAAACGCAGCCGCGAAAAGACTTTCTGAAAGAACCTTTGGCTGAACTCGCTCAATCAATCAAAGAACAAGGGGTTCTCCAGCCGATTACTGTTAGAAAAAAAGGCGATAAATATGAGATTATAGCCGGAGAAAGACGCTGGCGCGCTTCTCAGATAGCGGGTCTCCAAGAAGTACCGGCCATTGTCAGAGATGTGGGTGATCAAAAATCCATGGAATTGGCTCTTATTGAAAACCTTCAACGTGAAAACTTAAATCCCGTGGAAGAAGCCATGGGCTATCAACTATTAATCGATGATTACGAGCTGTCTCAGCAAGAATTAGCATCAAAAGTAGGCAAAAGCAGAAGTTCGGTTACTAATAGTCTGCGAGTTTTAACGTTGCCGCGCGACGTCAGGCAGATGCTTCGCCAGGGATTGATTTCAGTAGGTCACGCAAAAGTATTACTGGGCGTTGAAGACATCAAAGCCCAAACCAACTTGGCGAGGCAGGCGGTACAAAAGAAATTATCAGTCCGGGCATTAGAAAAAGAAGTTAATAAATCAAAACGTTCGAAGGCGTCAGATATTAACGGTTTAGACGTTAGTGAACGTTTGGCCAAAGGACTAGCCACTGATCTGCAGAAAGCGCTGGGCACAAAAGTTCAAATTCAGTACCAGGGGGGTAAGGGGAAGATTCAAATTTCCTTTTATTCTGATGACGAGTTATCGAGTCTCTGCGACAAAATTAAAAACAGCGGAAAAGCCTAGGACCCTCAGGGGTCCTATCCCAAAACCCACGCCGTTCAAATTCACTTGACCCTTCCGGTTAAGGGCTTTAAATCATACCTAAATTTCCAAAGAACGGTTGTATATATATGAGTCAAGTAATTGAGATCCTTACCTCCCTTGGCATAGACAGCACAGTCTATTTTCAATTCGGTATATTTTCTGTGGCCTTTATTTCTATGAAATATATTGTTTTTAACCCCTACTTAGCGGCCTACGATGAAAGAGTTCGTCAAACCGTGGGTGGCCAAGAAGAGGCCCATCAGCTTTTAGAAGAGGCTGAAAAACAAGAAGCTCTCTTCGCCGCGGAAGCAAAAAAATTAAATGGAAGAATTAAAGAGATCTTTGGGACTTTCAACTTGAAAGCAAAAAAAGAAGTGGAAGACATTTTGGGAACCGCAAAAAAAGAAGCCGAAGCGCAAACAGAATTGGCTCGTAAAGAACTTGAAGCTTCTGTTGCAGACGCTCGCAAAGAAATGGAAAGTCATATCCCAGAAATTTCCTCAAACATTCAAAACAAGTTTGTGAGGCAGTAGTATGATTTTCTATCGACTGACTTTTTTGGTAACTTTACTGGCGTCTGTTCAAGCCTTTGCTGCCGCAGGTAGCGTGCCTGCAGGAACAGTGATTTCTCAATTGGCGAACCTAAGTATTTTGATCGGAGCGATTTATTTTTCCCAGAGAAAAAATATTGCTAAGGCCTTCGCGGACAAGAGAGAGTCTTTTTTGGCAAGCGTTCGGGCTGCTTCAAATTCTAAGAAAGAAGCAGAAGAAAAGCTGAAAGAGGTGAAGACCCGCGTTCAGAAAATGCAATCCACTTTTGACGCGCAAGTCGCCGAAGCTGAAAAGAATGCAGAAGAATCATATCGTTCACAACTTGCTGACGGCAAAAATGAAGCTCTACGAATAAAAGAATCGGCGCAAACATCTTTAGAGTTTGAGACCCAAAAACAAATCGAAACTTTACGACTCGAGACGTTCCATAAGTCCGCCGGTCTAGCCGAGAAGAATCTGCAAAACCAAATGACTCCTGAACAGCTCAAAACGTGGAACAACAAATTTTCTCAAGAAGGGATGCACTAGATGTCTCAACTTTCCGAGCGATACGCCACGGCTCTTTACGACGTCACTCAAAAAACCGGTAACACGGGCGAAGTTCTCGAAACATTGATGGCCCTTCGTGAATCGTTGGCGGAGAACAAAATGATCGAAGAGGTCCTTAGCACTCCCTTAATTTCGGATGCTGAAAAAGAGGAGATCTTAAAAAAAGCTGTGGCTTCGTCGTTGACTGATGAACTCACCACTTTTTTTCAACTCCTCACGAAAAATAACAGACTTTCTGAACTGCCACAAATTGTCACGGCTTACCAAGAAAAAGTCTCTGCGGAGATGGGAATCGAAAGCGGTTCCGTTCGATCAGCCTCCGAATTATCCGACTCTGAAAAAAGCAGCGTTCAATCTTTGATCGAGAAAAAACTAGGTAAGAAAGTTGAACTTGAGTACTCGGTTGACCCTAAAATGGTAGGCGGTATCGAAGCGAAGGTTGGCAGCTACATTTTTGAAAACAGTATTAAAACCCATATGCAGAAATTAAATGATTTTATAACGAGGAGAGTACAATAAATGGCTACTAAAATTCGCGCTGATGAAATAAGCCGTATCCTTAAAGAGCAAATTGAAAAATATAACACCCAGCTTGAAGTCAAAGAAACAGGGACTGTGTTGTCCGTTGGAGATGGTGTGGCTCGGATTTATGGTCTACAAACGGCCATGGCCGGTGAGCTCGTTGAGTTCCCGGGTGACATCTTTGGGATGGTACTCAATCTCGAACAAGATTCTGTTGGTGTTGTTATCTTTGGTGAAGATAAAAACATTAAAGAGGGCGATACTGTCAAAAGAACGCAAAAGATTGTGGAGGTCCCGGTTGGTGAAGGTCTTCTTGGTCGAGTTGTTGATGTGTTGGGTAATCCCATCGACGGCAAAGGACCTATCGAAGCCAAAGAAAATCGCGTCATTGATATTAAAGCTCCAGGCATCGTTGCAAGACAACCTGTTCACGAACCTCTTCAAACCGGAATTAAAGCCATCGATTCCATGATTCCTATTGGGCGAGGCCAACGAGAACTTATCATTGGAGATCGACAGACTGGAAAAACTGCGATCGCAATCGACACAATTATCAATCAAAAAGGCAAAGACGTTCAGTGTTTCTATGTTGCCATTGGACAAAAGCAATCCACTATCGCTCTCGTCGTTGAAAAACTTCGAGAGGCCGGAGCACTTGACTATACAACTATCATTGCCGCTGGAGCCTCCGCCCCAGCTCCCATGCAGTATCTTGCACCCTATGCCGGAACAGCGATGGCAGAATACTTCAGAGATTCAGGGCGCCACGCACTTATCGTCTATGACGATTTGACAAAGCAAGCACAAGCCTATCGTCAACTGTCGTTACTTTTGCGTCGCCCACCGGGTCGCGAAGCCTATCCGGGAGATGTGTTCTACGTTCACTCAAGACTTCTCGAGCGCGCCGCCAAAATGTCTGATGCTGAGGGCGGTGGATCACTAACGGCGCTTCCGATTATTGAGACTCAGGCCGGTGATATCTCCGCTTATATTCCGACAAACGTGATCTCCATCACTGATGGACAGATATTCCTTCTTGGTGATTTATTTCATAAAGGGATTCGTCCAGCGGTTGACGTTGGTAAGTCAGTGTCTCGAGTGGGCGGAGCCGCCCAGATTAAGGCCATGAAAAAGGTCGGTGGAACTTTAAAACTCGCTCTTGCTCAATATCGCGAGCTCGAGGCTTTCGCAGCCTTTGCATCAGATTTGGATCCGGCTTCTAAAGCGCAGCTTGCTCGAGGTGAGCGTTTGGTTGAACTCTTAAAGCAAGCTCAGTACACGCCATATGAAGTGGCTGATCAGATTATCGGTATTTATGCGGCCTCAAAAGGCGCTGTCGATGATCTCCAAGTTAAAGACGTGCAAAGGTTCGAAGCGGAGTTTCTACAATTTGTAAAACAAAAATTTTCAGGTGTTATTGATGGGATCAATAAAGAGAAAAAGTTGTCTGATTCGGTTGTTGCTGATCTCGATTCTGCAATTACCGAGTTTAAAGCGACGTTTGAACCATCGAAATAGGGTGAATGAATGCCAAGTTTAAAGGATATTCGAAGTCGAATTGACACTACGAAGAACACGCAAAAAATCACCAGCGCTCTTAAGTTGGTGTCGGCTGCGAAACTTCGTCGTGCTCAACAAAACATTGTAAACCTCAGGCCCTATGCCGCGAGTCTTCTGACTTTGATTGCCGACATCGCTGAAACCCAGAAGGTGGAACATAAGCTTCTACAACAAAACGATAATCCCAAAACGGTTTTGTATTTGGTTGTGTCCTCAGACAGAGGCCTGTGTGGATCTTTTAACTCGAACATCGCTAAGTTCACCGAGAAAGTACTTGCGGAAAAAAAGAATTCTTACGACAAGCTTGATTTTATTTTTGTAGGACGGAGGGTGAAAGAGTATTTCGCACGTCGAGACATGGCTCCTATTGAATATATCACCGGGTTGGATAAAGATATTTCTTATGATTTAGCCGCTGGTGTTGCAACTCGGGTTATCGAATTCTTTAAAGCCGGCCAGTATGATGAAGTGCAAGTCGTGTACAACGAGTTCAAATCGGCGATTTCCCAAGACGTGGTTTCAGAGAGATTGCTACCCATCGACACCAGTGGAGTGAACAGTTTCGAGGGAGACACCGAAGGACGTTTTGCGAAAGATCTAATTTTTGAGCCTAGCCCCGATCAAATTATTGAAGAGCTTTTAGAGAAGCATTTTGCGGTGCAAATTTATCGATGTCTTTCAGAAAGTGTCGCCTCTGAGCATGGGGCACGAATGACTTCTATGGAGAGCTCGACGAAAAACGCCGGTGAGTTGATTGATAAATTAACGACCACCTACAACAAGTTAAGACAGGCTTCGATTACAAAAGAATTGATTGAAATTACAACAGGTGCTGAAGCACTCAACGGATAAAAATAGCAAGGTTATCCAGGCCAGCCGAGTCGGTAGCCGGATGAACGATATTAAGGAGACAAAAATGGAAAAGGGAACAGTTAAACAAGTGATGGGTCCTGTTGTGGACGTTGAGTTTGCCTCGGGAGAACTTCCCGCGATCCTTTCTGCTTTAACCACGACCAATAAGTCTATCGATGATAGAGAAGACAACTTGGTCCTCGAAGTCGCGCAACATTTAGGTGATGGAATCGTTCGCGCTGTTGCCATGGACACTTCTGAAGGCCTTACGCGAGGGCAGTCTGTTACAGCAACCGGTGAATCAATCACTGCCCCTGTTGGAAAAGAAGTTCTCGGGCGAATCATCAATGTTGTTGGTGAGCCTGTTGACGGTAAAGGTCCTATCCCCTGCAAAGAGCGTTGGTCGATTCACCGTGAAGCTCCCGCTTTTGAAGAACAAAGCACTAAGGCTGAAATGTTAATGACAGGCATCAAAGTTGTGGATCTTTTAGCTCCTTACGCCAAGGGTGGAAAGATTGGTCTTTTCGGTGGTGCCGGAGTTGGTAAGACCGTTTTGATTCAAGAGCTTATTCGAAACATTGCCACAGAACATGGTGGTTATTCTGTGTTTGCTGGGGTCGGAGAGCGAACTCGTGAAGGAAACGATCTTTGGTTAGAAATGACCGAGTCAGGCGTTATTGAAAAGACAGCCCTTTGTTTTGGACAAATGAACGAACCTCCGGGGGCTCGTCAACGAGTGGCTCTGACGGGCTTGACCATCGCTGAGTATTTCAGAGATCAGGAAGGTCAGGATGTTTTGTTGTTTGTAGATAACATTTTCCGTTTCACTCAAGCTGGGGCCGAAGTGTCTGCACTCCTTGGGCGAATTCCGTCAGCGGTGGGTTATCAACCGACCCTTGGAACTGACATGGGTGCGTTGCAAGAGCGAATCACATCAACAAAAAAAGGGTCTGTAACATCAGTACAAGCCGTTTATGTTCCTGCAGATGATTACACGGATCCAGCTCCAGCGACGACCTTTACTCACTTAGATGCCACAACCAACTTGGATCGAGATATTGCGGCGATGGGTATTTACCCTGCGGTTCACCCACTCAATTCAACTTCTCGATTGCTGGCTCCTGATGTTGTCGGTGAGGAGCATTATAAAGTGGCTCGTGATGTACAGTCGTTGTTACAGCGTTACAAAGAGCTACAAGATATTATCGCGATTCTTGGTCTCGACGAATTGTCTGAGGATGATAAGCTCGTGGTTTCACGTGCCCGTAAAGTTCAAAGGTTCTTGTCTCAGCCTTTCTTCGTCGCCGAGCAGTTTACCGGTATGGAAGGGCGCTATGTTGACATCAAAGACACCATCAAAGGTTTCAGAGAGATTCTTGATGGCAAGCACGATGAGCTTCCAGAACAGGCCTTTTATTTGGTTGGAACCATTAACGATGCTATTGAAAAAGCGAAGACTCTCGACTGATGTTTGCGCTTAATATAGTCACTCCCAACAAAAAACTAGTGGCAGGTGCAGAGATGGAAGAAGTCTTTGTCCCCGCTTTCAGAGGTGAACTCAATATACTCCCGGGACACGCACCGCTTGTGAGCACCCTGAGCGAGGGCGTTCTAAAGTATCGCCTAAAGGGAACCTCAGGAACCAATGCCGTGGCGATCTCTTGGGGCTATATAGAAATCACCCCTGATGGCGTGAATATTCTAGCTGAGACTGCAGAAGAAAAGTCCGAAATTGATCTAGAGCGCGCCAAAGAAGCCCTTAAAACGGCAGAAGATTCGTTGCATGCTCCGGGTGTTACCCCCGAAGATATTGAGAAATATCATCGTAAGAGAAAGAGAGCCGAAGCGCGCATCAGCGTTGTATCGGAGCAATAAGATCTGTTGCAACGGTTCGACTTTTACGTCTGGTATAAAATAGGGGCCGTTTAGGCTCCTTTTTTATTGAATTGGGGGGAAGTCTTTTGGGGGTATGGTAAGCCGTGCTTTCGCAAAGGTCGTCTTATCATTCCTCACCCACCAAAAATAGTTATTGATAGCATAAGACATCCTTATGGAAAGGTGTCTCGCTTTTAAGCTGACATCCGAATTTGGCAAGAAAACCAAGATCCAAGACTCAAAAGCCGTTTTCTGAGATCAGATAGGTTTAAATCACCTTAGAGCAAAGTACTTCTTTCAAAATCTCCTTATTACGGGCACTTGAATGTGGCCCTCATTTGGGCAAACTTTCTCTTATGGGCGCCATAAGTAATTGGAAATACTAGCTGAATATCTTTCAGTGGTGTCAAATTCTACCATGTAACATTTACCCCAGTGGCAATTAGCATTGATCTTTTATCTCAAAAGAGAGATTTTTGTTGTCTGATTTATTGGGATTAACGGGGGGGCACAAACATTAGGGGCCTTTATCATGAAACGAAGTTTCACCGTTGCCATTCCAGCAATGATCATCTTGTTATTTTCATCATTGTTCTTTGCATCTTGTACATACGTCACACCGGAAGCTGAAAATCCTAATCCAGGGTTAGAGAAAGACAACGTAAAGTATCTCGTTACCGATGGTGTTCTCGCTCTTAAAAAAGAGGTCCTCGGTTACGAAACCAACCAACAAACCAATCAGGTAAAAGAACCTGTCGGAAAGCTTTGGCTTTGTGGCTGGGCGCCCGTTTCCAGCGGCGGTGGTGTTAAAGGTTGGGGCGGATTAACAAATACGCCTTACAACACTCGCCATTGTAATATGGAAATGCGCATCTCTAAAGATGGTCGAAATCTTTTGGCAAAAAATGTGGATCTCAACTACCCCGGCGACTTTGAAAAATGGGATCTTCTTTTTACGATCCCCATCCTTCAACATTACTTCTATGAAAAAGAAGTGGACTCAAGAGGCCGCGAGCTGAATCGTTACGCAAAAGTATCGGATCGAAAGAACTGGAAACTGGCTCCGATCATGGATCTTGACCTGAGAGGCATAAAGTTTGAAGACAAAACAAAAAGTCCAGAGGGGTTCTCTACAGTAGCGTCGATCCTGCAGGCAGCGGGAGGATCACTCACGGATGTTTACGATATTGAAATATCGAAAGAGAACGATCAACAGTTTATTGGATTTACAGCCACAAGAACACACAGTTTCTACGGCTCTCTCATTCAAAACGAATGGCGCTTTAACTTCCTCGAAATCAAAGAAAACCCCGGGTTCAAAAAAACGGCTTACAACACTCGTAGCGCCAAATACATGAACATCCTTCACGTTCTCGGGAATCAGCCAAATGGTGACCGTGCCGACGAAGTCAATTGGGCTGCCCATTGGGATGTGTCTGAGCCCGTTGAATTTTGCATTAACGGTTTTCCTGAAGACTGGCGTGGGTATCAAAACATCGGTCAAGATGTGATCGATGAGATGAACGCGGCCATGGAAAAAATCGGTGCCGTGAAAAAGGGCCAGAAGGCGTTTGTGGTGTCCACCAAAAAGCCCAAGTACCACTTTGACTTAAGGTGCCCAAGTATTTCGTGGGTGGATGATCCCATTCTCTCGTTCCGTGCCCCCTTGGGAATTGGGTTAGTTAACACCAACGTCGCCACGGGCGAAATTCTTTGGGGTGGTGCTGTGATTTGGGGCGGTCTTATCGATCGCATTATCAACAGAGACAGCGAGTCAGCGGTAGACGCGATGGCCAATGCAACTCACAAAATGCTGCAAGACATTGATGGCCTAAAAAACAATCCCTACTTCGAAGACATCGGTGCACAATTGCAACTCAATAAGTGGTCTCGTGGTGCCCTTGGTTACAATAACCTTCAGACCCTAGTTGAAAAAACAATGGGTCAAAGAGAAGAAAGCACCTTTGACCAAGTGGCGCAATTTCGAGAAGAAACCCTTGCCCGACTCGACAAATTTGAGAAAGAGGAGAACCCCGAACAAAGAGAGGCCATGTTAAACAACTTGATTCAAGACCTTCAAGTCGTAGAACGAATCAAGGACTTTTCGATTGATGGCCAGTCTATAGAGCCCCTTAGCTTGTCCGATTCTGATCTTGCCTTTGATGCACGATACAATCCGACGGAACAAGAATTCATTGATGATTTGAATCGTTTTACGGGATTTGTAAAAAGCGTTTCCTATACTGGTGATGAGAAAACCAGCCTTGCCAACGCCCAAGGACACATGGACATCGATCAGGCCACTCGCTTGGCCCGTGAATTTATCTCAACTCACGCCGAGCTACCCTTTGACTACGACAACCGTTTTGAAAACCATTATGACGCCTGGGCCTCGGCCACAAGCTCGATGGCTGGTCTCGAGAAAGCCGCCGCTGCTTATTCGACAATCAAAAACGTCACGTTGCACGAACTCGGTCACGTGGTCGGGCTCGGTCACCAATTTGAAGGCAACCGCATGCCCGTTCGTGGCACCGTACCCGACAAAGTTTACGATGCTTTGGCGGCAGAGGTTCCGAATCGTCACAACTATAGCTCGATCATGGATTACCAGAGCGGTCATACTGAAGTGTCTTTACCGAAAGAAAAAGTAAAGATGCAGGTTCAAGATGAGCTTACTTTGGCATATCTCTATAATCAGCAGTACGCCACATACCGAGCGGGTGACGAAGATTGGACCTTTTTTACGGTCCGAGAAGACGGCATCATTCCCGTTGAGACGCCCATGAACGGAAACATGTATCCGGCTCGTTACATGCCCCAGTGTTCGGATCTCGATGCGCTCTTGGCATCAAGCCCCTACTGCCGCCGTTGGGACCGGGGTCACGATGCACCAACGATGGTCGAAGAAAATTTGAAAGAGTACACAGATTCTTTTATCTCACAACTGAATTCATTCACCGAAGCGACAGGATCCAATCCTTACTTTGCTAAGTACCGATTGTGGGCCAGCACCTATCGCCTAATGAACTACAATCGTGCTTTCTACGATACCATGAGATATCATCTATCGAACAACGACGTTTACCAAAGTGCTTTTCGAAAAATTAGAAACAGCGAAAGTGCGTTGTTGAGCTTTTCAAAAGCTTGTATCGACCCCACCCAAGCCACCGATGATACCTGGGGTGTGGAGTTTGCGAAACTGGCCATCCAGCCACTTTATACGGAGGCAGGAGCCAACACTCTCGAAGAGCTTCAACGCGGACAGAGTCAGGCAAGTTACCAAGCTTTGTACAGTCAGTACAAGAGCATCGTCGGCAATACCAACACGCGGGACCTTGATGCCGATGGTTTTGATCGCCTTGAAGAAAAACTAAATGCTAATGGCCTTGCTTTCTCGGAGATGCAAAAACTGTGTCGAGCATCGAAGCGCTCTCTCGATGTAGCGAAACTGTTGTTGAGCCTTAAGGGCCCCGATCACCCGAAAATGAACTACGACACAGCAATCGTTCCGACGGGCTTACGAGGCGGAGAGGCAACTTCCGATTGGTCACGAGCTTTTGGTACCTACGAGCAGCTGGGACTACTCCCTCTGAAGATTGCTGCGCTCGATGTTTTGACCGCGACGGCTTCCACTTTTCAGTATGGTTGGTGGAATATTCCGAAGTATAAATTCAACGACCCCAACGATGGGAAGTTTGGTTACTTCGCGATGTACCCCGAAGAGTTCACTGACGTGGTTGGTACAGCGGTGAAAAATAATATGGGATTCGGCGGTACAAAACTGCAAGACGCTGCGACAATGAGTATTGCCAACCTCTATATGAATTACTTTTTGAGACGAACTTTTGTTTGGAGTAACGACAACCAGGCCCGTGGTTTTAATACCGATTATCTGACTGAGTTGAAAGCGCAAACGAAATTTCAAGTTGCGGTGAGTCCGGTGTTGTTGCAGTCTATCGATATCCCAGGTGAGCCGACCAATAAGCGTTTTGGATTTCGCCCCACGCTTTACAGCATGAGAACGGGAAAAACGACAGATTTGCCAGAAGCCTACCTGTTGCCCGAGAAAAAAGTGATCGTCCGAGGGAATGATTCTCAGATCATATTACCCATATCTAAACTTCGTTTTATGAGCCAGAATACGGCCTATGTATGGGCGTTGGAAGTCACATATGACAAAACCTCCTATGATGATCCTCTCCAAGGTTTTACTGTGAAGAATTCGATTTCAGAACTGACTACCCAAGAGCTTGATAAATGTATCGCGGGGGCTGCTGGCTTAGCGACCTTTTTTAATACAAACGAAGAGTTCACAGGCTTTCAGATCGATCCGGCCATTGCGACGGATCCCGATGCACAGACGAATTTCGAAATCTCTCTGCAAGAGGCCTTCAAAGCCTATCAAAACAGAGAGGGGCAAACACCCACCCAGATTGGTTGTGAAGAATCTTTAAAAGGGGTTGGACTCGTCACCTCGACGGCTCTTTCCTTGAATGGATTTATTCTTCCACAAGTCTTCGAGTACATAAAGAAATAAGGAGCAATGAAATGTTAACAGCGAACAAAATAATAAATATTGTGTACGGGCTGATCATTGCTGCCACTGTCGCCAACTGCAGTCCTCGCAGCGCTGAACGCAAGCGAAGTTTCTCAGATGATGCCGTGAAGACGGCGACCCCCGAGAGCACCAATCTTAAAGCGCAAAAGAATGAACGCCTCGAGGCGGCTCTTTCTGATATCGAGCCTTTTCTGGTCAGCCAGATTACCGGACCTGACGATGCCATCGATCCAAACGGCTTGATGTCTAAAGTGATTCTTCCTCTGAAAGAAATCATCCTTAACGTAGACTCTCTCGCGGCTCCAGAAAACCGTTTTGCGAAAACAGACGAAGGGCGCTTTATCATGCCTCGTCTGGTGAGTCTTTTTAACCAAGCCTTGTTATTAGTTAACAAAACAGAACCAAGTCTTATTGCGGGAACCAATATAATCACCCAGTACAAACAAGTTTTGCTATGGGATTGTAGCGGTGCTTCGTTAGAGGGATCCTGCCAGTTTATCAAGTACTTCAGAAAAACGGATGGCATCAACATGGGCAAAATTGTGAAGCTCATGCATGACCAAGAAGGGACCTCTGACTATGAAAAGATGCGTCTTATCCGAGCGGGTCTTGAAGTCAAAAATCGGCGTTTAGATAGCTCACTACGTTTTATGCTCCTCGAAAGAATAGCCCAGTCATCGTTGCAAGGCGTAGACAACAAAGCGATCGACTACAATCATGCTCGCTTTGTTCAGGAAGTAAACTTATTCGCAAACGTCCTCAATATCAGCGGTAGCGAAATTCAGTCCGACAATGGATACATCTCACTGATTGAGGCTCTAAACCCTTGGAAGCTTTCTCGTAACGTTGACGATGCGAAAAATCCAGCGATGTCTAACATAATTAAAATCGCCAGTGAAAAGCTCCTTTATAAAGAGGATGGTAGCCTTTCAGATCTTATCAAGAACGAAGTCATTCCATCGTTGCTGTACAAGCTTGGCGATGACTTTGAGCAAGGAGTTCTTTTCCAAAAGGCCAACCTTCGTGGCGAATGGAAGCCGGACTACGATGCTTATTTAGCGGCAAAGGCCGAAGACAAGCCCATGGTGCTTTCGGATCTACAAAAAGAACTGTTCCCCATTGTCGAAGAGTCTCTCGAAATTGAATTATATGGAGACGAGAGCAAGGGTATTTTAAAGACCCTTCTTTCCGACGTGTCTTTTGAAGAAGACTCTCTCGATGAATACTTCTATTTGGCCCACCAGGCTTTCTATGCCCACTTTAGTTTAGAAGATGCCACGGCTTTTTGGGGAGGAACTAAGAAAGACTCTTCAAGGCTAATGAATGAGCTTGAGAAGCTTCTGAAAGTCCAAATCGTTAATAACATCGTGTTGACAAACACTCGGATGAACAACTTTTATAACAGAAACGAAAACACTAAATTGATTGAACTTTTGCGGGAGTCAGACAAAGAGGCCAGCAAGATTCGTAAAGCTTGGTCGAAAACAATTGTACGTGCTCAGACAGTGAAAAGCCTGATCACTCGAGTGATCAATCCGAACTCTCTTTCAGGAGAGGACCGGCGTGCTTACGATCGTATCAACTCATCGATCGATGCTTTGAAAAAGAACATCAAGTTTCTCGCCACCTATCCAAACATGTTTCCTTTGATGCATGTCATGGCGTCTTTAGATATGAAAGACTCCATTTCTTGGTGGGGACGAAAGTTTACCATCGATAGCGCAACAATAATTAGTAATTTCTTTGCGGGTTATTTTCCGCCTTGGTTCAACTTCGGCAACGACAGTGACAGTTTGGACCCCGTAGAGATCGTTTACACTTATTATTACGCTCTGGTCACCCAGACATTTGAAACCTATTCAACGAGCTCCATTGTCAACTTTAGTCATGCCGACTTCTTTAAAGTGGTAGTAAAACGTCTGATCCTTGATGAAGAAGAAGATTTGGACGATAAGCGCAGGGCCCTTCTTAAAGATATCGAGGACTACAAGAACAACGCCGTTGCCCTAAAGAGAATGTGTGATGAAGAGGCGAATCTTCAGAGACAAGAAAAGCAAGAGCTCGAGAAACTGAAAGAATCTCTTGGCGAAGACTTCGATTGGTACGAAGTTATGAAAAACGCTGGTGTCATGAAGCGTCGACTGCAGGTGAAAAATCAGTTTGGTTTCGTGGACATGAGCTATATGCCCTACGACGGCACGAATAACAAGACAGACAAAGTGGGACGTTACCTACATGAGCTTTACTCCAGCAATGTGTTGAATGTGATTTCTAAAATGCGCACGAGTTTTCCTCGCAAGAGTATTGTCGCAGAGACCATTGTTGAAGTGTTTAAGTCTACGAAGGGTGGCGAGCAGTCCGAGATTGATAAAATTGTTGAAGATCAGTTTTCCGAGTATAATCGTCTAAAGTCGGAATACATCAAAATTTATAACGACGCGGAAAAAGACTTTAGAAGCTGTGACTGGCTGTTCTTAGCGAGAGATCGTGACATCAGACATATGTTGGTTTTTCGAGAGGTTGAGTATCTTGGTGCTTTGTTTGATGAGGTTTGGGAGGTTCTTTCACCACTCACAAAAGAACAGCGGGCCAATCTCTCGTCATCGGACGAGGTTTACCAACAGCTTGAAGAAATTAAGAAGAAGTACTCTACCTACACCCAAGATGACTTCTACACCCAAGACCGTCTGAAGCCGGGGTTTCCTGCCGAGTATCAAGAGCGCTTTGGCTATAATACAATTTCTCCGTCTCGTTTAACTTCGTTTAAGATGGACACTGCGGCGCGAGTCTATGCCTATTTCCAAGAATTGTTCCCTGGGGAATACAGCATCTCCATGCCGGCTGATTTTAAAACAACTGGCATTTACGCGGAGGCGAGTCCCGCTTTAGTGTACTTCGATTGGGAAAAGTCGAAAGAAGCCTCAAAAGAAGAGTTTATAAAGTCGGGAATCAAAGCTCTGGCCGATCAAATGACATGGGCTGGAGGTCCACCTTCAGTTGCCACGATTGTCAATAAAGGCGAAATCCTTGTGAATCTCTTTAAGTTGGGAACTTTAACTAAAGATGTTGATGTTGACTGTGCCAGCGAGTCTCTTTCAGAAGAGATGCGTGCCGAGAACTGCGTAAGAGTGAGTGCAAAAGAAATTATTGAGCACTTTAAGAAAGCCATTCACTTCTTGAATCTCGATGATAGAGATTTGGAGTTGCTCGATCTGCTTGGCAAAGAGAACAAGTACGCACAATCTCAGTACGAAGATTTCATTAAGAGACAAGACGAGCACAGACTCTATTCTTTCTACGATATGATTTTTCGAAGAATCTATTCGGACAGTCGAGTCAAAGATTCAGAGGTTATTTGGTTCAAAGACACCTTGGTGAGTTATGTGAACTCGGTTCACAAAATTCAGGGTTCGACTTTTATCTTTCCGTATAGTGATCGCCTCAATGAAATCTTTGTGGAGAAGTATTCCGGTTGGTTAGAGCAATACTATAAACAAACTGAAGAGTTTTTAAACGAAGTAAAAGTTCAATTGGCCGAAGGTGTGGAGCCATTCCAATTTAAATACCGAACAGACCGTTCTCACCGAATTGGTTTGGAGTCGAACGATTGGAGCACTAACAAAAACGTCAGCCTTGAACCCTTGGTTAGTGATCTGATTTACGGGAAATTTGAGGGCTTCAGTCAGCAGATGAACAACGACACCAGTGGATATTTCTCTCCGATTGTGTGGAAATACACTCGAGAAATCCAACAACTCGCTAAGCCCATCGCCGATGATAGCCAGGGAGATCAGTAAGTGAAATCTGCCGCCGTTTGTCTTTTTGGCTTGATTTTGGCTTTCAATACGTCATTGGCCGTTGCTGCTCCGGAGCTGAAGTCCGACAGTAAGGCCACTGATGAGGATAGAGAAGAGGCAAAAAAGAAAAAAATTGGTGTGGACCAATCCGACTTTATGCCCGATGCGAACAGCTTCGGTTTTATCGTTTCCTACTCTGCGGCTTACAACGATTTAGAACAGGTTGATAACAAGACGGTTGGCCACAGAGTGAATTTTGCTGGGACTTACAGTTTTGACAAACATTGGAGTGCTTATTCTGCTGTGGGTGCGAGCCACGAATCTTTTGGAACCAATATCGTGCGTGATAACGACAACGATCAGTTTCACAGGATCTCTAATCTCAATCTTGGCGTCGTTTATACCAAAAACAATCCGTTGAGTTTTATTAGCAGAAGCTCCAACACTTTAAACGTTGGAGCTCCAGTGAGCGAGCGGAGCCGAATCGATAAACACATTGCCAATATCTCTTTGACAAACTTTATGCAAACACACAACTGGAAGAAGTTTTCTTTGTTTAATCGCTTCACGGGAAACTTTTTGTGGAACACCCAGCGGTTTACTATTTTTGATGATCCCCAATCCAATAGCGAAGGCGATCAACTCAATCGAGACTGGCTGGTTTCGAATAGTCTGGGTGTAACTTACATGATTCTTCCGCGATTGGGCGCCCGCTTTAACTATCGGGTGGACATGGTTCGTCTCGTCGATGGTAGCTGGAATATGAGCTTTGGCGACAATCTGTCGATTTTTACGAATATCAGTGGTTTTCAAATTTTCTTAACGACCATTAATAATTCTTATCTAGAAAACGAGAGAATTGATCTTGGTTACTACGACAAATTCCGTCGAGTTTACCTAGGGGGGGTTACCTATGCCTTTTAAATCAGTACTGGCAACGCTCTTTCTTATGCTTGGTGTTGGCTGTAGTCCCAAGAGTATACCAAACCATCAGACGGCGATCCCCGATGAAGTCACTCAGTCGGCCGAACCCGATGTTGTAAAAGAGCAATCCGATCAACGGGTCTCTTCTGTGCGATATGGGGAAGACCACTTTCGAATGCAGGCGCTGATCACTGATGGCACGGTCAGTTCCTTGACCGAGGCACTGTCTTTTTTGGAAAGTCAAATTTACGGGCCGAAAGCCTCCGACAAGAGCTTCTATACTAGTCCGGAATACAGCGGATACTTAGACCTTTATGTTCAAGTGTCTCGCGCCATCAAAAAAGGCTATAGCGAAGAAAGTGACCTTTACCAAAAATGGAGTTTGTCGGAAACGCGCTTTTATGATTTTTTCTTAGCAGGTTGTGTCGGGGCCACGGAGTCACTCTGCGAACGCTTAGAGCACGCCTTACTCAAAGAAGCTTCGACGGCACAGCTAATTATTGATATTGCCGATAAACAAGAAGACCCCCTCAAGCGCCTGGCTCTCTTAGGCGCGGCTTTTGACGTATCTAATCGTCGCAGAAATCCAAGGCTTGAAAGTCTTTATCTCGATATGGGCCTCCAGGTATTGGGAGCAGTCGAAGAGGCAAAGATAGATCTACAGAGCGATAAAACGTCGCTCCACTTCGTCAATGTTCTAAGCTTGATTAACCAGATCTCATGGAAAAACCCGACAGAGTCGACAATCGCCCGCTTTCAAGCCATTGCCCCATGGAACGTCGAGGGGAATTCGACGAAACTCCTCAACGAACTCCGAAAAAAGTTGGTTCCGTTTTTGCCCATCTACTCCCGTGAAAGTGTTGCGATAAAGGAGGCCACCCGGGCTGTTGTTAAAAAGAGAATCGAAGGGCTAGTTGCGGGTGGTCGAACCCTTTCCGATTATCCGGCTTTCGAAAACGTCGAGATACGCTCCTTGTTGGCCCTCGATCCCGAGGTGGCTTTTCTTGCTGCGGAATTGTATTTTCAAAATGTCTCGTTAGTGGCTGCGAACAGCTATTTAGAAAATATTGTAGATAAGAGTCGGTTTGTTGATCAAGCTTTCAATGCGGCTAAAACATTGGTGCGCTGGGATGTTGCCCACCTCAGTATTGAGAGCACGGAACGCCTGAGTCAGAAGTTCAGTGAGCAGGATGCAAAAACCAATGCCTTTTTTCAAGAGACCTTAGAGTGGAGTAAAACCCTAACCCCTCTATGGAATGAATTTCACACCGTGCGTCTTTGGACGATTAAGTCGTTCATTGAGGCAAACGCTCGTCATGGAGCTGCTAGCACCGATGCGTCGGCCCGCGAGTTCTTCAACGCCATCAATCGAAATATCATGAAAACAACTGTTTTTCCAAACATGCTAGCCTTTGCTTTTCACATGGCTAAGACAGAGTGGTCGGCGGAGATTCGAATTTGGTGGTTTGTCTTCAATATCGACACAACCATTATGATGGATTACTTCCTTACCGGACAATATCGGTACCCCTGGTTTAATTTCACCAACTTGAAGCAAGGTGCAGGAGGTTGGCGCCCCCAAGAGAAGACCTCGTTATTTCGTTCTGAGTTGTACGATAGCTTTTACTACTTCTTTGCCACGAAAACCCATGCAGTCTATGGAATCAATGCTGATGAGCTGATCACCTTGGCCAGCGAAACTCTTATCAAAAAGAGACGAAGCCGTTTTGATGAATTGATAGAACAATACAGACAGCGTTACTTCCCCGATAACACTGCACCCAGTGTTTTTGTAAAATGGTGTGAGGGTATCAAAAGTGGCGAACCACAAAAAGAAACACTACTGTTCTATGAGACGGACGAGTATCTCTCGCCGCACAACCGAGAGCTTGTTTCTGATTACACCTATGGAGTACGAGATGTCTTTTACGCCGATGCTTTAGGCATACCCCATAACGGCGGTGATACGGGCCTGACGTTTATCGATCGCTATCGCCTCGAGCTTAGAGAAATCGACCATTATCTCAACCAATATGTGGCTATCGCGAAGCGCCTGAAACAGAGTCATCCGCAGTTGGCTATTGGTAATTTCGTCGAATCTGAACGCAAACTTGCTGAGTTTGATCTTTTCAATATGAAGTTTATGGGAACCCAGAAGTACGTTGCCGACAAAATTGGCGATTGCCTTTTCATCGCTCATGACGAAACTCGCCGCAGAACGAAGCAGAGCGTTTTTGCTCAGCACACCTATAATACGAAGATCGTTCACCCCCTTATGAAAGCCGTGAAAGAGAAAGAGATATCGTTAACAGAAGCCAATGATGTGATTCAACAGTTTCACAAGAACCAACCCGGTATTTTTGACAAAATTGAGGCGAGCAATTCCGGGATACCCTACTATGTCGTCCACAAAGTTGGCTTTATGTTGCGAAATCGTCTGTTTCTCACAGAAGGGCGGGTGTTTGACCATCCCGTCACAGGAACAGTGACTATAGAGCCTATTGTTGGCTCGCACCTTAGTATTGCTGTGCCTTCGAATCTGCTAGAGGACAATGACAACCCCTTTCTTGGTACCAAAAATGAAACGGAAACCGTTTATAGTGTGAGTTACGAGGAGGAGGCCGAGGAATTTGGTCAGTCTGTTCTTTACCGAACGACGGACCCGGATAGAGAAGAATCGTTTAGTAAAAAGTTTACTGAGTGGGATAAGCAGGATGCCGAAAAATACGCGGAGTACTTTCGGTACGTGACCCAGTATGAAGTGATGATGCTTCTTATGGGAGATTATAAGTATTTGGACGTAACCGCCCCTGGGTGTGATGTCATAAACCCGTCTGAGCTCGACGACTCTTGTATTTTAACGGCAAAGCCAGACATGTCCAATGTGATCGACGTGATTCGACAATCAATTTTTGCCTATGTTCTCACGGAAGAAGACAAAGAGTATTTCCGCCTTAAAGGGGGGCAAGGATGGACTAGCCAGGATGCCCTTCATCACGTATTAAAGTTCGACCCCTTCCGCCCCCTCGATTATCAGACTCGGGCTTTGCCCTTTAAGGAGTTAGCGGGTGCTTTTGATTTTACTTATTCGTTGATGAGAGAGGATTTTCTTGGCACAAACTTCGCGTCGGAGTGGGAGATCGAGGCAAACAAGGCCACGGATCGTCCACCGAGTTACGACTGTGTCGTAAACCGGGATGGCTGCAATTGGGGAAGTGAAAAGCTACGAGCTCAGGAGTTCTTTTGGGCGCGGGGTAAAAAAGCTCGTCCAATTTTCAACTATGACACCGCAATTGTTCGAGATGACTATAATCACGTTCGTAGCGAAGTGAAGAAAAAGATAGGGCACCTTCAAAACTTAGAAAATAACCGCTTTAAATACCTAGAGGAGCTGAAAAAGGGCCACTACGACGCAGATTTTTTTGATATTAACATGAATTTGCTCGACAGACCTTCTCGTCTGATTCCTTTAAGTCAGCGTTTTTTAAATAACGACCGCGTTTACGAAAAGTTCTTTGTGGAAGAGACAGAAGGTTTCTTCGACAGTGAGAAGGACTGGTCCAGTTATGTTATTCAATAGTCAACGGTCAGTTGACGTACAGCACGGGCCCGGCAATGATTGTCGGGCTTTTTTTTGACAAAAAAAGATCAGCCTAAAAACGTCGAAGCAAAAAAGGAGAGCTCTTTATTCTGGAATCAGTGGTATCAAAAGTTGTTCAAAATGGCACCCGTTTGGCGATTCACGGTCGCGGTCTGCTTTATCTTGTGGAGATCAACCTTCACCTCTCAAGGGTTGAGGGTAATCTGGAGATTTTCATGACAGGAAAGCTTCGAGTGGGCCCTCTTAAGTCGACTTGTGAGGCCCACGCTCGATACGAGATGAAACCGGCCAAGGCCGGAGTTGTGTTGCAGAGTTTTGAAATTCAGGCGCCCCGTTTGAGCTTCAAAGAAACTTATGTCCGCGATACTGATCAATCCTTGTTTTTTAGCAAGGGCGCAGAGCAAGGTCAGATTCCACTGCCACCGGCGAGCCATGTGATTGACCCACTTCTTCTGGTTTACTGTTTGTACGAGAATACCAAGCTCGAAAATGGCCGTGTCGTTGGAGGCGGAAAGCTTCGAGAGCTGACATTCGAAGGGAGCGTTGGTGAAGGCTGCTTGTTGCTCGCTGGACAGCAGGCTCTAAGTTGGACCTCCAACGATAAGAACAAGACTCTAAGGATACCAAAGCTGAAAATGGAATTACAACTTAAAGAGCCCGGTTGAAATGGGGTCAATTGACAGTTTTAGCGGGCTTTCTGGTGCTTTCTTCGGTTTTCGTCTTCTGTAAGTGAAAGCCGGCAAAACTCCCCAGCCTTGGGTGGTGAGAGTGGACATTAATAACTTTTCTATAGGCCTCTTCATGCTTTAAAAAAATCTGGTTGCTGGAATTGACGACCACTATTTTCTTCTTTATGGAAGCTGGAGCCGAGCGCAGAATCTTTGCCGTCACGGGTCCACTGAGGTGATAGATAATGGCATCGCTCTTTGCGTAGGGTTTCCAATCGCGGAACCCTTTGAGATGGTGAAGATTGCTTTTTTGTTGTTTTTTGTAGGAGGTGAGAAACCGCCATGAATAGCTGAAAACATCAATGTTCTGGTTGGCCAGACTCAACTCAGGGGCCTGGTTGGCAAAGACCTCATGAAAAATTTTATCATAGGTTTGCTTTAAAGGAATATTAGCAATGGACCGTCTCAGGGATGTCGTTGGTGTCTTTTTATAGAACTGAGCTTTGAAGCGCAGCAAGCGCTCAAGGCTTTCGTTCAATCGTTGTTGAGAGATCCGTCCGTCTTTTACCGCTTTTATAACAGCCGATACTGCTTGCTTCTGGACACGATAGTTCCAGCCCACCATCACCAGGTCATTTCCGGCAAGAATTGCTTTTACGGCTCTCTCTCCTACGGAAAGCTGACTCAGTTTCGCGCCCCCCATCTGGATATCATCAGTCATTAGAATACCATCAAAACCGAGGCCAGAGCGTAATACATTCTTCAGTAATAATGGTGAGAAACTGGCTGGAGTGCGGCTCGGATCGATCAACGGATAAGAGATGTGAGACGCCATGATCGCAAATGGAATGCGATTGTTTTGCATTTCTTTATAGGGAGCGATGTCGTTAAACAGAAGTTCGGTGAGAGTGACTTGTTTGTAAGGTGTTTTGAGGTGAGAGTCAGTTTTCACACCACCGTGACCGGGAAAGTGTTTCGCTGTGGGTAGAATACCGGCGTCGATGAGTCCTTTGGAAAACGCAGTGGACATCTGGTTAACGATCTCTTTTTGGTCGCTGAATGATCGGTTACCGAGAAAGTCAGAAAAATTAGCGTTGGAAATGTCGACCACCGGTGCAAGGTTCATGTTGAAGCCCAGGGCCGTCATCAGTTGCCCTGTTACAAACCCAGCGTCTTGGACAAGCGGCGCATTGTCGGTGAGGGCAAGAGTTCTCGCACTCGGGAGAGAGGGAGATGTTTTGATCCGAATCACCCGCCCGCCCTCTTGGTCGACGGCAATAAGAAGCGGAACTTTAGAGTTTTTGAGGGATTGCGATTGAGCCTTGATATTGAGATCTCTCACTTGAACCAGTGTTTTAATATTACGTCCGAAGATAATAATGGCTCCCGGATACAGATTCTCAAGTTGCCTTTTTAAGGACTGGTTAAACTGGGAGCCGGTGAATCCAAAAATGAACAATTGCCCAACCTTTTTCTCCAATGGCATTTCTTGGATCAATTTTTCAATCGATTTATCGCGATCAAAGCCGAAGCTACTGGATGGACTGAGCAACAGAATAGACAAAACAAAGAAGATATTTTTCATTCATATAGTCTAACATTGCTGAATTGCGAAAGACTATAGCATGGACGTCTTCCTGACTTAGGGGCAGAGTTTGAGCAGTTGGGAGACCTCGTCATAGACTCTTGGCCAGGTGATCTCTTTCATTCGGATCTTGAGCCGATTGTCTGGCGCGATACTAAACTTCTTATTGTTTTGAGCCGTCAATTTTATAACTTTCTCCACGGGAAGTGGCGTATGGTCCGTAAAGCTTAAAACTAAATTCTCTCGACCACTGGAGATGTCTTTAATCCCAAGAGTCATACAAAGGTGTCGAATCAGCATAAGACCGAGGAGGTTGACCACCTCTTCGGGAGGCTTTCCGAACTGGTCCTTGAGTTCTTCTTCAAGGTCGTCGATATCGTTCTCAGACTCGATTTGAGTGAGGGCGCGATAATAAGACAGGCGCAAGCGAATATTGGCAATGTATGTACTAGGGATAAAGGCTTTGATTTTAAGATTGATATCTGGCTCGACAGTCTCGTTTCGTTGGCCACCCTTGGCTTCTTCAATGGCCTCTTCAAGAAGTTGCATATAAAACTCGTAACCAACGCTGTCTATAACGCCGGACTGTTCTTCGCCCAAGAGGGTTCCCGCACCCCTTAATTCTAAGTCGTACTGGGCAATTTGCATTCCACTGCCGAGTGTCGTGTGCTCCTGAATGACCTTAAGTCGTTCTTTGGCGATGTCCGTGAGCTTCTTGTTGGGCTCGGTGAGTAGATAGCAGTAGGCTCGTCGTCCACTTCTTCCGACACGTCCCCTTAGCTGATAAAGTTGACTCAGTCCAAATCGGTCCGCTTGGTTGATTAATATTGTGTTAGCATTTGGAATATCGACTCCGGACTCAACGATAGCTGATGCCACGAGAACTTTGATCTCATTATTAAAAAACGAAACCATAACAGATTCCAGTTCCTTTTCTTTGAGTTGTCCATGACCAACGCCGATGGGAACTCCGGGGAGGATCTCGCGCAACTCCTCGGCCACTGAGTAGATACTTTGCACCCGGTTGTGCAAGAAAAACACTTGTCCGTCTCTCTGTATTTCAGTTTCGATGGCCCGTTTAATAATCTCTTTGTCAAACCGACAGATGAAGGTTCGAATTTCCAATCGGTCGACTGGCGCAGTGTTGATAAGACTGAGGTCGCGGATCTTCAGCAAACTCATATTGAGAGTTCGGGGAATCGGTGTGGCCGAAAGACTGACTGTGTCCACATTGACCTTTATCTTTCTTATTCTTTCTTTGTGCTTCACGCCGAATTTTTGTTCTTCATCAATCACTAAAAGGCCAAGGTTTTTAAAGCGAACGTCTTTACTCAGAAGACGGTGGGTGCCGATGAGGATGTCGACTTCACCCTGCGCCGTTTTTTCTAGAGTCTTTTTAACCTGCGTTGCTGGTTGAAGGCGGTTCACCACCTGAATATTCAGGGGCCAGTCCTTGAAACGCTTTTTAAAAGTCTCAAAATGTTGCATGGTCAGGACGGTTGTCGGAGCAAGGACCGCGACTTGCTTTTTGTTGTTTGCGACAACAAAAGCCGCTCGCATGGCAACCTCGGTCTTTCCAAAGCCCACATCGCCGCAGATCAAACGATCCATTGGTTTGTTAGAGGTGAGGTCTTCTAAGACATTCTCGATGGCCTTCATCTGGTCGTCGGTTTCTTGGTAAGGGAAGGCATTGAAAAAGTCTATGGTGTCACTATCATCGATTTGGTAAGGAGATCGGGTGGCTTGGTTTCTGTCGGCGTAAAGCTGAATAAGGTCATGGGCCAGTTCACGAAGACGTTTTTTGGTTTTCGTTTTGATATTAGCAAAACGGGACCCACCCAGTTTGTCCAGCATGGGCTCCACTTTCTCGGAGCTGTACTTATGAATCTGATGGATGCGATAAATGGGTAGAAAAAGCTTATCTTTGTCTTTAAACTCCAGAGAAATAAATTCTGTTTCTATGCCCGCTACGGGCATTTTAATGAGTCCTTTGAATTGACTGACACCGTGAATGGCATGAATCACAAAATCATTTTCCTTGAGCTCTCCAAAGCTAAGATGTTGACTTCGTTTGGTGGACTCTTTTCGAGCATTTTTTTGGAAGGCTCGCCCAAGAAAATGTTCAAGGCTGAAAATTGCCATGTCTTCTGGGGCCAAGAGAAAGCTCTGTTTTAATTTTCGAGGGAAAAAGTGCAAGCAATCAAAGTGAGAGTCTTTTTTCACGGCCTCGAAATCAAAGTCGTCTTCCTCATGAAACACCGAGGTATATCCCTCGCTTTCAAAGGCCAACTTGAGTCGATCGAACTGTGGCTTTCCTTTGATAGAAAACAATTTAAAAGATCTTTCGGGCAGTTCGTTCACTTTTTTAAGAAGTGCGGCCATCTGTTCATTGAATTTTGTGACTTTAGGTTTATTAATCGGCTTTGTGTTGAGCTGGATAACTCGCTCCGACATTCCCGCTGCCGAGTCGATGATATTAAGTCGTTCGACCGAGATTTTTCGCTTAAAAGATTTTTCCAGTGTCATGAAATCGGCGAAGAGTTCCGTTGGCGCCAGCGGGTGACGAGACTGATCGTAAAACCCATTCAGCAAGGCGAGTTCATTCTGTCTAGCCGTTTCTACATTCACATGTTCGAGAACCCAGACGTTAGGTTTTTCTTGGAAGAAATCGAAGGCGGTATGGCCCTCGGGGTGAAACAGAGGAAGGTGGTATTCCAGATTTTCGCAATATTCGTTTTTTCGTAGGTGATTGGCCATTACTTGCAAGTCGGGGCTATTATGCTGCAGCAGACTTTGTGAGGCGGAGAGAATATTTTTTGGCGTCAGAGCCACTTCGCGTGCGGGGCAGACCGTAAACCCGTCAATTTCGTTGATTGTTCGTTGGGTGGCAGGATCAAAGGACCTCAGGCTTTCGATTTCATCGTCAAACAATTCAATGCGAACGGGGTTCTTCATCTGAGGAGAAAAGATATCGACGAGACCACCACGATTGGAGAAATGCCCCCGGTCTTCTACGATCGGGCTCGGTAAGTATCCGATAGTATGGAGCTTTTCAAATATATCCCGTGATAAATTGTCGCCCTTTTTGAATTCAATGCAACGATCAAAGAAGGTCTCCGGTGGCATTGATTTTTGTAAAAGGCCCAAAATTGGGGCAACAAAAACATGATTGTCGTTTTCATTTAAAGCATGGAAAAGCCACTCGAGCCGACCTTGAATCTGGCGGTGACTGATTTGAACACCAGCAAAAACGTGGGGGTCGTATTGGGGTAATAGATAAGCTCGTTTGTCGGTCCAAAATGCGTAATTTTCAAGAAAAGACTGGGCCTCCACCATGTTTTCCACAATGACCAATTGGGGACCTTTTAAGGCCTCCGTCGTTCCAAGGTAAAATGCTAGTGACTCTACCGGTAGAGCGGTCGTCACGTGGAGAGAAAACTCGGGGTCTTTTCCGAGAAGGCCATCAAGGTAGCTTCGCATGATTTCTTATTCGGGAGTCCCCTTTTAAAGTCAAAGAAGGGGCTGAATTTACTGATAAAGATGCTATGCGGCACCCAGTGGATACTGGAGCCCCGAGCCGTCTCGTTGTATAGATAGTCCTCAATATATTTTTTTAAAATAGGAAGTGGATTATGGAAGCTCTTGTGCCGATCCTGGTTCTCACCCTTGTGGTAGCAACCTTTGGCAGTTTACTGGTTTATGTCTCGTCGATTCTTGGTCCCAAAAAGCACTACACCCGTACAAAATATATGCCTTATGAGTGCGGTCTTCCGGGGACGGAGAGCGAAACCACCAATGTTTCTGTGCGCTACTACCTTACGGCTATTTTGTTTATCGTTTTTGATATCGAGATATTGTTTATGTATCCATGGGCTCTGACCTACCGTGATTTTATCGAAGCTGGCCACGGGGCTTACATTTTTTGGGTCATGTTTGTGTTCATCGCTCTTTTTCTGTTTGGTTTGATTTGGGAAATTCGTTCTAAAGCATTGGAGTGGGACTAATGGGAGCCAGTGGATTTGAAATCGTAGTCAATACGATAAAAATGTTAGCGATTTTTTTGTTGATGGTTCAGCTTGTTCCCATTTTGGTTTGGGTCGAGAGAAGGGGCTCCGCCTATATTCAAAACCGCTTTGGCCCCAACCGGGTAGGACCTCTTGGGTTAACTCAATTGTTGGCTGATGCTGTAAAATTTCTTTTTAAAGAGGAGTTCCGACCGCCATCTAGCGTAGCCTTCATGTACTACGCAGCACCCGTTTTGGCGTTGATTCCCGGAGCCTTGGCCTTTGCAGCCATCCCCTTATCCGCGCCGTTCACCCTTGATTACGATGGTCAAACCTACAACTTCTTGTTTCAAAGCTATCAACTGGGAGCTGGCATCGTATTTGTTTTGGCGGTGTCTTCACTGGGGGCCTACGCTTTGCTTTTTGCCGGGTGGGGATCTGGAAATAAATATTCACTGATGGGAGCCTTGCGAGCGAGCGCTCAAATGATCAGCTACGAATTGGCCCTGGGATTGTCATTGGTAGGCATATTAATGATTTATGGGACCTTTTCATTTTCAGAAATGGTATCGGCTCAGCAGGGACCGCTGAATTTTGTTCTTTTTGGTACCCCTGTCGTCATTGATTTTCTCCCCAACTGGGGTATTTTTTATCAGCCCCTCGGGTTTATTTTATTTTTCGCGGCGACTTTTGCCGAAACCAACCGGGCTCCGTTTGATCTGCCAGAGGCCGAAGCGGAACTCGTGGCAGGGTATCACACGGAATATGGCGGTTTAAAAATGCTCATGTTCTATATCGGCGAGTATGGCCACATGATGGTGGCATCGGCGTTGCTGACGACGTTTTATTTCGGTGGGTGGGATCTTCCCTTTGGGTCTGAATTTTTGAAAGAAGCTTTGCCGTCGTCCTTTATATATTCGCTCGTTATGCATTTGGTTTTTATGGGCAAGGTCTTGTTCTTTTTATGGGTTTTTGTGTGGGTCCGATGGACGGTCCCACGTTTTCGTTATGACCAGTTAATGGATCTTGGGTGGAAGACGATGCTTCCGGTAGCCCTGGCAAACACCGTTGCTACTGCTGTGATCGTGGTGCTATTCAATTCGGTGGGGAGATAGTCGATGGCAGATATCGTTGTATTCTATATTTTTGCTGGAATTAGTCTAGCCGCCGCCGCTGGAGTGGTGTTTCATCCGAATCCGGTGGTGAGCGTGCTTCACCTTGTGGCCGCTATGGTTGGTGTTTCGGGTTTGTTTTTTACCCTGGGAGCTCCGTTTATAGGGATGGTGCAGATTCTGGTCTATGCCGGTGCGGTTATCATTCTCTTTCTGTTTGTGGTTATGATTTTCGACTTAAAAACAGACGGTAAAAATCCCTTTACCTATGGATTAGTGACCCATTATGCGAAGCTTCTTTTTATCGGTTGCTTAACGGGCCTTCTGTTATCAAAGCTGTTGTTCAAACTTGATGGATTCGAGTTTCAATCACCGGACCCTTTGGCCCCTCAGTATGAGGTCCGTAATTTAGCGAAGGTGATGTTCACCGATTATATGTTTATGTTTGAAGTTTTGGGTCTTCTCCTTTTAGTGATTCCAATTGGTGCCGTGGCCCTCTCTCGTGTTCGTGGAGGAACCCATGCAGAGTAGTTTATCAATCGAGATCACCCATTATCTGTTTGTTTCGGGGGCCATGTTTGTGTTGGGCCTCGCCGGCGTCTTGCTGAGAAAAAACATCATTGTTATATTGATGTCCGTGGAGCTGATGCTAAATGCGGTCAATTTGGCTTTTGTCACCTTCGGGTACTATTTGCAGGATGTTAATGGCGCCATCATCACTCTTTTTGTTATTGCCATTGCCGCGGCAGAAGCGGCTGTGGGCCTGGCACTCGTGGTTATGATCTATAAAAACTATAAAGAAACCAACATCCGCTTTTTTGAGCACTTGAAAGGATAGGGGACGAATATGTTTTATGCACTACTCTTTGCCCCGTTGATCGGCTTTTTCATAAATGGTGTTCGGTTTCGTAGCAAGAATGCGCAGGTTGCCGGAGCGATTGCCTGCACGGCAATGGCCGTGTCGTTTGTTTCAGCTGTCGGCTTCTTCTTTAAGCTGAAGGGCCTCCCCGTTGATGAAAGAGCGTTACAGTTCTTGCTGTTTGATTGGATAAAGGTTGGAGACTTTTCAGCGCCCATGGCCTTTACCATAGACCCCTTGTCCATGGTGATGACCTTAATTATCACAGGGGTTGGTTTTCTTATCCATCTCTTTAGCGTTGGTTACATGAGCCACGATGAACGACCGGCCAAATACTTTAGCTATTTGAACCTGTTTGTTTTCAACATGTTACTTCTCGTACTCGGTAGTAATCTTTTAGTCATGTTTGTCGGTTGGGAAGGTGTTGGACTTTGCTCGTATTTGCTTATTGGTTTCTGGTTCACCGATCCAGCCAAAGCCGCCGCGGGAATGAAGGCCTTTATCACCAATAGAATTGGAGATGCCGGGTTCTTACTGGGTATTTTCACTCTGTTTGGGTTGACCAGCACGGTCTCTTTTGCTGAGGTGAACAGCTACTTTCTTAACAACCCCAATATGTTGTCAACGGCATGGGGAGCTCCCGTAACCTTAGCCTGTCTCTTTCTGTTTATTGGAGCCATGGGTAAGTCGGCACAGATCCCTCTTTATGTTTGGTTGCCCGATGCAATGGCCGGCCCAACACCAGTGTCAGCATTGATCCATGCTGCCACCATGGTAACGGCTGGTGTCTATATGATTATAAGACTCAATCCGGTTTTTCTTGCCGCCCCTAACGCCATGATGGTCATTGCTTTTATCGGCGCTCTCACCGCACTGATGGCGGCAAGTATTGGACTTGTGCAAAACGATATTAAAAAGGTTTTGGCTTATTCCACTGTCTCGCAACTTGGTTATATGTTTTTAGCTGTCGGAGTCGGAGCTTTCGGTGCGGCATTGGCCCACCTTATGACTCATGCGTTTTTTAAAGCGCTGATGTTCCTTGGCTCAGGATCTGTGATTCATGCCATGCACGAAGAGCAAGATATGAGAAAGATGGGGGGGCTTAGAAAGCTCATGCCGGTCACTCATTTCACCTTTTTGATGGGTTGGTTGGCGATTATTGGAGCCCCCGGGTTTTCAGGTTTCTTTTCAAAAGATGAAATTCTTTGGATGTCGTTTCATTCACCCCGAGGCAGTATTGTTCTATGGGTGATTGGTGCGGTTGCAGCCTTACTGACGGCATTTTATATGACGCGCTTGATGGCGATGACCTTCTGGGGACGCTCAAGAGTTCCGGAGAACGTTCATCCCCACGAGTCGCCCTTGTCTATGACAATTCCGCTGATGGTGTTGGCTTTTCTTTCTGTATTTGCCGGCTTTCTTTGTATCCCCCATGGCATTAGTACCATTCTGCCAGGGCACCCCCATAACTTTTTAGATGAGTGGATTCATCCATTAATGGCATCCTTTGAAATGCCCCATGGACCGAATGATTTAGCCATTGAATTTACACTAATGGGTCTGACGCTGCTTGGTATTTTGGCCAGTGTTTTATTGGCTCGTTATCTTTACATCACTAAGCCAGAGGCTGCGGATAGCGCTGCTAAAAAGTACAGCGCGGCCCACAAGCTGCTTCTTAATAAGTACTGGGTCGACGAAGCTTATTTCAAAGGGCTTATCAATCCAATAATTCGTATTTCCAGAACTCTATGGGTTCGGGTTGACGTGAAGATAATTGATAAATGCACCTACGCTGTCTCCGACATGGTTAAAAATGCCGGTGGCGGTTTAAAAATGGTGCAATCTGGAAACTTGCAAGTCTATGGCCTCTATATATTGATTGGTCTTGTCTTCAGTGTATGGTTTTTACTATAGAGGTCCGACGATGTTATTAAGCTCGCTTATTTTCCTACCCCTGTTGTTTGTTGTACTGGTTGCGATTGCTCCGTCATGGTTGGCTAAGCCGATCACCTTGGTGTCGACAATCATGCACTTTTTGTTCTCTTTAATGCTGTTCAAACACTTCGATCCGAACACGGCGGCATTGCAGTTGGTTGAAAAGAGCCCCTGGCTTAAAGAGTTAGGGGTGAGTTATTTTATCGGTGTGGATGGAA
This sequence comes from Bdellovibrionia bacterium, assembly GCA_030424715.1. Lineage (GTDB taxonomy): Bacteria > Bdellovibrionota > Bdellovibrionia > Bdellovibrionales > JAGQZY01 > JAGQZY01. The sequence continues at coordinate 599,590 of JAUHWH010000001.1, forward strand.
TCTCCTTTTGGCTTATCATTTTGACCACATTTTTAACTCCTGTTGTGGTGGCCGCAAGTTGGTCGACCATTAACAAACAGGTGAAGGCCTTCCATATATCGGTGTTGGTTTTAGAAGCGGCTATGATCGGTTCGTTTGTCGCCTTCGATACGATTTTGTTTTACGTGTTTTTTGAGCTATCGCTGATCCCGATGTACTTTATTGTCGGTATTTGGGGTGGAGAAAACCGAATCTACGCTACAATGAAGTTTTTTATCTACACGATGGTGGGCTCTCTTCTGATGCTCGCAGGGATTATTTATCTGATCTTTCAGTGTGATGTTCAGCTCGGAGAGCTAAGTGCTAGTGTGCTGGATTTCTACCGTCTTGATTTAACATTTGTCGGCGGCACTTTTATGAGCCCTCAGAACATCTTGTTTTTTGTGTTTTGTCTGGCTTTTGCGATTAAGGTGCCGATGTTCCCTTTTCACACATGGTTGCCTGATGCCCACGTTCAGGCACCCACCGGTGGGTCGATGATCCTCGCCGGGGTGATGTTGAAAATGGGAACCTATGGTTTTTTGCGGTTCGTTCTACCCATGTTTCCAGAAGCCGTCGCCGTCTGGACGCCGCTCTTTATGGGCCTGGGAGTGGTGGGGATTATCTATGGAGCCTTAGTGGCCATGGTACAGGTTGATATGAAAAAGCTCGTGGCCTATTCCTCTGTCTCGCACATGGGCTATGTTATTTTGGGCTTATTTACGATGAATCTCTATGGTTTACAGGGTTCTCTTTTTCAAATGCTCGCGCACGGGATCAGCACTGGCGCCCTGTTTATGTTGGTTGGGGTGATCTACGAAAGAACCCACTCTCGAAAAATCGCTGATTACGGTGGCCTAGCCAAAGCTCTGCCGATCTACGCGATTTGCTTTTTAATAGTAACTTTTTCCAGTATCGCGGTTCCGATGACCAATGGATTTGTTGGTGAGTTTTTGATTCTATTTGGCACATGGCAAGCTGCCCCCGTTTATGCTGGATTCGCTGTTTTAGGTGTCATCTTAGGCGCCGCTTACATGCTGTGGATGGTAAAGAAGGTGTTTTTTGGAGAAGATGGAGAAGTCATTAAGAAGTATCCGTCGATGCCAGATATGAACCTTCGGGAACTCCTTACAATGGCGCCTTTGATTGTCTTAATATTTTGGATGGGTTTATTCCCAGGTGTGTTTCTAAAGTATTCGAACAAGAGCATGGAAAACCTGGTTCAGAATAAAGAAGAGTATCGAATCAAGTTACAAAGCTTTCGTACAACCGAGCTTCCTGAAATAGGAGATAGACGTGAATTTTAATTTATCTGAACTTATCGTAGTAGCCCCCCTGTTTTGGCTTTTTATTGCGAGTATTGTTCCAATGACGGTGAAGGCTTTTCGCGATGGCCAAGAGATGAACCCATTCACGTCTCTTATGTATGCCACGTTTGGGCTCGTTGGGGCAGCGGCGCTGACCCTGTCGGCGGTAAAAGGTTTTTGGAAGATCTCAGGACTCAACTTTGTTGAAGCATTTTCTCGAGCCATCGTGATTGACGGAATTACGGTTTGGGGTTCTTACATCATTTTTGTGGTTGTTGGTTTTTGTTTGTTTCTTCTCTATGATTCAAAAGAGACACGAGACAAACTATTCTCCGAACATATTTTTTTAGTTTTGAACGCCACAATCGGCATGGCGCTGGTGGTAATGTCCAATAACTTGATTGTAACCTTTATCTCGATTGAGTTGATGTCTTTATCGCTCTACCTTCTCATTGCTCTGAATAAAGAGAGGCTTCTCTCCAAAGAGGCAGCCCTTAAGTACTTTGTGTTAGGAGGGGTGGGGTCGGCCATACTTCTTTATGGAATTGCTTTCATTTATGGGGGCGCCGGTACAACCAACTTGCAAGAGGTTGGGGAGCTAGCCGCGCAACTTTTTGAAAATAATGTATTTTTTCGTTTCGGAACGATCCTAACTTGTGTTGGGTTTGCCTTTAAGATTTCGCTTGTGCCGTTTCACTCCTGGGCGCCCGATGTTTACCAAGGAGCTGCAACTCCAGTAACGGGTATTATGGCCACGGCAGTAAAAGTGGCCTCGTTCATCGCATTTTTACGATTTTTTCTTTACGCCGACTTTTACGACCTAAACTCTGACCAGTTTGTCTGGTTTATGCAATGGCTGGCGGCGTTGACCATGATCGTTGGTAATGTGGCGGCGATCATGCAAGACAATTTCAAGAGAATGCTCGCCTACTCCAGTGTCGCCCATTCGGGTTATGCCTTCATGGCGGTGATCGTTGCCTCTTTTGGCACTGACAGTGATGCTGGGGTCACCAGTCTGATGTTCTACTTGCTGTCTTATTCCATTATGACAGTGGGGACGTTTGCTTTAGTTGTGGTTTTTGAAAAGTCAGCAGACACCGTTTTGTTAACCACCGACCTCAAGGGCCTTTCGAAACGATCGCCGGCCCTCGCTCTTGGTCTCTCCCTGCTTCTCTTTAGCCTCGCCGGTCTTCCTCCAAGCATTGGCTTCTTCGGTAAGTTCTATGTGTTTTCTGCGACGATTGAGCAGGGTTTTTACTGGTTGACCTTCGTTGGAGTCTTAAGCTCAATCATCAGTGTTTACTACTACCTCCGCCCTGTCGTGGTGATGTATATGATGGATGGTGAGGGCTTTGAAGTTCGAAAAGAGGCATTCTTTTCGCGGAGTATAGTGGTTCTTTCAGCCATCGGGGTTTGCGTGCTGGGTCTTTTGTCTTCCAGAATCTTCCGATTTGTGCAAAGCTCAATTACTGAGTCGTTATGATTTTTTTTGGGGAGGGATTAAATGGTCAACCAAGTCATTTTCATAATGGCTCTTCTACTCCCTTTTCAAATGATAACGGCCCAGGACTTAGAGGGCAGTCAAAAAACCTCTGTATCTTATAGTGAGCGACTTTCCGAGCTGGATAAACGCTTGGAGCGAATTCACCAAGACAAAGAATCTCTGACCACCGAGGCAAAATATAACAAAGTCAGTGTTTTGTGGGAGGACGTGGCGAAGAACCTCAAACAGCATTTTGTTTCATACAGCGATGCGGAAGGGGTGAACAGACCCTGGCAAGAGGGCGTCGCTTTACGTTTTCAGTTGCTACGTAAAGTCAGCAACGAGAGAGAGCAGGCGCTTCAGGAGCTCGCGTTAGAAGGAAAGAGTATTTTTAGTGTCGATTCCAATACCCTGCGAAGAATCGGCGTTGAGATTAGGATCATTCCCTACAAGTTCTTAGCCTACTTCTATGAGCGTTGGAACTGGGTGAAAACCCGCTTGTCTGAAGGCTTCGTTGGAGCCCTTCATGTCTTCTTGCAGCTTTTCTTCATTCTGCTGTTGGCTCTTGTGCCTGTGGTCTTCTTTAAGGTGGCGAAGCTCGTCGAGTCAAAGATTGAGAAACAAAAAAAGGTCTCTTTCTATTTAAGTTTTCGTTCCCAATGGCACCGCAACCTCACCACAGGTCTAACGCTGCTAAGCGAGTACCTCCCTTGGTTGTTCACGCTACTAGCCCTAGAGGTCGTGGATATTTTACTAGCCTCCTCTGAATTTACAGAGTTGACCTATGTTACCGTGTATCTCTCCTATTACGTTTATTATAAGGTGTTTCGGGTGACCCTTGAGTTGGTGTTGAGGGAGGTGGCAAGTTCTAGCCTTGTTGCTCCCAAAGAGGATATCAATAAGAAAATCCGCACGACGTCTCGCTTTTTGGGTTTGGTTTTGCTTACGACCTATTGTGTAAAGATGGCTTTTTTGTCTATCTTGGGGCAGTCCATTCTGTTTTCTATCATTGAGCCATTTTTTGGCTTTATTGTTTTGGCCCTGCTGTTTTTTGTATCTAGCCGCTGGGAACTGGAAATCGAACATTACCTGAAGCAGACCAATGTGTTCTTTCTCCAGGCCGTTGCCCGTCGGATGGAGAATCGGTTTTCGTTATTCTTGAGTTTGCCGGCTTTGGTCTTGGTAGGGATCCATTTTCTTTTGAACCGAACCGTTCTCTGGGGTAGCCAGTTTGAGTTTATGAAGGTGGTGTATGCGAAAGTTCTCAGGGTAAAGTATGAAACTACGAAGAACGATTCTCTTAATATGGAGAAAGTCGACGAGGATTATGTCGAAAAGTTTTTTGCCGCCAGTGAGCAGTATCGTAACCCCAAGGTTATAGATACGGATTTTTATCAAGACATTGTGAAGCAGTTAGATTTATGGGCTGCAGACGAATCTACAGAGCAAACAGTAGCTATTTTTGGCAGTAGGGGCTGTGGTAAGACCCGTGTGTTGAGAGAGTTGGAAGCTCACTATTCGGAAATGGGTCACGAATGCCTTGCTATCGACGTGACACCCAAGATTTTCACAGAAAAAGGCTTGGATACTATTATTGAACAAGTGGAGAAGGCTTCGAAAGATGAAAACCTTATCGTGTTTTTAGACAACGCCCACAACCTCTTTTTATCAACCGTCGGTGGGTTTAGTACTTATCGTGTTTTCTTAGAAAAAATTGAAGAAATGAAAAATGTTTTTTGGGTCGCCACATACGGTGACTTTTCCTGGCAACTACTAGGTAGTGTTGTCGGCAAAAACCAGTATTTTCGAATTGAACAGAAGGTGCCTCGCTGGACTATCGAAGAAATCAAAAATTGTATTTTGAAAACTCACGAAGTGGTGGGGCGCAAACTTGTTTATGACGAGATTTTTCGCTCCAGTCAGAAGCTTGAAGAGGGTGTTGCGTCCGCCGAGAATCGCTTTTTCTATTTAATTTGGGAGAAATCTGGTGGTATTCCGGGCCTGGCCCAGTCTTTCTGGCTTCGAAGTCTACGTCGAACCCATGGCGAGTCTCTAAAGGTCTGTCTCCCGGTGGAAAATCCGATATCAGAACTCAGCCATCTTAACCAGGAAATGCATTTTGTGTATGCCTCCATTATGAAGCACGAGAACTTGAACGTCAGTGAGGCGGCACGGGCCACCAATCTGCCGAGAGCCATCGTTAAACAGGCGATGTTTCGTGGCCTTGAAGAGGGTTTTCTTTGTGAAGATCATGGGCGCTATCGCTTCACCATGGACTGGTATGAAGATGTTAAAAAATATTTAAAAGGGAAGAACCTCATATATGAATTCTAACGACAGCCTTTCGGAATTTTTACAGCTTCTCCAGTTTCAAAAGATCTCAACACTTGTCGTTGGACTGATTCTAATTGTCGCTGTTGGGAAGTTTTTAAAATCCTTATCGGGTAAACTGGGGGAAAGTGCTCCGAACTACCGTCTGCAGTTTCTACAGGTGACAACGATCTTGTCTTTTTTGCTGTATATCCTCGGAACTGTCGGCCTCGTCTTTGGAGTTCTTAAACCATCCAAAGAGTTACTTCTTGCTTTGGGTGGGTCGGCTGCTGTGGCTGTAGGGTTTTCTCTGAAAGACTTGGTCGGATCTATCGTTGCCGGTGTCACGTTGTTGTTTGACCGCCCTTTTCAGGTTGGGGACCGAGTGACCTTTGACGACACCTACGGTGAGATTACCAATATTGGACTCAGGGCTGTTCGACTTCAGACTCTTGATGACAACGAAGTGACGATTCCAAATTCCAAATTTATGTCAGAGTGGGTCGCTTCAGGTAACTCCGGCGCATTGGACATGATGATTGTTTGCACCTTCCACCTAGCCCTGGATTCTGATGTTGCAAAAGCTAAGAACCTCATCTACCAAGTGGTGGCAACGAGCCGGTTTGTCTTTTTAAAGAAACCAATCAAGGTGCTTGTCTCAGAGTCCTATGAAAACTTTGAACTCGTTCTAAAGATAGCCGTGAAAGCCTATGTTTTTGATGTCCGATTTGAAAAAGACTTTGAATCAGATATTTATGAGCGTGGAACGGCTATTTTGGCTCGCAATGACATCAAGAGACCCCAGGGCCTTTTGCCATCAGAGATGCCCCCGGCCCATTAATTTATAGATCGTGTTTTCTAAGCTGATTCAGCGCCGACCGAAATCCCGTTTGTACTATTTTCGATAGAATTTTCGGATTCAGGCTGAAGTGATCGGCAAAAAACATCTCGTAGTCATGGGGATTGGGGTGAATGTAGAGGTAGTCCACATTCGGCCGGTAGTCGGCCCTTTCTTCAATAATATTAAGGAGTTTATCCATATCCTCTTTTGGCAGTTGTTTTTGTTTGAAGTAACCCCGAATAGCATGGTGAATCTTATCCACCGCATCGTGGGCCGAAATCTGAGCCTCTATTTTTTGTTGAACGACTTGGTAGAGGGCCTGGTTAAATATCAAGGGAATGCCGTACTCGTGCAGGCTCCCCATATTCTTGTTGTAATGATAGGGCTGTATCGAGTAACTGGCGATGATCAGGTCACACCCTTGGTCTTTGGCGACGTGCGTCGACAGCGTGTCTCGAATCTCCCCATCGAAGTAGAAGATCTCCTTTCCTCTTTCATTGATGATTCCATAGGGTGCAAACACCGGTGGGAGACTGGCCGAAGCGGCGACGGCCTCAGAAACTTTGGCATAGTTGGCCCATCCAATGTGTTTAATTTTTGAAGTTTGTTCATAAGCCCCAAAAATAACTTTTCTTGAGTGATTCAGCTGAGTGGCAACGATATAGAGTTCCGCCCCCAAAGACTCGAAGGTGTTTTCGGGCCAAACATGCTCACGGACATAGCGTTCTAGACCTTTGGCGGTGACAAGGCCATTGATCTTTAATCCATTTTTAACCATGGCCTCGAGCCCACCGGTTAACATCGACCGCCCTTTTAATAAGTTTGGAAGAAGCTTTATCCAGTTTTTTCCGTTGATAGAAAAAATGTCAGAGTAGGAAATCGGCTTGAGTGATTCTTGAAAACTATCGTCTTCGCGAAGTCCTTTGAGGTCCCATTCTGACCCTTTTTCGAAAGCTGATATAATGGCTTGAAGTGAGTATCCACTGGCTAGGAATGCGCTAATAACCGCTCCAGCACTGGATCCTACGTAAAGCTTAATCACCTTGTCAGAATCTGAGTACTTAGAGGCGACCTCTTCTTTTGAGCCGCCGGCGAAGCGAAAGCCCTTCTCTTTAAGAGCCAAACAGACTCCGATATGAAAAGCGGCTGCTTTGATACCACCGCCACTTAGGGCTAGGCCGATCTTCTTTTTTCCCTTAAGTTTCATACCCAGAATATATCAGTGGATTTCTAGTGAAATCAATGAGTTAGTTGGTAGTCTTTCGAGTGGTCATGTTGACTAGGTAGCGAAAACCAAGCCCAAAGCAGTGTTTAAGGGGGCTTATCAACTTATCCATTGTCTTAGTCATTGGATATGCTAGGGTTGAGTAGTCATGAATGAAGTAAGTATGGATAGTAATTGGTTGTCTTTATCTGAGTATTCGAGTGAATACGACATTAGCGTATCCACCTTGAGGCGGAGGATAAAAGCCAATAAAATCAAATATAAGCTGATTCATGGTAAGTATTTTTTGCCTAGGCAAGCCCAAACTCCCCAAAGCCAAACTTTCACGCCCGTCCCAACTAATAAAGCGCCCGAAAGTTTAGCTCAAAAAGAGGATAATACCTTCGTAACCGCGAAGTCTTTGTTGGATGAACTCAAAAAGGCCTATATGCAGAGCTTGCAGGGCAAAGAAGAGCAAATTATCCAGCTGAAACAACAGATTAGTGACCTCAAAACCTTGGTCATGTATTTAGAAAGAGAAAACGACAAGCATGCGTCGTCTTCTAATAATTGAATAGGGTCGCTCAAGACATAAAAAAAGCCAAGGGTCGGTGTCCTTGGCTTTCGTAAGGTCGGTACTAGAAGATTTAGGTTTAGGCTGCCGGCATGGTGGCTTTGGCCTTGCTTCCAGATGACTTCTTTTTGTTGGCTTTCACTTTTGATTTCAGAGCAATTTGCAGCACTTCGTCAAGGTGTTCTACAAAAATGAAGTTAATCTTGCTGCGAATTTCTTCAGGGATCTCATCCACATCTTTTTTGTTTGCAAGAGGACAGATCACAGTCGAAATATCATGGCTAAGAGCGGCGAGAGCCTTTTCTTTTATCCCACCAATGGGTAACACGCGCCCAGTCAGTGTTACTTCTCCAGTCATGGCCACATCTTTTCGAACGGGATTATTAGTAATAATACTCACAATCGCCGTCGTCATAGTGATACCAGCGGATGGTCCATCTTTAGGAATTCCTCCAGCGGGCATATGAATGTGGATATGGTTATTTTCAAACCATTTGGTGTCGATTCCAAGTTCATCGTAATGGGCTCGGGCATAAGAAATCGCAGCCGTTGCCGACTCTTTCATCACATCTCCCATTTGACCGGTCAGGGTGAATCCGCCTTTGCCTTTCATATTAAGAGCTTCTACGTAAAGAACCTCCCCACCCGCTTGGGTCCAGGCTAAGCCCGTGGAAACCCCAACAACATCTTCTTGTAGCTTCTCTTCTTTGAGGTATTTAGGAGCCCCCAGAAAGTTAACCACTTGTTTACTATCAATAAAGAACTTGTTGGTTGCGCCCATAACCACTTCTTTGGCTACTTTTCGGCACAGAGATCCAATTTCACGTTCCAAGTTTCGAACACCGGCTTCTCTTGTGTAATGGGCGATGAGGTAGTTGATGCCGTCATCTTTAAACTCAATGTGGTCATTATCAACCCCATTGTTTTCGATTTGCTTTCGAATGAGATGCTTTTTCGTGATCTCGACCTTCTCAGCTTGGGTATAGCCCGAGATGGGAATCAACTCCATACGATCTCTAAGAGCCGCTGGGATGTTCTCAACGACGTTGGCAGTTGCGATGAACAGACATTTTGATAAGTCGAAATCAACGTTAAGATAGTTGTCTCGAAAAGCGGCATTCTGTTCTGGATCCAATACCTCTAGCATTGCAGCACTTGGGTCGCCTCGAAAGTCGCTTCCAAGCTTGTCAATTTCATCAAGAACAATCACAGGATTGTTTGTTTGGATTTGCTTTAAAGCCTGTACGATCTTACCGGGCATGGCGCCGACATAAGTACGACGGTGACCCCTGATTTCTGCTTCGTCTTTAACTCCACCGAGAGCGATTCGAAAGTACTTGCGGTTCATAGACTTAGCAATACTCTTACCAAGAGATGTTTTACCGACTCCCGGAGGCCCACAAAAACACAGAATGGGTCCTTTCATGTTGTCTTTGAGCTTTTTCACGGCTAGGAACTCAAGGATTCGCTCTTTGGCTTTTTCTAGACCATGGTGGTCGGCCTCTAATATCTTTTTTGCTTTAATAATTTCAATATTATCAATAGTTTCTTTGTTCCATGGGAGGTCTGCCATCCAATCGAGGTAGGTTCTGATCATGGAAGCTTCACTAGCATCGGGATGCATTCTCTCGAGGCGGCCCAGTTGCTTTACAACCTCTTTTTCAACTTCATCAGGCATTCCAGCAGTCATAATCTTTTGACGTAGCTCATCCATCTCATCATTTTTGGAATCCGCTTCACCCAATTCAGACTTTATAGCCTTCATTTGCTCTCGTAAAAAGTATTCACGCTGGCTCTTCGACATTTCATCTTTTGCCGTGGTTCTAATTTTGGCTTGCATTTGTAACACGTCGACTTCAGCAAGCAAAATCTCATTAACCAAACGAAGACGCTCTAAGTGGTCGTCAGTCTCAAGGATTTTTTGTGCTTCATCGACTTTGAGTCCCATGTTCGAAGCAACAAGGTCGGCCACTCTTCCGGGGTCTACAATTTCTTGCAACACGAGAAGGATATCGGGTGATAAAACTTTGCCCAGGGCGATGACTTTTTCTAATTGTTCTTTTGTCGTTCTAATCAAGGCTTCGGCTTTGAGTTGAAACTCTTCTGACTCGTCACTTTGTTCTACGACTTTTTCCACAGCGACATTGAAAAAAGGCTGGCTTTGATGAAATTTTGTGATCGTTGCCTTGGTCATTCCTTGGATAAGGATTTTGACACGGCCGTCAGCCAACTTTCTCATTCGAATAATCATGGCGACGGTTCCAACGCTGTAAACGCTCTCTTCAGTCGGTGATTCTTCGGCTAAGTCTTTTTGTGAAGCCAAGAAGATCAGTCGGTTTTTCGCTAAACTGTCCTCAACGGCTTGTATAGAAGATTCCCGCCCTACAAAAAGGGGAATTATCATATAAGGGAAAATGACTATATCCCGAACGGGTAACATAGGTATTTGTTCAGGGATTTGTAGGCTTTTATCATCCATTCACGGCCTCCATCAGAAGTTCTCTGTTGCTCTAAGTAATATTCGGAAGATACGGGATATTATTTAGCGATATGGGGTCCCAAAAAGGTCGAGGTTCTTGCGACAATAAAACTGTTTAAGGTTTGTTGAGAAAAAACAGTGGCTTACTACTCTTTCGAGGTAGGGCATAGGGTAGAAATATATTTAAACGAAAGCAACCCCAGAGAGCACGAGGTCTCCTGGCGAAGGCCTCTAGGGCGAGAACTAGCGCTTCGTCGCTCGACAAAGGTCAGAGTGAGGTGGCCTCAAAAGGTATGATTTCACCTTCTTTAACGGTCAGAGTCACCACGGGTCGGATAAACTCTTTTTTCTCGTTGAGCATAAGCGTGCTAATCGCACCGGGGATCCAACGGTTTTGCTTAATAATTTTAGTGAAGTCCAGACGCGAGGCAACCCCTTGCTCCAGAACAGAGCGAATCACTAAGCCAGAGTCGTATCCCAAAAGAGAAAAGGTCGACGGGGCTTTGTTAAAAACCTCCGCATAGTTGCGATAAAACTGGGAACCAAGAAAACTTTCGTCTTTTCCATAAAAGCCGTCGGTGAAGATAGATTTAGAAACAAACTGTTGTCCACGTCGCAAGAACTCATTGCTGTTCCATATGTTAGTGCCGATGAGGTAGACATTGTTCACATCGTTATAAGCCAACATGGGAGCGATTTGACCAAGGGCCTTGGGGCCATCAGGAATAAAAATGGCATCAAAATCGACAATCGGAGGAAGCAAACCAACGGGTGGCTTTTTACGTCGTCGTGAGTTCGGCGGCTGTTTTTCATACCATTCTTTAAGTCGCTTCGAGTATTCCACTTTGCGATCATCGATATAAAAAGTACCGACAAGTTTTTGGATGGGCTCGTTAAAGTCAGTCTCTCCGGGGAGATAAGACTGTGCTCCCGAGATCGTCCCGCCTTGTTCTTTTACCTTTTTCCAAAAAAGATTGCTAATTTTAACCCCGTAAGGGTCGTTGGGAAAAAGAATAGCAAACCGCTTAAAGTTGAGCTTGGTCATTGCTGTTTTGATAAGGGTGTCGATTTGAGATTCAATGGTAAGAGCATTTCGGAAAATATAGGGGCCGATATCGGTGAGTCCTTCTTTCTGGGATAGAGCTATAAAAGGAACGCCCATTTCTTGGGCCTGAATGGATGCGGAGTAGGCCGTTTTACCAAGAAGCCCACCAACCACTGCGATGGAGTGGTTTTCTTCGATGAGTCTTTTAACAGCTTTGCGGGCGTGTTCTGGTTTGCCCCGACTATCAATGACGGCAAGGCGCACGTTTTGGCTGTTCTGCCCGCCCTTTATGCCAAGAGCCAGCTGAATGCCCCAGAGGGCTTCATAGCCTATACTGGAATAACGGCCACTGAGGGGGAGAACGACCCCGATGGTTCTTTGGTTTACTTTCTCTCGAGCTGTTAATTGTTCAATGAGTTGCTTTGCCTGTGTGCTCGCGTAACTTTTGGGGCTCATAGAGATGACGCTTTCAAAGTAGGACTTGGCTTGGGAATATTTACCCTCTCCCATTAAAAACACACCGTACCGATACATAGCATCGACTTTTAATTCTGATTGATCGCTGTCATTGGCAAAGTCCTTAAGTTCAGGACCGCTTAGTCTTGAGTCGAGAAAGGCTTTAGCTTTTCTTTTAAAGCTATCTCGCTTGGTGGCGACGGGATGTTCCTCGGAGAGTTTCACTAAAGTTTCGAAAGCTTCGAGCTGGGCGCCGGTCTTCATTAAAGCCGAAAAACGCACCTCTAACAGATCAGTCTGTTGCTCACGATTGAGTTTTGTTCTGAGAGATTGATCAATCAACTTTAGAGCTTTTCCGTACTCACCCATCTTGTAGGTTAAAATCCGGGCGGCAGCCACCCGCGCAATGGCATCACGGGAAGAGAAGATGTCAGTATTGTACAAGGCTTGGTAGGATCCGAGGGCGCTTTCCCAGTTTTCAATCCGGGAATAAGTTTTTGCTAGTAAAAAGAGAGCGTCATCCCCGGCCTCAGTTTTGCGATGAAATCTCAAAACTCCGTTGAGAGTATTGATCGCTTGGTTGTATTGGCGATCTTGATATTGTTGTTTGGCTTTGTTCAGCTGGGTTGTTACAGCATCGGGTGCTTTGTTTAGTTTCTCCTTTTGTCCAAAGGTCGCACAGGTGGCCAAACAGAAAAACATCATCAGACTGAGCGCTGTATTTATTATTGAGCGAAGACAATATGTTCGTAACATCACGAGGATCTCCCCTTTAGATTCTTTAGATAGACTTGGTATTGTTGCATCATTTCACCTTGAGGCCAAGATCTCCGCTGAGATTCTAAGGCTTCTTTTTCAGAGTTTGAAAGTTTCTTAGGGTGTTCAATAAAAAAGTGAACCTCAAGGTCCCCCTTATAACGCCCTTCGTGGTCCGGCAAACCAAAGCCACGCAACGTCGTATCTAGATCTTCAAATTCACATGATTTTAATTTTAATTTTCTAATGCCGGTAAGTGTGGGGACCTCAAGGGTTGATCCAAGAGCGATGTCTATATAGCTCACCGGTACATTGACCCGAAGATTGAGATCGTTTTTTAAAAACATCGGGTGGTTTTGATGTTGCACAATCACAAAAAGATCGCCAGCACCCGAAGTATCAACATCACCATAGCCAGAAAGTTTGAGGCGTTGCAGGTGATAGGCGCCGACCGGGACTTTAACCTTTAACTGAACGGTTTCTTTTTCATTTTTGTTGTTTCGAATGTAGCGAATGCCCCGTTCACAGCCTGTTACCACGTCTTCTAAAGTGATAAAGAGAGTGTAACGTAGGTTTTGACTTTTTTTAGGGCGAGTTGCAGTCGATGACTTAGGCGCCGCTTGTGGCTGACGTTCTGCCGCAGGAGCCGTTCGGGGCTTGTAAAAACTGTCGTACTGCTTGCGAAGCTCTGGTGTGGATAGAAACTCATAAGCCTCTTTGATCTGGCTGAACAATTGCGCGGCGTCGAGATTTCCAGGGTTATGATCGGGGTGATACTTGAGAGCCAACTGTCGAAAAGCCGACTTGATCTGTTTCAAGCTCGACTTGTGATCGACATTCAATATTTGATAATAGTCTTTTTTCGCCAATATAAGGTTAGTTTAGTCAGTTTTCGGTCGACTGACAATCACTTGCCCTGCTCGCAACAGTTTGTCGTGGTATTTAAAGGGGGACTTAAAGACTTGAGTGACATGACCTTCGGGCAGTTCATCACTTGGTTCGCTGCTAAGGGCCTCTTGGGTGTTAGGGTCAAAGGGTTGGCCAACGCAGTCGACTTCCACAATTCCGTGCTTCTCAAGGGTGGCTTTTAAGGATTGGGAAGTCATTTTGATGCCATTGACAAATTCAGCGAAGTTTTCGGCAGTGACTTCACTACTCAGCGCCGAGCGGAAAACATCGAGGGTGTCGAGCAGATCGCGAGCCAAGCGCTCAGAGCCGTACTTGAGCAACTGCGACCGTTCTTTAATATTCTGACGCTTAATGTTTTCCATTTCGGCTCTGAGATACAGGTGCTCTTTCTCCAGTTGAGCAAACCGGTCCTCTAAGCTGGGTGGCTCCGGACTGGGTACTTCTTGCGGAGCGGCCTCGTCGTTAGTCACCTCGTCTTGAGGTGGAGACTTGAGTTTTTCATTTTGATCATCTTTTTTTTCAGACATAAACCTGTTCCTCGGTTCTTCAAAATAGGGGGCTCTCTTGTCAGTTGTCAATGTCTTGGGCTGAAAATAGGAGGCCCGAAAACACCTGATTGCTAACCAACAGCCCGTTATCAGACAGCCTCCAGCGGTCGCGATCAACGTTTAGCCACCCTTTCTTTTCTAAAACCACGAGGCGATCGGCAACTTTTGAAACAGTAGGCTCTCCATATTTATGACGCACTGAAGACAGATTGAGGCCGTCGTGGAGTCTGAGGTGGGTGTGGCAAAAGTCGGAAAGAGACTCGTGTTTCATGAGCGACTCGCGCTCATTTTTTGAGAATGAAGTTTCCAGAGATCCATCATGGGCCAGATCCTGAATTTTTTGCATATAGGCTTGGTAGCTCGAGGGATTCCAAAAACGATAACCCCAATGGGGATCACGTTTATACGAGTGGGCGCTGAGCCCAACCCCCCAATAATTTTGGTCTGTCCAGTAAAGATTATTGTGACGAGACTCGAAGCCTGGTTTACTGAAGTTCGAAATTTCATACCTTTTCATTCCCATTTGGCCAAAGACCTGGAGAGTTCTATCGAACATTTCGGCCTGTTCTTCGTCGGAGCATCGCCCCTGATTCATAGGGTGTTTTTCTGGCAACGTCAGGCAATAGGCGCTGATGTGGGGTGGGGAGATCTCCTGCATCTTCAACAGATCGGGTTCAAGTTGCTCAAGCCCCTGCTGGGGCAAAGAGAACAGGAGGTCCAGACTGTAATTTGTAAAGTGAGATTGGACGAGGTCAATTGTGTGGAGAGTGTCTTGGACGTTGTGCTCCCTGTTGCACGCTTTGAGATAGTCATCATTAAAACTCTGGCATCCAATACTGATGCGGTTGACTCCGGCTTGACGAAACCCTTCGCACTTTTGAGAAGACAATGTGGCCGGGTTGACCTCAAGAGTGATCTCTATATCAGGGAGAAACTCAAACCCGAGTGTTTTAAATTGGTCGATGATCTTTTTAATTTGTTCAGGAGTCAGGAGGCTTGGTGTGCCTCCGCCAAAGTAGATCGTCGAGAGCTTTTTCTCGGAGAAAATATTTTGCCGACATCGTATCTCTGTACATACCGCTTCGACGTAGGCGTCGTTGGCGGCTATTTGATCCTTGGCATAGGTCGCAAAATCACAGTAAGAGCACCGTTGAATACAAAAAGGGATATGTATATAGACGCCAAGGGTGTTTTCCATGCAGGTGGTGCTATCATGATTAATAAGACTCGGTCCATTAGATTTCCCGATGTCGACCATAATACACCCTTATACCCCTGAAATTATTGATCTATTTTGAGACGTTGGGCTAGACAAAACTCAAGAATATGTCTTGGATTTTTCGCAAACGGACAGGACTCGGGTATAATAGACCTATGTCGACGTTTCTGATTTTGGATTCTAATGATTACTTCCACACCGTGGTTGAGGACGCTTTTAAAGAGCGGCGAATTGAAACCTACCCTCACATAAAGACCTATGTGGTTGATATCTTGAAACACTATCTCTTTGTGGAGAACCTCTATGACCATCTCGACACTTCCGGCAAGAAGACTCGTAAAACCATCGCTGAGCTTTATCTGACAGCGGGACAATCAGGAGGTAAAGACCGTGTCGAGAAGCTGAAGAAATTGGGCGATAGCTCACTTTATATATCTGGTTTCTTTTCAGACTCTTTCCAGCGAAAAATCATTGATGTGGATTACTATGTTGATATGGGAAAGCTGGCCTTCGAGTCCCTTTCCCACGACGTGTCTGAAGACACCTTTGCTAAGCTTTTTCGGGATATATCGGAGCATTTTTTGAACTTGGTTGACGTGCTTTCTCTGATCAGCCAAAAAGCGAAGATTATGGACCAAGAAAACGTCCTTCGTATGATGGATCTCTACTCAAAGACAGGCTCGACCCTGATGGGAGAGACTCTCGCTGAAAAAGGCTACTTTAACCCCTCCATGAAAAAGACCACCAAACAGTAAATAAAGTTCATTTCTTTAAGACTCGTTGAATTTCTCTGCCTCTGAGGCTATCTTGAGACCATGTTTAATATTGGCTTTACTGAATTTTTAGCAATTGGAGTCATCGCTCTTTTGGTGATCGGTCCCAAACAGTTACCTGAAGTGGCTCGGATTGTGGGGCGGATGCTGGGCGAATTCAAAAAAGCGACGCAAGAGCTGAGCGGAGGCTTGTTAGAGGTCACTCAAGAAGTGAAAGACTCTATCGATGAGACAAAGAATCAAATCATGAAAGAAAGTCGCAAAGTGACAGACTCGGTCGGCGATGCGATAAAAGACGCCGCAAAAGCCCCGAGTGCTGCGGTTGAGCCACCGGAGCAAGAAAAGCAAAATGGAAAACAATCCTAGTCATCAAGATGATTTAACCCTCGTTGAACACTTATCTGAATTGCGAGACCGCTTGATCCGGGCCCTCGTCGCAGTGGCCGTTTTTTCTATTATAGCCTGGAACTTCAACGAGTTCTTTTTCTCCATCGTCAGAAAGCCGATTTTGCCATACCTGCCACAAAATGGTCTGGTCTTTACGGCTCCTATGGATAAGTTTATGGCTTACCTTAAAGTGTCGATCTTGACCGGCGTGATTTTCTCTTGCCCTGTTTGGATTTATCAATTTTGGCGATTCGTAGCCCCAGGGCTCTATAAGGAAGAGAAAAAATATAGTTTTTACTTTATTTTTTTCGGGACACTATTATTTTTAACAGGCGTTAACTTTGTATACTTCGTTGTCTATCCGGTCGCCTTTGAGTTTTTATTGAACTTTGGGGGCGACACCGACAAAGCCATGATTACGATTAACGACTATCTGTCTTTCTTTATGACAACGACATTGGTGTTTGGCTTGGCTTTTGAGTTGCCCTTGGTGTTAACGCTGTTGGGAATGTTGGGGATCGTCAACAAGGCATTATTAATTGCATTGCGACGTTATGCCATTATTTTGATGTGTATTATGTCGGCGGTGATTACCCCACCCGACGTGATGAGTATGGTTCTCTTGGTTTTGCCTCTTTGTGGTCTCTACGAACTCTCCATAGTTTTGGTGGGATGGTTTGGGCACAAGCCTGAGGAACTCTGATGGGGAGCAACTTCAACCTCGACGAAGTTGACTTTTCAGTGGCGACCTTCACAGCTGTTGTTAGTGATCTGCACCTCTGTGAAGCAGAACCTGTACACCACGCCCATCCCCTGTGGAAGAAGTACAAAACGCGAGAGTTTTTTTTCGATGAGGCATTTAAAACTTTTCTCGAGCATATTGATTCTGAAGCGGGCGATGAAAAAATCGAGTTGATCTTCAATGGTGACACTTTTGACTTTGATAGTATGACGTTTTTGCCCACCCATCCGACCTATCAAGTGTCTTGGCTTGAAAAAAAGCGGGGACTTGAGCCCGAAGAGGAAAAGTCCACAGATAAGATCCGAGTGATCCTCGATGACCACAAAATTTGGTGTGACGCTCTTCATTGGTTTATCGGCCGAGGGCATAAGGTCGTTTTTATTATCGGCAATCATGATCTCGAATTGCATTGGAAATCTGTTCAAATCGAGCTTTTAAATGGTCTAAACCTGTCGCCTGAAGAGAGAACTCGGGTGCGTTTTGTAGAGTGGTTTTACATCAGTAATAAAGACACCCTTATTGAGCATGGCAATCAGTATGATCCTTATTGTCTGTGTGATGACCCGGTGAATCCCTTCGTGATTGATTACAACCGAGTGCAAGTCCGACTGCCCTTTGGAGATTGGGCCTGTCGCTATCTTGTGAATGGAATGGGTTATTTTAATCCCCATATTGAGGCCAATTACGTCATGTCCCTCCGCGAGTACGTCGGGTATTTCTTCAAGTACATGGTCCGGGCGCAACCGTTGATCCTTTGGACATGGTTCTGGAGCAGTATCGCTATTTTGTGGCGAACTATTTATTCTAATATGCAACGCCCCCTGTCCGACCCCCTCACCGTTGAAACTCGGGTTGAGGGTATTGCGAAAAGATCCAATTCAACACCTCGAGTGGTGCGCGAGTTGAAAGCCCTTTTTGTAAAGCCTGCGGGCTCGAACCCCCTTCGAATTATGAAAGAACTTTGGTTGGATCGCGCCTTTTTAGTGCTGATTTCCCTTTTTGTTTTGTTGCAGCTCTTTATAATTATAAAGCAGATCTACGCTCTGTCGTTTTTTTGGATGTTCATACCCATTTTCATTTTGTTGCCGCCATTCATCCTTTATTCACGGGGGATAGAATCGAATATTGGTTATTATAAAAAGCCAAACGAGCAGATCTTAACGACCTCTGGGTTGATTGCCGATGTCGGACGCGTGATCTACGGGCACACCCATGACGTTCGTCATGAGTTGATTGGTGGCGTGGAACATCTCAATTCCGGCACTTGGTCGCCGGCTTTTGCTGATGTCGAATGCACGATCGCCCATGACAGTAAAACCTATATCTGGATTCACCCTTCCGGCGAACATCGGTCCGCTAAGGTTTTAAAGGTTGAAAAGGGCAAAGTTGTTGATTTTTTCGCCAGCAAACACTGAAATAACGCTTGGCGAAAACCCCCATTTTTCAGGGGTTTCCAGTGAATCTGATACGCCAACGGCATGCCAAGTCGAAATATTTTTGTCTTCAGATCGAAATGTAGGGTAGATTAGCGAGTAACTTAAAGGAACCGCCTGACCATTGGGAGGTAATCATGGCAAATGTATTGGTAGTGACAAGCAAAGTAAAAAAGTTCATCAAAGAAAGCTCTGGCTGTAACACTTCTGCGGAAACAGTTGATGTTTTAAGCAAAGCTGTTGAGCAACTTTGTAAAAAAGGTGTTGAGGCCGCTCAAGCGGATGGCCGTAAAACAGTAATGGCCCGTGACATTGTAATTGATCACATTTAAATCAAATTTAAATTTTTTTTAGATTTTTTTTAAAACCCCAAAACTTTTTGGGGTTTTTTTATATGTCGTTGATTTGTTTCTGGAGCTCATCCCAGCTCCAAACTGACACGCCTAATTTTTCGGCTTTCTCAAGCTTACTCCCCGCTTTATCTCCGGCCACCAGAACACTGGTTTTTTTACTAACAGACGAGCCAACTTGACCACCGGCTTGCCGGATCATGTCTTGGACTTCGTTACGGGGGATCGGCAGGGTCCCCGTGACGACAAAGCTCATGTTGGCGAACTTTGAGCTCTGGCTCGCTGACACGCCCTTTATGGCTTTCGGGCGAAGACCGACCTTGATGAGCTCACGGACCTCCGACTGAAAGCGGGGTTGTGCCAAGGCTGTGGTCACGGATTTGGTGACCCGCGGGCCAATGTCTGGCAAAGCGAGCAGCTCTTCTTCGGAGGCCTTTAAAAAGGCATCAACGGTCTTAAAGTACTGAGCGAGGGTTCGGGCGGTTTGTTCACCGACAAAGCGAATACCGAGGCCGTAGATCAGTCGATGAAGTTCAGTCTCTTTGCTTGCTGCGATACTTTCTAAGAGATTGGTGGTGGATTTTTCTCCCTGTCGCTCCAAGCTGATGACATCTTCATACTTGAGTTTGTAGATGTCAGAGAATTTTTGGATCAACTTTTTATCAAAGAAAACCTCAATCAAGCGAGCCCCGAGCTTATCAATGTTAAGAGCGTTGCGAGAGACAAAGTGCTTCAGAGACTCCACCATGACCGCCGGACAAAGGCTATTCTGGCATCGCTTGACAGCTTCATCAGGTTCTTGGTGGGCTGGCTCACCGCAAGCTGGACACTGCGCGGGGAGAGAAAAAGCTTTCGAAGACTTCGGTCGCTTTTCCTTGAGCACAGATAAAACTTCTGGAATCACGTCGCCTGCGCGGTGGACAATCACGGTGTCCCCTTTTCTGACGTCTTTGCGGTCGATCTCATCTTGGTTGTGAAGTGTGGCATGGGTGATGGTCACGCCCCCGACTGAGACCGGGGCCATGATAGCCACCGGGGTTAAGGCTCCCGTCCGCCCGACTTGGACGACGATATCTTCAATAATCGTTTGTGCCTGTTCTGGAGTGAATTTGGCGGCAAAAGCCCAGCGCGGGCTGCGGGCAATTTTACCTAGGCTCTTTTGCAGGCGAAAAGAGTTAACCTTGACGACAATCCCGTCGATTTCGAAATCAAGGCGAGAGCGAATTTTCTCGATATTTTTATAATACTCGATGACCTGTTGAGACCCAGTACAGATTTGTGAGAGGGCCTTTTGAGAAACCTCTGAGCCCGATGAGCAAGGCATTACGGGCAGTCCCATTTTAGAAAGATGTTCCTCAAATTCGAACTGCGACTCAGGATCAAAGCCCTCACTGAATCCCAAAGAATAGCAAAACATTTGCAGGTTTCTTGATTTTGCCACGCGGGAGTCAAGCTGACGGATCGTACCAGCCGCCGCGTTGCGGGGGTTGGCAAACGGAGGCAGACCATTTTCATCATTCGCATCATTGATTCTGAGAAACTCTTGCTTGAAAAGTAACACTTCGCCTCGGACATCAAGGCGAGGTGGCGGTTTTGAGCCGGTTAACTTTTTGGGGACACTGGCGATTGTTTTGATATTATTAAAAACGTCTTCGCCAAGGGAGCCGTCCCCCCTTGTGATCGCCCGCTCCAATATCCCATCAACGTAAACCAGCTCCATAGCCACCCCATCGTATTTGGGAGAACAAAAAAATTGCACTGGACTGTCGTCATTAATCTGACGTTGAATCTTTTCTTCAAACTCCACAATCTCATCGGCGGAATAGGTGTTTTGGAGAGAGAGCATGGGCTCTTTATGCTGTACTTTTTTAAACTGATCGAGAATGGGGCCACCAACATTTTGGGTGGGAGAGTCTTGGGTCGTAAGCTCGGGAAATTCATTTTCAAGGGCAACCAAACGTCCAAAGAGCTGGTCGTATTCATAGTCTGAAATTTCTGGTTGGTCCAGGGTGTGATAAAGCTTGTCGTGTTTGCGAATCTCCTGGGAGAGACGCTTGATTTCTGCTTTGGCGTCGTTTTTTGTCATTGGGGAATTATGTGAGTCGAGGTTAAAGAGGTCAATGAAATATCTTTTATCATCCGATAAAAAAAGCTATATTAAGGGTCCTCTAAGGGAGGCTCACTTGGCAAAAAATCAGCAGATTAAAGAGGTCGCTGACCTCGCGTGTTTGCAGATAGATGAAAGCGAAATTGAAACCTTTCAAAATCAGTTTGACGAGGCGATTCAATTTTTCGATAGGCTTTCTTCTCTTGATACTGCTGACATCAAACCGATGGTGACCCCTCATGATATGAAGACGCCTTTACGAGAAGATCGCGTTGTTCGTGATTTAACGGTCGATGAGCTTTTAGAAAATGCGCCAGATGTTAAAGACTCCCTGTTTCGTGTGCCTCCGGTGGTCTAATGGATCTGTTAAACTTATCAGCTTGCGATATACCCAACCTAGTGAAACAGAAAAGAGTTTCGGCAACGGAATTGCTGCAGGCTTTTTGGAAACGTGGGACGGACCTCAATCCGAAGGTGAATGCCCTCCTTGCCTTTAACGATGATGCTGAACAACGCGCAAAAAATATTGATAAGGGCTTGGTCAAGCCAGGCCGGCTGCTAGGTGTGCCGGTGGTTTTGAAAGACAACTTTTGTTTAAGGGGCATGAAAACAACGGCAGCATCTCGTATTTTAGAGAACTTCGTGGCCCCCTACACAGCCCATTGTGTGCAGCGTCTTATTGATGAGGGTGCGATTATTATAGCAAAGTCCAATCTCGACGAATTTGCCATGGGATCCTCCAATGAGAATTCTTACTTTGGCGCTTCCAAAAATCCCTGGGACTTGGAGCGCGTTCCTGGCGGATCTAGCGGTGGTTCCGCAGTGGCTGTGTCCACCCGGTTCGCTCCGGTGGCTTTGGGGTCTGACACAGGGGGATCCATTCGCCAACCGGCTAGTTTTTGCGGGGTTGTGGGGATAAAACCAACCTATGGGAGTGTTTCTCGTTACGGAATGATCGCCTTTGCCTCCTCCCTTGATCAGGCAGGCACCTTTGGCAAAACGGTGCGCGAGGCCGCGCTACCACTGGGTGCCATGATTCATAGAGACCCGAGAGACGGGACCAATGTTGATGTGCCTTATTCTGAACTTTTGGGTGGCAGCCAATCGCTAAAAAAATGTCGTGTCGGTATTGCGAAAGAATATATGGTAGCCGGCTTAAGTTCGGATCTTTCACGCTCTATCGAGAGCATCATAAAAAAATTAGAGGCCGAAGGTTGTGAAGTTGTTGAAATCTCCTTGCCTCACACGACCTTTGCGATTCCAGTTTACTATCTCGTGGCTGCCAGCGAAGCATCGAGCAACCTGTCGCGATACGATGGCGTTCGTTATGGGTTGCGAGATATTGAGACCCCTGACGGCCGACCAGCGGCGGATTTGGCTGAATTCTACAAAATGACCCGCAGTCGCGGTTTCGGAGAAGAGGTGAAGCGAAGAATTTTGTTGGGTACCTTCTCGTTGTCGGCGGGACATTACGATGCTTTTTATACAAAGGCTTGCCAGGTTCGACGTTTGATCAGCCAGGATTTCACTCAGGCCTTCACTCACTGTGATTTTGTCATTGGGCCGGTATCAACGGATTCGGCTTTCAAGTTGGGCGAAAAAACTTCAGACCCAATCGCGATGTATAACAATGATATTCTCACAACGCCTGTGAATCTTGCCGGCTTACCGGCTCTCAGCTTACCTCTGGGGCTGGACAGTCAGGGATTGCCCATGGGGCTACAAGTGATTGCTCCCGCCTTTGCCGATGACCGAATGATTGCTTTTGCAGAAGCCCTGGAAGCACTGATCGATTTTACAGAGGTTCCCAATGTCTGATGCCTTCGATGTTGTCATTGGCTTAGAAATTCATGCTCAGTTGAACACAGTATCAAAATGCTTTTCTTCTGCGAGTACTGATTTTGGACGAGGACATAACGAAAACGTCACGGCCGTCTGTGCGGGCCTGCCAGGCACACTCCCCGTTTTAAACAAACACGCTGTTGAGTTAGCGGCAAAAGCCGCCTTGATTCTGAATTGCGACATTCAAGAAACATCCTATTTCGTGCGCAAGCAATATTTCTATCCCGACATGCCGAAAGGTTACCAAATTTCTCAAATGGAAACGCCCATTGCACTCAATGGGTTCGTTGAATTCTATTTGGACGGTGACAAACAGCGAGTGCATTTAGAAAGAGCTCATATGGAGGAGGACGCCGGCAAGTCCACACACTACGGCGAGTATAGCCTTATCAATTTAAATCGAGCGGGAATTCCCCTTCTCGAGATCGTCTCGAAGCCTGAGATGACTTCTGCTCGGCAAGCGGCCGCCTACGCAAGGTCGGTGCGGCAAGCCCTAAGGTTTGCTGGTGTCTGCGATGGGAACCTTGAACAGGGGTCTTTACGCTGTGATTGCAATGTTAGCATTAAGCCTAGAGGTGCGAGCGAACTGGGTACAAAGGTTGAGCTGAAAAATATCAACTCGTTTCGATTTATCGAGAAGGCTATTGACTATGAGGTCCAACGCCAAATTCAATGCCAGTCACTTGGGGAAGAGATTGTACAAGAGACTCGTCTTTATGATTCTGTGAAAAACAAAACGTTTTCTATGAGAAAAAAAGAAGAAGCTAATGACTATCGCTACTTTCCGGAACCTGACCTATTGCCACTGGTTCTCGACCCGAGCTGGCTTGGTGAAATGCGATCCCAATTGCCAGAGACTCCGATTGCGATGTTCGAGCGATTCACAGAACAGTGGGGGATCAAGGCCGATGACGCCGAGTTGCTGTTGTCGGAGCGAGAGTTGGTCGAGTTTTTTGAAAAAGTGGTAGCCCTTGGTGCGGACCCTGTTCTCGCCTGCAATTGGATGACCGGTGAGTTTTTAAGATTGTTTAATGAAGATGGAACCGCAACATGGGACTGTGTCCCACTCACAGCAGAACAGTTCTCGGGACTACTAGAGCTGGTGCATTCAAAAAAGATCTCCGGTAAGATGGCCAAGGAAGTCCTCGAAGAAATGTGGGGTTCGGCAAAGCAAGCGACGGAAATCATGAAAGACCGTGGTCTTGTGCAGATCACGGATGATACAGTGCTGATTAAGATAGTGGACCAGGTGCTGCAAGACCATCCCGACAAAGTGGATGAATACCGAAGTGGGAAAGAAAAACTTTTTGGCTTCTTTGTGGGGCAAATTATGAAAGCTTCTCGCGGGCAAGCGAGCCCCGAAATCGTCAACCGAATTTTAAGGGACAAACTTTGATGACATTGTGTTGGGTGCTTTTTTCAGTCATTGGTTTCGCCGATAGTCTACCAGAGGTGAAGCTTCAGTTCGAAAAAGGCGCAGCTCTCAATGTTGAAGTGGCTCGAACGTTCGAAACTCGGCAAAAAGGTTTGATGTATCGAACGACTTTAAAGAAAGATGCTGGCATGCTATTTGTTTTTGAGCGGCCTCAAAAGTTGTCTTTTTGGATGAAAGACACGTATTTGCCGTTATCCATCGCATATCTGGATAAGAACAAGGTTATTAAAGAAATCCACAAGATGAAACCACAAAGCCTGATGGAAAGAGAGCAAGACCACAGGTCTTATCCCAGTCGGTGTATTTGTCAGTATGCTCTGGAGGTGAACCAAGGTTGGTTTGCAAAACAAGGAATTAAAGTTGGCGAGAAAGTCACCTTTCAGTTGCCCAGCCACGGCCCCGACAAAAGTCATTAAAGGGCAAATATCCAAGACTTCCGTAGATAAAATCACCTGGACCCAAGTCTGAAAACATTCTTTAGGGTCGGGGTTTCAAGACTAGGAGTTATCCCCTAGCAAAGACTTATGATTTAATTATAAGGGTCAAGGAAGACCATGGATAGAACTAAGGATACACCTATGAAAAATTCATTTTTACTGATTGTTCTTTCACTATTTATTACAGCTAACATTTCGGGCTGTTCACTTTTTTCTTCGAGTGATGAAGAGCAAGAAACAGCCACAGTTGCCCAAGAGGGTGCCGAAGCAAGTGACGCCAGCGGAGGTTTTGCGAGCGACGATTTTGCAAGTGACGACTTCGCAAGTGACGATTTCGAAAGTGGCGACGAGTTTGCTAAGGATGATTTCGAAAGTGGCACAGGATTTGATGCAGAAGCAATGGCCAGTGGCGGTACCGAGGCTGCGCCCGAGGAACTTGTCGCGGGCAACACTGAGGTCGAAGACGTGTTCGGCGACGAATATCCAGATGATGACTACGGAATGGGAGCTGAAGCTGCGGCACCGCCGGCTGCGGCCACCGATACCTTTGCCAATGACACGAGCTTTGGCGCTGAAGACGATGCGCTTTTTATGGACGAGGGAGGAGCACTTCCTGCAGACCCCATGTCCTCCAACCAAGAGACAGACTTATTTGCCCAAGAAGACACCGGGCCTATTGTCGACACACCCGCCTTTGGAGATCCCATTGGGGCGCCAGAGGCCGTTTATGATGTGCCATCGGGTTTTGTCCCTGTTAAAAAGATGAAGCCAACGGCGTACAACCGGTCCGGCGCTAATATCAATCGTCTGTATGTGGTCCGCCCTGGCGATAACATGGATTCGATTGCCCAAAAGTTATATGGAAGCAGCAGTCGCGCAGAGGACTTATATTCTTACAACTCACACTTTCGAGGGAAAACTCTCGATGTCGGTGACAAAATTTATTATGAGTCTCCAAATAACAAAAATGACCAGTCAATGATGACCTACTATGAAGACAACAATCTTGCACCGTCTTATTACACAAGCCAAGAGGGTGATAATATCCGAAAGATTTCTAAAAAACTTTTGGGCCACAACCGAAGTTGGATGGAGGTCTGGGCGACCAATCCCAATATAGAGTCGAAAGGGCAGCTGCCTGGTGGTCTGCAGATTCGCTATTGGCCAGGAGATGCGGCGACGCAAACTATGGCGATGGACGATCCGGCACCAACTCCTCCGCCCGCTGCTTTTGTGGAAGATGAAATGCCTGAGCCAGAGCCCGTGGCGATGGATACCCCAGAAAATGTTCCGGACTTTGAGGATGCTGGTGAATCTTTGCCAGTTGAAGAACCCGTGGAAGTGGCTGATATCAATGAGCCTTCAATGGACGACGCCAGTAAAATGGATGAGGACTTTGCGCCTCCTCCGGCTGCTGGGCAAGTGGATATCCCACCGCCTCCACCACCCAAAGCCGTTGCACCACCGCCTCCACCACCGGCACCGAAATCCAACTTTCAGAAACCGGCTCCGCCGAAAATGAATATGGCAAAATCGGGAGATGGTGACTCCATTGCAGGGGTCGGTGACGACAACATGATCATGGGCGCTTTAGGCGGACTACTGATTTTGGCGGCCATCATCATGCTGATCTTTATCCGCAGAAGCCGGGCGAAACGAGTGAACTTTAGCCAAACACAGGTGTGATTGGTTCCTTGTCAGATCTCGTTTTGAAACAAAAAAAGGAGCCATTGGCTCCTTTTTCATTTGTCTTCATAGCAATAGAAAACTACGAGACTTGGCTAAAGATATCCTCTAATACGGTTTTGTTTTTCACTCGACGCCCTTTTACGAAGTACATAAGATCATCCACAATTTGGACATCGCGGTTGTTGTCGGGGTGAAACTCAAGGCCGCAGCCGTTGTCAGAGAGCCACACGACTGAGGCATTGAGGGTTCTTTCACGACCACTGACTTTAAAGTGGATATTGATTTTGTCGTTCACTACGATTTCTTCGGTATTATGGATCAAAAAGGCGCCCGTGAGACTAATGTTCTTTAAGTCACCAAAATCAGGTTTGCGAGAGTAGTTTTTGCGAAATTCGATGGGTAGCTGTAAAGGTACGCGTGGTGCGGGTTTGTCCATAGTGATCCTCCGTCTGTCATGAACCCTTCTCGGAGAGTGTTCCAGTTTTAATGAGGGTTTTGGATACAATTTATACATTTGTGGGGGTGAGTGTTTCACTTAGAAACAACTATGGGAGTGTTGTTTAGAAGATCGACAAAGAAAATGACTCATTGTATCAATATGAAATTTTAACTTTTATAGTTTTAAGATTTTGGCTAATCTGCCGAGGTTATAAGAGTCGCACACTCTAATCCCGAAAAATTTAAATCGAGGAATCCTAACTCAAAGCCCATTTTGTAAAAAGCCCTTACCTTATTATTATGGAGTCGAAATATGTCAGAGACAGATGTTGCTGCAGAAAAAGTCACTAAAGAAGCCCCCAAGAAAGAAGCATCCTCTGAGAAGAAACCTACGCGCAGTAAAAGCTCCGGAGACGACAGTGGATCACGTCCTCGTCGAAACCAGCGCAACAACAACAACCACCGGAGCAAAAGCGGCGGCAACCGCGGACGCAATAGAAACTACAAGCAGCAAGACCATAACATTTCAGACGACTCTTTGCCTCCTGTGGCGGTTGCGTCTGAGCCAGTGGATCTCTCCGATGTTGAGCTAACGGATGAAGAAAAGTCGGCTCTGAGTTCGAAGGGCTTAAAAACGAAAAAAATTGAAGAAGTTTTGCAACTGGCTTTGAAATTGAAAATCGAAAATGCGGCGGGTTTACGAAGACAAGAGCTTGTTTTTGAAACTCTAAAAAGAGCGGCTCAACTGGTGGATGTTTTTGGAGACGGCGTCTTAGAAATCTTACCTGATGGTTACGGTTTTTTACGAAAGCCGGACTACAACTATCTTCCGGGGCCAGATGACATTTATGTGAGCCCCTCTCAAATTCGTAGGTTTGGTCTGCGCACAGGAGACACTGTCAGCGGTACCGTTCGTCCTCCAAAAGAGGGCGAGCGCTATTTTGCCCTTCTCAAGGTAGAAGAACTGAATCACCAACCACCAGGGGCCAGTAAAGAAAAAATCTTATTTGATAACCTAACCCCGCTGTACCCCGAAGAGCGTTTAAAGCTTGAACACGAGCCAGGTGAGTTTACGACTCGAGTTGTGGACCTTATGGCGCCCTTGGGTAAGGGGCAAAGAGCCCTAATTGTGGCGCCGCCAAGAACAGGTAAAACGGTTCTTATGCAAGACATTGCAAACGCCATCACGACCAATCACCCAGAGGTGAAGCTTATTGTACTGTTGATTGATGAGCGACCAGAAGAAGTCACCGATATGTCACGAAACGTCAATGGTGAGGTGGTGAGCTCCACATTTGACGAGCCCCCCACGCGTCACGTGCAGGTGGCCGAGATGGTTTTAGAAAAAGCGAAGCGACTTGTTGAAAACAAAAATGATGTTGTCATTCTTCTGGATTCAATCACCCGTTTGGCTCGGGCCTACAACACTGTGGTTCCGCCTTCAGGAAAGATTCTCTCGGGTGGTGTTGATTCTAACGCTCTCCACAAACCGAAGCGCTTTTTTGGTGCGGCTCGAAATATCGAAGAGGGCGGCAGCTTGACGATCATTGCAACGGCTCTGATCGATACGGGCTCACGAATGGACGAAGTGATTTTCGAAGAGTTTAAAGGAACAGGTAACTCAGAGATCCATCTGGACAGAAAACTTATGGAGAAGCGCATCTTCCCATGCATGGACATCAATAAGTCGGGAACTCGTAAAGAAGACTTGCTCATTGAAAAGGCTGATCTTAACCGCCTGTGGATCCTCAGAAAGGTGCTCGCTCCCATGAATGTGGTGGATAGTATGGAATTTCTGATCGATAAGCTCAAATCAGCGAAAAACAATGCGACCTTCCTTTCGGGTATGGGGCAGTAAGACGCCTCTCATTTAAGCTGAGGTCGCCAACAACTCACTGTATTTAGTGGAGTTTTAAGGTCTAAGGTCTAGATGTAGGTCACTTTCTGTGGAAAACCCTGTGGATCAGGGGGGTAACCTGTGCATAACTCCCCAAAAATCGAGAATCGCTTAAAAAGTGCTCGACCTCTGTCAGGGGTTGTGTTAATTTTCCCAATCTTAATGGAGTAATGCGTTATGAAACCTGAAATTCATCCAACTTATCATACCGACGCCCAAGTGACCTGCGTTTGTGGAAACTCTTTTCAAACGGGTTCGACTTTGAAAGAAATCAAAATCGATATCTGTTCGGAATGTCACCCGTTCTATACTGGTAAGCAAAAACTTGTTGATACCGAAGGCCGTGTCGAGAAGTTTAAAAAGAAATACGCTAAGTTTTATAAAAAAGACGACAAATAAACCTTTCTTGCATCGAAAGACGATATGTTTGAAAAACTGGGCGAAGTGGAAAAAAAGTACGAGTCACTTTGCCATCAGTTGCAAAACCCAGACATAGCCAGCGACCAGCACAAATTTCGGCAACTCATGAAAGAACAAGCGGATCTTGAAAAAGTGGTCAAGATCTATCGTCATTACAAATCCCTGAAGAAAACCATTGAAGATAGTAAACAGATGCTCGCCGAAGAGAAAGACGAAGAGCTTCGGGAAATGGCGAAAGAGGAAATCTCTGAAGCTGAAGAGACCATTGGTGAAGTAGAAAAAGATCTTAAAATTTGTCTTCTCCCCAAAGATCCTAACGATGATAAAAATATTATTTTAGAGATAAGAGCGGGGGCCGGTGGCGATGAAGCGTCTCTGTTTGCTGAAGAGCTTTTTACGTCTTATTCTCATTACGCTGGCAGCTTAGGTTTTAAGACAGAGCTATTGTCTTTTTCCGCCGGCAATGTTGGTGGGGCAAAAGAGATTGTCGCTATGGTGACGGGAGATCAGGTGTTCTCCCGTTTGAAGTATGAGAGTGGTGTTCACCGGGTTCAGCGCGTACCGAAGACCGAGTCTCAGGGCCGTGTGCACACTTCAACCGTAACGGTCGCTGTGATACCTGAAGCCGAAGAAGTTGAGGTCGCCATCGAACAAAAGGACATTCGCATTGATGTCATGCGTGCCAGCGGTGCTGGAGGGCAACACGTGAACACCACAGACTCTGCGGTACGTGTCACTCACCATCCCACGGGAATTATTGTTTATTGCCAAGAGGGTAAGTCCCAACACGCAAACAAAGATCGCGCCATGAAAATATTGATGTCCCGATTGAAAGATCTTGAAGAGCAAAAAGCCATTAAAGAGGCCTCGGACGCCAGACTTTCGCAAATTGGTACCGGGGATCGCTCAGAGCGAATTCGAACCTATAATTTTCCTCAAAGCCGAATCACTGATCATCGCATTGGCCTGACTCTCCATTCTTTAGACGACGTTATGAAGGGGAATATGGCGCAAGTTATTGATCCGGTGTCGGCCCACTATCAGGCAGAGGCTCTCAAACATACGGAAGACAGTGAATCTTGAGGAATGGCTAGGCGTCACGCTTAGTGACCATGCACAACACTTCAATATTCAACGTCGTCTCTTAGAAGACCTGGTGGGATATCACTTGGGCCTTTCGTGGGGTGAGCTCCAACTGCAAAAGCAGCGAGCACTCGACGATGAGCTTATCGAGTCACTTGCCATAGCGGTGCGCCGGTTAGCAGCAGGGGAGCCTCTGGCCTACATAATTGGCGAAAAGTTTTTCTTCAAATCCATGTTTTCGGTGGATTCCAGAGTTTTGATTCCTCGTCCGGAGACAGAGATCCTTGTTGAGAAGGCCTTGCCGCTGCTCGATCATTCGTCGAAAACCGTACTGGACCTAGGCACAGGGTCAGGGTGTATCGGGCTTTCGTTGGCAAAAGAGCGGCCCCAATCCCGTTTTTATCTTATCGATAGCAGTCTTGATGCCCTCGCCGTTTGTCGAGTCAATCAAGACAGCCTGAGGTTAGACAACGTAACAATTGTCCATGGAACAGTGGGAAAAGCTTCGTTCGACGGTCCCTGGGACTCGGGGGCGGTGGATCTGATTGTTGCTAATCCTCCTTATATTGCGGAAGGCGATGATCGGGTGACGTCTTCTGTGCATGGCTTTGAGCCTCATAGTGCTCTGTATACCGGCGAAGAGGGTTTGGAGTGCCATCGCCTATGGCTTGAATGGAGTTTCAGGCAGTTGAGACCGGGTGGCCACTTTCTTTTTGAGTTTGGGAAAGATCAAGAAGATCCAATTGCAGCCTTTATCCACCAGACAGATTACAGTATCATTGAGGTGGTCGAAGACTACGCGCGAATAAAGCGCTTTTTTATATTACAGAAGTAGGAACTCCATGGATAAAATGTTGGTAAATGGTGGCCTCACCTTAAATGGGGATGTGAATGTGAGCGGAGCTAAAAACTCGGCTCTGCCCCTGATCTTTTCTACGCTGTTGGCGGAAGGCCGGCATGATTTAAATAACGTGCCTGGGTTGAATGATATCGATTCGGCAGAAGGCCTTATGACCTCCCTTGGTTGTACAATCAAAAGGGACAAAGCCCAAATGACCATTGATGTGCCTGCCGAGGTTGAGACGTTGGCTCACTACGATCAAGTCCGAAAAATGAGAGCGAGTATTTTAGTTTTGGGTCCTTTGTTGGCTCGATTTAACAAAGCCAAGGTCAGCCTCCCTGGTGGGTGTGCCATTGGTGCTCGCCCCATCGGAATGCATCTCGATGCTCTCGAGAAAATGGGTGCTAAAATTCATGTCGACGCTGGCTATGTTGTTGCAACGACCACTGGACTAAAAGGAGCCATTATCGACTTACCCTTTGCAACAGTCGGGGGTACCGAGAATATCATGATGGCGGCCAGTCTTGCTGAAGGCACAACAACCATCAACAATGCGGCAAGAGAGCCGGAGATTTCAGACCTAGCCGACTATCTGACGACTATGGGCGTGCAAGTTTCTGGTGCGGGAACCTCTACTATCAAGATAACAGGTCAAAAAGAACTACGGGCCGGCTCTCATCAAGTGATTGCTGATCGGATCGAGGCGGGAACGCTTGTCGTTGCCGGAGCTCTCAGTGGTGGTGAGGTCAGGGTGAAAAACTGCCGGCCGGACCACCTAGAAAGCTTCTTGCAAGCTCTCGGTCAAATGAATGTGCAAATTGAAACCACAGAAACCGAAATCCACGTCAAGGGATGCAAAAACATAAAGCCGATATCAATTGTAACGGAGCCTTACCCGGGTTACCCCACGGACTTACAGGCTCAAATCATGACCTTAATGACCCAGGCCGACGGCGTGAGTCATATAACAGAAAAAGTTTTTGAGAATCGTTTTATGCATGTCTCCGAGCTTTTGAGAATGGGCGCTGAGATCGACATCGAAAACAAGACAGCGACCATTGTCGGCAAACGCAACTTGCTGGCGGCGCCCGTCATGGCGACGGATTTACGAGCCAGTGCCAGCCTGATCCTAGCAGGGCTTGTGGCCGAGGGCGAAACAGAGGTGAATCGCATTTATCATCTCGATCGTGGTTATGAAAAGCTAGAAGATAAGCTTTCCGGCTTAGGCGCCAATATTAAGAGGGTCAAAAATAAATCGTGAATAGCATTGTCCAGTGGTTGATTCGAAACAAGCATGGCGAGGTCGAGGGACCTCTGACCACTGTAGAAGTCGTACGCCGAATCCGTTCGGGGGTGTATTATGGAGAAGAGTTTGTTTCCAGGTACCCCGAAGGTCGCTGGCACCCGATCTCTTACGATGAGGATTTCTTTAATATCCTTTTAGAGGTTTTGGAACAAGAGCTCTCCGAGGAGCCAGAAGAGGAGCTTCCAGAAAAAAAAGAAGTCACTCAAAGAATCGAAACCATAAAAAAGGAGTTCGAGCAGGGGCAAGAGTTAAAAGACGATGGGGAGGAGCCACCCAAGGTCGGCCAAGCGGTTTTTGAAGACTTTGATGCCAAAACACCTGTGATTATTGAGGTTGAAAAAGAAGCTCCCAAAGTGGGGCGAGCAGTAAAACACAAACGCAAATTTGAATCGAAAAAAGTTCCACAGCGGCCGGCTTCAAAAAGAAGGTCGCGACGGCAAAGGCGCACCCGTTTTCAGCTGGTCATTTTGATGGCTGTGGCCGTGACCCTTTTTATGACTTACCTCTTTCTGCAAAAAGAAAGTGGTGGCTCTCAAATGATCCATTTGAGACGGCCGGCAGAAGGCAAAAAGAATCAGATGAAACCTGCCGCTTTGCAATCCGGTATGAGAAGAGCGATTCAAGCCTTTCGCAAAGACAACTTCAAACAGTATTTAGC
Organism: Bdellovibrionia bacterium; assembly: GCA_030424715.1. Lineage (GTDB taxonomy): Bacteria > Bdellovibrionota > Bdellovibrionia > Bdellovibrionales > JAGQZY01 > JAGQZY01. The sequence goes on from JAUHWH010000001.1 coordinate 632,577, forward strand.
CGCCCAAGATGCCCTGGTTGAAATGGTAGAGCGCTCGAGAAGTCTCGATGCCTATGGTTTTCTTTGCATGACCTACCGAGAACTTTGGCCCTTTAGTCACCAAGATGCCCAAGATTACAAAACTTTGCAGTTGGTGCTTTGGAAAGTTCAAAAAATCAATCCGAAAAGTCCGTCCGCGAATATCTGTCTCGTGGTTTCTCATTGGGTGAAGGGAGAATATGACGATGCCCTACGCATTATGGACAGCCATTTAGCAGTGGCTCCGGGCTTGATATTCTTCAATCACATGGTCGGCGACATCTACGCGGCCAGAAGGGACTACCGTTCGGCCTCCTATTATTTCTCTAAAGTACGAGAGCTTTGGAGACCACCTCCGGTCTGGTCAAAGTCTCTTCTACAAGAGGCTCGCATGTACCGTAAGAGAAAGGTCCATGGAACCGCGGTTAAACTGTATCGAAAAATTCTCGCCAGTAATCCACAGCACGCAGTGGCTAAAATTGAACTGGGAATTTTAGAGTTTGATCCGTATCAAAACATTTCAAAAGCCAAAGACTATATTGGCGGCGGTCTTGCTTCCAAACAGTTTATCCCGAAAATGATTGAGTCAGAAGCTTTACTGACCCTGGCAAAGATCAGTATTTTGCAGGGAAACAATAAAGAAGCCCTCAAGTTTGCTCAGCAAGGCTTTTCTGTCGATTCGAGCAACGATGAGGCCCGGCAGCTTATTGTTAGTCTGGGGGGTATCAAAGCCTTAAACTCGGTATCGATTGATAATATCAATATGGTCTATTTGGGCGAACAGTATATGAAAATGAAGAAGTTCACTGCGGCCCAGGCTGAGTTCCGAGCGGCCTTTGAGGCCAATCCCCGCAACGGATTTGCTGCTCTACGAGCCGGCGAAGCCCTTTGGGAGCTTGGGCAAAGTAACGACGCCATCGCCTGGGTCAAGCGGTCGATCAGTGCCGATCCGAACTTTGTTCGCAGTTACTTAATCTTAGCGGATTTCCAAAGTGCGAGATTTGACTACATCAATGCCATTGAAACTTTAAAAGGGGCCATGCGAGTGAACCCACGCCACCACGGTGTTTTCAGAGGGTTTGCTCTTATTGAGTACCGGCGACGGAACTATGCCGGAGCTGTTCGCTTCGCCAAAAAGGCTTTGGAATTGTATGATACGGACATTCCGTCCTTAATTATTCTGGCGAAAGCTCTCAATGAGCAGGGAGAAGCCGAAGAGGCCTTTAAATATCTGCAACGAGCCTTAGAGCTGGATGCCAGTAATGTTGATGTTCAAATCACCTTCGCCTCTATATTGGCTACTCTGCAAGGGACCGATGCGGGTATCGACCATTTGGACTCACTAATTTCCAAGTATGGCAAGGTGGTCTACATGCGGGCCATTGGTGAACTGCTAAGCAAAGAAGAACGCAATCAAGAGGCGATTCAATATTACTACACGGCCCTTGAGAAAAACCCAAAAGACAAACAAATCCTGATGGCGTTAGCAAAGATCCTTCAGGCCGAGAAAAAATTTGATGAGGCGAGGGACCTGTTTCTCGAGGCGGCGGTGTTGGACCCAACAGATGCCGAGCCGCTCTTTTTCATCGGGCAGTTGTATTTGGATTCGGGGAAGTTTCAGTATGCCCTTAAGCAATTTGAAAAAGTCATTTCGGTAAACCCCCATTACCCTTTGGCCTACTTCTATGCAGGCCAAGCCCACTTGAAATTGAACAATTATGATCAAGCACTCGAGATGGCAGAGAAAGAGAGGATAATGAATCCAGATATTCCGGAGTCTTTTATGTTGGCCGGGGAAGCCTATTTCAACAAAAGACAATACTCTCTTTGTACGGAGCAATACCAAAAAGTGCTAACGAAGGGGCTGAGAACGGCCGACATGTTCATCAAACTCGGCCGCTGCTACCGTCTTAACGGCTCCCACGATTCGGCTATGACGATGCTGACGGAAGCTGTGCAAGTCGAGTCTGGAAATCCCGACATTTACAAAGAGCTTGGGGCTTTGTATCATGCAAAAGGATCATATATAAAAGCCATTGAGGGCTACCGAAGGTATCTTCAGCTGAGCCCTAATGCAGAAGACAAAAAGACCATTGAGCGATTGATTCAACAGGCAGATAAAATGGGGGACTCTGGTGGGTGAGATGATTAGTAAGGTACAGTTTCAGATGAAGAAGTCCTCCGGTGACATGGGCACCTATATTTTTCGCGTTCTGACGGGAGGTTGGATCGGCATGGTGTTTGCGCACCTGTTTCAAATGATATTCGCTTTTGAAAACTTTTTATTCCTGTTTGTCATTGTTTTGATGACCGGGGTAATAGTAAGGATGACCAAGGGCTGGGGGTTTTTCTCAGTCGTGATCCTTAACCTTTTTTGCATACTTATCGGGGCTTTGTTGCAGATGTATGTGCAAGTCGCCCCCGGAGCCTAGGATTTTAGAATGATTTATATCAAAAATTTAGAAGATGACGCTTACCTCGAACAGTATAAAACAAGCTTAGAAAATCGAGGCGGCGACCTCTCGTTAGTCACCGAAGCTCTCAATCTCAATGAAACCAGAAAATCTCAAACCCACGAGATCGAGACGCTAAAGAGCGAGCAAAAAAAGATCAGCCAAAAAATCGGTGAAAAAAAGAAAACAGGCGAGTCAGCGGAAGATGAAATGTCTGCTGTGGTCGAATACAAAAGTAAGATTAAGGATCTTGAAGAAGGTTTCGAGAAAAACAAAGAGGCTCTCGATGAGTTGCTTCTACAATTGCCGAATCTGGTTCATAGCAGTGTCCCTGTCGGCAAAAATGAAAATGACAATCGTGTGGAGCGTTCTCATGGCGAGGCACCTAGCTTCACCTTTACGGCGAAACCTCATCACGAAATTGCAGAGACCCTTGGAATTGTGGACTTTGAACGAGCGGCTAAGGTTGCGGGAGCCCGGTTTTCCTTTTTGATGGGCTGGGGGGCAAAGCTAGAAAGAGCGGTTGCCAACTTCATGCTCGATTTGCATACCGAGCAAAATGGCTACAGAGAGGTGATACCTCCCTATATCGTTAACACAGAAAGCATGTACGGCACGGGGCAGTTCCCAAAGTTTAAAGAAGAGGTTTTTCATCTTGAAAACTTCCCCTATTATTTGATCCCAACAGCCGAAGCTCCAATGACCAATTATTTTCGCGATGAAATGCTCAACGAAGATCAGCTGCCCGAAAAGTTTGCGGCCTATTCTTCTTGTTTTCGTTCCGAAGCCGGCAGCTACGGGCGAGATACCAAAGGACTCATCCGACAGCACCAGTTCGAAAAGGTCGAGTTAATGACTTTTGTGCACCCGGATGAATCTCACGAGGAACACGAAAAACTAACCAGCCATGCCGAAGAGGTCCTAAAAAGACTAGAGCTGCACTACCGAGTCTCAACTCTTTGCACTGGCGACATCAGTTTCGGCGCAGCCAAGTGTTATGACATCGAGGTCTGGCTCCCCGGGGAGAATGATTACCGAGAGATCAGTTCTTGTTCGAATTTTGAAGACTTTCAGGCTCGGCGGGTGAACACGCGCTTCAAGCCCAAGGGAGGCGGCAAACCCCGTTTTGTCCACACATTGAATGGATCGGGCCTGGCGATTGGGCGAACGGTGATTGCTATTATTGAGAACTATCAGCAAGAAGATGGCTCTATCAAGGTTCCGACGGCTCTTGTTAAATACCTGAATACCGACATCATTCGGTGAATCGCTGCGGCCTGTTGCGCCGCATCTAGATGGGCTCCAAATTTACTGATCCATGATTCATAATATGCTAGTTATCTATTTTCTGCAGCGGAGAGGTGGCAGAGCGGTTGAATGCACCGGTCTTGAAAACCGGCGGGCCTTCGCGGGTCTCGTGAGTTCGAATCTCACCCTCTCCGCCATTTATTTCACGTCAAAACCGACCGAATAGACGGAGTCACCGAAACTTCGGCTCCTCTCACCCTCTAGGCTAAAGTTTCAGGGGAGCCTTATGGGGTTTTGGCTTGTCGACCAACACCCTCGCCGACGCCCTGCCCCGACCGATCAATAAAAAATCGTATACCTGGGAGTTCGGCAAGGCTTTGCTTTAAGGTAGTTCGAACATAGAAGGGGGAGGTCATCATAAGTAATCCGGCCAGTAAAAACTGTGTTTCAAAGCCAATATCCAGGGTTAGCTTCGTTCCGATGTGCATACACAAAATGAAAAAGGCATAGAGCTTCCATAGGAAGGGGCGAAAGAAAACCATGAAAATTGTGGACTCTAGGTAGATCGCAAATAGGTAAGGTGGCCACCCGAAGAGGGGGTGATCAGCGACCCAGAGAGCCCCCCAGCTTTTGTTTCCGGTTTTTACTAGATACTCAGAAATAACGTAGGTTAGAGCTTGAAAATTCCAGATACCCCAGTTGTCAAAAAACAATTGGTAGATGCCACCGAGGCCTATTTTCCAAAAGCCCGCCATAACATAACTCAAAATAAGCATTAAAAAAGCAAACCAATAGATGTTGATAAAGCGAGCTCTTTGGAGTCGAGATGAGGGGTTTCGGGGAAAAGGAAGAAAGAGGAGAGCGATCGCCATCCAAATCGAGGGGCGAATTCCATTGTCAGTGATGCCAGAGCAAACCATGAGAGCTCCCCAGTGAATATAAGAAATGAGAGATACTCGACTGATCCAACCTACCTTCGGAAAGGCAGCTGCCAGCACCAACAAGATGGGTGTTAGCCAATATCCCAATTTAAAGATCAACGGATTGTAAAACTGCATGAAGAAGAAAAGATTGGGTGGCGTTCGCATGTTTGCAGGCAAAACGAGTCCGTCAACGGAGCGAAAGCTAAAATAGGCGCAAACTACATAAAATATCGTTAAATGAACGTATATGTTTTTATAAACATCTGTGTGCCTGATAAATGGACTTGAGATGGTTTTCTTTTGAGAAAAGGCCCTCCGTATGGTGGCTAAGAAGTTACCAGGCACTTTCGACCTTAAGAAGTACTCTCTGCTTAAAAATGCTTTTGTTTTTTAGGTAAGCAACAGGGTCCAAAGTGATTTCAGAGAGAGTGTAAGCAACACTTTTTTTAGCAAACTGCTTGAAATACTTTTCAATGAGAATGGCTTGGATTTTTTCTGGAGTGCTGGACTTAAAGGAATGCAGCAGCTCCCGTTGGATGAGATAGTCCTTTGTGGGTATCCACGTCAGTTCATTTTTAATGAAGAAATCGACGAGTCTCACGGGTTCCGCCAGAGCAATACCATCTACTTCGTGGATATGAATAATGGGCCTGATGATCGTAAAGGGTATCTCCCCAAAGCCAATCTCCCAGTGATAGTAAGGCCAAAATCTAAAGGAATTACGATTCAAGTATTTATCGATAGGCGCTAAAAGCAAAAGAGTTGTGACAATAAACACAAAAATAAACTTATCTCTGTTATACTTCTGCAAAAGGTTGGTTCCTCATTTTTTCTATCTATTCCGTTTAAGAATTTCATCTTAAATATCAAAAAGCAAGCCTGTGTTTTTCTACAGGGAACGAGCTCTGACGATCTTATAAACAGATTCATCAATTCGAGCTGAAGCGCTAATAGTTAACAAAAATGAAATCACTCTCCGAAAGAAATCTTTTGCTCTCTGGACCTGAGCAAGCCTATTTGGGTTCAGAACCGATTTTTTGGTTGAATGAATCATGGGTCAGTTGCAAATTATGATGTATAAGAGTTTGAGAAGGTGTGTGTGATGTCCAAGGCATTCAAGAAAATTGAAATCGAACTTTCTAGTCGCTGCAACGCCGCCTGCCCGGGCTGTTTGCGAACCATTCTCATAAACCAGAGCCAACCTTTTGAAGAAACCAATCTCTGCCCGACTGTGCTTTTTAATAGCCTCGAAGGGGTCGATCTTTCTGACACAGAAATAAAACTATGCGGAGTGTTGGGAGATCCAATGGCTCATCCTGATCTGTTGACTATATGTGAACGTTTCGTTGCTTTGGGGGGCTCCGTTGAGATTTCGACAAACGGAAGCCTTGGGCGTGACTCGGATTGGCAGGCTCTCGGGAAGATGAGCCAGAAAAGCAAAAAACTGCGAGTGCACTTTTCTGTGGATGGTCTTGAAGAGACCAATAGTGTTTATCGCAAGAACACTCGGTTCGATAAAATTGAAACTAATATATGGACTTACACCCAGTTCGGAGGAAAAGGTGTCTGGGTCTTCATTGATTTTGATCACAACACTCATCAGAAAAATGAGGTGAGAGATCGGGCCAAAGCTGTCGGTCTAGAATTTGCTGTTCGCCGCGCCATTCGAAATAGCTTTCCGAAACTGAAACACGGCAAGAACGAGAGCGTTAAAGTCGACAGGTCCGCTCGGGCCCATGATGCCCTCGCAAAGTTCCGTAGGCAGGCTAAAGAAGATGCATCAAAATTAGATGGTCAAAGTATTCTTTGCAAATATAAGCACGGAAACGAACTCTTCATTAGTGCCGAGGGAGGGTTATGGCCTTGTTGTTTTCTGTGGGATGAGTTTCGATCTAAGCGGTCGACATTTTTTGAGAGTGTCTCGAGCCGCTGTGGTCACTCTGGTTGGAACAGCTTAAAAAATCAAAGATTGTCAGAAGTTTTAGATCACCCTTTTTTCACCGAGATACAAGATCTGTGGGACAATCAAAGTAATCAATTCACGCGACGCTGTTTTAAATCCTGTGGATCTCGCGGAGACTTTCAGAACACTTTAGGGAGGGAATAGGTTTGAACGAAGCCGTTAACATCATTGATCTGGATTATAGCGACTCTTTGGCAGTCACGTGGGATATCGGTCGTAGATGTAACCTCGATTGCACATACTGCCCCTCGTACCGACACGACAATGTAAGTCCTTCTGCATCTCTCGATTCGCTCAAAGAAACGGCCCACTTTGTATTTAGGTATTTAGAGACAATGATGCCTTTTCGCTCTAATAAAGCGGCCACGATAGATTTTACTGGTGGAGAGCCTACCGCAAACCCCGAGTTTGTTGAATTTAGCTCCTGGCTTAGAAAGGAGCATAAAGAAAAATATCAGGAGCAATTTAGCCTCGAAGTTTGCTTAACCTCTAATGGAATCATTAGTGACCGGATGCGTGAAAGCTTGGTTGAAAATTACGAGTTCGCCACCTTTTCCTATCATTGCGAAGCTACCGAATCACAAAAAATCCGTTTTTTTAACAATATTGAAATTCTCAAGTCGACTTCTTTTAATATGAAGATCAATGTCATGTTTCACGCCCGTGATGACTATTTTGAAGAATGTCTGAGCGTCTGTGAAAGACTCCGCGCCCTCGGAGTGGATTTTGTCCCGAGACTGATCGGAGACAAGGACAATAAAGATCGATATAATCACCAATACAGCTCTCGACAAATAAACTGGATGAAAGAGTATTGGAAGAACCCCGAGGCCGTATTGTTTCAGTTGCTGGAACCCCGCGTCAGCACTGCCGATAAACCGGACTGTGAGAAGAAGCAATGCTCGGCGAGTAGTTTAGGGCGTCCTTGTTGTGGTAGTCGAAACATGAAGGTCTGCGGAGGTAGCAGCCAATGGCGAAACACCAAGTTCCTTGAGTCGACCGATTTTAAGGACTGGTATTGCTCGGTGAATTGGTTCTTTCTTCATATCGAGCAACAAACGGGTCAGGTGTTTCATCATCAAACCTGCCAAGCCACCTTTGACTATGGCAGAGGGCCGATAGGCCTTCTTTCAGATACGGGTACTATTTTAACAAATCTAAAAGAGCGAATTGCTACGAAATCAATGCCGATCATTCGGTGTTCTCGTCGACAGTGTGGCTGTGGCTTATGTGCTCCAAAGGCGCAAGACCTTGGGAGCCTTCTTAAAATTTTTCCCAAACACGTTGATGCGGACATTTTCCAGAATCGACAGCCCATAGAAAAGACTTGAGGCTTAATCTTTATGTTGGTTGTAAAAAGCAAGACTGGAAAAAAAGCAACGGTCGGAATCTATGACGTCAGATTTGGAGACAAGGAAAATTACGCCTGGCCGACTCCGTTTGACGAGCTTATCTTAGATTTTTCGGTGGAGTCCGTCTTTCGCTTCCAAGAAGACAAAGAAAGCTGGAGTGATTTTTTTAAAAAGATCCCGCCGGCAAAAATTGTTTTGCAAGTAAGTGATATCAGTTTTGCAGATGTTTCTGAACGCCTGAATGGTCTGCCAGAAATCCGCAACCGTCTGAGTGCAATCGAATTGCGGCCTTATTACCATCTGAAGCGGGTCGGATCGGCTGAAGCGCCGAGCGCGGCTCTTTATCGAAGCTTCGATTATGTTCCAAGTCCGAGCCGCCACTTTATTTTTATGAATCGTTCGGTGAATTTTTCTCGCAACAAATTTGCGGAGCTGCTCAGCGCAGAAAGCGCTTTGGATAATCAATATTATATGAGTTGGTTAAACCGCTTCAAGGGCCCGAGCGTGGTACCAGATATTCTTCTACTTGATGATAAGACAGCTGACCATGTCCAACATCAATATCCGCCACAGTATTGTGATGCTATTGTCGACGTCTTCTGCGAAACCAACTCGGTATTCAGTGATCTGAGTCCGCAAATTTTAACTGAAAAAACTTGGCGACCGCTTTTGACAGGTCATCTGTTTTTGGGTTTTGGGTTCGTCGGCATGTATCAGTTTCTACAGAAGCAGGGCTTTGAGATCTACGATGAGATCTTTGATTATAGCTTTGACACAGTCTCCGATTTTGACACCCGAATGCAAAAATACTTTGATCAACTGAAAATATTTTCAAAACACCACTCGGTTGAGGACTTTAAAGCTATTCTTGCTAGGACTAGTCAAAAGCGTAAGCATAATCAATTTCTAGCCCAGCAAATGGCACAGGATGAACTATCTTCCGGGAGTCGACTGTTTGTTTTGTAAGGGACTAGTGAAAGAAAACAGGTTTTTCTGGCGTTGTTGGATGGCGCTGCCTCAGGGTGAGCAGTGCTAGTTGGACAGAAGCACGAAGCTCTTTTTCGAACGAGTGCCCTCATTGTTGTAGATCCTTACTGGAAATTAGAACAGGAAGATTTCGAACGATTCCCATCCCACGAGCGAGAGTGCCAGGAATTCGTTTCGAAAAAAATCGAACCTTCTCTGAGGTACTTTCGTCAGGGTATCGTAACGACCTGGGGAGACCGTGATATTCATCCGGGGCTTCAACATCTTCGCCGTGTCTATACAGCGTCGGAGTTGCAAGAACTCGTTTCTGTTTCCGAGCCGCTCTTTTTCTCAGGATTTCATTATGGGCGCTGTGTATTAAAAATGCCAGCAGGCCTCCGAGCGATGCAGTCCCTTGGTTATTCGTGCACCCTTCTTGAGGATCTGACGATGCTCTTTCCAGCAGACCAGCTACAGATTATGAGAAGCAACACGAGAAAGAGTGGTGTGGAGATCTTGTCATGTGAAGATGTTCAGTGCTAGGTATAGGCATGTCAGAAACGAAGAATACGACATTCTGTCCGATTCCTTGGATTTTTCAAGCGGCACGTAATAACGGAGATATTCGGATATGTTGCCAAGCGAATGTTTCCCCGAATCGCGGGATCGTCCGAGACGAAGCTGGCCGAGCTTACAATGCGAGGCATGGGCGTTTGAGTGAGGCTCGCAACGCTCAGCTAATGAAAGAAGTCCGAAGAAACATGATGAATGGTTGCTGGTCGCAAGAATGTGTGCGGTGTCAACAGGAGGAAGCCTCTGGGCTAAACAGTCGACGCTCTTATGAACAAGAGCAGTGGCCATTACATCTTGAAGATGTCGTGCCGTTGACCAAATTCGATGGCTCTATTGCAGACGAGGACTTTCCGATTCAGTATTATGATCTTCGTTTTGGAAATCGTTGCAACTTGGCCTGCAGAATGTGTGGTCCCAGCGACTCTGATAGTTGGTATGCAGATCACGTAGCGCTAACTGGAGAGAACCACTATCGAGACAGTCACGGTTCGGTCGTCCTTGAGCAAAAGGGCGAGCGTTGGTTGGATAGAAATAAAAGCTACGCTTGGTATAAGAGTGAAAAATTTTGGACAAGCCTGAGTAAACACGAAAACGGGTTAAAACATATATATATGGCGGGTGGAGAGCCCCTTTTGATCAAAGAGCATTATAAGTTTTTAGAACGATGCATCGAATCAGGGATGAGCTCAAGAATTTTACTTGAGTACAACACCAACTTAACATTGCTGCCCGACAACTTATTGTCCTTGTGGAAACAATTTCGAGAAGTGCGGATCGGTGCAAGTATCGATGGTTACGGAGAGACGTTTGAGTTTCAGAGATATCCTGGCCGTTGGGCTTCCGTTTACGAGAATCTTAAAAAGTTAGATAGGCAAGAAAAGCCTATCCACTCTTGGTTGGCATACACGGTCACGGTCTACAATGTTATGCACCTCCCTGAGTTCATCCGTTGGAAAGTGGAGGACAGCGGCTTCTCTAGAATCAATAGCAGCCGGCGTCGGCCGACAGTGACTCATCATGTGGCCCACAAGCCTGAGCATTTAAATGTGAAAGTCTTGTCAGACCACCAAAAATCGATAGTTTCTGAAAATTTTAAAAAGTATCGTACATACTTTATAGAGAACTTCGAACCAGCGCACCGAGACAGTGGTCTATCGATTTTAGACAGTGTCGAGTCCTATATGAACAGCTCTAGCTACCATGAACAATTTGGACCGCAATTGAAGCAGTTTTCAATGAAGCTCGACGCACTTAGGGGCCAGGACAGTTCACAGTTTTTACCTTAGGAGCCCTCGGGTGTAACCGATAGACTAACAATGCCTTGTCGACTGATCTGAAAGTTTATCAAGGGTACAATGGCGATGCTCGCTCATGGCGCTGTGCGCCACAAAAAGGCCTATATTGTTGCCTTCGTTTGGCCTAGTTTCCCTTTCGTATGAGCATTTGGTCGGATTACGATTTTACAAAGATTCCACTCGATTCAATCGAGAGAGTTGGACAGCGGACATTATTGTATCGCGACTTGTTTTGTGTCAGTTGGCTTTTGGGACGCTTTTGTAATTATAAATGTTCTTACTGCTGGCCCTACGCGCGTTCCGATGTCAAAGATCACCGTTCAACGGAGCTAGTGTTAAAAACACTCGGTGAAATCAAGCGGCAAGCGCGAGAAAGAGGTTTTAATTCTTTTCACTTTTCCTTTAGCGGTGGCGAACCAACCCTCCATCCAGGATACCTCGATATTTTGAAACATTATGCCAACGATGCTGAAAATTGCAATTTTCAGTCGGTTCACATGACTAGTAATGTGAGTTTAGGTCTGGGATGGCTCAAGCGGTATGTTGAAGCCACCAAAAATCTACACCGAGTTAGTATTACAGCAAGCTACCACAAGGAATTTGCGGTCAAAGAGCGTTTTGCCGATAAGCTGGTCTTCTTACAGGAAAACGACGTGCATGTAACAATCAACTCTGTAATGGTTCCTGAAAGGTTCGAGGCGATTTGGGACGACATGCTGTATTTTCACGAAAGAGGTATAAACGTCACCCTCAAGCCTCAGAGCAACCCAACCGCGACGAAAATTGTAGATGGCTACACCGAGGATATGTTGAAAAAATTAAAAAATGGAATGCCCCAACGAAACTACACCATGGCACGTATGAAAGGCGTGGGTAAACAGAGTTCACGCCCGAGCCCAGGGTTTGGAAAGCTTCCGCGAGATCCGGATGTCAACGAGCCGATTCCGCCCCATTTTCAGGTCGAATTGAATGATGAGAATGGTAAAGCTTGGTATTTGGATCAAGCCGAGCGATTCAACGCTTTTGAGTTTAATAATTTTAAGGGCTGGGAGTGTAGCTCGGGTTATCGGAGTATTATTATCCGAGAGCCTGATGGGTCGGTAAAGAGAAGCTATAGCTGTAGCGACGCCCCTTTGGGCACTATCGAAGCCGGCTTTGACCTGTTTAAAAGCCCCAGGGCCTGCCAAACTGAAAGCTGTGTGAGTAGCGCTGATAGTAAAATTCCTAAAAGAAAACCGGGGGCGCCCCTGCCGCTGTGGCCTGGCGACAAAACTTTCGAGAACCGATGTACAGATTCAATGAAGTCAAGACGATCCATTTAGAAATTACATCGAAGTGTAATGCTCGTTGCCCGATGTGCTTGAGAACCGTTTGTGGGGGTCAGAACAATCCAAACCTGCCCCTCGTCGAATTGGGTATGGTCGAAATCAAGAAAATATTTCCAATACCTTTTATAAAGCAATTAGACCGTATGTACATGTGCGGTAATTACGGCGACCCTATAGTGGCGCAAGACACGTTAAAAGTGTTTCGTTACTTCAGAGATGTCAATCCTGAGATACGACTAGATATGTTTACCAACGGTTCTGCTAAGAATGAGGCTTGGTGGCAAGAGCTTGCTGGGGTTATTGACCTGGTTCACTTTAGTGTTGATGGACTTGCCGATACAAACCATATCTATCGCAAAGGTACCCACTTCCCTACAATCATGAAAAATATTGAGGCTTACCGAGGAGCCGGTGGTGAAGCGGTGTGGGACTACATCGTTTTTAGACACAACGAGCATCAAATTCACGAGGCCGAGCAACTTGCGGTGGAGTTGGGCTTTAAGAGTTTTAATATCAAGAAGACGGGGCGTTTTTTTAGTAATTCAAGGATGGAATCGAAGGGCAAGCAAGAAGTTTACAACAGGGAAGGAGATCTCGACTACTACATCGAGATGCCTCTGAGTAAAAAGTACCATAATTCCGCAGTCGCGAAAGAACAGGCATTGATAGACAAATATGGAAGTCTAGAAAGTTATCTAGATAAAACGCCGATTAATTGTAAGGTGGCTAAAGAGAAGAGCCTCTACATCACTGCAACCGGCGATGCCTTTCCATGTTGTTGGACCGCGAATCAGCTTTACCCTTGGTATTTCCCAAACCAGAAATCTTACATGTGGAAGCTCCTAGAAAAACTAGAGAATGGTCCTTCGGATATGAGTGCTCTTCAGCATGGTTTAGAGAAAGTAGTGAATGGTGAGTTTTTTCAAGACGTTCTTTTAAAGAGCTGGAAAGCGAAAAGTATTAAAAAAGGCCGGCCGAAGTGTTGCGCCAAAACCTGCGGATCTGAGTTTGACCCGTTCCGGGCACAGTTTAGCGAATCTTCGCCCCCCGCTTAAAGCGAGAGTTGAGGGTCGTTGTTCGGGCGTACGACAAGTGGGGCCATTTCAGGAAAGGTCTTAACAAAAGATGTGCCGCGAATATCATCCATTTTTTGAATGTACTCAATAAACTCGGGCATTCTTTGAGACCAGTCTTCAGACTCCATAAAGCTAACCATACCCATCAGTCGTTTAATACCATAGCCGCTGTTTATAAAGTCGGTATCGTTGCGATGATTGGCTTGTAGCCAAAGGGAGAAGTCTTCAAATTTTTTGCGGATCCGCTGTTTCATCCACCGCGGAAATACTTTGATGTTCAGATGAGCCGGATGATAGACGAAGTGAAAGTTCATTAATCCTGCACCCAGGGGCCAGGGGTTAATTTTTTTATAATTTTGCTCAAGCTTCCATTTGATGAAGTCAGGGATATAGTACATATTCAACATCTGAACGGCGCAGGCGATGGTGATTTCAACGTGGTCTGGAGTTTCGTCAAGTCGGCTTAACTGGGCTTCGATTTGAGGCCACTTCGATGGAAAGCGTATATAATCATTCATATCGGCAAAGCTATCGATGCTAAAGTGAAACCGAACACGCTTGAACTTTTCCCACAAAGTAAAAAGTCGGTCAGGCATTTCAATGCCGTTACTATTGTAACGGAGCTCGATTTTCTTTGCATAGCCGCGTTCTATACACTCTTCTAACAGGTCGTAATGTTCTTTGATGATGGTACTCTCCCCACCGGCGAAGTAGAGCTGCCGCATGTGAGGAATTTGGTCGTAAAGTTGTTTCCAAAATTCAGGATTATCGCGGTGCCAATCGTAGGAAGCACCATCCACTTTGCCCTTGTTGTTCCACATCATGACTTCTTTTAAAGACGCATTTTTTAACTGGGGATAGAGCTTGTTCCAGTCTGAGACCCACATGGAGCTATCGTGGGGCGAGCACATAACACACTTTAAATTGCACTTGGTCCCAAGGCGCAAATCCACGTAATACATTTTAGGGGGGACAGAACCATCGACTTGGGTGTCACTGACCAGCGCTTTTGTATCGACCCGTCGGTTCCAGTACTCGGTTTCCCAATTTCTTTTGGAGCGGTGGCCAGCGGCCTCCTCTTTAAAGCATTTCGAGCAAGAAGGAGGGACCTTTCCGTTCAGCATAGCCTGCCTCACAGAGCGCATATACAAGTTGTTCCAGCCGCTTAGGAGGTCGGTGTGATTGAGATTGGCCGGCTTCCCATCATCATTTTTGACGATACCAACTTCTCCGCCCCACTTTTTATCGTTGGTGGCCCCTGCTGAAGACGCATTGGCGGTGCAGCAGACACGCATATGACCATTGGGGCGCGTTGACATGTGGATCCAGGGTAAGATGCAAAAGGTGGGGCTAATTGTGGTGGTGTCGAAGGTTTTCTTGTCCATTGGGAGACACTAGCATCTTGCATAAATTATGATCTAGGATATAAAACCAAATAATGCACAGCGATTCAGGCCAGGGGGAGGGACCCCTCGATATTATCTTTATTTCTTATTCAGAGTCCAATGCTGACAAGAATTGGCTAGAGCTGAAGCGCCGCTTTCCAAGAGCTAAGCGTGTGCATGGAGTTAAAGGAATTCGAGAAGCCCATATGAGAGCTGCTGAAAAGGCGGAAACAACATTCTTTTTTGTCGTCGATGGAGACAATCGTATTAACAAAGACTTTCGTTTTGAGAGACCGGCAGTTGGTTTAAGAGAAGAAGCTCTGTATGTCTATCGATGCTACAATCCGGTGAACGACCTGGTCTATGGCTATGGAGCCATAAAAATTTATAATAAAAGCTTGCTGCAGCCGGGACAGGATAAGCAATATACTGATTTCGCCACTCGCATAACGCAAGATTATGTGATTATTGATGAAGTGGCTTCATCCACCCATTTCTTTCACACTTCAGAAGAAGCGTGGAGAGGGGCCTTTCGCGAAGCCTATAAACTGAGTTCTCAGTGTATCGACCGTCAAAATACTCAGCAAACACTCGACCGGTTGGTCCAGTGGTGCGAATCATCCAATGAGGTGACGAATGCCGCGTGGGTTTTGTTGGGGGCACGACAAGGACGCGACCTGGCGTCGCAAACCTCATCCCGAGATCTTGATATAAATAACTTTGATCAGCTACAGGTTTTTTTCAATGAGCATGCACAAGCTTAGCCCGTATCAACGTGCCAGTTGTATTCTACTAGGCCTTGAAACAGTTCACCCCGAACATGATGTTATATCGAAAGTTCGTTTTACGATGGAAAGCTTGTCGGCGGAAACGATTCAACGGGATAAATGTGTTGAAGACTTTTTTAATCTCCTCAAGGTTACGAAAGACTACCCCATCACCCCCTTTTTAGAGAAGATGGTTTTTACAAAAACTGGCCCAGACCTTCTTCAGGCAACATTAAAGGTAATGGACTACCTGACTTACGATCCAAGTTTTAAAAATTTACAGTTACTTTTGGGTCAGTTAGATTCAACGGTGATTGACGACGAAAAGTTTGAAAAATTACTGATTAATTTTTTAATGAAAAAGTCAGAAGACGAAGGCTTTGGCTTTTGTACCGAGCTGGTGAGTGTTCTTCTCGAGAAAAACCCTTTTATACAGATTAAGAAAATATTAGAATTTTGCCACGATCTCTATCAAGACGACCAACTACGGCTTTTAAAGAAGTCCTACGAACATTTTGTGACCATTGGCAGTGAAGCGCCGTTTTTTGCTTTTTTGTATCAGCATCTTACGCTCCGGATTTTTAACGATATCAAGGTTGTTCTATTGGGCGAGCAGAAGAATCTCCTCGTGGATGCTTTTTCGAAAGGGCAAGTGAAGAGCAAGTTGTGGTTAGTCTCGGAACTTTCAAAGTTAAATAACTCTGGTCTAAAAAATGCTTTAGTTTTGTGTGGTTGGGTGGGGCTGTTGCCACATCTTTTGTTTAAGGCTGGTTTTCAGGAGATCATAAGTGTTGATTTTGATGAATCCTGTCAATCAATTGCCTTGAGGCTAAACAAACTAGAGACCGATATGGGGCGCTTTAACGCGGTGACTGAAGATATATTCAATTTAAACTACAAGCAGCTGCGGCTTCTCCAGTCCCAACACGACTCAGCACAAATAATGGATTGTGTAGACCTGTTAATCAATACCTCTTGCGAGCATATCGAAGCTTTTGATGAATGGTATGCAAAAATCCCCGAGGGGCAGTTGGTAGTGTTACAAAGCAACGACTTCTTTGATTGTGATCAGCATGTCAACTGTGTGAATTCTCTTGCAGATTTCAGAGAGCAAACGCCCATGGGAGAGCGTTTGTTCTCGGGCGCCCTACCTCTTGAGAACTACACCCGCTTCATGGTAATTGGTTATAAGTAGTTCACGGGCTTTGGTATTGTTTGATTTCACAGCCAAAACCATTCACTCGGGCACCGGGTGGTGTCTGTAAGCAGCGGTCCATACTGTCAGACACACCATCGCCATCGCGATCTTGGCTGTCCAGAGCGGACGGAGTCTTTCTTGTCGAACAGCCTTTCTCGTCGACATAGTTCTGGGCCCATGTGTCTGGGCATTGATCGATCGGATCGGGGACGCCGTCGCCGTCAGCATCCGAGGCCTCTACCAAGCCGGGGTGTTCTACAATTTCAGGCGTTTGTCTGACTCTCGCAGACGAGTTTTGTAAAAAACCGTGGCGAAAGTTGACTCCCAAAAAAGCGCGAACGTCAGGCGACCCCAGCCCATGATAGGCTTCGGTTCCTAGACCGCCAGTGAGGTCGAAGTTTTTATGGGCTCTCCAGCGATAACCTAGGAGTAATTCTAAATTACTGATCTGTCGATCCGTTGGTAAAGTAAAGATGTCCATGGGGTAGCTACCATAGAGTTCAGCGATCACTGCAGAGCCTTGATCGTCCAGATGGTAGGCCACAGCCGATGAGTAAATGACTTGATCAGGCATAGGTGTTACCCCCGTGTTTGGGATGGCTTGTCCAGCCATTCGCAAGCGATAGCCCAAATTGACGGCCCATAAAATCTTTTCTGACAACCAGAGGTCGACAACGGCTTCAAAATTAAAACTTGGGCCGGCGTCATCACCTGCAAAAGGATTGTTCTTTATTTGGTCAAAGTCAGCACCAGCAATGATTGCTACCCCCCACGCTTGTGTATTGATGATGCGAACTTTGGTGTTCAACATGACATCGTTGACCCCTGTGTCGCCGTAGCTAAAAAGAAAGTTGGATTGGTCAATATCTTGTGCATTGATAAAGCCAGCGGCAAGGCCCACTTCCCAGCCTTTAATTAGACCAAGGCCAAATTGAAAATTAGAGTAGAGAAGCCTATCGGTGGGTTCGGAGAACTTCTGGTTGTTAGGAGCGCCTGAAACCGTTGAATAGGACAAAGAGTTCGTCGTGTAAGTTAGAAAACCACCGACGTTGAGCATCAAAGGCTCTAACGTTTCTGAGGGTCGAACCGTTACGAATCCCAAACCACTGGTGTTCGGATTGAAGTTCTGAAGGTCTGAGCCTCCGACATTGGGGACTGCTGGTTGAGAAAACAAAAAGAAAAATAATATTAAATATTTACGCATGCTTTATTGTGGAAAGAAAATGTCTAACAGGCAACTTAATTTTTATAATTGGGGGTTGGTAATATAGGCTAAGGGCTCATTTGGGTTGTCTAATTTTTTCACTGACGGTAAGAAAGATGTATGAAAAGACTCGTCGTTTTTGGTGATAGCTACTCTTGTGAACCGAGTCCGGGCTTCCCGGCTTTGGAAACGACTTGGCACTACCGGTTGGCTCAACAGAACGGAATGGAGTACAAAAATTATGCCCTTTCAGGAACCAACCTGAGTTGGAGCATCGATCAGTATTTTCAATATTTGGTGACGGACCGTCAGCCTCATGACGGGGTGATTTTTGTGTTGACCTTGCCCGAGCGACTTTGGTTCCAAGACATGGAACACCCCCGGGACGGCAATATTGGTTCTGACAAGCCCAACACTTGGCGTGATGGAAACAAAAGCTTGATTGAGTACCTCTTGCTGCATACACCAGAATCGGTGAATGGCCGGGCTCGGCTAGAGAAGGCTTTGGTCTTAAAGGGCTGCAGTCACTTGCACTCTCTCGTGGTATTGTTAGACGGTGCAGACGATAGAAGGCACTATCCTCACAAAGATCTTGTTTTTCGAGAATCGAAAAAATTGTTTTATCCGGATTGGTCATTGGGTCAAATTTCAAAAAGTGAATTCTCAAGTAAAAAAGAATGGCGCAAGAACGTTGAGGCTGAAACGGTGCGGGCGAATCACCTTAATAAAGCCAGTCATGACCTGGTTCTCTCAAAGCTGCAAGCCTTGGTTGACAAAGTCTTGCCCCAAAAGGGCTTAATGAGGAGTCTTGAGTGAACCCAAACAAAGGGCAAGTGTCGGTGGCCAGCGGACAACAAAATAAGAGTTTTTTGAAATCTATCTTCGAGCAACCTAGATATTGGTTAGCACGCGTAAGAGCCCGGTATGCTGTGAAAAAAAAGATGCGAGAACTTCGAAATAGAGACCCTCATATCTATGACTGATCGAGACAGGTCGGTCTTGACCGAAACAGATTGTCGATACTTCTGGGAGCATCTGTGTGTTCGTCCCGATTTTAACATGAAGCCATGCTGCCGGTTCGATATGAGCTCTTACAAAGAGATTCCTCTGGCCCCAGAAATCGATAAGGTTCTGAATCACCCGACTCTCCAAGAATGTCGAGCAAATGCTATTGCAGGTAAAAAAAATATCGGCTGTAAAAAATGTTACAGCCAAGAAGCGCAAGGCACAAATAGTTTGCGACAGCACGTGAATGATGGCTGGTCTCCGAAGCTTCGCGAATCTTTCTCAGTACTCCCAGAAGATGTGAAATCAGTAGAACTTTTTGTCGGTGATACCTGCAATTTGAAATGCGTCTCCTGTCGCCCTCAGTTGAGTTCACGGTGGAGAGAAGATTATCATAAACTGAATTGGTCTCTCGAGGCGCGTCGACCTGCCGAAGGAGTGATTCATTTCGTCAGTCAGTTTAGAAACTTAAATCACATAAAGCTCGTCGGTGGCGAGCCCTTTTTGATGAAAGACCATAAATTACTTTTAAAGACGTTAAGCGCCCAATCGCCGAATGATTTGACCTTAGAATACTTCACAAATTGTACGGTCATTCCAAGTAGCGACGAGTTTAAGCTCTGGAAGACCTTTAAAGCGATCCGACTTTATCTTAGTATAGATGCTGTGGGGGAGACCAATGACTATATGAGGTACCCTTCAAAGTGGAGGCAGGTAAACCAAACCTGCAATGAACTTCTGGAAATATGCCAAACCCTAGACAACGTAACTGTTGACGTCGCGGTCACCGTATCTGTACTCAACGTGCGGGAACTGAATTCATTGGAAGATTGGTTCCTTGAGAAGAAGCAAGAGTATCCATTGAGTCCACTGAGAGACTTAATCTTCAATCCTCTGATGGATCCGGATTTTTTATCGTTAGCTAATTTGAGTTGCAAAGAGCGAGAGAGCGTCCTCGCTCAGCTGAACACCTCTTCAGCTAAGCAGGGTAAAATAATCCAATGGGTTAAGAATCAGCCTTTTCTCGAAAAAAGAAACGAGTTAAAAAACTATCTTGGCGCGCTGGAGTCTGTTCGAGGTAACAAGTTGCCGCAATTAGCAACCTGACCGCTATTAAAGATCGTAGTGTTTCAAGTTCTAGATTAGGTATTTTGCCAACTTGGGTTCAAGGTGAGCCAATTTGGTTCCTCGGTACGAGTCTATTATCTTGGTATAACGTAAAAATTGCTCGGAATTACTTTTATAGCCCATGTGTTCTGGACGCCACCGGACTTCTTTGGCGATATAGGCCTTCATTTGTTCCAAATAAAGTATGCTCTTGTTTTTCGGTTCGACGTCATTTAAAAAATCGATGGATTTCTCGAGATTGCTGAGTACCTCGGGAAAGACCTCTTCTGGGAGGCTAACGACGCTCTGATACACAGGTTCAATGACCCAGTTTTTGAAGACCAGCTCATTACATATACTATGAGAAAATTTGATGAGGTCATAAAAGCGAAGAGCATTGTAGGCTTGCAAGGTTGGAGAGATCACGACTCGCACGTTCTCTCCGATTTCTCTAAATTTTTGTATATTTTCGACCACTGTTGAAAACTCGGCCTTGTCTCCACCGCGGATGTATTGAAAAAGATCGCCTTCGGCATCTAGACTAACCACGACTTCAACGACCTTGAAGCGCTCAAACAGCGATAGAATTTTTTTATTTAATATTGTACCGTTAGTGATTAGCATCAGTCGAATCTGCCCGGCGAGTCCCCTTTGCACCAACTCATCTAAAAACCATAAACATTCACGGCTTAACAAGGGTTCTCCCCCCTTCAAGAACAAATACCTTAGATTATTCAAATACGGGAAGATACCTGAGATGTTTTTCCGGTAGTCTTCAAACGGGACATTTACGTTCTTATAACTTTTACGATGAAAACCCTGGCTTTTTAGTTTGGTTTCTAATTCAAACCATGGCGTGCTGTATTTACTTGAGCACATGGTGCAGGCGAGGTTGCAGACATTGGAGAAAGCAATATCGAGGCTGTTGATATTCTGCGGATCTTCTAACTCCTCCTTCGGGCGCACCCATTGATCAAAGAGGTGGCCGGTTCGAGTTTCGAATTCGTCCCGTCGGTTCGTGCGTCCTTCATTTTCTGACCGGTGGCACCAGTGGCATGGGGAAAACTGACTTTCATTGTGTAGATGGGCGTGCCTAAAATTTTTTGCTTTTTGCCCGGTCCAGATCTCTTCGAACGGCTGTTTCCTAATATTCCCGAGAATCCCGTGGTCATCAGGATGGGTCGCAACGCAAGGCATAACAATTCCATCGGGATGGATCGCGAGGGCACCCCACGGTGCGCGACAGTAGGGGGTGGAGTTGGCGGATGTCATATTAAAACACTATCGATACACAGAAGATTCGACAACATCTATTTGACTGGTCATTCCTCTTTGTTAGTTTAGCTAAGATGTGGGAGGGGCGTTATTACTCCAGATGACTTGAATGAGGCATTGATCTACAAAAGACAGCCTCCGATCTTTGATAGTGAGGTCTTTCGGTATCATCAAGATGTCAGCGGCCAGTCGGGAGCCGACCCTCACGAATTTCAAGAAATTTACTTGGATCAGTTTTACCAATGGATTCTTCAGTCTAAACTCAACAGAATCGACGGTCTCGAAACATTCCCTTTTAAGGATTTTTGTGTGGGAGTGACCAGTTACATTGATGACCTCTACATGAGGTACCCAGGTCGGATTCGGTATTTCGACAAAGAGTACAGCTACCATTGGCGCCTCGGTCTAGGAAAGAAAATTGACGACCTTAAGGAATTGAAAGCACAAGATCAACTCGTGATTTCGGCCCCCTTTTGCTACTATGGAGCCATACATCCGCGGATGGGCGAAATTTTAGACTATTGTAATTCATTGGGAATAGATGTTCACATTGATAGTGCATGGTTTGGTTGCGTGCGCAACTTCCACTTTGATTACGGACAAGCTTGTATAAAGAGCGCGGGCTTTAGCTTGTCAAAAGGCCTAAGTTCGGGACATCACAGGATGGGCATTCGATTTGCTCGCGAGCGGGCGCCCGGACCAATTACAATTGCTAATGATTTCAAAATGAATTCCGTTTATTCTCTGCAGATTGGTCGTAAGTTGATGAGCAAATATTCTCCTGACTTTCTTCAGAACAAATACTTTTCTACTTATCAAATGATTTGTGAGCAATTAAATCTAAGGCAGACAAATGCCATACACATCGCTTTTGGCCCGCACCCCTCTGATGGTGAAATCGTGCCCGTAGGGGTTGGGCCGATTCTAAAAAAAATCATTCAGCGACAGTCGTTATAAAGAGTGGGAAACACTTCTGCCACCGAGTTTCCGCGGATCGTTTCGAGCTTGGCCAAATACTTCAATAGGTCATCTGATTCGTCGCCGACCCGATTCTCAAAATTGTTCTCAAGTTGCTTAAGTATTTTGAAATGTTCCTTTGAAAAGCCTTGATTTGACTGGTTCAGTGCCTTTTGAATGTATGGAGACGGGCCTGCATGGGGGGCTAGAAAGCTAGGGGCCGTTAAGTAGCAAAAATAGGGTGGATTAATCTTGGCACCTGGGTAATGTTCTTTTAGGCGGAGGCTGTATTGATCAATTTTTTGGAGCGATAATAGGTTGAGCGATGAAACGGTTGTGCTGATCTGCAATGTCAGATTTTTGGACCGTTGCGAGAGACGAGCATAATCCTGCACGATGTTGTTTACCTGCGTCCAGTCTGAGTTCATTCGGATGTAGTCATTTTCAACCCCAACGGAGTCGATACTTAAATTTAAGTAGACGGATCGGGCTTGCTTCCAAAGCTTTTGAGTTGATTCAGACGGCCACACCGTCGCGTTGGTGTAGTATATCAAGTCACACTCTCGGAGGTCCTTCTTTAGAAGAATATCAACAGCCTGGGTGTGCCGTTTGCCGATCAAGGGTTCTCCGCCGACAAATTTGATTTGCTTTACGGAATCGGCCTCTTCCAGGAATTGTAAGTTGGAAGGGGGGGTGACTTTGTTCGTGGGAAGATCCCAGCCGAGTGTCTCATAGTCTTTAAAAATTTGGGTGCTCAGTGTCGGCGAGCAAGTCACGCAGCGAAGGTTACATGTGGATCCGATAAAAAGTTCAACATACTCCACATGTTTAATACTCGCTTCGGGCGACCGGGGAATGGGTGATGCCATCTTTTGATTTGAGGAGAGTCGTAGGCTAGAGTTTCCAGATTGTTCTTCGCTGTAGCAGCTCTCGCAACCACTGACGGGCTCACCAGCGAGCATTTTTTTTCGGATCTCGATAAGGCCAGGCGCATTGAAGTCCAACTCGCCATCAGGACCCGCTTTTGCTGGCGGCGAGATCTCTTGGCGAAAACGACAACAGGGCGCTATTTTCTGTCCCGGTCTAACGCAGATGTGTTTCCAAAGGAGGGAGCAATAGGTATCTGAAGGGCTAACATTAGACAAAGTGATCACTCCTGTGGAACAATAGAAATATAACCGAGAGTTCGTAGATTTGCGAGAAATAATGGTAGGTGCAAAATTGAGATACTCAGAACACAGCGATAGGTTCGTGTGGCACGCCCAAACCTGAACGACCCATTGCCGTCTCTTAATAAGCGCGTGTTATTAGTCTTTTTTACGTTGTTTTTAGGCGCCCAACTATTTGAGATTCTAACACAGCGTGAGGACTATCCCCTGACCCGGTGGGGAATGTATCGTCGACACCCGGATTTTAAAAATTTCATTAACCTTGTAGTCAAAATCGACAACGTCAGACCGGCCCACGGCCTCTTTAAGAACCCGTGGAAGTTTCGTCGGGAATTATGGGACATTGTTTGCTTGGGGAACACTCGTAAAGATCGGCCCGACAAGCTTGATCTGTATCTCAAGATTGCTGAAGAGTGCGCTGCTTCCCGCCGCTCGGAGATCGAGATCCTCCTGAAGCGATCTCTAAAAGATCCCCAAATTCCCCAAAAGTTTTCAATCTATTTTCTCGCATGGGAAACTCTTTCGAAAACTAATATTAATCAACCTGAAATCCTAGCGACACTCTATGAAAAAGATTTTTGATCAGGTTGACCAGTTTTTTTTCAAAAAAGCGTCGGCTTACCACCTTTCCTGTATTCGCATTATAACGGCCCTTTTTTTGTTAGTTTTTTGCGAAAGGTACTTTGACGGTCTCGAGATCGCCTACTCTGCTGGTAATTACGATGCTGTTGGACTGTTTAAAATTCTTCCAACACTTATCGATCTTGAATTTCTGAGAAGCATTCAGGTCGTCTGGCTAGTCTCTTTACTTTTTCTTTTGTTTGGCTTTCTTACGCGTTTTTCAACGATATTGGTTTTTTTGACATCGCTATTCGTACTAGGGTATCGAAACAATTTTGGAAAGATTGATCACGACTCCCATCTACTGCTCTATATGCTCTTTGTTTTTTGTTTCAGCCGATGGGGAGATGTCTTTTCAATCGACTCTCTTTTCAGGCCCAAAAAGCCAGTCTCCGAGAGTTGGAGGTATCGGTGGCCTGTGGCTCTGATCAATATCACTACTGTATTGACTATGTTTACCCTTGGTGTTCAAAAGTTGTATTTCGAGGGCCTTGAATGGGTTTTTTCGGACAAATTTTATCTTCTCATTTATAAAAATCCAGGCATGACGGTTTTTGGAAAATTTATCCTGAATCAAGACCTCTGGGTTTCCGTTGCGCTTGCTTTCTATAGCGTTTTTGTTGTCGAATGTCTTTCACCACTCGCTCTGAGTAAGAAATTTTCAAAAGTCTTTCCCGTTTTATGGTCAAGCTTGCATGTGGGGGTATGGCTAATTCTTGGGGGGCACCTAAACTTTTTCTCACAAGTGGTTGTCTATCTCAATTTCTATGACCTGTCGTTTTTCCCTAAAGTCATCGCAAAGCGCCTTGGGGCCCATAAAACCTGATTTGAAGACAATGGCACTTGCGCACGGGCTTGATACAGCGGCTGGGTAGCCGTACAAACATCAGGTCTAGACGGACTTTTTTCCATTGCTTGGAGACTTATTAGTTTCACCTTGCAGAGCAGGCCGATCTTGAGTTTGAGATATAATTGGGTTCGAAACAGTACTGCAAGTTCTTAGACAACGGTAGAGTTTTTCATCTGAGTTGTGCCAACTTTGCTCAAGGTCCGATGCAAAAAACGGGTGCTGGAGAAGATCTTCCCAGTTTTGAGTTCTTAAAGAATTAAAGTCTTTTTTGTACCGGTTTTCTATCCATTGTATCGTATTTTTTGCGATAGGACTGAGTGGTAGATACATGTCGCTGCTTAAAAAACAACAAGGGTGCACCTCCGCTCGGGCGTTCACGTATATTCTTTGAAACTGAGTTCTATTGAGACATCTAATTTCAGTAGCTTTGATATCACTGGTTGCATTGCCCTGGTAAAGTGGTTTTTCAACTTTATTTTTTATTTGATTTTGAAACTGCTTCGATTCGGGAGGTTCCAAATAGTACTCTAAGTTGCCTTCTCTATCCCAGACCGGGTATTTGTTGGGGCCGGCCGGGCTGCGACTAAAACGCGAGGTTTTTCGTATTCTAAAATGTTTGAAGCCCACTTTTTTGGCTAACTTTTCGGCGTCTTCTATCTGATGTTCGTTGTGTTTGAAAACTAGAAAATCCCATCGAGCGTGTCCCCCAGTAGAGATAAAGGCCTCAGCATTTTCCAAAATCTTTTCGAAATTAGTTCGTCTTCTATAAATCGAGTTGGTGTCCGAGAGGCCGTCGATACTAAAAACGCCCAAGTCGGTTTTCCTGTAGTATTGGTGTTGAGACTTATCACCAAGGAGTTTCCCCAACTCAGCCCACCAAGATTTGGATCGAGCGCTTCCGTTAGAGTAGAACTCAATCGTGGCGTTTGTCTGTTTTTTGGCGATCTCCACGAAGGGTAATGCATTGGGATGGGCGGCTGGGTCCCCGTGTGTTCCACAAAAAAGAATATTTTTAAGATTCAGAAACTGTGGATCAAAAACTTTCTCGGCGTCTTCGCTCGTCCAATCACTCATTGCTAAACCTTCGGCGTCTTTCCCACCAAACTGGTTTCGGGAACACATCGGGCAGGCGGCATTGCAACGGTTGGTTACTTCTACATGTAGTTCTTCTAAGGTTGTAAAGTTTTGATAAGCCACTACAGGGTCTCCTGGATGGGATCGAGGCTAATAGAGTTGATATTGACATTATCGGGTTGTTGCAGAACCCACTCAATTATAGCGGCCAAATAGTCGGCGCTTATTTTTCGTACGTTAGGGTGTTTGGTTTCGGTTCGGGGTGTATCAAGGTAGCCGGGGCTTACGTAAGTGATTCGAATGCCCGAGGGCGAACTACCATGACCGCCGAGGGCCGCCATACTCAGATTTCTACAGTAGGCTTTTAGAGCCTTTTTTTCGATGGGATATAGCCAAGGGGTTCCTTTTACGGGTGTGTCCGCGGTACTCCCAATGCAAACTATTTGTCCGTGGATATTTTTAGAAATCCAAGAAGAATAGATTCTTTCGAGCAGAAGAGTTTGTCGGAACTGTGACAGACAGCTACAGAGAACTATGATATCAAAGTTGATTGAGTCTTGTGCTAGTTGTTCTCGGGTGTCGTAATTCGCCAAGTCCGATCCAGAGTCGGTGCGACTTACAAACGTTGCAGTGGGAAACTTTTTCGACAACGCATGGGCGAGGCCATAATTACGATTACCAACAATGAGAATAGACTTCGAGTTTTCCAATCGTTCTCCCCGGGACTATTAAAAGTTCCAAAACACTTCACTCTTGCATATTGTTGGTGATTGTTAAATAATTTGTTTTGGAAAAACCCGACTAGCGCGAGGAGAGCTAATGTTACAGCGTGAAGTGAAAGATGGCTCATTGGCTTCTGTATTTGTCGACAAAGAGTTCGTCATTGAAGCCAAGGGTGAAATGAAGACGATTATTCCTTACTCATCGTCATGGAAAACCTTGCTCATTCAAGTTTCAGGTGGTCTAGACAGTGCTCTCCTGCTTTTTTTAACCGCGAACTTGCTCAAGGAAAATGGTTCGTCGGTAAAGATATTGCCCTTTAGTTTAGAAGTACCAACGAAGGCCAAGGCATTAGACAGTGCTCGTCGCATCATTTCAACCGTGAAAGAACTCACTGGTTATCAGTTCTTTGCAGAGAGTTTTGAGTATGAGATTCCTTTCGAAAAGTCGACCTATAAAAGGAAGGATGACGCATTTTTGACACAGCTGAGAAGGCTCTACCATGAAAATGCTTTCTGTTTTGAATTCAACGGGAATACCCGAAATCCTCCGGCTTCGGCCCGATGTGATTTTCTACGGGATTTTACTCGCGAATCTTTCCGAGACCATCGAACTTCTATATACAATGGTGCGGAATCAGCCAGCCCACATGCCATGATTGATAAGAGTGGTATTGTATACTTGTATAAAAAATTTGGAATCCTGGATTCATTAGCAAGTCAGACGGTATCTTGTGACGCTAACATTGAGGATGTTGCGGCGCACAACCTTGATATCCCCTGTGGAGAATGTTGGTGGTGTGAGGAACGGGCTTGGGGGTTTCGAGAAAATAATATCATCGATCCCGCAATCAACCATTAAAATTTAAATTTCCCTCATAAGTTCAGCGGTTTCGGGGCATAGCTCTTCAAAGCTTGTTCCATGAATTTGGTCAAGTCGCCGAGTGTACTTCCAAAACTTTTCGTTTAAGTGGGAGCTGTCTTTGGCAAACATCACATTGGTGTAATTGTCTAAGATCGTATCGAAACGCTTTATTACCTGCTCCGTCAGAGTTTCGTTTTGCTCGGAGAATAGGTTCCATTCGAAGGCGTGCTCTCGAAATTCTTTTTTTTGTTTTTCAAATCGAGCTCTAATTAAATCTTTGCTGCGTCTAGGGAAAGTTTGAATGGAAAGCTGTTTGGGGTTGGACAGTGGGTGTGGAGACATGATCTCTCGACCAAGTTTTGATTGGTTCACCCGTTCAAATTTTTGCTGAACGATCCACTTCATCATTTCTGGTAAGTGAAGAAGATTATAAATCTGAATCGTGGCTGCCCACCAAATGCGATAATTCCCCGGGGCTGAGTCTAAGTTTTTAATGTTTTCCGCGATCTGCGGCCAACGACTTCCCGAGCGAATGTAATCGTTGAAAGCACCGATCCCGTCGATACTCATACCAATATCAATTCTTCTGAAATGACTCCAGATTTCTAAAATTTTTGGTGTTATTACTGTGATGTTGGTATTGTATTCCAGGATTAAGTTTTTCGAATACCCCTTTTCAATACAGTGCCGAAGCAGATCAAACTGTTTTTCTATAAGCAGGGGCTCTCCTCCAGCGAGATAGATTCTTTGCAGTTTGGGCAAATACTTTTCCAATTCTTTCCAAAAACGGGGAGACTCATGCCAAGTGTAAGGGTCGCCTTCTACATAGAACTGACCATTATTGTCTTTATGGACCTCAAGTTTTCGATCGCCCTCTTTAAAGGTGGAGTGACCATAAACTTTTTTTTGTAAGCTGTACCAACGGTCACTTTCGGTGGAGCCGCACATCCGACATTTTAGGTTACAACGGTTGCCAAATCTCAGGTCAAGGTAGCGGACGGGGAACATCTCTTCGTCAATGGTGCCGTCACTAGATGTGTGTTTGTTAAAGAGGTCAAAATTTTGCTCGGGCCAAAGAAACTGTTCAGCATGCCGACGACTGTAGATTCCCGCATCCTCTTCTCTGTAGCAGCGCTGGCAGCCCGGGTGTCTTTTCCCCTTGAGCATGGCTTGCCTTACGTCTTTTAACAATTGGGAGTTTTTACCTGCGGCGATCGAGTCGTTCTCCAAGCTCAGCGGCTCTCCCTTGTCGTTGGTTAAAATACCCCGCCCTGGAGACTGGTGGGCATGGCAGCAGTAACGAAGATCGCCGACACTTCTTACGCTCATTCCAACCCATGGCTGAGGACACCACGTGTCATTGATCCTGGAAGCCTGTGGTGCGCCGTCGGAAGTTTCAGCGGGAGAATCCTTAGTTTCTTTAATGTGTTTAAAAGCACTTTTAAGCATGATAGATTTTCCGAGTGTATATACCCTTGGAAGAAATACAAGAGATTCAACTCGACCATACAAGTCGATGCAACCTAGAGTGCCCCCAGTGCGCGCGAACGACGAAGGGGTGGGCCAGTCTTCCCCAGAATAAAAATCTAGATTTGAGCTTAGATGATTATAAAATTCTACTAGAGCCTTTCCCAAGGAATAAATTAAAGGTTTTTCACTGTGGAAACTTTGGAGATGCATTAGCAAGCCCAACTTTCGATGAAACCCTTTCCTACACTGCATCTCAGGAGCCGAGAGCTATTGTGATTGCAACGAACGGTTCTATACGATCGTGCAGCTGGTGGGCCGACTTAGCGTCAAATCACAAAGACAGGCTTAAGGTGATCTTTTCGATTGATGGTCTTGATAAAACAAACTCAGAGTATCGTGTTGGGTCGTCTTTTAAAAAGATAATGGCAAATGCAAAAGCTTTTTTAGATAACGGCGGCAAAGCTCGTTGGGATTTCATCGAGTTTAAACATAATTTTCATCAGATCGAGGAGGCGAAGAAGCGAGCTTCTGACATGGGGTTTCAAGAGTTCAATGTTAAGTACACAGCCCGTTTTGCTGTCGAGAATAAGACGAGACAGAGCTCGAAAAACAATGGGGTCTTAGAGGATCGAAAGACAAATCATAATCAAAAAGACTTCGCTGCAGTTCAGAGCCAGTACGGATCATTTGATCAGTATGTCAATGAAACCACGATCGACTGTAAATACAAGCGTGGACGTAAAGTCTTTGTCGATATGAACATGCGCCTGTGGCCCTGCTGTTGGTTTGGAGCCCCCCTTTACCTTGGAGAGCACACAAAACAGAATCAAAGCTTTCAGCATCTAGTGAAGATGTACGGTACGGAGTTCAATTCCTTGCGAACTCACGGCTGGGGGGCTTTAGAGCATGAGTTTTTCCAGTCCTACTTAGAAAATTCGTGGGAAAAGCCAGATGATAAATTTCAGAGAATATACACCTGTGGGAGAACCTGTGGTGGGAAGTTCGAATTTAGCAGCGGGTATGGTCGAAATCAAAATGTGACAACTGCGAGACTATGAGGTGATTTATGACAAGCGCTGACATTGTTTTTGTGACCCTACCAAGGTTAGAGCTGCGAAGCCCAATTACGGCGCCGGCCCTTCTAAAAGCCCAGGTGGAAAGTAAGGGTTTTTCGGCGCGCTGTCTCGATTTTAACTTGGAGCTCTGGCACGCCCTTGATTCTGAGAAGTTTGGCGATCTTTGGTTTGATACAGACCTCACTTTCCGCCACAAAGAAAGATTTGAAGTGTTTTGGAATGAAGAGCTTCGAAGAGAAGCTGATAAATGGGTAGGTAAGATATTGGCGATTAATCCTCGGTGGGTTGGGATTACAATATTCAGTCAGCGCAGCAAGTGGATTACAATCAAATTTTGCCAACTACTTAAAGCCCAGATTCCCGCGATTAAAATTGTCACGGGTGGTGCCTATTCTGAACGGGTGAGTCCTAGTCTTTACGACAAAGGGTATGTTGACGCTTACGTAGTGGGCGAGGGGGAGAATCCAATTGTTGAGGTCCTGCGAGGCAACTTTGACGCACCCGGGATTAACGGCAGGGCCGCCGAACAAATAGAAGATTTAGACACCTTGCCCATCCCCGACTATAGCGATTTCGAGCTAAATCGGTACCCACAGACATGGAGTTCGCCGAAGATTAAAGATGAGTCAAGAATGGGAACAAACTTTATATATATTACGGGCTCTCGTGGCTGTGTTCGCAAGTGTGATTTTTGTGATGTGCAGAGCCTCTGGCCAAAATTCCGCTACAGATCGGGTGAGCACATCGCGCAAGAGATGATGGAGCAAAACAGTCGGTTCGGTAGCAAGCGCTTTCTCTTTACCGACTCTTTGATCAACGGGTCGGTTCGGCAACTGAAAGATCTATCCTCGACACTTATTAAGTATAGAGAGTCGGGAAAGATGGGGCCGGTCAAGTGGCAGGGTCAGTTTATAGCTCGTCCCGAGAGACACATGAAAGATGACGTTTATAAACTTATGAAAGAAGCTGGCTGTTTTTTTGTAAGTATCGGTGTGGAAAGTGGTTCAGAGTCTGTCCGCAACGACATGAGAAAAATGTTTGACGACGAGGCCTTAGAATTCACATTCAAAACTTGTGCAAAGTATAACATTCAGATGGCATGGCTGTTGCTTGTTGGTTACCCGACGGAGACAGAAAAAGATTTTAGAGAAACGCTAAAACTTCTGGAGACCTACAATTGGATCAATCAGAAAGGCTTGGTTCGGAGTGTGGCCTTGGGGCCGACCCTCGATATTGTCCCAGGATCACCGCTCTATCATAGACAAAAAGAAATGGGCATTCAGTGGGATGATGCTGGTAATTGGGTGTGCGGCAATAACACCCGTCCAGTGAGAATTCGGCGATGGCTAAGGTTGAAAGAGAAATGTCTTGAGCTAGGTTACCCCATTGTGGAGAAAGCCACAGATCACCTACATATGGAGCTTGCGGAGTACGAGAAAAATTCTCGCCTCACGACGCCCGCCTGGGACCAATTTAACGAGAACCCCGGTGATATGGGGCGAGTGTAGTGAAAAATTCTAGATTAGAAAAGTTGACGCAAAACAACTCATTTTGTTCAATGGCGTGGAACCATCAGTTTTTAGACCCAACGGGGCGGGTAAAGCCCTGCTGCCGCTTCGAAGAGCGACACAGGCCACCCGGGCATAGTCTTGAGTCTGCGGAGTTGTCCGATCTTTTTTGGGGTCCGTGGATGAATCAAATTCGCGAACAAATGTTGGCTGGCCAGAGAGTCGATGGCTGTCGTCGCTGCTACGAGGAGGAAGACTCTGGTAAGAAGAGTTTGCGGCAGAGGTATAACACAAGTGAAATGTTGCCGATCGACGAGCTTGTTGATGTCGAGCGTCCACATATCCGTTGGATAGAGCTGGCCATATCCAACAGCTGTAATCTTGCTTGTCGAATGTGCGATAGCCGCTATTCTTTAAAGTGGTTCAATGAAGAAAAATCATTGTGGGGTAAAACTTTTAATAAAAGGCGGGTGTCCCAGATGGACATCAATACAATAAATCCTTTCTTAGACGAATTAGTTCACTTGAAATTCACCGGCGGTGAACCTTTAATAACCCCAGATCATTGGCGGTTGGTAAAAAAACTTGTGGCTGAACACGATAGCGCCAAAATACTATTAAATTATAGCACCAACTGCACGATTTTTCCCAAACCAGAGTGGATTGAGCTATGGGGTCAGTTTAAGTTTGTGGAATTTGCATTGAGCTTTGATAGTGCAGACCCCCTAGAAAGTGAATATATCCGATGGCCCAGTCAGTTTACAGATACTGAAAAAACAACCCGAGCCTTCATTGAACTCGGTAAAAAAAGTGGTTTCAAGTCGTTTCTACGAACCACCACAAGTATTTTGAATATATGGCACCTCCCGGAAACCATTCTTTGGTGGATAGAAAACTGTGGTCAGGAAAATCCAACCATCAATCCCACTCATCTGACCCATCCGAACTATTTGTCCATAACAGTGCTGCCCGAACCTTTAAAGCGAAGAGTGGAGCACAAGTTTGTGGGATTTATTGACCGAGGCGTTCCCGACAAAATGAAGAATTGCCTGCAACATATGATCAATCATATGAACTCGGTAGACAATTCTCACCTCCTCGAAGCCTTCAGAAGTTACATAGAAAAAACGGACAGTTACAGAAATCAAAGCTTCCGAGACCATTATCCGCATTTCGCGTCTCTTCTCTGAAGTCTGCCGCGGGATTAGCCGACGTTTCTGAGTACTATCAAAGGATTGATAAGACAGTTGGTTTTTTCGGAGCTCAAGCCTTCTAGGGAGCTGCGGGAGACGCCGTGTTTGTGCGGCTAGGATTCAAGAAGGTGTTGTTGCACTAAATTCACGGACTCTGAAGACAGGTCTAGGTTGAGGACCAATACAAAATTTTTATTTTTGAAACTAAAAAGACTGTGCGCTTTTCGAGTGTTTACGTAATAAAGCCGTTCTGTTTCGAAAAACTTTTTTTGATTGTCTATGATAAAACCAAGGTCATCGGGAGTTCCATTGAAAAAGGCGATCAATCGGAAGCTATCTCCGAGATCACGGTGCGGTGGGAAAAACCCTCCTTCGTCGAGTCTCAGAACATGGCTACGGCCGAGATAAGGGGCATAAGGTTCTATGGGCTTCGTGATCGAAGGCAGTTCTGGCCAATACTTTGTTGGTATTTTGAAGGACATCTCAGTGTATTGGGTTCCGTTTCTTTGATTATACTCAAGTAGCGAATCAAGGTCGATGTGGCCATCAACCCCACCACTTAGCGACGTAAGGCTCAGGCCCGTACGCCTGTGGGTGGGTTTTGAAGAATTATACATAACCCATTGATCTTGCATGGGGGTCAATTCAGCGAGGACGCTCTCTCGGTCGAACTGGATATTCAAAGGAACAAGATCGCCGAGAGACTGAAGTTGTAGGTCATTGATGATAGAGTTCATGATGGCTTTAAAAATACTTCCCATTGGCCTGATTTGCAAAGGTTCATTGGGGCCGATTCCTGTGCCCTAGCGATGCCCTTTTTAGAACGAAGGAAAAAGGGCACTGGAAAGCAGCTCAACAGAGGGGTCGATTGCCTCTCGACCTTTCTCAAGTATAGTAGAACGAGGAGTCCATTTTGATCGGAGTCAGATTGTGAAAAAACATATAAGAGGTCGCTGCCACTGCAGCCATATACTATTTGAAATTATTCCCCCGACCGACTTTTGTTCGCACTGCCATTGCGAGAGTTGTCGCCGCACCCATGGCGCGCCTTTTGTCACGTGGACATCAGTGCCTGAGTCGCAGCTGAAAATCACCGCGGGAGAGGACTTTCTTAAACAGTACTCTTCGAGCCCCGGCATCGTTTGGATGAGTTGCGCTCACTGTGCCAGCCCATTGTTTCAGATCACAAAGCATTCTCCGGCAAAAATTTATATTGCTGTAGCCAGTCTGATTGACCCATTGGACCGAGATCCAGAAAACCATGTGAGTTTTGGGGAGTGCGTCAGTTGGATTAAGGTCAACGACGGCTTGCCCCAGCATTCGCAAAGAGCATCGGACCGTAATGCTTAGTTGATACAAATTGCCGCTCTTTGACCTTCTTGTTATTTATCCACTCGATTCAACGAGGCGTTAATAGTTTTGAGAGTATCGTCAATGTTGGCTAACAGTTCTAAATCTTTTGGTGTTGGCACCGACAGATCTTTGGGATCCTCGGCTTTTATTCGTATTGCATTTACGGCGCGGTAGAGGACGTAAATCACCAAAGCTAAGATCAAGAAGTCCAGGCTAGCCTGTATGAATTTGCCGTAGGAGAGCGTCACTTTATCTGGTGGTATACCGTCGGAAACTAAGGGCAATTCTAATTCAATCTTCCAGTTGCTCACCTTGGCCTTACCCAAAAAGACCCCAACAAAAGGGGACAAGATATCATCAACAAAAGACTTAACTAGGGAATTGAAGGCTCCTCCAACCATAACCCCAATAGCGAGGTCCATAAGGTTTCCCCTGGCGATAAACTTCTTAAAACCGTCAATAAAACTCTTCATCAGCAACCTCACCTTTCGATAGTTATGGCGATATTCAATATGTGGTCTTAGCCTATGCCAAGAGCAGTTTACAATGAATGGTTTAGGAGTTTGGAGCGAGTTGGTTTTCCGGCGGAATCGCAGAGCCAACAGCAAAATATGTCGAGGATTAAATGGCTCAGGAGGAGGGATTCGAACCCCCGACCAAGCGGTTAACAGCCGCTTGCTCTACCACTGAGCTACTCCTGAACAACAGAACTTAAACGTTTACTAATTTTTTTCGCCAAAAGCTAGTAGTTCTTTCAGCCCCTTACGCAAGGTTTCTGAATTGAAAACCTGATCGCGAACTTTAAAAGAGCCTGAAGGAAATTCATAAAGGGACAAGCGCCCGCCATCGATAAAGGCGGCCTCAAACACAGCCTGGGCTCCGGACTCTGTGGGGGCGGTGATGGGATCCACGGGGATTTGGCAGTAGCGAGCAAACCACTTCTCGACACGAAGGTAGTCGAGCTCTTTCTCGGTGTTACCGACCCACATCCATTTTCCATCTTTTTCTAATAGTTTAGAGCCGGTCTCATAAAAATGAAGAGTGTCGACCCGTTCTTCGCACCAATTGATCCTAGAATCTGATCTTGAGATACCGAGGCTTGTCCAAAAAGCATCCATGTGACCTTGCTTAAGCCAATAGATAGCAACGATTGTCGCTGTTAAAGCCGAGAAAAGTGCAAATAATTGTGTGAAAACTTTAAGAGTCATAGATTGGGACCACTTTTAAGGGCACCCACCGTGAATGCCCTTAAAAGTGGCGCGCTGGGGAAGATTCGAACTCCCGACCACTTGATTCGTAGTCAAGTACTCTATCCAGCTGAGCTACCAGCGCACGAAACGAGGTTGTAAGGCATTTTCTCTTCTAAAACAAGCTCTTGTCTTTGAATCCGGTGGGGTTTAAGTAGAATCTACACAGGAGAGCGGACATGAGCACAACAACTGTTTGGAAAAACTGTCTATCCGAAGCCCAAGAGGTTTTAGCGGCCTTTATTTCAGAGCCTGGTAATGTGGAAAAGTGTGAGGACTTCAGCCAAATCCTTATTGATTGCTATAAAGCGGGCGGAAACGTGTTCAGTTGTGGTAACGGCGGCTCACACTGTGATGCGATGCATTTTGCTGAAGAAATGACCGGCCGCTATCGGGACGACCGCGCCCCGCTGGGAGCCCTCGCCCTGGGGGATGCCGCCCACACCACCTGTGTTAGTAACGACTACGGCTTTGAGTATATCTTCTCTCGTCAGATCGAGGGCTTGGCCCGGTCGGGTGATGTGTTAATCGGTCTTTCCACCAGTGGAAATTCCCAAAATGTGATCAATGCTTTTGCGACTGCTAAGGCAAAGGGTGTGAAAACGGTGGCTCTATTAGGAAAGACCGGGGGCGCTTTAAAGGATGTAGCAGATTTGGCCATTGTGGTGCCGGCTCAGACCAGCGATCGCATTCAAGAGGTGCACATAAAGCTGATTCACACTGTCATCGAAACGGTAGAGCGAGCCCTTTTTCCCGAAAATTATTGATTATAGGCCCATGAAGTGGCAGTTTCTCGGGTTCAGCTAAAGTTCACTTTGCGGAGGAGTGGGTGAGTGGCTGAAACCAGCTGTTTGCTAAACAGCCGTGCGGGGTCAACCCGTACCGGGGGTTCGAATCCCCCCTCCTCCGCCATTTTTTCTAAGTCATTAAAATCACAAATCACTTTAGCAACCTCAAGTTAGTCTGGACACTATCTGGAAACTTTCGAATTTCTGAAGCACTAAACTGAACTATATTTGCAGCATTAATTAAATGGGCCGGACTGAGGTGTGCATACTTTTCGGTCATTTCAAGTTTTGTATGACCAAGTATTTTTTGAAGTTCATAGATGTTTCCGTTGCTCATCATAAACTGCGAAGCATAGGTGTGCCTTAGACCATGAAATTTAAAGTGTCGAAGATTAGCACTCTCTCTTGCCTTCTTAAAAATACGGTTAGAAATATGGCTTGGGTCAATATGGGAACCATTTTTGTTTTTAACCACAAACTTACTCTCCCCACGGGTTTCATAAAGCTCTCTTAAAAACGATTTAAGTGGGGTGTTCATAGGAACGAAACGGTTCTTGCTTGTTTTCGTTCTCTCAATCAATCCCTCTTTCACCACAGAACGTCTTACATGAATGTAACCAGTATCAAAATCTATTGAATCCCAGCATAGACCACAAATTTCCCCTGCCCGCATACCAGTATTAAGCGCGATGGCCAATAAGGAATACGTTTTTATTGATTTACGGTTGGCATCGAGAAGCTGTTGAATTTCATTCCGATTTAAAAAATCAAAACCTTTTGCCCCCACTTTGAGAGTTTTAATCTTTTCAAAAGGAGATTTTGTGATCCACCCTTCTGACACACAAAAGTTGAGAATCATCTTTAAAATCAACAAACGTTTATTTATTGTCGTGGGGTCTAAAGGGACCTCTTGAAGCAACTTAATAAACATATCGCCATGACTTTCATGTAGCCGACCAATAGGCTCACATCCCAGAAATGGAATGATGTAGTTTTTAACAGTACCCGAATATTCCAAGGCTGTTTTAGAGGCCTTATTCCCAAAAACTTTTCTATGGAGCCATTCTTGGCTGGCATCAGAAAGTAACTTTTTGGGATCTTCACTCAAGAATAACTCCCCACGGTCATTCAATTTGCTAATAATGAGGTGTTCCCATTTCTTTGCATCCACTTTTCTTGAAAAGCACTTACTCCTAACAGTTCCGTTAGGTAATTTGACTCGCGCCTGATATTTGCCAGACGCAACTTTATTTACGCTCATTAGAGCCTCCTTTGTTATGGAGGTCCCGGCGCATCTTCATTTCCTTTTCAATTATCAAAGAATCTTTTAAGGGTTCTATAGATGGCATATTCGTAGGGGAAATGGGAGCACATCGAAAGTGCTCTAGAATTTCTACAGGGTTAAAGCGCAGAGACTGCCCTATTTTGTAGTGGGGGATGATTTTTTTATGTGTCCAGTCATAGATTGTGCTTTTAGGGACGCCCAATAGGTCTGAAGCTTCAGAAATATCAATTAACCTGTTTTCCATCTTAGTCTCTGAAAATTTCTATAAAATCATCGTACGGTAGTTGAGAACACAAAGTAAAAAGGTAAATACGCTTCCACATCCTTTTTCGTTCCCTTGAGTCGAGGGTGCTAATACTTTTCATTCCCCCAAATAAGTACTTAGCTGTCTTTTCATTAAGGTCCCAATTATTTATGTGAGTCAATCCTATGCCAAGGAACGCTAGTTGCTGACCTTTGCACTCATCTTTTTTCATTTTTAATTCATATTTGTGCGAATCACCATCCACCTCAATAGCGAGTCCTCTCATTTTTTTGTTATTTTTTGCAGTCCCACCGATATTAGGAATAAAAAGATCAATATTTCTACTGCCGATCCAAATAGACGGAAGAATCTGCCGTTTTGTTCTGGCTAGTTCGCGTATACATTGAAGAACTTTGATTTCGGCATTTGTTCGTTTGATTTCACGAACAAATGCTCTGTTAGGTATTTTTTCGTAATATGCTATTTTCAATTCGTTGGAAGATAATTTTCGAATTGGCCCTGTTGGGACTTTATACTTGGAGGGTATGTCAAACAGTCGAGGGTACAGGTTGGTGATCAGACCAATTTTATCCTCAAGTTTTTCGAGAAGCTTCATTGTTTTTTTATTCTCATCCGAAAGTCTCTCGGTAAAAGTAATGTACCTATCCATTTGAACTCCATATCCTGGCACCCCATTCTCTTGTTGGAGCAGCAGTTAACTCCTCAAAAATAGGGTAGTTTTAATTTCTGAAATCATTTCAATAGCACCCAATCGAATAGCCTAAGAAATGAACATCAGTTATTAGGTGCTTATGGCAAAAAGTTCGTCTCCAGGGGAGTCGCTAAAATATTTTAATGCTTACAGTAATAAAGCGACCCTCAATCAAACGGTTAAAGATTGGAAAATTGGTCTATTCAGAGTTGCCATTTCTGTTCTCGACGTTTTTGATTTCGTTGGTGAAGTGGGGTGTGTGAAGCCTGGCAAAGGTAGACCATCAACAGATTTTTTAATGGCTTTAACCCTATTTTCTTTGCTAGAGGTACACAAAGGAAATAGGGGTCTAATAGATGAAATCGGTAGATTTGTTTCCCATGGTGGAGAACTGCACGACATACTTGATAAAGAAATTGGGCCGTTCTCCTTCGATAAATTGAATTTACCTAAGGTTGTTTTTGAAGAGTGTGAGCGGTGGGAACGCTCTTTTAAGAATAAACTCCGCCAGCGATTGAAAAGAGATTTTGTATATTTTTATGGTCTTGAGGGTAAATGCACGGACAGAGAGCTTCTTGAAAAAATAGATATATGTTTTGCAGATTGGGATCATCCTGATTGGCCATTATTCGTAAGACCTCGAATAGATGGAATTGAGTGTCTAATGGAACTTGCCTAGTCTTCGATTGTTAAAACAAAATTTTTATCGTTCACGACAGTTTTTAAAATTGTTTCAATCAATTTTTGGCGAGATATGGATTCTTTGTCTGCGATCGAATCAATTTTCTTCATCACATTCTCATCGATTCTCAAAGTGACGCTTCTGGTGGTTGTGCTTTTACTTCTTTTAATCTTCATAGAAAAAATTGTCCCACAACTATGCATCAAAATAAAGCATTATATTTATAATGCATAATTTGCTTGATATATATAATGCGCTGCGATATACTTAAGGTATAGATAGAGAGGTGAAAATGAAAGCCATTCAAACTACCGAAAAGATGTCTCAGAACGGAATTGAACAACTCCTGGCAATGAAGGAGTCTAAAGCCAATCTGAAGAAGAGGCTAGAGCTGATCTCAAGTTCAATAGCTGACCTAGAAAGCGACCTAATCGCCAAGGTTGAGCGTGGGGAAGTTATAGATGGTAAGTTCACGCTAAAGGTAAAGCGCACGGAAAAGCGATTTCCGGCTTGGAAAGAGCACTTTATTAGCCTGGCAGGAAAAGAAGAAGCTGACGCGATCTTGGACTCCACAATTCCAAAGGTTTACAAAGCACTCAATATCAAGGCGGCCTAATGAATTGGTCGGTATCAAAAAACCAGTTTCTCTCGCAGGAAGAGGTGGGGTTGCTATACTCCACACTCTCCGATGCTAAGGACTTGGCCACTCTGAGGGGAAAGCCGCTTTCGCACATCAGGGACTACTACATAATAAAGACTCTGCTGGAGACAGGCTTACGAGTTTTTGAACTTACAGCACTTAAGGTGTCTGATTTTCACAATAAGGCGCTAATGGTGCGAAAAGGAAAGGGTGGCAAGAAGAGAACAGTTCTTCTTTCTAAAGGTACTCAGAAGGTCCTTAAAGAATTTATAAAGACAAAAAGAGAAATATTGAAAGAGCCAACTCATCCTGAAGATTTCTTATTTTTATCTGAGAGGAAGAAGCCATTTACGACCAGAGGTGTTCGGAAGAGAGTTAAGCACTGGTTCCAAAAATGCAATTTCGGTGGGGATTTATCCTGTCACTCTTGCAGACATAGTTACATTTCCCACTTGATGGCAGCCGGAGTTGATTTGCCCACGATTAGAGAAAATGCAGGCCATAGTAGTTTGGCTGTGACCAGTATTTATGCCCATGTTGTTAAAGAGGATTTAGGGGACTTAGACATTTATAGTTCCGAGTTCATAAGGAAGGGGAACAATTCGTGAAGTTGATTCTTAAAAGCTCAATGATTTCAATGGTGGGGATTTTAGAAAGAGGAACAATTTTTGGTTATTTGAAAATTGAAAATAGCTCAACGAGAAATCGTTCCGATATCTTTTCAATCGTTTTTGCATCTCGTTTATCGGTTCTAGACCAAATATATGCCTGGAAATACCGAAGACGAGATTGATATGAAAATAAGAATTGGAAAGACACTATCGAAATTGCTCCAAGGTGGGGGATTAACGCTGAAAGTACTCTCTCAGAGAAGTGGGGTGCCTGCCTCTACCCTAAGTGAATGGAAGGCCAATAGGAAGCCCAAGGACCCAATACAGGTTCAAAAGGTCGCATCATGCTTGGGTGTTACTATGCACTTCCTACTCTTTGGAGAGGAGGATGAACAAGAGACACTACAGAAAGTGATTAAGGAAAAGTTCTTCCAGGGTACTTTCGAAGTTACGCTCAAAAAAATCAAAATTACTGAAGGAGAGGAAGAATGAAGAAGTTTATTATTGGATTATTGATTTTGTCTTCAAGTGTGTCCCATGCAAATGAGGAATTGGCAAAAGAAATGCTCGATGACTGTTGGGTCGAGGCACTGGTGCTATTTGAATTTGCGGCTGCAAGAGCTAATCGTGGGGATTTTATGCCTCAAAAGCTCTTTAAGAATAAACAAGTTCGATGTCTTGGAAAGCAGGAACGGTACGAAAAAAAATATAAAAAGAAATACGTAAAGCCGACACCCAATGGCCAAGGGATCTATTATCGAGAATTCTATAGCGGGAAGTAGTTTTAGGAATTGATAGTTTTTTGCTTACCTTTGAAAATCTGGAACATTTCAAACAATCGTTCAATTTCTGCATCTTTTTCTGCAGGTGACAGCTTTGAAACTGCCTCCTTTTCTATACACCCCACGCATTGGGTAGATTGGGCAAAAATTGAGGCTTCAATCGCCTTTCTTCGAGGGTAGAGGTAAGGCAAGATCTTAATGCTTGTTTTAACCTGATCGAGTGGGGACAGCTCGGGAAGCAAATCAACAATATGAGATATTGGATCATATCCGGACTCTTCAAACAGCTGCCTAAGTTCAAGTGTTCTTTTGTTTGGGGTCCCAGCATTTCGGCCCCCTGTTTTTTTAATTCCAATAGGTCGAGACATGCCTTATTTTATACCTACTTTAGAAACAAAAAATGACAAACAGCGTTGTAAGCTTGGGGTCTCGAAGCTTAAGGATCTAGCTTGAGAATAGGCCTGCAGGCTGAATTATGACATTTCACTCATTTTTCTGAGATCTTTAGCGTCGATTCTATCATGACTTTGTGTCAATTGAGTTATCCTCAAGAATGGTTTGTGATATCAAAATGTTATGGCATCAAAAACCGCAGATAAAAAATTGAATGATCGCCTAATCAGGGACGCTTTAATTGAATTTTTTATTCAAAAGTATACTGCCCGTACTCAAATAATAGAAGAGCTACATGTGGCAAATGGTCGAGCAAAGGCTGATGTTGTAACGATATTTGATGAGCCACATTGCTACGAGATTAAAAGTGATCTGGATCGAATAGAGAGAATTTCCGAACAACAACCATTTTATGAAAAAGTTTTTAGATACAATAGCGTTGTAACTACAAGGAAACATTTTGAGAAAGCAAAGCAGATTCTTCCAGAGGAGTGGGGTATATTTCTCGCTTCGATTTCAGAAGAGAACAAAGTGGTGGTTAGAAAAATTCGTAGAGCTAAATTAAATCATAATTTTGACAAGGCGACGGCTCTTCTAACCTTATGGAAGTCTGAAATGATGGAGTTAGAACCTCAAGATTGGCAGCACTTAAAAAAAATGAGCAGAGAAAAAATTGCCAGTGAGTACGCTACGAAATTAAGAAAAAAAACAATTAGCAAATTGATAGCAGAATTGCTTTTGAAAAGGGATGTTACTAAACTCCAATATTATTCATAAACTCGATATGAGCGTTTACTGCATGTTTGATCATTGAACCGGGGCTAAAGCCAGTTGTTAGCGAACTCTTGATTTGAAATTCGTTATCAGCCCATGAAAAGCTATTCCCTCTATAAATACTTGAGCTTACTAAACTTGAAGCATGTTCGTTATACTGTTTGTTCCCTTCCATTTTCAATGTTGTTCCGCGCCATACCCGGTGACTTCTCTCGAAAGAATAAACAAGTTTTGATGCTGTTCGAGACCTCATAAGTTTACCATCAATATCCAGATCAGAATAGTCAGGTGAAACCACAGTGTAGTCGCCTAAAAAAAAGTCGCCTTCGAAATTCAGAGCGTTTTCAATCGATAGAATAATAGGAATTTCAGATCGTAGGACATCTGTAACTGTTTGTGGGGGACATATGTCGGTTATTACCGAAGGGATTGAGGAGCCAGTTACTATTACTTTTTTAGTATCGTAATTAGCTACAAAATCCGTTATAAATCTCTGGGTTATTGGAACTGTGGTTTCTGCTTTGTGAGAATTACATACCCTTAGATCACATATAATATCTATATTTTCAAATTTACTAATCAGGTCGCTCAGTAATTCGTCGATCTCATCCTCAATAGCAGCATAACTTGCCATTTCTTCAAGTTGAAACCGAATTGCTAAAGTAGAATTTGAGATCCTTCCGTCCGATAACAAGTTGACGACAGAATCTATATGCTCGTCACTTCTATCTATTCCGACTACTGGAGTAACAGTACAGTCTTCAAACGCTTGCAGAATATACTCATAGGAATTCAATCCGTCGATCTTTATATCGTCGATATCAAAAGTGTCTAAATAGAATGGGAAATCTTCACCAAGATACCTCGAAAGCTGTTTCGAGATTCGCTCAGTGTACTTTACTATTTCTTCGTCAGATTCATCCTTTCCCTTTGGAAAATCAAACAAGGGTTTCAAGCTTTCTTTCGTTTCATCTTTTAATTCATATACAGCCATCACCTCATTTTGCTTTAATTTTAAAAATGGTGTGTAGGGAAGAGCACTAGTCGTTTCCAAATACCAGCTCCCTTGTATTGGTTTCATTTATTATTTCACCATACCGGGCGTAATTACCCTGCTCTCTTCTCAAAAAGCCAGCAACAATTGCTGGGTGTATATTCATTCTAGATGCAAATTCAATAACATCGTTCTTATTCTTACTGTATTTAGCATTACAATTTCTCCAAGCTACTCGGTCCGCAAATGAATGTTTTGCAAGTCTATTAGCCTGAACTTCTATAGTATTTGACTGGTGGTCTTCGTCCTCAAAATTTTCCAAAATGGGATCTTTTAACAAGTCTTTGTGGAGGCAAATATGCGAAAGTTCGTGTAGCAACGTAAACCAAAAATGGTCTACTCTAGCGTAACGGAAACTAATTCCAATTACAGGTAAACCAGACTGGTGTATAAATACAGAGCCGTCTATTTTCAATCCAGGTAATGCTCGCAAATAAATAAGTGCAATGCCCTTTTTGGCTAGGATTGATGGCATGTCAACTATTGAGCTGTTATCGACGCTTAATTGAGCAATTTGTTTTAGATCATTTTTGTTTATATCCGAAAATTGTTTGTAAGTAGAATTTATAATTCTTTCTGTGGCAAGAGTCGAAACTTTAGATTGCCATACCAGCTCAAGCATCTCATTTGCATCTGACCGTTTTCTAAATAGATTGAATTGCTTAGTGGAGCGGTTTTGGAACATCTTTGCATAGGACTCATGATCGTCTTCTGCCTTTATAAAGCCATGGTGAATTAGCAATCCTGAATGCACCTTATTCATTGACTTTATGAACTCAACAAAACTTTTAAATTCTTCATGATTAGGTGATTTTGTTGACGGAAAGTCAAAATCATCAATATCAGTGCTCATTTTACCTGCCATGTTGAAAATGTTTCTTTGTCCATTTCAAAATATAATAAATCATCCTTTTCTAAACCTTCAACTTTTTGCATTCCCTGTTCAACATAATAAGACTCAGCTTGAGGTAATGAATGAAGACTAAACCCAGGCTTCAGAGCCAAGCCAATCATATGTTTACTGGCCTCTCGAAGTAAAGTAGTGCCAATTCCCTTAAACATTCTAGTGTTTACAAGTGAATTTCGATTCCAAGGAGCTACCGCTACGTATTCTACATAGAATATAGCACCTGACTCCAAAACCGCCTCTTTGGGATGATATAAAAGGCAAACCGCTTG
Organism: Bdellovibrionia bacterium; assembly: GCA_030424715.1. Taxonomy (GTDB): domain Bacteria; phylum Bdellovibrionota; class Bdellovibrionia; order Bdellovibrionales; family JAGQZY01; genus JAGQZY01. The sequence goes on from JAUHWH010000001.1 coordinate 676,959, forward strand.
AATTTTCTCGTCAGCTAAATAGTAAAACCAGGTATACTCTTCGGAATCGTAAACAAAGTATTTGGAGCACCAGGCCCAATGGTCATCTTCCGTTGCGACTGATTCAAGCAGAGGAATATATTCCTCTTCAGGAAGGCCCATGGAAATAATTTTTGAATAAAGTCCCAGTCTGTATGTTGACCAATCAGAGTCTGCTTTTGTTGCGATAATAGGATCCATACCTAACAATACCGAGAAATCGTGCAACTGTCCTTTTTGGTCCTTATTTTGGCCAGATGATAGAATTTTACTTGTTACAGCTAGGGTAGCCGTACCCGTTGAGGATTCATTCTCTTCCATTACCGAAAATATATTGAACTTGTTTACTACTGTCCAGCTGCATTGGTACAATTCGACAAGCGAATTTGGAATCAATTGAACTTTAAATCTGGAAATAATCTGGAAACAATTATTCAGAAATTGCCCAAAATGCTAGGAAAAGTTCGGAAATGAAAAAGCACTTGGTCTCCGGTTAAATAGTTAATAACATTAAATAAATTAATAAAAATAATAACTTAGTGGGGTGGGGAAAAATGGGTTATTTTGAATCCCCCCTCCTCCGCCATTCATTTATCAATGTCGGCTGTTCCAGAAGGATTGTGAAATCATGCTCACATTAATTCTTTTTGGTTTCTCATTCCCGAGGGGGCACTATGTCTTCCGATCGAAGTCCAAAGAATTAAGCCGCCCAACTCCGAAGCTGTAGAAATGCAAATTAAAGTATTTAGTGCACACTCTACTGAAACAGTCGAGTTTATTTATAGAACACAGTGGTGGGCGACTGTCCGCGAACCGCGAAAGCAGGCGACTCACAAGTCGCCCGATTAAAAAAGCGGGAAGAAACAATATTAGTTTGCCGTGCGGACTCCATCACCAGATACTCGCGAATCTGTTTGTGTTGCTTGAATGTATTTCTTGAGTTCGACTTTCAATTTATCAGAAAAGCGTTTGGAATATTCGTCAGTCAAAAAGCCACTCCAGTTGAAAGCACTGTCACAGCCCACTTCTTTGCCGAGCTTAGTCACTGTTTCCAAAGTTTTTACAGGCTCTTTGCTTTCGAGCATAAAACTAAGGTGACCAATTGTAAGATTAAAGCAAGGGTCGACGTGGTAGTCAGTGATGAATTGTCCAATTTCATCAGTATTCATTTTTGTAAAATCATAGAATGACTTCGTGCCGTCCCAATTCGTGGCATATACTGCTGCGTAACCCTTTTGGTACTCTTGTCCAGCCATTCCATAAGAATAGCCATCGGCAAGTGCCGGTCCTTTGCCTGTTTGCCCTGCGGCTGGCATCTTCAGGCCAGAGGGTAAATTGTTTATGTCTAAGGGTTCGGTCGCAAATGCGCCCACTGCGAAAAAGGTAATAAAAATAAATAGAGATTTCATAAAAAAGTCCTTTCTGTCTGTGTTACAGGTAGTTGAAAAGCAAAATCTAAGCCAAGTAGATGCGCAGAGAATACTAGTAGTTTAGGATGCTTGGGCCGGGAGGCAATAGTCGGCCCATTTTTAAAGATGTCATTAGCGTAAATGGGCAAGGGCATTTTAGACACCCAGGAAGTTAGCCGTCTTGAACCGTATAACTCTGGCGATCCTTTTCTGCGATATCGAATGCAGCCCTCGACTCCCAGGGCGATCTATCGGAAAAGCAAGCCGAGGATTGGCAGGTCCTGAAGCCACTCCTTAAAACTAGTATTTTCTTTTTGCAGCGGGATCCAGTAGAGAAAAAACAGGCTGGCTATGATCTGGTACGTGAACTGGATGTTCAGGATATACACGCTGAGGACGTGAAAAATCAGCACCAAAACGGCGGTGGAGCGCCAATGGGTCGGGCGAAACAGGGGCAATACTGCAATGATCTCCCAATAAGTGCCTCCGATCAGTAGTGCGTAGCCGAGCAGTGGGTGTTGGATTAAAAAATCAGAGAGCGGCGCTGTGGCTTTTGTCAGAGTCATATACTGACTGATTATTGTGCTCATCGACTCAAAACTCCAAAAACTGATATCGGCAAAAAACAGCTGATAGCCCATACCCAGTCCAAGCTTCCAGAGCCCTGAAATCGTATAGGGTAGTAAAAACAGTAGAAGACCAAGCCAATAGAAATGAAGGTGTACATGCTTGCGTTTCCTGGAGGGCATTGTAGCCTTCCATGTTGGGATCAGGGCAAAGGCAAAGCTGGCGTACAAAACGATTAGCTCTCCATGGTAGTTCTTGTTGAAAGAACAGCGGTACGCGATGGCAAGTAGTAACAAGAAAAACGTCAAAACTCGCAATGCCTGAAAGCGGGGGAGTAAAAAAGTGACTGTAAAAACAGGCAGGCAACCAAGAGAGAGCGCGGTTAGGAGTCCCGGCGACCAGGTGTTGAGAAAACCAAAGACCGAAGGTGGGTTGAGCATCTCGGGGGCATCGACCTTGTCCCAAAGTTCGATAAATCTGAGGCCAACAAATGCAACCAGGGCGTAAAAAACCTGTAAAGAGCCTAGAGAGTTGCGGTAGTGCTCCGTCAATAGACGATGGGGGGCTGGGCTTTTGTGACCGATCCCCATTCTTTTTCGAAGTCTCTTCGGGAACAGACTACTCATGATATTCAAAGCTCCCATAATCCTTAAAATTTACGATTTCGCCGGTGTTATAAAACTGCAAGGAGTCATAGTTGATGTGCCGAATAAAATAAGTGGCCTGCTTGTAGCCGTTGTTTTTGAAAACTTCGAGTTCAAAGGTTGCTCTAGTTTGATCGATATTTGAATCGAATCGACGAAGCTTTCTTGCGAAGGCTTTGGCAATTTTGTAGTCCACCGTGTGTTCCCACTTCTCAGAGAGTATATCGCTTATCTTCTGGGGTGGCGAGATAGGCTTGTTGTCCAATTTCGTTATGTATACTTCGTAGGTGTTCGAGTTAGAAAAAACTTCTCCGAAGCCCAGCTCCCAGTGGTAGAAGGGGAAAAGGTCTTTTGTGCCAAACCAGCCAAAGTATTCTGCCGGAGCAGCTAGCAAAAAAATAGCCACGATGGAGGCCATAAAAATTCGAATAACTCGAAAGATTTTCAAATCCGCCCCCAGCGCTGATCACTTGTTATTGTTTTTCAGAGCATGGGCGAGGTCAAACCTTAACGGGTTGCAGGTTGGATTTGATAGCCTGAGCGATTATGTCGCGACTCTTCGTTTTTGGAGTGTCGGCGCGATAGACCAGGCAGATTCGATCTTTGAACACTGGGGCGGTATCGCTGAGCTTTTGCAAACCCAACGACTTGTGGCGCAGAGCCACCCGACTGGGAAGAAGGCCTATACCTGACCCCCGCACCGTAAGGTCGGTGATGACCTCAAGGCTTGAGGAGTGAATGATCCGTCCAAATTGGCCGCCTTTTTTTTGAAAATCGGAGAGTAGCTTCTGAGTCTGGGTCAGCTCCGGATCGCAGAGCAGAACTGCGCTTTTCGAGTTCAATCGCTGCAGTTGGCTGGCTTTTTTAGCCCGCCAAAAAGTAACTTCGTCTGTGCACAGTTCTCGAATGACCAGGTCTGGGTGTTTCACGGGGTTCACCACAATTCCAAAATCAATGGCGTGGCTAATAACCCCTTCGGTAATTTTACGAGACAGATTGTGCGCAAGTTTGATGTCTAACTCTGGGTAGTCCGACATCAACTGCGGTAAGAAATGGGGGAGGGTGTAAGAGGCCACGGAAGGATGGCAACCAATAACGTACTCCCCGGCGACGGCATTTTCTCTTTTGTTCACCTCTGACTTGAGTTGCTCCCAGTTTAAGAGAAGAAGGCGTCCTTTTGAAACCAACTCTTCTCCGGCCTTGGTCAACTGCACGCCAGAGCGCGATCGGATAAAGAGCTGGCTACCCAGACAGTCTTCAAGACGCTTCATCGCCGAACTTAGGCTGGGCTGGGAGATCCCAAGTCGTTCAGCGGCTCGAGAGATGTTTTTGGTCTCGGCCACCTCAATAAAGTAGGAAAGATCACTAAAAGAAGGAAGCATAGTCACTGCCTATGGTAACTATAGCTTTTATAAGCTTTCGTCAATGGATGATTCTCGCTATGAAGGGATTGTTTCAAAGGGGGAATCATGAAAAACAAAACACGAAACATGTCACGACGTAAACTCTTCCAGTGGGGCTTAGGCACTGCGAGCACACTGGTGGTCAGCCATTCGGTGGCAAAAGTGTGTGGAGCCGAAACTGGTGCTCAGGGGCTGGGGCCGTTTTTTCCACGGCCTGATACACCGGTGGATCCGATAAAAGAAAATCCAGATGGTTCCGTGCCAATATTTTTATCCAACGATAATGATCTCACTTTCGTAAGGGGGCGAAAAGGGACCGCATCAGGACAACAGGTCATCGTGCGAGGGGTTTTGCGCAACGAAAACTGCGAACCGATCTCTGGTGCCACCATCATAATATGGCAAGCTTCTGAAAGTGGTCGATACAACCACAAGGGTGACAGCGCCAACTCAGATTTTAAAGATCCACGGAGTGGCAAGTTGATTAAAAGAACACTGGACCCCTTTTTTCAATCCTGGGGACAAACCACGACGAACGAGCATGGAGAATATGAATTTAAGACTATTGTTCCAGGGTTCTACCCAGCGGATTTGAACGCCGGTTGGTATCGCCCGCCCCATATCCACTTTATGGTGTCGGCCACTGGTTATCCGCAGTTTGTGACTCAAATGTATTTCGAGGGCGAGGCCATTGCGGATAATGCCTTTATCCAAGAGCTCAACGAAAAAGACTTTTTGTTGCAAACGAACAGCATAACACCGGCGCAGCGCAAAGAGTTGGTTGTCTCATTTGATTCGGGTCTGCGTGGCAAGGAGCTGATAGGGCAGTTTGATATCACGATTAAAAGATAGCGAGCTTCAGAAACCAGCACAGTCTTAAAGTGACCATTGTAAAACTACGGAAGACGAAAGACATCAAAGTCCCTCTATAGCAGAGGGATTTTGGTTTTTTGAGAAAATCTTTTAAGAAGCGAGCTGCTGCTTGTATAGCTTCAAGCGCTCAGGGTTTGAGTCCAAAGTGATACAGTGGCCGAAAGCCTCTTGTGCCTTCTGCTTCATGCCAAACTTGTTGTAGGCAAACCCTAGACAGGTCCAAGCTTTAAGAAAGCTCGGGTGACTTTTCGTGAGATCCTCAAGAAGCATGAGGGCTCTTTCACAATCCAAGTTCTTCCAGAAAAGGTGATGGGCCAGCTCTTGTTGAGCCATGGGGCCAACGGTGTCGTCCTCAATCAGCTTTTCAAGGATCATCTGGCCGTTGACGTAGTCCCCTTCTTTTAAAAGAGTTTGGCCATGGATCAGTTCGTCCCAGCGCAGGACGTTGCTACAAAGCTTAGGACACAGCTTGGCTTGTTGCACCCAGGCCATGATCTCCCCTGTGGTCTCGCCCTCAAGGTAGGCCACCTCAGCCCGTAGAAGAAACAGTGAGCTGCGGTCAGCGAGCTCGTGGCCTTCTCGAATGATCAATTGAATCATATCGCGGCAAGAGCTGAGCTCACCCTGAGCTAGCAAGCCCCTGATTTGGCTCAATAAAGAGTCCGGATTCGAATGTCGCTTTAAAAAAGACCGAGCCGTATCGTAATAAAACCCCGACGATTCCGGCTCGATAAAAGACATGACGTCTGTTTGCTTGATCCCCAATTATCCCCCCCAGAACTATGGTTCACCCCAATTTTTAGTGCCAATTTGGAACCAGCACTGACACTCTTTTCAATTTTTATTCAAAAAATGTAAAGTCATTAATTCTTATAGTGATTATAGCATTTCTTTGTGTAAATACTTTTGTAGACAAAGACCCTGGTCGGGGTTTTCACACACTAAAATTCTCATTAGAATCAAAGACTTATAGGTTTGTGTAAAGATTACAAAAAAACCGGACTCTAGCGCGGGGCTCAAAACATAAAAATGATGAAAATTTTTTATAAAAAATGCGACAGTGATGCAGAAATTTATCCAGAAAGGAGCACGAGTTGCTTACTATTTTATCAGCTTTAGGACTCATTGTTTTGCTCGGTTTGGCCTATTCCATCTATAAATGGTTGGCTCATTACGGGGAGCTGGTGCAGCTTCGTGAGCGCCTGGTGCAAAAAAACCTAGAATTACAGGAGCAAGAAGAGAAAATCGCAGTTTTTCGGTCTGAAATGAAGACCACCTTCGAAGCGGCGGCTCAAGAGGCCCTTAAAGGATCGAATCAAGAGTTTTTGAAACTGGCTGAACTGACTTTGAGTAAGCAGCAGCAGCAGGCTGAAAATTCTTTGGATAAAAAGAAAAGTGAGATCACCAACATCGTCGACCCTTTAAAAGAATCACTCAGTCACTTCTATAAAGAGGTGACTAATATGGAGAAAGAGCGACAGCGCTCCTACGCCTTGGTTGAAAGTGAAATTAAAAAAGTGGTTGAAACCAGCGTGACGTTATCAAAAGAAACCCGAGCGTTAAAAGATGCGCTAAAAAAACCCCATATTCGTGGTCGCTGGGGCGAGGTGCAGTTAAAAAACTGTGTTGAGTTGGCCGGCATGTCAGAGTATGCCGATGTGACATTTCAAGATATCAACGACAACGACGGCAAACGGTTGATCCCAGATATGACTGTCAAAATGCCCGGTGGGCGCATGGTCATTGTGGATGCCAAAACGCCCATCGATGCCTTTTTAACCTCACTGGAAGCCAGCACCGATCGAGAGAAGAATGCCGAGATGGTTCGTCATGGCAAGCAGGTGAAAGAGCACATCATCAAATTGGGTCGCAAGTCATACAACGATCATGTCAAAGAGAGCGCTGACTTCACGGTTATGTTTTTACCTAATGAGTCTTTTTTGTATGCCGCTCTTGAAACCCAACCTGACATCGTTGAGTTCGCCCTTGAAAAGCAAATTCTCATCGCAACACCGCCAACCTTTGTGGGGCTGCTAAAGGTCATTCGTTTTGGATGGAACGAAGAACGTTTGAATAAAAATGCTGAAGAGATCTCTGATATTGGTAAAGAACTCCACAAAAGAATTGGCGATTTTATGGAGGCCTTTTTTGACATCGGCAAGAGTATTGAAGCCGCTCAAGAGTCCTATGAGGTTGGCCTTAAGCGCATGAACTCTCGTGTTCTGGTGCAAGCGAAGAAAATGGAGAAGCTCGGAGCCAAGAGTCACAAAGAACTGCCAACCCTGGATCACTAGCGCCACTCCCGTGGTTCTGTAGTCAAAGACTGTCTCAATTTGAGAAGGGCCAACGAACACCCCGAAAGCTGTCTCACCCTGAGGCAGAGATCCGGATAATTTTAGTATTCCCAAGCAATTCACAATACAATAGAGGGACGGCTCAAAAGCCAGCTTTTGTCGCCGTAAAGGGTTGATCTAAAAGCCCTTTGGGATTGAGTTTTGGGGATTAAAGTCCGATGAGGATTTAACGATGAGGGGGAACATTGAAGCGATTCATTTTTGTACTTTTGTGTTTTCCAATCTTGGCCTTTGGCCAAACATTATCCAACGGTGAAGATTTTGTTGTCGATGACTCTCGAGTCACCCAAACCGATCGGGATATCAACGATCCTTTTGGCCTTAACTCACAAGTGCAGACCGAAGAAGAAGTTGCTCCCAGTGCCAACGAGACTCTTGGTGACGCCGGTAAAGACCTGGGCGCTTCTGGCGGGTTCAGTGTTACTCAACAGGGTGGCCTTGATGGCGTCAATAATGCAATGAAAGATGGAAAAAGTGTTGAGATCATGGGGCTGGCCATGGGAGCTTCTTATGCGGCGATATGTGCGACACCTCATAATAAGTGGGCCTGCCCTTTGGCAGCCATGTCTTTTGCCGATGCCTTAACGGGGAGTTCCGCGCAAAGTTCCGCTTATAAAACCGGAGCCAAGCTCGATCCAACCTTTGGTTCTCAATATTCCAGTGATTTTAATGAAAATGGTGAAACCATCTACCAAGCCCAAGCAGAGCAAGGGCTGCAAGACATGGCCGCTCAAGGTTATGTGATGAACGCTGATGGTTCTGTGACAACTCCGGAGGGTGAGAGTATTAGCGCCAATGACTACGGCTCGGCCAAAAAACTTCAGGCGAAAGGGTTTACTCCATCTGCCGCTCAAAAGGCCATGCAAGGACAATCTAGCGTTATCGCCCAAGCATCAAAAGAAACAGCGACCGATTTGCAAGAACTGGCGGACCGTCAGGTGGCCAGTGCTGGCTCAGGTGGCTCTTCTAGTGGTAGTGCGTTTGCGGCGGATGCCGGAGCAGCGGCTGCTATTGGAGGCGTTACAGAAACTATCGAGTATCGCAAACGCGGCAAAAACAAAAAACGATTACCCAGTAGCGAAGCCGCGCAACTTTCAAAAAACTTTAATGGTGACCCTATCGGCATTGGAATCGCAAATTTGTTTTTGATTGTTCACCAAAAATACAAAGAAAAGAAAAACAAAAAAACCGAGTTCATAAACAGAGAGTATTGATATGAAAACAAAAGTACATTATCTCCTTATTCTTACATCGGCCTCGTGTCTCGCGTTGCCTGCGATGGCGACGAGTGGTTTACCTGCGGCAAAAGCCTCTATTGAAAATCAGTACAATGAATTGAATGCGATGCAGACGGGCGCTGATTGTGAAAAGATGCAGCATAAAATCCAGACTTTTTGTACGACTAATCCGACCTTGGCAAATGCTCAGCTCAGTCAACAAATGCATACCTTGGCCTCGCAGAAAAAAGATGCAGGCGCAGGGACGAATGTGCTTTCGTCCCTGCAAGGAACTCGAGAAACTAGACAGATTAACAAAATGATCGGAAAGCTGTGTGAAGCCGCGGCACAAAGATGTGATAATCTTTGTGTCATTCACTACAATGAACAAGTTCCGGCACTCTCCGATCAAAGCCCGGCGAACGACACAGAAGCATTGAAAAACCAACAGGTCGCGAATTCTGTCCGCCAAACTTGCTCCCAGGAAAAACAAAAATACGCTGCTGCGGAGAAGGCCTTTGACATCGACCTTCAAGGAGTCATGGCGGCCTTGACGGCCCTCAAAGATCTTTTGGGTTTAGGTGACGATAGTAAGCCTACAGAGGTTTCTTTAGATGATGATGAGAACGAAGATGAGTGTGACGGCGAGTATGCAGATCTCTTGATACAGTGCCGTGAGCCTTCGGGTCCGAAGGACACTCGTGCTGACTTAGTGGGCGGGGCAGGTTTGACTCCTTCGGACACGGATGGAAACTTGAACAGTCTCTTTGACCAACCCGGCGGTGGAGAGCCTGGCGGGTCCTCTAAGGGTAAAAACAAAAGCAACAGTCCTTTCGGCTCTGCCGGAGCGGGCGCTGGTGGTTTTGGTATGGCAGGCTTTGGCGCGGGTGCCGGTGCCGGTGCTGGCGGTAGTGGTGATAGCGAGAAAGGTCTCGATACTGATATTCAAAAAGGTTACATGGGGGTCGGTGGCAGCAGCGGTGGTGGAGGCGGCGGCGGCAGCAGTCGTTCGGCGTACCGAGGTTCCGGCCAAAAAGCCTTCGGCAGTGCTGGTCTCGGTGCTGGTATGAACAAGGCGTCTTTGCAAAAGAAACTCAACAAATACGCCGGCCGCCAGGGCAGAGCCCCTGCTTCAACCGGAAAAGCCAATGGTCCGTTTGATGACAACTGGAAGGTCGTTAATAAAGCCTATAAGAAAAACTCAAACACCATGTTTCATCAGTAGTACAGGCTACCCAAAGCGACGGCCTTTTTAGCACCAGTCATCTTAGGTAAGTGGACTTTTTTGTTGAAATGGCGTGCGGCCGCTAAAAAGGCAAACGTGGCCGACTCGAGAGCCTGACTGGGCCAGCCCAGGTCGTCCGTTAGTCGAACTTCAATATCACCCAGATTAAAACGAATACGCATCATGAGATAGTCATTCATAACGCCTCCGCCATAAAAGTAGATGGTGCGAGGCTGGGGCTTTATCTTTTGATAGGCCTGGGCGACCGACAGAGCCGTAATCTCTGCGAGAGTTGCCATTTGATCGGAAAACGACAAGCGCTTAAAGCGAAGACCACCCCATTGTTCAATCATGTCGAGGTTGAAGTCTTCCCGCCCCGTACTTTTGGGAGCCTTTTTTACGAAGTAGGGGTGGGCGAGAAACTCATTCACCAACAGCGGGTCTGGCAAGCCTTGGGCAGCCAATTGCCCTCCTCGATCGAAAGATCCCTTGCCACACTTCTGCATCCAAGCGTCCATTAAGATGTTAGCGGGGCCGGTATCAAAAGCGAGCGGCGATTTTGCGTCCAGCACAGTAAGGTTCGAGATACCACCTAAGTTGTGGAAGGCCGCTCGTTTCAGACCATGGTTCTTGGCCACCACTTTTTGAAAAAAAGGTGCGAAGGGTGCGCCCTGACCTCCAACGACGATATCAGCCGAGCGGAAGTCAAAGTAAATCGGCTTACCGCAGGCCTCATGACAAAAACCTGGGTGACCAATCTGTGTTGTTGCAGAACCGCCCTCATGAAACACCGTTTGGCCATGCAAGCCCACAATGTCCCAGCGGGCTTTGTCCTTTAGGGACTTGAGGTGTTTGCCATAAAGGCGACCCAAGTCAAAGTGCAAGCGCGAGAGTTCATAGGTAGAAGTTTTGTCTTGGGCAGCAGCCAACAGAGAGGCCTTGAGAGTTTTAGGAATCTTTTTCTGCCAATGTTTTAAAAGTTTAAGGGTGGAAAAGTCGTGGTTCACCGAGATCAAGGCGTAGTCAATGGCATCAAGGCTGGTGCCGTTCATGATCCCCAAGGCTTGAATCTTTTTTTTCATAGTATCTCCTGCGAGACAAATTTGTTTTCAAAAGACGGCTTGCCATTGAGGTCGGCCCCTTCAAAAGCAATCAGGTTTTTTAACGAAGCTGTACCGTCGTAAGAAATGTCACGACTTAAAACCACCGTGCCTTCAATACGAGAAATGTATTTGAGTAGACGAGGGTCTTCGCTGACCAATAGGTTTGCACCATCCATCTGCTTGTGCAAAATTGGCTTTCTAAAAAAAGTGCGCCGTTTCTGTAGAGCGTCCCAGTTGTGCTGAACAACTTCGCGTTGGGCCACCAGAAAGGAGTTGAAGTTGCCGGTCTCATGCCAGTGGGCCGAGGACATATGATGGGTCGACACTGTCTCCCCGCGGTCTATGGCTCGGGTGAGCACGTCGTAAAAAATATTGGATTCTCCAGCGGGAAGCCAATCGAGAATCTTTTTTGAGAACACTTTATACCCGGTGTAGTGCACCGGCTTAAGATCGGGATTGGGCCGCTCCATGCCAAAGGCTTTCACGTCACCTCTGCGGTCCACCCAAACGGGCTTAAGGCTTTTTAGAAGTTCTGGGTGATCGCAGGTCAAAAGAGTGCAGAGCGATTTGGACCGTTTAAACTGACTGACCAGATCTTCTAAGATGCGGTCGTCTTCGGGGAATAGGATTTCATCACCATTGGCGACTAGAAAATAATCATGTTGCGCCAGAGTTTCTCGAGCATTCCACAGAGCACCACCGCTGCCGAGCAGGGCTGAGGTTTCATCGACCGTTGTGACGGAGGAGGCCCAAGGGCTGAGTTCTTCTGCCAGAACATCAATTTGCTCTGGCAGATGATGTTTGTTCATCAAAAAGTGGCCAAAGCCCCCTTTGCGAGCGAGATAAAAGCCGTAGTGAGCTAGAGGCATAGTTAGAAAAGGCAGAGTTGGCTTGGGCTTGTGTTCAGTAAAAGGTCGAAGGCGTGTGCCCTGACCAGCGGCTAACAAGAAGCACAGACTCACAAGGCACTCCAAGCATCCGTCTTGTCCACAAGCACCCTTTCGAGAGTGCTGTTGGCTTTGAACAGGGGAAGTCGAGAGAGAACTAACTTTAGGGTGGGTTCGATATAGTGCAAGTAACGGTTGTCATCTCGCGTGACTTTAAAAGAGGCAAAGCTACCGCAGGCTTTAAAACAACGCTGGATGGTTTGGAGGAGAAAGAGTTCATCCCACTGGTCTTCGGAAAGGTTGAGACTACTGAAGTGGGGAAAGTTGTCTTTGTAGTACTTCGTCAGGGTAGCAATCGATGAATCGTCCAGGTCTACATAGGAGTCGTAAAACAAGCTCACCAGATCATAAGCCGGCGGCCCCAAGCGGGCGTCTTGAAAATCAATAATACAGACTTCATTAAATGAGAGCATAATGTTACGCGAATGAAAGTCGCGATGGCAAATCACCTGCGGTGATTGATAAAGCCTTTCACAGAGTTCAAGAAACTCGGCATCCAGTTCGGCTTCGAGCTCTTCGCTGAGGTTGGACTGTAAAAGTTCTTTGATCAAAAATTTCTTTGCGTAGTTGAGCTCCCATACAAGCTTTTCCACAGAGAACTCATTTTTGTAGGCTGTGCACACTCGACCGTCTGGAGCATCAAAGGATAATGAGTGGATTTTAATCAGTTGATCCAAGGACTTTTGGTAGTAAGGAATAACCACTTCTTGGTCTTGAAATTCCCAAAACCGTCGTTCTAGGGTCAGATCACCCATGTCTTCGAGTAAGAAAAGGCCGGTGTCCTTATTGTAACTGTGTATTTTGGGGACGCGGATGGACTGTTCATCAAAATACTTCTGCACCGACAAAAAAGGGAAGTCTTCAATTTTATCAAAGGGCTCCCATTCCATGAGCACCCAACTCTTTTTGTCGGCGACAACCCGGTAGTAGCGGCGGCTCGATGCATCGCCGGCTAAGGGGGTCACGGTGTATTGATCCGTCTCTAAGAGCGGTTGAATAAAGTCAGAAAAGTCAGCCATGACGGAATGTTAACACCAAATGGCACCCAGGTCCCTTGGCAGATTCATCTTTGCCACATTGTGGCGCATGGGTTTGGCTCTATCTTTTAATGAAAGTTCTTCGGCCCCGGTGAAAAAGGCAAAAAGTAAAGACTTTTTGTGGTTTCACAGTGATGGGTCCATGGCTTGTCATCTTGGTGGTGATAAAGCAAAAAGTGGGCTTGCACACGGGCGGTGACGTTTTCATTGGCTTGATAATGTCGAAATTCACTTTGTAGGATTTCTAGCTCCGGTGAGATTTGTTTTGGACTCGTGACAATGATCAAGGGTTTGGGGCCGTCCAGTTTTCTCAGTCGAACAAGATTGTCTTTGAGTGTCTGAAGTTTGTTCTCTGACAAGCTCACCACGTCGGGCACAAAAATAGTGACTTGCGGAAAGTTCTGCCAAGAGTGTGGATCTTGCCAAACCAGATCTGGAATTTCTTTAGCATTGATAAAGGCCCAGTTCGCCACCCAATCATGGATCGAGAAGGCGATATGGGCATTGAAAGTTTCGTTGGAACCACTGATCCAAATCGGCCGCAAGTCAGCCTTTCGCTTGATCTCCGGTTTTTTGTATTGGAACTGTGGCATATTGTCTTTTTTGCGAGTTCGCAATTGAACAATTTTCGACGGATCAACGTGAGCGCGCTCCATGGCTTGTTCTGTTTCGATTTGCTGCTCCACTTTGTCTGAAAGCTCGATATGTTCAGAGATCGTGAGTTGAAGAAACTGGGCCATTTCATCAAAGATAATGGCATCTTTGTTGTCGACCGGGCTTGCCGTTGCGACCGCTTGAAGTTCTTTTTTCGAATTGAAGATGGGGAATGAAACTTGTCTCAAGGTTCTTGAATAGACGAAATGACTCTGCCACTGGGGTTGCCCAAACTGATTTTGGCGTTTCTGTTTTCTCTCAATTTTTAAATGCGCCCCATAGCGCTCCTTAAAAATGGTGCTCACGGTGTTGATAATTGCTTCCATGTATTTTGACCCTTCCTTTTGTCACTTCTAAATACAAAAGTTGTGCCGTTTTTTGCGCGAGCTTTTTGAAAAAAGCACAGAAAGGCAACTCCTTACGAATTGTTTTGACCTCAAATTAGCGAATTAAAACAATAGCTTAAGGCGTCTCACGTTTTTGCTGTGTTTGATGAAAGAGAAAATTACACGATTGCAGAAGGTCTTTACAGTGGGGAAAAAAGTAAAAGTTTCAGCAAGGCCTATAATTTAACCAGAGAAACTCTTTTGGGCGTTGGCCCATCAACGGTGCTCGGGGTGGCTTGACTGGAACACAGGCTCCTGCCTTTGCTGGGGTTTTTGCCCTTTGGGCAAAAAGCGCTTCACGCTTCCCAGAGGTTCCAATCAAGCCACCCCGAGCACCGTTGATGGGTTCGCGGAACCAATCTGTCTCTCTTTTAAATATTGGTTGAGAAATGATTTTTGCTTGGATTTCCGGTTGAGTTTTCGGCTTTTTGCTTCCTGTTTGTTGGTGTTGGTGTTGGTGTTGGGTTAGTCAGTGGGAAGGCCAAAAAAAAAGGAAGTCATGACGACTTCCTTTTTGTGTTCTTTGGGTTCGGTGGGGGGGTTAAGATTTGCGTAGTCTTCGCTTATCTAGGTCGTACTTTTCCACCTTCATGATAAGTCCAGCGCGGCTGATTCCTAGTTCCTTTGCCAACTTCGACTTGTTCCAGCCAGTGCGACGGAGGCCCTCTTTAATCATATCTCGCTCAAGCTCTTCGATGGCGTCTTTTAATTTGCCAACCACACGAGTGCCTTGCACTTTGGTTTTTTGCCCGCCCTCGATGATCTTAGGCGACAGCATGTCCGCCGTGATCTTTGTTTCCTCTCCGCTTAGAACTACGATTCTTTCCATTTCGTTTTGTAGCTCTCGCACGTTTCCAGGCCAATGGTAGTCATAAAGCTTTTCAAGAGCGCGTTTCGTCAAAATGCGCTTGCTAATACCGGCTCTCTTGCACGCGAGGTCGATAAAGAACTCTGAAAGCAGAGGGATGTCTTCTTTACGCTCTCTCAAGGGCGGCACGCGCAAGTTGATAACATTGAGGCGATAGAACAGATCTTCACGGAAGGTGCCCTTTTCGACCATTTCTCTTAGGTTTCTGTTAGTAGCCGCAATCACACGGACGTCCACTTTTCGAGCATCCAATGCGCCCACGGGTGTGAATGTACCCTCTTGCAGAACGCGAAGTAACTTCACCTGCATCTGCGGGGAGGTGTCACCGATCTCATCGAGAAAGAACGTTCCTTTATCTGCGATTTCAAAAAGACCTTTTTTATCCTTATGGGCTCCGGTGAATGATCCTTTGGCGTGACCAAAAAGTTCTGATTCTAAAAGGTTGTCGTTAAAAGCCGAACAGTTTTGAATCACAAAGGGTTTGCTCGATCGTACGGAGTTGTAGTGAATCGATTTCGCGATAAGCTCTTTACCCGTACCGTTTTCCCCCTGAATCAAAACGGTGCTGTCGGCGCCCTTAATTTTGTCTAACAAGGCGTAAGTGCTTTGCATGGCTTGCGACTTACCGATCATATTGTCGTATTTATAGCGACTTCCAAGCTCTTTATTAAGTTCACGAATGCGGTCTTCGCGGTTGGTGATCTCAAGGTGAAGGGTGACGATCTCTCGTGACACTAGGTCTACCAGGTCGATAAAATGGGCACGATCATTATCATCAAGGAATCGGATCTTCGAAACAGCAAAATCGATAGTGTCTCGGTTCTCGCCTTGCGAGGCGAGGCGATCTTTCACTTCTTCAATACGGTTGGCTTCTGCGGTGTCTTTTATAAATCCGACGCCGACCACAGTGCCCATGAACTCACCATCAATAAGAATGGGGAACACAGCCATGTCAAAACCGGCTTGCGACCATTTCGTCAATGCGAAGCGAGTTTCTGAGTTCTGCATTTCAGTGATGGCTTTGCCGACTTCTTCAGAGAGGCCTTCGCGATTGGCTTCTTTATTCAAAAAGGCTTGGACCGCAGGGTTAACGATGGCGGTGTCTTTGAAGCCTCGGATGTGTCCCCGCTCATCGGTAAAGATGACATCGATATTCCACCAAGACGACAAAATTAACTTTAGTTTTTTAATTACATGGATATGTTCAAACTCATCCCAATTGATCATTCGTAGACTCCTTAGCGTCAATAATCTCTACACTTCTTATCGTCAAAAAAGTGGACAACTTTACGGTGTTGCGAAGAATTTGGACACATATTTCAAGTACCTGATATTACTTGGGAAAAATGAGCGAGTGTCGAGAGAAAAGTGACTCGTTTTGAGATGTGACCAAAGGGTAGACAAAAAACAATTGAGTTTGTTGAGAATTTTTGTCAAGTTGATCGTCATGTATAACTCCTGGCTTTTGATTTGGCCGTTCATTAAACCTTATAAAGGTCAGATTGCCGTCACCCTATTTTTGGGCTTTCTTTACGCTCAACTCTCGGTGGTCTTGCCGGTTCTAGCCCAGCTTCTGCTTTCGGCCTTTCAAGGCATGGGAGATATGGTCCATGTGAACAATTCTGGAGCGGGGGTTGTTCCTGATCTTGGGTTGGCCGCCAACAAAGACTTTATGAAAGTGGCGAACTGGTTAAATCTAGCAGAAGATCATTGGCTGTTCTCAGTGAGCAACAAGCAGGTTGTTACAGTGATCGCCTTTTCTTTTCCGGTCTATTACTTCCTCTTCGGTTTGGTGCGCTATTTTCATTTCTTTATGGTTAAGTTTATCGGCGAAAAAGTGATTTCTGATGTTCGCTTGGCCTTGATGAATAAGTTTATGGATCTCGACGTCCTATACTTAGGCCGCCAGAAAAAGGGCTCTGGTGGATTGTTGAGCCGCACCCTCAATGACACCTTGGTTTTGCAAAATGGACTACAATACTATGGTGATTTGATCCGGGAGCCCATTGTCGGCGTTTTTTTGGTCTCCTATATGTTTTATAACAACTGGAAGATCACCCTGGGTTGTTTTGTATTTTTACCTGTGTTCGCTGGAGTGATCCGTTATGTTAGCAAAAGTCTAAAAAAGTTTGGCCATCAAAGTCAGGAGTCTCTCGAAGAGGTGACAAAAACTTTAAAAGAGGGCCTCGATGGAGTGCGGGTGATCCAGTCGTTCAATCTCCAGAAAACCATGAAAAACAAGTTTCGCGACCAAGTGGAGCATTACCTCAGCAAACGAAAAAAAATCATCAAACGAGAAGAGCTGGGTAGCCCCATCAACGAGTGGTTCGCCTCGATTTTAGTTTGTGGGATCTGCCTTTTCCAGGCTGAACTGATTGTTGTGGGAGAGTCTGATCTTGCCAGTTTCATGAGTTTTCTTATTGCTGCCGGGATGTTGGACAAGCCGGTGAAAAAAACCCAACAAGCCGTTATTCGTATACAGCAGAATGTGGTGGCCTTAGAGCGCTTGAATGAAGTCTTCATCAGCGAAAGTCACATCGAAGAGGCGACGGCTCCCAAAGCGTTCCCCGAGGACTGGCAAAACATTGAGTTTCGAGACGTGCGCTTTTCCTATAACGATAAGACTGTTCTTGATAATATTAATTTGAACATCAAGCGAGGAGAAGTGGTGGCCTTGGTGGGGGCCAGTGGCTCTGGTAAGTCCACATTGGCGGGACTGTTGCAAAGATTTTTTGATCCGGTCTCAGGTGAAATCATCATCGGGGACACTCCCATCAATCGTTACTCCAGCCAAGATTTGCGATCGAACATTGGGTATGTCACTCAAGACGTGTTTCTGTTCGATGATTCCATCGAAAACAATATTTGGTTTGGCAACATGAAGCGTGACAAGGCGGATGTTAAAGCCGCAGCTCAAATGGCTAATGCCACCGGGTTCATCGAGGAGACCATGGAGGGGTTCGACACATTAGTCGGGGAGCGTGGTGGGCGGCTCTCCGGAGGAGAAAAGCAAAGAATCAGCATTGCGCGCGCCGTTTTTAAAGATCCGCCGATCCTTATTTTAGATGAAGCGACCAGTGCTCTAGATTCGGCCAGTGAACTCGAGGTGCAAAAGGGGATTGAAACTCTTTTGAAAGGCCGAACGGCTATTGTGATCGCTCATCGCCTGTCGACAATCATCAACAGTGACCGGATTGTTGTGATGAAAGAGGGGCGGATTGTTGAAGAGGGGACCCACGACACCCTGATTGCAAAAAATGCCGAATACGCCCATTTCTACAAACTGCAATACAGTCAGTAACTAGAGTTTCAGATATTCTTTTAAATATCGAGCCGTATGGGTCTTCTTTTTACAAAGGTCAAGAGGGGAGCCTTGGGCAACGATCTTGCCGCCATCGATACCGGCTTCTGGGCCCAAGTCTATTATATAGTCTGATTGAGCCATGACCTCGAGGTTGTGTTCGATCAAAACAACACTACCGCCCGTTTCCACAATTTGGTGTAGGATGGCCATTAGCAGCTGCACCTCTCTAAAGTGTAAGCCTGTTGTCGGCTCATCCAGGATATAGAGAGTGGCCTTTTGATTGGTCTTATAAAGCTCGCGAGCAATCTTGATTCTCTGGGATTCGCCACCACTCAAACTTGAGGTGCTTTGTCCGAGTGTCAGGTAATCCAGTCCCACCTGCTTCAAGACGCTCAAGGGTTTACGAATATTTGGATACGACACGAAAAAGTCCATGGCTTCAGCCACGGTAAGCTGTAGTACCTGATAGATGTTTTTACCGCGATAAGTGACCTCAAGAATCTCTTTGCGAAACTTATTGCCATCGCAAGATTGGCATATGGTCTTAATGTCATCCATAAAGACCATATCGATCAATTCGTAGCCTAAGCCTTTACAAACCGGGCAGCGGCCGCCATTGACGTTTAAAGAGAATGTGCCAGGTGTGTAGCCCCGCTCTCGGCCCTTGAGCGTGGTGGCAAAAATGTCCCGGATGATGTCGTAGATTTTCAGATAGGTCGCGGGGTTGCTGCGGGCGGATTTGCCGACTGGCGATTGGTTGATGTGCAAAACATTTTTCAAATTTTCGGCACCGTTGAGTTTTTTGTAGGGTTCGCCTCGGGTGTAATCGATCCCGATTTCAGTCAATAGTGCGGGGTAAAGAGTCTCTGTAATCAGTGTCGACTTTCCAGAGCCACTGACCCCAGTGACCGTTACGATGCGATTGAGTGGAATCTTTACCGAGGTGTTGCGTAAATTTCGCCCGGAGCAACCTTTAAGCTCCACAAAGTATTTATAGTCTTTAATATCAACCGGTCGCGGCGAATAGACCTGCTGTCTTGTGTTCGTCAAAAACATATTGGTGTTTGACTCTTTGCAGTCAATAAAAGCTTTTTGGTTGCCACTAAAGATGATTTCCCCACCTTTGAACCCTGAGCCCGGACCCATCTCGATAATATGGTCGCTTTCTTTAATGACGTCTTGGTCATGTTCAACCACAACCAGAGTATTACCCAACTCGTTGAGCGCTTTCAGTTGTTGAATCAACTGATCATTGTCACGTGGGTGTAGTCCGATTGTCGGTTCGTCGAGCACATAAAGGGCTTGTGTTAGTCCCATGCCTAACTGTTTCGCCAATAGGAGACGTTGAAACTCCCCGCCGGAAAGGCTTCGGGTTTGTCGTGATAGCGAAAGATAGTGCACTCCGATTTCATTGAGGAACCGCAGTCGAGA
This sequence comes from Bdellovibrionia bacterium, assembly GCA_030424715.1. Classification (GTDB taxonomy): domain Bacteria; phylum Bdellovibrionota; class Bdellovibrionia; order Bdellovibrionales; family JAGQZY01; genus JAGQZY01. Next base: position 696,399 of record JAUHWH010000001.1, read on the forward strand.
GGCTAGCTGTTCGTATATGTCTCGCACCATCTCTTTTTCGTACTCTGACAGGGTGAGATCCAAAATAAATTGGTATAGGTCTTTCAAACTCATTTCACAGAGATCCGTGATCGACTTATCTTGAATCAAAAAGTTATTCGTGGTGGTCATCAGGCGTGAGCCTTCACAGACCGGACATTGAAAGGCTGTTTTAAAGCGCGATAAAAAGACGCGCACATGCATCTTATATTTTTTAGTTTCCAGGTGGTCAAAGTAGCCCCGCACGCCATAAAACTGCGAGTTCCCATCCCAGAGGGTGTCGCGATGCTTCTTGGGGAGTTCAGTCCAAGGAGTGTCGAGACTGATTTTTTTTGACTTGCAATAAGTCATGAGTTTGCGTTTAGCCCGGGCCGCGCTCGGCATAAAGAAAGGGCTAATAGCACCTTCTCGCAACGATAAGGTGGGGTTAGGTACGACCTTGGCTTCATCGAGATCCAGAGTGTTACCAAACCCGTTGCATTCGCCACAGGCTCCAACCGGAGAGTTGAAGCTAAACAGTTGCGGCGTCTTTTGGGGCAGTAGCTCATCACATGCCGAGCAGGACAAACTGTCACTAAACTTGATGAAGTCATTATCGGTTGAGATAATTTGTGCCATACCTGAGGTTTGATTATTGTATTTGATAGACATCTCATAGGCTTGACCCATGGAATCCACAATGCGCCCACGATCGTCCTCGCGAATCGCCAAGCGATCAATTACGAGATAAAAATCTTTTTTGGGTAAATCTTTCACCTTGGTTTGGGGGCCGATTTCAATGGTGTTCATTTTCATCTTAGTTTTGGTGCGGCTTTGGTTGACCAAAATTCGGTTAAAGCCATCGGTCAATAGAGACTTAAGTAAATCAGTATTATTAAATCGTTTCTCTTTTTGTTTGATAAGGGTGCAAAGATAAACCCGTTGTCCGTCCCAATCGGCAATTAACTTATTAGCCGCTGATGTGGGTGAGTCGCTCAGTATGGGGCCATGCCCATTGGGGCAATAAGCGGTGGCCAGCTTGGCATAAAACAGTCGAAGGTATTCGATGATCTCAGATGTGGTGCCCACAGTAGAGCGACTGTTTTTAACGGTGTTCTTCTGCTCAAGGGCGATCGCTGGAGGAATGTTAGAAATGCTATCGAGCAAAGGTTTAGGGGCCTGGTTTAAAAACTGGCGAGCGTAACTCGAGAGGCTTTCAATATAGCGACGCTGGCCTTCAGCAAAGAGCGTTTCAAAAGCCAAAGAGCTTTTCCCAGAACCACTGGGCCCACAGACCACAGTAAAAGAATTGATGGGTATCTTTACATCAATGTTCTTGAGGTTGTTTTGTCTAACGCCTTTGAGTTCAATAAACATGCTCGCCAACCTACCAAACTTAAGGGAGAAGAGGAACAAAAACCCCAAATCCAGGCAAGATTCTAAATCTCAGATTCAAAGAACAAAACAAAGGGAGCCCATGGCTCCTGGGAGCGTGACGCGTTCACGCCCAACGGGCGTGACCCAGGCAAGGCAGGAGCCGTGCCATGGGATGTCTTTGTTTTGTTCTTTGAATCTGAGATTTAGAACTCTTCGCGGTAGAAGTCGGTTTTGTCCTCTTCTTCTTGTCGAGTGGTCTCTTCGGTGTTCTCGGTGCCAGGCTCAGTACCCGTCATAAAGGCTTGGCGAACCACCTCGTGACTGCGGGCTGTGGCTAAGTGGCCGGTTTCATTGTCGATGTTGGCAAACACGATGTTGTTTGGGATCGGGAAGTTCTCGGCCGGTGAGTCTTGCAGAGCTCCCTCCATATATTGCAACCAGATGGGTAAGGCGGCACGACTGCCGGCCTCTCCACGGCCCAAACTCTTTTCTTGATCAAAGCCGACCCATACGCCCGTGCTCAATTGCGGGGTGTAACCCATAAACCATGCATCATAGTAGCCATTGGTGGTTCCCGTCTTTCCAGCGACCTCGCGGTTCAGTCGCCGAGCGCGGCCACCGGTACCACCGGACTCATTGACCACGGCTTGCAAAAGGGTGGTGGTTAAGAAGGCCGTTTGAGGAGAGATCAGCTGATCGGGGTCGTTAAAGAAAAAGGGCGAGACCTTTTGAGTGTCTTCTTCTTGGCTCATCATATTGGTTTCGTACTGTTGACGTTTCTGTGTGAACTCGTCTTTCACTTCGCCGATTTTTTCTTTGAAATGCAGATCGAAGGAGACCTCTTGGGCGAGGATTTCTCCACGGCGGTCTTTTATTTCGTGGATAATGATCGGTTTGATACGCTGACCGAGCTTTGCGAATGTCGAGTAGACCTTGGTCATTTCATAAAGCGTGGCCCCGCTGGACCCCAGCGCCAATGACATATCCATATTGATCGGGCTAAAGATACCGAGCCGACGCGCATACTCTGACGCGAAGGACACACCGGTTTTTTCAAGAATGCGGATGGTGGGTGTGTTCAGCGACTTCTTAAGGGCGTTGCGAAGCAAGATGTCTCCAGTAAAGCGGCCTCCGTAATTGCCAGGTTTCCAAACCTTTTTCTCTTGGACTTCAGCGGACTCCTGAACCTCTTCGCCTTCTTTGACTTCTTTGGTCTCGCCTGTTTGTTGGTTGTAAACAATGGGGGCACCCATGATGGGGCTTGCAGGGGTGAGCCCCTTGTCCAGACCCGCGGCATAGAGGATGGGTTTGAAAGCCGACCCCGTTTGCCGAACCGCTTGGTAAGTGCGATTGAGTTTGGTTTTTCTAAAGTTAGAACCACCAACCATCGCAACAATATCATCGGTTTTGAGGTCATAAGAAATTAAAGCAGCTTCGACCTTTGGTTCTTGTTCTAGGGAAAGCTCGGCGTAGTCTTTTAGATCGTGTTTGAAGGTTTTTGAGACTTTGGCCTTCTTGGCGGTTTCAGCCACGATTTCCACATCAATAACATCTCCGACCTTTAAGGCTTCAGAGGGTTTTTTGATATGGAGGTAGTCACCATAAATTTTAGACGGATCGGGTTCGCGGGCCCAAGCCATTCGATCAAGAGGAATAATTCCCTGGGATTCGGCAAAGCGAACCATAACGATTTCATTGTCATCATCGACAGATGTTACTACCGCAGAGAGAATGTCCCCCTTTTTCGTGTAAGGCGGGATATTAGAAATGACGTTTCCTTTGTCATCTTTTTCTTGGTAGGCCTTAAACTCTCCGTATGCGTCGGTTGAGCCATCGGCAAACACTTGAAAGGTGGCGTAGGCATCATCGATCAATTGATTACGCTGTTTGGTTAAAAACCCCAGAGTGGCTTCTTTATCGTTCACATCGATATTGGTAATGGGGCCACGAAACCCTTGTCTCTTATCAAGATCTCGAAGGCCCTGGCGAACACTGGCTTGCGCTTTTTTCTGAGCTTCGAAATCGAGGCTTGAATAAATCCGGATCCCTTTGTCTAAGATCATGTCTTCACCGAGTTCTTTCACCAAGAGCTGACGAATGGTTTCAACAAAATAAGGGGCCACCTCTTTATATTTCTTTTTGCGATAGACGGTGAGAGTTTCATTTACAGCCACGTCGTGCTGCTCTTGGCTGATGCGTTCGGTTTCTAACATTCTTTTAAGCACATATTTTTGTCTGATTTTTGCTCGATCAGGGTTTGCAACAATATTGTAAGCACTAGGCGCGGTGAGAGCCCCAGCAATAACGGCCATTTCAGCGAGGGTCAGGTCCTTCACCTTTTTTCTAAAAAAGGTTTCGGCGGCGGAGGCCACACCATAGGCGCCTTGGCCAAAGTAAATTTGGTTGAGATAGAGATAAAGGATCTCTTGCTTTGTCATATGGGTTTCCATACGACGGGCCATGACGGCTTCTTTTAACTTTCGGGTGTAGGTTTTTTCGGAACTCAAAAACAAAGTTCGAGCGGCTTGTTGAGTGATTGTCGATGCCCCTTGCGAACGCTCACCAGAGGTCAGGTTGGCAATAACCGCCCTGAAAATACCTTTGAAGTTAAACCCGTTGTGAGAATAGAAGTTAGAGTCCTCGGCTGCCAAAAAAGCATTGATGAGATCTTCGGGGATTTCTTCGATGGGGACGAGAGTTCGATTTTCACGATAGAACTCGCCGATTTTCTCTCCATTACGGGCGTAGACTTCACTGACCAGCAGCGGGTCATAGTCTTCTACGGAGAACAGGCTGGGCAGAGTCGCAGAGTAGTAAGAGTACAGACCCAGACCAGAGGCCAGGCCCACAAAACCAAGAACACAAAGAGCAATCAATATCTTTTTCATGGCATGATTTTAAACTCTCACTTTAGAGAAGTCTATGCTCTTTGTCCGGCAGAGGCCGTAGAGATCCAGAATTTTGACTAAACGCCAGCTGCCGTAGTGTCTGAAGCTTTTTTCTTGTTGGGGTCAATGCCCTGAATACAAACACCGACGCCACTGAGCATCCGTAAAAAGTTATTGGTTTTCGCAGCTGAGTTTGCTGCGGCGGCATTGTTACGCGCCAGCTTCGCCTGATAGTCCAATTGCTTTTTCGCCCGCATGCAATTTTTAACCACACGGCCCTGGTTAAAGCTTAAGTTCTCAGTGAGGTTGGCAAGTTTCATGGCAGAGGCATCGATGCCAGCCTGCAACATCTTCACGTTGGTGGCGAGCTGTCTTCCAAGAAGCTCCACTCGCTTCACGTTGTTTCTGTTGGCGAGACAGTCGTCATAAAAAAGCTTTTGAAAGCGGTTGATGTTCTGACTTCGTCCGAAAAGGGCCATGGGTCCACCGCGCTCAGGCGTGACGACTCCGCTAGAGACCATCTGCTTCCATTCCATAAAGGCAGCACCAGAGCTTTGCTCGCATTCTTGTTGAACGCTAAGGACGGCTTGCTCGTATTCTAGGCGTTGCAGTTCAATCTTGGCGGGCATCATCATCAATTGCTCATTATGTTCGGCTTTGGCGTTGTTGAGTTCTACGACGGCTTGGCTAAGGTCATTGCCGCACTGTTGTTCTTGTTCAAAATACTGTTGAGAAAGGCCCATCAAAGTGTTGGTCTCTTGGGTGCGTGTTTCCAATGTGGTGCCGATGCTCTGACTGGTGTTTTCTAGCATGGATTGAAAGCAGCCAACGCCGCCCATTCCGGTGCCGGAGCCGCCCTGAGTCCTTAGAAAGGCTTGGTATTGCTCCTGGGTCATTGGCACTTGAATCTTATCTTGCGAATAAGCCGTCAAAGCCATTGAACTGATTAAAAGTAAGATGAAACTCTTCATATAATTTCTCCCCCCGAACCCCTATTATTATAATTCATAAGCCCACTGTCGCAAATTGATCTGGTTCAAAATGAGACACTTTTCTTGTAAAACTCGACTGTTTGGCCACAATTTTCAGATAAAGAGGCGTTGAATGCTCCAGAGACCGCCGACGAAGACACAAATGGTTCCGAGGGCTTGGTGGCTGTAAAACCAGTGCAACATCTCCGGATTCATTTGTTCACTGGCTTTTTCTCTTAGGCCTGGGAGATTTGTCACAAGAGTCATGACGGCGCCATAAAAGAGCACGATGTAGGGAAAATAAAGATCCAGGTCATTAATCATAAGAGGGTATCGGCAAAAGGCTGTGATGACTTAACTGAGCAAAAACGAAGCCAAACCGAAAATGCAAGTTTTTACTAAAAGGGCTCTGAAAACCCCGTCTTTTTGACGAGCCCTGCGTCTCAAAAATTGGTCTGGTTCTAAAATAAAATGAACTTTTCCAGGAAATTTGTTAGGCTTAAAAGCAAGTTCTGTGGTGCGTTTGTTGAATACAGAAATCCTATAGATATACAGACGGGGGCCGTCCCTGGCGACGGTGAGCAGGCCCGGTTACGATCCGGGAAGCCTGAAATCGCTATATAGCCACCCACCTATTGAAATCGGGATTTCGTGATTCACATGGCACTCACAGGACGAGTTTTTTACTTTCCTTTCCTACCATTCTTTGTTTAATTAACTCCCATGTCAGATCAAAAAGTCAGTCCGTCACAAGGTCGTTGGGACCACCTTCTTCGTGAGATTCCGAGCCAAGCCGTAAAGCGTGAGGCCGTTAGAAAGCCCGTGCCGACTCCGGAACCAGAGCCTCCTATTCAACAAGAGACTGAGGACGAAATTTATTCGGTTTCCGATATCAACCGTGCTGTGAAACAAAGGCTCGAAGGCGAGTTCACACACATCTGGCTGCAGGGAGAGATTTCTAACTTTAAAGCGCACACTTCGGGTCACCATTATTTTAGCTTGAAAGATGCCAAGGCTCAGGTGAGCGCGGTTATGTTTAAAGGCTTTAACGCAAAATTAAAATTTCGACCAGAAAGTGGCATGGAAGTTTTGGTGCGCGGTAAGATCACGGTCTATGAACCTCGCGGCAACTATCAAGTCTTCTGTGAGCACATGGAGCCTGTGGGGGCCGGCGCTTTGCAAAAGGCTTTTGAGCAGCTCAAGGCTAAGTTACAGGCAGAAGGTTTGTTTGCAGAAGAGCGCAAACAAGCGATTCCGACCTTCCCTAAAAATATCGGAGTGGTCACCTCTCCGACCGGTGCCGCAATCCAAGATATTCTCAACGTGCTGGGGCGTCGTTCAAAAACAGTTAATGTCACGGTGATTCCTGCCCGCGTCCAAGGCGATGGGGCGGCCGCCGAGATTGTTCGGGGCATTGAGCTTGCCAACCAGTTGTCTCTTTTTGATGTTCTGATTGTGGGCCGCGGTGGAGGTTCTATAGAAGACCTCTGGTGTTTCAATGAAGAGTCCGTGGCTCGAGCTATTGCGGCCTCAAACATTCCCATCATATCTGCGGTGGGGCACGAGATCGACTTTACCATTTCTGATTTTGTGGCCGACTTAAGGGCGCCGACACCATCAGCCGCCGCCGAGGTGGTTGCAAAAAGTGAGCAAGAACTTTTAGAAAAGTTAAAATTTTATAGCAAGTCATTGCGACTGTTATGCTACCAGAGAATTGAATCCTATAAAAAACAAGTGCGTCACAGTCAGCAAAGGTTATTGGATCCTCGCAAGTATTTACGTGATTCGATTTTGCGTCTCGATGACTGGAACCAACGTTTGATCCAGGCCGCCTGGCGTAAGATTGAAAATCTACGACTGGCGAACAAAGCGCTGGTAAAAAGCTTGAAAAGCCCTATGACAATCGTATCAGCCAGCCAGGCGCAGAATCAATATCTGAGCAAGCAGGTGCGGTCGGCGATGTTGTCTGTCTTGCAAAGAAATCGCAGTCGGTTTTCTCAGAGCACCAGTCTTCTCGATAGCCTGAGCCCGTTGCGAACGGTGGACCGGGGTTACGGAATTGTACGACAAGAAGGCCAGCTTGTCCCAGATGTGGCCAGTTTAAAAGGTAAAGAAATAGAAGTGGAGCTGCGCGATGGCTTTATCGCGGCTCAAGTGACAAAGACTAAAATCAAAAAGGAGTCGTAATGGACTTTGAAAAAAAATTAACTCGTCTCGAAGAAATTGTGCAAAAAATGGAGGGTGGTGAAATGTCCTTAGACGACTCACTAAAACTCTTTGAAGAAGGCGTTAAGCTTTCGCGCGACTGTAACAAAGAGCTCAGCGAGGCCGAACAGAAGGTAAAAAAGTTAGTGGGCGTGGACGCCAACGGTGAGCCCGTGCTCGAGGACTTCAACCAACCATGAACGCAAAAATAGAAGCCTATCAAAAAGATTTCAATCTTTTTGCCAAGCAACACTTTGCCCATCGGAGGGCCGAAGCCAAAGACACTCCGATTTTACTGGATGCCATGGAGTATTCTTTTTTTAACGGTGGAAAGCGCTTTCGACCCATGCTTTGTTTTGGAGTGGCCGAGGCTTTGAACGTGCCGGCACTAAAAGTGATGGGCTTCGCCTTCGCACTCGAGTGTATTCATACCTACTCATTAATCCATGATGACCTGCCCTGCATGGATAACGACGACACCCGCCGGGGCCAGCCGACAAATCACATTCAATTTTCAGAAGACATTGCACTGTTGGCCGGAGACGCCCTGCTCACTGAGGCTTTTTTGATCCTTGCCAGACATTATGGAGCCAAGGTTGGAGTGTTGGTCGAGATGCTTTCGGAAGGCAGTGGACTCAACGGTATGATTCGTGGGCAAGTTCTAGATTTGGGGCGTGGTGATGAGGTGGCAAGTCTCAGTGACCTGATCAACCTCCACGAATTAAAAACGGGGCAATTGATTTCAATGTGTTTTCGGGGTCCCGCTCTGATCGCAGACAAAAAGCTGACTGGCGTGTCTGAGTTGGGGATGATGCTTGGCTTAGCTTTTCAGGTGAAAGACGATCTTTTGGATGCCGAAGAAGACGACCAAGCCAGTTTTGTCAGATTTCTCGGCGTTGAAGGCACTCAGCAATACCTCGCCTCTTTAACAGAGAAGATCCAAATGGGTCTTAATGAATTCGAAATGGAAAGTGGCTTTTTAAAAGAACTGATCGACTACAACTTTGCCCGCGAAAAATGAGCAAGGGTCGGTTGGATCAAGTCATTGCCACCTTCTTCCCGCAGTTTTCTCGAAGTAAAATTCGTACTTTGATCGAAAAAGGTAAAGTGCAAATCAATGTTGATGGCTGGAAAACCTATACCAAACCAGGCCTCAAGATGGACTTCAGCGGTCTCTCAGCCCAAGACATTCTCCTGTCGCCAGACGAGGAGCTTGACCATGTTTCTCGAGGAGCCCTCAAACTTAAGAAGGCAGTGGAGGTGATGAACTTGTCTGTCGAGGGGCTCACCTGCCTAGATGTGGGTTTGTCCACGGGGGGCTTTTCAGACTTCTTGTTAAAAAACTCTGCGGAGCGGGTTCTCGGCGTTGATGTCGGTCGGGATCAACTTCACAAGACGCTAAGGGGGCATCCTAGGCTAACCTATCGGGACAAAGTCAACGCTCGCGAACCATTGCCCAAAGACCTGTTGGATGGGTTTTTCGGTGAGGGCGAGCCGCAGCTTTTTGATCTCATCGTTGTGGATGTTTCTTTTATATCTCTCGATAAAATTATTCCCAACATTAAGAATTTACTCAATCCCAAAGGTACACTGATTACGTTGGTGAAGCCTCAGTTTGAGTTGTCGAGGGGAGACCTTAATAAACAGGGTGTCGTGAAAGATGAGGCGTTGTTACAGGTGGCCGTGGAAAAAATAATTGGGGTTTTGTCAGAAAATAAGTTAATAATATCGAACACCTGTGAATCACCCATTGAAGGAGACCATGGCAACAAAGAATTTCTACTTATTTCTCGTCGGCATTAGCTGTTGTCTATTTTTCACATCAGCTTGTGAAACCCTGAAATTAAAGGGACGGTCAGAAGGGCCAACGTCGCCTCCGCAACAGGTTGAGACGGCGGAACCTGTTGCGCCACCACCGCAGGCCGAAGCGCCCGAGTTTTTACAGAAAGAAAGCCCAAAGTTAGGATTGATCTTGGGTGGCGGCGGGGCCTTGGCCTATGGGCACATTGGGTTGTTACAGGAACTCGAAGACAATAAAATTCCGATTCATAGTATGGTTGGTATCGAATGGGGTGCTCTCGTTGGCGGGGCCTACGCTCTTGAGGGTAAGGCCCATTCTGTGGAGTGGAAGCTCCTTAAATTGCCCGGCGACGCTTTTGCCAACAAAAGTTTTTTTTCATCCGGTGATTCCGCTCCTAAGGTCACGCAATTCAAAAGTTTTCTCAATGGGGTGTTTGCTAAGGCCAACACGGGTGATTTAGAAATCCCCTTTGCCTGTCCCTATTCAAATCTTGCGAAGGGGGTCAGCGGAATATCTCGTTCGGGCTTGCTGAAAAACATCGTTAAAGCCTGTTGGGTTTCCGAGCCCCATTTTAAAATCGATTTGGTGGCCTCAAATTCATCAGCCGTTTTGGCCGCGGCCGATCGCCTACGTTCCCAGGGCGCGGAGCTTATCGTTTATATTGATGTCCTCTCGCGTAACAACCCTCTCAGCAGTAAAGATCGTTACAAACATCGTGGGTCGACCATTCAGTGGTTGAATTTGAAAAGTTCTCTTTCTGACCTTAAGGGGCGTGGAGTTGACGAGGTCATTGCCTTGCCTTTAGGGGATTACAGAATAAACTCGTACAAGTCGTTGCGCTCCATTATTCGTACTGGACAGCTTAAATCAAAATCTCCAGTGAAGGACATCGTAAAAAAGTATGCTTACTAAAACTTTTAATGATTTAGAAAACTTCAAACAGCGAAGACTCATGTTGAATCGATTGGCTCCAAACGCTGCATTCATTTTGTTTGCAGGAGAAGAAGGCCATCTAGACACCTTCCGGCCCCAAAGTTCATTCGTTTATTTAACGGGTTTTGAAGAGCCGAGTGCGGTCGCCGTTGTTCGCACGGGAGAGACGCCCGAGTTTCATTTGTTCGTGCGGCCAAACGACGCGGTTGCGGAGACGTGGGATGGTCACCGCTGGGGTCTTGAGAAAGCCAAGCAAGAGTTTGGTCCCAACCAGAGTCACTCTATTGATGATCTTGAAACCCAACTGCCTGAGCTTTTGAGAGGCGCTGATAAAATCTATTTTGCTTTGGGCGCTCAGGTCGAGGATGACAACATCGTGATCGCGGCACGCGATCGGGCCCAGCAACTGGATCGCCGCTCGGGCCGACCGAAAGCGGCGATTTGTGATCCTAATGAAGTCCTCGCCGAAATGCGTATGGTGAAAGATGATCTCGAAATTGAGTTGCTACGGGAGTCTTGCGAGCTTTCTGCAAAAGCACATATCGCTGCGATGAAGGCGAGTCGCCCAGGGCTTAACGAGAAGCAGATTTTGGCGACCCTTCTTTTCCACTTTTACAATGAGAACGCCAGTCGAGAGGGCTATTGCTCCATCGTTGCTTCCGGTGCCAATGCCTGCACTTTGCACTATCGTGCCAATCGTCGAGACATGAAAGACGGAGATCTTCTTTTGATCGATGCGGGTGCAGAAAAAAATTACTTTACCGCGGACATCACAAGAACCTTTCCTGTTAACGGACATTTCACAGAACCTCAAAAGAAACTTTATGAGGCTGTTTTGGATGTTCAAAAGAGTTTAATTGCCATGGTGAAGCCGGGCTCTTCTTTGCCGGAACTGCACGAAAAATCTTGTGAACTTTTGACGGAGAAAATGATTCTCTTAGGACTCTTGAGTGGCAGTGTCGCCGACAATATTGAATCTAAAAAATACCAAAAGTACTATCCTCATGGGATTGGTCACTTTTTGGGGATGGATGTGCACGACGTTGGGTTTTCTAAAAAGAACGGCAAGCCTCATCCCTTTGTGCCCGGTGTGGTGATTACGGTCGAGCCGGGGCTTTATGTTCCAGAGGACGACGACTCGGCGCCGGCGGAACTCAGGGGCCTTGGGGTCCGCATCGAAGACGATGTGCTGATTACCAGTAACGGCTCTGAGGTGCTCACTGCATTAGTACCGAAAGAGGTCGCAGAGCTCGAAGCTATTATCGGCCAGTCAGCCTCTACTTAAAAAAATGATGGATGGGCCACTGGTGCTCGCGGGCATGGGCAAAGAGTTTATCCTCTTCCTCAAAAAGGCCATTTTCTTCAGTCTGTGTTTGAACGCAAAGTTTAGCGCCCACTGAGGTTTCGATCAGCGCAATATCACCGAGAGTATTACCGGCACAAAAAATGGGGGCAACCCCTTGAGTGCGAGCCAATAGGGCCTCGGCCTTGCCTTGGCGCCAAGTGATGGGGCCAGTTTGTTCTGTTGTTACGAGACCAGAGTCGTCAACTCGAGTTTGAATACCCATGACTTTCTCAAAAGGAACCCCAGCCAGAAACCCTGCTGGCTCAACGGCCCACTGGATCGAAGCCGTGACAATAAATACCTCAATACCTTGTTCTTGTAGCCAAGCAATCATGCGCTTCTGAGATTCGAACACGCGAGCCCCGTTTTTTTCGACACAATCCTTGGCCCAAGCGCGGACTTGTTCAATGGATTGTCCAGCTGATATCTGCGCCAACCAAAGGTAGGCTTGTCTCGGATCGTCCTTTTTTAGGCTTTCGTAACGTTCCCAAGGATCAATACCTCTAAGGGTCTCAAGATCACAGTGATCAATCTGATACTGAAAGAACTGCTCCCCCATATCGCTATCCCAAAGCGTACCATCGGCATCGAAGGCGGCATAGTAAGGACCTGGGTTCGCTTTCATAGCTTCTAGCACCTGATTTTGTAAAGTCTTCACCAACTCGTCGCTAAACTCATTCTTTTCCATACCACAAATTTACTGCACGAAGTCCAGTTGAACAACGACTGATTTTTGGCCCTACGAAATTCTAACAAATACAGACCTCGAAAAGCGAGTTCCACAGCGAGAATTGCCAAAGGCAATTCAACGCGAGGACCTGTCTGAGTTTTTTGAGGTCTGTATTTGTTAGAATTTCGTAGGGCCAAAAATTAGCAAGATCAGCTTGGGGTGGTGGACCTTTTGTGGTGCATGGGGTAGTTTGGTGGGCATGGAAATCAAGTTGTTTTTAGAAGAGCATGTCGATGCCGTTTATGATTACGAGAAGACGCAATTGCCCATGGATATGGGAGATATTCAAAAAGAGATGGTGTCATGGGACAAGCCTTGGCGCAAGGAGTCTCTTGAGCACTATTCTAAGTTGGGTTGGAGCTTTATCGCCTTCGAAGGCGATAGGATAGTTGGGTATGTTCTCGGTCAGACCGTTTTGTTTTTTAACAACTGGACTCAGACTCTGTGGATGGAGCATTTGTCTTTTCAAAATGAAGAGGTGGGCTTTCAGCTGGCGGATACCATTGTTCGTTGGGCCAAGACGAAGCACTTGCAAAAGGTGATCGTTAATCGTGATAGTGATCGTGCGGCCTTTGTGGCCGAGTCTTTTCCGAAGTTTCAAGAGGGTGGTTTCTTTCACCTTTCAACAACCAAACTACACGAGGGCTGATTTTGACTTTTTCTTTTCGTGACCGAAAAAACAATATTGAGAGGTTTAAAAATGAGGTCTTCGATCTAGTTATAGTGGGTGGCGGGATTACCGGTGCGGGTATCGCTCGGGATGCGACCTCGCGAGGAATGAAGGTGGCCCTTCTAGAAGCCAATGATTTTGCATCGGGAACAAGCTCTCGCTCGTCCAAGTTGATCCATGGCGGTGTTCGGTACCTTGAAAATTTTGAATTCCATTTGGTGTTCGAAGCCTTGGCGGAGCGAGCCTTATTATTTAAAATTGCTCCACACTTGGTGCACCCCCTCCGATTTTTGATTCCGATTTATAAAAACTCGCGGGTTGGGTATTGGAAGATGCTAGCGGGAATGTGGCTTTATGACTTGTTGGCTTTATTTGAAACCCCTCAGATGCATGAAAGCTTAGACCCCTCTCAGGTGGAGGAGCGTCTACCCAGCCTCAATCACGATGAGCTTGTGGGAGCTATGGAATATTCTGATGCCTACACCGATGATGACAGACTGGTGATAGAGTCTTTACGAGACGCCGCTCGTCGAGATGCTGTCATGGCGAATTATACCCACGTCGAATCAGCGTCGTGGGATGGTGACCGGATCAGTCACTTGCAGGTGTTAGATCATGTCAGTGGCGAAAAGTTCTCTGTGCGAGGACATCAGTTCGTATCGGGAGTGGGGCCCTGGACCGATATTTTTGGAAAGTCCGTGGATGTTGGGTGGAAAGACCGGCTGCGACCCACCAAGGGTGTGCATTTGACTTTTTCCCGCGACAGGATTCCTGTTGAAAAAGCTGTGGTTATGGCCGTGGAATCTCGAATTATTTTTGTTATCCCTCGCCATGAGATGGTGATTGTGGGGACCACCGACACCGACTTTTCCAATGATCCGGCGACGGTGCTGACTCAAGTCGATGATGTGCATTACCTACTGGCGGCTCTCAATCAATATTTTCCTGATCTTAAAATTCAGCAGTCTGATATCCTTGCGTCCTACAGTGGCGTACGTCCGTTGGTGGATGATGGTTCATCGACTGAGGGAAAGACCAGTCGAGAGCATAGTATTTGGTCCCACGGTGAGAATCTCACGTTCGTTGCCGGAGGCAAGTACACCACCTATCGCAAGATCTCGGAAGAGGCTGTGGATCATATTTTAAGCAAGCTGCCCTTTGAAGTTGCCATGGCTTTTGGACCGTCCAACACAAAGGTGCCTCTGAACCCGCAACTTTCCGTAGACCTGTACGACCGTGCCCGGCAATCGGTGGCGCCTTGGTCTGTTCAATACGGTATCGATGAAAAGGTGGTCCTACAGCTTGTTGAGCGCCACGGTCTTGAGGCTCAAATAATTTTACAGAAAATGGCCGATGATTATGGACTCTATCCCACTGAAGAGGCACGCTGGATGGGCGAGGCCTATTTTGCCATAGAGCATGGAATGTGTTTGAGCCTTGTCGATTTTTACTGGCGCCGTTCTCCCTTATTTTTGGCGACCAAGGACCACGGCGTTCAGTATCTGAATGTCATTGCAAAAGTTTTTGCCGAGTCGTTGGGTTGGTCTTCAGATGAGCAAGAGCGTCAGAAAGAGGCGTTTCATCAGCAAATGGCAAAGGAGCTTTCTTGGGATAACCTTCTGGCCTAATCCTATTTGGCCAGTCCCTTCAGAGCCTTAATGATTTTGGGAATATTCGCCAGGTTATGCTTTTTCAGTTCCGACAAGAACTCCATTCCGCCAACGGAGACGATTTTCAGATAACCTTTGCGAGTGACCTGAAAAATGCTGCTTGGCATTCGAACTTTGATGTCCCGGCTTAAAATAAGTTTTAAAAACTTAATACCCAGTTGGGCTGGGGTTAGGCCTTTCTCGGCAATCAAGATCGCGATAGCCTCAGGGGAGGCATCAAAGATGAAGTCCGGTGCCAAAGCCGGTTTTTCAAGGGCCTGAACATTTTCACCATCATAAAGGACACTGATTTCAGTAGATTGTGCAATACGAATTCCTATTTCCGCTTTGCTATTGAGGCAGGCGAGGGTCTCTTGACAAGAGGCCTCGGTGGATAGGTAGGTCAGCAGGTCGCTAACAAGTTTTTCTTTTTCCATAGAGAGCATTGATGAACCCTTTTGGCCCCCCTGACAATAATGCAGCGCACCTGGAATCAAAGAATTCCATCGGCAGCCAAATACACATAACCTCTTGTATTGACTCTTTTTTTATAAAACTTTAATCTTGGGCATCGGAAAGGTCGCACTATGAGTTTTTTCAATCGTTTCTCTGATTATTTCTCCAATGATATCGCCATTGATCTCGGTACAGCTAACACTTTGGTGTACTCAAAAAGCAGTGGTGACATCATTCTTGATGAACCATCGGTTGTGGCGGTTCAAAAAAATTACCGTGGCATGCAAAATCGTGTTCTTGCTGTTGGTAAAGAAGCCAAAGACATGTTGGGCCGAACGCCAGGCACGATAGTCGCCATACGACCCATCAAAGATGGAGTTATCGCGGACTTCGAGGTGACCCAATCGATGTTGAAGTATTTTATTTCTAAATCAACGGGTCAGCAAAAAAGTTTTATCCGTCCGAGAATTAATATTTGTGTTCCCTATGGAATCACACAGGTTGAAAAAAAGGCCGTGAAAGAGTCGGCAATGTCAGCGGGTGCTCGCGAAGTTTATTTGATCGAAGAGCCGATGGCTGCTGCGATTGGAGCCAAGTTACCGATTGCTGAACCGATCGGAAGCATGGTTGTTGATATGGGTGGCGGGACCACTGGTGTCGCCGTGATTTCACTGGGCGGGATCGTGTTTTGTAAATCCATTAAAGTGGCTGGTGACAAACTTGACGAAGCGATTATCAATTACGTACGTCGGCAATTTAATCTTCTCATTGGTGAGCGTACGGCCGAGCAAATAAAAATTGCCATTGGTAATGCCTATCCTTTCGAAAAATCTCGAAGCATGGTGATCAAAGGTCGAGACCTGGTTGCCGGAGCTCCTAAAACCATTGAAATCACGAGCGAGCAAATCAACGAAGCTCTAAAAGATCCTCTCACAGAAATCGTTGACGCTGTTCGAACCACCTTGGAAAAGACTCCTCCCGAGCTGGCTTCAGACATTGTGGATAACGGGATTGTGCTCACTGGCGGTGGTGCTCATCTCCATAACCTCGATGTCTTAATTCGTGAGAGAACGGGGCTTCCTGTGACGATCGCGGAAAATCCTCTGACCTGCGTTGTTATGGGTTCTGGAAAAGCTCTCGAAGATCTTGATCTTTTAAAACAAGTATCGACGGACTAAGGCTAGACTGAATGGGGAGTGAATCGAAGCGAAAATCTCTCCGTCGGCTGGTCTTTACCTGGTTCTTTTTCTTTACGCTGGTTCCTCTTCTGGCGTTGGCCTTTGTGGTTCAAAACCAATATCAAAAGAGCATCAACCGGCAGATTAAGGACCGGCTGACGATCCACGTTCGCGAGCTAGAAAGCCTGTTTTCAAAAGAACGGTCTCGTCTCGAGCAGTTTCTCACCAAATCCTTGCAAGACAATTCATTGATCTATTATCTGAGCACTCTTGACCCTGCTGCTCTCAAGGCCACGTTGGCCGACAAAATCTCTCAGTATGACCAAAGCGAAGTTAAAGTCTACACTCACGGTGGGCAGGTGTTCGTCTATTTTAAAGAAGGGTTTCAGACGGTTCACGGTGAGGCCGACCTGTCGCTGGAGATTCGAGAAGAATTGGAGCAAAAGAACGCTCTACACCGGGTTCTCTTCCAGACGGCTAGCAACGGACAAAACATTTTGACCTTATCAATCGTGCGTAAAATTGTTGGAGTGCAAGATCGTACCGTCGGTTACGTCGAAACCATTTTGCCGGTTGGTCCAAAGTATTTGGTTTCCATCACTGAGGCGATTGGTGCAGACGTGGTGTTTTTTGATGGTAATGGCCGTATTCTTTTGGGTTCCTTACCGACTCTGGACGCCGAGTTGGACCAAAGCACCAACTTTCTTTCGGGCCAGAACAATTTTTTTGAGTTTAGCGTTTCGGGTGTTCCCTATGCTTTTATGTCGACGGCGATTCGTTGGGGTGAGCTACAGTTTCTCATCGGTATGGGCTCTTCGAAAGAGGCTGCCGAGGCCAGCATTCAAAAAGTAAAACTGATGGTGCTTTTAACGTTTTTATGTTTCTTGATCTTTTTGTCGCTGATGAGCTTTTACTTTGTACGTGAAGTTATTTCTCCCATTGAGGCTCTGATAAAAGCATCACGAAACTTGAAGGACGCCCGAGAAGCGCCCTACATTCCGAATCACAGCAAAACAGAAATCTCCGACTTGGTTGATGCCTTTAATGAGATGAGTGGCCAAATAGTAGCATCCGATCAAAAAATGAAAAACCAGCTCGACCTTCTTGAGCAAGCCAATAATAAAATTAAGAATACCCAAACTCAATTGGTCCAAACGGCCAAGCTTGCAAGTCTGGGTGAATTGGTGGCCGGGATTGCTCACGAGCTGAATAATCCCATTGGCTTTATCTATTCCAACATTGGTCACCTGAAAGAGTATTCCCAAGCCTTGTTTAAAATCATTGATAAAACAATGATCAATAAAAACGAATTGGACCTTTTGGTTGTTGAAGAAGATTACGCTTACATCAAAAAAGATTTACCAAAACTGATTCAATCCTGCGAAGAAGGGTCGAACCGTGCCAAAGACATAGTGCTTGGATTGAGAAATTTCTCTCGCGCCGACGAGGAGAAAACACAAGCTTTTGATGTGAACACTGGGTTGGATAGCACTCTAAAGCTATTGGCCGGCGAGCTTAAAAACAGAGTTTTGATTCGCAAAGACTACAACGAAGTCCCCAAGATCAATTGTAACATCAACCAGATGAAGCAAGTGTTTATGAACGTTCTGAACAATGCCATTCAAGCTATCGAAGACCAAGGGGACGTTTTTGTTCACACCGAATTTTTAAGTGATGAAAAAGTCGTTCGCATTGTAGTCCGCGACACCGGCGTGGGAATCGAAAAAGACAATGTTGAAAAAATCTTCGACCCTTTCTACACCACAAAATCAGTGGGTCAGGGCACGGGTCTTGGATTGAGTATTTCCTACGGAATCGTCAAGTCCCACGGTGGTCTCATTTCCGTTGAAAGTATTCTTGGGGAAGGCACGACATTCACGATCGACTTGCCAATATATAGAGAATAAACGGATTTTGTTGGCTTCGGTCGATAGGTTATTCTTCGATGATTCGTCGCGCCCAGGCGAAATTGTATTTTCGCCAGCCATCCCAATCTCGCACCTGTACCCCGCCGGTTGAAGAGTCGATGACTTTTCCGTTCTCAAGATACATCACGACATGAGAAATTTGAGTTCCCTCACGGTTCCACTGAAATAATAAGTCTCCCATTTTGAACTTGTCGTTGGGCGCCAACATACGACCGGCTTCGAGGGCCTGGACGGCGACATTTGAGCTTATTTTTAGCCCGAGGCCATAGTTATAAACCCAGGCCGTAAAGTTTGAACAGTCGAGCCCACCCAGGGATGGGATATGACGATGTTTGTAAGAAAGCCCTATGTACTTTTGTGCCACAACCTTCACCCTATGACGAGCCCACACAACAGAATCCACTTGCGGCGGCAGGTCTGGTTTTGGAAAGCGAATAGCGTGCGGCCCCCATTTGCCCCATTGGGGCTGCCAATGAACGAGAGACGATAGTGTTTCAGGTAGCGCATCTCGAAATGAAAAGTCAGCACGCAAAGACTCAGAAAACGCGTTCGTTTCAACCCCAAAAAGTGACGCACAGCTGGTGTCAGCAGCAAGGCTATTAGAGCTAGAAAAGAAGATGAAGACAAACACAAGCACAGTTAACGCTTATACAGGGAAACCCGTTGGAGAGCATGCCCGCCAACATTTCTATGAACGATTTACAAAGTCATCTTAGTGAGGGGGAACAGAGCGACGAAGTGGCATTTTAATCAAAAGGGTCTTGAGCGCGCGCAGCTGGGGCCAAGGAACCAGCTGCCACAGACCTGGCGACTATCCATGCAAGAACGACTGAGCCAACTTCGTTTCGGAGAGTCAAGTGAGTGCAATGGGGCCATTGGGGTGGTGGCTGGATATGGCTCTGTGTTCAAGAGGTATCAGTCTGAGACACTTTCGAGTCGATTTTAAGATGAAACATTAATGCGCCGATAGGGAAGTGTGAAACAGTATCTAATTCCCATTTTGTTTTTGTCTGGGACTTTATTTTTCTCTTACCTTTTTGTGGTTGGTCCTCCAAGGGGCGAACCCAAAAAAGAGCCTGCTTTTTCAGTGAAGAAGCAAGGAACCATTCCCTACAATCGCTTGCGAAACTTACAGCAACAAACCCAGGTGAGCATGGATTTAAGGAGACAACAGGCGGTGCTCAATAAAGTGGGTCGCAAGCCGAATCTTGACCCGGCTCATTCAAAGCGACACCCCATCCATGAGACGGGTTTGGATCGTGATCTAGGTCCTGCTGCCGACGATCTCGCCAATGAGGGGTCCCGAGAGGCTTTGACGCTTGACCAGCGGATGGATGAATTTCTCGCACGTCGTCAGCAATATCAAGAGATGGAGCAGGTGAAGCGTGAACAATATGTCGATGCCTTTATCGCCGAGGCTCGCCGTATGGGATTTCGCGTGCGGGTCAACGATGCAATGGAGATCGTTGATGTCCAAAAGATAGAGAGTCAATAAGACCCTCTCGACTTGGCCCTATGGTCAAAATCCTCAAAATCTATGCTCATAGTTGTTGGCTTCTTGACGCACTTTGTTTTGCCGCAAATAGCCCATGGGTCTTTGCCTCGATTGAGCGTTTCATCAACCGAATGGTTTATTTCAATCATTGAATGAAGCCTCTTATCTTGTTCCGAGATTGCTCTTAAGTGTATAAGACTCTAGACTACAATGAATAATCTAGAGACCTAATATATAGAGGAGTCACAAATGTCTAAAAAAGTCGCTATTTTGCTTGCTATGGTTTTGACCTTCACTGCCTGTGGCCCCAAGGGTTTTATCAAAGGTGAATACGATGACGTCGAAAACGAGAACTTGCTTGATGACCGTTGGTCAGAAACCGACATGCAAAAAATCGTACAAGATCTTGTGGCCAAGATGGTCCAAAGCCGCGCCATCAAAAATGCCAAGCGTCCGCCCATCGTTATGGTCACTCGCTTGGAGAATCAGACCGACGAGCACATAAACACTCAGAGCATTATGGATATGGTTCGGGTTGAGGTTTCAAACAGTGGAGCTGTTGAGTTCGTGGATAAAGCCGCTCGTGATGACGTCGCTGATGAGTACAAGTACCAAAATTCGGGCATGGTTTCTGACGAAACCAAAAAAAGTAAGGGTGGTCAGATTGGTGCCGACTACATTGTTAATGGCCGCTTAACCTCGATCACCAAAGATATCAATAAGAGCAAAACGGTCTATTACAAGTTAACTCTTAACATGACGAACCTCAAAACCAACATTATCAAGTGGACGGGTTATAAAGAGCTGCGCAAGAAATATAAGAAGCGTCGGTTGGGCCTTTAGTTTCCCCCGGGGGAAGGCCATTTGAGTGAAAAGTCTTTTATCTGTTTTTACACTGCTAACTGTTGTTGGCTGCGTGACCTACCAATCCAAGGTCAAGCAAGCCCGCAATCATCTGGCCTCGGGAGAGGCCCAGCTAGCTGCTGACATTTTCTCGGAGCATGCCGCTCAAGAGGGAAAAGACCAGGTTCTCTACATGTTGGACTACGGCATCGCTCTTCACGCCGCTGGGGAGTTAAAGAAAAGTAATGAAATTTTGTTGCAAGCCGATCGACTCGCTGAGGTGAACGACTACCACAGTATCTCTCGAGAAGCGGGGTCGTTGTTTCTTAACGACTCGCTAATTCAATACAAAACGGAACGTTTTGAGAACATTCTGATTAATGCCTACCTGGCCCTCAACTTCACCTTGCTTGGGAACTATGAGAGCGCTTTGGTGGAGTGCCGACGTATTGATCAGAAAATTTATAAACTAAAGCGAGACAATGAGGACAAGCGAAAAAGCTATTACGCACGTTATCTCTCGGCAATGATCTGGGAGGCCCAAGGCAAGTGGGATTCGGCATATATCGACTATAAAAATGCTTACCAAATCAACTCATCCTTAAAGTATCTGGGTAAAGATTTGATTCGTGCGGCCTGGCGCGCCCGTCGGTACAGTGACCTTAAAAAGTGGGAGAAGCAGTATCCGCAGTACAAGCTCAGTGAAATAAAAAAAGAGGCTACCCAGCAAGGTGAGTTGGTATTCATCTATCAACAAGGGTGGATCCCGCGAAAGCGCCCACGACCAGAGAACTTTCGGTTTCCCCATTTGGTTCCACAATTTTCCACCTACCGGTCTGCAATCGTTGAGGTGAATGGAAAACGTAGACCACCCACCCAGAGCCTTTACGATGTTGGGGGCGAGGCGATCCGCACACTGGACAACGACTACGCTTACTTGGTGGCGAAGCGAATGGTGGGGATCGTAGCCAAAGAAGTCGCAGCCGATCAAATTCGCCAGCGCAATGAGGCATTGGGTGCCCTAGCATCGATTGCCATGCATGTGGCTGATCAGGCTGACCTTAGGCAGTGGTCGACTTTACCCGCAAGCTTTCAAATATCGAAGGTGGTTCTCCCGCCGGGAGAGCATCAGGTGAAGATATGGGCTCAGAGTTCTCAGGGAGAAGAGCTGATTCACGAGGCCTCGGTGACAATCAAAAAAGGCCAAAAAACCTTTGTGAGCCGACGTACTTTCAATTAGATTTTGAGTCCATCCTGACTGGAGGACTCTATGGTTCTATTTCTATCCATCGTTTTTTCTTTATTTTGTCACGCTGAGCTGACGGTTATTCACGCTGGCAAAATGATTGATACAGTGGCCGGACGGGTGCGTGCGGAGCGATCCTTGTTTGTGGAAAATGGCAAGATCACAAAAATTGAGAAGGGCTATAAAACGAGGGAAGGTGCTCGGGTTATAAACCTCAAGGGAGCAACTGTCATGCCCGGTCTGATGGACATGCACACTCATTTGAGTATGCAGTTTAGCGGCAAGTCCTACAGTGAGCGATTTTTTTTAAGTGAAGCCGATTACACAATTCGCTCGGTGGTGTTTGCAGAAAAAACACTGTTAGCCGGCTTTACAACGGTGCGCGACCTTGGGGATGTCTTTCGTATTTCCATTGCCTTAAAAAAAGCGATCAACATGGGTACGATCAAGGGCCCTCGTATTTTCACCGCTGGCAAAGCCATTGCGACAACGGGTGGCCACGCCGACCCAACCAACGGACGACGTCACACCGAGATGGACTTTCCTGGGCCAGAAGCCGGCGTTGTTAATGGGGTGTCAGAGTCAAGGGGTGCGGTTCGACAGCGTTACAAAGAGGGTGCTGATCTTATAAAAATAACAGCCACCGGTGGGGTTTTGAGCACAGCAAAAAGTGGTCAGAACCCGCAATTTATGATGGACGAGCTCAAGGCGATCATAGCAACGGCGAAAGATTACGGCTTTACCGTGGCGGCCCACGCCCACGGCAAAGAGGGTATGCTTCGTGCGATCAAAGCCGGGGTGAGCTCTATTGAGCACGGGACCTACCTGGATCGCGAGGTACTGCGCGCGATGAAACGCAACAACACTTACTATGTACCGACCATTATGGCTGGAGTCTGGGTGGGCGAGAAGGCCAAGATCGATGGCTTCTTTCCGGACATTGTCCGTCCCAAAGCGGCCGCCATCGGGCCACAGATTTTGAATTCGTTTAAAACGGCTGTCCGTTACGGAGTGAAGATCGCATTCGGTACAGACAGCGGGGTTTCCGCCCACGGTGACAATGGCCAAGAGTTCGAGCTGATGGTTCAAGGCGGGATGAAACCCATGCGGGTGATTCAGTCCGCCACCTTAGAGGCTGCGAAACTTTTAAAACAAGAGGCTCACCTAGGAAGCCTTGAGGTCGGTAAGCATGCTGACATCGTCGCCGTCACCGGCGATCCCTTAAAAGACATGAGTGTGATGAAAAATGTACCGTTTGTTATGAAGGCTGGGCAAGTCTACAAAAACGAGTTGTAGTGCTCAGGGGTTATTGTTGCTGGCGTTGCCGTAGTGGTAGAAGAGGGCACCATCTTTGAGCTGCTCGATTATTTTTTTTGCATACTTTTTTTCAACAGCGGGGCATCCGAGGCTTCTCCCGGTTTTCTTCCAAGAAACATAGGCGGCACCATGGAGAACAATGGCCCTCTTCATTGAACTGCTGTTTGCTTTTTCAAGTCCCTGCATTTTCAAACTCAAACCATGTTTGCCAAAATAGGTTTTTGTCATTTTGTGAAAGCCATAGGGTGTGGCGTTGGAGCCGACGCGACTTGAAAAGTGATCCAAGCGCGTATCGTGGTTGGGGTCGGACCCTTTGCCGTGGGCCACTTTGTAGAACTCAATGGTTTGTTTTTTTAGGTTAACAATGGCCAGTCGTTTTTTATCCGAAGTTTTTGAAAAATCGGCAATAGCCAAAAAGTTCTCGGAAAGACCCATGATTGCTTGATTTCTCTTGTGGAATTGCAGGGCAGCGGTCAATGCGATGGGGCTGACCTTGGGATATTGAGAACTCAATCTTTGCACTATGTTGCGGGTAGCAATGGCTGGAGGCGAAGGAGCCTGTTTGGGTGCTTCGCCATGGAGTAATAAGAAGCTTAAAGCCAATAAAACCATAGGCAATTATTACAGCTCACCGCCAAAAAGACACAAAAAAACCCTGATTCGTAAAAACCAGGGTTTGTTTTGTTGGTTTTAAACGCTTACTGACCCGGAGTTAAAAAACTTTTGTTCGGATTAGGAAGGCTGGGCGTCTCTTCTTGCTGAGGAAGACGTCCGGTGAACTCTTGCGAGCTACCACTTGTCGCAGCTTGGGCCACGCGATTTTCTAAAGATTGTTTTACAGTGTCGTAACTTTCGGCGGCTTTATCAACAACGGAGTCAGAAGAAGACTTGCTGCTTGAAGTTGAGGGTTGAGCCGATTTAACGATATACTCTTTCGGGAAAGCGCCTAATTTGGCAAGATAGCTCGAGATGCTACCATTGGCGTGTTGAATGATCTCGCGAAGAGTAAAAAGAGGCGCATACTGAGAGGCTTTCTTTTCAGATTCAAAGATGATCTGAGTCAAAGTCGCGGCAGTGATGTCGTTCTTAGTTTTATTGTCGATAACCATAACTTCTTCATTGGCACGGATCATTTTGGCAATGTCGTCCAAAGTGACATAACAACTCTGCTGAGTGTCATAAAGCTTTCTGTTTTGGTACCGTTTAATAATTTTGACTTTCTTGCTGGCATCTTGGTTTGAGCTAATCAAGGTCTTCCTCCCATTGACGTAGATGGCGCAACCATCCGAATTGTTGCTGTGTTCAGGCGAAATCTATTCGGGCCGCCACAGCTTGTCAAGGAGGCTGGACCCTGATTACTTAATAATCATTCTAAAATCAGTAGGTTTTCAAGAAATCAATAAAACTCCATAATTTCAATATCTTAAATAAGAACGGCTGTTCGCAATATTTGTTCTAAGTGATAACGAAATGCAGTTGTAGCACCAGACGAAAGGCTCCGTCTAGTTTACTGGAGCGGGCTTCAAGAGATGGAGTTGTTCATCCGATAGGTTTTTTAAGAACAAGAATCAACCTCGGAGTCCGAATGGTGCTAAGTAAAAAAACTCAGTTATTATGTGTGTTTACATTGGTAGCAGGGTGCTCTCACCTAGGTTTAGAGGGTTCTGGCAAAGGGGCCTTTATCAGCCAAGCCGCGCGGGTCAAGAATGAGGCTCCTGAGGCAATGACCATTCCTGATCAAAGTTCGAGCAATCTTAATGACACCTACATGGATACCAAAGCCGACTACCACTTCACACTTGCTGAGTCTTATAGCTTGCAAGATGAATCTGCAAAAGCGGTGGAAAATTACAAGCTTGCCTTAGTCTATGATCAATCATCACCTCAACTGCACTATCGACTGGCCCTTGAGTACGTGAAGCTCGGTTTGGTGACCGAGGCGATGTCTCAGTGTCAGGAGGCCTTGAAGGCCAGTCCTAAGCATAAAGATTCAGCACTCTTGCTTGGTGGGTTGATGTCGGCGATGCACATGTACGACCAGGCATTAGAGCTCTACGAGAAAACACTGACCTTTTATCCCGACGACATGGAGACTTCTCTGTTTATTGGGGCTCTTTATGCAGAAAAGGGCGACTTCACTCAATCGATCGCCCATTTTAGAAAAATGGTACGCAATCCTAAGATTAAGGACAAGTCTCAGGCTTGGTACTACCTTGGTCGAGTTTACAGCTCCAAAACAAAGCCAGAATATGCCAATGCCGAAACCGCCTTTGTAACCAGTTTGAAGTTGGAGCCCGAATCTTTAGACGTGGTCTTGGCTTTGGGTTCGGTTTACGAAACGCTCAAGCAGTCGAAAAAGTTGAAACGCTTGTTTGCTAATTATCAAGAAGAGCACGGCCCGCACCATATGATTGCCGAGCGTCTCGCCCAAATCTACCTCGACGAAGACAACTTGGATGAAGCCATTGCTCAACTTAAAACTGTAGAAGCTTATGACACGAGAAATCTTAACATTAGTCTCAAGATTGCCTTGATCATGATCGAGCAAAAACAGTATCAGCCCGCGATTGCCAAGCTTGAGGGCATTATTGAGAAGTCTCCAGAGTCTGAAAAAGTGAGATTTTATCTTGGAGCCCTCTATGAAGAGGTGAAAGACTATCGGGCTGCGATCCAGCAATTCGATACTATAAAGTTTGGTAGCAACTATTATGAGGATAGCGTGATGCACGCGGCCTATTTGCATAAGCTTTTGGGGCAGCCAGAAAAAGCCATTGAAAAAGTAAAGCAGGGGCTCTTCCATCAGAAAGACAGTGCGAAGTTTTGGATTTTGCACGCGTCTCTTCTCGACGAGAACGACAAAGTCGAGCAGGCGAAAACAGTCTTGCAGTCGGCAGTGCAGCGCTTTCCAGAAGATATCCAGATCCATTTTCAGTTGGGCTCGGTCTATGATCGCCTCGGTAAGAAAGATAAAACGGTTGAGCACATGGAAAAGGTTTTGGGGCTAGATGCCAATCATGTGCAAGCTTTGAACTACTTGGCCTATGTTTACGCCGATGGCACCCGCAACCTTGAGGCCGCCGAAAAACTTGTCCGCAAAGCCTTGCAACTGCAACCCGGTGACGGTTTTATTATGGACACCTTGGGTTGGGTTTTATTCAAGCAAGACCGTATCTCTGAGGCAGTGAAGGTTTTAGAAAAAGCCCACCAAAAAGAATCGAACGAAGCTATCATTGCAGAGCATCTTGGTGATGCCTACTTTCGCTACAAACTCCCCCGAAAAGCGAAGCAGATGTATATGAAGGCCGCTGAGTTGGAGAAGAACAACGACAACAAAGAAAAGATTCAGTCAAAAATCACTTCGATTGATCAAAAGATCCAAGCAGAAAAATCTCGTAGCACACGCACTCCGGCATCGCTCAACCAGTAAGTGACGGCACTCCGGTCACTTAATCATTGAGTCTGAAACGGGGGCCCTGTACATTAGGGCATGAATAAAATCATCATTCTCACTCTATTTTTTATGCTTACCCATTGTACAACCACGAAGAAGCAATCGAAGGTCCACACCGATGTTGGTCTTTGGGTTGGCAAGGTTCAGATGACGAACAAGACCACTGGGCAAAAAAAATGGGCCAATGTGAACTGGGCCAGTGATTCAAGCCAGTCGCGCCTTAGGGTGGATGTTAGTGCTATTTTAGATGTGCCGGTCGCGACCTTTCTGGTGAATTCTGAAGGGGCGCACCTGTGGCTACACATGGAGAAAAAGTATTTTCATTCAATGGAAAGTCGAAAGCTCTTTAAGCACTTAACAAAACTTTCCATAGACCCAAAAATATTCTATAGCATGCTTGGTCAACCGGAAGCCCCCAATGAGAACTGGGCTTGTTCGACCGAGCCGGCTTTACTGAAGTGCGCATCCCAAAAAAATCAAACCCAATACTCCGTGGCCTTCTCTGAGACTGATCGGCGCTTGATTAATATCGATCGCGGCTCCAAATCCCTGCGATTGCGCTTGTCCCGGTCTAAGGTCCAGTTAGAGGATCGTTTTTTTCAGGCGCTCTCTAAGTCTCAATATAAAACAATTGAAATATAAATTTTCTCTTTTCTGGTTTTCAGTGTCTTAAATTGTAAGGCCCCCAATGTCTTCTGTAAATCATTGGGTCAAGGGCGGGCAAACCTTGTTTGTCTCTCTATAATTCGGCATAATAGAAGTAGGAACGCACCCAAGGAGAAGACTCTATGGACAATAACTCAAAAATTTCACTGAAAGAGATTTTAGACGACTGGGGAGATAAGTCCGCTTTTAAAGAGCGCAACTGGGTGGGAACCTTCGACGACTACATTCAGTTGGTAAAAGAGAATCCACGCATCACTCGCAACGCCTTTCAAAGAATGTACGATATGGTCACTAGTTACGGTTCCGAAGAGTATGTGGACTGTAAAAAGAAAATCATTCGCTACAAATTTTTTGATGATGCTGAAAATGGTGGTCAAGATGGGGTTTTTGGACTCGATATTTCTTTGATGAAGTTGGTCAATGTTCTAAAGTCAGCAGCGCTTGGGTACGGGACCGAAAAGCGAGTGATCTTGCTGCACGGACCGGTCGGGAGCGCAAAGTCCACAATTTGTCGTCGCCTCAAAAAAGGGATCGAAGCCTATTCGAAGAAGCCAGAAGGGGCTCTGTACACATTTGATTGGGTTGATACCGATGGTGTATTGGATGGCCTTTTTGGTAAAGATGTGAAAGTTTTTCCGAGCCCGATGCACGAAGAGCCCTTGTTGCTCATTCCCAAAGAGTTGCGACCGAAGTTTGAACAGTCGTTTAACAAAGGTTCACAAGACGAGTTTCGCGTGAAAATAGAGGGCGATTTATCTCCGCCGTCTCGTTTTATTTTTAAAACTCTTATGGAAAAATACAGCGGTGATATCGACAAGGTGTTAGCCCATGTTCGTGTGAAAAGATTGGTGCTGAGCGAGGCCGATCGAGTGGGTATTGGAACCTTCCAGCCTAAAGATGAAAAAAACCAAGACAGCACGGAGCTCACGGGTGATATCAATTATCGAAAGATTGCCGAGTACGGTTCAGAATCCGACCCTCGTGCTTTCAACTTTGACGGGGAATTTAATGTCGCTAACCGTGGCGTTATTGAGTTTGTTGAGGTTCTAAAGCTCGATGTGGCCTTTTTGTACGATCTCCTCGGAGCGTCTCAAGAGCACATGGTGAAGCCGAAAAAGTTTGCTCAGACCTATATCGATGAGGTGATCATTGGGCACACCAACGAGCCCGAGTACCGCCGACTGCAAAACAATGAGTTTATGGAAGCCCTTCGTGATCGAACGGTGAAGATTGATATTCCCTATATCACTAAGCTCGAAGAAGAAATAAAGATCTATGATAAAGATTTTAATAAAAAGAAAATTCGTGGTGTTAGTATCGCGCCTCATACCACCAAGGTGGCTGCGATGTGGTCTATCCTGACGAGATTAGAGAAGCCCAAAAAAGCCAATCTCACTCGCCTTCAAAAAATGAAACTTTATAATGGTAAAACATTACCCAATTATACCGAGGACAACATCAAGGAGCTTCGTAAAGAGACTCAACGCGAAGGCCTTGATGGTGTTTCTCCTCGGTATATCCAAGATAAGATTTCCAACGCTTTGATTCAGGCGCAACAGAACAGTGGTTCTGTCAACCCGTTCATGGTTCTTAATGAACTGGAGTCGGGTCTTAAGCATCACTCGTTATTGTCTAACGATGAGTTGAAGTCTGAATACCGTGAACTTATTGATGTGGTAAGAAAAGAGTACGAAGAGATCATTAAATCTGAGGTCCAACGGGCCATCAGTGCTGACGATAGCTCACTGTCACGCCTTTGCTCGAATTATATCGATAATGTAAAGGCATACACTCAAAAAGAGAAAGTTCGCAACCCATTCACCGGCCAAGATGACGAGCCCAATGAGCGATTGATGCGTTCGATCGAGTCAAAAATCGATATTCCGGAGTCTCGCAAAGACGATTTTCGTCGAGAGATCATGAACTACATCGGAGCGCTTTCTCTCGAGGGCAAGTCTTTTGACTACCGCATGAACGAGCGTTTGCATAAGGCTCTTGAGCTAAAGCTTTTTGAAGATCAAAAAGACAGCATCAAGTTGACCTCGTTGGTGACCTCTGAGGCGGACAAAGCCACCCAAGAAAAGATTGATATCGTGAAAGCACGACTTATCAAAGACTTTGGGTACGATGAAATTTCGGCAACCGATGTACTACAGTATGTTGCCAGTATCTTTGCTCGTGGAGATGTGAAGGAAAGTCAATAGGGGACGATGTCGATAAGAGAGGACCAAAATCGCTTTAGAGATATCGTTCGCGGTAAGATCAAAGAGAACTTCAAGGACTATGTCACTCATGGAGAAATGATCGGCAAGCGGGAGAATGACTACGTCAAGATCCCGGTGCCTTATATTGATATCCCTCGTTTTAAATATGGTCCTAAGCAAAAGGGTGGTGTCGGTCAGGGCGAAGGAAAGCCTGGCGATCCCGTCGGCAAAGGCAAGGGCGAAAAAAAACCAGGAGAAGGCAAGGCCGGTAACGAAGCTGGTGAGCACCAAGTTGAAGTGGACATTAGCTTTGAGGAGCTTGCTGAAATTCTTGGAGAGGAGCTAGAGCTACCTCGTATCGAGCCCAAAGGGTCTAAAATTGCCTCCGAGAAAAATCGGTACTCTGGCATTGCCCCGGTGGGCCCCGAGGGGCTGCGCCATTTTAAATCTTCTTATAAAAGAGCGCTTAAGCGATACATTTCTAGCGGTCTCTACGACCCCGAAGATCCTGTTATCGTGCCCATTCGCGGTGACTACCGTTATCGATCCACAAAAACAACAATCAAGCCCCAGGCCAATGCTGTTGTGATCTATATAATGGATGTGTCAGGCTCCATGGGGAATGAGCAAAAAGAAATTGTTCGTCTTGAAAGTTTTTGGATCAACGCTTGGTTAAAGAAACACTATAAGGGTCTAGAGACTCGCTTTATCATCCACGACGCTACCGCTCGAGAAGTGGATGAAGACACTTTTTTTCGAACCAGCGAGTCTGGTGGAACTCTTATTAGCTCCGCCTATAAGCTTTGTCGCGACATCATACAGCGCGAGTATCCACCCCATGAGTGGAACATTTATCCCTTTCATTTTAGTGATGGCGACAATTGGTCTGGAGATGACACTCGTTTGTGCATGAAGATCTTAAAAGAAGGCCTTATGCCCAATGTGAACTTCTTTGGTTATGGGCAGGTGGAGAGCAAATACGGCAGTGGCCAGTTTCTCAAGGATTTGGAAAAGGAATTTCCAAGTGATGAAAAGATGATCTTAAGCAAAATCAAAAACAAAGAGGCTATTCTGGGTTCAATCAAAGACTTTTTAGGAAAGGGCCGTTAATGGGACGATTACCAGCCGACCTCGAAGAAGAGAGAAAGAGAATTCGAGACCTGGCCGAGGCCGTTGGTCTTGACTGCTATGACACGGTCTTTGAAATGGTGACCTACGACCAAATGAACCAGTTTGCTGCCTACGGAGGCTTTCCGGTGCGTTACCCGCACTGGAAGTTCGGCATGGAGTACGACAAGCTTTCGAAAAGCTACGAGTACGGTCTTTCTAAAATATATGAAATGGTTATCAACAACGACCCTTGCTACGCCTACCTCATGGAGGGTAATCGCCGTGTGGATCAAAAGTTGGTGATGGCCCATGTCTACGGCCACTGCGATTTCTTTAAAAACAACAAGTGGTTTGAGCCAACCGATCGAAAAATGATGGACACGATGGCCAACCATGCCACACGCATCCGTCGCCATATGGACCGCTACGGTGTCGATGAGGTTGAGTCTTTTATTGATATTTGTTTGAGTATTGAAAATCTCATCGATCGGCATGCGCCCTACAAGCCGCAAAAGGCGAACAAGAAAATTGAAACGGAAGACAGAACTCGCAAATCTCTGTTGAAATTCGATCGAGAGTATATGGATGAGTACGTCAACCCAGAGGACCGGATTAAGTTTAAGGAAGAGCAAGAGAAAGACCCGATGCAGAAGGTGCCCGAGAAGCCCGAGCGTGATGTTCTGTTGTTTTTGATGAACCATGCGCCTTTAAAGCATTGGCAGCAAGATGTGTTGTCCATTATCCGTAGTGAGTCTTACTACTTTGCTCCGCAAGGCATGACGAAAATTATGAATGAAGGTTGGGCCTCTTACTGGCACTCGAAGCTGATGACCGAGTCCATCATGAATGACAGTGAAGTCATCGACTATGCCGACGCCTGCGCGGGCACCTTGGCGATGTCTCCCACGGGGTTTAACCCCTATAAGGTAGGAATTGAGCTGTTTCGCGATATCGAAGACCGCTGGAACAAGGGGCGTTTTGGTAAAGAATGGTCCGAATGTGAAGACATCGCCCAAAAGAAGGCGTGGGACACCCATGCCGGCCTTGGCCGAGAAAAGATCTTCGAGGTTCGCCGTGATTATAACGATGTGACCTTCATCGACGAGTTTTTGACCGAGGACTTTTGTGTGCGTAATAAGATGTTTGTCTACAAGCACAATAAGAGAACGGGACAATACGAAATGGACACTCGCCAGTTTCCGGCGGTGAAGCAGCAGCTACTGTTTCAGCTAACCAACTTTGGGCAGCCGATCATTAATGTGGAGCACTCGAACTTTAATAACCGTGGTGAGTTGCTATTGACCCATCTCTTTGAGGGTGTGGAGATTCAGTACAATTACGCACAAGAGACCTTAAAAAATCTAGCGGCTCTCTGGAGACGACCGGTCAACTTAGTCACCGTTATTGATGAAAAGCCGAAGATCTTGCACCATGATGGCAAAGACCTGAAGGTCATTGATGTGCTCACTGAGTCGCAAGCAAAGGCCAAAGCCGCTGCCGAATGATCGATCGACCCCTTGCATCTCGACAGAAGCGGCGTCGTTAGCTTCAACTTTTACTCAGATCAGTCTTATCAAATGAAGTGCAGCGTTCAATTCACAACGAAAAGCCCTGTATGCCAAGAAGTGTTGCTTCTGGCCTTAAAATCTAATGAGAGAAAAGAGGCGAGCCCAGGTCGGCTCGCCGAAATGCTTACATGTCGTAGTATAAGAAGAATTCGTAGGGTACGGGCCGTTGCTGCATCGGCAGAATTTCACGGTCCATTTTATAATCCACCCAATTGGAGATAAAATCTTCGTTGAAAACCTCTCCGCGCAACAAAAAGTCATGATCGTTTTGCAGAGTATCGAGGGCCTCATTAAGAGAGGCCGGTACAGAAGGCACTTTCGCCGCTTCTTCAGGAGGCAGACCATAGATGTTTTTATCTAAAGGCTCACCGGGGTGAATTTTATTTTGAATGCCATCAATCCCCGCCATGATAAGGGCAGCAAAGGCCAGGTAGGGGTTTGCTGTCGCATCTGGGGTGCGAAATTCAATGCGTTTGGCTTTCGGGCTGTCACCACTGTTAGGAATTCGAATGGCTGCGGATCGATTCTTGAAGCTGTAGGCCAGTTTCACTGGAGCTTCAAAGCCGGGGACCAGTCGTTTGTACGAGTTGGTGGTAGGGTTGGTGAACGCACACAGGCTGGGCGCATGCTTCAAGATGCCGCCTACAAAATAAAGTGCCATTTCTGATAAGCCCGCATACTCATTGCCCGCGAAAAGAGGTTTTCCATCTTTCCATAATGACATATGCACGTGCATTCCAGAGCCATTGTCCTCAAAAATCGGCTTGGGCATAAAGGTGGCTGTTTTTCCATGGGCTTTTGAGGTGTTTTTCACAATGTACTTAAACCACTGTAAATCATCGGCAGCTTGTACGAGTTCGTCAAACTTATAATTGATCTCACCTTGGCCAGCGGAAGCCACCTCGTGATGGTGTCGCTCCACCGGAATTCCGCAGTCTTCAAGCTTCATGCATATCTCGGTTCGGATATCGTGCAGGGTGTCCGTTGGCATCGCTGGAAAGTAACCCTCTTTTTGGCGAGGCTTGTAACCAAGGTTTGAGCCCTCATCTCGTCCACTGTTCCATTGCCCCTCAACAGAATCGACTTGGTAGAAGCCAAGGTTGGCGTCTTGCTGGTAGCGGATGTCGTCGAAGATGAAAAACTCCGCTTCAGGACCAAAATAGGCCTGGTCAGCAATTCCGGTCGACGCCAAATAAGCGAGGGCCTTTTTTGCAATCTGCCTAGGGTCGCGGTCGTATGGTACATTTGTCTCTGGCAGCGTCACATCGCATATGAAGCTCACGGTCGGGATTTCAGTAAATGGGTCCATTCGAGCCGTCTTTGAGTCGGGCAGGATGACCATGTCCGAATCGTTGATGCTTCTCCAGCCTCGGATGGAGCTACCGTCAAAACCCAAACCCTCCTCGAAAACAGCCGTTTTGAGCTGTCCGATCGGGATGGTAAGGTGTTGCCAGGTACCGAGTAAATCAGTGAACTTTAGGTCCACCATTTTGGCACCATACTTATGAGCAAAATCAATCGCTTCTTGTGGGTTCATTATAAATCTCCTTCGAGTGAAGTTATTAAACAATAATTATAAAGCCGCTTCGTCAGTTTCACCGGTTCGAATGCGGATGGCTTGTTCGATCGGTGAAACAAAAATCTTTCCATCGCCCACTTTACCGGTTCGGGCAGATTGCCGAATGGCCTCTATTGCGCTATCGACCAGTGAATCTGCAATGACAATTTCAATCTTTAGTTTCGGAATAAAATCAACGATGTACTCGGCACCTTTATAGATCTCGGTGCGGCCTTTTTGGCGACCGAAGCCGCGAATTTCAGAGATGGTTACCCCTTCGATGCCGAGTTCCGTTAAAGAGTCGATAACATCGTCGAGTTTGAAAGGTTTGATGATCGTTTCTATCTTTTTCATCAATGAAGACAAACTATTCTTTTCGACTCCGTTCTGTCAAAGAAAATCAATGGAAAGCCCTGTCGAGGCTGACAAATAAGAAACTTTTACCACCTGTCAAATGCGGGTGCGCTGTGCCTGTGTCTTGCCGGTTCATTTATCTTTTGCTATATCCCTCCGACCTTGTTGGGGTTTATCTGAGGGAGAGAAATGCAGAGTCGATTTTTTGCTTACGGTTCATTTTCACAGGGACAAGTCCATCATCAAAAGATCAAGCAGTTCGTTGTGGGGCAGAGGCAGGCCTTTTTCAAGGGTGAAGCCTTCCGGTTGCGATGTGGCTATCCAGCGCTCCTGCCAATGGCTGAAGGTGGTGAACTCATCGAGGGAGTGCTCTACGACCTCGAGACTCCTGAAAGCTATTGGTCTGTCATCGATGGTTTGCTTGGTGTTGACCAGTCCCGCCCTGAGAAATGTCTTTTCAATCGAATCACGGCTGAAGTTCGAGTCGACAATTTTTCGCGATTCCAGGCGCAGGTCTATTGTTTGAATCCAAAGAAAAAACTCTCGGCCCATAAAAAAATTACAAGGGGCGAGTGGAAGCGAAACCTATTGATGGACCCACCCATTAGCGTTCGTCTCGAAGAGCGGCAAAAACAATACATTTTAAAGCTTGCGAATTCGAGAGGGCGAGATATTGTGCCCATCAAACTTGATTTGTATCGAGAATTGATGAACCTGGAGTTGATTGTGGATAAGGGGCGCCGATTGGCGCTCACCCCCCTCGGTAAAGAGGCGGCCCACTTTATGGAATTATGAGTACAGCCAATTTTAATATTGTTCTTTTTCAGCCCGAGATACCCACGAACACCGGCAATATTGGTCGAGTTTGTGTGGCGTCGGGCTGCCACCTGCATCTCATAGGGCCCATGGGCTTTTCTATCGATGAAAAGCAAGTCAGACGGGCCGGTTTAGACTACTGGCCCCATCTTACTTACACCTTGTACGAGAACTATGAGGCTTTTCTGGAGCAGCATGACGTTCTTGATCAAATGAGCTTTCTGACCACAAAAACGGAGCAAATCATCTACGACAAAAGTTTTCAGAAGGGCGATTGGTTTATGTTTGGCCCCGAAACCAGAGGCCTTCCGGAGGACATCTGGAAGCCTCGCATTGCGCAATCCTATAAAATTCCAATGGTTGGCCCCACGCGCAGCCTGAATCTGGCCAATTCAGTATCCATCATTGCTTTTGAGGGCCTTAGGCAGCTCCGCAACTAAGCCTGGACGACCGTTTTCGGGGAAGCTTCCCTCTTAAAAGGGCTGAGAAATGATTGCTAATTTATGGCAATGGTTTATCTTAGGAAGCCTATGAGTATTTTAACGAAAATTTTTGGAACTGCCCACGATCGTGACATGAAGGTGATTCGCCCTTATGTCGATAAAATCAACCAGCTTGAGCCATCAATGAGAGATCTCACTGATGATCAATTGAAAGCGAAAACTCCCGAGTTTAAAGAGCGTTTGGCCAAGGGCGAGACGGTCGATGATCTTATGGTCGAGGCCTTTGCCGTTTGTCGAGAGGCCGCTTGGCGCGTGCTGCAAATGCGACACTACGATGTTCAGTTGGTGGGGGGCTACGTTCTCCATAAGGGGGCCTGTGCGGAGATGAGAACAGGAGAGGGTAAAACTCTTGTGGCGACGCTGCCTGTTTATCTCAATGCTTTAACAGGCAAGGGTGTTCATGTGGTAACCGTGAACGACTATCTTGCCACCCGTGATGCCGAATGGATGGGGCAACTTTACCGTTGGCTGGGGTTAACGACCGACACGATCACCCACAACATGGATGACGACCGTCGCAAAGAAGCCTATGGGGCCGACATCACCTACTGCACGAATAACGAACTCGGGTTCGATTATCTGCGCGACAACATGAAATATAATCTGGCCGATTACGTTCAGCGACCTTTGCATTACGCGATTGTGGATGAGTGTGATTCTATTTTAATCGATGAAGCTCGAACACCACTGATCATTTCTGGGCCGGCAGAAGACAACACTGAAATATATTTAGCCATGCACAACGTCGCCAAGCAGTTACAGCCAGAGCTGCACTTCACCATGGAAGAAAAAAACAAGTCGGTCGCGCTAACAGAAGAGGGGAATACCGCTC
The DNA here is from genome assembly GCA_030424715.1 of Bdellovibrionia bacterium. GTDB lineage: Bacteria > Bdellovibrionota > Bdellovibrionia > Bdellovibrionales > JAGQZY01 > JAGQZY01. Next base: position 732,490 of record JAUHWH010000001.1, read on the forward strand.
TCGAGCAGATCATGAACATCGACAATATTTTTGATCCTCAGCATATCGATAAGCTCCATCATATCTATCAGTCTCTTAAGGCTATTCATCTCTTTAAGGTGGACGTAGACTATATGGTGCAAGGCGATGAAATCGTTATCGTTGATGAGTTCACCGGCCGCCTTATGGAGGGCCGCCGCTGGAGCGACGGACTTCATCAGGCGGTTGAGGCGAAAGAGGGCGTGCACATCAAAAATGAAAACCAAACTTTGGCATCGATCACCTTTCAAAACTACTTTCGAATGTACGAGAAGTTGGCGGGGATGACTGGAACAGCCGACACCGAGGCTCCAGAGTTTCGCAAGATCTATAATTTGAATGTTCACGTGATTCCCACCAATAAGCCGATGATCCGTAAAGATCTCGATGATGTGGTCTATAAATCTGAAGAGGCGAAATTCAATGCCATCGTCGAAGACATCAAAGAACGCCAAAAGAACGGCCAACCCGTGTTGGTGGGGACGGTAAGTATCGAGCGTTCCGAGGCCATTGGCCGCGCTTTGGCGGCCCATAAAATTCCTCACAATGTTCTTAATGCCAAACATCATGTGCGTGAGGCTGAGATTGTCTCTCAAGCGGGGCGCAAAGGGGCCATTACCATTGCGACCAACATGGCCGGTCGTGGTACCGACATTGTGTTGGGTGGAAACGCTGAGGCCCTGGCTTTTAAAGAGCTGGGAGACATGGATCATCCTGATTTTGCAAAAACTTTTGAGAAGTATCGTCAGCAATGCGAAGCGGAGAAGCAAGAAGTGCTTGCGGCCGGAGGCCTCTACATCATGGGTACAGAACGCCACGAGAGCCGCCGAATCGACAATCAGCTGCGAGGGCGGTCCGGTCGACAGGGGGACCCCGGGGAGTCTCGATTCTTTTTATCCCTTGAAGACGATCTCATGCGCAAATTTAACGGCGAGAGAATCAAGAAAATCATGACCACTCTGAATGTCCCCGATGACGAGCCGATCACGGCTCGCATGGTGTCCCGTTCTATCGAGGGAGCGCAAAGAAAAGTCGAAGGCCATAACTTCGAAATTCGGAAGCATCTTCTAGAGTACGATGACGTGATGAACCAACAGCGAAAAACGATCTATTCTCAGCGTCGCGCTTTGCTTGAAGAGAACTCCGATGGCGACACAAAAATTGGTGAAACGGTTTTGGATATGTTGTCTGAAGTGACATCGAACATGCTCGATGAATTTGCTAATGAAAACGTCAAGCGCGAGCTATGGGACCTTAAAGGTTTGAAGATTGCCATCGAGAACCAGTTTGGTATCGATATTGATATCGCTGAAAATATCACCGGTGATCGCCTTAATGAGTTGGTCGTTTCTAAGGTCAAAGAGCGTTTTGAGGCGCAAAAACAAATGATGGAACCTATTTTCGAAGACGTGCAAAAGAGTATTCTTTTGAGCGCCATCGACCATTACTGGAAAGAACATTTACAACGTGTGGATCGCATTCGTGATTGGGTGAACCTAAAAGCCTATGCCCAGAAAGATCCGCTGCTTGAGTACAAGCGAGAGTCTTTCGAGGCCTTTCAAGAGATGAACGAGCGGATCCATCAAGACACGATCGAGAAGCTGATGAAGGTGCAGGTTCGCAAAGAAGCCAGCTCCGACCAGGACTTGCAAGAGGACCGTGAAGAAGTTCTGGGTGCCCTTCGTCCGCAAGAGACCCAAGAGATGCATGAGGGCCGTGGCTCATTGTTTGCGTCTGACGAAGCGGAGCCGGCCGGGGCGGGTACGCCAAATGTCTCTCAGGGGCCCAGCCGAAAACAGCGACGCCAGCAAGAAAAGAAGAAGAAAAAGAAACTTTTCTAAGGAGACGTCAATGGTGCAATGTCCTTCTTGTGACACCAAGCTCGATGAAGACTACGGCATTGTTACCTGCCCCAGTTGTCGAGCCGTCTTGATGATTGATGTTGAGGGTGATGTGCGCGTCGGTACCGAGGCGCCCGTTGATTTTTCCAACGAAGAGTTTAATGAAGACTCCGATGAAGAGTCTACTGCGGGAGCGGTTTTTCGTTCGGGACATGAAGAGACTGAGTCTTCTCAATCGGGCCAGGCAAGTGCTTTGAACCCACCTTCAGACGCGTCTTCGAACACCAGTTCTATTGACCTCGACGCCCTCCTGTCCAACGAGGGCCTGCCCGAAGAAACTAACGGTGGTGCTGACACCTATGAAGACTTTGGAGAAGAGAATCTCGATGAAGATGAGGCTGAAGATGATGATGGTTTTGATGCCATTACGGGGGTTACAGGCCTCGATGAATCTGAAGAGTCTCTGTTGTCGGACGATCTTTTTGATGAAGATGATGAGGGGGCTTCTGAAAGCTCCGATGAGTGGGAATCTGCTGATGACACCGATGACATTCCAATTGAAGACGTCACCACTGATGATGAAGGCAGCGATGAAGACGACGATGGCGAGCCCGATTTTGGTATGGCGACCGAGCCAGACAACAAGCCGGTGGATGTCACGTCCTATGCGAATTCAGAGGCTTCCAGTCTCGAAGACGGTGAGTACCTCTATGACGTCAAGATTGCGCGAATCGACTCGAAAGACCTAAAACAGGCGCTTAAATATGTATTGCTCGACGAGAAGTTAAAACTCAATCACCACGAGTTTCTCAAAAAGATACGAGATGGAGCTGTTACGATCCCAGACTTAAATCCAATCAAAGCGAAAAGAATTGTGGAACAGCTACAATATTTCGATCTGGACATCAAATGGACCCAAAAACGGGTTATAATAGAAACCGTAGAGCCCACAATGGAAGACGAGGGTTCAGAGGTGATTGAGGATGTGGATATTTAAACGAGCTCTTTTATTGATTCCGTTTCTGGCCTCGGTGGCAGTGGCCTCTCCCTGGGAGCAACATCGCGCTGATATCGAAGATCTGGAACGCAGTGTTTATAAAATGCAGCAAGAATTGGATTTTCTCGTCGAACGAAAAAAAAACACCCGTGAAACCGTCCGCATTGAACAGACATTGCAAAGAATTGTTGAGATTCATGCTGAACTTATATCTCTTCGCAAGTCCATGGATAACACTCGAGAGCACTTAAAGGCGGAGCACCCAGAGAAAGCTCATATACTCGACGAATACGATTCGAGAATGTTCGCGAGCAAGAGTCGCACCCGTAAATTCAACAGTCCCTTGGGGCGGCAATTGGATGATTTGTTACTCAAAGTGCAGCTCAAGTTTGCTTCGTTTGTGCGCACCGAGGATCGTCGTGAAGAGGTTCTGGCTGTGGAGAAGGTTTTAAAAACCAAGCGCAAGGAAAAGAAAGAGCGCGATGCTGACGTCTACCTTCGTCGGCGCTCCAAAATAAAACTAGTGAAGTGAGATTTATCACCGTCGCGCTAAAGAGTTTCGTACTGCGATTTTCTCTTATGTCGTTTGTTTTTTTTAATTTCTTTTTTAATCGCCTTGCGAAGCTGTTTTTCAGTCATGCTCGGTTTGAACGGCTTTGGTAGTGGTACCTTGGGCCGTTTGATCTCTTCAGCCTCTTCAGCGGTAAGTAAGGGCTGGTCTCTTAGGCCTTTTCGAAACACCCGGCCCTCTTTAAAGTAGACCACCTTTTCAGTCTGGCGGTCTCCGGGCTCAAGATAGTAGAACCATCGATCCATGCCCTTGTTGCGATCCGACCAGTGGGGCGGGCCAGCACTGTCGAGGACTTCTGATTTGACCATGCCCATCTTTATAGATTCAAACTCAAGCCGGCGAGAGTACTCCGAATGGGAACAGTGAGTGAGAATTAAAAGGAAGATTATCAGAGAGAACAACTTCATATCGCTATTATTGACCAGAAATCAGGTGAGCACCAGAAAAGGCTTCAAAACCCCTTGCCTTCACCGGTTCAAAGTGAGAATTAATAGATCACTGCTCAATTTCGGAGGTTGTCGATGTCGCAGACTTACCAATACAGTGACTACAATCGTGGTGGGATGCTCGCATTTTCTTTTTCAATGGTGATCACCCTTGTCTTTTTTGTCTACGTGGCTTTTATTCACTCGGGAGTGGATCTCAAAGAGATTCAGCCTGATCAGCCAAAAGCGGAGGCTGAGGCCACCGTCGAATCTGAATAGAGTTTTCTGCTCAAGAATTCTGCTTTGCGGCAAAGGCGGATTTCCCTCGAACCGCAAACTGAGAAAAAGGTTGTGAATTGTTTACCAAGTTGTTGCTAATTTTCTTCGCTGTCCAAACGACCTCGGCCTATGTTCCTACTGAGGAGCCAGGCAAACAAAATGATTTACCCGCGGCCATCGAGGGCGTTGGAATCGATGAGAATCTCAATAAAGAACTCCCTGGCCACCTAAAATTTATCGATGAATCGGGCGCCACTGTTCAGCTTTCTGATTATTACAGTGAAACGAAACCAGTTATTCTGAGCCTCGTTTACTATTCCTGCCCGAGCATGTGTAATTTGCATCTCAAAGGTGTGTTCGAGGTGTTCAGAGAGCTGGGTTTACAGGCCGGCAAAGATTTTGAATTTTTGGCGGTCACCATTGATGCCAAGGAGACGGCCGATCTGGCGCAAGCAAAGAAAGACACCTATGTCTCTGAATTCATTAAGAATAGTGAAAACCCTGGTGAGGGGATTCATTTTCTAACGGGCGATGAAGAAAGCATCACGACGCTGGCAAAGACCGTTGGCTTTAAATACAAATGGAATGCGGAGGCCAACGAATGGGCCCACGCGTCAGCAGCCATTATCTCCACTCCGCGGGGAACTATTTCTCGCTATCTCCATGGCGTCTTTTTCGACCCCAATACATTTCGATTGTCAGTTGTTGAAGCATCAAAAGGTAACGTGGGTTCACTCGCGGATAACTTTGCACTTTTTTGCTTTCGTTATGACCCAAAAACGAATAAATATGCATTTTACATAATGAATATCTTAAGAGGGGTAGCGGCGTTTGTTCTGCTTCTTTTATTGGCTTGGCTTGTGCCATTTTGGTTGCGATCAAAAAAACAACCGTACTAATATGTAGTGGTTAAAAACTATGAGATTGATCAAAAAGGAGTTTTTTGATGTGGTGGATTCCGACAGCTGAAGCACAGTCTTTCATGCCTCCAGCAGCAACTCAAATTGCCGAGAACGTAGACACTCTTTATGGATTTTTATTAATCTCGAGTTTAGTATCTTTCGTTTTGTTGATGGGTAGTTTGGCTTACTTTGTTAACAAATATCGCCGTAAAACCGACAGTGATAAAACGGCCTATATCACTCATGATTATCGTCTTGAGTTCTTGTGGTCTTTCATCCCCTTTGTCATTTTTATGATTTGCTTTGCATGGGGTGCGAAAATTTATCTTGATATGCGGGCGGTGCCAGAGGCTGCGTTGCAGATTCATGTAGTGGCCAAAAAATGGGACTGGGAGTTCATTTACAAAAATGGTCGCAAGATCACTTCTGATGTGGACGACGAGGGCAACAAAGTTCCAGCGACTATGGTTATTCCCGTGAATAAGCCGGCTCAGATGATAATGACCTCTACAAAAGTAAACCCCGCTGATAAAAAGGATCGGGCGGTTCTCCACAGCTTCTTTGTGCCGGCCTTTCGTGTAAAGCAAGATATCGTGCCAGGGCGCTACACTCAGTTGAGTTTTACGCCCACAAAAGAAGGCACGTTCTGGATTTTCTGTACTGAGTACTGTGGGACTGGGCACTCGAACATGATGGGGCGAGTGAAGGTGGTTAGCGAACAGGCTTTCAATGACTGGGTTATTGGAGACGAGAGTGGCGGTCCCAAAGAGCTGTCTCTGGCAGATAAGGGTAAAGAGATTTACAAAACCCGAGCTTGTATCGGGTGTCATAGCTTGAATGGTTCTAAAATGACGGGCCCGACCTGGAAAGGTCTTTACGGAAGCGACCGTGTGTTTGCCGACGGCAGCACAGGCAAGGCCGATGACAATTACCTGCGTGAGTCTGTATTGAATTCGAACGCTAAAATTGTGAAGGGTTATCAACCCAATCAAATGCCCGCTTATCAGGGGCAACTAACAGATGAAGATGTCACAGCTGTCATCGAATTTATTAAATCGGTGAAATAGGGAGTTTGGAAATGTCTGAAGGTAAAAACTATATCAATCAAGAAGCGGGGCTCATGTCTTGGCTCACATCGCGTGACCATAAAAGAATTGGCCTGCTTTACTTTTATTCCATTGGGTTTTTCTTTTTTATTGGTGGAGTTCTGGCGATGCTTATTCGCACCGAGCTTTTCCGCTCGGGAAATCTGTTTGACCCGGCCCTTTACAATCGCTTTATGACTTATCATGGGGTCATCATGGTGTTTTTTGTGATTGTACCGGGTATTCCCGCGATTTTGGGGAATATCATTATGCCTCTGCACCTTGGGGCGAGGGACGTCGCCTTTCCAACGGTGAACTTGATGAGTTGGTATTGTTACGTTGGCGGTGCAATTCTAGCCTTCTGGAGTATTTTTCTCGGTGGCGCTGACACGGGCTGGACCTTTTACACTCCCTATTCGATCAACTTTTCTGGAGCCAATATCACCGCAGCTCTTGCTGCTTTTGTTGCCGGTTTTTCTTCCATCTTGACGGGGGTGAACTTTGTGGCGACGGTTCATAAGTTGCGCTGTCCCGGAATGACCATGAAGCGCATCACACTGTTCACCTGGAGTCTATACGCCACGGCTATTTTGCAGGTTCTAGCAACGCCAGTGGTAGGGATTACAGTTCTGCTTCTTGTCATGGAGAACATCTTTGGTATCGGTATTTTTGATCCTGAGATGGGTGGCGACCCGGTCTTGTTTCAGCATTTCTTTTGGTTTTACTCGCACCCGGCTGTTTACATTATGATTCTACCGGCCATGGGAATTATCTCGGAGTTGATCACCACATTCTCACGTAAAACTATTTTTGGTTACACGGCCATTGCCTACTCCTCGCTGGCAATTGCCGGGGTGAGCTTTTTGGTATGGGGACACCATATGTTCACCAGTTCACAGTCGGAAGTTGCGGCAGTGGTCTTCTCAGTGATCACCATGTTGGTGGGGGTTCCCACGGCCATTAAAACCTTTAACTGGGTGGCCACTCTTTACAAGGGGTCGATTCAAATGCAGTCGCCCATGCTTTACGCTTTAGGGTTCATGTTTATTTTCACTATCGGTGGAGTCACTGGTATTTTCTTGTCGACCATTGCGACGGACATTCACTTTCACGACACCTACTTCGTTGTCGCTCACTTTCATTACGTGATGGTGGGGGGGACGTTGATGGCCATTATGGGTGGAGCCTACTACTGGTTCCCCAAAATTACTGGTCGCATGTTCAGTGAGCCTTGGGCGCGGATGTCTTGGGTATTTATTTTCGTCGGCTTCAATGTCACATTTTTCCCACAATTTGTTTTGGGTGCTATGGGAATGCCAAGACGATACGCTGATTATCTGCCAGCCTTTGAGTCTCTAAACCAAATATCAAGTCTTGGTTCTTATATGATTGGTACAGGTTTCTTGATTGCACTTTACACTTTTGTGCAAGGGGCCTATCGCGGTGAAGAAGCGGGTATGAATCCTTGGGGCTCCAAAACCCTCGAGTGGACGATTCCTTCGCCACCACCTCATGAAAACTTCGAAGAAATTCCAACAGTAACGGCGGGGCCTTATGAGTACAGGTAAGTTAGATAAAAAAAATGGCGAATTCGCGCACCATTTCAACGATGCTGAGCACGAGTATGTGAGTTCAAAAGAGGGTGTTTGGATCTTTTTGACTTCTGAGATTCTAATGTTTGGAGCCCTTTTTGTGGGTTACTTCATTTATTCAAATTTGTATCCAGAGGTGTTCGAAGTGGGGTCGCAGTCAACCGACTGGCGTCTTGGCTTTACCAACACCATTGTACTCCTTGCCAGTTCTTTGACGATGGCTTTGGGTATTTATTACTGTCAAAAGAACGATAAGAAAAAAGCGGTGATGAATCTCGCGGCCACAGTCGTTTGCGGTGCCATTTTTATGATCGTGAAATACTTTGAGTACTCCCATAAAATTCACGAAGGATGGCTGCCGGGTCAATGGTTCCATGGAGACACCCAGGGGATCGAAAATCTTCCGTTGTATTTCTCGTTCTATTTTATGATGACTGGGTTACACGGAATTCACGTTCTAGCCGGAATGGGTCTCGTCACATGGGTGGCTATTCGTGCTAACCGCGGCGAGTTCGGCCCCCATTATTACACACCTGTAGAAGGTGTTGGGTTGTTTTGGCATTTAATTGATTTAATTTGGATTTTTCTATTTCCGTTACTTTATTTGGTTTAAGGGAGAGCACTATGGCTGAGCATCACGTTATTCCGTTTTCGACATACATTAAGGTTTTTTCGGCCCTTATTGGCCTGACCTTTTTAACCGTATTGACAGCGAAGGGCATGGACCTTTCTCCCTTCAACGGAGCCGTGGCTTTTATTATTGCCGCTTGTAAAGCTGGTCTGGTGATGGCGATTTTCATGCACTTAAAGTACGACGCCAAGTCGAACTCTATGATCATCTTTGGTAGCTTTGGCTTTGTGATGCTTCTCTTTATCTTTTGTGTTTTAGACATTTATACTCGAATTCCGGTGGAAAGTACGCTTTAGCGACCCAGGTGAACTATTAAAAATTATTTTGATTTAACAAAATTTGGCATCGTCAGCTTTGTTCTTTTCACGGCAGCGGGTGGCTACTTCATGGGCCACCCTTTTCAAATTCAGTTTTCTTTTTTCAATTTATTGGTCACTCTTGCGGGGCTTTATTTTTTAAGCTCTGGCAGTTTCGCTCTCAATCAATATCAAGAGCGCCACATTGATCAAAAGATGCCCAGAACCCAAAAGCGCCCCATCCCCAGCGGACGGGTGACTCCGCGCCAGGCCCTAATTTTTGCCGTGTGCATGCTAACCGTGGGATTTCTTTTAAATCTCTATATCTCATGGAAAGTGGCCGCTCTTGGTGTAACGACAGTGATTCTGTACAATTATTTTTACACTGTTTTGTGGAAGCGGGCGTCTCCCTTTGCGGCAGTCCCCGGGGCGATTCCTGGTGCGATGCCCTTTGTGATCGGATACACAGCCGCCTCGGGTGTGGTGTTCGATTGGGTGAACACTTATTTTTTCTTGGTGATGTTTTTTTGGCAGATGCCGCACTTTTGGGCCTTGGCTCTACGCTATCGTGACGACTACACCAAGGGTGGAATCCCAGTACTACCGGCAGCCCGTGGCTTAAAGGTCACCGAATACTACGTGGGGATTTACACCTTCGCTTACCTGGCTTTAGCCTTGTCGGCGCCCTTCGTTGTGCCTGTGGGTTGGGCCTACTTGCTTGTAGCAATGCCCTTTGCTTTTAAAGTCCTGTGGGAGCTGTTTTCGTTTTTAAAAGACCCTCTTGGTAAAAGATGGCTTGGGTTCTTTTTGTGGACAACCTTCAGTGTGCTTGTGTTTATTATCGTTCCAGCGATAGACCGGTGGTCGCCGTGGATTCAGTAAAGAAAAATAGCTTTCTCTTGAACCTTTTATTGTTTTTAACATTCGATCTGATGTTGCTGGGTGCGGGCGTTCGCACGATGGATGCTGGGTTGACCTGTCCGGACTGGCCCCTTTGTTTCGGCAAGCCCATACCAGCCTATCACTTTGGAGTATACCTAGAGTTTATTCATCGGGTCATCGCGGGTGTAGTGGGTCTTGTGTATTTGGCTTTCTTCGTTCAGGTTTGGGGAAACCCAAGTTTTGAGCGCCTGCGCTGGATGAGTGTTGTGGGTTTGTTTTTTTTGGTGGCCCAAATCATTATGGGTGGGCTGACTGTTCTCAAAGTGCTCGACGCCTATATTGTGACCATGCATCTCAGCCTCGCGACTCTGTTCTTGCTTTGTCTTTTTATAATGAAGAAAAAGCTGACCTTTCAAGCCAATGACATCAGCTGGCTGCGACCGATTGCCGTTAGCCGCTTTTTTCGATGGAACCTCCGGTTGGGTGTTATCTTCGTGTTGGTGCAAATTGTTTTAGGTGGCTTGGTGGCTTCAACTTACTCGGGGCTAGTGTGTATTGATTTCCCGACTTGCAATGGCGTATTTTTGCCGGAACTTAAGGGCCCTATCGGTATTCAGGTGATTCATCGCTTTGGGGCCTACTGGTTAAGTTTGCTTATTTTGTCGATTTTCTTTCTTAGTGTTTTCAAGGCCAAAACTATGGGATTGGAGCAGAGCCAACGCAAACGGGGCGTTTTACTGCTATTCTTAATTGCCGGTCAGATTTTTGTGGGCGTGATGAACCTCAAGTACCTCATGCCGGCTTACCTCAGTGTTTTTCATTTGGCACTGGCTCTTGTGATCATGCTCACAATGGTGAATCTGTTGTACGCAACCAAAATCAAGTCGCAGAAGAACTAACTGTTTCCTCGGACACCCGGGACCCACAAAATTGAGCAAATAAAAAGGGCGGGGCGTGGCACCCGGACTTGTGACTTGTGACTTGTGACTTGTGAGTTGGGTTTGGTACGGCTTCTTTGTTTTTGGTTGCGGGCGAAGTCTATTTGCTGGGTATCGCCGGGGTGTCTGGTTGATTCGACGGGTGGGCCTTCACAAACGCCGGGTGTTTTGTGGCACTTCGGTTGATCTTTTGAATTGTGGGAAAAGGCTCCATGTCGAGCTCAAAGCGTTCGGCGTTAAAAATCTGGGGGATCAAAAAACAGTCAGCCGCAGTTGGACGGTCTCCCATGGAAAAATCACCAGCCGTTTTCGATACGATGGCCTCGTAGGACTGAAACCCTAGGTGGATCCAATGTCGAATCCACTTCACTTTTTCGTCTTCTGAAAACCCGTGGTCTTGCACTAATTTTTTTAGCACGGCGAAGTTTTGTAAGGGTTGGATGTCACTGTTAATGATTTCACAAAGTTGTCGTGTGAGAGCGAGGTCTTGTCTCTTGGTGGGATACAACGGATCAGTCTTAAACTCAGAATCAAGGTACTCGATGATAGCTACAGACTGGGCCACCCTGAGGCCGTCGTGGTCGAGCACAGGGATTTTATTGGCGGCATTCAGGGCGGTGAACTCTTTGGTGTGTTGCTCACCTTTTACCAGATGGACCGGTACGATCTCGTAGTCGATGTTTTTCAGGTTGAGAGCAATCCGCACGCGATAAGAAGAAGATGATCTGAAATAGCTATAAAGTTTAATCATATCAGATATTTGTAACCTAGGTTAGAGGTTGCAAGCAACCTGAATTTCCGTTAAAACAACCACCAATGAAACAAAAGAGACCGGGGCTTGTAATGACGAGGCCCGTTCTCAACTGAGAGGAGCAATTATGAAGCTAGGAACCCTTAAAGATAAGTCTTGGGATGGCGCTTTGGTAGTCGTCAGTCGTGACAACTCTCAGTATGTAAAAGTCCCTGAGATCGCAAGCAGTTTTCGCGAGGCTATCGAAGACTGGGCGAACCTCAAAGATCGTATCGCCAAGGTTTATGAAGACCTAAATTCAGGCGCGATTTCTGGAGAACCTATGGACGAGAAGTTGTTTCATTCTCCTCTCCCTCGAACCTTTCAGTGGGCCGATGGGTCGGCTTTTCTTCACCACGTTAAGTTGGTGCGGATGTCTCGTAACGCTGAGATGCCAGAGAGTCTTTACGAGGTGCCTCTGATGTACCAAGGCGGCGGCGATAATTTCTTGGGTCCAAAAGACGATATTCCACAAATCGATTTTTCCCACGGCACTGATTTTGAGGGAGAAGTGGGTGTTATTACCGATTTCGTGCCCATGGGGTGTTCGGCCGAAGATGCCTTGGATAAAATTCTGTTTTGCCTCATCATCAACGATGTTTCCCTTCGGGGCCTGATCCCTGCGGAACTGAAAGCGGGCTTTGGCTTTTTTCATGGTAAGCCCTCATCGGCCTTTGCTCCCTTTGCTCTCACTCTCGATGAGCTGGAGGGCGCCTGGAACAATGGGCGCATCGAACTCCCCCTCAACGTTGAGCTCAACGGCGAGTATTTCGGGAACCCCAATGGAAAAGAAATGCACTTCCACTTTGGCCAACTGATTGCCCATGCGGCTCGCACTCGAAACTTAATGCCAGGAACCATCATCGGTAGCGGGACAGTTTCAAATGACAGCACCGAAGTGGGGTCCAGTTGTTTGCTCGAACGTCGAATGATTGAAAAAATCAATGACGGCGCCTTTAAGACACCATTTTTAAAGGTGGGTGATCGTGTCAAGATCACCATGAACGATCATGCGGGAAACAATCTGTTCGGCACTATTGAGCAGAAAGTGGTTCAGCACAGCTGATGCCGTGGTGTGCTGTGGGGGCCAGCTCAATGGTCTGAGCTGGACCTGGCATTGAGTTCTGGTAAGATCTCCTTGAGAGGTCCAATTGCAAAAAGCAGAGTTTCTTAAAACCTATAAAAAATATCAGCTGGGTAACCTACCCACCGAGCAGCAGCATCCGAAAACCCGTGGTTTGTCTGCATTGGCGCGAACTGATCTGTCAGCGGCCATCGCCACCCTAAAACAAGTGGATCTAGAGGCTCTTCATAAAGTTAAGGGAGCGACCGACCGAATCGAAGATCTCCGGGCTGCTGTGCAGCGAGTTCTGAACAGTGATGGTCGGATCTTTTTGTGTGGCTGTGGGGCGACGGGACGCCTGTCACTTTTGTCTGAGTTTCTTTATCGTGAAAAATACGCGAATGACAAAGTGATTTCTTTTATGGCGGGTGGTGATGTCGCCCTTGTCCACTCTCTTGAGGGCTTCGAAGACTATCCAGATCTTGGTGAGCGCCACCTGATGCAGATGGGTTTTACAGAGCACGACCTCCTGATTGCCTCCACTGAAGGGGGCGAGACGCCTTTTGTGATCGGTGCCACCGAGGCAGCAGCACGAATTTCAAAACATTCTCCCTTCTATTTGTACTGCAACCCCGATGTTGTTTTAATGGAGCAGGTCGAGCGCTCCAAACAAGTCTTGCAAAATTCGGCGATTGAAAAAATAGAACTTTTCGTAGGGCCCATGGGATTATCAGGCAGCACACGCATGCAAGCCAGCACTGTTTTACAACTGGCTGTGGGAATGGCTTTGGTTGAAACCGACCAGCCGGTGGCGACTTTGCTGCAAGAGTTCATCGATGAGGTCGAGCGGACAGACTTTTTGGCCTTAGCTCCCTTTATCAAAAAAGAAGTGGCGATCTACGAAGCCGGCGAGCATGTGATGTATATGCCACGAGACTTTGCCATCACTGTGTTTACTGACACCACTGAGAGGTCTCCGACATTCAGTCTTCCCTCTTTTGAAAACAACCTATACACAGGAGCGAGGCCCTCTTTGTGTTATATCCTTATCCCATCGGCGAACGATGCTTCGGAAGCTTGGCGACAATTGTTGTTGCGTGACCCTCATGCGTTGGAGTGGGGAGCTATCGACCCTCAGACCACAAGCCACTATCTTGATAGCTTTGATTTTAGCAAAAATTCGCTAGAGCTTAGAGAAGCGCGTCTCAATAATAAGCGACAGTACTTGTTTGAAATTCAGTTGCGGGGTGAGCAATTGGCGGTGTCCCTCGCAGGTATCGAGCACGAATGGAGCTTATCCACCAAGCGTTCGCTCTTTCGGCACACCCTGCTAAAGTTGCTTCTCAATATTCACTCCACACTATTGATGGGGTTGATGGGGCGTTACGAGTCCAATATCATGACCTGGGTGACCGCCACGAATGGTAAGCTGATTGATCGGGCCACTCGTTATGTGCAAATTCTTTTGCATGAGAGAAACATCCAGGTCGATTATTTGGATATTGTGGAGCGGGTTTATCAATTGAAAGAAAATCTGAGCAGCAGTGACTGTATTGTTATGAAGGTTTTAGAAAGTTTCGAAGATTCTCAGAAAGGTATGAAGGCTAATGAATATTGATCGTTTAAAAGAGTTTGTAAGTGTCTCAACGGATGCTCAAGATTTTCAGAAGTATGGCAAAGACTGGTCGATGAACTTCTCAGCCGACCCTTCGGCGATCGTGTTTCCTGAAAACCAAGCGGATGTGGTGAAGATTGTAGAGTGGGCCAACGAGACGAAAACGGCCCTGGTGCCCTCTGGTGGACGCACCGGCTTAAGCTCTGCGGCGACGGCGTCGAACAAAGAAGTGGTGGTCTCTTTTGAAAAAATGAACAAAATCATCGCCTTTGATGAAACCGATCAGATGGTGCGAGTGGAGCCCGGTGTGATCACCGAGGATTTACACAAGTTTGTCGAAGAAAAGGGGTACTTTTTTCCCATAGATTTGGCGGCAAAGGGTTCTTGTCATATCGGCGGCAACGTGGCAACCAACGCCGGTGGCTTACGCGTGTTGCGATACGGAATGATGCGAAACTGGGTCTCGGGCCTCACTGTGGTTACTGGTGCGGGGCAGGTCCTCCATCTCAATAAGAGTTTGGTAAAAAATGCCACGGGTTTTGATTTAAAAAACTTGTTCGTTGGCAGCGAGGGCACGCTGGGCTTTATCACAGAGGTGGAATTGAAAGTGGCTCGTCCTCCAGAAGAGACCACGGTACTTGTTTTGGGATTAGAGAAAATGGGCCACGTCATCGATGTGTATCGACACTTCAAAAACAATACTGAGCTCTCGGCTTGCGAGGTGTTCTCTGAGTTTGCTTTGCAAAAAGTGACGGAGATGCACGACCTGCAGCGCCCTTTTGAGTCCGAGGCGCCGTTTTACTTGCTCCTAGAGGTTGAGCATCCGACCGGTGACTACTCTGAAGTTTTGGCTCCTCTTTTTGAACACTGTTTCGAGAAGGGCTGGATCCACGATGGCGTGATCTCACAATCGCCACAGCAGGCCCAGAATCTGTGGAACTTGCGTGAGTTCGTCAGTGAGTCTTTGAGCCCCATGAGTCCCTACCGCAACGATGTCTCTGTGAGAACACCGAATATCCCGGCCTTTACCGAAGAGATTGAGCAGGCTTATCGTAAGGAGTATCCCGATTTTGGCGTCGCCTGGTTTGGGCACATTGGGGACGGCAATCTGCATATTGATATTTTAAAACCAGAGGGCATGGATAAAGCGGAATTCATCAAAAAGTGCAAAGCCAGTGATCAAACCTTGTTTTCGGTAGTGGCAAAATACGACGGCTCAATCAGTGCCGAGCATGGCGTTGGTTTGTTGAAGAAAGACTATCTACATTACTCGCGTAGCGCCGCTGAAATTGAAATCATGAAGGGGATCAAAAAAGTCTTTGATCCCAAGGGCATTCTCAATCCAGGAAAGATTTTCAGCGCTCCCTGAGAGCTCGTCTCCAAAGCTTTTTTCTAAGGATCCACTCGATAGTGAATATGAGGCTCTTGGTCTTTGTGTTCATCGAGTTCGATCAGCTTCACGGTTAAGTTTCGAGGGCCTGCCGAGATAACAAAGTCTTCTATGATATCGAGAACATCCTGATGAATGTAATAGGTGTTCGAAGCATCAATGGTCACATGGCGATCATCGGGGATTTTCGAGAGCACTCGTAAAAGAGCGGCCTTTTTGAAAAAGGTGACATCCTCTGAGAGCTCAATAACGATATGACCATCTTTCTTAATTTCATCGTCGACGACAATTGGAATTTGAAAGTTCTGGTACAAGATCACAAAAATAGAAACAGCGAGCCCAATTCCGATTCCAGTTAATAGATCAGTAAAAACAATACCGAGGACGGTTGCAATAAAGGGGAAGAATTGCTTGAAACCCTGTTGATATTTTTTAACAAACAATGAAGGTTTCGCCAGCTTGTAACCCACAACCAATAGAATTGCGGCAAGGGTGGCCAGAGGAATCATGCTCAAAAGGCCTGGAATAGCCACGACGGCGATAAGAATAATAAAACCATGCAATATAGCAGACAGCTTTGTTTGGCCACCGGCTTGGGCGTTGACCGAGCTTCGAACGATCACCTGAGTGATGGGCAGCCCACCAATGAGACCAGAGATAATGTTCCCGACCCCCTGAGCTTTTAGCTCACGGTTGGTTGGGGTGACTCGACGATGGGGGTCTTGTTTGTCACTGGCCTCGACACACAAGAGTGTTTCCAGCGAACCAACAATGGCAATAACAATCCCAATTCCATAAACTTTCGGATTGAAGATGTGGGAGAAGTCCGGGAGTCGAAAATTATCTAAAAACGAATCGAGGCTATCGCTGATCGGAATATTCACCAGCTGGCCGGCCGCCAGTTGCAGTGACTCTATATTAACAAATAAGCGATTCAGACTAATTCCGACCACGACGGCAACCAGTGGTCCTTGCACGAGACTAAAAATACTAAATTGCTTTATCCAATTTGTTTCCCACAGTACCAGAATGGATAGAGAGATGAGAGCGATAAGCATTGGTCCATAACTGACATGTTCTAAAATATGGAAGATCTCAGAAAAAGTATTTTCATTGTCACTCTGAATAAAATTCAGATCACCTTCAGGAACGACATCATAACCAAAAGCATGGGGTATTTGCTTTAAAAAAATAATGATTCCGATCCCGGCAAGCATGCCATTAATGACGGCTGACGGGAAGTAGTAGGCTATAATACCCGTTTTTAGAAAACCCATGATGATTTGAACGATACCGGAGATAACCACCGCTAAAAGGAAGATCTCGAAACTTCCGAGATCTTGAATAGCACCAAGAACGATAACGGCCAGACCCGCAGCGGGTCCGCTGACTCCGAGGGCTGAGCCACTGAGAGAACCAACGACAATACCACCAATAATTCCAGCAATAAGACCAGAAAACAGGGGCGCGCCCGATGCCAAGGCAATACCCAAACAAAGGGGCATGGCGACTAAGAAAACAATGAGACTGGCTGGCAAATCACTCTTGAGGGTTTGAAGACTCATTTTCTTTTTCACTGCGAGCACTCCCCAGTTTCGTTGAGTTGTGTATTAAAGGTCACTTCTGCCGTGGTGAAATCATAAACCATCCCAAAAACCTTGAGACTTCCATTTTGCAGTCCCTCTCTGACAAAAGGATATGTGAACAACGCCTTCAGTTGAGTTGTGACATTCCAAGAAATGAGCTCTTCAAGTGACTGTCCTTCAACTTCAGCGGCGTGGGTCTGTCGATAATTCTCTAAGGCCTTGTGCACCAAAGGAAGAGACTTAATGTGTTCAAGGTCTTTTAATCCGCCCATAGCTCCGCAGGAAGCATGGCCGCAAACCACAATTTCAGGTATTCCAAGGACCGAAATGCCATATTCTAAAGTCAGAGCTTCGTTGGAAGGGTGGGCCGGGTCATAAGGAGGGATGAGATTGCCGGCATTTCGAATGATAAAAAGCTCTCCCCCTTGAGTTTGGGAAAACTCTTGCGGACAAATACGAGAGTCCGAGCAGGTGACCAGCAGCGTATGGGGTTCTTGCCCCGATTTTAGAGACTGATAGTGGCTCTCGTGATTTTGAAAGACATTTTCTTTATAGCTTTGAATTTTTTTTAAAAGTAAAGACATAGTATGATCCTCGGTAAATCGTGTTTGCACAGAGAGGCAGGCGGACGCTTGTAAGTCGCGGTCATTGGCTGCTAGGCGACGGTGTTTCAATTCTGCAATTCCACTGGATTATGCCCAAGGAGCCATCAAAACGCAACTTCGAAGATGGCCTGCAATGGTTTGAATTCTATAGCCTTTTGAGATTAAACTTCGGGCTTACACACAAATTCCAGGAGTTTCAGTGGGGTTCGGTTCAATAAAAGAGGGGTGTCTCGCCATTTTGGCGATTGCAGGATGTGCCCTATTTGTTTCTTCAGAGATCATTTTCGGAGACCAAGTCATCACTTGGGATTTGTATGACTACTCCTTGCCCTATATTCTTTATCTAAAAGACGCTCTTTTCTCGGGGACTTTCCCTCTCTGGAACCCCTTTATACTGGCTGGCGAAGCTCTGTTCTCTCAGCCAGCGGCTTTTGTGTATAATCCCTTTTACTTTATCGTCATTGGACTCTCTAGCTTTTGGAGCACCTATTATTCTCTGCAACTGACAATGGTTCTTCTTTCAATCCTTGGGGGTGCCGGGGTTTACGGTTTTCTGATTCGTTGGCCTCTGAGTCGATCCGTTGCAACATTCGGAGGGGCGGTCTATGCGTGCACGGCTTTTGGCCCGATATTAGGGCAGCCTCCCTTAGTGGTCTCCATCGCTCTTTTCCCATGGGTTTTGGTTCTCAGTCGACGACTCATCGAAGAGGGCCGGCGCTGGCAACCTCTTTCGGTGTTCGCCGGATCTTTGTTTCTGGGCTTTCTATTGCTGTCTTCTTATTTCGCAACGTCACTCTATATTTTGTTGTTCGTTTTCCTCTACGTTCTTTTTGAAATATTCGTGCAACGAAAATCGTTCGACAACTCTGATCGAAGAGTGGTGCTATTAAAATTTGTTACCGTGGGTGCATTCGGTCTTCTTTTGGCTGCCGTTTACCTCATGCCAGCAATATACAACCGGATCTTTTTTTATGCTGATTTGGCGGGTGACTTTATTTCGCCGGAGCCTCGAATGCGTGGGTTGTTGGTGACCCGTGACCAGATTGTCGACATCATCAGTAGCCCCAGAGTGCTGGCCTCAGTCTTGTTTGATCTCAAGGTTCTCGCCCCCGACCGAGCGACGTGGACGATTGGTATAGGGCAGTTCTTCGCCTTTTTAGGACTGTGGGGGCTGGCGTACTATAAGCAGAAACCTCGTCTTCGTTTTTTTAGTATCGCGACCCTGGTTTTGATTTTCTATGTTTTGGGGCCGGGAAGTTTGGTTTTTGAATTCGTTTACTATGTTGTACCAATCCTTAAGAATATTCGTTATCCAGTCTTTGCCTTCTTTTTGCTGCAGTTTTGTTTAATTGTTCTGGGTGCTGTGGTTCTAGACTCGCTTCTCTCGAAGGATAGCCAAGTTGCAATCTCTTTTCGAAAGAGCCGGATGGTTTTTGCAGTGCTGTTCGTTTTGTCTTTGTTACTTTCTGTTTTGAAAAGTTCTGAATTCGTGACCGTCTCTATTGTGCTAGGTTTGCTGACGGCAATTTCCTGGAACCAAGGTAAAATCTTTTATCGGTTCGACTGGGCTAGAAACGCCTTTGTCTTTCTTCTTTTTTGTGAGCTATTGTTTTTTGTACACTCCACTGGAATATATCGAGGTCGAGCCCTTAACATTATTGAGAGCGCCAGTATCAAGCCAAACAATTTTTCGCTGGAGAATCGGGTTCAAGAGGTGCATCAAGTCGGGGGCGATCGTCTCTTTGATGAAAGAAACCTCTATGACTTTTCTAGCAAGGCGTGGATTACCGAGAAAAAGCCATTCAACCATGGTTACTCCACGTCGGATTCTCCGCTGTATTGGTATCTCAAATCTCACAATTTCTTACGGCGTATTTTTCATTCACCGACAAAGGTTTTAAAAACTTCGCTGCCGGAGCGGACTGAGTTTACATCGGACGCCGCATACCTTGAGGCCCTCGCCACAGCGATCCCCCGACGGGTGTCGGATGGTGTGTTTGTCTCAGACACCGATGGGGGGCCGGTCGCCACGACGGGCAGCCCCCTTGAAGAATGCGATATTTCTGATATTCGAATCAGCCCCAATAGCTTTCAGGTCACCGCGACTTCTAAAGGGGGGTGCCTGTTGTTCTTGAGTAACAAGTTCTTTCCGGGGTGGAAGGTGGCCGTTGATGGGGCTGAGGCACAGCTCCTTAACATCAATCGGTTGTTTATGGGTTCGTTCGTACCGGGAGGGGAGCGTGAGGTGCGCTTTTACTTCTCTCCCCCCATATTTTGGTACGGACTTACTATTTCAGTGTCAGCACTTCTACTTCTTATCGGCATCACTCTGCGGGGTTGTGTCCTTGCTCGGCGCGTAGCGTAATTTATGTGCAGGGGGTCCTTTGTCCTCACCAAAGATGGTGGTAGAAAATGTCCTTCGACTAAAGAGAGGCTCAGTTGAAACTCAGTATCGTGACTCCTTGTTTCAACGAGGAGCAAAATGTAGAAGCTCTGTACCAGCAGGTCAAAAAGGTGGTGGCGACGGTCGAAGGTTGCACCTACGAGCACATTTTTATCGACAACGCCTCGGAGGATAAAACGGTGCCTCTTCTTAAGGAGATGGCACAGCAAGATCCGAACGTAAAAGTCATTGTCAACAGTCGCAATTTTGGTCACATCCGATCGCCCTTTCACGGCCTTTTACAAGCCTCAGGTGACGCCGTCATGTTGCTGGTGGCGGACTTCCAAGACCCTCCTGAATTGATCCCTCAATTCATAGAGCAGTGGCGCGCTGGTAATGAAATTGTGATTGGCGTAAAAAAAACCAGTGCTGAGTCCAGACTGATGTTCTTTATCCGGTCATCCTACTATCGGTTGATCAATCGGCTCTCTGAAACTCAGGTGGCCAAAAACTTCACCGGGTTTGGACTCTACGATAAAAAAATCATTAATATTTTAAAAGAAATCCCAGACCCCTATCCTTATTTTCGAGGTCTTCTTTTTGAGTTAGGGTTTGATGTTGCCAAAATTTATTACGATCAACCGGTCCGCAAGCGCGGGATAACCAAAAATAACTTTTACACTCTGTACGACATCGCCATGCTGGGGATCGTGAGTCACTCCAAGGTGCCGCTCAGAATCGCAACCATGCTTGGTTTTTTCTCATCAGGACTGACCTTTCTAATTGGCTTTGGTTATTTGATTGCGAAGCTGATTTTTTGGGACTCCTTTGCCCTCGGTACAGCACCCATTATCCTGGGGATCTTTTTCTTCGCGTCTGTACAATTGTTTTTTATCGGAATCCTCGGCGAGTACCTTGGTTTCATTTACACCAAAGTCAGCGCAAAGCCGTTAGTTATCGAACGCGAACGGGTGAACTTTCCATAAACCTGGATCCTTTTAAGGTGGTGACGTTGGGTTAGACATCGGCTGCTGAGATGATGGTTTTATAAAACAAGCGACATTCTTAAAACACTGAAATCACTTGATTTTTATTAGCAAAGGGGACCACTGATTCTTTGCACTGGACAGCAAACCCGCACGCCTGGAACTCCCTTGATAGGGACTCTACTAAAGTCGTAAGTAAATATTTTTTTATAATTTTAATAACATAGATGTGGCTCCTCTCTTGGTTGTTCAAGGGTTTTAATAGTTCTTAAGGGGTGTCATATTTCACAAATGTGACACATCAAGCGAGGGCTATCATAGACTTTCGCACAGTAGCTTATTGTGAAATCCAGTGAGAAAATTACTCATGGAAAAAGTAATAGTTTTTATAGCTTCAATCGTTTTATTACCATTTATATCATCTGCAGAAGCCACAAGGCCTGGTGCTGCCACAGCCCCTGATAGAGCTCAAACGACAGGTGTTTTTTCAAACCATCTTGGATGTATGAATCGAGTCTACCCCCCTATCGCAAGAAGACTTAATTTAGACATAGAGGAAGGAGGTACTCCAGAGACGGACACCTCTATTTTCTATGGTAGTAATTCTGGTACTGGAGGATTTTTTACAATACGACCTAACATGGCCACCTTTGATAATGTGCCTTTGTACTCTGGGGGCCAAGGTTTGCCAGGTTATCCATTATCTTACACCGATGGGAATGGCGGTGAGTATGTTTCACACTATTATGTTGAAGATGGAAGAGGTCGTTCATCAAGTCTCGGTTATCCTGCTGGTAATATGAAAGAAAACAATCCAGGAGTTCCATTCTATCCACTTGGTGAGCGTCGAAGTCGAGTCGATAATTCGGTAGCAATTGGAGCGATTGCGAGTGAACTTGTCCCTGCAATAGAGGGAATGCCTAATTCTATAAACGAATTTCTACGTTACCTACAAGAATCCCGAAGTTTGAGAGAAGGAGATAGGGAAAGGTATATTGGAAGAGCTAGGGAAGCGCTTTGCGTTTGTATGCAGACCAATGAGCCCTCAATCGTTCAAGCAGCTAGAGGCGCAGCAAATCAATTGAATATTAACGACGATGAGATGTTGGGCTGTCAGGAACCTCTCGTTTCCGAGTTTAACTTTTTTAACTATATCATGACTCATTTAGTTCCCCAGGCTCAAGCTAAACATGGAAAAAATAGAAGAGTAGCATCCAAAAAAGAAGCTAAATTCGAGATAAAGCCCTCCGACCCACCGTTATCTGTTCGTCTTATAAGAAAAAAAGATAAGATTCATTTGAAAGTCTGTGGAATGATTAGCCGTTCTATTTACGATGTGAAATCACAGAGGTTAATATCGCAAAAAAAATCCTGTAGTAAAAAAGAAATGTCTACGGGAGGAAGAATTGCTAATCTTGAAAAATGGGTGGCTAGAATTACAGACGATAAGATTATGATAAAATCTAAATAATATTTTTAGGTAAACATAATGGTCCTTTTGTTTAACAAGCCATTCAATCGACCTTTTTAAGATAGATGGCTTTCGATACCAGGCTAGACAATTCCCTCTGCTTATTCTCTATTGAGTCCACATAAATCTGAAGAGTCTCAAGCTTTGAGTGACAACTGAATTTCAGCACTTCTCTAAGGTTGATGTTATTTTTCTGAGCTTCATTGACAGCCACAGTTACGGAGCTATGGCGAAAACTATGAGGATGAATAGCAACATTGTTATCCTCTCCCAATTTCTTGATGATTTTATATATTCCATATCGAGTGATACGCTGGCTATCCGATCAAGGGACCTATGATAGAAAAACAAGAAAGTTTAAAAATCATCCCAAACGTGGCAAAAGGTTAAAAATGTATATCCCTGATGAACTTTTTAATATGCTTGGTGCTAAAACCAGAGTCTCTGATGAGGACTTTGTTGTTAAGTCACCACGGTCCAATTATTTGTCTTATGATGGGTATTACCGAGCTTTAAAACGCTATTGTCGAGAGCTTGGGATTACTAAAATTGGAACTCATGGATTGAGGCATTCAACATCAGAACTGTATACGAAGTTCGGTGCAAGTCGTGATGACCTCCGTATTTTATTTGGTCATTCTAATAGCAAAGTGACTGATATTTACATCCATGACAAAGGTCAAAGATTGGCTGCAGTAGCGGATAATATTAGTCTACTTGGATGCGCTGGTTCATAGCTGTTTCTAGTTGATATGTTCCACAAAATGTTCCACAGTGACGATTTTGGAGGCTACTCAAGCCTCTAAGTATTTTAAATCATTATAGCGGAGAGGTGGCAGAGTGGTTGAATGCGCACGCCTGGAACGCGTGTAGGCGTTAATAGCGTCTCGAGAGTTCGAATCTCTCTCTCTCCGCCAGTCCTTTTTTCTTTAGTTATTCCAGACCTTTAAACAATAAAGAAAGCTTTGTGAGCCAGACGGTAAATAATTAAATTTTTTGCAACCTTTCACTAACTTGTTACAAGTACTCTATATGGGTGCATCTTTAGATTGGGACAACATAGTTGATAGTCTTGGGCCGAAGCTTTACCGTTATTTTGGTGCTCGGTTTGGTGATGCTATTGCTGATGACTTAACTCAAGAAACTCTGGTTCGTCTCGTTACCAAATTCAATCAAGGTGGCTTTGATGATTCTAAAGGTACTATTGAGATGTTTGCCTTTGGTATTGCTCGTTTTGTTCGTCTTGAAGAGTTAAAGCGATTTCCAAGTGCTCCGGTATTCGAAATTGATGATTCAAAAACTGCAGATTCAAGCTGCGCCATTGAGAATTTTGAATATGCCAGCGACATCTATTTACTAAGAAAGGGTGTTGCTTCTCTCTCTGAACCTGAACAAGAAATCATATTATTGATGGTGGATCATGAGTGGGGACTTCAAAAAATCTCTGAGCACATGGAAATGCCTCTTGGTACAGTAAAGAGTCATATTCACAGAGCCAAAAAGAATATTTCAAGTTTTATGAATGAAAAAGTGGGAGAGTCTTATGGACGACTTAGATAAATTTTTAGAAAAATCTAGAGAAAAGAAGCCCTCAGAATTTCAAATGAAAAAATGGAAGAGCGCCGTTCAACAACAGAAAAAAGATAAATTATCAAAACGAAATAACTCATCAAACGTCAGGTACTGGACTCAGATGACAGCTGCTGTACTGGTTGGCATTGTCGTGGGTGGACTTCTATTCGGGGATTTAGAGCAAGATGAAAAAAAACAAAAAATTGCATACGAAGATGCAACCATCGAGGTTGTTTACACCAAGTTGTAGTAAGAGCGCTCTGTTTAAATGTAAACAACAGGAGAAAAAATGAAAACGATTCTAATTCTAACCGTTCTATTATTAGGCGCCCAAGCCTGGGCTGATTCTCGATCCAATGATTTTGGCAGCCATAGTGGGGAGGTCAAAAACTTAACTAATCAAAAATTAAGAGAGCAACTTGTAATAGAAGGTAATATATATGTTTTAAATGGATCGGGTGAAAAGCTCCTGTTCGAAGCCCGTGAAGAGCGAACCTGGAAATTCGCCAAAGATGGTGATCTGCTAAGTCATTGGTCTTTTAAGGCAGATAAAGTCGAGCCAATTGCTCTAAAGCATCGATGGAAATTAGGAAATGATGGACGACTTCATGTCGATATTAAACAGTATTCATCAATGGAGAAGGACCCTTCGGATAAAGACCCTAAAGTGGGTAAACTTGTTAAAGAAAAGAAATTTGTTCTTTCGAATTTTGAGCCTATCACGTGGAAAGTACGTCAAACTAAAGAGGAAACAGTGGTGGTAAGACTAACTCCTCGTCTGATCAGAAAACAAGAAGCGCAACAGGTGGGGCGAATTCCAATTAGTGGAAAGAATATGATCATGGCTGATAACAAAGGTTTTGTTTGGACTCCAGATGCGACTTTTAGTGGTCAATTTGTATCATTGAAAACCAACCGAGGCACAGTTCACTTGAGTTACCAAAAATTTAGTGGCGCAAAAGAATTAGGAACCGCGAGTGAGAATAAAATGAGAGTAAACTTAGGTAAAAAACATTATCTAAACCTAATTAGCACAGCTCCACTTTTACCCCATGGTCTGGAGGCCAAAGTCTACGGTAAAGTTGATTTAAGCTCCAAGGCACAGCCTGGATCTACTCATATTATTTCAAGTGACCAAGAAAAAGAATTTCTATCATCAATAAAATAGAACTTTTAATTACGGGGAAAAATGCGTCATATATTTAGATTAATTTGTTTTTTTGTTGTTGGTTGTTCAATTGCTTCGAAGAAAAGCCCGACCCAATCTGAGCAAACAAACCTAAAGATTTCAATAGAGAAAAAGCTGAGCAAAATTGTTGAAACTGCTACCGCTTGTTTTTCTTGTGAAGGCAGCACCAACCCTGGTGGGCCATGCTACTCGGGGCCCGGCGGAGCTATTTCAACGAGTCCCAGTGGAGCCTGTTATGGTGGACCCGGCGGTAATTTGTACGCCGGTCCTGGCGGTAATCTTTATTCTGGCCCTAGTGGAAATTGTCACTCAGGACCGGGCGGAAACTGTTACGCAGGTCCTGGTGGGAATTGTGCAAATGGCATCGAAAATGATGATTGCCCCAAAATTTGCGGTGTTTGTTCAATGAACCTTCTTAGAAAAAAGAAGTAATGTGAGTTTGGGAAACTTTTGGGAAACTTTTGGGAAACCACGAACCCAAAATGACCACCACTACCCGAAAACAACCAAAAAGAAGAAACGTGGACAACCGATTAAAATTATTTAATTGATTAGAAAATTCGGGGGTTTATACGAGCCCTCGAAAACCGCCGGTTGTGGACTGGAACGCGTGTAGGCGTTAATAGCGTCTCGAGAGTTCGACTCTCTTTCTCCGCCAATTCATTGGTTACCGCTAGACTTCGTTTTTTCCCGCATGAATAAAGGTGACTGGCTCCTGAAAAGTTTTTAGGTGAAGGTCTCGTTGAGGGAACGGGATTTCGATGCCGTTGTCTTTAAACTTCTGCCAAATACTAAACAAAACATCACTCTTGGGTTGAAACCGACCTTGTTTAACGTCTGAAACCCAAAAGTGTAGGAGAAAGTCGACCGAGCTGTCGCCAAAGCTGGTGAGAAAACAGTTGGGGTGGGGGTCTTTAATGGTGCCTGGATATTCGTTGGCAGCCTCTAGAATGAGCCCATGGGCTTTGTTGATGTCTGAGCCGTAGGATACTCCAACTTCAATATCGACTCTTCCGGCAGTGTTGCTCAAGGTGTAGTTGACCACTTTGTTGGTCATCATGTCTTCATTGGGGACGATGATCTCTTTGGAATCAAAGGTTTCAAGCAACGTATAACGAGCGCTGATCCTTCTGACGAACCCCATAGTTCCATCGCCCAATTCAATGAGGTCTCCGAGGTCGATGGTCTTTTCTGACAACAGGATCATCCCACTCACAAAATTAGAGGCCGTTTTCTGCAAACCAAAACCTAAACCGATCCCGATGGCACCACCAAAAACCGAAAACACTGTTAGATCTATGCCGATTATTCGTAAAACAATGAGTAAGGCGACAAAGTAAAGAGCCATTTGGGCAATCTTAGTAAACAGCACTCGGGTGGCGTTGCGCATGCGGCGGATTTTGAAAATACGATTTTCAATAAATGAAGAAATAATAGCTGTGATCCAAATAGAGGTGAGGACCAAAAGGAAGCTTGAGAATAAACTGTATAGGCTAAGCTTATAGGTCCCGACCTTAAAGGTGAATTCGTCACTTCCGAGATAAGACTCGAGAACCTGCAGATGTCCAAAAAAGATGGAATAAACGAATAAGGACAACAGACCCAAAAACAAAAATTTTCCGGTGGTCGAGCTCGGCTTCATAAAATTTGGAATATTCATAGGACTCGATCATAGTTGAAAGTGGTTGGGTTGGGTTACCCTTATTGGAAATTAATGCTCGGCGCAAATTGGTGGGAGACGGAGAGCTTGCGAGCGAGCCGATGTTGTTCAATTTTTCTCCGCAGGCGCCCCTCTTCGCTGCAAGGTCGAGTGGGGTTGGCTTTCATCTAAGCTGTTCTATGGATTGCGGATGTGATTTTCGCTTTTTGGATGCGAAGTATCGTTTGGTTGGGACAGACAGAAGCAATGGTTTCTCATCGAAAGGGGAAAACCAAATAAGCGTTTTCTTTTCAAGAATTCATTAAGACCTGAATCTTTTCTAGCAAATATTCGCTAGTCAGTCCTTGGTCCACAGCACAGCTTGCGACGTAGTCGGGCTCCGTGGCGATAGTGATTAGACCAGCATTAGTGGCTAGTTTTTGAAAGACCTCCGGGGTTTCCGGGGCCACGGATCGGAAGGTGTTAAAATAGTCCAAATCGATATCGAGGATATAGGGAGAAGAGAGCAAGCCGGGTTCTTTGGCTTGATTCAACAGTTCTTCGAAGGCGGCGAGAGCCTGAGATAGAAACGACGATTCCAGAACGCAGTCGTGATCGGGTGTAAGGCCCCCACAAGCCGATGTGCTTTCCGGGACGGGATGGCAGGCGATCTTGTGTTCATTGTAAATGGCCAAGTCAGTGAGGGCGGCATTGTGGGCAATCACAAAAGCTGAGGATAGGATGTTGGACTTTATGGCCGCCACAATATGTTCATCGTTGTTGAGCTTGGCCACGGCCGCTTCAACAGTTGTCGGGTTAGAAGAGTCGATGGCTTGTATCAAAGTCTCTTGTTGAGCGTCGAACTGGCTGGTGGAAATATCTTTGCCATGGGTTTTGGCAATCCAGCGACGAAAGGGTCGCGAGGTGTCTGTATGGTGGTCGAGAG
The DNA here is from genome assembly GCA_030424715.1 of Bdellovibrionia bacterium. Classification (GTDB taxonomy): domain Bacteria; phylum Bdellovibrionota; class Bdellovibrionia; order Bdellovibrionales; family JAGQZY01; genus JAGQZY01. The sequence goes on from JAUHWH010000001.1 coordinate 760,182, forward strand.
TGATAAGCCGTGGAGGGTGGTCCAACCCAGCTCTGTAAGCAGCCCAGGCAGGAAGAACCTTATGGTGACTGTCGACGGTGTAAATGGAACCTTGTAAAGGGGTGTTGGACATATCGTTTCGGGCTAGCGCTATTTTTTGTAAACGCCGAGGTCCACAATTTCCACCGAGAGGGTTCCTTCACTGATCAAGCCTTTGGCTCGTTCATAGAGGTTCGCGGCGATTTGCTCTTTTAAGGTGGGGCTGCGACCAGGCAATAGTTTTAAGGTGATGGCCGTGTGCTCGTTATCGTTCTGTTCGCCGGCCTGTGAAAATGCGGGTGTGTAACATCGGGTTTTCACCGCCGCCATTGAGACCGTTTCTTGTTCACCCACAAGGTGATGCAGGTCTTTTACAACATCAGAAGAAAGGGCTTGGGAACTCTCGATAATTAAATGGGGCATAACTTGGATCCTCGACTTTCTCGGAGATATAACAGAGGGTTTTCTCTGCGTCCACTCGTTTGAGGGTCCTCGGGAGCGTGGTCTTTTGAGTGCGTGACTTGTGTGATACAAAGACTATTCTGACGACAAAAAGGGGTTTGAACGATGAGAGCGGTACTGTTGATTCTATGGATTGTCATTGGCCTTCAGGTGGGGCATGCGAATGATAAAATGACTTCGATCACCGGAGAAATCGAGCGGATTAATTCTATGAGGGAGTCACTGGTGGGGGCTGTTCAGGGGAAGGTCGATCAAAAAACGTTCGGTGCGGTTTGTAAACCGGTGGGCCAAGCTCTTAAAACCTTTGCTAAGGAAAATGGTCTTAAAATAAGCCAGGTGTCTTTTAGGTACAGAAACCCAAAGCACAAGCCTGATAAGAAACAGGCTCAAGTTCTTCGGAGAATGGAGAGAGAAGAAGAAATAACGTCTGTCTGGATGGACGAGCCGCAAGGTCTCCATTATTATCGAAGGATCGTGGTCAGAGCTGCTTGTCTGAATTGCCACGGTTCAAAGAAAGCCCGGCCTCAATTTATAAAAGACAAGTATCCCGCTGATAAAGCCTTCGGATTCAAAGTTGGTGATCTCCGTGGAGTTTACTCGGTCTTGATTCCAAAAAAGAGAGACTAAGTCAAATTAGCTTCGACCTCAAAGCGTCAAATCTTTATTCGAACCGTTTCTTAATTTAAGAAGCCCCTGCTTGTTGGTGCGGCATAGACCTATCGTCAGAGTTACTACTTATCACTCTTATTGTTTGTCTCTTCGAGGATGGGACGTCTTTTGGGGTTAATGAGGCTGTGCACGCAGGGGATGACGATGAGGGTGAACACTGTGCTCAGAGAGACACCACCGATCACGGTCAAAGCCATGGGCACGCGGGTTTCACTTCCCGGGCCCAGGGATAGGGCGGCAGGAACAGCCGCGGCCAGGGTGGCTGCTGTGGTCATTAAAATCGGACGCAAGCGAGTCGGGCAGGCCTCTATCAGTGCCTCTTGCAGATCTAATCCTTGATCACGCAGCTGGTTGGTAAACTCCACTAAAAGAATGGAGTTTTTCTTTACAATCCCCATGGTGAGAAGAATACCAATGGCACTGTAAACATTCAGAGATTGGCCGCCGAGCAAGAGGCCCATGAACGATCCGATAAGTCCAAATGGAATTGCCAAAAACACAATCGCGGGGTCCAAAAATGAATTAAACTGAATGGCTAGCACCATATAGGCGATCAAAAGACCCAATAACATAATGGTTAGGGTTTCTGCTAATTTACTGTCTGGGGTTTCTTGAAACCGAATAAAGTAATCCGGAGGCATCACGGAGCTCGCAATTTCACGAACTTTCGCCACGGCGGTACCCAAGGTGACGCCGGTGGCTAAGTTACTATCCACACGCAGTCCACGAAGGCGATCCTCACGATAGATTTGTTGGGGACCACGGGTCGCGACACTGTCCACCACCTGGCTGAGGGGCACCAGTTCTGACCGATTGTTACGGACATACACGTTATCGATGTCGGTTTTTTGTTGGCGATTGTCCTCTTTGAGCTGGACCCACAGATCAAATCGGCGAGACCCATCGGTGTATTGTCCCGCGACCACTCCACCAAACGTGGCATTAATCACATCGGCAATTTCAGAGACTTCAACCCCGCTGCGAATGGCTTTTTCGCGGTTCGGATTGATTTGAACCTCGGGTAAATCGAGAACGTCATCGGAGCGCACACCCACCGTGAGCTTTGATTCGTCCATCTGCTGTTTCATCTCATAAAACAGCTCTTTTTGCTTTTTCGGGTCGGGGCCATTGATAGTGAATTCTAGTGGACTGCCACGTCGCCCACCAAAGGGGCTGCCGAAACGATCGCGCACAAAAACCTGAATGCCTTTAAGGTTCTTTACTTGTGCCCGCAGATCATCTGCAATTTCAAATTGCGAGCGGCTGCGGTCTTTGCGGTTTTTTAAGATCACCACGCCGTTGCCTCGGTTGCTTTGTCCGCCTTCGCCAAAACCACCAACGGCCATAAATTGTTTTTCAAAGCCATCAAGGTTTTTAGCGATATTTTCAAACTCTGCAACCTTGCGAGTGGTGTATTCTAAAGATGAGCCTTCCGGTGCCACAAAGACCAGAAACAAAACCCCTCGGTCTTGCGAGGGCGCAAATTCCGTGGGTAGTTTTTTTAAAGTCCATAGTGATGCCAAAAAGACCATCAAGGACAATGAGACCACGAGGCCTCGACGGTTCAAAGACCAGATAAGACTCTTTGAGTACAGGTTTTTGAGTTTTTCTATGGTGGCTTCAAAGGCTTTGCCAAAGCGAGTGCGGCGTTCTTCCAGTTTTAAAAATTGCGAGCAGCGCATGGGCGCCAAGGTTAGGGCTTCGAGCGAGCTTAAAACAACCGCTACGGAAATCGTCACCGCAAACTCAAAGAAAAATCGACCTTCGATGCTGTTCATGAACGTGATCGGAATAAAAACAGAGACCAAGGCGGCGGTCGTCGCGATCACCGCAAAAGAGATTTCTCTTGAGCCTTTAAAGGCAGCGTTGACCCGACTCCATCCCATCTGCATATAACGGACGATGTTCTCTAGCATGATAATGGCGTCATCAACGACCACACCAATCGCCAAGGCGAGTCCCAACAGCGAGAATGTATTAAGGGTAAAGCCAAACCAGTTGATAAAAATAAAAGTGCCAATGATCGCCGTGGGTATCGCGAGCAGGATATTGACCGTCGCGGACCAAGACCCAAGAAAGAGCCAACAGATAAGAGAGGTCAGGAGGGCCGATAGTAGCAGGGTGTATACGAGTTCGTCGACGGACTCTCGTATAAACTGGGTGCGATCAAAATTGACGCCAACCACAACTCCCTTAGGAAGATCACGATTGATCTCATCAATGCGTTTCATCACGCGGTCTGCGGTAGCTGCGGCGTTGACGCCCGTTTGCTTTTGAATGGCGGCAGCAAGAGCGGGCTGACCATTCAAGCGCGAGATACGCCGTAAGTTTTCAATGCCCTCGTAGATTTCGGCCACATCCTTGAGCCGTAAATCCACAAAGTTGGGGGCGCCGCCGCGACGACTGATAACCATGTTTTGAAACTCTTTAACTTGGGTGGCTTCGCCCATAATTCGCAGGGTCTGTTCCGAATCACCGAGCTCCAGCCTTCCGGCAGGCAGTTCTTTATGTTCTCTTCGAATACTTTCTACCACATCTTTGGCGGTCAATTGGTAACGCTCCAGCTTTTCGGCAATCAAATCAATTCGTAAAATTGGCTCGTGATAGCCGAGGGCGCGAATCTCCGCAACGCCTTCGACAGTCGATAGGCGGTCTCGGATTTGATCACGAAACAGAATCATCAAGTCTCGATCTTCAACGCCTACGGCCTGCACGTTAACGTACATGATCGGGTCATCCGATGAGTTTGATTTGGTCACCACAGGAGGATTCAAGGTGTCAGGCAGTTGTCTTTGGGCGCGCCCCAGTAAGGTCTGCACTTCTTGCAGGGCGAAGTCGATGTCTATGTTTAGTTCAAATTCTAATTGGATGTTGGCATTGCCCCGTTCGGCTGGCGAAGTGATACTGCGAATGCCCTCCATGGAGACCAGTACGCTTTCAACCTCTTCAATGACGTCTTTTTCAATAACAGCCGGGGTTGCCCCATCATAGCCATAGCTGATTCCGATACGAGGAAAGTCAACATCGGGGTTTTCATTGATTCCCATTTGAAAGAAAGACAGGCCGCCAAAAAAAATCAAGGCGAACATAAGGATCCACGCGAACACGGGCTTTTTTATAGAGAGCGAGCTGATAGTCACAGGAGTTCGCCCGCTAAAACTTTCATCTGAATCCAGAGGAGCTTGGCGTAGAGCACCTCTTGGTTGTACTCCCGTTGAATCTGAATTTGGTCTTCTAGTATGCGAAGCACCTCAAGCTGGGTGATCAGGCCGCGATTCACTTCTTTTTTGTACTCTTGGTAATTTTTCTTCGCCAGAGAGAGTGCTAGCTTTAGCTTTTCTATGGTCTCTTTTTGCAAAGCCAGCTGTTTTTCCAGGGAGCTGAAATCGTTTTTGATTGTTCTTTTGAGATCACTCAAGCGATTTTCGATCTGAGTCATTTGCAATGAGGCAATTCTCTTTTGGGCGAGGTCTTTGCCTCCCGCATAGATGTTCCACCTCACATTAACGGCAACATCCCAGGTGGAGTCCTGTAAAATCCCGGCGCGATCAAGGTAGTAGTTAGCTCCGAGGTCAACGGAGGGTAGAAAGCGCCCTCTCTCGACGCCGATGCTTTTTTCAGCCGCCTTCAGCTCGAGCTCGGTGGCCGCGATGGTCGGTGAGTCTATAATCTGACTCTTCCAACGAGGAGGAACGGTCAGCGAAGACAATGGGAGTTCATCAATCAACACAGTGTCGGCGGCTTTGCCCGTTAAGTTGTGTAAGCGAATTTGAGCCGCCTGGCGGTCGCGAGAAAGTCGCGATTCATCGGCGGTGACTCGAGCCAGTTGGGCTTGGGCCGCGAGCACATCGGTTTGTTTGTTTTGGCCAATTTTGGCTCGCCCTCTAAGAGTTTTGACTTGCTCGGCCAAGGTTTGTTTTTGCTGGTCGAGCGTTTCACCGTCCTTTTGGATTCGAAGGAGGTCGAAAAAGGCCTGGGCCACTCGGTTATAGAGGGCCAATTGCTCCTGACGCTGTTGCAGAGCTGCAATTTTGGGGCGTGTTTGAGCCACTCCAATGGCAAAGTACTCTGAGCCCCCTTGAAAAATGGGCTGGGTCAGATTGAGAAAAGCGGAGTGTTGGTAGCCTTCACCAAAGGGGCCAACGTCGACCTGATCTCGCCAAGTGTTTTCTGAGTTCGCGGAAACCTCTGGTAGAACAGAGCCTATGGCCTGGCTCTTTTCAGCTTTGGCAATTTCTACAGCCAACATCCTGTCTTTGATCGTGGCGGTGTTAAGAATGGCTGACTCGTAGTATTCAGACAGGGTGGCCGCGGGGGACCATTGGGGGATGAAAAGACACAGGACAACGAGAGCAACCATTGGTCAGTCTTATAACAAAAAACACAGGGGTGCAAAAAAGAATCGTGTTTCCCTCGAAAGGAGAGGAGTTACTGTTTGGTTGTGGCAAATATGTGAATGTTGATGCCCTCGGCAATGACCGGAATCAGCAGACCAGTCTTGTCGGACAAGATGTTTTGATCACCACTCACGTCATTGGTCGAAAGGTTGTTGGACTCGATCATCCCAGATTCGCTCAGGACATGCCGTAGAATAACAAATCCCATGGAGCGACAGATCTCATCGCCGCTTTTGTTTTTTAACCCAGGACTGTTTGATTTAATAGTGTCCAGAGTCGCTTGATCGCAGAGTATGGAAAAAGTATTAGATACTTTACCCACTTTTAAGGTGATGACGGCGGCAAAATCAGAGTCCACACGTGTGCCTTTTTGTTTCAGGCTGGTGGTTCCGATGCGAACGTCCTGACTGGCTACAGACCCTTTCAGGAAACTCATTGTCGATGAAACCAATGAGTTAAGTACGTTGGCCGAGACCATCTTTTCGGTGGTTCCGAGCTTCAGTTGGTTCTCAACCATCTCAACGAGCTGTTCGGCCTTAAAGGGTTTGGCGAGAAAGTTAACGAATTTATACTCCTTCTCAATCTCATGAGTGGCTGCTCCGGAGACAATAATGATTGGGGTGGTTTCATTGAAGGAGTTTTGCCGAGCGGACTGGATAAAGGCGCCGCCTTCTTTTTTTGGCATATTGAGATCTGTGAGAATACAGTGGAAGGCCTGGTGGTTGATCTTTGTCGTGGCATCGACGCCGTCTTTTGCCTCCACAATTTTGATGTCTTTTTTAAAGTGGTCTCGCAGTATCTCACAGATGGACTCACGCATATCGAGGTCATCTTCAACGACCAGAACCCATTTGTGGTTTTTTGATTGCAGCAACATGTTCAATCCTTCTCAGTCTCTATTAACATACATTTAACAAAATGAAGTTCAATAAGAATTCTATCATACATTACACCCAAGCAGCCACACTACATATATTTTGTTTAGTCCGCCACGCCTCAAATTGAGGGATTCTGTCGGGCGCTTGGGTGCCTGTTCCCAAAGCCTGATAACCACCATTAAGTGAAAGAGAGGTTATTGCTGTTCGACGTTTTCCTTTGAGGTGTAAGAGGCAACGAGTCATCGACGGGGTCAGAGGTGCGACTATGGGCATACTATTCTTTTACAGCTTTTCGAAACCAACGGTCGGGGTATTCAAACTCAAAAGGGAAGCTCATTGTTAGAGCCAGAGAGTCGAGATTGAGCCGGGCATCGAACTCAGTGTTGTTGACCGCTTGGCGTAAGCCGCCGCGCACCTGCATGGATCGCAATCCCACCCAAAAGCTTTCTGAAAATTCATAGGACAGCTCAAAGCCTATACCGGTGTGGTCGTCTCTAAAGTCATAGGCGCCCACAATAATGTAGGTCCGCAATGGGATATTCCACTCATAGCCTAGACCAAAACCGAGCATGGGGACGAACTGGGTGTCCTGATTCTCCGCTTGAAAGAAGTTTCCTTCTAAAATCGCGGTTAAATGAATGTAGCTCCGCGCTATACCGTAGCGGGCGCCGAAGTTGGCAAGTAGGCCGCTACCCTCGAACTTGGCGTCTGTGCTATTAACAATGGTGGTTCCATTGGCTTGACCCACAGAAAGACTGGGCTCAAAAACGGTGATGGCGTGGCTGTATGATGCTGAAATAAAAAGCGAAATGCAGAGTAGAGTTTTCATTACTCTATCATCCTACAATCCTGAGGGGCGAGCAACTGGGGGGCGGACCTTAGCCCCGGGATCGGGGGGTGAATTTGGTGGCTCAAGGGTGTGTGACTGTTCTATTTGTGAAATCTTCTTGCAAACGATAGTGAATCGGCTAGGTTCCATAGCCATAGCCATAGCCATAGCCATAGCCATAGCCACGGGAGACCAAATATGAAGACAATAGCATATGTATTAGCCTTGGGATTTTTAATCAGCTGCTCTGCCGGAGGCGGAGGTGGCAATGGCACCGACAGGTTCGCGGGGCCAGAGCCGCGAGGGACCTTTCAGGCCAACAAAGACTCGGAGAACGAATTTGCTCCGGCTTGCTCTTTCGACTCTGAGTACAAGCTCGACAGCCGTTTGAAACCTGGCATGAGTGTGAGCTATTTCTATCTGAGGCTCGGAAAAAATAACGTCATCTTGGGGGCCGATCAACAGATCGTGCTCACTATCGATCAGGTGCTTCTCGCTGAGAAAACCGTGGTGAAAACCTATCGCGTTTCGAAAAACGGTCTCCAACTTTCGCTGCAAGAAAAGTGTATTCAATCATCCAAAGGACCGCCTGCGGGTGAAGTTTGCGAAACCATCAGCCAGGACGGTGTGCCTCTCGAAAGTTTATCGGAGCCTTCAAGCCAACGACTGGATCGCTACTGTTATGTTCGATCTAACGAAACCGGGGAAGTGGAAACATCTGGAACGAAAGGTGTCTACACATTTTCTTCTGGTCTTCAGGTGGAAGCCTATCGTCGCGATGAAACAATAACCGGAACCATTGTGTGCCGGTCTTATGGCCAAGACGAACCTTCTAAACCTGTGGAGCTCGGTGCTGGCACTTCACGCCGTGTTGATATTAGTAGTGTCGACATCCCAGCGGTCCATGGTAACACATGCGGTGCTGCCGAATCGGTGTTCTCTTTTCATGAAGTGTTGAATGAAAAGGGCGAGCGGGTGGATTTCTATCGCAGTGAAAAAACAGACTTTAAGTTTTAAAGGATTGTTTGTTAGAATAGCAAGATGAGACGAATCGTACTGCTTGCTATTGTTGTTTTTTCTTGTCCTGTCTTGGGCCAGCAGACCTCGGCGAACCTAAATCAAGTGGCGGTTTCTCAAGGGATATCGTCGCCGGCAATTACAAATACGGCCCTCTTCTCAAAGGGCTTCACCAAAGAAAACCCAGTGGCAGCTTCCTATCAGAATGGCTACCGAGCCACGGGCGTCGCCGACGGGTCTGACACCACAAGTTTTGGCGTTGACCTGGGAGTTGGGGATACCACCTATGGCATGGCCATCGGAGCCTACTCCAACAGCTGTGATGGCTGTGAAGCCTTTGTTCGTGGCGCTTTAAGTGCGATTTGGGGTGGCTTTGGTTTTGGCTTCGGCGTGCAAGAGGATTTGTACACAGTTGGTATGCTCTTTAACCCAAACGGCATGCATCGGGTGGGGGTGGTCGCCGAGTTCGAAGACCCCAACGGAATCAATAACAATCGCAATGCCTTTGGTGTGGGTTATTCGTTTGTTCTTCCGCAGTTCACATTTTCTTTAGATATGTCAAAGCAAAGTCTTGAGAACGACCTGTTATCAGACAGTGCAGTCATGCTCACTCCCGGAGTGGCTGTGCGGGTGGATGTTTTTACGGTGTCTCTGTCTTACGATGTCTTTTTGAGCAACGCAGACCGCACCTACAACGAACAGCTCTGGGTGGGTGTGAGTGCTCGCCCTTTTTCTAATTGGGAGTTCACCTTCTATGGTGAGTACGTTGACCGCTGGACATTAATGACGACCTACTTTTTCTAGGTCGACTTCGGGAAAATCCCTAACAAAGGATCGTCGCGATGGATGGCGGTGACGATATCGTCAATAGCGCTGTCAAAGGCATCAGTATCCTGGGGGAGATAGAGCCATTTCTTCAATACAGGATGCTGCTTTAGAATGGCCCACTTTTTTTTAAGACGATCATGATGGGCATATTCGGTTGGTAGCAAAATGCCGTTCCAGATGTCGAAATCAAAAGTTTGTCCTCGGTACTCGCGGTCTCCCGGCGACTCGGCCAGTAGCATCACCATTTTACCATGGCAATAGACAGCTAGGCCCCCAAACATTCGTTTGGTAAAAAAACTAGGTTCCGCCTCGAGGTCTTCATAGACCCAGGCGAGTTGAAAGACTTTTTTCTTTTTTTTAACAGCCTTTTTCTTTTTTTTAGCCACGCTGAACCTGAAGAAAACATTTTTCAATGACATAGAGCTGTCCAATCATCGAAGTCACAGGAAAGCGGCTGGGTATCTCAATCGTTTGGATCTCGTCATTGAATGAGAGGTGGGCGCTATGCTCTGATGCCGCAAATAGACTGATAAAAAGGTTGTTCTTTGAGGAGTCCAGACCCACGTGAGACAAAATCCCCTGAACTTCATGTTGTGAAAAGTAACGAAAAGATTTGTGCTCAAAGCACTGGTACCTTAAATGGTCGGAGTGGAAGTCTTCTTTAAGTTTTTCTAAGAACAGACCCGAAGTCAGGTGATCGATAACAAAAACGTGATCAAATTTTTTCAAATGGTCGTGAAACCGAAATCGGATGTCTTCGATACTTTTGCCGACGAGCCAGGGGCCGAGCTTCTCCTCGAGCCGAGCCAAGCGGACGCTAGCGGTGGCGGGTGGTGAGATCGGCAGCCAAACCTTCACCTCCACGTAGGGTTTATGCAATCGAAACCCGAAGGAGAAATCATCCCCCAATAGGCTCTCCGTGATATGGGCAATTTCCGACTCAGGGGCTCCCAAGCAAATCCACGTCTTTAATTCTTTGTCCGGTTGGGGTTTGATCTGATCGACAATAAGTGGAGCGAGGTGTTCATTGAACATGGCCTGTAGCTCATAGGGTGGTCCCGGCAAAGAAGCTAAAAAGCCTTTCGGGGTTTTCATAAAAAAGCCGGGGGCAACACCTTTCGAGTTTCCGAGTGCTACCGCACCTTTAGGCACAAGGGCTTGCCTCTTGTGACCTTCGCGAAGGGTCACTCGTCGGCCTTGCAATTTTTCTTTGATCACCAGCCACTGGGTTTCGTCGTGGGCTAATGGAGCCGAGGACCATTCACTAAGAGCCTCACGTGTGGTGTCATCTTTCGTGGGGCCGAGTCCCCCGCAGACCAGTATGAAATTACAATGCTGGCCCAAGAAATTCATACTGTTGAGGATTTCGTCTCGCTCGTCACGGCAACTGAGATGATAAAGGGTTTGGGCGCCCAGTTTTGAGAGTTGTGTTGATAGCCAGGCCGCGTTTCGGTTTGTGATCTGTCCTTCGACCACTTCGTTGCCTATAGCTAACACGCCAACCAGAGTTTCCATGGGCTCAGAATTAGCAGAGAATTTGACGGTTGTCGCCACAAATTTAGTGTTTGATAACGATCTCAATCCGACGATTTTTTTTGCGATTGATATCGGAGTTGTTACGAACCAAGGGCTGTGTTGGGCCATGGGCTTGAATGGTAATCCGTTTTGGCTCAACGTCACCTTTTTTCATCAAGGCTTGGGCGAGGGTGTTGGCGCGAGCAGCAGAAAACTCCCAGTTCGACTTGAATTTTGGGGTTTTTATAATTTTGTCGTCTGAGTGCCCTGCGACGATAATATCGCCGTCGATATCTTGCATGACCTCTGAAAGTTTGTCGAGCATGGGCACAAAACCGCCGTTGAGTTTCGTGCGCTTTTGAGAAAACGCTGCGGTCTCAGCAATACGAAGCACAAGGTTACCATCTTTTTTGTCGATCTCAATTTTACCTTGTTTCCACTCTTGTTCAAATTTGTTCATAATTTTGCTAATGTTCTGCTTTAAGCGCTTCTCTCGGTTGAGCTGCGCGATACGATCTTGCTTTTCCATTTTGTTTTTTATTTGCTGGAGCTGTGGGTCGAGAAGGTTAGCCGTCGCACCACCAACACTCATGGGAGATCGTGAACCACCGGCGCTGTGTTCCTGTTTGATAAAACTAGAGCCTTTTGGCGGTTCATCAAAAATATTTTTACGTTGCACTCCGAAAGCCATTTTCAGTGAGCCAGACACTTTGCGAAAGCGAGTGGCATCGATTTCAGCCATCGACAAAAGAAGTACGAAAAATGTCAAAAGCAACGACATAAGATCGGCAAAAGTGGCCATCCATGCCGGTGCACCTGCTTTGGGTTCGTCCTTGGCCATTGTTACGCCGCCTTCGTGATATCTTCAGACTGTCTTTTAAGATGAGCTGGTAGATATTCTCTAAGTGAATCTTTAATAATTTTTGCATTAAGACCAGAGGAGATTCCCATAATCGCATCGATACAAAGGTTATAATTCTTTTCTTCTTCTTCACTGCGAAGAGAGAGTTTGTCGGCGATCGGGGCGGCAATAACGTTGGCGATCACGGCACCATACAAAGTGGTGAGAAGTGCGACGGCCATCGCCGGTCCAATGGATTTTGGATCTTTCATGTTCGATAACATTTGTACCAGACCAATCAAGGTACCAATCATACCCATGGCAGGCGAAACATCAGCCAGCGCTTCAAAAATTTTTCGACCTTGTTGGTGACGAGTGATGGTGAGGTCTCGCTCTTTGGTGAGAATATCTCGGATGACCTGAGGGTCGTAACCATCAACAAGCATCATAATTCCGCGCTCAAGAAAGTCGTTCGAAATGTCAAATGACTCGAGGGCCAGAATCCCGCTCTTCTTTGCCGCTTTCGCGAGTTCGTAGACTTGGTCGATAAGGTCTTCAGAGCGGTCTGTTTTAGAGGAGAAAGCTTTAAAAGCAACTTTGAGAGCGTTGGGCAGTTGTTTGATACTGAATTTCATACAAACAACAAAAATCGAGCCCCCGATTACGATTAAGATGGAAGTCACGTCGATAAACATCATCGGATTCGGTCCAATGAGAATGGCCATCATTATAACGGCAAATGCGCCTACCAGTCCTATCAGCGTTGCTATATCCACGTTAATCCTCGTTTGTTAAAGTTCTCTAAGAATTTTATCGGTTTAAGGGCTACGAAAGTTGACTCGGCTTAGGTCGAAAAGCGACGAATTCAACAATCTTTTGCCCTCGCTTTGAGTTTGCCAAAAGCCAAGGGATTTTGTATGTTTGAGCAACTTTGGAGGCTTTATGAAGTTTATGATGAGTTTCGTTTTGATTCTTGGTTTTTCTCTGATTGCATCGGCTGGACAAAAGTCGACCACGACTGAGAAAACGAAATTTGGTGGAGAGATCACTCAGTCTGAGGTGACGACACTCGAAAAAGTGGTTTCTGACTACAAAACCTATAAAGGGAAGGTCGTCACTCTCGAAGCCACTCCGAAAAAGGTTTGTCAAAAATCGGGTTGCTGGATGGTCTTACAAGATGGTGATCAGATGGTTCGCACTCTCTTTAAAGACTATGGATTCTCTGTCCCGGCCCACATTGTTGGCAAAAAGGTTCGGGTCCAAGGTCAAATGGAGCAAAAAAAGATTTCGGCTGCGACTCTCCGACATTTTATGAAAGATGAAGGCCGAAAGATGGCCGATATCCAAAAAGTGAAAACCGGTGCGGTAAAATTTCAGTTTATCGCAGATGCCGTTGAGATTCTTTAGATCCTAAAACGAGTATTGAGATGTTGAAAAAAGAGCGAGCCTTATATATCCAAAAAAAATTGGCTCGCCTTTATCCGAAAACTCCCATCCCACTGGATCACACGGACAACTACACACTTCTGGTTGCGGTGTTGTTGTCGGCCCAATGCACCGATGAGAGGGTCAATCTGGTGACGCCGAAACTTTTTGCCATGGCGGACAGCCCGCAACAGATGGTGAAGCGAACGCCCGACGAGATCCGTGAGATCATTCGGCCTTGTGGTTTGAGTCCACGCAAATCAAAAGCCATTCACGAGCTTTCTAAAATCATCTTAGAGAAACACGACGGGCAAGTACCACGAAGTTTTGAGGAGCTAGAAGCTTTGCCAGGCGTTGGCCACAAAACCGCCAGCGTTGTGATGAGCCAAGGTTTTGGGGTTCCGGCCTTTCCTGTGGACACTCATATTCATCGTTTGGCACAACGATGGCGTCTCACCAACGGCAAAAATGTTGAGCAAACAGAAAAAGATTTAAAAGCTTTATTTCCGAAACGGAATTGGAACAAGCTTCATTTGCAAATCATTTTTTACGGGCGCGAGTACTGCAAAGCGCGGTCCTGCTTTGGTTTGGAATGTCCTATATGCACGACTCTCTATCCGAAGCGCAAAAAGCCCATCACTGTTTTGAAAGCCTAGGCAACAAGAGACTCAAAGCTTCGGGGTGGTCCGAGGCATGGCGGGGCTTTCGGTACAGCTGCTGTCGCTTAGTAACTAAGATTGGTCGCCAACCACTTCTCAATATGTTCGGGACTCATGGCTTTGCGACGGCCGTAATCGGCCACCTGGGTTCGATCCAGTTTACCAACATGAAAATATCGCGAGTCGGGGTGCAGAAAGTAATACCCCGACACGGAGCTCGGAGGATTCATGGCAAAGGTTTCGGTGAGAGACACACCAATCGCATTTTCCACGTCCATGAGGTCCCAAAGCGCCTGCTTTTCGGTATGGTCGGGGCAAGAGGGGTAGCCGACGGCAGGACGAATCCCTTGGTATTTTTCGTCGATGAGGTCTTGGCGGCCCCAGTCCTCTTGGATATTGTAGGCTTCTTTACGCACTTTTTCGTGAAGACGTTCTGCAAAGGCTTCGGCCAGTCGATCACCAACGGCTTTCATCATGATGGACGAATAGTCGTCTAAGTTTTTTTCAAACTCATTGGCCATATCGTCCACCTCTTTACCCGCTGAAGTCACGAAGGCGCCAATGGAATCGCGAACGCCGCTGCTCTCTCCTGCAACAAAGTCAGCGAGGCAAAAGTGGGGGGAGCCCTCTTTTTTCTTGCCCTGCTGTCGTAAAAAATGAAAGCGAGAGATCTCGTTTTCAGAGTTGGAGTCTAGAATCACCACATCATTTGAATCTCGATAGGCGGGCCAAATGCCATATATCCCCTTAGGCTGAACTCGGCCATCTTTTTTTATGGTCTGTAGCATGTCCTGAGCATCATCAAAAAGCTTGCGAGCTTGTTCGCCGTATTTTTCACTTTCAAAGATTTTTGGGAAAATACCTTTGATTTGCCAGGCCCAGAAGAAAGGAGACCAATCAATATAAGGAACCAGTTCATCCACCGACATTTCCACAGGGAACACGCCAAACTCGTTGGGTAGAGGCGTCGGGTTCGGATTTTTCCGCATCCAGTTGTTGGTATTGGCGTAACTGTACGGGATCAGATTCACGTTGTCGTCTTTTTTACTAAGATAGCTTTCTCGAAGTTTTTTGTAACTGGCTTTGTAGTCTGTCTTTGTAGTTTCAGCGGTCTCTTCGTTCAAAATTCTGTTGCAAACGTCGACAACGAGCGAAGCGTCGCTCACATGACCGACAAGATGGGAGTACTCGGTATCAATTTTTACTGCGGTATGAATACGACTGGTCGTAGCACCACCGAGTAAAAGGGGCGTGGTGATCCCTTGTTTTTCCATTTCACGGGCGTTCATTATCATTTCATCAAGGGAGGGGGTGATAAGGCCGCTCATGCCGATAATGGCGGCATTGTGCTCTTTTGCAGCCGCGATGATCTGCTCACAACTCACCATCACTCCTAGATCCACCACATTATATCCGTTGCAAGCGAGAACCACACCGACGATGTTTTTCCCGATATCATGAACGTCACCCTTGACTGTGGCGATGACAAAGGTCTTTTGAGCGTCGCCCGCTTTTTTCTCTTTCTCCATGAAGGGTTCGAGATACGCGACGGCCTTCTTCATAACACGAGCACTTTTTACGACCTGGGGTAAAAACATCTTGCCGGCACCAAAAAGATCGCCCACTTGTTTCATGCCGTCCATCAACGGACCTTCTATGACTTTTAAGGGAGACTGAAGGTCTGCGCGCGCTTCTTCGGTATCTTGATCAACAAACTCGGTAATTCCATGAACGAGCGCGTGGCGCATGCGATGAGCGTAATCGTTTTCTCTCCAGGAGAGGTCTTGTTTTTGTTCCTGACCTTTTTCGCCTTTAAACTTAGCGGCATATTCAGTGAGTCGCTCGGTGGCGTCATCTCGTCGATTCAAAATGACATCTTCGACTCTGGTGAGAAGCTCTGGAGGAATATCTTCATAAACGGTGAGCATGCCGGCGTTGACGATTCCCATGTCCAAGCCAGCACGGGTGGCATGGAATAAAAACACACTGTGCATGGCTTCTCGGACAATGTTATTCCCGCGAAATGAAAACGACACATTACTAATGCCGCCGCTGGCCTTGGCCAAGGGACAAAGTCTTTTGATCTCTCGCACCGCTTCGATAAAATCCACGGCATAGCTATTGTGCTCATCGATGCCCGTGGCAACCGTCAACACATTGGGGTCAAAGATGATGTCCTCTGGAGGAAAGTTCACCTCGTCGGTTAGTATTTTATAGGCTCGTTGGCAAATGCGAACCTTGTCATCTTTTGTCGCTGCTTGTCCCTTTTCGTCAAAGGCCATAACCACGACAGCGGCCCCATAGGTTAAAATCGTGCGAGCCTGTTCTTTAAAAGCCTCTTCGCCCTCTTTCAAGCTGATGGAGTTGACGATGGCTTTCCCCTGAACATTCTTGAGACCCGTTTCTAAAACGCTCCACTTTGAACTATCGATCATAATGGGCACACGGGAGATGTCGGGCTCTGAACCGACCAATCTGAGAAACTTCTCCATGGCGGCTTCGCCGTCAATCATCCCTTCGTCAAAGTTAATGTCGACCACGTTGGCGCCGTTCTCAACCTGCTGCCTGGCGATATCTAGGGCGGCTTCGTAATTTTTTTCAGAAATGAGACGGCGAAATTTTGGTGAGCCCATGACATTGGTTCTCTCGCCGACCATCACAAAGGTTTGGCTATTTTCGATGGTGTCGATGTTGTAAGGCTCAAGTCCACTGAGCCGCATTTTTTGTTGTGGTGAAACCAAGGTGCGGGGTGCTTTGGCCTGGGTCTTCTCGCGAATGGCGCGAATGTGTTCTGGTGTTGTGCCACAACAGCCCCCAACGATATTGACGTAACCGCTATCGACCATATCGAGCAAAGCTTCGGAGGTGTGTTCGGGGGTCTCATCGTAGCCAGTTTCACTGAGTGGGTTTGGCAGACCCGCATTGGGGTAGCAACTGACGTAGCAATCGGCAAGGTCGCTGAGCTCACGAATGTAAGGTTTCAACTCATTGGCTCCGAAGGCGCAGTTCATGCCGACCGCAAGAGGTTTGGCGTGCCGCACGGAGTTCCAAAAAGCTTCAATGGTTTGTCCAGAGAGGGTGCGCCCTGATTTATCGGTGATGGTGGCCGACAGGATCATTGGTAGAGAAGTGTTTTGTCGTTTAAAAACATTGTCGGCCGCTTTGATGCAGGCCTTAAGGTTCAGGGTGTCGATAAAGGTTTCGGCCAAGAGTAAGTCCACCCCTCCATCCATGAGAGCGGTAATTTGCTCTTCAAAATTTTCCATGAGTTCATCAAAAGAGATGTCGCGGTGGCCCGGGTCGTTCACGTCCGGAGAGATCGATGTAATTTTAGTGGTTGGTCCCATGGACCCTGCGATCCACACAGGTCTATCAAACTCATCAGCGGTCTCGCGGGCAATAAGGGCAGATTGTTTGTTAAGTTCGTAGGTGTACTCTTCGCAAGAGAAATCCGCTTGCGAGACTCGGGTGCCGCTGAAAGTGTTAGTGCTTAAAATATCAGAGCCGGCTTCAAGGAAAGCGCGATGCATGGCCTTGACGAGATCAGGTGAGGCTAAGCTCAAAAAGTCGTTGTTGCCCTGGAGTTTCGCGGGATGACCCTTAAAGCGTTCGCCGTAGAAGTCCTGCTCGGAGAGCTTCATCTTTTGAAAGCTGGTTCCGATACCACCATCGAAATAGAGAATGCGTTTTTTAAGTTCTTCTTTTATATCCATCAAAATTTTGTCCCTGCACATTCAGTGCCCACAAAGTCCCACTTGGTTCTGAGCCATTAAGACTATAGGTATAGCGAATTTTATGGATAATTTCATTGAGTAATGGGGATCGTCTAAGACTCGTTGCAGAAATCCTGTCGCCGGTGATGGCTACTACTCTTTTATCTTCCGGACCGTTTGTTGCACAATCATCTCGAGTTTGTGAAGCTCGTCATTGGTTGGCTTTGCACGCAGGATCAATTGCTTTAACATCGTCAGAGCATTCCAGCGGGGTTGTGATTCCAAGTCAAAGTTGAGGCTCTTTAGCCAAAGGGTCAAAAAAGGCTCGGGATCGACAATGGGTTCCGGAGCGGGGGGAACCGATGGTGGAGCTGTGGTCTTAAATCGCTGATAGAAGGTGAGCACCGCTACAAGCACCGAGTGAGAGAGGTTCATGCTCTGCAGGTCGCCAGGTAGGTCAAAAAAGGCCATGCGGTGAACCATGTCGAGGTCTTCGGCTGACAGGCCGTGGTCTTCAGCACCGAAAATAAAAAACAGAGGTTGTTTGAAATCTATTAAGGGCTCGCTTAGAAGCTCTTCAAGGGGAACGCTGGGCCGGCGTTTGCCTTGTCGGCGACTAAATCCGACGCGCAGACCATCGGGCTCGGATTGATAAAAGTCATCCCAACTTGAGTAAATGGTGACGTTCTCAAGAGGCCCTTGGCCTTGGGCGGCGCCTTGCTTGGCCTCTTCGTTGAGCTCGCATTGCGGACGGACTAAGATCAGGCGTTCAATCCCGTAATTGCAGAGAATACGCGAGACCAAACCAATGTTTCTTGGATACTTTGATCCAACCAATACGACGTTGAGACTGTTCATATCTCTTGATCGGCCAAAGCCAGTCCGTCATTGATCACACTGGCGTTTTGGTTTTCTTTTTGAGCAATCATTTTTAAACTATTCACCAGTTGCTCTCTTAAAGATTCTCCGTTCGGCATTTTATAGGTGAGCTCGGTTAACTCAAGGCGGGTCAGCCAATCAGAGGGAAAGTCGCTTTCAAGACCGTGAAAAAGGGCGGTGGCGGTGTCGACACTGGGATTACCGGATTGTCGCAGATCGCGAATTTTCTGGTAGTACTGGTTTAGACCGGCTTCTTTTTTGGATTGGACTCTTTTAGGTACGGTCTTTTTTGCGAATGAGTCCGTGTGCCCATAACTTTTACGATCAGCGGGGCCAGCAAAAACAGATTCAATTTTTGAGCCGACAGCCATGTCAAAAACGCCCCATTCTGGCATGAACAGCGTCTTACCACGGAATGTGACGGTGCAATCATCAAATGAAAGCAAACAAAGTTCTTTGCGAGGTGTCCGTTGGGAGCCTTTAAGAACACCCTCGACGCGGACACCAGACTCATAGTTCAAGACACAAGATTGACCAACCACCAAGCCAAGGCTGGCGAGGTCTTCAGTGGAGGCCCAGGAGAGACAATCTTCGAAACCTTCCACAAAGCCAAGCGGGGAGCTAAACCCATGGCTGTGATAGTCTTTGTCATGCCCCTTGATCTCATGACCACCAATGCAAAGCTGGGTGGGGCCTTCTAAGCGAAAGAAAACGCACTCCCCCTCATCGGCGATGTAATCCACAACCTTGCCGGAGATTTGCAGACCTGAGTTCAGCTGAATGCTATTCACCGTTTTTGCTTCAATCGCTCGATCAAGACCAAATGTGCCACCCTTTTTATAGGCTAGTTGGAGTGAGAGTTCGTGTAGGACCCGTGTTAGTTCTTCAAAAGATTTAGCCACAAACAGTTGTGGTTGTGGTTCCGTAATATCGTAGCTGTATTTTACGCAGTCGACACTTAGGGGTATCTTTTTCACATGGGGTTTCAGACACTGCTTGGCCTCTCCATAGGAGGATAGCAAGCCTGCTCCGTATATCTTCGGATCATCCAGAGAGCCGATAAGTCCATATTCGGCAGTCCACCAGTTCATCCGACCGAGCAAGGTGGCCTCAGAGGTCACGGTCATGTTTTTTGTGATGGAGTCGAGCTTTTCGTTGGCCGCTTGAATTTGTTTGTCTGTGGAGTCTGGGTGCTCTTTGATGTCGGAAAGTTCGCGAATGGCTTCATAAAGTGCGAGGTCTTCGCTGGACACGATGGCATTTTTTGCGACGGTAGCATAAAGCTTAAGATACTTAGCAAATTCTTTATTAACCAATATCGGGGCGTGCCCCGCGGCTTCATGAACAATATCGGGGGCCGGAGTGTATAGGATATGAGCCAGCGACCTCATGTCAGAAGCGATGGGCAAAATACCTAAGCTTTGCATCTCCATAAACGCGGCCGGTGGAATAAACCCGCTGACTGGAATGGCCGACCAGTCGAACTCCTGTAGTTTTTTGCAGATGCTATCGATGCTAGGGATTTCATCGACGGTGATTCCGGTTTTTTGTAACCCATCAAGGTAACAATCATGGGCGTGGGTTTTCAAAAAATTTTTCAACTGTCTCAGGGTATAGCGCCAGACCGCATGATCCATGGGCTGGTACTGATTGGTGTCTTGTTCGACGATGAACTCTTGAAGATGTTCGGGTATCGACTGCTTTAGTTGTTCAATATTTTCCACAGATTTGTCCTCATAAAAAGGGGTCTTCTTTGTCAAGGTATTGAATGTAGTCGGTGATTCCATCCTCAAGCCTCCATTGGGGTTGACTGAAGCCCTGACTTAAAAAGCGTTCCATTTTGGCCTCAGTGAAATACTGATAGCGTGGCCGAATGTCCTCTGGGACATCGATCCAATCAATCTTCATATCTTTATTCATTTCACTGAAAACCTGACGAGCGAGATCAAGCCAACTTCTGGCTTGCCCATAACCCATGTTGAAGATTCCGGAGAACCCTTTGCCGTCCATGATTTCGCTAATCCAGCGGGTGATATCTTTGACGTAGACAAAGTCGCGTAACTGCTCGCCGTCTTTGTAATCGGGATTGTGAGAGCGAAACAGTTTAAGGCTTCCGTTCACTTTGATCTGTCGATAGGCCTTGAAGACCACACTGCTCATGTCTTTTTTGTAGTATTCATTGGGCCCGTAAACGTTGAAAAAACGCAGTCCCATCCAAAAAGGCGGAAAGTCTTTCTGTTCTAAGACCCACTGGTCAAAGTTCAGTTTGGAGTCACCGTAGGGATTCAAAGGTTTCAGAAGTTCAGGACTGGTTTGATCGTCGAAGCCTTGTTGGCCGTCTCCGTAGCAAGCACCACTGCTGGCGTAAATAAAACGAGCATCATTGTCACGACAGTACTCAAATAGTTTTTGGGTGTAGAGCGTGTTGTTTCTATACAGAAAGTCCACGTCCATCTCGGTGGTGGAGGAGCAAGCACCCATATGAATGATCCACTCAATGTTCTCCGTTGGCTTCTTCGCCAAATAGTCGAGAAATTCGGTGTGTCTCATAAACGAGTTAAACTTTCGCTTGTCCAAAATTCCGGGGCGCGCTTGTGAGGGAACAGAGTCGACGCAAAGGATATCGGTGATCCCCCTTTGATTGAGTTCCCAAACGATAGCGCTTCCGATAAAGCCAGTGGCACCAGTAACTACGATCATGATGAATGGAGTCCTTTTTTCATTAAGAGGGATTAAGTCCCTCTATTTGCTAATGAATCTGTTCTAATGGAGGCCCGAGGGGCAGACAAGAAAAGTTCGGGGGCGGCGCGCAAACCAGGCGCCAGATCTCCAGAAAGGGCTCCAGACGCCGCTGCCTATACGAATTTGATTGGGGCCAGTCCCCCCAGCGGTGTTTTCATATTGGTGGTTTGGCCTTGGTACAGCCGTGATCCGTAATTTTGCACCTCGCCGTCAAAGGTGAAAAAGCGTAAATCAAACTTCATGGTGTGCTCTTGACCTTCGTATTTGAAAGTTCGTTTCCCCGCGGGACAAAACTCTTGAGCAATAAAATCCGGTAAAAAGATTTTTTCGAAAGCCTTACGTGAAATACCTTTGCCGGCAAAAGCGCCCTTGCTGCCATAGGATTGGCTGGGTTTAAAAAAGTATTTTTTTCGTTGTGACCAAAGCGCCTCAGCACTTTCAAACTCAGAAAATAAACGAGTCTCAGGGATGATGCCGGCCAATTCGGGAGACACCTTTAGCAATTGTTCTCGCATGGGGGTGAGTCTCTTTTTATCAGCCATTAAAAAATACTCGCGAGGATTCGGAGAAAATAATTTGTTCTTTTCGAAATAGTCAGACCGCATGGGCTTTGAATTTTCAGACTCAAAGTAAAAGTCGGTGTTGCGGTTGTAAACGTTGGCTTTGGCATCCGAGGGGTAGCTTTGTTCAGAAACTATGTTTGTCGGGTAGCCTTTTTTGGTGAGCCATTCTTTGAAAATCAGAAACTCAAAATAAAGTCCTTCATTCTCAGGATCTTTATCGAAGACACTGATCTCGTCTCCCTTACGAAGCTGGAAGGCTTGTGAAAAACTATCGAACAAAGAGTCAAACTGTGGGGGGATGCAGTGGTCAGATTGCGCGCACCTTTGTAAAATTGTCGGTAGATAGAGCGAAGCATTGGTATTGATTTCTATGAGTTTCAGGCCTTGTTCATCGGAATAGTGAAAGTCAAAACAGGTCAGAATGCTGGGTGTCTGGGGCCATTCGTCGAAGTCCTCGGGAAGCGGAAGGGTCTCCTGATAGGCCGGTGAGCTTTTGATATCATAAACTTTCGACACAAATTTATTCACCCGCGAGAGAACATCGCTCGGTAATTCTAAAACAAATGGAGAAAAGAGGTTGGGGTTAATAAGATTGCGAGACTTTATTTCTTTAAAAGACTCGGGGTAACAGAATTTTATAAAGGCCATGAGGCCATCGAGGTGGTTTGACATTAGAGGAGCGACTCCTGTTGCAGGAGTCGCCTTGAATCAAAATTAATTAACGGCAACGTGTTTTTCACCAGGAGTCCAACCGGCACCACAAAGCTCACCCGATTGAAGTCCCTGTAGAACTCGAAGGATTTCTCCGGCATCGCGACCAACGCTGAGATTGTGGATACCCATGTATTGCACGGTTCCTTCAGGATCGATAATGTAGGTGCCTCGTGTGGCGATACCTTCGTCTTCGAGAAGAACACCATAGTCTCTGCTGACTCGCTTGGTAACATCACCAATCAGCGGGTAACCAAGGTCTTTGAGGTCGTCTTGAATCCAGCGCTTGTGAGAGTGAACAGAATCAATGCTGCAGCCAAGAACCTCGGCGCCGAGTTCTTTGAACTTTGGCAGGGCATCTCTAAACTGGGTGATCTCAGTCGGGCAAACAAAAGTGAAATCCAAGGGGTAAAAAAACAAAACCGTCCATTTTCCTTTGAAATCATTGAGGTTGATATCTTTAAATTCACCACCGTCAACCACTGCTGGGGCAGTGAATTGGGGGGCGGGTTGACCGATCATGGGCATAGCCAGCTCCTTGTGTGTTTATGTTAAGGGTCTATATGTAGAGGTTTCGAGCAGGTGAGTCAAAAGGGAATTGAATTCCTGAAATCATTCGTCTAGGTTCTCAGCAAAGAGGTGGCCCATGAAGCTTGTGACTTGGAACGTAAATGGAATCAGAGCCTGCCAAAAAAAGGGTTTTCTGGACTTTTTTGAGCGGGAAAAACCTGAAATTCTCTGCCTTCAAGAAACCAAAGCCCATGCCGAGCAGTTGGATGAGTCTCTTATTAACCCAATGAGCTATGACAGCTTTTGGACCTCAGCGTCGACACGCAACGGCTATTCCGGAACCGTCACTTACACCTGTCTACCGGTGGAAAATGTGGAGCATGGCATTGGTATTAAAAAGTTCGACGATGAGGGGCGTTTTGTGGTCACTCAGATTCACGATATTTTGCTCTATAATGTCTATTTTCCGAACGGCTCGGCCCGCGAAGAGAGGCACCTTTATAAACAAGAGTTTTTAAGAAAGTTCATGCGCCATCTCATGAAAAAATTAGCGGCTGGGCAAAAGGTGATCGTCGTCGGTGACTACAACGTCGCTCACCGTGACATAGACGTTCATGATCCCGTTCGCTTGAGCAAAGTCAGTGGTTTTTTGCCAGAAGAGCAAGAATGGTTCTCACAGTTTTTGGATGCTGGCTTTGTTGATACGTTTCGATATTTTCATCCCGATGAAAAAGAGCGCTTCAGCTGGTGGTCTTATCGCGAGATGGCTCGCCCCGCGAACCGCGGATGGCGGATTGATTATATTTGTGTTTCTGAGAATTTAGTCCCCCAATTAAAGGCCGCCGACATATTGGACCAGCAAATGGGCTCTGATCATTGCCCTGTGATGCTGGAACTAGAGGTGTGATGTTCTTGCGTCTGCTGTTTCTCCTTACTTTTATCCCTTTCGCCGAGATCTACTTTCTGGTGCAAATGAGTGATGCGATTGGGTTTACCAATACTCTTGCTGTGGTGTTTGCGACCGGCGTTCTGGGGGCCTGGCTTTTGCGAAAGCAGGGGCACTCTATTCTCATGGAAATTCAGCGGCAAGGAGCTCAAAATCAGCTTCCCTCCGAGGCTCTCGCAAAAGGGTTTTTCACTTTTGTTGGTGGTTTGCTCTTGCTGACCCCGGGTGTGCTTACCGATGTTCTAGGTTTGAGTTTGATCTTTCCACTCACTCAATCACTATGGAAGCGTTATTTCATGGGCCAGTGGCAGCGTGGTATTCAACAAGGAAGCGTCAGAGTTTACACCGCAGGCAGCCCCTTTCGTGGGAGCCCGCCGGAGTCTCCTGTTGAGCCCCAACGCCCGGCTCGCTTTGAGGACGTCATCGATATCGAAGCTCAGGCGTCGAAAACGGTAGAGAAAAAAGAAGAAGACTTCTGATCGTCTACGCCGCGGAGAATTAAAAAAACTTTCGAGTCAAAATGACCCATGATTTTTGACCGACTATCTCAAGTCCGTTTGAATTCACTGTCCTTGTTTTCACTTGTGACAATATTTCTCACCCTGAAAAAGACAGTCAGCGTGGCCAGTAACCCCCATTTACAAACCAGTCAGAGTGGTTTTAAAAATGAAGTCCAACAAAAGGGGTTATATTATGAAATCTATAGTTTTTGCATTTACATTTTTGGTGTGTGCCCAGGGAATGTCTCAATCATTGATGCCTTCGGACTCGGCGGCTTTTGGTGTTCCAATGAACTTGCCAGGAATTATCAACGAGGCGACCGTCGAAAACATCATGTGTGAGGACAAACTTGAGATCAAAGATCATATGGGGCGAATGGGCTTTATCATTCGAAGCTTGCGAGAAATGGTGAGTGATATCGTCGAGGGCAATAACGCCGATGAAATTCGAGCGATTGTTATGACTGACGTGCAGGTCCTTAGAACACACCTGACTGCGGTGCTTCCGAAAACACCTTTGAAGATCAAAAATATTAACCCAAAAGATGTGCAAAGTAACAAAATCATCTTTCAAAGATATTTAGTGAAAATGATTAGCTACACTATTGATATTGAAGCCGAATTGTTGAGAAAGCCCTTAACGGTCGAGCAAACCCAGGCGCAGAGTTTAAAAATTGCAGGTCTTATCGTCAACATCAATGAAACTGTTGAAGAAGCCCATAACTTGTTTCGCTTTTAGTTGAGCAGTAGCCGAATAACATAGCCATTGTAGGCTAAAAACATGAGCAGTCCGACCAGTCTTCGGGCTGCTGAGCTTTTAATTATATAGAGTAGGGCGACCGAAGCAGTGGCTCCAGCCATCATGTAGAAATCAAAACTTAAAAAGTTTCCATCCACTGACAGTGAAAAAAAGCTAGCGGTGATGCCAGGGATCGCCAAGGTATTAAAGATGTTGGAGCCAATGACGTTGGCGATAGCAATTTCACTGTGCCCACGAACCGCGGCGGCCACCGACGTTGCTAATTCAGGAAGCCCTGTACCGGCCGAGATAATAGTGATGGCAATCACTCGTTCAGAGAGCCCCGCAAGGGTGCCTAGTGCCACTCCACCGGAGAGTGCTAATTCGGCCCCCATGATCAGGCCACCAAAGCTGAGTCCAAAAAAAGTCAGAGTTCGTAGCAGGCTCTTAGAGTCTAGATTTTCAAAGGAGTGGTCTTCCTCCTCACGTTCTCTAAAGAAGGAGAAAAGCAAGAACAGCCCCAGTGTCCCCAGTAGCATCGCGGCTTCACCCGAAGAGAGAAGCAGGTCGGTGAGAGACAAATAGAAAATGGCGCTTGCAAAAACAAGGACATACCAAGAAACACGGGTGCCACTCACCTTTCCAGCGGGCTGGAGAAGAAGAGAGAGTCCTCCTACGGCCAAAATGTTAAAAACGTTGGATCCCATAACGTTACCAACGGAAATGTCACTGTTCCCTTTGAATCCAGCAAGAAAGCTGGTGACCAGTTCGGGGGCGGAAGTTCCGGCAGCGATGATTGTTACCGCTATCACCCCGGTGGGGATCTTCCAGCGTCTCGCCAGGCGAACCGAGGTTTCTACCAGTTTGTCACCAGATAAAATCAGAAGGACAAATCCAGCCAACAGATAAAACACGTTTTCTAATACGACCACGGACCAAATCCTATACGACATTTGTAGGGGAGTCACTCTTGAAGCTAGCCTTCGGCGGCTCTTGTGCTAGCATTGAGAGAATGCGTCTTTTTTCCTTTCTCATGGTTATTGCCATTTCTTTGTTGCCTGGTCCGGTCTGGGGCCTTTGTGTGAGCGCCAGTCAGGCCAACCTTCGAGCTAAACCTTCTGCGAAATCAAAGTTGCTGTGGACGGCGGGGCGATACATGCCCCTCGTGCTCGAGAAAGATCAGGGGGGGTGGCTTCTGGTGAAAGATGTTGATGGCCAACGGGCTTGGATCTCTCGGAACCATGTTTCAGATGATATCGATTGTGCTGTGATTCGGGTGAATCAATCCAGTTTGCGAAGTGGACCTGGGACAGAGTTCAAAAAAACGCCACTACAATCTGCTTTTAAATACACGCCCTTTCGAAAGCTACAGCGCGAGGGAGCCTGGTTGTATTTGCAGGATTTGTATGGGCAAAAGCACTGGGTTATTGAGGGTAATTTGTGGGAACCCCTGGCTTACACGCAGCTTAACTACTAACTATATTGCTCTTAAAGTTAGCAAAGACGTGTAACATATCATTATTGGTAATCCATTGTTTGCGAATTGTTTTATTGTATTAATAGGTTAATGGGCTTTCGGGCCGATTATAGGAAAACGCGCTAACGTTTTTCGTAAGATACTGACATGTCATTTTAGATTGAATTAAAGTCGCGTCAGCACTGGGTTTTATCGCCTTTCTGTACATTACTTAAAATTAAATTGTGGAAACCTAGACATGACAAAGGCCCGGAATTTCTAGTGTTTTTGGGGTTTAACCGAAATTCGACTTGCCTTTTTTCTCGCCGCTGTGTCTAAATAGATCAGTTCCAAAGATGGGGCTGAATTAGAATTACTAATACCGACATTAATCATTGTTATAGGGGGGGAGATGTCAAAAATTAGTAAAAGTTTGGTGGACGAGTGCAAAGCAAAGCTTTTGTCATCCAAGGAAGACTTACTCAACAGAGTTCAAGACATTCGCAAGAATTTGCACACTGACGAGAAAGGCGGAGACGAGGCCGACCAAACAGTAAGAGTTCTTAATGAGAGTGAGGTCCTCGGGCAGCACGACCGTATAAGAAAGCAACTTTTTGAGATCGAACAAGCTTTAGCCAGAATCGAAGGTGGAACCTACGGGATCTGTGAAGAGACAGAGGAATATATAGAGGCTGACCGTTTGTTAGCGATTCCTTGGACTCGTCTTGGCATCGAAGGTGCTGAAATCCGCGAGAGTCTTAAACGAAAGTACGCTCGATAAGGAATCGACAAAGATTATGGACACCTCGAATGTTAAGGGGTGTCTTCGTAAGTCTCGCGAGTTTCTGTGAGCGGATTGACTACAAATACTGTTCTTCGGAACGGCTCTGAATCGCGAGTTGTTCTCGGATTTCTTTTTTTGACCACAGCTTGCCTTTACCGACTCCGGGACAAAACGCAGCCACTTCTTTATTCCAAGTTTTTGCACCCATGACCTCGGGCCAAAAGGGCCAAGTACGGCATTGCGTGGGGCGTCCGTCATAGATCCCACAGCGACGGCCTTCAAGAAAATGGCAGCGCCCTTCGGCGCCATCAACAAGGTGGTAGACGCCTTCGTCTTGGGTGCAATACTGCCGGGTGAATTCGTCTGTCGAAAGATTCAATGTTTTGGCCATACGCACACGATCTTCTGTGGTCATATAGACGTAGCCATAGCCTTCGTGGGAGACGCAGCATTTTCCGGACCCTTGGCATTCAAAGCGAATGCCCTTGTCCCACCAAGGCGCCTTTGTCATTAAAACTTAGCGAGAAGCGAGGTTGTGAATGTGTAATCCGTCAGACGGTTGCCTGCCTCTGCTGGTGTGGAGCGATAGTGCCCTTCATAAGCCACCTTCAAAGAGAACATATCGGTAAGAATGGAAGTCAGGTAAGGGCTGTAGTTAATAAACTGATCTTCTGGGTTGGTGACACTGGGTTTGTATTCAACCCAGGCTCCGAGACTAAAAGATTTGCTGTGGTTATAGATCGCCTCGGCATATATACGAAGCAAATGAAATTCGGGAGAGATATTTTTTCCCACACCAAGTTCTTTGCCGGGAACCGGCGGCTTTGTAAGCAGCTGGCGATTGTATTGGTAACCAAGTTCAAAAAATTGCTGATAGGTTTTAGAGTTGGCCGTGTAGTACTTACCACCCAAATCAATCATTTGTTCTTCTCGGACCCCGATAAAGCGGTTTCCGGCCCAACCGTATCCGGTGAACATTTTGAACCACTTCGGTGTAATAACTCGTTCGTAACGAAGCTTGGCCGCCCAGTTTTCAGCAGTGATCTTATTCTCCTGTCGATTGGGTTCCGTGGCTGTTGGGGCGTCGACGATACCACTGGCTTGAATGTAGTGCGCTGTAAACTTAAGACTGTCGTGTTGCCAGTTGTAAACGCTTTGCTGCTTAATGCTGATGGTTTCAGATTCTGCGTTTCCGCCCACAAGAACGTAACCAAGCTCACTTTGGTTTTCCAGGCCAAGGGGGTCGTTGACGGCCAGAGCCAGATTAGAAAAGAGAACAATACACAAGAGTAAACGCAACATTTTTATGTCCTTTCGAATGGGGGAAATTCCATGGTTATTTCGTAAAGCTGCTTCTAAGGGCTGCCCACCAAAGGGTCACCCCTTAATGCGAGCGGTCTATGATTTTTGGCTCTGGAGGAGGCACCCAGCCAATTTAAAGAGGACTCTGGCGCCCACATTGGCGTCCCATCCCTCAAAATCGTATTCTGATTCTGGGGCCACTTCACAAAGGTCAAAGCCCACTACCTTTTTTGAAGTCTGGGTGAGGAGGTAAAGCATGGTTTCGACTTGTTGAAAGCTCAGCCCTCCAGGCACCGGGGTTCCTGTGTTGGGGCACAAATCTGGGGTCAATCCATCGATATCAAAGGAGATATACACATGCTCAGAGAGATGAGCAAAGGCCTCATTACAAATGGCCTGCCAGCTGTCTCCCTGAGCCAGCCGTAGGGACGTTTGAGAGTCGTAAAAAGTATGAATCTGTGGGTTTTCAAAACTCATTTCTTGTTCTTGGGGGCAAAAATCCCGGATCCCCAGCTGCACCAAAGATGTTGGTTTTAACTCGTTCATCACATTGTACATGATCGACGCATGGGAGTGGGTGTAGCCTTGATAAGCCACTCGTAAATCCATGTGGGCGTCGATATGCAGGACACTAAGGTCTTCATATTTCTCTGATAGAGCTTTGATAAGCCCAAAGGGAGAGGAGTGATCGCCCCCAATCGCGGCCGCCCATTGGTTTTGCTTTAAAACTTTTTGGCTGGCCTGGTAAAGCCAATCATTGACTTCGAGAGAGGCCCGATTGATTTCGGATTGAATGGTGCGATCTTCAGAGTCGAGGGGTTCTTCTTTCTCGATTTTGTCCCTCAGGTGAAGAGCTTTCTCTTTAAGAAGCTTGGATCGATTCAGCAAATGAATGTCTGTGGGTTGTTGAAACAGTCCCTCTTTGTAAAACTCACCATAAAGAGCGTCGACCAAGTCCAACTGCTTGCTTGCCGCCATGATAGCGTCAGGCCCAAGAGACGTGCCATGCCCAAAAGAGGTGGTTACCTCCCAGGGGACGGGTATAAAAACCAACGAGGCTTCCTCTTCAGTAAAGGGGAGAGCAAAAATGCCGGAATCTCTTAAGCCGGTGGCGTTAGGATCAAAGTTCATGGAGAAGTTTTAGCAGCTCTTCTTTGCCATCGACAAGATCATTTGTGAGAAATCTCTACAAGATCGCCTTGGCTAGAAAAAGAGTCAGCACGAGTAGGATCGAAACCATTATGGTCATTTTCTCGAAATTACCTTCAATCCAGGTCTGCGCTCTCGGGCCCATAAAATAGATGATGGCCCCCAAAATAAAGTAGCGCAGGCCACGGGACAATACGGACGCGGCGATAAACGGAATCAGAGGAGCACCGACAACACCGCCTGAGATGGTGAATATCTTAAACGGGATAGGGCTAAAGCCAGCAATAAACAGCGAGACAAAGGTGGCCTGATCCCCTTGTAGGTTGGCAATCACCGCTAGAAAGGCTTCTTCTGAAAACACGAAACTATAAAAGAAAGGTGAAATCGCCGACCAGGCATAGACGCCAATAAAGTACCCAGCGATGGCACCAAGGACGGAAAATAGAGTAGTGATAAAGGCAAAATAAAAGCTCTTCTTTGGCTTCGCAAATCCCATGGCGAGCAACAGGGGGTCAACGGGGAGTGGAAACACCGAAGCTTCGGCAAATGACAAGATCGCTAAAGACTGGACGGCTCTTGGGTGTTGGGCCCAGCGAAGAGTCCAATCATAAAGCGCCCGAATCCAAGACATAATTTTTTTAAACATGGCAAATGTTACTAAAGGCTCTCGGGCTCTTCAAGATAAGTGTAGCCGGAAAGACCATTTTGGTAGTAGCGCATCAAGGTGCGCGCCTCAATTTTGGTCATTCGTCCTTCGAGGATCGAATGTTCAGCCGCTTTGCGGATACGACCGGTTAGTTTTTCAAGGTTATACTGCACGTAGGACAGAACCTCACCAACGGTGTCTCCTTCGACAACATCGTTAACACTATAGCCATTTTCACCAATAGAGACATGCACGGCATCGGTGTCGCCAAACAGGTTGTGCAAATCTCCCAAGATCTCTTGGTAGGCGCCGACCAAGAACACCCCCAAGTAGTAGGGGGTGTCAGGCGAATAACCATGCACCGGTAAGGTGTTCCGAGGTTCGCCGGCTTCCACATCAATGAACTTGGCAATTTTACCATCGGAGTCACAGGTCATGTCCACAAGGGTGACCTCTTTTTCGGGTTTCTTGTCAAGGCGATGGATTGGGAGAACAGGGAACATGTGGCCCACCGCCCACGAGTCAGGCAGTGATTGAAAGACCGAGAAATTACAGAAGTAGGTGTCTGACAAAAGCTTCTTTAGATTTTCGTAAAGGTCTTCGTGTTCTTTACTGTTTTTAATCATTTTACACATGCGGGTGGCGATCGACCAAAAGTACTGCTCGATCTTTGCTTTTTCTGCCAGAGAAAGAATACCAAATGTGAAGAGCTGCAATGAGTTGTCGTGAATGTCCACTAGGTCATGATAAAACTCGTTGGCGTTATTGAGATCAAGAGTTTCGTAGATGTCCTTGAGCTCAATCAGCACCTTGTGTTCTTCTTTGCTAACGGCCGGAGGCGCATCCGTTTTCTCCACTCGGTTCAACCCAATCACATCAAAGATCAGAGCCGAGTGATGGGCAACCAGTGCGCGTCCCGCCTCAGTGACGATGTTTGGGCTTTTTACAGCCTTTTCATCGCAAACCTCTTGAATGATCGAGACCACATCATTGGCGTACTCTTGTACGTTGTAGTTGACCGAACTGTCCGTGGTGGCCGAGCCGTCGTAGTCCACGCCAAGGCCGCCGCCGACATCGAGGTAAGTGGGGTCAGCGCCCATTCGCACCAGTTCGGCGAAAACTTGCGCCCCTTCTTTTAGGGAGTTTTTAATGGTTTTAATGGACGGCACTTGCGAGCCGATGTGAAAATGGATGAGATCTAGAGCCCCGAGCTGTTTTTCTTTCTGAAGGATTTCAAAGGCTTTAAAAATCTCGGAAGTGGTGAGTCCAAATTTCGAGCGCGCGCCCGCTGAGTCCACCCAGCGGCCGGAGGCTTTCGACTGCAGTTTCGCCCGCAAACCAATCTTGGGTTGGATCCTAAACTTTTTTGCTGCCTTCACGATGAGATCAAGCTCCTCGAGGCGCTCCACTACAATAATGGTGTTGCGACCGAGTTTGCGAGACAGAACCGCGGTCTCGATATACTCCTCATCTTTAAATCCATTGCATAAGATAAGGGCTTGCGGGTTGGTCATCATCGCCAACACAACAAGCAGCTCTGGTTTGCTCCCGCACTCGAGGCCAAGGTTATAGCGTTCGCCAATTTCAACCACTTCTTCAATGAGGTGGCGCTGTTGGTTGACCTTGATGGGGTAGACGCCCTGGTATTGGCCTTTATACTCATACTTTTCAATGGCGTTGTAGAAGCAATCATTAAGCAGTTTGATTCTTTCATGGATCACATCAGGGAACCGCAGCAGCATCGGGCAGCGTATACCCCGTTCTTGCAGTTCTTCGGTGAGCTCTAGGAGGTCCACGTGGGGCTTGTCTTTACCTTGGGGACACACGATAAGATTGCCGGCTTCATTGATATCGAAATAGCCAGCACCCCAAGTGTCGACCCCATAAAGCTCTTTGGCTTTTTCTAGATCCCAATTCTTCACATCCACCTACTTCGCAATCACATTCAAAATCTTACCGGGAACATAGATGATTTTACGTATTGTGGCATCCCCAATAGCATTTTTTACAGCATCAATATCGTTGGCAAGAGCCATGGCTTCGTCTTGTTGGGTTTCACTGGTGATGTCGATGATTCCACGCTTTTTACCATTCACTTGCACCGCTATGGCTACCGAATCTTCCTGAAGCAGCTTTTCATCAAAGCTGGGCCACGCCGCCAGCGAGGCAAAGCCTTTTTCGCCCATAGTGGCCCAAATCTCTTCACATAAGTGGGGGGCAAAAGGAGTGAGAAGCAGCACAAGAGTTTTCAGTCCCTGTTTGGGCGCGACACCCTCTTTATAAAATTCATTGACCAAGATCATTAGGGCGCTAATTGCGGTGTTGAAATCTAGGTTTTCAATGTCGGTGCCCACTTTGGCCGTGGTTTTGTGGAGTAGTTTGTTGAGATTTTCAGAGATCTCCGTGTCGTCGCCTTTAAAGTGTCCCTCGTCGTTTACACAAAGGCGCCAGACGCGCTCAAGAAACTTGCGAACACCATTAATCCCATTGGGGTTCCAGGGTTTGTCGCGATCCATTGGTCCAAGAAACAGAATAAAGCAGCGCAGAGCATCGGCACCGTAGGTGTCTCGAACATCATCGGGGTTGACCACATTGCCGCGAGATTTTGACATTTTCTCACCGTCCAGACCGAGGAGCATTCCTTGATGAGCCAACTTCTGAAAGGGTTCGGGCGAACTCACTAAGCCTGCATCAAAAAGCACCTGCTGCCAAAAACGAGAGTAAAGAAGATGACTGACCGTGTGTTCGGGACCACCCACATAAAGATCCACCGGCATCCAATATTTTTGCTTTTCGAGGTCGGCAAACATATCAGAATTGTGGGGATCAAAATATCTCATGAAGTACCAAGAGGAGCCGGCGGTCCCTGGCATGGTGTCGGTCTCTCGCTCGCCACCATCATGGTTCACCCAATCTTGATTTTGAGAAAGGGGTGGTTTGCCGTCGGCGGTGGGCTCGTAATTGGCGACTTCCGGAAGTACCACCGGTAGCTCGCTAAATGGAACCTCCTGTGGCTCGCCGTCTTTGTGAAGAATAGGGAAGGGCTCTCCCCAGTACCTCTGGCGACTGAAAAGCCAGTCTCGCAGTTTGTAGTTTAAAGTCTTTTTACCCAACCCCTTTTCTTCGAGGTGGGTGGAAATCTTTTCGATGGCTTCTTGTTTGTCGAGTCCATCTAAGAACTGTGAGTTGCAAAGCTTACCATCGCCCATAAATGGGAGATCCGCTTCACTTTCAAGCACTCGTAAGATGGGAATTTCAAATTTCGTGGCAAATTCAAAATCACGATCATCGTGACCAGGCACTGCCATGATCGCGCCCGTTCCGTAATCCATGAGTACGTAGTCGGCTATCCAAATCGGCACCTTGTCACCCGTGAGCGGGTGAGTGGCAAAGGCTCCGGTAAAGACTCCTGTCTTTTCAGTGTCAGACTTTCTATCCAGTTCGGACTTGCTGGCCGCTTGAGCGACGTAGTCGTCCACCGTCTGCTTTTGCTCCTCGGTGGTGATTTTAGCCACCAGGGGGTGCTCCGGCGAAAGGACCATAAAGGTCACACCAAAAAGGGTGTCGGGGCGGGTGGTGAAGACTTCGATACGATCTTCAAAACCTTCAATACCAAATGACACTTCAGCGCCGGTGGACTTTCCAATCCAATTGCGTTGTCCCTCTTTTGTGCGATGGGGCCAATCGATGGTTTCAAGGCCAGCGAGGAGCTTTTCAGCGTAGTCGGTGATTCGCAACATCCATTGCTTCATCGGTTTGCGGACCACGGGGTGACCGCCGCGCTCGCTTTTACCATCGACAACCTCTTCGTTGGCGAGCACAGTCTTTAACTCCGGGCACCAGTTGACCGGTACCTCTTTTTGATAGGCCAATCCCTTTTTAAACAGCTCAAGAAAAATAAACTGGGTCCATTTGTAAAACTCAGGTTCACAGGTGGCGATCTCCGCACTCCAATCAAAACTAAAACCAAAGCTTTTCAGTTGGCGGCGAAAATTTTCAATGGCTTTTTTCGTGGTGATCGCTGGGTGGACACCGGTTTGAATGGCATATTGTTCTGCCGGCAGTCCAAAGGCATCGTAGCCCATGGGATGCAGAACATTGAAGCCTTTTTGGCGTTTGTAGCGAGCCACCACATCGGTGGGAGTGTATGAGGCCATATGACCAACGTGCAGCCCACTGCCCGAGGGATAAGGAAACATGTCCAGAGCGTAAAACTTTGGTTTTTTTGATGGATACTCGGCATGAAACGCGGAACTTTCTTCCCAGGCTTTTTGCCACTTCGAATCTATGGAATTGTGATTGTAAGACATGGGCGGATCCTATCAATCAGTGGACCTAGACTCAAGTCTTCAAAGCCAAGAGTTTTTACTGATAAATTGCCGATTGGGTCTTAAAATAGAGGGATGGGCGATACTGACAAAATCTTACTGGTCGATGACGATCACGATAATTTAAAAATTGTTCGAACTCTTCTTGAGAAGGCCGGTTACGGCGTGCAAACCGCAGACTCCGGCAAGGCCGGTTTGCTGGCCCTCGAAACCTACCAGCCCGACTTGGTCTTGCTCGATGTAAACATGCCAGAGATGGATGGCCTTGAAACCATTGAGCTTTTAAAAACCAAAGAAGATCCTCCCGCCGTGGTCTTTGTAACGGCCAACACCACCACGGAGGATGTAATCAAGGGGCTCGATGCGGGTGCCCTCGACTATATCGCCAAGCCCTTCTCTGGGATGGAGCTGTTGGCTCGGGTTCGGACCCAGTTACGGATGAAGAAATTACAAGATGAGCTTCGGCAAGCCAATGAGAAACTGCAAGGTTTGGTGGAGATCGATGACCTCACCGGGCTATACAACATGCGCTCGATCTACGACAAAGTGGACCAAGAAATCGAAAGAGCCCGGCGCTATGGTCATGGTGTCGCGGCGATCATGCTTGATATGGATCACTTTAAGGGCGTGAACGACAATCATGACCATCTTTTTGGGAGCCACGTTTTAAAAGGGGTGGGGGCTTTAATTCGGCAGAACATCCGAACCCATGACTTCGCGGCTCGCTATGGGGGCGATGAGTTTCTAATCTGTTTGTCCCAAATCTCTGTCGAAGGAGCGCGGGTGTTTTGCGAACGCCTGCGGGAGGTGCTGGAAAAGCATTTGTTTAAAAGCGGAGATGATGAAATTCGCCTGACCGCCAGCATGGGCTGTACCATCATTGTCGACGGCAGGTCTTTGATCGATGGTCGTTCTTTAGTGCGTCACGCCGATCACGGCCTTTATCAATCCAAAAAAGAGGGACGCAATCGTGTGACCTTCACCGAGATCTTCGATGAGTCGGTCGACATCATCTCTGAATCCACAGCCAAACGCCGTTAGTCCAAGGGAATGAAGCGGGTTCGTCTCGGTCGGTAGCTTTGAACTCAGCAAAATGACTCGACAATGACCGTGGTCGGCGCCCGAAAAAACGGGGGGCTTACATGCGTTCGGGGGCGGGGATTCCTAAGAGACCAAGGCCCTCTGCCAAAGCGGTGCGCGTGGCGGCCACTAAGCCAAGGCGAGCGGCTTTCAGGTTCGCGTCTTCAATTTTACCGATCGGGCACGACTGGTAAAAGCTGTT
Organism: Bdellovibrionia bacterium; assembly: GCA_030424715.1. Taxonomy (GTDB): domain Bacteria; phylum Bdellovibrionota; class Bdellovibrionia; order Bdellovibrionales; family JAGQZY01; genus JAGQZY01. The sequence goes on from JAUHWH010000001.1 coordinate 795,970, forward strand.
AAACAATTTGGCTAGGTCGTACAAGTAAGTGCAAATTCCCGAAGTCTTATAGGCCTCCAGAGACTTGAACATGGCATGATTGAATTGACTGAGATGAATCATCAGTTCGGTTTCTCTTTCGTGGGTTAATAAATCCCAATTGGGGTTGGTTTTAGAGTCTGCACCGAACTTTTTCAATAGAGAGTTGATGCGAGCGTGAGAATACTGAATGTAGGGGCCGGACTCGCCATCAAGGCGCAGCCACTCTTTCATATCAAAAACAATTTTTTTGTTCGAGTCCATACGGTTCATGCCGTACTTGATGGCTCCTTGGGCAACATCATTGGCCGTTTTATCGATCTCCTCACTTGACCATTCTCCTTGGTAGCGAGCCAGGTAATCGGTTTTAACGGCCTCTTTCATACTTTCGATAAGATCCGTGATGGGAATGATGTTTCCCTTGCGAGAGCTCATGGCGCCGTCCGGAAGTTCAACAAAATTGTACTTTAAATGCTTACACTTTTCAGGGTCACCTAAACCAAGCTTTCCAAAAGCGGTAAAGACTTGTTTAAAGTGTAGCTCTTGCCGCATGTCCACGATCACGATGTTTTCTTGCGGGTCAAATTCTGCAAATTTTCGACGAGCGAGCTCCAAATCTTTTGTGGAATAGAGCCCGTTACCATCGGATTTTAGAAACATGCAAAAGCCAAGTTTTTCATCTTCGAGGTTGATTCCTATGGCTCCTTGGTCTTCCACCAATTTGCCTTCGTCGTAGAGGGATTTCACGAGCTTCACAGATTCCGAGTCGACGTCAGACTCCCAGTACCACTTGTCAAAAGTCACGCCTGCCCAAGCGTAAATGGTTTCCATAAGGTCAAGAGACCACTGGCGGGTTTCTCCCCAAAGGTCAAAAAACTCGCCCTCCTTTTGTTCAATTTGTCTGAGGATTTCTGTGAGTTGCTGACGATTGAAGTCTTCTTTATCTGTGCCTTTTTCGTCTTCCAGTTTGTTGTGAGCCGCGGAGTACATACGCCCAAGCCACTGACCTTTTTCAACATCAGGTATGGGTTCGTTGTTGTGAAACTTCAAATACCAAAGGCATTTCGCGACATGAGTGCCAACGTCTCCGGGAAAGGTGCAAGAGACGACATTGTTCCCACAATATTGAAAAAGCAAAATCAAAGAGTGTCCAAAACAAAGATTACGCATATGTCCGACATGCAATTCTTTGTGGGTGTTGGGTTGCGAGTATTCAATAAGAAAGGGCTTTTCGGTGGAGAGTTCGATCTTAAAGTAGCTTTTGTCCACCATCGGATGCAGAACCGTCTCACCCCAAAATTTCGGTTTGAAAAAAAAGTTAAGATAAGGTCCAACGCCACGAACCTTGCTGGTGAGGGAGTCATCGGACCACTGCGCGGCCAATTGGTCAGCGATGGCCTTCGGGTTTTGACCAAGGGGCTTTGCTAACTTGAAGCAAGGAAACGCCATATGACCCATCTGCAAATTGGGGACGGGCCCGAGATCACTTAAAATGCTGTCGGTGCTGACTTCAATTTGAAAAGCACTTTCAATTTGCTTAGCGATCACTTGTGCCACTTGGTTTCTTAATGGATCTTGTAGAGTGTTCATGGAATCCCTTCTGGTTTCAACGAGATATACCAATAATCAGGCACAAAGAGAATGACATTTTTTGCTTTTTGAAGCTTAATAGGCCCATGAAAAACACATCCCTTGAAGAGCTGAGCCTGCCTTACGAGCTGAAAAGCCACAATGCCTTTATCCTGAAGATCGATAGCCAAGCTCTTAAGAACAACCCCCTAAAAGACCCCAGCCATCGCCACAACTACGTGCTTGCCCCTAAGGGGGATATTGAAAACCCACCGGTGATTTTTCATCTGTCGGGTTACTTTTCAACGGGGTATCAAAACTTTACTGCGAAGACCTTGAATCTGAATTTTGTGCAAAAATTGGATCAGCAAGTTGTGCAAAAAAAGGCCCCGGCGGCGGTCCACGTTTTTGTAGAAGCCACCACCTATTGGGGTGGCTCTCAATTTATAAATAGTCCGGGCTGTGGGCAGTATTCCGATTATATTTTAAAAGAACTCTATCCCGCGGTGGTGGAGCAGTTTGCGGTCAGCTCTAAAGCGACACGGACCTGTGTGATGGGTGGATCTAGCGGAGGTTACGGCGCATTGGCGTTGGTCAGTGTTAAGGGCTCGCCCTTCGGTGTCGCCTTTGCGACGGCACCGGATAGTTATTTCGAAGCCAGCCTTCTACCAGAGCTTTTTAAAGTGGCACCCGAGCTATTGAAGTACAAAAGCCTTGCACCTATTAAAAAGAAAATTGCTGCGGGAGAGTTACAAGAGAAAAAGTCGTTCTTCAATTTGGCGAATGCCTTGGCCATGGCTCATTGCTACTCTCCCAAAGAAGCCTTCCGTAAGGACTTCTTGGAGTTCCCCATCGATTTACACACGGGGCGCGTGAAGTCCAAATTGTGGAAAAGTTGGTTGAAACATGATCCTGTTCACTTTTTAAAAGCTCGCAAAAAAAATCTTCAGGGTAAACAGCTCTTTATAGACGTTGGCAAATACGATAACTTCTGTTTGCAGTTTGGTGCCAGGCAAATTGCCGAGGTTCTCAAAGAGGCAAAAGTGAAACACAGCTATACAGAGTTTCCGGGCAATCATTTTGGGCTGAGCGAAAGACGTTTGGGCTTTTTAGAAAAACTCGCCACCAGTTGGAAGAGCCATGTCTGAGAGCTCGCTTGATCCCCAGGTGCGTTCAGCATCTTTGATTACGATAGTCGTCGCGACGGTCCTATTTCTCACCAAGTTTGTGGCCTACCGCATGACCCACTCGCAGGCTCTGTTCTCCGAAGCCATGGAGAGCATTGTGAACGTCTTGGCTGCGGCGATCGCGTTTTACGTAGTGTACTATGCTGCAAAACCTGCGGACAAAGACCACCCATATGGCCACGGCAAGGTGGAGTATTTGTCTGCCGGGCTTGAAGGAGGTTTGATCGCCTTTGCAGCCTTCTTGATAGTGATTGAAGCGGTCCAAGCCTTTTACAAGCAAGAGCCCCTGCACTCTTTAGAGGTGGGCGTCGGTTTGCTTGCCGCTACTGGTGTTGTGAATGTTTTCATGGGGCTTTACTTAAAAAGGGTTGGAACTCAGAAACACTCTGCGGCTCTTGAAGCCAGTGGGCGCCATTTGATTGCTGACTTTTGGACAACGGTCGGTGTGGTGATTGGCCTGGGGCTGGTGTATGTCACCGAGATCTATTGGTTGGATATTGTCATCGCTATTCTCATTAGTATGCATCTTGTAAAAGAGGGCTATGAGCTGGTTCGAAAATCCATCGGTGGCTTGCTCGATGAAGAGCAAGAGTCGGTGATTCAAAAGATTCGTAAACTGATTAACAAAAACAAACAGCCGGGGATCATTCAAGTGCATCATTTACGAGTGATGCGTTCGGGGCGTTACCACCACATTGACGCCCACGTGGTGGTGCCTGAGTTTTGGAGTGTAGAAGAAGCCCACGACAATACCAATCTGTACGAACGCACGCTGTTTAAAGATTACGAATTTTCTGGAGAGATTCATTTTCACATCGATCCGTGCCGGCGCTTGTACTGTCAGTACTGCGACCTCAAAGACTGCCCCGTACGCAAAGAGCCCTTTCAATCTTATCGCGAAATGAGCGTCGACGAAATCACCGCCAAAGACGAACCCCGCGACGTCACCCAAAAATAAGCGCCCTATATGATACATCGGATTGAATTAAAGTTTCTCTACATCTCGCGCAGCGGTCGTGATCAGCCGGGAGTTTTCGTGCCATACACAGATTCTAGTCAAACGGTAATTATCGGGACGGTTACCAAGGAACTCCCGTTAAAAAACATCCGCCGGAAGACTGATATGAAAAAGTGACCGAGGGATCAAGGTTGCCAAACCGGTCACGTGCTCGTACGATCAATGAGTTGCCGGCGGTGATTGTCAGAGTCCCCCTTAGTTCACGATAGTCACCAGAGATTCCACCATTACCTGATGACAGCGCATTGATTCGTGCATAGTTGTCATTTGATGACTGGGTTCGGTCATTTTTCAAGATGTAATAGAGCGTGATGTCTTCAGGCAGAACCACTTCAAAACTTCGTTCACTGCTTGTACCTACGGGGACGTAGCTTGCGGTGCAGCTGACCAGGTTACCGCCGCTCCCACTGCCTGAGGAAATATTAATTTTTTTCCAGGTCGGTGCCGCAATTACAGTAAGACTCGTAAAAAAGAGAATGATAATTTTAACAAACAACAGGTTTTTCATAAAAATCCTCAACTGACCCTAAATACTGATCGGAAAGATAGCGATAATCTTGATGAAGTTTCCCAATATGAAACACAAAATTTAAATAGGGTCATAAGTGATATCGAGCTGGTACAAGGTTTGATTCAAAAATAGACATCTGACTAATGATCTTCGCAAAGATACCATATTCACTGCGAAAAAAAACGGAGTTGGTTTGCCAAGCAATGGGCCTTTGATCGATAGGCTGAGTAACCTTCAGCAACGGCATACTGCGGGAGCGCCACTGCCGCTGCGGAGGTACGTAATTCCCACGCGACCCTCTTTGAGGAAAAAGATAAAGTATCAAGTTTGGCGACGAGCCCATGCCAGCTTTCAGTTCAGTGATCATGTCGGGGGTTGGCATAGCCAGAGTTGGGCTATGAAGGAAGAGCAGATGTCCGCGGGTTCTATGAGAGTGGGGTGGGGACGAAGTATTGGTAGGCGGGTTTGTCGCCGCAGGCTGAGGTGCCCTCTGCTTTTAATACTAAGACGCCGCCGATGACTTGAAAGGCGACGTCTTTGTAGACTATACCCAGGGCGGCGTAGGCTCCGTTGTCCGCCTGTTGCACAACAGTGCCGTCAAAAAACAAAGTCTTGTAGTCAAAGACTTGTATGTTTCCTTCGGTGATTCGATCTCTTTCGAGACAGAACAGTCGAGCACCACTCGCGAGTTCATGAAGACCCAGCCCGTACTCCTCGCAGCCCAAGCCATTTTTGTATTGCACGCGGTAGTAACTATTGGTGAGATCAATTCTTAGTGTGGCTATATTAAAGTAGGATTCACCACCACTCTTGTGCAGGTCTTGTATTTCATTAGCTGGTAAAGGTTCACAACTTCGAACGACCGATGTCCAATAACCGTCAAGAAACGAAAAATCGTCGGCATCGGCTAAGGAACTCTGAAAAACGACGAGAGCAAGAGCGAGGACCAGAAACACAGTGTTGGAGGTCAAAGAGGTCACGGGATGGAGGCAACGATTTGTAAACTTAAAAGCCACTGGCGCCTCCTTCAGACCGGTAGTCATAACCGGCTTCTAGAAAGCCCTCTTTGTTGATACGAACGCCATTCACCCGCGCGCCCCAGCTGGGTTTCACTTTGTGTCCGAGGTTCTCAAGGGCTTTGATCGAAAGGGGTGGTAACTTTTTACTGTCCACATAGAGGATGTCCGGTTTGTATTGGTGGTGGACCCGAGGGGCGTGAATCGCCTCTTCCATATTGAAGTCCTGAGCCAAAACTCGGTACAGGGTCTGCAGCACACCCGAAATAATCCGTGGTCCGCCGGGTGCGCCGAGGGCCATCACAACTTTGCCTTTGCGAGCGACTAGGGTAGGCGACATAGAACTCAGTGGCCGCTTGCCTGCTTCAACAAAATTATTTGACCCCTGCACGAGACCAAACAGATTGGGTTCGTTAGGTCGAGTGGTAAAGTCGTCCATTTCGTTATTAAGGGCGATGCCATAGGTTTCGGTCGCAATTTTTGATCCAAAGACACCGTTGAGAGTGATGGTGATGGCTATCCCATTGCCCTTGCTATCTAACACGCTGAAGTGAGTTGTTTGGTCAGATTCTTTGAATTCCACTTTGTTGACCGGTTCTATTTTCAACAGCTTGTCGGGCTCAATTTTTGCGACCCACTCACTGGCTTTTTTATCAGATAAAAACTCATCGGTGGGATTTTTCACGAAATCAGGGTCGCCCAGAAGATTGCGATTGCGAAAGTTGATCTTCATCACTTCGGCAAAGTAGTGAAACTCTAAGGTGCTTAAGGGTTCAAGAGCCTCCATTTTGAGTTTCTCAAACATTTTAAGACTGGCAGCGATCAGCAGACCTCCGCTCGAAGGCGGCGGCATCAGGTAGAGATCGTGACCTTTAAATTTTGTTTTAATAGGATCAAGCCATCGCACCTTGTAGTCCGAAAGATCCTTGCGAGTCATCACGCCACCTTCTTTTTTGATGGTGCTGACGATGTCCCGCGCGATTTGCCCTTGGTAAAAGGGGACAATGCCGCGATTCCTCATCAATTTGAGTGCTTTGCTCAATTGCTTTTGTTTGACGATTTCGCCAGGCTTATAGGGGCGCCCCTTTTCGTTGAGAAAGTACTTTTTTCCAGCACTGTTGAACTCACCTTTAGAAATTCGCGCCCGTTGGGCGTTCTCTCCAGTGATGGCATGACCTTTGGCAGCCAGCTTAATGGGCGTGTCAAAAAGAACGGCCCAATGGAGCTTTCCGTATTTTTTGTGAAGAGCCCACAGTCCTGCGGGAATGCCGGGGACGCCAATGGCATGGGGGCCTTTGATAGAAGCGTCAGGTTTTTTGTTCACAAAAAAAGTCTTATTAAATTCCGCTGGAGCCACTTCTCGGAAGTCGAGGGCTTTGACGGGATCCTTCCCCATTTTCACCATGGCAAAGCCACCGCCACCAAGAGAGGCATGGCGGGGATTGGTTACGGCAAGGGTCAAAGCGATGGCCACGGCGACATCCACCACATTGCCTTTTTTGCTCATGATCTCTTCAGCCACTTGGGCTGAAAGTGGGGTGGGTGTTGCCACCATCATTTTATGACCGAGCAAGGGGGCAGCCAAAGAAATTTGAGATGTTGTGCAAAACACAAAAATGAAAAACAGGCGTGAAACCATAAAAACCTCTTCTTTCCAATGAATTCAAAGGTTTAAAGCATGGATGTTGCTGGATTTCAATGATTCCACAGGTCTCTAAAATTATGACAAAGAATGGGTGCAGACCTTGTTGGCGAAGATCTCCAAAACACATCACTTTTCAAAGCAAATTGAAAAATATCCTGAAGGCTTGCCCCGTAAAAAAGGCTCTGATACTGAGGGGTTATGGAAGACAGATTCACTGCTAATAATCCCTACGTTGAGCTTATGTATACTGAGTTCAAGGATTGGTCCTTTGACGAGAAGGCCGATAACAATCGTGGCTATTGGCGCGAGCGAGTCTTTCAATGTTCAGCAGAGACGCCGTTAGACCTCGAAATTGGTACTGGCAACGGGACGCACTTTGCAAAACTCAGCCAGGCCCATCCGGGTCGTGTCTTTGTAGGTCTTGAGCTTAAGTTTAAAACTCTGGTGCAAAGCATTCGGCGAGCGGTGCGGGCGGGATGTCAGAATGCTCGCATGGCGCGCTACCGTGCCGAAGGAATCAAAGAGCTTTTTGCACCTGGAGAAATCAACAATGTTTATATTCATTTTCCAGACCCATGGCCTAAGAAGCGGCATAATAAAAACCGGTTGATACAAGCGGAATTTTTATTGAACCTTCATGAAGTGATGCAAGAGGGTGGGGTTGTCGAGTTCAAAACGGACGATTACGATTATTTTAAATGGGCCGTCCGGTATTTCCGAGCGAGCCCTTTTACCATCAGTTTTTTTACTGAAGATCTCCATCATTCGTTTCGCAAAGATCAGAATTTTGTAACTCACTTTGAGTCTTTGTTTCTACAAAGGCAACAACCCATTTATTGCTGCCTTCTAAAAAAATAGTATTCGCTGTTGATTAATTACAAGCGAGGATATTTACATACCCGTAATCCATTGGTCGTTTGTCATTGGTGTTGGTCGATTGACCATCCCAGCGGCTGCAAATTTCACCAATCCGTTTGTTTTTTGCAAAGTATGAAGCCAGCCCCAATGCCAGAGGGTGTGGCTTGACCGATTGCTCGTTCGACCAAATTGTTTTCGCAGGGTCATCGAAAATACTACGCTGGAAAGTGGGGACCCCAGCAATATCATAGTGAAATCCGATAAAGGCCCGACCCGATTGGCAACTGATTTTCTGTGGATTCGGTTGGTTGTGCCGCTGGTTTGCAGCGATGGGGCATCGAATAGAAAAATCAGTTTTTAAAAGAAACACGATGGAGCTTCCTGGCGACAGGGCGTAAATCGTGGCACCCCGTTTGTTTTTAGAATTGGTTGGGATCGCTCCAACAATCACCCAATGAGAGGGCACTTCATGGGTTTCAATAAAAGACGCGAAGGGCTCCGAGCTTGAGCCATAGGTTGGGGTCATGGTTACGCTGGGTGCTGGTACCGTCATGGTGACAAAAGCCGTGGACTTGCCGGCATTAAAGATCTCATATTTTAGTAGGGGCTCGTCGATGCGTTCCATGGTTGGTTGACCGGAGAGAGCGAGTGTCTCTGGTGTTTCGATTACAGTGTCATGGTTTTGAATATAAAAGGATTTGCTGATCCATATTTTTTTTGAGTCTTCTTGTCGTAATAGCAAACGACATTTTTCTAGGTTTTTAAAGGCGAATAGCTCATCCAGTAAGAAGTCAGAGAGCTTTGCCTGGGGCGACTGAGTGAAAGCGAAGTTGCTCGTATTTTCGCAAAGTGTTTCAACTCGCCCTAGTTCGAAGGGCAATTCGAGGCTGTTGTTACCTACGTCGGAGCGAAGAAGGTAGGTTTCGCCATTGGGCTTTAAGAACGGCAGTTCATAGTTGGAATAGTCTTCAATATCAGTGATGCGGACATCTAAAAGATTAACCTTAGCGACGGAACGCTCCTGGTGGAACAAGTGAATAGTGATATCACAGAGAACTGTAAGGCTCTTGGCGGTGGACGGGGCAAAGGCGCGCGAGGGGAGTATCTCTGTGACATCAAACTCAGTCTCGCTACTGAATGAGGTCTCCCGCTCAAGAACGTCTTGCTGTGAACTGCGGCGGCAAGAGCTGGTCACGAGGCTCGTGTCGTGACTTTGTGAATCTCCCACCACGTCGAGGGCAATTCGACTGGAGACGCGTAAGCTTTTAGTTTCTCTAATTCTCTGTATGGTTTGATCTTGATTTTCGATTTCTGCACTAATCTGCAGTTCTTGGTCCGGCTGGACGGATGTTTCGTCCGAGCTACAAGAAATCAATCCAAAAACTAAAATACACAATACCTGATATAAAACATGGGGCACTTTCATGGCCACTCTCCTTTGTTGGAGCTATGACAGAGCAATTGGCACGCCAGTTTGGATTTTCAAACGAGCTAAGGTAAATTTTTCAAATCTTGCGTGATGTCTGGCAATGGCAACGCGCTGGGATGCTTCGGCGGGCCTACCAGTAGGTGGTTTCGACCAGTGCATTTTCGGTGAGTTTGATTTGGCAGCTCAAGCGTTCGCCGGTCTCAGCATTGTTTTTAGCCAATGTCTTTTTCTCAAGTTCATCAGGGGGTTCTAGGCCTGTGGTTGTGATCACCATCATTTTACATTTTCCACAGATACCATCGCCGCCACAGCTTGAAGCTACGGGAATGTTGTTTTGTAAAAGATTTTTCATCAGAGTTTTGTCTGGATCCGCATCAATGACCCTGTTGAGTTGCGGGCAGTTCACTTTAGTCATCATTCCCCCTGTGGTTGGAAGAAGTTGCTTCTTATGATATCCATTTCAATCTATGGAAACAATGGCTTTTTTAGGATGTTCCAGGGGGCTCGGAAGAGCCGTGTGCCTTGAGTTTGACAGACAGAACCACCTCTTGGGGTCTCTATTGGTAGCCCGCTCTAAGGCGAGTCTTAATAGTCTTGCGCAAGAGATGAGCCATCAGCCTTGTTCGGTGGTGATGGACTTTTCAAAACGGGAAGCTGTAAAACCTCTTTTGGACCTGCTGGCTGAAACAAAAATGAATCGTCTGTTTTATTTTGCCGGTGGTGGTCCCCATGGGTTGTATTCCGACAAGGCTTGGAAGGATCATTTGTGGAGTTTGCAGGTCTCATTTTTGACCCCCAGTGAAATACTTCACGGGGTGCTCTCGCGGCCCGACTTATCCCATATCACTCAGTTGGTATTTGTTGGGTCTTTAATCGCAGATTCTCAGGCTGATCCGGGGGCGGCTAGCTATGCTGCCGCCAAGCACGGCTTGAAAGGCCTGATAGAGACCGTGCAGAGTGAGAACCCCGACAGAGACATTCGTTTTTTTCGCCCCGGATATATGAACACCGATCTTCTCCCTAAAAAGGCTCGTCCTCGAGCCGAGGGGCGCCCCTTGCTGGAGCCGGCTGCGGCGGCCGAGGGGTTTGTGAAGTGGGTCATGACTCCCCAGGCCCCTAAAATTTTAGATATGGGCCTCTGACACGACATATCCCAGCTTTCCAGCGAGGTGAACCCTCCGCGGGATTATGGTAGACCGAATTCTTTCCATCAAAGGAGAGTTCTATGAGCCAAGTTGAAAATGTGATTATTGTGGGATCAGGCCCCGCGGGATTAACGGCCGCCATTTATGCATCTCGAGCCCTTTTAAAGCCATTGATGATTGAGGGCGAAGAAGTGGGCGGGCAGCTTATGACCACCACTGACGTTGAGAACTTTCCCGGCTTTCCCGAGGGAATCATGGGCCCCGAGCTGATGACCATTACCAAAAAGCAAGCCGAGCGATTCGGAACTCGCTTTATCTCGAAAAACGTTACGAAGGTCGATCTCGATCAAAAACCCTTTAAGGTTTGGATCGGCGATGAAGAATTTCAAACCAAGGCGATTATTGTTTCGACTGGGGCCAGTGCTAAATATCTTGGTTTAGAGTCTGAACGTCGATTACTTGGTCGAGGGGTTTCTGCCTGCGCCACTTGTGATGGTGCTTTTTTTAAAGATCAAACCGTGATGGTTATTGGTGGCGGAGACACCGCCATGGAAGAAGCCACTTTTCTCACGCGCTTTGCTTCGAAGGTGATCATTGTGCACCGGCGTGATGAGTTTAGAGCTAGTAAGATTATGGCGGATAAAGCTTTGAGCCATCCTAAAATTGAAGTCATGTGGAATTCCGCACTTGAAGAGGTTGTCGGCGATAAATTGGTCGAAGCTGCCAAGATCAAGAATCTTAAATCTGGCGAGGTCCAGGAAATCCCGGTCGAAGGGGTTTTTATAGCCATTGGTCATAAGCCGAACACAGATTTGTTTACGGGCAAGGTCAAAACCAACGAAGTGGGTTATATCATCACAGAAGGGCATAGCACCCGGACTTCGGTCGAAGGTCTGTTTGCTGCTGGGGACGTTGCTGATGACAAATACCGTCAGGCGATTACGGCCGCAGGTACAGGTTGTATGGCAGCTATTGATTGTGAGCGCTGGTTGGAGGAAAATAACCACTGAGCCTTTAAAGGGGCTGGAGGAAGCAGTGGCTAAGAAGATCAATACGGAAGATCTCGTTAAAAAAATTGAAAAAATCACCCGCGACCGCATCGTAAAAGAGAATGTGGTCGACCTTGGGCAGTACCGAGACCTTAAGCACACCAAGAACCCAAAAACGATTTTAGTTATCGAAGACGACGAGACGATGCGACGAGCACTGTCCCGTATTTTTGAGGCCGACGGTCACACCGTGCGCGCCGCCGCCGACGGCACCCAACTTTCAACCGTTCTCGACGACCAGCCCATAGATTTGATTATTCTCGACATTGGGTTGCCGTGGATCAATGGCTTTGAACTGGCGAAACTTCTGAAAGAACACAATGACTTAAAAGAGATTCCGTTGGTGTTCGTCAGTGCCAAAACCTCGGAACTTGATGTGAAACGTGGTTTTGAAGTTGGTGCTGACGACTACATTAAAAAGCCATTCAATATCGATCAGATGAAAAAATCGATTGATACCCTGTTGAAAATCAATCACTCCTAATAGAATGTTCCTGTAAAGTCGTTGCAGTCGTTGCGGTCGTTGCGGTCGTTGCGGTGGAAGCCCTTCCGATTGGTGAGCTCTATCGGCGCTTCGTGACACCAAGCCCTTTTAGTTTTCCAAAGTCGAATCGTTACGTTCTTTCAGTAGTGAGAGGGCGTCATTCCAATCAGCCGATGGGGCTTCGCATGTCTTGGCACTGCACACATAGAACGTGGTTTTCCCCGGCAACGAAGGTTTATCTACATGAAGAGGGACTTGGCTTTTCGAATGAATGCAGCTCCATAGCACATAGGGCGATAGCCCTTTAAAGGCTTGAGTCGCTTGTTCCCTGCAGTCGTTCTTGTCACCGACCACGATGATGTGTTTGCCCCCTGCAATGGTGAAGTCCAAACCTAAGAGGAGGCTGGGGTAGGAGAGGGGATCTGTTTTCAGCAAATCCGGGTAAGAATCTAAAAGTTGCTGGGCCTTTTGTTGGTAGTCTCGGTTCGCGAAGTAGCCAGTCAACCGAATCAAGTTCCAGTATGACATGGCTTGTCCGCTGACTCTTGTCTGATCATTGAAAGAAAATTGTTCTGCGATAAATGGGTCTGTCACTAAATTGAACGCAAAGAGCTTTTTCTTAGGGTTCCAAAAGTTTTGAATCTGTCTTTTTTGAAGTTCATTGGCCAGGACAAGATACTTTTCATCGAAGTGGGATTGATACAGCTCAATAAGAGCATCAATCAAAAAAGCGTAGTCGTCGAGAATACCTTGATGTTTCACTTCACCACCGATGCTCCGCCGGTAAAGATCGCCATCGAAGGATCGGTGTTGCCGGACGAGTTTATCCATGTTGCTTTGAATGACCTTGTAAAAAGAGTCGGAGGGCCACAGCCTTTGGAGGCGAGCCAAAGCCGACAGAGCCGCGGCACTATCGGCTGTGACCACTTTTGTATCGATCGTTGGGAAACCCCTCTCTAACCGTTTGCGATGAAGCACCTCTTCGACATTTTCAATGTCGTCTCGCTGGAAAGAAGTCTTTTTGCGAAGTCCCCGCCGGTTTTGAAAACGCCTCATGGGTGTTGAGAAGCTATAAAACTCGTTAAACACCTGCCATTCGTTTGGCTTAAGGGCCGCCTGCACCTCATGGGGTTGCCACGTGTAAAACAGCCCCTCTTGTTTTCCAATATTAGAGCTTTGCGAATTATAGAAACCACCCTTGTCAGCCTGCAAGGTGCTCAAAAGAAAGGCGACGGTTTTTTCCATCGTCTTTCTATAAAGGTCATTGGGTTTAGCAGAGTAAAGATCGATATAGGCATTTAAAAAGCTGGCTTGATCGATCAAGGTCTTTTCGTAGTTGGGGGTGTTCCAATCTCTAGAACTGGAATAGCGGTGAAAGCCCCCGGAGAGATGATCAAACATGGCGCTTTTTGCGACCGTGCTCATGGTCTTCTCCACCATTTTTAAAGCCTGAGGTTCTTTGGTTTGACGGTAGTAACGCAGCAGCAGTCGCATGTCGTCGTTCACAGGGAACTTTGTTTGAAAGCGGCCACCGACCGCCTTTCCGCCATAGAGGGTGTCGAACTGATGGGTGTAGCGGGCATAAAAGTCTTTGATAAGGGATTGATCTTTCTCAAAGGGTGGGTGGTTGCTCTCTTGCACAGCGGAATGCTGTTGGTACTTTTTGACGCCGGTGAGAATCTCTTGTCGCTCGTTGTTCCAGGCGTTCTTGCTTTTTAGCAATATTTGCAAGAGCTCCGCTTTTTTTGTACGAGTTGTTGCAAACACGGGTTGCAAGTCCGGAGTCAAAATCATGTTTATGGGCCAAGCACCAAAACCCATGATCAGTGACTGCATGTTCAAAAACTGCAAGTCCACATCGGGGCGTTCATCACGATCCACTTTTATGGAGACAAAAGAGGCGTTCAATAGATCGGCAATATCGCTTTGTGAATACACCTCCGTTTGCATTTCTTCGCAGGCAAAACAAGAGGCATAGCCTATGGATAAAAAGATCAGGCGGTCTTTTTTACGAGCCTCCGCTATGACCTCGGGGGCCCAGGGCCTCCATAAAATGGCATCCTCTTGGCTCGCCTGTAAGAAGAGGCTGCGCTCTCCCTCAAGTCCTGACCTGTAAGAGGGCCAGTCGCAAGCCGCCATAGAAGCCAAAAATACTAGTAAAATCCATTGCATAGATCCATTTTAATGATTTTTTGCAGGGGGGCAAGGCCAGTCATTGCAGGAGTGGGCAGACCCGGACTGCTCAACTTTTGTGCCAGTCTGCATCAGCTTTTGCATTTACGGGAAATACGAATATCTTAGGCGACTTCAACAAATTCACCGGGAGACCCAAATGAGATTTCTATTATCCATTGCTATGGTATTGGTTTTTACTCAGTCGGCATTGGCCGCCAAAAAGACCGCTTCAAAAATGAATTCCACAAAATCGAAAGTCACTATGGACATGGTGAAGAAACGATTAAAAGGCTTTAGCATCGTCGGATTTTGGAGCATGGCCGACCGTATCCCTGTGAAGACAGACAGTGGAACCTTCAAAGCCAAGTCGGACCAAGCTTTTGGTTTTGGTGCCGAGTACAAAGCGAGCATTCAGTCAAAAGCCAACCCACTCCCGTTGTCGGTGGTTGCTGGGCTCAATTTTGAAACCGGACGTGAATTGCAAACGGCTGAGGTCAATGGCCAGACCCTTAACCTCGGTGATGGTAAGCCTGGCTTTAGCTTGATCACAACCTATGCGAACCTAAGCTATGCGACGAAGCAAAAGTTTTCAGTTTTCGGTGGATTGAATTATGTTCTGCCCCAAGCCACTAATTTTGATGAGGTGTCTCTGAGTCCATCGGTTGGCTTTCAGACGGGAGTGACGTTTGAGCTAGCGAAAAATTTTGCTGCTGATTTCAGTCACCGTTGGATTAACATTCGGGGTAGCAAGCAGGTGAGCCAGATAGATCTCAACGGATTTGTTTTACAAGGCAAGTATAACTTTTAATTTTACACTTCAAAGTTTGAAGCTCTTGACTTCGGATCAAGGGCTTTCCCCATCCTATCTGTAAAAATATTGACGGCCAGAACAAGAACAAACATAAATAATGTCGCGGCTGCTAAGTTCCACCAAACACCCCGCGAGAGTTCTGATTTTGCGTCGTTAATCATGACACCCCATGAAGGCGTTCCAGGCTCTACCCCCAACCCGAGATAACTTAAGATCACCTCCACCTTAATGGCGTGAATAAATGTGAGGCTGTATTGAATGTAGGCAATGTGCAAAACATTGGGCGTGATATGTTTAAAGATTCGAGTCCAGTGCGAGGCTCCCACGGCTTCTGCGGCGACCACGTAGTCGAGATTTTTATGTTTGAGAAATTCTCCACGGGTTAGCCGACACATCTTAACCCAGCCAGTAAGGCCCAATGCTAAATAGAGGTTGGAAAGTCCCTGCCCCAAGGAAAAAGCAAAAGCTGAGATCAGGAGAATATAGGGGATGGATTCGAGGGTGGCGTATAGCCATGTAACTAGATCATCGACCCAGCCTCCAAAATAACCGGCGAGTGCACCGAGCATCAAGCCCAGCGTCGTTGAGATGCTTGCGGCAAAGAAGCCTACCAATACAGCGACTTGGGTTCCGTGCAGAACGCGGGCGAAAACATCCCGCCCCAAAAAATCGGTTCCGAACCAATGGGAGGCGGAGGGAGCAGAGTATGAGAGCTGCAAACGGGTGGTCGCATAATCCACGCCAATAACGCCAAAGCTTGAGAGTAAGGCGAGAACAAGATAGACGCAGATCACGCCAAAACAAATCAGAGCCAGGGAATCTTTCGATATAAAAGTGGGGGCTCTTGATGAAACGATCATTTCAGCTCAACCCTTGGATCAAAAAACGTGTAGAGAACGTCTGCCATGAGATTAAAAAAAAGATAGAGTAATGAGCCTAATACGGTAAGGGCCTTGATGACGGGGAAGTCTGAATTTTGAATTGATTGAATCAGTAGGCCCCCCACACCAGGAATGCCAAAAAAAGCTTCGAGCAAGAGGGACCCCGTGACAAGAAAGGGAATCTGCATAGTCACCACGGTCATGATGGGAATGACAGCGTTTTTTAAAATATGCTTGGTGTACAGCTGGAACCGATTGAGTCCTTTGGCCTCCGCAGTCCTGACATAGTCATTAGAGAGTTCATCGGTCAAAACCGACCGAAAGATCAGGACATTAGGACCAAGAGACACAATACTAGAGATGATCCAGGGCAGGACTAGAAAAGCCCAGCGTTCGGTCCAGCTAGTGTCCCAACCATTAATTGGAAACCATCCCCATTGAAAGCCTAGAAAATACTGAAAGCTGATAATGTAGACTAAAAAGCTTATACTCATCAGAGCTAAGCAAAAAATCGTAATTCCACGATCCCATGCTGCGTGGGAACTTTGAATCGAAGTGGAAATCAAAGCGACCAATAAAGAGAGAAAAAAAGAGATGAGAAAGGCTGGGAGGGTCAAACTGAGAGAGGGGCCAATACCACTGACAATCATAGCATTAATATTCTGTTGAGTGTGCCAGCTCTCGCCCCAATCTAAGAAGGCCACCTGTTTGATAAACTCTAGGTATTGCACCGGAAGGGATTGGTTGAGTCCTAACTCAAGACGCAAAGACTCGATCTGTTCGGCAGAGGCGTTCTTGCCTGCGAGCTGCAAGGCCGGGTCGCCTCCGACGACATTGAAAATTAAAAACGTCGCGAGGGTCACACCAAAAAGCACGGGGATCGTCTGTAGGATTCGTCTGAATAAATATCGAACAGAAATAGCAGTCTCCTTGACTGATGCTATCGATGAGCGGCCTTTTTATCCTCATCAACACTCAGGTATTGGTAGTAGTCGTAAATAATCGGATAAGGTTTATAATTTTCAAGCCAGCTATGGAACGGGTAGCGGTACAAGCGATGGATGATAAACACGCCGGGAACATCTTCGTTGATGATATCGATAAGCTTTTTGAAAAGCGCTTGCCGCTCGGCTCCCGGTGGAAGCACGACAGCCTGTTCGTAGATTTGATCGTATTTGCGGTTAATATAGTTAAAGTTGTTGGGCCCTGGAGAAATGTTTTTACTATAAAAAAGCTGTAAAAAGTTTTGACTGTCGGGGTAATCGGCCATCCAAGCCATGTCGAAGATGGTGGCTTTCTTGGTTTTGATTTTCTTATCAAACTGGGGCCAGGTGTTGACGTTGAGTTTTATTTTGACACCGAGTTGAGCCCACTGGTCTTTGAGAACCTCTCCGTATTGCCGGGCCCAAGTGCTATTATTGGCCATCTCATAATTGAAAACAGGTAAATCTTTGCCCCCCTCATAGCCGGCATCTGCGAGATACTGTTTGGCTAGCGTTTTGTCATGTTGAATGGGGTTTTTGTACTCAGGGTCATAGCCGTAGATGGTCGGGGGAATGGGGCCTTCGGCGACGATCCCGCGGCTGTTGTAGAATTTCTCAAGAATAGTCTTTTTATCAATCGCTGCAGCCAGAGCCTTGCGGAGACTCTTGTTTTTACCAAGAATCGGATGCTCCATGTTGAAAGCAATGATCGTAACGTCAGGGCTTTTCTGACTATGAATACGAAGTCCTTTGTCTGCGAACTCTTTCGTCAGTTGATTGTTCTGAAAAACTTGCTCAAAGTTGTCTTTTGGAATGGTGCCGAAGTCGAGGTCTCCCTTTAAAAATGCGAGCCAGAGAGGTTGTTTTTCTGTGATGATGCGAACACGCACCTCATTCATCAAAGGGAGCCTCTGTCCGGCGTATTTTAGCAAGCCCTTGGATTTGTCTTGGTCTTCGCCAATGGTGGGGTACAGCACCTTATGGTATTTAGGGTTTTTCGAGAGAATGATTTCAGAGTTCCGCTGCCACTTTTTAAGTACATAGGGGCCCGTGCCAATAGGGTGATTGATGATTTCTTTCCCGTACTTCTGAACCACTTCTTTGGCAACGACCATGGTCGGAGGCATAGACAGGTAATGTAAAAACTGAAAAGACTGACGGGACAACTTAATTTGAAGTGTGTATTTATCGAGGGCGGTTAAACCAGCGACAGGTGTCTCGTAGTTGGCCTGTCCGGAGCGAACCTTATCTCGCCAATCATTGAGGCCCTCAATGAGGCCATCCAAGACCCACCAACCCAGGGCTTTTAGCTTCGGGTCGGCAAGGCGCTTCCAAGAGTAGATAAAGTCATAGGCGGTCAGTTCGCGACCGCGATTGTTTGGAAAAGCGGGATCGTCGTGAAAGTGAACATTCCTTTTTATTTTTACAATATAGGTTTTGCCATTATTTAAAATCTGGGGGAGTCCGTCGGCTAATTTAGGTTGCACGGTGATGGGGCGCTTCAGATAATGATAATGATAGAGGCCTTCAAAAATATTTGCATTGATGACCGATGAGTACTTACTGGTGGAATGAATGGGGTCGAGGTGCGGCACATTGGCCTCGAGGTATGCTGTAATCGTGTTGGTTTTTTTAGAAGCTTTAGGCGTGCATGCCAGAAGAATAAACATCAGGCTAATAGCTTGAAAAATGACTGTCTTCATAAAACGGGTGTCCTCGTTTGAAACTCAGTTAAGTTAGTAGTGGACCCCCATTTTTCTGTCAAAGGTCCGTCACAAGCCAAGGGATAAAGTTCATCAGTCTCGGTTCCAAAAAAAGAGTGCTTCTTTCCGATAGATCTGAATATAAAGAGGAATGCGAGTCGAGAAGCCCCCCCAGGAGACCCTACTGGATCACTATGTAACCAAACCAACCCTTATATGCGACGTGGAGAGACGCCTCCAGAGAGATGGACGACTGGGAATCAACATTGGCTTGCAAGAAGGTCTCATCCTCAAAGGGCTGTGCACGCAAAACTCTGTGCAAAAAGTGGTGGAGATCGGAACTCAGTATGGATGCTCTGCATCATGGATGGCGATGGGACTGGGCCGGCGAGGTCAGATTCATACCTTGGAGAGGGACCCAGAGTGTATCGAAAATGCCCGTGAGACCTTTGCTCACCCGGACTACTTGGCCTTGGGATGTGACACTCAATTGGTCGAGGGGCCAGCCTTAGAGAGCCTGACCGGGCTTTCATCACAAGGTCCTTTCGATCTCGTGTTTATCGATGCCAACAAGTTGGGTTATCTGGATTACTTGCATTGGGCCCAGGCTCATCTTGGTCCGCAGGGAATGATTGTCATCGATAACGTTTACCTCTTTGGGTCCGTCTTTAGTGAAATCTGTCCTAAGGAGACGCCCCCCAAGATGTGGAGTGTGATGAAGGCGGTCATTTCTGAGCAACTGCAACACCCTGACTACAACACCTTTATTATTCCCACAGCAGAGGGCCTGTTGGTTTCCTACAAAAAGTTTTAGGCTTGTGCTGGACTCGGAATGGACTTTTCCCCCGCAGAGAGGGTGGCAGTCTTGGCAAACTATGCTAGCCTTAAACTATGAATCCGCTTTTGGAAGTAAAAAATCTTTGCGTCGACTTTCACACCGAAGAATCATCGGTTCGTGCAGTCAACGGCATTTCTTTTAATATTCCCAAAGGTAAAACCGTGGGCTTGGTTGGCGAATCGGGCTCTGGCAAAAGTGTAACCAGTCTTTGCACAATGGGCTTATTGGCCAGTCCACCAGGTAAAATATCCGCTGGTGAGATCTTATTTGAAGGCAAAGATTTGCTCAAACTCCCTGAGTCAGAGATGAGAAAAATTCGTGGCAATCGGATCTCCATGATTTTTCAAGAGCCCATGACCAGCTTGAATCCAGTGTTCACCGTTGGCTATCAAATTGTCGAAGCGCTACGGTTGCACCAGAAAATGAACAAAAGCCAGGCTTGGAAGCGGGCGGCCGAACTGCTTAACGAGGTGGGAATTCCCAACCCGACGGAGCGAGTGAAGTCTTACCCCCATGAGATGAGTGGTGGGCAAAGGCAGCGGGTGATGATCGCTATGGCCATTGCTTGCGAGCCGGACCTATTGATTGCCGATGAACCAACAACCGCCCTCGATGTTACAATTCAAAAACAGATTTTAGAGCTGTTGCAGAATTTGCAGAACCAATATCAGATGAGCATGCTTTTTATCACCCACGACTTGGGTGTCATCGGCGACATTGCCGATCAAGTCATAGTCATGTACCGGGGCAATTTGGTGGAGCAGGGGTCTGCGACGGAACTTTTTCAAAATCCTCAACACCCTTACACCAAAGGGCTCTTGGCCTGTCGCCCATCTTTAGACAAAAACTTTCATCGCTTGGCTACGATTAGTGACTTTATGAATACCGATGGTACTGAAAAGAAGTTCGATGAATCCACATTGGGGCAAAAAGACGAGCGGACTCTCACCGATAAAGACCAGGTCTTGCTTGAAATCAAAGACATTAAAAAACATTATCCGGTCCGCTCTGGCTGGTTTGGACAGAACAAAGAGTGGGTGAAAGCCGTGGATGGCGTGAGTCTTAAGGTTCACAAAGGGCGCACCCTTGGTTTGGTCGGTGAGTCTGGTTGTGGCAAAACCACACTCGGACGCACGATTTTGCGCTTGATCGAACCCACCGCCGGGCAAGTGTTGTATGACGGCAAAGATGTCACAGCATTGGATCGCTCTGCCATGCGAGCCATGCGCCGTAAGATGCAAATTATTTTTCAAGATCCATACGCCAGTTTGAACCCGCGGATGTCGGTGGGTGCCGCCATCATGGAGCCCATGGCCATCCATAACCTGGGAGCCAATAAAAAGGACCGCATCGATAAAGCGGCTCAGTTGATGGAGCGAGTGGGGCTTGAGACCAAGTTTCTTAACCGTTACCCCCACGAGTTTTCTGGGGGCCAGCGGCAGCGCATTTGTATTGCGCGTGCCTTAGCCGTTGAGCCCGAGTTTATTATTTGTGACGAGTCTGTGTCTGCTTTGGACGTTTCCATTCAGGCGCAAATTCTCAATTTGCTGCTAGATCTGCAACAAGACATGGGGTTGACCTATATATTCATCTCTCACGACTTGGCTGTGGTTAAATTCATTTCAGATGAATTGGCCGTGATGAACCAAGGGCAAATCGTTGAAATGGCGAAGGCGTCTGAGATCTACCGCTCGCCCCAAAATGAATACACCAAAAAATTATTAGATTCCATACCCAAGGGTATTGTTTAAGCTCTGCTTGGTCGGAGCGCCTATTCCTCTGGCGAGAAAGATTTGTTAGCTTCTCCCTCATGATCGCAATAGCAATTTCATTGATTTCCTCGTTTCATCCACTCTTTGCCGACGAGAGCTATGTTGCCAAAAGTCCTTTGCAGATGATGCTCGAACAAGATGCCAAAGTTCGCACGCGAGAAATACAAGTCGAGGTAGACGGCGTGAGGTATCATAAAATTGAAGCGGAAGGAAAAGCATACTACCTAACAACTTTGGTGCGAGATGGTGATGTCCCCATGCTTCTCTGTGAACTTGGAGAGGGTTTCCGGTCCCCTCGAATGGTAGAGGCCTCCTTAAAACTTCGAAAGCGAAAGCGATTTTTTTTGCAGGCATTAACAGAGCGATGCTCCACCCGAGATCCAAAGACCGGGCAGCGAGTGGGCGGAAGGGCGATGTGGGTCGAAATTGCTCCCGTCATTGGTATACATATACCCGATTCCGATGACTCACTTATAAAAAATGGTAAGCTCGGGTTGGGTTTGCATAAATTGATCAAGGAAGTTGCGCCCAGTGGGCAGGGGCTTCTCCTACCCGACGTCATCTTCAGCGGAGAATTCGAGTGAATGGGAGCCAGCAAACGACAACTTTTGTTTTGATAGTTGAGTTAAGCAGGCCCTCGCGCGAGATTCTTTGAAGAGTCTCAACAAATGGGCATGGTCAAACAGTGAAAAGTGGCTGTGGGGGGGTGTTTTAAGTGGTGAGGCTTAGTGGGCGACGGTGAGATATTCGGTGGAGAGTTCCAGTCCTGGTAGTAAAGTTTCAATCTCTCTGTGTACATTGTTTAGAATACTGGGGATTTCTGATGTCAGTGCAACAGCTTGTTCTTTGTCTTGGTTGTAGCGTTCTAGTTTTTTAAGAAGTTTGGCGCGATAGCTCACGAAGCGCTGCACATCCGTGGTTTGTAGAACATAGAGATTTTCGTTGAGGCGTTCTAATTCAGAAGTGAGTTTTTTGTAAATATTGATAGAGGCGCCGTTAGATTTTACAGGCTCGTCATTTTTAACTCCTTCAATCGCCGCCTGCATCATGCAGTCTTGATGTTCAGCCTTGATGGAGCTGATGTTTGTAAAAGGGACCACATATTGGTCGCGCACCTTGGGGGCAACCTTGTTGGCCTTCGGTAAGAGGCTGATCATTTTGTCTAAGTAGTCGATGGTGAGCTGTACAATGTGGTTCACCTCTTGAGAGTTGGAACTGTTCACTTCAAAGAGTTTTACCGAAAGGGAGTCGATGTCTTTGCGCACTCTCACAAGGTCGGTGCGCAGCTGTTTGGGCATACCCTCGGCATAATCGGCCTCAAGGGCTGACTGAACTTTTTTATAACGTTTTTCGATATCTTGACTCACCAATAGACTGTGACATTGATCAGTTATTTTTGACTGGGTTTCGTCTTTTTGTTCAGGTTTTTGGGGATAAGAAAAGTCGGAGTTCGTGCTTTCTGTGCTGGTTTTGGCTTCTCCGACTTCAACCGGGGGGAGTTTGGGCGCTTCAACAACCTCTTGCTGTTGAGATGCTGGACTGGTTTGGGCAAAAAGCGGTCCCGATGCCACGATCGTGAATAGCGACAACGCCACCAAAGCCTGTTTGCGCCGGTGGGATAAATTAAAAGAATAAATAAAAAGTCCAAATAAAATCACGGTCAACGTACCTCTCGACCCTAATTATAATCAACATCCGTGCCACTCCAAAAAAAGTGGTCAGCTGCAAAAAAAAGCCACAAGCGTCTAATTTGTGTGTGATGGGTACCAAAAATTGTCACTTCCTGTGCTCAATGAGGCTCATAATTGTCAATGAAACAATCTGAAATCACAGAAAGGCTTTCAGTGCGGCTTTGTATTGTTCGGGGAAGTCCCTAAGTCCGTCTAAATGTTTTCCTTCAGCGAGTTCAAGAGTTTGAAGGTCAATGTGAGTGTGGGGGGCAAAAACTTTTCGTATGGAGTCTACCGCTACGATATTGTCTCGGAGCCCGCGAATCGACAGGATAGGGACTTGGAGGGGCCATGTCTTTAGCAGCTGAGAAAGTTTATCCAAGGGTCGATGCCCCCAGGCCATGGTTCCAAGCCATGCCGAAACTTTGACGAGGCTCCGGTTTTCAAAACCCATTTCGTATTCAAAAAAGTTCTGTGTGTTGGCATAGGTATCGGTGAAAGGGCCGCCATCGCAGATCACTTTCTTGATATCGCTTCGATTGTGGACCGCCGACAGAGCCGACAGACTGGGGCCCGAGAAAGCGTAAAGAATTTTATCTCCAGGGATTTCATCCAAGGCAGCCACTATCTGTTTTGTCCAGATAAAGAAGACCCCTTTTAGGGCATACTTCCAAAGAGGATGCCAATACAGGCCGCCCGGGTTGGATCCTAAAACGAGATTGAACGAGACACAGTTGTAACCCAGGCTATTCAAGTATTGGTAGTGCCGGCGGGTGGTCTTGTGATTGCCACCCATATGATGAACGAACACGACGGTGACAGAATGCCTTTTGAGAGAAGCTTGATGGTGATGGAGTCCAAAGTGGTCTTTGCTCAGGACTTCTGATCCCACCACTGTTTCCAATCACCACCCACTGGCGTCGCCTGTGCAGCGCCTTCAAGGGTTCGTTGGCTAATTCTGATGGTCTCCATTGCGGTTTCGGCTAAGACTTTACCTGAAGCTTCAACAACCGCATCGCCATCAATGCCATGATAGTTGTATATATCCACGGGGCGTCCACATTTAGAATGTTTACGAACCGCAAGAGCCTCATGACGAACGCCAACGATGGAACCAATGTTATCGAGAAGTCCTGGCTCGCCATCATGCACACTCACACAAGGTACTCTTCGGCCAGACAGTGTTGCAATTTCGCTACTGGTGGCATTGCCGTTCACAGTGGGCTGCAAGTGAAGCTCGCCAGACACTTGCAAGTGATCTTTCAGGTAGGAATAGTTGTTGGCATGGGCAAGGTTACCAACCAGTAGATCAGTACAGGTCACGACGATCACATTGGCGTAGATGCCTTTCGCCAATAGTTTTTCAGAGGCATCCACGGCTTCGGTGACCATGGCGCCCAGAGAAAAAATATTAACCACATTGTCCCCCGGTTCATACCCGGCGTAATCGCGGTAATCGATAAGATAATAGGCGCCTTGCAAGACCTCTTCACGAAGTGTGGTCATGATTTCGTCGTCACTGATGGCAGAAATTGTGCTTTCATCTGTGGCGCCGTCCATGGGGTAATCTTTACGGGCCAGCAGGGCGGATTGCTTTTTGAAGCGAGCTTGAGACTTTAAATACTTCATCAGCATTTTTTGATCGATCCCTCGGGTGACACCACGAATGATCACGCCGGTGCGTCCTTCATTATCGTTAGTGAGGTGTCGTCGGATGGACTCTGCAAGAATCCAATCCATCTCTTGGCAAAAAGCGGGCTCCCAGGTGATTTGATTGGGGATCTGAATGTCAGACTTCCAGCCATGCTGGGCACCTTCGGGTGACAACGTCACGCCTGAGGGAGTTCCCACTAGAATAAAACTGGACTTCCAGTAGAGGTTGTAAAAAAGCTGGTCGAGTGCACGTTTTAAAAAGAAGTCGTACACTGTCATCAAAGGTAAGATGGGTACCCCGGTGATATCGCGCATGCGTCCATAAGAGCCCATGCAAGACATGGTGTTACTTTCTGTGATTTCAAAACGGACAAAGCGATCCGAGTTTTCTTCGGCAGGAATCAGGTCGGGCAGTTTGCTGTCCTTCACTCCATATTCGCCTTCAAGATCTTCTACCACAGGGGCACCAAAAATCTTGCCATCCATCGCGGGGTTGAGATTGGTGCTGGTTCCCACATCGGGAGCCATCGTCGTCAGCAGTTCTCCTGCCGTTCGCCACTTCTTTTCGTCTTCAGTCAGCGGCTTTTTGTCTGTGCCGTCTTTGGTGTTGGCAATTCGAGTTAGCTTCGCAGCACATTGCCCTAGCATCCACTGGGTGTGAGGATAGCTGGCCATTTTAAGATTGATCTCCATACTGTCTGGAATACCACCGTCATCAGCAATCTGTTTGGCAAAAAACTCTTGGTTTTTTTGTTTGAGATCAAACTGCTGCTGCATTTCCTTTTCGATCTCGGCGCCGCGGGCCTTTAAGAACTGGGCCTCTTTGCTTTTGCTGTCAAAATTTGCAAACAGAGTGTCGCCGGAAAGGCCTTGTTTTTCTTGCAGCTCCTTCATTTCGTCTTTGCTGGGTAACGACGAATGGTTTCCTTGTTCTGCCTCCATTTGCAGACCCCAGCCTTTGAGAGTGTGGGCGATGATAATGGTTGGCTGCTGAGTGCTTTTTTTAGAATCTTCAAAGGCCTTTTGCAGAGCCTCGACATCGTGTCCTCCGAAATCTCGCAAGGCTTCGTAAAGCTCATCGGCTTTGGCGGCTGACAAGAAAGTTTTTATTGCGGGGTACTTTTTTGTCATTTGCTCTTTTAACTTTTTAGGATCGTGAATCAATAGCAGCGCTTGTAGTGCGTAGTCATTGAGATCGTCTTCAAGGAACTTTTGAAAAACGTCGCCACCCTTCTTTTTAAAGAGAGCTTTGCGTTTTTGGCCGTGGCGGAGTTGAATGACCTCCCAACCATTGGCACGCATGGTGTTTTCAATACGTTCGTTGTCGGTACCACCCATGATCTCTTGGTTGGTGATGCGGTGGCCGTCTAAGCTTTGTCGATTGTAATCCAGGATCCAAGTGAGGTTTCCGATTTCCCGTTCAGCAAAGTCGGGCGTGGCTTCGAACAAAGAGCCTTCTCGAAACTCAGCGTCACCCATCACACACCAAAAGTGAGCGTCGGGAACCTCGTAACCATGTTTTTTGGCAAAACGGTAAGCCAGCGCCAGATAACCTGCGTTGACGGGCGGGATGCCGACAGTACCAGACGGGAAAAAGTTATGTTGATCCGGATCAAATACGGAGTGGTAACTCTGAAAGCCGTGAGGATATTCTTCGTTGGCAAAGGCCCGCAGGCGCATCATTGCTCTGTCTTTTTCATCAGAGGTTAGCTTTGAGCCATCGGGGTTGTAAAATTGATCCAGCAAGTAGTTGAAAGCGTGATCCGCTGGTGAGGCATGGGGCTTGTTACAAATGTGGTCGTAACCCTTTTTAACGAACAAATGCAAAGTTCCTAGAATATGGAGAGCTGAGCTACTGCCTGAAGCGTGGCCCCCCACCTTGGGGTCGCCTTTCGCCTTGTCTTTGCGGTTGTTGGCTTGATAAATCATTTGCGTCGCCAAGTAGTGGGCGCGTGAGAAGATGTTATTTAGCTCCGGTGCTGCAACTTTCGCTTTAGCCATAGAATACCTCTTTCGTAGGGCCGAATGTTAAGCAAAAAAGAGGCGATCTGTTAAGTCTTTTTTGCCCCTTTAACGTATTAAAATAAATCAGGTTTCTAGGACAAAATCCCATGGAATTTCCACCTCGCCAGCGCTGCTGACAATGCCGCTGGGGGGATTTGGGAAGGGGGCCGCTGCGCGAAAGGCCTCAATGGCCGCATCATCGAGATCATTATATCCCGAAGCATTTTTCACTTGGATTCGCTTGAGCCCCCCCGCACTGTCTAAGGTGATGACTAGGCGGGTGATTTTGTCGTTCACACTAGCGATTCGGCGACCTTTTCGGAGGATCTTCACGATTTTCTTTTTGATTCGCGGTTCCCAGTGCTGTCGAAGCTTGCTCTTTATTCGGTTGTAATAAGAGTAGTACACAAACTCTCGTGTTTTTAGCAGGGTTTCGGCTCCGGCGGCGACATCCTTCAGGTAGTCGTCATTTTGACTCACCTCGGCTCCGCTCAATGCGGGTTTGGGGGGAGGTGCGAGTTTTGAGACCGAATACTGCGAATCATAAAGCGAAGGTTTTAATTGATCGAGGATATTTTGCTTCGGAGTGGCTTTCGCTTGTGGCTTGGGTTGCTTTTGGGGAGATGCTACCTTGTTTTTGCGGTTTTGAAAGGCTCCATTCTTCTCTGACTTCGTTTCTTTTTTGACGTCCTGGTTGTTTTTACTGAGGCGGTAGTCTTTTTCGGGGATCGCTTCATTGATAGATTTGTCGTCTTGCTGGACGATTTGAACCTGTTCTGTCTTGGAGGGGAGGTTTTCGAGTTCGACCCACTCAATCTCAACGGCCTTTTCAGCCACGGTGGTCTTTTTCGTCTCGCTAACAACAAGAAAAATAAGAAGGGCCATGTGGAATAGGACAGAAAACAGAATGGCGATATTGGAGTTCTTATTGTCTTTGTTTCTCATTGATTCTCTATCGGTCAGCAGGGAGGAGAAATTAAGGGCGGTTCACAAATTCTTTGTGTTGTTACCCGGACTTGCGTAAAATCGAGGAGATGAAAATTTCTGCGTGTGGTCTTACAGACGTTGGTCTGAAGCGAAGTAAAAATGAGGACAACCTTTTGGTGGCCGAGGACATGGGGCTGTTTGTCGTGGCAGACGGCATGGGCGGGCATCGTGGTGGTGACCTGGCCTCTCAGTTGGCGGTCGAAGCTCTGATGGATGTTGTCCGAACCCATCGTGAGGAGCACACATTTCTATCACCAAGGGCCATGTTGGAAGAGGCCTACACGGAAGCCAGCTCTCGTATCTACACAGAGAGCCAGCGCAACAACAGGCAGTTGCAGGGCATGGGCACGACCTTAGTCGCGGCTTACATCCACGAAAATGAAATTTTCGTGGCCAATGTCGGTGACTCCCGCGCCTATTTTTACAACCAGCAATACATGTGGCAAATTACCGAGGATCACTCTTTGGTGAATGAGCATATTCGAGCCGGTCTCTTAAAAGACAGTGAAGCCAAAGACTTTCAGGCCAAGAACATTATAACGCGAAGCGTGGGCTTCGAGCGCGATGTTCGTTGCGATATTATTCGAAAACCCATCGTCCCGGGAGATCATTTCGTGATGTGCTCGGATGGTCTCAGTGGCTTAGTTGAAGACCAAGAGATTCATGAAATCTGCCGTAAAAATCCAAAAGAACAGGCCGTTGAGATCTGTGTTCAAAAAGCCAAAGACGGCGGCGGAGATGACAATATCACCGTTATTATTATCGACGTTGAAGCTTAGTCCCCAAAGGCACGCAAAACCATTGCTGTGCTCCAGCCTCGATAAAAAACCCATCCCGTTGCAAGTGGCCTCCCGGCAAAGTTAGTGTTTTTTTATCTCGACTGACTTGTGAGCCATCAAAGGTCATGACCCGAGATTTGCCTTTAAAATCGCAGGGTGTTCTTTCAGCCATGATGAGGGGTGCGCCTTTTTCAAAAAGTGCGCGGTCTTTTTGCAGAGACGACCAGGCATCAGCACTGTCCCATCCCAATTCAACACCTTGAAGGCCTCTAAAGTTGAAAAAGGAGCGGTAACGGAGCTGTGGGTTTTTGGTCGAGTCTCTTGACTCCTCCCTCTCGAACACAACCCGCAGCTTGCCGGGGGTCGCAAGATCTTTGATCGCTCGATCCATTTTTCCTTGGGGGTCCATGACCCGCATTTTTGTGACGGACCCAAGCACCCATCGGTTTTGTTCGTTATGGTCAATTGGCTGATTTTTTGCTGGTTGAAGCCTTGCAAGCAAAGCCAGTGGAGAATCCATCGGTTGAGAACGATCGCTCAAAGGTGGAATTTTTCTTTCTTCTAAAATAATGACAGCAAGGGGCACTAACATTTGTGACTCATAAGCCAGGCTGAATGCTTCTTGGGGAGAGTAGTGGGGCATTTGCTGGTTTAGTATTCGTCGCCGCCCCTTTTTTTTGAGGATACGCCGCTGCTTTTTACCGTAGAGCAAAGAGGGGAGGAAATCGGCGACCAACTGGGGGGCATGGTCTAAGGGACTCTTGGCCTCTGCTCGAAAGTTCTTACTCCAGCGATAGTACCAAAAACTGTAGGCTTGGAGATGGGCGAGGCGGGGCCGCTGCAACGATCTCTTCAGTGCCTGGAACATCTCCCATCGATAGTAGCGTGAAAGCGCCGAAGGGGGATAGATGGGCTGGGGGGCGTTCTGAGTTTTCTTTAGAGGGTGAGCAGTTGATTCAGCGGTGGGTTTCGCCGGCGGGTTTGTCGTCGGCGGGTTTGTCGTCGGCCGGTTTGTCGTCGGTGTGGCACAGGCCCCAAGCATCATAAAAAAACTCAGCGCGATCGACTGTGCAGTAAAAGCATTCATTCTTTGAGTTTACATAAAAAAAAACCCTTTTACAGAGAAAAGGGTTTTTGTAATAGCGAAGATGTTTCGAAAGATTAACGTTTCGAGAACTGAGACGCTCGACGAGCTCCTTTGAGACCGTACTTTTTACGCTCAACCATACGAGAGTCACGAGTCAACAGACCGGCCTTCTTTAAAGTGTCGCGAAGGTTTTCGTCGTATTTAGTGAGTGCGCGAGAGATTCCGTGACGGATGGCTCCAGCCTGTCCCGATTCACCACCACCTTTAACGGTGACTCGAATATCAAGGGCGCCCTTTTGCTCAGTGAGCTCAAGTGGAAAATTCATATGGGCTTTTGAAGAAGGTCTTTTTAAGTATTCGGCCATGTCTTTGCCGTTAATAGTGACCTTACCAGTCCCGTTGGTCATGAAAACACGAGCCGTGCTGGTTTTTCTTCTTCCGGTTGCATAATATACTGTTGCAGCAGCCATTCAATATACTCCTTAAGTTCTACTGTAGGATTTGTGGGTTTTGCGATTGATGAGGATGTTCACTGCCCACATAAAGTTTAAGTTTAGAGGCCATTTTTCGTCCGAGCTTTGTTTTAGGAAGCATTCCTTGAACCGCGTCTTTCAAAATAAAAGTGGGGTTTTTCTCAAGCATCTCTTTGGCCGTTGTTTCTTTAAGAGAGCCAAAAAAACGGGAGCGACGGAAATATTTTTTGTCAGTCCATTTGTTTCCGGTCATGGTGATTTTGTCGGCGTTGATAACAACAACCATGTCACCAGTGTCAACGTGAGGGGTGTAAGTGGGTTTTGCTTTTCCAGTTAAAACCTTTGCGATTTTACTGGCAAGACGACCAACACTTTGTCCTTCGGCGTCTACCAAGAACCACTCTCTGTTATCTACGTAATCTTCTTTTTTTGCGTTCCAAGTTTTCATTGTCTCAACCTTGATTAATTTAAGAATGAAAACAATTATAATTTTCGGCACTTATTGTCAAGCGCTTGGGGATACTGCACAGATGTTAAAAACAGTCCCTGGGCGGGCGCGGGGGCGGCTGCCAGAGTGCGATCGCGGGCCCCAAGGATATCCCGCAGCTCCTGCTTAGGGGCCTGTAATTGCTCAAGTTTTAGCATGGTTCCGACCATATTACGCACCATCTGTTTCAAAAAGCCGGTGCCTTTGACCTGATATTCTAAGATTCCTGATGTTTTGACCACCCAGCGGCTCACAAGCATTTTACGGACAGGTGAGGTCACAGGGGTCCCCTGAGACTGAAAACTGCTAAAATCGTGCTCCCCGAGCAGAGTTTCCGCCAATTCTTGTAAATATTCTACATTCAGGGGGCGTCCCGGCTGCCAAGTATAGCGCTCCAGAAAGGGGTTTTTCACCGGGGTTGTCAAAATACGGTACTTGTAGCATTTGCTCAGAGCTGAGATTTGGGCATGAAAGTCTTTCGGGGCCTCGTGAAGCTCTTTGATTACAATGCTCTCTGGGGTCATGCGGTTGAGTTTATATCGGAGGTCACTGGTCAAGGGCTCTGGTAAATCAAAGTGGGCCCACTGATTAAGGGCATGCACCCCGCGATCGGTTCGACCCGAGGCCACCAGCGCAATCGACTGATTGTAAATTTGGGCAAGACAATTTTCGAGAAGACCTTGGATAGTTTGTGTTTTGTTGGGTTGCCGTTGCCAACCAAAAAAGTCGGTGCCGTCATAAGAAATCAGGATTCGGTATCGATGGGTGTTAGAAGCCAATGGCGAAACCGCCAGTGATCATGTTCGAGGAAAAGTCTTTGCGAGAATCCAAGCCAAAAACTTGCTTGTATTGCAGGTCAAACCAAGACTGGGTGGCTCCATACTCGTTCTGCAGATTGGTGCCGCTGGTGAATTTTGATGTAGAAATCAATAACCCTAAGGTCGCTGTTGCTACTAAGGCGCCGCCAAACTTGGTGGTTTCTTTGTTGAGTGTGAAAAAGTCCCCGTCACTGCGCTTTTCCATAAATGTAAAGTATCCGGGGCCGCCCTCAACATAGGGTGTGAGGTACTGGATGTTCCAGATTTGAAACTTGTAAGCAAGAGAAAGGGTGTTTGGGAACACAAAAAACTGAAAAGTTTCTTTGGGTTCAAGACCGGCTATAGGAGTGCCGAAACGGCCCTTACCTTGAGTTGTGCTTAAGCCAGATCCGACCTTGATTGAAAGAGTCCGACTGAGCTGCCAGTCATATTCAAAGGCGAGCAAAAAACTAGAGGAGCTGCCGTACACATCATTAAAGTTTGTTGTGCTGGTGCCAGAGGCTTTGATATCGGGAGGGCCTGAAACACCGCCTCGAAAGTAAAAAACATTCTTGGTCTCATCAATGTCCATGTCATAGATATAGGAGCCATCATGATTGATTTTCGAGGGCTGTGGGCCATGGGTGTTGGGGCGCGACTTTTTTTCTTTCTTACGAGAATAGTAATAGCCGCCCTCGGCATCGTGATCCACGGGTTGTTCAACCCCGTCAATGTTCTTCATGGATTCATCAGACTTTTTCTCGTCACGGTAGTAGAAGCTACCATCACTGCCAATGTGATAGGGCTTTTCAACGCCCTGATAGATCTTCCTTTTTCGCTTGGGTTTCTTGGTGTCGTAAAAATAAACGCCTTTCCGATCTTTGCGAACATGCCTCTCTATCTCGTCGGTTTGATCAATGGTACGCGAGGGGTAGGGGTATTCTGCCGGCGGGGCTTCTTCGGCGAGACTTGGCATCGATAAGGTCAACAGACTGATCAAAAGAAGTCGGATCATTTCCAAGCTCCTTTTAAAAAAGTCTTGCGGAGGATAATAGCTAAACCCAAACAAAGGCAGGCCAGCACCCAGTAGGGGTGGGTCAGACAGGCCTTTGCAAAGGCCCACAGGGGCCACAACATGGCGCGGACCACCGGCTTACTGTTGGGGTGGTTGCGCATCCAGTAAGCCACTTGGGGGCTGTGCTCATAATAAAAGTCGATGACTTTTGATCCCACCCAGTTGGTTTCGAGATACTGGTTGCGGAATTGTCGAAAGACTTCGACCTTTGGGCGAAACGGCGTTCCGTAAGCCGCCGTGGTGATAAAGCAATCAAACTCTTTTTCGATCAGTCCCAAAACGTCGGATGGCGTGGCTGCATGACAATTCAAGGGCCATTCGTCTTCAGAGCCGGCAAAACAATCACTTTTGTCGTCTAGTGCTAAGTTGTTGTGTTGGGTGACGAAGCCAACGTTCTCCGCCTCGTCCACAACACCAATTGCGAATCTATAGCTGGTGTCATTCGTGAGGCCGTCGACTTCGTTTTCATCAAGGGTGATCAATTTCGTAGAGTTGGTACAGGTGCCTCCAGAGTTTGAAACCAAAATATCTTTTACGTCGGTAAAGGTGCCGGGCAGTTGAGACGGATGGTCCAGGTCGCCGTCGGCCAACTCTTTGTAGTAGACTCGAATGGAGCGAACGTCGGCTGCCGATCCACTTAAGTTTGGAAAACCACAGTCGGTCCGCACCTGCTCGAGGAATATTTTTTTATCCCCTGGGTAAGCGACAAAATTACAGGCTCCGGCGAACGTCCCCGTGCCAGCACTTGTGCACAAGTCGGTTTCACCCGAATCGAGTTTACCAAGCGCAATAAACAAGTTAGGCAAATATTCACCAGAGCTCAGTTGTGAGCCGCTGGATGCAACCCCTATGCGTAGTTCTCTTTGTGCGGAGGCCGTATCCGAAAGAGGGGCATCGCAATTGGCCATTCCAAAAACCTTAATACAAATCTCACTCCAGGGGATGAAAACAGTAAACTCTCCCCCGGCCTCGTCTAGAATGGGCGGGGCGTTGGTTGTAAAGTCTAAGGGAGTTTGGTTCAAGTCGGCGCTCACCCCGTTAGTAACGGCAATCTGTCCTCCGGTATCACTTCTGACCGTCACCTGAAGTTGAAGAGCGTCGTGAACCCGACGTCGGTTACAGCTTCCTATAGGATTAGCCGTGGTATCCAGGGTGGCACAGCTGTCACAAACACTTGTTGAGGCCCCGTCGCATGTTCCTGAGAGGCCACCATAAATAATATTCGATTGCAGATTGATGGTATTGAAGAATGTTCCTTCGGCTCTGGAGTAGGTGTTTCTGTTAAAATCGATAAGGGTGATTTCGGCTACAGAACTGAGGGGAACGAGAAGGGTTAAAATAAGAGGTAAAAGTCTAAGAATCATACCAAAAGTCTGGCATGGGTGAACCATCGATTCAACCCATAATTGGCTGATAGGGCGAGTTTAGGCGTTGAGCTCGTCGAAAATACGCTCGGCAATGAGTAAACCGTTGGAGGCCGCTCCTCGGTAGAGATTGTCGGCCACCACCCAGAACATCCAAGTGTTTTCAAACTCCGGGTCCTTGCGCAGGCGAGATACAAAAGCGTCCGACTGGCCAGTGACCTCTTTGTAAGAGTGAAAGGTCTTTTCGCCCCCGGCGGGGAGGTACTGCACGTAAGAGCACTCGTTGAGTGTGGCTTCGATTTCGGCGGCAGTGGCTTCTTTATCAAAAGTGAGCCAAACGGCTTCGCCATGGCCATTTTGGGTCGGAACTCGCACGGTAAACGCCGACATCTTCAGGTTGGGTAGTGAGAGGATTTTTTTGGTCTCATTCATAATTTTGGTTTCTTCAGAGCAAAACCCGTCATCTGAGTAAGATCCAATTTTTGGTTGGCATTCAAAAGCGATCGGAGGGTTGAAGTTTCGCCCTTCGCGGGGTTCTTTACCCTGCAGAACATCCTCTGTTTGATCGAGCAAGTCAGCAATGCCCTCTTTGCCGGCACCGCTGACCGACTGGTAGCTGGCCACACGGCAAGCCACGGGGGTGAACTTCTTAAGGGCATTGAGCACCATCACCAATTGAATGGTTGAGCAATTGGGATTGGCGATCACGCGAGGCTTGGTCGGTTCACCCATCTCGTCAAAGTTGATTTCAGGTACTACGAGGGGAGTGCTAGGATCCATACGGTAAGCCGCTGAATTGTCCACGGCAATGGCGCCTTGAGCAACGGCTTTTGGCGCCCACTCTTTGCTGATCGGGTCACCAGAGGAGAAGAAAACAACATCGAGGCCTTCGAAGCAGCCCTCATTAAGAGTCTGCACTTCATACTCGGCATCACGAAACGGAATTTTCTGGCCTTCTGAGCGCTCACTGGCGAACAGGCGCAATTCTTTGAACGAGTATTTTGAGTCTTTTAAAAGGTCGCGAAAGGTTTCTCCGACAAGGCCCGTAGCGCCTACAATTCCTACCGATATCTCTTTGCTCATTGTTTTTTCCTCGATTTTCTTTTGGCAGTCGTTTTATGAAACACACCGAGTAGTGCTCCGATCAAGGCGTACATGAAAAACAGTACAAACAACATCACCTCGGGTCGGATCGCTACAAGGATAATGACCAATACACCAATCACCAAATATGTAAAAGGTTGTTTGCGCTTTAAGTTTAGGTCTTTGAAACTTTTATAGCGAAACTGACTGACCATGGTGAGCCCAAGGAGGAACGTCATAAATAAAAGTAACCAATTGCGACTGGCATCGACCTGCAGGTCTTTAAAGCAGAGGACCGACGAGGCCACAATTCCGGCGGCCATAGGGATCGGTAAGCCCTGAAAATGGGTGCCTTCATCGGCCGACTGAACGTTGAAGCGCGCCAAGCGTAAAGCCCCGCAAGCCACAAACACAAAACTCGCGAGCCATCCGACACGGCCAAAAGGCTGCAAGGCCCACAAATACATGATCAAGGCCGGAGCCATGCCGAAACTGACGAGGTCACAAAGAGAATCGTATTCGGCACCAAACTGACTGGTGGTGTCGGTGAGGCGAGCCACTCGACCATCGAGCAAGTCAAAGACCGCAGCTGCCACGATGGCATAGGAGCCAAACGTGTATTCGCCGCGGATGGCGAATATTATAGACATAAAGCCAAAAAACATATTGGTCGTTGTTAAGAGGTTGGGCAGTACGTAAATCGTTACACCCGCTTTTTGACGCCGCCGTTGCGAGGGTTTTTCATCCATAATACAGGTCTCCAGAAAGTGAGAAGAGGATAAGCAACAAAGCGCTACTGATCACCGGCTGAGAGAGGTTATCGTCAACCCTAAGATCAATCAGTTCACTGAGGGCGCCAATGAGTCCACACACCAGGCTCAATCCGACGGATTGGGTCATCGCCGGTATCTTGAAGACGGCTGTGAGTTGAAAAAAGCAAAGCGCACCTAGAAAACAAAAAAAGAAGGCGGCGACAAACCCTGCTAAGCTTTTTTCACCCACCAATTTGATTCTTCCGTAGAGAAGGCCGAACAAACTGGCCGCGGGGTCTCCGATCGCGAGAAACAGCACGGCTAAATAGGCAACAGGGTTTGGGAAGATCCAGTAAACCACGCCCACTCCGATAATTGCGTACGAAGCTCCCGTCAAACTCCTGACCTCGTGTTTACGGACGATGGGGCCGGTGAGCTTTAATAAAAAGCGATTCACTTTGGGGAATCGCGAGCGCGATAAGTCCAAAAATAGAAGGGGGGCGCCCACAGCTCCGTAGATGGTCCAGCACAACCAAGTGGGGAGAAGCACCATGCACAGTAAGATTGAAATCAGGCTAGTCATATGAAAAATTTTTCGAGCGATATGGAGGTCGGCGCGAGACTTCAGGCTTTGTAACATGGCGACAAGTTCTAGCACCCTTTGATAGGTGAATCAAAGAGCTTTGTTTGAAGGCGGGGGTTTCGGCTTTTCTCTAGTAATTTCGATAACTTGTGATGTTTTACCGAGAGGGGCGATGATGCTGTTTTTACCGGGAGCCAAAGCGATAAAATCGGACGTCCATATTTTGTTTTTTAAGGGGAAGATGTCACCTTGGTTGTTGTTGGCCTTGTTCAGCAAGCGTCCAACGGATGGGCAATGCGAAAAAACAAATCGGGTATTGGTGGCCAGGGTTGTGAGATGAATTTTAGAGGGCCTTTCACGACAGTCGATTTTTACTGTCGGGGCAGGGACTGCCCGCCTGATTTGGGGTTGAGAAACTGAGACAGAGGCAATGTTACGCTGCAGGGGTTTGAAAATATTAGAGCCGACGCTATTCATTATAATGACCGCGTTGAGCGCCGTTAGGACGCCAATAAAAGAGAAGGTTCCAAGGACCAAGCGAAGATAAGCTCTCGACTCACTGTTTTCGGGATTTGCCATAATCACCTTTTCGGCGACTACGGGTTAAACATAAACTCGACCTTAAGCTAGGAGCTCTAGCACCACAGGAACTCCCACCATGCACAATCTTTTTTGCCAACAATTTCGGCAGCCACCTTTGAGGGGTTGGTGATATTGGACATACTGTTCAGGACCCGATAGGACTTCAGAGAATCGGAGAAATCAATATCCTCGTCACGGATCTTTTCGATCAGAGCTTTAAACTTCGCCCCATCCTTGGAGAGCGCGAGGGGTTTAATCTCCCCCATCATATTATTAAGGATGTAGACATAGGTGTTTTGGTCCCGCAGCAGAGCAGTGCTTTTACCTGATTCATCCAATGTCGCAAGAGCTTGATTGGTGATGGCTTCTAAAAACTGAAAAATCCCCCCGTAATCGAGTGCCACGCCTTCTACGTTATTGTAAATCACAGAGGTGGCGTGGGTTTGCTCGGGGCGAGCGAAAATAAGTTCGAGAGATTCACGAACCAGCTTTGCCCCTTCTTCTCGGGAGTACTCATTGACCGGGCTTTCGTCGGCGTAGACCTCATCGTCGTCATCGATATCGACTCGTTTGGTAATGGCTCGTTGAGCGCCATTGAGGTTGGTGGCTACAATTCGTTGTAGCGTTTCGATATCCATCACCTTCAAACGGTCCGATGGGAACTTTAATCCTGCCATTGAGAAGGAAGGAAGTACTAAAAGTAGGGCGAATAGTTTCATGACACAACTCCTCATGCTACGATTATTGAAAATGCTCGTGACCGCGTCATTTCGCTTAAGGCCATAAAAGGATGTTTCTTTTCAGGGTCTTAGGGGTGTAGAATACTGGCTTGTCGGTTACGAATTATCTAAGGAGGATATTTTGAACACTTTTGCACGCATTATCGCTCTGGCTTCTTGTGTGGGTCTATTGGCCTCTTGCTCCGAGCTTGTTAAAAAAACCATTCAAGACAACCCAGAAATCGTCTTTGAAGCGATCAAAAAGGACCCTGCCGGCTTTATGGAAGTCGTTCGTGGCGCGGCTCAGGAAGCTCAAAAGGCTGAGATGATGGCGGCCAAAGAGGCTGAAACCAAGGCTCGTGAAGATGAGTTTGCCAATCCTAAAAAACCCGAAGTGGGCAGTGATCGCGCCGTGCTCGGAAGTGACTCAGCTCCCGTGACTATTGTTGAGTATTCGGACTTCCAGTGCCCGTTCTGTCAACGTGGTGCCAATACAGTGAGCAAAGTTCTTGATGAGTACGATGGAAAAGTGAAGCTTATCTATAAGCATCTTCCTTTAGAGCAGAAGCACCCCAACGCTCGTCGTGGGTCTGAGTACTTCGAGGCCATAGCTATGCAAGACAATAATAAGGCTTACGCCTTTAAATCTCTTGTTTTTGAAAATCAAAACGACACCTACGGTGATGCGGAAAAGTTATACACCGAATTGGCCAAAAAAGTGGGCGCCGACATTTCAAAGTTGCAAGCAGACCTTAAAAATAAGTCCGACAAAATCTCTGCGATCATTGAAAAGGACATGCAAGAAGCCAACAAGTTTGGTTTTCAAGGAACCCCAGGTTACTTGATCAATGGAGTTTCTTTAAAGGGCGCTTACCCCTATGAAGAGTTCAAAAAAGTGATCGATCGCCACCTAAAAAAATAACAGAACGAAGATCTTCAAATATTGAATACAAAAAAGCCCGCCAATCCGCGGGCTTTTTTGCTGGGTTTTTAAAATCACCGAACAGATTTGATAGTCTTGCAATCTGCCGTAAATTGAACTTCCGTACCATGCTCGATGCGTTTGAACAGATTGTTTGGGTGACCAAGGTCTATTAGAGTTGGCCTTGATAAAATAACTATGGTGACTCAAGGGCCGACGATAAATGTCACTGCACAGGACCCAAATCAAAAAAGCTTGGATTGATTTTTGAGTGCGTGATGAGGCGATTTTTTATTATTTGAGTGGGACTTTCTCTCCAAGTAGTACCACTTCTTTTTTCGTCATTTTGCATGGCAAAGGGGTAATTAGCACACCGGCTTTTTTGGCTTCATTTAGCTTGCTGGCGTATTCTGGGTCGATGTGATCGGCAGCCTTAAAGGTTTTGCAGTCGGAGCGTTGAATGACATAGACCATTTCGCAGGTGAAGCCTTTCTGGGTGAGTTCAATAAGTTCATCCAAGTGCTTTAGGCCGCGAGTGGTGACCGCATCGGGGAAGAGAGCCACGCCGTCTTCCGCAAGAGTGACATTCTTCACCTCAATAAGGTGTAGGGGCGCGGCGAGATTTTTATGGCTCCACTTTTTGATGTCGGGGTGTTTTTTGGAGTTCCACAACACCAGGTCGATCCGAGATTTGTCATTGATTTTTACCTCAGCTTGAACAGAGTCAAACTTCTGCCAATGCTTCAGCGGGCTATTTTCAAAGAGCTCTTTTACCAACTTGTTGGGAAGACCTGTATTGACGCCAACCCAGCTTTTGGGGGCCTTGACCATTTGCAGGGTGTGCTTGAGTTTGCGTTTTGGATCATCGGTTGTTGAAAACAGACAGGCTTGCCCGGGCTCTTTCAGTCCCATCATGCTACCGGTGTTGGGGCAGTGGGCGGTGATGGTTTCACCATCAACTTCAATATCAGTAAAAAACCTCTTATATCGCTTCTGGAACAAGCCTTCGCTGAGTGGAGTCTCGAATTTCATGGTCACCTCGTGCCATGGTTATGACCGAGGACCGGCGTGATGACAACCGCTCTTGGTCGAAGCCGGGTTGTTAGGATAAGACTCTAATATTATTGGATTTTTTTGTGACGGATGGAGCAAATTGACGATCGTCAAGAATTCGTCTGGTTCCTGGGAAATCATAGTGGCAAGCATAGACATTTTAGGTGCTGGGCGCTAAAAGGAGACATGTCAAATTTACCTCTGAAAAAAACGGCCAAGCCCGAGTGGCTCAAGGTGAAAGCGCCTGGCGGGCAAAACTATCACCGCATCAAAGACATGCTGGGTAAACTCAACTTAGCCACGGTCTGCCAAGAAGCCCGTTGCCCGAACATGGGTGAGTGCTGGGCCGGCGGAACTGCCACTTTTATGCTGATGGGTGAGGTCTGTACCCGAGGGTGTCGGTTCTGCAATGTAAAAACCGGAAACCCAAAGGGTAAGATTGACAATCGCGAACCAGAAAAAGTGGGATTTTCCATTGCGCAAATGGGGCTGACTTACGTTGTTCTGACCAGTGTGAATCGTGACGATATGGAAGACCAAGGAGCCGATCACTTTGGACGTACGGTCGAAGTCATCAAAAAGAATGACCCCAATCTTATTGTAGAAATTTTGACGCCTGATTTTCAAGGCGACATCAGCCTTATCAATCGTGTGGTGGATTCAAAGCCAGATGTCTTTGCCCATAACGTTGAGACCGTGGCGCGCTTAACGCCCTCGGTACGAGATCCCCGGGCGACCTATCAGCAGTCTTTGGATGTTTTAGCACAGGTTAAAAAACACGACCCCGAGATGTACACCAAGAGCTCATTGATGCTCGGACTTGGCGAAACAGACGAGGAGATCATGCAAGCCTTAAAAGATCTTAAGGCTGTGGGGTGTGATGTGGTGACCTTTGGGCAATACTTGCAGCCCAGCCCGCGCCATTTAAAGGTTGTAGAATACATCACCCCAGAGAAGTTTCAGTATTGGAAGCAAGTCAGCGACGATATGGATTTCTTGTATTGCGCCAGTGGCCCCTTGGTGCGCAGCTCTTACAAGGCGGGCGAGTTTTTTATGAAGGGCGTGATCGATAAAAAGAGACAACGAGCAGAACAAGAATTAGAACTTTAAGTTATAAAAAGAATCTTGAGAAGAATCATCTTTGTTGAAAGGGAGAAGCAATGGCTGAAAAAAATGTAGAATTACCCGAGATCGGTGAGGGAGTGAACGAAGGCGAGCTGGTGAGCTGGTTGGTTCAACCCGGAGACACCATTGAAGTCGATCAAGCCGTTGTTGAGTTGATGACGGACAAAGCGACCGTCGAAGTCCCTTCGACCGTGGCTGGTAAGGTTAAAGAGTTGAAGTTCTCGGAGGGCGACACCATTGAAGTGGGCCAAACCATTATTACAGTAGAAGAAGGCGCGGGGAGTGAAGCGGCTTCAGAGACCGAGTCTCAAAAAGCCGAGGCTCCCAGCCCCCAGAAACAGCAACAGCCTCAACAACAACAGCAGCAAGCCTCTGCGCCAAGTGCTGCTCCAGCTGGTGGTGGTAACGGAGGTGGCATGGCGACGATCACGCCTCCACCCGCGGCAATCAATGTGTTGGCGACCCCAAGCACTCGTCGTTTAGCTCGTGAATCACAAGTCGACATTAACAATATCTCCGGCACAGGACTTGCGGGGCGAGTGACTCGTGAAGACGTACTGAGTGCGAGCAACGGTGCGGGTGCGGTGGCCGCGGGCGCACCAACAACGGCGCCTCAATCGCCAACGCCCACCTGGACGCCACCTCAAAACTTCGCCACCGGTGAAGAAGAGCGTGTGCCGTTAAAAGGAATTCGTAAAAAAATTGCTGAGAACATGCAGATGGCAAAACGCATTGTTCCTCACTTCACCCTTATGGATGAGGCCAATGTGACCCAGTTGATCCAAATGCGAACCGAGCTTAAGCCCCAGGCCGAGAAAATGGGAGTCAAGATCACATATCTTCCGTTCGTAATGAAAGCCCTGATGGCCACTGTTCGTGAGTTCCCCAAATTTAACGGAATGATCGATGATGCCGCTCAAGAGATTGTCTACAAAAAATATTTTAACATTGGTTTTGCGGCAGACACGCCTAACGGCCTTCTTGTACCCGTGCTAAAGAATGCCGACCAGAAAACCATTTATCAACTGAGTCATGAGATTGTCGATTTGGCCGCCCGTGCGCGAGCCGGTAAACTGGCTCTTGACGAAATGAAGGGTGCAACCTTCACCATCACCAACATTGGAAGCGTCGGCGGTACCTACGCAACTCCGATCATCAATCACCCAGAGGTGGCAATTTTTGGCATGTACAAAATCCAAGAGCGCCCGATCATAAAAGATGGAGAGTTGGATGTGGCAAGTTTCATGAATTTTACTGTGACCTGTGATCACCGCTTGATCGATGGTGCAGAAGCGGCGAAGTTTCTCTCGGCTTTTATTGCCCGTATTGAAAGCCCCGGTCGTTTAATGATGGATATGATTTAATTTTTCTTAAAGGATATGTGTTGTGAGTCAGTATGATGTTTGTGTGATTGGTTCAGGCCCCGGTGGATATGTTTCAGCGATTCGCTGCGCTCAGTTGGGTTTGAAAACTGTTGTTGTTGAAAGAGAAAAGCTGGGTGGTGTTTGCCTTAACATTGGTTGTATTCCTTCGAAGGCCATGATTGGTGCAGCTCACACTTTGCACCGCATTCAACATGATGCCGCCGAGATGGGGATTGAGATCAAGGGTGACGTTAAGGTCAACATGAAGAAGCTTAAAAACTGGAAGCAATCTGTCTGTGATCGTATGTCCGGTGGGGTTGAAGGCCTTCTGAAAGGCAATGATGTTGAGGTTGTTTCTGGTGAAGCCGAGTTTGTGTCGCCGACAGAGCTAAAGGTTTCTGGATCCAGTAACACCAAATCAATAAAGGCCAAAAACTTTATCGTCGCGACGGGCTCCCGTCCCATTGAGATTCCAGGTTTTGAGTTTGATGAGAAAACGGTGATGTCTTCGACCGGAGCCTTAGCTCTCGAGAAGATCCCTAAAAGTATGTTGGTGATTGGTGGTGGCTATATTGGTCTTGAAATTGGCTCTTATATCGCGAAGCTTGGCACCGATGTTGAAATTCTGGAGGCTGCCGATGCTTTGCTGAAGGGTGTGGTCGAAAAAGATGTCGCTCAAGTGGTCGGACGAAAGCTCAAAAAAGACGGAGTGAAAGTTCATCTTAAATCGAAGGCCCAGAGTTATAAAAAATCGGGGCAAGCTCTTGAAGTGACAGCCGAAGTGGCTGGTTCCGAAAAGAAGTTTAAAGCAGAAAAAATTCTGGTAACAGTCGGACGTAGGCCGAATTCCGATCAGACGGGGATAAAAGAGATCGGCCTAGAGGTTGATGAACGTGGGTTTATTAAAACCGATTCTCAACGACGCACCAATCATTCTCACATTTTCGCCATTGGTGATATTGCCTGCCAACCCATGCTCGCCCACAAAGCCAGTCACGAAGGCATTCTTGTGGCCGAGGTTATTGCTGGTCATAACCGCGCTTACGATGCCAAGACGGTTCCTGCCGTTATGTTTACGGACCCAGAAATCGCCAGCGCTGGAATGCTTGAGAGTGAAGCTCGAGAAAAGGGTTACAATGACCTAAAGATTTCAAAGTTTCCCTTTGCGGCGAACGGCAAAGCGGTCGCTATGATGGAAACTGATGGGTTTGTGAAAATGATTGCAGACGCCAAAACCAATGTGGTTTTGGGTGTTCACATCGTTGGCCCCGAGGCCAGCAACCTAATATCCGAAGCCGCCCTTGCGATTGAGATGGGAGCGACTCTCGAGGACATCGCTCTGACGATTCACCCTCATCCTACTTTGGGAGAAACCATGATGGAGGCGGCAGAGGCCACTTTGGGTCACGCGGTTCATATCATCCAAAAGAAAAAATAGATGAATTTAATTAAAGACAATAAGCCTCGCTTTCAAACTAAGTTCCCAGAAGTCGAAGACTGGGGGCTGATCAGCTACACCGAAGCTTTTGAAAAACAAAAGCAGTATGTTGACGAGGTCATCCGCGGCGATCGCGGCGAAACCCTTGTTTTTTGTCATCATCCAGCGGTGGTGACTTTAGGGCGAGGCACTCGCGAGGGTGACGTGTTTTCTTGGCAAGGTGAAACCGTTGAGGTCAATCGCGGCGGTCGTGCCACCTACCACGGCCCCAACCAAGTTGTGATGTACCCCATCGTTGATTTGGGCGGCAACACGCCGAACTACATTGTGAAAAAAGAAAAAAGTCTCCATGGTTTTATGCGCATTCTTGAAGACGCTGCCATTCAAACCCTACGGGAGTATGAAGTCGATGCCCAAGGGCACACTTTGCAGCAACAAGTCGGAGAAGAAGTGGCGACCGAGGCAACGGGTGTCTGGGTGGGCAATCACAAGTTAGCCTCCATAGGAATTGCGGTTCGCAAATGGGTCACCTACCATGGGATCGCGATCAATTTGTTCAAGGATGAGTCGGCGTTTCAAGGCATTAACCCTTGTGGCTTTACGACCCAAACCATGGCGTGCTTGCAAGACCTGACGCCCAAAAGGGTCAAGCGAGAGCCTTTTCAAAAAGAATTGGCTTCCAATTTTATATTTTCCCTTTATTCTTAGGTTATGAGTGATATTCAGCACGACACAGAAAATTGTAAGTTCTTATTAACCCTAGGCGAGAAACAAGGGCACCTGTCGTATATCGATAAGGGCAGTGGTGTTTTGGACTTTGTCAGCACTTTTGTTCCTCCGGAGGGACGAGGCCAGGGGGTCGCCCGCCGGCTCACCGACGAGGCTGTTGAGTACGCTAAGACTAAAAAATTGAAAGTCATTCCCTCGTGCTCGTATGTGCAAAAGTACTTTGATGACCGTCCCGAGTTAAAAGACCTGTTGGCCTAGACGGTAGCCACTGCTTGCATAAAGCTGTACAGAAAAACCGAGTTGGGGTTGGTCTTAGCCTCATTCATTTCTTTGACTGCAGCCTGAATGGTGTCTTCGTCCACGTAGCTCGACTCCTTCAATTGATCAGAGGCACTCATCATCAGCGTGAGCCAGAAATCGAACATCTCTTTGCGTTGCGAAGGGTGGCGGTTGTCGAGATGCCAGTTATGGATTTCGGTCTGAATTTGCGAGTACCCCAAGCTGGTCAGTAAGTTGCCCAGCTTGGCCCCGATAAA
Source organism: Bdellovibrionia bacterium (assembly GCA_030424715.1). Taxonomy (GTDB): domain Bacteria; phylum Bdellovibrionota; class Bdellovibrionia; order Bdellovibrionales; family JAGQZY01; genus JAGQZY01. Next base: position 840,324 of record JAUHWH010000001.1, read on the forward strand.
CGGATCGCCGGCATTGTCGTACTGATAGTCGTTGAAGGCCATCCAGTACTTCCACATATTAGGCGAATAAGGGTCGATGAAAAATGAGGAATTCATGACTTCTGTAATAAACACCTTGGCGCCGGGTTTTAGGACTCGACGGATTTCGCTGAGCACTCGAGAAGGGTCGGGCACATGTTCGAGCACCCAACAAAGAAAAGCGCCATCAAACGAAGTGGATTCAAAATCCATGTTCATGGCGTCTATTTCAGAAATCTTGTAGCGATCTTGGGCGTAAGGTACGGAATTTAAATAGGCCTGGGCTGAGGCGATCTGCTTGGGGTTAAAATCAATGCCTGTGACATGAATGTCCGGAAAGCGCCGGAGGAGAATTTCGGTTTGGGCTCCCACACCACAGCCGACTTCGAGGATATTTTTAGACTTTGCAAAATCGATATCTCGATAGACGGCTTGCTCAGCAAAACGGGCCTGTTGACGCAGCCGTTGTTGTTCCTCAGCTGAAAAGCCGTGCAGGTAAGGGAAAATCTCGTTTGAACTCATAAACACCTCGGACCGCTAAGTTTAGGGGTTTTATACCTTTCGACCAGCTTGCCAGCCAGAGGTTTTTTATCTAATCTTATTGAAAATAAATTGATAGTGAGGGAATTTCAAATGGTTGTAGTCTTAGGTTTTTTGGTAGGATTTCTGTACGCTCAGCATGGTGCTCTGCCGGAGGCGCCACCGATACCGGCCAACAATCCTCAAACAGCCGAGAAAATCGAGCTGGGAAAGATGCTGTATTTTGATCCTCGGCTGTCGAGTGATGGAACCATTTCTTGCAACTCCTGTCACAACGTCATGAATGGTGGCTCCGACAACCGCGCCACTTCTGCGGGGGTCAATGCTCACCGAGGGGGACGAAACGCCCCAACAGTCTTCAACTCTGCTTTTTTGTCGGTGCAGTTTTGGGATGGGCGAGCAAAGTCACTGGAGGAGCAAGCCAAGGGTCCCATCACGAACCCCATTGAGATGGGCATAAAAACCCATGCCGTTGCGGTGGATCGGATCAAAAAAATCCCAGGCTATGTCAAAGCCTTTAAGAAAGTATTTAAAGGTAAGAACGCAGTGAACATCGACAACCTTGCCAAGGCTATTGCCTCTTACGAGCGAACACTGATTACCCCGAACAGCCCCTTCGATAAGTTTATAAAGGGAGATAAATCGGCCATCAGCCCAGAAGCCCAAAAAGGTTACCAGACATTCAATAGTGTGGGTTGTGTGACTTGCCATAGCGGTTCGAACTTTGCTGGCCCTTCTTTGCCAGAAGGAACAGGCTTTTATATGAAGTTTCCTACGATTGCCGGCACGAAATACGATAAAAAGTATAAGTTCACGCAAGACAAGGGGCGCTTTGATGTCACAAAGAAGCAAGCGGACATGTATATGTTCCGGGTGCCGACTCTACGAAACATCGCCTTAACAGCTCCGTACTTTCACAACGGCAGTGTCGAGACCTTGTCAGAGGCGGTGCGAGTGATGGGTAAAACTCAGCTCAACAAAGACCTCTCCGAAAACCAAGTCAGTGGCATAGTGAAGTTTTTGGGAACTTTGACAGGAGACATTCCAGCGCAAACTCTACCCACACTACCGCCAACCCCCAACAAAAGCGTCGTAGACTTAAAATAAGAACCCTTCACGAGTCGTCCAGGGCCACTTCACAAGTCATAGAACCAATTCATGAGTTCGTCCAGAGCGTAGCGAAGGATCTATTTCCAACAGAAAATGAAGGTTCTGGCAAAACAAAACAGTCTATTCGAGTTTGAGAGATTTTTTAAACAAAGTCATAGGCTGCGAACCCAGCCTACGTATAAAAACCGATTAATTTTCAAGGTCTACAGTTGCAGATCCATCAACCATAGAGCAGGAAGCGTCGTGATCAATCACTTCTAAAGTGACGTTGTATCGCGTGGCCACGGTGATATCAGATTTCGGAACAACTGTGATCACCGAATCAAAAGTTTTAACGATATGACCATCGACAGTTTCTTCTTTTTCCAGGGAGGGTGTGTCTGGGAAGAAGTTGTGTTCATAAATAGCTCCACCGACTCCACCAACACCTTCGAGGATGATCGAAGTGGTCACAGTATTGATTGCAAAATGAGAAGCAAACTGTGCGCAAGGATCAATGTCAGATGCAGCAGCATATTGGCTATGACCAAATAAAACCAAAATCGCAAATAAAGTTTTCATCGAAGTCTCCTAATCAAGGTTGCTCCAGTTCTAGCATGATTTGAGGGGCACGCGGTGAAGGCGATATAAAGACTGTAAAATCTATAATAAAGAGGATGTTGAATTTAGTCAGTAGCACATAGGGAGTGGGTTCCGAGGGTGTGTATTTACGCTTGATGAAGAACCGATTACCTCAGCACGATGCATTAGTAGACGCATCATCAGTTTCACTTCTACATGATTGTCTTCGCAACATGCCTTGCTTCCAGCTTATCTAGACCAAGGTCGTTGGGGCTTCAAGGATGCCTCGCCTATCCATTTCAAGCAGAGCAGCGCCTTCCGGAGCCACGGCAATGGGGACTTGTGTTGACCATTCTTTGAAGAATTTCAGGGGTCTGTATCAATCGTAGACCCCTTTCAATTTAATGCATTTTTTAAATGCTGCTCTTTAAAAAGTGTTTCACTTTGGTAAACTTCTATTTTTTGGTCAAAGAAAAGTACGGATATGCCGATTAGTTGTTTTGAATTGCCCAAGATTCACTTACCATTGAGGTAAGCCGATGCAGGCAGTAGGACTTGAACACCCAGTGATAGAGGTTTCTATGGAATACAAGTTGTCTTCGTTCAAATTTTCACCCGAGGTTTCAAGACCAGACAAACACCACGTGATCAAAATGGTGAACAGCATTCGCTCGAAATGCCCCAGTGACTCTAATTTCACAGGGCAGTTCGATTTGGTTAATGGCCTATACAGTGGCGAAGTGAAAGTTCTTTTTTCAAAGGGAACTTTTCTAGTGAGTGCAACAGGCTCAAATATCAGCGAGCTGATGAGAACTCTACTCAACACACTAGAAGATCAAATCGTTGCGTGGAAGTCCGTGCGTTTTGATCAGCCAGAGACGTTTATCAATTACTCTGACTTTTTAGCTCGTGAATCAGCCACAGGCTCTTGATCACTCAGATTCAAGAATAGCGGCAACACCCATACCACCACCCGTGCAGATAGATATAAGGCCTCGGCCTTTTTGTTCTGTTAAAATATCACCGAGCGTAGTTGCAATACGAGCCCCTGTTGCGGCAAAAGGGTGGCCCAGTGCCAAACTACTACCCTTGGTGTTCATTTTACTGCGATCGATAGACCCGAGGGCGCCGTCAATTTTGATCACATTTTTACAGTATTTCTCATCTTCCCAGGCTTTTAAGGTACAAAGGACTTGGGCGGCGAAGGCCTCATGGATTTCGTAAAAGTCAAAATCCTGCAGAGCGAGACTGTTTCGCTTTAGCATTTGACCAACGGCCACTGTCGGCGCCATCAGTAAGCCGGCTCCACCTACAAAATCAACAGCGGCAGCTTGCCCATCTTTAAAGTAGGCTAATATAGGTAGGCCGTTCTTTTTGGCGTAGTCTTCAGAGGCCAGCATGACACAAGAGGCTCCATCGGTCATAGCCGTGGAGTTACCTGCGGTAAGTGTTCCCTCACCCGATTTTTTATCAAAGGCGGGTTTTAAGCTTGCGAGTTTTTCTAAGGAAGTTTCGGGACGCAAGATGGTGTCTTTGTCGACGCCAGAAAAAGGCACCACGGAGTCTTTGTAGAAGCCTTCGGCGTAGGCCTTGGCGCCATTTTGGTGACTGTTGTAGGCCAGTTGATCTTGCTCTTCTCGAGAGACCTTCCATTCTTTGGCCATCAGTTCGCAATGCTGTCCCATACTCAAGCCAGTGCGTGGCTCGGTAATTCCGGGGACTTTTGGTTTGAAATCGCTAAATCGAAAACGACTGAGGCCCGAAAGCGTTTGGCCAGCACTGCGAGCGCGGCTCAAGCCAATAAATTTATCAGAGGCCTTACGAGAGAACTCTAGAGACACCTTCGAATTGGTATCAGACCCACCGGCGACACCACACTCGATTTGCCCGAGAGCAATTTTGTTAGCCACCATAATCAAGGCAGAAAGCCCAGTGCCACAGGCTCTTTGTAAATCAAAAGCGGGAGTGGAGTTATCCAGAGACGAGCCAAGCACAGCCTCGCGCGCTAAGTTCCAGTCGGTGCCCGCTTTAGTGATGGTACCCATGACCACTTCATCGACTCGCTTGAGGTTAAATCTTTTCGCCAACTGGTTCAAAACCTCAGTTTGAAGTTCTTGATTGGTGGCTTTGTATTTTGAGAAAGATTTAACAAAAGGAGTGCGAACTCCTCCGACAATGGCGACTCGACGAGGTTGATTCATGGGGTTCTCCTAGATGGTTCTATTATTCAGCGGTGGCAGCGTCTTCGGTAGCGGCTTCAGCGGAAGCTTCAACAGGGGCTTCTTCTGCAGCGGGTTCTTCCACCTTTTTAGGAACACTGACTTTGATTAAACCTTCGGTGGTTAGAATTTTTACTTTGTCTTCACCGTTGATCCATTTGCCTTTTTCATTTTTGACACCATAGCGGCCATTGCGTTTTTTGAAAATTTTGAATTCTTTTGTAGCTTTTACTGTTTCCATTTTACTCTCCTTTGGATTTCATTGAATGGATTTTATAAACTGTCTGCGTGAACCTGTAAAGGGATCTTATGGTTGGGCTGTGCTCTCAAGGTATTGTTTCAAGTTGATTAGGCCCTGTTCAAAGTCAGCAGACACCATAGAGGGTATAAAAAGCCCGACGACCCTCTCGAGGGGATAAGAGAGCTCTCCGCGCATGCCCCAGGTCACCTCGGTCAGCTTGTCTTTAGGTGTCACCTTCATGTAACCAATGGCCTTTGAGGCTTTGGGCTCGAAAAACTCCAGTTGTGTTTCTAGGTAGGTTGGAGCTTCAAGGGCGATCAGAGTCTGCTTACCTTCGCCAATGTCTTTTCCCTTCCAGCTCGTATAGCTGCCGACCACCCCGGGAATTCCGTGAAATTGATGGTCGGCGCTAGGCTCTTTCGAGAGCCAAGGGCTCCAGTCTTTCCAAGAGTCCAGATTCACCAGAGAGTCGAAGACATCCTTTTGGGGGTGGTCAATGAGAATACTACGTTCCACTTGGTATGAGCTTGGCAGTAGCCCTGGAACAATAAGAACAGCGACAATGAGGCCGATAAAAAATTTGAGCATGGCTCCCCCCTACAAAAAGTCAAAGGTCATTATGAACCAGTATAACAGATCATGCCAATGGGTAAATGGTCGCTCATCACAAAAGGATAGGGGTCTCGTGAGACCAAATGTCCTAATTTAAAGCCACTGGAAAGAGTGGCCGTAAAGAAATTCAGAATGGTGAAAGAGCCTGTGTCGCACTCGTTGGTTTCACTGGGTGAAAAAATAAAGTGATCATAATTCTTAGACCCTTCTCGTTTAGAGTTGATACTCGTGAGGTCCTCAACGAAAAGTTCGGAGTCTCCCAGCAAGCTCAAAGACTCTATCCAGGCCCAATACTTCCATAGTTTTGTGTTGTCGGTTTTTTCTAAGTTAAAGTCACCCGAGACAATAACATCTGAGGTTGTTTCGTGGGCAGCCATATCTTGGGCCGCCGCCATTGTCGCTCGAAGCTGAAAGAAGCGCGCGAACTCTCGACTTTCAAGTTGCGAGATCTTGTAGTCGGCGCCAAAAGTGTTGATCAAAGCCGCGACAACATCAGATCCAAAAAGGCGGGAATAGTAGTCTTCGTCCGATTCTGAGGACTTTTGAGCCTCTCGCGGGTAGTGCTGGAAAACCACCCTTTTGAAAATGTCTTTCATAAAGCGGTTGTAGACTTTACGCCTGAGTGACATGAAATCATTGCGACAAGTCCTGTATCTTTGAACATCCTCGAGGTGTTCCATTATATTAATGCATGTCGGAGGGAGATAACCATTTTTTTCAATGATACTCAGGGTGGTTTTCAGGCGAATCAGGCAGCGCTCAAAGCTGAGTTGTTCCTTCTCGGGATCTTTCAGCATCTTGTCGGGTTCAATTTGGCAACGGGACCGTGGTAGTGGCAGCTTTTGTTCTGTTCCCTCGCGCAGGCGAAGAGTGCCCGGTTCCGTCAGGAGCCTTTCAATTGCTTTCTGGAATCGGCTGTTTGGTTTGCCCGTCAGTGAGTTGACAAGTTGAAGATTTTTTAGTTGGCATTCGACCATGCACTGGCTGGCGGATTCATGAAAGCCACGAAAACTCAAGTGAAGCGAAATGTAAGAGGATTCAAAATTATTAATCTTGAAGCGGGCCACAAGCGGCAACTTTACAAAGTAGTCGGAGGTCGTATCACTCGCCGCTAAAGGGCAAGCATAGGCCTGACCAGTGGGCGGAAGCACATAGGTCCGATCGTTAATAGGGCGGTCATTGCTCGTGCTGGTTAACCCCTTGGGGGTAAAAGCTCGGTAGATAAAGTTCTTTTTATAGGGAGGATTGCCGACGAAGTGACGGTTGCAATACTCCGATGGAACAGGCTTGGCGATACCACCACGATAAAGAAAGCCGAGCAGTTCAGAGTCGTGGCCTTGTGAGAAAGGAGAAACGATAAGGCCCCAACTCGGGTCCCGTTGCTGTAGCTTCTCGAGCAAAAGTAGGTGCCCGGGTAAAATGTATCGCGCCCCTTGTTTGAAATTAGCAACAATATCTTCTAGGCGTCCTGGTTGCAGCTCTTGAAGAGACACAAGGTCCCACTCCGAATCGATCATCTCGGCTGTGTAGTCCCAATTCTTGCGATTGCGTTGCTGGCTGGAGCGCAAAATATTATAGCTACCGATGCGAGCTTTCTCGGTGGGGTGAGTTTTTTCTGTTTTCTGGGAGCGTGGTTTGTAGTGGTGATACAAATCGTTGCATTCCACGCGTTTCGTCCCCAAGGCCTGCTTTGCCTTTTGGCACAGAGCGAAGGTGCTGATATCTTTTAAGGGGCTACTAGGGTCTGTGCTGTAGCGAAAGGCCTCTGCTGCGGACGGCAGCAACAGGAGAAAATGTAGTAAAAACAAGCACTTGATAAGATTTCGCTGCATTTGTGGCACTGTAACTATGTCTAGAAAAAACAAGGAAATCCGCTGCAACGTCCGGTTTTCGTTTGGAGCAGCCTCGCCCTTGTCGATTTCCAGATATAGGTCACTTTGTAAGATTTACAAGGAAAAACTCTAGGCCACTGTTTCAGATCCACCAGAAGGTGAATTTTCTGACGCTTGCGCGGCGCAATGTTTGATCGGGTAGCCAACGACCTGGTCCACCTCCTGAATACGAATTCTTGAGTGCCCAAAAAAGACACACGTAAATGGGGGGCGGGTCGGTCGTCGGGCCGATTTTTTCAAAACATGGCTGGCGAGGTTTTTTTAATGAATTCAATTTCGCTGACTACAAAAAAGGAGCCGTCAAACTTTTTACTTATGGTCGGAGCGGCTCAGGTGACCAACCCGATGAAAAGGGCGTCTGAGGCCGCGCTTTCTGGTTCGAGGTTTAAATACTTTTATGGTCCGTGGGGTGATGAGACTTTCGACACTTTTTGAATATATTATGCAAGCGTGAGCGATGAGCCCACAGTCGTGCTTTTTTTAGTAGAATAGGACCTCTCGAACAGGACAATATGCCAAATCCACTGAAGACACTTTTTCTATTTTTATTTACCCTTGTGTATGTCTTGGCTCTTTCGGCAGCTCCGACGGCGGGGGCTCCGCTCTGTTCGCAGGTCTTCACCGCACGCAGCTTCGAGAGTCTAAAAAGTAGTAACCAGTCTCTCGATTTTAGTGACTTAGGTTCAAGAACCTTTCTTTATGATTTGCGAGAGGCCTTCTCGCGACTCGAAGAAGGCACGGCTCAACAAAAAGATCTTTTGGTCATCTTACAGTACGGTGACCCTGTCAGCATCGCCGCCACCCTTAAATGGAGCCAGCCTAAAACCGAGAGCGTGTTGTGGGACATTGTTCGCCTTCTCGAAAGCCCCAACATACAGCCCCAAGTTCTTGCAGGCGACATAGTGACCCAGCACTTCTTTCGAGAAAATCTGACGCCTTGGTTTGATCTTGTGCCGCAGAGTCTGTTGTCTCGCCTGGTGGTGGCTAGCCTTGGCGGACGCATCGCGGAGGCCTCCTCACTCAATGCCAGCGCGATTCTAGGTCGCTTGCCTGAGTTGCAGAAAGTTCTCGGAGTTGAGTCGCCAGTGATCCTTGAGCTCGCTCTTAGGGCTGTTCAAAAGCCTCGCTCGTTGTCTCTGGCGCCAGAGATCCACAGGTTTCCAGAACAGGTTCAGCAGCAATTCACTGAGAACTGGCGGGTGAACAGTGAGCAGCCAGAGCTGGTGTTACCAGGGGTGAGTTTATTGAGTCACGCAGCCAAAAGCCAACTCGTGCAGCAAAAAGATTGGGTCGATTGTGGCACTTGCCCCTATATGGCCCGAGGCCATTTCGAGCCGTTTTTTAAAAACAACGCGGGTCAGGGAACAACCCTGGTTCTTCAGCAGGGTGAGCTTCTCGGTTTGTTAAAGACTACGGGCGATCCGTCCTTTCTGGCTCTTCGAGACATTAAAAATGAGCGTGGGGACCGTGTTCTGTTAACCGGTGGCGTGTACGTGCCACCTCTTTGGATGCTCAATAAAATACAGGTGTCAGTGCATCCAATGGCACCGCATCCGCTACAAACCTTAGATCTCTCTTCGTTTAAAATAGATACGATGGGTAAAGATCCTTTGGCCTTCTACCCCATGGTCTTTAGCAAGGCGCCTCTCGAGTTGAACCAAATTCTTGGGGGAATGTTTGCCGACATGCCATCAACTGAGGGATCGATTAGAGAAAGCTATGGCTTCTCGATGGGGCCAGTAGAGAACGTCAAAGGTCAAGAATTCAAGAATGGAATTTTGGAGCTTCGAGATAGGGCCCAGGCTGTCTTGGATAAGGGGTTGTGATCGGTAAGAGCCTTGCCTTTGACCGAAGTCACTAAGACCAAAGCTCCGAGGAAAATACCTTTTTCTAAGAACTCTATTCTTCGAGAATATAGTAGCCGAGGCGAGGGCTCGGTCTGTGTTTTCCAAACGTGGTGGGTGCTCTATAGAGTTCCAAAGACTTTCTCAGTATTTATTTAAGCACAGCCCCATGCCCTTTCTTTTTAAAAGAGCGACAAGGGGAAGAGCGAGTAATAGTAGGTGGGGGCTCGAAGGGCCACTGTTAGATGTTGGCCCTATCATGCCGCACCCACCACCGCCGCTCGAACCAGGTGAGTTGCTAATGTCATTAGCCGGATCGTCGTTGCTGGCAAATTCAGAGGCATTACTTCGACCATCTCGATCAGAGTCCCTCGCGGCAAAGTCGGGGTCCGAAAAAATAGTTTCAAGGCTATTGAAGCCAGTGGGGGGCAGGTCGTTGCCCCCAGAAGTTCCAATGATATCCAAGGCCGTGTTTTTAAAATCTTGGCCAAAACTGCCGTTGATATTTCCGGGGCCACCGGCAGAAGAAACGTGGCACAATGTGCACTGCCCATTTTTGCCACCCACTCCGGCGGTAACACCATGAATGGCCTCGAGAGCCAGCTGCACCCGCCGCTCTTCGATGTAAGAGCTTGAAGCTCGCAGAGTTCCAGTGGAGCCGATGATAAAAAGGCAGCACAAAAGTTGATTCATCCTGTTACTTTATTTCAGGAGGCAGGGGATTGCTAGAATCGCGGGGTCTTTGCGAAGAGTCATGACAAAAGTCCCGCGATGATTTTCTTAAAACGAAGAGTTGGGCTGTTTGAGGAACTCTATTTCTTCTGGAGTGGACGTCCGTTGTAAAATCTCGTTGCGGTGGGGGTATCGCCCAAATTTTAAAATAATATCGCGGTGCTTTTTTTCATATTCGATGGACATGCCAGGCTGACTAAAAAGCCGAAAAGCCTCTTCATGAACCAAGGCAGACTCGCTGTGCATATAGGGCATGTAGAGAAAAAATCTTTTGTCAGCGAGTTCCGCGTCAGCACCGCGGGCGACCGCCTCTTGAGCCAGGGCGAGTGCTAACGGGTCTTGGGCAAAAGCTTGGGGCTGATCACGATACATATTGCGAGAGAATTGATCGAGGACAATGATTTCAGCCAACCGCCCTTCGGCGGTCTCGCGCCACGAGAACAACTCACAGTTTTTAGCCCGCTCGTGAATAGCGCTGAACTTATCTCGCACTAAGTTATCGAATGATTTGTCTTTGGTCCACCATTGTGAGGTTTCGATGTCTTCGAACCAGAATTTGATAACATCACTGGCTTGCATTTCTCTCTCCCAATTTTTCTAGTGATTGCACAACAGACTCAACGGCGATCGACACCATACACGCGTGGTCGCCACGATGGCAAATGTTGCCTCCATGGACGTGGCAGGGGCGACACTCGAGGGTGTTGTTTTCAAGGACCCGCACATTGTTAAATTCTGGGTAAAATCCAAACTCTTTAGTTGTGGGACCAAAGAGGGCTAGGGTGGGGGCGTTCACGGCAACACCCATATGCATGGGCCCAGAATCTGTCGATACAAAGGCTTTGGCTTGGGCGATAATGGCGGCCATCTCTCGTATTGTGGTTTTGTTTGTGAGGTCCACGAGGAGTGGACTGTCGGGCAGACCTATTTTTGTTGAGCTCGCTCCGACGACAACGACCGGAATTCTGCGGGCATTGAGTGTTTCGCACAACGCTTTGAAATGGGGCCACTCTTTGTTGCCCTGACTGGCGTAAGGGTGAATGGCTACGGCGTTTTTAAAATCAAACTCGTTTTTTGCAAAGGTTAGCGATTGTGCCGGAAAGATCGGGCGAAGTGCCTCTACAGGAAGCGGCTTGCAGTCAAAAGCCTCTTGCAAAAGTGAATAGTATTTCTCAACCACATGTTGCTTGAGGTCTGACGCATAACTTCTGTCTCTCACAAAGGCTCGACGCTTACGAGACTGCTTATTGATGACATAGGATTGGCATCCTTGAAAAAGTCTTGCAATAGCGGATTTAAAGTTGCCCTGCCAATCAATAATGACGTCAAACTCCGGAAGTTGTCGAAGAATCTTCAACAGCGCAAAGAAATGCGAACCCTTTGGTACCACATGGGTTTGCACCACATCGGTGCTGTTGATGAAAAGTTCTTGGCCGATTTCTGAGGTCAGCATGTGCACTTCGAGATCCGGGCGTTGCTGCCGCAATTGCGCTAGGGGCCCCGTTGTAAGTAAAAGGTCGCCAAGAGCGCTAAATCGAATGACCAGAACTTTTTGACTCATCGGCGTCAGTCTCTAAAGGATCGTAGTTTTATTTTACATAAGTCAAAAAGAGCCACCACAAAGGCTTTGGCTTTCACCTTCGATCCGCCCACATCGGTCCAAGACAACAAAGGTTCTTCAAAAAAGTCGGCCACTTTTAAGTTTCCAGTTTTGATCAGTCTTTGGATCAGCTCAACATCAAACAGCCAGCTGGAATCAAAAGGTTTTTCCACACATTTTTTGAGACCGGGAAAATTATTGATTAATTTCATCCCACACTGGGTGTCGTAAACTTTGAGGCGCAACATCTGTGATGCCACCAGAGCAAAGCAACGTCCGAGCCAATAGCGCCAGCGCTTGCGATCGATATGTCGACCGAGCAAGAACACGCGCGACCCTAACAGCACCTGACAGTCTTGTAGAGTAAAAATTTTGAGTAGGCGAAAGACCTCGCTCATGGGTGTCGCCAAATCGGCGTCAAAATAGCCGGTGAGGGTTGCCTGTTTGTCGATAGCTTCGATGAGTCCCTGTCGGACGGCTTCTCCTTTGCCGGAGTTTTTTTCCAGTTGGTGTAGAAAAAAACGGTCGGGGTGGGCTTGAATCATGGTCTGAATGATTTCGGCTGTTCTGTCTTTCGAACCGTCGTCAACAAACAGCCAGTGGAGATTGGCGTTCTCTTGCAAGCTATCAATGAAAACTTGGGGATGAAGGCGTTCCTCCTCATTAAAACAGGGGACCACCAGAACAATTTTTTCTGCCATTGCCTCTCCAGGGTTGAACTCTTCGTATAACAGGGGCCGCGAGATGTCACTGTCCGGAGCAAAGCTATGGACATCTTTGGGGACCAGGTCTAATATGGTCCAATGCCTCTGAAGCCCTCGCCCAATCTCAATAGATTGTTGATTTTACTTGGTTTTTTGATGACCGCCGTCTACGGGTACTCCCATTTTATCGATGGCGATGTGATTCAAATTTTAGATAAAGCACACCTGATGGTGACCGAGGGAACCGTGACCCCCTTTGGTAACGTTTCAAGCAGCGGAGCTAGCGGAAACATCCCTGGCGCATTTCTAACCCTGGCCTCTGGCGGCCCAATGAGTGTTTGGCCCTCGCCTTGGGCAGCCTTGGTTTTTTTGGCCCTATTGCACTTTTTGGGCCTGTTGATGTTTCAGAATGTTTTGAAGAACTTCGTCGGTTCGTTCGCTATGTTGGCCTTGATTGTGTTTTATTGGCTCAATCCGTGGCGCTTGAGTGAGGTGTTTCTCTGGAACCCGGGTTATATCTACTTTGCGACAATGCTGCATATGTGGTCGGCGTATCATTTATCAAAACGCCCCTCTTTTCAGTTTAGTGTGATTCATGGTCTGAGTCTTTTTTTAGGTCTGCAAATTCACCCATCCTTTATCATTCTGTTTTTTATCACAATGATGCTTTTGTGGATGAAGGCGCTGAAGCCCCATATTCTTGGGACGCTGTCAGGGATTGTTTTGGGTTTACTGACTTTGACCCCCTATTTTTTAGCGGGCCTTGAGGATCCCAGTATTTTCCCGCAGCCGGGGAGCGGTGATGGTAAGGGGCATTTGTTTTTCGGGCTACTCTATGTCTACCCACTGTTGAAGGGATTTTGGTATTGGATATTATTTGGCTCGAATATCTTTCAAACCCATGTGTTTCATCAGTTGGATTTCAGTTGGATGCAGTTGCCCACATTGGAAGTCGTCTTTAAGGTCTTTTGGACTGTTGTCAAATATGGTGTTGGTTTATTCGGAGTGGGTGTTTCGTTTTACGTAAACTTTAAATTTTACAAGGCCAACCGTAAGAAATTCAATGTGCTCAAGTTCAAGATGAAAGACTCAGGGCAATGGTTGAGTCTTTACACGATCTCGGCTTTTGTTGCGGCCCTGATCGCCACGGCAATTTCTACGACACTGCCGATCTATTGGCACTTACTTTATGTGTGGCCGATGACATTGATTCCGCTTCTTTTGAAGTTCGATGAATTTTCGGCGTCAGAAAAATGGAAAGTCCGAACATCTCGTTACCTATTGGTTATCATCGTGTATTTTTGTGCCACGAACTTATTGGCTGGGATAGGGTCGAAAAAGCATGATATCCGCAAGCCCTTTCACGATCTCTATTTAGAGGCTTGCTTAGAAACTTGTGCGGTCGAAAACCTATCGAGAGCGCAATAACTGTGGAGCATTTGGCGTGAGTGAGCACTCTCTGGTCGATGTTTGTCTTTATTATGATCACTTTCAGGGTGGTGCCCCCCAGCCCAACGGTGGCCATGGCGCCAAGTTGGCACATCTTCAAAAAATGAGCTTTTTCGGAAAGAAGGTGAAAACTCATCCTGATGCTGTGTGGTCACATACACAGATCCAAGATGACCTGGCTGATCTTGACATCACCTTCCGTGAGACTCGGTTGAGCCAGCCCATTCAAGCCGGCACCTCTCGGCACCACTGGTATGTGATCGAACCTTTTTTTATCACCCAGTGCTTTCGCGAAAATCAGAGTGTTCTCAAGGCCTTGTCTAGGCGGGCTTTGCAAATGCTTCGCTCAGGGCAGCTCTCTTTGGTTATTTGGTACCCGAAAGAGGCTCACGACCTTGAAATGGACGATTGGTTTGCCCTCTTAAATCAGGGTGTCAAAGATCTCGGTATAAAAAATTGCATACTTTATTTTTCAGATATGAACGTGCAAGAAAACGCGCTGAGATGGAGCGCAAGACACTCAACACCTCTTCACCTCACACCTCGCGCTCTGGACTACTGGTTTGATTCTCATCGTAGCTTGATGAATGCGTATTTGAGAGATGATGAGTTGGGGACCTTTTTGCGTCCTGAGCCGGTTTTACGAGAGAAACCACGACCCAAACATTATCTGTGCTTGAACGCCGTCGCCAAAGCGCACCGAGTGTTTCTAGTCAATGATCTGGGGCAAAAGGGCTTGCTTCCTCAAAGTCATCACAGTCTTCTTTTTCGCTACGGCCATACTGTTGATCGGCGTGATCTCGAGTCAGAGGTTGATAAGTACCTACAGCTCGATGACAGGGAGCGTGCCACCAAGATCAGAGAAATCGAAAGCTTTCTCGATCAAAATCACCCCGGTCAGCCCATTGTTTTAGACCGAGCCTTGAAGGATTACGGAGAAAACGATCGTGTGCACCAACCCTGGATTTACCAAGAGACTTATTGTTCCGTAGTGACCGAGAGTGTGGTTGACGATGATATTTTCTTTTTGACTGAAAAGACTTATAAATGTTTTCACTTTCTTCATCCTTTTTTACTTTTCGGAAGTGTTGGGGCCTTGACCCATCTCAGAAAAATGGGATTTGAGACTTTCCCCGATTGGTTTGATGAGAGCTACGACAGTGAGCCGGATCTGCGCAAACGTTACCAACTCGTTCTGCAAAACATCCAATCTCTGTGTCAGAAAGATTTGAAAGACCTCCATAAGTTATACCAAAACAGTTGGGAGAAACTGGAGCACAACTGGCAACACTTCTTTTTGGCTAAACGAAAGCACGACTTTAAGGAGAGGGTTCTTGGAACTGAATATAATCTATGATTTTTTCGATGGCGACAAGCCTCTTCCTAATGGGCTTTGTCCAAAGTATCACGAAGGGTTTTGGGCAGATGACCATAACGCCTACAATGTTTTAACTCGCTTTATCCCAATGCAAGATACCCGGATGGGTTTTTTTCAGCTACTGCTGGAGAGAAGCGGACGACAATTTAGGATACTGTCCCCTGATAATCTGCCATTGCAGGGGCTTAATATTTTTCCTGTAGAGCTGAACTATTCTGATCGTTCGCTGGTTCTTGAGAATTGTTTTGCGCAGATTTCAGAATCTTCGCTTGCAGCCATTCGACAAAGCAAGATGAAGCTATTGGTTTATTACGGTTTTGAAGCCTTCTCAATCGATCAGGCCCATTGGATACATTTGGTAGAGAGAAGCCTGGGGGTGCTGGGAATTCCCCCGGAGCACACGATTTTTGTTTTTGGCTGCGAGAACCTATTGCAAAATGTAAGAAGCTATTATGAAAACCAAACTCCGTACTGGAATTGGAAGTGCCTGAACTGGCTTCATTTCTCCCATTTTGAGTTTGAGTTCAGCCACTATCTAAACTTTGTGAAAGAGCGCCCGGCTTTGGCGAAAAAAGAGTTGGTTGCTCATGTTGAATCTGAAAAGACGCCGACTAAAAAGTTTTTGTGCCTTAACGGGGGTGGACGAGAGCATCGGGTGTTTTTCTTAAAAGAGCTTTTCAGAAGAAAACTAAATACCCATGGGCATATTAGCTACCTGAAAAAGTTTTTGGGTGGTGACCAGACAAGAGAGTTTGTGGACTCTTTTGATCCCGAGCAATCAAAGATTCTACGCTTTCACGAAAGCTTCACCTTAGACCCTCTCTATCTCGACACACCAAAGGCTTTTGATGAGTGGCACAATAGGGGCATGAGCGCTTGGACTTATGAGGACAGCTGGTTCACTGTTGTCACAGAAACTCTTTATCAGCCGGACAGTGTCTTTCTTACCGAAAAAAGCTTTAAACCGATTGCAAACCTTCATCCTTTTTTGCTTGTTGGCTTTACTGGGGCCTTAGAGACCTTGAGAGACTTGGGTTATAAAACCTTCTCTCCATGGTTCGATGAGAGTTATGACCATGAGAAGTCTCACGCCCTTCGATTTCGAAAAGTGCTTAAAGAAGTAGAAAGATTGTGTAATCTCTCCGACGATGCGTGGGGGCAGATGCTCGACGAAATGACTCCAACCCTGGAGCACAACAGAAACCTTTTGTTTTCCAAACAATTCGGTGAGCAAATCAACACTCTTTTTAATCAGATAGAGAGCATCAGTAGAGAGCCCAATCGGTCTTTGCAGGATCTCGAAAGGTTTTTAAAGGTGCGAGAGGGCTCGAAAAACGCTTTAGCAAAGACGTCTTATGATGGTCCTGGGGGGCTGTGGTCTGTAGCTAAGCGCAGGTTAGGCTCTTTTACAGAGGGGCTTTGGAACTGACGGGTGTTCCCATAATGAACGACCTTGCAATGGATATCTTTAGGGTTGCTCCAGCGTCTCCAAGGATCAATCACTATACTGTTGTCATCAATAGGAATGTTTTGCGTCCAGGTATCCCAGTACCCGATGAGGTACACTCTCGATTTTGGAAAGTCTGTTGGTATTTTGTCATTGGTGTTTTCGTCGTAATAACAAACCTCGGCACCCAACTCTTTTAAATAGTGTCCAACCAAGAGGCTATAACTGCCGTCGGTGAGACTCACTTGAGGTTTGTAGGCCTTGCCGACAATGCAGATGTGTTTGCCGTGTTGAATCACTGATTTTGCCATATTTTGGGCTTGGATTTCGCGAGAGTGCATGATGGAGCCAAAAAGATCATAACCGAGGTCGAGCTTTTCAGATAAAAAACGTAAAGCAATATTATCACGAGGGTGACAAGGACCTCCGTCACCCATGCCCGCTTTCATGTAGGCCGCCGAGGTGATCCTGTAGGTACTGTCAGCAAGGGCCTTGCTGACAACGTCCACGTCCATGTTCCCTGATTTTTCAGCCACATCTTGGATCATATTGACCAAAGAAATCTTTGCAGAAATAAAAGTGTTATAGAAAATCTTAATGGCTTCACCTTCATCCCACGTGCCCACCACGTATCGTGGATCGTTGTTCATCATCGGTCGATAAAAGTCGATGAGCATCTGAGCTTCTTGGGACTGCTCGCCTTTTTCGGTTCCGATGATAACCATCTCAGGGTTAACAAAGTCTGACTTCACAGTGCCCATGGCAATTAAGTAAGGGTTGTAAATAAATTGTAGGTTACTGCATTTAGGAAGAAACTGTTCTCGAATGGTTCCGGGCAAAACTGTTGAGATTAGTACGAGAGGGACTTTTTTGGTAACCAGTGCGTTCACTTGCTCCAAAACTTCGATAACTGCAGTGTAATCAAAATCTTGGTTGGGCAAATGATTAATCGGTTTTTCACCACCGTAATCCGGTGAGTGAGGTGTGGGAACCGCAACAAAAATCATGTCTGCTTTTTTCGTCAATTCACCGAGGTCAGAGACCACCTGAAACTTCGAGGTGGATCTTCGTTCCACATCATAACCAATCACTTGGTAGTGTTCTGCCATCACTTCGGCCACTGGGAGCCCCAACTTTCCTAAACCAACAAAACCTATAGTCATAGAGTGGAAGCTAGATGAGGTCGGGGAAACTGACAATCTCGAACATCGCGTCAAAGGGGCCTCTGTTGCACATTCCAGGGCCCTGGGAGACCAATAAATGAGGGGGGCTAGGCTCGATTACTGAGTAGCCTTTCGACCACGGAGGAGTCCGCCAAGGTCGTGATATCGCCCAGTTGGTCTTCCTCATGGTTGGCTATCTTTCGTAAGATTCGGCGCATGATTTTACCACTGCGGGTTTTCGGGAGCTCCGGAGCCCAATGCACAAATTCGCAAGAGCAAAATGCTCCGATTTCATCACGCACATGATTGTTCAGCACCTTTTTGAGGTCATCGTTGTACTCAAAGCCATTGTTGAGAGTGACGTAAGCGTAAATCCCTTGTCCTTTAATTTCATGGGGAACGCCAACCACCGCAGCCTCTGCCACAGCCTCGTGTCCAACCAGAGAACTTTCAACTTCGGCGGTACCAATACGATGTCCCGATACATTGATAACATCATCGACCCGGCCGGTAACCCAAAGGTAGCCGTCAGCATCTCGTTTACATCCGTCGCCGGTGAAGTAGTAACCCTTGTACTGGTCAAAGTAGGTTTTTTCGAAACGATCATGGTCTCCGTAAACGGTTCGCATTTGACCCGGCCAAGGATATTTAAAAGCCAACACACCCGCCGTTTCACCATCGATTTCGTGCCCCTGTTGTGGATCGAGCACCACAGGTTGCCCGCCAAAAAACGGAAAAGTCGCCGAACCCGGTTTCATTGGGGTCGCTCCTGGCAGTGGAGTGAGTAAAATGCCACCGGTCTCAGTCTGCCACCAGGTGTCTACGATGGGGCAGCGTTTGTCGCCGACCACTTCATAGTACCAGCGCCAGGCTTCAGGATTGATCGGTTCGCCCACGGAACCTAACAGCCGCAACGAGCTTCGATCGTATTTTTCCACAAAGGAATTTCCTTTGGCCGCAATGGCGCGGATGGCAGTGGGGGCCGTATAAAACAAGCTGACTTTATGGCGATCAACCACATCCCAAAAGCGACCCGCATCGGGATAGGTGGGTATGCCTTCAAAAATCACTTGAGTGGCGCAGTTCGCCAGCGGGCCGTAGGTAATGTAAGAATGACCAGTGATCCACCCGACATCAGCCGTGCACCAGTAGATATCTTCTGGGCGATAATCAAAAACGTACTTAAAGGTGGTGGCGGCGTAGACCATATAACCGCCGGTGGTATGAAGAACGCCCTTGGGTTTGCCGGTAGAGCCGGATGTGTACAGTATAAAAAGTGGGTCTTCGGCATTCATCCACTCGGGTGGACAATCAGTCGAGGCCTGGGCCATAAGATCGTGCCATTTGAAATCGCGACCGTCTTTCATATGCAGATCTTGCGGGTAGTTGGCGCCGAGACGGTCGACACTAATACAGGTTGTGACCGAAAAACCTTTGGCAGCACAAATCTCCATGGCCTTGTCACTGATATCTTTTGTAGGGATAAGTTTCTTACCACGAAAACATCCGTCGGCCGTGATCAAGACGGCACACTTCGAATCTAAAATACGATCAGCCAACGAGTCGGCAGAAAATCCACCAAACACCACCGAATGTACGGCTCCAATCCTAGCGCAAGCCAGGGTGGCGATAACCAGTTCATTGATCATTGGCATGTAAAGAGCCACGCGATCACCCTTCTTCACACCCCTAGACTTCAGCACGTTAGCAAATTGACAGACTTGCTCATGCAGTTCTTTGTAAGTCATCTTGTAGGTGTCATTGGGCTCGTTGCCTTCGAAGATCAGAGCCACGCGGTCGGAGTGTTTATCGAGATGCCGATCCAAGCAGTTGTAAGTGATATTGGTCTTTCCGTCTTTGAACCATTCGATTTTAATGGGACCTTTATTGCGGTCGTAGTTGTAATCGAGAACTTGGGTGAAGTCTTTCTCCCAATAAAAGTTCTCTCGAGCTATTTTTGACCAGAACTCTTGCGGGTTTTCTACAGAGGCTTTGTATATTTTTTTGTATTCATCCAATGAGCTCACGTGTGCTTTTTTTGAAAACTCAATGCCCGGGTCAATTGTTGCTGTGTCCATTAGCCCCTCCTCTTTGATTGCCTCAATAAGCTATCAGTAGGGTCTCTCGGGGCACAAGGGGGCCTGCTATGCGTTAGTCACTCGGAGTGACGAGATGGCGATTCCCAAGAGATAACATCCAAAGCTAGTGGCAAGGGTGATCATAAAGGGGGCGGGCCATCCAAAGCCGAACTCTGCGATGGGCAGCACAATGATCCCTGCGATCAGAGCTAGCAGAGCCGAAACTGAGCCCCCCGTTTTAAAATGCAATCCACACAGGGTGGCAACAAGGATACCGGCCGTCCCAAACGACGAGGCCACCTCCACCAATTGGTAGATCGAATCCGAAGAAAAGGCGATCACCACACAGACAAGGGCCGACAGCACGATCATAACCCGAGCTGAAATTATTTTTTGTTTCTCGGTCTTGAATTTAAAGAGGGGGACTAAAATA
Organism: Bdellovibrionia bacterium; assembly: GCA_030424715.1. Taxonomy (GTDB): domain Bacteria; phylum Bdellovibrionota; class Bdellovibrionia; order Bdellovibrionales; family JAGQZY01; genus JAGQZY01. The sequence continues at coordinate 860,345 of JAUHWH010000001.1, forward strand.
TTGTGTGATACCAACGCCGATGCACTTAGCAAAATACTGTCAATAGTGGCGAGAATGGCAGAGATCAGGGCGCCGGCAAAGATCACGAAAGCAAAGCTGGGTAGGTATTTTTGAGCTAAGGTGATAATGAAGTCTTCATTATGGTTCAAGCTTCCCATGAGTTCAGGTCCCATGAGTCCAAGAAGCACCGGGATGCTGCCGAACACTAGATATATCACGCCGGAGATATAGGCCGAGTTGCGGGCCACACTTTTTGACTTGGCAGATAGCACTCGGGAGATCAGCTCTTGAGTCACTAAAGACCCTAAGATCGGAATGCACCAACGATCCATTCGTTGCCACAAGGACTCATCCGATTTTTGAAAACTGAGTCTTTCCGCTGGGAGCTTTTCCCACCATGCAACAAAATCAATGTCGGCTTTCAAAACGAAATACATTAATGTCACTAGGCCTAAGGCAATCATGATTCCCTGAATGAGGTCGGTAATAATATCGCCGAGCAAGCCACCCAGAAGGGTGTAGAGAGTCACAAAAGCGAAAGCAATCCATAGTGTTTGGTTGAGATTCCAATCGGTCATGCTGGTGACCACTTGCCCAAAAGCCCGCATTTGGGCCGCTCCCCAAAGAAGGGTGGAGGGCACAATAATCAAAATAGCTAATTTTTCAATACGGTAATCAAAGCGTTCCCTAAAGAAGTCGGCAAGGGTGGTGTAACCACCTTCCCAAAGTTTTGTGGTGAGCAACAGGCCCAGTAAAAACAAACACAACGAGTAGCCAAAGGGATCGGCTCGACTGCCAGCAAGTCCTTCGCTAAAAACCGCACCCGAAGTGCCAATGGTGGTTTCGGCGCCAAACCAAGAGGCGAACAGAGAAAAGGATAGCAACCAGGTGGGCAGTTTTTTGCCGGCTAAGAAAAAGTCGCTCTCAGACTTTATGGTCCTCGAGACCGCAAGAGCGATAAAAAGCTGGATCAGTAAATAAAGACAAACGAAGATAAGGATCAACGATTCGTATCTCAAAAAAGAGAGTGGTTGCGACCACCCTTAGTCTTTTTTCACCTTACGCTTGTTGGGGTCGAGAATTCGGCAACGCAGGCGAATGTTCTCTGGCGTGACCTCAATGAGTTCATTGTCTTTCACCCACTCAAGGGCCGACTCCAAAGTGATTTTGATGGGAGGAGTCAGCTTGATCCCCTCGTCCGTTCCTGAGGCACGCACGTTGGTGAGCTTTTTCTCTCTGACAATGTTGACGTTGAGATCGGTGGACTTGTTGGCTTGTCCGATGATCATGCCTTCATAAACCTGAGTGCCGGGTTTGATGAACATGCTACCGCGGTCTTCTAAATTGTTAATAGAGTAGGCCGTGGCAGCGCCTTTTCGATCAGAGATGATGGCACCACTGCGACGTCCTTCGATTTCGCCACGGTAGTCGTCGTAGCCATCAAAGTAGGTGTTCAGTAGGCCTGTTCCACGAGTGTCTGTTAAAAATTCAGAACGGTAACCGATAAGCCCACGAGCCGGAATGCGAAACTCAACACGGGTGCGGTTCGAACCTTTGTTGTTGATATTCAGTAGTACGCCTTTGCGTTCTCCCATTTTTTGGGTGACCGCACCAACGTAGTCTTGCTCCACATCGATCACAGCCATTTCCATGGGCTCTTTGAGAACGCCGTCTTCTTTAATCATTAAAACTTGAGGTTTACTCACTAGGAGTTCAAAGCCCTCTCGTCGCATTTGCTCAAAGAGAACCGAAAGTTGTAGTTCACCTCGGCCCAAAACTTTGAAACTTTCAGGAGAGTCTGTGTCTTCGACCCGAATGGCGACGTTGTACAAAAGCTCTTTCGCCAGTCGCTCTTTGATCTTACGACTGGTCACTTGTTTGCCTTCGGTTCCCGCAAACGGACTGTCGTTGACAGATACCACAACGGCCACAGTGGGCTCGTCGACTTTAATGCGTTCCATGGGTTTTGGATTATTAACTTCTGTTAAAGTGTCGCCAATAAAAATCTCGTCAAACCCAGCAACGATGGCGATGTCACCGGCATGAAGTTCATCGGTTTTCATTTTTTGACTGTCGGTATATTTAAAAAGAGTGCTGACCTTGATTTTTTTGTCGCCTTTTTCTTGGCAAACCAGAATCTCTTGACCCACTTTGATCGAGCCCGAACGGATGCGTCCAATCGCCAACCGACCAACGTAATCGTCGTAATCGATATTGGCGACAAGCAATTGTAAGGGGCCATCGGTGTCCACTACAGGTTCCGGTATTTTTTCGATAATCCAATCAAAAAGTACGGTCAGGTCCTTTGTCATTTCGTTCGGGTTGGTGGTGGCAATGCCGTCTTTACCAATAGCGTATATGGTGTCAAAGTCGGCTTGTTCCTCAGTTGCATCAAGATCGATGAAGAGGTCGAAAATTTCGTTGTGAACTTCGTCAATGCGGGCGTCGGGGCGATCGATCTTGTTGATGCAGACAATGATTTTGATGTCTTTCTTCAAAGCCTTTTCTAAAACGAAGCGAGTTTGGGGTAGAGGACCTTCACTGGCATCCACCAAAAGAATAGCACCATCGACCATGTCGAGGATACGCTCCACTTCTCCACCGAAATCACTATGCCCAGGAGTATCAACAATATTCACCTTGATGTCTTTGTAGTTGAAAGACGCATTCTTGGCGGCAATTGTAATTCCACGTTCTTTTTCAAGATCCATGCTATCCATAAAGCGTTCGTCTACCTCAGCATTTTCACGAAAGGTTCCGCTTTGTTTAAGTAAGCCATCAACCAGGGTGGTTTTACCGTGATCAACGTGAGCGATAATAGCGATATTACGAATGGGTATGGACATTGTGAAATCCTGTTTTTCGGTGGGAATTTTAAAGTCCATAAAGTAGTCGGGTTAGGTACATTTGTCCACTTTTTGTTTGGGATTGGGCGCTTTCCTGGAGGGCTGCAGGAGCGCTCAGCGGACTATTCTAAGAAATGGCTCTTTTCATCCTCTGTGGGGATCCGGCAGGTGTTTCGCTGTCCAAACAGGCGGTATCGGTTGTGGGCGACCAAATCATAGATCCAGTCGGTAAAAAAGCGGGGAAGGATCCAAAAAGGGAGGAGCAGGAGAAAGCGTCCTCGCAATATTCTAGCTATTCTGAAAACGGCAGCAGATTTGTAAGATAACTTTCCGGGGGGCTCAAAGAGCACCACAGAGCTCATTTTTTCACGGGTCTCCTGTGGCAGCTTTTGCCGGGCGGCTTCTCCTTGCAACGAAGCCACGAGAATCTGACGGTCTTTGTCTCGTCGGACCACAAGATCGATCACGCTATTGCAAAGGTTACAATGGCCATCGAAAAACAAAATGGCTTTGTTTTCTTTCATAGGACCAGTATAAGTGCGGGGTGCTTAAAGTTCAATTGACGCGCGACTTGCGCAAAAATATTTTAAGAGGCCATCCTTGGGTGTACCGCGAGGCCATAGCTGAGCCCGCTCACCAGACTGGCGCCAGCCTCTGTGAAATTGTTGATAAAAAACGACAAACGGTGGGTTGGGGCATCTATTCTCCGGAAGGCCCATTGGCTTTGCGGGTGATCTCCATTGATAAAAAGCCACCTGGGCGTGGTTATTTCGAAAAGATCATGGGGGCGGCTTGGCTTTTAAGGGCCTCTTTGCGCGGTAAAGACACCAGCGCTTACCGGCTTTTCAATGGAGAGGGCGATGGCTTGCCCGGCATGGTTTGCGATGTTTATGACTCGGTGGCGGTTCTGCAATTTGATGGTCCCCATTGCTTTGACTTTTGGGACCAGGAGTTCGTCGCCGGTTGGCTTCTCTCCAAAGAGTCCATAGAAACCGTGTACCAAAAGCCCCGTCGTTCAGAATCTCGGGAAGCTCGCACTTGGGGAGCTCCGTTGCAACAAGATGTGGTAACGATCAAAGAAAACGGCGCCGTTTTTCATGTGAATATCGTGGACGGTCAAAAAACGGGTTTCTTTTTGGATCAAAGAGACAATCGTCAATATTTAAAAACTATAGCTCGCGACCAAAAGGTGCTGAACCTATTTAGCTACACCGGTGGTTTTTCGATATACGCCGGACTGGGGGACGCTCGAGAAGTGACCAGTGTGGATCTTTCCGCGCCGGCTTTGGAGCTGGCTGATCAATCGTGGATAGCCAACGGCTTGCCAAAGAGTCAACATCGCAGCCAGGCCGTGGATGTGTTCGATTTTGTGGAAAAAGCCCAGGAAAAGTGGGACATCGTGATGGTGGATCCCCCCTCCATGTCCCATTCTGAAAAGACCAAGCCCCAGGCGGTCAAAAGTTACACGGACCTTTTTGCTCAATCGGCGCGATTGGTCGGTAAGGGGAAACATTTGATTCTCTCGAGTTGTTCCAGCCATATTTCCTCCGAAGACTTTTTAAATATCGCTGACGAGGCCTTATCCCAAGCCCGTCGCACCGGAAAGATCTTGCGAATTTCGGGGCAGGGCATGGATCACCCCTTCCCCCACTTCTGTCGGGAGTTGCGATACCTTAAATTCGTCCATATCGTTTTGAATTAGAGGTGCCCCTCAGCTTATTGCCGCTGCGAAGTTACAAACAACAACGGGCCAAATGCTGTCTTATCAATAGAGAACCTAGGGCCTCATTGTCTGGTTTTTTAAAGGAACATGGTCGCGGCTAGGAATCTTGCTGCTTATCTTCAGCGTCGAGCTTCTTTTTAACCTCGTCCATATCCAGCTCTTTGACCTTCGTGATCAGTTCACGCAATTGGTCTTCGCCCAAAGCGCCGGGTTGAAAAAACAGCTCGTAGGTTTCACGAATCACCATCAAGGTGGGAATGCTGCGGATGGAGAAATGGGCGGCTAGTTCTTGTTCTAGCTCCGTGTCTACTTTTCCGAAGACGATGTCGGGGTAATCCTCCGACACTTTCTCGTAGGTGGGCATAAAGCTCATGCAGGGGCCGCACCAAGACGCCCAAAAATCCACGATCACAATGTCGTTGTTTTCATAAATTTCGCGAAAATTATCTTTTGTTAACTCTGTCGTGGCCATGGCCCGTTATTGAAGAAATCGCCCCCCAAGTCAACACCTCGAGTCGATCTTTTCATCTATGAAATAACCATAATTCTATGGGCTTACCTTAGGCTAGGGCACTTTGCCGATCTCAACGACCCTGTGGTATTTTAGAAGGGAGGCTGGCAATAGTGATTTTTAGGAGAAGGAATGAAATTGTTTGTTCTATTTTTAGTTGTTTTGGCGTCTCACAGCGCGACCGCCGAGCTCGTTTTAGAATCGGGAGATTGGGACACAAAGAGCGGAGTCATCACGGTACTTAACAAAAAGGGCTGTGTGGCAGAAACATTGGCGGAGGTTGCAACCGCAATGGGGAGCGAAGCTTGGAAGCTTCAGGTGATCAAGCTCGAAACGGTAGATGGTGATTTCACCAGTCCAATAGTTATTGCCTTTCCGGAACAGACCCCTGCACAGGCCCACTACGAGGCTCAAGGACTGGCCGATGACGAAGACGAATCAGTGTACAGCATGACTCTTCTACAAACAGAGACGGGTAATAAAAGTATCGTAGCCGCTCGTATGAGAGACTACCTAAAAGTCATTCGCAATCTACGGACGGGAGCTGTGTTTCAGGTCGACTTTTTGACGAAGCAAGGGGTGACCCGGTCCGTTCCATATTCTTTGGCGGGTTCTAGCAAAGCTATCGGAGCTCTCATAGAGACCTGCCGTTAAGCGACAGCTCATTCTTTAGTAGAAGCTCCTGCTCGGGCGGTGCAAGCCGCAGTTTTGGGGTTGCGCCCGACCATGACTTTTGCAATATAAAGAGACTTTCAAGGAGATTGCTCGTGTTGCCGGAAAAACCCTACGCCCTGTCATGTGATAAAAACAGTGAACCTATTTTGCAGGTCTTAAAAGAATATCTACCGGGATGTCAGGCCCTCCTTGAAGTTGGTGCGGGCACTGGGCAACATGCCATTTACATGGCTCCTCACTTTATGCATCTCAAGTGGACGCTAGCCGACCTGACTGATCGTCACGAGGGCATTTCACTGTGGTTAAAAGACTTTCCGAGAGCCAATGTGACCGGCCCCGTAGAGTATGGCATGGGCAACGGTTTGCCGGACGGCCCTTTTGACGGTGTGTTCACATCCAATACTCTTCACATCGTCTCGTGGGATCTTTGTTTAAAGTTTTTTGATGATCTTAAAGCGCTATCACCGAAGGCGTTGGTGTTCATTTATGGCGCCTTCAACTACAACGGCGACTTCACCACAGAGAGCAATAAAAAATTTAATGACTGGATTCTCGAGAGTTTTCCGGGCGGGGGCTTGCGTGACTTTGAGAAAGTTCAGTCCGAGCTAAAAGACCGGCAGATTTCGTTGGTGCAAGACCATGAAATGCCGGCCAATAACCGTTTACTAGTCTTTCAAAAGAATTAGCCGAAGCCTTTTTTTTCCGCTAACAAAAAGTTAAGGCATCCTGGCTGGGATGCCTTGAGCTGTCGAACGGATTGCATCTCAAATCACATGGAGGTTTCGGCGATCAGAAGCGCGATACCCACAATCGATCCACCGGCGATAATTCCTGCTCCAATGGTTTCTTTGTTTTCAAGAATTGTCGAAAAACGAGCCGAACGCTTTTCTTCAGGCTTGCGAGACATCAACCAAAAAATGGCAGATCCGATGAAGAACTCTAAAGAAGTGTTGAAGGGTAGGACAAAGGCGATACCAAATGCAATGGGCGAGAGAGGGAAGCGACCCTTCGTGCGCTTTGCTAGGACTTCAAACACGATACCCATGGCGCCACCAATCAAGACCGCCACCTGAGCGGTGGGGTGTAATGCTCCCAACCCTTTGGATAGCACCTCGGCGACGGCCTTCCAGACAGTGGCTCCCGGCATGGGGAACTGCTCTGTCGAAAATTTAGAGATGTCACCGTCAAACAACATGTAGAACACTGGGATAGCCACAAGGCTTCCGCAAAAAATACCGATGGCATGGCCGATGGCCTGGTGTCGCGGCTTTCCGCCGAGCATATAAGCGGGTTTGATATCCATCAGTAGGTTTGAAGCACTCAAACAGACTTCACTGGTGATGCCAGCCGTGATCAAATTGGTCCCCATATTTCCTGGGGCGAGAACCGCGTAGGTCACTTGAGTCATCTTACCCAGAGCACTCCCGGGTGTGATGGCGGTAACACCTGTGGACTTCACGGCCATGATACAGAAAACAAAAACCAAGGGGACAGCCAAAAGAGACAGTACGTAGTCGATATCGAAAAAGGCTTTACCCATAATCATAATCAAAATGGTGAGAATGGGGACCAAGATGTAGGAGTATTTTTTTGGTAATTCGATATGCTCTAAGATGTCGCGTTTCTTTTCTTTTCTCACACGATTCTTTTTGAACAACTCCGTGATACTGGAAAAAGTATTGCCCGACGCTAAAAACGAATAGATCGATGATGTGGTCATCATAGCAGCGCCCCCCCAGAGAGCCCACATAGTGATACTCTTAAAGCCCGTGCCGATGATGATCCCTTTGTTAATCATGATGGGTGCTAAGACAAAGTAGTTGAGAACAGCGCCCAACAGCATTGATGACGTCGCGCTGATGGACATCAGCATACCAGTGCCCATCATTACGATGGAGCTGTCGATGCCAATAGTGAGATCCTTAAAAGCAATACCACCAATTTTCGGTGTATAGAATTTGTAAACCAATGAGTCCCAGTGCGAGGGCAATGCTAAGAACTTCAAACCCATTTTTGCTAGTACGGCTTCGGACCGCAAAAACTCGATAAAAGCTGCGGCAAAGGCGCCTCCGCCAAGAAGCTTGGCTTTTAAAAGACCGTCTTTGCCATCGGACTCATGCAAGTTGTCGAGCACGACACCGGCGGCATAGCCTTCTGGAAAGGGCAGTTGTTCATCATTGATGTAACGTTTTTTTAACGGGAACGCGAACAGCATACCCATCAGACCGAGAACCACGATCCAACAATAGGCTTGCCATTGCGGAATGACTCGGCCAGTGACCATCATATAGGCGGGCAGTGAGGCGATCAGGGGTGCTGTCATATAACCGGCACTTGTTGCCACTGATTGCATGGCATTGTTCTCAAGGACCGTCATTTCATCACCAATCTTGAAGTTCGATAAAATTTTAAAAATGGCGAAGGACAAGATAACCGAAGTTATGCCGACTCCGAGGGTCCAGCCGGTTTTGATACCGATATAAAGGTTGGTCACACTCAAAATACTTCCGAGAAAAGCACCGGTGACTGCGGAGCGAACCGTAAGCTGGCGCATATTGCCGCGATAGACATTATCCAACCACCACTGATCTTTTTGCTCCAGTGTCCACTCGCGAATTTGCTGTTCGGTCAGTTGTTTGATGGCCATAGATCGCACTCCCTCTCATTTGGTGAAAGCGAATAAACTAGGCAAAATAAGGCGCCAAGGCAAGCGTGAAATAATTTTCTAAATATATGAAATCACAGTGACAAGCTCCAGTGGTGTCATTTACCAATGGCTTTTAAGATGAATCGTGACCGGTCTCCACTAACCAGGTGATCAGCCTGAGTGGTGTTGAAGGCTAGAGCGTTCGCAATGATAATTGTTTAGGAGCCACAGTCACTTGCCGAAGAAGAAGCCGTCGCACGTGCACCATCATAAACAAAGCAATCGTCTCCAATCCTCTCTACACAGCGAGCCCCGGTGCCATATTCCTGGGCCCAGTCAATACAGCCACCTATAAGGTGGTGGTTTGGCCCCCCGCCAAAAAAAGATTGAATGATACTGCCGGTGCAGGTTCTTGGGCTCGTTAAATTTGTACAGTTGTTAGCTCCGTAATCTTTCGTACTGGCGGTCCAGGAATATTGACTGCCACAAATATCCGCTTCAACCTCAACACTGGTGCCCCCGGCGACATTGGTAACACCAGCCAACTGGATAACATCACCGTTGGTTACTGTGACTTCGGCCACCCAGTTACTTCCGTTGTAAGTCCCTGATGTGTGACTGCCGTTGACTCTCACTCCGGTGTTGGCACCTGCTGGAACCTTGTAAACTCTCAAGGTTTGACTGCCTCCTGTGAGCCCCGTGATGGTCACAGAATTTGAGTAACGCCAACCCTGTCCGCGATTGTTTATGGAATCAACGAAGGCTGCAGAAAATACCGAGCCCCCTGGGCAGTTGGCAAATTGGTCTTCTTGGTTCCAAAAAGCGATGTTACTACGAAAGCCAAACAGAAAAGATGATAAAATAATCATTAGAAAAAGGAGCTTTCTAAAAGTCAGAAATCCATGAAACATAAACTGTGCTCCCAACCCTTAGAAGTGAATAGACTGTGTGGCTGCTGGCAGTTCGAGTTCCATTGGCGGGCTTAAAGCGGTAGGAGACAGTCGCGGCGTCATTGCCTGTCACTGTTGTACTGAAATTACATTGACTGGTTCCTGTCCCGGTCACGACCAGTGTGTACGAGGCGCCATCCAACATATTGGCAAAAGTGATGTTCGAGCCACAGTTGAATGAGGTGGTGATAGCGTTACCGTTGTCCCAATCGATAGCGGCGGTACTTTGCGAGTGTGACTTCGATCGAATCTGACCTTGCACATCGAGCTTTGCCTCCGGAGCCGTCGATCCAATACCAACATTTCCGGACCCTTTGATTACAACCTTTGTGGTTGAACTATTCATGGTAGTACCAGTGGATCCTGCACTTGCTGTCTGGATATGAACCTCTGAGGTTCCAGTTCCATTAGATTCACCTCCTTTTAGATATAGGGTTCCACCAGGGCGATCTGCTACACCACCCGCTGTGTCGCCAGCAGCGAGGGTGAGGGTATTAGCCGTGGATCCGGTCGACCTTGGACCTATGGTTGCGTTTCCAAATAGTTCAAGATCGTATTGTGGATTGGCGTAGCCGCCAATTGAAATCGAACGGTTAAGCATGTCAAAACGAAAAGAAGGGGAATAACTACCACAGGTTGCACTGCTACAGCGACTGAATTGAACGACACCTTGGCTCTGACTCCCTGATAATCGTACAGCATTATTTAAGTCCGAAATACCTTGATTCATGTAAAGTACGCCACCTGGTAAAGCAGGAATACCAGACGATGTAAGTTCAATGCCGCTGCCTGCGCCGCCATTTGTAATTTTGTTGGCGCCGATATCTAAATTGCCCGTCATAGCTAGAGATCCGTCTCTTAAAAAGTCTCCGGTACCACCACCGCCTGATGTGTCAACCCAACTAGATCCGTTGTAAAACTTTAGCTTGTTAGAATCACCGCTGTCGATCGCCATATCTCCTGCTATCGGAGAGCTCGGAAGCGCCGAAGCTGTCATCCGCATTGGCCCGTCAACATGAAGCAGACGTGCTGGACTATTAGTTCCGATACCCATGTTTCCAGAGGAGTCAATCCGGACTGTCTCTGTTCCGTCACTTGATAAACCAATCTCGTCCGCTGCGGGGAAGAACAGACCGGTGTTTCGTTGGGCGAAGCTAGCCACCACTGGAGCTACCGCTGAGTTGCCATGATTAAAATACGCTCCGCTACCGGCACCAATGTATGTTCCGGTGCTGGTCAAAACAATATTGTCTCCGGCACCTTGTTGAAGAGTTACGCTGGAACCATTGAAAGATAGAAACTGGGTAGAGCTCGACGGAGATTCAATGCCTGGTGTTTTAAGGTTCGCCGTCATATCAACAGATCCATCCGAAAGGATATCTCCACCACTAGCCAGAAGATTCGTCACAGTTCCTGATTCATCACGAAACTTCAAATCATTATCAGCACTATCCACGTAGAGTTTATGATAAGTTGCTACATCAGTTGTCGGCGCAGTCATTTCTTTAAATGACATTCCTCCTTCAAGAGTTAGTTTTTCGTTTGGAGTTGTTGTCCCGACACCTACGTTACCAGACGCATCGATTCGAAGTTTTTCCGTCGCGTTTGTGACAAGCCCAAGTTGGTCGGCTGCAGGCCGATAGAGACCGGTGTTTTCATCTCCGGTGAAAGCAAAGGTGGGTGATGTTTCAGTGGTCGTTCTTTGGATTGTTGCCACGCCAGTGACTCCTGAGTCCCATCGACCAGCAGATCCCAAAGACCACTTTCGTGACCCGGCGGTTGAAAAGCCGATACTGTTCGGCCCATCGTTGTATAGACCCGTGCTTGTGGACGTTGAAAAGTTGATCGAAGGATTGGCCTGAGAGCCCATCCCAGCGGGTAGTCCGCTTGGGGCGGCCACCCACGATAGGACTCCAGAGCCATCTGTGCTCAACAAATGTCCTGACGAGCCATCAGCCACTGGTAGAGTCCAAATTTGATTACCGGCAAGTGTTGCTGGGGCTTTGAAGCCTACATAGTTGGCGCCGCTACCATCGGCCTCGGAAAACTGCATTTCCTGTGCATTGTCTATATTAAGATTACCGGTCATAGTGTCACCGGCGCGGTTTACCTTATCGGCATCGAAGGCGTAGCCGTTGTCCGCGACAAAATCATCAACTTCGGTTTCGCTTAAAACTAGCTGCGTTCTAGTCACCTCTCGCAGCACCGTTGCCGTAGCATCGTAGATTAGAAGAGTGTCGGCGCCGTCGGCCGCGGTCCCCAGATCAGTGGTCCCTGGTATATTAACTGATAAGTTTCTTGTAGAGGTAAGATCGCCACCACCACTCAAACCACTATCGGCGGCAGTCGTGATGTTCACGCTAGAGTGGTCGACGTGTTCATTGGCCACGAAGCCACTTAAGCTATCGTGGTCTATGTTTGCCTCAGTCACATCCAAAGTCACATCATTGGCATTGTTGGTGACGGAAAGGCGGGTACTGCCTGCGGCGATGGTCTTGAGGTTAATCGTTGTACCTGTTTTATCTCTGTAAATCTGCCCAGCTCCAGCGCCTACATTGGCACCGTCATTGGTCTCGCCTACAGCGGATAAGGTGCGCCACTGCAAAACGCCTGAGCCATTAGTTTCGAGAACCTGACCGTTAGATCCATCGGCAGTTGGCAGGGTCCATATGACATTCGGTCCCACTGCCGGCGCTTGAAACCCGGCATACCCAGAGGTAGCTCCAAGCATCCGAACATCACCATCAACATCTAATTTTCCACTCGGTGCAGTGGTTCCAATGCCTAAACTGCCATCGACTGTAAGGTCTCCGCCTGTGCGAATGGAGCCTGCAGCCTGCCGGTATAGAGATGTGTCTGCCGCGCCTATTCGGGTCGTTCCGTAAAGTGTGTTGCCAGATGTGCCAACAAGAAGTTGGGCCGATCCTCCGGCTGAAATTGAGAGATTGTTTGCAGCATTTCTAAACAGTCCTGTATCGGTGTCTGAGCTAAATGCGACTGAAGGTGCTCCAGAAGTTCCGTCCGGCAAAAGTATTTGCCCGCTGCCAATCTCAAGCGCACCTGCTGGGGTCGTTGTACCGATTCCAACATTTCCTGAGGGAATGGTTGTTTGTGTGGTCGCACCGTTCCCAATTCGTATTCCTGTTGTTCCACCACCATCGCCAAGGATCAAGGTGGCTCCTGCGTCCGCACTATTGAGAACGTGGTTGCCACTGAACATCAGAGTGTGAGAAATCATATTGATGGGCTTTTGAGTTTGAACATAGGCCGCCGAATCCAGAATGAGATAGTTGTCGCTGGCGACGATAGAGAAGTTTCCTGCCGTGTCGACACTCAAGCGACCATACTGAGAGGCTGTCGCTCCGCTGTCATAACCAAAAAGAGAGAATGTAGGGTTGCCACTAGTCATGCTGGCTTCGCCCACCTGAAGGTTGCCACCTGAGACATGCAATTGTGAAGCCGGAGTCGTTGTTCCAACGCCTAGGAGGCCAGATGTGTCGAGAGTCATGCCGATCGAATTGTTAGTTTTAAAATTGAGGATATTGTTATCATTGGTTCCAATCGTCATGGCACTGGTAAAAGAATTTCCGTTCTGTTCAATGAAGTTGTTGTCACTCACATAATTGTCGACTTCAGTTTCTGAGAGAACAAGTTCAGCTCTTGTGGCTTCTCGTAGAGCGGTGCCGCTAGCGTCGTATATAATCAGACTATCAGCATTGTCTACGGCGGCGCCGAGGTCCGTTGTCCCTGTGATATCAAGTGCGAGGTTTCTTGTGGAAGTTAGATCTCCTCCACCACTCAAGCCACTGTCAGCAGCCGTTGCGATACTAACGCTGGAGTGATCCACATGTTCATTGGCAGCAAAGTTATTAAGAGCATCGTGATCGATGTTCGCATCAACGACGTTTAGAGTGATGTCATCGGCGTTATTGGTCACCGAGAGTTTCGTGCTACCAGCGTTTATTGTTTTAAGATTGATTGTGGTCGAAGTTTTGTCTCTAAAGATTTGGCCCGCGCCAGAGCCCACGTTGGCGGCCGTATTGGTTTCACCAACGGCTGCAAGAGTCGACCAGCTGAGCACGCCGCTACCGTTCGTTTGTAGCACCTGTCCTGATGTTCCATCGTCAGTGGGGAGCTCCCAGACGAAGGACGCTCCTGCGGAGATGGCATTTGGCGCTTTAAAGCCGACGTAGTGAGAGTTGTCAGAATCAGCGAAACGGACTTCATTTGTGGCGTTCATAGTCAGCGCGCCAGTCATTAGGTCTCCGGCTTTTGCCACCTTGTCGGCATCGAGTTCATTGATTGCGGCTTGTACGTTTGTGGCGGCAATATTACCTGCCGCGGTGTTGTCGATTTGTATCGCATCGTAGTCACTGGTGTCTGCAGTTACCGGTCCCGTGCGACCAAAGACACTGGCGACAGGCGCGTTGTCGTTGGCCCAAACCAGTTGACCAGACCCATCGGTGGTAAGTACTTGATTGGCGGAGCCATCAGCAGCCGGTAAGGTCCATATTAAGTCGGCACTGCCTGGGGGAGTTTGAAAGCCCATGTAGGAATTGTCAGCGTTGTAAATACCAAGAGTACCAGTGGTGGAAACACCGTTCGCACTTATGGTGCCAGTCACCGCGACATTGCCGGTCACGTCAGCGTTTCGGGTTACCGTCAAATCACGGCCGATGGTTACGTCATTACCGGCAGCAATGTCATTGGCATTGGTAATATTCTGGTTACCCATGTTGATAGCACCACTCATAGTTCCGCCAGCCAGTGCCAACTTTGTTGAATCTCCTGCTGGAGCTCCGGCCGTCCACTGGGTTCCGTCCCAGTACATCACATGCCCGGATTGGCCGGCAGCAAGCCCCGTAATGGTGGTGTTATCGGCGGCGGCTCCACCAATGGAGTTGTCTACATAATTTTTGTTAGCGGCGTCGTTTGCTGCCGTCGGAGTGGCCACGTTCGTGATTTTATTTGAGTTCATTGAAAAGTCACCGCTAGGGCTACTTTGTAAGTACTGTGAACTGCTCCCAGCAATCAATGCTAAAAGCTCAGTGTGGTTGGCTCCATCAAAAACGTTTTGTAAATTGGCTTGGGTCAATACATAGGAGCCCGTCGTGTTGATATTCAGCAGATCAGACGGTGTCAAACCACCGATACTCGCAGCGTTGGAGGCATAGGGAACACTCACAATATTGTGATTTTCCGTTAAGGTTTGCGGGCCGGTCCCGTCATCAAATGTGACACGAAGCTTTCGACCATGATCAGCCGTGGGAGTGTAACTGCCAACCGAAGCACAGGTTGTGGGTGTAATGACTCCGGTGCTGTTGCTCAATGCTTTAGCGAGATCGTTGGGGCCCAAGTCTTCATAGTCGGCACCACTTCGTGAGCCTTCACCAACCGTCAGCGCAAAAACGCCGTTGGAGTTAGTCATATTAAGAACGTGGGATTCTTCATAGAGTAAGCACTCTTCGACGCCGGGAGAGAGAACTTCGATGGTGAACGTAACGTTATTGCCCTCAAGAGCTTGTCCCGTCGGCTTGATGATTTGACCTTGATAGGTAAACTTCGCCGGGGCTGCTTGTCCAGCAGGGGACCACAGCGCTGCGGTGATTAGAATGATAAACAACCTTGAAACGTGCACACAAACTTATCGGCGGATAGGGGGATTCCTTAAGTGGAACTAGTGATTTAGAACGATTTTTTGGGATTTCAAGCGACTCAATATGGGTCGAATTTTGTAACCATTTACAATGCCTAGACTTTTGTCTGGAGCAAAATGATTCACTGTAGATCATGATTTTTTTTAGCGTCCCAAGCTGAGACATTAGCAAGTGCTTGATGAAAGCGACAGCGGCCAAATGCGGGGGCGAGGCTACTCCATTGTTACCTTTTTGTTGAACCAAAGTTTGCTGGGTCGAAACATAGGTGTGGCTTTTGGCAAAACTGAAATTTGTGTTTTTCGGTGATTTTCCGATAAGGGAAAGAAGATATGGGACTTTAAAATATGAATTCATTGGTAGAAAAATATCCTCAAGTTCAGGACACTCGCGTCATTTTGGTCGACAACGATCCAACGGTTCGTAAGCGCATGGTTGAGCACTTGCGGCAGCAAGGCTTTCAAGTTTTTACCTGCGCGGACACTGACACAGCCAAGAAAAAAATCAAGCAAGAAGACTTCGATCTGCTGGTGACAGAAATGCATCTGCCCAATGAGTCGGGTATTGAGTTGATTCGCTGGGTCCGTCGTATTTTCGATACTTCCTATCGACGCTTTATGCCCTTGCCCTGTGTAATGATAACAGGCTTTGCCCATATTTTTGAAACACAAGATCTGTCTGATCTACACTTGGCCGAGTGCCTTATTAAACCTCTCGATGAATCCGAACTCACCGAGGCGATACTGGTGGCTCTCGGTATAAAAGAGCCGGAGTCTGACGAGCGCGACAAGGTCGAGGACCTCAAGCAAAACTTTAAGCCTCACACACGAGAATACTGCAAAATCCTACTCTCCGACATGCACAATCAGCCCAATCTGGTATTGGACATCTACGTGCAACTTTCCTCTGAAAAGTTTGTGAGAATTGCCAAGCGAGGAGACAAGCTCAATGAAATTCAGTTTCACCGATTTATGGACAAAGGAATTCAATTTCTTTACGTCAAAAAAGACGATTTCCGTGACATTTTAGCTCTTAACATGAGGCTGAGTAAAGCAGTGACTTCAGCCAGTAATATCGAATTGATCAAGAAGCAAAAATTCTTAGCCAAGACGGGCGAACTTATTTTGGAGAACGCTTTCGTAAACGGCATCAATCAAGAGACCTTCGACAATGCCAAAGAGTATCTCTGCAACAGCATCGCAACCCTTATGCAACAGGACGATACCTTTGATTTGCTACAGGTGCTCAACGATCATAACAACAGCCTGTATGCCCACAGCCTTGGGGTGAGTATTTACTCGGTTATGATCGCTCAAAAAATGGGTTGGAGCTCGGGCACTAATCTCTTTAAATTGAGCTTTGGAGCTCTTATGCACGACATTGGCAAAAAAGATTTTGATCCTGAGCTTATAGAAAAGCCAAAGTCCAACTTAACTTTCGCTGAAAAAGAACTCTTGGAGACGCACCCGGAGCGCGGGCGAGAAGTGCTCTCTTCTCTTAAGGCGGTACCCAGTGAGGTTTTAGCCATTGCCCACGAGCACCATGAAAACCACATCGGTCAGGGATATCCGCGCCGCTTAAAATCAAGCCGCATCAGTCCCATGGCTCGCATCGTCAATGTGGCTGACGAATTCTGCTATTTTGCCATTAAGAATCCTGATTATCCAGACGCCGATGCCGGTAAAGCCATCTATATGTTGAATCAGTACAAAGAGAATCTGTTAGACCCCGATGCTCTCGCGGCTCTACGCATGATTGTCGAAGAATCCAAAAAAATGAAAAAAGGGGCTTAGTCCCATTGGCCGAATTGCCCACAACCCGCAGGTCGAGGGTTCTGAGATCCCTGTTGCTTAATTGGGCCCATCGGCGGCGTCAGCATGTTGCGTGGTCAAAGAAAGCAGCGAGAGCTGCTTATTTTTTTTGGCGATGGCTTTACTAAAAAGAATCCCATATATGCTTCAGCACAGGTCCAAAAGCTTTGTCTTTCTTTTTGCATAGAAAGAAGTCCACCTGATGGTCGTAGTTGAGTTTTTTTAGGTGAACAATTTTTTTTTGTTTCAGTTCTTTTTCAATAAAATGGGAGGGGAGTCGCCCCCAACCGAGGTTGTTAAGAATAAGCTCTTTTTTCGATTCAATATCGGAGACCGTCCAGCGGATAGACTCATCGGGTATGCCCATGGTGTTGTCATCTTTTAAGGTGCTTCTTTGAATGATGTGAGGAAACTGGGTAAGACTTTGCATGGTCTGTTGTTTCTTCGGGAGCTTGAGAAAAGGGTGGTCCGCGCATATGACCAACTTGAGGCTTACACCATCTAATTGTTTAAACTCAAGATCCAGTTTGTTTTGTAAATTTTCAAATATAGCTATATCGACAAGATCATCCAAGAGCATCTTCTCGCCACTGAGAATCTCGCGATGAAAAGTGAACTCCGTGGATGGAAAGTCTTGCATAATTTTGTACAGCACCTTGTGTAACGTATCGTTTGGAAAAATAGCCGAGGCACTCATGGCCATCTTGGTCTCGACGCCCGAGGCAATTTTCTGCACCTCTTCTTTTAATTGGGCAAGCTCCTTGAGCAAGGGCTTGGCTTTGCCCAAAAAGGCTTCCCCTTTTAGAGTCAAAGCGATCCGATAGTGATCTCGGTTTAAGGTCGCAAAGCCCAGTTGTTCATCAAGGCGCTTGATACTGTAGCTAACGGCTGATTTGGCCTTATTGAGAGATTGAGAAGCGCCATTGATGCTGCCAAAATCTTTAACTGCCTGTAAACACTGGATTTGTTCGATTGTTATCCACATAAAAATGACCTAATTTTAGTTCTTCTTGGCGCATATTATGTTCTTTTTTTAGCACTAAGACAAGCCTATACTGGTCTCAATTCATTCAGATAAAAGGAGATCATAATGAAATTCATTCTAACTATACTTTCTGTACTTAGTTTCACATTTTTAGCCTCGGCAGCGGAGGTGGATACGGCGGCGAGTTCTTTTAAGTGGACGGGCAAGAAAGTGACCGGCCAACACTATGGAACACTGCCTGTAAAGATGGCGAGCGTGAAAGAAGACAAAGGGAAGATTGTCGGTGGCGAGATCGTGCTCGACATCACTAAGATGACGGTGGATGACCTCAGCGGTGATTACGAAAAAAAGTTTCTTACCCACATGAAAAGTGGCGACTTTTTCGACGTTGAAAAATGGCCCACTGCAAAGCTGGTGATAGAGAAAGTTCAGGGCAATCAGGCCTCCGGAAAGCTAACCATCAAAGACAAGACCAACCCGATAAAGTTTAAATACAGCAAAAAAGGCGATGTCTATTCGGGAACACTCAAGTTCGACCGCACGAAATTTGGCATGATCTACGGATCCGGTGATTTTGTAAAAGGACTGGGTGACAAGATGATTTACAATGATGTGACTCTTGATTTTAAAGTAAAAATAAAGAAATAAGAATTCGTTTATCAAATCCAATGAAAGGAGGACAAGATGAAGTACGAAATCACCAAGCACAATGAAGTTGGTACGGCCGAACACGGTTGGTTGCATGCGAAGCACTACTTTAGTTTTGCAAACTATTACAACCCAAGTCGAATGGGCTTTGGAAAACTAAGGGTTATCAACGATGATCTTGTCGAGCCTGGCAGAGGGTTTGGAACCCATCCCCATCGTGACATGGAGATCATCACGATCCCTTTGCAAGGGGCCGTTAGCCACGAGGACAGCCATGGCAACAAGGGCACCATTCGAAAAGGTGAGGTGCAAGTGATGTCCGCGGGAACGGGCATCTTGCATTCCGAATTCAATCACTCTAAAGATGAGCGATTGGGGCTTTATCAAATTTGGATCGAGCCAAACAAAGAAGGTGTCGAGCCTCGCTATGGGCAAGAACAGTTCTTGTTTCAAAACCATCGCAATCAATGGACCCAGCTGGTATCTCCAATCTCGGAGTCTGAAGAACAGGGTTTAAAGATTCATCAAAGTGCTTTTATCAATGCGACGGTGCTCGAGGCGGATCACTCGCTTGACTACACCCTAAAGCATCCGGGCCAGGGCATTTACATGCTGGTTAGCTCGGGCGAGGTGCTCTTTGATGATCAAACATTGGTGGGGCGCGATGCCGTGGCGATCACCGACGCTGAATCGATTACTGTTAAAGCGACCAAAGCCAGTGAGATCATTTTGATCGAAGTTCCTTTGACCCATTGAGTGTTTCTAGTTAGAAATCAGTCATGGAAAAAGTGGATTATTTGATTCTAGGCAAGGGGTTTACAGCCCGCTCATTAATCCGATGGATCGAACAACACGAGCCAGGCGCTCGTGTTGTTGTAACCTCTCGTAAAGGGGCCCCCTCCCTAGAATTTGATTTGGATCGCCCCGACACATGGCAGGCTTTGCCGGCGGCGACACACACTTTGTGGACCTTTCCGGCGGCCCCCTTAAATCAAGTGAAGAGTTTCTACGAGTCCAAGGGAGACTCTCTTGGTCGCTTGGTTGTCATTGGCTCCACTAGCGCCTTTCAAATTGAAGCGGAAGACGCTTGGGTTAATGAACAATCGCCACTGGATTTGTCAATTGAGCGTGTCCAGGGTGAAGACTACCTGCGCTCCCAAGGGGCTCGGGTTGTTTTTTCTTCTGGGATTTACGGCTATGACCGTGACCCCTTAGAATGGGTCAAAAGTGGCCGCGTGGGCAAAAGTCAGAAATACGTCAATATGATTCATGTCGATGATCTTGCTCAGGTTCTAATAAAGGCCGCACTGGTTGGTGGGTCTGGGCAGGTTTATATAGCATCGAATAGTCATCCTCAAACGTGGCAAGACATCATCGATCAATGGGAAGACAGAAACCTTGTGAAAGATGTTCCCTTTCAAGATTCAAAACGCCCTTCGAAACGGGTGGACGCCTCGTCGACTCTAAAGGCTCTTAACGTTCGGCTAAAATTTCAAAATTTTGCGAATTCAATCTCTTGAACTGCTCTGTCGTTAATAAAGTGGTTGTTTCAAGGGCCGGGTCAAAGAGAATCACAATCTGTTGTCTTTCGATTTGCCGGGCCACTTGTTCTCTTTTTGTTTGTAGATCAATCTCGCGCACCCCGTAATCGGTGCCCTCTCGAAGAATAAATTCATCGATTAAGGCTTCAAGGGCTTGTGAAGACAAGCGATTGGGAGCAATCACAATTCCGGTCTTTTTTCCCTTATCCTGAGTCATTAGCGGCCCCTCTCGTGCATGCATTTAGTCATATCACAGCGCGAACCTTTTATGCTAACCTGGGTTGATGACACGTTTTGATAAAAGTGAAATTTTAGATAAGGTTCTACAAGTGGTTGAGGGCAACCTGGGTGTCCTGGTTGATTCTGCCATTGCAGCCAAAGAGTTTTCCACAAACGAAGAGTCGAAGGCCGAAAACAAATACGACACTCGAGGATTAGAAGCCTCTTACCTGGCTTCGGGTCAGGCCCAACGGGCTCAAAAGTTACAAGAGCAAATCTATCTCTTAAAAAAGGTCAATCTACAGAGCTATAGCAAAGAAGCGTCCGTCGGTATTGGCTCGGTCATCGAGTTGCATGTGAATGAAAGTCTAAAGAAACACCTTTTTGTGCTTCCCTCAGGTGGGGTCGAGGTGCATTTTGGGGATATCATGATTCAAACGATCACTATCGAATCACCCATCGGTATGAACATCCATCAACAGGTGGTGGGGCATGAGTTTGAGCTCAACGGCAAGATCTATGAAGTGGTGGACCACTACTGATGATGTTATCCATTCAACCCTTTCGGCGCGATGATGTGCCCGCGGTGAAAAAGTTTACCGACGAAGAGATCGGGACCAATTACTACCGGTCTGAGGAGCTGGTGGATTTTGTGAAGAAGTCCCAAAAGAATGGCGAAACCTCCTCTTTTGTATTGTACCAAGGCGATGACGTGAAGGGCGTTCGTTTGAGTTTCCCCCAAGGGCAATGGTCCCAGGGAAAGGGCGGGGCATTGATGGCGGACCGGTGGCCCCATGCCCTGTCAGAAACAGCTTATTTTCAAAGCCTCTTCATTGCCAAAGATTTTCAGAGACAGGGGTGGGGGAGGCAGTTGTCGAATCAGGCCTTGGCTGTATTAAAAAAGATGGGGGCCAAGGGAGTGGTCTGTCACTCTTGGGTGGAGTCGCCTGGGGAATCTTCCTTAAAAGCTTTGCGCTCTTTGGGTTTTGTGTCCATCGCTCGTCATCCCTTTTATTGGAGAGAGGTTGATTATCAATGTCCCCGATGTGGTTCCCCTTGCCTCTGCACTGCAGAAGAAATGTACTATGACCTCAAGGAGGGTGAGCAATGAGTGTTTCCTACTGGCTACAGAACAGTTCGGCCGATCGACGAGTCACTGCGGATGTTTGTATTGTTGGAGCTGGAATTATGGGGCTGTCGACAGCCTACTGGCTCAACCAAGAAGACCCCAATTTAAAAGTTGTGGTGCTTGAAAAAGGTCAAATGGGGACTGGCGCCACCGGACGCAACGCGGGTTTTATAACCTGTGGCTCGGTTGAGCATTTCAACCGAATGGTCACTAAGCACGGAGAGAAAACAGCTCTGGAAATCTGGCAATTCGCCGAACACAACATGGCCCTCTTGAAGTCCGAGATCCTATCAAAAAATGTTCCCGTGACGTCTTTTCAGCAAAGGGGCGCTTTTTCCCTCGCCGCCTCGCAGTCAGAGTATGACGAATTAAAGCAGGTCTCTCGTCTTATGGCTTCCCATAGCATTCCGGTCGAGGAGCTTGATGAGGCCGCGGTGAGAGCACGCCTGGGGGCCGAAGGTTTTGTTGGCGGTATCAAATATCTGCGAGATGGTGAAGCCAACCCCATCGAGCTTTTGCGGAGTATTGGTAGTCAGTCGTCTTTTCAGCTTTATGAGAACTGTGAAGTTCAAGGCGTTGACGTCGAGGGAGGCGATCGGATCGTGCGCACCAACGACGTTGAGGTGACTTGCACTCTAGTGATTTATTGCTGCAATGGCTACTCGGCGGCGGTTGACAATTACTTTGAGGACAAGGTCTATCCGACCAGGGGTCAGGTGATGGTGTTAGAACCCGTAGCACCCTTTATGGAAGGGCCTTGTTACGCGAACTTTTATTTGGACTACTTTCGGCAGCTGCAAGACGGTTCGTTACTTATTGGTGGTTTTCGGCAACTGGAGTCGGATACTGAAAAAGGTTTTTCTGATCACACCACCGAGAAGATTCAAGAGGCCCTGCACAGTTTTGTGCGGCAGCATTTACCGCAATATCAGAAGGCCAAGGTCTCCCACCGTTGGGCCGGCGTCATGGGTTTTTCCAGTGATGGTGAGCCTATGATTGGTTCATTACCCACCGACAGCCAAATCTATTTTGGAGCGGGGTTTACCGGTCATGGTATTGGAATGGCTTTTCATACAGCGAAAACTTTAGTGGATCTTATTTTTGATCGCCCTATTCCGGATTGGTTATCGGCCAAGCGCTTTTAGTAATGTTTTTGACATCAAATGAGTGGAGAAATACACTTATTTCTTCTTAGACGGGGGAACTATGACAATTATCACTAAAATGCCCATCGAATTTTTCGGTGAGATTTCGATTTACATCGGTATTGGTGTGCAAGTGCTGATGGCTTTGTTTTTGGGCGGCCTCGTTGGTTATGATCGGGAGAAAAAACTAAAGTCGGCCGGAATAAAAACAAACATTCTGATTTGCCTGGGGGCCACTCTGTACACTTCCATTGGTCTTTTAATCTCTGTGGGAGCCACGGGAATGGCCGATCCCAATCGGGTGGCCGCACAAATCGTGAGTGGGATCGGTTTTTTGGGTGCGGGCGCCATTATTCAAAGTCAGGGTAGTGTGATCGGTATGACTACGGCTGCCACAATATGGGTTGTGGCGGCTATTGGGTTCACCATTGGTGCGGGTTATCCCTTCACAGCGGCTTTTTTTACTATTACGGTTCTTATTGTCCTCAAGTTGATCAATCCTATTTACAAGTACATGGAAAATGAAAAAGACTACGACTATTTCCAACTGGATGTTTTATCTCGGGGCTCGGTAAAGCGCACGGTCAAGGGTATTATTGATAACGGCGAGTTCGAGATCGACGACCTCACCGAAGAGCCCTTTCCCGGCAAAAAAGGCACCCGCATTCTTAGTGTCTATATGTTAGCTCATCGCCGACATATGGAGAGAATCTCTTTTGAAATCAAACAGGCGCTGAAAGTGCAAGACGTGGCTTACTATTCTGTTTCTCAGTCCATCCACGAGAATGGGTTCTACGATAAAAAGTCCCCGAGAAGTCATGGGAAAGACAAGGAAAAGGAAAAATGAAAATAGCCCTGATTGGCGGAACTCACGGCAATGAGCCAGTGGGTATCGAGGTGATGAGACTCTTTGAACGGTCGAACCAAAACTATGAAAACACGTACCAGTGTTTTCTTGGAAACCCGAAAGCTCTGGAATTAGGAAAGAGATACGTTGACAGTGATCTCAACCGTTGCGTTGGATCGACAGGCATTCGAAAAGGTTATGAGAAAGAGAGGGTTCACGAACTGCAATCTCAAATATCGGGATCTTTTGACTTTGCCATTGATTTACATACAACGACATCAAACATGGGTTTAACAGTGGTTCTAACAAACACCCATGAGAACTCACAAAAGGCGGCGGTATTTTTAAAAAGCATGTTTCCAGAAATCAAAATCATTGAAGAAGATCGTTTGGATGACGACAGTCCTCACATCAATCGGCTTTGCCCTTCGGGTGTGATCATCGAGGTGGGGCCGGTGGCGAACAATGTGTTAAAGGCCGACTTGGTTCTTAAAACCTATTGGATGGTAGAGAGTCTTTTAAATTTTGACTTTTCAGAAGGCAAACCGGCCGAACCCACAGAAATCTACAAGCAGTACAAGACGGTGGGGTACCCAGAGGGGGAAGGGTGGTACGTGCACCCAGAGATCGAGGGACGCGACTTCGTCGAGGTCTCCCAAGGTCACCCTTGTTTCATTAATATCCATGGTGATGAGATCTTGCTCGAAGAAGATGAGCCTTGTTATCCATTTTTTATCAACGAGGCTGCCTACCTAGAAAAAGATTGTGCTTTTATTCTCGCACGCAAGGTGAAAGTTTTCTCTAGAGTTAAGAGTTAAGAGTTAAGAACTTCAGGCTTCAGGCTTCAGGCTTCAGGCTTCAGGCTTCAGGCTTCAGGCTTCAGGCTTCAGGCTTCAGGCTTCAGGCTTTGTTATGATTTGGCGAAAGTCGTTAGCGGCTCGCCATCCAGCCGATAGGGAAGCCAGCCTTCTTTGTGTGTGGCTCCGATTTTATGGTAAAAGTCTCGGGCGACTTGGTTCCAGTCCAAGACTTCCCATTCAAAGCGTTTACAGTTATTCTCGACAGCCACTTTTGCCAGTTCTTTTAGAAGCGCCATCCCCATACCTTTGCCTCTCTGGGAGTCTCGCACATATAGATCTTCGAGAAACAAAGAGGGGCGTCCCTCCCAGGTTGACCACCGAAAGAAAAACAAGGCCAGACCCTCAACACCAGTGTCGGTTTCTGCGACTAGACATTGAAAATAGGGGTTTTCTGAAAAGCCGTCTCGAAGCAAATCGGCTTCCGTGGTTTTGACCGCATCCGGCTCGTTCTCATAAACGGCTAATTCTGTAATAAGTTTGAGGATTTCGGGAACATCAGAGGGGCTGGCTTTTCGTATCAACATGACCCCTGTATGCCACATTGGTCTCCAGAATCAACCTCGCCAGTAGGGAATGGACAAAAAATGGGACCTTTGCTAAACTAAACGGGTGAAATACTTAGTCGTGTTCTTAGTGCTAATTTCATTTTTGCCTCTGCAGAGTGGCCTGAGCTGTTCTATGAGCGAGACTTCCTCTGTCCCGTCCTCTTCTTGCCACGACGCTGAAAAAACTGCCGTTAGTGCTCATGGTGCCGCCGAAGGTCATGGCATGAAACAGCCGAGTGACCATTCAGACTGCTATTTCTGCCAGTCAGGATTATGTCGCGAACTGGCGGTCTTCAAGAAGGCTCTTTTGTTTGGGGATGTGCGCGACATAGCTGACGTTCAGTGTCCTGCGCCCGATCGTGTGTTACTTCCCTTCGATTTGTTTTTAATGCCACTGGAAAAAAAGGAACCAGAGCGACCTCAAAAAACTCCTCATTTTCTGTCTTTTCACTCATGGCAGTCCTACTACTCCATTTATAGAATCTAGCGCTTACCCATAAAGTCACATTTTAATTTGATTTGTTACTTTCAAGGGTAAGGAGATCCCGTTGTATAAATTCATATTTATTATATCGCTGTGTGCTGCTGGCTCGGGTTGGGCACACCCAGTCTCGTTTGAAGACTCCAAAGGTGTCATGGGGTATCACTCTCCAGTGCTAAGCCATTTTCAGTTGAACTACTCTTTTCGACATTGGTTTGCGGTGGGGGTCCATCACTTTGATATCCCTGACACCCGAGCCAATCGCTTCTCGAACTTTGTGTCGACCAACTTTCTATTAAAGCGTTGGAACGGCCCGAGCTATCAAGGCAATATCTATGCTGTCCTAGGCGTTGGACAATCAAAGTTTGGTGATACCTCTTTGGGGGCAACGCTGACGAAGTTGCAGTTTGATATTGAAGATCGGCAATATTATTTTTTGACCTCGTATTCACAAATTAATAGCGTTCGTGAAGTGGAATTGCAGGATTTGGTGGTGAGGGCCGGCGTCGCTCCCTATGTGGCGTCTTACAAAGACATTCATTCGTGGTTGATTCTAGAATGGCGTTCGAACAATGTGCAACAACAGGGCGCGTTTGAAGACGTCACGCCTTTTTTAAGAATCTTCTACAAAAATTTACTTTTCGAAATTGGCCAGTCTTTTAATGGATTGACTCGCTTTAACTACATCGCTCACTTTTAAACCAAGGAAACTTTATGAAAATGTTATTCACCTTAATATTTGTATTGAACTGGTCACTTCTTGCCAAAGAATCAGACTCGCACCAAAAAGCAGAGCTTGGGATAACCGAAAAGCCACAGATGTCTCATCAGGGGCATGGGGAGCACAAAGGTCACAAGGGCCACAAACATAAAGAGGGCCACAAGATGAAAGCCGGACTGGAGAAAATGACACCCTCCCAGGCTGTGGTCAAAGTACAAGGAATGGTTTGTGCCTTTTGTGCCCAGGGCATTGAGAAAAACTTTAAAAAGAAAAATGAGGTGAGTGCTGTCGAAGTGGACCTCGACAAGATGCAAGTTCTTATCAAGTTTAAAAAAGGTCAGTCTCTAACTGAAGCCAGCATTAAAGAAGTGGTTACAGGCGCCGGTTTTCAATACAAGGGGCTCAAAGATGCCCAATAAGCTCAGTGCCTGGTTGTCCCTCTTCGCATCCACCGGTACTATTTTTTGTTGTGCGCTTCCGAGCCTTTTTGTGGCTCTCGGTATGGGCGCGACGATGGCTGGTTTTATAGGAGTCTTTCCCCAGGTGATTTGGCTCTCTCAGCATAAAATTTTGATCTTTGCGGTCAGCGGAGTGCTGATTGCCTTGTCAGCATGGCTACAGTATGCAGCGAGAAATGCACCTTGCCCTGTGGATCCCAAACTGGCGGCGGCTTGTCGAACCACTCGTCGCAACTCACTCCTTGTCCTCAGTGGGGCTTTCGTGTTGTGGGTTGTTGGTGCCTTTTTTGCCTTCGTGGCTCCAGTGATTTTCAATTAAAATCATTTTTGCGGTCTGAGATTCACGGTCTCGCCGGGCCCCTTGAGCCAAGCATGTCTGTATTCCTAACTAAGTGATCCTGCTCCAGGATCTGGTCTTTTGGGGCGGTTGACTCGGTGGTAATCTTTAAGAGTCCATTATTTAATCAAAGGGTTGTATGCGAATTATCGATCGTCCACCTGTAAAAAAACGTTCAAACTATCAATCATGGATTGGCGGCGATGCTGTAACTGTAAAAAGCAGAAAAATTTTTGTGGTTCCATATCTTCTATTCGCACCCCTTTTTTTGGGGATCATTGTAGAAGTCGGTGATGGCAGACTCGTTTT
Source organism: Bdellovibrionia bacterium (assembly GCA_030424715.1). Classification (GTDB taxonomy): domain Bacteria; phylum Bdellovibrionota; class Bdellovibrionia; order Bdellovibrionales; family JAGQZY01; genus JAGQZY01. The sequence continues at coordinate 887,387 of JAUHWH010000001.1, forward strand.
TTTAGGGCTTCTTTTTATCCCATTATTGATGGACATGCTGTTCGTTAGCTATAGACTCAGTATTTCAGAGGAGCAAGTCAAGTGGGTGAAGAGTTCGATCCTGGGACAAAAAGAAAGAGTTTGCTCGCTTAATGATATGTCAAAGATTTCAGTCGGCTTTAAGCGATGTATTCATCTGGTAAATAGAAACTCCCAGCCTTATTCTGTGCGCCGGTTAGACTCGGAATCACTTTTGAAAGTCATAGATTTTCTAGAAAAAAAGAAAGTGCGCATTGGTGAGACAGAAGTCAGTGGGAAAAGTAAAGGTGTGGATTATTCTGTAGAGCGCGCTCTCATCAAAAGATATTACCAGATTCACTGTGTTGAGGTTTTGATGATGATCTACTTCATATTTGGGATTGTCTCTGGCCTATTGATGATAGTCTTTAATACTTCGACTGTTGCTTTATGGATGGGTTCAATGACGGTGGCCACATCTTTAGCCTTGGGGAAATACTTTTTCAATCAATATCGACGTCTATTCGGAAGTAGTGAGCAGAGGTCTGGCCACTGAAATTATTAAACAACGTCATTTTTGAGCGTTCAGGCGCATGGACCGGTTGTACCGGCATTGATTGGTGTCAAAGAACACATGATCGCCGATCTCTTCGTTCCGGCATTGTCGCTTTTCGTAGGTCGTCGCCCAAGCCGGTTTTCTTCGGTTGAGTTTTTTTTGCGTTTTTGGAGCCCAAAAGTGAGTCCAACCGATTTCTTTCGTTGCCATGATTTTTTTTGTGACAGCCCAGACTTTTTTAGAAATCTTTTTTCGTCCACGCTTTCGCATACCTTCAAATTGACCACGGGCCTTGGTCGTCGCACAGATATTTTGGGCGCGGCCGCGGGCTCTGGTCATGATGGTCACACCCACGGCGTAAACCCCGGGGCCGGGCTGGTTGGCTGCTTCTCCCTGTAAAGCACAGGCCATGCAATCCATCGGTCGCTGACTTCCACAATCAATTTGTTTTGCGGCCTGCAGACCATCCAGGTAACTGAAACGGAGTGCTGAGGTCACCTTTTTGGGGCTGGCGCAAGCGGATAAAAACAACAGGAGAAATGGTAAATAGAGAATCACTTTCATAAACAAATAAGACTGCAACATTCACACCCACTGCAAACGTCCCACGGCGGGGCGCAGCCGGTTTTTCTTAATAAACTGGCTGGTTTAGAAGGGTGCTTTTCTGTATCAAAATTGAAAAGAAGGGAAAATCGTCATGCTCGTGGGCACGTCAAAAATTTGAGCAAGCCATGTCTCAAGATGACCATTCTGAAACGCACCAAGAAAAAGATTCAGGATCGTCATCGCTCCAGATTCTGCAAAAATAAACTTGTTTACTTTGTCGAATGAATCCACAAAAATGTGGAGATGCAAGACACATCAGAATCCTCGAGACAGAACCATTGGCGCACACTTCAAACCATGGGTAAGCATTTGTGGCCGGACGGACGAGGTGACCTCAAGACTCGCGTTATCGGTGCTTTGTTTTTCTTGGGCCTTGCGAAAATATTAAATGTTTATGTTCCTTACCTTCTGAAGTTGGCGACAGATCGCTTGTCGACCACAGAGCAGGCGTTGGTCCTCCCCCTGGGATTAATAGTCGCATACGGTGGGGCGCGGGTTCTTGTGGCTTTTTTTGGTGAAGTCAGAGACCTGATCTTTGTGAAAGTGGCCCAACATGCCCAGCGGACCATTGCTTTAAACACGTTTAAACATTTGCATAACCTATCCCTCGACTTTCATCTGTCGAGACAGACTGGGGGATTGTCGCGTGTGATTGAGCGCGGGACTCGCGGCATCCAATTTGTTCTCAATTTTATGACTTTTAATATTGTGCCGACTCTTTTTGAAATTGCTCTGGTGACAGGTGTTCTGATCTATCATTTCAATATCCTGTATGCGGGTATCATCTTTTTTACGATTGTCTTGTATATCTTTTTAACTTTGGTGGTGACCGAGTGGAGATTGAAATACCGACGTTCCATGAATCAATCAGAGAGCAAGGCCAATACCAAAGCCATTGATAGTCTCATCAACTACGAGACGGTAAAATATTTCGGTAACGAAGATCATGAATACCAACGTTTTGATTCATCCCTTGCCAAGTATGAAGCTGCGGCGATTAAAAGCCAAAAAAGTCTGTCGATCCTCAATGTATTGCAGGCGGCTGTAATCGGGGTCGGGCTAATTTCCATTATGTTGATGGCAGGTGGCGGAGTGGTTGATGGTGAGCTCACCATTGGTGATTTTGTGTTGGTCAACATGTACCTTATTCAATTATACATGCCGCTGAATTTTCTGGGTTTTGTTTACCGTGAGATAAAAAACAGCTTGGTTGATATGGACAAGATGTTTGAGTTAATATACGTCAATGCCAGTGTGGCCGACTCGCCCGATGCGGTTGAATTCAAGGCCAAACATGGAGTGGTTGAGTTTAAAAATGTTTCGTTTTTCTATAATCCAGACCGAGGAATTTTGAAAAACGTCAGTTTTAAGATTGGTGAAGGTAAGACCCTTGCCGTGGTGGGCCCCAGTGGCTCTGGAAAGTCCACGCTGGCTCGTCTTCTCTTTCGTTTTTATGACGCTCAAGAAGGCCAAATCTTAATTGACGGTGTGGATATAAAAGAAATGAAGCAACAGTCCTTGCGAAAATGTATCGGAGTGGTGCCACAAGATACCGTGCTGTTCAACGATACGGTGGGGTACAATATTGGTTATGGTCGTCCTGGAGCTGATGTGGCAGACATTGAGCGAGCGGCTAATTTGGCTAAAATCCATGATTTTATAAAAGAGCTGCCTCAGGGATACGACACACCGGTCGGGGAGAGGGGCCTCAAACTTTCCGGTGGTGAGAAGCAACGGGTGGCCATCGCCAGGACCATACTGAAGAACCCCCATATTTTGGTTTTTGACGAGGCCACATCGGCCCTCGACTCCCACAAAGAAAAAGAGATTCAGGCTTCATTGCAAGAAATTTCGGAAAATCGATCGACCCTGGTCATTGCCCACCGACTTTCCACGGTGATTGATGCCGATGAGATAATTGTTCTAAAAGAGGGGCAAGTTGTTGAAAGAGGCGTTCACTCAGATCTTCTAGCCTTAGATGGTGAATATGCTTCTCTTTGGAAAAAGCAGCAAGAGGCTCAGGAATACAAAAGAAAGCTCGAAGAGATTCAGGATTGAGGTCGTGGTTTCATTCTGGCCCGACTTTGGTCATTCAGACCCTATACTAGCAAACTTTTGAGTCTTTCTGCGAGAAGCGATATCATGGTGTGAGAAGATAAAGGACAAGAACATCTATGAAATTGATCGATAAGATTGGGATTGCAGCAAACAGTTTAGATCGCCGACTTTTAAATTTGTTAAAAGATGTTGAGGTTCTTAATTTTGAAGACTGTTATCTCGCAGAGCGTGACCTGAGTAAAACTATCGTGGTTGGTGATGAGGTTCCTCTTTCGGTCATCTTTCGGTTTATGCAAGAAAATGGCTTGAGTTTTATCATTCAAAAAAAGCATGAGTACTATCTCTACAACCTGATTATGAGCGCCATGATTTGTCGATATCCCGATGTTTTTCTCAAAAGCCCAATCACTGTCATAACTCGCAATGCTAATAAAGATGAGCGCACTATTAGAATTCCCTTTACGGGGAGTGATGATAAGCCTCGCATCATGTTTGAATGTGAAGAGTTTGTAAGTCAAAACAGTAGTAACTCAAGCATTCGTCAGAATTTAAAAGTTATCATCAGTGAGATGTTTTCAAATGCCATCTACTCAGCACCCACCGACGATAGTGGCAATTATTTGTATGCCAATCACCCGCGCAACGAGAGTGTCAAGTATACCAACGGGCTGACTGGCGAAATCAGTCTGTCATTCAATAACGAAATTTTTGCAGTCACCTGTAAGGACCCCTACGGTTCGGTGAACAAGCTTAGGGTTCAAAAGCGATTGCATCAGGTTTTCCACGATAGCAAGCTGGCAACCGTCGAGCATCGGAACAACGACAATTTAGGAAGTGGCTTGGGACTAAAGATGATTATTGAAAACTCCATTGGCTTTGGGATGGTCGTCCGTCATGGTTTTGAAACCCTAGTCTATGCCACGCTCCCAGTGGGGTCTGGTAACCGCAAGGTTCACCGTATTGCAAAAAATATCAGTTTCAACTTCTACTAAAACGCAGCAGGCCTATTGAGGCTGTAATGACTGACCGGGTGCAAGGGCCGTTTGCTACTGTCCTGTGGAATGGATGCTTTTCGAACGCACGCTCTCGCAACAGATTTTTTTTGAACGAGCGGGGCGATCAATGGAGGCAATATTGCGGTTAATGCTGGCGACATGGCTTTTAAAATGGGCAAGGGCTGTTTCTGGAACAGGGCTCGAGGCTGGCAAATTAACTTTTAGCGGATCCATTAAGCGTCGATGTTTCGACATTTCAAAATGCAGGTGAGGGCCCGTGGCGTATCCAGTGGCTCCCACGTACCCGATGATCTCACCTTGAAGAACTTTCGAACCTCGGCGCATCCCTTTCTTAAATCGACTCATATGAAGGTATTTGGTGCGGTAGCCGGCAACGTGATCGAGGACGATCATCTTGCCACTCCCACCGTAACGTCCAATCTTTATGATTCGACCGTCTCCCACAGCCCGGATGGGGGTGCCGCGGGGGGCGCCGTAATCCACTCCATTGTGTGCTTTGAAGCGGCGATGGATGGGGTGAAAGCGCCTTCGAGAGAAGCGAGAGGTGATGCGACCAAACTTGATTGGGCTTTTAAGAAATACTTTGCGCAATGAGGCACCCGTTTCATCAAAGTAGCCTTGCGTACCGGTCGCTTTATTTTTGTAAAAATAGGCTTTATAAAATTCGGGACCATTCTGATATTGAGCGTAGACAATGTTGCCCCATCCAACCGAGCGGCCTTCAGCGAAGAGCTTTTCAACAGTGAACTTCCATGTGTCGCCTTTGCGAACTTCTCGGTTAAAATCAAGTTGCCAGCCAAAAACCTCGGCAAAGTCAGTGATGACCTCAGGGGATAGCTTTTGGACAATGGCCGAATTCCAAAGACTATCAGTGATTGTCCCCGAGTAATGAACCAGTTGTTTTGTGGTCTCTATTTCAACAATTTCGCTGGTCCATTCTTTATGAGAATAGTTAACCTCAAGTCGAGTCAAAGGGCTGATATCGAATGAAATGCGGCGCAGGCTGCCGTCATGCTCCTTCGCAATGACGAACCTTGTACCTGGTTGAATATGGCGAAGATCAAATTTGGGGCGCGCTGTTTTGACAATTTGATAGATGATTCGAGAGTCCACACCGGCTTCTATGAGGGCCTCGTGGACAGAAGAGTTCTTTTTGATCGAATACACATCGTGGGTCAGAGGGAGGGGAGCTAAGATCACCATCTCATCAAAAACGGGCAATTGTTCTTGCGCACTAGAGCCGTAAGGCATTGAAATGGCGAAGAAAATAATAACAGCTACGGCTCGCAAACGAATCATTCTTTATTGGTAACATAAAATCGGAAAAGTGTAGACCAATTTTACGAACATAAATTGATTTCAAGTCAGGCGAATTCCCTTGGGAGGTGCTTATTTATTAGGTAAAAGACGCCCTATGTTAAGCGGGCTTGGAATTCAAATTACCATAGATTGGGAGGGGCTCTCCTTGCAGTCTCAGAGCCTGGAGCGATTGCAGTCTTTTCGGCAGCGCTGGCAGGTGCCGATCACCCACTTTATGAATCCTGCCTATTTCACCCACCCTCTTCTCCAGGGCCGTGCGAAAGAGATTCGCTTTCGCGATGTGATTGTACCGGGTGACCAGTGGGGGCTGCACCTTCATGGCACTAAACACTTTGTTGATGCCGCCGGCGTCTCTTTTCAGTCCTCTCCCAGTTTCTCAGGGCGCGGCGATGGTAACCCTGGCTTTGACCGGGGGCATGAGGTGATGTTGCACACCTATGACGATCGGGGCCTGCATCGCCTCCTTGCTTTTGCCTTGCGCATTTTTAGGGAGCAGGGGTTCCCGAGGCCTCTGGCTTTCCGTGCCGGTGGATGGATGATGAACCCCCAGCAATTTTCGGTCCTTGAGGCTCTGGGGTTTCAGATAGACAGTTCGGCGGCGCCGGCTGGATCACTTGACGGCAGTTGCTGGGAGCGCGATCAACTGCAGCGCCTACTCTCTATACTCTGGCCTCAAGTCACGGAATTTTCTCAGCCCTACACCACAGAGGGGTCATCGGTTTTAGAAGTCCCCAATAATTTGGGAGCCATTGACTATTGGACCGACGAGGGGGTGTTGCTGCATGCAAAGCGAGCTCTTGCTGTGGCGCACACCCAGCCCCATCTTATTGTGATCACGGGGCATCAAGAAACAGCGATAGAGCATTTAGACAAATTGGATCGATTTTTAGAGCTAGTCCTCAGTCAGACCGATGTCGCCGTTGAGTTTCTTACCAGTGGGGAGTCTCAAAAGTATACTGTTACCGAAGAATCTTCAGTGCGCCTCAGTTCTTAAACAGAATAAAACTGATGTCATCTTTTTTGGTATCGTCTTTGTCGTAGATTTTGGTGTTAATAAGATTCATGAGGGCCGAAGAAATTTCCGAGATGGAGCCTTTGCGAACCAGCTCGATGATTTCGTCGGGTTGAAAGTTGTCAAAAATACCATCGGATGACAAGAACAGAGAATCATTTGAGCTCAGTTCAATCTCTGGTCCGATCTCAATTTTCATATTCGCTTCACCCACCAAATTTGAGATATAATGCAAGTCGGGGTGGGTGAGGGCTTCTTTTTCGTCAATGAGTCCGGCTTCGATACCGTAGCCCACGGGAGAGTGGGACGTGGACCGATACTTAAGCTTTCCCTTTTGTCCGCAGATCACAAGGGTTGAGTCACCCACTTGATAGCCCCGAGCCGTTTTGCCGATCACTTCGCAAACGGTAACAGTGGTGCGCGCACCAACCCCATTGGCGATCAGTTCTTTGTTAGTGGCTTCGATCGCATCGACGATGATGCTTCGTACACCGTTGCTTTTGTCGGTCGGAGCACTTAAGGCATCCCGGAGTTTGTGAAGCACCAAGGCTGCTGCGTCTTCTCCCTTTGGATGGCCACCCGCTCCGTCGGCAACGGCAAAAACGTATCCATTGTCGAGGGCAAATATTCCCACCGCGTCTTCGTTACAAGTGTCTTTAAAGGGCGATTTTTTAGAGAAAAAAAGAATATTTTCATTCTCTAAAAAATATTGGGGCGTATCGAAATCAGATTCTAAAGCGAGAGTATGGTCCATGTTACAAACGTGTCTCACTTTGCCATTCAATATTTTCGATGTGCTGTCGTAACATGCTCGCGGTTCTGAACTTTTTTAGAATAAGGTTAGAGCGTAGACCCATGCAGATTTCTTTCACCTCTTTGGGGTGCTTAGCGTAGTGTTTTTTACCACCGATGGCTTCGTAAAAAAGCCTTATCAAGTTTAAAATATCTTCCGCCTTGTTAAGCCTTTTAGCATCACCCCAATTGTACATATCGAGCAACTTAAATTCAAAGCTCAATCCCTTTCTCTTAATGATAATATTATCGGAGTGCAGGTCTCCATGGTATTCGTTGAGAAAATGGACTCCTTCAATACCTTTGGCTAGCGAATGTAATAAAAGCAACCCCTGCATGATCCCCAAGCGACCACCCGGCTGCCGTTTTAAAAAGTGAGACAGGATCGCTCCGTCGGCATATTCGTAAACAAAGCAGGTGATATTATGACCATTCACTTCAATAAGCTCTTGGGTATAGTAGTTAATGGAGACGGGGCTTTCTGAGAGTTTGTGCAAACGGCGGGCGTATTGGTTGGCCACTTTGTTCTTAGGGTTGCGTTTGGGATAAAAAAACTTGAGAGCCAAGGAGATTCGGCTGGAGGTCTCTTCCGCCTTATAAACCTCTCCTTCCCATCCACTGCCCAGTTTTTTGATTATAATATATTTGTCGGCAATTTTTTGTCCCGGCTCAAAATTGAATTTCTTAGGTACTTTCGATTTCATGGTTCCTCGATCATTGTAAATAGAGTTTTCTATGGGGTTGTTAGTTCGAATCGTTTTTTTGGTAATGTTTTGCCATTGACCTGAAGCTGTAATGCATGTTGGCCCGAGTAATACTTGCGAGTGCTGATCTCTTTAAAATGGTGTCTTTTGTTAATATGCAAGGTTTCTCCGGGACTGAGCTTTACCTTTTTCAACTTGAAGACTTTTGGGGTTTGCTCACCATTTTTTTTTCGATGATGAACGATATAATCAATCATCAAGTTTTGGGTCTTGGTACTGTTGTTTGCTACTGAGAACTGAAATCCGAGTTTGTCGCCGAGAGTGACCGATTGACTAGACAGCCTCACCGAGCCGATCTTCAGCTGTTTCGGTTCAGAATAGCCCACGATCGCTAAGGCTTGGGGATGCCCCGCCTTCACAAGGCTGCGTAAACCATGGTTGATGATCCACATTGTCTCCTTGGTGGGTTTATTCTTCGCCCAGTTTTTCGCAAGGCGCAGGGTTATTTCGGGATTGTCTTTGGCGATATCGTTCAAGTTATTAGCGACTGAGCGCTGAACGTAGAGCTCAGGATCATTCTTTAATTTTTCTAGGATTGGCAAGATCGGTCCGGGATCATTTTTAAATTCTGGCAAGGCCGGCGCCCAGGGAAGCCGAGGACGGCAGCCTTCACTCGCTAAACGGCGGACATGATAGTTTTTGTGGTTCGAGAGCTTAAGCATCCACTGCATAGTGGATTGAGGACTTCCCATTATAAATGGTCGAACCGCAAACTCCGCGCTTGAATACTGGGTGAGCTCAACGAGCGCCTGTCGAGAGATTTTGACGTGCTTTTTATCGAGGCCGTAGGTGGCAACGAATTCTGGGAAAAACAGGGCTTCAAAACCAGAAAAATCGGGAGCGGCTTTGAGGACGGCCTCTAGCGCCTTGGGGTATTCGCTGGGAAGGTGCTGAGCCATAACCCGACAAATGTGACTGAGCCGTTGTTTTAGTTCCAGGTCCTTCCACTCCTTATTCAATACATTTCTTAGAAACGAGGCCGCGGAGAAGCCTTCGTAAGATTTATCGAGAGCTCTCGACAAACGGAGGATAAAAGACTTGTCGAGTTTGTTTTTTAAAGGTTCCGCCATATTGCCTTTGGGTTGGTCTGAGTTCAATTATTCTGAGAATCACTTAAATACAACTTTAAAAGCCTTCATAGTTTCAGCCCAAGATACCTTGTCGGCGCGGGGGTTGTAAGCAAGAGGCAAATTAAACTTTTCGCCATTGGCCGTGGCAGCCGGGTTTGTAAAGCCATGCTTTGCATTTTTAAAGTTGAAAAGTTTATAGCGCACTTTGGCTGCTTTTAATTTTTGTCGAGTTGTGGCGAGGGCCTCGTCCGTTACCATTGGATCGTCGGCCCCATTGAATATCAACATTCGTGTTTTCAAAGGCGAAACAGGGTTTTGTACAAGAGGGGTTAGGTCTCCGTGATAGCTGGCCACCAGCTGCATGTCGACTCCACGTCGGGCCATCTCTAGGACAACGGCGCCTCCGAAGCAGTACCCCAGGGCGGCGATTTTTTTAGGGGCTACTTTTTCCTGAGTTTGCAAGGTCTTGAGTGCCGCTCGGAACAGTGTTTCAGCGTTGGCCATGTCTTTCATCACTTTAGAGGCAAAAGCCTTCGCATCTTTTGGGTGTTCCACGGTTTTACCATCACCGTACATGTCCACAGCGAAGGCCATATAGCCCTGTCGTGCGAGCTGCCGCGCTCTTTCTCTGGGGTACTCGGTTTGGCCCCACCACTCGTGAACGACTAAAACTCCCGGGAAGGGTCCCTCGCCCTCTGGGACAGCGAGGTAACCCTTCATCACCTTGTCGCCAACAGAGTAGGGAACCTCTTTGGTCATCACCGTCATAGCGGGTTTGGCCATAAAGTCCGGCTTTTGTTTTTCATTGGCGCTGGTGCAACTCAAAAAAAGAGGGAATGACAAGCTCAATAGTGGAATGATGAACAGAATCCTCATAGAGGCCTCCGGAGGTTTATGATTGGCCGACAGTTTATCAACTGCCAAAGCAACTGCAAATAAATAGGAGCGGAAATCCACGCAATGGTGATTTTAGACACAGGTTGTCTAGGGGCGTTGGGGTGAGTGGGTTTGGAGAAGATGGAGGGGGAATCCCTTGCTTGTTTTCAACTGCGGCAGTACAAAATCCAGGTATTCGAAGAGGTGACTTATGAATGGTGAAGTGATGAACCGTGCCGTCGAACTTGCGACGAAATGGCAACAAGTGGCGACCCTTAAGCTTTCTGATTTTGAAAATACTTTTCATAGCAAAATGCAAAAGCTTTTGAACAACCCAATTGACAAAATCTTTTTGATCGAGCTGATGGATCAAAGTTTTCGCAGTCACGATGTGTCGCGGGTCGAAGATCAGATTGACTACTTGTTCTCGAAGTACGGCATGGCCACTTTCTTTACGAGCTCTGAGCGTTTTTTGGTTTTTTTATTTCGCCATGCGGGAACATACATTCCTCAAATTTCTATTCCCTTATTTGTTGAGAACATCCGGCAAGATACCAATCGGGTGGTTTTGCCCGCTGATGATAAGCAGTTGAACAAGCATTTGAAGCAACGGCGCTCCAATAACACGCGAGTGAATGTGAATCTTATCGGCGAGGTTGTTCTGGGTGAGGCAGAGGCTCAGGGGCGCATCGATAAATACATGAAGGCTCTTGAGAATCCGAACATAGACTATCTCTCAATTAAAATTTCTACGGTCTACTCACAGATCAACCCGTTGGCCTTTGACCAAACCGTTGAAGACATTGTCCCCCGTATTCAAAAAATCTACAAGCAAGCCAAAAAACACAAGTTTAAAAATCGCGACGGTGTTGAGTCTGAGAAATTCGTAAATCTCGATATGGAGGAATATCGAGACCTTTCAATCACTGTAGAGGCCTTTAAAAAAGCGCTCGAGGATCCAGAGTTGTTCGACTACCATGCCGGTATCGTTTTGCAGGCCTATCTTCCGGACGCCCATCTTTGGCAACAAAATCTAACCGAGTGGGCCAAAAAAAGAGTCGCGGCGGGGGGGGCTCCCATTAAAGTGCGTTTGGTCAAGGGAGCGAACCATGAAATGGAAAAAACAGAGGCCTCTCACCGCGGGTGGAGGCTTGCCACCTACACTGATAAAATTGACACCGACAGTAACTACAAAATCATGGCTACTTACGGGCTCCTTCCTGAAAACGTCAAAGCGGTGCATCTCGGTGCTGCTTCTCACAATTTGTTTGAACTCGCCTACGCCTTAGAGTTGGCGACGGAAAACCAGGTGTTGCCATACTTTTCCATCGAAATGTTGGAGGGGATGAGCGAGGCGGCCCGTGCGGCCATTGCTGATGTGTCCGGCCAAAATGTGATTCTCTACGCCCCCATCGCGGGCAAGGAGCAGTTCACCAATGCCATTGCCTACCTTGTGCGTCGTCTCGATGAGAACACCAGCGAAGACAACTTCATCCGTTACTCTTTTGGACTCACTGTCGATAGCCCGGAGTGGTCAATGTTGCGTGAGAAGTTTATTCAGTCTTTCGACAACTGTGAGGGACTTTTCGTTGGGCAAAAGAGAAAGCAAAATCGCTTGGATGAAAATTGGGACAATTTCCAGGGTGGCACCTTTCATACTTATCGTTTTGAAAACGAACCCGACACTGACTTTATCCTCGAGGCCAATCGAAAATGGGCCCACAAAATTTGCGAGCGATGGAAGAAAGCCCCAGGGGATGATTTGCCCACAGTCCCTGTTGTGGTCGGTGGCAAAGACCTTACTGGTGATCGAGAGGTCGTTCGACGCATAGATAAGTCCCAGCTCAAAGAAGAAGTCTATTGCGGCCAATATGCTCGTGCCACCGCCGAGGATTTAAAAACAGCGGTTGATGTCGCTAGCGAAGACCCGGATCGATGGAGAAGTCTATCTCGTCGCCAACGCCATGAGATTTTGTCAAACGTGGCCAACGAGGTGCGGAGTCGTCGGGGAGACTTGATCGGTGTTGCTGCAGCAGAGGTTGGTAAAGTTTTTACAGAAACCGATGTGGAAGTGAGTGAAGCTGTGGACTTTGTGGAGTATTACTCCGAGAGCACACGCTATTTTGAATCTCTAAAAAACATCCGGTTTCGGGGGAAGGGCGTTGGTTTAGTGACCCCCCCTTGGAACTTCCCCATTGCCATCCCTCTTGGGGGAGTGGCAGCCTCTCTTGCGGCCGGCAACACGGTGATTATTAAACCAGCTTCAGATGCCGTTCTCTGTGCCTATCAAATGTGCCTTTGCTTTTGGAATGCGGGCGTCAGTAAAAACACTCTCCAGTTCGTGCCTTGCCCGGGCTCCATGGCTGAAGAGTATCTCATCAAAAATGACAAAATTGATTTTGTGATATTAACAGGGGGCGAATCGACTGCCCAAAAAATGTTGAAAGCACGGCCCAGTCTTTTTCTGTCGGCAGAGACCGGGGGTAAAGATGCAACTATCGTCACGGCGATGGCCGATCGAGAACAGGCTATAAAAAATGTGGTTCATTCTGCGTTTTCCAATAGTGGTCAAAAGTGCTCAGCCACGTCATTATTGGTGCTGGAGAATGAGGTGTATTTCGATCGTAAGTTCCAAGAAGCTTTGGTCGATGCGGCCCAGAGTTTATCTGTGGGTTCAGTGTGGGACTTAAAAAATAAGATCGGTACACTGGCTGGTCCTGTTTCTGGAGAGCTCAAGCACGCTCTAGAGAATTTGGAAGGTGGCGAAAGTTGGGTATTGAAGCCAGACTATGCCGACGAGAATGAATACATGCTTAAGCCGAGTATCAAATGGGGAGTCAGGGAGGGGAGCTTTTGCCATATGACAGAGCTCTTTGGCCCTTGTTTGTCGGTCATGCGAGCTGATGACCTAGAGCATGCGGTGCGGATCGTGAACAGCACGGGGTACGGCCTAACCTCTGGTATCGAATCTTTGGATGAGCGTGAGGTCGACTACTGGAGAAAAAATATTCGTGCTGGCAATTTGTACATCAACAGAGGAACCACTGGCGCGATTGTCTTGCGGCAGCCCTTTGGTGGCCTAGGTAAGTCAGCGATTGGTTCTGGCCGTAAAGCGGGGATCCACAATTACATCACCCAATTTATGGAGTTCGAAGAGGTCCGTCGCCCCAATAATGATGAGCAAAGATCCAGTAAATTGGCCAAGCTGGCCAGCCGTTGGGACACGGACAGTCGCTTCGCCTCCTATTCTGATGATATTGCGAAGTTGCAGGCGGCTTTGCAGAGTTATATGCAAAACAAAGAAAAAGAGTTCTCAGTTGAACGTGACTTTTTTAAGTTGCGAGGTGAAGACAATATTTTTCGATATCTAAAGCTTAACAGCGTCGCCATTCGAGTGTGTGAGGGGGATGGTCTGTTTGACTCCATGGCCCGGATTTTGGCGGCAAAAGTCTGTGGGGTTCAAGTGCGCGTGAGTTTAGAGAGCGAGATGATGGACACGGTGTCGCAGTTTCTGTTTCGCTATTCCCCGAAAATTCTTGGCGATGGTGACATTATTAAGCGTGAATCAGAGAGTGACTTTTGTCGTTGCTTTGCCCAGGTGGACCGCATCATGTATTCCGACGCCAGCAAGATTTCTGACACTATTTATGAGAGCGCAGCTCAAGAGCTAAAATTTATCGTTCGGAACCCACCCTTGATGGAAGGGCGACTGGAGCTGCTCAATTTCCATGAGGAGCAGTCGATTTCTCACAGTTATCATAGGTATGGGAACTTAGGGGCTCGAGGTATACAGAGCTAAATATTAAGATTGAGTTTGTCGAGAAACTTCAAGTCACTTTCCATGACGGTCCGGCGGCCGTCTTCTCGTGCATTGTCGATGGCTTGCATGGCGACATGGCGCAGGTGATCAGACAACGCAGACATCACAGATGCGGAAGTATTGAATTCAGACTGCTCGCTAACAAAATCTTTAAAACGAGAGGCGATCACTAGAATATCGCCACCTTTTGAAACTTGTTTGTTTGAAGGTTTTGAATACATTTGCGGAATGATCTTTTTTCGTCGTGGTGGTTCGGTCTTACCATCTTTAACATCACTTTTCTCCGGCGCTTGTTCGCGAATGGCTCCCGCACTTTTGTGTCGCGCGGCCGGTATATGCTGATCAAAACAGGGGACGCTGCAAAAGGTGTATCCTGTGCGCTTCGTGTTGCATGTCGAAACACTGCAAACATAATAGTCTTCAGTAAAGTTAATGCTTTTTTTACAGGTACTACACTTTTTCCACTCTTGATCCGCTGACATCATCACCTCGATGGGTTCGAAAGTAACCATTATTCAGCAAAATGTCCAGCCTGGGGTGTTAACTCAAATCAGCTGGGAACTTTTTACCTGACGACACAGGTATTGGGGGTGTCACGGGTCGACTCACAAGGGCCTTCCTTGGGCCGGCGAAGCCCATTGCTGAGCCCGTTAGATAGAGAAGTGTCTAGTGATTAGTTCGATGGCTTTCGCTGAACCCGGAGCCGCGAAAAAGTGTAGCAACAACGTTCCAGGTGGTGATGACAGAGCCATTGCGGTGACTATGGGTGAGGACGGATCCATGACGATTGACCTGCATGAAAGTACCATTCCGCTTTCTTCGAAACAGATCCTTTCTTCAGGGAATACGAAAGTAGTAATCAATCAACCTGTTAAGATGTCTGGCGAAGGTGAAGAGTGGACTGTTGAAGCAAACGTTATGGCTGTCTATAACCCCGAGCGCAACGAGTTGAGTTTAGCTTATTCGACTGATGGTTCGAGCATGCGTGGCGCCACTGAGCCACTGTCTTGCGACTGATTGTATTGCTCTCAGTTTTGGAAAAACAAAAGGCACCTTCTTTGAAGAGTGCCTTTTTTATTTTTAGTTGCTGAAATTCACATTTTCTTAGTCATTTTATTCCAGCCCTTGATGCCGGCACTGAAGTGGCGAACGTTTGTGTAGCCCATCTCACAAGCGGCCTTCGCTGCTTTTTGCCAAGCGGTACAAAGCTTGCCCCCGCAGTAGGCAACCACTAGAGCATTTTTATCTTTCGGTAGCACTTCCGACATTTTTTCAGCATTTGATGCATAGTGAATTGAGCCTGGTATAGCGCTCTTTTGGAAAGACTCTTTGGTGTTCACATCGATGATTGTGGCCGACTTGGTCTTTACCAGCTTTGCCATTTCTTGTGGTGGAACATCGCTGAATTTTTCATAATCACTGCAATCGGTGGCTTTTGCAAACAAACCTTGTGCAGCCAATAGAATCGTAACAAGCGCAATTGTTTTCATTGAAAACTCCTTTAGTTTTTCCATAGTCTAAAGGAGGTTTGGCTGTCTGCAAACAAAGTCTTGCTGACGTCCTGGTGCAATGAGCTAAATTTGAGACACAATACCGTTGAAGGTCTGGGAGGGCCGCATCAGTTGACTGACCTTCTCAGTGTCAGGAAAGTAGTAGCCCCCCATGGTCACGGGGTCGCCTTGGATGTCATTGAGCTCATCAACAATCTTTGCCTCGTTCTCACTGAGCTGAGAGTGTACCTTCTTAAAATGCCGCTGGAGTTCAGCATCTTGCTCTTGTTCAGCCAGCGCTTGGGTCCAGTAAAGGGTGAGGTAAAAATGCGAACCGCGGTTATCGATCTCTTTGACCTTTCGAGATGGTGAGCGGTTGTTCTTCAAAAACCTTTCATTGGCTTCATGTAAACACTCAGCCAAGACTTTGGCCTTTTTATTATTATTTTTCTCGGCCAAATCTTCGATGGAAACGGCGAGCGCTAGAAACTCACCCAAAGAGTCCCAGCGGAGGTGATTTTCTTCGACAAACTGTTGCACGTGCTTGGGCGCGGATCCCCCCGCACCGGTCTCAAACAGTCCTCCCCCCGCCAGCAAGGGAACGATGGATAGCATTTTCGCACTGGTCCCAAGTTCGAGAATGGGGAACAAATCAGTCAGATAGTCTCTTAAAACGTTACCCGTCACCGATATGGTATCGAGCCCTTGTTTGACACGCTCTAAGGTTTTTTGGGTGGCCTGCTCCGGACTCATGATTTCAATATCGAGGCCACTGGTGTCGTGATCCTTGAGATAGGTTTCTACTTGAGAAATCAAGTTTGCGTCGTGGGCGCGGTCAGCACTGAGCCAAAAGTAGGCGGGTGTTTGGGTGGCCGCGGCGCGGGTCACAGCCAGTTTGACCCAATCTTTTATGGCCTCATCTTTGGTTTGGCACATTCGCCAGATGTCGCCTTTCTCAACCTTGTGCTCCATGATCGTCTCGCCACTGTCCGAGATCACTTTCACTGTTCCAGCGTCTTCGAGCCAAAAGGTCTTGTCGTGGGATCCATACTCCTCAGCTTTCTTAGCCATCAATCCCACATTAGCCACACTGCCCATGGTGGTCGGGTCGAAGGCGCCATTGGCTTTGCAAAAGTCTATGGTCACTTGATAGATTGAAGCATAGCAACGATCGGGAATGACCGCTTTCATGTCCTGTTGTTTGCCGTCTTTGTTCCACATCTGTCCACTGGCTCGGATAGCCGCAGGCATAGAGGCATCAATGATAACATCACTGGACACATGCAAGTTGGTGATCCCCTTGTCGGAGTCGACCATGGCTAGGTCGGGTCCGGATTCATAGCAGTCTTCAATGGATTGTAAGATTTTATCACGGGTCGCAGTCGGTAGAGTCTCGATTTTACCAAGTAGATCACCGAGGCCGTAGCGGGAGTCAACGCCGGCAGCATCGAGGTCTTTTGCAAACTCTCTAAAAACGGGAGCAAAGTAGGCCTCTACGGCTTGGCCAAAGATGATCGGGTCTGAAACCTTCATCATTGTTGCTTTGAGGTGAACTGAAAACAACACGCCTTGCTTTTTAGCGTCGGCCACTTGTTCAACAAGAAAAGACTTAAGATCTTTTTGGCTCATCACAGAGGCATCAATGATTTCCTTGGGCATGAGAGCCAGCCCCGTCTTGAGTTTCTCAGTTGCGCCGTCGTCTTTGAGCAATACGATGTCAACCGTCGTCGCCTTATCCATAATTGCCGACTTTTCACTGCCGAAAAAATCACCTTGGTTCATACTGGCCACATGGGTTTTCGAAGAGGAACTCCATTCCCCCATGCTGTGAGGATTGTCTTTGGCAAAAGTCTTTACCGCTTTGGCGACTCGGCGGTCGGAGTTGCCTTCCCGAAGAACGGGATTGACGGCACTTCCTAAAACTTTGGCATACTTGTCTTTCACCAATTGGTCTTGGTCGGTTTGGGGGTCTTCGGGGTAGCCGGGGACAGCGAACCCTTTGCCTTGAAGCTCAGCAATGGTTTTTTTCAGTTGAGGAACCGAGGCGCTGATGTTCGGCAGTTTCACGATGTTGGCTTGTGGAGTTTTCGCGAGCTCCCCCAGCTCCGCAAGAGCATCAGGTTTTTGTTGTTCCGGGGGGAGTGAGTCAGAGAACTGAGCCAAGATTCGAGCGGCCAAAGATATGTCTTTGAGCTCCATCGTGATCCCGGCGTGTTGGGTGAATTTTTCAACAATAGGCAGTAGGGAGTGGGTGGCTAAGGCCGGGGCTTCATCCGTTTTGGTATAAACAATTTTTCCAGACATCAGGTCTCCAATTTGAAGACTGTAATATAGCGGACCGACCAGCTAAGAGAAAGCAACCGTGTTCCAATTTTCGCGGAGAGGCGCCTTGCCAACGGCTTATTGAAGAATGGCGTCTTGGCGGAGGAAAAACAGCGGAACTTTCACTTCAAATTCATTGTTCTCTGCATCGACAAAGGTGAAAGCTCCTCGCATATTTCCGGTGGGGGTACTGAGGGGGCAAAAGCTCGAGTACTGAAAGTTTTCAGAAGGAGCCAGGGAGGGCTGTTCGCCAATCACACCGTCGCCTTGAACCTCTTCTTTGTTGCCGTTGCCATCCATGATGATCCAGTGCCGTCTCAAAAGTTGGCAGGTGGAACTGGAGTGGTTAGTGATCGAAACATTATAGGTATAAAGATGTTTGTCGTTAAACTGAGTTTGATCCGGTACAAAAATAGGGACGACTTCCACCTCGATATTATGGGTGGTTTGTCTGTAAGTATTTTCCATCATTGCTTCACCTTTGGGCAAAGTTATCAATCCCGAGTTTGAAAGTAAAGAAAAGATAAAGGGGTGGGGGCGAATAGATGTTGGGTGGGGACCGGCTTCTGTCGTAAGTGGACGGGCCAGGTTCACCAGTCGGGCTTTGGGCAAAAAAAAACCTGGCTCATTGAACCAGGCTTTCGTATCTCAATTAAGAGAGTGATTTTTAGTTATCAGTAACTGAGACTTTAAGAGCACAGGGGCCTTTGTTCCCTTCACCAACTTCAAACTCAACGCTGTCGCCATCTTTTGGCTCCATACCTTGAACTTCAGAGATGTGGAAGAAAATGTCATTGCCATTATCTTGTGTAATAAAACCGAAACCTTTTGTGCTGTTAAAAAACTTAACTTTACCTGTACTCATTTGTATTCCTTTATTCTTAAAAAAAATTCGTTACATCCCGCTAAAAAAACAACTTTTAGAGCAGAATATTGAAAGGTTTATCGCTTGTGTGCTCGAAAGGCAAGTTTGCAGTGAGCCGGGGGGCTTTTTTTGGGGAAAAGTCTAGAATCCCCTGGATTTTCGACTCAGATCCAACCTGTTCCTCTTGGGGCTGTTTAGCTTTGTAATTGTACCAACTTACAACTGTTTTACCTTCTGCCTGGATTCGAAGAAGGTCCAAACCAGGCCAGTGATGAAGGTGAAATTATCCTCTGTTTCCACTAGCGGGCTATGGCGATTGGCGGCCCAGGCCAGATTTCTCCAAGAGGTGCCACCAAAGATAAAAAGTCGATTGTTGATCCGATGCCCCAGTCCAATGGACATGGAGCGTTCAACAAGTCCGGACCGAGCGTGAAACTGCGGGCGGGTTGCCGTCTGAAACTGTGGGCTAACATTGTAGAAGAACTGATTGTAGCGGGCCGAGCCAAATTCAAAACTTAAGGTCGAGAACAGGGTGAGCTGAGATCTTTGCCATTGGTACCAGTAGTTTAAGGTGGGCTCAAGAGAGTAGCCCTCGGCGCGAAATAAGTTGTTGAAGCTAAACTTCGAGGAGAAGACCGCTCGCGTAGCGAAGCTTAAATTCAATTTTTGATTGGGCTTGTCGGTCAGAAACCGAAACAACAAACGGGGACCAATGGCGACAATTCCGTCGAGATTGGGCATGCCCGCTCGAGCCGAATTGCCCTCCGAGTTGACCGGAAAGTTAAATCCAAAGCTGAGTCCAACTTCATGCCGCTTCGACGAGATCAGGCGGGCTCGGGTCCCTTCGTCGTCGGCCCTTAGGTACTCCCCTCGGTAGATATAATAAGGAAACGGCACCACTCGAATCCGCGTGTTTTTAGAACCAGAGTAGTCGGGCACATTAAGCGCGATTAGTCCGGCGCCGATTTCGTATTGTGGTGGTGCTTCAGAAAGCAAATTTTGGCTGACTTGCGCTGCCGCAAAGGAACTTTGTAAAACACAGGCAAACAACATTACCCAGGCGCTGAACAGGGGCCTGTGAACAGATTCGTTGTTGGGTGGAGCAGTCCCCGGCGTTGGTTTACATTTGAACATCGTGGGTCTGAGCGAGAGGGGCGGGGATCTCGGACGCATTGAACTGCTGGAGAAGGTCAATTTCAATACCGCGAGCAATCGTCGAGATGGGGACATCGTTGGGCGAACCTTCAAAGGGGTTTTCACCGGCGCGCCCAATGCGCTCCATAGTATGAAAGACCCAGGAGACAATGGCTACAAAGGGGATCGCCGCCCAAACCATGAAGGACGCACTACCAGGGACAACCTCGTTGAGTCGTTTCGCGATCTCCCCGAATTCGGGAACGATCCCAAAGGGTACTAGCGCTAAAAACATCCAAATGAAAAGATGGCTGATGGTGGCGTATTGCCGAGGGTAGGGAAAGTTTTTTATTCGCTCGGACTTTCCCTGTAAGGTAAACATTTCCTCGATGATTCTCTCGAGTTCAAGAAACGAAAACTCCCACAGCAGGCCCTGTTCTTTCAATTTGCGAAGATGTCTTGATTGTAAAAACAGAAGAGTGGTCGCTTTATTGTCTTTCGAGAGAACATATTCCAGCTCTTTTGTGGAAAGATGATCCGTAAGCTCTTGTTGCAATGTCAAGCGAACCTCTTGCACGTTCACTTTGTCTTTCCATTCTCGGTCGGGTTTTTGAACGGCGACGTTCTCCCAAGAGCGGGGCTGCCTCATGCTATGGCGAAGAGCGGTGAGCCAGGCAATATGACGATGCACTAAGGTGAGATGAGTCTCTTTGATAGCCCCTTTGTCGTTTTCTTTTTCAGAACGCACCATATCTTGGACTTTTACGGCCCAAGTGCGAGAGGCGTTGACGATGCCCCCCCAAATTTTGCGAGCCTCCCAAATGCGCCCGTAGGCCGCGTTGTTTTGAAAGCCGATTAAGAAGGCGACGGCGGTACCGATCAAAGCAAGGGGTGTCCAGGGTACATGGAGAGCGTGAAACCCCAGGCCTTCGTAGATAAAAGTCACCAGTGCGGCGTAGGCAAAAAACAGCAGCAGTTCTCGGCGGGTCCAAAGTAAAACTTCACGGATGGAGTATCGTTTTTTTACGAGCATCAATGGGTCCTTTTGTATTTTAATACAATTGTAAGAAACAATCTCTGCCTCTGTCTAGGCTAGGAATAAAAAGCAGGGTGAGGCCATTGTTTGCCGTCATAGGGGGCAATTGGGAACCCCGGGGAGAAAAGATTTAACCTTGCGATGGCTTGAGGGGGTCTTAGAAAAGAGCGGGGACGATTATGGCAACCACGCTGTGCTCTTTGAGGATAACGCGTCACGCACCCCTTTCTTGTTAGACTAAAAATAGATAAACAGCAGATTGTCTTGGGGGAGATTTTGGTGCGATGGCAATTGCTTTTATGTGTTTTCTTAATCGCCTCGGGGCGTGGCGCCAAGGCGCAAGGCTATCAGACCTCAGGTCTCTCTCCCATCGAGTCCACTTTTAGTTACATTACCCTCAATGGCCCAAAAGGGAAAAAATACTACGCGGGCGAAAACCTGGGTTTGTCATTACCCGAAAGCTATCACGGAGAAAATCGCTATCGTTTTCGGCTGTATAAGCACAAGCGCCCCGCTCCGTTGGTATTCTTGAACGTGGGGTTGGGTGGCAAGCCGAACTCGCGAGCCAGTCGGTATTTGGCGAACCTTATGTATGGCTGGGGTTATCATGTTGTGGTGCTTGGCTCCACCTTTAGTGATGAGTTTGCTGCGCTGGCTGCTGAGTCTGCTTATGTCGGTCAAGCGTCTGTGGATGCTCACAGTCTATACACTAAGCTAGTCTCTCTAAAGTCGGGACTGCTTGGGCAGGGATTGCAGGTGACCCAGTGGGGGTTGGCAGGGTTCTCGTTTGGCGCTTTGGTTTCTGGGCATATGGCTCGTTTGGATAAGCGCTGGGGACATTTTAATTTCTCTAAAGTTGTTTTGATTAACCCACCAGTCGATTTGTTAAAAGGCCTGCGGAAATTAGATGAATTTTATGGTGTTTTCGCAAAAAACAGCATGGCCCATAAGGTAAAAATTATTAGCCGGCTCAACACCTACTACGGTTTGATGCAGCAGGCGAAATTTGATCCCCTGGTTCATGCCAAGGCGTTGAAGCAGTCAGGTCTTACCCAAAGTGACATTAGTGGGTTGGTTGGGCGTCTCTTTCGGGGTGCTCTTGGCGATGTGGTGTTTTTCTCCCAAGAGATTCATGATCTCGGTGTTTTGCCTAAACACCCCGTGCAAAGGCGCAAGGCTTCTAAAAGAATGGGATTTGAAGAATACGTGGGACAACTGATCAGTCGGTATTTACGAAATACGCCTGAGGGTATCAAGCTGTGGCGTCGGTTTTATGGTTCAGGTGGCTTTTCTATGGATAAGCTGAATAGTTTAAATGGTGCCCACGGGCTGGCTTCAATTTTTCGAAACGACCATCGGATTACTGTCTTGCACAACGCCGATGACTTTTTAATCGATCGAGCGGATATCCGTTTTTTGCGAGAAAACTTGGGCTCGCGATTGATTCTTTTTCCGGAAGGCGGCCACCTGGGCAACCTGTGGAATCCGAGTTTTCAGCAGAGGCTCGCCGAGCAGTGGCGCCTTGCTTTTCAATAAAGAGTTGATACTTTGGGGCCTTGTTAAGAACCCGCGTCCCCTTGGGTCGTGTAAACAAAGGATCTCAAAATGCTTAGAACGCTTTTTTTCGCGGGAGCTCTCGTGGCTCTACTTTCTGGATGTGCGTCGTCCAATAAATCAGATTTAAAAGTCAGTTTTGACGAGTTTCAAAAAATACTGTCTCCACGCTCGACTGTTGTGATGGAGGGGCAGCAGGCTCTCTTGTTGGTGATGGCCCGACCCGGAGATGCCTACCCAAAGGTTTACCGCTACGACATTAAGGATAAAAAGTTTACCATGGTTTACGACCACGGTCAGAGCGTTGGATCTTTAGTGGAAAGTCGAACAGGGAAACGTCTTTTTCTCCACATCGATGAAAAGGGTGACGAGAACTACAAGATTTATGAGTTTGACCCGATCACTTATAAGGCCAAGCTTTTGTTCGGAAAAGACAAACGCCAAACTTACGTTGTGAACACCGATGAAACCGATAAAAACCTCTTTTTTGTTTCAAACTATGAAAACAAAGCGATCTATTCAGTTTATAAAATGGATTTAAAATCTCAAAAAACCACGAGATTAAGTGACGGCAAGACCAATTTGATGGGTGCCCTCGTGTCTCCTGATGGCTCTTGGGTTGTGGCGTCTCGCTACCTTAGTAACAATGAGAATCAATTGTTTCTGATCAACCCGAATACTAAAAAAACAAAACTGTTTTTTAGAAAAAAGAATTCCACCTTCGAACCGGCTTTTATCGACTTTAAAACCATGAGCCTTTACGGTAATACTGATTATAAAAGAGATCGTACCGGTTGTGCCAAAATTCCGTTCAACAAGCCGAATCAAGTTTATTATGTGAAAGAAGAGAAAAACAAAGACGTTCGTTGCGGCTACGGCGAGTGGTCGAAGTTGTATTATATCTCGAAGTCCTTCAATGGGAGAAGTGATTTAACCTTTTATAAAAAGATGTTCGCTGACCCGATCGAGGTGCCTCAGCTTCTGAACAATCAGACGGTGAGAGCGATTTTCTACGATAGAAAAACCGGAAAAATGTTGTTAAAGTATTCGGCCGCCAACAGCCCAGGGTCTTTGTATTGGTTTGATATTAAGAACAATCAAACCAGCCAAGTGCTTGATTACAACCGATCCAGTATTCCCCAATCGGCTCTAGCCACATCTTATGACTTTGAATATGAAAGTTTTGATGGCCTCAAGATCCATGGAATTCTATATGCTAAAGAGGATTGGAAAAAGTCGGGTAAAAAATACCCCTTGGTCGTGTGGCCTCACGGTGGTCCCGATTTTTATGAGAGTCATAACTACCGCAAGTGGTTTCAGTATCTGGCGTTGAATGATTTTGTCGTGTTTGCTCCCAACTTTAGAGGTTCTGCCGGATACGGTAAGAAGTTCGAAACTCTAAACGACAAAGACTGGGGCGGCGGTCATATTAGAGATCTTGTCGAAGGTCGAAAAGCTGTGGAAAAGCTGGATTGGATTGACGAGAACAATGTCTTTATTTTTGGCGGTAGTTTTGGTGGATACTCCACCTTAGCCACAACAACCTTTCAGCCGAAAGCCTTTAAAGCGGCCGTTGGGGTGGTTGCCATTGGAAACCTGTTTACCTTTATGAAGTCGATCCCGCCAGATGAGGCATGGCAAGCTGAGTTCACCAGAGAAATCGGTGACCCGGTGAAGGATAAGAAATTGTATGAGGCCCGCTCACCGTTTTTTCACGTGGATAAAATCCAAATCCCTCTGCAAATCTATCAGGCCGAAAATGACGTTCGTACGGTGAAAGCCGAGATGGACGATTTTGTTGCTGAAATGAAAAAGCAGGGCAAGCCTGTGGCATACACAGTTCTCAAAGACGTGGGGCATGGCCTGGCGCGACCCGAGGCGCAAAAGCAGGTGGCCGAGGGAGCGGTTCGCTTTTTTAAGTCCCAGATAAAATAGAGGGCTTCTGAGCCTGTTTTTTGACCGATTGGGGTGAATCTGCGCGAGTATGAGGAGCCCCTTAAAATATCTGAATTATTAAGAAAAATAAAAACCCAAAGCGTTTGACATATAGCGTAAAGTCACGATACATCTGTGCGTTCTTAGAGGGAGCCAGATCAATGGCAGTACCTCTTTTCAAGCTCAATATAGAATTGAGAGAGGACGCTATATGAATACCTTTTCAGAAATGGAATTGCCCGAACAACTTCAACAAGCTCTCGACAAAATTGGTTTTGTCGAGCCCACCGAAATCCAACAAAAATCGGTCCCGCCATTGCTGGCCGGTAAAGATCTTATCGCTTGTGCCGAGACGGGCTCCGGAAAGACTGGCGCTTATCTGATCCCGATGGTCAAACAATTGATCGAAGACCCAGAAAGCCAAGGCATGGTCTTGGCGCCGACTCGAGAATTGGCGCAGCAGATTTCTGAGTTTCTTTCGTCTCTTATTCCCAACGAAAGGATGTTCCACACCACTCGACTCGTGGGTGGGCAAGACATCCGTAAACAGTTTAAGTCTTTACAGAGAAAGCCGCGTATCATTGTGGCAACGCCGGGGCGGTTGATTGATCATTTGAAGCGCAACACTGTTCAATTAAACACGACCAATGTTCTTGTTCTCGACGAGGGCGATCGTATGATCGACATGGGCTTTGCTCCCCAGTTAGAGCAAATCTTAAAATTCTTACCAGCGAAACGACAAACCAGCTTTTTCACGGCCACCATTGATGAAAAAGTGAAGAAGCTAGCGGGCAAGTATTTAAACAATCCGGTTCGCCTGATGATCAACAGCTCGCGACCCGTGTCTAAAATTAAGCAGACCGTTGTGCAAGTGGAGCTTAAAGACAAAGACGAGTGCATCGTTCACGAGCTAAATTCGCGACAGGGTTCAGTGATCGTCTTTTTAAAAACCAAACATCGCACGGATCGCTTAACTAAATATTTAGGGGACTACGGTTTTGCAGTGGATGTGATCCACGGTGGGCGAACTCAAGGACAGCGCAACCGAGCCATTAGCAACTTCAAAAAAGGCAAATCGCGAATCCTTTGCGCCACTGATGTGGCGGCACGGGGCCTTGATGTGCCTCATGTTGAGCACGTGATCAATTTTGACCTTCCGATGCAAGACGAAGATTATGTTCATCGTGTGGGGCGCACGGCTCGCAACGGAGCCGAGGGCGAAGCGGTTAGCTTTGTCACCTCCCATGAAAACCGGGACTGGAACCGCTTGGTGAAGAAGTACGAAATCCCCGACGCCCTTCTTGAGGTCATTCGAGGAAAAGGCGGCGGCTCTGGTCGTCCCGATCGCAAGAGAGGGCCCCGTTCCGGTGGAGCTGGCGGACGCGATGGCGCTCGCGCCGGTGGCCGTAAACGGCGTGCCAATGAATCCGATGGTCCGCAAAGACGATCAAAGTCGGCGCGTCCTCGTAGTGAAGAGGGCGAATTCAAAAAAAGCTCTTTCAAAAGACGCAGTGATAGCGATTCAACGGGGTCGAAGGGCCGAGCTAAATCGGTTCGCTCCCGTGATGATGAAGGTGCTGGTTTCAAGAAAAGCTCATTCAAAAAGCGTAGCACCAAAGATGGCAACTCCGGCTGGGGAAGCCCAGCAGAACGATCCTCTTCTGGAGAACGGTCTTTTAAAAAGAGTGGCGGCAAGCGCTTCAGTCGATCCAGCGATGGGGATGGCGGTGAGTGGAGCCCGAAGAAAACCGGCGGTAAAAGCGGCTTCAAGAAGAAAGCTGGTTCGGGCCAGGGGAAAGGCTTTAAAAAAAGCGGTTCCTCCAAGAAGTCGGGAGGTTTTAAAAAGAGTTCTGGACCTCAAAAAGGCCGTGGATCAAAAATCAGAACTTCAGCCCGCGGCTAGCTTAAAGGCAATCAATCCACCCATTCATAGTGATCATGGGCGCGAATTTGTTTTCGCGTCCGAAAATAGTAGAACACTCCCATCAGGAGTCCTAAAACAATGCCAATAAAATGGGTGCGGTAGCTCGTTGTGGGCTCAAAAGTGGTCGGGAAAAACACCATCAAAGCCATCCCAAGGACGCGCAATAGTCTTTTTGAAACGGAGTGCTGTTTCTGAATAAGAAAATAAAGGCCCAGCCAAAATCCACCCAATAGGTAGACCAGGCCAGAGGCACCGATCAATCTCACCTCTCCGGGGTAGCTGTAAATAGAAATCAAGTTGACGATGCCAGCTCCAAAAAATGTAAATAGCGGAAAGGCTTTGAATCCAAAATAGCCAAAAACAAAATAACTGAGAACTCCCAGCATATACATATTGGAGAGCAGATGTCCCATATCGCCGTGGACCAACACAGCCGTAAAGACTCGCCATAGCTCGCCCTGTTTAAAGATGTTGTTGTGAATGGCTGGTAGAAGGGGGCCCCAGCCATTGATGTTCTGCCAGTATATTTGTGTCACTAAGACAATCAGTAGAATCATCGACGCTGATACCAAAAAGCTTAAAGCGTGAGGTCGTTCCATAATTAAAGTTCGTACCAGCCGTTTCTCCGGAGGAACAATCAATTCTGAGGGGATCTCGTTCTCGTTGGGGTCCATCTCTACACATTGGGTCTTAAAGCCCGAGAGTCAAGGGTGCCGCTGGACTCTTATTCTGGAAAAACAATGTCATCGTCTGTTTGTGGGCGACGGTCTCTGCCAGAGGAGAGAATCTTGAAGCTCTCTCTGTCACCAAGGATATAGAGGGGCTTGAGCCACTGATCTTGTGTGGCGATTTTCTCTGTCTCCAGCTGCTCAGAAAAAGCAAGGCCTAGGGTCTTGAGGTTTTTGAACTTTGGAACCGCAATAAGCTTCGGCATAACTCCTGTGGACCTCACATGTCCGAGAATTCTCTGGCGCAGGGCTTGGGCTCGCTTTTTTGTTTCAAAGGCCCGTGCAAGGGGTATCAGCCCCGAGTTGATTGAATTCAGGCAGTTCGGGGCGGTTTGCACCCCTAGTCGTACGAAGCTTTGGATATCTTTGATGCCTGCTTCTTCAAAAGTAGCAGTGGCTCGGGCCACGGATTGTTTTTTCTCTTCAATTTGAGGATTTTCATTAAGGGCGGTCTGAACTTCGTCAAGAAACTGGAGAATGTGTTTGGAGAATTTGATTTTTTTTTGTTGCACTGTCTTTTTGAGCAGAGGAAGGTAGGCTTGCATGTTGCCCTCTTCTTGCAGGACCTTAAGCATAATCAGGGCCGCCAACAAGCGGGTGTCTTGATAGTCGATGTTGTTTAATGTTAGCAGTTTTTGGTATTCCTCATTGGTGCACTTTTTGTTTTTTGAAAAAAAAGTTTTTGTGAGGGGGGCTAAAGAGTTTGGCGTGTCTTTTGTGATGAACTTGATGTCACTAGCAGTGAGCGAGGCTTCAAACTCTTCGATTCGCTGGGTGAGCCATCGGCAGTGGTTGGTGGCTTCTTCGATTGTCTTGCGTTGCTCTGGGGTCAGCGGAGGGATCTGTTTCTTTAGTTTTTTTCTCATCTGGTAGCTAACGTGGGCCGCCACAACCGGGGCGCAAGTGGCCGACTTTTCAAGTTTCGAGTTCGCCTCTTGAAAGGCGTTAACAACAGAAGAGAGGTGGTTCGCTCCACTGGGCTCCATTTTAACGAGTCGACCTTTAACCCGTGACACTTGGTCTTCAAGGGCTTTCTGGACTTCGTCAGGGCGAGGCGTTGGCTCCGGAGCTTTGCTGCAAAAACAGGTCAAGGCCAGAACTGCTGTGCAAAGAATGAGATTTATTGTTGGTTTAAACATGCCGTTAATGTAGCACAATCGTCGATAGCAATGGAAGAGCTGGCCGCCGTCTCGTCAGAAAAAACTAGCCTTGAGGGTTCAGTTTTTCTTCTATGTTCTGCCAAAATGAATAGAGCTCATCGACCACCTTCTGTTTTTTCTGTAGGTCATCGAGCAACACCTGAGTGGCCTGGTGATCTGAAAAGTCGGTCTGATTATCCATCTGCTTTTGAGCCTCTTCCAGCTCTTTTTCGGCGGTGGCAATATCGCTCTCGATGGTCGCCATGCGGCGTTTTTCTTTATAGGATAATTTCACCTTCGATTTCTTTTTAGGTGACGATGCTGATTTTTTAGAGGGCTCAGGCTCACTCTCTGTATTACGGTTTTGCAGCCACTGATAGACATCAGGGTATATTTGCCAGCCGGTTTTTCCGTCCAATGCGAGAAATTGGCTGCATAGGTTTTTCAAGAAATAGCGATCATGGGAGACCACAACCGTTAGGCCACCAAAAGCTGCCAGACTTTGCTCGAGAATTTCTATACTTCCGATATCAAGATCGTTGGTGGGCTCATCCATCAAGAGCACATCGGCTGGTTGCAATAATAGCTTTGCAATAAGTAAGCGTGCTTGCTCGCCCCCCGAGAGTTTTGCAATGGGTAAATGCAATTTGTGGGAGTCGAATAAAAATTTGGCAGCGTAGGAGGCCACATGCACCGAGCCCCCTTTAAAAGTCACATGGTCGGAGCCATCCCCTAAATATTCAATGATATTTAAAGTTTGATCAAGACTCTCTCGTTTTTGATCAAAATAGACAATTTTTAAGCCCTCGGCGAATTTCACTTCACCTTCATAGTTGCTGGCTGCATTGGCGAGAACTTTCAGTAGGCTGGTTTTTCCACTGGCATTTTCACCAAGCAGGCCAATGCAGGTCTTGGGGCCAAGGACAAGGTCGAGATTCGACAACACCTTTTTGTCGCCATAGGCGATGGACAGCTTATTAAGTTCAATGAATTTTTTTGATCGCTTGCCGGCGGCCTCAATTTGAATATTCACTCGTGCTTTGGCGGCAGAGTTACGAGACTTGACGTTGCTGAGGTCGTCCAAAAGCTGATGGGCTTCTTTGATCCGGCTTTGGCTTTTAGTCGTTCGCGCTTTGACCCCCGCCCGCAACCACTCTGTCTCGCGGCGTGCTTTGTTGGCCATGCTTTCTTGCAAGTTTAACTGACTCTCGATGTACTCTTGCTTCTTTTCAATAAAACGTTCGTAGTCACACTTCAGAGAGAAATACCCGTTCTTGTATAGAGAATGGATCTCCATAAACTCGTCACACTGGTTTTGTAAAAATTCACGGTCATGACTGACAACAAAAAATGCTTTTTCAAAGATCTTCAGCTGATCTTCAAGCCACATGATGCCATCCCAATCCAAATGGTTGGTGGGCTCATCAAGCAAAAGCAGGTCCGGTTCTTTCGCTAACGCAATGGCAATACTTAAACGCTTGCGCCATCCTCCCGAGAGTGTGTCGGTCATCACCTCAAGGTCTTCAAAGCCCGCCATGGATAGCTGTATAGAGGCTTGAATTTGCGCCATATTTTCATCAAGACCAACCCGGCGAAGTTGTGCTACGGCCTCGTCCAACACCGACCGTTTTTCTAAAAATCGGTCCTCTTGGGCGACATAAGCTAACTGTAGGTTCTTGCGAGCTGAGACCTCGCCCTCTTCGTAGGTTTCAATCCCAGCTAGGATTTTTAATAGTGTGGATTTGCCGGCCCCATTGGGACCCAAAAGAGCCATTTTTTGTTTTTCGTGCAGACCAAAGGACAAGCCTTGAAACAGGGTTCGGTTCCCCATGGATTTTTCGAGATTGTGAACCGAGATGAGCAGAGACACGAGCTACGAACGCATATTGATAAACTGGACGGGCACATCCAGGGGAGAACTCTTAACGAGGGTCATGCACTCTTGCAAAAAATCGATTTTCTTAGAGCTCACTCGAATCTTATCGTCTTGCAGAGCCGGTTGAACTTTAAGTTTAGAGTCTTTAATGATCTTAATCATTTTCTTGGCAGTTTCTTTATCAATACCTTCAACAATCGAGACGGGTTGGCGCCACATATTGCCAGAAGCCTTAATCGGATCTTGAAATTTGAGCACCCGCATATCAATACCGCGATGGTGGACCTTTCCTTGTAAAATGTCTTTTATTGCATTGAGCTTATAGTCATCGTCGGCGAGGATCGTAATGGATTTGCGGTCCCACTGGATCTCACTCTTACTACCCTTAAAGTCGTAGCGTTGTTGGATCTGTTTGCGGGCTTGGTTGATGGCGTTGTCAATTTCTTGGGTGTCGACTTCGGACACAATATCAAATGAAGGCATAGGTTCTTGTTATCATTTTATCCTGGGGAGTCAAGTTGTAGACTCCGAGAGGCTTCAGTTGGACTTTTTTACGAACTGAGACTTCAGCTGCATGGCACCAATGCCTTTGATCTTACAATCGATATCGTGATCGCCATCGACAAGACGAATTCCTTTCACCTTGGTCCCACCCTTGACGACGGCTGAAGACCCTTTCACTTTCAGGTCTTTGATTACGATAACAGTGTCACCGTCGCTAAGAACATTACCATTGGCGTCTTTGACAAGATCGTCCTCAACAGCTTCTTGAGCGTTCTCTTGTTGGTTCCATTCGTGGGCGCACATGGGGCAAACCAGTAGGTCGCGGTCTGGATAACAGTGTTCGCAATCGCATTTTGGACAATTGGGGTGATCTCCCATAATAAATCTTCCTTATCCGCCGGTTTGTTTCCACTTTAAAGAGCGTCTGTCTAAAACGGCGGTGACCTCTTCAATTTTTTCGCCGTGAATCTCGATGTATTGATCTTTATAGGTTCCGCCGGCACCCAGGGCCTTTTTAAGGTCTTTTGCCAGCGCCTTGCACCAAACTTTATTATTGGGAAGACCGGTAATCTCAATAACCGTTCGGCCTTTCCCAGAGGTCAGTCGACGAACTTTTAATTCAAGCTGTTGCTCGTGGACGGCGACATCGCGGTTGCCTGTGGTTTTCTTCCGCTGATCCCCTTGATCATCACTCCATACCAATTTGTTGTTCGACATAACCTAGACCTTTATTTGCTAATGACCTTAATCGGCTCGTCCATAAAAGGAAACTCATTTTTTAAAACCGCCAGAAGCTGAGAGTCGCGGTATTCCCCGCGAATAAACAAATCTGACCGAAGCATGCCTTCTTTTAACATTCCCGCCTTTTCTAGCACTCGAATGGATGCTGGGTTCTTGGTGGACGCCGTAGCCCAGACCCTGTTGAGATTTAGCTGGGTGAATCCAAACTTTAGAACCGCGCGGGTGGCTTCTGTCGCGAGCCCTTCTCCCCAGCGATCTTTGCAGATCCAGTATCCGATATCGGCCTTTCGAGCCTTTTGATCTTGGATGCGGATACCAATGGCCCCAATGACCTCTCCGGTCGCAAGATCTTCCACCACATTTTCAAAGTGGGTGCGAGGAGAAGCCCGTTGATTGGTAATACATAGCTCGACAAACTGGGTCGTCGCGGCAAGAGAGTTCGGTCCCCAAATCTGGTGTCGATAGATCTCAGGCTCCTCAACCAGCTGATGAATCGTGGGAATGTCTTGCGTTTGGTAGCCTCGAATTCTCATTCGTCGCGTGGTGATTTCCATGCCCAAAAATAACCAAAGGCCAACGAGAAGGCCAGCCTTTTTTAGACCCAGAGTAGGCCTGTGTGCAATCTCAAGTTATCGAAAATGCATTGAGACTAAAACCCCATTGCCGTCTCGACCGAAGGGCGAGACCTAATCCCGCAACCACAGGTCGACCACTTTCTTGGAAGAGTGACCATTCTCCATACACCGTCATCCTGAGCGAAGCGAAGGATCTTGTCTCGATCGCTACAGATTCTTCGCTTCGCTCAGCACGACATGACCTGAGTCCCACTATCCCGGTTTAAACACTGGCCGGTAGAATTACGTTCTTTCCGATAGCAGATCCTTCGGCTTCGCCTCAGGACGACCACGAAAGGGAGGTCCTTCCATATGAATGGTCAGGTTGAAAACAGCTTTCGTGCTTAGAGCATGAACTGATTGATCAAATTGAAAACAGCTTTCTTTCTTAGGGTATAAACTGATTGATCAGAAAGAGAATGGAGAGGCCGAAGAAAATGGTGGTTATCATACTTCTTGAGTAATAACACACCACCGCGGCGATAAAGAGAACTGTCAGACGTTCTTTCCCCATAAGCCATTGGGACGAGCCTTCGTGAAAGAAAACCAGGGGCATCACTAATGCTGGTAGGATCGCGGCGGGGATAAAGCTAAACAATTCACGAGTTCGATCGGAGATCTTGATCCAGCGAGACAGAAAAATAAAAGACCCTCGTATTGAAAATGATCCAA
Source organism: Bdellovibrionia bacterium (assembly GCA_030424715.1). GTDB lineage: Bacteria > Bdellovibrionota > Bdellovibrionia > Bdellovibrionales > JAGQZY01 > JAGQZY01. The sequence goes on from JAUHWH010000001.1 coordinate 919,808, forward strand.
TGGCCATCCCTGCAACAATTGTCCAAAAGTAGGCGCTATCTATTGGCATTGTTGCGAGTCCTTGTGAGAAAGCCGCCAAGACAGATGGCGATAGCACCACTGAGGAGAAGGCCGGTGTTAAAAGGGAGTTCTTTTAGGACAACGGACAATACAGCAGAGGTTATGGCCACTGCATAGTAGGTCTTGTTTTTCAAAGCGGGGAGGGTCAAGGCCATAAAGCTCAAAGGAACGGCGTAGTCCAAGGCCAGAGATGAGGGGGCAAAGTTTCCGAACACAAAGCCCGCGACCACGGCAATCTGCCAGGCGGTGATCATGCAAAGAGCTGCTCCTGCGTAGAAGACAATTTTGTCTCGATCAGACTTTAAGTGCTCTTGATTTGCGACCAGGACAGCGTAGGTCTGATCTGTTATGGCGTAGGACAAAAGAGCTTTAACCATAAGATTTTGATTCTTGACTAGCCCCGAGAGCGCCGCACTGTAAAGCATCATGCGCAAATTGATGATAAACGCAGTAGCGACAACAACCAAGATGGAGACTTGTTGAGTCATCAAATCAACCGCGGCTAACTGTGAGGCTCCTGCAAAAACAAAAAAATTCATGCCAAAAGATTGGAGCAGGCTGAGATCCGCATTCGCGGTGACAGTGCCCATGACCAAACCAAAGGGAATGACACCAGTAGTGATAGGGAGCATGGCTTTCACGCCTCGAACAAACACAACATTCTCCTGTAAAACAAAAAAGGGTGTACCAAACTGTTGGTAAGCAAGCACTATGTAGGTTTTATAGGGCCCAGAAGGGAGCGATGGTGCCTCCTCCAGAACCCATACCCCTCGCCGGTGAACCATGAAAAAGTGATCCGGTTAGTGGAGTCGTGGCTTCCCTTTAAGTGGGGCCTCGCGATGTCATTCTTGGCAGCACAAGGGCCCTTCAAATGGCCGTGTTTTTTCAAACACTGGGTTTTGGGACGATCCCGAGCCCGCTTCAGCGTGTTTTCGTCAAATACCTAAATTTGCTGATGAAAGAGGCCTGTTTATCGTCTTTTTTGGGGTTTGTTCTTGCCTATCAAATGTAAGTTTCAGTACCATACGGGTATGAGAAGACGCCCTTGGATACTTATCGTGTTAGCTGTGTTTCATATTCTAGCCCCGCTGGGTAATATCGCATTCAACGCGGTTATTTCGGGTCGACATATCATGAATTATTTCACCATGGCGATGAGCCCGGCCTATCTTTCTAAAAACTGGGTGATGATCGTGGCTCCCATAGTGGCAGGCCTTGCCATTTATGCCTGTAAGAAGTGGAGCTTCTACGTTTACTTGGCCTCCATCACGGCCCTTTTTGCTTTTAGCTACCTTGGTTTTTTGAGCAAAGGGGGCACGATCAGTCTGGGTGCTCTTCTTTTGGTTTACTTCATTAATATCGCGGTTGTGGTTTACTTTTTGATACCCGCCGTTCGCAATATCTACTTTGATCGTCGCATGCGTTGGTGGGAGGCAAAGCCACGATATCAGTGTGACTTCCAAGCGCAGTGGCGCTTTGAGGAAGATAATGTTTTCCATCCCGGAGAGATCGGTAATATTTCGGTGAACGGTTTGTTTTTGAAATCCGACATTATGCCGAGAGATGAGGACATGGTTCTGATCAAGGTTCCCATGGATACAGGGGGAGAAGCCGAGTTTCGAGGGCAGGTGGTGTTTCACGGATCAGCAAAAAAGATTGGGTTTGGTGTTCAGTTTGCCCACGACACCGAATCTAAAAATAGGGCCACTGAGATCACCAGTTCTTTGGATAGACAGGGGCGGCAAATTCGAAATATGGAGATCCGCCCTGAAGACTCTTTAAGTTACTGGGTTCGCACGTTGGTCACCACAGGCAAAGGGTTTATCCCAACTTCCAAGTCTTAAAAGTCTAAAAGATTTTGTGTCCGTTGCCGACAAGCGCCTGTTTTGCGCTTTCGAGGCAATCCTCTTTTACTAAGATATAGTCCGTATCAAAGGTCGACACTGCAAAAATACTGATACGCTGTTCTGCTAAGGGTTGAGCCAGAGAGGCAAGCACACCGGTGAGAGCAAAGTCCAAAGGGCCTACGACCTGCAGAGCGCGCCAGTCGCCCTCTCGCTGACAGTCGTTTGGGGCCAAGTGGGATTCGCACACAATCGACAGTTCATCGTTTGATTGACTAATGCTGTAGAAGACACTTTCGAAAATAGCTTCAGGAATGGGGCTGGTGGGAGCGAGACGACAAATGGTATAAAGACCAGGGACAACTTGTAAATTCATAGGGCTTTGGCTCCGTCAATTATTCTGTCAATCATGGCCTGGGCGGCAATCCACGCCGTCGTCCAAGCATTCTGAAAGTTAAAGCCTCCCGTGATTCCATCCACGTCTAGAACTTCTCCCGCAAAATACAGACCGGGGCAGATTTTGCTCTCCATTGAGCGAAAATCCACCTCCCGCAGTTGCACACCACCACATTCCACAAACTCATCTTTAAATCGATTCTGGCCTTCAATGGAAAACTCTGATGCGACCAAGGCTTGGACAATTTTGTTGAGTTCTTTCTTGTTGAGGTTGGCCCATTGTTTGTCCCCAGAGATCTGCAACTTGTTTAAGAGCTGACACCAAAATCGTTTTGGGAGAGGTGCGGGGTATGTGTTTTTCAATAGCTTTCTTGCTTCTCGCTCTTTAAGCTCTTGGAGTTCGGCTTCACATTGTTGGGGTGATGTTTCACCCAACCAATTGACCAACAACCGGGCTTGGTATTGGCTTTGCTTCATCTCACGAGCCGCCCAGGCCGAGAGTTTCAAAATAGCCGGACCGCTCAGTCCCCAATGGGTGATCAACACGGGGCCTCGTTCTTTAAAGACTTTTTTGCTTGGTAATGTCATTTTTATGGTGGCTTCAAAGCTGAGTCCGGGGAGGTCCTCAATAAGTTCATCTCGAATTTTGAAACTAAATAAAGAGGGCGCACGCTCAGTGATGGTGTGCCCAAGACGTTCCGCGAGCTGATAGCCACCATTGGAGCTTCCGGTGGCAATCATGACTTTATCAGCCAAGATAGGCTGAGAGTTCCTTGATTCAAGGTGGAAGCTCCCGTTCTCAAGTTTCTCTATGTGCTTCACCGGAAAGTGGGGAACAAGGTTGATTTTGTAGTCTTCAACCAGCCTCAAATAGGTTTCGATGATCGTGTCGGACGTGTTGCTAACGGGGAACATGCGACCGTCGGCTTCAGGAACGATTTCAACCCCCTGTTTCTCAAACCACCGGATGGTGTCTTGCGCCTGAAAGCGTTGCATGGGCGAGAGAAGTTCTCGTTGCCCACGAGGGTAACTTTGTACAAAACGCTTTACATCAAATTGGTTGTGGGTGACGTTACAGCGCCCTCCTCCGGAAATACGAACCTTTTTTAAGTATTGTCCTGAAGATTCGACAATAGAGACTTTGACGTTTTGTTTGTGTTTTTTAGCGTTTATTGCCACGTTGATAGCGCAAAAAAAGCCAGCGGCTCCGCCACCGACAATCGCAATATGTTGCTCTTTCGGCATAAAGGTCTCTAGTAGTGGGGAGGAGGAACTTCGAGGCTGATGTCGACGATGCCCTCGTCTTCGTCAGTCACCTCGGCAATCTTCTTTAATTGGAGCGTGAGCCTGTCAATTTGCTGTTGCTGCTCGATGATGAGCTGGTTTAGCTCTTCAAGAGTTTGCTCATGAAAACAAATTTTAGTTTCGAGATCTGTGATTCGGTCTTCCATGGGGCTAAACTAGCATGAGAGTCTTGGTTTTAGTATTTAGCCGGTCTAAATTGAAATTATGACAGAGTTCTACTTGAAGGAGTCACTGATGACAGCCCCAAAAAGAGCTGGGAAGCCGATAATAATCACCCGTTTCAGGGCGATGTAGGGCGTTGTTTGTATCGGAAACTTATCAATTAGGGCTAAAACCAAGACGATGCTGCTTGCAGTGATCAGGTAGGTGGCGAAGGTCCTTTTGGTGAACTCCATGATGTGACCCTTAATTTTGTCTTTGTAGAAGTTAAAGTAGATATAAAGGGCAACGACGATATAGGAGACGGCTCCCAAAGCGTAGACATTTCTGTTTTGTAGACTGATGCTGAGGTTCCAGACCTCTTCGGTGAAGCAGAGGGGCGTTGCCACCAGAAAGGCTCCGACAAAAATTTGTAAAATATCTCGTGGTCTGAGTTCCACCATAAGGGGATTGATCACTTGTGAAATTGGCTTACCGGTCGCATCGAAAAACGTGACGACCTCTTTTAGGTAGCCATTGATTCTTTGGATTTCGGTTTTTAAATTATCGCTCACAAAGACCTCCGCGAAGAGTCCCAATATACCCCATTTCAAGGGGATTATACGACTAAAAATGAGAGTTTCAGCGTCGATGGGGGATCACCATTGTCACGCTATGATACATAATACTTAGTGAGATCAACGGGTTGCGAGGTAGAGATCAAATTGTTCAAGCTTTCTTGAACAATTTGGAAAGTCTTGGTAAGCTGAAACCTGGTAGCACAGAGAAGAGGAGCGACTATGTCGGTAGCAACATCAACACAATCCGGAGATCACAATCTCACTGTTTTTTACGATGGTCACTGCCCACTGTGTTCTCGAGAGATTGAAGTGTACCGGGCCAAAAATGAGCGCGGGTCCATTGCCTTTGTCGATATCATGTCCCCCAACTTCGACGCTAGCAAAGAGGGGCTGGACCCAGAGAAAGTTCACAAGGTTTTTCATGTCAAAGATTCTGAGTCTAATATTCTGACGGCCATCGATGGCTTCGTGGCGATCTGGGATGAGCTCAATATTTTTCGTCCCCTGTCTTTTTTTGCTAAACAGTCGATGACTCGCCCGCTGTTTGATCTTGGCTATAATATGTTCGCAAAGGTGCGTCCTCTTTTACCAAAGCGAGACTGCGAAGAGGGCACATGCCAGATCTAAGTGCGATGCTTGAGACAGTTTTTGTTATCCATCTTGCCACGACTCTGATGATGTCCAGCCTGATCTGGGTCATTCAGCTCGTGCATTATCCGTCATTTCATTTTGTGGATAGAGCGCGGTTCCCGGAGTTTGCAAGGTTTCATGCCTCGAGGATTTCATTAATCGTTGTGCCTTTGATGTTGATTGAGTTGACCTCGTCGATTGTTCTTTTTTTCTCACAAAACTTTAGATACCCCTTGTTAGCCACCTTGAATCTCCTGTTGCTTTTGGCGATCTGGGTGATCACTCTTTTGATAAGCTCCAGGCTGCACGGCAAGCTTCAGAAAGGTTACAGTGAGCCCACTGTGCGTCGCCTCATCAGTACGAACTGGTTAAGAACTTGTTTATGGAGCCTGCGAGCGATAGTAATGGTATATGTTCTGCTAAATTATGGGGGAGTCTAAGGTGTCTTTAAACAGCAAAAAAAGTGAAATGAGCTCAAAGGCGGCCGCTCTCGTTGATGGCGTGGGCGATTTTATTGAGTACTGGGGATTCAAAAAAATTCATGGCAAAATATGGACTCTTATATTCCTAGCGGAAAAACCCGTCGACGCCAATTACCTCATCAATCACCTTGGAGTTTCAAAGGCATTGGTTAGCATGTCGATCAAAGATCTTTTGCATTACAATGTCATTCTCGAGTCCCCAGAAAAGCGCTCAACTCTCCACTACGTCTCTAACCCCAAAATGGTGGATGTGATTTTTGAAGTGCTGATGGCCCGAGAGGCGAAGATGCTACTTAAAATAAAAAAAGCTTGTGAATCTTTGGCACGCGTTGATGGCAACAAACTATCCACAGAAGTCAGCCCGGAGCGGTTGAAAAAGCTAGGGCAGATGGTTGCGGTGGCTGACAAGACGCTCAAAACTTTCGTGACCCTCCGCCAACTCAGCTTCAAAGACATAGGTAAAACCTTCAACCTCAACTAAAGGAGTTGGCTCGATGCAACTAACTGAGTCACTGCAAAACAATTTAGTCCGCGCTCTCGGTTACGGCCGTTTGGGTTTGTTTACTCTTGAGTCATTGCCAATCATCGAAACCCGTCGTCGGATGGGCCTTGCGGTTTCTCAGAGCCCGACACCTCCCTTGGACCATCTGAAAATGCTTCGCCAAACAGTCTCTCTAATGATTGATCAAGATCGAAAAAATATTAAGGAGGGCGTTTATCCCCTTTCACTGATCTTGCCCGAGAGTCCCGTGCAACACGCCCGCCGCTATCTCAAGATCCTAAAAGATAACTTTTATGTGTCTCGACGTTTTCAACAGCAAAAGCATCAAGAGTTTTCAGAAAGTTCCAAGGAGTACATGAAGGATCTACCTGAATACTACACCAGAAATTTTCACAATCAAACGGACGGTTATCTGAGTGAAGAATCGGCGGAATTATACACCCATCAGACTGAAATTCTTTTTAAAGGGTCGATCGCTCTGATGCGGCGCTTGCTCCTGGCAGACGTTATTCGTTTCATCAATAGTCAAGAGGGCAAGGTCAAGGTTCTTGAGCTTGGTTGCGGGCATGGTGACTCGACTGAGATTTTACTAAAAAGTTGCCCGAACGTCGAGATGGTGGCCGTCGATTTGAGTGAACCCTATCTAAAAATCGCTAAAAAGCGCTTAAGAAATTTTAGCAATATTAAGTATGTCCACGACAAGGCGGAAACCCTAGATCTAGAGAGCTCCTTTGATTTAGTTCTGTCCTCCTTTCTTTTCCATGAGGTGCCTCGCACCGTACGAGAAGAGATTTTAGCCAGAGGAGTCCATCACCTAAAACGCGGCGGCCGCATGGTCCATATTGACTCTTTGCAAATGGGCGATCGCGAAGAGTTTGATTGGGCATTGGTGCAGTTTCCAAAAGATTTTCATGAACCCTTCTATAAAAACTACGTCAACACCCCCATGGAGGACAACCTGCCTCCTGAGATGGTGCTACATTCTGTCGATAGCGCGTTGTTAGCCAAGTCGGTAACGTCCTTCAAAAAATAGAACCAAGGGGGACTGTTGAGATAGGCAAGCGGCCCTCACGGGGCAGCCCCTTCGACGAAGAATTGGGTAGACCGCCACGGAATGAATGGTCGCTGGAGAAGTCAACCCTGATCCAGTGAACCGGACAAGAGAAATCCCTTGCGTGCGACGGAAAACCCCTCGGCAGAGATCGTCGGCTCAGAACCGCGGCTTTTAAAAAATAGGGGCTATTCTGGAGAATCGGCCTTCTGAGTCACTTCGATCAACATTTCGTTGCGACGAAAAAAAGGCAACGTCCAGGGTGGGTTGTAGCCGGCAAACATCGGGGCCGATATCGGTGTGAAATTTGTTGTGCCATTTAGCCAAGACAATAGCTCATCGGCTTTCCTTTTATTTTTCTCGAGTCCCCAGAACCCAGAGAAGGTGAGTGCTGCCACGTGGCGGGCTGGGACTTGTTCAAGAATCACTCGGTCGTCGTCAGGAGTCGGTAAGGTCTCCATAGTAAACTTTGATGGCATGCTGAATGTCATCACCCAAGAGTCATTCGCTTGGTTTTCGTTTTGTGGACTCAATGTCACCGGAGCTGTCATCGCAATTTTTTGGCTACTGTCTTCTTGCTTTTGGACTACTGGTGCGGTCATGTCGATCTTTTGTTTCGACTTGTTTTTACCGAAGATATATCCAGCTAAAATGCGAAAGCCTTGGCTTTGTGCCTCATCGTAGGTCCCGACAACACTGGTTTTGGCAATAATATGAGGGGCGTACTTCCGTATCTCCTTATTTTCTTGTTTTTGAATAACCTGATAGTCGGGTTGCTCTTCATTGCGGATACCAAAGACGGAGCATCCCGTGCTGATAATTAGAACGACGGTGGCACTCAGTCGTTGGATGTTCTCTTTAAAGAATTTCATTGTCTCTCCTCGTCGCTTTGCGCTGAAGTTAAAAGTGGGTCGCCCATTCAAGAACGGCATAGTTAAACCATGAGAAAGCAAACACCTTCTCGTTATCGGCGCCGCCCTCTAGACCGCGCCACCCCAGACCCAGGCTCGAAGACCGACCGAACTGTCGCCTCGCCTTTAGGGCCGCATCGATGGCTCGTCCTTGGGCTGCGACGGCGGCATCAATGGTCAAGTTTAGGCTCCATTTTTGACCCATAGCCTTTTGGTATTCAAAGTAAAACAGGGGTACGAAGCCGACGTTGTCATAACTGCTAGAAATCCCTGGCTGACTAAACGTGGTCTCCGCGTCGCGCACTTTTGCGGTGAAGCCCAAGTTCAGTTGGTCTTTCCCAAAGCCCCAGAAACCATACAGGTACGACAGTCGATAGGAGTTGAATTTGTAGTTCACCGTAAGGTCCGCTGTGTTGGGAAAGTTTTGTCCATTAAATTGCACATTGCGATCGGCTCTACCGGTGACTTCCACCTGATAGGGGGCATAGACGGCGCGCAGAGCATGGTTTTCATTAAGTCGATAGTAGCCTTCAAGGCGGTAGTGTAAAAAAGGGCCCTTGTCGAACTGGTCAATCTGAAGACGGGTGCCACTGGCCGGTGGTATTTGAGTGTCGTTACGATTTTGCCAGGCGGCCCCGCCCTCCACGAAGACACTTAGATCTTCACTGGCGTTCGCTGGAATTCCAAGTCCAATGACCGTCACGGAAACACAGAAGAGGAAATAAACTTTATGAAGACGAAATGGGCTCAAGAGGACTCCTGGTCAATGATTCAAAGAAAGCTCTTCCACACTAAATCAAAGGAGAGGTAAGTCAATGAAGTCATTACGGGGCGGCGAAACAACAATGAGCCTAGAGTTCTTCGGCAAATATTTTTTCCGTGATCCGCCAAAATTTATCTTGTTTGCGGGCAATGACGAATGAAGGCATTCGGAAGAGCCTTTGAAAGCGTAGAACCTCGTCGATGGTAGTAATGGGTAGCTCAAACTCCGGTCGTCCCATATGAGAGCGCAGAAAATTAATATGAAACTTCTTTATGCTGGTCTCGTTGTTGAGATAGTGCACCTCTGAGAGGTACTTGGCATCAAAGTCATAGTATCGAACCTCCAAAAAAGGATTGCCTCTTTTATCTCTCCGCTCCTCTAACTCGATGGTGTCAGGTTTTAAGATGTGGGCATTTTTAGAGAGGCGCGCTTGCTTCAATTTGGCATCCGCATCTACCAAGGTGGCTCGGCATTCAATGCACTCGCGGGCCGTTACGTCATTTTGGGTTGAACAGCTTGGACATATTTTAAAACGAAAACGATACCCACAGGGTTTAAAGTCAAATGTGTCGGGGTCCTGCACACCCCCTCGGCATTTGCGACCATAGTGTTCGATGATATGTCCGTCGTCGTCGACTCGCCCCCAAAAGTGGTTCTCAAAATCACACTTGGGGCATGGAATTTGGACACTCACCGACTGGGGCGTTGGCTTTTTGTCGCTGATCACCGGAGAATAAATGTCGTGGGTGACGCCAGTGTAATCGAGAACAAAACAATCTTTTTTGCCAGTGTCCAAGCGAAGGCCTCGGCCGATAATCTGTTGGTATAGGCTCACGGAGTCGGTCGGACGAAGAATAGCAATGACATCGACGTGGGGGGCATCGAAACCCGTGGTCAAAACAGAGACGTTGACGAGATATTTTATTTTCTTTGCTTTGAACTCATCAATGATTCCATCGCGCTCCGACGCCTCGGTGTCTCCAAGAATGATCTTGGCTTCGCCTTCAGGCAAATAACTCAAAATCTCTTTGGCGTGTTTCACCGTGCTACTAAAAATCATCACACCCTTGCGATCGTAGGTCTCGGTGATGTTAACAATATTTTTTACGATCAAGGGTGTGAGACGCCGCTGTTTTTTTAAAATTTGTTCCACCTGATCAGTGGTGAATTTTCTACCCGATTCAGTGAGCTCTGAGAAATCATAGCTTGTCACCGGGATGTCAACTTTCACGGGTGGTGTCAGGTAACCGTTGCGAATCATATATTCGAGGGGTAATTCAAAGACACTTTGTTTAAAGAAGCGAGCCTCTTTGGTTCTCTCAACTCCAAGATGGCTGTAATTGAAAATCCAGCCCAAGCCCAAGCGATAAGGTGTCGCCGTAAGGCCAAGGATACAAAGGTCTTCGTTGTGAGAGCGCAACTTTTTAACAACCTGGGCGTACTGCGTTTCTTGCTCAAGGCCCACGCGATGGCATTCGTCGATAATAACAATGGTGAAATTTTCAAAAAAGTCGTCCGAGGCATTGGCGACCGATTGAATGCTTCCAAATATCACTTTGTCTTCGGTGTCTTTTTTGTTGAGTCCCGCCGAGTACACACCGGCTTTCAAGTCATAGCTTTCGTATTTTTCATGATTTTGCTCCACCAGCTCTTTCACATGGGCTAGGACAAGAACACGGCCTTTGGCAATCCGAGCCAGTTCAGCAATCACCAAACTCTTTCCGGCACCGGTCGGAAGCACTATTACCGCCGGGTCTCTTTTTTGGCGAAAGTACTTAAGGGTGTTATCCACCGCTTTTTGCTGATAATCACGAAGCTTGTACATCCGTTCTTTTTAAATCAGAGGGCGCCCATATGCAACTTGAGAGGTTTTCGGCCGTCTCGCGCTTGGGTGCCTCTATGAAAATCATTTATTTTCTGTCAAGAAGCCGTTTTTCACTGGAAACCTCATGGAAAGGATGGGACATTCTGCCACGAAAAGCGGCACGCACTTGTGGCTGCCCCAAAGCTTAAAAAGGAGGGGTTTTGCAAATCAAAATCATATTTTTTTGGCTTCTTACATGCTCAGTGGCATTTGGCCAAGAGAGCATTCAAGAGGTACCTGAGCTCGACAATCCGAAGTCGTCTCTGCAAAAGGAATACAACAGTCTATACAGTCAGACTCTGATCGATAAGACGTTGTGGCCACAGCAGATTGAAGCTCAAAAGCAGTCTGTCGCCACGGCCAGCAGTGCTTTCGATGAAGCCAGTCAGGCTTTGACACAAACCGAGTCCAAAATTTTTGGCCAAGTGCAGGCTCTGGAAGCTCAAAAGCAGCATCTGGATTTTCTAAAACTCGTTGAGCCTCGTGCAAAACAAGAAAAACAAAGAATCCGTCAAAGGGTTGTGGCGGCGGGAGAATTCTCCGCGATAGCAGATGTGACCCAGTCCAGTCTTTCTCTGAAAGCCCAAGATCTCAATGGCCAGGCTAATTCTAAGCAAGCAGAAATTGATAGTAATAACGGGAAAATAGCAGAAAAAAAGGGGACGGCAGAATACCAAGGTTACCTAAACAGCAGGGCGAGACTTCGGAGAGATCTGAGCGATACGAAAAGTCAGCTTTCCCAAACTCAAAATTCTCTGAGTTTTGCGGAGTCCGATCTTCGATCCTTGGAGATAAGACTGAGACGGTCTGAGGACCGCGAAGAGCAAGCTCGCATTCGCCAGGTCCGTATCGAGCAAAATGAAATTCCGCAAGAGCAGCGCGAGATTCAACGACTAGAGAATGACGTGCGTAATCTGCGTCTCGAAATTCAAAGCAAGCGTCAGGCGCGATCTCAGGTTGAAGGGCGCAGAGACCAAACCAAAGCGAAACTGCAGAACAAAAAAAATCAGCTATCTGCTGAAGGCGCGGATGTCCCGGCTCTGCAGGCTGAAATTCGCGATCTCGAGGCCCGCTTGCGGCAACAGAATCAAAGAATTGGACGGTTGACTAGCCAGATTCAAAATCATCGCTCGGATATCGATAGAAAGCAGGCCCGCATCTCTCGTAAAGAGAACAACATCAGAAATTTGCGTAACGAAGCTCGCAATCAGCAAACCATTGCATCTAATGAGTCGATCAATCAGATCAGGATCGAAGGCGACATTCGTGACAAGGAAAGAGAGATCAATGGTCTTCAGTCTGACATCGTGAGCTTACGCAGAGACATTCGCAGTCTTGAAGATCAGGTGGCGCGAGTCCAGTCCCAGATCAATCAGTACATTGCCACCCATGTTCGCCCCATCGAAGCTGTTATCGATGGTTTGCAAGCAGAAAAAAGTCAGCTGTTGGCTCGCGCCGGTCAGCTCGATCAAGCCCGGCAAGATCTTATCACGCAAGATCAGACGGTCGCTCAAGCCCAGGCAAAAATCCCTGAGCAAGAGACGGCGGTAAAACAGGGGCAAGCTTTTGTAGAGGCCCAAAAAGCCTCAGTCGCTCAACTGAAATCTGAAGTCACGACGACACAAGCAGCACAAGCTGCTGAAATTCAAACCTTCAACGCGCTGATCTCTTCGATTCAGCAGCAACGACAACAATTGGCCGATCTGCAAGATCAGCTGATTGAAGCCATTCAATCACAAAAAAACGGGAGTCAATAAAATGAAAAATATCATAGCAATCGTATTAGTTTCTTTAGTTAGTGGATTCGCCAGCGCCGAAGTTGTTGATGAGACAATCGTCAGTGCTGAACAAACCAAAAAGGCGTGGAATGCTGAGACCGTGGCCAAACACGAAATCTGGCAGAAGCCGGCCTGTTCGGCATACACCATGAGCGAAGATGGAGAATCCACCCTCGAAGTTGTGGCATTTTATAACGCCGCTACAGACACTTTCGGCGAGCCTGAGGTCAACGTGGTGACCACGGCCAACTTCAGTTTTTTAGACGTGACCACTTCCACCAACGCCACGTCTCGTGAGTTCCAAATGCTGCCGTTGCAACCCACCAATACCAACCTTGTCGGCGCTCGGGTTTTGATTGGCGAAAGAGAAGATCTCGTTGTGGCCATTCGACGCCACAGCAATTTGACAGCACGCTATCTCGATGCCGCGGGAGAAGTGAAGAGTGTCACCTTTTCTCTCAGAGGCTCCAGTGACGCCGTAGCGGCGGCCTTTAGCCACTGCGATCTGCAGTTCTTGCCAGAGCTAAAGCTACCAGACGCGCTTTAAAACTCAAATATTTAAACGCTTCGATAAGGTCGAGGCTCTTTTTTAACCGAAGCCCCTCTCTAGGGGCTTTTTTATTATCCATAGACCTGTTTGAAAATAAAAAAGAGTCGACCTGGTTGTTGTGCAATACTAAAATTCAGTTAAAATCTGAGGAACTGATCCAATTAATCACATTGTCTTCCTGAGTGCAGCGAAGGATATTAAACTGAAAGAACGTACCTGTCGTCCAGAGGCGAAGCCGAAGGATCTGTCTTGAAAAATGGCCAATATCTCTACCAGCCGTCACCCCTAGATGATCAGAGTGTTATTCAATATGACTGTTTTGATGCTATGACTCCACGAATACCACCTCGCGGGTCTTCACAGTCACCATTTCTTCTAGGAATCAAGTGAATGTGGCAGTGAAAAATTGTCTGGCCTGAAGACTCACCACAGTTCATACCTATATTGAAGCCGGTTGTATCTGGAAACTCTTGTTTAAGCTGCGTCTTGAGACTTACTAACATATCAAAAATATCATCTCTCTCTTCGCGTGTTAAATCAAAAAAATCCTTCCGATGGCTTCGAGGAATCAATAAAGTATGGCCTTCTGTCACAGGGAACTGGTCTCTGAAAGAGAGAGAAAGTTCTGTGCTCATGACAATATAAGAGCTAGGCGCACAAAAAATACAATCTTCATCTTTATTGTACTTTAGCATCAAATAACCTCAAGGTTTCTACAGAAGTATCAAATCTAGGATGTTGTCTCCAGCTAAAACCGCCATCAATTAACCCCTCTTCTTTCAAAAACATAGCTATATGTAGCCTCATCCATTCAGAACGTCTTTGATGAATGCTACGATCCACAAAATACAATTTTCCTTTATAATCAATTAGAGTATACATTTTATCAGGGTTGGCTTTCATCAAATCAAAGAAGTTACCCCAGTTTCCAACAAGCTTCGCTTCATTCGGTAAAATAATTTCTCCGCCGTTCTGCTTCCCAACTTTTTGTAACGGACTAATATGCCAATGAAAATGGGACAAGCAACCACCACCCGAAGGGCGACAAACTCCTTCTGCATCTCGTTCATTAGCTCTTCTCGTGGTATTCGATCCAGCAGTTCCATTTTCAAAGGAGATTTAGTTCACTTCACCTAATGAATCGAAAATTTTATTTTTTATCGATTCATAGAAATTCAAAAATTCAACGAACTCTTGTTTTGTCATATCTGATATTCTAGTCAGAGTGTGTCGATTGCTAGCAATAAGTAACGAGCCAGGCAAAAACCCCCCTCTCTGAGATTTAGCAAAAAAGTTTCCATTACTTGATGTAGCGAGGACTGTCCTATCGAAATGACTGGGCTTACTTCCATTCTTAAAGCTCGAAATTGCATCACAAAATGGGCATCCCTCTATGTAGGGAGATCTCTCGGTAAAAATTTCTCTACAGCTTAAGCTTGCCCAACTTGGGACGGCCCCCATCATCAAAATGAATATGATAAAAAATAACCTAAGCATCGAAAAAGTATAGCAAAAATCTTTAGATATAATGAGCATTTACATAAAACATGTAATTACTTCGTAACTGACCAAAAAGTGACATCTCTTAGTGATAAAAAAGGTCATTTTTATTGAATAATACCACCGACCAAGACTCTAGACTTTCTTAGATCGAAGTCCCATTCCCTATTCCAAACAGCTGTGCCAAAAAATCACGTTATTCCATAGAAAGGCCCTTCCCTTCGGTCAGGTGTTTGGATTAGAGAATGGGACTTTTTTAGCGAAGAGGAAAGTCTAAAATCTTGGCATTATTCCATAGATCGACTAATATCTGACCTTGTGAAATATCTGAGATTTTTATTATTTGCTCTGTTAATAGCGGGTTGTTCTACCACGATGAAACTAAAAATACCTGATGTTGCTGGCATTGATCAAAGTATCAAAAAGAGCATCATTTACCCTAAGTCAAATATGCCTAAGAAACCAGTTCAATATCTGCAGACAGTAAAAGTAAGAAATATAGAGAACGATCAAAGTTTTCTTAGTGAAATGTCTTTTATTAGACATTATAAAATTGGACCTAATAACCAGAGCCAAATTTCCACTAAGATAAAAGATTATTATAAAACCTTCTATAGGGGAGGAATCTCAACAAAATTTTCAACTCTGGTGCTTAGTGATTTAACTTTTTTGGTGAATTACGATTGTCAGAATAATCATATTAAGAAAAAAAAGAACTTTGATGTTGCTCTTGATCGTATTGAAAAGAGTGACCTTAAAGAGGATCAAAAAGACTACTTAATTGAAGTTATCAGTTTTCCCGTACCCAAGGGAGATAAACAGACAAATAACAATTGTTCTGAAAAAAATATTGGTCCAATCGCCAAAAAAAGTCTTATTGGAAAAAAGCCTGGAGATATCTGGGAAGAGACTGGTGTTCTTGGTGTAAGTCCTACTAAAATTGAGTTCATAGGTTGGAAAAGAGATGGAGATAAGATCGAAGCTGTCTTCTCGGGCCAGAGTAATGAAGAAAAAACTAATCAAAGTGGAGATACCTTCTCTGCTCACATAGATTTTTTACTTTATATATCAGAGGATTGGAAAAGCAATCGTGTTATCTCTTTAGCCAATGTCGATTTAAAAAGTAAAAAGAATACCCTAAGTAAACAGATGCTTGTGAGCATTGAAATCAAACCTTTTTAGCGAAATAACCCCATGCATTCCTAGGTCCAGATAAAGCGGAGTATTGGCCAATATCTACATAAAATTCGAAGAAATATTCATGTTGCACTTTTCAAAAGGTCTAGTGCTTATGTTTAGACCTTTCATAGAATTTGTCGCCTAAGGTATATGTTGCCAATAAAAGAGCAGTATTGAAGATTGTATATGCCAGAGAATAATGAAGAGGGTAACTAAGAATAATAGAAACTATTACTGAAGCCATCACAATCATCAGGAAGTGAATTAATATTGGAAATGAGCCGATATTTCCACTGCGTTGAATGTTAAAGTTCCAAATAATAATTAGAATCGGTACTGAATGTACCACCTGTAATAAGCTATTCGACATAAACATACTCTATCAAATAACATCGCCGGGTCTAGAGAATTTTGATATGCTTTAAGTCCCATTCCCTGTTCCAAACAGCTGTGCCAAAAAATCACGTTATTCCATAGAAGGGCCCTTCCCTTCGGTCAGGACGTCTGTGCGGATGTTAGCCGTTAACAATACGACTCGCGCCAATCCTGATGTTTACCTATTTAAGCAAGCTTCAATTGAAGCTGCTACATCCGTAGCGGCAGTGAAAGTTCAGATTCCGAATTCTTAATGAGTCATCTTTTGTTTGACAGTGTTTTTTAAAAAAAATGAATTCTCTTGTGACGGCTCTAGCATCGGCTGTATCTTTGCGTTGGAGCCCTCAAGAATCCCCTCCAGCACTGTATGTAAAATAAATCGATGCGCCCCCTATGTTTCATAGAAACTCGTGTGAGGGCTCAACCTCAAGGGAAAAATTCTCCTTTTAAAAGCCATGGTAATCTCTTTTCAAGGGGAGGTCTCATGGGGTCAAAGAAAATAAGTGATGAGGAATTGAGTCACAGTTTATTAAGGCTGGTTCGACAAGAAAGAAGATTGACCAGCCAAATCTTAGACTATTTAAAAGAAGTGGAAGATCGAAAACTGTTTGCAAGGAGCGGCTACCCCTCTTTATTTTCTTATTGCACAGAGTTTCTTGGCTACAGCGAGAGTGCGGCTCAAAGAAGAATTAGCTCCATGCGGCTTTTAAGAGAAGTTCCACAAGTGAAAGAGCAAGTCACTTCTGGAGAGTTGAGCTTATCCAATGTCTCAAAGGCGGCCAGCTTTTTTAGACAAGAACAAAAAATGAACGAGAAAACCTATGGGCCTCAAGAAAAGGCTAAGATTC
>JAUHWH010000004.1 GCA_030424715.1 Bdellovibrionia bacterium
CACTGGTGCGGCTGGTCCAACGGGTGCGACAGGAGCCACGGGAGCAACGGGTGCTACTGGAGCTGCCGGTCCAACGGGAGCTACGGGCCCAACAGGTAACACAGGTGCAACGGGAGCAACAGGTGCTACGGGAGCTGCCGGTCCAACAGGAGCTACGGGTGCCACAGGTGCGGCTGGTCCTACGGGTGCGACAGGAGCCACGGGAGCAACGGGTGCCACAGGTAACACAGGTGCAACGGGAGCTGCCGGTCCAACAGGAGCGACAGGAGCCACCGGTGCTGCAGGCCCAACAGGAGCGACAGGTCCCACCGGAGCAACGGGTGCTACTGGAGCTGATGGTGCAACAGGAGCGACAGGTGCCACTGGTGCAGCCGGTCCAACGGGAGCGACAGGTGCCACTGGAGCTGCCGGCCCAACGGGAGCTACTGGAGCCACTGGTGCTGCAGGCCCAACAGGAGCGACAGGTCCCACCGGAGCAACGGGTGCTACTGGAGCTGATGGTGCAACCGGTGTCGCCGGTCCAACGGGTGCGACAGGTGCAACCGGTGTCGCCGGTCCTACAGGAGTGACAGGCGCAACGGGGCCGGTGGGATTGGTATCCGGTGTTGCCTCTTATGGGTCGACCGACAACTACACTACTTTTTCCACAAACAATATAGAACGCGTTCGGATTGATTCGAGTGGTAACGTTGGTATCGGTACAACTATCCCAGCAGTTGCGCTTGATGTTGGAACCGGTGTAATCAATGCGGCCAGTATTTGTGATGAAAACAACGCCAACTGTAAAGACATTTCAGCGGGCTGGAGCGGTGGAGGACTCAGCAATGGTGGTGATGCTGGTGCTGTTACTGTTGGTTCGAATGACAATACTTTGCAGCTTGAAAGTAATGGGGTCACAGGGATCACCCTAGACACTTCACAAAACGCAACCTTCACTGGAGAAATTTTGGCGGCTGAAGGTACTCGTGCTAATCCATCAATTTCTTTTGCAGGCGATTCTGATACGGGGTTCCGGCGCTTTGGCGACGGCGGAATCGAACTTTCAAGTA
Source organism: Bdellovibrionia bacterium (assembly GCA_030424715.1). Classification (GTDB taxonomy): domain Bacteria; phylum Bdellovibrionota; class Bdellovibrionia; order Bdellovibrionales; family JAGQZY01; genus JAGQZY01. Next base: position 1,050 of record JAUHWH010000004.1, read on the forward strand.
ACGACACAAGACTCATGTGGTTCTTAAATTACGGAATCTTTAGTTTTCAGCCAATTTCATCGAGTAGGGACGATTCTGAAGCATACCTATTCGACAATATTTGGCAAAACACCCAGGCGGGTACCGCGTTTATTTCAGAGAACTCTTCTTGGACCACGGGCGCTTCATCGGTCATGGAATATAAAGTTAAGAATTCTAGCGGAACAGACCAGAAGGGCTATGTGGGAGTTGTTTCACAGGCTTCTGGAAATACTCCTGATATGGTTTTTGGTTTGCAGTCTGCCGCGACCCAAACTCTCGAGCGAATGCGAATTAATTCAAGTGGTAATGTCGGTATCGGCACGGCAGGCCCACTCACCCCGCTTCACATCAGTAATGGTGCAGAAACATCAAATTACATTAAGCTAACCAACAACTCCTCGGGTCATGGAGCAACCGACGGCTTGACCTTAGGCTTCGACTCTGCAGCTTCGGCGTATTACCTTAACGGGCATGAATATTATGACTTTAGCTTTTTAACCAATGATGCTGAAAGAATGAGGATTAGTCGAGATGGAGACGTTGGGATTGGAACAACTACGCCGGGCTATAAGCTGCATGTCGTAGGTTCCGCAGGTAAAACAACAGGAACGGCTTGGACTAATATTTCAGATCGTCGATTAAAAGATATTCATGGTGATTACGACAAAGGGCTCGAGGAAATTCTTGGCCTGCGTACTGTTCGTTATAGCTACAAAAAAGATAACGCCATGGGATTACCTTCAGATAATGAAATTGTGGGCTTTGTTGCTCAAGAGGTGCAAACTCTTATTCCAGAGGCAGTCAATGAGCGTGAAGATGGTTACTTAGAACTTAATGTGGATCCTATACATTGGGCATCGGTAAATGCAATTCAAGAGCTTCATGGGATGTGTCGGGCTACAGATAAGGATTTGTTACAAATCAAATCCCTTATGGAGCAGAACAAGCGTGACATTGCTAGCTTGCAAGTGAATGACAGTGTTCAAGATGAAAAACTTCAGACTTTAGAAAAAGAGAACAAAAACCTTAAATCTGAAAATGAAGATCTTAAAAAACGTCTAGAGAGATTAGAACAATTTCTTAATATAAAATAATTCATCGGAACAGCATCTGAAAATAATATTCCAAGTTCAAGTTTCCTTGGAACAAAAACGTCTTGTTTTGATTTGCTGAAATACCCGTATATTGTCCTAGTGTCTTAATTTTCCGTTTTTCTCTGAGCCCCAAAAAATAAATTGAGCAGTTTCATAACAACGACATTCTGAGCTTGTCTGATTTGTTCTTTCTATCATGTATTGTTTTTTTTCCGAATGGATCAAGTGGGAAAGGACTAAGATCGACTCAGGAGGTCGTGATTTGCTACGGACTTAGATTTCCCGAGGGTTTTAAGGCAGTCTCTATTCGAGCTCCAGATTTCTGTTCGATCAAGTTTGGAGTCTAGGTTGTGTCAGCGAAATTCATCTTAAGGTCTTTCTAAAAAAAGCCGATATAAATAATGAAATAGAATAGTTGTGGAGATTCTTAATATGAGGGTTCGCTTTTTGGTTTTAATGGCCTTAACGTTATTTGTCGTCAATTGTTCAGAGGTTGAGAACGGCAACCAAGATTCCGCCTCTGAGATCAGTTGTGCGAGCGCCTCTGGTAATTGGGTGGTGTCGAGTGTCACCTGTGATGGTGTTGCCAACACCAGTTTTGGTTCGATGGCCTTTGCTTTCAACTCCAGTACCAGTGTGACCCAAACCCAGGGGAGCACTGCTTGTTCGGGTACTGTTGATTGGACGGCGGAGCACGTTGCCTTCAACAATAGTTTAAACCTCACCGGGGTCGGAGCCTTTCGTTGCTCCGCCAACAATGCGACAGTTAGCAGTTGTTCCACAAGTTTGATGGATTGTGACAGTTCCGTTGATGCTACCGGCTTTCAAAACAACTTTGAGACCTGTGCCATACGAAGCTCTAATATGATTGTATCGCGTACTGTTTCTAGCACAAACAATCCCAATGGCTTTGCAGTTTGTACCGACGGAGAGGTCGAAGAAATGACATTAACTCAGGCCGCCAGTGACCCAACGGGGCCGGCAGTTCTAACCATTTCAAACGACAACCCGGCTGTGTTTGGAACCGTCGCCACCGGCGGCAGTCAACAACTCACTTTCAATATGAGCAACTCTGGTGCAGAGGCGGCAACAGCGATCTCCGCTTCGGGGCTGGCCGCTCCTTATTCTTTTTTTGGCGGATCCTACCCTGGAACTGGCGGCACCTGTGGAGCCTCTTTGGCGGGCGGCGCGAGCTGCACCTTTGTCGTTTCTTTTAATCCAACAGTCGCAGGAACTTCGACAGATGATATTTCCATTGCCTATAATGATAGTGCGGCCGTTCAAAGCCTTACTCATGGGGTGACGGGAGCGGGTGTCAACGGTGGATCTTCTGCTGTTTTAACAATTTCTGAGAGTGATCCTTACGATTTTGGAACCCGTGTGGTCGGTTCTAGCAGTCAGCATACATTTACAGTCACGAACATTGGATCTGCCACTGCCACGTCTATTTCAGAGGTTGGGCTCGCCGCTCCCTTTGGCTTCTCGGGAGGCAGCTTTCCTGGAACGGGTGGAACATGCTCCGCGACATTGAGTGCTGCAGCGGCTTGTCAGCTAGTGGTCGAGTTTTCCCCTGTCAGTGTGGGAGTCGCTTCGGACGCGATCCTACTGAATTACAACAACGGTCTTTCTACACAAAGTGCGAGCCGTTCTGTTCAGGGCACCGGCGTAAACCCTGGTCTCCTCGTAATTTCAGATGGTCCGGTCTTTGACTTTGGTTCCGTGCAAGCGTCCAGTAGTTCCAGCAAGGTTTTTACGGTGACTAACTTGGGTGGTTTTACAGCCATCGCTTTGAGCGGCGGTGGCTTGGCCGCACCATTTTCATTTACTGGTGGCGCCTACCCTGGTGTCGGTGGTACCTGTGGCTCTTCCTTAGCACCCGCTAGCAATTGTACAATCCAGGTGCGCTATGCTCCCGTGGTCGTCGGCAGTGATTCTGACACCCTTAATCTCGACTACAACGACGGGGCCTCAACCCAGCAGGCCAGTCGGAATCTCCTGGGTTCGGGGACACCTTAAGGGGGCTACCCTTAAGGCGGGGGATTTTCGTCGGGTTTTTTAGAGATCCCCCAAAAATTTCAATCCTTTATAAAATTTTAAGCGTCTTATACCGATACATGTATTGGTATGAGAATTCTTTTTTTAACCTCCATTCGATATTTTACTCTATTGAGTCTTTCGCTGCTATTTTTTGCGTGCAATGGTGAGAATATTGATCCCGTCACTGAAGTCAGTTGCTCCAGTGCTAAAGGGCTTTGGACCATCGTGGGTGTGACTTGTGACGGGGTGAGTGTCGAAATTGACCCAGTCACATACCTGTTTGATGACGTGACCGGCAACATCACCCAAACCACGGGGCGAGTGGACTGTGCCACTCAATTCAATTGGCTTGTAGAGGTTGGCGCAGAAACCGCAATATTTTCTATGACTGGCTCCGGCAATTTGAGCTGTTCGAAAAGTGGAGCCGATGTTAACTTCTGCTCCAGCGAAATCAACTCTTGCAACGCTGGCATCAACATAACCGGTCTGCGCAATGAGTATCCCACCTGTGTTATTGAGCGCGATGGTATGTCGCTGATTCGAAATGTTTCATTGGTAAACAATCCCGACAACCTCTCGTTTTGTGAAAATGGGCAAACGGAGACGGTGACGTTACGTCAAGGGGACTACATCCCTCCGCCTCCGCCACCACCAGGTAACGACCCCGAAGACACTCGCGCCTTTATCGAGGTGGTCGGTAACAATCCCACGGACTTTGGGGTGCATCCTGTGGGCAGTCGAATTGTGCGGGCTTTAACACTTACAAACACTGGTTTTGGCCCGGCAACAGGATTGACCGCCCATGGATTAGACGCTCCTTTTTTGTTTGTGGGCGTCAAGTATCCTGGTATCGGGGGAAGCTGCACCGAAACTCTTGAAAAAGGCGACAGTTGCACAATCTTGATTGAGTTTTTTCCGCAGGTGGCGAGCTACTACACTGACAATCTGACCATCAATTATTCGAACGGTTCCAGTGCGATCGCCATCAGTCAGGGCTTGGCTGCAACAGCCAGTGCTAACTTGGCGCAACTGACAATCTCGCGAGGGCCTTTTTACAACTTTGGCAAAATTGTAACGGGTCAACCAGAGGTCCAAACTTTCACTGTGCGCAATAGTGGCGGCGCCGATGCCATCGGTGTGTTTCCATCCGCTTTGACACCTCCGTTCTCTTACACCGGAGGTGTCTACCCCGGCCTGGCCGGCGATTGCGGGAGTTTGCTAACCACAACCCAAGACTGTATTCTGGAAGTTGAATTCACACCTCAGGCCGTCGGACCATTTAACGACACAATCGAAATGAACTATTTCGACGGTGCGAATGATCAGAAGACCCGGCGCAACATCTTTGGCGAAGGTGTGGCCCCCTAGTCTCTCAATTGTCACGCCTTGTGCAGATGCATAGCTTATTGCTTTGAATAAGATAGATAGAAGCTTTGTCCTGATGGCACATTTTCCTTGTTTTAAAGAGCGATCATGGATACCTAATACCCATTCTTGGGAGGGAGCATGAAAAAACTATTTCTATTTATTGTGTGTGTTGGGCTCAGTGTTTCAGTATCGGCGAACTCGGATCTTGAGGCATCGATGAAAATTATTGGTGAGCAATTCAAAGCAATCGGAGCAGGCTTGCAATCTCATCAAATCTCGGCGAACGAGCTGCAGGCTGTAGAGCTTTTACAGCGCGAGGTGGCTGCATCAAGCTTGATCTATCCGGATGCTGCCACCAGTGAAGCCTTAAAGCTGCAGTACTCAAAGTGGATGGCGGAGTTGATGCAGTTGGCGTTGGTGCTAGAGGACGATTTTGAGTTGGCCATGATGGCGGACCCTCAAGATCTGAGCGCTAGCTTCGCGACTTTTGTTGCAATCAATGAGCTTCGCAAAAAAGGTCACGACCAGTTTAAGCCAGAATAGTCTACTAGTTGATCCAGAGCAGTTTGCGGAAGATCCAGTAAGAGTCACCAAAAGAGTCGGTGACTTTTGCCCATTCACCTTTGATTTTTGCCACTTTGAAAACGGTATACTTTTCAACGGATGGCAGGTCAGAGGCCAATTTGTAGCGAGTGCCTGGTCCAGTTCTCAAGTTGGCTTTTTTGACTTTCACCACGCCACACATATAACGACTGGTGACCAATTTTTTGTAAACCCAATGTTGATCGCCTTCGAAGTCTTTGACTTTAATCCAAGAGCCCTTTTTTTTCTGTTTCTGCAGAGGCATGTACTGAAACACCTCCCAGCTGATAGGGTTTTTGGTACCGGGCCCAGAGCGAAGGTTGGCTTTCTTAACGTTAATACACAATGCACAAGCCAGAGTTGGAAAAGTCAGTTGCGAAATCAGAGTAGAAAAAAAAGCAAAACGAAACATACCCCCATTGTGTTAAAAAACTTCAACGACGTCAATGTCACTCTTTTTGAGAGAACGGATGTTTTTCGGGAGTTGACTAATAATCAGTTCTTCCATGGCGTTGATGGTCTGCTCTTTTAAAAAGCTGCGACTGTGGACAAGGCTCACTTCTCTTGTAGGCACGGGCTTTTTAAACTTTTTGATGTGACGTTCGACTTCCGCCGCTGAGAGATCGCAGACGGCAAGCTCAGGGAGCAAGGTGTACCCCGCGTTGCGTTTGACCATATTTTTTAAGGTCTCTAGGTTCCCACCAGTGAACTCAATGTTTCCCAGGGGGGTGCTTTTTCTATCTTTAGTACAAATTTTTAGGACCTGGTCCCTAAAGCAGTGGCCTTCTTCGAGAAGCCAAAGGCTTTCACCCGAAAGATCTTTCTCAGTGATCAGGCGCCGTCGAGAAAGGGGGTGGGATTCCGAGGTGTAGGCGAAAAAAGGTTCGAAAAATAAATGTCGCTCAATCAATCGGTCGTCACCCAGAGGGGTGACCAAAAGTCCCCCATCCAGTTCATCATCGGCCAAGCGCTTGATGATTTCAGCCGTTTGGTATTCGTGGATCTTCAGTTTCACCTTGGGGTAGGCCTCAGAGAACGGACCGACAAAAAGAGGGATGAGGTAAGGGGTCAAGGTCGGGATGACCCCCAGTTGAAACTCTCCACGAGGCTCTTTCGAGCCCGCCAAGGCCACGTGCGCCAATTTCCGATGCTCTTTAATGATACGCCGAGCCTGCTCGATGACCTCGGCTCCCGTTGCGGTGGCAATTATAGGCTTTTTTGACCGATCAAAAATGACCACATCCAACTCGGCCTCTAGTTTTTGGATCTGCATGGAAAGGGAGGGCTGGGCCACATGACAGGCCAGCGCCGCTTTGCCAAAGTGCTTCTCGCGATCGACGGCCAAAATGTATTCCAGTTGAGCAATGGATGCCATAGGGTCTCCGACAAGTGATAGTTATTAGCTATAGTTAGATAGAATTATAATATTTAACATCTATCGTCAAGGCTGCGATGTTATGGGTATAGCTTCAACGCTGCCATAGTGTTATGAACTATAAAAACTATCCAAAGGAGAAAACATGAGTTTAGAAGACAAAACAGGTCAGAAAGTCCCCAATGTGACATTTAAAACCCGCGAAGGGCACAAGTGGGTTGAAAAGACCACTGACGATTATTTTAAAGGTAAAAAGGTTGTGCTTTTTGCTCTCCCAGGAGCCTACACACCCACTTGCTCCTCGACCCATTTGCCACGTTACAACGAGCTTTATGAGACGTTCCTTAAAGAGGGAATTGACGACGTGATTTGCTTATCGGTGAATGACACTTTCGTCATGAACGAATGGCAGAAAGATCAGATGGCTGAAAATATCACTATGCTCCCTGACGGTAACGGCGAGTTCTCTGAGCAGTTGGGCTTCTTAGTCGACAAAAAGGCCATTGGTTTTGGTCCTCGATCTTGGAGATACTCAATGTTGGTCAACGATGGAACCATCGAGAAAATGTTTATCGAAAAAGAAGTCGACGGAGACCCCTTTGACACGTCTGACGCGGTGACTATGCTTAAGCACATCAACCCCCAGATTGAAATCCCTAAGTCGATTACAATTTTTACTCGCGAAGGTTGTGAGCATTGTCATGCGGCCAAAGAACTTCTTGAAAGTAAAAATCTAGATTACGAAGAGCATGTTCTTGGTCTCGACTATACGATTAAAACTTTGGTCGGAATCAGTGGCGGTACCACAGTCCCTCAGATTTTCATGAATGGTGAAAAAGTGGGTGGAGCCGATCAGTTGAAGAAGTATTTTTCTTAATCGAGGTTTTTGATGAGAACTTTTGATGTCGTTATCATTGGTGCCGGAACGGCGGGCTTAACGGCGCGTCGAGAGGTGGCTAAACAAACCCAAAGCTACGCCATCATTGATGACGGCCCTCTAGGGACAACATGTGCTCGCGTGGGCTGTATGCCGTCAAAGGTTCTTATTCAAGTCGCTAACGATTACGACCGCCGCAGAAAGTTCTCGACCGAGGGCATTCACGGCGGTGATTCTTTGTTGATCAATCACGAACAGGTCATGGAGCATGTCCGCAGTTTGCGCGACCGTTTCGTACGAGGCGTGAAAAGTGGTATGGATGAGTGGGAAAGCCATCTCATTCGTGGTCAGGCGAAGTTTGTGGATTCCAACACTCTCGAAGTGAATGGCGAAAAAATAAAAGCCAATAAAATCATATTAGGTTTAGGCTCTCGTCCCATTTTACCAAAGCCATGGTTGCCCTGGCGGGATCATATTGTGACAACTGACGACTTCTTCGAACTCGATGAATTACCCAAAAAAATGGCTGTCATAGGCCTTGGTGTTATCGGTCTTGAGCTTGGACAAGCTCTGCACCGCCTTGGAGTCGAGGTTGTGGGAGTGACAACAAACAAATCTATGGGAGGTCTGACCGACCCAGTTTTACAAAACTATGCTGCAAATAAGTTTTCAGAAGAGATGAACCTTCATTTCAACGGAGCCAAGTTGCTCGGTTTGACGACTGATGGGCAGTTGCAGGTCGAAGCCGATGATACTATTTACAACGTCGACAAGGCTCTGGTGGCGGTTGGTCGCAGGTCTAATATCGATCGAGTGGCCATAGAGAACTTGGGACTGAATCTTGATGAACAAGGATTACCTGAAATTAATAAAAACACTATGGAGATCTCAGGAGCGCCCCATATTTTTGTCCCCGGTGATGTCAATGGCGAGCGACCTTTGTTACATGAGGCTGCAGACGAGGGTGTCATTGCTGGTCTGAACGCCGCCACTGTTTCTACAGAGAACGAGTGTTTCAAGAGGCGAGTGCCTTTGGGGATCACCTTTAGTGATCCTAACATCGCCACCATTGGTCGGCGCTATATCGAGCTTCAAAAAGAAAATGTGGATTTTGTCACGGGCACTGTTTCGTTTGAGGGCCAGGGACGTAGCATTGTTAAGTTGAAAGAAATAGGTTTGCTTCATGTTTATGTTGGCAAGCACGATGGTAAACTACTGGGTGCGGAACTCTTTGGACCTGACGGAGAACACTTGGCCCACCTTTTGGCGTGGGCGATCTCAATGGACCTCACTGTTCATCAGACTTTGCGGATGCCTTTTTATCATCCTGTTGTTGAAGAAGGATTGAGAACCGCCTTGAGAAATGCAGCCAAACAGCTGGGTAGTGAAGGCCACAACGAGCTTTTCCGTTGTGGTGATGCGCCCATTCGTTAAAATTCCTGGTGAAAATATTTTTAGAAAGGAAGACCAGACCGCTAGTCTTCAGCAGTCTGGACTCTTGTTTTAGTAGGTCGACAGCTCTAAAGAGTCGCCTTCTTCAGGGTCGATGACCAAAGAGCCTTGTGCATCAGGAGCTTGTTGCTGTTTGGTGTCTCGCGCCTCTCCATGGTCATGACCGACTGGAAAGCAATCGTCTGAGCTAAAGGACTTTTTTTCGACATACTGTTGAGCCAATTCACGTAACTCAGTTTCTGTCTGATTACTGGTGGCTGAATCGTAGACAGCCATCGTGCAGGTTTTGGTGTTTCTTTGGGTGTTGGGCGTACGAACGGTGATGATTTGAAAACCCGTTTTTCCTGTGTCTGTTTTATAATTTAATCGATAGACTAGCGCATGACGAGTCCAGCGGCCTGATCCGTTTTTCTTTTGAATCACTTCGATGTCACCGGCGACGGAGTGTGTGCCACTCTGTCTGCCGAGGGGCATGAAATAGGCGTTGTCGTTGAGTTTTCGATTGGTCACCACGAGGTTTGAGCGTTTATGGTTGCCCTGAATCATTATGCGATCACCGTTACCACTGTAAGAGCCGCAGATGCTCTGGACGTAGTCCACGTGGCCGACCACTTGGCAATTTTTCGTTGAGATGTTTTGACTTTTATAGTCCGAGTTCGCGAATCCAACGGCGGGTAAGCCGAGTAAAAAACCTACAATCAATGATTTCATAATGACTCCTTTATATAAGGTTTGTTCAATGCAAAAAAGGGACCCGCATATTGAGCTCTGTTTTGAGCTGAAGAATTTCTGGCAAGCGGGAGTGCTCATTTTGGGCACCACCTGGACTCCTCTGACCGGAAAGGGGGAGGGTTCTTTTGGGTGGGTGGCAGAAAACGAGCAAGGTTGTTTCACAATGAGACAACGAGACCAGGCGCACCTCGTTAATGGCCCAGAACGGAAACTATTTGTTGCCAAACCCCCAAGGCTACCTTAATTTAAAACGAACGTTTGAATCAAACAGGTGTTTTATGAGAAGCTATCTATCCGTTATTTCTATTCTTTTTCTGATACCCTCCATAGTTTGGAGTCAAAATAAGGTCATCTTGTCTGAGCCCGTCTTGAATGGCTTGATTAAAAAAGAGCCCCCTGGTGTTCAGGAGATTGAGGCCAGCTTTCTTGCTGTCAAAAGCCAGCAACTGGATAAGTCCACTTTGTACAGTGCTCGGATCGATGGTGAGGGCTCGGTCTATAGATCTGACGAGCGCCTGCTTAATAATTTTGACGGGGCCGTCACGAGAAGCGCCAACTCTTACTCTTTAGGGGTCGTGAAGCCGACACCCTATGGGGTGACCATCGGGGCCAAGGCCTTCTCAGGAAAATCGACCAATGCATTTGTGACAGACGCTGCCAATGCCGGTGTGTCGGTGACTTTAGCTGTGGATCTCTTTCAAAACTTTTTGGGTCGTCGTGCCCTGAGTGATCTTGAGAAAAGCGAAATGAGTGTCAAGCGGGCCGAGCTGGAGAAAGTCAGTCAGTTGAAAGCTTACGAGGCCAATATTCGCAAACTGTATTGGGCGCTTGTGGCAAACAATGAACAGTATGAACTGATAACCAATTTGGTGGCCACGGCCGAGCAGCAATACAAAGAAGCCACCCGGCGACAAAGACAAGGTGTGGCTGATTCTGGAGAAGTGGCACGCTATCGGTCAGAGTGGACCACACGCAAGGCTAACCTGTTAACCATCGGATACCAAAAAAGTGATCTGCTTCGATCTTTACGAGAGCTATTGCCAGATCTTGCTGGCAAAGAAATTGTTTTAGCCCCTTATAGTGTTGAAAAAATTCAATCCAAAGTTTTGGCATGCACGGCTCAGATAGGGCAGCACAACGCGGCACCGGTGCAGTATACAAACTATGATGAAATAGTGGCCCTACTAGAAGAGGAGCGTGAGTTAGAGGAGAAGGTCGCACGAACGGTGGGTGACCCAACCGTGCAACTGACCGGTGAGTACGCCAGTGTCGGGCGTGACTTTGGTGCGGGAGCCGCGCAAGACAACTTCTACAGCGACCCTCGGGGGCGGAGAAGCCTTGGCCTACGCGTGTCCATTCCCATAGGAGGGCGCAATGCCGATAGCAGTGAAGTCAAAGAGCGGTTGGCCAAAAAGCGCTACTACGCCCTGGCGCAAAACAACCTTTTAAAAATTAAGGCTTTCCATCAAGAGACGGCTAAAAAAATAGAGCTTCTTCACGAGGTGGTAAAAAACCAGAGGGACACCAACGAATCCTTATCGAAAAGTCTTAAGCTGAGCCGACGTAAATACAAACAGGCCCGTATTAGTTTACAAGAGCTGATCAGTGAAAAGGATTTACGACTGAACTCTCAGTTGAGCGAGATTCAAACCAACCTAACCATTATCAATTCGTTGATGGACTATTTCAGTATTTACGGCGACTTCCCATGTGAGTTTAACAGGATCTAATTATGACAAAGATATCACAATTTTTTATTGAAAATGCAAAACTCACCATTGTTCTCTCATTGGGTTTGTTTCTGTTTGGCTACGAAGGCCTAAAGGCGATGAACGCGGAGAGTTTCCCGTCCGTGTCTTTCGCCACCGCTACGGTTGTCACAAGTTATGATGGTGCGACGGCCTCGGATATCGAAACGAAAATCACGAAACCCTTAGAAGACGAGATTCGCGGTGTTGCTGGTTTGAAAGATGTTAAGTCAACATCCCAAGCTGGTCTGTCATCGATCACGGTGCGTGTTGATATGGATGATCCTAAAGTGGATGTGGATAAAACCATCGACGAGGTTCAGAAGGCGGTGGATCGCGTCTCAGACCTTCCCCGAGATCTAAAAGATGCGCCTAAATTTACTGAACTCAATAGTGATGAATTTCCTGTTATCGAAATTGCGATAACAGGAGAGAACGTCAATCGCTCTCGCGATTTACTGGCTGATCAATTAAAAGAAGACCTCGAAGACAATCGGGCGGTCAAAGAGGTTCGCTTGGTGGGTTTTAAAGAGCGTGTGTTTGACATCTTTCTCGATCTCAAGAAGCTTCGCTCCTACCACATCTCAGTATCAGAGGTGATGGCCCGCATCCAGAGTCGTAACTCCAATACCCCAGGGGGAGCTCTTCGAACCAGTGCCACCCAAGACTTGGTGCGAGTCGAGGGTAAAATCAGTGATGTTGATGAGCTAAATAATGTCGTGGTTCGCTCAAACTTTTCAGGCGAGACGATTCTGCTGAAAGACATTGCTGCCGTGACGGACTCCTCTGAAGAGGTGAAAGTGCTATCTCGATACAATGCTCAAGATGCCACCTTGTTGGTGGTTAACAAAAAGGCCGGTGCGGATACCATTAAGATGGTGCGTGAGCTCGATGAAATCATAAAAAGCTATCGGAAGCGCAATGGTGACTATCAGTTTAATATTTATCATTCAGAAGGACAAAAAGTAAAAGAGCGGGTCGATGTCCTGGCCAGTAATGCAGCCACAGGGCTTGTACTCGTGGTGTTATTTTTGTTTCTTTTTCTGCCCGGTAAAATTGGACTGGCAGCCTCGCTATCACTGCCCTTGGCGATGATGGGTGCCATGGGGCTGATGCCAAGCTTTGGCATGAATATCGATGCCATCACTGTGTTGGCTTTGGTTATCGCTCTAGGGATGATGGTGGATAACTCGGTTGTTATTAGTGAGAACTTCACGAGACTTCGAAAAGACGGGGTTTCACCGATGGATGCGGCCACGCAATCGATCGACAGTCTTTGGTTGCCCATCACCGCCACGGCCTTCACGACCATTGCCGCCTTTTTGCCGATGCTCGTTACCAAAGGCGTTATGGGGCAGTTTATCAAGTGGATACCCATTGTTGTTACCATGACACTGTTACTGTCGCTGCTGGAGTCTTTCTTCTTTTTACCCATGCGTTTGGTTTGGGCCGGAAAAAAAGTTAAGCCAAAAGATGATCAAGGAAACTCTGACTGGTTCTCTCGTTTTGAAAACAAATTCGAGTCTTTCATGACTGTTGTTGTTCGTCATCGATACTGGGTGATGGGTGTGTTCAGTCTGCTCTTAGTGTTTTCGATATTCATGATGACGGTTGCGAACAAATTTATTCTCTTCCCGGCAGATCAAACGGAACAGTACATTGCAAGAATTGAGATGCCCACCGGGACACGCCTTGAAGCCACCCATGAAAAACTGATTGATATTTCTCAGCGAGTGAAAGAGGTGCTTAAAGAGGATGTGTTGCACGTGGTCGCTCGCGCTGGTACGGCCCAAATGGGCCCAAGCGACCCCAAGGGGCAAGAAGGGGCCAATATCGGTATGCTCACGATCTATGTGAGCGACAATGCCAAATACAATCGCCCTTACACAGAAATTTTAAAAGCCTTGCGAGTGATCAAACCAGATTACGTGAAAAGTATTTCTTTTGAAGAAATGGTCAACGGCCCACCGGTAGGAAATCCCATCGAAGCCACTTTCCGATCCAACTCAGAAAAAGAAATCGACCAAATGATCGCAGTGATTTCGGAGAAGTTATCAAAAACCGACGGTGTGCAGGACCTTCGCGTTAATGACGTGTATGGTGATGACGAGGTGTTCGTTGATATCGACTACGCGAAGGCCGCTCGTCTCGGCATTGAAGTTGAGCAAATTGGTAGTGTCATCCGAACCGCAGTGTCAGGGCGTAGAATCTCGGATGTGACTTTGAACAACAAAGAGGTCGATCTTGTCTTACGCCTTGACCAGCCCTATCGACAGGACATTGAAGACCTAAAAAAACTTGTCGTGAGAGACCCCCTAGGCAATTTGGTGCCTTTGGGGACCCTGGCGCAGTTTCGAAAAGAGCGGGGCACGCCGCAAATCAAGCGTTTTGATTTTAAGAGATCAAAGACCCTGACTGGTAATGTGGACGTGGACAAAATCACTTCAATGCAAGCCAACCAAATTGTGAAAGAAACCTTCGAGAGTAATAAATCTCAGTTTCCGGGAGTGAGCTTGGTCTTTGGCGGTGCCCAAGAGTCGACAAATGAGTCCATGTCCTCTTTGTTCTCGGCCCTCAAGCTCAGTCTGATTGGCATTGCCGCACTTCTTGTTTTTCTTTTCAATTCATTTTTGCGACCGCTGATTATCATGACCACCATTCCATTGGGGTTACTGGGGTTTTCTGTGGCCTTTTTTCTCCATGGTCGACCTATTTCTTTTCTGGCGCTTATCGGGATCATCGGATTGGGGGGAATCATTGTGAATTCCGGAATTGTTTTGATCAGCTTTATTGATGAAATGCGTGCTGAAGGAAAAATGCCTTTAAACGAAATTCTAATAAAGGCCTCGGGAATGCGTCTGCGGGCGGTTTTTGTGACCAGTTTAACCACGATCAGTGGCTTGTTTCCGACAGCTTATGGAATTGGCGGTAACGATGCGTTGTTGATACCCATGACATTGGCCATGGCCTGGGGCTTGACTTCGGGGACAATACTGACACTGGTTTGGGTGCCAGCGGCTTATGCAATTCTAGAAGACGGTACATCGTTGGCGACCCGTATTGTGAATGCCTTGTTAAAAAGACGTCAGAGTCCTACAGGAGCAAGTAGTGACCAGTGAAGATGCTAATAAATCCACGAAACAAAAAATTCTTGAGGTGGCTAACGATCTGTTCGCAAAAAACGGTTATGCGGGTACCTCGGTCAGGGACATCGCCACAGCCGCTGATGTCAACCTGGCCGCCATCAACTATCATTTCAAAAACAAAGACAGCCTTTATTTACAGGTCTTTGAATTCAACTATGACTTGATCAACACCGCGGTGACAAAGATCGGCGAAAAAGCCACTTCGACTGAGGATCTCGCCATTGAAGTCTATCGACTTTTCATCTCCAGAGAGTCAGCTATTCTCAATACATTTAGAACTTTTCTTACGGATAATGTGACTATCCCGACTGATGACTCGGTTGATCGGACACAAGGTGAGTTCGGTCCACCGGGCGCTCAAACTTTTTTACAGCACGTGGATAATGACTTGGGTGGTGGCCATTCAGAAAGAGAAAAGCAGTGGGTTGTAAAAATGATTTTCTCCATTGTTGTTCATCACGGAGTGATCATGAGCACAGCGGTGATGAAAGAGAAGTGTAAAACCAACAAAGAATTCACCCCTGAAGCCCTCGAAGATGCGGTTCGCCATGCAGTCCGTGCTTTCCTATTTTATTTGAAATCCAAGCAACTGAAAATGTGAATATCCCATTGCTGGGATGATGCCCCGTATCAGAGCTTAAAAAGAAGGGCTCTGCGAGTTTTGAATTGACCAAATTTCAATATTAGGGAACCTGAGATTATGATTATTCCATGGACTCAAATCAAATGGATCTCAGACGAAAAAGGCTATGGGCTTTTTGCGACTCAAGATATTCCACAAGGAACCATCACTTTTGTGCAGGATGGTTTAGATATTGTCATCTCTCCAGAGCACTTGGAGACGATCAATCCCCTTTTGCAGATTTATGTTGAAAAATATTCTTACGAGGACTTTTTAGGGAATCGCATCGTCTCGTGGGACCTAGGGAAGTATATGAACCATGATGACAACGCGAATACATTATCCACCGGTTACGGATTTGAAATTACGGTGCGGGACATTATTGCTGGTGAAGAGGTGACGGACGACTATCGGATTTTCAGCACTCATCACAACACTTCGAACTGGCACATAGAGGCGAACAAAGACAGTGTGGTCGTATTATTCCCCCAAGAGCTTGAGAAACAATGGGATCAAAAAGTTTTTGAAGCACTTCTTCAATTGAAAAAGGTAGAACAACCCTTGCGAGATTTCCTCGATAATGAAACTTGGGAGCGAGCAAACTCCATCGACTCCAATCCTGATGAATACGTTATGGTAAGGAACTCTTTTCCGCTCAAATACCGAACCCATATGGAGAGCTTAAGACCTGAGTAGCTCCATATCTAAAAACTTGTTAGACTCCACCGAAGAAAGATAAAACTCTCGCTAATCGAAAAGCCACCTTTGGGTTTGCCAAGAATTCTTGCCTGATGAGTCTCTCACTCCAAATTTGCATTTACATAGGAATGTTCCTTCAAGGAGCCCAGCTTTGCCTAAATGTAAAGCTTGATTTTCATCGAAATCATAGACAACCTCCTGGTTTTCTATGGACCAAAGGTTTGGAATGACTCGCAAAGTATCCCTAAAATGATTATGGCAAGGTAATATTTTATCACTACAAAAAGGAGTCATTATGGTTCGCTCGGTATTCATTTTTGTTTTGTTTTGCTTTTTCTCGACAGCGGGACATGGAAAAGAAGAGACCCATATTACCAGTCTTAATTCTGAAATCTTCTTTTTCCGGCAACTGCCCAATCTGAAAAATATCGATTGGAAGGTGGGAGATTTTCAGAAAAGAGAACTCTTCAAGGGCGGACTACGGGGGGGAACCTTGCACACTTGGATTGATCGGGAGCAGGGGGCGGCCATTTGGATTCTCAGTCATTTAAAGATTATTTTTCAGAAACGACAGTTTATAGAAGTCCTTATGGACCGACAGTCTGGTAAAATTTTAAAGTATATTGTCGATGGCGAAGAGCAAGATCCACCGGATGTGACTGACATTGAGAATTGCAAAGTTCTCGCGGAGGCCAAAGTAAAAATAAAAATTCCAGCGGGCGAGTTTATTACGGATCGAACGATCGCGAAATGTGATCAAGACGTCTTGGGGATTTATGAGGCCGATGATGTCAACATGGGCGGTTTTGTAAAGTTAACCGTTCTTGGAGCAGATGAAGATCCCTCCAAGCCCGAATACACCGTAAACCTCGTCGAGTTTGGGAGCAAATAATACGATCCTCTTACCTGTACTAGGCTTGGTGTCTAAATCAGGGAGCCCGGAGTTTCAGTGGCCGAATCGAACGAAACCACCAAGTGGACCTATCGCTTCGACCTTTAACTTCCAACCACGGGTCTTCAACCTAGGATTTTACCCATAGGTTTTGTAGTTGACTGATCACTTTCGTGCGATAGGCAAAAATCTTTGAGACATCTTTTTTAACAAACTGCCCAGCGACCAGTTGTCCCAACCGGCCCATGGGTAATTCGTATACCACTTGATCTTTCATCAGAGTGCCCTTGTCGAAAGGTTCGAAGCTGTGGGTGTGGTGCCACTTTTTGTAGGGACCGCGCAGTTGATTGTCGACAAAGACTTCAGGTGGCTTCCAGGTGGCAATATTAGTTCGCCACTTCATCGGAAGGCCTTTCAACGAGATTGTGTAGTCAATCAGAGTTCCTTCGTTGATAGAGTCCGTTGACTGGCGTAGAACTTTGAAATTGAGCCACGGGGGAGTGATTTTTTCAAGGTTCTTGGCTTCGGCAAAAAATGGAAAAACGTCTTCTCGCTGGGCTGAGATCCATTGTTCAGCTTTATGAATGCGATGAGATTTTTTTTTCTTCCATTGATAAATATCTTCTAAGGCTCCTTGCAAGGTTTCGAATTTAAACTCAAAATCTTGTTCCATAAGTTTGGCACACGAAACCCTCTGACTGTTTAAAGCCAAAGCCGACATTTCTCCAAGCACGAGTTTCAGCATAAATGCGGGAGCCGGTAAGTAAGCTCCCACCTGCAATTGTTGGCTGTATGCCTTTGTCCATTCTCGGTTGGTGACCGGTTGCGGGGCGACGGCATTAAACACACCTCGAATCGGCTGCTCGAGGGCAAACAAAAAGGCTCGGACAAGGTCATCAATATGAATCCAGCTTAGCCACTGCTCACCATCAGAGACTCGGCCTCCGAGGCCCAGAGAAAAGAGCTCTTCCATGGGCTCCAAGAAACCCTGGTTGCTATCGAGAACCACGCCAAGTCTGAGAATGGCGGTGCGGGAGTGGCTTTCGAAAAGGCGGTGGGCCTCCTCCCATTGCACACAGACCTCGCTGAGAAAGCCTTCTCCCGGAGAGTCGTCCTCCGAAAGCACTTTGTCGCCCCGGGTTCCGTAATAACCGATAGCCGAAGCTCCGATGTAAACAGATGGCCACTGCCCCTCTAAAGCCTCCGCCAGGGATTGGGTGGTTTTTGTCCGTGACTCCAGAATAATTTTTTTCCGTTTCGTGGTCCAACGGCCACTGGCAATACCAGCGCCGGCTAAGTGAAAAACCGCATCGATATTAGAAAGTTTCAGGTTGTCCCACGAATGGTACTCGCAGGGGATGCTAAAACCCTCGCGAAACGACGCCTCCGGTGAGCGTCCGACGACAACAAGGTCGTGGCCTTTTAAAAAGAGTTCTCGAGACAATTGTCGACCAACAAGTCCAGTGGCACCAGTTACTAATACACGCATTGTTCTACTGCAGTCCTTTCACATAGTCGCACATTGAAATATCGTCTTCAAAGTCCATGCCGGGTGTGTCTGTCATTTTAAAAACACAGGTGTCATAACCTTGCGAAACAAGCTCATCGTTTAAAGTTTTATAGTCGGCTGGGTTCAGTTGCTCTGTTTTTGCAAGAATCCATCCGTAATTGTAAGTGGGGTGGCCAACGATTGCGATATCGTAGTCTTTCGAGATATAGAGCGTCCAATAATCACCAGCGGCCTCCCAGATCCAGCCGCCAAAATTCACAAAAGTCACTTCAAGGGTTGAGTTCAGCCCGTAGTCTTGGTTGACCCGGGCTCGGGCCTCTCTCGACACTCGTTTTCCATTCTTTTCATCACAACTGTTGACCACTTTAACCAGCCCATCTGGAAGGATCGAGTATTCTGCCGTGGCATTACCTATGCAGTTGTTTTGGAAGCTAGCGGGGATGGTGGCGTGTTGATGCCACAACCCTTGGTACTTGACCAGGTCTAAATCGGGTAAGGGCATTGGCTTTCGTGGTGCATTCATCGCTAACAACAAGGGTGCCGAAAAGAGCAAAATAAAAGCGGTGATAAATTGTGGCATCAAAAAGTCTCCTTAAAAAATGGTTTTGAAAAAAAGTTTACGAAACGGATTTAAAACTCTAGGCAGACCTTCACTAAAAACGAAAGGCCCTTCCAGAGAGACCAGCAACAAGCAGCCATCGGGATCATCCGTGTAAGGATGGTGCGAGTCCTCAACGCCAAAGCAAGCAAAGTCACCGGTGACATAATCAGAATGTTGGTCTCTAAAGCTGCCGGCAACAACATAAGCGTATTCGTTACCGTCGTGGGAGTGCTGGGCTATCTTGGCACCCGCCTCAAAGTGGACAAAATAGAGGTTACTAGTTCCGGCAATGTTCACTTTCGAGTAACTGATTGAGCCAAGACGTCTCCAAGATGTCATAAACCGCTCAGCCTTTTGCAGAGCTTTAGGTAGCAAGACCTTTTTGTTTTTGAACGACAAAGTTCTTGATGACGTGACGACTTGAGGGGACGCAGGAGAATCACTCTGACTAAGGATTCGATCTTGAATCTTCGATAAATCAGGCCGCACACCGTCGTTAATCAGGGGTGCCGAAGACATCTCCTCGGCCAATCGCTTTTCTGTCTGCTCTAACCGTGAACAGCAGTGGGCACAATCTTGCGAGTGAGCGCTTACGAGTATCGCCAGGTGATCATCCAGGTGGCCTGAGGCAAACTCCGTCAGTACAGCGTCGCAGGGGTGCTTGGTAGTCATAAGCCCTCCATAAAATGATTTAACTTGCGAATCGCCAGTCGGATGCGGGATTTTACGGTGCCCAGCGGAATTTGCCGAGATTGGGAATATTCTTCTTGAGTCAGACCCGAGAAGTAAACTTGCTTGATTGCATCTTTCTGGCTTACAGAAAGTCGGTCCACAAATCTGTGCAATTCTTGTTTTTCCTGGGAGGTTTCGATATCGGCATTGGGGTCGACGACTTTTTGGGCCAGAGTTGAATAGAGGTCCTCCGATGAGAGAGCTCTGGCATCGCGTGCCGACTTTCGCAAAAGATCAAAGCGAACGTTGCGGGAGAGGGTGAATATCCATGTTTTCGCCTCGCCTTTATCGGCCTGAAAAAGATGAGCTTTAAACCACACCCGGCTCATGACTTCTTGCACTAGGTCTTTCGATTGAGCCGAAGTGAGACCATTGGAGACACCATAACTGTAGACTTTGGGGGCAAAAGTTTCAAAGATCTTGTTGAATGAGCTTTGACAACGGGCTCTGGCCACCTTTGATAATAGTTCTGTGTGGTTGTCATTTTCCACGATGAGGAACCGCCTTCGATAGGGTCTTTTCAGTTCTCTAACATTAGCAGCCATTAGCATCGGGATAAAGCCTCCGTGGAGATGAGCAACCGTGAGTCATTCCTATTTAAATACGGTTTAATCCTAAAAAAAGTTCACTTTTTTTAGTCCCCAATCGGGTTCTCTAACCCCTTGTAGCTACTGGTTTTTTTAAAGCGGTGATGTTTTAGTGGCCGTCGTTGAACCTTTTCTCGATAGTCAGCGTATTACCCGTATGATTACGACTCAACGGGCCTTAATCTTGGCTATTGTTCTTTTTTTAGTAGCGCTCGGGCTTTCCGGGGTGCGTGGAGAGTTTTGGAACGAAGCGAGTCAGATTGCCACTCTGCCCTGGGGTCAACTGATGTTGTTCGATTTGTATGTCGGGTTCGCAATTTTCTCTCTTTTAATTTTCAGAGTCGAGAAAAGGGGTCTCCGACGCTTTCTATGGACACTCAGTCTCTTTGTTTTGGGTAACATCGTCGCTCTGGTATTTCTTCTGGTTCATCTGCCCTCAGTCCAATTTCAACGAACTTCCAAGGAGCGGTCATGAAGTACCCCGCAGCTGTCCAAAACTTTGTAGATTTCTACAATGAATTTAGCGTCGAAAATCCCTCGGTCTTTAACAAGGTCTATGGAGAGAGCGTTGTTTTTCAAGACCCCTTTCATCGAATCGAAGGGCGCCCGGCACTCTACTCTTATTTTCAGGGAATGATGCGACAGGTTTTGAAGTGTGAGTTTAACATCTTGGATATTCACCTCGGGGATTTACCAGCTGGAGAGCCTGGTGCGGCCTCGGTGATTTGGGATATGACTTTGCAGCACAAGGCCCTCAATAGGGGCAAAGAGTTTGTCGTGAACGGATCGACTCTGATTCAATTTGATGGACAGGTGATACTCCATCGCGACTTCTTTGATTCCAGCCAGCTGATTTATAAGAACATCCCGGTCATTAAATCCTTTGTCCGCTTAATTGAAAAGGGGATGGCTGTTGAGTGAGTTCTTCACCGACTGTTCGAGGCCTCTTTTTTGAACAACGGCGTCGCACTGTCCTCAGAAAATATTGTTCTTAATGCTGTTGGCTTTCAGCTTTCTTGGTGGGGTATTGCCCTGTACAAAGAAAAGGCTATTCTTCCGGTGTTAATCTTGGTTTGCTTCCACTTGTTATTTTTGAAAAAAAGACGAAAAGAAGAGGCCTTTTTTATTGTTGGCGTTGCCTTGCTGGGAGTCTGCATGGACTCTTTTCTGTTTGACCTGGGTATTTTTCGATTTGAGCAATCTCTGGTCGCTTCGTCTCCCATAGTGCCTCTTTGGCTTATCACCTTGTGGCTTGCTTTTGCGACGACCCTCAATCATTGTCTTGCTTGGTTGTTTAAAAACCCGAGAGTCACATTTCTGGCCGGTGGTGCGGGAGGGGCTCTAAGTTATGTTGGCGCAGCTCGCTTAGGGACGCTGGAAATGCCTATGCCTTTACTAGTGAGTGTTCCCCTTTTGTTTATGCTATGGGGTGTGTTTTTAAGCCTGGTACGGCCCGCGTCTGATTATTTGAAGGTGAGAGGAGCGACTTCATGAAAAAGTATTCTCGCGGCCTGGTTTGGCTACGTCGTGATCTGCGTTTACAGGACAACCGAGCGGTAAGCCGAGCGACCCACGAGTGTGACGAAGTGGTTCCTGTCTTTGTTTTTGACCGGAAAATTTTAGATAAACTCGGTAACCGAGAAGACAAGCGCATAACATTTCTGCACGAAACCCTCGCCGAGCTGGACGAGGAGTTGCAAGAGATGGAGTCATCACTGGTGGTTCGCCAAGGCGACCCTGTAGAGGAGATCCCAGCTGTACTGCAAGCCCTTGATTGCGACGTGTTGTATTTCAACGAGGATTATGAACCCTATGCTAAGCAGCGAGATCCCAAGGTCTGCGAACGGATTCAGAAAGAGGGCGCCAAGGTTTTCTCTTTCAAGGACCATGTGATTTTTTCGGGTGCGCAAGTATTAAAATCTGACGGCGACCCCTATCAAGTGTTTACACCCTACAAAAACACCTGGCTCAAAAAGGCTGAGGCCAAAGACTTTGAGGCTGAGAAGTTTAAAAAGAATTTTGTGAGCCGTCAAAAAGCCAAGAAGGTCTCCCAAAGCCCGACTTTGAAAGATTTAGGATTTGAAAAAGCCGAGCTCCCCCTTGATTTTCAGAAACCCGGGCGCAAACAAGCGCTCAAGAGGCTGAAGGCCTTTGCCAAAAAAATGAGCCAATATCAAGATGAAAGAGATTTTCCAGCTCTAGAAATGGGCACCTCAGGCCTTTCTGTGCATTTGCGATTTGGCACTCTGTCGATTCGAGAGTGTTTTAGGGAGTGCCGTTCTCAGAACAGCAAGGGGGCTCGGGTTTGGCAGTCAGAATTGATCTGGCGCGATTTCTATCAGATGATTCTGGATCAGTATCCTCATGTTGCGAAAAAGGCATTCAAAGAAAAATACGCCAGTATCAAATGGAAGGGCAGCAAGAGTCACTTCGAGGCTTGGTGCGAAGGCCGAACGGGCTTTCCCATTGTCGACGCAGGAATGCGGCAACTTAATGAAACAGGGTGGATGCACAATCGCGTGCGGATGATTACGGCCTGCTTTTTAGTCAAAGATCTGTTGGTCGACTGGAAAAAAGGAGAAGCCTACTTCGCCGAGAAGCTGTTGGACTTCGACTTGGCATCAAACAACGGAGGCTGGCAGTGGAGTGCGTCTACGGGATGTGATGCCCAGCCTTACTTTCGAATCTTCAACCCGTCCTCGCAATCGGAACGTTTTGATAAAGACGGAGAGTACATCAAAGAATGGATCCCGGAGCTTAAAGATGCCGAGGTGAAAGATCTGCACAAGCCGGAGTCGGCTCGATTGGACTGGGGGACGGAGTATCCGGCACCGATCATTGTCCATAGCGAACAAAGGGACAAGGCTTTGGCTTTATTCAAAGGAGCCAAGGATGGGAAGTGACGAAAACACTGTGACGAAAAATCGCACCACGGCTCTGCTAAAAATGGCGACGAAGGTGGCGCTGCGAGAAGGTAAAAGCTTTTTTGAGAAAAAAGCGGAACAACAGTTAGCGAAAATGTTGGACCAAGCGGACGTGATAGTGAAGCAAGTGGGGCAATTAAAAGGAGCGGCGATGAAGGCTGTGCAAATGGTGTCTGTGGAAGCACAAGACCTGCTACCGCCCGAGGTACTACAAGTCCTGGAGAAATTGCAATCCCAAGCCCCGCCACTGTCAAACGAGGTTATGATTGAGGAGTTGCGATCCGAGCTGGGCCCGCAGCGTTTCTCGGAAATAAAAAATCTATCAAGCCAGCCCATCGCATCTGCGAGCATTGGACAGGTCTATCGGGGTGATATCGACGGGCAAAGTGTGGTGATAAAAATTCAGTATCCGGGTGTCGCCGACAGTGTTGATCAGGACCTCAGGATATTGAAAAAGTTGGTGCAGGCGCTATTGGTTTTGGCGCGTAAAAGAATTGATATGGACGCCTTGTTTGTCGAAATGAAGCGGGTTCTTAAGCTCGAGACCAACTATCTCAATGAGGTCGAGCAACTTCTCAAATACAAGGCCTTTTTCCAAGGCGAGACCCAGTATAAAATCCCAGAGGTTTACCCCGAGTTGTCCACCAGTAAGGTTATTGTTTTAAGTAACGAAGAGGGATTGGAGTTCA
The DNA here is from genome assembly GCA_030424715.1 of Bdellovibrionia bacterium. Lineage (GTDB taxonomy): Bacteria > Bdellovibrionota > Bdellovibrionia > Bdellovibrionales > JAGQZY01 > JAGQZY01. The sequence goes on from JAUHWH010000004.1 coordinate 24,738, forward strand.
CCGACTGGTTGAAGACCAATCCGTCGCTCGCGATGCGAGAGACCATAGGCATTTCCCTTCTTAATCTTTACATGGAAGAATTCTTTAAAAATCAGTTGGTCCAAACCGACCCCAACCCGGCCAACTTTTTGATTAACCACCAGAATCAACTGGTGTTGTTGGATTTTGGTGCGACCATTTCGTATTCCGATGAATTTGTGACCGATTACAAGGCATTGTTGCGCACCGTCTTCAGTGGCAGTGACGATGAAATTCTTCAGAAAATTCAAACTTTGGGCTTTGTTTCTCCGAAAGAGACCGACGAGGTGAAAAATGACTTCGTCCAATTTATCAAGCTTTCCTTGTTGCCATTCTCCGAAGATTTACAGCCCTTCGACTTTGGTTCAGAGGAGTATCCGGAGCAGGTTCGAGAAACCGTCCTTAGTTTTTCAAAAAAGCTAAAGCACTCGGCGCCACCGAGCAACATTATTTTTTTGCATAGAAAGCTCGGAGGCATCTTTCAGATGCTGAGAAAGCTAGGCGTTAAAATTGATATCACCCCGTACCGAGATATGATTTTGAAGAATTGAACAGCAATGAGTAAAAGATCTTTAATATAAGGAGAACACATGAGTTTAACGTCCATTTTTTACAAAACAGCCTTGGTTACATTGGTTGTCTTAACAGGAGGCATTGTGAGTGCAACAACAATACAAGATCAGAAAATAGAAGACATTGGTGGCAAGTCCATGAGCCTGGCGGACTACAAAGGTAAAGTGGTTCTGCTGGTCAATATCGCCACAAAGTGCGGATACACGCCTCAGCTTAAGGGGTTAGAGGCGCTTTATCAAAAGCACAAAGATCAAGGCCTGGTGGTTGTGGGGATCCCGAGCAATGACTTTGGTGGTCAGACTCCCGAAGATGAAAAAGGTGTGAAAAAGTTTTGCCTTCTTAATTACGGAGTGACTTTTCCGCTGACCAGTAAGACCGTCGTTAAGGGAGAAAACAAGCACCCATTGATTGCGAGTTTGGTGAAGGCCTCGAGCGATGCCAAAGAAATCGGCTGGAATTTTGAAAAATTCTTGATCGGAAAAGACGGCCAACTGGTACAACGTTATGGCTCATCTGTTAAACCTGACGACCAAAATCTGGAAAAGCAAATCACGACGTTGCTTGCTAAGTAAATCGCATTTTTAAATCGACCGAACAAGGAAGGCCGTATGGAACTCAACGGGAAAAACATTCTAATATCCGGAGCCAATCGAGGCATTGGTTTGGCCCTAGCTAAAAAAGCCGCTTCTTCTATGATGAACGTTCATCTACTTTGCCGCACCCGCGATCCCGGGGTAGAGGCGGAGCTTAAAAAACTGGGAGCTTCCCTTGTCAAGTCTTGGAGCCTTGATCTCAGCGACCCTAAAAATATTGAGGCTTTTGCCGCAGAGTTTGAAAAGTCCGACTTCACTTGTGATGTTTTGGTTAACAATGCTGGACAACTCACGGGCGGGCTTGTTGAAGAGCAGGACATTCAAAAAGTCTATCAGATGTTTCAGGTGAATCTTGTCGGTTTGATCGACCTCACCAAACGAATGTTGCCAGGGATGCTAAAATTGCCTGAGGCGAAGGTTGTTAACAATGCATCGGTCTCTGGCTTGATGTATTTACCATGTGCTAGTACCTACGCCGCTAGCAAAGCGGGAGTCATCGCGTTTACCGAGTCGTTGCGTAACGAGTTGGAGGGGACTTCTGTTTCAACACTAACAATGATCACTCCCGGAGTGAAAACGAGGATGTACGATGAGATCCCCGACCTTTACTCGGGACACCTCGATTTAAAATTTTTGTCGTCAATTCCGGCTGACGAGTGGGTTGAAGAAGTCTTCCGTTGTATGAAAAAGGACATTGCTGTTTGTTGGCCGTCGGGGCAGTCGTTTTTGGGAGTCAAACTCGGGCAGCATTTTCCGGGACTTCTCAGTCGGATGGTTCGTCCTTATTTTAAAAGGTGATATGAGAGTCTTGCTGGCGTTTCTCATTTTTACTCCTTTGTATTTGATTTGGCTCCTGGTCTGTGCGGTATTGAGTTTCATTGGCGTTTTTATTCCTCTGTCCAACAAAAAATTACAGCCAACTATGGTTCAGAAAAGGCAGACCGTTTGTCGCGTGATGAATGAGAAGGGACTCTTGTCCGATCACGAATATAGTTTTGAAACCGAAGTGGTTGCCTCACAGTACGATGAATTCACGTTTTCTGGTTACCTCGTGATCTTGGGGCCGGTGATTTTGCTGTTAAAGCATTTCGCGTTTCTCGACAGCTTTATGATGGCCTTGATCCGACAGTGGATGCGAGTTCATAGCTTTCGTGAGGACGCCGGTAGTGGTTCTCCAGTGCCCCGCTTTCTCGTGAGCCTCGCCGCCTTTTGTGTGGGGATTGCCCGATCTTTTGGGAAAGTTCTTTATGTTTTGAGCTGGGGTCGGCGTTAAGCCTTTGATTTTGTATGAAAAAGACGAAATCAGGTACCAATCTTGCGCGGGATAGGGTACTGGTCAAATTACAAAGGGGCTTCACCATGAAAAAGACGTTCTCCATTATTTCTGACAACAAAAAGCCGGCCCGGCAAGTGGATGCTATTAAGCACGAGGTCAAAAAGTACATAGCCCGCGAGCGCCGACGAGACCTACCCGAGGGCGCCGACTTTTGGGATTTCAATTGTAAAATTGGCCCATCCGAAGACGCCGCCCAGGATGTCCATCCGACCAAAATCAATCAAGCGATTGATGAAATGGTTACTGCAGGCAAGCAAAGCTTTTTCATTCAGGTGCTAGCTCACCCACGAACTCGTCAAACGAAGCCTAAAAACGAAACATAATTCTTGCCGCACAATCTCATAGACCCCAACGCGGTCCGCTGCCTCCCCCCTGGGAACGACGCATCCCTTGCCACTGGCTTCTTGATTGATAACAATGAGGCATCATCAAAAGGGGGATTGCATGAAAAATATATTTTTAATTTTAGGAATTGGTTTTTTAACTATCACGGCACAAGCGGCCGATGTGACTGCTTTGAAACAGGAGATCACTGTTCTCGCCAAAGCCAACACCACCAACGTTAGTGCTCAGTCCGAAGTGCGAAAAGATTTGGACAATCTCATTAGCGAGTTGACCGCCTCGCAGCCTGAAGTGACGGAGCAGCAGTGGGTCAAGTTTTCCCCGGGCAGTTGGAGACAAATCTGGTCTGACGAAGCTGACAATTCCCCAGCGGGTTCACCGAGTCGCAACCTCGATAAAATATTTCAGTATGTTTCCAACGCAGGGCGTGCGGTGAACTTTGGAGAACGAAGACTTCCCAATGGCGTCACTGTAACCTTCGCTCTTGAAGCTGTGGGAGCTGTCAGTGGAAACAAGCAAAACACCAAAATATTAAAAGGCTTTAGCCGCAATCAGGGCCTGGTCAGCGGAGAGTATATTAGCCAACTGGCGACCAGTATTTTAGAAGGCGACCTTGGTGAGTTCGAACCGGCCAAATTAGGAGAGTTTCCCAAAGGGCCGATCAATGCGGAAAGCGATTTAACCATTCTTTATCTCGATGACGATTTGAAGATTGGCACAGCTCCAAACGTCTACACCGGTGCCATTGAGCTTTTTGTTCTCGAGCGGGTGATATCCGTTCAGTAAAATAGAGAATTTCAGAATCACGGAGGAGGATGGATATGAAGCCGATCAATTTTTTTTTGGTCCTTGTTTTTTGGGGTTCTTGTGCATGGTCAAAGGCCAGCCTTAGCCCCGCCTTACAGCAGAGTTTAAGCTCCAGCGAGACCAGTGATATTGTCATCTATTTAAAGACAAAGGCTGATCTAAAATCAGCCTTTGCTATTTTGGATCGAACCTCGCGCGTCGCCCATGTTGTCGAAAAACTTTTAGATGCGTCGGAGTCATCGCAAAAGCCGATCCTGCAGTTTTTGGAGACTCGCGGATTTAAGGCTCGCGGTTTTGTCTCCACCAATGCGATTGCTGTGTCAAAGGTACCGTCAAATTTAGTCCAGCGGTTGTCGCGATTCTCCGCGGTTCGCAGCATTGGGTTGGATGTTCGATCTAAACTCAATCTTCCTTTTCCGTTTCCGGAATCTCCAGAAGAAGAAAAAAAAGTGATAGGGATACCTTCTCACCTCTCTCGCATCAAAGTGGATCGAGTGTGGAATGAACTTAAAGTCAGAGGCGAAGGGATCGTCATAGCTGGGCAAGACACCGGTTACTTTTGGAAGCACAAAGCTCTGCAAGACAAGTACCGAGGCTTTAACCAGGGGTTTGTCGATCATAATTACAATTGGCACGACGGTATCGTGGGGGCGCCCTGTTCCCCCGGAGGCGCTGAGCCTTGCGACGACAAGGACCACGGAACTCACACCATGGGCTCTATTGTGGGTGACGACGGTCAAGGCAATCAAATTGGCGTGGCGCCGGGAGCTCAGTGGATCGGGTGTCGCAATATGCAAAAAGGTGTGGGGACGGTTTCTAGTTATCTCGAGTGCTTTGACTTTTTTCTTGCGCCTTTTCCGATCAATGGCAGCGTTGCAAAAAATGGACGACCTGACTTGGCTCCTCATATTTTAAACAATTCGTGGAGCTGCCCTAAAAGCGAAGGCTGTGTTGGCGATGAGTTTTTGAATGTGGTGCAAGCCTACAAAGCCGCCGGGATTCTATTGGTGGCAGCAGCCGGCAACGATGGGCCCAGTTGCGGAACAGCCAGTAATCAGCCGGCCAGTTTTGCGGGAGATGTACTGGTTGTTGGTGCCTGGAATTCGTATATCAACGAAATCGCCTTTTTCTCTGGCGTCGGGCCATCACCCTTTAAGAAACAGTTGGCGCCCAACGTGATTGCAGTGGGCACTGGCGTGAAGTCCTCCATGGCGTCTGGCCCCAATGATTACGACGACAAAGCGGGCACATCGATGGCCTCACCACAGGTGGCTGGAGTTGTGGCTTTGCTCTGGTCCTATAAACCCGAACTGATTGGTCAAATTGACGCCACTCTTGATGTGATACAGAGAACGGCAGACCCCATCCGAGCCAGTCAAACTTGCGGCGCTTTTTCAGGCGGCAGTATTCCCAACGCCGTCTACGGCTATGGAATGGTTAATGCCTACAGGGCTTTGACTGAGAAACTTTGAACAGTATTTTTCAAGACTTTATTTGTTGAGTGAACACTTCATAAGGAGAAAGTATGCAAAGATTTTTAATCACTCTTGTTTTAATTTTGGGAGTTTCCGTTGCTTTAGCACAAGTGCCGGCTCCGGCTGACACCTCTCATCCGGGTAACGAGACAGCGGTTCTCTCCTTTGAACGCTTTGAAATAAAAGAGTTGGGTCGGACCTCACCACTTTATCTCCCCAAGCGAACCGATGGTAAAAAGGTTCCGCTGGTGGTTTTTGGACATGGGCAAGCCTTGAATGAAACTCACTACGACAAAACCCTAGAGCATTTGGCAAAGAAAGGTGTCGCAGCCCTTTTTCCAAAATTTGATGATGGTTTTTTTGATCAAAATTGGCGGCGAATGGCCGACGACTGGAACGCTATAACAAAAGCGGCTTTGAAGGAGTATGGAATTCGTGTTGACGCCAAACATGTTGTCTACAGTGGGCATTCCAAAGGTGGCTATGTCGGGTTGATGGCCATGGGGGCCCCAAGCCAGCCGGCCGTTGATAGTGGGGTGTTTTTTGCTCCCGCAGGCTATGACTCGGAGTATTTACAGAATCTTGAGGACGACGTCGAGGTCACTTTAGTTTGGGGCGAGAAAGACTCCGTCATTGAAAAAAGTGCGGTTATGGAGATCTACAACGCCCTTACCGTTGAGAACAAGCAGTTCATCGAAGTGCTGAGCTACAACAACCGAGAGGCCGATCACTATTTCCCACAAAATAAGTCGACATTTTTTGGAGGTAAAAATGGTGTGAGTGCTTTTCATCATCATGGCGTCTGGCAATGGTTGGTAGCGGCAGCCTGGGATGTTGAAAATGGAGGAGATGCGCTGCAGCCCTATCTGTATGGTGAAAAGGCTGGAGTCAGTGGGCAACCAGGTTTAAAGCACAAGGTCCAGCGCAGTTGGTCGCCTCGCTTTGAGGCTCTTATAAAGCCAACGGATGCCAATAGCTTTTTAACAACCACCGGGCGCAATTTAGTCCTTAGCGAAGTGGGGTGGGGTTGGTATAAAGCCATTTTATCGGAGCAGATCTTCCAGCGACTTCAGCGCTCTAAGGATGTTCAATATGTTGGTCGCAACCATGAGTTGAAATTGCTGTTAGAGCCCAATGACTTGGATCCGAGGCAGTGGGCGTTTAAAAATCCTTTGGGCTTTGACGTTTCCGCCCCTGGGGCTTGGGATCTTGTTTCCACCGCAGAAGAGGTTGTGGTGGCCGTGATAGATTCTGGGATTCAGTGGAAGCATTCGGACCTTCGAGACAATCTTTGGATCAACCAAGCCGAAGCAGAGGGGCAGGCGGGTGTTGACGACGATAACAATGGCTATATTGATGATGTTAAGGGCTTTCACTTTCTTTTGAACAATGGAGAATCCAACGATAGCCGAGGTCATGGCACCATGGTCAGTGGAATGATTGGAGCCGTTGGAAACAACGGACGTGGTATCACGGGAATGGCCTGGAACGTGAAGTTGATGTCTTTAAATATGTTTCCCAATTTGTGGGGAAATGCCACTCTAGAGGCAGCGGTTAAAGCTGTGCACTACGCTGTTGATAACAAGGCAGACATTATTAACGCCTCTTTTGGCCAAGCCGATGAAGACTTGGTGCCGGATGACGGCTTCAAGATCTTTATCGAGGCCCTGGAGAGGGCGGAAAAGGCGGGGATACCCGTGATTGCGGCGGCTGGCAACAGCTCGGGCAACAACGACAAGACGGGGATGATTCCGGCCACATTGGGACTAAGCAATATCATTTCTGTAGGGGCTATGAATCGTAAGGGGGAAAAGTGGGCGAAAACAAATTACGGTAAAAACAGTGTGCATGTGATGGCCCCAGGTGAAGAGATTCTTACGACCCACACCAGTGGCACCCGCAGCCCTTCGGGGACATCTTTAAGCGCTCCTATCGTCACAGGTATTGTGGCCTTGATGTTGGATAAAAATCCCGACCTCACCTTAGCTCAAATCAAAGATATTTTGCTGAACTCATGTGATGCCCATCCTCCGTTGGCAGAACTGAGCCTTTGCGGCGGATACATCAATGCGGCTAAGGCTGTGGAGGCGGCCAACCTTAAGTAAGGGGGCGAGGGCGTCAGGGGAAAAGACTATTGAGGGGTGATGAACTGAACTTGCAGGTTCTTCACTTCTGAGTCCACGAAATGGTACTCTAAAAGACTGGCTAAGTTTTTGACCTGAGCTTCGGCCAGAGTCTCTTCTCGAATATTCACCAAGATTAAATCACTGGCACCTTGCGAGAACTTGCGGCGCTCGGCAGCGGCTAACTTGTCGGCGAGCTTCACTTGATCTGTGGAGATTTTATAAATTTCAGCGTAGGCGTTGAGCTGTAGGACGAGGTTCTCGGTGTTCACTTTGAGCTTTTCATAGGTTAGCTTTTGCTTGGCCTCAATTTGGGCTTGTTTCGCCTTTCCGGCGCGACGCTTACCAAGCCCCTTGCGAAACTGCAGAGGAATATCGATGTTGAGCATAATGCGATTTTCATCGGAGTTGATATTGGGCGGGCCAACAATCTGGTCTTGGTTCCACTCAAAGTTGACATCGACTTTTGGTAAAATGTTGTTTGTCCCCAAGCGGACATCCAGCTCTGCTTGTTTTTCTTGAGACCGTAACTCTTGAAGCTCAAGGCTTTTGGCTTTTGCTTGTTGATAGACAGGGAGACTGTCTGGGATCGAAGTTAAAACTTCATTAGAGATATCCGGGATCTCGGCGCCAGTGAGCGACTGTGGGGTTCCGTTAACGTCACGATAAAATAAAGATAAGTAGTAGCTGGCTTTTTTAAACTCATATTCGCTTTTTAAAACACTGACCCGACGTTTTTGAATGTACTGATTGTTCTCAGCTTCATATATGCGAGCCAGGTCTCCTGCTCGAATGCGTTTTTTGAGATTACGAGCTCTGTCCAGAGCAAGACTGAGGATGTTTTTAAAAACCTTTAACTCGTGCCCTTTGATGACCCAAGTCCAGTAGGCTTGAAGCGCCATGGTCTGAACATTAATCTTCACTTGTTCCAAGCGAATCTTGGCCTGTAAGGTATCTTGTTGACGAATCCGCCAAGTGTACCGGTTTTTATCGATCAGTGAGTCTCGCAAAAGAGACAGCGAGACACCGGCGTAGTTCTCGCCACCGGAGAGAGTTTCAAACTTTCCTTCGTAACTCGGAAAGCTCCCGTACGACTGCCTTTTGCCGGCATAAACTTTTGTGTTTAAAAAGGTAAAGGGTTTTTCAATTTGCGCCTTATAGGCATCGCCCGAATAGTAGCCCTTCGTGCGCGCATCAACTTCAGATTTAATTTTAGCGTCAAAGGCTCCGAGAGATTCTCTGGCTTGTCCTTCGTTCATCTCGACACTCTGGATGGCTTCGATAACCTTAGGGAAGTGCTCCAAGCTCGATTTCACGACATCCTCTGGGGTGATCGCAAAAGCCGCCAAGGGCAGAAAGCTTACAAGAAATGAGCAACACCAAGATCTCATTTCTTAGACCCTGGCTGAGAGAGGTTACCGGGAGCATTCCTCATCGATTTAGGAAAGCCATTAATTTGTCGCCAGATTTCGTATCCAACAGAAACTTCATCAAGAAGAACGATCCCGATGGCGCGAGAGCCTTGGCGCAAAATGGTTTGGTCGGGCCAGCTAACAGGGTCATCCGGGTCGGGCTTGATCAAAATGCGGAAGGTTCCGTTGGCAGAAACAGAAGGGTCGACCACAGAAACAATACCCCCAAAGCTACCGATGGCAATCGAGGGCCATCCACTAAACTGAATGGCGGGCCAGCCCTCAAATTGCAATCTCACTTTGCGCCCGGCGAAGACGAGGGGTAAGTCGTTGCCATCGATAAAGAGCTCGACAGCATTGTCGTTAGACTGAGGGACAAATTCAACCAGAGCTTCTCCCACTTTGACGTTGGTGGTCCCAGAGCCTAATAAGATTCGTAAGATTTGGCCATCGCGAGGGGCGGTGATCACTTGCTGTTGCTGTCTGGAAACTTCGACTTCTGCTTTGGCTAAACTGGCAGCAGCGGCGGCCTCTTCGGCTCGAAGCTTTTTGTATTTAATCTTTGCTGATTCAAACTCTTTGGGGGAGCTGAGGCCTTCAGCAACAAGCTTTTCTTGTCGGTGAAAATTAAGGCGGCCAGTGTCGCTGGCCTCTCGAGCGGCTTCAAACTTTGCCACGGCGGCGTCGCGCTGGGCCTCGAGTCGCACTAAATAGTTGGGGTCGTTGTCGATCACGCGAACAATAGGATCACCCTTTTTGACAAATTGCCCATCTTGGATGAGCCACTCTTCCACTACACCTTTTACCGTAGCTGTGATCGTTTGCACGCGATCATTGGGGTTGTAGGCCAGCACTTGTCCTTCGCCGCGGCTAAACTGTTGCCAAGGGGCAATGAGGAGAACAACGACAACGGCCAGAGTTCCAATCAAAAAATTTCGAAAAATGGTTTTGTAGTTCTCGGGGCTGTAAATCGAACGAATGGACTTGAAGCCTTCGTGAAAAAGCTGGTTTTTTCTGTCGATTAAAGGGTTTTCGTTTTTACTCTCTTTGGGCGCTGTTAGCTGGCAGTCTTCGATGTACTCGTAGAAGATGTGAACTTTCTTGGAGGCCGCAAAAAGATCATAAAAAGACTCGAGATACTTTTTTGCATATAAGAAATGCGAAAGAATGGCGTTGACCACAATCTCCGCCGCAACTAGCTGTCCAACACTCAGTTGGTTCTTGATGACGAGGTATCCCCCCAGTGCCAGCAATAGGGCATTGAGCAAGGCATAAAAAGAAACGTACATAATGTTTTGTATAAAGACGGTGCGAAAGTGGTGAGCTCTTTTGTTTAAGAAACCTTGGATGGCGTCGTCCGTTGTCTGCAGCTTCTCTTCGAAGTGCTCTTCGCTCATGGCATCGATGTCGAGCTTCTTTATGTGATTTGCGACCACATATTTTTGGGTCGACTCGTCAACGGAGGACTGCAGTCCCTTGGCTCCTAAAAGAAACCAAGGCGTTACAATAGCAATGATGATCAATAATCCGAAAATAATAAAGAAGGGGTGGTAAAGGGTGATCAGAATAAGGCCGATACAGGTCTGCAGCGCAACAGCAACACCATCGGTGATGAGGTAGGCCAGGTTTTTATAGACCAAGATGACATCAAAGTAGCGGTTGGCTTTGTCGTCGATGACGCGGTTGCCGACTTTATGTTTGATTAAGTAAGCACGACTAATATTTGCCGTCACTTTTGCGTAAAGCTTTCGCTGCAGGTACTCGACCAGGAGAAACTGTAAAGATTTCATGAGTCCGAGAATGGTCAATAGACCAAGCAAGATCATGCTCAAAACAAAAATGGGTTGGAAATAGGGCCCAAAAGAAAAGGTGTTTACCAAAGACTGCACCGAGATCGGTGTGGCTAAAGTGAGTATGCTAATGCAGATCGAATAGATCACGATGATTGGGTAGTATTCGCGAAATTGAACGATGATGCCCTTGAGAGCTTTGAGATTAGTCGATTCCATTAACATCTCCAAATTTGCTGAAAGTATATAAAATTATGCAGACGGAGGGAAGGATTATAAGCCTTGGCTCGGGACTCCAAGGAAATTCTTTGTGCCTTGTTTCCCCTCAAGATCAGGTTCTGCCGTGGGTGAGATCCAGTGAGTTTTTCCATAGAAGCCTCTGAAGTCGGCCGTGCGGCTTAGACTTTGTAAATGATCTGCACCAGTTGATAGAACAGGGGAATCCCTACCAGAACATTAAAAGGAAATGTTACGCCCAGAGAGCTTCCCAGGGAAAGGCTTAGGTTGGCTTCGGGTAAAGACAGTCGCATTGCTGCCGGAACAGCGATATACGACGAACTGGCACCAAGAATCGTTAAAATGAGGGTGCCGCCCATGGATAGCCCCATAGCATAACCCATGGCCATGGCAATGGTGCCGGATAGCATCGGCATTCCGATTCCGAATCCAATGATAAAAGCGCCATGACGTCGGACTTCACCGAGCTTTTCAGTCACCGTAAATCCCATTTCTACAAGAAAAAGAGCTAGGACACCGTAAAAGAGATCTACGAAAAGAGTGTTATAAGGTGTCAGCTTTTCCGGCCCGGCAATCCAACCTATGATCATGCCGCCCAGAAGTAGGACCACAGCTTTACTTCTCAAGGTTTCTTTGAACAGCGAGGGAAAATGGGTGTTTTTAGACTCTCTTTTCGCAATGATAAGTCCAACCACGATAGCGGGAACCTCCAGGATGATAATAAACAGCGGTACATAGGGCTCAAAACTGACATTGTGGGCGTTCAAAAAGGCTATGCAAACGGCAAAGGTACCCACACTGACTGAACCGTAGTGGGCGGCGAGGGAGGCAGAGTCAACCAGGCTAATATGCCCAACTTTATTTAAAATAGGAAAGGCAATCATCGGAATAATGAGGCCCAGGCTAGACACCATCAACACCGTTGGGAGAAGGTCAAAGAGATTTTGACCATACAGCTCCATCCCACCTTTCAGTCCAATCGTTAATAGTAGTAGAATCGTAAGGAGTTCGCTAATGGGTGCACTAAACTTGATCTGGCACTTTAGAACTCCGGCAATGATACCAAACAGAAAAAACAATATAATGGGGTCCACGTCGAATCCTATTTCTTAGAGATTTTGATGTTTTGATTTCTATCTCTTTGTAAGAAATCCACGAGGCAGAGTGAGACGACGATCCCGATGACTAACATCGAGGCTTCTAGGTTGTACTGCAGGGATGTGACCATATCGCTCATGAGGACTCCTTCGGTTGGTCAGGGACATCGATGTCACTGATTGATTTCAGCATACCGAAGAAGCAGTGTTCATTTAAATATATAGTAATTATAATATTTATCGCTAAAAACGATTAATTCTTAAGCCAAGAAATCATCGATCAGCTTTTGATGAAAGCTCTTTTTAAGGGAGATGGCGTAAAAGTCCACTGCTGTGAGTTCATCGAGACGAATACGAGAGAGCTGCCCGGAGTCGAGGTCTTCTTGGACGCCGATCTCGGGGACAACGGCCACGCCGCGCCCCGAATTGGCCATAAAGCGTAGCAGCGAGATGTCGTCGGTGGTCATAGGAACCTGGGCTTGTATATTAAAACGAGGTTCAAGAACCTCTGGTACCACATTTTTTTCGTAGTAGTGGCTAAAGAGAAAAACAGGCATGTCGATTTGTGTTTTGCGCTTTGTTTTGAGTTTCTTGATGAGCTCTGGTTTACCCGCGATACAAATCGAACTGGATTTCACCTTACGGAAAACCATGTCGATAAGGTCTTTTTTACGGGGGATCTCAAGACTAAAAATGAGGTCGACTTCTAGGGATTTAAGGAGCTGACTGAGCTCTGAAAAGGACCCATCAATGATGTTCATATGGGGTTGTTCATTCTCGCTCATATGCTGGATGATCATTCGGAAAATAAAGTTTCTTGAAATGCCACCGACGATGCCAATGCGAATTTGCTGGTTCGGGACCAGATCATTTTTATCGCGAAAGATATGGTTGATTTCGGTACTTTTATTAAAGATATCGTCGGCGTATTTTAAAAGATCGGCGCCCACAGGAGTGATTTTAAGGGAGCGGGTGGTTCTCTCCAGCAATTGTTCGCCGAGGTAGTCTTCGAGCTGAGAGACTTGGTCGCTGATGGCTGATTGGGACACTAATATTTTGTTTGAGGCCTTCTGAAAGCCCCCGTAGCGGCAAACGGACCAAAAGGCGTAAAGATGTCTAAAGTTTAACCATTCCATACTTCGATATATCATAATTTTCGATAAATACCATATTTTTTATATATTTTTTCAAGGCTCGATTCTGGGTTACTTTTAAGGAGTGGAGGACTCATCCTCTACCACGATCAGAAGGAGCAACCAATGAGCCGGCTAGACGTAGATAAAATCTCAGGCAAGACCCTACAATTTGTGTGGCAAGATTCTATGCATGAAACCTCCGTGAGAGTTTGTCTCCCGCATCTTGACGGTATCAAGCCGTCTGTTTGGGGCGACTGGGGACCTGTGTATAATTTTTCGTTATCAAATGATCAGGTTTTACGCTTCTATTACGACGACAACCACACCGATGTTTCTGCTAAAAATCTAACGGTGCATTCTCCTGTTCTGGCGAAAGATCGAAAGGTGTACCCTTTTGCCATCCGGGTCGAGGACCCAGAGCGAGGACTGGTTCTTTGCTTTTTCCTAAAGCATAGCTATGAAGTGGGTAAAGTCGAAGTGGAAAGAGCGAAAGACAACGTCAAATTGTTCACCCAAAGTCTCGACGAGTCCAATATCCAAGAAGCGCGGGCCATGTAGTCCATGCGGCCATGGGTCCCTCAGTCACCAGCTCAGAGGGCCGGATCAATCCTTGCTGGAAAAGAGGAGGGAATTGTGACAGTCTCTTATGGTGTTTTGTCGTTGTCCTCTCTCTCTTTTTAGTCTTCTGGCGATCCTCGTCTTGGATGCTCGTGCTGACACCGTGCAGAGGCCCCAGGCTTGGAGTATTCTACGCTACAACCATGACTTGAGTGATGATGAGTCCCTGGGCGCTCAAGCCCAAAACCGCTATGACTTTCGGTCGAACCTGGGTTTTGAAGAGCAGTTCAATTTTTTTTACGACCGTCCTCTTTGGGGGCAGCCCGTCACTTTTATTCTCACTCTTGGAAGCACAAAGGGTTACCAGCGCTTGAGTGAACTACGATACGCGCTTCAGGGTGGGCGCAATTACACGGTCAATTCTCGATGGCAATACAACTGGCGTCTTCGTCATGAGCTGCGTGACTTCAGAAGCGGTGAGCCCATTGCCCATCGGTTCCGTATTCGTAACGAAGTTTCGAGGTCCCTGACTTCCCAATGGATTGACGAGTTGAGCTTGAGTGGTGAGTTTAATTTTTACCTCAATAAGGTGATGTCGCAGCGACAGGGGCTCTCTTCTTATCGTACCATCCTAGGCGGAACTTGGGAGGCCTCGTGGGGGACTTGGGGACTCGCTTACCTTAACGACTTTCGATGGCAACCCAACGGTAAGGAGATCCGCCACGTCCTTGTATGGTCAATGCTTTATGGGGAGTAGCGCTTGATGAAAAATGATTCTGATATTGGAGTCAAAATTGATTTGGCTGGTGAACGTGAGTTGCGAGTTCCCAAAGGGATCAATTTACGTCAGGCTTTGCGCGGCGAGTTTTCGTTTCTTTACCACCCCAAAATGCGCCCCATCCATTGCCGAGGCTTGGGCACCTGTGGCACCTGTGCGGTGTCAGTCAAAGGGTTGGTTTCGCCTCCAACAGCTATGGAACGCTGGCGGTTGAATTTTCCTCCTCACAAAATGTCTTTGGAGAAGGGGCTGCGCCTGGCTTGCCAGACCCAGGTTTTGGGCGATGTCGTGGTTGAAAAGAAGGCGGGGCTGTGGGGCTCAATTTCTTGAAGCCGAGCTTCAAAATAAAAAAGAGGCTTCGGCCTCTTTTTTTTAGTTCTCAATTAACGATGAATGTTTAAAAAATCATTACCATTCGGGCCAATCTGGAACTTCGCACCCCGGCACTGAGTTCACGAGATCCAATACGTCTTGGCGCTTGTTTAGCAGCATGGTCCGGTCGAAATTCGGCGCTTCGTCTCGGGCACCACGTACGATGGCACATTCGATGAGGGCTTCCGAAATTGTTTTATACCCAAGCGTCCAATAGTTCCAACCAGTAGCCCTGGGGTCACGGTTGAACCATTCACGATAAATATCACGGACGAAGCGCTGACGATCAAAGAATTCAGAATTGTCGTTTGGAGCTGATGCCGTGTAGTTATTGACGCACTCGTTGGAGGACGGGCTGCACCCCTGGCCTTCGCGAACTTCGACAGCGCTATCACACTGTTGAGCCATTCGATTTTCTAGTTCAATTTCAAAATTAGGCGTGTCACTCGAGACAGTGCCAGTGAGTCCACTGTTGACCATCGTGGCCTCGGCCCCTGAAATCGTACTCCATTGGCTATTTTCACAACGTCGGTTTTGTTTGAAACACGTGGCAGCTACATTAAACCGACCGGCGTTTTGGCCAGTGGTCTCCCAAGAGACATTGGTGACAACGATGGGGACAACGGCATTTTGCCCGGGCTCAGTCGTCACCGTTTCTGATGTTGCCACAGAGCTACCGTTTTGGTAGATGCGAGACTCACAGGATCCGGGAGTGGCATCCCCCCCGCCTGGGTTCAACCAAGCGTAGACTGGTTGGTTCAAAGACTGGATAAAGTTTCGTGCCATTTCGGCTTTATTAGCGAGAACATAGTTTTTGTCCGACTGAATAGGGCCTTCAAGAAAAAGATATTCTGCTTGGGTGCGACTGACTGTTTGTAGAACGCCAACCCAATAGTCTTTACCGTCGACATCGGGCGTGCGACCGAACCACTTTAAGTAGAGGCCATCCACAAAATCAGAGTCCCCATTTGATGAAGAAGAATTACAGGTGTAACTCAGACAACCACCAGCGACCGATTGATTCAGTGTCTGACCGGCGCCGCAGGTTGGGATACCAAGAGATGGGTTACACAAAGGAGTGCCTGGGTTACGAGAGCCACCGTCGCCGCTGCCACTGCAGGCAAATTTGGGGCAACCATTGGAGTGATAGTGTTGCGGTAGGCTGTCAATGCCGGTGCAGTCCACAAAAGTCGTGCTGTCGGAACAAAAAGCCATGTCTCCGTTCGTTGAGTTGGTTTGTGACTGGGGTGTCGACTTGACGCCTCCGCAGTTTTGAAAGCCAACGACAACGGCGACCGCTGCGACAAGATAAGCAACCTTTAATGAATGTTTACGAAAAATAGACATATCTCCCACCCCCATGTTCGATAATGCTTAAGTCATAATGTTAGCATGTTTTTTGTATCGGTCTTGAATTTTCGCTTTCCTGTTTCGTAGTGAGACAGGACCGTCTCAAAATGATAAATTAGGCTCTAAGATCGACGTTGGGCTGTCGCGTGGCTGCCTAAAAACAGTGCTAAAACGAACGGACCTTGGTTGGGGTGGGGGCACTGAATCACACTTGGTTCCAATCAAGAATCGTACTATAAAAGCATTGCACGCCAAGAAAAGGAGTCATCATGGGCCAGGTTGTGGGCATTATCGGCAGTCTTAGAGAAAAATCCTATCATCGCCTTATTTTTAATCAATATAAAGACATGGCGAAAGACAGCTTTGATCTCGTAGAAGCACCCATAGGGGAGATCCCCATGTTCAATCAAGACGTGCTCGATTCTGATGGACTTCCGGCCTCGGTATCCTCAGTGGTTGACCAGATTCGTCAGGCTCAAGGGGTGATCTTCTTTAGTCCGGAGTACAACTACTCCGTACCCGGTGTTTTAAAAAATGCTTTGGATTGGATCTCAAGAGCGGATGATCAACCCCTTAACGGTAAGCCGTCGGCGATCATCGGAGCCAGCCCGGGCAATATCGGGACGGCTCGCATGCAGTACCATTTGCGTCAAATTGCTGTGTTTCTAAATATGAACGTACTCAACAAGCCAGAGGTGATGATCTCTCGCGTGATGGAAAAAGTTGCAGAAGAAAAAATCTCAGACTCCAAGACAGAGGAGTTTCTCAAGAAGCACATTGCCGTCTTTGCCAAGTTTGCGGAGAAGTGGTGAGCCGAGAAAGCATGGATTCTGTCGACCAAGAGCGCACCGAAGCGCCTTGCTCTGGTGTGATTCGTTTGATTCACGCACGCGATAAAGATTTGGGTGGGTTTTCGGTTGGCAGAGTTCTGCCTTATCGAAAGCAACACATGGTAGGGCCATGGATATTCTTTGACCATATGGGACCAGCGACATTTCCTCCCGGCCTTGGTGTTAACGTGCGCCCCCATCCTCATATCAATTTGGCCACAGTGACTTATTTATTTGAAGGTGAAATTTTTCACCGCGATTCTTTAGGAAATGCACAGTCTATCCACCCTGGAGATATCAACCTGATGGTGGCTGGGCGGGGAATCACCCATTCTGAACGCGAAACCGATGAGCAAAAGCAGCGCTCGCGGAAACTCAATGGTTTGCAGCTTTGGATGGCTTTACCCGAGGACTCTGAAGAAGTCGAACCCGAATTTCTTCATCACTCTTCCTCTGACATTCCGGATATCGATGTGGACGGCGTGCCGGTGCGAGTGATGATGGGTGAGGCCTACGGGGCAACCTCTCCAGTGAAAACTTTTGGCGCGACTCTTTATGTCGAGGCTCGTTTGAAAAAAGGGCAGGCTCTAGTTTTGCCACCGGCTGACGAGCGCGGCCTTTACGTTGTTGAAGGTGAGCTGTTGATTGAAAATCAGACGGTAGAGGCTCGCTCCATGGCGATCTTGGACACCTCAGAAGTTAAAGTTGTGGCTCAGACCGACACCACAATTGCTTTGGTCGGCGGAGCACCCTTGGGCGAGAGACATATTTTTTGGAATTTCGTGTCGTCGAGCAAAGAGCGCATCAATAAAGCAAAGGCGGACTGGCGTGAAGGCCGATTCCCTAAAGTTCCGGGTGACGAAATAGAGTTTATTCCTTTGCCGGAATAAGGCGCCGGAGGGTGAAGAGATTGAAATTGCTTGGGGTTGTCTCTTTGCATAGGTGAAGAGAGAAATTGGGGGAAGCCATCGAAGAAAAGTCTATAGACAGTCAGTTGCAAAAAATTTTTAATATGTCCTCCTTTCGTTTGGGACAAAAAGAGATCATTGAATCTGTTATGTCTCAAAAAGATGTGCTCGCCGTCATGCCCACGGGTGGTGGGAAATCCCTATGCTATCAACTACCCGCGATGATGAGTGATGGCATCACCATCGTGATCTCTCCGTTAGTGGCATTGATGAATGACCAGGTGGCCAATCTGCAAAAGATGGGTGTGCCGGCGGGAGCCATTCACTCGGGTTTGAGTGTTGACGAAAAAAAACGTGTGTTTCAGGAGATGGCCACTTCGGAACGTTTTCTACTTTACGTTTCTCCAGAGCGCGTGCAGAAAGCGGGCTTTGCGCCCTGGTTGGCCCAACAGAAGATCAATCTGTTTGCTATCGACGAGGCTCACTGTGTTTCTCAGTGGGGGCATGACTTTCGAACCGAGTATGGGCAACTGTCCCTGTTAAGAAAAATCAAGCCCGACACCCCGATGATCGGTCTGACGGCCACTGCCACACCTCTGGTCAAGCGAGACATTATTACGCAACTGGGGCTGACCGAGCCGGATGAGCATGTGTACGGTTTCTATCGGCCGAATCTTTATTACCAAGTTGAGTTCTGTGACCACGAGTCTGAAAAAGAAGCTTTCGTTTTGAGTGCACTTGAAAAAACAAAACAAGGGCGAATCATCATTTATTGTGGCACCCGTAAAAAAACGGAGGAGTGGTCGGATCTGTTACTATCACGGGGGGAAAGTGTGGGGTTCTACCATGCTGGCCTCGGCGCTTCAGAGCGACAACAGATTGAACAAGATTACCGCGAGGGTAAAATACGTATTCTCGCTGCGACCAATGCTTTTGGCATGGGTGTGGACCATCCGGATGTGCGTCTGGTCGCACACATTCAGATGCCGGGTAATATTGAGTCCTATTATCAAGAGATCGGGAGAGCCGGCCGTGATGGTCAGCCGTCGACTTGTCTTCTCACTTACTCTAAGAAAGACAAAGGTCTTCAGTCTTTCTTTATCACTCAATCTGACGCTAGTAAGCAGATCAAAGTGCAGCGCTGGTCGGCACTGAATGCGATGGTACAGTACGCTGAAGGGTCAGAGTGCAGGCACGCTGATATTTTAACTTACTTTAAAGATCAAAAGCGCATTGATAAATGCGGGCATTGTGATTCTTGTGACCCCAGGTCCGACCGTCGTGTTCTTGCAACCATCAAGGTCGCGGCCACTAAAAAGAAAGCGAGAAAGAAGAAAGACGAGGCCCTGTTCGTTGCCCAATTGTCTGATGAGCAGCAGTGGAGAATCGACACGCTTCGGGATTGGCGTAAAGAGTATGCCAAAGAAAATGACATCCCAGCCTTTATGGTTTTCAGTGACAAAACACTGCGTGACCTGGTTTTGCGCGCTCCGAAAACAACCGATGAGTTGGCTCGCGTCTATGGTTTAGGAGAAAAAAAGATCGGTGTGTTCGGCGAGACTCTGATAAACAAACTGCACCCCTGACTCTTGGAGTTGGTGGCCTCTCGGCATTGATGGAAAGGGCGGGCTTTAGCAACCAAGACTTTCTAACACGACCACACAATATGAGGCCTAGGGATTTGCCTAAGTCTTAGTAAAAATGAACACCCAAGCTGATATTAAAAGTAGTGATCTCTATGCCCTGCAGCCTCCAAAGTCGGAGGCCGAGCTCTGGAGCGATACCGACCTCGCTCCAAGCCAAAAACTCCCAACCGGCACCAGCGTAGAAGCTTGCTCCGTTTTGCGAAGTTAAAGCCGCCTTCGAGTCGAGCAGGCTCCAGTAGAGTCCGGCGCGAACAAAAAGCGGTTTTGGATTATCGAGGGGAAAGTATTTCGCCTCAACTCCCAAAAAATAAAGCTGAATTGTTTCACCGATACCATTCGGGGCGGTTTCATCAGTTCGAGCACTGCCGAAGAGAGAGCCTCCGGCCAGGCCCACAGATAGGTCGAACGGCTTTTCGTACCAAAAATTAATGGTGTTACTAAACCCCTGGTATTTCACATTTTCGTTGTTGTAAGTAAGGGAATGCTGATCGTAGTGCTCTCGGGCCCGAAAGCGAAACTCGCCAGCTTGGCAAAGGTCACTTGTCGCGATGAGTATGAACAAGCCAAAGAGAGTTGGGGCGAGGGCAGTGGTTAAGCCACTCTGAGAGGTTCTAAAAGAGGTCATAATTGATTTTATAGTGAGGAGGCGCTATTGAATGCACCATTTTTCTTTGAAGTTTAGAAACTATGAAAGATTTTCAAGAAACGCTATCTGCGTGAGAATGTCTTCTGGTGCTTTGGGGGTGAGATGAATTGGGGACGGGGCGGTTTAGCCCTCGCGCTAAGAATGTCATGAAGCTACGAAAGAGGGTGGACAAATTCAGAGGCTTTTTAGTAAGACCTCTGAGTGAGATTATTTCTAACCGCCTTTCTTTTTCTTTACAGCTCGACAGGTTTAGCACAATTCTCTTGTCGCGAAGCTTTTTCCTTGCAGGAGACTGATTCGAGAGCGTCTGTATCGTCCGCGGGCTTGGCAAGCCCCCAAACCTCATCTTTGAGATCGAGTCGGTCCGCAACGGAGACCACCGTCTACCGGGATTCCGAACTTCTTCGCATGCTTATTAAAAATCGTCGCTACCTCTCTATGTCTCAGGTGAATGGGGAGGGAAACAAAAATTCTTGGTTTTTAAGTCAAAGTGACAATGGAAGGCTTTATCGAGTGGTTGTTAATACGGATCGCTCAGGAAAAGTTTTAGACATGTACGCCGACAAGCCGACTGCTCGAACTGAAAAGTGGTATTATCAAGCGATGGGACGCAGTTTAAACATGAGTCCGCTTCGGGGAACAATCAACCTACCTCGAAAAGGTAAGCGTGAACTCTGGGTCGATCCTTCTGTTTTGGTAAAGTTGGACGTCAAACATAACCTTTCAGAAGAATCGTTAGTTCAAGCCTTAAGGCGTGTGCCACCTAACGTCAAATATTTTGACGTCCAAGTTTCAAGTGCTGGAAAGAAAGACTCCTTCCTATTTTTTATGGATGTTGGACTGCAACACCCACTTAAAGTCATTATGGTCTATGAGAAAAACACTTACTTTCTCGTCACGGCCCATTTGGATGATATCCATCAGGTGCGATTCAGAATGGTTAATCGCGATTTTTAAAATACGCCTTGTTCCATTGCCTTTTGCTCTTTAGACTCAAACCATGAAAAATCTATATTCAGTTATTTTAGTGCTCGCTTTGTTTGGTACACCTGCCATGGCAAACGTGGGCAAGGTGGTTCACGTCAATGGAGAGGTGTTTCGGGTGGACCGAGCTGGAAACTCTCAAGCGGCGAAACCTAAGATGATACTTGAGACTGGGGACTCTTTAAAGACAGGCAACAAAAGCCTTGTTGTTTTCTCTATAAAAGATCTTGCGACCCACAAACTCGGAGAGAACAGTCTATTCAAAGTTACAGCCCCGGTAGAAAAAGGCTTGGTTGAGCTTATTACGGGCAGTCTATTTAGTCTCGTGGTGAAAAAGAAACAGAAGTCCGGTGTGCATTATCGTATAAAAACACGTGCGGCTGTGGCTGGCGTGCGGGGCACGCAGTTTTTTGTATCTTATGGTGGTAAATCAAGGCCTTCCGATGCTTGGGTCTGTGTGAATGAAGGTGAGGTTGAAGTATCCAGTCTGGTGTCGAAGTCAAAAGTCTTGGTCAAAGAGGGCTTCGGTGTTTCTGTAAAAGGTGCTGCAGTATCGGCACCCGCCCAATTGCCGTGGACTCGAAAGCTGAATTGGAATATGGATTCTTCGAAAGGGGAACTTCAAAACCCAGTGTCGATCGACGAAGCCTACGGTGATCTCCTTGACGTCGACTATGACTAGAATTTTACTTTTCTTCCTGTTGTTGCCGGTTATCACCATGGGCAGAGCCACAGACCCCAATGGCAAAAAACATTCGATGCAAGAGGTCAGTGCAAAGTACATCTCCAGCGGATCCGATTGGAAGGTCATTGCCGGCCTGCAAGCCAGAGAGTCCTTTGCCGATCGTGTTTACTCTCATCTTCAGTTGGAGCTTCGTGACAAGCTGTCTCGGCATTTTCAATGGGGAGTCTTATACAGAGCGCAGATCAACAACCGCAACAACGAAAATTGGCAACTGACCCCTGCTGGACATCGGTGGACCGAAAACAACAATGGCATTGAGAGTGTGTGGGGAGGCTATGGTATGGCGCGAGCCATGTTAACCGAGCAGCTGCGCTTTGAGGCCAAGATACAATACGAGTGGAGCACGCTCTTTTCGCAGCAGACCCTCCGCTACCGCTCCAACCTCACCCACTTCTGGCCAACAGCTCAAGGACCACCGACCCATGTCTATATTCAGCACGAAATCTTTATCCCTCTCAATTATCAGCACCAGCAGATCAATCAACGGTGGGTTTATTTAGGTGTCAATTGGCCCATGCCATCGGGGGCTTTTTGGGGTCTCAGCTTGGCTTTTGCTGAATGGGTTTGGACTGAATCAGAAAGTTTTGAAAAGAGCTTTCCCGGAGATCAATATAAGATTTCCGATCAAGCTTTCATTCTTTCATTGCATGTTCTTTTTCTCGGAAGCTGATCGGCATTCTGAAAGAGCGAGCGTTGCAATGGCTTTCTTTTGGGGGGGCCACACGACAGGTGGCGCAAAAAAATCTATTGCGCTCGCTCTGCTGACAAATTCACGATCTGCCCATCTTCAACGGTGTAGCTGATCTCAATCGGGTTGCAACAGGTCTCGCAGTCCTCAATATAGGTTTGCGAACCATAGAGTTCTTCTAAAAGCATGGAGACTTGCTGCGCGCAATAGGGGCAAGTAAAAAATTTTTCAGATTCAAAGTCCATGGATGACCTTTCTTAAAATCAACCATAAGATCATACTTTAATTTCACGAAGGGAGTCAAAATGAGTCGAAATGTTATTATTGTCGGGGCGAATCGGGGCATTGGTCTTGAACTTGTGAAGTGTTATAAAAAACAGGGCGATGATGTCATAGCGGTATGTAGGCAAGCGTCTGATGAGCTAAAAGCACTCGATGTGACTCTTGTTGAGGGCATCGACGTGAAAAAAGACACCACAGTGGCCGACTTGGCTTCTAAAATTCCATTTTCTAAAATTGATATTCTGATTCACAACGCCGGAATCCTAAGAGGAGATAGCTTCCAGAATCTCAATCTCGAAGACATGCGAGAACAGTTTGAAGTCAACTCTTTAGGGCCGTTAAAAACGGTGATGAGTCTCCATGAACTTTTCAAAGAGGGTACGAAAGTCGGATTGGTGTCGAGCCGAGTGGGTTCTATCGACGACAACAGCAGTGGGCAAAACTATGGGTATCGAGCTTCAAAAACGGCATTGAATATGATTGGAACCAATCTGGCTTTAGAGTTTAAAGACAAAGGTGTGGCGTTTGCTCTTCTGCACCCAGGATATGTGAGAACAGAAATGACCGGCGGTGGTGGGTTGATTGATCCCGACGAAGCGGCAGCGGGCCTTTATCAAAGAATGGAAGAACTTAGTATCGAAACGACAGGGTTATTTGTTCATTCTAGTGGAGAAAAACTCCACTGGTAGTGTTGCGACGCTTGTTGGTTTGTCGTGGAGTCAAGACTGTGGGCTCCCATCTCGAGAATGCTACGAAGGCTCCCCTTTGTTTTCACGTGAGGATTTTGTAAATCATGAAAATAGCAATTGCGGGAGCCTCGGGCTTCATTGGCACAAATTTAATTCATAAACTCTTAACCTCAACCGGTCACGAAGTCGTGGCTCTGAGCCGTAGTGAGTTTCAGGCCACTCAAGAACGAATCAGTTCTCGAAAAGTCAATTTGTACTCGCTATTAGAGTGTGAGGAAGCCCTTGAGGGGTGTGATGTCGCGATTTATTTGGTCCACTCCATGTCTCCATCGGCCCGTCTTGCCCAGGGAGAGTTTCAAGATTTTGATTTTATATTAGCTGATAACTTCGCGAAAGCCGCAGAAAAGTGCCAGCTCAAGCAAATTATCTACGTTGGTGGCATTATTCCTAAGCTAGAGTCCCTGTCACTTCATTTGGAGAGCCGACTTGAGGTCGAGCAGGTTCTATGCGCCCATAAAACTCCGGTGACGACGCTGCGCTGCGGTCTCGTGATCGGTAAAGACGGGTCGTCATTTCGTATAGTAGAACGCTTGATCGACCGCCTACCCATATTAGGCTTACCGACATGGACGAGAACGGAGCTACAAGCGGTTTACATCGATGACTTGGTTTCTATCATCGCAAAAGCCATCGATTCGCAACCGCAAGCCGATGGTTCCTATGATGTGGGTGCTCCCGACAAAATTGAATATCGTGATCTTTTAGTTTCTGTTTCTAAGATCAAGGGAAAGAACAATATTTTTATACCTATTCGTTTTTTGACAACGGGGCTTTCTAAGTTTTGGGTAAGGCTAATAACCAGGGTCCCCAAGGGTCTAGTGTATCCGCTGGTTGATTCCCTGAGGCACCGAATGGTGGTTAGTGAAAGTCGCAAGCTTCCGGATGGTTTGACCGTTGAGTACACCTCCTTGCAATCGGCCATGGAGCAAAGTCTTAGAACCGATCCCACTCCGGATTTGGGGATGCGCAAAGTGAACCGCGCCTTGCAAGGCAAGGGTTCTCTGGTGCAGTCTGTCCAGCGGTTACCCTGCCCGTTGAATTGGTCAATGAAGGATGTAGCAAAGTACTACATGGTTTGGGTGCCTCGTTTCTTATGGCCGTTTTTTAAAATTGTCCCCGATGGCGATGATTTGGAGTTCTATTTTCGCTTTTTTAAAAAGCCACTCTTGGTGCTAACACTCTCTCACGAGAGAACCTTCGAGGGGCGTGAACTCTTCTATATCACAGGTGGAATGCTCAATTCCCCCCATCCCAAAGCGCGTATCGAGTTTCGAGAAGGCTGTGACAGAGAATATTTGATTGTCGCCATCCATAGTTTTCGTCCGAGCTTGCCTTGGTTTGTTTACAAATTCACCCAAGCTCCTCTTCACAAGTTTGTCATGTGGCGATTTGGGGTCGAGCTCTCAAAGATCGCTGATAATAAGAAGGCGGCGATTCAAGAACAGCGGGCAAAGGAAAGCCCTTGAGCCTGATTTTCTAGGGAAGATTTATTTCATAGAAGGCGCTGGCTGAGAAAATGCCAATATTTAAAATAAAATAAAAAATAGCGGGAAACATCTTGAGTAGAGAGTCACCAATGCGTTGCCGAGCCACAATGCCAAAAAACATCATAGCGATGATGAGAGCCGATCCCGCCAATATCGCCAGAGGGATATAAAAACCAATAGAAAGAATAATACTGGCGAGAATTTGCATTACCCCAGCAAAGACTCTGAGCTGGGGCAATCGATAGCGTTTGAATTCAGCGACCATGTACTGGGTCGCTAAGCAGCTGATACCGTAGCCAACAAACGACACCAGATTAAAGAGGTAGGTATAAAAAAAGAAAGTTTCCACATAGGCAATAGATCACAAAATGACCGTCTTGCCTATAGGATCAAAGGCAACATATATAAAAAAAGACGATTCGCCCTCAGTACCCGCTAGGTAATGACAGGGCGACAATGCTTAAACTCATGGCCAGCATCAAAGCGGCTGGCAGGGACTTCAGCAAAGGATCTTTTACTTTAACGTGCATCAGAAGGGCTCCCACCATCAAAAAGGCGACAACACCTGCTGGATAAATAGCAATGGATGGCAACCAAAGGCTGGCAAGCAGCGCAATGGCAGAGCCCACCTTCAAAAATCCAACCAAATAGAAAACCCCGAGGGGAAGCCCATAGGCCAAAAATTCTTGTTTCAGGTTTTGCGAGTCGGCGCCTCGGTAATCGGTGCTTTTCGATTGGCGTACTAGCCAAACATTTAAAAGACCCAAAGCCACAATCAACCGTAAAATAACACTTAGAACTACCATCCGTTGTCTCCTCGCTGCAGCAACCGAGGTCAGTCAATGACATGTCTCAGTTGAACCCCAGTACCGTGTAATGTTTCGACGCCAACGGTACCACTTCTTTATTGATGATAAAACACAAAAAAACAGGCCTCAGCGATCGTGGGACATGCAGAGACTTCTTAGACGGGGCTCCACTGGCGTCCGAGTCGAATGATCTTCTGCAAAAGACTTTTGTAGGTGTAGCCCGCCTTTTTGGCACTTTCAGAGAAGTCATCAAACTCTGAAATGTCAGGGTTGGGGTTGGCCTCAAGTAGATACATCTGACCTGCTTCGTCGACTCGCATGTCCATCCTTGCGTAGCCATTAAGGCCAAGGGCTCGATAAGCACGTTTTGCCAGTTTCCGCATCGCTAGAGACTGCTCCTCAGAAATGTCGGCAAGGCCTGTTGAGATCCCTTTGCGTCCTCGATAGTCCACGTTAAATTTAGCCGCTGACGAGTAAAACTCGTTCTCTGGGTGATCCGAACCCTCAAATTTTAGCTCCCAGACGGGCATGGTTTCTAATCGATAATTGCCCATGACTCCCACAAAATACTCTCGGCCCGCAATAAACTCTTCTGCGATGGCATCTGTTTTGAACTTGGCGTGAATGTAATTCACTCTCTCTCGCAGTTTTTCTTCATTATGGACCACAGAAGCTTGTGATAGGCCCAGCGAGGCCTCTTCGTTCAAGCATTTGACAATCAGTGGAAAGGTTTTCAGTAGAGTTTTTCTTCGAGAGTTATTTCTCGGAAAGACTTGAAACTTTGGTGTCTTAATCTTGTGGTAGCTCAAAATCTTTTTAGACAAGGCTTTGTCGCGCCCTATGATAAGTCCCTTGGGGTTTGACCCTGTGTAAGGCACTCCGAGAAGTTCGAGATAGCTAACCACGTTTTGATCAAAGATCGCCTCACCCTTGAATTCCTCTAAGAGATTAAAAATAACCTGGGGTTTCCATTCTTCGATGTGAGAACGAATAACCTTGAGGTTGTCTGAAACTCCTAAAACTTTAACGTCATAGCTAAGAGAATCTAAGCACTTTTTAACATCATACTCTGTGGCCCAAGGAACACTAGCCCAGTCCAGGTCTTTTTCAACAACGTTGTCGGGTGGAATGAGGTCTTCGTGGACCAGCAATGTGACTTTCACGTCTACATCGCAATTTTATGGTGACCCGAATTAATGTAATTCAGGGTTTGGGCCGTGAGCATG
This sequence comes from Bdellovibrionia bacterium, assembly GCA_030424715.1. Classification (GTDB taxonomy): domain Bacteria; phylum Bdellovibrionota; class Bdellovibrionia; order Bdellovibrionales; family JAGQZY01; genus JAGQZY01. The sequence continues at coordinate 51,735 of JAUHWH010000004.1, forward strand.
CCGACTAAATCCAGTCGCGTCTCTCGCTCGCTTTTAGTTAATCGTAGTTTTTTCTCGCGACAACTGATAATCACCTCTTTGAGCATTTGATCGATGGTGTACTTATACTGCCCTGTCCATCGCGAGACTTTCTCTCGGATTAACTTTTTTTCTTGATTGATAAATTGCGAGGCGAGCTTGTTGCCCGCGAAATCGGCCTCATTAGAGAAGAGCCGAAATAATAACGGGTCCATGTAAAAGCCTTGATCCAGACCCAGGTCTTCAATTTTTTCGCTGTAATAGGTTTTCAGCTTCCGGCGACTGCGTTTGATTGAGCCGGGCTCAGCCTTTTTGTTCACTGAGGGGCGCTGGTTACTGATTTCACCCATGATCTCATCGACCAGCTTGAGCTTATTAACCGCTGGCCATCGGGCGTAACGCTTGCGCCAGTTTGAATGTGGGTTGAGCCATACGGCGAAAGTTTCAGCCCAGTCCTCGTCAGGATGAGCCTGTGCATACCATGAGTTAAGATGGACCACATACTTCCTGGAATAGGCTCGCGGGGCATATTCTTCGGGGTAGGGGGTTGATGATAGGCCGAACAGCTTTTGACGTTTTCTGGACTTTCGAAGCCGGTAGGCGTTGTCAATGGCATGGCCGGTTTCATGACGGAGCAACTTAATACACTCGCGCTCCGCGAAGCCCTCAGCATCGAAGAGCAGCTTTTTCTGCAGGCGAGCCAACCGTTCGTTAACTACAAAAAAGGGAATGGCAATCCCTGGAATGCCATCCACCGAAAACCAGTCTTCCGAGACCCAGACGTGGGGTTCGAAGGGCAAGCCCTTTTTTCTCAACTCTTTGTAGAGTCTCTCAACAACGGATTCGACCCGGCTACCTTGAATCTTTAGGCCCAAATCGGAGAACTTCAGTTCAAGAAGTTCATTGTCGGAGAGCTTTTCCCAAGAATATTTCGCACGTGCCATTTCTAAATCATAGATCGATCTTTTTTCGATGTCATATTGAGGTGCATTGAGGGAACTTTAATCCCGCATTTTCGATTTCATACCAAAAGGTCCCGGTTGCCAGGTGCTGGGCCTCGTGCGAACCCGAGGCTGAAGTCCTTTGGGGGCAAGGGCTAGCCTCTGAAACTTTATACCGCCAGAAGAGGGCTATCAATCAGACCAGGATTGGGGTAAAAAAGCGGAGTCGTTGGTTGCGTTAGCAAACTTGACGGCTCAAAATGAAGATTACTGTAAACGGTGAGGTTTGGTTTTGGCGCGTCAAATATGTGTGCTCTGTAATAAGAATAAGACATCTCTATTTTGTGATTCTTGCGGCGATGTGAGTTGTAAAAATTGTGTGGAGTTCATCGATGAGGACCATTTCGAGTGGCTTTCCCTCTTGCCGGATGACCTCAAAAACCGAACCTTTTGTCGCAACTGCTACAATCAAGGGATTGACGACAGAATCATCCGCTATCGCGACATCGCCGAAAAGGCCAAGAAGGTCGACGTCTTCAGCAAGACCCAAACCAAAGAGACTCGAAGAATCAAACGGGTGGAAGACCCCATTCGGGTGGTCGACTGCGAGGACAAAGCCGAAGCCTTACTGAAGCTGGCTTTTATCACCGCAGATAAAGGCTTTGATACCATCATTGATACGGAGATCACCTCTAAAAAAGTGGGCGAGGGCAAGAGTTACAAAAAACTCATTTGGTCTGGCACTGGAGTGCCCGCAGATCCGTCCCTTAAAAAGTAATTTTCTATATTTTCAAGAAAGCCGTCACGCTATTTGAACACTCTGGAGTTTTTCGATTTTCCGGGCGATGTTTTTTTAGAGCTCTTCTTAAAAGACTTGGCCGATTTGCCGGGCTCCGACTTCTTTGACGAAAAAGATTTTTTGTTGTCACTGCGCTTGAACTTCTTTTTGGAGCCGGATTTGGATTTGTCGTTTTTGCGAAACGGCTTGCGGCCCTCTTGTCTACGCTGGGTTTCTAACTTCTTTTTTGCCTTGCCGACCTTCATAACAGCCGCGTCTTGCGCCTCTTGGCTATGATAAGGGTGATCGGTGTCCACCGGGATTTTTTGACTGGTGGTCTTTTCGACATTCACAAAGTAGGACTTTTCATCGGCTGTTACAAGAGAGATCGCTGTACCATCAGCTCCTGCGCGGGCGGTTCGACCAATTCGGTGCACGTAGCTCTCGGCAATGTTCGACAACTCAAAGTTGATGACGTGGGTGATGCCACTAATATCAATGCCACGGGAGGCAATATCGGTTGCGACCATCACTCTCACTTTGTCGTCTGTAAAATCTTTGATCGCCTGCTGCCGGGCATTTTGTGATTTATTGCCATGGATAGCCACAGCTCGAATGCCATTGGCTTCGAGCTTTTCAGTCACTCTGTTGGCCACATGTTTCATCTCTACGAACACAAGAGTTTTTTGCTGTTTTTTGTCTTTTAACAGGTGAACGAGTAAATTAATTTTGTCTTTCTTTTCGACAAACAAGACCGACTGATCGATGCGTTTGACGGTCGTGGCAGGTGGAGTCACTTCGACAGTTTTTGGGTTTTCTAATATTGTGTTGGCGAGCTTTTCAATTTCAGTGGGCATGGTCGCCGAGAAGAATAGATTATGACGTTTTTGGGGAAGCATCGGGAGAATCTTTTTGATATCTCTCATAAAGCCCATGTCCAACATGCGATCGGCTTCGTCGAGGACAAAAACTTCCACACGGTTGAGTTTAATATAGCCTTGATCAATCAGATCCAGCAGGCGCCCGGGAGTGGCCACCAGTACATCGACACCACCCTTCATTTCTTTGACTTGCTTACCCTGCCCGACGCCGCCAAAAATGACGGAATAGTTTTGACCCATGTTTTGGCCATAGGTCTTCAGGTTCTCATGAATCTGAATGGCCAACTCACGGGTGGGGGTTAAAATAAGGGCCCGTGGACAGCGAGATTCCCGTTTGATTTTGTTTTTGGCAAGGGAATGAATCATGGGGAGGCAGAAGGCCGCTGTTTTTCCGGTGCCCGTTTGAGCGATGCCGAGCACATCATGCCCTTGGAGAACGAGGGGGATGGTCTGTTGTTGAATCGGCGTGGGAGTTTCGTAGCCAATTTTTGAGAGAGCCTCTTGGATAGGGGCGGCGAGTTTGATGTCCGAGAATTTATTTGCAGTCATGATATCCGATCAAAGCGTAAACTTTGCAATATCACTATCTCGAAACGATCAGGGCGTCCACCACGATTTTGGCAGAAGAATACTTTGCAATCTTAGGAGGCAACAGGTTAGCTTTCGAGGCAGTATTATGAGTATTAATTTTGAAGAAATCGATTTTAAACCCACTTCTCTAGGTGCACTGATCCTGCGGCGCCGGCGCATGCCCCGCTTTGGCGATCTAGACATCTACGAGGTCAAGTTGGGTGACGACTTTCTTATGACAAGCCTGTTTCACGAAGCCGAGGACCAGTTGGCCCATCTGGGGCTGGCAGCCCTGGCGGGAGATGGCTTCAAGGGTGACCTCGATATCGTTGTGGGTGGTTTAGGCTTGGGGTATACGGCCGTGGAGTCCCTCAGAGACCCCCGAGTTCGTTCGCTGGTGGTCGTGGATTTCTTGCAAGAGGTGATCGACTGGCACCAGAAGGAGCTTGTTCCCATGGGGCGTATTTTAAAGGATGATGTTCGTTGTCACCTGGTGCAGGGTGATTTTTTTGCTCTCGCGAAAATACAAAGTCAGGGGTTTGATCCTCGTACTCCCCAAAAAAAGCATCACGCCATTCTGCTTGATATTGATCACACTCCTGATCAGGTTTTGAGTCCGTCCAATGTCGAGCTTTACACTGAGAAGGGCCTAAGTGAGCTGGCCACTCACTTGCTTCCCCAGGGGGTCTTCGCCTTGTGGACGGATGGCGTGGCTCTCGAAGAATTCCGGTTGCGTCTCGAAAAAGTGTTTGGAAGTGCCCAGGCTCACACCATTACTTTTGACAACCCCTTGCATGACGGGGCTTCTACCGGGGCGGTGTATGTGGCGCGACTTTTATGATCAGAGATCTTTAAGGTTCGCGAGAATTTTGTCTTCGCTGCCGCGCAGGGGTTTGAAAAGGTATTCAAGCCCGTTCACTTTCACTTCGTAGACGATAGACAGCAGGCGTCCGATCTCTCCCTCAGGATACCCTTTATTGTTAAACCAGTTCACATAGGCCTCTGGCAGGTCGACCAAGACGGTGCCAGCATAACGCCCAAACGGCATTTTATAGTTTGCCAAGGTGACTAAGTCTTTGGGTTCAAAAATCATGATTGTCCTTCTCGGGCACAAGTTTAAAGCTCCCCCAGTATCCTAGAATAGGTAATTTATGGCAAATGGGATGTCTTGATTCATAGATATCGTCCCGTCCGTTCGTAAAGACCCGTCATCTCGCACTTTTATATGCCACGTCACTAGTGAAGAACTTGGGGGTTTTTGGTATTGTCGAGGGGTTGTCTCTATTGTTTGTTTTAAGAGTCAGTTAATGAGTGCCACTAGGGAGGCCCATGGGCGGAATCGATCTTTATCAGTTGTTTGAGCCTAAATCTTCAACCTACACTTATATTTTGGTCGACCCTAGCGCACGAGAGGGAGTCATCATCGACTCTGTGGTCGACACTGTCGAAAGAGACCTTCAGCTCATCAAAGAGTTGGGTGTAAAAATAAGCCATGCTCTAGAAACCCATGTCCATGCCGATCACATTACAGGAGCGGGGATTGTTCGAGACCAACTTGGAGCAAAATATGGAGTTTCGAAGCATTCGGGTGTGAGCTGCGCGGACCTTCTTGTTGAAGATGGTCAAGACCTTGTCTTTGGTAACTATAAGATAAAGGTCATGGAGACACCCGGACATACTGACGCTTGCACAAGCTTTCTTTGTGACGGCAAGGTTTTTACGGGAGACACTTTGTTGATCCGTGGTTGTGGAAGAACCGACTTTCAGCAAGGGAGTCCCCATAAACTTTTTAATAGCGTGAGAAATAAGTTGTTCAACTTACCAGATGACACCCATGTGTATCCGGCCCATGACTACAAGGGACACACGCGCTCAACCATTGGCCTGGAGAAAGCCTTTAACCCAAGGTTGAATTTAGAAATCTCAGAAGAGAAGTTCACCGAGATAATGAACAACCTCAACCTCCCGCACCCGAAGCAAATTGACCAAGCCGTACCCGGTAACATGGCTTGTGGTATGAAGCAGCCTGTCTAGAAGCGATTCTGCACAAGGGTCTCTTTTTGAGATTGATGCTGCTGCCTGGCAGAATTTCTAGACCGAATTGAAAAACTGGATCTTGATTTTTTACCGACAATGGCTATTATAATTATACAGCCCAACTTGTTTAAGATGTGGGTGCTAACTTTTTAATTGAGCAATCGTTCAACCAAAGAAGGAGGTGCAAATGTCTTTGCTCAGCAAGGTTATCAAGAAAATTCAAAATCTTTTTAAAGTGTTTCGTCCCCCGGACGCCCGTCCATCCATTTAAATTATCGTAAAAGTTATATTTTTTTTGAAAATAGAATAGGAGGTACTTGTGTCTTACGATTTTTTAAAGATTCAATATGAAAACTTCAGTCCAAAATGGGATCAAAAGCAGCTGGCCTTAGCAGTGATGAGAAATATTGAATTCGCTGCCCCTAGCGATTCTTGCGTGCGTTTTGATGTGACGAAAGCGGATCAAGGGTACAGAGGCCGCTGTCGAGTGACTTCAGCCTCTGGCGTATTTGCAGCGGAGAGTGAGGCCACCAGCCTCGAAGCCCTGGTGGTCGACATCGAAGGTGTGATCCACGACCAGCTGAACTCCTGGAAGGCCACTCGGTTTCGCAACACGAGCGACCCATCGCCCACTCTGGCATCAGCATCATAAAAAGGGGGGAGCAATGAATTACTCACAAGCATATTTTTACGATATCTCTTGCTTGGGACTAGCTGAGCCAGAGGTTTTTGAAGCACAGGCAAGAAAAGTTATTAACGAGATCAATCAAACCGTCGGCTGGGATGGCTGTACCAAAGTTAATCTCGAGCCCTTGTCGGAGTCGAAAAAGCTATTCTCTCTTTCGATCTACACTGAAATGAATCGGCACCCCATCTTTGTCACAAAACAGGGCCGAAAACCTTCGAGCCTTTTGAGTAAGGCTAAGAAAGCCGTTAAAAAGAAGGCGAGGGAGATTCAGTTTAGAGACACGAAAAGGCAACGCTTGGGTCATCACTCAGGGTTAGATTTTTCCACTTACGGGGAAGCCTCGTAATATCCGAGGAGACCTCTCTCGCTTTAGAGTGAGGGGGGCTCCTCGCCTCTTATAATTAAGATTTGTTTTTGTGCTGGAACCGATCTAACCTTCTCTTTATTATCCTGTTGATCCGTCGTTATTCGATACAACCGAAGGGAGCGTCCCGTGTCACTTGCAGCGAAACTAAAAGTTGGTCTTTTTTCACTTCGCATCGGTGTTTTTGTAGTGATGATCATGTGGACCATCGATAAGTTTGTAAACCCGGGGCACGCGGCGCGGGTTTTTCAAAAGTTCTATTTGATCGAGGGCCTTTCCGTACCGTTTTCGTATCTTGTCGGCGGTCTGCAGTTGATTGTGGTTCTGGGCTTTTTGGTGGGCGCCTATAAAAAGTGGACTTACGGAACTCTTTTGATTTTGCACGGCATCTCTACTTTGAGCACTTGGCAGATGTATCTGGACCCCTGGGGCCCACGAAATTTACTCTTCTTCGCCGCTTGGCCTATGCTCTCCGCCTTGTTTTGCTTATTTCTGCTAAGAGACGAAGACAGGCTACTCAGCCTTCACTAGAAATTCCCTTTCCCGTAGTGGGCGAGTTTTCTTTGCCAGCCTCTTGCGGGTGTTCGAAGGGAAAGTCGCGGTCCAATCAGCTGGTTGACGTGTCATTTTGTATAATCCTCTTGATCTCAGTCTGTTTTTTGTGAAGACTTCCATCGAACAAAAATTCACTGAAGGAGAAGTAATGCGAACACTTATACTATTTTTAGGGATCATCAGTTTGTCGGCCTGTAATGGCGGCGGCGGCGGTGGTAATGGCGCCAATGGTGGCGGTGTTCCCGGGGGCGAGCTCCCCGCACTTACGGAGACCCAAAAAGATCGAATGTCTCAGGTTTCTGCTGAAGCCTCTGAGATCGGAACAGTGGCTGATGCCTATGGCGAGCCGAAGCCTAATCAACCCGGCCAACAAACTGAACAAGGAACTGCGAATCCCTTCGACCTTGGCGCCACGGTCAATCGTCAGCTCAGAGCTGCAGGAAAATTGTCTAAAAAAGGCACCCAATTGAAAAGCGAGATGGACTCAGCCATGTGGCAGGGGGCCTGTACAGTAACAATGCAACCCGCAGTGGGTAACAGCAATGGCAGTGTGGGTTCGCTTGAGAATGTTGAGGTCGGTTTTGTTATAGCAAATTCAAAAAACTCTGCTAGTCAGTGTCCGATCTATTACAAAAGTACCAGCAAGACATCGAACGTTGGAACGGAAGCCAACACCAAGTCTTCAACCCAGTCTTTTAATGAGTTCCGCACAAACAGTGATCATTCGGTGCATGAGCTAATGGATGTGACGGCGTTTCAATTCGATATGACTTCTGACGTCAGCTCGGTCGTTGAGAATCAATCTGCAGTGACGATGTCCATGGCAGCCAAAGGCACGGGATCATTGGTATCAAAAACTGAGGGTGAAGTATCTATAAATATCGGCCTATCCGGTGGTGGACGTTTCGTGGCCGCCGAAAATACGGGACAAGCCACGGGATCTATGAATATGAGTTTTACCTACACAGTTACCTTGTCTGATTTTGCAGCGGTTGGTCACTCCACTGTGAATATGACCATGAACGGCAACGAGCCTCAGATTGACGCCAAGTTTTTTATAAACGGTGAAGAAGTCTCAGAAGAAGAGTTCGGTCAAATTTTTCAGCAAGAGGCGGTGCTGGGCACCGAAGATGTAGAGTCTATGTTCAACGCCCAGTAATTCGGGTAAGATTTTTGCTAGAACCTCGGTTCTAAAAAATTAAAAAAGGGAGCGCCATTGCCGCTCCCTTTTTTTATTGTGAGAGAGAGCTCTTTGTCACCTGAGTACCTGTTGTTGTGGCTAGATCATTAAAAATCAAATTCTGTGTATTGATTGTTTGATTTGCTGTTCGGGATGGGACAGCATGGTGGTCTCGAGCCCTAGTAAATCACCTCTCTGGGTGATTCAGGGTTTCGTTTTCATGGGGGTCTGGGGTGCGTTACTTATTAGTATTTTTAGTAGTTTTCTACTCGGCGACCGTTCTTTCTTACGACCGTGCTGAATGGCGCCATTGGATTGATGCCGATCGAGACTGTCAAAATACCCGAGCCGAAGTTCTGATCGCATGGAGCATCGAAGATGTAAGTTTTAAAAGAGGGAAAAATTGCGTGGTTGAATCTGGTTTTTGGGTCGACCCTTACACTGGCAAGGCGATCACTCAGGCCTCTCAAATGGATGTCGACCATGTGATTCCGCTGAAGTTTGCCCACGAGAACGGTGCCGGTGGCTGGAGTCGGGATGATAAAAAGGCTTTCGCCAATGACTTCGTCAATCTGACCCCCGTTTCTCGGTCCGCCAATAGATCAAAGGGAGCGAAGGGCCCTATGCAGTGGATGCCGTCCAATAAGCTTTACACCTGTGACTATTTAATGGCATGGCAAAGAGTGCTCAAGCGATATCCCATTCAATCGACAGAAGTCACAAAAATTCAAAAGACATACGTTAGCCAATGCAGCAAGACTCCGGTTCGAAGGCCCGCCTCAGGCCGGCCGGCAAATAATACCGGATCAAACTCTGACAAGTCCGGAGATAATACTGCCGGTTCTGGGCCTCTGAAAACCAACTGAGTTGGTCCTCTCTGTCGAAAATACAAACAGTCAAGACGACTGATAAGGGCCGCTCTTATATCAGAATTCTGCGATTCGTTGTGGCTGATCGGAATTGATACCCCTAGATATGTAATATTTTATATTCTGATCCAACATTGAGGTAGCGAAACAAATGATAATGGAGCAAACAGGAGAGCCAATGCTAAGAACCACCGAAAGACTGCCCGAAGAGCTAACGACTTTGGTTAACGAGATGCTCGACCTTTTAGGACAAGCAATAAAGCTCGAGTTTGGCGCCTCCGTGTTTCAGGAAGTCGAGAGAATACGTAAGCTTTATAAAGGGCAGCGGTCGGGCGTCTTGGAGAAAAAGCTAATGACTCACCAAGCGGTATCGAAATTGATCAACAACAAGAGTCAGAAAGAGAAGCTGGCCATTGCTCACAGCTTTGCGGCCAGTCTTGAACTTATAAATGCTTGTGAGAGCGCCTACCGGAGTCATCGTCTCAGAGATTCTACCGTTGCTGTGCCAAAAAAGCAGCTAGCGCCGATTATATTTGTTCTAACGGCACATCCAACAGAAGCGCGGAGCCCTGTGGCTCTCGACGTTTTAGAAAAAATCAGCGATCTGTTGTTAATGATATTTCAGAACCCACAGGCTAAAGCAATCTATAAAAAAAGATTGTTTCAAAAAATCGTTTTATTGATGAAGGTTCCAATTTCAAAGACTAAAGCTCCAACGATTCAAGATGAGGCTGAATACATCTATTCTATTATTCTTAAAAAAAGAAATATTGAAAAACTTTGCGATTATTACACCCAGTTGCAGCCGGTTTATATCCGCACTTGGGTGGGGGGAGACAAAGATGGGCATCCGGGGGTGAACGACAAAGCGATGTTGGGTTCGTTGGGCCTATCGAGGCAGAAACTGATACCCTTTGTTCTTGAGAATCTCCAAACTTGCTATGACGAACTGGTTTTGGTGAGTTCCCGCAACCGATCTGTTGAGTCTCTATGTGGCCAGATTTTGCTTTTGAAAACTCAAGCAAAGGCTTTACTAAAAATTACCGAGAATGACGGGCAAAGATTAAAAAAATTCTATAAAGACCTTGATAAGGTCATGAGTCAGTACGAGTCGACAATAGGTGTTTCCTCCCCCGAGTTAGAAAAACTATCGACTTTGTTAAAGGTGTTTCCCGGTCTTGTCGTGCCTTTAGAGCTGCGTGAGGACTCATCTCTAATAAAAGAGTCGCTCACGAACTCTGGTACTGAAATCATTAAAATGTTAAAGCTTTTGCGTCGCCTTTCAAAATCCGGCAAAGCCAGCTGGTATGTCAGAGGCATTGTGATAAGTATGTGTGAGTTCGAAGAGGATGTTCGCAACACAATCCAGTTGTTGAAAAAGCATCTGGGTGAGCTTTCCATCCCCGTTGTCCCACTGTTTGAAACTCGAGCGGCTCTTGAGTCATCTTCGGTACTGACTAGCAAGATTCTGGAAATTCCCGAGTTCAAGAAGGCCTTGAATAGTAACTGGGATAAAAAGTACGAAGTGATGGTTGGCTACTCGGATTCCGCGAAGGAAAGCGGAGCTTTGTTTAGCCGAGTGGTTATTGAAAAGTCTCTCTCTCAGCTTGACCGCTTGGTGCGTAAGAAGGGCTATATTCCAATATTTTTCCATGGATCTGGGGGGAGTGTGGCTCGTGGGGGAGGCTCTTTAAAAGAGCAAATGGCCTGGTGGCCCAAATCGGCCCAGCAGCGTTACAAAGCTACAATCCAAGGTGAAATGATCCATCGTACATTTTCTTCAGTAGAGATCTTCGAACGACATGTTTCCGTGATTCGGCAAAGTGCCCAAAAGCCCAAAGCAGAAGCTGTGGACAAGCAAGTGAACCTTTCGATCTATGCGTTTGCTGAAGAGGTGCGACTTCAATATTTTCAAAAGGTCACTCACGATGAATTCATGCAGACGGTGGCGCAGTCGACACCTTACCCCTATCTTGATCAACTAAAAATTGGTTCCCGTCCTTCAAAACGAAAAAAGGGTTTTGATTTAAAAAGTCTAAGGGCAATCCCATGGGTCTTGTGCTGGACACAGACCAGGGTGTTGTTCCCGGTCTGGTGGGGGATTGGGCAGTCCTGGGCTGGGGCCAGCTCTGATGAGAAGAGGCTCCTTAAAAAGGCCTACCGAAACAGTAGCCTGTTTCGGTCTTTTGTGGATATGCTCTCGTATACACTAGCAAAGGTCGACCTTTCTGTTTGGGCTTTCAGTCTTGAAACCTCTAATGTGGATGTTTCTTTGCAAAAAAAATATCTTTCCGAATTTAAGGCTGAGCTTCGGTCCACGCGAGCCTTTATCCAAGAAGTGACCGGAAAAAAAGAGCTGTTGTGGTTCAGGTCCTGGTTAGAAGAAAGCATCAAGCTACGGTCGACGCTGATTTATCCCCTCAATATTCTAGAAGTCAGTGCTCTCAAGTCGAATGATGTTCCATTGCTCCGAGAAACTGTCACCGGTGTAGCCAGTGGGATGTTGACGACAGGGTAATTGATTGATTGATTGATTGATTGATTGATTGCGGTTGTTCGTCAGCACAAAAGTGAAGAATCAAAGGTTAAGTCTTTTCTTTTTCCTGAGCATGAGTAACATAATGGTTCCTCCAAGAAACCCAAAGCCTGACATGATGACGTACCAGTACAAATAACCACTGGTTTCTTGGGTCATACTGAGAACCTTTCCGGTAATTAAAAAGGATACTGCACCACCATAGTATTGAAAAGAGTCGATCACGCCAGAGGCAAAACCCGCCATTTTCTTGCCGCCAATGTCCATGGGAGCAGCGGCTCCCACCAAGGAGTGAGTCGAGTTCACGGTGAGCGATATTAAGATGAGAATCAAGCAGCCAACCAACACACCCGAGGGGCCAGGGCCGACAAAATCGTTAAGCAGCAAGATGGCTGCGCCAGCAATGGTGAGTGCCTCTAGATAGTAAAGCCCTGCGGCCACTGGGCCTCGCTCACCCTTCCAGAGTTTATCAGAGACAACACCTGATCCTAGGGATCCAATAAAAGCCACAAATGGCATAGCCATGAGCGTGGCTGAGGCGATAAAGGGAATGTTGGATTGCATATCAAAACCGAGTTGGTCTCGAAAATACAGAATCGCAAGTTGGTCTAATGAATGTCGCACGCCCCCAGTGCATGCATAGGCCCCTGCATAGAACCAGATCAACGGGTGAAACAATATAGTTTTTAAACTGTCTCGCAGAGACGTCGTGACACCTTCAGAATTGTCGATCTCGTCAACGATAACACCAGGGTAGCCGGCGTCATCAGGACTTGGCTTTACAATAAAATAAAAGGCGACAGCGGCACACACCGTAAAGAGGGGTGGAAAGCGAAACACCGAGCGCCAATCACCAGACTCCGCCAGGATCACCGATCCAATAACAAGGCCACCATTAAGAAGGACCGGTGCCATTTTACTTATGGACACCTGTCCCAGCTGAATCATTCCGCCGAAAATACCAGCAAAGCTACCGCGTTCGGTTTTACGAAACCATGCCGCATTTATTTTAATCATACCCGGGGCCCCGAAGGACTGAAAATAGCCATTCATAAGTGCAAGTAAGGCGAAGGCAGCAAACTGCGAAACCAGTGATGAAAAACCAAAAAAAGCATTGATACCAATGGTGCCAACGGCACCAATCAACATACTTTTGCGTCCGCCAATGACATCAGAAAACAGTCCGTTGACGAGTTGACCCGTTCCGTAGGCCACTGACCATGTGGCAAAGATGAGTGAGACGTCATTGATATCAAAACCAAATTCATCTTGCAGGCCCGGCACAGCAAAGCGAAAATTATAGCGACACATATAAAAAGAAGCATACAAAAAACCAATAGTGACCCAGTTTTGGGCCCGGCGGGGGCGAAATCCTTGAGGGTATACTGACATGATATTCCTATTTTTAGTACTAGGGCTTCTTAACCATAAGTCTTCGGACTCATGGAGCGACCCGTGACAGATTTCAGAAACTATTGATTAACCAACGGCTCTCCAAAATCAAGGACAAAAGAACTCCCTGGGATGGAAAGTCTTTGGTTTAAAATCTCCGCCGAAGGCAGGACAATAGCGGAGAGACCAGAAAGGGGCGCGGTGTGTGAGCCGATAAAGTCCAATTACAATCATTTGGCCTTGGCGGGAGCGGTCGTTGTCTCAGAATGGACCGAACTCACGACTTTTTTGGGCTCAATCCTTTAAATTGGGTGGGTTGCCTCCTATAATAATCAATAATTGTTTTAATTTTTGGGAATGGGGGATTCATGCCAAAATTTATTTTAGCTTTGACCGGCTTGTTTGCGGTCATATTGGCTTTTCAAAACTGTGGTGGACCTATGGCTTCCACAAACAGTGTTCAGTCCTCATCGACGAATGAGCTTTTGTGCCAAGAGGGTGAATGTCAGCAGTACCGCGATGGCGAATACGTTGGCGATTGGAACTTCAATAGTGATTTTAATTCAGCGGATCAGTTTGTATTGCCAGACGCTGATGACGGCGATATTCCTCCGGGTCCAGTGAATGGCGAACAAGATAGTGGCAATCATGGTAATAATAACCAAGATGCTAACAACGACAGTAGTGGTTCTTCAAGTGGAGGACAAGATAGCGGCTCCTCTGGTGGGAGCGAATCAGCCGACAATAGTAATTCCGGTGGCAGTGGTTCATCAAATAACAACCCGCTCCCAGCACCACAACAAAACCCACGCGATGGCAAAATGTTTTTTGCCGTGGCCGCTTGGGAAACCAGCAACGGCCGCATTGCTGTGGCCACCACAGAGCAAGGTGGTGGCGGAGGAATGACCGCTAGCAAGGCCGATGATCGCTGCTATGACTTTAAAACATACTCAGGCTCAGATGGTGGCTTTCAGAATCATAAAAATGCAGCGGCCTATATCTGCGTTCAGGGGGGAGAAGCCTTCTCTTATAAAAGTGGTATTGCTGCCTATATCAAGAGTTCTTGCGGAAAATCTCTGAGTTTGGGGAGACGCTGTGTGAACGTCCACGAAGAAATCCTTAAAAAGTTGCGCGAAATGGAAAGTTCCGACACCGCAAAGTACGAGGAGTACCTCACACGCCAGTGAAACGAACTCTTTGTTTACTGACACGCGCCAGTTAAATCCCCGTCGGAGGATCAGTGACTGGCGATTCGTTTACTAAAGTCAGATCCTTTTTCGACTTCGTCTAGTAAAGTTGCGAAGTTGAGTCCGTGACGATTGCGAAACCAGTTGTTGATTTCTTCATCAATTTTCGCCAGCGGTGAAGCGTTACATTTATAAACACTATTGATGAAGCTCACCATTGAAGAATTATCAAAAGAGTTCGGGCAGTAGCGATTCACCCACTCTTTGTTCAAAGCGGTTTGAAGCTTTGTCGAGTTAGACTCCAGCGAGCTCTGCAGCCACGGCAGTGGATCGACGGATTTGTCAGGTCTTGGATAGATGCCAATGGCAGGCATCCGAGCAGTGTGAGTGAGCCCACTGACATTGTATTGATTGTTGATCGGCACGGAGATCTGTCGGCGACCAAGTCTCAGCTTTAGTCCCCCTGAAAGCAGTAACGATTGTTCATAATGGTGTCCTGAGATTGTTTGGGTGCGTCCCTCTTGACGATACTTGGTAACTGGCGCCTGTACGGTCCTGTATTGGGTTCGGTACCTGGTGACGTTTTTCTGTGAGGTCTCCCCCGTTTTTGGGTCAACTACTGTTTCAAGGCTGTTGTAGGGCTCCTGATAGGACTCCTCCCTTGACTCGTAAGCCGTGTAGGGAATGTCGACGGTGTAGTCCTCATGAATCACTGTCGGCCTACGCTCGTGCCTTTGGTCAAAGCGGCCGCTGAGTTGGGCGACGATTTTTCTGTTGGATTGTGGATTGAACCAGGGGCTTGCCTCCAAAGCTTTTTGCACATTGCTGGAGATCAGGGCTTGCGAGCGAGAGTCGATGCCGTCGATGTTTCCTTTGATCGATACCGACGAAAAAGCAAAGGCCGCATTGGCGGTTAGAGCGGCGATGTCACGGTGGCCAGAAGTCACCCCCCAATAATTGCAGTACTGGTTAGTGAACATGGTGAAAAAGGGAAAGTTACCCTGGGCGGAATCCTTAAGCTTTTTGCATTGTGCAACACCGCTGTCATAGGTCGCTTGAGATATTTTTTTGAGGTCGAGAGAGCGTCCTGGCGATTCATAAAAGCGTTGGTGCTGCTTGATCATTCTATTGGCGGCAATAGGGTGGGCGTTGATCTTTTGTTTGATTTTCCTAGAAATGTATTCAGACAGAATCTCAGCCTCTTGTCTTTGGGTCGAAAAAGCGGCGGCATCAGGGCTCATGTCCCATTGGCTTTGGTTTGTAAAAATCCCTTGCATTAGGGTGATGGCGGATTCAAAGTTTTGCGACAAGCGGGCCTTCCGCACATTGATCAGTTGCGCGTTGATCCAACGTTTACGAGTCTTAAAAAGCCCAATTTTAGCCTCGTTGTTTTCAGGATCTTGTTTCAGAGCCTTGTTGTACATGCGGATTGCAGAGTCATAGTCACCGGCCTCGTAAAGTTCGTTGGCAAGGTCGGTGGTTGAGGCGCAAGCGGATAAAAGCAAGCAGAGTGTCATGACGAAGGCAAAGCGACAGTTTTTCATAAAGAACTCCCTGATTCCGCTAGATTTGTAGAATAATGCAATCGAGTCAAGAGGGGAAGGCCACTGAGTGGCCAAAAAGTGAATCTCAGTAGCATCTCTGGGGCGAGCTCTACTGGGATCGGGGGATGCTGGCTTGCCAACTCAAGGGATAGACATGGGCTTTAGAAGATTCGTGTAAGGCGAACTGCCAGTCCTGGTTTATTGGTCTGGAGGCGCGAGGTTGTCGGGGCTATCGAGTCAGGCGCCAGACCGGCTCCTCGTCGACTGACAAAAAGCGCCCATTGAACACTAATTGCTTACCCGTTCGGTGTCTTTTTTGAACTGACTGTACTATATTCCGGCACGAAATTTGTACTGTATGAGAGTATCGCCCCTGGAGTCGTCATGTTCAAAATGTCTTTTAAAGTCAAAATTTTCGCATTGGTGTTGTTTTTTCTCTCGTCTGCGGTCGTTGGCTGTTTACCAAAAAGTGAGAAATACGAAATCGAACCCATCAAAATGCCAGAAGTTCCGGAGATCAAACTCCCCAGCGGAGACCTTTTAACCGGTCTTCCTGACGTCCATATCGATGACGCCGTTTGGGCCGAGGAAGTGAGAGGTCGCGCTCAATCTTGCGTTGAATCTCTCTGCTCCATTCCCTCCACGACATACTTTGAACTGGAAGATGAGGGATACCTTCTTCAGCAAGCCGAAATCGATGAACTCCCGCAAGCTCACCAAATATTTGAAACTGAAATTTGGCCCAAAATGCTGAACTTCATCGAAGAAGATCGAACAGTTAGCAAGAATCAGCTCGTCGATCTGCTCAACTTCTACGAGATGTCTCCTGTGGACTCTCAATTTAATGTTACAGAATTCACCGCCAGCTATATTCGTTTTCTATACTCACAAAATTTATTGACCCCTTACGCGGCAGACGATTTTGACTATGATTTTTTAGTGAGTGACAAAGAGTTGAGGCTGAAAGAAGCCGCAATGAATCGAGTGCCTGACGACCAAAAAGCCGATGTGACGTTGGGTCTTAAAATCCTGTCGAGGCTCATTTATAGCGATGCCTATCAAAACGCCCGATTGATTGAGAAACATGGGTTAAGAACATTCTTACTATATAATTATAAAACAGACATCGTGACTGCTAAAAGACAGTTTGTGTCTGAGATCAATGAAAGTCTCGACGCTGTTGGACTGCATCTCCCTATCCTTGCCAATCAGATAAAAGGCAGTGTCGGCTTTAGTAAGTTATTGGCTGGAGAGGACATGCTGCCCGTTGAAGAGTCTGATGTCGCCTCGACTTACCAGACCTCTCTAATGTTAAGTTCATTTTTGAATGAGCCATGGCAGGAGCTAGCCGATCTCAGTTTAGACATCGACTCTCTGGTTGATCGTTCATCCATAATTGATTCAATAAAACAGATGATTGCACGCGACAGCGACGAAAGGTTTCAAGCCTCTCGTGATAAGGCTCATGAAATATGCAAGCAAAGTCTGGCGGCTCACTTGGGCAGTCGGCCGACAGCTGCTCAAATTGACACCTTTAGTGAGGCTGTCGAAACAATTAAACAAGAGGCGAAGCTTCAAGCGAACCAACTATATCCTAACCAACAGCCTTCTATCCAGCAGATGATTGATAGTGCTAACTTTTTACTTCCGACCACTCAGGATGGGGCGCTTCGCGAAATTCGAGACTCTGTACAGTTCTTAGTTGATGGACTCGAGGAGCTTGCCGATATGAAAAGTCTATCGCCCATAGATGCGCAGAACGTTGGTGGAATGTTGGTGGGGAGCTATAGGTACTCCTTTGATGGGGAAGATGATTCTTTTCAAGGTCTATCGGATATGTGCTTAAAATATCTCCCCAAAGGCCTGGTCGACCACACTTATACTTTTGAGAATAAAGTCGTTGTATCGACCAACACGGTGAAGACTCCCCAGGCGGGTGCTGCAATTGTGGCCCACGAGCTGGGACACAGAGTTCAGGCCGAGTTAGGCAAGCCTGGTCGAGCCGGTTTAAACCAGTGCTTGGTGGATCGACATTTCTCCGGGATCAGTCAGGAGGGCGATCAGAGCGATGAGGGCCTCAATCAGTTTTTCGATGAAGATTTCGCCGATAACTTTTCAACAAAAATTATGGTGTCATTGGATATGACCGAGAAAGAAAACAACCTGGGTTGTCTTTTGTTCGGAAGTGCAAATGAGTCCGCTGGCAGGGTCAACTATTTCGGTAGCAACACCGTCCACCCACTGGTGATAAACAATACCGATGACGTGCATGCCGCCAGTTTGCATCGTCTGCTGCAAGTGGCGCACGACTTTGGTAGCACCACTCAGATCTGCAAGGACTTCTATACTGAAGAAAAGAAGAACATATATTTCGTGAATGGCACAAAAATTATTACAATTCCAGAAATCAAGACGTGCCACTAAATCGCATATGACATCCTTTGTCGGCTGCCAGTATCACTTAGTTGTTGGCTAGGTAGTCTAAAACTCCATGAATCGTCGCCCGCTGGGCGGCGATGGCCTCCTGGGAGCCTCTTGGCTCAGAGTGGATCTCTGGGTAAATCTCTGTGGTGAATGAGTTGTCAGAGATTGTCTTCATGTAGGCCTGATTCAAGCCTTGGTGAGTGGGAGAATCGCCTTTTGAAATCACAACACCTTCTTCGTTCTTTTCTCCATGAATTTCTGGGTCGGGCGCTATGGGAGTGACCTTGCGAACACTCTCGATGATCTTTGTTGCCATCTGAGGTGAGCGATTGGCAACGTTTGAGATTAGGTAATAACCATTCGGAATTAAGATATCATCTGCCGTTAAATTGATACCATAGCGTTGGTATTGGGGAGGCATCATGGTTTTATCACGATCGGGGGTTTCGTGTAGGTCCACGGCCGCGGCAAAATCGCGACCAATACTCTTGTGAGCTTTGTCTAAAACATCCATCACTAGCTGTGCCTCGGGTACGTAGGGCTTTGAGCGATCGAAGCTACGGTTTGGGTCCCAAGCGTCGTGGGTCCAGCGTTGATTCACCTCAAAGGCAAAAGGACTAATGCACGGGAACACCATAAAGCTAAAGTGATCGCTGTAATTGGCAGCGTCTTTTTCAAGAAATTCAAGGGCTCCGTACACGCCACTCTCCTCATAGCCGTGGGTACCGCCAGTGATAATTATGTTTGGCTTGCTGTCGGTGATGTCACCCACCTCGGCGTAATACAGTGGGTAACGATCTTGGTATTCCTGGGCTGTAAGAGTCGTGCCGTCAATGGCAAGTTCCTCTCGGCCCTGCAGGGTGAGGTTGCCGTAGGGTAGAATTTTAAGGTGGTCACCCGCTTGTTTGAGCTTCTCAATCCGAGTGAGCACCTGTTCAGCATAGGACCTTTGCAAAGTTTGCTTCGCCAGCCATTCTAATTTGTCTGCTTCTTTCCATGTGTCTTTGCGTGGATCCATTAAAACCTCCGTTGTAGGGTCAATAAATTCTGGCTCACGTTATTAAATCCTGGTGGTCGTAGCAAGTGACTATGTATAAAGAGGGGTTTTTATAGAAAAGAAACATTAAGGGTCTGCCAAGACGATGTCGTTCTCATAGAAATGCGAATCTTGAGCTGGATTTGTTCCTTGAAATTCAGTCGTTATTTCACTAATCGCAGTCAACAGACTGAATCCGAACCCCTTCTGAATAAAGGTTGTCGACGTCGTCAAGATCGAACTGCATATCAGCGCACTGCCGGCGGATGATTGCAGCGGCCTTCGCTGTGTTGCTCACTATCTGCCGAACCTCGGAGTCAGAAAGACCGAGGTTGTTGTTCACCCACTGGAAGATGGGGCCTTGTGCTTGAAGGTCACTATCGAGACTCATTAATCTGTGGTAAATTTTGGCACTATAATGTTTCAGATTGTTCAACATACCTGTTGATTTCGAGAAGTTGGCATAGGCCACTCGCCCTCCGGCATCGTTGTCGTTGATGTGAGTCCGTTGAATCAGTAGGGCGTTATTATCTCTTAATTTTTCAGGGACAGAAATTCGCTGCATTTCACGACGAGAAAGACTTTCATACTCGTCTCTTTTTTCTCGTTTACTCTTTGTGGCGCCATCGTTTAAGTAGACCCAGTGCCAGGTGTAGTCGATGTTTCCGACTCGGTCTTGCTGGCTAAAAATATAGTCGAGAAGGGTTATTTCGATCAGTTCGCGCATCCAGAAAGCCACTTGCACTTGCCCCTGCATGCCATCAAGGCCCACCAAGTCTCGGCGCATTTTTCTATCCTTGGCAGCCTGTCGAACAGCGCCAGGGATCGCTTCTGCTAAAGGCAGAGGCGAGCGCAGGGCTAAAAATCCCGGAGTTTTTTGGAAGTCGCGGTTCTGACCTTTGCCCCAGCCACTGGCCCGTGTGCCATTAAACTCTGTTGCATAACGTTCACCTTTGTCGTCATACATGGTTCCATAAATTTTGGTTCGGTCATTGGTGAAGATGTCGTCAGTCGGTCGATACGAAGAGGGGTTGGTCTCGGCGCGGACCATCAGGTCCCAGCCAGCAGCGATCATCCCAGACGACGTCAGTCGGCGTCCTTTACTGGACACTCGCTCAAGGTGAATGTCGCGGTCCATCTCGCGATAGACAGCGACAGGAACCTTTACCTTGGTGTCGAAATAACGAGAAAAATGATAGTACAAAAGAGCAGACTGCGAGAACGTACCACTTGTCCCGCTGGCGTTCATTGAGGTCTTCAGTTTGGCCGCTGTTTTGACCCTCGCCCCCTTGGCCTTCTGGCCACAGTGACTTGAAGTCTCATAGCTCTGTTGGTCGAAAGAGCTTTTACCCAAGTCGTAAACCATAGTCCCTGGGCTGGTGCTCCAAGTTTTTGGACAAAGAGCGTAGCTGTCGTCGTAAAAGTTGATTGCGCAAAGTAGATTTTCATCTTCACGATCCGATTTTGAGTAGTCCCCATTGGGGAGCTTTGCAAGAGCTGCACACTCCTCCTGAACGTCGTTGGCAGACAAGAAGACGCTGACCTTTTCATCGACGGCACCTTGGGCGAACTCGGCATCAGCACTTGCTTTGGCAATCTCCTCTTGCTGTTCGGTGACGGCTCCACCGTGAAGGCAATACAGTAATATAAATAAAACGTAGATACTTTTTCTCATAAACCCCTTCTTTTCCAGACGGAAAGGAGTCTAACAAAAAAGACGATGAGAGCTGAAACGTGAGAGGTTGTCCGTGGTTTTATGTAAAAGTTTTAGAGTGAATTAAGAGCCGATGACTCTATTTTACAACTAAAGATCCTGTCGTCGATAGAGGATTCTTTGCTGTGGATCAAGCATATGGCTTTGGGGGAACTTAGAGCAGCTTTTGCAGAGAGAGGAGTTCTGGGCGGGAATTTGAATTGTGGTTGGGAATGACTCATCAAGAATAAGATTAAAGCCTCTCGCCTGCCGGTGCTGCAGCTGCCAATGGCCTTGCTCGTCATATTCAATCACTAGAAAAGCCTGCGGGCTGCGCTCGTTCACAGATCCTGTGCCGATAAGGTAACGTGATCCACTCCCTAAAAGAGGAACGCTAATATACTGAGTGTGCTGATCGCGGCGTCCGGGGTAGTAGACATGAGAGTGGCCGCTAAAAAAAACATCCACTTTGTGGGCTTCAAAAAGGTCTTCCACTTTATTTAAAAATGCAGCGCTTCCACGAGCCACGTATTCCGTTTCTTTTTTAAAGGCAAATGGGAGAAGGGGCACGTGACCGTATACAAACTTGAGAGAGCGTTGACTCTCTTGAGTAAAGACTTTCTCAAGCCAAACGAGAGTGTTGTCTGACCAGTTTCGTACCGCCGTATTGTCAAGAGCTACAAAAAGAGCGTTTCCAATAGTTAGGGCGTACTGGAATGGAAAGTCTTGCTCCACTCCTTCGACCCATCTTATGTGCTTAGCCACACTCAGGGGGTTTTCTTGTAACCAACTGTTACGGTAGTGATCGCGTTCAATCTTTCGAGTTAAATGGGCGTCATGATTCCCGGGGGAGGGAAATAGTGGAATCTCTTTCTCGAGAAGCTTTCGAGTTACTGTTGAGTGAAAGGCTTCCCACATGCCTAGGTAGTCTAAGTTTTTCTTTTGTCCGGCCACCATGTCACCTGTGGATAGGATAAAATCAATTTTGTTATTTGCGTCCGCGAGATAGGAAACAGCACTTTTGACAGCCGAGTTATAGGTTTTGGAACCATAGCTACTGTTGAGGTCAGAGATGATGGCAAAGCGCCAAGTCTTAGTTGCCGTTTTCGGCTCGGCTTTTGTGGGGCCGGCTGCGGCTTCGTCTATTGTGGTTGGTGGTTGGCTGGCGTGGCCGCAATGAAGAAAAACGAATGAGACTAGTATGATAGACAGAGATTTCATAGAGAGATCTTCTCAAACACTGCTTAATATTAGAATCCTAGACTATTCTTAGGTCCAGTAGTCCGAAATGGCGCGACACCAGTATCTTGATGCTCGGACAACCTGGGAGACGACGCCTGAAATACACCCAAGCATACCTTCTCGTCGAGATAGGAAGAGTATTTGCAACAGCGGTCCCACTTGCGATTTCAGACTGGATTTGTAAAGACCCACACCAAGATTCAATAAGTGTTTTCAAGGTTGATAAGCCGAGGCTATTTCCAAAACTTTTTGAAGAGTGTTCGGTGCTTTAAATTTGGGGGCGATTTTTAGAATTTACGCCGGTCCCGTAACCTTGAATTTTTAGCAACAGCCGACTGGGATCGCCCTTTAGGGTAGAACCGTCCGATTCCTAGGGCTCGGACCTTTGTCCCGTTTTTTGGACGTGATATCCGGACAAATGAGTCTCTACAGCTTTTAGCTTTGATTTGGGCCACAAACAACTTTGGTACTAAGCTTGCTCTTACCTTTGATTGAAATGAGATCGGAGGAACCATGAAAACCATACTCACTGTTTTAGTCACAATGTTTGCGGCGTCATCCGATGTTGTCGCTGCCACGTATTCAGAGGCACAGAAGACAATAACGGAGAATGAGGCCACCATTAAAAGCCTAAATGCCGAATTCTTAGCCTTACTGAGTCTAGATGAAAAATTGCAGACGGTGAGCGCGAAACTTGTAAACAAGAGTCATCTTCTCAACAACATGTTGATTGTTGCTGAACAAAACAAAGATAGTCTCGCTGGTCTTGGCTACTTTATTGAAGCAGAGCATTTTGAATTCTTCCAACTACCCGAAACCTTCCAAAATAAACGGCTCCAAGAGGTTGGAGCTGAGGCCCTTCCCGTAATTTTTACTTTAATCGAAGATCTCGAAAAAGAGTCTTTCGAACTGCCGGCAGCTCCAACGAGAGAGGACATCGCAAACTTGAGTAGGAACACAATCAGTGTTTATCGAGCCGTTGCTAAGCAGATAACTTTGATCCAATTCCACATCAGTTTAGGGATGCAATACAAAAAAGCGACTATAGCAGGACTTAAGAGGGCGAACAGATCACTGAAAGAGGTTCCAGCTCCGAAGAAGAAGCAGGAGAAAGTTGTTCAGCGGCCCCAAGACACCAAGCACTACTGGAACAGCCGAGGTTTGGCGGTGCCGTGAACACAAAAATGTAATGACTGAGAGAAAGACCAAACAAACAAGCCAACAAACAAAAAAAAGAAAGGAGATGAAAATGAGAGCAATTTTACTAATTTTAACAATACTAGTGGCCTCGGCCGGGAACACCGCCAATGCGGGGGTCTGCATCACAGAGGTGTATGGAAAAGGACTGATGTTGGAGGGGCACTCGAACCTCCAGGGGGACGCAGGTGATATCTACCTAGCATCTTTGACCTGCCAAGAGCTCGAGGACATTAACAACGGAGTGCAGGTCGTTGCCATCGGCTTTTCTGGTGCGGGGATTTACGCGGCTTGCACTGGCGTTGGTCTACCGGCAACTGTCGCGTTAGAGACTGGGGCTTTGGCTCTATCGGCGATCGGATTGATCATCACAAACCTAGATTGTGACGATAATGAAAGTGAAAAGATGATTAAAGAAAAAGTGGACCAAGCCGTTTGTGCTTCTTTAGAGGCCCAAGGTTTAGAATGTGTTCCACCCCTTAACCAAAACAACAACGATATATTTAGTATCTAAAAAAGGAGACTATCATGAATGTTAAAGTATTTTTTATAAGCTTACTCATTACAACCCAAGGATTTGCAAACGCTGTGGAAAGCGCACGTTGCGCATCACGTTTTGATTCTTTAGGGCAAGATGTTGCAAAAGGTCGAGCCTCCTGGGCTATTAAATGCTTTCCTGATCTAAAGTGGCAAGCCGATGCGGATGGGCAGTTTTATTTGTTTGATGCTCAAAATCAGGTGAAGCAGCTCGGCTATCCAACCTTCATTAAGCTGGATGCCAATGGTGCCCCCCAAGAATGGGTTGCTCCCACTGATGCCAACGCTGGCTGTGTCAGTCCGGAGATTCACAAATTCGCGGGGTTTTGTCGTGCTGGTTGCTACACTCCAGATCAAATGCTTCTTTTTTCGGATGGTTATCATTCCATTGAGAGTGCTCGTCGCTCGCTACGAAGTGATATTGTTTCCGTATCGCGGGACTCAACAATTGATCAGATCGACTTTCAACTGAGCGAGTTGCGGTCTTACACTGTCGACCCCAAAGCGAAACTGCAAGAGATTTTAACTATTACAACTGAAGAAGGGGGCGAGTTGAAGGTGACTCTAAACCATCCTTTGGTCGTCAGTAGCGGTGATATTAAAGAGGCTCGTGACCTTAAGGTTGGTGACAAGTTGATCAGCGAAGCTGGCACGTTCGAGCCGATCCACTCTATTCAAGAAATTCAATATTTTGGAAAAGTATTGAATGTAGAACTGACCAATCGCAATCTTTTAAACAATATTGTAGTCGCGCAAGGTTACCTCAATGGGTCGGTTATGTATCAAAATACCGCCACAAAAGAAGTGAACAGACAAGTCTTGAGAACGTTGATTCCTGACGCCATTTTGTAATTGACGAGGGGGCGAGGTCGCTCGCCCTTCTCTTTGGAGGTCCTTATGTTGATCGTAGAATTAATGAAATTTGCTTTGCTCACCTTTTTAGCTACAAGTTGTGTCGCCGCCCATACCGACCAACCTTCATCGCAGTCGCAAGTCAGTCCGCCATTGGTAGAAGCAGAGTTACCTATTCTGACTTGTAAGAGAGTCACCGACATCGTTATTGAAAATAGTGATCAAGAGCCATTATGTGTGGACCCAAAAAGAGAGAATGTTTGCTTGCGCAATGATATAAGCTTTGTGGCGGCCCTTCAGCACCCTGAGAAAGCAATTTTTGAATCGTGCTTGATCTTCGGAGAACCGGCAAGTCTGGCCGCTCTGAATGTGACCCTCAAAAGAATGCCCGTACGTGTTGATCTTAATGTTGAGTTCAACGAGAAGCAGCGATTTGCCCATTGGGCGGATCAGCATCGAGTGCTACTGAAAGGTCTGCGAGGCTTTGCAACCAGTTCAAACTTTGGTGAGATTGTGTCTGTGAGTCAGACACCCAGTCCATTTCTTGTGCAAGGTGTTTTGGACCCGCAACTAATGAGTGTCGATTTCGAGTCAAGCCGTTCATGGCCTCATGCTCCTCAATTGTTAGGCTCTGTCACAGAGCTTATTAAGTACCTGCAAGCAGGAACCCTGAAGGAAAAATTTCAAGGTCTTAACACCACTGAGGCTAGACTTCTGGAGTTGAGTAAAAATGCTCCGGTCACTGAGGTTGTTGAGACCTATCGTGAAAACGCCTGTCAATCCACTTGCATTAAAGAGTCCGATAAAATCTCACTTGGATCGGGCCAAACATTTTTTAGAGAGTACTTTTCAAGAGGAACAGTCTACAGAAGTGAGTGGGTCCTTGAGAACTCCGATCAACAAATTGTTGGCTTGTTGTACATGGCAAAGAGCTTTCCCGCTCTATTTGCGAGAATCGAGCGCCACAGTTCCGGAGTCGCGAAGAGCATTGAGGTAATTAACCGGCAAGGGGCGGTGGTTTTTCAAAAACAGTGGGATATTTCTGATTTAGTGAAGCCGCAGCCTATCGAGGGCCTTGTGGACTTCGACTCCATTGAACTACCCAAGGTGGGGTTGTGCGAAGAGTCTCTTGTCCCAGAAATTTTCACGGACCAACACCCTGAAAGTTTCATCTTGAGGGGCCCGCGTTCGCCAGACAGCTTTTACGGGTGGACGGATGGTTCACAATCGCTTTCAGGTCGAGAGTACGTCAACAAGCTATCTCTGCCGTTGGATCAGTTCTTTCTTGGTGAACATTCTTTGGATGTAGCCGGTGAGCTGGCGCAAGGAGAGCCGGTCGGCATCATACCTCTTGGGATCAGTGCCTGCCTCAAGCCAAGAGCCGCCCATGATTGGTGGCCGTCGTTTATCGAAAGTGGCACCCGTGTGATTAATCTGTCGGTGCGCAACCGTGATGACGAGCCAACCTGTCGTGAGTGGATCAGGCAACATCCCATCGAGAGTGATCGTGAATCCGTGTTGTGGGTTGTGGCTGCAGGTAACCAAGGGGTTGATGGTCCCAATGGTTGTCCGCAGTATCTCTCCGGACGACCCAATATCATCGTGGTTGGCGCATCTCAGAGGGGCCGAGTGCACCCCAATAGCAACTACGGTGAAAGTTTAGTTGACATATTCGCTAATGGAAAAACGTTCGACGGTATGGCGTGGGGGACAAGTTTTGCAGCGCCTAAGGTGGCGAAGGTAGCAGCCGTGATTTTCGCACGCTTCCCGGACCTTACTGTGGAGCAAGTGAAGGCCGCAATTTTACTGTCAGTGGAGTGGCCGTGGCGAAAGTTGGAGTCCCGAACCGGTGGTGTTTTGGATGCGTCTTCAGCCCTTGATTTAGCCGAGTTGATTAATCAAAAGCAGGGCAACATTGATCAAGCCCTCCAAGAAAAGTACGGGAATTTTATAATCAGCTATGAATACGAAAAGAGAAAAGAATTATGGAAGAAAATATTCAAAGGAGAAAAAAATGAAGAATAGGACAGTCGCTATTTTTGTCGCGGTTTCGACGATGTTGGTTGTGCTGAGCACCCTGTGGTTGCAGACCAGTCGAAAGCAGAGGTCAGAAGAGAGAACCAATCGGTTGATTGAAAAAACCGTTAAAGAACGAGTTGATCATTTGAAAATAGAAAAAGCTACACCGGTTGATGATAGTTCCGCAAAGCATGTTGGAGAGAAACCTTCGGGTATTGATGCTTATTTGTCTAAGATAGAAAAGATTATTCGACTAGAACGCAAGGTGATTCGAAGTGCTTCGGACAATTCGAGTCTAGAGAAAGCCTTAGCTAATCGAAAGTTGATCAACCAATCCTTGTTGTTTCTAAGTGATGTGGAACTTGTGGGTTCTCTTGGTCTCAAGGGCAACCAAGAGCTCAGGATGCAGGCAACGCTATTTTTGTCTCGTGCCTTGGAGTGGCAACAAAACCCTGAGCTTCCTTGGATACTCGACAAGGTGGGCGACTTTGTGGGTGCTGACAGTCTCAGTGCTATTAAAGATCTTGAAGTCCGCCGCTCTTTTGCTGCCGATAAAGTCGAGTTGTTTACCAATTTAAAAGATATTTATTTCGAAAAGGGTCTGCAGATTGAACATGAGAATCAGTCAGAAACCAACGCGCGACTCTTTCGCTTTGCCAACAATTTTTATAAACTGAATAAACGGGAGATTTGAAATGAGAATTCTAATGGTATTATTTTGTCTAAGCTTTCCGATGATAGCGTTTGCTAATCATAGTCTACCAGCCGGAGAGGATAAAGAGGCCGTGCTAGGGATGGGTTTTGATTCTGAAAAAGAGAAGTTCACGGGAACCTGTCTCAAAGGAAAGCTGGTGCGTCGAGGAAAGCAAGAGGCGAATGTCGCTTTCGAACAAAGTTTAGATCAAAACTCTATGAAAAAAGAGCTGGGTATTGATGCTGGGACCCGATTTCGCTATGGCGAGGCAACGGTGAAAGCCAGCGCCAAGTTTATGAAATCCAGTCGTAGTGACGGATTTTCTATTTCTGCCGTTTATTCGGGCGACTACAAATTTAAAAACGATATTCTTTACTTCGAGGATTCTGCGGACACTCAAGATATAAAGGGGCTTGAGAAACAAAGGTTAACTGATATCGGGAAAGCTGTGCGAAATGACGATGATCGCTGGCGTGAAACCTGTGGTGATGAATACGTCACGCAAATTGTGCGAGGGGCGAAGTTATTCTATTCAATTAAAATCGAATTTTTAACACAAGAAGAAAAGGACCTGTTTGAAACGGCCTTTAGTTATGATTCCACATTTGCTTCTGTGAAAGCCAGTCTGAAAAACATTTCTGAGAATTTCAGTAAAAGAACAAAAATCACGGTCGGGGCTTTGCAAATTGGTGGGGACACGCGAAAAATTACCGAACTCTTTTTCGACAACAAAGAAACTGGTGACAGTAGTTCAATGGGATTTGTGAAATGTTCATTTGGGGACCTTGCCAAATGTGACCAGGTGATGGCTAATGCGATTCGCTACGCCACCAAAGACTTTAAAGACCAACTGGAGTCAAAACCGGATCAGCCGAGCTACGAGGGTGGACCCGCAGACCTACGCTATATTACCGCTCCCTATGCTGATGCTGGAATTTTTCCAAAGTTTTCTTCGATTTTAACCGCAGCAGTCCGAGCGAAGCGATGGGAACTAGAGACCTTGTTTGATCGTCTCATGGACAACCTAGGTACGGTCAATTCCCTGTTAACCTCAAGTTCCGTGGTTTTGAGCCCGAGGCAAAATGGACTCCTAAAGACGGTGAAGCAAGAACTCGACAAAGACGTCAGAAGCCTCATTTTGGCGGCAGAGACTTGTTACAACTCTGTCGAGGAGTGTGTTGCCACAGCGGATTCGATCACACCAAAACTGAGTGAGTTTGATGAGAATTCAGTGATCATTTTACCTGAAACCTTTCGACAGTACTGTGCCCGGTCAGAGAGTACCCTTTCGACTAAAAAGCTAAGCACCTCGATTCGGGGGATGTTGGATGCTGCTCGAGAAATCGAGCCAGACAGCTTTAGTAGTGATCCTGGGGGCAAGACAGATTCTTGTTTGCAGGCTCATAATGTGTTTATGAGAAATAACGAGATAAGAACGTTTTCTGGTAAAAAAATTAGTACGTTGGTGCCTCTACAGGAATATAGCCATTTTGTAGCCGTCGACTTTTCTGAGAACTCTATCGATGACCTCGAGCCGCTCCACGACTGGAAAAACCTGGAGGAGTTGGACTTAGGCGACAATAAGATTCGCGATCTGGTTTTTTTAGAGAGACTCGTTAACTTGAGGTTATTATCCTTAAGCAACAACCACCTGCGAGACATCAGTCTTTTAACAAAACTCCCCATGCTTGAGCGGGTTGATGCGAGAAACAACTTCGAGACGGTGAGCTGTCAGAGCTTTTCGCAAGACGTTGTTTGCCTTAGTGCAACCGTGCGGACTGACGCGAAGTTTGTCCATACGTCGACGACAACATCTCGACCACTGTTTATGCCGTCTTTAGTGGATTTGCGGGGTGGGGAGTTCTTGGTCCTCAGTGATAACCAAGATGTGCAAACTTACCGTTTGGCTGACAATAGCTTTAGTATCACGGGACGTTTGAGTCTTAAGTCTCGTGGTCGGGTCGCGACACAGTTGGCTGATGGTGACATTTTGATCACCGGCGGTTGGTTGTCGGGTAATTCTTTAGCTATTTACAACCCAGAGCTTGGCCAGATGATGCAAGAGTTCAAAGGGCTGCAGGTACAGCGTGTTGGACACACCAGCACACTTCTTGACGATGGACGTGTGCTTTTGGCGGGCGGCTGGGAAGGCGGAGTGAGTTTCTCCGGGACAGATGCCACTTATACGGCTGAGGTTTTTGATCCCGAGACAAATTCGACTTATCCGGTGGGCAACCTGCATGCACCAAGAGCTTGGCACACAGCAACTAAGCTCTTCGACGGGAAAGTTCTGATTGTTGGTGGCTTTGACTGGAGCAGCGGTATCGCCACGGCCGAGATCTTTGACCCCGAGACCAATGAATTCACTCAGCTAGAATATTCTATGGCACAAGGGCGTGGGGCTCACTCAGCCACTGTGCTGGCCAGCGGAAAGATCTTACTCGCCGGGGGATTTGATTTGGGTGCCCAGGCCATTGATCGTGCTGAGCTGTTTGATCCTGCGGTCGGTAAATTTTTGCCCATCAAAGAGACTTTGAATTGGGCTCGCGGCATGCACTCAGCAGTGCGACTCAATAATGGCAAGGTTCTATTGGCGGGTGGTTCTGTTGAGCCTTTTGCTCCGGACCATCCCGTCGATTTCACTCCCAATGATCATATCGATCGCGGTGAGCTTTATGACCCTGTTGAGAACAGCTTTATGAAGGTACCAGGAAAGATGGCTGTTCCGAGAGCACGCCACGGAATGTATGAAACCAAACCCGGAACCGTATTAATTATGGGTGGTTTAACCTGGGAATCAGCAAATAAGCTCGAAATCTTTAACTATGTGGATGTGAATACAACTTCACCACTGCAGTGATTGTAAAGGGAGAGGGGCCGCCGGCTGAGGCCCCGATTCTAATGACCCGGATTATTTCCTATTCATCTCTCTGCGTCGCATGGGCATCGCATCTATAGCGTTGTAAATCGACCCCATTGGCGTTGGTTCCAAATACTCTTGTTTGATCGTCCCGTCTTTTCCAATCAACAGCATTTTAAACTCACCGTTTTGAAAGCGAAACTTTTTCCACAACTCTGATTCACTTTCACTAACAGGCAATAGCAAGAGGTCTCGGTCAGAGGTTTCTGCCGGATCAGCAGCAAAAGTCTTCTTTTGCACAGAGAGGCCCTGTTCGGCAGAGCTATTCACAACCAAAAGCCTATTAGTCCACTTGTAGCTGTCCAAATCCATAGGTTCTCCTAGGGCCGGTAAAACACACAAAATGAGTGCCATCACGAAGATTTTCATAGATTCACGTATAGCGAATA
Source organism: Bdellovibrionia bacterium (assembly GCA_030424715.1). Taxonomy (GTDB): domain Bacteria; phylum Bdellovibrionota; class Bdellovibrionia; order Bdellovibrionales; family JAGQZY01; genus JAGQZY01. The sequence goes on from JAUHWH010000004.1 coordinate 82,278, forward strand.
ATTGGATGGAGGTCAGTGAAAAGTTAAAATAGTGACAGACTCCCATTTTTTGGTGATGATAGCGTCATGACGACTTCACTTCTCACGTATTTGGCATTCGCTATTGGTAGTGTCGCTTTTATAATAGGCCTCTTAGCCATGTTGTTACCGACCAAGATGAGCGAAGGATTTGGTATTGCAGTCTCAGGGGCGGGCGTTCACTACGTTCGAGCTTTAGGAGTTCGAGATGTCTTTGTGGGGCTCGTGGTATTATTGCTTGGGTATTACGAGCAATGGACATCTCTAGGCTACGTATGTATTGCCATAGCCATTGTCGCAGCCAGTGATTTTTATACAGTCTTTCGGTACGGCCAACGCCAAGCCAGTTTCGCGCACCTGGCAGGTTTTGTTTTAAGCCTGGTGTTCTCGGCAGTCTTTTTTTGGTGACCCACATCCCTTGTACCTAAACCTATCAATAGAGTTCACTATTCGGCCGAGTAGATCTCCGACGTCGTTTGGAGTGGCGGTAACCTCTGCGAAACGCCACGAAAGCCTACCCTAGAACTGAGCACCATAGGCCCTAGCTGTAAGAAACTAGAGAATAAGCGCCAGATTGACTGAAGCCAATTATCGTTTATTCAGGTTCAAAGCAAGTAAGTCATTTTCTCTGAAGAGGTAGAAGTGGCATTTCACGGCCAAGAAGGTTGATTTAATTGTATCGCAGCTGAGAGTTTGCTCTATTTTTGTCCGGAATTCGGAATACTCAGCCTAAGTAGTGGAAATTAGATAAGTTAGTGGGTGTAAAATTACCAATATAAAGTGTTTAAATTGACTCAAAAATGCATATTCCATACAAGAGGTCCCTATGAACCTTGAGATTAACAAAGGGAAATATTAGATGAACAAATTTAAGAACACGATCTTGGCACTAGCTTTCGTTTTTTCGCACTCACCAGCCTTTGCTGAGATGTGCATTTTGGGTAAGCAAGAAATTGTTTTGGCTGACGACTTTATTGAGTCTTTGACACCTGAGCAAAGAAAGTATCTCGATGCCGCTTTGAAAAAAGCTCAAGCCGATCCTGAAATTGAGCTTGAATATCAGCCAGGATGGGAAGAGTTCGATCTTGATAGCCTCGAAGCTACGGCCTGTGGCACACTTTCAAGCAATACGAATCCGACAGCTTCCGCGGGCGAACATTTTTAGTCGTCCTTGCCCAAGTACGTACGATGAACTTTCTTGGAGACGCCCATAATTTTGGACAAAAAGTTAACAGGGAAGACGACATCGTCAAAAAGCCACGTCCCGTCTTTTGGGAGTGGCTTTTTTTAGATACGGAAAGTGAGTTAAGACAGCTTCTCTCAAAAAGATCTCGGTTAGTCAGTACAGAAGACCCATTTTTATCATTTCCAAATTTGAATGTTAAAGAAGCCCCTGGGCTTCATGGTTTTCCGGCGGGAGTCGTTGATTACTTTCAAACGACTGTTCCGGAAAAATCAGCAATGACTGATTCGTTAGCGAAAGCTGTTGGAAGAGCGATAGGAGTTGCTCATTTTTTTGGTCTCAGTGACCTTCATATTGAAAACTTTGGTGTTTCACAAATTACAAATGGCTGTTTCTTCTTTCCATTGGATATCGAAGTTATATTCAATCGTCTCAAATTAGCTTCTCAAACCTATATTTTAGACAGCGTAAAGAATGAATCTAAGATTGTTGGTCTGTCTTTGATGAGAAACAAAAACTTAAATATAGCGGCAGTTATTAGTAGTTACCTGCTGACCATAGAGTTTTTGAATACTAATTTGAAAGAAATTAACGATGTTCTCGTTAAGTTAAATGTGAAAAGTATACCGATCAGGTGTATTGTGAAGCCATCGATGGAGTATGCTGATTATCTCAGGACCGATAACATCGAGTCCTCGGTCTTTTACCCAGAGGAACTGGAGCAGCTCGAGAGAGGGGACATCCCCTATTTTTTTCACTATCTGGGCGACTATAGCATTAGATATTTAACTAAGGATGGCGAGAAAGTTACGAGTTTTTCATGGGAAGATGTATTCAAAATGGATTTGATATCGGAAAGTCAAATTGAACAACCAGTGTCTGTAGTTGATGAAAATGCAATAAAAGCCTCGATTCTGCAGATAGCAAGAACTTTAGACACTACCGTTGAGAATGACTTTTCGTTTGAAGCCACAACTGTTTCGTTTCAGGGTGACTCAATTTTTATAAAGTGTGGAACGGGTTGGAAGCTGAAATGCCAAAGGATGTCAAAATAGCTAGATCTGCCCTCGTGTTTTTTCTTTTCATCCAAGCAAATCTTTCGGTGGCTTCTTCCGAGTTAGGTGTTGCTATACCTTCCTATATTGAAACCTATGAACCGAGTAAAGGGTGGAGCTTTTACCAACGTTTTATTATGAATTGCGTGTATCAGCGACTTTTCTCAATTGACCAGTTCGGTCAGGTTGAAGGTGAGCTTGCCGAGAGCTGGTTCTTTTCAAAATCTGGTAAGACTCTTACCTTAACAGTGTCTGATAAAGCGCGCTTCAGCGATGGTTCACCGGTTACCCTTGATGATATATTCCTGTCATTGTCAAAACCGTTTGCGACTCCCGAAGATAGTTATGTTAACAGAGTTCTCGGGCCAGCTATGGGCTTGAGGGCTCCATTAAAAGTGGGTGAGATTCTTCCCAATCTTAAGCGGTTGGGTGGCCGCAGTTTTGCGATTGAGATGCAGCAAGTCTACCTTCCACTTATTGATATTCTGGGTAGCTACCTTTTTCCTGTGATGAAAACTACGGATAACTTACTCGGTTCAGGACCTTACATAGCGAAAAAAGAGAGACGAGGCCTGTGGACCCTCTATACAAATCCCTTTCATCAGGAGGGTGCTAAAAAAATTAAGAAAATAAAAATTTTGACGGAATTCTCGCAAGAAAAAGTCCAAAAATTGATTCAAAACAAAGAGATACACTTTGCTATGGGATTCCACCTTCGAGACCTCCAGGATCAAGAAGGGACCTTCACAATCAAAAAGGTTTTGAAAGCAGGTTACAATCATTTCTATTTCAACCTCGAGAGTAGGTCTCTAAAAGATAAAAGTTTTAGAGCTTATCTTGGGCATATACTTAAAGACGTAGCAAGAAACCATTACTCACGGTTTGAGGAGTTCGTGCCACGATTGCTTCCTCGAGGGCTACTACCCCTCGCTTATCATTCGCAGACGGTTGCGGCCCCAAAAGTCACCTTGCAACAAACGAAACTAAATATGCCAAGGTCGCGGATTAAGCTTTTATTTGTTGGGCGACACTTTGCGGATGGATTCTTCGAAGAGCTTCAAGCAGCTTTAGATAAGTCAGGCATAGATGGGAATATTGAGATTTTAAAAGGACCAGAGTATAACAAAGTAATACAAGAGAGAAAATTTGATGTGATTTCTTACCCGGTGATTCCTTCTTATCATGATCCAGATGGTTATTTTGCTGACCCAACCTATTTTTCAATTTGTGGTGATAAAAGGACCTGCCCCTATAAAAAAATGCTTTTAGCGGCAAGGTATGTAAAAGACAAGACGAAAAGAAGCGACCTTTTTTCTAAACTTTTTCGTAAAATTGAGTCGGATTGGATTCTTGTGCCTGGCTTCAAGACATCTATTCCGATTGCTATTTCAAATGATTTGATTTTGCCTCCGATTAACTACCGTGATCAGGTGAAGCTTTGGAAAATGGAGTTCAGAAATGCAAAGTAGCACTCCAAATTTGAAAAATAAGATTATTCTCCCCATCATAGTTTCGAGCTTGATTATCCTTTCTTTTTTCACGGTTGTTTTATTTTTTACCTTTAATGATAAGCTCCTTGAGATTTCCAGTAGACAATATGAGGCTACTCTAGAGGTTTTTTCCAGGTCCATCCGTGATAGTTTTCTTAGAGGGCTCGATGGAGAAGTAAACCAATACTGTCGACTTATCCTCGCTGATGAGAATGTTTCTTATGTTTCCGTGACTCGTGCTGATGGTGGAAAGATTTGTGATCTCCGGGGCGATAGGCCTTATGATCAGGCGATTGTTTTAGAAAGAGATATTCGTTTTAAAAAAGGTGGCGAGTCAGCTGGAGTTGTGGAAGTGCATTTCAATAGTGCGTATTATGGGTTGTTGATTGTTTATTTGGCATTGTCTTTATTTCTCTCGTTGTTTCTTTCCGTTATTCTATTCTCTTTCTTTGGCTCTAAATTCATAAGTCAGCAGATCGAACCCTTCTCACACCTAGCCGATCGTCTTTTTAGAGGGAAGGTTGAGGAACTTCAGGAGATTAACAAGATGCCGGGGGCCAATAGAAATTTCGAAATCCGAAGCTTAACAGATGGGGTCTCTTTCTTGGCGAACTCCTTTATTTCCTATCAAGGAGAGATGGTAAAGTCGGAACGCCTCGATGCGATCAATGAGTATTCGAGATTGATTGCTCACGATATTAAAGCGCCAATAGCAGGAATTAAAGCAGGGGTGGATCATTTTAAAGCAAAGCCAGAAGCTTCCTTGAGGTTAATCTCTAGGAGTCTTGAGCGTATTGAATTCATGGTTGAGAGAATCCTAGAAAAAAATAAAATTGATGGGATTAAGCCGGAGCTGGAGCTCGTAAACTTCCAGAGTTGGTTTTTCACCTTAGAAGCGCCGTCTTTTGACGAGCTGGGGTATGATGAATCTAAACTCGAATTTGAACTGGTTGGTGACAAGAATGATGTTCTTTGCTTAGTCGATAGAGATCTCTTACTGCGAGCGGTATTAAACTTACTAAAAAACTCGAAGGAAGCTATAGAGTCCACGGTAAAACCAAAGGTTCATGTAAAGGCGACATTGTCAGAAAAAGTGGTTATGCTTGAGATTAGAGATAATGGGCCTGGTTTCCCAAAAGAAGTTCTTGAAAACGTGGGGTCTCAAGGACTTACAATCGGTAAAGAAGGTGGAAGTGGGCTTGGAATCTATCAGGTCAAGAGGTCTGTGGAAATCATGGGAGGCGTGTTCTCGATTTCCAATCCGGTGGCGGGAGGAGCTTTTGTGGAGATTCATTTGCCCGTAAATAGTGGGAGTTTATAGTGTTGAGTTTTGCTAATTTTATGAAATGGATTTTCTTCTTATATGTTTCATGCCTTTTACTTTCTTGTTCCACTACGGATAGAGACTACAAGTATGAAGACAATTTCTCTTTTTTGGAGACGCCTGACGCTAAGACGCAAAATTTTATTAAAACTCACAATAGGATTGCCAAAGAGAGCTTACTGTCAGACCCTTCACGCTTAAAGGAGAACGAGAGTATACTTGTCTCTAGTCAAACCAATCCTCGTATGACATTCGTGGGCCCCTACGTCTTCAAACTTGAAAAAAACAAGAGAAATCCACGCGGAAGGCTTCTTTTTACAGCCATAGACAAAATAGGTCAGAGATCTTCAGTTTGGAAGTCTGCCATTGACTTCGACAGACTATCGGCGAAAGAGAAAATCAAATGGTCCTTTTCAAAAATTGATTGTCTGTTGCCGGAAGCCAATTCTTGCCTTGTCCATCTCTCTAAAGATGGTGGCGATAAGGTCGAGGTAAGAGAATTTGATCTTCGAAAAAGACGGTTTGTAAAGAAAGGCTTTCGAGTCCCTATTGGCTTTACGAAAACGGCCTGGATCAACCCCAGCCAGATTATGGTTGCAACGAACGTTGGTGACGGTACTGTCGGCTCTGGGGGACTTGCCAACCAGGTCAGACTGATCAGTCGGGGACAAAAGCTTACTGCCGGCAAAATCATTTTTGGTCTTCAACCAGATTATATTAGTCTTTATTTTCAGGGACACCCCTATAAAAATTCTCAGCTTGTCATCGGAAGTCAGTTCGCTTCAGAGAAGAAAAATGATTTTTGGGTCCTGACTTCAGCAGAGCCTCAAAAAATTCCCACGCCCAAGGCGTCTATCTTTTATGGAATTCACAATGACTACCTTGTCTTCCAATGTTGGACTCCTTGGTTAGTGGGCGCGAAGCGTTGTGGAAAAGGGGATTTGATCGGAATACATATCGATCAAGCGGGGAGTAAACAGGCCTCTGAAGATAAGGTTATTGTTTTGTACAAAGCTCGCCCTGAATCATCTATTTACAGCGTCGGAGTCAGCTCCAAGGGTATTCTTGTAAATTATCTCGAGAATGTGATTGGGAAGATTGTGGGCGTAAAAATTGACTCCAATCAAAAAAAACAGTCGCTACGACTTCGACGACTGTCTGGACACCTGCGGCTTCAAGAAGTCGACTACAGAAAGGGTCGTTTTTTAGTCGGCAGCCAAGATTACCTCAACCCCGCAAGGCTTTCTTTATTCGATATCGATGAAAACAAAGCCTCGATCGTAAAAACACAAGAGGCAAGTTTTGATTCAAAGGGCATGACTTATCAACAGCTTTGGGCCACCGCACCTGACGGTGTAAAGATCCCTTATTTTGTTGTTGGAAAGAAGAAAGCTTTAGCTAGTGGAAATGCTCCGACCATTGTTTTCTCTTACGGAGGTTTTGGTATCACCTATACTCCAAAGTACGATTCGTTGTTGGGAAAGAACTGGCTTGAGAAAGGCGGTCTTTACGTCCAGGCTGGCATTCGTGGTGGTGGCGAATTTGGTCCAGATTGGCACAAAGCCGCGTTACGAGAGAAGCGGGTAGTGGCCTTTGATGATCTTATTGCCGTTTTAAAAGACCTTGTTATTCGTAAGCTGACCACTAAGTCTAAGCTTGGGGCCTACAGCGGTAGTAATGGGGGCTATCTCTTAGGTGGGGTTATGGTGCGTGAGCCGAATCTCTTGAAAGCTGTCGCTCTTAAGGTGCCCTTGTTCGACATGCTCAATTTTCATCGCTTTCTTGCAGGTTCGAGCTGGGTTAGCGAGTATGGAGATCCAAGAGTTTCAAAAGACCGAGCTTTTCTAGAAAGGCTTTCTCCATATCAAAACTTATCTAAAAAAGTGAATTATCCATCGACGTTTGTTTATACCTCTTCATCAGATGATCGTGTCCATCCAAGCCATGCTCGCAAGATGGCCGCCAAATTATTAGACTACGGGAGCGAAGTCTATTTTTATGAAAGTCAGGAGGGTGGCCACGCTGGAGCAGCAACACTCAAACAACAGGCTTATTGGGAGACCATGATGTTTCAGTTTTTCCAGTTAAAGCTTGGTCTGTAAAATCTTATCAGTTACTGCGTAATCAGCTGGTCATAAATGCTCTGTCTTGCGCCGAGGATTCATATCAGCCGCTCGCTAGTAACCAGCCATGCCAGGCCTCCAGAACAACCGAGACTCCCGAGGTAAGCCCGGTCACCCCAAGCTACGCCGAGAATCTTACTCTAACCAACTTAGGTACCGTGACATCCGCGACGGACTTCTGAGCGGTGCTTTAATTTTCGTAAGCCACTCCCCCCCCCCCAAGATTCTTTTGTGATAGGCACCTCGCCCGCCTGCAAAAGGTAGAAGGGGTTGTGTCCTAGTTCGTGAGCAAGCGAAATGGCGAGATCAAAATCACTAAATTCTGATTCTGGGCAGAGACTCATGGTAAGCAAACCAAGGGTAGAATAATTACTTCCACCGCCACCGATATAGTGAGTTTGCTCTTGTTTTTTTAGCAACCAAATGTCTGATAAGCAAAAGGTCCGCCAGTCAGGTTATCTATTGAGTTTAGAGCCCTCAAAAAGAATATAGTTCTCCGCGATAGAAGGAGCCAACCTTTCTACCAGCCACTCATAAACATGTTGAGGTGGGTGAATATCAAAGTACTCGTCTCCTGGGCGCTGATCACAAATGGAGTAGTTTCTGACATTGGGGCAATCAGACCCATTGGAACATCGTTGCTTTTGTCGTTCTTCCTTGCAGTATTTTTTACCAATGGTATCCAACCGAAGCCAGGGAATGTCAGGATACTCCTCAACCACTTTCAGCCACTCACGTCGACTGATTTCCTGGGCGTAGGCCGAGAACAGTGCGTGAATTTTGTGCATGCAAAACAACTTTGTATTTCTCTTCTCACAGCTAGCTCTGCGACTTCTTATAATGTTACGATTTATCATTAGCCAAAAGTATCGATAGAAGGCGCTCCTTAATACAAAAAACCGATGCCAAATTGGATATTCATCCCCTCGCTTGATAAGCAAAGGAATACTCTCGAGCCAAAGATCCCTATTTCTTTTCAAACGAACATTATATTCCTCATCGCGATAAAAAAAGGCCCTCCTGCCGGAGTTTGCATCCTGAACAATAACCAGGTCTGGGGCCAGACGTGGAATCAGCTCTCTTGCATACGCTACTTTCTGAGACATCACATAGGCACTAAGTCCGGCATTCCAAACTTCGACTTTCTTCTTTAGCTTCATTTCATTTAATTTCTTTTCAAGCAGAGCGGGATAAGTCCCGTCATCGGAAACAGAGACTCCAAAAGTATTTGAGCCTCCAAGAACTAATATCCTATAAACATTTTCAGCTTTGACAAGAGAGTGACGACGACCGCGAAATCCAAATTCGTTCACACTAAGCTCGATATCACCCGTAATCACCTCGTCTTTATGTCGACAATTCTGCGTACAAATAGCTTTCGATTGAGGAATCAATTCATACACTCGCTCTGCGTTTTCAGACGGCCGGTAAAGCTCCACGCCTCCCTTGTAAGAAAAATCACCTTCAACAAAATAGGCTGTTGGCCAAAACTCTTTAACATCGAGATCTGTCGCTCTAATAACGATTTCTAGTGTCGCAAGGGATACAATAAATCCCACAAGAGTCAGAACAATTTTTCTAAACATCGTTTAAATTCGCAAGTGGCGCTACATCACAACGTAGTGAGATGAGTCGATTAAACAAACTATTCATTTTTTGTTTCTCCCGCAGAAATTCTACCAATTTTAAGTCCGAAACTCAAAAAAAATGTCAACACTATTTGTCTAACTGACCTGCCCGGGCTAACTGGGTCTACTAACAACTACTTGGTTCGCTGGGTGCGCCGATTTTAGGTTGGCTTAGTCGAAGTCGGGTTAGATTCTAAAATTAAGTGATGCTAAAATCCAGTGAGCCAGTCCGGACACATTCTCCAGTGGGGACTCAGCATGGGGAGAGGGGATCAATTGAAACTCTTTGTTTTCATTCTTCATGAAAAACTTTCTGAACACTAAAAAAGAGCTGGATATCAAAAACTTTTTTGTCTTTGGGATCCGTGCGATCCTCAATCTCAATCCCGTCTGGGATACTATCGCCATCCGTGTCAGCGTTGTTGGGATCTGTTTTGTATTTCTTGATCTCATCCCCATCATTGATGCCATCTCCGTCAGAGTCCGCCACTTTTGGTATTTTTGTGAGCCAAACCTCTCAAAAGCTGTCGCTCCCAAGGTGCCATTATTTGGAATGCTCAACTTTCATCGTTTTCTTGCAGGTTCGAAGGCTAGATCTCTGAACGATTGTCAACGATCCGGCATTGTGCTCTATTTTATACATGAAAAAAATAATTTGTTTAATTAGTTTCTTGAACTGTGCCAGCTGTATCACCACGCCCTCAGCAAGTATCGTCTCTGACGGGAGCCAGGATCTTAAGGTTTGGTATCAGGTTTATAGGCCCAGTGAGGAAAAAGCCTTAAACAGGACCGTTATTATTTTTCCTCCCACCGGTGGTGTCACATACCTAGAGAGGTCCTATGCTTCTGCGTTAGTCAAAAAGGGAGCCACGGTAAAGGTCTTGCAAAAGTGGAGCGGAATGGATGAGTCCAGTGTTGAGCTTGAATTGCACCAGAGATTACACGAAAAGGCCATGCAAGCCGTTGAACAAGTCATAAGCAGTTGTCCCGAGACTCACAAGATCTCATTGATGGGCACGAGTGTGGGCGGGATTTTCGCAGCTGTAGCAGCCAGTAAATTTCAGAGAATTGACAGAGTTCTCTCAGTTGCAGGAGGCAGCCCGATACCAGAGTTGATCGTGCACTCGGACTATAAAACCATAAAGGAGCTGCGAGAAAAGCGTTTCGAGAAATTCGGTTTTGAGAATAAAGCCGAGTACCTGAGAGAACTCAACAGTCGATTCAAGCTCAACCCCCATACAATGCCACACAGATTTATGGATAAAAAACTAGGTCAGGTTATTCTCTTAAGAGACAAGTCTGTTCCGACCTTATCTCAAAAGAAGCTACAACAGCTTTGGGAGCCGACTTTTCTGCGTACAATTGATGCCGGCCATTTTTTTGGTATCGTTAAGGCCTGGTGGTTTTTTTCTGACGAAATAGTGAGCTTTCTTGTCAGTCAAAAGGATGCAAACCAGCATTAGCACCATTCATACTTAGAGGTCTTAAAAACCAGAATGTAGCGAAGAAGGACTACGCACGCAGTGACAGCGGAGCTTTAAGAAAACCGCATTTTTAAGAACTTTCAACGGGTCATCGGGAGACTCAACGGAAGTTTTTTAAGATGCTTCCAGACATAGCTCTTGCCCCGCAGAATAACTAATCGTGCAATTTCTGCCGTGGCTAGAGCCGCAGCTTGTGAAGATCCTGTTAATTTTCCGATACGGTTACCCGGCAAAGTTGAACTGATCTCAAATCCGGGAAAAAAGTAGTTAGTTTTGTTCGAGTTAATATTACTTGTCTCCATAACCTCACCTTGTGGCCCCGTACCGACCACGGAAATAACATTCGGAAAATTGTAGGCTGCGGGATAAAAAGCAAAGTTCACCTGCGCTGGTTTTTTATTACCGGCCGCCGCGACAACCAAAATATTTTGTTTATAGGCTCTTTGAAGAAGTTGGCTCTCCATCTCCGAAGGCTTCGGTCCACCGGCTGAAATATTAATAATATCGACGTTCAAACGGATCGCTTTGTCGATGGCTTCGGCCAAAGACAGCGTCAACTCTTGGTGATTTGAAGAGCTTTGGTAGTAGCGAATGGGAACAATCTCGATACGATCATTGAGCTGTCTTTTTGTAAGGGTGCTAGCAATAATGCCAGCGATGTGGGTTCCGTGGCCGGTAAGGTCGATTCCATCACTTTTCGAGGGAATCCTCACCATAGCTTGTAGAAGTTCGTGTTCAAAGTCGACTCCTGTATCGATAACAGCAATCTTTAAAGGAGGCTGTTGCCGTAAGGTCACCGATGTTCGGCTGTGGCCAAAGAAAGGAAACAACAAAAAAGATATAAAAAAGAAATGGAGACTGCCTGCTCTTAACACCCCTCTATTTTAGCGAAGTGTGCAGGAAATCTCCAGGAAATGTGAACCAAAATTCACATTAATAGGCTAAGGCCCTTCGCGAGGGCCGGGAATCTTCAATTAGTAGCGCTTGTCGTTGGTTCCAGTGTTGGAATCATCGCGCATGTTGCTGTCCATACTATTTGGCTGAGAGTAGTCGTTGTCGATACTGGCAGGTTGTCGGGTCTGCTCCATGCTGTCGTTTGAATTAGTGGCGGTGTTAATTTGCAGCGCTGCCACGGTTTCTTGATTCAATTCACCTGTTTTTGTATACAGCCCTTGGTCTTGTTGAAAAGAGGCGAGAGCATTTCGGGACTGAGTCCCTAGGATACCGTCAACATCCACTGAATAGCCTTTTTTGTTCAGTGTTCTCTGTACATCCATCACGGTGTCTTTCGAGAACTTATCGTGCTGTTTGTATTCAGAATTCATTTTATGGTCATTCATCTTCGAATGAGAGCCGTGACTTCCTGGTCCAGCGACAACCTGTGCGGTCCATAGCATTGCGATCATTGAAATTGAGTACTTGATAAATGTTTTCATAACATCTCCTTTGTATAGCAAGAGAATCTCAAGATTTGCAGATTTTGTCTTGTTGCAGGTGTTGATAGCCTGTGAAAAGTTCAACACATCTTTTTAGGGTACCTATTCTTTCTCCCGTGCGGTGTCTCTTCAGTCGATCAAACCCTCGAAGTCGTTAAGGCGCGGCAAGGAGGTGGTGGGTTTATAAACCTATTTTACTGCCTGTAGAATCCAACCTACTGAGGATGACATGGAGAGGGGGCGGTATCAGCTGAGTGACGGGTGATCTGCGCAAGGTGGTTGCTACGCTGCCTTTTTCTTCTGTCTCTGCTTATTTCTCGCGCGGCGAAATCCCTTAGCCACAGCTTCCTTCACAGTCCTTACAAAGTGCTCTCCATTTTCAGGGTGAATCTTCACTTTGTCATAGTAGGGATCAAAGGGGAGGTGGTAGATCTTTTCACCTTTGGAGTTCACATTGCACTTCACTAAAGCGTAGGTCTTTTTCAGTGGCTCTGTACTGAGTTCAATGCCCAAGACTTCTGCGACTTCTTTGGCTTTCTTGGTGTATTGGGCCGTTGTGTAAAAACGAGCAAAAACTTCGTGGCCCCTTCTTTTTGAAGTGCGTTTGAAGTGTTCCATTGATCCGTAAAGTTGAAAAATGGAGTTTTCATGTATCTGTTTATAGCCAGCCCAGCACTTGGTTTGCACAATGACTGTCTCTTTGGCCTCGTAACTTGTGATTATGAGATCTCGCCCCATGTCGCTAAAGCCATTGAGAGCACCGTGATAGTTGACGTGGTAGCCTTCAAGCTCGTACAGGTGACCAATGTATCTTTCGTAGAAAGTGCCTATTTCCAGTGGTGAAAAGTCCCCCTTTAAATACTGATCGAGACTCTTTTGCGCCTGATAGTTTTCATCGAGAACTCGGCGAATCCAGAAGATTAGAGTAGCCAAAATCCCGATGGCTAAAACAACAGGGATATATTCCATATAGAGATATCGGGTTTGTTTGGCATAAAAATTACGGACCTAGGTCGTTGATTATGACCTTAAAACTTGCAGACATTAGCCAATCTTTAAGTTTTGGAACGAATTAGAATATTTGGGAAGGATTTAGAGTCTATTCTGGGGCTGTTGTTAGGAGATATTCAATATTCAAATTTAGAATATTGAATATTGCGTCGCAATCTGATAGCATCTGAGTATGAGACAAAAGGATTCCCTTAAGCCACAAGATATTGTTTTAATAGCTAAACTTATGCTCCTCCCTGAAGAGGACTGGAGGCAGATTGATGTCGCTAATGCATTACTGTTGCCCCAGGGTGAGGTGGCAAAGGCGCTTGTACGATTAAAAAAATCAGGTTTACTCACAAACAAGAGAGTTAATGTTTCTGGAGCCCTGGAATTTCTTTCGCATGGCCTAAAGTACGTTTTTCCTGCTGAACTTGGGGCAGTTGCTGTGGGTATTCCAGCAGCTATGTCGGCACCATTTTTCGACCCCGATTTATTACAAGGTGAAGGTGACCTCTATGTTTGGCCCAGTTCACTAGGTAAAACGAGGGGGCAAATAATCATCCCTTTCTATCCCAAAATGCCAGAAGCTGTTTTTAAAGACAAAAGTCTTTACGAATTGATGGCCTCAATTGAGGTTTTAAGAATTGGAAGAGCTCGTGAGAGAAAAATAGCCTTTGAAAAAATAAAGAAAGTAGTACACGTGAAATGAACAAAACAGAGTTGGTAGAACATATACGTTTGGTCGCCCATATTCTTGGAGATATAGGAGACAAGGCAGTTTTTGTAGGCGGAGCTACAATTCCATTTTATATCCCGGAAGAATATTGGCCAAGAGCAAGGGCAACAAAAGATATTGATATTGTGTTAGAGATTTTGTCGCACCAAGAAAATTGGAAGCTAGAAGAGAAATTAAGAAAAAAAGGCTTTGTAAATGATACCAGGGAAGGAGCTCCCCTTTGCCGATGGATAGTCCAAGAAATTACTGTTGATATAATGTCAGTTGAAGAAAAAATTTTTGGTTTTACAAACAAATGGTATAAAGAGGGGTTTAAAAAAGCTTTTCAGTTAAGGGCACCATTGCCTGAGGTCAAAATACTTCCTCTTCTCTATTTTTTAGCTACGAAAGTCGAAGCCTTTCTTGGGCGTGGAGAGGGTGACTTTTATGGTAGCCACGATATGGAAGACATCATTTCACTGCTAGAAGTGGTGAGCGCTGAAGATATTTCCCAAAATATGGAGGCGGCATCTGAAGAGCTTAAAGAGTACTTAGGTTTGCACTTAAAAGCTTTCAAAGAAAATTCAAGTTTTCGAGATGCTGCCCCCGGAGCCGTATTTAACCGATTACAACCTCGAGAGGGATTAAAAAAAGTTCTTGATAAGGCCGACTCAATCATTGAAGGATGCAAAAGTGAGTGAGAGAGGAGTATATTTTTTCTTTTTATTGCTCCTTTTCCCATTACAAAGTTTTGCAAAACCGATCTGCCCGATTGGAGAGCATTGGGTCGCCTCTCATGTTCGAAGGACCTACGTTAGAGACGATGGCAATAGGGTGAGAGCTGCTCAAGTTAAAGGCCATTGTCGGAAAAATCCAAGAGGCTATGAGAAGTGGCACCAAAACCTATCAAATAATCGGCCAAAAATTTGGGGTTATAAACAAGAAGAATCAAAGAAGTGGTCTGTTGATGAAATTGAGCGACTTCATGAGGCATTGTCCGTACTGCCTGATGTTTTTTTGAATCTGGCCAATGTAAAAATTTATAGGATGCACAAGTCGCAATTCCCTGGCAATCCAGCGACATCCAATAATAAAGATATAACCCTTTACGATTTAGCATTTCAGCGTAAACAGTCGTTGGCCCAAATTGTAGCACACGAGTTGTCGCATGTGCTGTATCGAAAATTAAGCGAAAAGGAGAAGTCGTCATTTAGACAGGCATCAGGTTGGATAGAACACCCCGAATTCAAAGGGGCCTTAACAACAGAAAAAAATAAAAAATTTATCCAACCAGATAGTCGACTTTCTGTCGATGAAGATTTTTCGAACCATCTTGAGCATTTTCTATTCAAGAATAAGTCATTAAAAGAAACATCTCCAAAAGCCTATTTGTGGATTTGGGACAAATATGGCTTAGGTTTTAAGATTAAATTAGGAGTTAAAAAGTGAAGAATGTTATCAAAAGTTCCTTTATTTTCTATATTGTTTTCTGTGTTATTGGCTGTGAGTCTTTAAAACCGTGCAAGAAAAATTTTAGTATAGACCATTTTAATCAAATTGAAATTAGCTCAATGAATAAAAACGAGGTGGAGCAACTGCTTGGAAAGCCTGATAGAAAATCAGACAATCAGTGGACATTTGAATCCCAAGGTTCTGAAAAGATATGGATTAGTTTTAAAAATGATTTTGTTGATTCGGTTTCTATGGCTATTTGGGAAAGAGACAACGTCAACTCTGTCAAATTACTATTAGGTCAGCTTGCTGGGCAATGGAGAGTTCTAAAAGAGCCTGCGTCGAACCCTCATTCGGCCCCGTCACTCTGTTATTTAGAGGATCTTAACAGAGGTTATCGAGTCCGAGTTGGAGGATACAAAAAAAATGTTGAGCAAATTTCAAAATGGAAACCAACAAAAGACAAAAAATCCATAAAAGAATTTTTAAATAGAAATGTTGGAAGAGAGTTTTGCATCGAGGAAAGTTGCTCGAAGATTACTAATCCAGGTGCTTGGGAACATAACCATTGTGATTGGTTGGAAAACTTGGTTGCAGAAAAACAGGACCCTGTTAGGAAGAAAAAGTCGAGAGTTAAAAAGCCTAATAAAAGCAATCACTTATGATTAAATGGTCGGGGAGACAGGATTCGAACCTGCGACCCTCTGCTCCCAAAGCAGATGCGCTACCAAGCTGCGCCACTCCCCGATGTTTTGAGTGAAGGGGCAGTTATCAGAAATTTCCGGGGGTTTGTCAATCCCAAGTATCCGAGGCTTGATCGTGAAGGGCGGGTCATTAGCTGCTTCTAAAGCCCTAAATTTATTAAATTATTACTGCGAGTGACCCGGTGAGTGTAAAGCATCATTGATGGGTCAAGCGCCCACCCATTAAGCACATTGCCTAGTGGGGTGCCCTCTGCCTCATCAGAACTTGTCTGGTTGCAGCTCCACGTTGAGGGAATAGCGTCCCATGGCCCTGTAAAAACGCAATCAAATGTGAAGTGATTTCGGATGGATTGGGGCTCAAATATTGTACTTTTTAGCAGGGCTCCGCACCGATCCTGCATCTAGGGATTTGTTAATAGGGTGAATTTTTAGATACCCCTTGGGGCGGGGGAGTTTTGGGACTCCCAAAGGTTTTCGATGAAATCCAGGTGATGGCCCAGGGGCAAGCCAACATTGGAGGGGGCCTGTACATGAGAGATTGCGGAAAACTTGACGAGTACGTACATTTAACGTACTGTGGTGCAAAGTGAAAGTCGGGGTTTCATCGAAAGCTGCGAAGCAGCTCAAGAAAGTCCCCGATCCTATCAGAATAAAATTTGAGTACTGGTGTGACCTTATCAATTTCATCGGTCTTTTAGAGGCTAGAAAGTACAAAGGGTTTCACGATGAACCACTGAGAGGCAAGCGTAAGGGGCAACGCTCCGTTCGGCTTTCTAAAGCTTATCGGGCGATTTACATCGAAGTGGACAAAGAACGGTACGAAATAATTGAAGTCATAGAGGTGAACAAACATGAGTATTAAGGCTAAGTCTTTAGGGGAGTTTTTAAAGGCTCATCGCCTCGGCGAAGAGATGTCGCAAGTGGAATTTGCCGATTTCCTGGGCGTTTCTAAACAGCGTTTGTGTGATCTTGAACACGATCGATCGAATGTTAGCATTCAACTCTGTAAGGAGCTTGCAGAGACTCTTGGATTGCCTCCGGAGTGGCTTGTTAAGTTAGCGCTGCAGTACCTTCTCAATAAAGAAGGACTGAACTTAAAAGTGAGTTAGAGGCGTAACACTCAACTCCAACAGTGGCTGTCTTCTAGCGATCCGAGCTTGTGCCGCTGCCGCTAGTGCCACTGGCAGACCCTGAAGAGCAGTAGATGGGCTGTCCGCCGACATTGGTGGTGTTGAAGCTGTTGGTCTGAGCACACATAGCCTGGGTCAGGTTGGGGCCGCGGCACAGGTTGTGTGCGATGGGTGTTTGGGCGTTGTCAGTGGGGCCGGGGTCTGAGTCTTGCTTTAAGCAGCCCTGGTAAAAGCCGTTTCGAAAAGCCATGTCTTTGTCGTCATGTTCGGCGTCGGTATGGCGATCGAGGTCGCAGCTGTTGTTTGGGTCTCTCATAAACACGTGGTTACCAACACAGACCGGTTGTAACGCACTGTCGTTGGTGGCCATGGATCTCTGGTAGATGTCGATCAGCGTGCCCGGAAGTTGTGACAGGTTCGAGAACCACTTCGTTGAGACGTAATAACGATAACACTGCAACATGGGGTCGACCACTTGTGGAACCTTGTTGCTATCCAGGTTGTAAGAGCCCGCAGCCAGTGTCAGGGCCTCAAGCCAAGCGCGGCGATCTGCCGGTTGTCGACCAATGCGCACGTCGGGCTCCACCTTTGGGTTCGTCCACGAGAACTGACTTTTGGCAAAAACCACTTCATGAATGGTCGGGTCGTTTTTATTGGTTAAAGCATTGCCGCGGGCACGGTTGATTGTCACCTCGGCAACAAGCTTTTTGCCCATGTGCCCTTCACTACGGGCCTCCCAGTGCAGGTTGCAGGCCAGCGCCAAAAAGTCGTTGTGTCTAACAATACTGCTGCGACAGTTAAAGTTCGGGTCTTGCACAAGAGTCTGCCAACTCACCCCGGGTGGGAGGAGATGGTTAAAGTGACACTTCGCGGGCTCCTGTTGTTGTGGCTTTCTCTGAAAGGGACAATCGCCGCCGTCACAACGCACTTTCCACTCATTGTTTATTTTTTCCATGGTCATGGCGGTGCGACTTCCGAAAGCGCGGGTTGTGACCACACGCCGTCGGCAAGGCTGGCCTTGGTTGGCTAACAGTGGGATCTGCATTTGAGCGCGTGAGCAACCGGCGGGGATGCTGTTGTTCCAGGTCTGTGCGTCCACATAGTGGGGGACGATGCCACCTTTGCCGTTACCTACAAAGACCTGCACGAAACCTTTTGCTGTCGGGTGGGGATCTTGAACTTGCGAGAGGATGGCTAGTGCTTGAGGCGCTTTAGCCAAAACCTGGGCTTCGTTGTATTGGTGGCTCTCTAAGACTTGCAGAGCCTGCTGTTGCTCGAGGGTGAGCTCGGCAAAACTTGTGCAGCAGAATATCAAAATCAGTTTTAGTAAGATCAACTGTTTCACCCAATAGAACATAGTCATGGCTCCCGTTATCAACTCTTTTAATCGGGGTTTTTGGCCACAAACTTAAGGGCTTAGAGCTCGATTTCGCTTGAGGTGCCGGGGGCGTTTCCGCCGTCTTTGCAAGCTTCCGCGGTGCCGCGGACGGTTTTACAATAGAGACCACGGGCCGCTTGCTGAAAGGCCGGATCGGGCTCGATAAAGATCTTGTTGCAAGCGCCCACCGGGTGGTCGGCCTTTAGCGAGGTCTTTAGGTCTCTGATGAACCGACGAGCCTCCATAATCGCAGGGTTTTTGTCGGGGTTGTTCGGCTCGCTGGTGTAGGCGCCGGCAAGAGAGCCTCCAATAGTTTCGATGATGTCGTTGTAGTGGTCGGCCATATAGTTGAGGTGGGCAGCGATGGCCTTTTTAGCTCGGCTTTCAATCTCCTCATGGTTCACTGGCTGCTCTGAGAGGGGGGTGTTTGAAAATTTCACTTGCGGGGCACAGGGGCTCGGCACCCGGCTTCCGTTGACGGTTTTTAGCTCTGAGCCGAGGTTTAAAACAACACCCCCGCAGGAGTCGGGCTTGCCTTCACAGGTCCGAGCCACTGGAATTTGAATTTGGTTTTTCAAATTTGTGCCACAGTCAGCGTTGGTGATCCGCTTGTTTTTGATGCTCACAGTTTGGCTTATAAATTCGTCTTTCTGCACAAAGAGTTTGTTGATCAGCTTACCCAGTATTTTATCTTTCAGTCCCGGTTGGGCAAAGGGGCGCTGCTGAATCACGGTGACCTGAGTGTTTCCGGGGCGACGCGTGTCAGGCTGCTGAATCACCAGTGCGTTGACGGTAACACCCACGGAGTTTGTGGAGTGAGGGCTCGCGCCTTTCTTCACCTGTTGTTGTTCCACAAATCGGATGGTTGGCAGAGAGCTTAGTGCGTTTTGCCTGGGAGGTCGGTGCCGCAGAGCTTGATAGCATTTGTTAAGGTTGCGAAAATCTAGGGTGCGAGCCTCAGCGGCTTGTCCATGAGAGGTCAAGGGGGCAATTAAGGAGACAAGCAGGGCTGTAACAAAGATTCTATCCATCCTTCCATTATGCCACAGGCTTTTCATAGAACACAATTTGATCTTCCGAAAGCCTGGCGAGGCAACGACGGCTGGACAAAGAGCTGAACCCAAAAGGCGAGGCCCATCGTGGGCTGCAAAAAAAGTGAGAAAGAGGTGAAAATGGAGAGCCTTGCCCCCAGGGCATCACCACTGAGCAGCAGCCTTGGTCAGAGCCGCACAAAAAGCCAGCGAAGGTCAGGGGGAGAGGGCGGCATGGGCCTTTGTCTCGCAGAACCTTAGTCTCACCGACCTAAACAGGGGAGGTGCTGTAGGGGTTCCATCCGTGGGCAAGACACTTTATAATAGGTCTTATGTCGTTAAAACAACTTGGATTCTTCAGCGTTCTGTTGCTCTTATGTTTTTCTGTCTTTGCAGAAGAAGAAAAGAAAAACCCCTATCAACTCTTAGCAAAAGATGTCTTCTTTCAGCCCGGCGGCGGCATGCGAGTGCGTTACGACAACTTACGCAATGCCACGGGTGGGGGCTTTCCAGAAAACGAAGATGAATCTCAAGCCAGTCATCGGGCCCACTTTGATTTTAAAATGTACAAGGGCGAATACATCGAAACCATTTTTCGTTTTATCAACTTTGCCGATTGGGGGAGTTCCACCGGAGACACCAGTGGTGGTCAGCACGACAGCTTCTCGAGAACCAATGGGCTGCTAGTGAACCAAGCCTACGCTCTCTGGAAAACCGATGAGTATGTTGATTACTTAAAGTTTGGACGCGCTCCCCTTCATATCGGGCTGGGTTTTACCTACGGTGGCAACGACTGGTTCAACGTGCCCTATTCTTTTGATCAGATTGGCTTCGGTTGGGATTGGACAGGAGTGGAGCTTGAGCTGGTGGCTGCAAAGATCCAAGAGTTCTCGACCTCAGCGGGTCAGACCTTAAGTTCAGACCCCGAGGAGAACCACATCATTATCTCGCTCGATGTGAAAAACTCCTTTGATGCCCTCGAGTTTTTAACTTTTAGTATCGTGCAGGTGAACAGAGACCTGGGTTCTCCTGATGGTGGGGCCACATTACTCAATGGTCTGAACCAGCAGCGCTTGGCTTTGGAATCAAAAATATCCGGTAAAAACTTTTTTGGTCATGCCTTCTTGACCTACATCACCGGAGAAGAAAAGGTGGCCCCGGTCAACCAAGTGAACAACGTCGAAAAGCTTGAGTTAAATCAAAGCGCCTTAGACATCAAGCTCGGCTATGGGCTTGCTCAGTGGAGCAACCTTAAGTTCTGGACGGGTATTCACTATGACTCGGGAGATAGCGACAGTAACGATGCCAACTCGCAGTCTTACCAAAGCTTTTTCTACGAAGTCTACGGTCAAGCCGGCTTAATGGATCTGATCCGTTGGGGTAACTTGAATTTCTATCGCATTGGTTTGTCGGCCGATATCATCCCCGGCTTCACCCTGGGGGCGGAGTGGCTGTCCATGCGCCGAACAGAAGGTTCTGACGGGATTCAGTTTGGTGATGCTGGGCGATTTTATCGTGCCAATGTGAAGTCGGGTGATCTTGTTTTTAGTAACGAAACCAATCTGGGCAACGAGTTTGATATATGGATCGATCGCAAGTTTCAAAGTGGTATGGATGTTAGAATCACCTTCGCCAACTTTTTTCCCGGAGATGTGTTTTCAAGAGCGACAACCACCACGGGTAAAATCCCAGACTCTGACTTCTTCCAGTTTTTAGCTCAAGTCGGCTACAGCTTTTAGATGTTGAGCTCGATCATCTTATACATTCAGCGCATGCCAAAGCTTTTGCTGGGTTTCTTGGTCTTGCTAGGGGTACTCGCCGTGCTGGTCTATCGCGATCCACCAAAAACAGTTTGTGACATTCAAATGAACGAGGTGAACAAGCGCCTGGCCGATGGATTTTTTGTTAACGACACCCGTGGCGGTGGTTTTGAAAAAGGCGTGATGACGGCCTTTAACAATTGTTTGAACTCCAATGCTCCAGGAGGGTGTCACGAAATGTTCTCGCGCTTGGATTACCTTGAGGAGTTGATTAAAACCATCCCAGCGGAGTGCGGCAGCCATCCGTCCACCGCAGCGGTTAAAGGTTTTGTGGCCAAAGGGTTGCGCCTGTTTGGTATGATCGCCTGGGGCGAGGCCAAGCCGATCAACAAGTACAACAAAACCTCTTGGCTCGACACCTCTGATCTCGGCCTGTACTGTCGGCTGAAGCGGCAGTACCAGCGGCTTTACGGACAAGAGGCATGGCGCCAGTTTGTCTGGGGCTTTTTGCCGGGGCTCCCAGAGGCCAAGACCTTGCAGAGAAAAGAGATTTGGGATTTGGGCCTATTCTCTTATCCCTGCAAGGGACTCTACTAGTAAGAGAGTAAAGTCATGCCTTGGATTCGATAGGATTCTCCCTCATTCTTCAACTGCCCCAGAAATCGGAACTCAACATCGTGTTTGTTCTCGATGATGGCTGTTTTCTGGCGCAGCAGAGAGTGAGTGGAGCGGATCATCCACTCTTTGGGATTCAAGCCAAATTTGATAAGATCTTTCGCGATTGATTCGGTTTTTAAGATTTGGTTTTTCATAAAGCCCCCTTTCCGGACGAACTTTATGAAATGCAATGGGATTGCCGGATTTTTGACGGCGGAGGGGTGTGGAAGGCAAAAAAAATCCGGACACTGTCCGGATTTCGATAAATGCTCCTATTTCTCGGAAGGGCCCAGGGCTCAGTCGATCGAGAAGGGCTGCGGAGAAACGAGCTCTGGGTAGCCGTGAGTGTCGTAGGCCAATGAACCAACGGGTAACAGGCTTAAATTACGAGCTTTTTTGATGGCCTTGCCCAGTTTCTTTTGCTGGTTGAGGCTCAGTTTACTGATTCTGGCGGGGGTGATTTTACCACCTTCAGAGACGAAACGGGTGAGGGTCACGGGATCTTTATAGTCGAAAAAGTGATCTCCACTGAACTCCGGACGATACTTCGAGCGACGCCCTTTTTTAAATAATGCCATAGATAATCTCCAACAGTTAAGACGAGCGTTTTACGACAGTTTATGGTTGCCATCAAGTGCCTTTTTCAATATAAACGGGTTTTCTTGTGAATCGGAGGATCTATGGCTCGCTGTGAGTTAACTGGAAAATCGCCTGTTGTGAAGAACTTGGTCAGTCACTCAAACATCAAGACCAAGTCCATCGCTATGCCAAATATTCAAAAAAAACGCATATATAGCAGCGTTCTCGACGAATCGGTCACTCTTAAAGTGGCTACTACGACCTTAAAAACCATGGAGCACACCGGAGGATTCGATAAATATATCTTGAATCAACCCACCCAGGTTCTTTCTAAAAGGGCATCGGCTGTACAAAGTCGCATTCGTAGAAAAATTACTAAAGCGAAAAAAGAGGCCTAAGTCATGAAAAAGCTAAAAATCAAAAATGGTGACAATGTTCAAGTTATTACGGGCGACGACAAGGGTAAAACCGGCACCGTACTTAGTATCGACACTGACGACATGAAGGTTCAGGTGTCTGGTGTTCGCATCAACACAAAGCTGAACAAGCGCGAAAAAACCTTCTACAAAGAAGAGGGCTGGTTGGACTATTCCAATGTTAAACTTGCCACCGTTAAAAAGAAGGCGAAGAAAAAGACTAAGAAAAAAGCAACAGCTGAAGCCTAATTGGTCATGGGTGGCAAGATGGATCCACTAAAGTTGGCTATACTGCCGATGACGTCGATCGACGATCCTGTCACCAATCTACAATTCGTTAAAAAAGCCATAAAAAAATTAGACGACGATGTCCGACTGTTCTGCTTACCTGAGAACAGTCTGTTTTTAAATCTCGATAAAAAGCCGATCCCCAAAGAAGCGGCTTTCTCAAAAAGTTCTTCTGAAATTCAGACTTTGCAGCAATTGGCCAAAGAAAACGACTTGTTCATTCACCTTGGGGGCATCCCCTGGCTGATCGACGACAAGGTCTATAACGAAGCCCTTGTGATTACCAGCTCAGGAGAGCTAATTGAAAGTTACGAGAAGATCCATTTGTTTGACGTCAACTTGGGCCCAGGGATCGAAGTTTGTGAGTCGAAGAGCTACAACAAGGGCGATCACCTTGCGGTTTTTGAGGTCGACGGCTGGAAGTTCGCCACCTGCATCTGTTATGACCTGCGGTTTCCAGAAATCTTTGTGAATTATATGGAAACCGAAAACGTCGACGCCTTTATCGTGCCGGCGGCCTTCACCACTAAAACCGGTGAAATCCATTGGAAGCCCCTTTTGCAAGCCAGAGCCATCGAGTGTCAGGCCTATGTCTTTGCACCGGCCCAGGTGGGCTATCACAGAGACTTAAAGCTAGAGAAACTCCGTAAAAGTTGGGGCCAAAGTCTCGCCATTAGCCCATGGGGGCGGATCGAGGCCGAAACAGCGAACTATCGTGATTTTTTGGACTCTAATGTTTACGAACATGAGCCGATAACTATTGTGTTAGATCGTGCTAAAATAAATGAATACCGCAAGGCTATTCCGGTGAAAGATCACCGTCATTACAAAATGGAGCTCGTGCAAAAATGATTTTTAAGTCCGTCTTTTTTACCATGATTCTTTTCGTATTCACGGGAGCCTTTGCTGAAGTTGGCGCCGACCGCGAGGTGAGCTCAAGTTCTGATCACGCGGTGATCGAAGATCAGTATTTTGCAGGGCTTTCATTAGAAGAGCCGGTTTTTCCGACGCGTAAATACGAGCGCAACGTGGCACGCCTACACGGCGATGACAGTTCCCCAGACTCGGAGTGGCAGGGTCAGCTGTCCGTGGTCAAAGAGATTCCCTACAGTTACCCGTGGCTTTCCCATAGCACTATGAGTTTACGAGCCCTCAATGAAATTGAGGAACGGGAACGGAACAAAAAAGAGTCCGCTCAGTAGGCGACGCCCCCGCCTTGTCATAGCGACTTGAGCCTTGAAATATTCCAATATTTTCAATATGTTTTCACCATTCAGATCAGAAGGGGTGAAGCATGGAGAGTTCGATTCAAAGAGAAGAAATGGAAGTTGATGTTGTCATCGTCGGTGGAGGATCGGCAGGTCTCTCGGCAGCCATCCGCTTTCAACAAATGGTGGAAGCGCACAATTCGAAAAATCCAGACAATGTTATTGAACCCATGGTGGTGGTTTTAGAAAAAGCAGCCGAAGTGGGGGCGCACTCATTGTCAGGAGCGGTCATGAACCCCTCGGCCCTTAACGACTTGATCCCTGATTACGCTGAAAAAGGCTGCCCCATCGAAAGTGAAGTGACCGAAGAGGCCGTTTATTACCTGGGCGAAGATTTTAAGGTAAAGGCCCCTATTCTACCGCCGCCCTTTCAAAACCATGGCAATAAAATCATTTCGATTTCTAAAATGAACCGCTGGCTTGCTGAACAGGCTGAGGCCATGGGTGTGAACGTGTTTGCTGGCTTCTCTGCTGTTAAAGCGCTCTACGATGGCGACAAAGTCATCGGCGTGCAGACGGGTGATCGCGGCTTAGATAAAGACGGCAATCCCAAAGAGAACTTCGAGCCCGGTATGATTATCAAAGCCGGCGTCACAATTTTTGCCGACGGCACCCGTAGCCCCCTTTTCAAACGTGTTTGTGAAAAACTTGATCTTCGCAAAGGTAAAAATCCAGAGGTCTTTGAACTTGGAGTTAAAGAGGTGATCCAGCTGCCGAAAGGCCGGGGAGTTACAGGCGAGGTGATACACACGGCCGGCTTCCCTCTCAGCAAAGGAGTGGGGGGTACCTTTATTTACGGACTTCCGGACGATCAGGTGATTGTAGGGCTTTGTGTTTATCTCGACACTGCCGATCCTTTGCTTGATCCCCATCGTGAATTGCAACGTCTAAAAACCCATCCCTTCTTTCAAGAAAAGTTGGCCGGTGGTCAGGTGATTGCTTATGGTGGTAAGACCTTGCCGGCTGGTGGTTGGTACTCCATGCCGAAGCTGTACAGTGACGGTATGCTAGTTAGCGGAGACGCCGCTAGCATGGTGGATGTTAAAAAATTGAAGGGCGTGCACTTGGCCATGAAGTCGGGGAGCCTAGCGGGTGAGACCGCCTTTGAGGCCGTGGTGGCTGGAGACTTTTCTGAAAAGCTATTGGCCTCTTACGATCAGAAAATTCAAAACTCTTTTGTCAAAGAAGAGCTGTGGCAAACCCGTAACTTTCACCAAACCATTTCAAAGGGGATCTTTTTTTCCGCTCCGGAGATCGCTTTACAAGAGATGTTCGGTGGCCGGGCCTTTTCTGACAACTTACCCATTGAACACAAGGATTATGAGACCACCTTGCCGGTGCTGGATGTTTGGGGAGCTGAGGGCCTTGATCATAAAAAAAATCAACTGCCGGAGCCTGACAACAAGCTGTTTTTTGACAAACTCAGTAGCGTCTACATGACCGGAACCATGCACGATGAGGACTCTCCGAATCACCTCAAGCTCCAGGATGGCAGTATTTGTCAGGATGTGTGTCATCCCAAGTACAATTCGCCCTGTAATCACTTTTGCCCGGCCAATGTGTACGAAATGATCGACGATGAGACCCAGCAAGATAAGAAAAAGTTACAGATTAACTACACCAACTGCATTCATTGTCAGACCTGTGATATCAAATGCCCATTCAATAATATCGATTGGACTCTGCCTGAAGCTGGTGGGGGCCCCAGTTACCAGATCTTGTAATGCAAGACTATGTAGCGGCGGTGATTTGATACAACGACGCTTTTGAGCGTAGGAGCCTTATGCCTGTATTTTATGCCTCAACCTCAAGAGGACTCAGCGAGGCCTTGGCCGACGAACTCAAAAGCTTTGATCTAAAGGTTGGTAAAGTGGACAAACAAGGCTGCTCGTTTGAGGGGCCCTGGGCGGATTGTGCGAAAGCCAATTTGAGGTCCCGTATCGCCACTCGAATCTCTTTACCGATTTTGGATTTCCCTGCTTATAAAGTTGAAGAGCTCTACGACAACGTCAAAAAACATGACTTTACCCGCTACCTAACCCCTAAAATGACCTTTTCGATTAAGGCCAAACTCAATGACTGCGCCATCACTGACCAACGCATATTAGCAATGAAGGTCAAAGACGTTATTGCCGATCAATTCAACGATAAGTTTGGTGTGCGGCCGAGTGTTGATAAAAAATTGCCCAACGTTCGCTTTTTTATTTTTGGCTCTAAAAATGAGTACCGATTGTCTGTAGACACCTCGGGACACTCACTCAGCCAGCGCGGCTATCGAGGGGAAACCGTAGAGGCTCCCATGCGGGAGCATGTGGCCGCTGGACTTTTAAGACTTAGCGGTTGGGACATGAAAACGCCCTTAGTGGACCCCATGTGTGGTTCCGGAACTCTTTTGATTGAAGCGGCGCTGATGCTGAAGTCGGTGAGTCCTGGAACTTTTCATAAAAAGTTTTCTTTTCAACACTTTGAGCACGTACCACCGGAGCTTTTTGACGATGAGATTGAAAAAGTATTGGCCGAAGAAGCAGAGGGTCCCGATATTAAGCTTTATGGCTTTGATAAAGTGGGTTTGAACTTGAAGGCCGCCACCGCCAACGCTGAAGAGGCTGGGGTGGGGCACCTTATCGAATTCAAAAAAGCCAATGCGGTCACGCTCGAGCCGCCCGTGGCCGACGGTATGATTGTGACCAACCCTCCCTATGGTGTTCGGCTGGGAGACGAGTTCTTTTTAGAAGAGCTTTACAAAGACTGGGCCCACAACTTGAAAAAGAATTTCTCGGGCTGGCATGTTTGGATGCTCTCTGGCGATCCAAAGTGGACGCAGTTTTTGCGTTTGAAAGCCGAAAAGCGCTACCCGATTGATAACGGTGGTGTGGATTGCCGTTGGATTCATTACCGCATTAAGTAAAACCGAAATATTAATAGCTCGTTCAAGCCACTTCTCTTTGTAGCCTTTAAGGAGTACCAAAGTCGAAGACCCATTAATAGGTCTTCTGGTTTAGAATTTTCCATGGTTACCTTGGTGAGAATTTGACTTAAGGTTTCTAGATAGATTGATCAATGGGATTTAGCGGTAGGGTTTACTGGTAGGGTTTACTGGTAGGGTTTACTGGTAGGGTTTACTGGTAGGGTTTGCTGGTAGGGTTTGCTGGTAGGGTTTGCTGGTAGGGTTTGCTGGTAGGGTTTGCTGGTAGGGTTTGCTGGTAGGGTTTGCTGGTAGGGTTTGCTGGTAGGGTTTGCTGGTAGGGGTTGCTGGTAGGGGTTGCTGGTAGGGGTTGCTGGTAGGGGTTGCTGGTAGGGGTTGCTGGTAGGGGTTGTGGCTAGGTTGCTCAGTGGGGTTCTTCCGCTGAGTCGTTGATTTTGGCCGTCGAGTTTTCAAGTGCAAGGTAGCGTTTCCGTTAGAGATCCAAATTGCTTTTTAAAGCCAGGCGTGCGGTAATAGTTTTTTTATCTTTGGGAGGTTTTATGAAATCCAAGTTCTTAATGTGGTTGTTGCCTTTGACCCTTATGGCTTGCTCCAGTGCTCCGCCGGTGAAGCCTGAATCGAAGAACGTCGAAGCCAGTCGAGACCCCGCGGATGACGATTGCCGTGAGCTCGGTGCTGTCGAAGGACGCAATGATTCCGCCAAAGGAACATTTGAAGAGGCTTTGGAGAATCTCAAGCTCGATGCTGCCGGCAAGGGCGCCAATTATGTTCAGATCCGTCAGTCGGGTGCCATGGGAACATCGGTTCGAGGCATGGCTTACCTCTGTTTGTGACAAATTCGACTTTACTGAGTTCCTTTGTCGTTTGAATCCGACTGACTTTTTTGTAAAGGTGCCGTCGCTCAGTCTAATATGGGCAATCCCGGAGTGGGGTTCCAAGAACTCAGAGGGACTGAGTCTTGAGTCTGTGTCACTTTTTTGAGGCAGGCTTTTCTAAAAGGCCCCCGAGTGTAGTTTTGTTTAAGCCTCTATTTCTTGAGTCTCCATACCAATAAGTATTCACTAATAACTCCAATGACATATCTTAGATCTGTCAGCGATGTCCCTAATTTCTCTACTTCTTAAGTCTCTACAGGGTGTCTAAAGCTTGAGGTTTGGCTGACGAAAAAGGGCTTCGTGGACCATTGCCATTGTGGCCGCCTGTCGAACTGACTGAAATCACTCACTTTTCTTTGTCTCAAATTGGTACTCTCGTTGCACCTATAGTTGTGGATACTATTTATGAAGGAGAGATATAATGATTAAGATAAAAATCACAATGGCCATTTTAGCGGTCTTGTCTTTAGGAATGCTCACCGCATGTGGTGAAGGTTTTAAGGCAGTAGAACTTAGCTCCCAGGGCGGAGGCGGAGACGGTGGTGGCCCTATCATCGAACGTCCTCTCGAAGACCTCCCTGCGGGAGACACCGAGACAAGTATAGATCAAGAGATTGCTGAGCAGTTTGACTCGCAGCGGGTGGCTTCCCCCAACCCCTCGGCTGTTGTTGATCTGGCTGCAAGCATAAAATCCATTGGCGCCGTTCTGACTCACAGTCAATCACCTGGCGGAGTGGCTCGCGGAACGACTGTCACTGTCACCGCTCTTTTGAGTTGTGAAAACAAAATTGAAATCGATCGCACAGTAGATCTCGACGGTATGATCAGCGGAGGTACCGTTTCACTGGGTGGAGCTTCGAGCTACCAGTTTTATCTCACTTGCTCTGACTCTGAGTGTGACGAGATGGTCGTCACCGTTGAGCGAGCCCTTAGTGGTCCCCATTCCGATAGTGGTAGCGCCATTGTGCACTACGGTCTTCGGGGTCAGTTGACCTCTCAGATTGGTAATGGCTACACCATGGAATACATCAGTCGTCCAAGCCAAGCTGCTCACTTTTACTCGACACAAACAGTGGCCTTTATGGAGCGAACTTGTCGCGAAGCCGATGCCGAGCGTTTGGCTGGCGAAGGTCTCTCTGGAAATAGCAGTAACTCCAACCTCGGCCCTTGGGTCCCACCTGGTCAAAACGAAAACGCCGGAGGCCTTGATGAGTCTCTTTTCACTGAAGACCAAAATGAAGACGGATCTGATTTTCCATTTTATGGCCCTCAATAAGTAGTGACCGATAGATAAATCTCTCCAAGGCAGGCTCGATGAGTCTGCCTTTTTTTGTGTCCAGGCTTTTGCAGAACCCCGTGGGGTGTGGGAAGATGTTCGGATGAAGACCATGACCGAGCCAGAAATCGATGCCGTCATCCAGCAGCATCAATCGTTGTTGGGTGCGGAGCTCACCCAGATTGTTTACAGTGAAAAGGCCTTGCAACTGCAACTCAAGCGGGAGGGCCGTTGCACTTGGTTGACCTTCTCGATGAAACCCGGAGTGCCTTACCTGTTCTTGACAGACAATCGAATCTTC
Organism: Bdellovibrionia bacterium; assembly: GCA_030424715.1. Classification (GTDB taxonomy): domain Bacteria; phylum Bdellovibrionota; class Bdellovibrionia; order Bdellovibrionales; family JAGQZY01; genus JAGQZY01. Next base: position 111,768 of record JAUHWH010000004.1, read on the forward strand.
TTACAAAAGACGATGAAAAAGCCTGTGGGGCTTTTTTTGAAAACCCATTTTATGGGTCGCTCGCTCTCTCGGATACAGCGATTGACTGAGCTTGGGAGAGTCGTCACTCTGGAGTTTACAGCCGACGATCCTTGTCAGCTGCATTTTTCATTGGTCACAGGGCGCGTGAACATCGAAGTTCAATATGGTGATAAAAAAGTCAGTGCTTTTAAGCCCAAACCCTTGGCCGCTAAGCCAAATACAGCGGACTGGAGTGCCAATGAGCGCAGCCTTCGAGACTCAGAGTTCTTTGAGCAGGCATGGCGCGAGCAAAACAGCAGTTCGAGCGCGAGTGCCCCGGTGGATCAGCAAAAGGCTTTAAAGAAAAAAAGACAGGGTCTTAAAAAAATGCAAGCCAAATTGTCTGAGCTCGACGACGACCGCTGGCGACGTTGTGGGGAGTGGCTAAAGACTCAGCAAAGTTTAGAGGACCCACCGAGCGAGTTCGTCGATTTGTTGGACTCTCAGCAGAGCTTGTCGTGGAATGTGGAAAACTGCTTTCAACATTCTAAAAAGAACACCCTAAAGAGGGCGGGCACCGAGCAAAGAGTTTCAGATTTGAAAAAAGAAATTGAAGATCTTGAATCCTCTCCTAAAAGATCCGTTCCAAAGAAACCTCAGGCGGCAAACCTGCTTGCTCAGGCCGACCTCAAGGGAAAGACCCATCAGTTGGCCGAAGGCAAAGTTTACGTGGGCAAGTCTGGTGCTGATAATCTAAAACTGTTACGCAAAGCCAAGCCCTGGTACCTTTGGTTGCACATTAAGGATTATCCTGGCGCCTACGGTATTCTCGAGAGAAATAAAAGCGCAAAAGTCAGTAATAAAAGTTTGCAAGAGGCCGGGCGAGCCGTGGTTCGCCAATCGCTGCCTCAGAGTGCCTCAGGTCTGTTTGAGGTTCTCTATACGGAATGTCGCTATGTGCGTCCCATCAAGGGGGCAAAGTCTGGACAAGTGACCTATTCCCATGAAAAGGTAATAACTGTCAGGATAGAAAAATGATTGAAGTGAAATCATTAAGCAAACGGTTTGGTAAACACTGGGCTGTAAAAAACACCACGTGGTCGGTCGAAGACAATAGGCTCTTGGGACTTCTCGGCCCCAACGGAGCTGGTAAGTCAACCACCATGAAAATAATGACGGGCCTTCTTTGTTCATCAGAGGGCCAGGTGCTTATTGATGGCTACGATATTTTGACCCATCCCATCGAAGCCAAGCGCAGGATTGGCTATCTACCAGAGACCCCGCCTCTGTATGAAGAGCTCAAAGTGGTGGATTTTTTTGACTTCGTCTGCGGTATTAAATCGGTGGACTCAAGCCAACGCAGCCGTCAAATAGATCAGGCCATTGAAAAGATGAGTTTGCAGGAAGTCGCTTTCAAGCCCATCCGTGTTTTATCGAAGGGCTTTAAGCAGCGGGTGGGGATTGGGCAAACTTTGATCGGTGAGCCCTCGATTCTGATCCTCGATGAGCCGTCGGTGGGTCTTGACCCCCATCAAGTGGTTGAGCTGCGCAATATCATAAAAGGCTTAAAAAAAGATCACGTGATAGTCTTGTCGACCCATGTGCTTTCGGAGGTCGAGCAAATCTGTGATGACGTAGTCATTTTAGATAAAGGGGAAGTGAAAATTCAAGGCACTCTTCAGGAACTCAAGACCGGCGGACGCTCCCTCGAGGATGTCTTTATTGAGGTGACCCGATGATGAGTCCTATACTGGCCATATTAAAAAAAGATCTCACGGCATTGTTCACCAACTCCATGTTTTATCTATTAACGGGGATATGTTGTTGCCTTTGGGGATTGTTTTTCTCTTTTGAGCTTTATGCTTTCGTGCAGAAGTCTTACCAATTGTCGACCCAGGTTCAGCAGGGAGGGCTCAATATTCATCAGCATCTGGTGTCGTCCTATATTGTGATTGTTCACTATATTCTGGTCTTTATCATTGCTGCTTTAAGTATTCGTTTTTTTGCCGAAGAAAAAAAGTTAAACACGTTTCCGGTTCTTCTGACCAGCCCGATCACGTCTTGGCAGATTGTCTTTGCGAAATGGTTGGTCGGTGCTTCGCTCATATTTTTTCTTCTCTTTATATCGGCCATTTTTCCACTGTCGCTGCTGACTTTTATGAGTCTACCGATCAAGCTGTTTCTCTATAGCTATTTTGGTGTGTTTGTTGTTTTGTGTGTTTATATGTCAGCGGGCTTACTGGCTTCCTCGCTAACAGAATCCTTGATTGTTTGTGTGGTGTTGTCTCTGATGTTCAATATCTGTCTATTGTTGATGGGTGTTGGCAGAGAATTGACGGATTCATTGATTTTTCAAGAGTTGTTTGGTTTTTTAGCGATTGACCAGCACTTTGCGACGTTCCGCAAAGGGATCTTCAGTTTTTCGTCTATTGTGTACTTGCTTAGTCTTTCCGGCCTCTTTGGTCTGATGACCGAACGGGTGGTTGAATACCACAGGTGGCGATAGATGAATGCCTTAGGTAAACTATCCCTCATCTTATCGTTACTATGTTTTCTGTTCACCTTGGGCTTTAAATTAGCTCTGAGTGGCTGGATCCCTTTTATCTCCGTGGGCTTTTGGTTTGGCTTGTTCTTCTTGCTTTTTGCTCTGGCGATCAATCTTCAGTTCTTAAGATCTTTGCTGAAGTCGGAGTCCTTGCGGTTTTTGGGCAAGAGCCTCCTTTTGCTCCTCGCTAGTTTTGCGGTGGTCTTTTTTGTGAACTTTATTTTCTATAAAAAAAATCTCACAGTGGATATCACTGACAATAAAATTCATAGTTTGTCCGAGTTGAGCCAGGCTCTGGTAAAGGCCCTGCCGGAACCCCTTTATTTTTACTACTTCCACGTGGGCAACTCCAAGGTTCGGGGATTCGAGCCCCAGGTTCGTGCGGCCCTCGAGCCCTACCTAGCACTAAGCTCAAAGCTTCACTTTCAAAGTTATTCGATTTTTCAACGCCCTGACCTTGCTGAGAAATTTAAGGTGGGTGATGAAGAATCTTCTCTTTTTATCGAACACAGGGGCCGGATCCAGAGGCTGTCGGGGCTCGATGAAGCCTCGATCACCAATGGAATTTTAAAAGTGAGCAAAGAGGCGAAGAGGATTTACTTTCTGCAATCTCACGACGAGCGAAAAATCGAGGACAACTCCACCTTTGGATTAAAAGGAATGAAAGAGCAGCTTGAACGACTGCACTATGAGATAGCTAGTCTGACTAACTTTGATTCTGTCCCTGAGGATATTGCCATCTTGGTCATGGCCGGCCCGCGAGTGCGGGTGTCTGAGGCCGATCAATCGAAAATCAGAGACTACATCTTAGCGGGCGGCGCCTTACTTGTTGCTATCGATCCGGGGGAGGACCATGGGCTGGGTCCACTTTTAAAGTCTTTCGGAGTCGAGGCGCAAGACGTGTTTCTGTTCACCCCTGAAGCTCAAGCCAGCCAGTCCAATCTTTTGGTACTCACCCATGCGGGGCAATCTTCCCATGAGGTGGCCCTGGGGTTGGCTCCAGGACTGAACCCTGCTTTGTTTATATCTTCGTCTCTTCAGGTGTTAGAACAAGAGGGGGTCAAGGTCAGTCCGGTACTGGAGCATTTGCCAAATTCGGTCGCTCGATCTGATATCGATCCCGCGAGCTCTGTCGTTAAAAGTCATTCATTGTTTGCGGCCCTTTTGTCAGAGGGTCTTAATGAGGGCAATAATTACTTTCGAGTGGCTACGGTTGCCGATAGTGATTTTATGACCAATCAGTTTTTTTCACGCCCTGGGAATTTCGACTTTATTTTGAGTCTGGTGACTTTTCTATCGAAAGACGAAGACCTTCTGAAGATGCAGTCACCGGTGCCTGAGACCACTTACCTGATTCTGACCCAAACGCAGTTGAATCTGTATTTCTTATTTTTCGTTCTGCCGATGTGTGTTTTATTTTTCTTAGTGGCCCTGTTCTTCAAACTTAGGAAGCTGTTTTGAAGAAGGTTGTTATCTTTGCAGCGGTTCTTGTTATTTTAGGGGCCTATTCCTACTTTCAGATCATTCAGCCAGAGTCGTTGAACAAAACCAAGGTTGTCACGTCTCTTTTACAGCCTGAGTCAGTGGAAGTTTCAGAAATCACCATCACCAATGGTGACCAAGAGGTGCGCCTTGCAAAGAAAGACGATTTTTGGTGGGTTATGGCACCGCAACATTATTTAGGAAACCAAGAGTATATTGAAAAGGGACTACAGATTATGCGTGAGTCCAATATTAAAAATTCGTTCGCTTTTAAAGACGACTTTTTTGGTCTCACTCCAGGTAAAGCGTTTTTGTCTCTAAAGTATGGTAACGGACTGAACAGTCGTTTGCGCGTGGGCACCAAGAGTGCGCCGGGTGAACATATCTATGTCCTCGATGAAGACTCTCAGAAAGTGTCCGTTGTTCACAATGTTTGGGGGCAATTTCTGTATTATCCCTTGGAACGCTTTTATCACCCTTTCCTGCCGATTCCCGGAAACTTGGTCAAAACGGTGCAGCTCAAAAGAGCAGGAAAGCAGGTTTGGCACCTCTCCCCCTCCAAGGGGACAAAAATGGCCGTCCAATTCAAGGGAAAGACTTTGGAGACTCCCAAGGCACAATGGCTCTGGTTTTTTAGTAAGCTACGAGAGTTCCCCTTAAAAAACATCAAATTCGACCATCGCAAGGACTTCGAATCGGCTCAAGAGCTTGAGATCCGCACGGACAAGGGTAACATAAGATTTGTTTTTAACGAAAAGGGCACAAAATTGTTTGTTCCAAGCCTGAATGTTTTTGCCGAGGTCGACCCTTATTCGCTAAAATCATTGGATCATGAAGTAGCAAAGGTTGTTGAAAATGATAAAAAATGAAGTGCTCGTGCAGTCTCCCACTCGGATTGATTTTGCTGGCGGAACCCTTGATTGCTGGCCCATAAACGCTTTGATGAGCCCGGTTACGACGATCAACGTTGCCATCAACATTTTCACAACCTGTCGTCTATCGCTGCGTGATGATGAGCAAATCATGGTGCATTCACGAGAAACTGGGCAGACCTACGAGTTCAATGACCTTGAAGAATGCCTGAGGTGTGAAAAGCCTGACTTTCAGTTTTTTCGAGAACACATTGATTACTGGAAGCCCCAGTCTGGTTTCAATTTGTCAGCCCAGAGCGACAGTCCCATGGGGGGCGGGCTCGGTGGAAGCTCCAGTCTGTCCATATCTATGTTTAAAGCGTTTTGTCAGATCCATGATGTTGCGATGGATGATTATGAAATCGTTCGGATCTGTTCGGGTATTGAGGCCAAAATTCTAAAAATGCCCACGGGGACGCAAGACTATTTTCCGCCCCTCAGAGGTGGGTTTAATATTATCGAGTATCGCAGTGGTTGGCCGAAAGTGGAGACCCTGTCGGTTGAAGATCTCGATATCAATCAAAATATTTCCGTATTTTTTACCGGCAAATCTCATCATTCAGGGATCAATAATTGGCAAGTGATTAAAAAATTTGTCGAGGGTGACCCCAAAACTCAAACCGCTTTGCAGAAAATTCGCGAGGTGGCGGACGAAACAAAAAAAGTGGTGCTCGATAAAGATTGGTCACAATTGCCGGCGCTTTTTCAACGTGAATTTGAAGCGCGCATGGATTTAGCCGAAAGCTTTTCTTCACCAGAGATTGAAAAGCTAGCGGAGATCGCTTTTGCCAACGGTGGTGATGCCATCAATATCTGTGGTGCTGGTGGTGGCGGTTGCGTCTTCGTGTGGTCGTCTCCAGAGAATCGCCAAGGGGTGATTGAAGCTTGTTCTGAAGCGGGCTTTCAACATCTGGATGTCGAGCTCGTATGAGTTCGTCAAAGAAGCCGTTTAAAGTTATCAAATTCGCCGGCCTGACTCTCGGCGGTGGCAAGGGCCGCAAAACCAGTCTGACAATCCTTGAATACTATGTGAAAGAAAAAAAATTATTTTTGTCAGAACTTCACGACGGCATCGAAGAAACCCAGAAAATCTCAGCCGATTCTCAGATCATTAAGATATTAGATAAACATGGACCACAGTTGCACACGATCGGCATGGATGCCCCTCTGGGTATGCCGAAGTGTTTGCGTTGTCGTTTGAAGTGTCCGGGCCACGAAAAGTGCACGGAGCCCGAAATCAAATGGATGTGGAAGCTTCATCGAAAAAAAGCACCCTCGAAAAGACCAAACAAGATTTTTACCCCTTATACAGAACGCTGTGTGGAGCAATACATTCAGCATGAACTAGGGCCCGAGCTCGCACCGGATCACGCTTTTGGAAGCAATCGTGCGCCCTTAAGTGCTCGAGGCCTTTACTTAAAGCGACGGATCAAACAAGGGCGCTTGATCGAGGTCTTGCCGCGGCTCAGTGTCTGGCGACTGGGCCTGAACATGGGGTTGCGGAAAAATCATTTACTCCTATATAAACAGTTGGCTCGCGGCCCGGCCATTCGCCAGACTTTTTTGGACCAGTGGAGTGAAGAGGGCTTGAGCTTTATTTATCATCGCGATTTTAAATTGATGGTCAAAGACGCTTTTGCCTTCGACTCATTCATATGTGCTTATACGGCGTACCTGAAGTACCGTGGGCTTTGTGAACCAAAACCCAAAGACTTTCCTCGATCGGAAAGCTGGATCGCTTTTCCCGCAGAAGACGCTTAGTTACTGAGGGCACTCCGCGGCCATGCCGCTGATTCGGGCGCGGTTGACGAGAACCTCACGAATCGTTTGATTGATGGCGCTGGCTTGGCTAGAATCTACCACAGCACCTCCACCAACAGTGTGTGCGGTGGCACGGCTAAGCATCAATCTCCAGACACTTCCACCATCGACTGGGTCTTCGTAGGTGATCTCAGCCGTATTAGCATCTGCTAACAGTGCGCCGGTGCGAACTATCTCGTATTGAAGTCCTGATGCTGGAAAAAACACATCCAACTCAGTGGGCTGCACGGGAACCTCGGTGGCGCAATAGAATGTTGGATCTCCAGCCTCTTTCCAACGCATGTTCACTCGTTGGTTTTCGTATTGTACTTGGTAGCTAAATGAACTTTCGAATGTACCCATTCCAGATCCGGCTTGGTAGCTCCACTTTGAAGTATTCCACGCGTAAGATGAGTAGGAGTTGCAAAACTCCTCGCCCCCATCGTTACTCATCTTTTGGGCAACGGAATCTTGCTCATTGTTAAAGATAGCCATAACACCGCCCTTCGATTCGTCGGTGGCGTAATACTGACCATCGTCAACACATGCGCGAGGTGCTAATGAGAGCTCCAAGCTGCTGTTCTCTTTATAAAAGAAGAGAAGAGGAGAATTACAGTCAGCGATCATAGGGTCATCACTGGATACCTGACGATTGAGAAAGCGTAAGCTGCTAAGAGCCGCCAAAGAGTTGTTCTCAAGGGCCTTGCTCATTCGTTTTTGCCAATGGCAACGCACGGGCTGATCGGGCTTGAAACATCCGTAACCGACACAAGCATCGCTTTGCATATGGGCGCAGTGGGGGAGGGCTGAGTTTTCACAGTAATCGGTCGGCAAGTCGGCTTGAAAGGAGACACCGGCTTCTTCATAAATGTGGGTTTCAAAATAGGTGTCGTAAAGCTTGGCGAGAATCCGCGAGGTGGCCAGGTTTAAAGAGTTACCTCCTCCGACTTTGTAGAAGATGTTGTCCCCGATCGCGAGGTTGAAGCTAAAGTTTCCGCCAACGCCGGGATCGCCGCCACCGTTGTCGCCACCATTATTGTCATCGTCGCCAGAGTCTCCATTATCGACGTCGTCGCCGTTAAAGACTTGCACTGGTAGTCCACCATTGTCAGAGCTGGTTGCTTTTAAAGTGCTACCGCCACAGTTTTGAAAAACCATGGTGACACTCATCCCCATCAAAAAGACAGTCAAGAACCCGATTTTTTTCACAATAATCCCCCTAAGAATGCTTCTTATTGTATCAAAACTTATCGGAAAAATCGGGGTAAGAGTTTATTTTGATTGAGAAAATATCAAATTGAGACAGCTTTTGGGCGCTCTCGCTGACTTTGGGCTAGCGGATGGGTTGAAAGAGCTCTTTTAAGGGCTTTTCGTGGTGGGGAGTGTGGCCAAAAGTATCGACCCAGGTCTCAGGGCTTTCCATGCACATAAAAATACGCCAAGCCGGGCTGTGATTTTTAAACCGGGTGAGAACAAAGTCGTACATCTCTTTACGAAGATCGTAAGAGTAGCGCAGCTTGCCGTCTTTGCCTTTAAAGGTTTCGGCTTGGTTAACAAAGCTGTCCATGGCGAAACGCTCACGCATCATATTTTTCTGCTCAGGCTGAAATCGCAAAGTGCCCACAGAAAGTGTGGGAACTTCTTGTGGCGAAAACCGCTGGCAGATTTCATCGACCAAAAGGGCATAGCTGTCTTGCCAATTGGGATGCCAGATCATGGGGTCAATATGAAAAGAGATTTGAAAACCTTTATCGCGACAACGTTCCGCCGCTGCCAGGCGTTCGTGGAATGTTGCCGTACCATGCTCTTCGTTGTCGATAACCGCCGGCGGGTTTATCGACCAACTGACAATGGTGTTGCCGTTATGTTCACAGTCCAAGAACTGATCAACCAGAGCCGACTTGGTTTTGAATTCGAGTTTCCATTGGGGATAGTCTTTGAAAAAATCGATCAGAGTTCGAGAGTACAGGGTGATTGGGTCCAGGCTTAAACTGTCAATCACTTCACCGGTGCCCACTCGTACGGGTTGGTCTTTTAAAGATTCGAAGGAAGCCAGCTCAGCAAGTGCGTCCTCGATGTTGGTGTAAACCGTCATATAGTTTGAGTTCAAAAAAGACTGGAGGTAGCAATAGGAGCAGTCCATGTCACATTGAAACCCGAGATTAAGAACAAAATAATTGCAACAAGCCAAGCCTTTATGAAAGCCAGGGCACTTCTTAAAAAACTGTCCCTTAAATTCAGTGAGATAAAGTTGTTTTTTACTTTGGGTGAACTGCCCGGCCGACAGTTCTTTTTTTTGAATGTCTTTGGGTTCACCTTCAATAATTTCGACTTGTTCACCGAAAACTTCTAAAAAGCGTAGCGCCGTTGGTGAGTCCTTCACCTTGTCGTCAATCAAAACTTTCTCGAACTTTTTTTGCCAGAGGTTTTTCATTTAGAGATGTTCCATCTCGCTGAGTCGGCCTAGTTTTTTTGAAAGGTCTTTATTGTCAGAATAGAGGATTTGCATTTTTTTAACAATACGATCCCCTTGCCGCTGATTGTGAATTTGAACGTATTGTGGCCATTGCTCATCCTCCCGGAGGGTCTTATCACGGGCCACGGTCATCGGGTTTCGCATTTTGTAGAGCTTGTCATACCATGCGGATTGTTTGTCGGGTTCAAGAGAGGTCTGATCATGGTTACTGAGAGTCAAATCAACCAAAAGATCTATAATCATTTTCCCTTGGCTGCGACTGGGAGCTTGTGACTCAAAGTGCTCAAGGAGAGGAGAGACCACTGCGAGGTCTTTGATCGCCATCAGGGGCTGAAGATCGCGAGGCGAGGCTTGCTTTTTATGGGCCCAGGCCAAAAACTTCGGTGGTAGTTGAGCCACAGCCTCGCACAGCTGTTCTGTCTTCTCGTTCCACTGCATGTCTTGGCGCTGACAGAAGAGCGGCCACGATATTTTCTGGATAAACCCTGAGATCTTCGTGCAAGCGGCGTACAGCTCCGCGATTTCCACAAAGCTTAAATCCCCAAAAACATCAAATAAGACGTCAGACGGCTCCTCGGCACTCAGGTCGACAAGAGCTTTGGACTCGCAAACCTGCGAGTTCAGAACGATGTCGTTCCACTCGACCCGCGCTTGGCTAAAGCAGTGGCTGCGAGGGGCGAAGTTCAGTGAAATAAGGTCTGATTTGTCAGCGAAAAACACGCTTAGGGCATACCATGTCAAACGGGGGGCGGCAATGGCGTTTCTAAGGATACAAAGTTAGGATAATGGAGGATTTGAGGCGTTTATGGAGCATTGGAAATTAAGATCAGAAAAGCTGGGAGATGTGGTTTATTTCCCCTACGGTGCCGTTACCAAAGGTGATCCTTCTGAAATCTATGTTTGGGATCTCGACAAGACCTACTTGGACACCTCTTGGCACACTCCCAGTGAATTAATACGAACCATTTTTGAAAAATCTTTCCAAAAACGCAATGTTCCTGGGACAGCAATCTTGGTGGCTTCGGTCAAAGAGAACTGGATGGTTCAGCATGGGGATGAGCACTTTCCCCTGTTTTTTATTACGGCTTCGCCGCCTCAAATGGAAGTGAAGATTAAAGAGAAATTAGAAATCGATGAGATTGTCCCGGAGGGGATTTTCTTTAAAGACAACTTACGAAACCTCCACCCCAGCCGTTGGCGACGCCTGACGCAGCAGGTGGGATTCAAAGTGCAGGCCCTAATGCAATTGCGCTGCAAGTTTTCAAACGAGATCACCCAAGTGTTATGGGGAGACGATAGCGAAACCGATGCGACCATTTACTCTCTGTACTCCGACATCTGCTCTCGGCGCTGGCCGGAGGCCGAGCTGGTAAAATTGCTCAAGCACTTTGGCGTGACCCGTGCGCAACTGGATACCATTCTTGATTTGCAAGATCAGTGTCTTGAGCATGACCCGGTAGAGAAGGTGTACATCAACCTGGCGGTGGATACCGACCCGGAGTACTACTTAAAATTTGGCCGCCGAATCGTTCCAACCTACAACTCGTTTCAAACCAGCTTAGACTTGTTTCAGGACAGCCGCTTGCTAGAGACCCATGTTTTGAAGGTGGCGCAAGATCTTCATACCAATTTTGGGTTCACCAGGGATGAACTGCAGCGTTCGCTGGACGACCTGGTCCGTCGGCGGATTTTAGCTCAAGAAACCTTAGAGAGAATTTTGCCGATTTTGCAAGCGGGTGAGATTATCACCCCCGACTACAAGCCTTCGATCGCACCCGGTCGGGTCGAGTCCCAGGTGGGCGATCGCATCTTTGGTGTCGAAGGCGAAATGGAACCTTGGATTCCTGAGCAAATTGATTATATGCACGACTACCGTTAGTTCGGAACCGCGTACATTCCCGGAAAGGTCGGGATCACCTGGTCGTAGATTTTACCCAGTCGCCAGAGTGAATAATCATAGACATTCCTGTCGGGGATTACTTCACCATCCTGATTAATCTTTTTAGCCTTCATCGTGCTGATGAATGTGTTGAAGTCCCGTTGTCCCCGTAGCGACAACAGCCAAACGTGGTTCAGTAGGTTCACGTCGTCGAGCATGTCCCCGGCGGTAAAATGTTGGGTGACGTAGTAGTAGTTCTCACGAATTTTCTCGGGGGCGGTATGAATTTCTCCATCACAAACCATATAGCCGCGGGTGAGAGCTTTTACGAACCTTGGGTCTTTCGGTTTCACATTCTTTCGAAGTCCCATGCGCTTGATCTTAAGGTCTTCGATCAAATTGGGTGTGAACTGTAAGGTCAGACACTTTTCGTGTTCAAGAATTTCGATGTCCATCTCGGCTTTTTGAACCACAAGAAAGGTGGCCGCATTTACACTCGTCGCTACGGCCATGTTTGAGCCCGTGGCTTCATTCACACTGCCCGAGAACATGGAAAAACCACCAAAGCCCGCCAGACCAGCGGCTGCGACAAGGGGCCAGCCGGCAACCGCACCGACACCAGCGACAGCCAGTCCGAGCAGGGCCACACCATTGACTCCTGCGGACACCACGTCACTGATATCGTCGTAGCTAGAAACACCAAAGTCGATCCCAACATTAATGTTCATGTTTTTACCGGCACGGTGTTCGTAGGTTCCGGTGCGAAGAATTTTGTAGCGTCTATCAATACTAAAACCTTCAAACACAATTTGTTCGCGATCGGGGAGGTAGGTCAATTTTTTTAGACAAGTGGTGAGTAATTGATCGTGCGCTTTCGTAGCACCCGATCGTCCCACCCAGCCATCAGAGGCCAGAAGGTCTTGTTCCTCGAGGGAGGAGACCGTTTGGTTGGTCAGAGCCTGGCAGATCTTGAGAGCTTGGTAAAGCTCGACAGACTCAATGCCGTGGGCGAGCCACTGTCTAACATGTTGTTGGGAAATCTCGGGAATTGTTCCATTGTATTTTGAAGAAATAATATCCTCGGTGACTCGGTTCTGTTTTCCATAAGAACTTTCGACTCGAACAGTTTTGCCGAGAAGCCAGCCGCCGTAGCCCACCGAGCGATCCCATAAGGGCTGCAGACTATTCACTCGCTCGACGTCTTCTTCGATCTCTAACAGCTTGTCGTAGGAGTTTAAAAAGAAATACTTCTCCATCAACTTTCGGCTGTCCCCGGAATTCAAGTTGGCGAAGAGGTCCTGGGCAGGAACAACATTCTCTGTAGTGTCTTCAAAGCAATCGGTGCTGATCTCGCCCTCGAAATGGCAACCCTGTTTGTATTTCGACAGAGCCTTGCCAGCTAATGATACGTAGCTCAAGTTGAAGGCTTCGACAAAGTGGCCCCGCTGCGAGAGAGCCGCCATCTCATTTTCATAACGCTCTTCATTTTTTTTATGCATTTCAATGACTTCGTCGACGAACATGCTGGCAAAAGGCTTTAGGGAGTCGTGGTGGGCTGAGTTTTCAAACTCAGAGTTGTCGGCCGGTGGACTTTTGGGCTCGTATAGGGTTTCACCACAGTCGATGCGATCGCAGTACTTTTCATCAATGGTGTCTGTCGGGCGCATCTCCGACATATTGTCGTTCTCAACGAGAGTGCAAGGACCGATAAAGGTTCGTCTTTTCAACCCAGATTTGTTGCGATAGAGGTTGAGGTCAACAAAAGGGGCAGCTGGGTTTTCGGTGTAGTTGTTACGTTGATACAGGCGAACGTCGTCATTGCTGACGCTAAAAGGAAGCCCGAAATCTTCATAAAACACCTGCATCGAGGCTAAGTAGTCGGCGTAGTGTACATTAGACTCAGAGATCATATCGCTGCCACCGTGTAAAGGGATCGGCCCTTGATCCTCAACATAAGTTTTGTTGAGCCAGTCGGTGGCGTTCCAGTCGCGCCAGTATTCACTCATCTTTTCGTGCATAGAGCTGAGCTCGCTACGCGCTTTTTGTGTGCGGGCATCAAACTCTCGTTGTGGGAGGTTTAAGATGTTTTCATACTCGGCGCGGTTAGCGGCCGCCTGGCCTTCTGCCACGCTGTCTTCAAGCTCACTGAGTAACTGAAAACGTTTCGACTGGAGATCACCAATGCTGTCCCGTTGAGCGCGCAAGATTTCTAATTCCTTTTCGAGGGTGGCTTGAAACTTTTCATGCCCTTGCTCGACCTCGGCCATTTTGGCGTCAAAGTAGGCTTGCTTCTCAGCTTCTGTCATGTTGGCCGAGCGGGCTTGAAACTCAGTGTACTCTTCGACCAGCTTTCTTATTTTGCCTTCGACGATGTTGTCACGCAGGAGCTTTTCTTCGTCGATGGTTTCTATTTGCACCATAATGTTCGAACGAATACTCATCATTCTGAGATCACGCATAGAGAATTCGATTGGGGTGGTGATTCGTCCGGCTTGCACTCGCAACAGCTTTTTAATGACTGTAGTGTACTCACCTTTGCGAGCTTCGCCACCCTCGCGAACCTGTCGAATGCTGTGCTCGTTGGTTTCTGGATCACGAATCAGGTGGGTTCCACTTTGAAAAGGGTCGATGTAGTATTTAACCAGAGCAATTTTGGCCAGATAAATACCATCGCGCAGAGGTTCGAATTTGCGGCCGGACATAATGGTGTAACGTTGCACCAGAGGGTCTAAGGCCATCACCACGGCTTTTTTTACGTTGAGGGTTAAGAACTCATCGATGACGTAACGAAAACGAATGGTTTGGTAGCGAAAGGCGTCGACCATAAGTAATGGCTCACGCACTTCAACCTCACTCATTTTTTGGTACCAAGCTTCGTTGCCTCGCACGTCGGCTCCGAAGGTCCAACCTTCATCCCAAGGGTTGATCGCAAGAGTCAAAGGCTGCTGGGCGCGAGAGGCGACTTGCGAAATGGTGAATTCGGGGAACATATACTGTTCGGGTTGGTAGTAGAGGTGCGTGATTTCGTTCATCCACCGGATGCGTCCTTCGTGATCGGATTCCACCTGAGCCTCTGTTTTGTCGGTTTTGCGAACAATCTTGAAGGGCTGAAAGATAACTGGTTTACCGGTCACGGAATCGGTGACCGTAGTGGTCACCCGATAAATGATCGTTCTCTTCGTGGCTGTCTCACCCGACTTTATGCGGACAAAACGCGGCTCCATTTGCGAGTAATAGACAGGCGGTAAGTCCTTGACCCAGCCCGCCTCTTTTAGCTCGTCAAAGTTTTTGGCGCCTTCAACAAAGGACGAGTAGTCAAAAGCCGAGCGGCTCAGTGAGCCTTCCACTTGACCGACACCTTTGGCGCCGAAGATCTCATCGAATGATCCGATGTTGTGTAAACCTTCGTAGTTGTTCATTGGAAAGGGTGCTTCTCGCGGTTCTACTTTCAGAGCCAACTGAACTTGCCCCATGCTGACGCGTCTTTTTAGGTCGATGTCACCCGTGAAAGTGAGAAGGCCGTCCTCGGTCATAGTGATATCCTGCCAAGGCAGCTCGGTGCTTAATATCAGGCGTTGTTCAGCGTCGGGCCCTAGGTAGTTGGCGACCAATTGGGCGTAGACCCGAAACTGCCCACGTCGAAAGTAGGTCCTAACCGGGTCGCCGTTCATTTTTAAGGGTTCAATAAAGGGCTTCATACGAATAATCATTTTCATTCGCTTGCCATCGGCGATGTCCTGTTTTGGGATCAACTGAAAGGCGGGAGCATTTTCAATCAGGAGATTTTTACCCGAAGAGCGACCAAAGCGCCCGGCAAGAGCCAAGTCACTTTCCGACTCAGGGACGAGCCGGTTCGCCGCCAGATCACTGCGATCGAGATCGATCACTTCTTGACCTGTCTCTTGGCGGTACTCCATCCAGGGGTTGATCGCCATACGAATGGTCTCTTGTCCGCGATAAGTACCGGCACCCACAATGGTTCGGGTTTTTTCGATGTAGACGGAGTCACCGGAATAGTTAAAGTGCACGACCTCTTTCCATTGCAGGCAGCCGTCTTTGTCGGTTTCAACAACAAAGTCGGGCTTGTCGGCTTGGGTCACGCGAAATTTTTGACCGATGGGCAAGATGGCGTTGGTGATACGACTGACCACACAGGCTCGAAATTGGTAGTTCTTTAAGGTCGGAACGGTCCATGTTTCGTTTTGCTCATCGTTAATGGAAGCGCCAAAAGTTTGCAGCACTCGAAAGTCGCCCGTTGCGTCTTTTGAAATCCCGGCGCTGTCAGGATTGTCCGAGGCGGAGCGCAAGCATGATGTTTGAAAAAACAACAGTCCAAGGGTCGCTATAGTGATAGTCAATGAAGAAAGATTTTTAGAGGACGACATCGTTGAACTCCAAGTACAGATTGAAAATATCAAGATCGGCTTGCAGCGGGCGGGCTTCGATCAGGTCGGCCTGAACCCAGGCGGCTTTAATTGTGCAGCCCATTTTTTTTAATTGAATATCAAGGCCGTACGACTGACCCTGTCGGTTGTTTCTTCCGTATTCAAAGGCGCTGTATAGAGCGGGGGTCGAGTCTGATTCGGCATAAAAGCTGGCAAAGTTGGGCTTGATCGCAAAATCATTAAAGTCGATATCAAGGGAAGTTCCCACCCACTGTGAACGGCGGCGATCGGAAGGCGCTTCAGTGTTTTCGATGATCCCTATTTGGAACTCCTGCTGAATCCGAGACGAGTAGCGGGTTGTTAGAATGTAAGCTTGTGCAAGCCCCGCAAATCCATAACGAAAGAATGACTCCGACGGATCAACACCGAGCACAGAGTTCCCCAGTCGATTGCTTTGAAAGGCGACCACTGATGGGAGTTGTGAAAACTCAAATTGATTGATGTTGGCATCGAGATGCAACCACTCTCGCGGAGACCACTCGGCTTTCAGTCCAACGGAGCGCAAGCTCGGCAGAGGTTCGGCTTCAGTCCGCTGAGACTCGAAACTGGTTGATGTGGGGATGGCGTATTGCACGTTGGGACGAATCGCGAACGTCTTGTTTTTCAAGCCCGAGGCCACAGCCACGCCCGGAAAGGAGCGGTCAGCGATGAACATCCGGTTGTTAAAATATTTCTCTTGGTTCACAGAGCCGGCTTTTACGTTAATCCATGTCGACGGCTCGTAGTAGGCCACCAGCTCACGCATATTGAAGAAATTGAAATTGGGGTTTTGAAAACGACTTTGGGCGCGGCCTGTGGTGAGATTGAGTTGTAGGTCCGAACGCACTCCAAAACTTTTTGAAAGAGGCAGGTGGGCTTTCGGGCGAATCGAGAAAAATACGAGTTGAGATTCGTCCTGTCCTTCTTGAAATCCGAACGCCCCCATCTCAAAATTGGTCTTGACGTCAAGATCTTTGAACGTTTTTTGAGAAGTTGTGGCTGTGTTGATATTAATTTGTTCGTTATTGGGTTGAGCTGTGGCTGTGAGATAGATACAGCAGCCCATTGTAAAAACTAAAATGTTCCCAATAATTTTTATCATTCAATAGTCCCCGAGCTTCTTCCCCCCCGAAAACCTAACACCTGTTTTATTTGATAATGACCAATCATGATAGAAACTTATGGCTATTCTGTCATAAATACACACTTTGAACATTTTTCGTGTCAATTAAACGACACTCGTTCGCCCGGGAGCGGAAGATATTCTGAACCTCCTTTCAAAGGAGACGAGAGGAGAGGCGGGGGAGCTGGCAGAGAACGGGCGAGATTCAGGAGCCTCTCGGCGGCAATGCTGAAAACCGAATAAAGAGGAGCATGACGGCTGTCTCAATCTGAGACGGCCGTCTGTAGGTACGACAGAGGGGGTGACGAGAAGTGGCTGGAGCCTCTTTCTAAAGGCTCGAGATATCATAAGTGGTTGAATTTGTTTGCTTATTTATTGGCACTCTTGGAACGCCTCTTGCTCCTATAAAGGGTGAGGTGTTTATGATGAAAAGAATTCAGTTTTTACTTAGCATTACGATGATGGTCTTTTTGACTTCCGGATGTGGCGAAGGCTTTCGAGCCACTGAACTCGCCAGCAGCGATGGCGGGCAAGACTCGGCCTTCTTTGACTCCGAAGGCAACCGGCGCAGCTTCACTGATCTCGATGTCGATAGAGAAATTCTCATGAGCTACAGCAGTGAGCTCGACAATAAAGAAGATGCCACCACTCGACTGGGCTTCATCATCCGCGCTTTTGATATGATCTTATCCACAGACTCCAATAATAATTTCAACTTTCAGGCGCGTTTGGCCTTGGGTTGTAATGACGCTGAGTTCTTTGATGTGGCGGTCACCCAACAACAGATGCAAACCATGCAGGTCATTAATATGGGACGCCAAGGGGACTATGAGGTTGAGTTCCGTTGCACAACCGGTGGTTGTGATGAACTCGTGGCCGGTATTAGAAAGTTCAAAGGCAATGATCAGGGCTTGGTTTTGACCGGCCTCGCTGTTGGCGGACAAAGAGAAGGTGAGATATTATACGTTAGCCGAAGTGTTGATTTCGCTCCTTATTTTGCAGCTTTTGATCGCATTCAGAACTTTGAGCAACAAAACTCTTGCTCCATCACGCCTGCTGAAGAAGAGCGGAGTTGGAAAGAACAACTCACCGACCGATTGGCTGAAGAGGCCACTGATCGCCTCAAAGACTGGTTCAATAACCTTTAGCCTTGACCCCGCTAGGGGCTATTGGCAAAAATGATCCCATGGATCAGCGAATTGCCAAAATGGTTGAATTTAAGAATCTCCAACAAGCAAAAAACTCCGTTTCGGCGGAGTTTTTGGTTGATAAGAGGTTACCTTCTTTCGAAGGCCACTTTCCCAATGATCCTATTTTACCGGCCGTCAGTGTTATCGATATTTCGCTCTATCTCTTGTCTCAGGGCGAGTTGGCTGTCTCCCACGGGAACATTCAGGTCAAGCGCTCCAAGTTTATGGCCAAAGTTAGGCCAGAACAGACAGTGGAAATATCGGGCACTTCTCCCGACGGCCAAAACTGGCATTTGACTTGGATGTTAAAAGAAGACCAATCCAAGTTAGCGCAAGTTCACTTGGTTCTGTAACTGTGACCAGTCGACCCGTCTTCTTTCTCAAATCTTTAGACGTCATCGATAAAGCTGCGATTGCATTGATGGAGCAACTAGGGTGGCCTGTTTTAGTGGAGGCCGAGAGACTCCAAGCTTCTGCACAGAGCGATCTTTTACTCAGTCTATTGGCTCCCAATCAGTTGCAAATTCTATCTGTTGAAGTTGAGGCTGAGGCAAGTGAATGGTCCCTCATTTTTGACAACGCCACTGAAAAAGGTTGGACCCATTTGATCGTCTTAACCCATCCCACAACCTTGGTTTTAGAGAAAATCAGTTCTGAACGTGAAAGACTTTTTTCTTCACCCGAGACCGCCGTTTTTTTTACTTCCGAGAACAAACAAGTTTCGAAAGTTCCCAGTTTTTTTAAAACTCTTATGGATCTCGGCGATGAAGACTTTCGAAAGTTAGCAACCACCAATGCGATTTACCCAGTGACTCTGGTAAAGAAGGTCAATCTCAGAAAGAAAGAGAAACTCTGGTTCTATCCGCTGTTGTATTGCATTTTAAAAAGTAGGAGAGGCCACTCGGTTGTCACCATCGATATGACTTTTCAAGGAACGGATTACGGTCGTTTAGAACGTTGGCGTGCTTCCCTTCATAATTGGTGGCTATTAGCTCTTTCGAGCTTGCATAAAGAACACGCTCCAGCGCATTCGTCCTTGTCTTTTGCTGTCGGAGCCTTTGTAGCCTGCACGCCGTTTTACGGTTTGCAAACTCTTTTGCTTGTGACGGCCTGCTTTATACTTCGACTGAGTTTTCCCATTGCTTTTTTGGGGTCACAAATTTCACTGCCGCCGTTTTATGCCTTGATTGTGCCCTTGCAGCTCTACGTGGGTGCCCAAATTACGGGGCGAGATCTGTCTTTTGAGGGGCCTGTGTTGGCTGTGGCACAGTCTCATTTTCAGGTCTGGGCGATTGGCGCATTGATAGTAGGCACTGTCATCGCCCTTGTTATGGGATTGAGTTGGTATTGGGTTCAAAAACGTATGCAACGAGACACTTGACGCAGGATCCCCCTTGCGAATTACCACGGCGCAGAGACAAAGCCTTTGACAACAATAGCCCTCGCAAAGAAAAATTCAGCAATGACTGTTGATATTCCCGTTGATCAATTGATGAGTTATCTCCCCCATCGTCCTCCCATGGTCTGGGTGGATCGTATTTCCAGTGTGGGCAAAGAGTACAAGGGGCTTGCCGGGCGATGCATCGTTAAACTTGATTCGTCCGCTCTCTACGTCAGCAACGGCAAAGAGTTGCGAGGCTCATCTGCCATCGAGTTTACCGCCCAAGCCTTTGGTTATTTAAAAGCCGCTTATCAAGAGATCCACAATTTCAACAAACCACCCACCCAGACATACCTGACGGGAGTTCGGTCCTGTCGTGCCGAGTTCGGCGACCTTGATCTTTCGACGATCGACGAACTGGAAGTGCACATTTCCGTGTTGCGAGAGATTTTGCCGGTCACCTATGTAAGAGGTGAGATTGTTTTGCCTGGAACAAAAAAAGTGATCGCTGAAGCTGAAATCCAAGTTTACGTAGATTAAGGAGCACGGGAGTAGCTAAGTCTCTCGGTTGTCCACTGCCCATCCACTATTGAGGTGGTGAAAACTTGAAGGGAAACTCGACGACCCTTCTTGCTCCTTGATAATTTTTAAAACGAACTCGACTGATAACCTCAGACAAGCAATTTTGAAAGGCCTCATCAGACGCCGTGCTTTGTAACAGTTGAATCTCGTCGGTTCGTCCCCTCGGCGTGATTGCAAACCGAAACAGAGCCGTCACCTCTTGGGTTTGCCCTCCGGTTTTTTCGTAATACTTGATGTAACATTTCTCTAAGAAGCGCTGATGCAACTTGAATGTTTGATCCATTTGGTTTTGTAACAGACTGTCTTCTTTTGACGTTTTTCCGATGACTGTCCCGTCGTTAACGATCGCTTGCGTTGTTTCCGCGAACTTGCGATTCTCCACGATGAGCTTTTTTATCTCTTTGCCGTCCACCCAAAACAGAATGAGCGGAGAAAGTTCTGATCTTGTCACTTTGCCTTTTTCAACAGAAACGTGAATTTTATTGGCCCGCTTATTAAAGAGTAGAGAGCTGCTCTCACCAATAGTGATCGCTTCTTGCCCGAGTTTCAACTTAAGGGAGCTATTGAACCCGGTTAGTATTTTTTGGCCGTCATAGATGGATGAATTGAGTTGTGTATTGGTAAAGCTGTCTTGCCACGGCGTTTTACCAAGGACCATTCCATCAACAGAAACCACTTGTCCGAGACGCTCTCGATCCTTGGGCTCGAACAAAAAGCTGTCACCGTAAAAAAACAAGTAGACGAGTAACCCAAGCAAAAAAAGAAGAACGGAGGTTCTTAGCATGGGGCTGAGTTGAAACTACTCGGGGGAGGATTCTTCAGAAGGAGCCACGGTCTCTTGCTGAGGCGCTGCTTCGATTTTGGATTCAGTGGCCGCCGGAACGTTCATTGAATCAAGAACACTGTCGCTTTTGGGCTTGATGAAAATAGTCATTGCAATGCAAGACGCTGCAAAGATCACAGCCACGCCGCGGGTCACCTTTGCCAAAAAGCTAGGCGCTCCCGTCGCTCCAAAAAGAGAGTTGGATCCGCCACCGCCGCCGAACATACCACCAGCGCCGCCACCCTTAGGGTCTTGAATAAGAACAAGAATCACCAAAAAAACAGAAAGCACCACATGGACAAGGGCCAAAATAGAAACCATTACCAACTCCTTACAAAGAGCCATCAATATATGTGTGTCGAAAAGGGGAGTCTAGTCTTTTTTACAGGGCATCATGCTGATTTCTTCAGCGAACTTTGAACTTCTAATTTCCAAGTCATTGCGAGTAGTTGAGCCGTAATCTCTGCAATTTTGATATCAAAGAATGAGAGCTTTTTGCAATCTTTAGGCATTCGTATGGAGAGACAGCCCATCAGGTCGCCCTCTTTTTTTAGGGGAAGAATCATCATGGAATCGAACTGTATGGTCTTCACTTCGTGTTTAACAAAGGACATGCGTTGGTCCTTTTCGAGGCTTTCAATAAACAATCCCTTCTCTGTTCTAAGGACATATTGCAGCTCTGGATATTTCTCCAGGTCCAAGGATAAGCCCTTTAAACCCTCTTCGTCACTGGAGCGCAGCACTTGGATTTTGTCTCTTTCAGGTGTGGTGCCAACCACAGAGACACGCACCGCTTTAAGGGCTAAAGAAACCATTTTGGCTAGTTCAAAACGCAGGTCGCTCACTTCTTTATTCTGATTGATGGCAGCCACTAAGAGAGAGATCATTTCGAAATAGTTTTTTACTTGGGCATCGTTTTGCTTAGAAATATTGCTAAAATTGTAGCGTTTGGTTTGAGCCAAGAGTGCCAGCCTTTGCAGCACATCAATCATTTGAACAGGCTTGACCAAAAAGTCGGATGCGCCGGCTTCGAGGCAGCTGCGCACGTTCAACTCGGCGTTGTGTTCAGACATCACCACAACTTGAATGCCGCCTTGTCCGGTTAAACCTTTTTCATTCAAAAACTTAAGAGTGCTCTGGGCATAGGAGCCCGGAAACAAGAGGTCGATGAGTAAAAAGTGTGGGCGCCACTCGAGTAAGGTCTTTTGCAGCAAGTAGTTGGTATTTATAACTTTTGTTTTAAAGCCGCTCTCTTGCAAATAGCGGGCGATTCGCCCCGATAGGGTGTTGTTACCATCTGCAATAAGAACTCGAATTTCTTTTAGCTCCATCGTTTACTTATCGGTGTTTCAGGGCGTTTATTGAGTTTTTTGGGGGACTTACCCATGAATACTCGACCAGAGGCGAGGTCGTGGCTTGTATCGGGGCGACTGACGCTTTGCTTAAGTCTGGAAATATCGTGACACTGCGCCGAGAGAGGGCAACACCTAAGGGATGCCATTTGTCGTTTTTGAGGGGCTTGATGCCTCAGGTAAATCCACCTTAATTAACAAAGTTCGCGATTCCTTGGAGGGGGCACAACACTCCTGTGTTTTTTTACGAGATCCAGGCACAACGGCTCTCGGAGAAAAGCTGCGAAAAATCATATTGTCCACTGAAGGTGAAGCGCCAGTGCCGCGAGCCGAAACTCTTCTCTATCAAGCCGCGAGAGTGCAGATGGTTGAGAAGAATATCTTACCGGCTTTGCAACAGAACCAGTGGGTGCTGTGTGATCGCTTTTACTCAAGCACCGTGGCTTTTCAGGCTTTCGCCAGAGGCCTGAACCTAGATGATATCGAACATCTCAATCATTTTGTGGCTAGTGACTGCGAGCCTGACTTGTTTGTGTTTCTAGATATTAGCGTTGACGAAAGTCAAAGGCGCAAAGAAAACCGCGCCAGTGATTTGGGAGTGGCGCAAGATCGTATGGAGAAAGAGGCGATTTCGTTTCAAGAAAAAGTTCGAGAAGGCTATTTGTATCAAGCCCGGAAGCACGCCCAACGTTGGTTGGTGCTCGACGGAACCCAACCCCCCGAGACCTTGGTAACATCTGTTCTCGATGAGATGAAGAGGCGACAATGGCTGGGATGATGGAGCAGCTGGTTGGGCATCAAGAACAAAAGAACTGGTTGCTACAGCAATCGGCCAAGGGTGAATTGCCTTCGTCGTTGATTTTTCAGGGGTCGTCGGGCATTGGCAAAAAGTTTCTAGCGAAGGCCCTTCTGCAAACCATCAACTGCACAAAGGTGAGTGATGGTGCTTGTGGTCTTTGTTCCGACTGTGTTCGAGTGGCAGAAAATAAAAATGAACTGATACATATCATTGAACCCGAGGGTAAAAAGAATATCGGTGTTGATCAGGTTCGAGAAACTCGCGCGTTTCTATCTCTCCGTTCGATGAAGCCGGCGCGGTTTATTATTATTGACCCAGCGGACAAGCTGACCGTGGCCGCCGCCAACTCTTTACTCAAAGTTCTTGAAGAGGCTCCGGAGAAGACTTTTTTTATTCTCATCACTGAAAAGATGCGAAGTTTGCTACCGACCATCCGGTCCCGCTCTCATATTTTAAAATTCACCGACCTGACACGCGACGAACTGTCACAAACCCAAGAGTTTGATGAGGTGGCATTAAGTTGGTCCGACGGACGACTCCATCAAGCACAAGACTTACAAGACAAAAAAATGGTCGATCAACTGAACGACAGTTTACAATTTCTCTATGCTTTGATCTGTGAGTCACCACAGGACTGGAAAAAGAAAGCCCCTTGGTTTTTTAGTGACGATGCCACGCGAGATTTCACTTTCAATGTTTGGAAACAAGCATTGGAAAAGCGACTTTACAACACAGGTGAAAATTTGGACTGGTTGCCAGAGCAGCCCCAACACCTGAGTGGTTTGTTTGAAACAATGGAATCTCTTAAGGGTGACTTAGCAGCCAATATGGATAAGCTTTTGGCCATTGAAGGCTTTTATTACAAAGCGAGATCCTTGGAGTTATACCAGTGAAAGAACTTCCCAGTGAATTCAGCGAACAAGCTATCAAAGATATCGGATGGACGGATGTTCATACCCATCTTAATTTTTTAGAGATCTCGCCGGAGCAAGCGATCGCAGAGGCCAACGCCAAGGGCGTGAATCGCTTTATTACCATTGGTACCGAGCCTGCGGATTTTTCTGTGGTGCTCGATTTGGCCGAGAAGTTCGCACCCCAGGTTTTTTGCACCCTTGGTGTTCACCCCCATGAAGGCAAAGTTTACGACGATGGGGTCGAAAGCTTTTTGCGCAATCACTTGAGCAATCCACGGGTGGTGGCGGTTGGAGAGATCGGCCTCGACTACTATTATGACAACTCACCAAGAGAAGAGCAGCTCGATGCTTTCCGCAAGCAACTTCTTCTGGCAGAGGCTTTTCAACTGCCGGTGGAGATTCACACTCGTGACGCTGAGGACGACACCATTGTCATTCTTCGTGAATTCAAAGGGCGGGTGAAGGGCTTAATCCATTGTTTTACCGGCACCCAAGCCTTGGCGACGGCGGCGCTCGATTGTGGATTCAATATCTCTTTTAGTGGGGTGGTGACGTTCAAGAAGGCTGATGAGTTGAGAGAGGTTTGCAAAAACACCCCTTTGGACCGTATGCACGTCGAAACCGATGCTCCCTTCTTGGCCCCGGTCCCTGTGCGGGGGCAAAAGAATCGCCCGGACAATGTGTTGTGGGTTGCCCACCGAGTGGCCCAACTCAAAGGCGTCGATCTGCAGACTTTCTGCCAACAGATGAAGAAGAATGCCGAAGAAATCTTTCCAAGACTCACTCTTTAACAGAGATTGCCAGGTCGACCGCTCTCAGGATGTGACGCTGATCGCTATTTGTGAGTGAGGAAGTAGCCTTTTGTACTCTTTTCAACCTCTCTGCGACCAGAGCGAAGCTCGCTTGCTGGTTGGAAAGACCTTCCCTTTCTGGTGCCTCCCCCCACTGTGTTTTCTTTTCGGGTCAATCTCCTCGGGGGCCTGCCGAGCCCCTCTCCCTGAGCCAGTGGAAAGTTGACTCTGTGCAAGACAATCGATAAGACTGCGGAACAAAAGAATAAATCAAGGAGATCCCATGTCCCAGAAGCTACGTGTTGGTATTAATGGTTTTGGTCGAATCGGTCGTATTTTATTTCGGCATGGATTTGATGATTTCGATATCGTTGGTGTGAACAACGGCTCTGGAAACACAGAAACCCAGGCCCATTTTTTAAAATACGACAGTGCTCACGGACGTTTTGGTAAAAAGGTGGAGTGGGATGAGAAAAGCCTGACCGTTGATAACAAGAAAATTCCTTTTGCTTTCGAAAAAGACCCCTCTAAAATCCCTTGGGGCGACTGGGGTGCCGACATTGTGTTTGAGTGCACTGGGGTGTTCAAGGACTCA
This sequence comes from Bdellovibrionia bacterium, assembly GCA_030424715.1. Lineage (GTDB taxonomy): Bacteria > Bdellovibrionota > Bdellovibrionia > Bdellovibrionales > JAGQZY01 > JAGQZY01. Next base: position 136,835 of record JAUHWH010000004.1, read on the forward strand.
GCGGCCAACCAAAAACATATCGATGCTGGCGCCAAAAAAGTGATCGTTTCAGCGCCTGCGAAGGTAGATGCGACATTTGTCTACGGGATCAATCATAAAGACTATGACCCATCAAAACATCATGTGGTGAGTAACGCCTCTTGCACGACCAACTGTTTGGCACCTGTTGCCAAAGTCTTAAACGACAATTTCGGTATTGAGTCTGCTTTAATGACCACTGTTCACTCCTACACCAATGATCAACGGGTCTTAGACTCCACTCACAAAGATTTACGACGAGCCCGAGCGGCTGCGGTCTCAATGATTCCGACCTCCACTGGTGCTGCGGCTGCCGTGGGCCTGGTGATGCCTGAGCTGGATGGCAAGATTCACGGAATGGCCGTTCGTGTTCCGACTCCTAATGTGAGCTTGGTTGATCTCGTGGCTAACTTAAAAAAAGAGACCACCGCTGAGGCGGTGAACGAAGCTTTCGTGAAAGCTTCGGAAGGTGAACTGAAGAATGTATTGGCCACGACCATGGACTCTGTGGTGAGCGTCGATATGAATGGCGTGAAAGACAGTTCCATCGTAGACATGCAGGTGACTTCGGTCATGGGTGGTAAGATGGTCAAGGTCATGTCGTGGTACGATAACGAAGTGGGCTTTTCTTGTCGTATGTTGGACCTTGCCGCCTACATGGCGAAGCAGGGCTTCTAATGGCAGTAAAATCGTATTTGGATTTAAAAACCATGGATCTAAAAGGGCAACGGGTGTTCTTGCGACTGGATCTCAACGTACCATTAAAGGATGGCAAGGTTTTAGACGAAAACCGAATCAAAGCCGCACTGCCGACCTTAAGATTTTTAACAGAGAGCGGTGCTAAAGTGGTGATTGCCTCCCATCTTGGGCGTCCAAAAACCGCCGAAGATTTCAAGAAACTCTCTCTGGAACCGGTGGCCGAGTGCCTGAACAAAGAGGGCTTTGAGGTGCTGTTGATGGACTCGCCCGATTCAGAAGCGCCTCTAGAACTTCTGAAGTCGCTGACCGGAAGTCAGGTCATTCTTTTGGAGAACCTTCGTTTTACTGATGGTGAAACAAAGAACTCTCAGGTTCTTGCTGCCAAGTGGGCTCGTTATACTGACATCTACGTTAATGATGCTTTTGGTGCTTGTCATCGTGCCCATGCCAGTATTCATGCGATTGCCCAATTAGTTCCACGACGATGTTTCGGTTTCTTGATCGAAAAAGAAATGAAGGCTCTAAAAACCATTAAAGACAATCCAGCTCGCCCATTCTATATCCTAACGGGTGGGAGTAAGGTCTCAGACAAAATTCCATTGCTCGAAACCTTCGCCGACAAAATGGATGGAGTGATCATAGGGGGAGCTATGGCCTATACTTTTTTGAAGGCCGACGGAATTCCTGTGGGACGCTCCAAAATTGAACAAGACTTTGTTTCGAAGGCCGGGAGTTTTCTCAACCGCATGAGAACGAATGGTCGACAAGTATTGCTGCCCATTGATCATATCCTTGTCGATGACTTCGGTAGCGATGATTTTACTGTGAGTGACGGATCAGCCATTCCTGAAGGGAAGATGGCCTTGGATATCGGACCCAAAACACAGAAACTCTATGCTGAGGCTCTCAAAGAAGCGCGTAGTGTTTTTTGGAATGGTCCAATGGGAGTCTATGAGCGTGCTCCTTTTGCAGCGGGGTCCATTGCTATGGCAAGAGCCATGGCGGAGACAGAGGCTTTTACAGTTATCGGCGGTGGAGACTCTGCGGCTGCAGCCATTGACTCTGGATTTGCTGATAAAATCGATCATATCTCCACTGGCGGTGGCGCCAGTCTTGAATTTATCCAAGGTTCACAATTGCCGGGACTCGAGGTTTTACAAGTTCGCAAACCTGAGGAAGTCGAGGAGGACGAACTATGAGCTTTATAATCGCCGCCAATTGGAAGATGAACAAAGCGCCGCAAGACACGGTAGAATTCTTTGAGACTTTTCGGCAAACGAAAGTCGCAGATAAGATTAAGACTCTATTTTTCGTGCCTGCCGTGAATGCTCTACCCACATCCCAGGCCGGGGTGAACTGGGGACCGCAAAACATATTTCCCGCGGCCACGGGAGCTTTCACTGGTGAGAATTCACCCAAGGTGATGGCCGATCTGGGAGCTCGATACGTCTTAGTGGGACACAGTGAACGAAGAAGTTTGTTCTTCGAAACCGACGAGCAGACCAATATCAAATTACACAGTGCTCAGGAATTTGGATTGAGCCCCATCCTTTGTGTGGGAGAAACTCTCGATGAAAGAAAGCAGGGCCTCACCCTAGAGGTCTTGCAGCGGCAGTTGGTGACAGGTTTATCAAACCTCACCCCCAGCAACGAGCTTCATATTGCTTATGAACCCGTTTGGGCCATCGGCACAGGAGAGGTGGCCACCACCGAGCAGGTCAGTGAAGCCCATCGTTTCATTCGTAAATTCTTGCAGGAGAAGCTGCCCCAACACCACCAGAAGATGAATATTCTATATGGCGGTTCGGTGAAGCCTGAGAATGCCAACGAATTATCAAAAACCGCTGAGGTCAGTGGTTTTTTGGTGGGAGGCGCTTCATTAAAGCCGGATTCTTTCCATGGAATTATTGAGGCCGTTCAGGGATGAGCGCCACCCGAGATAGAAAAACCACAAGGGCTGTTGTGCTGATTTCTCTATCTTTTCTAGCCACTGTTTTTTTTCTGAAAACACCCGCCGCGGCGACGGCATGGGGCCTGCTGCCGCCAGCCTTGGCAATATTTTTGGCTTTTGTTTCGGGCAGGCTCAGTGTCAGCCTGGGCTCTGCGGTCTTACTCGGAAGCTTCGTCTCCGTGTATGGGAACACCCAAAATCTGTTGGCCGCGGGCACTGGTGCCTTTGTGAAAACGGGGCAGTATTTTTATGGTGCGGCCTCCGAGCCTGGGAATCTCCAAATTCTTGGCTTTGTTTTTTTTATTCTTTCTATGGTTCACATCATGACAGTGTCCGGAGGGCTACATGCTTTGGTGCGGTCTTTACAGCGATGGATCATAGGACGTCGCTCGGCGGAATTTGTCACGGCATTGTTGGGCTGTCTTATCTTTATCGATGATTACGCCAACACTATGATCGTGGGGTCCACCATGAAAAAAGTGACCGACAAGTACAAGATCAGTCGAGAAAAGCTGGCCTTCCTTGTTGATGCCACCAGCGCCCCCATTGCCGGGGTGGCTCTCGTGAGCACATGGATCGGATATGAAGTTGGACTGTTTTCAGATATGGCCGAGAAGTTTTCTTGGGGTGTGGATGGCTATTCGGTTTTTCTCGATGCCCTGCACTTTAGGTTTTACTGTTTTTTAATGCTGTTCTTTGTGTTTGTTAATGTTCTGGTGGGCGTTGATTTTGGTCCCATGAAAGAATTTGAGAAAAGCCCGATTGCTGAGTCAGGAGACGACGACGAAGAGGCGGGTGGGCATCTTTTATGTGCTATCTTTCCGTTGGGCCTTCTTCTAACCCTGGTCTTCACCTTGCTCTGGCGTGATGGCGGTGGGTTTGCTCCTGAAAAAAGTGTGTTCAGCCTTACGGATTGGCGCCAAGTTCTGACTCAGTCGGAAAACGGGATCAGCATATTGTTTGTTTCTTCTTTGATCAGCTACGTTTTGGCTTTTCTTTTGGCTTTGTTCCTATCTAAAAAAGGACTCGGTCAGTTGGCGAAAACGTTTGTTGATGGAGTCAAAAGTGCATGGCTCCCCATCATGATTTTGGTTTTGGCCTGGTCTTTAAAAGAAGTGTGCGACGATTTGAAAACCGGTGAGTTTATAGTCTCTGTGCTAAGTGATCGAGTCAACGCCGCTTGGATGCCCCTCTCTATCTTTGTAGTTTCGGCCATCACCGCCTTCGCAACCGGAACCAGTTGGGGAACCATGGCGATACTGATTCCGACGGTGACTCCTCTTGCGGTGGCGGTTTCTGGCGGATCCTACGGTATCTATGTGTCTCTTTGCCTGGCGGCGATCTTAGATGGCGCCATCATGGGGGACCACTGCTCACCGATTTCAGACACAACGATCATGAGTTGTATTTCAACAGAATGTGACTTGCTCAACCATGTTAAGACTCAGTTACCCTACAGCATGATCGTAGGTGTTGTCGCCCTTCTATTCGGCTATCTTCCTGTGGGTTTTGGTTTAAGCCTTTCGGCCACTTTGCCTTTGGCACTGATTTTTATAGTGACGTTGTTTTTGCTTGTGAAGAGCTGGTCGAGAAGAGGGAGATTGATTGTATGAGTGATGATATTCAAATTAGCATCGAAGATGTTTGGGATGCGCAAAAGACCATCGGCCATGTGGCCAGACGAACTCCGACCAGTTTGGGCCTTGGTAAATTGCTTCGAGAAAATGACATTCATCTCAAGTTTGAGAACCTTCAGCTCACAGGGAGTTTCAAAATCAGAGGGTCTCTCAACAAGATATCCAGTCTTTCCGAAGAGGAGAAAAAACGAGGCGTGATTGCGGCCTCTGCCGGTAACCACGCCCAAGGCGTGGCGATGAGCTCGGAATTATTTAAAGTTAATAGCAAGATTGTCATGCCGGAGGGGGCGCCCCTCATCAAAGTCTCGGCAACCAAGAGTTATGGCGCCGAGGTGGTTTTACACGGCCGCTATTTTGATGATGCTTTCAAGGAAGCCCAAAAGCTGGCGCTTGCTGAGAACCGGGTGTTTATTCACCCCTATCAAGACAGACATGTGATAGCTGGGCAGGCGACCATTGGTGTTGAAATTCTCGAAGCGATCCCTGACGTGGCCAATGTGATAGTGCCCGTCGGTGGCGGGGGACTGATCAGTGGTATCGCTTTTGTGATCAAACACCTTAATCCAGACTGTCGAGTTTACGGTGTGGTTTCAGATCAAGCGCCGGGCATGATGCAAATGAAAAAGGGAGTGCGGCAAGAGCACCCTAAAATGATTTCTACAATTGCCGACGGTATTGCTGTGAAAAATCCCAGCTCTGTTATGTACAAAAACTTTATTGATCCTTACGTTGATGAAATTGTCTCCGTCAGTGATGAAGATTTGGCTCGGGCTATTGTTTACGGCATGGAACTGGAAAAAACCATTCTAGAAGGCTCGGGCGCCGCTGGTTTAGCGGCTGTTTTAAGCGGTAAACTTAAGCTGTCGGGGCCCAGCTGTGTGGTTCTTTGCGGCGGTAACATTGACCTAAATATGGTGAGTTCTGTGATCGATACAGGATTGCGAGAGGCCGGGCGGTTGGCGAGAATTTCGGTGATTGTCGACGATCTCCCAGGGCACTTAGCCAGTCTCACCAGAGACTTTGCCGAGATGCGAGCCAATGTCTTAGATGTCCACCATGACCGCGTCAGTCCTGAGCTTTCCTTGCGGCAAACCCGCATTGACTTTTTACTAGAGACAATGAGTTTCGAACATATCGTTCAAATTAAAGAAAAGATTCGAGCACGTAACATTTGGATTTTGGAGAGGTAGGTCGTTTATGCAAGTGTCCCCAGAGATTGAATCACTGATTCCCTACAAGCCCGGCAAGCCCATTGAAGAAACCAAGCGGGAGCTTGGCTTAACAGAGGTGATCAAGCTGGCCAGTAATGAGAACCCTCTAGGGCCAAGTCCGATGGCTATCGAGGCGATTAAAAAGGCCACCTTGGACCTCGCACGCTATCCCGACCCAACCTGTTTCAAGTTACGAGGCAAGTTAGCCCAGCAATGGCAGGTGCGAGCCGACGATATTGTGATTGGCAATGGCTCCAACGAGCTCATTGACCTTTTGATTCGAGTTTTCTGTGAGCCGGGAGACAAGATCATCACTCCCCAAAAATCTTTTGTTGCCTATGGAGTTTGCGCTCAAGCCGCTCGCGTTGGGAAGATGGAAATCACCATCGATAAAGATTTTAAGTGGGACGTGGACAAGTTTTTAAGAGACTTCAAAAAAGACCACAACTCCCGAGAAAAGATTTTATTTATCGCTAATCCTAACAATCCCACGGGAACCTACTTAACCAAAGATGAGGTGGACCGCTTGCTCTCCGAACTGGGTGGGCGGCAAGACATCTTGGTGGTGTTTGACGAGGCCTACAACGAGTTTGTGCGGGCGAACGACTTTCCTGATAGCGCCGGTTTCTTTAAAAAGTATAACAATGTTCTCGTGGTTCGAACTTTTAGTAAAATCTTTGGCTTGGCCGGTCTCCGGGTCGGGGCATTGATAGGTAATGCCGAGCACACCCAGTGGATCAATCGGGTTCGAAATCCCTTTAACGTAAACACCCTCGCGCAAGAGGCGGCGATTGCGGCCATGGATGACGTGGAATACCTCAAAAAGTCCCAAAAGGTGGTTTGGGAGGGACTCGACGATTATTATCAGTTTTTCAACGAAGCCGGGATTTCTTACACGCCTTCACAAACCAATTTTGTTCTGTTTGATAGCCAAAGAGATGGGCAACTTTTTTTCATTAATGCCATGAGAAAAGGTTTGTTAGTGCGGCCTATGGGTGGGTATGGTTTGCCTCGGCACATTCGCCTCAGTGTTGGCACCCCAGCAGAGAACGAAAAGGCCAAGCAGACATTAACTCAAGTTTTTAAAGAGGTTCCCAAATTGTGACTGGTATGAAAGTGATTACGGTGGATGGCCCATCGGCATCGGGGAAGTCCTCTGTGTCTCGGTGGGTGGCAAAAGAGTTGGGCTGGAAATGGGTCTCCACAGGGGCCTTTTATCGTGGCCTAGCCCTGGTTGCGATGCATGAAAAGGTGGACTCCGCCGACGAGGCCGCGCTTTTAGACCTCGTTGGGTCTGATCTGTGGCAGGTGGTTCTTAATCCGGTAGACACTGAAGTGCACTATCGCGGTCAAAACGTAACCACCGAGATAGCGGGGGAGCAAGTGGGGGCTGTGGCCAGCGTCGTTAGTCAAATTCCAAAAGTCAGAGAGGCCCTCTTGGATCGTCAGCGGCGCTGCTATGATCCGGCTGTGGGTTTGGTTGCCGAGGGGCGCGATTGCGGCACGGTGGTGTTTCCCCAGGCCACGGCTAAAATCTATCTAACGGCTAGCCCGGCTTTACGAGCCCAGCGTCGCTCTGAAGAAGAAGGCGCGGACCAGCAGGTCACCAAAGAGTTGCAATTACAGAGAGACAACCAAGACTCTCAGAGGAAAGTAGCCCCTTTAAAAGAGGCCGACGGTTCCTTAAAAATAGACTCCAGCTTTCTCAGTCTTGAAGAGGTCGTCACCGAGGTTCTAAAATACGCCCGGCAAAAGGGGCTCTAGTCCTTTTTATTTCGATTTGACCATTGATTTCGACGCCCTTGGGGCAACCGAACTCCAGCTCGGCGATGGCAGGTCATGGGTTTTGTTTTTAGGTCGGTGCACTTCCAAAAAAACTGGAAATATCAATAGCTTACCGATGTAGAATCCCTTTGACTTTGAGCGTTTAAGCTTTATAACTCTACGTTCACTCTTATGAAGCGCCGAACCCCAAAGCAATGGGCGGGAGCTCTTTGTGTGTGTGAAATCTAGGGTCTTACATCTCTCACCAGAGTGTGATTCCCACCAAGGAGGTACGAAAAGTATAATGAATGAAACAAACAATTTAACCAAAAAACAAAAAGAGGAATTAGAAATTCTTCGACTCTTCAACGAAGGTGAGCAGGGAGAGGATAATAAAAAACAAGGCGAATTCGCTTCAATGTTCGAAACAGCCGTTAACGAAAGTGATATCAAAGCCGGTGATATCGTAAAAGGATCGATTGTAGAGGTCCAGCCGGATTATGTTCTTGTTGATATCAACTATAAATCGGAAGGCTTAATTTCTATGAGTGAGTTCCGGGTTGTGGAAGGCTCTGATGCCATTCAACCAGGTGACGAAATTGAAGTTTACGTCGACAAAATTGAAAATGATAACGGAATGATCGTTCTATCCAAAGAAAAAGCCGACATGATGCGTGCTTGGACAGATATCTCTCGAGCTGCTGAAAACCAAGAGCATATCGAAGGAACAGTCATCTCGAAAGTCAAAGGTGGACTCAGCGTTGATATCGGTGTGAAAGCCTTCTTGCCAGGAAGTCAAATTGACCTTCGCCCTGTCCGTAATATGGATATGTACATCGGCAAGAAATTCAAATTTAAAGTGATCAAGTTTAACAAAAAACGTGGCAACATCGTTCTTTCTCGTCGTGCTCTTCTTGAAGAAGAGAGAGAAAGCCTCCGCAGCCAAACCAAAGATCAAATGAAAGAAGGCAGCACAGTCAACGGTATCGTGAAAAACGTAACCGACTACGGTGCCTTTATCGATCTTGGCGGTATCGATGGTCTGCTCCATATTACTGACATGAGCTGGGCTCGAATTAAACACCCATCAGAAGTGATCAATGTGGGTGACGAGATCGATGTGATCGTATTGAAGTATGACACGGAGAAAGAGCGCGTCAGCTTGGGCTTGAAGCAGCTCACTGAAGATCCTTGGTTGGATACAGCTGGCAAATTCCCTGTGGGCAACAAAATCACTGGTAAAGTGGTTAGCTTGACCGACTACGGTGCTTTTATTGACGTTGGTGAAGGGGTTGAAGGACTCATTCACGTTTCTGAAATGTCTTGGACTAAGCGTGTGAAACATCCTTCACAGATTTTGACTGTGGGTGATGAGGTTGAAGTGCAAGTCTTGGCTCTTGACCAAGAGAATCGTCGTATCAGCTTGGGTATGAAGCAATTGCAGCCGAACCCTTGGAACGAGTTGAAAGATGCTTATCCTCCTGGAACCATTATTGAGGGCGAAGTGAAATCTGTGACCGACTTTGGTGTCTTTATTGGTATCGAAGAGGGCATCGATGGAATGGTCCATATTTCTGATTTTTCTTGGACGAAGCGTGTGAATCATCCTTCTGAGATGTTTACTAAGGATGACAAGGTTCGCGCCGTTGTCCTCGGAGTGGATATCGAGAACGAGAGATTCAGCCTTGGCTTAAAGCAGCTTGATGCCGACCCTTGGGGGGCTGTCGATCAGAAGTTTACCATCGGAACGCTTCATGAAGTGAAGGTCACGAAGCTTGCCGACTTTGGTGTGTTTGTAGAATTGGCTGAAAATATCGAAGGCCTGGTTCACATTAGTGAGCTTTCCACGAAACGCGTGAACACCCCTGACGAAGTCTGTCAGGTGGGAGACACCATCAAAGCGGAAGTGATCAGTATTGACCAAGATGCTCGTAAAGTAGGCTTAAGTGCTCGACTTGCGACTCTTCGTGAACAAAACGCTGATATCTCCGAATATCAGAAGAAAACAGCCAAACCGACCAACGCGACGTTGGGAGATCTGTTCTCTGACCAGTTGAAGGATCTTCAGCAGTCAGGTGATCAAAACTAACAGCTCTTTTACAAGCTGTGCTACAGAACGCCATCGACTTACCGGTGGCGTTTTTTTTTGCTATGTTCATACAAGACAGGGGTTCGAGGGGTAGGTCCCGAGAACTTGATCAGAGGGAAGTATGAAAAAGAAGTCCATTCGCAATCTGCAATCAGAGATTTGGCCACAGGAGAGGGACGTGATTGAGAGCCCCCATCGGCTGCAGTATGTGCGAAAGGTCATTAAGCCCAGGGGCTGCGTGTTTTGTGCCGCATCCAGAAACCCTGATCATCCTTCGTCGCTGGTTCTTTTGAAAAGCCGTACAATGCTTGTGGTACTCAACAAGTATCCCTACAACAACGGCCACTTACTGATCTTGCCGCGCAAGCATGGTGGAGATTTTGAAACCATGACTGACAAAAACTTGATTGCCATGCAGTTGTTAACCAAGCACTCACTGAAGATCCTTAAAAAGGTTTACAAGCCCCATGGCTTCAATACGGGCATGAATTTAGGCAAAGTGGCGGGTGCCGGTATACCAGACCACCTGCACTACCATATTATCCCTCGTTGGGGAGGAGACACCAACTTCTTTCCTTTAATCGCTCAAACGAAATTGGTTGTTGAGACCACCGAGCAAAGCTACAATTTGTTAAAGCCTCATTTTGAGAAACTGGAGAAAAGAAATGTCGTTTAAGATCGCTTTAGACCATATAGGCATTGCCACACCGTCTTTGGAGGGGGCCGATTTTTTTAAAATTTTGGGTCTCCCAGACCAGGGAACTGAAGAAGTTCCCACCGAAAGTGTAAAGGTTGGTTTTTTTCAAACCGATAACGAGGCCATGATTGAGTTGTTGGAGCCCACCAGCCCAGAGAGTCCGATTGCCAAATTTATGGATAAGCGAGGCCCGGGAATTCACCACATTTGTTTTCGGGTGCAAGGCATAGACGAGCTAGTCACTGTTTTAAAAGACAAAGGTGTGCGACTGATCAATGAGGAGCCGCGGCCCGGGGCGCACAACTGTCGAGTGGTTTTTATTCACCCCAAGTCAACCGGAGGTGTTTTGGTTGAACTTAGTGAAAAGGCGGAGCAATGAACGGCGCTGGCAGTGGCGGGGGCGGAGGCATGCAGTTTCAAGTCGTGCCGATCAGTCCCCTGGTAAAAAAACTGATCATAGCCAACGTGGCCATTTGGTTTTTTCTGCAATTGATCGTAGAAAATCTGTTTTTGAACACTCCCTATATCACCCAGCTTTTCAGCTTCACGCCACGCTTGGTGGTTGAAAATGCTTTTATTTGGCAACCCTTCACCTATATGTTTTTGCATTCAGAAAGTGTTTTTCATGTTTTACTGAATATGGTGTCTCTCTGGTTTTTCGGCTCTGAGCTTGAGTACCGGTGGGGTGCTCGCAGCTTTCTGTACTACTACGTGGCCTGTGGACTTGGTGCCGCCTTGATCTATCTGTTTAGTGTTGTGGGCTACGGGTTGATTTTAGGGGCTGAGCCCGCGGTTTATGGTATCCCTGTTTTGGGAGCCTCGGGTGCGGTCTTTGGAGTCTTATTAGCCTATGGCATCCTGTTCGGTGACCGAGTGATCTACTTTTTTGGCGTCTTTCCCATGAAAGCCAGGTTTTTCATTATGGTGATTGCCGGTATTGAAGTGATCTCATTGGTGAGTGCTGGCATGGGAGGCTCGAAAGTGGCTAACATGGCTCATATTGGGGGCCTTATAACTGGCTACTTCTACTTGCTTTTTTGGACTCGCTGGCAGCAAAAGGGCTGGCGTGGAAGCAAGAAGTCCAAGGCTAGACGTAATTTGAGATTAGTGGTAAACAATAGCCAGAAAAAAAACAGCGATGATTCGGATGGTCCGAAGTACTGGAACTAGCCCCTAAAGGAGTTGTGATGTCTTACCTTCAACAGCAAATGAATTTTTTGAAATTTGACAAGAGACTTCTCGAAATCAACCTGAAAAGTGGTGCCATCACTCAACAAGAGTATGACCAGCACATCCAAAACCTTTCCGACGTTGAAAACAATTCTATGAAATTGGATCTTGCAACGGAAGCCGAAGAGGCCTCCCAAAGCATGAATGGTGACAGTCACCCCGCTAGCACAGAAGCTGAAGCCGCGCCGGCGACCATGCCAACGAACACTGACCCCTTTGGCTCGGGCTTCTAGAGCACTAGCGTCTCTTGCTTTGACTGGAGTCTTGCCTGTTGAGTCGGGCTCCTTTGTTCACTCTTCTTTTTTGATTATTTATTTTACATAAAAGGTTTTCAATGGCTCGATTCGATCTGAACGTACCACTCTGAAACACATGATAAGCGCTCCTTAAGTCTTAGTCCTTTAGTCCGATAGACTCTGTAAGTACTAGATAGCAAAAGACCTTGAGTCTTTCGGAATGGGGAGAACTGCCGTGGCAGATGAAGCAGATGACAAGCAGCCAGCCAAAGAAGAAAAAAAGAAGCTGAAAGCTCCGAAATTTTCTATGGCAGCCATCATTGCCTTTTTACCAAAACTTCTATTGATTCTGAATGTGGGAGGCATGGTCCTCGGCGGCTATTTGGCCTATATGGGAACCGTTGGTTTGACGCCCGAGGTGGTTCGAGAGATGGAATCTCGGAAATACATTTATAACGAAGAAATCTTTCAAGACAAACCCGTGACTTATTCACTAGAAGCTTTCACGGTCAACCTTGCGGACAAAGATGATCAGCGAATCGTGCAAGTCAAAGTCACACTAGAAATGTTAGACGAAAACGGCTTTGAAGAAGTGGTCTCTATGGGAGCTCACGCGCGAGACACTATTGTGACCATTCTCAATGGTAAGGAGTTCCCTGAGCTCCAAACCATCCAAGGAAAGCTTTTTCTAAAAGATGAGATTACTGTGGCTCTGAACAAGCAGTTAAAACGAAGCTTTATTAAAGACGTCTATTTCTCTCGCTTTGTACTGCAATAGTATTAGACAGTTTAAGATTTTCTCTCTCAGGCGCGGGATAGTTGTCAATATAGGTGCGCCAAACTTCCGTTTTCATCAGTAAATTTGAGTTATCAAATTCGGTGTTCTCATTGCAGTTATGACCGCCGGCACTGCATCTGTTGATGCGCTCACATTTCCCGTTAGGATCTTTATAGGTATCCACTTCGTGACCGGCGATCAAGATGCCGACAACCTCACCTTGTTCATTGAATGCGGGGCCGCCTGAGTTACCACCAAGAGTGTCCATAAATGAAGATAAAGTGGTGTTATAGCTCTTCGCAAGCCGCGAAAACCCCGAATGTTTAGCCGGCAAGCCGTGGGGATGACCGATGGTGGCCACCCGTTGTCCTCGGCGCATGGACCGTTTGGCCATCTGCAAAGGCTGAATGTGGGGCACCGGTTTGTCGAGCTCTAAGATGGCGAAGTCCATGGGGTTTAGGTTGGGGTCGTTTTCTTGGTTGTTAATTGCGTAGATCACTTTTTTACAATGGGCCACATCGCGTTTCGGAATTTTTGATCCGAGAGCGGCAATCGGTGATTGCGTGTCGTTGTAGTTAAACCAAAAAGAGAAGTTTTCGCAGTAGCTGTTGGGCTCATTGACAATGGAGCCGGCAGGGATAAGACAGTGGGCGGCGGTGACGATAATCTTGGGATGGATTAAAAAAGCGGTGCAGTGACCGAAACTCGTTTGTTCCACAAAGCGTTCGTCGGAACACATATTAGAGCTCTCGCCGTATTGTCGTTCATCATGTTCGTCGTGATAATAGTGGTCTTTGTCAAAGTCTCGCAGATAGTGGGTTGGCAAGGCCACGGCCACGGCTTTGGCTCGAAGTTGCCACGGCGTTCCTGAGCGTGAAATATCTGTTCGATTGTCGACACCATAAATGGCAGCAAAAGATGGACTTAGACTAAAGCAAAGAAAAAGAAACACAAAAGTGCGCAAGATAATCCCCCCGGATAGGGCTCTTGTGTCTCATATTTGGTCGTAATTTCAAGGTTATTTTTTCTTTTTAAACCAGATAAAAACCCCGACAGCGGCTAAGACCATGGAAAACATAAAAAGAAGATAAGAGAACGAGTCTGAGCGGCCGCCAGGTTCGTTTTTGCCACTGTTGCCGAACAGTTCGTCGGGCAGATCAATGGGGTGAGAGAGAATTTGCTTACCTAACTCTTTTCTGTCCACCTTTGAAAGCTGAGTCGCCGTAACATTTAAGCTTTTAATCCCTTTGAAAAAATCACTGGAGTACTTGGTGTAGAATTTTTTGTGAGCGGTAAATGAAACCAGAACTGCCACGTCCCCTTTGATCGTCGAAAGGTAGCGAGTGTAGTAGTGCGGAAGTTCACTGCTGAGGTGCATTCCATCGACCCACTTGAGTTGCCTAATTCCTACTATTTTATTGTGAATCACTTTTGACTGAGAGGAGCGACCGGGGGCTTTCACGGGTTTTGCTGTACCGAAATGATCACTGAATGCCTTTAAAGAGTCGATACTGCTTTTCTGTTTGGCTGCGACTACGATAACGGCCTCGCGCGACTTTTTAATTTGTTCTTTACAGTCTTCCGAGGAGCGATTTTTTTTACAAGAGGTGGAAACACGATGACGGCATAGCCAAGCTCGCTCTTTAAGATGACATTGCCACTGGTCCGGCATTCGAAACTCGATGTAGGAATTTTTAAAAGACTTTCCAAAACCGAGTTGTGGAAAAGAGGCTAATAAAAAGACCAAACAGAGCTTTTTAAACATGTTGTCTATCGCCGTCCCTTGATCCAAATAAAGACTCCGGCGAGGGCCAGCAGAACGGCACCGATGAGCAAGTAGGAGTCAGCCCCAAGACCTGTGTTGCCAGAACTCTCATCCCAGCCAGCGGCTTCATCCAACGCCGTATCCAGGTGAACATCAATATTGGTTCCCAGTGTACCTTTACTCGAATGCATTTCACGCTTGCTGATGGTTTGTGCTTTTGTGGCCAGAACACGCAAAGACTTTATCGCTTTAAAGAACTCACTGCTGTATCGAGTGTAGTAGAGTTTGTGGGCGCTAAACGTAACAAGAACGGCAATATTACCTTTGAGTGTGGCGACGTAGCGCGTGTAGTAGTGAGGAATCTCGCTTCCGAGGTGCATGCCATCAATCCACTTATGCTTCTGAATGTTTATGGGTTTCACATGGATAATTTTTGATGTGGAGCGCTTTCCCTTTTTCGTTACGATAGGGCGAGGCGTTTTTAGATGTTGGTAATAGGCTTTAAAAGAGTCTTTGGGGCCTACTTCTTTGGCCGCCAAAATGATAATCGCCTCTCTGGTTTTTTTGCGTTGCGCTTTACACGACTTGCTACTCGATTTTGCACCCAAGCATTTTTTTGAAATGGCATATCGACAGATCCAAGCTGTATTTTCAAGGTAGCAATTCCACTTGGATGGTAGCTCAAAGCTGACATACGAATTGCGAAAAACCTTGGCTACCGCTTTTGGAGGCATCCCAAAACTGACCATAAAGAAAACCGAGGCGAACAAAATAGGGAGGATATTCTTTTTTATAAACATAGGTTTAGACTACCAAAGTTCTGTCGTGGGAGTAACGACGATCAAGCACTTGGTCTAGTGAATTGTCTATTTTCGAGAGATGAAGAAGGAGAGGTTAAAAAAGCGGTGGTTGCCGTCCCTAGCATTCCACCTCTCCCCCCATTAAAAACTGAGTGTTTGATTTGATTGAATATTCACCCTTTGCACATTTTGCACAGCCTCTAGAGCACTTAACACGCGTCCGGAACCGACCACTGAGTCTAGCTCGGCGTATTGAGTTCCGCTGCTCATTAGGATTCTGCGAATTTGCACAGGTGTGATCGATGGGTTGGCATCAATCATGAGGGCGGCCACTCCGGCAACCACTGGCGCCGCCATGGAAGTTCCACCCTGTCCAATAAAAGGTACATTTTCAGGATTCAATGTGGCTAGTGAGTAGAGAGGTTCCCCTCGGTCACCACCGGGAGCGGCCACATCCACTTCGGCAAGACCAAAATTGGAGTAGCTCGCCAAGTTCTGATCGACACCAACGGCGGCGACGTTCACAAGGTTGGGAACGTCCAGTTCGCCGGGATAAATATCGTTACCAGGAAGACTGAGATCAAGTCGACTATTACCGGAGGCGCTAATGAAAACCACGTTGTTGTCGTGTGCGTATTGGAGAGCTGCCTGAAAGGCCGGTATGTCACTCTGAAAGCCACCAAGAGAGGCGTTGATCACCTGAGCACCATTGTCGACGGCGTAGTAAACCCCGGCAATCACACTGGCCACATCACCACCACCAGAGGCGGCCATCACCTTGACCGGAAGAATCTTGGCATCCTTGGCAACGCCATGGATATGAGATGCAGCGAGCCCTGAGACATGAGAGCCATGGCCCTCGTCATCAAATGGTTTGTTGTCGTTGTTAATGAAGTCCCAACCGAGAATGTCATCGGGAAACCCGTTGCCATCATCGTCGCTATCAGCCTGTCCAAACCTTTCGCTGTTTTTAACGGCAAGGTTGAACTTAATACCCAGGTGATTGTAGTGCAGTCCAGTGTCGAGAACTGCGATGGTTACTCCTTGGCCAGTGGCCAACTCCCAAGCTTGTTGGGCTTGGATTCTAGCCAGATGAGTGAAGGCCTCTAACTTGGCCATTGGCTTTGCATCACCCTCTTTGGCGAGTTCAATTTCAGGATTGTGAGTGACCATAAAGCGGCCGAGTTGGACATCGCAAGCTTTGTCAGCATCTTGCACCACAACGGCGATGGTATACAGCCCAACCATGTCTGGCGTGACTTCCAGCTCGAGACCTTTTCGAATGTCTTTGGAGATTTTTGACCCCGATGGCGTTATGACTTCCCAGCGCACTTCTTCTATTGTTGAAGGGCTCAAGTTGCCTCCGTCTATCGGCCCCATCAAACCTGTTGGGTCAATAGAGGCACGGGATTGGCCGCCTAAGCTACCGGCTGAACTAAATACGACGGTCTCGCCAAGGTTCATCGTGGGTGACTGGCTTAACACGCCATTGATGACCGAAAGTTTCACCAAGGGTCTCTGTTCGGACTGTAGGTCACACCCCAACAAAGCCGGTGGTATATTTTGCTGTTGCGGTGGCTGAAGGTTTACTGGGGGTTGATTGGCTTCGCTGTCTGCGACGAACTTAGAATAAGGATTGTCGCTCAAGCGGTTGGACTGTGGTTCTATATAAAGGTTCTGTTGAGCACTAACAGAAGGAGCAATGGCCTTGATTGTTGCGTAGTCTAGGCCTTTTACCGTGTAAATATTATGCTTAACACTGAGCACTCGGTAGCTTGAACTGGCTGCGATCACGGCTTCAGCGTCTTGCTTGCTTGAACTTTTTATAATGAATTCAGAAGCGGCTTCTTCTTGTGAGTTGGGAGCGTGGTCCACTTGGACCGGACCTCCGCAAGCCGTCAACAAACTCCAACATACCAAAACAACTACAGAATAAGTGACATTTTTCACTTTATCTCCCCCCGATTTAAAGTCTTCCCCAAGACTTGGCCCACAAGACCATGGTCCAGGGGGTATGTAAAGTTTTCTTTTTTATGACCTCGCATAAGAAAATCTTATAATGTTGTAAGTTCTTGAAAATATTGGTAAGGTGACCCATGAATTTTCAACAATTGACCACTTTTTGTACCGTTCTTGCCGAGGGCAGCATGACCGCCGCCGCCGAAAAACTCTATCTGACCCAGCCAGCCGTGAGCCAACAGATCCGAAATTTGGAAGATGAGCTCAGTGTTGAGCTTCTGGTTCGGGGTTCAAGGCAAGCGAAATCCACTCCTCAGGGACAAATTCTGTACGACTATGCGAAAAAGATCATAGCCCTTAATCAGCAAGCGCAGGTGGCCATTCAAACCATTGGTGAAGCGATTCAGGGAACATTACGAATTGGAACTTTAAATTCTTTAGGGCTCTATATAATAAGCCCCGTTGTGGGTTTGTTTTTGAAACATAACTCAAAATTAAAAATTAAACTGAATTACGAAGACGGATTGACTCTGATTGAGCAGTTTAAGAATGATCAACTGGATGTCATTATTATTCCAGACGCATTGGCCGAGTATCAACTTCCTCTCGAGACCGCCGATAAAAAACTTTTGATGAAAGATGAGATGTGGTTGGTGGGAACCAGCAAAGACAGCAACATTCCCACTGAAATTTCGTTGAAAGACTTAAGCTCACAGCCCATCGTGCGTTTGTCAGAGAAGTTCCCGAGCTTCCAAAGTGCTCTGAGTCAGAAAACCCAGAGTTCGCAAGCCGATGTGACACCGGTTTTTGAAACCACAAATGTGGGGACGATAAAACGTGTTATCGAATCTGGCTTGGGCTGGGGTTTTTTACCAGCTCACAGTATTCGCAAACATGTGCGCACCGGGAGAATGTCATCGGTGCCAATTGTTGATTTTCAATATCCGATGAATGTGCAATTTTATTCAAAGAAAGACTGTGGCCCCGATCAAGCTAGAGTGTTTGACGTTTTTTACCGTGCCTTGCTGCAACAAATCCAACACAAGTGATAGTCAGGTCGCTCTTGATCTTGTGACAGTGAGTGATGGCCGAATTCCGCAACTCCCTTAAAAAATAGCTGGAAGAGAAGCCTCAAATCCGATAATGATTGGCTTCCATTGATTATCGGGGGGTGATCTTGTGTGCTATCGCGTTTGTGCTTTTGTCTTTGTATCTTTTGTTTCAGTTTTAATACAGGCTCAGCCGGCTTTGGTCGATCTCGATACCTTTCAACCCGGGGTGACTTGGGTTTGGTCTTACTCGGAGCGCGCCGACGACGAAGGGGCCTGGCCGGCCCCTTATCTTTTTGAAACCTACAAAGTGGTGGAACGCCAAGGGGATCGAGTCACTATTGATATGGCCAGTCACGACTCGCGAAGGACACATTGGGATCCCCATCATCGTTTTGTAGTAAACTTGAAGGATTGTTTGAATTCGAAAAAGTCACTGCGCCGATTGTTTCATTGGAAGATCGCTTTTTATACAAAAACTCGCAGTGCCGACTGGCATTTGGTTTCACGCAAACATGACAACTTGGCCTTTATCGAAAAATTCAATTGTTACGACGGACCCATTCCATTTCAAGAAATTCTTCGAAAGACTGTCGGTGAAGTGCGAGTCACCGCAAAGTGGCTGTCGATACCACTGCAGTCTTTTTATATCGCCGATCAATCTCAGCTTGCCGGCGTAGCGGCTCAGCGCCGGTCGAGAAACTACCAGATGCTTCTGGATTCTTCAAATCTTGTTGAAGTTGAGAGGCTGGCAGGACTTTACTGATACTGATACTGATACTGAGGTTGAGGTTGAGAGGAGTTTATAGCAATTTTCTGGCTCCACTATCGGTCCTCTGGGGCGGGGCAAAAACTCCCAAATACGTCATATTTTGTAAAAATCGACAGACTCAGAGGCAGCAGGCGTCAGGAGTTCTGCGACAAACCATTAATATCACTGGAAAAAGTGAGGCTTTGTTTTGTTGGTGTTGGCGCGATTTTTGAATATTCAATAGCTATGGTAAATACGATTCTCCGCTTTTTCTATGTAGTCATCGGTGCACAGTTGCTGGCGTCGTCAGTAGTAGCCAATGACGGCTATTTTCTATGCACGCCACCGGATCGTTTTATTGATCACACTCGAGGGCTTCTCTACGGAACTTTGCAGTACGAGAACCTTGGAGTTTCTCAGCTCGCTGAGGGAACAACGTCTGCGAAAGACGCTTATTTCGCTCTGAACTTTAAAAAGTTTCCCTACACGATTGAAGCACATCATCCGAATGCCTTTTTTAAAAGTGGTCGTCAGGTGTTTAAGTCCAGAGATTTGAAACTTGTTAAAACGGTGACGAGAACCCACTCTGGGGTCACCCTTTACAAAACCCAAGATCCACCAGCCACATGGAAGATGATCCACGACAGTGCCCGCACCTTGCAGGAGAATCTGCTCCCCCGGGATCTCAACCGTATTACCAATAGTGCAGCATACGCTCTTGTGGGGCGACGGGTGGCCTTGGTCGGCTTTCCTAAGCGGGTGAGTTTAGAATTATCCTTATGTGTTAAGCAAAGCGATCTGGGCGAAGGCCTCTCTGCTGATCGTATCCGTCTGGCCTTTATGCAGTTGATGAAAGACTACAACGACCGAATAGCCAGTGGTCGATCGGAAAGTCTCATGACGTTTACTTACGATTCGATTTTTCACAAGCCTTTGGACCAACACGAGCTTGTGAGTATGGTTAATCTTTTGAGTGATCTCTTTGACAATCAAGACTTGGTTTTTCGTTCGCAGTATGGGAACTTTTTAGCAATGGGCGCCTTTTTAACTTCCACTGGTCTACTGAGCTTGCGGTTCGCCATGCGACGGGCGAATCCGGCACTTTCTATTTTGCCACCTGATATTATTGATTCGTTTTTTACGGTAGGCAAAACGGTCGTGTACGCTCCGGAAGACCCTGAGTTTCCTTTTTCCACTATAGAAGAGCTTTTTAAAACCAACGACAAAAAGCAGATTATTGAGGCCATCGAAAGCAATCCACATTTAGAGGCTTATCTCCGTCAATTGGCCATTGTGTTGCACCGGCAAATGAAAACCAGCGATAACGAAATCTGAGGCGACCTCAAATGATTTTAGTAAGTGACGTCACCGCAAGAGTGGCAGGGTGAGAGGGCCGGATAGAGCCCCGAACAATCCTCTTCAGTAACAGGCAGAGTCTGCTTTAAGACTTGTTCATCACCGGAACAGAGGTGCCGATCGTCAGGGTTGGCGATTCTAAGTGTATTGATTCATCAAACGTGGGTTCCCAATCGAGGGAGAGTTCATCGGTTATCGTGAATTTTGCGAAATCATGCACGGAAGCTGAGCGACAAACCTTAGAAATCTTGCTGCAAACTTAGAACGGGTGCAAATTTCTGGCGCAAGTCGCGATTGTAATGGCGGGCACCCAATTGAACATAACGAAACCGTATCCATCCCATGATGACGGATGAACCAAGAAGCCCCCAAAAGGCGGTCTCCTGACTTTTTGACATGGAAGAGTCACCATCAGAGAGTTCCGAGAATAGCACCACCGTACTAGCAGCCCACAAGCCAAAGCCAACCCAATTCAGAGTGTCAGCTGTGGCAAGTTTCTCCATGGCGGCCGGCGAAACTTCGTTGATAATGGGTCGCAAAGATTCATCTGTGTATAGGATGCGCTGCTCTTCTCCCATTACGTAAGCTTCACCATATTGGTCCCAATAGTTATCGCTGATTGTGAATTTAGAAATTTCTTTTTCGGCTCTGTCGCCCTTCAAGGAAAAATCGGGTTTGGGCCCCTCGTATTTGGTGGCACAAGCCGCCAATAAGAAAACGCAAAAAACGTTGAAAAAAGGATATATACGCATCGCTAACTTCTAAAAGCACCACGGTTTGGGGTCAAGAGATTAATCCACGGTCATCGAGTCGGTGCTCAGCGAGTCCTTAAGCATGGACACCTTCGAGATCTGGTGCCCCCTCGTGCTCGACCTTTGCCGCGACTCTTCGATTTAAGAAGAATCCTAAACATTCTCTACATATCCCGATAGGGGTAGAAGTTGTCGGTTTGAATATAATTAAGGTTGTGAAGTTGGAGGCAACTTATGATTCGTGAAGGAACAGAAGTAAAATGGAACTGGGGCCGTGGTGAAGCCAGTGGAAGGGTGAAAAAAGTCTTTCATTCTGACGTGAGCCGCACCATTGAAGGCAACAAGGTCACCCGAGCGGCAAGCGACGACAGTCCAGCCTACTTGATCGAACAGAGCGATGGCCAAAAAGTCCTGAAGTCGTCCTCCGAAGTCACAAGATATTAATTTCAGAAGCACTCACTTTAACGAAAGGACCACAATATGGGCTCACCTGAACATAAGCAGAAAATTTGGAACTTAATCTCAAAAATCGGTACAGGAATGCTAGTCACCGACGATGAAGGCTCGCTCCGAGCAAGACCGATGCAATTAGTGCAGGATAGCTATGACGGAAAGCTTTGGTTTTTTACCAGAATCGATTCCTCAAAGTCTGAAGAAATATTTAAAGATCGTGACGTTTGTATCAATTTTAGCGACCCCAATTCAAAGACCTTTGTTTCGTTGAGTGGTCGTGCCCGTGTGACCACTGACAAAAAGCTCGTCGACCGATTCTGGGGGCCGAGTGTGAAGCCATGGTTTCCTGAAGGTAAAGACCACCCCAGTTGCGGTCTCATCGAAATCAAAATTAATTACGGCGAACACTGGGATAGCGACGTCAGCAAACTCGGTTTTATCTACGAAATGGCCAAAGCCAAACTCACCGAAAGTCGCCCCGACGTCGGAGAAAATCAAAAGTTTTAAAAACATCTTCAAGCCAGCGGGGTCTCGTCCCCCCCCTTACCGAGGCCCCGCTGACAGTTTCTCAAGATCTCAATCCGAAAAGCATGCCTCTTTCTAAAGAGCGAAATCTGCGCCCCAGGGGTTTGGTGGTCCTGTTTGAATATGAGACAGAGGGCTTTACCAGACCTTCGTTTTCAATGCTTTAGTCAATGGTGTGGGGTTGAATTCAGTCACTTTTTCAATAGTTTCAAACATAAAACGCCGATACGGAGCTATGGTCCGCTTTATTTCGACGATCCTTACTGTCTGCGCATGCTACGTCCCTCTCGGGGCAGAGACCACTCTCCCTGTAGAGCCTGTAACATCTGTTCAGCAGTCGCCGGCGTCCTGTCCCGCCCGTCCCTCAGGCGATGAGGTGCAGCGTATTCTTCAAACGGGCATGTTTTGTGTCCCCATGGTTCTGGCGGTCGGCGCAAAATATATTCCCGCCACCCAAGCTGCCACCTTTGCCGCTCTCACTCGTGGAGTTGGCAAACTAGGAGGGCGAATCATCGCAGGGATGAACATTTCCGGAGGCGTCCTTGGCGCCATGGCAGTGGCCGCCGCTTTTGGGCGAGGGGCTAATTCCATCGAGATGTGTCGAGTCGAGGGGATGGAGCTAAAACGTTACATCATTTCTGAAACAGAAAAAAGAGGCGAACAAATTCAGAAAAATTTAGAAGCCGCCGGTTTCCAATTGTCTGAAGTGGAAAAGCGAAGGCTGAAATTTCGTCCCTCCTATCATGACCAAGCGTATCTCGAGCGACGTCTGTGTGGCGAGGTGGTGTTGCATGCTGAATACATGAAAGAGAGACAAAACCGGGTTTATCTTGATCTCGTGAACGGGACCATGAAGAATGTACCCTTTCCATCGGAGCCGCCTGAAGGACTCTCTGATCAAGACAAGCAAGAAATCGCCGAGTATCTAAGATCTCTAAAGTGTGTGCCCGCCGAGAGATACGTGCAAGGGATCTGCGCGATAGGGAGCTTTGTTCTGTTTCGAAAATCCCTTCGTGACTCTAAGGCACAAAAATCTGTTGTTACGGCCGTTCGCTCTGATTTACAAACCACAAATAAAGCGATGACTCCGGCGCGAGCCCCCGTACCAAAGACTTCTGTAGAATCACCAGCGACTCAAGGGGTGGCACCCCCATTAGTGAAAGGGCATGCATCGATGACCAGTCCTTCCCCAAATTTGAGAGTCAAGCCTTCGTCAGCAAGTCGTAAAAGTCGCCGGCAAGAGGTGAAGTCAAAAAGTCATGAAAAGCCATTGGCCTATTCGCAGCGAACCACAACTCCCTTAAAGCCGTTGTCGGACCGCGCGCGATCACCTCAAGAGCAAGTTTTAAAGTCGGCCGTCTTTCAATCACAGAAACCTCTCCCGGAGGGGCTGACGGACAGTCGCCTTGTTGTCTTGAGTAACGGTCAGAAGGCGGTTTGGAAGCCCCACCGAAAGAGTGTCGATTCCAACTATCGAGCCGAAGTCTTTGCCTACGAACTCGATCAGAAACTTCAACTGGGATTGGTGCCACCCACGGTCGAGTATCGGTCCGGGGGGCAGGTGGGGAGCCTACAACTGTTTGTAAAAGGAAAAGACGCCCTTGAGCGAAGGGTGAGTGATCCACAACAAGAATTCAAGCAGAGCTTTTTGGACTACTTGATTGATCATCGCGATCGCCATCGACATAATTTTTTGACGACTGATGAAGGGCGTTTTGTTTCGATTGACAACACGGACTCAATGACTGGACTCAACGGGCTGCGCGGTCGCAGCTTTGACGATCGCCTCGTTGAATTGCATGTCTTTATGGAGTCCTCAGAGGGACGACAGGTGGTTCAAAGGTTACGAAAAACCAGAACCCCGCAGTTCCGCCAAGAGGTCGAGGGCTATTTTGGAAAGACCGACACCGATAAGTTTATGCAAAGGATTGACAAAGTGATCGAGCACTTCGATGCCATGATCGGTCAATGAGCGAGGCCACTCTTGGCCCTTTGAGGTCAGCTTTGGCGTTATCTCAATGGCTACTAAAATCGAGCACTGAGTAAGACGGGATGAGGGCATTGTAAAATGGTTTTTGGAGAACTCACTCAAGTCGCCCGACAATGCAAGATCAATCATTGTTATAGCAAAACTTCTTTTGAACTTTAATATCAGCGGTTGTATTCGAGTCTTGTTCTAGGAAGAAGACAATAGGTTTTAGGAAAGTTTACTATTTTCGTCTTGGTTCTTTACGACTTTTTAAGTTGGTCAATTGTGCCTGAATAATTCTAATAATGAAGCATCGAGGAGCAAGGTATTTAAGGTCTCGAGGCACAGTCCTTGCAATTACTTGTCTTCAGTAGGGGGGTATGCGATGTTTTTATCAAAATGGTTCGGTCTTCGTTTTATAGTGCTTATGCTTTTTTTAGGCGTAGCGGCTTGTGGCAATGTGGAGGGGACTACCGAGTTGGATGAGACCAATGGTTTTGAGGTTATCAGTTCAACTCCTTCGGGGAACAACAACACGGAAGCCGACCCGTCGGGCACTCCAAACCTTGCTGATGACGATGTTCATGATTCCATTCAACCAACCGAGCCGGTGACCTTGCCCGAGGGCAGTGCTTCATGGAACCCCATACTCCAACAAATTTTTCTTTTGTCCAACGGCAACTATAAGGTTTCGGATCGACAGATGGGAATGATCGAAGCGGCCGAAGACCCAGAGCTGGTTGCCGAGCGTTTACCGGCGAGAGTTCTGGATTTTCGAGGAGATGTGTCGCGCGCTCTACAGGTCCCGATCTCGCTGATAACCGTCGCTGATGCTCTGGCAGAGTTTGATTATCGAAGGGCCGTCGTGGGGTACTCCTCAAACAATCCATACGGTCAGATCGACAGCATGAAACTCGAAACGCTTTTTCTTCTTGGTCAACGCGTTCGAGCGGCGGGGTATGACAATCACTACTACGGTTTTAGTAAACCCCAATATATTGAGCTCAGTGAGGTCCAGAGAAACCATCCGGTGGTCAAAGAGGTGCTTCGGTTGACCTCGGGGAGATACCAATTCACCAGCAGTCAAATGACTCAAATCGAGAGGGCTGCAGACCCTGAAAAGGTGGCCGATTGGCTTGCGGAAAGAACCTTAGATTTTCGAATGGATATTGCTAGAGGACTCGATGTACCTCTAAGGGTCATAAAACCTGAAGAGGTTATTGTTGAAATGGACCTCTCACGTGCCGTACGGGGCTACTCTTCAAACAACCCGCTCTCAAGAGCTCAGGCTCTCGATAAGACTGTAATATTCTCTATTGGGCATCGCGTGGGGCTGGATAGAAATTGAGTTCCTTTTAGTTTCAGGCCGTCATGACACAGCGATGCATTCGCTGCTCTGTGCATGCTGGGCTCAAAGTTTCAGCATGAGGTGTTGGCTGATCTGTAGTCTTTGTCTCGGGATGAGGGTGAGACGTAAGATCTAGTCTTTACAGCATATTCTAGCATTCGAGCCATTTCGTTTGAACGTTTTGTGGTGCTAGCAAACAAAGTCGCAGAGGACTTTCATAGTCGATGCTTAGAAAACGAAGTTGCGGTTCTTGATGCCCATGCGTTGGCAAACGATACGGGTCACCTCTGAGGCCGTCTCTTCGAGAGCACGGTCCGTGACGTTGAGCACAGGCCAGCGTTTGTACTTGTTAAAGATCTGTTTGGCGTATTCGATCTCGTCGTAAATGTTATCCAAGCGCGCGTATTCTCCGCCGGGGTCTTGTCCAAATTTCTCTAGACGATTTTTGCGAATTTTTTGCAGCGAGCTTGGTTCAATGGTTAGGCCCACGACTTTGCGTTGATCAATTTCAAAAAGTTGGTCGGGCAGGGGAGTGCCCTTAACAAGTGGTATATTCGCCACTTTCCAGCCTTTGTAACCCAGAAAGAGGCTTAGGGGGGTCTTGCTGGTACGACTGATTCCGACCAACACGATGTCTGCTTTGTCTAGATCTGCCGATATTTTGCCATCATCATGGCGAACTGTGAATTCGATGGCCTCGACTCTGCGAAAATAGGTTTCATCGACGGAACGTAGCTTGCCCGCTTCGCGGTCTTTGTTTTCAACATTTAGGAAAATATCGAGATTGCGTAGGAGAGGGCCGAGAAGATCCACTTGCAACAGGTTTTTTTCAGCAGCCTTCTCTTCTAGATATTCGCGGAGCGTGGGGGTAACAACCGTGTGGACGATCAGAGCCCCGCGCTTGAAGGCCTCGTTCACCACATTGTCGACCTGTGATTCGGAGCGAACATTTTTATTTCTAACAATGTGAAAATCAAATTTGGAGTAGTGGACGACCGCCGCCCGGGTCATGATGGCTGCGGTTTCACCCGTGCCATCTGATATTATATAAACAAAAGCCTTCTCTTCTTCTTCGTCGGTCATGACTTTGAGAGGTTCTCCTGCTGGAAGACTTGATCGAGGATGCCGTTGATAAAGTTTTTGGAGTCTTGGGAGCTGTACTTTTTGGCCAAGTCGATAATGTCTGTAATAGTTAGTTTTGGAGCCGTGGGTGTCGCATCAGAAAAACAAAGTTCAAAGATAGCAATTTGCAGCAGGATTTTATCAATCACTGCAATTCGGTCGATTCGCCAGTTCTCGCTGTAGCGGTTTATGATTTCATTGATCTTCGCCTCTTCAGCAATCACATTTTCTGTTAAGAAGCGCGCGTAATCGCGGGTGGCATTGTCAAATGTGAAGTTGTCGGCGAAAGCATTAAAAAGTTCTTGAGCGCTGACACCCTCTTGAAAGCCTTGTTGAAATAAGACTTGCATGGCGGCTTCGCGAGCTTTGCGGAGTGGTTTCATAGAGTTTGGTCTTCTTGCGATGGGTTGCGGTTGGATAGATCTTCAAGAAATTCGGAAATGTCTTTAAATGTTTTGTACACACTGGCAAAGCGGACATAAGCCACTTCATCCACTTTTTTGAGTTCTTGCATCACAAAATGCCCGATCATGTCTGTGGTCATTTCTTTATCGGCATGTTCCACGACCCAGCCAGTGACAGTTTCCACCATATGCTCAATTTTAGAAGAGCTAATCGGGCGCTTTTGGCAAGCGGCCTTGATACCACCTAAAAGCTTTTCAGGAGAAAAGGGCTCGCGACGTCCGTCTTTCTTAACCACCATGGGCAGGTTAATAACAATGGTTTCTAGGGTGGTGAAGCGGGCGGCGCACTTTTCGCACTCTCGGCGACGACGAGTTGATTCCCCATCTTTCTGAGTTCTAGTGTCAAGAACCTTGGTATCTAATGAGTGGCAGTGCGGACATTTCATTACGACGAAAGTATGAAAAACCATGGGCTTGGTCAAGTCTATTAGGGTCTTGATTTCCCAAGAAGACTGTTAAATCAGAGTCGAGAGTTCTAGAATTAAATTATGGAGATTTCTCTTAAATTCCTATTGCTATTCGGTCTTTTGGGCGCCTTACGCCCCGAGCAAGGTTTGGCGGCTGCGACGGGCAAGTCGGCGGCTATGAAGTATTTCTCAAAAAAGGCGAAACAGCCCCGCTTGTCGAGCCGAGCCCCCGCTTCGGCTGCCGTAACTGGGCAGGGTCTATTGGGGCTCGCCGTCGGGAGTCTGATCAATAGCAAGAGCTACGGTTGGGTTGATGAGGAGCTAACAGGCTGGAATATGGAAGTTTCTTATTTGAGGGCTGGTCGAGGGACCTTTGCTCAAGGGTTTCATCTGGAGTTGCAGAAGTTCGGGGCCCAAGGACAGGATTTAACGAAGTTGGCCTTTCTATTGAGCTTCAATTTTCCACGCAGGTTAAGCTTTCCGGTTTACATTGGGGTGTCAGCGGGACCGAGCTTTTTCTTGGAACAAAAAGATGAAGAATCGGAGTTTGCGTTGGATTATAAGGCCTATCTAGGGTTACGTCTCAATGAGGCCCACAGCCAGTATTTTATACAAAGTGGTGTGAAAAACCATGTCCATGTGTTAAGTGATGGACAGTTTGTTGGATGGTTTGTTTCCTCTGGAGTGGCGTACAAGTTTTGAGATATCATAGACATTTATTGCAGGCCTGCATTGACGCCCTGACCGCAATTTTTATTGAGGGCCGCCACGCTGACAAATGCATCGAATATTATATGAGGAACAACAAAAAGTGGGGCGCCCGCGACCGCCGCTTCTTTGCGGAGACAGTGTATGATTGTGTTCGCTGGTGGCGTTTGGATCGTCATCTTCTTTTTCAAAAAGAAGAGACGGCTCCTGAGTTGAGCTTTCTGGCTCCATCACTCTGGCGCCGAGGGCTTCCTATGCCGGAGTTTGATGAGTTCTCAAAAATTGATTGTCTGCGTTTTCAGAGCCGCCTTGAAGAAATCCAGAGTCCCGCCGTGAAGCATGCTTTTCCGGACTGGTTGTATCAAATGCTCGGTGATCAGCTGGACTCTTGGGATGAAATGGTTCCCTATTTCAATAAGACCAACGAATTGGTGGTTCGAGCTAACACGTTGAAAAACAGTCCCGTCGAATTGCAAAAGTCACTGGCCGCAATGGGTATACAGACAAAACCTCTATTGGGCACAGAGACGGGCTTAATTTTTGACGAGCGCAGCAATATCTTTCGAATTGATTTGTTCAAAAAGGGACACTTTGAGGTTCAAGACGGAGCCAGTCAGCAAGTGGCATCGTTTTTAAATGTTGAGCCGGGTATGCGAGTGGTCGATGCTTGCGCCGGCGCCGGAGGAAAAACTCTTCACATTGCCGATCAGTTAAAAAATAAAGGCAAAGTGGTGGCAATGGATATCCATCAGTGGAAACTCGACCAGCTGAAGCTGAGGGCCCGCCGAAATTCCTATTCTAATATTGAAATGAAAGTGATCGACAGCAGTAAAGTTATAAAGCGAATGAAAAACACGGCAGATCGCCTTTTGCTCGATGTTCCTTGCTCCGGTCTCGGTGTGCTTCGCAGAAACCCGGACACCAAGTGGAAACTGTCCAGTGCTGGGATTCAAGAGGTCATGGAAATTCAAAAAAATATTTTGAATGACTACGCTGGTATCTTAAAAGTCGGTGGAAAGATGGTCTATTCTACCTGTAGCGTGTTGCCCCAAGAGAACGAAGAACAGGTGAATCTCTTTTTATCCACTCACTCAAATTTTAAAATGGTCAAGCAACGAAATATCTATCCGACTCGTCCCGGCTTTGATGGTTTTTATATGGCCCTGCTTGAAAAGTCCTAGAATGTACCAATGGCCAAATGCAAGGCCACAGCACTCTCTTTGTCGTAGTAGAGGCTTTCTTGTTTACGATCGAGTTTATAGCCCAGCTCAAGCACGAAGGAGCCGACGGGTGTGTCGTAGCTAAAACCGAAGCCAATGGAGTCACGGTAGGGATCCTCGAGGTCAAAGTCACCAAGAATCACACCACCGCCATCATAAAAGAGCAGGCCACCAAAGGCTCCCGATATGGGAAAGCGCAGTTCGGACTTCACTAAGAGGAAGGCCGAATCTTTCCTGACAAACACATCATCCAGACGACATTCGTTGGTCGCCATCGAAGAGTCGATGAGGCCCTGTTTCAAGCAAAGCTCGCGAACGCCAGGCACTGTCTCGGTCGTACCAAATGAGAAGCCTCGAATGGTGGAGCTGCCTCCCAAGAAAAAGGACCGAACCTGGGGAACCCCAGAATCATTTCGATTACTGAGGTTTTGCAGATAGCCACCACGAAGTGAATTCGCCCACACCCAGCGTTTGCTTTTGGTAAGAGGGGTGTAATGTGTTGTCAAAAAAGACGCCCGGTAGTAGTTGATTTCGTTGTTTTCATCGGTTCGTCGAAACACCGAGTTGCTACCGACCTGAGTCAGTCCCGTCACCCCAGGGTTGTCTCGTGAGCTTCCGATCAAGGGGTCAGAATACTCCAGCTCGAAACGAGAGTAGTTGCCGTCGGTGGGCACGAAGGGGTCGTTGCGATAGTCCCACTCGAGGATTGGACCGGTGGTGGCAATGTTCAGAATTTTTCGGTCTTCAACGCGTGTTCCAAATGTTTCTTGGTTCGAGAAACTCCAGACGTTGTAAGTGAACCTGAGGTGTTTTGAAAACTCCTTTTCCGACGAGAAACGAATTTCATTACGTGATTGAATAATATGGTTCCCCTTTTCACGATCTTCTGTGAGCAGTCTTTCTTCTCTAACGAGCGACAGTCGACCACGCACTCGGTTTTTAAAAATAAAGGGATCATAGTAAGCCAGCGCGAGGCGGTTCTCTGGGTAGTTGATGTTTTTCTGATAGGTGAGATCAAGTCGAGTACTGAAGCCTCGTGCTTTGCCGCCCAAGTTGTTATAGAGCGTACCCACTGAGCCTCGAATGATAGGGCGCCCTTCGACGAGAAGTCCAACTCCAGAGGAAAACAGCCCCGGCTTACGCTCTTCGACCTCCACAACAATGGTTCGATCGCCGTTGCTACTGCCTTGCTCTGCCGAGCGGATGTTCACTTTGCCAAATAGCCCTGTTTTTTCTAGACGGTCAATGGAGTTGGCAACCCGACTGTAGCGAAGAAGGTCCCCTTTTTCAAAGTCCAGTTCGCGGATAACAACATATTTTTTAGTTTTTTCGAGGCCATTAACAACGATGTCTCTGACTACGATTTTCGGGCCCTCCTCCATTTCATAGACGATATCAGCATAGGGTTGCCCCTGTTTATATTGGATCACGGTGGCATTTCTGTTTTTTATGGAAAACTCGAGAAAGCCTTTCTCTTTGTAAAATCTCTCCAGTTTATCAAAGCTTTCTTCGATTTCTGTGATGTTAAGAGGCTTGTTGGCTTCAATGGCCACCTCTTCTTTAAGTTGGATATTACTAAAAGATTTTGACCCTCTAAATAGAATTTGTCGCACGTAGGTTAAAATGCCTTCGTCGACCTGAATAGTGACTAGGGCCTTCTCTTGGTCTGAGATTTCGTAGTTGACCGATAAAAGCTCCGCCAAGAGGTGCCCCTGTCTTTTTAAGTGGGTGACCATGGCTTCGGCTGCATGTTCGACGTCTTTTTCTACGAAATACACAGAGTGCGCTTCTTCTGCGAGATACTTGTTAAATAGAGCGACATAGAAAGACTTTTTTCTCGAGAGCTTACCAACGACTTCTACTTTTCCTATTCGAATCCGTGGCCCCTCATTGATTTCAAAAACGAAAATCCGCTTCTGACTCTCATCCAAATACCTTTCAGTGAGTTGCACTGACACCAAAGGGAAGCCGCTATTGACATACGCTTCCGAGACCGATTCTAAAATATCAGAGCTGGAGTCACTAACATAAAGAGTTTTGGTTCCAATTTGACTCTCATTTATCAGGTCGAAGTGAGAGAAAAAGTGATTTCCGTGAAAAACAAACTCATATTGAGTGCTGTCTGTAATGTTAAATTTGAGCTTCACTCGCGTTTTGCTTTCATTAAAAATGGTCGCCGTATTTTGAACCTTTGCGGTAAGAAATCGGTTTTCAAGCAAAAACTCATTGAGCGCTTTCTCAATACGATTGGCTGTTTCCTTTTGATAGTTCATCTGAGTGAACTCATTGAGGACCTCTTGAACTCGACTTTTCAAAAAGTCATTTTTGGTGAAAACCGTAATGTCTTCGATGATACAAGAGTCTTTCTCATCGATCGTTATTGATAAAGTCATGCCGGAATCGTCGATCGTTTTGGAGTGCCTGATTTGGAAGTTGTAAAATCCAGAGTTTTGGTAAACATCTCTGATTCGTTCGACGGATTGAGCAATTTCAAGGTCACTGAGAGCCTTTCCCTCTTCGATGTCCATTATTTTAAGAAGCTCTTCTTCTTTGAAGGAGTTGTTCCCCGAAATCAAAATCTTATTGAGTTTGACCGATTGCTGGGCCCGAATCAATACGCGTCCTTCGGTTGTTTCCTCGGCGTAAACCACCTGAAAAAGACCATCTTGCGAGATTTCACGGATGATACGGTCGATTTCTGAAAGTGTGAGGCTTTTTCCGCGATAGTTTTGTGTCATCTTATCGATGATCGGTGATCCCGATTCGACAATAGTGTAATTCGCAACAGAAGTGATCGCTTGTGAGATAAGAAACATGGCTATGCAGCAAACCTTTAATCCGAAACGCATCAGTCGTACTCCACTCGATATTCTAGATCGAGACCAAATATGTTGTTTTGGCGACTTCTGTTGTTTCCGTTGAGGTTACTGAGGTCATCAGGTTGGTTGGTGATCCTGAAAATAGCCGATAGATCGTTATTTAGTTCGTAAGTGGCTCGGCCTTCTTGCTGATTGGTGCTCCCTGTTGTCGCGGACACTGAGATTTGCAATTTCTTGGAGACCTTTTTACGGACCGTGACCTTTGGAGCGGCCGAGTTGTTTTGATCATCAAAGGATGAAGAAAACTGCACATCGACATCGTAGCGCTCTTTCAACTCTTTTCCCAAAGGGTTATTAGAGAGCATGGCCGTTCCCACCTCAAAGCCTTGGCCATTACCATTGTTTGCCCCATTGGTTCCATTGGGGTTGTTAGCGGCGTTGAGCGCCGATGAGTTGTCCTGATTAAACTGGTCCGGCAGGGTCCCCAGGGCGAGCATCGAGACAATTTGGGTTTCGGGCAGTGGAGGCTGGCTGGACCAAGTGAGTACGGGCTTGGTGGCTCGTCCTTGCAGAAAGAGGTTAATATCATATCCGTTCATTCGCGTCTGTGAACGCAACGATAGCTTTGGATTGATTGGGCTTTCACCTTCAAAAACAAAGCTCGATGAGGTCACATCAAACTCTTGATCGCGAAAACGGATGACCGCATTTTCAGAAAAATGAGCCTCACCACGTATGCGAGGGGCGTTGATTTTATCGAAAACTTTGATCTTGCCCAAGATGTAGCCCTCGACGAGCGTGTTACGCACCTCCACCGCATTTTTTGTGTCGATATCTAAATTTATAGTCAAAGGTGATGAAACTTCTTTTTTCAACAGTTCTTGCAAAAGATCCGTCGACTCACCACCACCGCCTGAGCTAAAATTGCTGTCGATAAGGCCTTCATACACATCATAGTTCCCGGATAGGAGAAAGGGCGCTTTACTACCAGAGAGACTGATTGTGCCATTGCCTTTCGTGCGAAAGCCTTTCGGGAAGTCGATATTGACGTTCTCCATGTTTGTGTTGATGAGTAAATCAAAGCTGTTGTCCTCTTGTAATTGGACCTCTCCATTGCCGAGTACTTTTCCTCCGGCAAGCTCGCCCGTTATAGAATTAATTAAAACTTTTTTCTGATTAAAAAGAACATCGGCCGAGATATTTTCAAAAGCGTGGGGGAATCCAGGAAACTTCAAAAAACTGTCTGTAATGTAAGAGGAGCCAATAAGCTTTAAGTCTCTGTTGTCGATGCTCAGTTCTAGTCTTAGGGTGCTGTAGCCGTCGATTTTTTCGATGAAGGGGGCAAACAGTTTAAAGAATGCGATGTTCATTCTCGAGTTGATAACAAACTTTGTACGGTATTTTTCGGTGAAGGGCTGAGTCACCTTAATATGCTGCTTCTTTCCGACGAAACTAATTTCATTCAGAAAAAGCTTGCCATTTTTTAGTTCAATATTAGTCGGTATTGTCGTTTCGATTTTATTAGCTTTGTAGTCAAGGCTGACCTTTTTTATGGTTGATGAAAACTCCGAGGCCCAAAAGTCAGAGGCTATGAATGTTCCAGAGAGCTCACCAGAAGTCTCGATCTCATAGCTGCGAGTGGCGTCTTCAGACACCATATAGCTAACGAGGGGCGCTATATCAAAACTTTCGGCATTAACATTCACAAATACTGAACTAAAATTTGATTCCGGAAACAATAGGAGCATTTCGAGTTTTTCGGGAAGGTTGAATTGGAGATTGGTTTGCTTGTCGGAAGAGTCGTAGCTGAAGATGGCGCTGCCATATTTTTTCTTATTGAAAATAAGGTTTTCGACTTTAGCTGCCGTTTTGATCGCGGGATTGGCAAGTGGGCCACTGATCGTACCCTGGGCTGTGAACTCTCCAGACATCGGAATATTGTATGTCTTTAACTGCGAGGAGAGTTGCAAATAGCCGTCGTTGACCAGAAAAGACAATTGGCTTTGCAAATCGGTATCGATGGTTCCTTTGATCAAAAACTGAGTTTTTTCTTTCTGTAACTGACCTTCTTGAATAATAATAATTCCGTCGACCGCTTGAGCTTTAATTTTTGCCTCATTGTACTCTTCGCCGAAGACGACACCCTTAAAGAGTCGGGCGTCCAGATTGAAGTTTAATTGAGAAATTTGAAATGGAGTGTCTATTTGAAGGCGTCCGGAGCCGGAACCGAGAAAACGCTTTTTAAGGTCAACCTTTTTTAGAATAGATTGCTGGACATCGGCCATTCTAAAAAAAGGCAGCTGGATATCAGCCAATATATTTTCGGTTAATAGGTTGACCTCTAGGTCTCCCTTGAAGCGTGTCGACTCAATGCTGCCAGAGAGATCTTTGAAGTAAAGGCTTCCAGATTTATAGTTCAATTGAGTTTCAAGATCCCCAAAGAAATAGTCTTCGAACTCAAAGTTTTTAGCGCTGATCGCCATAGCAAAGACGGCGGCTCGACTGTCCCCAGAAGTGGAGCCTTCTGCGGTACCCATTCCTAAAAACTTAAGTTCACCGATGGGCCCAACCTCAGAAAAATCCAGTTGGTCACTTTTGTAGTCAATGTTAAAGCCTTTGTCGAAGTCAATCGTTCCGACGGACTCACCCGTCGAATTTTTAAGTTTGGCCTTGGCCTTGTAGGAGATATTGGTTTCGGTGATCGTGAAGCTTCCGGCAACGTCGACTTTTTGGGTGGCAACAATGACTTTACTTCGGCTTTTGTTTTTTATGCTAAGGTCATTAATCGTCGCGGCTCCGGGGCAGATCACGAGTAGGGTGTCTCGGTAGGCGCCTTGGCACTTAATATTACCCGACAGCCTTAGCCAAACGGGAATGTCGGCAATGGTCGACTGTTTTAGGAAGCTATGGAGTTGAGCATTTAGAATCTCAACGTCGGCATTGATGTCAATATTTTCTCCCAACTGAATTTTGCCGGAAGTGAGCTTGATTTTGTTATCTCCGGGGAGTGTGGCCAGTATCGAGTCGATATTCACTTGCTTGAAGTTCGGTAGATTCGCTTTAGCCTTGATTTGACCGAGCTTCACTTTGCCAACCTGTAGGTTATTAAGCTCGGCATCGATCGTCGTTTCTATATTTTTGCTTTTTGCCTGTTTTTCGAAATCGATATCGGCCTTGAATGCTCCTTGGAGGTTATCGAAAAAACTGTTTTTGTAAACAGTGTTGCTCCAGATCTTGAGGTCGGCGAAGTTGGCGCTGGCGCGAGTCTTCAAATTCATGTCACTGATATTTCGTGGATCGTCTCTATAGATGATATTTCCGGAAGACAAGAAAAACGAAGAGTCTTTTACAATTTTTATCTTCGACAACGAAATTGTGTTTTTCGTTACCATCACTTGAAGATCCGCTAAAAAGTGCAGGTACTGGCCGTTTTTTTGAGTCTTTATGCCGATATCAGGATCCTTTACGGTCATGATAAGGCTGCTCTTTTCGTTGTAGGCCTTCACATAGAGGTGGCTCGTCGTTACAAAGTACTGATCGTTAACATTAACCTTGAGGCGAATATTTTGAATATTAATTTGGGAGACGGGTATCCACTTCAGATAGTCGTCCACTTTGATGTTGAGTTTGCGCTCAGGTGCCCCCGTCTCGTTCATTTTTTGCTTAATGCGAAGATGCAGGTCTGCATCCTCTATACTTGCTAGGCTGAGCCACGCTTTTCCAACAAGAATGTCGAGGAGGCTTGGGCGAGCCGCGATTTTACCAATAGTAAATTTATCAAAAGTTTGGGCCAGTTTTTTTTGGGGGGCGACTTGCACTTGGTAGGCTTCAAGCTGTAGAGGAATAAATGAAAAGTTAATTCGATCGATGTCTACTTTCACGGCGTCGGTGTTTTTTCGTATCTGAGATTCCACCCATCTTTTTACCATAGTCTCGAGACGCGGCTTCTCCCAAACATAGAGATACAGGAACCCGGCAGAGATGGTGGCGACAAGAATTGAGAGAAGCAGCTTTTTCTTATTCAAAGCTTTCTTCTTTCCATTGGGCCAAAATTTCGGTGGCGGATTTAAAGTTGGGACGCATTGTGGATATCTGAGTCATTAAGTCTACAGCTTTGTTTCGCTCTCCCAGTTCCCAATAGGCGACCGCTTCAGCATAGGCGATCGAAAACAACGAATCGGGGAACTCTGCATATTTTTTCTTTAAACCATGGCAATGGTCAAGAAGCGAGAGGTATTGTTTGCCAGAGAACAGGTATTCCAGTAGCTGCCAGTCGCGCTGCACCTCATTGCCATTTTTATAGGTAAACTCGATAGCCTGTTGGTGTAGACCGAAAGATCGAAACAGATAGGCAAGGTCCGAGGCGTTTGCTTTATTCTGAGCGAGAAAGGCTTGCGCCTGTTGGTCGATTCTCTGGGCGATCTCCCACTCCAGGGAGGAGAGGGCGACTTGCTCGTTCGGGAGCGGAGCTGTTCTATTTTTTAAACTTCGAGAGATAACTTTTTCGGCTCGTTCTTGTTCTCTTTTTGTGGTGAGAGTCTTCAAGTTGAAATCATTGGGAGCCATACTTTGAAGTTCGATCATGTATTTGTAGTGTTGGTCGAGAAGATCTTCGGCCTTTGCTATTTTTGCCGACTCCAGGAGTTCCTGCTTGCGGGCTTCAAACCTTTCACGGTTTAGCTTTTCTCGCTGATCCTCGAGTCCCTGCAGCAAACTTTCCAAATCGTTGGTCTGTTGTCCGATAAGTCCCAGATGATACAAGTTGCTTGCCAGTTCTTGGAGAATAGGCTTACTGACCTTAACTTTTTGCGCGACGAAAATGTTGAGGGTCTCGAGCCAGGGGAGGTCGAATTCCTGGCTTTGAAAGTCGATAGCGAACAAGTACATGAAAATTTTGTGCTGTTTGGCAATGTAGAGGAAGTGATAGATTTTTTGTTTATCTTCTGGATAGAGATCGCTCCAGTTTTTGCGAAGAGCGGCCCGCAGTTTTTTTTCGTTGTGATCACTCACAAACTCAGTAATTGACTCTTTCCACATCGTTGACAAAAAATGCACCCCAAGTTGATCGCTGTTGCCCATCTATATTATCCAATTAAAAGAACGGGCTGTCTGCTATTGCGCGTCAAAGTGGGCTTTGGTCAATACATTGAAGGTCTGGGGGACTTTGGTCTAAGAGTTAGAGCGCTCCATGTACTCTCCGGTCCGGGTGTCGATCTTTAGAGTGTCGCCCTCGTTGATGTGGAGGGGAACGTTGACGGTGAGTCCGGTTTCTAGGGTTGCCGGCTT
Source organism: Bdellovibrionia bacterium (assembly GCA_030424715.1). Classification (GTDB taxonomy): domain Bacteria; phylum Bdellovibrionota; class Bdellovibrionia; order Bdellovibrionales; family JAGQZY01; genus JAGQZY01. The sequence goes on from JAUHWH010000004.1 coordinate 173,898, forward strand.
CGAGCCTCCGGTCACGGTACTTCCCTTGAGTCCAGGGTCGGTCTGGGTGACCTTTAGCTTGACCGTGTTGGGGCAATCCACCCCGATCGCTCGAGAGTTAAAAAACATGAGAGTGACCTCGAGGTTTTCAGTGAGGTAGTTTTTTGCATCACCAATGTCATCTTCGTGCATGCTGTGTTGATCGTAGTTTTCTTTGTCCATAAAGTGGAAGCCATTTTCATCCTGGTAAAGAAACTGGCAATCTCGAGTCATCACATCGGGGACTTCAAACTTTTCACCAGACTTAAAAGTCTTTTCAAGGTTCGAACCCGTGAGCATATTCTTTAGTTTCGTTCGGGTGAACTGATTTCCTTTGCCAGGTTTGACATGTTGAAAATCAACAATCGCGTAAGGTTGGTCATCGATAAGAACCTTAAGGCCTTTTTTAAAGTCTGAAGTGGAATGCATAATCGTCCTCTCGCAATTTGGCTCGCAGTCTGTCAATTTCCGTAGGAAGGGTCAATATTCTTAGCGCGTTCAATGCGATGCAGCCATCTCTGGTAAAACTCTTTTTTCAGCTGAAGGGTCTCCAGCAAGGGGGACGTCGAATTCTCGTCGGAGGATGACCCTTCGATGGCGTCGTTGATAAGAAGTTGCTCTCGCTGTTTCAATTCCTCTGATTGGGGCCAGTGATGAATGGCTGCGGAGGCGACTTCTCTGGCCGTTTCAGAATCATCGTTACTGATAAAGCTGTCTATGATGTTGACAACGTGTTGCGCGCTCGGCAATTGCTGAATCCACTGCAGGTGGTCCTTGATGGCGATAGTTTGTGACTCAGCTTCAGGTTGCAAGCTGTCGAGAAACTCCCATTTTTTAATAAACTGAATGGCACTTTCGTCATTGGGGATAAGAATCAACAGTTGCTTGAAAGCTCTTAGGGCTTCTCTGTGTTGACGAAGTTTGATGTGACTATGTCCGAGAAGTCGCAGGGCCAGTATATTCTCGGGTTTTAAAAGTCGAACTTTTGACAGAATTTTTAAAGTTTGTCTGTAGTCTTTAAGCTCAAACAAAATTTTAGCATGGGCCACCAGTCCCGAGATATATTCCGGATTGTGTTTGATGCCTCGGGTGGTCACCTCGAGGGCCTCTTCAAGAAGTCCCATTTTTCTGTAGGCCTCTGATAAGCTCGCGAACACCGGCGATCGGGGGTTTTTCAGTAGAACAAGCTGGAGTTCTTCAATTTTCTTAGGATCGTACTGGTTCATTTTAGCAGTTTTTCACTAATTCAGCATGAATGCAATTTGGTTTTAGGGTAGGATAACAGCATGAAAGTTCTTGGCATTGATCCGGGGACCCTCAATCTTGGGTGGGGTTTCATTGAGATGGATCAGAAAAATAAATTTCATCGCATTGAACACGACACCCTTTACGCGCCGACGCGCTTGCCTTTCTTTGAGCGCCTCCACGTTTTGAATCAAGCATTGGCTGAGTTGGTGCAAACTTATCAGCCGGATGTTGCTGTTATTGAGAGCATATTTTTAGGGAAAAGCGTCGACAGTGCTTTTAAGCTTGGCCATATCCGTGGTGTTTGTGCGGCGCAATGTCAGGGCGTCGGTGCTGCGGTGGTGGAATACAGTCCCCGTACCGTCAAAAAGCAAATTACAGGGTCTGGAAGCGCCGAAAAAATGGTGGTTCAGCAATTTCTTTACCAGCAACTGGGGCTGAAAGCCTCTCAAAAATCGTTGGATGCCACCGATGCGTTAGCTCTCGCTTTTTGCCACCTTTTGCAGGATAGTGTGAAAATCAAAAGTAGGGGAATGAGGGCGAGATGATTTCTTTTTTATCGGGGCAAGTGATTGACGAATCAGACGGGGTCTTGACGATTCTTTGTCGAGGAGTCGGCTATGAGGTGATGAGCTCTAATAACACCATCGAAGACATCCAAGATCGTAAAGTGGTTCAACTTTGGATCCACACTCATGTTAGAGAAGATCAGCTGAGCCTTTTCGGTTTTTCCAGCAAGATCGAAAAAAAACTGTTTTTAAGTCTCATCAAAGTCAACGGCGTCGGTCCGAAGTTGGCCATTCAAGTTTTGTCGGGTGCCTCACTTGATCAGATCATTGACGCCATTGAAAATAAAGATGTGAAGGCTTTGACGGCCTTACCTCGGGTTGGCAAGAAAACTGCTGAACAAATGATCTTGACCCTGAAGGGTGCGTTGGTTGTCGACAAGCAGGAGAGCCAAGCGCCGGAGCCAGTCAGACCTCACAAAGAAATTTTGTCGGCTCTAACTAACTTAGGCTTCCGCTCTGCTGAGGTTGAAGAAGTGGTTTTTGCCTTGCCGAAAGATATTGATTTTGAACAGGGTGTTCGCGACAGCTTGAGAACCTTGTCAAAGTAGGGGGAGTTGATGGATTTGCAAAATCGCCAAAGTGATGTTTTGTCAGCCGAAGAAGCCAGTCACGAGGGGCCATGGGAAAACAGTTTGCGCCCCAGTTGTTTTGACGACTTTCCTGGGCAAACCAAAATTGTTGAGAAACTGAAAATTTATATTCAAGCTGCCAAACAAAGAAAAGAGCCCATCGACCATGTCCTACTCTCGGGGCCTCCCGGTTTGGGAAAAACCACTTTGGCTTTTCTGTTGGCCCAAGAAATGAACGTTGATATTAAGACTACCTCTGGGCCAGCCTTAGACAAAAAGGGAGATCTGGCCGCACTGTTAACCAGTTTGACCGACAACTCGATTCTTTTTATTGACGAGATCCACCGTTTGAATAGAACCGTTGAAGAGTATCTTTATAGCGCCATGGAAGATTACTATCTCGACATTATGGCGGGTGAGGGCTTAGGGGCCCGCTCCATGAAATTTCAATTGGCTCCCTTCACTCTCATTGGAGCCACCACTCGTGCGGGCTTACTCAATGGCCCCTTTCGAGACCGCTTTGGAATCGTCGAGCGCCTGTCTTTTTATGAAAAAGAGGAATTGTTAAAAATATTACAAAGATCAGGCGCCCTGTTAAAAGTGGATTTGCACGACGAGGGGGCTACTGAGATCGCCCGTCGTTCAAGAGGCACTCCCAGGATTGCCAATCGGCTCCTGAAGCGAGTGCGAGATTTTGCCGAGGTTGAAAATCAGGGTGTTATTACCGCTGAGTTGGCCATGCGTGCTCTCGATCGTATGGAGGTTGATCATCTTGGGCTTGACGATATGGACCGTAAAGTTCTAGGAATCATCTTAAATAAATTTGCTGGCGGACCGGTCGGAATTGAGACCTTGGCATCGGGACTCTCCGAGGATAAAGGCACCATCGAAGAGGTCTATGAACCTTACCTTATACAAGAGGGATTGATTCAGAAAACCCCCCGTGGTCGAATTATTACAGAACTTGGAAAAACCCATTTTCGCTCAACTTAAGGTGGACCATTGTTTTTACAAAAAACTCTAAAAAATAAAGCCGTGATCAAGGGTGTGGGTCTACACAAGGGGATTGAAAATACTCTTTCTTTTTGCCCGGCGCCAGCGAATGCGGGGATCCATTTGGTTCGAACAGATCTGGAAGGTTGCCCATCGGTACCCGTTCATGTTGACCACGTGAAGGCGACATCCTTGGCGACAACTCTTGGCACCGATCGTTTTGTTGTGTCAACCGTCGAGCATTGTTTGTCGACATTGGCGGCCTTTCGAATCGATAACGTTTATCTTGAACTTCGCGGCAGTGAGATTCCCATCGGCGATGGAAGTGCCAAAGTTTTTATGGATGAAATTCGGAAGGCCGGAACAATTGAACAGTCGGAGCCCCGAAAATATTTGTACATCACTAAACCGATTTACTGCGGCACTGAAGAGAAACATGCCTACGTGGTGCCCTATAATGGTTTAAGAGTCAGTTGCACGATCGACTTTGATCATAAGATGATCGGGCAGCAGTTTGTTGACGTTGATATCAACGAGCAGACCTTTGCCAGTGAGCTTGCTGGTGCACGAACCTTTGGTTTTGTGAAAGACATCGAGACAATGCGCGAGATGGGACTGGCCATGGGGGCTTCTCTTGATAACGCCATTGCCATTTCCGACGATAAAATTATGAACCCTGGCGGCCTGCGTTTTGAGAATGAATTTGTTCGCCACAAAGCCATGGATGCTCTGGGTGACCTGATGACCTTGGGACGGCCTCTTATGGGGCACGTGGTTCTATTTAAGGCGGGTCATGATCTTCTTAACCAATTGGTACAGAAAATTCTGGATTCACCAGAGTGTCATCAGGAGCTTGAATTGGGGGCCGGTCTCCCGGTTTTTGAGAATTTTGATGTCCCTTTCAGCGGAAGAGCTTGACCCCTATACTCCTCGCAGGTAATCCCAAAGCTATCTATAAACAAGTGTTTTGATCGATCGATATCGGTCTATGACAGAGGGCTTAACTGGCGAGGAGATGTCATGATTATCGGAGTTCCAAAAGAGATAAAAATTAGTGAAAATCGCGTAGGATTAACTGAGGCTGGCGTCCGCCAGTTGGTTTTACAGGGACACAAGGTTGCCGTAGAAAAAGATGCCGGATTGGGCTGTTTCATTACCAATGAAGATTATATCGATGCTGGGGCGACCATCCTCGATACGGCCAAAGAGATCTACGAGTCCTCTGAGATGATTATCAAAGTGAAAGAGCCTTTGCCCGATGAGTATGACTTGTTGCAAGAGAAACAAATTTTATACACCTACCTCCATTTGGCGGCGGAGCCCCAGTTAACCAAAGTGCTATGTGATCGAAAGGTCAAAGCGGTGGCCTACGAGACGATCGAGGATGCCCGTGGCGGCCTGCCTTTGTTGACTCCGATGTCGGAAGTCGCGGGGCGTATGGCGACTCAAGTCGGCGCCTTTTACCTGCAAAGAGACAAGGGTGGTAAAGGAATCCTTTTGGGGGGCGTGACCGGAGTGAAAAGAGGACGAGTGACCATTCTCGGTGGCGGCGTGGTCGGGGTGAACGCAGCTCAAATGGCTGTCGGCCTGGGCGCTGAGGTTCGTATCATTGATGTTAATCATTCGCGCCTCGAGTATCTTGACCATATTTTCAACGGCCAAGTGACCACGGTCTACTCCAACCAATTGAATATTGAAGAGTCGGTCTTAGAGTCTGACCTCGTGGTTGGTGCCGTTTTGTTGGCGGGCCGTAAAGCGCCCAAGTTGGTCACAAAAGAAATGATAGAAACCATGAGCCCAGGATCGGTCGTCGTCGACGTTGCTGTGGACCAAGGAGGCTGTATTGAGACCTGTCGTCCAACAAGCCATACCAATCCGACCTTTGAGATTAATGATGTGATTCACTACTGCGTACCAAATATGCCTGGAGTTGTAGCGCGAACGTCAACTTATGCATTGACGAACGTCACTTTCCAATACGCATCGATCATTGCCAAGTTGGGTCTCGAAGATGCTGTGAAAGCCAATCCATTGCTCGAAAAGGGCGTCAATGTTTATGGTGGCAGCGTGACTTACGAGGCTGTGGCTTCAGATTTGGGGATGGAATACACTCCTTACTCTAAAATGATTTAAGCTATTTCAGTTTCATATAAATATTGCCATAGGTCTCTGTTTCTAAAACAGGGACCTTTTGTTTTTTGAGCTTTGCGACGACTTTTTTGTGAGGGTGACCATATTTGCTCTTTCTTGCGCTAGCGATAGCCAGCTTAGGGTGAGAGCGCTTGAGTAGGTCCACTGATGTGCTTGTGTGACTACCATGGTGCCCTAAGATAAGAAGTGAGAGTCTCTTGGGGATATTTTGCGTCCACTTTTTCTCTTCAGACATGGGAGCATCTCCCGTGATGAGAACCTTTTGCTTTATAAGGTACACATGGCTAGACGCATTCGCGTCGCCTTGGGGGTTCCCTGTTGAGATAATGGTGATTTTTGAACTGAGCTCTTTACATCGTTTTAGGTGCCGAAGGGTGGCCCCTATTTTGTGTTGAAAAGGGAAAAAGCAAAAGTTTTTGACCTGGCTGGCGAATCTTTTTACGTAGCGAATGTGATCCCAATCTTGGTGAGTCAAAAGAAGTTGGTTTTTCCTACGCCGACAAATGTTTAGAAGTGGCTTCCAACTGACCTTCTCTCCCCCCATGTCGAAATGATAGCAAGTCTGACTATCGATAAAAGTGCTCCAGGACCCTTGCCCAACATTCCACACAACAAAATTGTAATGCAGGGGAGTTCCGATAGCGCAGGGAAGAGTCGCGAAAAAGAATGCCGTGACCATGGCTTTACCCAATGATCCCCCTGCGGCGCTGCCAAAGCAGTGTCCCGGTTTGCAATCCGAGAGCATACAGCCAAAGTGTGAGTTTAGAAGTTTGTATCGACATCTGTAGGGGGGGCAGACCGAGCCAACTGTATAGTTGGGCAAAACGAAACAGGCGATCCCACAGGGGATCTGTGATTTTAACAAAGCCTTCGTGTAAAAAACTAAGAATGGAAAGGGGGAACAGCAGCTGACCAATGATCGGAACCAGGAATGAGTTGATCACCACACTCCATGGCGACAGGGCGGCAAAACTCTGGGTCACCGGAAGGATGAGGAGAAAGACCAAGACGGATTGTGTAAACGCATTTCTCCCCAACCGAATGGCGAGGGCTGCGATCCAGCTGAGCACGAGGGAGTAAGAGTCTAGCTGTGTGGGCGCTAAACTAAGACAAAAGAGGACGCTAATAAAAATTGCAGAAGAAGAACTCAATTGCCATTTGAACCTCTCATTAAAAAATTGCACCACGATGGCGACCCACGCTCGGAGGGCGGGCATCTGAAACTGACAAATCACAACGAATGCTAAAAGAACGAAAATTGATAAAAACGATTTTTCTCGTTTCGCTCCACTGAGGCCTGCGATCATTTTAGAGAGAAAAACCAAGTGAGCGCCAGAGACAACAAACAAGTGGATGATTCCCATTGTTTTCAAATCGAGGGTGCGACTGTCGTGGGGGAGGCGCTCGCCACAGACGAGGGCTTGGTATTGACTGCGGTAGAGTGATGAAGGCGCGATGTCGAGACAGCTTTGATGATATTCCCCACTTAAGTCAGTGAGTGTGAAAAAAAAATCTTGTAGAAAGTAGCCAGAAAAACACGCAACAATTAGGAGAAGAATCATCAAAGGGGAGAGTGCAAAATTGACTCGCTGTTGTAATTGCGAGCAGAAATAGTACAAACTCACTTGTCCGACAGGGTGAGACAGATTCTGAATTTTCCTAGAAAAAAAGGTGAAAAAATAAGTATTTTCAATTGTTTATGTGTGTTCAATTCACGTGCAATTCGCTGAAATCCACGACTGGCTTTGGGTCTAAGGTCCAGTGACCTAGGCATTCCACATTCAGTGTGGATAAATCTGGTATTGCCTTAATTTTGATCGACTCAAAGTCCTTTAATTTCGATCTCGCCACTTGTTGGCCTTTAGTAGTGACAACTAATTGTGCAGGCGTAAAAACCCTGGCTTGCTCATTGAAGTTGTAACTCGTTACAATAATGTCATGACAAATAAAAAATCAAACTCTCACCTAAATAGATATTGCCTTTTAATAGCCGCCGTCTTTATAGTTTCCGGTTGCGCTACAAAAGATAAGAAAGACCAAATCTTGAGCTTGCAAAAGATGCGTATTAATAAGCTCGAAAAACAACTGGCCCGCAAGAATCAGCAGATTCAAAAGATGAAGGTCAAGAAGTGGACGCGACCCGCACGAGCGGCTGAATCGGCGGCCTTTCGGTCATTAAATGAAAAAGTTGCGGCCAAGCAGTGGGTTGATGCTCTTGAAGAGAGTCGGCGACTGAAGAAGCTCTATCCAAAATCTTTACGCTTAACTAAAATGCGGGCGCAAATTTTTGCAAAAATGGGTTTAAGAAAGCAAGCGAAGCATGAGGTGAAGATTTTTCGCAACCTTAAAGCCAATCGAAATGGAAAAACGAAAACACGGCGATGAAGAGTCTAATCAAGCCCCTTGCGATTTTAATTTTCTGCCTACCGGTCTTGCATCCGTCTGGACTCCTGGCACAGACAACGGATGTTGATCGGCAGTTGTATGAAATCTATCGGACTTCCTATAGCGAAGAATTGGCTGATGAGCAGTGGTTGCAGCAAATCAAAGGTTTATCCCAGCGTAGCTATGTGGTGACTGCTGGGGACACTCTGTGGGATTTGAGTCTGGTGTTCTTCGGCGATGGCTTTTTTTGGCCAAAAATTTGGTCGTTTAATGAAAATTTGACGAATCCCCATTTGTTGAGAGTGGGACAGCAGATCGAGTTTTTTACTGGGTCCGTCGAACAAGCGCCCGGAGTTGTTGTGGCAGGAAAGAGCACCAATCCTAACGGCGCTGGCCTGACAGAAGTGACTGCGAACGACCCCGCAGAAGCTAACGACACCCTGCCCAGTGATCCCTCAGCGCTAAACTCAGCGATCCCTGAATCACGCAAGCGTGTTCCTCCCGTGGTGACAGAATTACCCAACACCTTTACTGATTCGAAAACCTACGATTCCTCCAGTTACGGAGAAACGGGTGTGAGCTATGATATTCGCCCACCGGTACAGGCCGATTCTCCTTTTGTCGCCCAGTCCTTTCTTTATGGTCAGGGCTGGGACAAATACCCCAAGGTCGGGCGGATCGTTGAATCAGAGAACCACCTCAATCTGATTGGCGTAAACCATCGTGTTTATATCAAAAGCTCCGAGAGTCTGAAGGTGGGCGAGAGATTGACCATCATGGGGCGTCAGTATCATTTCGACCGTAATGACTACGTCGGAGATGTGATTCGATATCTGGGCACAGTTGAGATCTCCTCTGTTTTAGAAGATCAATTATTTATGGGTACGGTGATTAGCAGTCTGTCTGGTATTCGCAATGGCGCCTGGGTCTCGAGAGAAGCGATCCCTGAATTAGCTGCGGATTATTCTGGCCGTCCCTTTGACAAGGTATTAAAAATTATCGGTGGTGGAATGGACAACGTTTCGAGAATCTACGGTCAAGGCAACGTGGTTTTTCTCGGCGGCGGTGCCAAGAGTGGGGTTCGGGCCGGAGATGTCTTTGGTGTTTATCAGAGTCGGGACTTGCGCTATCAGGATTACAAGGTGCGACGCTCCCCTGAACCGATTGGTTATCTAAAAGTCTTTCGAGCCGATCCTGAAATATCGTCAGCCGTTATTGTTAGTTCTACTGACGTTATTGTGCCGGGTGATGAAACCGGAGCGCCTCAGTGGGGAGCTTCTGCCTCGAACCCTTCTGCCGTGCAGAACCTTGAATCTTTTGAATCTGAATTTGATTTAAGTGATGATGAGTTTTCGTCTGATCTGGACGAATTTGAATCCGAGATTCAGTAAAATTTCCGTTTTTTTTTAACTCAAGTGCCGAGGATCGTTCGTTCCTCTCTGCTCTCTTTTTGCATCTGATGGGAGCATGACGCCTTCAATACTGAGTCCTTCCGAGCTGCCCCGTCTCTTTGTTCAATCTGAGGAGGCCCCTTCTCAACTCTATTTCTCAGGTGACCCCAGTTTGTTGCAGTGCCCTTTGGTATCCGTAGTCGGTGCCCGAGAGGTTAAATCGTGGGTGTTGGAGTGGATGGAGAATGAGCTGGGGCCGGCTTTGCACCAGTGTGGTGTTGGAGTCGTTAGCGGTGGTGCGAGGGGCCTTGATCAGTATGCCCATGGCTTGGCGATTCGAGGAAACCTACCTACTGTCGTGGTGGTCCCCAGCGGGTTGCAGAACATCTATCCCAAAAAAATTGAGAATTGGCGAAAAATTAGCAAGGTTCTGTTTGTATCAGAGTACCTTCCGGCAGTTATCATGAGAAAACATCACTTTCACAAGCGCAATCGGATCATTGCGGGCCTGAGCCCCTTAACACTTGTTGTGCAAGCCAGTGAAAAGAGCGGAACCATGATGACTGCCCGCAAGGCGTTGGACTATGGCAGGGCTCTGGCGACGTTACCAGGCTCACCTTTGGACAGTGCTTTCGCTGGCAACAATCAGCTTTTGTATGACGGCGCTTTTCTAATTCGTAACAAGAATGATCTGGTTCAGCTTTTCCAGCGTGAGCTTAAGGTTTAGTTCCAGTTCTTTTTCAGTAGGGCCAGTCCCGCTGGCAACAAGATGATAGAGGGGAGCCAGGCGGCGAACCAGACGGGCACTGCGGGGGACTTTAGCAGGCTATTACCGATAATAAAGAGAATCCAGTACACCACAATGACACCAACACTGATGACCCCGCCTCCTGATTTTCCGCTGCGGTTGTTGGTGCGACACCCGAGACCGATGCCAACCATGACAAACAATAAGCAGGCAAAGGAGAGAGCGAACCTTTTGTGCCATTCGTATTGAAAGTTGCGCAGCTCTTTGGGATCTTTTGTGGTTTTTCGTAAATGGATGAGATCGTCATAGGTCAGACTGTTGATCGATTTGTTCCGCGTTTTTTTATTGGTCGGTTCCACAATTTGTAGGTCATAGGTTTGGAAGTGGATTTTAGTATGCCCCTCGTCGGACATCTTATGAATATCGCCATTGATCAATCGGACAAAGGCTTTGTAAGAATTAAAACTCTTCTCGCTAACAATTTTGCCTTTCTCAGAAATGATCGTAGTGGGGCTCGATTCATCCCGCTCGTCGTAGATAAACACGCTCTCGAGCTCTTCAGTGTCTTCATTAATTTTATTAGCGTAAACCACAAGATTGAAAAACCCCGAAAACGTGCCTTCACCAATTCGCGAAATAATTTTTGAATTTCCGATGTCAGTGATTAAGACCTCAAATTGTCGATTGCCCCAAGGGCCGACTTTAAATGAAGTGTAGCCAGACACGACGGCGATCACCAGTCCTAAGGTCAGACCGGGAGCGATGATCGGCCACATACTCAAACCCAGGGATTTAAAAGCGATGATTTCGGAATCCCCGGAGAGTCGGTTGTAGGAAAGCACGATAGCAAAAATCAGGCTCATTGGTAAAATAGCCGGCAAAAAACTAATGGAGAGGTAAGAGAGAAGGTGCACGAGGGTTCGAAAGCTCACATCGTGCTGCAGAAGAGTGTCGGTGAGCTTAAGGACTTGAAAGAGGAGGAGTATCGAGACAAAGCTAATGACACCCACGAAAAAGGTGGGGACCATCTCAGAAATAATGTAATAAAAGACGAGTTTAAAACGTTTTATTCGGAGCCCCATGTCTGTATACGGCCGAGGGAGAGTATCCCCCGATCCTTCATTTATACAGTCATTGTACCGACATTTTCAGGTTTTTGAATAGCTTTACGCACATTCATGGCTTGAGTGATCAATCTTTCGAAATGAGCGAGGCGCAATTGCGAGGCGGCATCACATTTCGCCGTCATAGGGTCTGGGTGAGTTTCTATGAAAAGAGAGTCAGTTCCTGCAGCCACTGAGGCTAAGGTCAAGTGAGGCACAAAGCGAGGCTCTCCGCCAGCAGGGTCCGCGCTACTGATACCATAGAGCCGAATGATGTGAGTGGCGTCAAAGCAAACAGGAGCTCCTAGCTGCTGCATAATTGGGATTGAGCGCATATCAGCCACAAGGCGATTGTATCCAAAAGAGGCTCCTCTTTCAGTGAGCAAGATATTCTTGTTGCCGGTGGATTGAATTTTTCCCACCACTCCGGCCATGCCTTCGGGAGCAAGAAATTGGCCCTTTTTCACATTAATGGCTTTCCCTGTTTTGCCGCATTCAATGGCCATCGATGTTTGTTGGCACATATAAGCCGGGATTTGCAGGACATCGACGTATTCGGCGGTGCGTGCCACGTCTTCGGTGCGGTGAACATCGGTTAAAACCGGCATTTGAAACTCTTTACGGATGTCGGCAAGAACCTGCAGTCCGTCCTCCATAAGGGGGCCTTTCCAGTTGCCAACAGCACCACGATTGTCTTTTTCATAAGAGCTCTTAAAAATGATCCCTATACCAAGGCGCTGACTAATCTCCGACAAGGCTTTTGCCGTGTTGAAGGCCATCTCTCTATTATCAATAACGCAAGGTCCGGCAATCACGGCTAAATCTTCACCGGAACCAATGTTAATTTTGTTATCGCCAACGGCCACGCTGAATTTTCGCTCCGGGAGCTGAATCTCTTCGACTCTTTGCTTGTCCATGGATCCTCCACTTTTCTGGTGCTTTTGATTATCACCCATGAAAATGTGCGTCAACATTCGTTCAGTGACCCGAGCCTAAAAACAGGTGAGAATTGGGCATGTCAAAGATCATGCTTGTTATCGACAATCAGGATGACCAAGAGTTTCTAGAGAAGGTCCTCGAAAGACTCAGTTATACCGTCATTTCCATGAAAAAAGGCACTGATTTGTCTGAGCAGCTGATCGACCATTTTCCCGATGTGGTCTTTGCATCGACTTTGGGGCGAAACGCTAAAATTTTGTCAGCTTTGGGTAAAATTAAGCAGGTTCGCGGTAAGCCGAAGTTGGTGTTTGTTCGCCAGGAGAAAGAGGGTGGCGGTCTCAGCGCCGAGCAAAAGCGAATTATCGATGGGGTCCTCTATTCTCCGGTGGACCCCTTCAAGCTGATTGATCTTTTGGCAACGACCACTGAGGTGGACATTGTTGAGCTGCGGCGTCGTTACAACGAGATGCTTGCATCTGATCGTGGGGGCGGCTCCGCGCCAGACTCCTCTGAAGAAGAGGAAGAGCTGGTGACCGTGCAGAGTCCTCCAGAAAAGGGCAGAAAGCCAGAGTCTGAGTACGGCGTCACCCAGGTGTTGGGCAAAAATAGAACAGCGGGCGCAACAACCATTGAAAACGATCCAGACGTTAAATCAATTCAGACGCCTGTAGGGTCTGATGATGGGAGCCCGTCGTCAGAGTCAATCACCGTCTCCGGAGCTGAGAAAGCTTCTGGTTCGAAAACGTCCGGCCCCCTCGAAGCCATGAACCATGCTCCTGAAGCCCCAAAAACTTCTCGTGAGGGTGGGACCTACGAAAAACCCACCCCGAAACCTCCCAGAGAGGGGGAACCAGTCAGCACTCCTGTACCGCAAGGGAAGCCCAGGGGCGGTGTTAGCAGTCTCATCAGCGATGAAGCACGCAAGAAAAAGTATCAGGAATGGGTGGAGAAGCTCAAGGCCAATGGCCCGCCCCCGCAACCCCTAGACATCCAACAGCTGAGGCAAAAACAATCCATGCAATCGAAAGAAGTGCAAGAGAAGCCTGAGGCGAAGGAAAACCGTAAACACTTTTTAAAGACTTTGTTTGCAATGAATTTGTCAGACTCGAAGAGCTAAGACGACTACTTTTTGAAGAGAGAGCCGACCACATCTCGCAGATCGGTTTGAAAAATACTGGTGGACTCTTTTTTTGTGCCCAGATTGCTGAGTTCCCGCCGAGCACTAATAAACTGACCATCAACGTTAAGAGCTGTGGCAAAGTACTTTCGCGCCCGCTCTTGGTCGCCGAGGAGACTGTAGTACAGCCCACGGCAGTGGTAGTAAGGGGCACTGTCTCTGGCCTCAATTTGAATCATATTCAGTCGCTTATCGATGTCGGTCATAAATGCTTCGCTGAGGTTTTTGACTAGTTTCATGTCGACCCAGCAGAGATGGGTTTTTATTTCAGGCGAATTGGGATTGAGTTTGGTCGCTTTTTGTAGAGAGTGTTTGGCCTGAGAGTATTGCCCTTGTGAAAGTAAGTTTTTGGCGACTTCAAAAATTTGATCTCCATGCATCAGCTTTTCAGACTGGCCCACCTCGAGGTCGTTTAGATACTTTTGCTTGCGCTCTTCTTTTTTCAAAGTGTCGTAGGCCACTTGGATTTTTTCAAACACCTTCTCTGAAAGTTCGACAATCTGGGGAGGGGTTCCTTGATTGAGTTTGTCGGGGTGGAGAACTTTCGCCAAATCAAAGTAAGCTTTCTTAATGTCACCTTGTTTTGCACTTCGACTGACTCCTAGGCGTTCGAAATAGTTTTTGCCATCAAGCTCCACTTGTAGCTTCTGAAGGCGCTTTGTCTGGTGACTGAAGTTCAATGTCTTGTGAGTGTTATTCACCGAGATAAAGCCCATTAAGTTTAAATAGTGCAATAACTTTAAAACGTTGCCCTCAATGGTGGAGTTTTTTGAGAGTAGCTCTTCGATGGAGGTGCCTCTTTGCAGTTGCGCTTCAACCGAAGGAAGAGTTCGTGAAATGAATGGGTAGAGTCGTTGTTTGTTGAGCTCATTTTTTGAGTCTTCGTTTAACTCAATGAGGTTCTGGTTGAGGGGGAGGTAATGGGTCTTTAACCAGTCTTCTCGTATCGTTCCCTCTAGAGTGTCTAAAATAAACTGCGAAAAGTCAGTTTCGTCGATGTTTGCAATGATAGCGATTTCGTCGGATTTTACAAAATTCAACTCCATCTGAGAGTCGGCCATCAGTCTTTTTAAACGCCACATGAGCTGCTCTTTTAAGACAATACTGATCGCGTGAGGACTCACATAGTTGTTCTCAACCAAGAACTGTCCAATTTTTTTATTATTGTTGTTGTTTTCAAGAGCCTGATTCAGGTCTGTCCGGCTTAGATAGCCTTGTTCGACAAGGAGGAGCCCTAAAAGTGAGGCTTCATTTTTAATATGCACCTGAACAATCGATCCTTTTGAAAAACCCACACCCGCGATATCGCCGTTGGTACAGGCTATATTGAGATGCCCTGTGGCTTTGTTGTCGACCAACAACTTAAGAACCCAAGGCAGGTCAAAGTTGTGCAGGCCTTCTGTGTTGTTCATCAGCTTTATGAGTTTGCGCGTCGAGATGTCACGATCGAGATAAAGTCGAACCAGTGGATTAAAGCCGTCCTCGGCCTCGTCGACGCCGCTAAAAAGGCTCTCCAGTTCCGAGACCATCGACTTGAGATCAAAAGGTTTGCTGAAGAAATTGTGAGCTTCGGTCTTTTTTATAGCGGAACTGATAAACTGTTTGTCTTTGAAAATTCCGCTCATCAAAAAGAGATGGGGGGTGCTCGTGAGGCTCGACTGCAGCTTTTTTACCAGCTCAAGGCCATTCATTTTTGGAAGCATGCAGTCGATAACGAGAACATGAACATCTTGCAACTTTGTGTAATTCAGGGCCTCTTCTGGCGAATACACGCAATAGCAGCGAAAGCCGACCCGAGAAATGGCTTTTTTTAAGCTTTCCGCGAAAGACTTGTCGTCATCGACAATGAGGACGTTGTATTCTTCATATCCCATAGCTTGACTATCGGCAATTTGACCGCAATTTTAAAGGGTAACAACTAGAAATAAAGGAGGTTTCATGGAACCTATACATACGTCTGATGCAAATTTTGAAAAGGATGTTCTCAAGTCGGCCACGCCTGTTTTGGTGGATTTTTGGGCAGAATGGTGTGGCCCCTGTAAAGCTTTGGGTCCCAAACTCGATGAAATCGCCAAAGAATACGGTGGCAAGCTGACGGTCGCGAAAGTGGATATTGATCAGAACAAAGAAACCCCGACCACTTATGGTGTGAGAGGTGTTCCGACTTTGGCCTTGTTCAAAGACGGGCAGATTATTGATCAGATTGTTGGAAACCACCCAAAAGAGAACATCACGGCTTTACTCGACAAGCATATGTAAAAACCGTTGTTGGGGCATTGCTTGTTCAATGCCTCGGCCTGACCAGTGCATGGCCTTTAGAACATAAACCGTCTATTTCCAACAGAAGCCACAATCCCCAGGCTGGTCATAAAAGTGACCATACTCGAGCCGCCGTAAGACAGCAGTGGTAGGGGGACTCCCACAATGGGCATAAGACCTGCCACCATCCCGATGTTGATAATCAGGTGCCAGAAAATAAAGGCTGCCACCCCCACGCATATCAACGCGCCCGCCCTATCGCCGCTGTTTCTGGCGATATTCAGAATAATGATCAGTAAGACTAGAAAAGTCATAAGAGTGATAAAGCCACCGATGAACCCAAACTCTTCACTGAGAACGCAAAATATGAAATCGGAATGGCGTTCCGGTAAAAACTGCAATTGGTTTTGAGAGCCGTCTCGGTAACCTCGCCCCAGTATCTGGCCACTGCCGATGGCAATCTTGGCTTGAATACTGTTGTAGCCCGTTCCGCGTGGGTCTCTCTCTGGGTTGAGAAAGTTTCGCACACGGTTTTTTTGATAAGGCTTCAGAGCATAGTTCCATGCCGCGGGCAGAGAGATGGCCAGTATTGCCACCAAAGTAAAAAGAACCTTTCTTTTTACTTTGAGAAACAAAATCATTGAAGAGGGAATGGCGAGAAGTAACATAGCCGTGCCCAAGTCAGGTTGTTTGTAGGTTAATAAAAATGGGATCCCAAGAATGAGCCCCGGTTTAACCAAGTCTTTAAAATCAAAATTTTGCAGTTTATGGCGGGCCAAGAAACCCGCCATGAAGAGAATTAAAAAAAACTTCATGGATTCGGAGGGTTGATAGTTAAACACCATCAAATCAAGCCACCGTCGCGAGCCATAGATGCGCTTGCCGACCAAAAGAACCAGCACCAGAGCAATCAAGTTAGCCCAATAAAAGACGGGGGAGTATTTGATCAGGCTTTTGTAGTCAATTCTTGAGATGACAAGAAAGGCGCTCCAGCCGATGGCGATCCAAATCAGTTGCGAGCGAAAAACTCCGGTCAAGTGATCGGTTGAGTAGGCAGCGCTATAAAGGTTGATGATACCGATCACCTGCAGAAACAAGATGACGACGGCAAAGTCCCAGTTGAAGCGCTTCAGAGCAGACCGACTTTCTATTTTTAAATCAAGATTTTGGCTTATCATCGTCGACCCTCAGGTTGTGATACTTTTTGAAAAAAGCCTCAAAGACTTCTTTTGCGATAGGCACCGCTGCCGCCGAGGTGCAGGAGTGTTCGGTCAAGACGGCAACAGTGATGCGAGGTTTGTCTTCAAAGGAGCCGTATCCCACAAACCATCCATTGTGTTTTTCTTTTTTAGCCCGTTTTGGACAAGGTTTGTAAATTTGATCGGCTGAAAATCGCCTGACTTGGGCGGTTCCAGTTTTGCCAGCAACACTGAAGGGCTTTTTGAAGCGAGCTCTCCGGGCCGTGCCCTGGCGACCATTGACAACACGATCCAGGCCCTGCTTGACCACTTTGAAATGTTTTTTGTCGACAAAATAGTCCGCTTCGGTGTCGGCGGATAAATGCCGAACCATTGTGGGTTCAAATTCCTTTTCCTTGAATTCCCAATTGGAGATCTTTGCTGGTTCCATTTTTTTAATAATCTTGGGTTTGTACACAGCTCCGTCCATGGCAATGGCAGAGTAGGCCTGGGCTAATTGTAAGGTGGTCACAAGCACATGCCCTTGCCCAATGGCGGTGTTCAAGCTTTCGCCGTCTTGCCATGGCTCTCCCCAGCGTTTCTCTTTCCAGGCCCGGGTGGGAACATGTCCTTTGACCTCTCCGCGGATGGGGATTCCAGTGGTCGCTCCCAGGCCGAGGGCTGTTGCTACAGTGGCCATTTTGTCGGGCCCTAGCTCCAGTCCTAGTTTGTAAAAAAAGACGTTACTTGAGCGTTCAAGTGCTTCTCTCACTTCGATGTATCCCTGTCCCGTTTGGGTGTGGTCATGCCATACCCGCCGCCCCAGTTTAAAACTTGAAGGGGCGTAAACATGCTGATTGGCTTTAATGGCCCCCGCTTGTAACCCCGCCAGAGCAACGATGGGTTTAAAGGTCGAGCCAGGGGCATAGTGATCTTGGATGGCCTTGTTACGAAGCGGACGATCGGAATTGTTGACCCACTTTCTCCAGACTTCGGGGCTGAGTCGTTTGGAGAACTCGTTGGGATCAAAGCTGGGGTGACTGACCCAAGCAAGGATTTCTCCTTCTGGAGTCATTGCCACCAGTGAGCCGACGCGATCGTATTTTTCGAAGGCTTCAGAGGCCTTCTGCTGTAGCTCAATATCAAGAGTGGTGTATATGTCTGAACCAGGCTGTGAGGGAGTGTTTTTAAGGACTTCACCGATGGCATTCATAATCCTTTGGGTGCGCTTTTGTCCTTTGGCATCAACGATCACAAAAGACTGCCCCTTGCGTCCTCGCAGACTGAGATCGAAAGCTTCTTCTAAGCCTTTCTTACCGACAATGTCTTTTTGTTTGAACTTCACTTTGTTGTCATACTGCTTGTTGAGTCGTGGGATTTCTTTTTTTGAAATCTCCCGAACATAGCCGAGGGTGTGGGCCACTTCTCCTGCATAGGGATAATGGCGGAGGATAAATTCCTCGGCGGCAAGCCCCGGATGATCGAGCTTTATGAGCTCCACCTTAAAAAGTTCGTCGCGGCTCAAATGTCTTTTAATATCCACGGGAAAGAAGGGGCCGTTTTGGCGCCGAGACCGTTTGACCTTTCGAATGACATCTTCAACGTCAATACCCAGAGCCGGAGCCAGGTCGGCGGCGAGCTTGTCCAGATCTTCGGTGTACTGAGGAGTGATGATAGCCTTATAAGCGGGTAGATTTTCAACCAACACTTTACCGTCGCGATCATAAATTCGCCCCCTCGGTGCGTAAACATCCGAAGACTTTAAAAGGTTTTGGTTGGAAAACTCGCGAAACTCTTCGCCGTGAATGATTTGTAAAAACCAGAGTCGGCTCACCAATATGAGAAAGAAAAAGACAATAAAAATCTTCGCCGCTTTAAAATTGAGGTCGAAAGTGAACTGATCTGAATTCTGTTGAGAAAAGAAAAGTTTGCCCATTAAATCCTAAGGTTTTGTAACGTATCAATGCGTTCGTAAGCAATTTTTTGGTCTATTTTATCTAAAAGAAAAACAAAGGGGGGAGCGAAGACCAGGGTCGAAATGGAGAGGCTCACCCAGCTGATAATGGGGGGCGGGTTAAAGCCCAACTGAACAGCATCAATAAGCCAGTCGCTGAACATAAAAACAAAGGACCCGCCTGCGCAGGCCAATGAGATATGCCAATGGTTGGTATGGAATCTTTCACGAATCAGGTAGAAAAAAAAGCTGAGCAGGTTGAGAAAAATCAGCAAGCGACTGATCGAAACTGAAGAAAAAGAAATGATGACAAAAGCATGGGCCAGATTCGTGAGCAGAGAGAAGCTCAAGCTTTTTCGAAACGAATAGAATGCGAAGATAATAAACCAAAAGGCTGGAAGCGGAATCGGAAAAAAATAGAAACTGCTTTGCAGACCAGACAGGATGAAGCTTAATCCGAGAGCGATACTGGCAAAAACAAGTGTCTTTTTCATAGCTTAGTTTTTCACTTTGGCTTCTGGGCTCTTTCTTTTCTCAACAATAATGAGGACATTTTCAATGCGGTCCATTTTTACTGAGGGATTAATCTTTGCTTGAAAACTAACAGCCGTTGGACTCGGGTTGACCGACTCAATCTCTCCGATAATAAAGCCTTTTGGAAAGTACCCTCGGCTACCGCTGGTGATGACAATATCACCAGGTTGGGCATCCTCTTTTCTCATCATGTACTTGAGCTGGTAAGACTGGCGAGACGATCCTGAGACGATCCCTCTAGCTCGGGTGCGCTGCACGAGCGCATCAATACTTGCACTTCGGTTTGTTAAGGGGAGCACCCGAGAGCTGTGTTCTTCGACTTCAATGGTGTAGCCGATCACTCCACCGGCGGTGATCACACCCTGTAGTCGCTCGACCCCGTCGGCCTGACCTTTATCGATGGTGAAAGACTTTGGGTTCGCCAAGATGTCTTTGGCAATGACTCGAGCGGCGATGGTCTCTCGAGGGAACTCTTGTTGAAACTTAAACAAATCTCGCAAGCGAATGTTCTCTGAGCGATACTCTTCGAGGAGCTGCACTTTTGAGGCTAGTTTTGCATTTTGAATTTTAAGGTCTTTGTTTTCAATGTTGATGTCGATCAGATAGAAATAGGTATCCAGACTTTTTTGAATCTTGTGGGTGAACTGATCATAGCCCTGTTGCAGCCAATGGGCCGGGGCCTGCAATAAAGTGTCCTGAGTCACATCGAGAGCATTTTTTTGCAGCGCATAAAAAAAGAAGGCGGGAACAAACAAAAGAAAAAAAGCAAAGGTCTGTTTCCAATTTAAAGAATTCCCCATATATTCAGAGGTATCAAATTGTAGTAGGAATTCCAATTGGAAAAAGCAGGACGCCGATGTATGTTGGCAGCTTGTCTGGAGGTTTATGTGTTCGAGTCGGTGACCAAGCGTCGGAAAAATCCCTTAATCAACATTTTTGGATGGACACTTTTAACAGTGGTGTGTGTGGTTTTTGTCTTTATCGGTTTTTCTCCGAACTCCAGCTTTCTCGGTCAGGGTGGCGCTGCAGCTGAAGTCAACGGTGACGCCATTAGCCTGAGAGAGTTCAAAGAGCTTTTGGACCGCCTCGATAGCAACAGTGGCCAGGCTCCCCAGGGCCAAGAAGGGCGTCGAAGGGTTCAAGAGAACGCTTTGAACATTCTGGTCAGTCGCTCTTTAATTGTTCAAGAAGCTGAAAAATTAAACATTCATGTGAGTGATGCTGAAGTCGGGCAAGAGTTATTAGATATCGAGCCCTTTTATGAAGACGGCAGTTTTAGTCGCTTGCGATATAAAACTTATCTGAGACAAGCTCGGCTCACTGAGTCTGAATTTGAGAATAAAATTCGTAAAGATTTGATTATCCAGAAAATGAGCAACTTGGTGGGCTTTGCTGCGAAAGATATAGGCATCATCGACGACTTCGACGAAAAAATTGATCAAGCCCAAGTGAATGTTGGCTACGTAAAGCTCACGCCCCAGGCCTTTCAATCCAGAAGCAAGCAAACCCCTGAAGAGTTCATTGCTAAGAACGAGGCTAAGATTAAAGAGTACTACCAAAACCATAAATCCGAATACACAACGCCCGACCAAGTCAAGGCTCGCCATATTTTAATTAAAGCAGAAGATCAAAAGCCTGAAAGTATGGAAAAAGCCCTAAAAAAAATGGTGGAAATTGCCTCTAAAACCAACGTCGAAAACTTCTCTGCAATGGCTGAAAAGCATTCCGATGATCCTGGTTCGAAAGCGAAGGGCGGAGACTTGGGCTTTTTTCCACGTGGAAGAATGGTTCCGGAGTTCGAAAAAGCCGCTTTTGGTTCGGAAAAAGGCAAAATCACCGAGCCTGTCAAAACCAAGTATGGCTACCATATTATCCTGGTGGATGACCGCAAAGAGGCCAGCGAAGAACCTTTGGAATCCGTCCAAGTTCAAATTGCTCAAAAATTGATGAGTGAGGGGGCTTACGAAGAAGGCCTCAGTGAAGTGAAAGAACTGATGAAGGCCAAAAAGTATTCTGAGCTCGAGTCTCTTTTGAGCGACAAGGGTCTCAAATGGACGAACACCGGTTTTTTTAGCATCACCAAAGAAAACATTCCCGGGGTGGGAACCAACAAGGAGTTTTTGGACCTTGCGATTGGCCTGAGCCCTGAAAATGAGTATGGGAGCCGCTTAGTGTACCAAGGCGACAGCGCTTATCTTTTGAAATACAAGGGATCAAAGACCGACGGAGCTTTGGCTAAGAATGATCAGATGGATTTCTTCAAACAGCTGATGAAACAGCAAAAAATGAACATGATGATCCAGAGTTGGACAGATTCCTTAAAAGAGAGCGCCTCGATAAAAACCAACCCCGATCTCTTACGTTAGTAGTATAAGCCTTTTCTCTAATGAGCTTCAGCTCCTCCATCTTGGAGGTTCCTGAGGCTCTTATCGGTGGCATTTTTTGCCAAAAATTTCCAGTGGAATTTAACTCTTGTCTCAGTATGAGTCGCGTATTTTGGCGCTTATTTTTTTTATATTTTTACTCAATAACCCTTAATTTTTAGCACCAAAGTCCGATAGACTTTTGTGGGGTTACTACAGGTCAGTTTTCTTAGTGCTATCATTTGTTTTGCGGTTTCTGCGCAGGGGCAGTCTTATGTTCCTGGTGAAGTGATCGTAAAGATGAAAAGCCAATCGAGCAAAAGCTCGACTCATAAGTTCATTGGTAAGCTCTCCTTAAATAATAAGATGGCGCTGAAGCGCTCCTGGAAGCGTTTCAAAATGCATCAGTTCAAAATTGGCAAAGATCAAAACGTCGACCAAGTGGTTAACGATCTTTTATTGGATCCTGATGTTGAATACGCCGAGCCTAACTATATATTTAAAAAGCAAAGTGTCGGTATCGAAGGGGAACCAATGAGCTTCTCTGAAGTTGAAGAAGAGCTTTCGAGTATGAACAGTGGTTTTGCCGCTGGGTTTAACCAAACCGGAGCCGACATCAACGCTGATGAGGCTTGGAATATCATCAGTAATTTGTCGAATAAACCAGTGGTCGCTGTTATCGATTCTGGAGTGGACTACAGTCACTACGTTTTTGCCGACAGTGGTGCCATTTGGACCAACACCGATGAAATCCCAGGTAACGGTATTGATGATGATGGCAACGGCTATGTGGATGATGTGCGCGGTTGGAACTTTGTCAATAATTCCAATGATCCCATGGATGACGATAACCATGGAACACACGTTGCCGGAATTGTACTCGGCATGACCCAAAATATATTGAAGGCGACATTAGATCCCGCTGTTATCGAGATCATGCCTCTTAAGTTTCTTGATAGTCAGGGAGTGGGTACGACTTCAGATGCGCTCGAAGCATTAAATTACGCGATCAATAATGGTGCAAATGTTCTCAATAACTCTTGGGGAGGGGGCTCGTACAGCCAGGCTCTCCATGATGTGGTGTCGCAAGCCTATTCCAATGGAATCACTTTTATCGCGGCGGCCGGAAACTCGGCCAACAATAATGACACGCAACCCACTTATCCGGCGGGTTATTCCGTCCCCAATGTTATCTCCATTGCTGCCACGAGCAGTTCCGATAATCTAGCGAGCTTTTCAAATTTTGGCGCCTCATCGGTGCATGTCGGCAGTCCCGGTATTTCAATTTTAAGCACCTTGCCTAACGATAGTTTCGGTTACTCTTCTGGAACGAGTATGGCAGCTCCCTTCGCATCAGGTCTTGCGGCTCTTTTGATTCGTGAAAAGGGGAGTATCAATGGCTACCAGGTGAAAGGGGTGCTTTACGACTACTCCCAAGGGGTGTCTGGTCTTAGTGGCAAGGTGGCTAGTCAATCTCGGATCGACGCCTTTCAGGCCCTCGACTTTGTACAAAAGAACGATATTGATACCTATCAACCGGATTACACCGGAAGCACTCGAGGACTGGCTAGTGCCGGTGGTGGTGGCGCTGCTGCAGCGGGTGGTTGTGGTCTTGTTCGTAGCCTCACAAGTGGTGGGCAGGGTGGACCCAAAGGTCCTACAGGAAAAACTCTGTTTTTTTTAGGCCTTCTGTTTGCGCCCGTTTTGTTGATGAATATTCTACGTATTAGAAAGAAAAAAGAAATTGAATCGCGAAGGCAGTTCCCGCGTTATAAAATGGATTCAGAGGTTCGAATCAGTGTGGGTGAAAAGCAGCTGGTGGGTCAGATGAGTTCGATCTCGTTGGGTGGAGCTCGTATTGACACTGACGCCCTGTTAGAGAAGGGCGGAATCGTGACCTTGAATATTGCTAGCCCCGAAGGCGATCAGCAGATCCAAGTCGAGGGCCGAGTGGTCTGGAGCGAAGAGAAGAAAGCCTACGGCGTGCAGTTCTGTGATGCCCGCGACGAGGCTGTGGCCGCTATTGGCGGCTGGACCCAAAAGCTCAGTAAGACCTAAAATTTATTGATCCTATCTGGACATTCCCGTCGGCCGTGGTATTCTGCGCCCTCTAGCCGGAGGGTTACCATGAATTATCTCATTGCTCTTGTTTGTCTATTTACATTCAATATGGCCCATGCCCAGCCCAGCTGCTCTTACACCTTCGATGTCGATAGCGCAAAAGTCGAAGGCACCGGTTTTAAATATACGGAGAAGGTGGGCGTGAAGGGACTCTTCCCGGGTTTCAAACTGAGCAAAAATGAAAAGGCGCCTTCGGTACAAAAACTGTTAGAAGGCCTGGTTGTGACTGTTGACCTAGTGACCTTGGATTCTGGAAATGCTTTGCGCGATAAGAATATGCGGGAGACCTTGTTCTCTGGAATCGTGGGAGACTCCGTGGCCACGGTAGAGGTCTTGTCCGTCACTGCTGATTCCATCGAGACCACTTTGAAAATCAATGAAAAGAGTGAAAAAGTCATTTTTAATTATCTAATTAAGAACAACGTAGTCGTTGCAAAAGGCCAGTTCGATGCCGTGAAGTTTGCTTTGGGTGATCAAATCGCGGCTTTGAAAAAACGCTGTGGCTCTTTACACACCGGATCCGATGGCAAGAGCGTCACCTGGACCGACTTTGACCTCATTGTAACGGCTCCCCTCAAAAAGGTTTGTCAGTAGAGCCCTGATGATTTTTTTTTATTTGTAGAAAATAGCAAAGCGACTTCTTCTTAAAATCGAGATTGGGGCGCTGTTTGTCGTTGAGTTTCTGAGGTGTTTCTTTTGTTTCCAGAAAAAATGAGATTAACAATGATGCAGGTTTGGACCATCTCTTGGCCATTGATTGTTGCCAATAGTTTTTGGAATCTGCAAGTCACTATTGACCGGATGTTTTTAGGCTCCTACTCGACGGACACCCTTGGAGCGGCAATAGCTGCGGTGGGAATGTTTTGGGCCCCCATGGCTTTGGTTCAACAAACCGCGGCCTATGTCACCACTTTTGTGGCTCAGTATCTGGGCGCTAAAAAACCACAATGGATCGGGCCCAGTGTTTGGCAATCCATCTACGTGAGCCTTGCCGGAGGCCTCCTCTTTCTGGCCCTTGTCCCTTTGGCACCTCTATTATTTTCTTTGATGGGTCATTCCGCTGCTATGCAAGAGTTGGAGGTGCATTATTTTCAAGCCTTAGCCTTCTCGGCTTTACCAACAGCACTTGTCGCTGCATGCAGCGGTTTTTTTACAGGTATTGGCAAGAGTAAGGCGATCATATTGATCAATGGTTTTGGATTGGTTTGTAACGTCTTTTTTGACTGGGTTTTGATTTTTGGTCGTTGGGATATTCCGAGCATGGGAATCTTCGGGGCCGGCGTCGCCACGGCGTTGGCCAACGTCTGCGCGGCTTTGTTGGGGTTCTATTTGGTGTTCACTGGTCCCAACGCCAAAGCTTTTCAAACACGGCAAGGCTGGCGCTTCAATTTTGATTTGATGTCACGGTTTCTTAGATTTGGAGTGCCTAGTGGTTTACAGTGGGCCTTAGAGGGATTGGCCTTTACTGCTTTTCTTACTTTCATTGGGCGTTTACCCAATGGTGATGCCGCTTTAGCCTCGAGCAGTATCACTGTCACGATTATGATGTTAGCGATTTTACCTGTTTTAGGAGTCGCCCAGGGGGTGTCTGCCTTGGTCGGGCAATGCCTGGGTAACAACAAGCCATCGCAAGCCGTACGAGTCACTTGGCTGGGCGTCGGCATGGCTCTTGTTTACATCGTGGCGATGGCGGTTAGTTTTGTTTTCTCTCCCAGTTTTTATGTTGATCTATTTGCCGGAGGAGGGTCGTCAGATCTATGGTCTGAAGTTGAGCAGATCACCCCATTTCTCCTGTTGTTCGTCGCCTCGTTTGTTGTTTTCGATTCGTTAAACCTCATTTTCTCTTTCACTCTGAAAGGCGCTGGAGACACCCGATTTGTGAGTATCGTGGCGCTGTTGCTGCCGTGGCCATTAATGGTGTTACCGACCTGGTGGGTGAGTGATTGGGAGCAGGGGGTTTATTGGGCCTGGTTCTTTGCCAGCCTTTTTATTTGCGTGCAAGGCGTGGTCTTTCTCTTGCGATTTCTCCAGGGACGCTGGAAGTCCATGCGAGTTATTTGATTTCTGGAGCTAGCAACAGGCTTTTCTGCCGTGCTGAATTTCTTTGGTTTTTCGTGCTCGTTTTTTATTGGAGGCTGTCTTTTTGGGCATCACCGAAAAGACCCAGGAATCAGGGGCTTAGAGTGGGGGAGGGCTCGTTTATCAGGGCTTAGCTCTAGAGTCTCCATGCCACCAGATAAATCCACTGCGTCTACCAATTTGGGTCGATCTCACCTTATATTCAGGCTCAGAAAATTGTGGGGCGATAAGTTTAAATGCAGGACAACGATCAGATTCAATTCAATCCTTTTTTACAGGTGATGAACCAGCAAATTTTGGACACAGTCCGTGCCCACGGCCATGGGCAGTTGCGAGAAATGGTTTTGACCCATTTTAACTGTTCCGGAAAGCAACTGCGCCCGAAAATGATCTCTGCCCTCGGCCAACTTTTAAAAGTGCAAGAGGAGCATTTGGTCTGTTGGGCGGCTTGTTGTGAGATCTTGCACAACGCCACCTTGATTCACGATGATTTACAGGACGGCGATTTGTATCGACGGGGGGAGCCCACGATTTGGTCTCGCTATGGTCAGTCTGAAGCAATCAATGTGGGGGACTTTTTACTACTGCTGGCTCCTCGCCCAATTTTAGAGAGCTCTTTGGATGACGATGTGGTTCGTGAGTTGTTGAACCTCTATTCGTTGATGTCGGCTCAAATTGTGAACGGGCAAAATTTGGAATTTGAATTGAATCAGTTAAGTGATCTTGATTCTTTGGAGAGCACTTATCTTTCTTGTATCGCTCAAAAGACTTCGGCTTTGTTTGCCGGTGTTGCGACAGGGGTGGCGTATCTGGCAAGACTCGGTGCTGAAGAGCGAGAGCAAGTGCGCCAATTGTTTGAAAAGATCGGCCATGTTTTTCAAATCCAGGATGATATCCTTGATCTTTGGGGCGACAAGCAGCGCCATGAAATGGGTTGCGACATCAAAGAGGGCAAGGTCAGCTTTTTGATTGTAAAGCACCTGCTTCGACACCCGGTTGATCGATCATTGTTTCGGTCGGTATTGCTGAAGCCCAGAGACCAGACTTCTATCGACGAGGTGGAGTCTCTCAAAGCTTTGATGTTCGAGCGGGGCACCCTCGACGAAGCCCTGATTGCCATGAACAGCATGATTTTAAACCTGCAACAGTCGCCGGTTCTGGATCGAGCTGAAGGTTTAGCAGCTTATGTCCGTGACTTACTAACTGACATCTTGCGGCCTATTGAGCATCTGTCTTTGCAGCCGAAAGAAGCCTCTCAGGAACGTGTGACTTTGTGACGGGTTCCATGAAAGCTCTTGAATTTCAATCGGTTTGCAAAAGCTTTGGTTCCGTCGAGGCCATTAAAGAATTGAATTTTTCTATCGAAAAAGGCGAGTGTGTTGCTCTCCTCGGGAGTAACGGTGCCGGTAAATCCACTTTCATTAATTTAGCCGCAGGAATCCGCCGTCCCGATCGGGGGAAGATTTCCATTTACGGCTCCAGTCCTGGGTCCCTAGAAAGCAAGCAGCATATGCGTATTCTCACCCAAGAGTTGAGCTTTCCCTCTCAGCTCAAAGTGAAAGAGGTTCTTGCCTTGGTTGCCGGTCACTACAATTCTTTTGATTTCTCCCGTTTTGTTGCCAGTTTGGATATCGAACATCTCCTTTCGCGAAATATTCAAGGATTAAGTGGTGGAGAAAAGAAGCGGGTCGGTATCATATGCACTCTCATCGGAAGCCCCGAGCTGATTCTCCTAGATGAGCCCACTTCGAATATTGATTTGCGAGGCCGGCACCTGGTTTATGAAACCCTCAAAGAGTTTTTAAAGGAAAAAAAACGTTCTCTGATCTTCTCCTCCCATCAGATGCAAGAGGTGGAGTTTCTAGCCGACAAAATCTTTATTCTTAAAAGGGGAGAGATTGCGACTAGCGGAACCACAGCCGAGGTCAAAAGTCGGTTTGGCCTTAAAAAAGTCAGCTACCGGTCGCAACGCAGCGATATCTCTATTGCTGCGGCGAAAAAGAAAATAGCTGAGGGTGATCGTTTTTCTCTTCTGGGACGTAATAGTGATGAGATGTTAAAAGAATTGCTAGCAAAAGACTCTGGTGTTTTTGATGTGACCATTGCTGAGCCATCGTTGGACGAAATTTTTATGAAAATCTGGGACGAGGGTGAGGGACAATGAGCTTGGTTTTTCTACACGCCCGCTGGATGATTCTTGAGCTGTTGCGCCAACCCAGCTATGTTGTTTCTACGGTGTCTTTTCCGGCCCTGTTTTATGTCATCTTCGCATTGCCAGAGTCTAAAGATGTCGCGTCTTCGAACTTGCTGATGGCCTCTTTCAGTTGTTTTGCCGTTTTTGGAGTGATCTTTTTGCAGTTTGGGGTTGGAATCGCCCAGGAGAGAACTCGCACTTGGTATCACTATTTGCGCACTTTGCCCGTCGCCGGCGGGCACCTCATGGCGGCTCGCTTCTTGTCGGCGTTGTTTTTCTCCGTACTAGCGGCATTGAAGATTGTTATTTTGGCACTGATTTTTACAGAGGTGGAGTTGAGCGCCTTCGACTGGGTTCGTTTTTGTTTTTTTCTATTGATGGGGGGGCTATTGTTTTGTCCCATGGGCTTGTGCCTTGGGTATTGGGCCAGTGAAAAATCCTCTTTGCCATTGGGGAACTTGATCTATCTCCCCTTGTCCTTTGCTGGAGGACTTTGGAAGCCGCCAGCCGCTTTACCCTCTTTGCTGAAGGATGTGTCGGACTATCTGCCCACCCGTCACTACGGAGAAGTCATTTGGTCGGTTGTCGATGGCAAGCCGGTGCCGCTGCAGAGTGTTTACTTTTTGTTAGCCTTCGGCCTTCTCTTTGCTTTGGTGGCCTTTATGGGGTCTTTGCGGGACTACCGAGCGAGGTTTGTGTAAATGACTTTGAGTCACTTTGAACAAATGGAATCTTATATTCCCATCGACCTCTTGTCTTGGCAGGGGCTATTGGCAGCCAATGCTGTCATCCTTGTTTTTATAGTGGCACGCTACTTTATGTTTGTCGGTATGTTCTATTTTTCATTTTGGAAGCAAAGATTTCTTGCTACCCGTTTGGATTATCTTCACGACCAAAAAACACGGAAAGATCAAGTATGGGTTGAGATCCGCTGGTCGCTGATATCAAGTTTCATCTTTGGTTTTTCCGGGTATCTCATTGGTGTCCTGTGGCAGTTGGGGTGGACCCAGCTTTATTTGCCCTATGACCAATACACCCTTTTCTATTTGCCGTTAAGTTTTGTGATCTTCAGCCTTGTGCATGAAGTCTATTTCTATTTCACCCATGTTTGGATGCACCATCCCCGTGTTTATCGTAAAATTCATGCCGTTCACCATTTCTCGGTCAAGACCAGCCCCTGGGCCTCCTTTTCTTTTCATCCTGGTGAGACCCTGGTGCACGCCCTGTTTCTACCGGTCATGGTTTGTTTGGTTCCGATTCATCCTGTGGTTTTAATTGCCTATTTAACTTTTATGACATTGACCGCGATATCGAATCACCTTGGTGTCGAACTGATTCCGTCGCGGGTTTTTCAAAAATACTTTATATCGGGCACACACCACTCGATTCACCACAGTCAATTTAACTATAACTACGGTTTGTACTATCGGTTCTTGGATCAGTGGATGAAGACAGAGAAAATGGAGAAGCATTTATGAAAGCGACAGTGATTGGATCTGGTTTTGGCGGCTTGGCGGCCGCGGTCCGACTGATAAAAAAAGGCTACGAAGTGACCATACTGGAGGCTCGTGATCAATTGGGCGGCCGGGCGGGCGTGTTTAAACAAGACGGCTTCACTTTCGATGCGGGGCCAACGGTGATCACGGCTCCTTATTTAATCAATGAGCTCTTCGAGTTGTTGGATGAAGACCCGAAAGACTATTTTAAACTTTTACCAATAGACCCCTTCTATCGCATCCGCTTTGATGACGGCTCGTCCTTTGATTATGTTGGGGATGAAGATCGTATTTTGGAGAATGTTGCCAAGCTCAGCCCACAAGATGTGGATGGCTATCGTAAGCTAGCAAAGCACGCCCAAGACATTTTCGACGTTGGCTACACTCGGTTGGCTGACGAGCCCTTTGATAGCTTAAGCTCAATGTTTCGCGTGGCTCCGGACATGATTCGTCTACAGAATTATAAGAGTGTGTATTCTTTGGTGTCGAAATACATTAAGGATGAACGCCTTCGTCAGGTTTTCAGCTTTGAACCTCTATTGGTTGGCGGCAACCCCATGAAAATTACTTCGATTTACCTGCTGATCCATTGGTTAGAGCGCAAATGGGGTGTCTTTTTTGTAGAAGGGGGCACCACGGCCTTGATCAGTGCCTTTGAGCGTTTGTTGCGCAAGAAGGGAGCTCATATTCATATGAACGCTTCGGTCGAAAGAATCGAAGTCGAGAACCACAGTGTTAAAAGAGCCATCACTGCCGATGGACGAATCTTTGAATCCGATGTCATCGTTAGCAATGCCGATCCGGTGCGGGTGTATCGTGATATGATCGACAACAAACATCGCAGTAAGCACAGCGACCTGCGCTTGAAGATGAAGTCGCAATCCATGAGTCTGTTTGTTGCTTATTTCGGGACTAAGAAACTCTACCCAGATATTGCCCATCACACAGTTCTTATGGGGCCACGCTACAAGGGTCTTCTGTCTGATATTTTTGATCGTAAAGTCCTTGCCGATGATTTTAGCCTCTATCTCCATGCGCCAACCCGAACCGACGCCAGTTTGGCGCCCCCGGGCCATGAGTGCTTTTACGTCTTATCTCCCGTTCCTAACAATGATGGGAAGATTGATTGGGAGAAAGCACAACAAGAATACAAAGATCGCATTTATCACTGGCTCGACAAAAACTATTTGCCTGGTTTGGTGGACAATATGGTGACCGATGTGCATGTGACCCCGCAGTACTTCGAAAAAGAGTTACAAAGTGAGAAGGGGGCGGCTTTCGGAATCGAACCCTCTTTTCGACAGTCGGCTTATTTTCGTTTTCATAACGAGTCAGAAGATGTGGACAAATTGTATTTCGTTGGGGCGAACACCCATCCCGGAGCAGGCATCCCTGGAGTTCTCAACTCAGCAAAAGTTCTTGAAAAGGTGATTCCACGGTGCTAGCCACAGAGAGCATTCTCCGACAGTCCTCAGAAGAAGTTTTGGCCGAACACGGACAGTCTTTTTATTTTGCAAGCTTGGTGTTTAGTAAAGAGCAACGACAGCGGGTGGCAGAACTCTATAGTTTTTGTCGTTATGTGGACGATTGCGCGGACGAGCTCAAGCACGACGAATCGGTGCTAGCCTTGCAACAATTGCAAAAAGAATTGCAGGAGCCCCCGGGTTCTCAAACGCGCTTGCAAAAAAGGATTTCAGACCTAGAGGCCAACGGGGTCACTCGAGAGCATATGAATGAGCTCCTAAAGGGGGCCCTTTTTGATGTGCAAAAAGAGCAAGTGCTCTATGACGGCGACCTGGCTTTGTACTGCTACCGAGTGGCCGGAGTTGTGGGTTTGATGATGTGTCCTTTGTTGGGGGTGCAAGACAAGCAGGCCTATCCCTACGCCATCGATCTCGGCTTGGCCATGCAACTGACCAATATATGCCGTGACGTTCAAGAGGACGCGCAAAACCAAAGGCGCTACCTGCCGCTGGAAGGTCTTGAGTTTTCAGACTTAGATACATTAGATTTTGTAGAAAAGAAGGCGGCTCCCGAGGCGCTCAAACACCGGGTGCGGCGCTACCTTAATATTGCCGACTTGTTTTATGAGAGTGGCTACAAGGGGCTGGCCTACATCCCGTTGCGCCCTCGCCTTTGTATTTTGATCGCGGGCGAGGTGTATCGGAGTATCGGTCGCAAAATCCGTCAGAAAAATTATGAGGTTTTGCGAGGGAGAGTGTACTTAACCCGATGGGAGAAGGTGGCTGTGGTTTTTCGTTCTCTGCCTCGATTGTTACGCAAGAGTTTTTGGGTAAAATGCGGGGACCATGAAAATGAATGGCATCAACACCTGGCTGGCTTGCCAGGGGTTGCCGAGGAGAGTCGTGTCGTATCTTGATTTTCTGTTAATTTTTCTGATTCCACCGATCTTACTGGGCAGTAGGAACTACCTTCGCACTCAGCACGAGCACAAGCGAATGATCGGCTTTGGTATTCTATTGCTTACGGTGTTGGCCGTTGTCTACACCACTCCCTGGGACAACTATTTGGTGAAAACAAAGGTTTGGTGGTACGGAGCGGACCGAGTGATCGGTGTGATTGGCTATGTTCCCATCGAGGAATATTGTTTTTTTGTTTTGCAAACTATCATGAGTGGATTTCTTTTTTTCTATCTGCAGCAAAAGATACCGATTCGCAAGCAGCCCTCCGCACGGCACAGGCTCAACACCGCCGTTAGTGTTTTCTATATAGCCTTGTTGGGCTTTGGCGTTTATGGATTGTTTAACGAGTCGCTACGGTACATGGGGCTGATATTGAGTTGGGCCATGCCGGTGCTCCTTTTTCAATGGCTGATCGGCGGGCGTTATCTCTTGGCCAATGGCAAACTGTTTCTAGTTTCTCTGGTCACTCCAACGCTGTATTTATCATTGGCTGATAGCTATGCCATTGCCGATGGTATTTGGGCTCTTTCGGAGCAGCAGACCACGGGGCTGACTTTTGGAGTGCTCCCTATTGAGGAGGCGACCTTTTTTCTGGTGACCAACGCCATGCTGCTGCAAGGACTCTTGTTATTTGTGGCAATGGAAGATAAATTTTTTAAAAGGACTTAGCTGATGTGGTGGATCGTTTTTTTAGGAACATTTGTGTGGATGGAGTGGGCGGCCTGGTTTCTCCATAAGTATGTGATGCACGGTTTTCTGTGGATACTCCACAAGGACCATCATCAAAGAGTGAAAGGTCGCGTGTTCGAGTGGAACGATTTTTTTGCGGTGTTTTTCGCCGTTCCCAGTTTTCTTTGTATTCTGTTTGATAGCATTTACAACTGGCCTTTGTTGGGCGCCTTTGGCTTTGGCATCATGGCCTACGGATTCGTTTATTTTTTGGTGCATGAGGTGATTATCCATCGTCGGATCAAATCCCTGAAGTTCTCCAGCAACTGGTACTCCAAAGGCGTGAACGCCGCCCACAAGGTTCACCACTCCGTCCTTGAAAAAGAAGGCGCAGAGAATTTTGGAATGCTGGTGGTCCCTCTCAAATACTTTCGCCTGAAATCGTCAAAGTCATAAAAGAGACAATGCCACATTCTTCAGCTTTAGTGACTCTTGCACCTCAAGGCACAGTGGCACCCTGAAAAGGACGGAGAGCTGCGGTCGGGTTATTTGATTTTTTTAACAAACCCACTAAGAAGTGTGCTGTTGCAAGATGGAAGCTCTCATACCCATTTGCGGTGAAATTTCCTTTTCTCGAGCCTTGGCTGGGGGCTTCTGCTTCTAATTTCTGAAGAATTGTCGAAATAGTTTTCATAGCAGGACTTGTTTTTGAGGTGTTGTGGAGTTGTCTCCGTTCAGCTTTAGAGCCATCGAAAAATCGCCGATGAGGCATGCAAGGGGGGAGGATCTTTTTAATGTCGAATCGTTTTATAAGTTCATTTGTCTCTGTGCGGGTTTTGGTTGGCCTCTTATTATGCGCGCTTGTTGTGAGCTGCGGAGGAGAGCGGAGTGGGCTATTATCTGACTCCAGCCTGACTACAGTTGTGGGACAGTCGGAGCCGGAGGGCGTGGCTTGTCCAAGCGACATGTCTATTACCTGTTTGCCGGGTGAAGAGGTAGAAATGGTCCGAAACGAAGACGGCTGTGAAGCCCAAATTTGTGTAACGGTTGATGATTCAAGCCAGGGTTCATGTCCTATTCCAGAAATAAAACAGTGTTCCCCAGGATATCAACAAGTTGAGGGCAAGGACCCTGAAAGTTGCGTAGTTCTTCAATGTGAGAAGGTCACTGGTTTCCCAGCGAGCCCTGTGCCTGAGGCACCCACTGAGAAAGAGCCACCGTTCGTGTGTAAAGATAAAATCGAGCAATACGAAGTTCCTTTGGGATACAAACGAATAAGGCATGAGACGTCTTTGGGGTGCTTTAAGGATCGTCTGCAAGCGAACTTCTGTAACAAAGCAATGGAAGACGGAAGTTTGAGTTGCCTTCGGCAGGGGAAGTACCCTTCACTTGCGTTCATGGTTCCTTGTATCAATGGTGTTAGACGGGACACTGTCACGGGAAAGGTTTTGTCTCACTGTGAGATTCAATCAGTGAATCATGCAAGTGATGCCTACTTCGATGAGGCTTACCCCAATGAGACTAAGGGGTGCTTGTGGTTCGGCGGTCGCTGCTTTGATAATAAGCCCTCTGTCTCATTGTACCACGGGCGCATAGTCGACTTTAAATGCCCCATTTCTCGCTATTTTATTGATGCTTTGAATGACCCTGACCATCCTAGGCGGCTTATTACATTTTACTCATTGGGAGATCAGCAGTTCATCTGCCCACGGTTAATTCGCAAATAGACAAACCGGGATGAACAATCTTCGGTCCGCTGTTTTTATACTTCATGAGTCTATTGATTGCTTGTAGAACGAGAGTTTGAAAAAGCATTAACCCGTCGCTAAACCGGTTAGAGTCTTTCAGCCGATGGAAATTCACATTGGTGATGTTGACCCTCCGGTTATCAAGTCATCCCTCAATCCCTGTTGTTTGACAGAGGACTCGTCCATGAATGTGTAGACTTCTACAATTTTAATTTTCACCTTCGAATGTTATAGATAGTTAAAAAGGAGAGCGAATGCCTCAAATATCCGCCCACTGTAAAGCCTTAAACAATACTCTCGAAAAGATGGACTGTTCCGGTGAGATGAAAGCTCTACTGAAAACACCCCAGCGTGAGCTAATAGTTGAACTGCCCTTAAAAAAAGATGACGGAAGTATCGCTATTTTTAAGGGCTATAGAGTCCAAGACAATAACTCACGAGGCCCATACAAAGGCGGGCTCCGGTTTAATGAGAATGTGGACCTGGATCACTTTCGAGACCTTGCGTCCGTGATGACGTGGAAAACAGCTCTTGTCGACATCCCATTTGGTGGCGCTAAGGGTGGGATCAGCTGCAACCCGAAAGACTTAAGTGAAAATGAATTAGAGACTCTCACCAAGCGCTTCATTGAGAAAACTTCTATGCTCTTTGGCCCTTCTCTCGATATACCAGCGCCTGATATGGGGACCGGGCCACGAGAAATGACTTGGCTGATGAGTGCCTTTGAAAAACTTCATGGCTATTCTCCTGGAGCCGTAACCGGGAAGCCTGTTGAATTTGGAGGGATTGAAGGCCGAGTGGAGGCCACGGGCAAGGGGGTTGCTCTATTCACCAAGTGGGCCTGCGAAGAGGAAGACATTGACCTTTCGAGTCGCCGGGTGGCGATCCATGGGTTCGGAAACGTCGGTTCACATGCGGCGATGATTCTATCGGAAATGGGAGCTACAATTGTTGCTGCTAGCGATGCCTCAGGGGGCTGGTATAATCCCAAAGGTCTCGACATCACAGAACTAAGATCAGAGCAGGGGAAGGAGTTTGCCGACCGAGAGATCGAGGGGGAAAAGATCTCCTCAAGCGATGTTCTATCGATAGATTGTGATATTTTGATTCCTGCGGCAATTGAAAATACACTAACAAAAGACAACGCGAACTCGGTGAAGGCTAGGCTTATTGTTGAAGCGGCCAATTTGCCGACGACAACAGAAGCCGAGGAAATTCTAGAAGAAAAAGGAGTCACAATCGTTCCCGATATTTTAGCTAATTCTGGTGGAGTGACGGTCTCATTTTTTGAGTGGGCTCAAAACAGTCAAAATTTCCCTTGGAAAAAAGAAAAAGTCGATCGCGAGCTCGAGAGTCTTTTAAAATCCGCTTGGAACAATCTGGTGCAAAGCCGAACAGAGGCAAAAGAGAGCTATCGTCAAACGGCCTACGATATTGCGATCAATCGGGTGAGGGTGGCTATGCTAAAAAAAGGTTTTAGATAAGAATCAAAAATTAGTCAGTGGGCCATCTAGCGAAGTCTCTGGGCCGTTCTCCCGACACAATCCAAAGGTACCTCTGCCGGATGAAAAAAACGAGGAGGACTCGATAAAATTGATCTGAGCCCAGAAGAGCTTGGAATAGTAAAAACAAAAATAAATGAAATATTGCGGGGACAGTGAGAATTATATGAAAACCACTATAAATGATCTAATAGCTATAATTTTGACATCAGGTCTTGCCTATGGTTTGGGATACGGCTTCAAACAAACTCATGATTTCGTAAAACAAGAAACCCTTGAGCAGATATCTCAAGGGCTGAGTTCTTCAGAAAAACTGGCTAATAGGCTCACTGGTGAGACTTTGGATTTTTGAAATGATTAAGAGCCAAATAGTCTATCGAGTATTGGCGTTTTAGACTCTCCAGCACAGTTATCCACAGCCTCTTGAAATTTGGCTCTAAAAGCCCTTGCTTCTTCAATTTTAGAACTGTCTGTAAGGTGTTCTATTTCTCTATCAATATCGCCAATAAGCTGTTTTACGAGGCGTTTACGTTCACAGCTGATTTTTCCGATAGGCTTATCTTTATTTGTGAAGCTGATGCACACGTAATAGTTAGGGTAGCTCCCATAGGATTCATAAGTTGCAGCACAGGCCGCCCACAATTGGTGTGATGAAAATAGCACTGCCGCCATCAAAAATACCTTCATTTTGTTCTCCTTTTTGACACTTTGCCGAAAATTGCCTTCTCAAATACGGTAACTCTATGTATCGGCCAAAAAATTTTCAGATAACTACAAATAAAGCAATTTTTACGCCAAAAAATACGAGAGCGAGCGGCCTTGCATAAATGGCTGCCGCCTAGCGGTTGAATAGCATCAAGAGGCCCATAAAGATGAATAGAACCCCAGAAGCAAATCTGAGCTTGTCTGGGGCGGTGTATGGGCCAGGAAAACTACCAGCAAGGATACTTATAGAGCTGTACCTGATGAAAAATTCAGTGAAGCTTTGGTTCAATAAAGTAACAAGCCTACTCAGAAATGGGGCGGCTTTTTTCATTTTAGGTTCTGACCCTATATTTATTTGAAATCGTAACTCAAAAAACCAGCGGGTTCACTTGAGCAGAAACTTCCTATGACATGAGTGAACTGAGTCACATCATGTGCTGACAATCCCATGGTTGATAGGTGAGACACCGCGTGACCTTGGCAGAGTCTTCCAATCCCAGCGTAAGCTTTTGGAATAACGAACTCGCTTAGCTTTTCCAGCCAAGACTGCTTTGGGTCTTCGTTGACTAGAATATTACAAGAAAAGGTGTCATCAATTGTCATACAGTGTGCTGTTAAAAGATCACTTTTCCAACTGTTATCGGTGCCCTCGATGCGAGTAAATTCGATAAGCCTATTTTTTTCTCCAATGAGAACTTCTGGAAAGACGTAAGAGATTTTTTCTGTTTCAGGGCCTGTAAAGGCATCGACAATCTGCACGATAAACCGGGAGTGGCCAATCAGCTCAGGTTCTGAGGGGACTATGTAAACGGCCTCAGTCTCGGTCTCTCCTTTTTTAGCTTGAGAAGCCAGTGGTAAAAGCATCAATAAAATGGTTGTTAGAATAAGTTTCATTGTTATCTCCCTTGTTTTTAAGTTAGCAAAATCTTTATAAAAAGTCATATGTTTTGGTGTTTTCAAACTCTAATGTTTTCAGCAGCTTACAAATAGAAATGCATCATAAGCCACGCATAGTCTCCCTCATCTGGCCCTCTGGCCAATTGCTTTCTTTTCATGAACACACCTTGAATTTCAAAATGAGGTCTTGGAAAAAGCGTCAGCCCAAGCCCATACATCGACTCAGTTGAGTTTTCTTGAGTGATATCCGTTTTTTTAATGTCTCCAAGTGCAATCAAGTGAATGCCTTTTTCGATTTCATATCCAAGCTTTGTAAAGTGAAAAAGTCCGCCTTGTTTTCTTCCTGGTATGGGCTCTGAATCTCTAAAGACGGTGTCAGTTATAAGATACAGTTTTTCAGTAAAGCCTAGCAGTCCATGCACACCAACTGAAAACTCCTTAGCTGCCTTGGTTTTCTTTTCAAAACTGAGACCAACTTTATCATGTGACCCAAAAGAGTAATTAAACTGTGAATAAAAGCCAGAGGCTTCAGATTCATCTCTCAATTTTCCTGAGGTCACAGCAAAGGAAAGGTCCCATTTGCTTTTTGTGTACTGAATCTCAGCAGTATTTCGTTCGGTTTGGAATCCAAACCCAAGGGGGCCTCGTGTTGATAGCACGTGTTCTGGCGTGTTGATACCAAACCTTGGAATAAACCGCCCAAGCCTAATGTTTAAAGACTCTGTTAAAGAGGTTAAAAAATAAAATTGAGAGATGTACCAGGGGCGACTTTCTTTTAAGGTGTTTGAACTTCCAGTGATATTAAGCCACGTGTTCTTGATTTTAGCCGCTAGCTCGACTTGCTCTTGCATTTCGATGAACCGACCAATGGTAGCTTGAGAAGTTTTGGAGTGAACTTGCACGGCTCTAAAGTCTCCACCAACCTTCAGCCATTCCGGTGTTTTCTTTAAGGCTCCGTAATGCCAGTTTTCCTCGCCTTCATAGCCCCAAGTACTTAACACCTCTTTACTTAAAGCCCTCCCATAATCCGTCATCATACCGCCTCCGCGAGGGCTTGCATGACAGGTCATACAATTATTATAGCCGTGCCGGATCATTTGAGGAAATGACCAGGCATTGAAGCTAAGAAACGTTACTAATAGAGTTGGAAGAGTCTTCACTAAAAACCTACTTTGCCTTTTTTGCCAATGATTCTTTTGGCTTTTCAGAAATTTTAGATGAAACCTTTACGGTCACTTTATCGGCGACTGTAACTCCCATAAACGATGGGATCTCAATTTTAAAGTCAGATATTTTGATTTCAAAAGAAGAATCGACTTGGCCATTATCATCAATTTTTGCCTTTAGAGTGACTGGGCGACTTTGTCCATGAATTGTCAAAGTGGCAGGGATTTTTTTACCTGAAAACTTTGGTGAGCTGGGGGACCATTTCTCAACTTTATAATCTTTTATCTCCAGTGTCGCTTTAGGGAATTCTTTTGTCTTAAGGTATTTCTCTTTCATGTGCTTATTTCTAAGAGACATTCCTGTGTCTAAAGAATTGAGATCAACAAAGATCTTTGCGTTCATTTTTCCACCGCTAACTGAGATCTCTCCTTCAGGCCCACTGCCTTTTCCATTGATTTTTAAAAACCCTGGATTTCCAACAGCTAAAAATTCAGTTTTACCGTTCTTTAGTTCTAAGTTCATACTTGAAAAAGCAAAGCTCGGTACAAATATTGTTAAATATAATAATGCTCTCATCATGATTTCTCCTTTATCTTGGGGCTCCGATGTCTATCCATCTTAAAAGTGTTGTTCTTTCTATTTGATTTAGAGGAGGGCGTGGTGGAAGGGGCATTCTCCCTTCAGAGACTTCCTCATAAATGTCGTCGATTTCATCGACTGTATTAAAATAAGTTTCTAGGTTGAGCCCATCGGCATTGCCGCCTGCTGTTGAATGACAGGCAAAACAGCGAAACTTAAAAATTTTATTTCTCACGAGCTCATAAGTGATTTCACTATCTGGCGGAACTTCAGTGAGTGGTTCTTCGATGGGGTCTAACGGATCTGTTGGTTCACCATTTCCAGGATTATCAGGGTCGCAGTTTCCTCCGCCAGCTCCAGTATTGGGTGCCCCGGCATCAACCCAGGCAATCACCAAGTCTTTTTCGGCTGGTGCAAGAGGAGGATTGGGTGACTTTGGCATTGTGTTATTGATGACTGCAAATTTGATCTGTGAGGCCCAAGTTCTTGCCGAGGCGAAGGTCGATAGGTTGACTCCTCCGGAACTTGCGCCGTTTCCATGACAACTGAAACATCTTGGCTGAAAGACCTGCGACTTCACTTGTTCAAATGTAATTCCAGGCCCTGCTCCGGTATCGCCAGGGGTGCAGGTGCCTTGACCTTGTTCAGCACCAGGGCCAGTGGGCAGGTCGTGATAAGCGGCGTAATCACATGAGATGGTTAGTAAAAAGAAAAACCCAATTAATTTCCTCAAAAGTCCCCCTTTTGTTTTTGAAAAGTTTTAGAGGCTCAAATAAAGAGCCTCCAAATTTTTTCAGATTTTATTGAGCTCTACAGACAACCTCTTTCTTTAAGACTGTGCCGCCCTTTGACCAATCGTCAAAACGAACACAAGTGTAGGTAATCGCAGAACCATCATCCATTGAGATCGTTACTACGGAGTCATCTGGAGTTTGTGAAACGACGGTGGCATTTTGAACCATGTCTTTCATCGCAGGATTTACTCTTACGAAATGCTCGAGAGACTCTTCGAGAGACTCGGAAACAAATCCAGCCTGACTGTTCTTGAAAACTAGGTTTCCTCCACCTTTAGCGAATGCAAATTGTGAAAGACTCATAATTGTTAAAGCTAATACTAGTTTTTTCATTTTTTTCTCCTTTGTTTAGTTATCAACTTGAATCCAAGATAGCCAAGCTCAGCCCTTGCTTCCACGAACACTAGTTGTTATAAAATGTTGCGTATTGTTTCGTATTTGAGGGGTTATGAATTCAAAATTAAGATACTTTGAGGGAGACTACGAGTCCGCCTCAAAGGGGAAAAATGATTTGGTTTCAATAGCTTATAAGATAGCTGGACTAATTTTCACCGGACAACACCAAGAAGCTAGGCTATTGGCTAAATCCTATGAGAGTAAGCTGAGTCAGGATTCACTGGCCGTCGCCTATTTTCATTTGGGCCTAAGTTACACGAGGACTTCGGACTATTCGAAGGCGCAAGAGTATTTTGTTAAAAATCTTAGTCTTGTGAGAAACGAAAAACTAAGTAACGAGTCCCAGTTTTTTGCTTACCAAGGGGCAAGCTTTTTTCGGTTCTTTTTCTCCCGTCATAAAAAAAGCCAAGAGCTTGCAGAAAAAGGCTATCGCGCTCTTTTAGAGCTAGAGAACCCTCCAAGTTTACTTCTTGGACTTTCACTAGATATTCAGGCTCATAATTTGATTCAGCTTGGGCATGTTAACCGGGGCATTAAGGTTTTTGAGAAAGCCTTGGATGTAACGAAGAAGTCAAAACTAACTGATTTATTCTCAGAGATTGAGATTTCACATCTGCTTTATCATAGTGAGTTTGATCCTGATTTAAATAAACATATTGATGTTCTTCTTAAGTATTTAAGAAAAAGTAAGAATAAAAACGATTATTCTAGATCCGAAATCGTTTTACAAATATCAAAGCTGTACTTTCTAATGGGAAGGTTTCAAGATTCAAGTGAGTTTTTAAACCAGCATTTTGATGTCGTCTATAAAAACCAAAACAAGCGAAAAATTGCCTTACTCAATACATTAATGGCTCAACTTGTTATACAAAAAGGACAGTATCTCGAAGCCCTATCTATTATTAGTGTTGCACTTTCACAACTTAACCCTAGTGTAGATAAAAGCCTCTACCTCCCTCTTCTTGGTCTAAAGATTAAAGCATTAAAATATTTAGGCAAACCAGCGCATGACGAAATTGAAGAGTCTAAGCTCGTGGCTCTTAAAGTGGATCGAACAATCAATAAAAACATTCAAGATCGACTTAATGGAGAATTACAGTCTCGAAAAATTGGTGACGATAAAATAGCCGATATCATGGACAGGGTGAGAAAAGAAGACCTTACCGTGATAAAGGAGTTGCTAGGGTACCAATTTCTTTATCCGGTCCTTGAGCTTTATAGGCTCACCCCAGGGAAACAGTATATCGTGTTTTTGGAAAAGACCGGTACGATATTGCTAGTAAGTAATTCAGCAATAAAAAATGTTGGCAAAGGGTTTACCAGAACTCAAGTTAAACTGCTTAACTGTCTTAGTGAGGGGTCTCAATCAAAAGAAAAACTAATTTCTAAAGTTTGGGGGTACGGCTACGATCCTCTTAGACACGACTCTCTTATTTACACCTCAATAGCGCGGCTGCGAAAAATATTATCCCCATTTGGACAATGGATTCATGCAGATGAAGACTCTTACAGTCTTGATTATAACGTCGAAATATCGATTCCGGAAGGTCTTGAAGAAAAGTTGGTTAAAAACTCTGAAACGCCATCAGTAAAAATTAAAACTCAGGACCTTAATCACCGGCAATTGAGTTTTTTGGCTGAAGGGGCTGATTTTCCTGTTAGTGTTAGCGAGTATGGGAAAGCGTGGAAAGTCACAAGGATGACAGCCCTTAGAGACTTGAGAGAACTGAATGTTAAAAATCTTGTTGTAAAGATTGGACAAGGGAAGGCTACTAGATATTTACTTATTTAAGTTAATACGGTGGTAGGCACGACAGATGCAAGATCCTATGTTCCTGGGCTTCCGCATTGGTTCAGTGGCTGCTCGCCCGTTTAGTTTGGAGGGGGAAACAAAATGGTAACAAGAATTGTGTTACTATTTTGTTACAAGGCGAGTTCTAAAAACTTGTTACAAAGCTTTTTTGTAACAAGTGATCTTTTAAACATTTAATTTTATTGGAATTATTCTGGTACCGACGGCGAGACTCGAACTCGCACAGTATTGCTACCGGGGGATTTTGAATCCCCTGCGTCTACCAATTCCGCCACGTCGGCACATGGGTTAAAAAATCGGAGTCAAAACAGCCAGATGGGTGGATCGGGCTCCGATAGGTAGAAACGGGAAACTATAAGAAGTTTCGGGCGTATACAACAAAAATTTCATGGTTCAGAGCCTTCTGATGGGCCTTCTGGCGCTTTTTGCAAAATCCCTTTGCAATTTGATGGGCGAAATGTAATGTATCGCATCATAAGTCCTTGATCCTCATCTTTTGAAACTCATCGCAAAGACATTTTGAAATATGGGAGTCCTAATAATGTTGATTCGAATGATTCTATTTTCTGTTGTTTGCTCGGTAACGAGCCCTCTGACCCACGCGGCACCCAAAGCGGGAGAGGTTCAAGTGGCCCTGCCTGAAAAGGTGGTTGTTGAGAAAGTCGTCCCTAAAAAGGCCATTAAAGTCCAGCAAGCCGAGGTGGTCAGCGCTGCGCCCTTAAATCAACCCGAGTCCAGTCGCATGCGTGAGCAGCGCCAAAAAATGGAGATGGAAACTGAAGAGCGCTTTATCCAGCGTTTAGAGACTGCCCGGATGGAAGACGAAAAAGTACGACAACAGCAGATTTTTGAACAGAAACTACGGACCTCTGCTCCAGCAGAAGAAACGGCCGAGACCTATATAATGGTGCCCCAAGCCGAGGTGGCGCCAGAAGCCACAACGATCGCTCCTAACGCTGTCGTTGCCAAGGCCACGGTCGAGCCCGCTCCCAGTCGTCAGTATTACCTTACTGTTGGTGGTGGAGGCGTGAGCTTTCCGCAAGCCGATGACTTGGCAACTCTGAACGGGGCGACCAATGTTTCGCTGGGAATGTCCCTTGGTGATCGCTTTTGGTTAGAAGCAGGCTTTTTGTACTCTTATCAAGAGGTCGACAGAGTTTTCATCAACAATGAAGACATTGATCAATTTTCATTTTCTGTGTCGCCTAAATATGACTTTGGGTTCGGCGACCAGTGGGTAACACCCATGGCCGGTTTGGTTCTTAGTTATACGAGACGTCAGTATGATGGTGGTGATGACAGCTCTCGGGCTTTTGATGCTGGTTTGTCCTTCGGTGTTGATTTTGCGATGAACAAATCGGTAAAGCTCGGGGTGGAAGGTCGTTACATGACGAACCTAAATTACGAGAGAGAACGAGGGATCAGCATTCTCGACAAAGCGATCGAGCAGTCGGTCACCGGTCGCTCTATAGAGCCGGTTGAAAACCTAGATTACACAGTTCTTATGGTCAACGCCAAGATGGTGTTTTAAGAGTCTCGTAT
The DNA here is from genome assembly GCA_030424715.1 of Bdellovibrionia bacterium. GTDB lineage: Bacteria > Bdellovibrionota > Bdellovibrionia > Bdellovibrionales > JAGQZY01 > JAGQZY01. Next base: position 217,599 of record JAUHWH010000004.1, read on the forward strand.
TCGCGATTATTACTTTGGGAGGTTTTGCAGCCTCCCTTTTTTTATGCTCAGGGCGAGCGATCGCTCCTCAAGCCTAACCTAAGGACTAGCTCATTATTGTAATCCCCTCTAACCCCCTTAGAATAATAGAATGAGAATCGTAGGCCTTGCCCTTATCTTGATGCTGACCCTGTCGACTTCGGCAAAAATATTAATCACAACTGTGGCCAAGGTGAAAAATCACGTGATCACCTCTCGCGAGGTGGGTATTCACAAAAACTTGGAGAAGGCTCTTGGGCCGTTGTTAGACCGATTTTCACGAGACAGTGTCGAAGAGCAAATTATTCAAGAGTGGTTGCTATTTTTTGAAGCCTCCACGTTTTACAATTCACAAGTAAAGAGCAGTAAAGTCACAAGCGTTTTAGCGCAGGCTCAAAAGCGATTGCGGCAAAGCAAGGACTGGCAACGTCTGAAAGTGATGCCACACGAGTTAAGGGAGAAAGTTCAGCGTCGCCTCGAGGCCGAGCGTCTGTTTCGCTTTAAAAAGAAGGCCTCAGTCTTACCAGTGAGTCCGTCTGAAATCGAGACGGAGTACACCCAAAATCGCATCCGTTACGGCAGTCAAACTCTGGCGGAAGTGAAAGAGAAAATACGGCAAAACAAAATTGAAGAAGACCTGCAAAGCCGCATGAGTCAGTGGTTCAAGATCTTAGAAGACAAGTATAAGGTCCAACGATTCACTAAGTTCGGAAGTTAAGCGATGAGGAATGTCGTTCTTGCCAGCACTGATGCTGAATTTCCGGTTGCTTTACTTGCCAGCATCAACGGGCGTGAAGTCGGCCCACGGGAGTGGTCCTCCCAGGCGATCCAGTCCCACATCAATAGCGAGCATCCATGGGTTGTACTGACTGATGAAGGGCGCTACACGGCGTTTATTTTGTACGTGCAGTTCGACGATGTTATCGAGGTCTGTTATCTGGAGACGCTCTCTCATTTTCGAGGGCAGGGTCAAATGAAGAGGCTTTTGGGACATCTGCTGGGCCTGCACCCTGGTGTGCGATTTTGGCTCGACGTTCACGAAAGCAATCAGCCGGCAAGGCTGCTTTATGAAGAAATGGGCTTTAAAACCTCCGGACTGCGTAAAGGTTACTACCGAGACGGCGGCGACTGTTTTCTTCTGGAGCGGCGGGAAATGCCAGTATCTGGCTAAAAACTGAGTATTTCTAAGCATTTAGTTTTGTCCGTTCTCGACTATTTCCCTTGCCTTCTCAGCCCCCCTCTGCTAAATTGTCGAACAAATAGGCCCAGTGGGCCTATTTTTTTTATGCATAGGATTGGAATGACTGAAGATTTTAAAAAACTGAAAAGCCATGTTGAGCAAATTGCCCAACGAGAAAACTGTTTTTTATATGATCTGGAGTTGTCCGGAAAAGGCCAAGGGCGCACACTTCGAGTTTTCATTGATAAAGAAGGGGCCGAGGGCGTGTCGATCGATGACTGCTCGCGAGTCTCGCGCGGTTTAGACCTGGTTCTTGATGTGGAAGACTTGGTGGATGGCGGCGCTTATCAGCTAGAGGTTTCTTCTCCCGGGCTAGAACGTCGTTTGAATGAGCCATGGCATTACAGCAAGGTGATTGGACAAACCATAAATATTCAGTTGAACGCCGGCCTTGGTGAAATCGTTGAGGGTCGGTCAGCCAAAGAAGAAAAGAGAAAGAAATTAGTCGCCAAACTAAAACAAGCCGGTGAAACAGAAATTGAAGTGGTGATGGACGGTAGTGATCCAGAGGGTGAAACCTTGAAAATCCCCTATCAATATATTCATAGGGCGAAGGTTGTTTTTGTTTTTGAAAATAATTTTAGTAATAAAAAACCAAAAGGTAAGAAGGGATAAGCTGTGGAAAATGTATTTTCGAATCTGAGTCGGATGATTGAGCAGGTTGGTAAAGACAAGGGGATTGATCGTGACCTGATCATTGACGCTGTTAAACAGGGGATGTTGGTTGCGGCTCGAAAAGTCTACGGAACTTATCGAGACATCGAGGCTTCTTACAACGAAGACACCGGTGAAGTTGAGCTTTTTCAGTTCAACGAAGTGGTCTCTGATGACGTCTTTGAAGACGAAGAAATTGAAATCAAATTGGATGACGCCAGAGAACTGGACCCCGATGCTCAGCTGCACGACTCGATCGGTATCAAACTCGACACTTCAGACCTCGGTCGAATCGCTGCGCAAACGGCCAAGCAGATTATCATGCAAAAAGTGCGTGATGCTGAACGCGATATTATTTTTAATGAGTTTGAAAGTCGTAAGGGTGAGATTGCCTCCGGCATCATTCGTCGCATTGAGCGCGGTACGATTGTTGTCGATCTTGGTAGAACGGAATCCATTATTCCATATCGTGAGCAAATTCCCGGTGAGCATTTCAAACCAGGTGACCGGATTCAAGGGCACTTACTCGATGTGCGGCAGACCACTCGTGGGCCTCAGATTGTTATGTCCCGAGCTCACGCGGACTATATGGTTAAGCTTTTTGAAATTGAAGTTCCAGAGATCTACGACGGCATAGTTCAAATTATGGCTGCAGCCCGTGAGCCAGGTCAGCGGGCAAAAATTGCTGTGGACAGTAAAGACTCTGCCGTGGACGCCGTTGGTGCCTGCGTTGGTATGAAAGGCTCTCGCGTGCAAAATGTCGTGCAGGAGCTTAAAGGTGAGAAGATCGATATCGTGGAGTGGGATGAAGACATCACACGTTTTGCTTGCAATGCTTTGGCACCGGCGGAAATCTCGCGAGTGTTTTTAGATGAAGCCAATAAAGAAATGGAAATTGTTGTACCAGACAGTCAGTTGAGTTTGGCGATTGGTAAGCGTGGAGTGAACGTTCGCTTGGCTGCTAAGTTGACCGGATGGAAGATCGATATCATGTCAGAGGCCAATGCCTCGGCCCGAACGGCAGAATCTATTTTCAACCTTATGTTGATGCCAAGCATGACCGACACCATGGCGCAAAGTATTTTCCAAAGTGGCTTTGGCTCGTTCCAGTCGCTCGCCGATGCCAGCGTTGAAGATATTATGCAAATTCCGGGTTACTCCGAAACAGAGCAAGCGGAGGCTTTGATTCAAGAAGCTAAAGATCTCTTGCAGAAGTTCATTGATGAAGGAACCGAGATTCCCAAAGCCCCGGTCATTGAAACGGCGCCAAATGTCGGCTCTGATGCCAAGAGCCAGGCCGATCAGATGTTAAAGGCTCAAATGGCCGAATTGGCTGTTAGCGAAGCCTCTGGTGACGGTGAGGCAACTGCTGAAGAGCCCCTCAATGCAGAAGCGGCGGAGGCTGGAGAGCCAGCGGCCACAGCTGAAGGATCGCCAGCTGAGGACACAGTCGCTGCGGCGGCGAGCGAGGGCGACAGTCCTGTGGTTGAGTCTGCGACCGAAGAGAAGGCTGAGGCTCCAGCCGTTGAAGCCACCGATGATAATGTAAAAACTGACGACGAAGAGAAAACAGAAGACTAAGTAGGGAGTAAGAATTGGACCAACCTAAGGTTTATGAATTTGCCAAAGAGATTGGTATTGAGACATTGGTTCTCATGGATAAGATCCGTAAATGGGATCTACCCATCAAGAGCCATATGGCTGAATTGAGTCCAGAAGCGATCGAAGAGATTCGCAACAAGCTGGATGAAGAATCCAGTAAGGGCAAGAAAAAGGCGAAAAAGAAAAAGGCAAAAAAGAAAGCCACATCTAAAAAAGCCGCGACCAAAAAAACCGCCACCAAGAAAAAGGCGACGAAGAAAAAGGTCACTAAGAAAAAGACGACCACTAAAAAGGCGGCCGCTGCCGAAGCGGCGCCTTCGACAAAGACTGTGATTCGACGGAAAAAAGCTTCAGAAGAACCTGCCAAAAAAGAAGCCCCGGCGGCTAGCCCAGACGTGGTTGAAACACCGGCGGCAGCGGCGGTTGCAGCAGAGGCGGCAACTCCTCCGGCAGCGGCCGAAGTGAAGGCTCCCGCTGCGGCTGAGCAAACTCCGGCGGCGGAAGCCAAAACAGAGACTCCCGAGGCAGCTCCGGCAGCCGAAGATAAAACGCCAGCTCCATCAGCTCGCAAACGCGAAGTCAAAATGACTGAAGGTGGGCCTATCAGTGGTGTTAAATCCGAGCGGCCGCGACGAAACATTGTTGGTCGGATGGATCTCAGTAAAGTTGAAAATAAATCGAATCAGGGTGGCAACCGTCAGCAGAAGACCAGCACGCGAAACATTCGCCCTGGATTTGTAGCGGCTAATCAGCCAGCCGAACCGGCTCCTGTTGAAAGCGATCGCTTTGGTAATCGAAAAGATAAAGATAAGCGAAAACGAGTGGTCACTGTACCTGGACCATCCAAAAAAGATCAGGAGCAAGCACCGCCATCCTTTGTTTCTTCAGATTTTAAGAAGAGAGAAGTGGTGTTTCAACCAAAGAAGAAAAAAATTGCAACGAATATCAGTGCGATGAAGCAAACAGAGATCACCATGCCAGCGGCTCACAAGCGAGTGGTTAAAGTTCATGGGTCCATGAAAGTGGCTGACCTTGCCGACGAACTAGGCGTGAAAACGCCGCAACTCGTAAAGGCCCTCATGAAAAATGGTGTGATGGGCAACGTCAACACAGAGCTTGATTTTGATACGATCTCGTTGATCGTTCCCGAGTTCAAATACGAAGCCCAGAACGTTTTGAAAACCGATGACGAGTTAGTCGAAATGGCAGCCCATGGTGATCTTGAGGCCGACCCTGTGCCAAGGGCTCCAATCGTTACGGTGATGGGCCACGTGGATCATGGTAAAACGACCTTGCTTGATAACATTCGAAAAGCCAGAGTGGCCGAGGGCGAAGCCGGTGGTATCACCCAGCACGTGGGTGCTTATCGAGTGAAGACCAATATCGGTGAGTGCACCTTTATTGATACGCCCGGGCATGAGGCGTTTACCGCCATGCGGGCCCGTGGTGCCTCATCCACCGATATTGTGATTCTTGTGGTTTCTGCCGATGATGGTGTGATGCCTCAAACCATCGAAGCGATCAATCACTCGAAAGCCGCTGGCGTTCCTATGATTGTTGCCATGAACAAGATGGATAAGGCCGGTGCTAATCCCGACCGCATTAAACAGCAGTTGGCGGAGCACGAATTGGTCCCTGAAGACTGGGGTGGAGACACCATGTGTGTCCCCGTGTCCGCTTTGAAAGGGGACGGTATCGATGATCTCCTCGAGCAAGTTTCACTATTGGCAGAAGTTTTAGAGCTAAAAGGCAACCCAAAGCGCTCTGCCACGGGTATTGTTGTTGAAAGCCGAGTCGAGGTTGGTAAAGGAAACGTCGCCACTCTTCTCATCCAGGACGGAACACTGACCGCCGGTCAGCCTGTGGTCATTGGTGAGATCGCCTGTCGTGTGCGCCAGATATTTGATGAAACCGGTAAGAAGATTGAGTCCGCCGGCCCTTCTCATCCTGTGGAGGTGATTGGGTTACCAGAGTCTCCGTTGGCAGGTGATACCTTTGATGCTTGTATAGACGAGAAAACTGCGGAGCGGATCGCTGACCAGCGTGCCGAAGAGCGCAGAAAAGAGCGTCAAACAGCACAGGCTGCTCCAACCAACCTAGAAGAACTCTTTTCTAAAGTGAAGGCGGGAGACCTTAAAGAGCTTCCGGTGGTTTTAAAAACCGACGTGGCTGGTACGGGCGAGGCTATTCGCTCGATGTTCGATAAAATTTCGACTGACGAAGTGAAGATCAAGGTGATCCATCATGGAGTGGGTGGAATCAGTGCCTCTGACGTTCTCTTGGCATCCACTGCCGGTGGTCTGATCGTTGGGTTTAACACTCGCCCAGACAATCCGGCTCGAGCCGCTTCGAAAGAGCGTGGCGTTGAAATCAAAACCTATTCGATCGTCTACAAGTTGATGGATGAAATGAAGCTGGCTATGGCTGGTCTTCTTGATCCGGACATTGTGGAAAAAGCCATGGGCAGAGCTGAAGTTCGCGACATTTTCAGTGTTCCAAGAATTGGGACCATCGCAGGTTCTTTTGTGGTGGATGGTAAAATCACTCGCAACTCGTTGCTTCGACTTATTCGCAGTGGAACAGTTATATACACGGGCAAGATCAGCAGCTTGAAGCGCTTTAAAGACGACGCCAAAGAAGTGGCCTCTGGCTACGAGTGTGGTATCGGCATTGAAAACTTCAACGACATCAAGGTCGGAGACGAAATCGAAGCCTACATGGAAGAAGAAGTGGCTCGTGAACTTTAAAATGTTGATCGGGCTCTGATGTCAGAAAAGAGTCGCCGTTTACAGCGGGCAGAAAAGGAAATTCGCGAGGTGATCTCGACCTACTTGATGCAAAATCAAGCGGGATCATCATCCGACCTGGTTTCTCTCACCCAAGTTTGGGTGAGCCCTGATCTGCGAAATGTAAAAGCTTACGTCTGTGTGTTGGGGCGAGACGAGGTTGATAAAGAAACTCTCGAGACTCTGCAATCCCACGCTCCAGAGATTCAAAATCTTTTTAATGCGAGATTTCGTATGAAGTTTTGCCCTAAGGTTAAATTTTACAACGACGAGGGCATTAAAATGATGGCCAAAATTGATAAAATCGTTAAGCAGGATCCTAGCCGTTCATGAATGATGGAGTACTTCTTGTTGATAAGCCGGGGGGCTTGACGAGTCACGATGTGGTGGCTCGATGCCGTCGCTTGTTTGGTCGCAAAGACATCGGTCACGCCGGCACTCTCGACCCTATGGCCACCGGACTGCTAGTGGTTCTCATTGGCAAGGCCACAAAAATTTCAGACTATATATTAAACGGAAACAAATCCTACCGCACCACGGTCTTGTTGGGCACAGAGACTGACACCGACGACATCACTGGAGCCGTGACAGCATCGCGAACCGATTTCGAATGTTCACAATCACAAGTGGAGCATGCCGTTGCTGCTCTGAGTGGTGTGTTGAATTTACCGGTCCCCATTTATTCCGCTATTAAGGTCAAGGGCAAGAAGCTCTACGAACAAGCTCGCCGAGGCGAATCGTTTGTGCCACCCATGCGAGATATGGAATTCAAAGATTTGAAGTTACTTTCTTACGAGAACAACAGGGTGACGGTGGAGTTTGAGTGCTCCAAGGGCAGCTACGTACGAGCTTGGGGCAAGGCTCTGGGGCAGAGTTTGGGCTGTGGTGCTACATTGGAAAGCCTGCGGCGGGTTCATTCCGAGCCCTACTATGCCGATCAGGCCATAGAATTGGCCGAGCTCGAGAGTCTGGAAGAGGCTGAAATAGTGGCCCATTCGGGTTGGGTGCCTCTAAAATCGACTCTTCCTGCGTGGCCCATGGTGAAAATTGAGGGACATGATGAGAAGCTGATCTCCAATGGTCAGTTGTCCCGCCGCTTGGAGCGATTTTTAGAGCTCGAATACGGGCAAATGCAGGATTTACAGGGCATAAAAGTGGTCAGCAAAGGGTCAGGGCAGCTTATATCTCTTCTGAGCTTCGAAGCCCCGTTGAGCTTCAAAATCCGTCGCGTTTTCCCCAATCAATGATTGACGAAATGCAGTCATTCCCATAATTTAGCGTTTTTAAAGCTTCAGATCACGAGCCGCCATTAGCACGGATCAACGAGGCCAACCTTTAAACCCTAATAGGAGGAGATAATGGCTATATTGCAATCGCAAAAACAAGAGATCATCAAACACTTTCAAAAGAAAGAATTAGACACTGGAAGTTCCGAGGTGCAAATCGCTTTGTTAACTTACAGAATTAAAGATCTTACCGAGCATTTCAAAAAACACAAAAAAGACAAACACGGACAACGTGGACTTGTGACTTTGGTTAGTAAAAGAAGAAAGCTTCTCGATTACTTAAAGAGAAAAGACCTTAATGGTTATACGAAGCTTATTGGTGATCTTGGACTCAGAAAATAAAAAACAGAAAACAGCAAAATAGAACAGAGAGGTTTTAATGAAACAAACAGTCACCATGACCGTTGGCAGCCAGACCATAGAAATCGAAACCGGACGGATGGCGAAACAAGCTGATGGTTCAGTTCTTGTGACGGCGGGGAATAACGTTGTTCTCGTCACTGTGGTCTCTTCAACAAGAGATTCCGATATGGACTTTTTTCCATTAACAATTGAATACGCTGAGAAGTTTTACGCCTCAGGTAAAATCCCCGGTGGATTTTTTAAACGAGAGGGTCGCCCGACTGGTGGTGCGACTTTGAACGCTCGCTTGATCGATCGTCCTTTGCGACCCACCTTCCCAGAGGGTTATAATAAAGACACTCAGGTTGTTGCTACGATCCTAAGTTTTGATGGCACTTATCCTGTCGAGATTTTGGCCAGTATTGGGGCCTCATGTGCCACTCATATCAGTGACATTCCGTTCAATGGCCCAACAGCCGCTGTTTTGGTTGGAAAAGTTGACGGTGAGTACGTTGCCAACCCAAGCCCTGAGCAACTTGAAAAGTCAGAAGTTGAGTTGATCGTTGCCGGAACACGCAATGGTATCTTGATGGTTGAAGGTGAGGCCACTCTGGTCCCAGAAGCCACAATCCTCGGTGCCTTGAAGTTTGCCCATCAGCAAATGAGCGTTATCTTTGATGCTCAAGATGAGTTGCGCGAAAAGACCGGTAGCAAGACCAAGCGTGAGTTCGTTCCTTATTCAGTGGATGAGTCCTTCCGCACGCAAGTTGCTGACTTCGCTTCAGAGAAAATCGCAGCGGCCCTTTCGACTCGTGACAAAGGCGAGCGTTATGGCGCTTATGATAAGATCAAAAAAGAAGCGGAAGCCATGTTTCTCGCTGACCTCAGCAACAAAGATGAAAAAGAAGCCCGTAAAAAAGATTTGGGCATCGTCATTGGCGACCTCAAATACGATATTGCTCGTGGCAATATCCTAGAAAAGGGCGAGCGCATCGACGGTCGTGACCTGACGACTGTTCGTCAAGTCACTTGCGAAGTGGGCATGCTCCCTCGTGTGCATGGTTCTGGTCTTTTCACTCGTGGAGAGACGCAAGTTCTTGGCACTGTAACTCTTGGTACTGGAGACGACGAGCAAACGATCGACAGTCTTGCTGGCTTTTACAAAAAGAAATTCTTTTTGCATTACAACTTTCCTCCTTACTGTGTGGGTGAAACCGGCCGTATGGGTGGACAGTCTCGTCGTGAGATTGGTCATGGGGCTCTTGCCGAGCGCGCTTTAAAAGCGGTTCTTCCTGATCACGATAAGTTCCCTTACACCATCCGTATGGTTGGTGAAGTTATGGAATCTAACGGTTCTTCTTCTATGGGGACTGTTTGTGGTGGAACTCTTGCTATGCTTGATGCTGGTGTGCCTTTAAAAGGCAACGTTGCTGGTGTTGCCATGGGTCTGATCTCTGATGGTACAAAAACCGCGGTTTTAACCGACATCCTTGGTGATGAAGATCATTTAGGTGACATGGATTTCAAAGTGGCTGGAACTCGCGAGGGAATCAGCGCCATCCAAATGGATATCAAAATTGATTCTATTACCTTCGACGTGATGGAGCAGGCTTTATCACAAGCAAAAGAAGGTCGTTTGACCATTCTTAACAGCATGGAAGAAGTGATCTCCACACCTCGTGGCGAGATCTCTGAATTTGCTCCTCGTATCCAAACCATCAAGATCAAGCCGGAGAAAGTCCGCGAAGTGATTGGTGCCGGTGGAAAGGTGATCAAAGGAATTATCGAAGAAACAGGTGTGAAAGTGAACATCGAAGACGATGGTTCCATTCACATTGCTTCGACCGACCCTGAGGCGAGCAAAAAAGCCATCGCCATGATCGAAGGCATTTGTGCTGAAGCCGAGATGGGTGCCACTTACAAAGGGAAAGTCGTTAAGATCGTTGATTTTGGTGCCTTTGTCGAAGTGTTGCCGAACACTCAAGGTTTGCTTCATATCTCTGAGGTTTCCAACGAGCGCATTCGCAACGTGAGTGACCATTTGAGCGAAGGTGATGAGATCGACGTTAAGGTGATCGATGTGGATCGCGCTGGACGAATCAAACTTTCAAGAAAAGCTTTATTAGATAATTAATGAAGTTTCAGAAAACCACTTTAGACAATGGTGTCCGGGTTTTATCCGAACACCATAGCGACTCCCGGTGCGTTGTCACCGGTTTCTGGGTCGAGGCAGGGTCTCGTTACGAGGCTCCCAACCAAGTGGGTATTTCTCATTTATTAGAGCATATGGTTTTCAAAGGCACTGAAAAGTACAGTGCTCTTGAATTGGCACTTTGTATGGAGTCAAAGGGTGGTGATATCAACGCCTTTACGGCCCGTGAACACACATGCTTTCACACCACCTCACTTTGTGACGACCTTGACCTTAGCGTCGATGTTTTGGCTCAGGTGACCGCTTTTGCTCGATTCAACCCCTCTGACTTTGAAAAAGAAAAAGGCGTGGTTCAGCAAGAGATCTTGATGGCCGCCGATGATCTCGAAGAGTTCGTTTACGACCTGTATTTTGAAAAAATCTTTCCCAACAATTCATTGGGCTATCAGATCCTAGGGTCCATGGAGTCGGTGGCGGGGCTTTCTCTGCAGGACATCCAAAATTATTACGACCGACACTTTGTCCCTGAAAACATCATCGTAACAGCGGCGGGAAATGTCGACCACGATCAACTGGTGAAAAGTGTGTCTAATCATTTGAAAGACAAAAAGTGGATGGGGCAGCGCCCGGACACGCCCCTAATAACACCGCCTCGGTCGGTGGTGAAGGATCGTTTCACTAAAGACTGTGAGCAGAGTCACATCATTGTGGGCTTTCCGGCTTGTTCGTACTCCGACGCCGATCGCTTCAATGGCTTTGTTCTTAATACAGCTTTGGGTGGCGGAATGACCTCGAAGCTCTACCAAAGCATTCGTGAAGAGCGCGGCTTGGTGTATTCTATCTTCAGTCTCCTCAACACTTTTACCGACACCGGTATCCAGACCATCTATGCCGGCACCGAACAAAAGCAAGTGGATGAAGTGGTCTCATTGATTCGACAAGAGCTCAAAACCATACGCGCCAACGGACTAACGAAAGAAGAAATCAATCTTTATAAGCGGCAAGCTAAAGGGCAAATCTTAATAGGCTCCGAGGACATTGACAACCGCATGAACTCCATTGCGGTGAACGAGATGGTCTTTGGCGAGTACCGCTCAGTCGACCGAGTGATCGCCGATATCGACCAAGTGAACGTGGACTCTGTGATGGCCTACATCGAAGACAAATTAGACCCCGACAACCTCTCTCTATTCATCCTGGGCCCGAAAGAAGCCTAAGGGAATTTCAAACCACAAACCCGAGTTTCCCAACCGTCGTTCTGCTACGAACTTTGTCGTACTGAGACCAACTTTGTCGTTCTGAGCGCAGCGAAGAACCTGTGGTAGGTCCTTCGCTGCGCTCTGGACGACGATGCAGCGGGAATGGGGAGGGCCCTTATTTGTCAGAGGTGTGAAGATTTTTTATGTTTTTCACTTTCGTGAGAAGGGGTTTGGTCTTCTTAAGGCTTTATAATCACTATATTTTTTGAATTGCCCGTGCTTGGGCTGGCTTTTTGCTCCTAATACCGGTGTGACCAATTGTGGTTCACCTTTTAATTGGAGGATCTTGACCGATGAGTCTTTCAGCATCCGAAATTTTACGAATCCTTTTTGTGGCCTTTTGTCTTTGCCTAAGCTCCATCAGTGACGCTCATTTTGCAGAAAGCAAAGGGGTGTTGTTCAAAAAGTTGCAACAGGTACGAGTGGATCAAGTGGTGGAAATCCCTTACAACCCCTCGCTCGTGGGCGCTCTTGCTGGCCAAATGAAATTTTACAATATCTCTGAGATGCAAGGGACAACAGCGCCTAAGGCCACTCGCTTGCGCGATGAGTTCTACCATGACGAAAGTGCTCATGTTGATGCTTTGAATTACCACACTGGCAAAGGACGCTGTGACTACAAGCAGGCCTTTAAGGTGAACGAGACCCTCGTGTGTTATGTGTCAGCCAATGAGCCCCATATTCGACGGGCCGGTGCTCAATGTGAAACATGGGGCTATGGCAAAAAGGTGAGTCACTGTTTCGTGTTTGCCCACAGTGTCGAGGACATAGTATTAGCATTATCCGGAAACTGAGCCGCTCCGAAAGCAAAACTTATAAAACTTGTGACTGCGTCGGTGCTCGTCCATAGACCCTCCGCGAGTCTTTGTGTATAACTCTCCCTCAGCCTGCAGAGGGGGACCAATGAAGTTGCCAATAAAAACCTTAGAAAATTTCAAGGGCGATTTGCCCAAGTATGAATCTTCGCTCGCCAGTGGTTTTGATGTGAGAGCTCAGCTCTCTGAGACCGTCAATGTGTACCCCGGCGATCGTGCGCTGGTCCCTACAGGCCTGTCATTCGCCATTCCGCAAGGTTACGAATTACAAGCTCGTCCACGAAGTGGCTTGGCGGTGAAATATGGTATCAGTTTAGTGAACACGCCCGGAACCATCGACGCCGACTATCGCGGCGAGATCAAAATTATTATTATCAATCACGGACAAGAGACCTTTGAAATTAAAGATCAGGATCGCATCGCACAGCTGGTCTTGGCGCCTGTGATTCAGGCCGATTTCGAAGTGGTCTCGGAGTTGCCCGAGTCAGAGCGGGGAGCCGGCGGCTTTGGTAGCACGGGTGTGGAGTCGTAGCATCACGCCCGGCAATAGGGCCGTTGAGACCTCGGCGTTGTTTGGACCTGTGAATTATTTGTTGTTAAAGGATTCGTTCACTTCGCGTTCGATTTGGTCTAAGTCTTGTGGCTCAGACGTTCCATGGTGATTGCTGAGAGTGATTAAGTGAGCCACCCAATAGATCAAAAAAACCGAGTACAGAGCAATCATCAATTGCGAGGCGAGCTTGCGGGGCACTTCAAAGTTCTCGACCAGACCGACAACCATTAGCAGAGCCGAGATCGCCAAACCGATAAGATCAGCTGGCGGAAAGAAGTAGGCTGCTAGATGAAAGATAGCAAAAGGAATGTGGGCAAACAAAATCAGTGTGAAGATTTTGATGAACTCCAGCTGCCTATTGTAGAGCACCAAAAAGAAGTAATAGAAGAATAGAGACACCAGCCCTGTGGCAACAAGTGCGACGGACAGTGAAATTAAAACATTGGTCAGTGAAATCGCGTAGGGCGCCAGTAAGTTAGAGACGACCACCGAGACGAGGCTCAAGCAAAACTGAAAAGCGATAAGGGTGGGCCACTGAATGGTGGGGAGATTTTGAATCTCCTGCACCGGATTACGCACAAGCGCTAAGAGGTAAGTAAACAGTGATGGAAGCTCTTTCTTGGTGTCGTCGATCATCAAAAGTGAGTGTCCACCCGAAACGCCAGGTCGACCGAGTTGTTGTCGATGGTGTCACTGATCATGGCTGTTTTAAAACTGAGATCAGCGCCGACGCTGACAAATTGACTGATGTAACTATCGAGGCCAAACAAGAAAAGAGCACTGGGGGTTTTAAAAGACACATTGGTCGCTGGATTTGAAATATCCAGAAAGCGAGAGCTCACACCAGCGCCCATTCGCATGGTCCACGTTTTGTTGATCGATGGCTTGTAGAGCCCCTTAATAGAAAATTCTCGCAGTTTAATTTCTGAGTTATTGGTGTTTTGGGAGCCAAAATTCGAATAAGAACCCTCTAATCCCCAGCTGGGGTTAAGAACGTCAACGCCGACGTTAATCAGCAGCCCCCCTTGGTTTTGCATACTGCTATCAAGAGCAACAGCGTCGGCGTCGAAAAAGGTTTGCGACAACCCCAGTCCAACATGAGCCCGAGAAAAGGTGCGGATCTCAGAACGATAAGCTTGATTGGTACTGGTCGAGGACTTGTTGTAGTAAGACAGTTTATCCACAATTTCGTCGTAGCTTTCGTAGTTAGAAAATGCAGAAGAGCACACAAACATTGATATAATTATAGCTAGTTTTTTCATGCTCTCAGTATAGCGTCAGGAGGGGCCAGTCGGCATCGTCAATGCTCGGTCCCTGGCCTGTTTTAAGCCTTTCGTAGGGATTGTTTTGCCACATTTTAACTGGACTTTAGCGAAGGGGTTCCGTGAGACATAATATAACCATGATAAGAAAAGCCTCTGAGCGACGAATTTGTGTTTTTTGTAAACTTGATCACCGCGTGTACACCAAAAAAGAAGTTTCATTTTTGGATGTTATCGTTCTTCTTGTTGTTACAGGCGTTATGGCTTTTGCCATCTGGGGAGGACCAGACCTGCGCTCGATGCTGATTTTTATGTCATTGGCCTTTGTACTGCAGGTGTTTTTAAGGGTTCGCTACCGAGAGAGTGTAAAGTGCCCCCATTGCGGCTTTGATCCGATCCTCTATCGAAACAACAATGAGGATGCCGCTCAAAAAGTGAAAACCTTTATGGAGAATCGAGCTGACAACCCCCAGTACATGCTGAAGCCGAGGCCACGAATCAAAGCATTGATCCGGAAATCCGATGACCCTGAGGCCAGTAAAGAGCTGACTCCGGCACCAGAGCCTGAGGAGCCCTTCCCCGAGCCGGTTTCGCCGCCCAATGATCTCATATTTTAGATATTAGTCATTACAGTGACTTAAAGGTGTCTCCGTAGGGCGTCCCATGGGTGATCTTTGTGCTGTTGGCCTTTCCAATTACTGGAGAATGGGCTAAAACCTCCAGGATGAAGACGCTGGTTATAATCCCGACATACAATGAAATTGAGAATATTGAGGCCATCACTTCGGCCATTTTCGAACAGCAGCCCAATATCCACATCGTGGTCGTCGACGATGGCTCGCCCGACGGAACCAGCGGTGTGGTCAAGGGCCTTATGGCCTCGAACAAGCAGCTTCATATTATCGAGAACTCCGGCAAGGGGGGCTTAGGTAAAGCCTACCTGCAGGCCTTTCAGTGGGCCATCGAGCAAGGCTTTGAGGCCTGTGTTCAGATGGATGCCGACTTCTCACACCGTCCTGTTGATTTAAATAAGTTGGTGGCGGCCTTGCCCACTTCGGATTTTGTGATTGGTTCTCGTTATGTGCCCGGTGGTGCGACCTCGAATTGGGCCTGGTACCGCAAGTGGATTAGCCTGTTCGGAAGCTTTTACTCGCGAATGATTTTGGGTTACCCGGTTCAAGATTGGACCGGAGGGTTTAACGCCTGGAACATTCGAGTTTTAAAAGCCCTTCGACTTAAAGAGGTGCGCTCAGAAGGTTATAGCTTTCAAATCGAAATGAAGTTTCGTGGTTTGAAACGCGGTTTTCAGGTGACGGAAGTTCCTATCACATTTGATGAACGTCGCGAGGGTGCCTCGAAGATGAGTTTGAAGATTGTCATTGAGGCCTTCTATCGTGTTTGGCAAATTCGGTTTCTGGTTTAGTCCATGGAAATCACCCAACTCAAATCTGATGTTGTCGACAAGATCGCTGCCGGAGAGGTGGTCGAAAGACCGTCTCATCTTCTCAAAGAACTTATCGAAAACAGTATCGATGCCGGTGCCACAGAAATTGAAATCGAAGTGGATGAGGGCGGCAAGTCGTTATCGGTCACCGATAACGGCAAGGGGGTTTTGCCCGAAGACCTGCCCCTGGTGTTCGCCCGCCATGCCACCAGCAAGATCAAAGAGTCTGACGACCTATGGAAGCTCTCCACTTTTGGTTTTCGAGGGGAGGCTCTGGCCAGTATCTCCTCGGTCAGTCGATTGAACTTTGTCAGTCGAAGACAAGGCGCTGAAACCGGCTTTCGTGTGCTGTGTGATTTTGGCAAGGTGGGAGACGTGCTTGAGACTTCGTTTCAAGAGGGCACTCAGGTTCAGGTCTCCGGTCTTTTCGAAAATATTCCGGCGCGACTCAAGTTTTTAAAGTCCGATGCGGCTGAAATCACCCAGATAAAAAATGTAGTGAAGGCCATGGCCTTACAATATCCCTTTGTGCAGTGGAAGTTTAAGAGTAAGGGAAAGTTGGTTTACTTTTGGCAAGCCGCAGAGAGCCTCTTGGCTCGTGCCCAAAACGTGCTCGAAACGGATCGGCTTTATGAAAACACTTGGGAGCACGAAGGGTTCCAGTCCCACGTGATTTTCTCTGATCCATCAACGGTGGTGCGGGTGTCGCGCCAGATATGGACTTTTGTGCAAAATCGCTGGGTGCAAGATCGAGGTTTGCAAGCGGCGGTGATGGAGGCCTATCGCAGCCTTCTTATGCATGGGCAGTACCCGATCTGTTATGTGTCGGTCACTTGCCCTCCGGATGAGGTGGATGTGAATATTCATCCGACCAAGTCCGCTGTAAAATTTGTCGATGCAAAAAAAGCGTTTCGGGTGGTGCACTATGGGCTCCGAGACGCCATCGAAAAGGCGCCATGGCATAGCGGTTCATCATCACCTCAGCCCAAGACCTTTGTTAAAGCAGAGGAAAACACATCTTTTAGAGATCACTCTTTTGCAACAACCCAATTTCAGCAAAAGAGCAGTGTGCCTTTTTCAACCACAGCCCCGCCATCTCATTCATCCTCGGGCAACCGCCCCTATCGCCCATCTGGACCGGTGGGGCCCAACCCAACCATGGCTGACCTGCATGCTGCGGCAGCGTCCTCGGAGTCAGTGCCAAACTCTGCGCCGGCTCAGTTTCTGCAAGCGCCAGAGAGAGCAACGGAGTCGGGATACTGGTCGGCCTTGCAAGTGGTTGGTCAAGTGGATCTCACATACATTGTGGCCCAGAAGCATGAGAAGATGGTTTTGGTAGATCAGCACGCGGCCCATGAGCGCGTGGCTTTTGAAAGACTGATGCAGGCCTGGAAAGAAGGGGGCATGGAAATCCAAAGTCTTCTTTTACCGATAACAATAGATCTCGAAGAAACCGAGGTCGAGGCGATCATTTCCTTGTCCGATGACCTCGAAAAAATGGGAGTTCGGGTTGAGCAGGCAGGGCCAGCCAGTTTGGCAATCAGCTCTCTCCCTAGCATTATTAAAGAAAAAGGTTTGGTGTTGGCTCTAAAAAAGCTAGCTCTAGAGGTGAATGAAAAAGGGGGCAGCTTTGCCCTTGAAACTGCCATCGCGGATCTTTTTGCAACCATGGCTTGTCACTCGGTGGTGCGAGCGGGACAGGCGTTGAGTTATGAGGAGATGGTGCAGTTGTTAAAAGACATGGATGAGTTCCCTCTCTCCGGGTTTTGTCCCCATGGTCGTTCCGTGTCGCTGGAGTTTCCATTTTCACAGCTAGAAAAGGATTTTGGTCGCCGTGTCTGATGAGTTGGCACATTTTGTTTATGTTATTGGTCCCACAGCCAGTGGTAAAACTGACCTTTCCCTGCAAGTTGCTGAAAAGTTACAATGGCCCATCCTCAATTGCGATTCTGTGCAAGTCTATAAAGAAGTTAATATCGGGACAGCCAAGCCCAGTGTGGAAGAGCGCAGCCAAGTTCCCCATTACCTCTTCGATTATGTTGAGCCGCCAGCGAAACTTAGTGCCGCGGATTATTTGCGGGATGTGACTCAGTGTTTGAATGAGAACAAAATCAACCAGGCTCTGTTTGTTGGGGGCAGTGGGTTTTATATTCAAGCATTGCAGAAGGGCCTCTACCCAGAGACGACAGCTCCCAGTGACATTAAAAATAACATTCAAATGTGGATCGATGATCGTGGCATGGGATCTTTATACGAATGGGTCAAAGAGAATGACCCCATCTTTGCCGAAAAAATTAGTGAGAATGATCACTATCGCGTGCGCCGTGCCGTCGAGGTGATGTTGAGTCAAAAAAAGACTTTAACAGAGCTGAAAAATCAGATGGCCGAAGAGAATCATTCGGTCCTTCCGCCGCATAAAAGTCTGAAAGTCGGACTGCGAGACGATAAAGAAATATTGCGCCAGCGTGTGGAGCTACGAACTCGTAGGATGTTAGCAAATGGTCTTGTTGCCGAGGTCGAGGCTCTCGTGGCCCGGGGCCTTAAAAATTGGGCGCCTTTGGCGAGCGTGGGATACAAAGAAGTTCAGGCTTATCTGGCCGGTCAATTAAACCTCAATGACCTTGAGGCGCGAATCGTGACTTCGACGATGCAGCTTATTAAAAAGCAGATGACTTGGTTTAAAAGAGACCCCCAAATTCAGTGGTTCTCTATTGAGGAGCAAGATAAAGCTTTGGCTTATGTGGAGTCCAAGGTTCAAGCTTCTCGTTGACTGTTTTGCTGAAGCGCGTATGATAGGTCCATGAACAGCATGACCGGTTTTGGCAAAGCCACCTCGCAATCCCAAGACTTTCTTTTGGACGTCACTGTCCGATCCGTCAACGGTCGCTATCTCGAAATTAAGTTCCATGGCCCCAAAATTTACAGTGCTTTAGAGAGTGAGATTCGTAAGCGAGTCTCCAAGCATATGCTTAGAGGAACTGTGGACGTTTATCTCAATCGTAAGGTTTTTAACGGTAGTGAACAGGTTCTGTTCAATGACAAGTTGGCGAAAAAATGGCTACAAGGTTTCAATCAGCTGGCTAATTCCTTAAAACTGGAGCCGGCCACTGATGGTGAAGTGCTACTTGCGGTGCCCGAAATAGTAAAGGTCGAAGAATCCAGCTCTGTATCGGCAAAAGAGAAAAAGGCTCTCTTTAAAACCATAGACCAAGCGCTAAAGGCTTGTGCCGAAGTACGGGCTGCGGAGGGGGCGACTCTCAGCACTGATATTCAAAAGTACCTCAAGGGGCTCGGTAAACAACTGGCCGTCGTTGAAAAGTTACGAAAAAAGATTCAACTCGAGTTGCACAAAAAATACAAAAAGCGTCTTGATTCTTTAAATGTCCCTGGTGAGTTTGATGAACAGCGTTTAGCCCAAGAAGTGGCAATGCAGGTGGATAAGAGTGACATCAGTGAGGAGATTCAACGTTTGAGTGCTCATCTTCAGGCCATCGGCAAACTCACGATGTCCTCTGGAACCATTGGCAAGAAAATGGATTTCTACGCCCAAGAGCTTTTGCGAGAAGTGAACACCATCGGGTCGAAAAGTGGCAGTTCAGATTTGACCGCAGTCGTTGTGGAGTCTAAAGGTCTGATTGAAAAGTATAGGGAGCAGGTGCAAAACGTCGAATGAATGATGCTAGGATGATTCTTATAGCGGCCCCCAGTGGTGCCGGCAAAAATAGTTTTATGGAGCGTGCTCTCGCTGAGTTTCCTGTGCTCAAAGATATTGTCACTTACACCACACGAAAAATGAGGACGGGCGAAGTCGACGGTGAGCACTATCACTTTATTTCAAAGACTGACTTTCAAGAGAAAATTGATCAGGGCTTTTTCGCCGAGTGGTCACCGGTGCATGACTCCCTGTATGGCACATCGCATCAAAGCTTAGAGGCCGCTTGGGCTGAAGGTCGGGTGGCGATCATGGATATTGATGTCCAAGGGGTCGAGAAGTTCATGAAAATTTACCCCGACGGTATTAGTGTTTTTATCCTTCCGCCGTCCATTGAAGAGCTTAAAAAGAGAATACTGGCCAGGGACAAGAAAGCGCCTGAAAATCTGCAGCTCAGGCTGCAGAATGCGGAAAAAGAGATCCAGCTGGCCCACACGTTTGACTACCAGCTGGTGAACGATGATTTTGAGAAATCCTACCAGGGGTTCAAGAAAATTCTTGAAGAATTACTGCCATTTGAATAGTTTGTGGCATCAGAGAGGTGAGTTATGGCTCGAGTGACCGTTGAAGATTGTTTAGAAAAAGTAGATAACCGCTTTGCATTGGTGCACCTAGTGTCAAAGCGCGCCAAGCAGCTCTTGAAAGGGTCTCAGCCAGTCATCACCAAAGTACGAAACAAATTTGTTGTGACGGCTCTCCGTGAAGTGGCCCATGGTCTGGTTCAGTTTGAAACTGTCGAGGGCAGCGGAACCGTCGAGGAAGACTTCGGCGCCGAAAATAATATTCATTAATTTTTCTCGAGGAAAGTCCGATACTGACTCTATAATAAGGCATTGCCCAATTGAGGGTGGTCCTTTGTATAATCGTCGACCCGCATTCGTATTTGAATGTCGGTTGAGGAATGGAGACGAAGACTTTTATGTCTGATGAGAACAGCAATCCTCTCGAAGGCTTTCCTGTGGAATGTCTAGAGATCAAAAATCTTTGCGAAAAAATCGTTTCGTATTATCCCAATGCCGACATTGAGCTTGTGCAAAAAGCCTACTTGTTTTCAAAGCAAGCCCATGAGGGTCAGTTTCGTCGCAGTGGCGAGCCCTACATCTCTCACCCCGTGGGAGTGGCTGAGATTCTAGCCGATCTCAAACTGGATTTACCAACGATCATGACGGGCCTGTTGCACGATACTGTTGAAGATACCGAAGTCACCCTTGAAGATGTTTCAAAAAACTTTGGTACTGTTGTATCAGAACTCGTTGATGGTGTGACAAAGATCACTCAACTGAGTTTTCGCAACACCCACGACAAGCAAAGTGAAAATGTTCGTAAGATGATCGTTGCCATGGGTAAGGATGTGCGAGTGATTCTCGTGAAGCTTGCGGACCGCCTTCATAATATGCGCACCTTGGGGCATATGAAGTACGAAAAACAAATTCGGATTGGACAAGAGACCCTCGATATATACGCCCCGTTGGCCAGTCGCTTGGGGATTAGCTCCATCAAGATCGAACTTGAAGACTTGAGTTTTCGCTACACCCAGCCCGATCGTTATTACGAGCTCGTGCAAAAGGTCGCAAAAAAGAAGAAGGAGCGAGAGAAATACATTGAAGAAGTAAAGAAAATCTTGGAGCAAGATCTCGAAGGCGAGTTTAAAGGGGAGTACGACATTCAAGGTCGTCCCAAGCATTTCTATTCGATTTACAAAAAAATGGCCGCTTCGAACTTAGACTACGAGCAGGTCTATGATCTTCTTGCTTTTCGTATTCTCGTTGATACCATCCCGCACTGTTACGAGGTGCTTGGCCATATTCACACGCTGTTCAAGCCCGTTCCAGGTCGTTTTAAAGACTATATTGCGATCCCGAAGGCCAACAACTACCGCAGCCTGCACACGACGGTGATTGGCCCTGGTGCCGAAAGAATTGAAATACAAATTCGAACCAAAGAAATGCATTTGATCGCAGAAAGCGGAATCGCCGCCCATTGGAAGTATAAGAATTCGGGTAAGGTGGATATCAAGCTTGAAGAGCAAATGGAATGGCTACAAGAGCTGGTGAGTTTGCACCAGCAGTCGGGGAGCTCAGGAGAGTTCCTGGAGAACGTTAAAACTGATCTTTTTGACTCCCATATTTATGTGTTCACCCCGAAGGGCGAGGTGCGTGAGTTCCGCGAAGGAGCCACCCCCATTGATTTTGCATATGCCATTCACACTGATGTTGGGAACAGCTGCGTTGCCGCTCGCCTGAACGGCAAGATGGTGCCTCTGCGTACCAAAATGAAGAGTGGTGACACAGTTGAAGTTTTAACCTCTAAAAATAAAACACCATCGAAAGATTGGCTAAAATACTGTGTGACCTCAAAAGCGAAATCCCGCATTCGGGCCTTTGTGCAAGAGGAGGAGCGCAAACGCGCTCGCGAAATTGGTGCTGATTTACTTGAAAAAGAATTTCGAAAATACGGGATGAGTGTTGCAAAACTTTTAAGTGATGAAGTGATCATGGACAACGAAGAGCTGCGAAAGTCTGGGGCTAACGACCTTGAAGATCTCTATGTTCGGATCGGCTATGGTAAAGTTCTACCGAGACAAGTGGTCAAGGCTTTGGAGCCGGAGGCCGAAAGTGTCGACGAAAAAATCACGGAAGACAGTTTTTTATCCAAAGCTTACAAGTCGGCCGTTCAACGTAAAAAGAAAAGTCGATCCATTATTTCGGTTGATGGTATGGACGACATTTTGGTGCGTTTCGCGAAATGTTGCACCCCGATCCCGGGAGACCCTATTAAAGGTTTTATTTCTCGGGGGCGAGGGATAACGATTCATAAGTCTGATTGCGAGAAAATTTTTGCTATTGATAACGACCGAAGTGTCGATGTTGAATGGACGGTCAAATCGGCGCCAGAAGGTGTGGAGCGGACAGTGCGTATTCGAGTGGTGGCCCAAGATATTCCGGGGCTGCTGAAAATGATGAGTGATGTGTTCGCTTCTTTGGGGATCAATATCTTTAATGCTCAAATCCGAACCACCAAAGATCGTAAAGCGGTTTGTATGTTCGATGTGGCCGTCAAGGACACCTCTCAGCTGACTAAGGCCATTCAGAATCTATCGAAAATTAAGGGCATTCTTGGTGTCACGCGGATGACCCAGATCTAGTGCGCTATCGACAGACCTCGAATTAGCGCGTTATGGGCATCAGATCCTGGTGTCGTTGTTCAAAACTATGGAGGTCGTAGTGAGAATGCTCAGGTGGGGTTGCTTTTCCGAGGGCCTCTCGGTGTCTTCTACCCTTTTTGGTTTCGCTTGCGGTTTCAGCATTGGCGATCTTTTTTCTTATAAATTCAATCTGTCGTTCGATCTTATAGGTGAGAATGACAATCTCGTTACTGACTGCGGGCCACTGGTTTTTGAAAAAACGTTCGTCTAAATCATCCAGTTCCGCTATTTTTTTGAGGTAAGAGTTAACAACGGTCCGAGAGTTCGATCGCATATAGGAGAGAGCATTTTTTTGATCTTGTGATCCCGAAATTCCGAGTATTTGGCTCGCTTTGGCCTGCTCTAGCAGCATAGACTCGATCGTGAATTCCTCGAGGGCGGTGCGTTTGTCCAGTTCAAAGTGAAGATCAAAGTGCTGGTGGAACAGCTTAACCACCTCAAGCCCGATCGCTTCAGAGGGGGCCTCTTCGTACATTCCCATCCGAGTCCGGATCGAATTGCCAAGGTTAACAATTTGCTGCTGGATCTCAGAGTTGAATTGTAAATTGAACTGACGGGCCCGACTCTTGGCAAAAAGATAGTGCGACATTTCGTGCAGCAAGGTCCACTTTTTCGTGCTATCGAGCAGCAAGATTGTTGGGCTCGTCAAATGAGATTGTAAGTTACTGCTGTTGCGACTGTAGATCGTGGTAAAGAGTCCAAGGAGTTGCGAGTTGATGGCGCCTCCCCCTTTTGCTGCATTCCAGTTTTTTTGGGCTTCGGCAGTGGGTAAATTTAGAAAATCAAAGTAGCGGCATTCCGGGGCAGCACCCGAGGGCACTTGGTAAATTTGCACACCTTCATCAAACAGTTGTCTGGCTACGGAATAGCTCGAGGATGAGAAGGCCGCACGCCATTGGCCGGGCAAAAACTCTTTTGCAAAATACTCGGAGTTTTGCACTTGTGTTGAGTAGGTCTGTTGCTTGAAGTCGGTCCCAGTCAGAGGATGTTGGTTGCAGTCACCGACGTCAAACTGTTCGCGACCAAACCGTTTGTTGGATGTCTCCGAGGTGGATGTCTCTGAGCCACAGCCTGCGACAGCAACCGAGAGCATCAGACACGCGATGCGCTTTCCTAATATAGACATGATCTCCCCCCGAAGATGTTGGCTCTGTTGTATTTTAAATCGAGAAGCGGTTCAACGAAAACAACGCGTCGCAGTTGTTTCCGCAAAAATACATTGTTATTTGCCGGGGGCAGTGGAAATTTGTGGTCTCTAGACAGTAAGAAGGGGCTTTATCGTGACACACCCAATCGTTTACTCAAATATTGCCGAACTCATGACCATGAAAGGTCTGCAAGCCAATGATGGGCGCCACGTGGGTGCCAAAGATCTTGCGGTGGTCAAAAAAGCGGCATTCGTGGCTGAAAAAGGTCGTGTGGTCTGGGTGGGTCGCGAGTCTCGATTGCCCACCGTTTTTCGCTCGAGCAAGCGGGTGGACTGCCAGGGGCTTAACGTGTTCCCTGGCTTTGTAGACTGCCACACTCATATGGTTTTTGCCGGCGACAGGGTCAACGAATTCGAAAAACGCAACCAGGGGGCAAGCTATCAAGAGATCGCCGCGGCGGGGGGCGGTATCTTGTCTACCGTGAAGGCCACGCGTAAAGTGTCGAAACAGGCTCTGGTCGATTTGGCTCAGCAACGAGTGGGCAAGCATCTCTCTCAAGGTGTAACGACCATTGAAATAAAAAGTGGTTACGGTCTGAACCCTCAATCTGAAATCAAAATGTTGCAGGCGGCAAAAGCCCTTAAGAAGGCTCGAGTTGTCACCACTTATCTGGGCGCGCACGCTATTCCGTCGGGAACCACCCAGGCGCAGTACCTTGAGTCCTTGAAGCGGGAGTTGCCCAAAATCAAACAGCTGGGGTTGAGTCAAAGAGTGGATATCTTTATTGAGAAGGGCTATTTCGATTTGAGTGCCGCTAAAGAGTATCTGGTTTTTGCTCAGGAGTTGGGTTTCGCCGTCACCATTCATGCCGATCAACTGAATAGGACCCAAGCCACTCAATTGGCTGTCGCCCTCAGAGCAAAGTCGGCGGATCATGTGATCTGTTTGAACTCAAAAGATAAAAAGCGGCTTGCCGATTCAGAGACCGTCGCTGTCTTACTGCCAGCGGCCGACTTCTACCTGGAGTGTGATTACCCCGATGCAAGAACCCTTATCGACAGCGGGGCCTGTGTGGCTTTAGCCAGTGATTACAACCCTGGCAGCAGCCCGACCCAAAACATTGAGTTTGTGGGGTTACTCGCTCGACTTCAAATGAAAATGGCATTACCCGAGGTTTTTAGTGCTCTGACCTATGGGGGCGCCAAGGCTTTGGGGCTTGAGGGCGAAGTGGGCGCACTGTTGCCAGGTTTTCGCGCTGACTTTTTTCTATCGAACCAATCATGGGAGCAGTTTTTCTACGGCTTAGGCGGCCATGACGTTTTTAGGACCTACGTTGGCGGCCGCAAAGTTTTTAGCAAAAAATGAGAAACAAATTCTATCGAGAGGACGCTTGAAAAGACAAAGTATTTCTCGTTTCTTCTTAAAAAAAAATGAATATTTCCAGATATTTAAATAATCGCCGCTGAAAAAAGCACAATCCGCCGATGCCTTGCGTAATTTGGTAGAAAAGGTTTGCCTTAAACTTTTTCGAAGTTCTAGCCTTTGGGTACCAGCAAGCAAGGGGTGGCAACATGGATCGTTACATTACCAAGACAAAGTATTTTTCTTCGGACTTTAACACGGCCATTTTTTCTGACCCAATTCGTATTTACTTTTCCAATGAACAAGAGTCACAGGCACTGGAGCTCTATTTTCGACTGCAAAGTCGCAAAGATCAGTGGGAGCAATTTTTACGCAAACGTGGCAAAGACAATTACTGCTACATCATGATGTACAGCAACCCTTCACAATTCGATACCTGTTTCGAAATCGATGGTCAGAGCTTTGCTCCCGGTGAGATGGGCGAGGATTTTGTCGTTGGCATCAAAGGTCCGATGACGCCAGAGTCGGTCGAAAGTTTTTTTGAAAACATGGACCAAACCATCGGCTTTGATACTATTCGGAATCAATAATTTTTAATAGCGGTTTGCGGTTTTTATTCACGTCTCCAAGGTAGCTATAAATCTTTTTCTGTTTTGGTAGAATAACAAACACCATGGGGAGCGCCCGCACGTGAAAGCTGGTTTGCAGAAGTTCCGAGCGATCAAACACCAAGGCCGCACTTTTCGGCGCATTCTTTAACCACAGCTGTCTTACTTCCAACTGGTCTTTAGAATTTGATACATGGATGCCATAAACACGAACTCGTGAGGGGATCGAGCTCAAGGCGCGGATCGCGGTGAGATGCTCTTTTTCATTTTTATCCCAAAAGATAAAAACAGTGGGTGCCGAAGGGTGAAGGCTAAACATTTTTAGGGCTTGGGTGGCGTCTTCGTAAAATCTTGAGTTTTCTTCGTCCCATGCCGATACAAAAGGGTTAGAGTTGATAGCCGCAAGATAGATCAGGAAGATGACTCCTAGACCTAAAGCCAGCTGCCCCCATAGAGGGATACGAAAGGTTTTTTTTGAAAATGGAAGATCTGAAGCCACAGGCCAACGTTACCCCAAAGACCATCCTGGGTCAAAACAAGGGTCAGCTGTTGGTGGAATATATATTACTGATCGTTATTGTGGTGGTGATTGCAACTTCTCTCACTAAACTTTTGGTGGGGCGCTCTGAGGGTGAGAGCGGTGTGATTATTACCAAGTGGTTCCAGCTGCTGGAGATGGTCGGTCAAGACATCGGCGATTAGCGGCCGTTCATTTTTCTAGAAATACAGGTTCTTTCTTTTGTTCACTTCGAGGCTCAGTCGACGTTGCATTCGCTCTCGAATATCAGTGGCCAAATCGGCCACCAGCTCTCTGTCTTCCAATTGTTTCTCCGAATAGGGGAGATGAATGGGCTCCATAAAAATAATATGCCACCGTGCGGGCAGCGGGATGATGTTCAAGGGTAAGGGAAGCACGGTGCCCCGTAGGTATTTGGTGAACTTGAGTCGTGCTAGGTTGATATGGGTTTCTTCAGCCCCTAAAATCAGGGTGGGGATAATGGGGCATTGCTGAGCTATCGCCATCCGAATAAAACCCCTTTTGAACTCTTGAAGGTGGTAGGCCTTGCTTGAGGGCTTAAAATTGCCGTATTCCCCCTCGGGGAACAGCACAACCAAATTGTTTTTTGCCAGCTGTTGGGTGCCATTGCTTTTGGTGGCTTCGATAAAACCCATTTTCTTCATTGGAATGGCTGTTGTTGAATTGAGAAACCACAACTTGTGGGTGAGGATTCGAGCTGTCCTTTGGGTGGCTTTGTGGATATGGTGTCCAAGTAAAAAAGCGTCAAACCCAGAGTAACCCGAATGGTTGGGGGTGATTAGGGCGGGGCCTTTGCGCGGGAGGTACTCTTGCCCCTCGATGGTCATTCTGAAGTACTTTGTCATAATCTCAGCGAGTAGGTGGGGCATGACTCGATACATTAGGCGTTCTGTATCCAAGTCTTTCAGATTAAATGTTTTTTCGTTATCTTTAAAAAACCAGCCCATGCCCAACCTTTATAAGGAATTCTATGTCTCAGCAATATCTATTATCCATTGATCAGGGAACCACGGGAACGACTGTTTCTGTAATCAACACGAAGGGGCAGCTGAAAGCAAAGGTCAATCGCGAATTCCGGCAAATTTTTCCGCAGCCAGGCTGGGTTGAGCATAGTCCAGACGACATTTGGAAGTCCACGACCACGACCCTTCGTTTGGCACTACAAAAGGCAAAAGTGAAGGGGAGTCAAATTCTCTCAATCGGAATCACCAACCAGCGTGAAACCGTGGTGGCCTGGGACCGGAAAACGGGGGAAACCATCGGCAACGCCATTGTTTGGCAGTGTCGACGAACGGCCGATCTTTGCGACAAACTAAAAAAACGGGGCTTCGAAAAGCGTTTAAAAAAAACCACGGGCCTTGTTTTGGACCCCTACTTTTCAGGCACCAAGATGCAATGGATTCTGCAAAACAACCCCAAAGCCAAAGCCTTGGCGCGCAAAGGGCACCTTTGCTTTGGAACCATCGATAGTTTTTTGATTTGGAAGCTCACTGGTGGCGAAGTTCATGCCACCGATGTTTCCAACGCCTCTCGCACTCAGTTGATGGATTTGTCCACTTTGCAATATAGCGATGAAATGCTGCGGACCTTTTCAGTGAGTCCCGAGATGTTGCCGCAGATTTATGCCTCGGGTGGTGTTTTTGGAGTCACTGTAAAAACGGGCAACCTGCCGGCAGGTATCCCTATTTCTGGAGTCCTTGGTGATCAGCAAAGTGCTCTGTTTGGTCAATATTGTTACGACGGGGGTGAGGCAAAGATCACCTACGGCACCGGGAGCTTCTTATTGATGAATACCAAAAACCGTCGTGTTGGCAGCCCCAGTGGTTTGTTAACCACGGTCAGTTGGCAATTGCCCAATCAAGTGGGCGCTGATTACGCACTAGAGGGCGGTGCCTTTATTTGTGGGGCCGCCGTGCAGTGGTTACGAGATAATCTAAAAATGCTCAAAAGTAGCGGTGACATTGAAAAGCTGGCTTCTCGAGTCGAAAGCACCGATGGGGTAGAGTTTGTACCCAGCTTTTCTGGCCTAGGAGCGCCTTTTTGGGACTCTCAAGTGCGGGGCTCTCTGTTTGGTATCACTCGTGGTACCTGCGACACCCATATCGCCCGAGCCACTCTCGAGGCCATGGCCTTGCAAAATGTCGATGTGATGAGTGCCATGGTCAAAGACTCCGGAGTCCCTTTAAAAACAGTTCGGGTTGATGGTGGTGCTTCGGCGAACAACTTGTTGATGCAGATGCAGGCGGATTTTTTGGGAGTCGAAGTGGTTCGTCCGAAATTGGTCGAGTCGACCTCTATGGGTGCCGCCTTGATGGCCGGGCTTGGTATCGGGGTGTGGTCGAGTCTTGCTGACCTCAAAAAAATGGACAAGGTCGATCGAGAGTTTCGGTGCACCAACCGATTGATTGATCGAAAGCGTCGAATCGCCAGGTGGCACAAAGCGATCAAGGCGATGCAAAGCTACTATGATTCTGTTTAAAATGCTGCCCAGCTTTACGTCTAGGGTTTGATTTCTGACGATACTAAACTTTGGCATACTTATGGAGATCTGGTCTTAGTTTTTTGGGAGACTATAGGTATGATGGGAAGAATGAAAAGTCAGCTTCCTTCTCTAGTATCACGAGCCCGTAAAATCCTCTCTCAGCAAACCTCAAGCGTCATCTTATTGCTGACAATGCTTTACTGTGGCTTGGTGCAGGCCTCTCATTCAGAAATGGAGCAGGCGAAGCGGTTTTTTCAACAACAGGAATATCAAAAGGCTCACGAGCAGTTGAATAAAATTCCGATGTCAGAAGTCGACCCCAAGAGGATGGCCCTGATCGAGTTTTTTCGTGGCACTATTTTTTTCGAACAGAACAATCATAATTTTGCGATTCGTCATTTTGATAAAAGTCTCAGTCTTGGCACGAGGTTGGCGGATGTCGCCTACTATTACCGGGGTCTGTCTTATTTGAAGCTGTCGAACAATAAAGAAGCCCTCAATTCTTTTGCCAAGGTCGACCAGGTCAGTACCGGAGGCCGAGCCTCCGACTTTCTCAATAGGAAGTCTGATTTCAAAGTGGCAGAAATTCTTTTTGAGACCCAAAAGTATGATGAGGCTAAAAAACTTTTTAAAAAGCTCGAAAGAGGAATGAGGGGGACAGAAGTCTATCCTGATATTCTTTGGTCCTTGCTAAAAATCAATCATATCAAAAAGCGCCGTTTGGACGCTTGCTATTGGGCTCGTAAGCTGTACCGGAAGTATCCGACCTACGAGCCAGTGGCCCATTGGGGACTACGGTGGCAAGAAAACCTGGTTGATGGCAAGGCTCTCGTTTGTAAAGACACGATCAGTGATCAGCAAGATCGAATCAAGCGTTTGCAGTTGATGGGTGCTAGCAAAAAAGCCTACGCCGAGTTGCAGGTGTTTCAAAAAACAAAAGAAGAAAAATTCACCAAAGATATGACCATGGCGGAATACCTAGTCAACGAAGGGATGGTGCGAGAAGCCTTCGATCGTTTAATGCCCTATTACAGTGATAAAGAGAAAAAGAAGGATTATGACTATATTGGTCTTCTTGCCAAAGCTGCATCGCGAGCCGGCGAGTATCAAGCGGCCGTGGGTATTTATTTGCAAGCGGCAAAAGACTTCAAGGGGAGAGAGGCGCGCAGCGCACTCTACAGAGCGGCTTTTCTGAGTTATCAAAATCAAGACTACGACGGTGCTCTTCGACGGTTTGAAGAAATAAAGAAAAAATACCCCTATACCTCCCAGGGCAAGCAGGCCAATTGGTACATACCTTGGGTTTACTACCTAAAAGGACACTTTCAAAAGTCCTACAACCTTTTGAAGGTCGCACTTGAGAATAAGAGAAGGATGCTGCCCTATCGAACCAGTCGAGAGAAGATCAAGTACTGGATGGCCATGAGTATGCTAAGGCAGGGGAATAGCGAACTGGCGAAAGAGCTGTTTCTTGAGATTTCGCAAGACGACTATTTTGGTTATTACGCGATTGCATCGGTTCAGAGGCTGCGCCTTTTGGTAGGGGCTCGAGGACTCGCTAATGTGAAACACAACGATGCCACCACTCTCCATGAAAACTGGTTGCCACTTTTCGCCAAAGAAGAAGTGGCTGAAGAAGACATTGAGTTTGCTCAGTCCACGGTGCGAACTAACGAAAGCTTTCACGCGGAATGGGAAAAGCTGCCCTATATGCGTGAGTACTTGGATATGGGCAAGCCGGCACAAATATACGCCACTGTCAGTGAGCCCGAATTCCGACGCCACATTGATCGAGCCAAAGATCTTTCACTTATGGGTATGTCCGAATTGGCGAAGTGGGAGCTGTACAGTATTGAAGGACGTACAAAAAATCGAGACTATCTAAAAACCCTGATGTTTGAATACTATCGCAATAATATTTATCATCGCTCGGCTTATATCGGGACCAGTCACTTTGCGGGTGACCGGAAGCACCTCGGTTTGGCACTGGGTAAACCCCTGTGGCAGTATGTCTATCCCCGAGCCTTCGAAGATGCGGTGTTGGCGCAAGGGAGTCGCTTCAATGTGCCCAATGAGTTTATCTGGAGTATTATGAAGGCCGAGACCAACTTCAGACCAGATGCCATGTCTCCCGTGGGAGCGCGTGGTCTTATGCAAGTGATGACCCACACGGGCCGCAAGGTGGCCACGATGATCGGTAAAACAATCGACGGTCCCGATCTTCTCCGCCCCGAAGTGAGTATTGAAATCGGGGCGCGCTATCTACAGCGTAATCTTAAGAAGTTCAAAGGCAAGCTTCCACTGGCTGCGGCGGCTTACAATGGCGGGCCCCATCGTGTTCACAGTTGGTTACACAAGTTTGGTCAATTAGATATGGACGAGTTCATTGAGCATATCCCTTTTTTGGAGACTCGTAACTATGTGAAAAAAGTGACTCGCTACTACACTTTGTACAATCTGCTGTATAACGAAAATGCCGAAGCCTCTTCGTGGTTGGCTGAAAATGTCAATGTGTATCCAGAGGGCACGCCTCCCACCCGTGAAACATGGGAGGTCTTGTGAGTGACAAAATCTCGGGCAAGGTGAAGTGGTTTCGCGATGACAAGGGCTTTGGCTTTATTGAAGTCCTTAACGGCGACGACATTTTTGTACACGTCAGCCAAACCCAGGAACCCCTGCAAGAAGGCGATGAAGTTGAGTTTATTATCAAAGAGGGTAAAAAGGGGCTGATCGCGACCGATGTAAAAAAAACGACGTCCTAGCCTTTGCTATCTAGATGTTAAACATCCCCAACATGATTTGAGTGATTAAAAAAGTCAAAATAAAGCAGCACGCAAAAACAATCATGCAAACATCCACCCGACGAGGGCTTTTCGCTTTCCGTTCTACTGAGAATTTTACTTTTTCTAGTTTTGTACTGGCCATATTGGTTTATCGGTCTATTTGGCCCCAGGCTTGATAGCTGAAGGCTTCTGGACAAATACAGCAAGATGGGACATTCTGAGCGGGTCAATATGAGACATTCACTCGTCAATTCTGAAGCGTGGAGGCATTGTGGGATTTCAGCAAGAAGATTTTGTTTATCATGACCTATTTCGTGAAAACACCTTTTTGAAGGACGTGCTCCATAGCCTCTGCGATTCGCAACATGTGGGAACTATTGAGAGTGACTTGGCTCAATTTTCAAAACGGGCCTCTTCGACAATTTTGGATCTGATGTGGAAGGCGGAGAGCCACCCTCCGCAACATCGCGCCTTCGACCATTGGGGTCAGCGAGTCGACGAGATCATCGTTGATGATGCCTGGAATGAGATGCACAACATAGCCGCCAGCGAGGAACTTATATCCATTGGCTACTTGCGCAAAAGTGCCGAGGCCTCGCGGTTGCACCAGTTTTTAAAATTATTGATCTTTCATCCTTCCTCAGCTTTTTACACCTGCCCCTTGGCAATGACCGATGGAGCCGCCCGCGTTCTTGAACTTGAAAATGGTCCCTTAAAAGAGTCTTTTTTCCATAAGCTTTTGGCCGACCGAGGCGATGACTTTTGGACAGCCGGTCAGTGGATGACAGAGAAGGCCGGGGGTTCTGACGTTTCTCAATCAGAAACTGTGGCAAAGCAAGAGGGGGGTGTTTATCGTCTGTATGGCACCAAATGGTTCACGTCGGCAGTGACAGCTAATTTGGCCATGGCCCTGGCGCAGACTCCTGTGGATGGGCGCAACCGTCTCAGTTTGTTCCTCATTCCAATTCGAGATGGCAACGGGAAGCTGAACAATATCGAAGTGCTTCGGTTAAAAGATAAACTGGGAACCAAGGCCATGCCAACAGCCGAGCTTGAGCTCAAGGGCGTTGAAGGCTTTCTTGTGGGAGAACTGGGCGCTGGCGTAAAAAACATTGCGACTGTTTTGAACATTTCACGTCTTTATAATTCTGTTTGTGCAACGGGCACAATCCTCCGTTTGCATTCATTGATCCGCGATTATTCACAAAAAAGAAAAGCGTTTGGAAAAATGCTGATCGAGCATCCGCTGCATCAGCAAACCCTCTTGAAGTCGCAATCTGAAGTTCATGCCTGCGTTTTATTTGTTAGTGAGATGGCCCTTCTGTTGGGTAAGTCTGAAATGACAACAGCCTCGGATTCAGAAGCCGCGGCCCTGCGATTGCTAACTCCGGTAGCGAAGCTCTGGACGGCCAAAAAAGCCGTGAACATCACCAGCGAGTTGGTCGAAGCCTTTGGGGGAGCCGGCTATATTGAGGACACCCAGCTGCCTCGTTTTTTAAGGGATGCCCAGGTCTTTTCTATTTGGGAGGGAACCACCAACATCATGAGTCTCGACACCTTGCGGGCTGTTGCATCAGAACGTGTTTTCATTGGGGCGTTTGATTATTTATCCGGCCTCAGCACCGACATCTCCCCAAGTCCTGAGTTAGACAAGATGAAAAAGCTAATGGAGGACTGTAAAGACGGCTGGCTTCAGAGTCTTAACAGCCCCAATGACCGAGAAGTGGCCGCCCGTATGCTTGCCTTTGCCCTTGGTGATTGTTTCTGTGGATTGTTGCTGTTGAGGTTCGCACAAAGCACTCAAAAAGCGAGAGACTTGCACCTGGCCCAGGTTTTTATCAGAAACCGAGACCATGTCGATTTTGAAAACTTAGAGAGGGATAGTGAGAGAAACCAAAAAACCCTCCTTTCTTGAAGAGATTCCGAGCGACGACCCTTACGACAAGGTTCTATTGTGTTCCCATGGGCTGAACCAGAACCCTGAGGCTCTTAAAACCCTTTTAAAAGATCTTTCGCGACGGAAAATGAAGACTTATTTGTTACATCTGCCGGGTCATGGTGGTGAGAGCGACTTCACTGGATTGACAGGCGCGGACTTTTTCACTACCCATCAGGAGGCTTATCTTTATTTGCAGAAGTCCTATGACTTGCCACTCTATTTCCTCGGCTATTCCTTTGGCGCTCTTATTGGTGTGCACCAGTTTCCTCAGTGTCCCTTTAAAAAAATGGTGTTGCTGGCTCCGGCTATTCGATTGCGGCGCCATGCCTTTCTGCTCAAACCTATTCTGCCTTTTGTGAGTCGAATTCCTTCGGTTCGGGTCGGGGACGACGATTTCGAAAGGCGGTACCGTTATCATCACGCAGGAGTCCCGACACCCGTTTATTCCAGTTTTTTTTCTATTTACAAAGAGAACAAACAGCAAGCGGCTCAACCTTGGGAAGCGGCCAACACCTTAATGATGATGCATCCTCGCGATGAGCTTGTCAGCTTCACTCAATTGAAAAAGCTCGCTGAAACCCAAGAGCGATGCACATTGATTGCGCTGGACAACTCGAAAGCCACCGCCAGGCGCTACAACCACCTTTGTTTTGACCCGATGACTCTTGGTGGTGAATCTTATCAAAAAATGGTGAAAGACATTACTCGCTTTCTTTAGGAGCGCGAGGGGATACGACCCGCCAAAATTTCTGCAAGATCTTGCGTGGCTTCAACACGAGAGAAAACAATTTTGAGAACGGCGGTGATCGGTACGGCGAGAAACATACCAGCGATTCCCCAAACCATGCCCCAAAAGACTAAGCAGATCAGCACGGTAATGGGATGCAGGTCCATAGAGTCACCCATGATTTTGGGTTCGATGATGTTTCCAATAGCGAACTGGATCACCCCGGTCAGGGCGAGAATAGTAAAAAACTGAAAGCCAAATTGGTATTGCAGAAATACAATGGGGAGGGGGAGTAGTACGGCTAGTAGAGAGCCAATCGTAGGGATAAAGTTTAACAAGACCGTAAGGAGCGCGAAAATAAAAGCCAACTCGACTTGGAAAATCAAAAGAATGATCCACACAAGTGCCCCCGTGGTTAAAGACAAGATGAATTTTGAGCTGACGTATCCTGAAACCTTCTGCAAAAGCTCTTTGAGAAGAGGCCCTTTTTTTCCACTGCGTGATTCTCCGGTCATCATAAAAATGGCGAAAATAAATACCAAAAACAAATTACCAAGAAAGGTCAAAAGCTGCCCGGTGAATTTCTGAGCGAAACTTAAAAAAGAACTGGATTGAATCACCTCGGTCAGTTGATCGAGATCCAGATAGATATCAAAGGCTTGCAGCTGCTCTTCTACAAACACAAGGACTGTGGTTAGACTTTCTTTGTATTTGGGAGCCCCTTGCACAAAGTTTTCAATGGAGGAGACTAGAACCAAAACAATGCTAGAGAGTAGTACAAACAAAAACAACAGCGAGAAAAAAACGGCAACACCCTTGGGCGCATTGGTCTTTTTGCGGATCCAGCTTACCAAGGGCGTTAACACGGAGTAGGCAAAGATCGAGAAAATAAGGGGAATGAGCACCGGCTTCATGTAGATCAGGGCGATGGTGGCCGTCACGAGTGTTAAAAAAACCAGGCAGATATTATTGGTGCGAGCATAGACGTCTTGATTCATGGTCGGAGTTTATCGAACTTCTTATGCTCTGGGAAACAAAAAAGCCTGAACTGTAGGTTCAGGCTTTTTAAATTGTATGAACTTTGCTTGAAACAATTAGTTGAATACGGGGGCGTTGGCATCAGAAAACTGATTGCCATCCATTTCAATACGGGTGTTCAGGACTTCATCATTAAAAGATTCTTCCGAAAAACCACCGCGAGTGAATTGCCCAATGTACCAGTCCAAAGCTTCTTCTGAGAGAATAGAGTCGAGCATCTCTGGCTCCATCTGATTTAACACTTGGATCAACTGTGCTTGTTGGGCCAAGGGCATATCAGCAGGAGACAAGCTGCGGGCGTTGGCGTGGAATGATAAGATCAAAGTCAGTGTTAGGATAAGTGCTTTCATGGTTCCCCCAAAATCAAAAGTTTCAATAAAGAGGTTGTAGCCAGCATCCAACATTATTGAAAATTATTCATTATGCTGTAATCTCATCATTTTTGCTGATGGGCTAGCCCTGCAGAGGAGATTTCCATTGGTTCCGTTTCTGTAAATATATAGAATTTAAGGGAAATATTGATTTCCCTTGATTTTCGATACGTGTTGGAGCAGGCTCGAAGGCAGTGAAGTTTTTTGGATGTCTGCTTATTTTTCTTTGCTTGGGGTGTCAGCCCCAAAAAGACACCCCTTTGGTTTTAAAGTCAGGGGAGCGACGAGTCCTCCCATACGGTGAGACGCTTTCGACCGTCATTACCTCAGAGCCTCCGAAGATTGATTGGTTGTTGTCTTCAGACACTGACTCCAGCTGGATCGAAGAGCAAATCATGCAGGGCTTGGTGCAATTTGATCTCTCGCAACCGGGGCTCAAGCTTCTTCCAGCTCTCGCCACCCACTGGCAGCAAAAAGACAAGGGGCAGCGGTGGGTGTTTCATTTGCGAAAAAATGTGGTGTGGACCGATGGTGTGTCCTTTCAAGCCCAGCATGTGGTCGATGCCTTTGAGCGGATCCTCAATCCGGCATCAGCGGCCATCGCCGTGGATAACATTTTTCCTATTCAAAATGCCAAGAAATACAACCAGGGTCTGATCACTCACTTTAACAGAGTCGGGGTGAAGGCTCTTGGCCCTTTGACGGTGGAATTTGTATTAGAGCAACCCATGGCATTTTTCCCAATGTTGCTGACTCATCATACCACTTTTCCGATCCGCAAAGACGTTGTGGAAAAACATGGGGAGCTTTGGACGGAACCAGAAAACATCGTCACACTGGGTCCCTACAAAATGATCCATTGGCACCACGACAGTCGTTTGGTGCTTGAGCGCAACGAGACCTATTGGGGGGAGCCTCCGGCCATTAAATACTTGGTTTTCTATATGATCGGTAAGTCTTCAACGTCACTGCGCATGTTTGAGCGTGGGAAGATTGATTTTATGCGAGACTTGCCGAGTTCAGAAATCCCTCGGCTACGACAAAAACCGGAGTTCCATTATTTACCGGGGCTACGGCTTTATTATTATGGGTTCAAAATAAAGAAAAAGCCCTTCGATG
The DNA here is from genome assembly GCA_030424715.1 of Bdellovibrionia bacterium. Classification (GTDB taxonomy): domain Bacteria; phylum Bdellovibrionota; class Bdellovibrionia; order Bdellovibrionales; family JAGQZY01; genus JAGQZY01. Next base: position 254,044 of record JAUHWH010000004.1, read on the forward strand.
ACAAAAGAGTGCGACGAGCCATCGCCTTGGCTATTGATCGCAGCGAGATCACCAAAGTATTAGGGGGAGGGCAACAGCCCCTAAAGAGTTGGGTGCCCATGGGGATGTTTGGATTTGATCCCCAATGGGGGCTCGACTTCAATGTTACCAAAGCACAAAAGCTGATGAAAGAGGCGGGGTACGAAGATGCCACTCGTGTGCCTCCCATTGTTCTTGGTTTTAATACCGAAGAAAAGCATCGGCGAGTGGCGGAGAACATTCAGGCCCAGTTAAAAAGGAACTTAGGTCTTCGGGTGGAGTTAAAAAATGAAGAGTGGAAGACTTTTCTCAATGGGCTGCGCTCGGATTCGGTCTACTCTTTGTTTCGCTTGGGATGGGTTGCTGACTACGCGGACCCTCATAATTTTTTTGCAATCATGACAAGTTTCTCGGTCAATAATCGCACGGGCTGGGAAAATGAACAGTACGACACCCTGGTGGCCAAAGCTGTGAAAGAGACGGAGCCGGAGACGCGATTGCGTCTCTATGGTAAAGCTCAGGCCATTCTCGTTGAAGAGGAGATGCCGGTGATTCCTCTTTTTACCGACGTGAACCAGGTTCTTGTTTCTAAGAGAGTCACCAACTACAATAATAATGTCTTGGATCTGTATCACTTTAAAGACATGGGGTTAAAAAAATGACAGCAATAGGCCCCCTTCTTTTTTGGCTGAGTTTTTTATTGGGATTGGCCATGGTGCTCTTTGATTTGGTCTATATGACGGTTCCTTCTCTTTTGGTGACGATTTTCTGGGTGGTTTTCCTAGTTAGCTTTTTTTGGGGTGTTATCAAACAGAACCTTTTGCCCTTTTTCATAAAACGCCTGCTGTCGTCACTGTTTGTGGTGTTTGTGATAGCCACCTTAACTTTTTTTCTGTTGCGACTTCTGCCGGGAGGTCCCTTTGATGAAGAAAAGGCTCTTCCGGTTCATGTGAAAAAAAACATTGAGAAAAAATACGGTCTCGACAAGCCCGTGCATATCCAGTACTGGTCCCATATCAGTGGAATCACTCAAGGGCACTTGGGATACTCCTATAAATATGAGGGGCGCGAAGTTTCTGAGATCATCAAAGACGCATTTCCGGTCTCGTTCAAATTGGGTTTTTATGCTCTTCTGTTGTCGTTTCTCATTGGTGTGCCCTTAGGTTTGCTGGCTGCGGCTCATCACGGGACCCGTTGGGACTCTGCGGCTATGGTGGTCGCCATCAGTGGTATTTCATTGCCCAGTTTTTTGATGGCTCCCTTGCTGATTTATATTTTTAGTTTTGGATGGCCTATCAATCATTGGTTCCCCGGTTTTTATCAATGGCTGGTGGATTATGATATTCTTTTGCCAGCGGCTCTCTGGCATTCGCCACGACATTACATCTTGCCGGTGGTCACACTTGGCATTCGACCGGCGGCGTTTATTGCACGCCTGACTCGGGCTTCGGTTCTCGATGTTATTCATTCAGATTTTGTGCGGACAGCCCGTGCTAAGGGGTTGAGTGACAAGGTGGTGCTGTACCACCATGTGTTGCGAAACTCGCTAGTGCCGGTTTTAACTTACGCCGGGCCCTTGGTGGCCGGTATTCTCTCGGGATCTTTTATTGTTGAGATCATTTTTGCTATCCCGGGCATTGCCAAATATTTTGTGCAAAGTGTGTTCAACAGAGACTATCCCTTGATCATGGCTCTCACCTTACTTTTTTCTGTGATGTTGATTTTAGCCAACCTTGTCGTCGATTTATTATACAAAGTGGTGGACCCACGAATTGAGGTCTCGTGAAATCAGGAGGGTGGCTAGTCGAAGGATTTCATGAGCTCAAAAAAAATCGCCTGGCCTGGGTTTGTCTTTTCTTTATTGCCTTCGTTTGTCTCGTTGCACTGACCGCGCGCTGGATTTCCCCCTATCCCTTTGATGAACAGCATATTGATCATCTTTTAGAAGGTCCCAGCTCACAGTTTTGGTTCGGGACGGACAAGTTAGGCCGAGATCTGTTGTCCCGTATTATCTACGGCGCTAGAATGTCCATGGCCGTGGGAATCATCACCGCTGTGATCTCGTTATTGATTGGTGCCTTGTATGGTGCCGTCTCCGGTTGGTTCGGTGGCTGGATCGACGCGGTGATGATGCGAGTGGTGGACATCGCCTATTCCATTCCCTCATTGGTCATCATGATTCTGGTGAAGGTGATCTTTGACAGTGTCGCTCTGTTCTCCAACCCTGAGTTGAAGGCCTTAACGGGAACCTTGATCGCTTTAAGTATCGTGGGTTGGGTCAGTCTCGCGCGTTTGGTGCGAGGCCAGGTGCTGCAGGTCAAAGAGATGGCTTACATAGAAGCCGGGCAAGCGCTGGGGTTCGGGCACTGGCAGCTTTTGTTTCGGCATGTGCTGCCTAACATAATGGGACCCATCATTGTAATGCTGACCTTTCGGATACCGGCGAATATTTTGTTTGAGAGTTTTCTGAGTTTTATTGGTTTAGGCTTGCAGCCGCCCTTTAGCTCGTGGGGGGTGCTAGCGGCCGACGGCGCCGACCTGTTGGAGAGTTACCCTCATCTCATACTTTTTCCAGGAGCGGCGCTGTACCTGACCATGATGGCCTTCCAGTTATTGGGTGATGGCCTCCGCGACGCCTTCGATCCGAAAATGCGCCTCTAATTTTTTTAACAATGTAGAATCTTATATTCCGTCTTTCTTGCGAGTCACCACAGGGTCTACTGGCGTTCATAGTTGAAGCTTGCCTCACCTTAGGGAGTTTTGCGAATCAAAAGAGAACCTCTGGAAAAAGAAATGATTTTTAATCGGCTCAACCTGAAACAGTGTTCGGGGGGGGGGACATCTAAAAATGAGAAAAGTCATCGGTGGCTCGATTCTTGAGAGTTCCTTTGTTTTGTTTTCACCGAGAATTCATTGTGTTTTTGGCGATTTTTTTTGTATTTCCCTTAAGGGCTAGGAGTTTTATGACGAAAGGTATCTATGAACGTTTTCGGACTTATGGTTTGTTTTTTAGGAATCTTCGGGGTCGGCTCTGCAGCGCTTGCAGCTCCAGCGAAATTCACCTATCAAGGTCAAATCATAAAGCCTACGGGACAAGCGCTTGAAGGCAACAACATCACATTCACAATCGAAGTCCTTTCTCCTGGGGCTGAACAGTGCTTGCTCTACGAAGAGACCCACGTTCTCAATATGACTGGTTCCAACGGTGTCTTTGCTCTAACCGTCGGAGAGGGTTCACGTAGTGGTACAGACTACGAAGATTTAGGTCCCAATGATCTTGCGAAAGCTTTGAGTAATAGCACTGGCGTTGTCACTCCCACCACTTGTGCTTCGGTTGGCAGTTACACTCCAGCCGCCGATCACGGTCGCAAGCTTCGTGTGACCTTTGATGATGGCACGGGGCCTCAAACTCTTACACAAGATCACAATATTGTGAGTGTGCCATACGCCACGAACGCAGGGAGTATTGCAGGTCTGACTCCCGCTGATTTACTCAGCGTGAACACAAACGGAACCTATGTTCTAACACAAGCTAATTTACAAAACGTCTTTGATGGAGCCAACCACACTGAGCTTTTAGCTTTGATCGGCGGGAGCAGTTCACAGTACTTACAAAGCAGCCCCAGTGGTAACTTCTCAATGAATTCTAACAAAATCACCAACGTCGCAACACCAACGGCGGCTAACGATGCAACCAACAAAAACTACGTTGATAATTCCATTGGTGGCGCTGCCGCTGATAATTCTACAATCACCGGGCTTGCTGCTGGTCAGTCTGGTCACGTGATGTACTGGGACGGATCCCAGTGGACGGCAGGAGCGCCCGCCGGGGATTCCACGAAATTAGCGCTGGCTGGTGGAACCATGTCGGGTGCGATCAACATGGGTAACCAAAACATCACAAACGCCAATGATATTGCTGCTGGAAACGACGTAACCATCGGTCGCGATCTTTCTGTGACCAGAGACGTGGCAGTAACGGGCACACTGAGTGCCAATGGAATTTCCACCACAGGAACTCTTGGAATCTACAATGCTGACAACTCCTATATGGGTTTTCAATCACCCGCCGGCAGTGCCAATTTGCTTTGGACTCTGCCAGCAGCAGATGGATCAGCGAACCAAGTGCTAACCACCAATGGCTCAGGTCAATTGGTTTGGGCTGGCGAGAAATTGGCCAAAGCCGGTGACTCCATGAGTGGTGCTCTTACCATGAGTTCTGCTAACGAAATCAGATTTTCAGACAGTGACAACTCACACTACGTCGGCTTTCGAGCCCCCAGTGCCGTAACGGCAGGAGCTTCTTTTGTGTGGGAGTTGCCAGCTGACGACGGAACTTCAGGACAAGTGCTACAGACTAATGGAACGGGTGCCCTAAGCTGGGTGAACCCAATGTCAGGGCCTACCGGCCCGACAGGGCCAACGGGTCCAACGGGTCCAACGGGTCCAACGGGTCCAACGGGTCCAACGGGTCCAACGGGTCCAACGGGTCCAACGGGTCCAACGGGTCCAACAGGAGCCGCCGGTCCTACGGGAGCGACAGGTCCTACTGGAAATACTGGTGCCACAGGAGCAACTGGTCCAACAGGTGCTGCTGGTCCTACTGGAGCAACAGGTCCAACAGGTAACACTGGTGCCACAGGAGCCGCTGGTCCCACTGGTGCAACGGGTGCCACCGGAGCTGCTGGTCCAACGGGAGCAACGGGTGCAACAGGAGCCGCCGGTGCCACGGGAGCAACGGGTGCAACAGGAGCCGCCGGTGCCACGGGAGCAACGGGGACCACCGGAGCTGCCGGTCCAACAGGAAACACGGGAGCAACAGGTGCCGCCGGTCCTACGGGAGCGACAGGCCCAACAGGTAATACAGGTGCGACAGGCGCTGCTGGTCCTACGGGAGCGACAGGCCCAACAGGAAATACTGGAGCGACAGGCGCTGCTGGTCCTACGGGAGCGACAGGCCCAACAGGAAATACTGGAGCGACAGGCGCTGCTGGTCC
>JAUHWH010000005.1 GCA_030424715.1 Bdellovibrionia bacterium
GAATCTTAGCCTTTTCTTGAGGCCCATAGGTTTTCTCGTTCATTTTTTGTTCTTGTCTAAAAAAGCTGGCCGCCTTTGAGACATTGGATAAGCTCAACTCTCCAGAAGTGACTTGCTCTTTCACTTGCGGAACTTCTCTAAAAAGGCGCATGGAGCTAATTCTTCGTTGGGCAGCACTCTCGCTGTAGCCAAGAAACTCTGTGCAATAAGAAAACAAAGAGGGGTAACCTCTATTGGCAAACAGTTTTCGATCTTCCACTTCTTTTAAATAATCTAAGATTTGGCTAGTCAATTTTCTTTCTTGCCGAACCAGCCTTAATAAACTGTGACTCAATTCCGCATCACTTACATTCTTTAACCTCATGACACCTCCACTTGAAAAGAGATTACCATGGCTTTTTTAAGGAGAATTTTTCCCTTGAGATCGAGCCCTCACACGAGCTTCTATGAAATATAGGGAGCCATTCGATTTGTTTTATATGCAGCGCTAGAGGAGATCCTTGAAGGCCCCAACGCAAAGATACAGCTGATGCAAAAGCCGTCACAAGAAATTTCACTTTTTCAAAAAAACACTGTCAAACAAAAGATGATTCATTAAGAATTCGGAATCCGAACTTTCACTGCCGCTACGGATGCAGGGGCTTCAATTGAAACTTGCTTGAAAAGGTTATCATCAGGAGTGGAGCGAGTTGTACTGCTTATGGCCAATATCGCGACAACCCTGAACGGAGGGAAGGACCTAAATGCGCAATAACGTGAACTTTCCAATCAACCGTTTCTTGGTGGTAATGGCAAATACTTCCTGTTGTCGTCCTGACCGAAGGGAAGGATCTTTTACCGGAAATAACGTGTTCGTATTGAAACGAAAAAATGGAAATTCTCTATATCAAAACATAAATCGAAGAATACGTTTCTTTCGCCTAACCATTAGCCAGGAAGACAAGCTATTTAATATTCGATACGTCGAATTGTTTCCCTATCAGTACTATCAATATAGACTTTCAAAGTTTTATTTTCTTTCAAGTCTTTTATAAACTGATGCGGGTTCGTGATTCCTAATTCATTAAACTCAGACCATGGAATCTTGAACCTTCTGTTTTTGGTTAAGATTTCTAAAGATAGATCGTCACCGTTTCTGTAGACGGTTGTACTTTTAACTTCTTCTAATTCGAAGATTCCAGCCTGACCGCTGAGAGCAGGTGTACCTATTAGTAGCACCATAATAAATGACATGGTTTTTTTCATAACTTCACATTGCATATTCAAATCCTCCAGCCACAGATGTTGCAATGATCGTACTCGAAACTCCGCTGTCTCAACTCAAAGGTATCGCACCAGGGTACCATTAAGATGACTAAAACTGTCATTTTAAATGCGTAAAATGTCACTCATGACCTCATGGCCGCAGAAATCTCGATGAAATACGGAATGACGGAAATCACTAGACTTTTCCTTAAGTACGTCAGGATGTCTGTATTTGAAGAAGTCCCAATATCACAAATAAATTGCTGATCAGTAAAATCACATTATTTCCGGCGGAGGTCCTTCGTTGCACTCAGGACGACACTTTGGAATAATGGCCATTGTTCTAGGAAAGTTACTTTTATGTTATCTCGCTTAAAGGTCCTTCGCTTTGCTCAGGATGACAATTGGATCGATGTCCCGTGTGCTGATTTGAGCCGGATGTCGGCTCGGTTATGACTCACTTGCAGGGGTGTTGCCCGAACATCGGCTCGGTTGTGATTCGCTTTCAGGGTTGTTGGATAGAATCTAGCTTTTGACGGTCTGTCTGGAGAGGTCGCTCCGCCTCTCAGAGAAACAAAGCCATAAAGCCATAAAGCCATAAAGCCATAAAGCCATAAAGCCATAAAGCCATAAAGCCATAAAGCCATACGCTAAACCTTAAGCTTTTACCAATAGGAAATTTGGATCGGTTGGTTTAAGTTTCTTGGGCCTGGGAACGGAAGTAGTCTTGCACTTGCGCTTTGAGCTCGTCGCGGTCCCCTTCGTTCAGAAACGTCACATGAGCCAGTTCTTTTTTCTTTTCGATGTCCATCTGGCTGCCAATACGAGCCTCAGCTTCTTCTAGGGTCAGACCATTGCGCTCCATCAAACGCTGCTTAGAGACCTCTTCAGGAACGTAGACGACAATGATTTCGTCGAAGTCCGCTTGCATTTCTTTTTCAAACAGCAGGGGTACATCATAGATCACTAGCTTTTCTCCAGAGACTTCGAAAAGGCGCTTTTTTTCTTTCACCTTTTCACGGACATAAGGGTGAATCATGGACTCCAGAGTTTTGAGCTGTTTCTCATTTTTAAACACTCGCTGTCCTAGAAGGCGACGGTCAAGATCCCCCTGGTCGTTAATCACATCTCGACCAAAGTAGGTGGCAATTTTCTCTTTGTTTTTCTCTAAGGCGGAATGGGCCAACTGATCAGCATCAATAACGGGCACGCCCAGCTCTCGAAAGACATTGGCCACCGTCGTTTTACCACTCGCAATGCCACCTGTTAGTCCCACCCACTTCATTGGTCTATGATGGCACAAAATATTTTTTTTTGACATCTCTCATGACCTTTGTCCTGTGAAATCATTAATTATTCTCGAGTGATAACCGATAACTTGGTGTAGAGGACTCTGTGAAAAAGAAATTTGAAACTTTTGGCAATTATATCCTACTTGAAAAGCTCGCCTCCGGCGGGATGGCAGAGGTTTATCTGGCGAAAAAGATCGCTGCCAGTGGCGTGCAGAAGTTTGTCGCTGTAAAACGGATTCTGCAACAGTTCTCGGAGTCAGAAGACTTTATCGCCATGTTCAAAGATGAAGCCAAAATTGCTATCAATCTCTCCCACAGCAATGTGGTCTCGATTTATGATTTCGGAACGGAGAAGAAGCAGTTCTTTATTGTCATGGAGTTTGTTGAAGGCCGCAATTTGCGACAAATTCTCAACCGCATGAAACGAGTGGACAAATATTTTTCAGTCGCCCAGGTGGCCCATATCATAAGGCAAACGGCCGCCGGCCTCGACCACGCCCACCGCTGCATCGACCCCACCACCGGTAAACCTCTAAATATTATTCATCGAGATATGTCACCTCAGAATGTAATGCTCGGTTTTGAAGGTGATGCCAAAGTGGTTGATTTTGGAATCGCAAAGGCCGCCCACCAAATCGAAGCCACCCGAGCCGGCACCCTCAAGGGTAAGTTTGGATACATGAGCCCCGAGCAAGTGGAAGGTCAAACTGTTGACTCACGAACCGATATTTTCGCCCTCGGCATTATGGCTTGGGAAATGCTGGCCAACCAACGTTTGTTCTTAGCCAATACCGAAATCAACACCCTTCGAAAGATTCGCGAATGCGAAGTTCCGAGCTTAAGAAAAATCAATCCCAATATTCCCGCCGAGCTCGATCAAATCGTGAAAAAGGCTCTCGAGAAGAATAAGGTCGAACGTTATCAATCCGCCGGTGACTTGCAAAGAGATCTGCAAGGATTTCTCAGTCGATTTGACCCTGATTTTTCGACTCAAGACTTAAGTGTTTTTGTAAAAGGGCTTTTCTCTGAAGAAATTATTCAAAGTCGTAAAAAACAGATCGTCTACGCACAAGTCACGTCACAAAGAAAAAAAATCCGCGAAGATTTGGCTGAAAAAACCCAGGTGATTGGAACAGCCACGGCCACCCATCTCACGGATGAAATGTCTTTGGATCACTTGAGCTTTGAAGAGATCAGTCGAATCAAAAACTTAGACACCACCACCCATGAATACTCTGAGGCCATCAAAAAAGCCGTCGGCGACGTTGACTTCACCGACACCGACATGGGTGATAACAAATCTCGCTCGCAACAATTGCATATCGCCAAAAGAGACGTCAAAGAGTCTGTCAAACAGTACCGTAACCAAACCTACACCAACACAGACAGTGTTCTCGCTGAAATCAATCAGAAGAACAGTAGTAACGCGACCACATTCACCATTCTTTTTTCATTGAGCTTTTTACTGGCTTTTTTTGCATATGTGAACCGATACCACCCCGAGTTTAAAGCCAACTTTTGCCGCTCCTTGGAATCCTATGGTATCTGCCCCAAGTCACTTTACATCCCAGATAACCTATTGGCGATTCAAACCGGGCCGGTCGGCGCCGAGATCACAATCAATGGAAAACTCATTGGCCCCTCTCCACAAGATTATTTGGTTCAACAGCTCCCCCTTAAAATTGAAGTGAGTAAAGGGGGCTACCGCAGCCAAACGCAGATTGTGGACGCCATTCCAGCCAGTCAGCGAATCGCAATCAACCTGGCAAAAGTTCCCACCGGATGGTTGATTGTAAAATCAGTAGGTGCTCAAATATACATCAATGGTAGGGCGACCCAGTCCGGCCAAAAATATCCCGTCCCCGCCAATAAAGACATTCTTGTCAAAGTGGTGAATCCATTGAATGGGAGATCTAAAACCAGGCGCCTCAGGGTGAAAGCCAACCAGACTCTGCCTATGATTATTGAACCGCCGACCAGTGGTGGCTTGTAACTCCTCTGACCATTCACTATAAGAGCCTTTAATAATCGAGGACTGGCAAAGTGAATCTATTAAAAAAGCTCATTGACCATAAAAAGAGCCGCCCCACCCAAAAAGCGGTGCAATACTTTAAAAGAGGAAATCTCTATTCCCTAAACTGGACCCAGGTTTACGATCGCGTCGAGCAGCTGTACAACGCTTTACTCGCCCTGGAGGTGGGAAAAGGCGATCTCGTCGCCATTTATAGCGACACCTGTAAAGAATGGGGCTTCTGCGACATGGCGATTCTGGCCACGGGTGCGGCTTCGGTGCCGATTTATCACTCAAGTCACAAAGATGACGTAGCGGTGATTCTCGAAGAGGTGCAACCAAAAGTTGTTTTTGTACAAAACGAAAAGCTCTACAATAAATTAAAGACGATGCTCCCGGAGAAAAATTCGCCCCAAGTGGTGGTTTTCGAGGAATTTTCTCCCCGCCCCGAAGCCGCCTTAAGTTTGACGGCACTGATTGACCGGCCCGATCATTATCAGGCCTTGAGCGATCAGGCCCATCACCTGAAACCCAATGATTTAGCCACCATTATCTACACCTCGGGCACCTCTGGGCGCCCCAAGGGAGTTTGCATCCATCATGAACAGATCATGAGTAGCACAGCGGACGTATTTCCCCTGCTGGGAGTCACCCCTCGAGATAGAACCCTCACTTTCTTACCACTGTCCCATGTTCTCGGGCGCATGGAGCTCTTTGGTCACTATTTTTGCGGCTACACGATCTCTTACGCCGAATCGATCGAGAAGATCAAAGCCAACTTGTTAGAGGTCCAACCCACCGTGATTGTCGGCGTTCCTCGGATTTTCGAAAAAATCTTTTTTGGCATAAAAGCCCAAATCGAAATTTCTAAGCTCAAGCAAGGTCTTTTTAATAGAGCCCTTCGCGTGGGAAAAAACAACTACCAGCTTAAACAAAAACAGCAAAGCCCCTCCCTCCTTCAGGCCTTTAAAGCGCGCTTAGCCTATGAGTTTGTATTTTCAAACATCCAAAACAAGCTGGGCGGAAAACTACGTTTTGCCGTCTCAGGCGGAGCCCCCCTTGACCCTGAAATTGCCGAGGTCTTTGCCTCATGTGACATCCCTATTCTTGAAGGCTATGGGCTGACAGAAACCACAGGTCCCATATTTGTGAACACACTTTTCGCCAACCGTAATGGGTTCGTGGGAAAAGCTGTCGGCGATGTAAAAATCAAGCAAGCCGAAGATGGTGAGATCCTGGTAAAAAGTAAAAAGGTCATGGCGGGATATTTTAAAAACCCCGAGGCGACCCAAGCGGTTTTCGACGACGATGGCTATTTTAAAACCGGAGACATCGGCCAGCTCAGCTCCGACGGCTTTTTGCAAATCACCGACCGGAAAAAGGATTTGATTAAAACCGCCGGTGGTAAATTCGTGGCCCCACAGAAGCTACAAAACCGCCTAGCCACCGAGCCCCTAATTGGTCACATCCACGTCCACGGTGACAAAAAGAAATACATTGTGGCCTTAATCACTCTTGAAAACGATCAACTTCTTCGATTCAAAAAGCAACACAACCTCAATCCCACCAGCTTTAAGGAACTCTCACAATGTGAGACTGTGCAGTCGGAGGTTCGCCAAATCATTGCCAACATGAATGCCAGTCTGGCCTCTTTTGAAACCATCAAGCGTTTTAAGGTTTTGGACCACGAGTTCACTATCGAAGACGGACAACTCACACCCTCACTCAAGATGAAACGAAAAAAAATTGACGAAATGTACAAGACGTTTATCGACGACTTGTATCGTTAGGCCGCTCTTCGATTCAAAGAGTGGCCAGGTCAAACCTAGTAGTTCTATTTCCCAGAAACTTTCACTTCTGGCTTCTCGTAGATGTCATCGTATTGAATACTCAACAGGCTACTGGCTTCGCCCACCACATCGATCTGGGGAGACAGGTGAATGGCATTGATCGTGAAATCATAGACCCAGCCACCAATTTCTTGATTGGGGATGACCTGATCGCCATATTTCACTTGGATGGTTCTCACATCCGGCAAACTATCCAGAAAGATAGTGGACACCGCTTGCACGATACTGGTAGCGACTTCTGCCAAATCCTCTCCGTAATTGCTTTTACAAATATTAAAACGATGCCCACGGCCCTGAAATAGATCGGCGAGGGCATAGATTTTGCTCGGGTATTTGCCACCCGCCTCGGAGTCGCAATCACTTTTCGTGATAGAAACTCCCGCAGCCACAAAGTGCAATTTACTAAGATCATTCTTTTTAAGCTTGGCCAGAAAATCAAAAGTCTCTTGCGGAGTCACGTCAGACTGATCATGAGTGTCGGTTAGAACAAAAATAAGAAGATGGGCATTGTCCCGTAAAAAACCCTTGTTGGCTCCCTTAAGAGCACTCTCCGAGAAGGTGAGCTGAGGGATCGACAAGAATTTTTCAGCGCCGCTCCCGGAAATCCCTAAATTCAACATATCGGAAAGAATGCCTTGCGCATCCTTGGTCTCCCTGGTGACAAATCGAAGCCCTTGCACCTGATGCAACTTTCCGTTCGGGGCTTTACTGCCTGCATTGAAAAAGTCGGCCGAGGAACTGGTCACCCCAATATGGTAATCCACAAAGGGGGCATCTAAAAACGTATCCATAAACAACCCGGCATTGATTGCCAGACGATCTTGATAGGAACTCATACTCCCCGAATCATCAATGATAAAAAGAATATCAACCGCTGGGTTGTAACTGGTGATTGGGCCTAAGTTTTTCTCGAGTTCCACGAGAGGTCGCTCTTCCAAATGAGGCCCCGGGTCGGCCTGACAACCGACCAAGAGAACTGCCAGAACCACTGAGAAACATTTTAAAAACATCATAGAGTCTTTCCCTTCCCCGATTGGCAGCTACCGGCAATATCAATCTTGTAGTTGTCTAATTCGTCGAACCAAATTTCGCCTTGAAAAGGAAAGGTTAGCGTGTCTTGATCCTGACTGCCGGTGGTGCCCTGCTTACTGCGGGCTTGCATGTTTTTGGTGTCTTCGATCACTCGATCACTAAGGGCCAACTGTTGAATCAACTCGGCCTCAACAATCTGCATTTTCTTTAGAACGCTTGAGATCTCTCCCACCTCTTGATTGGCCAAGGCTTTCACCCGATTGAGAGAGGCCGTGTAACTGTTGCGAGCCCTTCCTTCAATCGTCTTGCGGAACTTCTCCATTTTAGCCTGAAAGCCCACCTGTGCGGTGCCTTCGGACAAAGACTGGGAGTAAAGCTTTTTAGCAATCTCAGCCTCCTTTTCCATAAGAGCATGACGCTGAACCAAATAGAACAGGTTTTCATCTCGTGTGGAGTGTCGAGGCAAGTGTTGCCCGGCCTCGCCAAGAGCCGTCATCGTGGTTCGTTCTTCGGCGAGCTTGGCGAAGAGAGTTTTTACGGGCTCGCTTTGTGGGTTCTCTTTGAGACTCAACAGGCGACTGGCCTTTAAACGAAAACGCTGACGAAACTCTTTTAACACCTGCGACACCTGTTGATAGTCACAGACCTTCAGGTTCGCCAAGCTGGCGAGGTAAAAAGCCTCTGGCCCGACGTCGGTTTGCAAAGCCGGCACCAGTAGAGTTTGGGTGTGGGCCAATGTGTTTTGCGGCTGTCCCAGGCGAAGCTCGGCCCAACCTCTTTCTTCGAGGGCTTCAAACCAGTAATCAGAAGCTTTGCCAATTTTTTTGTAGTACCGGATCGCCTGTGAAAGGTAGCCACTTTGGTAAAGCATACGAGCGGCTGTCAAATTCATAAGATCTTTTGAAATCGGATTGTTCTCGTCAATCCCTTGCAGATGTTTTAAAAGTTTGGCGGCTTTCACCACCTCATCTTGCATTAATAGGGTGGTCACGTAGCGCCACTCGGTCCAGCTTCTCTCCCAAGTTTTCGAAGAGGTCTTTCTGAGGAGAGCCTCAATCTGTCCAATGGTTAAATCGGAGTCAAAGCGTCGCGCCGTCACCATCACTTCTGCAGACAGGCCAAACACCTCGGTCCATGCTGGCGACCACTGCACGTCTGTAAACGACCACAAACTCTCATTGGTTTGCATCAGGCCTCGCCACAGTCCTAACAGCTTTTTACTCACCTTTTGCGGGTTGGCCATAAACAAACTTTCCAATCCCGTCAGTCGCATACCATTTTTGTAGAGGAGGTAACCATAAAGAGCTCGCCCATCGTTTGAGCTGGCAAAAGAGGAGTTTTCAAAAGCCGAGGGCCATTGATAAAGCGCTTTTTTAACCTCTCCCTTTTCTAAAAACTGGAAAAAAATATTCTGCTCCGGCGAGCGCGAAGGTACAAGGTTTTGAAACACACTGCTTTTTTGTTCAATGTTCAAACCATCCATCTGCTTTTGATCGCCGTTGAGCACGTCCAACAAGTCGTCGGCTCCTGACTGAAAACAGAATAAAGTGAGAATAACGAATATTTTTAGCATAATTGCCGCCTTATAGTAGATAACCAAAAGAGACGCCCACGTTGGTGGTGTCTATATCACTCGCTCCACCAAAACGTTGCGCTTGATAAAATCTCTGTCGAATTTCAACACGTGTGGATAAATGCTGTGAAAGCCAAAGCCCCAGGCCAGCCCCCCAGCTGTATGTCTGGGTGTCGCCGGAGCTCAGCTGGATGTTTCCAAAGGAGAGCAGTCCGTAGACGTCAAACTGGGCCACACCCGCTCCAAAAAGGTTCACCTTACCGTAAATCGGAGCGTAGTTAAGAACGGCTTCGTATCCGGCTTCGGGTTGATCGAGGTCTGGGACAATTCGGTTGTCGTCGATTAAAAAACGTCCTTCTTCAGCCAACTGGTTGAAAGCAGAAAAATATGTGAGGCCAACAGCCCACCTTGGAGAAATATGAAGATGATAATCGAGAGACAACATCTGCGTGTTGAGAAAACTGTCACCTCCCACCACGTTGGCGTATCCCCCAGAGAATTCATGACGCCAGCGCTTGTCCACCACGCGGTTTTGCACCACCTGAACTTCTTTATCCGGACCAAGAACCTTGGCTCTGTTCATCAAAACATCGTTGCCACCCAAAGAATCAAAGTCTTTCAGGATGTCCGCTTGAGCGTGACGGCCCAACCATAGGACAATCAGTATCATAAAGGCTTTTTTCATCATGGCGCACTCCTTACAAGAATGTTCATTTCATGGGTCATGGTAGCCTGACTCTGTGCAGGTCCCCGACGGACTGTATTTGTTCCAATAATTTCAACTTTGGCATTACCCGAAGCCGCTGGAGCCCAGGTTAACGTACAATAAGCCACTCGTTGTCCATTTTTCTTGGTGGTTCGACAAACGCAGTCCATGCTGGCTGGTTTTTTAGAGCAAGTCGCATCCACCTCACCCCGATCGAGCGGGTCATATACGGAGAAGGTGTAATCAGACTCTTGCCCCTCGGTAAACTGCACCAATCTTTCCGCGACGACGACGGGCTCTTTCGCCCGACTGTATATTGCGTAATTCACCGGGTAACTGCGAGAAGGCACACCCGAGATGGAATACACCACCAAGTCGAGGGCCACTCGTCGCCCCTGTCCAGAAAGGTAAAAATCGGTCGGCACATCTATGGCAAGCTCGAACTCCCACTCGTCCCTAGCGGGATTGTAAACCCCTTCTTTAGAGACATCGACAAATTGTGAGCCCACAGTGCTGGTTTTATAGGAGTCAAAAACGCGTAATCGAGGGCTGTACTCTTGCTCGGTGTCTTTCACTCGAACAGTTACCATTTTTCTTTCACCCGTGATGACATCGCCCCTCTTGCCTTGAAAACTCACCTCGACAATCTCTGGTATCTCGGCGTTCTGTGGGACCACATGAATTGTTAGGGGTCTTTTGACCGTCAATATGGTGCCTTCATAGGCTGTGTCGAAAGAGAGGTTAATGTTCTGAATCACGTTGGGCGCTTCCACCGGTACAAAGTCAAAATCAGGAGTGATGTAGATCGTTTTTGTAGCTTCGTCAAAACGAGCACCAGGAAATTTGTCTTGGAGGTCTGGAATCCGAATGGCGGCTAGGGTCACCTCTTTGTGACTAATCTCAGGCTTTATCACGATCTCAAGGGTGGCTCCCTCTCGCACGGTGTAGACATAAGGCATATCAAGAAAAAGTGACGATTGCTTAGGCGGAGGTATTTTGCCCAAAGTCGTTTCGGGTGGTACCGCGTTTTTGATGCGATCGTCTTCACCCTTTAAAGGATCTTTATCCCAACCGCTGTGGCAAGCACTTAAAGTCAAAACCATTAAAATCATCACTAGGCGCATGGCCCCTCCTTGATCACAAATTCTTTTCATTAGCTCCGCCCCGTTCGCTTCAGTAAGAAGGGATAAGAGACCGGAACCTCTTGATTGCCTTCGGGTATGGGGAATTTCCAGGTTCGAAGGCGTCGTAAGATACAATCTTCAACTGTTTTGTTATTGAGCGAAGTGTTTTTCACTTTCGCAATTTTTACTCGCCCACTGCCGTCGATCACCCAGTTCACAGCCACACGCCCCGAAAGAGCGCTGTTGAGCTGCAATCCTTGCTCGTAGCAAAAGCGAATTTGCCCTAAGTTTCTGCGCACGACATCACCGATCAGGCTACTGTCGAGACCCCCATCAACGGAGGCCTCTTCGGGGATGGGAATCAAGGAGGCACCGGTCGCTCCAACAAGAGACACGGAACCATAGCCCGCCTTGCCGCCGCCTTTACCTTTGGTGCCGTAACCACCGCCGCCTTTTAAATTATGACCCGCACCGAGGGGCGCTGCCACCATTCCTTTGCTGTAAATGTTGGTCTGCACTCCACCACTGCCCTGGCTACCACCCAAGCCCGGGCCAGCCGTGGCCTTCACCGCCCCGAGATCAAGTCCACCTTTTTGATTGCTCTTCGCCAGTTGCCCAAGGGCCGCTAAAGCACCCCGACGCTTCCAGCCTTTGCGTTTGGCATTGGGGCTGATTTTTTGAGGTTTCGTTCGATTCAGGCTGACGGTCTGACGATTGCTGGTTTTAGGAATAGCCAACTTCCGTTTTACCACTTTCACGATCTCACGCTTCTTCTCTTCGACCACCTCTTCGGCGATCTCCTGAGTAGGCGCAAAAACGTCCGAAATCAGATATCCCGACAAGAGGTAAAAAAAGATCGCAAACAAAACGGCCTTGCGAGCCGGGCCGAAATCGGTTTCGTTTATCACTTCAGTGGGAGCGGCGACGGCATCGGCGTCGCTTAACTCTAAGTATCCCCCGGACTCTAAAGGGATGCGACCCGCGCTCAATTCATCACCACTGGTTTCTTTGATGATTTGAAAAGGGATCTGAGCTTTCTCCATTGGCCCAAGAGAACTCAAGACCTCTAACCGTTTAGTGTCTTTTCGGAAAACCGTCCATATTTTATCAGGAGACGTCCATGGGAACACACGGACAACCTGCCCGCCGCTATTGTGAAGAACTAAACTCTTTGCCATCCTTGACCTCAATTCCTTTTTGCCGACTTCTTAATTCTATCTTTAAAATCTTTTCGCACTTCTAAAAGAGCATCCAGAACCTTATCTTGTTCGACTGTCACCACAGCTTCATCTGAGAAGTGATGCTTACCCTGAACCAAAATTTCGTCAAAGGAAACCTCACGACTGTCTTTAGTCTTGGGCTTTGTTGACTCCGATTGTGGAGCCGCGAACGCCGGGCTTGTCCATACTAGGGTTGAAAAAAACAAAGTCCATGTTTTCATAAAGATCTCCCTTTAGATTCAAATCCTTGGTCCACTAACTTTAGGCGGCTGTTCAAATAAATAATCATGGGCTTATACCCCCGCTTGGTCTCCAGACTGATTAGGTTGCGCAATGCGGTTTTGCTCAGTGGTGAGCTCTTCACTTGCTGCCTCGCGGTCTCGAGAAGCGCTAGCGACGGCATGGTTTTTTTGACTTCTTGCCGGGCCACGAGATCAAATCGAGCCGCCCGCTCAGGAGTCGAAACCGCTTTCATCTTCTCAATTTGAGGTTTCAGCAAGGCCTGCAGCTCAACCGGAGCTTTGTGGTAATTCGCATAAACCTGATCAATGGCGGCCTCGTTTTGCCAAAGTTCATCAATCTTAAACTGGATCTGGTCAGCCTTCTCTTTGTAAGGCGCTGCCTGCTGACTCAATAAAGACAAGTACTGTTGCTGCTCTTCGGTCGTTAGGTCTTTGGGAGTTGGCAACCCGAGGAGTTCGTTGAAAAACCGTAGATACTGCTGTTGCAACTCTGTTAAGAATAAAGTTTGGGTCAACCAATCCTGAGTTTCGGTCGCTTTCGCGATGGTCTTTTCAAAACGAGTGATTAAGTTCATCCGACGTTGCAGAGATTTTGTGATCCGATGGGTACGCCCGTCAAGGCTGTGCTTTTTCAAACGAGCAATATCTCGCTCACCTTGGTCGATAAGAAAACCCCGCTGCAGGACGCGAGCCGCTGGCGTCGAAGCCAGGCCATTGGCCTTTAGCAACGCGGCGATTTGTTTTGAATTTTTACGACCGCTGTAAATCTCCATCAATAACCCAGCAAGAAAGTTGGGGTTCTTGCTCAAATAAGGGCGGCACGGCTTTTGGTTGGAGCCGTAGGACTTGGCCTCTTTCACAAGCTTTACGCAGATAGAGAAAGCCAGCTCAGGATCAGGCTCCCCCTTGAGGTAGCGATAGTAATGTTGGGACGAGGGCTTTTCAGCGAGATCGGCCAATCGCGCGAGTTCTAACCACTTTTTCGTATTGAGCTTTTTGTAGCTGGCGTAGGCCTCATCAAAGTTCAACTGTAGTTCACTCAACCACACCTTGTTTTCGAGACCAAAGGTTCTCTCCTCGGCGGATAAGTTTTTTAGCTGCAAGAAGGAACGTAAGGCCCCATCCATCTCCCCAAACTTTTTGAGCTTCCGGGCAAGAATCACCTTGTTCTTGTAGTAGGTTTTTGCCTTGTCTGGATCAGCGGTCGTGACATCAAAACGGTTTAGGGTGTTCCAAGCCTCAAGATCGTTAGTATCACTGGCCGAAAGAGCTGCCGTTTGCGACAAGACTGATTGGCCGGCTAAGCTCATAAATCGCTTCCGCTTGGTTGGAAAAAGTCTCGCAAACTCACTAGCCCAGCGTTCAATCAGCAAGTCATTTTTGGCTAGCACCAAGCCATCGAGGGCCATTTCCGCGGCCTGCAGCTTCAAGCGTGCCGGCGTGCTGGGGTGACTGGCCAGAGTTTTGAATTCTTCCGCGGCAGCCTGGTAATCCTTGGCATCGTATTTTTGCTGCGCCATTTGATAACGAATCTCTGTGGACTTGGTTTTCTGTGGACTTCGCTCCAAGTAAAATTTCTGGGAGGCCAGTAGCCAGTTTTGGTTTTTCGCCAATTCCGCAATTTCAATACGGCGAACCAAAAGACTTTCTTGGTTTTCTTTTGTCTTCGCCAATTTATAAGCCGCTTGGTTCCACCGGTAGGCCTTGTCATAATCTTTGGCCTGTGTCGCCGCTTGGGATGCTAGTTCGTAGGCCTCTCGGTCCGTCTTCTCGACGGTGAAGTAACCGCCGTAGGCTTCGAGTAAACTCTCTGATGGGTTCTTTTTCTCAGAGCGATTCCAGTCAAAGACCAGGCGACGGATGCGTTTTTTCAACTCATCACACTGCCGCTGATCCTTGCACCCCTGTAAACTGGTCCAATTGCGAAAGGCGCGCTTTAAATAAGGTAAAATTTCTTGCTTTTGACTGCCAGTCATCTTGAGACTTGCTAAGTAGACAAGGCCTTCCATGCGGATCTGTGGGTCCGCGGTCTCAGCAACCACAAGCTCCCAGGCTTGCTGGGCCTGCTGCACCCGGCCGAGTCGCTCCAATTCTTTGGCAAGAAAAGAGATGTTCTCGATACGAGTCTTTTCGGGACTCAAAGCATAGACTTTTTTAATGGCAGCGATGTCGATCTGTGAACTGTGGGCCATAAAAACGGTGTAGTCTTTGGCGACCTCGGATTTGAAGTCTTGATCGACATTCACCATGCTCTCACCCCCACGGGTGAGAAGCTTCGGACTCCTCAATATTTGCTCAAGCCCCTCAACAGCGGCTGTTATTTTGCCTATATTGTAATGACACCATGCTAAACGAAACGAGGCCAACCCGCGACGAGTGAAACTCTCTGAGGCCAAGGCTTTCTGATAAAAAACCTTAGCTGAAGCAAAGTCTCGTTGCTTGAAATAGATCTCGGCCAATGAGAACTGAGCCTCCACGGCGCCGCGACCCGATGTCGAAGCGATCACCTTTTTGTAAAAGGAAATGGCCTTATTGTTTTCTCCCAGAACCTCATATATGTGTCCCACCTGCACCATCACATTTTGACGGGCTTCGCCTTTAAGGGTGGGCAAGGCGTATTCGTAATACTCCAAGGCTTTTTGGCGATCCGCCAGACCATTATGGCACTCGATACAACCTTTTTCTAGCTCGGCTTTTTGCTGCAGGCGGCCTCTCTCGGCATGCAAATCAGCCAAGCGCAAAGTGATTTTGTTTTTGGTGGGATTGCCCTCCGGCAGCTTTAAGAAAACGTTGGTCAACTTATTGATCAAGAGGGTCTCGGTGTCGCCAGCCGCTGCGCTGACAGGCCCAGCAACCACAATAAGTCCAAGACAAAGACTGAAAGCCACCGCAACAGACATGAATGTGTTTTTTACTTTTATCATCTTTATCTACTTCCTGATTACGGCAAAGTTAATGTCACTGTACCCCGCATGGCCACCCGCCTGAATAACGTGGCTCAAAAGGTCGTAGGCCTGTCGACGATCGGCTTGAATGGTCATCGCCCCAGTGAACTCGGTGTCTGGATAATACTTCTCCCAGTTTTGCTTCACATCGAGCAGTCGCTTCACCAATTGCGTGGTTGGGATCTCTTCTTCTTCTATATAGAGTTTGTCTTTTTCAACTTTTACGACAACGTTGCGCTCAAGCTCGATCGCTTTGGCCGCGGCTGGCAGCTCCATACCTTCACTCATATAAAGCAATTCTCCGGTCGTTGAAAAATTCACCAAAAGATAAATCACTAACACGGAGAAAGTATCCACCAGCGAGGTCAACATGACCGTGGCTGCGAGATTTCTTTTACCTTTGCCCTTAACACCAAATCCTGCCCCCGATGCGAGTCCGGCTTGGCCCAGTGGTCGATTAAACATAGATCCCCCTGTTCATTTCGCTTTACAGCGGTGTGACACCAAGGTCTTGAATGCCTTGTTCACGAAACACATCCATCACTTGAATAATGTCTTCAAACGGTGTTTTTTCAGCGGGCCGAATCAATGCCATTGAGAGGTCGCTGTACGCACCGGTTAACTTTCCGAGATAGTTCGCAAGCTCTACAAAATCTGGCTTACCATCCACTCCCGCGATTTTACTGTTGCCAAAAGTCTTTACGAATTTGCGAGGAGCATGACGAAGCTTAAAGGCCAACTCGCCTTCCTTATCCATAACGACCCACATTTCAGGCTTTGGCTTGCCGGAGGCCGCTTGACCACCAACAGCCTGCTTTACATTCATGGACCCGATTTGAATCCAAATCGTGGTCAAAAGAAGAAAGCAGATACAAACGGATAAGAGCGAGATAAACGCCACTAAGTCCACTTCGGTGTTCACCGCTTTTTTGGTTTTTTTGCTTCCAAACACTGGGCGCCTCCCTTAGCGGTTCGCAGTGTTGATGTCGGCACGACTGGCGCGGGTCTCCAAAGGGTTAAATGAATAACTCAACCAGTTGTAAGCTTTTAAGGCCGCCTGATTTAAATCATCAGTCAATACCTGCGAGCGATTTGCTAAAATTGAATAGATAAGGAGCGTGGGAATCGCCACGATCAAACCAAAAGCCGTGGTGTTCATGGCCTCTGAGATACCGTTAGAAAGCAACGTCGCCTTCTCCATAGGGTTGGCGTTACTGACCGCCGCAAAAGATTTGATCATCCCTGTGATCGTTCCAAGCAGACCAGCCAAGGTGGCCACGTTAGCAATCATGGCTAGAAAGCCCGTACGTTTTTCAATCTGCTCGGTTTCTTCAAGAATGATCTCTTCCATTCGACCTTGGATTTCATCTTTACCCCCCATGTTCATCGCGGCTTCGGTGCCGGCAGCCACGGTGCGATTGATCGGTTCGTCAGCATTTTGCTGAGTCGCAGTCATAACCGTTTCAAGGTTGCCCTGTCGGATACCCTTTTCAAAATTCAAGACGTTTCTTTTTTGGGTGGGTTTGCGTCGGATATAAAGCGCCATCACTCTTTCAAGAACAATTCCTAGAGCAATAATTTGTAATCCTAGTATGAACCACATCCATACTCCACCTGTTGTAAATGCTTCTGAAAGCGAATTAAAAAAGCTCACGCAATCCTCCTTAATATGATGGACATGTTTCAAGACTTAAATCCATGCCTTTACTATCTGGAAAAAATCGTCCCATTCACCGGAAAGCCAGTCAAACAAAAGCTTAACCGAATTCTAAAGAAGCGTGATCTGTTGTAAGCTTACAGAGCGTGTAAGATGTCTTACTTTTGATTTAAGATTGGAGAGCCCTAGTGTTTTTGATTAACGAGCGGTGTCCACATAAAATTGAAAACCCACTTGCACAAAGGGATAAGACCATTGGATGCCTCGTGAAGTGCCATCCTCAAAAACGGCAGTGTCTCCCTGAGCGTGGCTACCCGCAAAGTTTTCACCGCCTTCACCATAAGCCCACTCACTAGCAAAGCTATAATGATAACCCGCCGTCACAGAGATTGTGGTTGTCCCCGACATTATGAACTCGGTGGACACGCCCAGCATAACAAAAGGGGCCGCCGCCTTATAAGACTCTGTCAAAGAAGATTGTCCCCCCACTAAACTTTGCCCTGTTGCGCTAAAACTGTAAGTGTTCTCAATATCCATAAATTGATAGCCGCCGCCAACCAGCAGCTTCCAGAGATAGGTCTTCGTGGAGGAGAGTTGATAATCAAACTGCAGACTGGGGCCATATGCCATGCCTTCGGAGGCGACAGAAAATAGCTCTGCACCAGCAGCATTAAACCCCTTGCCACCAGTCACCGGATCAAAGGTATGAACCAACACACCCAATGCCACGCCAAAAGAACCACCACGAAAGTAAACACCGAACTCACCACCATAAACAAAGCTCACTTCATCACCAGAGTTGCTGGGCGCCGACTGCCACCGATAGGGATCGGCTCCCATGGAGGTGACCCCTGTTCGCAAGTTTACAAAAGGCGCCACACTCTCTTCTTCAAACATAAAAACGCGAGCGTGACCGGGATTCACAAAGAGAGACAACAGACCGATTAAAGAGAGGTATTTTAGGTTACGAAGGTGTTCCATAATACTGACAATTCCCTTTGAAATTATTTCTTGATCGCTCAACAATATTACAGTTTGAAAACCAGCAAAGATACCCCCATGGCGCAATTCTAGCCCTCAGATCAAAACTGTTTTGCCCTGAAGCCATTTAACGCGTGGCACGATCCTTGTAGTTACTATGGGGTGAAGGATCTAAAAAAAAGGAGATTGGGAATATGAAAACGAAGCACTCGATGGTTGTGTTCGCCTGTTTGGCATTACTTATGTCAGGATGTGGTAGCAGCAGCTCTGATGACAACAACAAGCCTCAACTAAAAACAGCGGAACAAGAATATATCGATTTTTGTGCGAGGAATCCAAGTTCAGAACAATGCAACGACGCCAACGACACAGCTGACGATTTGGGTTTCGGAAACTACTATGGTGGCGGCAACGACGCTGGATACGGAGACCCTGCTTTTGGAGGACACCCTTCCGGAGCCGGTTGTGGATACAATGAATGTGAAGTGGCTTACCGCGGAGTGCCTCGGTGCGAATCCATTGAACACTATCGAGAAGCCAGCTCTAATCAGGTCTCCATGCGCTACGTGAAGCGCCCCAATGGCAAAGAAAAGTTATGGGTCGCCTTCGACAGCGACGAACATCGCGAAGTTGAAGGCATCCGCACCGGCGGCGGCAACACAGGCTCTTGTAATTCGGGCCAAGTCCGCGGCACCCGCTGCCAGTCGGACCGTGATTGTCACTACTCTGATCAACACGGTTATCGCGTTCGAGCGCAATGCGTCTCGATGGGTGGCGGCCTTCCCTACGGATATTGCCAAGCCATTCACTAAACAGCTTTCGGAGTGGACTTAAATCCCTCCCCAATAAAAAAAGCCCCATCCTTGGATGGGTTTTTTTTTGCCTTGAAGCGCCAGCCTTCCGCAATGACTCTGCGCGCACCCCTCCCTTAGCTACCCATCCCGCCTTTATCCTTATAAATATTGAATGCAAACAAAAAGGGAGACCCTATGCTCGACACCTTTAATTCCAACACCACACCGGACGGCGCCATTCCATTTGATAAACTCAATAGCAAAGACTTTTCGAATGCCATCGACAAAACCATTGGTTTAGCCCGCACCCGCATCGCTGAAATAGAAAATCAATCAAAACCCGATTTCGCTAACACCATTGAAGCCCTTGAACTCGCATCAAAAGAGATGGATCAGGTCACCACTGTATTTTTTAACCTCTACCACGCCTGCACCGACGCCGAGATCGACCAAGCGGTGGGCCCCGTCTCTGAAAAGCTTGCTGCTTTTGGGAACGACATCCAATTGTCAGAGAAACTTTTTGAAAATGTCAAAGCCGTCAAAAATGACGAAGCCAATCTCAAACTCAACCCCGAGCAAAAAAAGCTTTTAGACGAAACCTTTGAGGGATTCGCTCGCAATGGAGCTCTTTTATCGGAGGCCGACAAAACCAAACTGCGCGAGATCGATCAGCAACTCGCCAGCCTGGGCCCGCAATACAGTCAGAATGTCTTAAAGGCCACCCACGCCTTCTCTCTCAATATAGAAAACGAAGAGCAGGTGCAGAACCTCCCCGATTCGGTGCAAGCCACCGCCGCCGAAGAGGCCCAAAAAAGACAGCAAAAGGGCTGGACCTTCACTTTACAAGCGCCGTCTTACATCCCATTTATGAAATACATGAAGGATCGTTCTCTGCGAGAGAAAATGTGGATGGCCTATAATACCAAGGCCCTTGATGGCGAGTATTCAAACAGAGAGATCTGCCAGAAGATCGCAACTTTGCGAAACACCCGAGCTCAATTGTTGGGCTTCGAGACCCATGCCCACTTTGTTTTGAAAAAGCGTATGGCAAAAACTCCCGAAAAAGTCTTTCAATTTATTGAAGAACTAAAGGCGCCTTCTTTTGAAGCGGCCAAAAAAGATTTAGCACAGCTGCAAAACTTCGTGAAAAACGAGGAGAAAGAAGACATTGAGATTCAACCTTGGGATTTTTCATTTTACTCAGAGAAGCTCAAAAAACATCTGTTCGATCTTAATGACGAAGACCTGCGCCCTTATTTTCCAGTGCAAAAAGTAATTCAAGGTGTGTTTCTGCATGGTGAAAAGCTTTATGGTCTCAAATTCGATAAAGCCGATGATATCCCCACCTACCATGAAGACGTCGAAGCCTACCGGGTGTCTCGAGGCGATCAGCATATTGGCTTGCTCTACCTAGACATGTTCCCTCGTGAAAACAAAAAATCAGGGGCCTGGATGACCAATTATCGTGAACAAGGCTTTGACGGTGAGTCGGTAAAACGCCCCCATGTCAGCTTAGTCTGCAACTTCAGCAAACCCACCAAGACGCAACCCTCCCTGCTAACCTTCAATGAAGTTCAAACCTTGTTCCATGAATTTGGCCATGGTCTACACAGCCTGTTGTCGGATTGTTATTATTCGTCTCTTTCGGGGACCAATGTGCTTTGGGACTTTGTTGAGCTGCCCTCCCAAATCATGGAGAACTGGACTTATGAAAAAGAGTCTCTCGATCTGTTCGCCGCCCATTATGACACGAACGAAAAGATTCCTGCTGCACTGGTGCAAAAACTCAACGCATCACGAAACTTTCAAGCTGGCTATGGCTCGCTTCGACAAATTAGCTTTAGCTTAGTCGACATGACCTGGCACACGGAGATCAAAGGCAAAGATCTCGACCCCGTGGCCATCGAAACTTTAGCCACCGCTGATATCCAACTGCTTCCGAAAGTTCCGGGCACTAATTTTTCAGTGGGATTTTCTCATATCTTTGCAGGTGGCTATTCGGCTGGCTATTACAGCTACAAATGGGCCGAAGTGCTCGATGCCGATGCCTTTGAGGCCTTTAAAGAAAAGGGACTTTTTGACAAAGAAGTGGCCAAGAAGTTTCAATCGGAAGTGCTCTCTCGAGGCGGTGTTGAAGACCCGGCCATTCTCTATAAAAACTTTCGCGGCAAAGAGCCCAACTCCGCTGCCCTTTTAAAAAGGAGTGGTCTGTCTTGAGCCAATATAAAAAAATTGCCATCATTATTCGTAAAGACACTCCAAAGGCACTGATCGAGGGACAAAAATTAGGTCAGTGGCTCACGGATCAAGGACTTGAGGTTTTCTGCGAACCTGACACCAATCTGTGCGATGCCTCGAGACAGCTCAAAAATGAAAGTGACTTTGATGATATCGATCTCCTGGTAGTCCTTGGCGGTGACGGCACTTATTTACAAGCCATTCGCATGCTCAATGGACGGCAGACTCCCATTGTCGGCGTCAACCTTGGCTCACTGGGGTTTTTAACTGACAATCGCCTGGAACAACTTTACTCCATGCTGAAAGCAACGTTCGCTAACAAAATGGATAAGCGACCTCGGGCCGTTCTTAACATCAGCATTAACGGCACCCCTGGCCACCTTGCTCTCAACGACATGGTTCTCGAAAGAGGGGGCCGCACTCACTTATTGAATGTTGGTATTTATTGCGATGGTCAACTGGTGACAGAAACCAAAGCCGATGGCGTGATCGTATCCAGCCCAACGGGTTCGACCGCCTATAATCTCGCTGCAGGAGGGCCCGTTTTGCACCCTGAAGTGAAGGCTATTGTCGTAACGCCGATCTGTCCTCACAGCCTCACGACCCGCCCCATGATTTTTCCGGACGACCGTGAAATTGAATTTCAAATCATCGGCAACGATCGCGTGGCTCTTTTAACTATTGATGGTCAAAAGGCTCAAGAGATCGACGCCACCCACCGTTTGACCGTAAAAAGGAACCCAGAGGACCATCATATTATCCGACACCCTACCCATAACTTTTTTAATTTGCTTCGTGAAAAACTCAAGTTCGGCGAAAGGGACTGATTGCAAAAGGTCAACTCTCTGAAAATTAGGAGATCAACATGCTAACGGAACTCAAAGTTTCGCAATTTGCTATTATCGACAGCATACATATCAACTTCAACCAAGGTTTGAATATCTTAAGCGGTGAGACCGGAGCTGGTAAGTCTATTTTAATTAAAAGCTTAGCGCTTCTAATGGGCGCAAAGTCATCCCAGCAAGACATCCGCAGCAATAAAGATCGAGCTGTGATTGAAGGTGCCTTTGAGCTCTTCGACCGTAAAGACATCGTAGAAAAATTAGATGAGATGGGCATTGAGTGTAGTGACGAGTCGCTCATTGTTCGCCGTGTCCTGCAAAAAAACGGTAAAAGCAAAGTTTATCTCAACGGTCACCTCTCCACGATCACCGATTTACGCAAAATTGTGTTCCCATTGGTTACCATGAGCAACCCAACCGAAGCTCCCCTGGTCGAAATCACAGGACAGCACGAAAACAAAGACCTGATGTCGCCCCGTTATCAAATGGAAATGCTCGATCAATTTTGTGGCAACCTTGACCTTCGCTATGCCATTCGAGAAAAATTCGAGCTGCTTAGTGAGCTTGATCAAAAAATCGCACAATTGGAAGCCCGCTCACAACTTCGTGAACAACAAATTGATTTTTTGGAGTTCCAAATTCAAGAAATCGAGAACCTCAGTCTTGTCGAAAATGAAGACGAAACTTTGACCTCGCAAATTAGAGAATTGAAAAACAAGGGTCAGTGGGAAGAGTGGATCACTGACTCCATCGACGTTCTTAATAATTCGGACCACTCCATCCTTGCCAAGATTGGCCGAGTGTTAGCATCCGCTCCCCAGCACTCTTCTCTTGCACCGGTCCTGCAACAGCTCAACCAGGCATCCGTTCTCGTTGAGGATGCCGCTTTCACCCTGCAACAGTTGGGTTCGCAAGACTCTGACAGTGATGTCTCACTGGAAGATCTGGAGGATCGCCTCAGTCGCATTCGTAAATTGCAAAAAAAGTTTGGCGAGAAGGTCAGCGACATTCTCAGCTCGCTGTCGGAGATGAAAACTGAATATCACGAATTGACCCACTTATCAGAGACTCTCGATCATTTAGAGTCTGAAAAAAAGGTCATTCTGCAAGACACTCGAGCGCTGTGCTTAAAACTTCGTAAAAAAAGAATCACAGGAGCAAAGCTCCTCTCAAAAGAGGTGAATGTGGAGCTTGCCGAACTCAATATGAAGGGTTTGGTTTTTCTTATCGCTGTTGAAGACTTGGATCAGCCTCTTTCAACGGGCATGGACCGCGTTGTATTTCGCACTCAAACTGGTAAAAAGGACGAGGCTCGTGATCTTTCGAAAGCCGCCAGTGGTGGCGAGTTATCGCGAATCTTACTTTCACTCAAGCAAGTCATCGGCGCCAATCAACACCCGCGGACCTTTCTGTTTGATGAAGTGGATACGGGAGTCAGTGGACCCACAGCCGAAAAGGTGGGAGCTAAATTGAAAAACTTAGCCCTGCACCAGCAAGTGATTTGCGTGACCCATCTACCGCAAGTGGCGTCTTTTGGTGATCATCACTTTTTTATCGAGAAGCAGCCTACAAAAGACACAGTTGAAATGTCGGTTTCTTTGCTGAGCTCTAAACAACGGGTCGAAGAGATCGCTCGCCTCATCTCAGGCGAGAAGGTCTCAAAAACAAGTTTGGCCCATGCGAGAAAACTTCTCGAAAATGCCCCGTAGATCGTTTCGCTGCTGTCTCATAGTGAAACACCGACCTGTTACATCTTTTGACAGCGGGGTGACGAATTGACGAACCTTTCAGCCAAGACCGGCCCGGGTCGATTATAGCTAACGCCCTCCACTAAACACCTGAAGTTAAAGACTTTTTCCTTAGAGTATCAGAAGCTTGATCCGCTCTCTTGGCCTCGATGTTGCACCTCTTTAAGGTATCAACAAAGGATTAGAATTTGAAAACACCCAAGGTCACAGCTATCGCCACACTCATCAGTCTGCTTTTTGTAGCCGCAACGGCAGTTGCCGAGACCACTTCAGCACCTCTTGTGGAATCTTCGAGCCCTGTGCCTGATGTACAGACCTGCGGAACTCTCAAGACAACCAGCCAAGCGCGCATTCATATTCAAGCCCGGGGGCAGAAATCACGCCACCACTATCCCTCCAACAAACTTTTGAACATTGCCCGCATCTCTGGAGATTGGGCTATGGTGGAATGGCCCTCTGGAAGTGGTTGGATCCACAAATCGAAATTTGATGGAGCGAAATTTGATTCCGCTAAACAACGCTGTATCAGTGGCATTGCCAACCAGCACCTCTACCCCACTCGAGGGTCTATTGGCTCATCGGGTTCGCTCGACACCGCAATAGCTGCACAGACCTCGACAAGCATTCGAGACAATGGATTAACAGATCAGTATAAAATGCTTCGTCGTTTTTACGCCGAAAAGAATCGTAAAGAGCGTTATGTCTTTATCAACAAGCTCACCAGGGACCGATCAAAATTCACCACCTATGTGGTCGATATGAAAACCAGCCAGGTCAAAGCCAGCTTTGACTCTCTCCGCGGGTATGGTGGTATTGGCTGTGGTGGGTCCCAAACACGACCCGGTATCTTTCGTTTGCACTCGACCTCAGGCACCGGTGCCTCTCGCAAACCTTGGTGGGGTAACAATTTTAAATATCAGGTGATGCAGAACATTGGTGGTCACAGCAAAAAATGGGGTGGTCAAGGCTGCGGACTTAATTCACAAATTGTTGCCCACTCCAACAAGAACATGCGTGGTCGCTCCTCTAGGGGGCGCCGATTTAGTGCTGGCTGTTTCGTGACTTCTCCCGAAATATTCAAAGAATGGACGGAAAAAGTCGCTGGAGACGCTCTGATCTATAATGTGAAATGAATGTGGCATTACAGAAATTTTTCTTTGTTCTTTTGAAAAAAAGTCTTTTTGAACTTCATAATCTTTTTTAAATGACTTGGCTTTTTCAATGTCTTTTTCAACTGAGTCATAAAAAGCTTCTCAATCTCGAGTAACCTCTTTTTACCCTCTTCCACAAAGTTGCCATTGATGCTGGCTTTTGCTGCGTTCAACTCGCGAATCAAGGTGGCTTCTCGAGCAATAAAAGGAACCAGCTGAGTCTCGTTGAGTCGAAGTTCGTTGGCAAAGTAGTCCTGCAGGGCGAGAATCCACTGTTTACGATACTCACTATCGAGCTCAACTTGCACATAGCCGGTGGTGTACATCACCCTCTCAGTGTAGGTGTCAAAATACTTGTCCACTTGTTTGGGGCGGAACTCTTTTTTGTAAGAATTCTCTTTTTGCTTCTGGGCCATCTTCTGTTTGGCGTCTTTGTCGGCTTGAGTCGCGATGTTGCGACCCGAGTCTTTCGCCACCTTTTTCATCGAAGGGAGGTAAATGAAGAATAAAAGAAGGGCAATAAAGCCCAGAACGCCGTAGACGTAAAACTTTTTAACTTTGGATTGGGCCAGGCTGGGGTCAATGTCAGAATAATTGTCAACGCGGTAAAGGTCTTCGTCAACCTCTTCCAATACAATGGCATTGATCGAACGTTCAAACATAGTCCCCACCACATCAAGAGCCTCCTGGTCTTTTAAGTAGGGTGTCATTCTCACGCGCAGAACATCGTGCAGTTCTTTCTTTAACTGAATCGCCTGCACTCGGTATCTTTCTTTTAGCTCTTTCTCAAAACTCTGTCGCTGTTTTTCAATACTGGCTAGGGCCTGAGTCCGCAAACCTCGAATTTCTTCTTCTGTTTGTTGCTTTGTTTTTTTTATATCAGCGTGAAGTGTGGCAAGGTCGCGATCTCCCGTTTTCTTGGCCTTCTGAACAATCTTGGCGGCCTCTCGCTGAGCCTTGTCCATTACCCTTGCTTTCTCGGCTTCTGCCTGAGCTTTGACTTCTTGGCAAATTTTATCAAACTCAGCTTGCGAGCTATCTTTAATGTCAGAGGCTTTCTTTCTCGCTTCTTTAACCTCCGCTTGTGCAATAAGATGGGCTTCATCGACACTCTTTTGCGCTTCTTGTTTCGCCTGATTAATAATCTCTTGAGCCTCGGCTTGGGACTCAGATAACAGAGAGGCCCCCTCTTTCTCCCATTCTCGGCGGAGCTGTTTTTCTTCTTTGGACAGCAATTGGCGCTTGGCCTCACACTCTTGTTCTGCCGCCGCCTTGAGGGACGCTGAAACCTCAAGGGCTTCTTCGTTGAGTCTTTGAGCCTGAGCTGTTGCCTTGTCGATGGCCCTGTTCGCTTCGTCTTGGGTTTCTTGTTGCAAGGCCTTCATCTCTCTAACAAGACTCTCTTTCTCCTGCTGGGCATCGGCGACCATGGAAAGCGCTTTCTCTTTTGCTTTAGCAATGTTCACCGAAATTTCTTTTTCAGCCCGCTGTCGCAGTTTCTCGATACTGTTTGCCGATTCTCGACTCGCCTCCGCTAACCGTTGTTGCTGCGATTTCTCATCGCGCTCCATCTGGGCCTGTCGCTCTTCATTGAGAATGGTGGTTTTCTGCAGTTCGTCTTTCGCTAGAGAAACCTTGTCTCGTAGGGATTCAAGCTCCAATGCCGACGCCTTGGCTTGTGCAACATTAGCATCGTGCTCTTTTCGCTGAGCAAGACTCTCTTTTTCAAGATGTTCGACCGTGGCTTTTCTTTCTCGAATGTCACGGTCTAAGTTTGCAACACTTTCCTCGAGAGTCGCCTGTTTTGACTCTAGCTCGGGAACTCTCACCTCGAGGACAGACAACGCCGCTGAGGCACGCTTCTCTAAATCGGCAACTTCACCGATTAAGTCCTGCTGCTTTTTCTGGGCCTCGATAGCCGAAGCTCTTGAATCTGACGTCGTGGTTAGGTTGAGTTCATGATCTTTTTTAAGTTGAGCGATCGAATCATTGAGGGCTTCCACTTCTTGCCTTCGTGAAGCCAAAGTTTGCTCGATGGTTTCAGACTCTTCAACCAATCGCTCTTTTTTGCTGACGGCCTCCGCAATTATGCTGTCGAACTCTTCATGAGCCGCTTTTCGAGTTCGCTCGAGTTCTTCGTCGCCTTGACGATGAAGGTCCTCGGCTTTGCGTTGAGCCTCTTGCACGATGGACTCCGCCTGATCTTTTTTTTCTTTGGTCAGAATAAACATTTCTTTTTGGACCAGAGATTTTTGAATTTCGATTTCCCTTTTCGCCTTCTGAAGAATCGCCTCTGCTTTTTTCTGGGCATGCAACACTTCGTTGTCATGCTTATTCTGACCATCCGGGGATTGTTTCGAGCCTCCCCAAAGCGGTAACTTGCCCCACTTACCATTGGAATCGTCGACATTTGGCGAACGCAGCACTTTTGCTGGAGCACTGGATTTTGATGGCTGCTGAACCTTTGCCTTCTTCTTAGGCTGTGGCGCCGAAGGTTTAGCGGCAGCCGCACGGTCTTTCTGAGGTGGGTTTGTCAAAGGGCGCTCGAGACCGAGCAAACGATCTTCTGAGCTTTCCAGTTCTTCTCTTTGCACAATGGCCTTGATTTCAAATCGGCATTCTTTTTTTGCGCCCAAAAAGAGTTCGTTGCCCTCAATGTATTCAAAAGCCACATTGGGTTTTAATTGATGACCGTTGAGATAAGTTCCATTGGTTGAACCGAGGTCAGTGACATAAATACGATCACGCTTGAACTCGACGCGGACATGCTGGCGACTGAGGATGTGAGAAGATATTGGAATATCGCATTCGGCCGATCGACCAACAACAAAAGACTCGGCTTTGAGATAAGCCTCTTTCTCTTTATCGTCCATTTTGTATTTAACAAAAAAATGTTTAAACACCATATCTGCGTCACCTATTCCACACTCCTTTTCGGTGTAATTATTTGATTTTTTTAATGTTTTAGAAAACTTTTTGCAAAGACTAGACAGAAGTCGATGCCATAAGACACAAATAGCCAGCACAAAGGCTGGCTACAAGGAGAATCGATGGGTTCGCAGGTTGCGAGCTACGAGACCCGAGTGAGTTTGCGTTGCTTTTTACCGAGCACCACGTCTTCGCTGAGAGCTTGTTCGGCTAGGACCTCATCAGGGTTCCTATTTTCGTCGAAGCCATCAATCTGCTCAGGCAATTCGTTGTCGGAGCTCAGGTGCCAAAGAGCATCCAAAGCCGCTTCCAGACGATCCACGGCTGAAACAAACACCTTCTCCGGAGCCATGGCGGCATTAAAGAACGACATGACTACAGAAAGTACGATCCCTACTAAAGATGTGCTCATTGAGAAGGAAATTTTAAAGAGAAATTCATCCATTATTTTGT
Source organism: Bdellovibrionia bacterium (assembly GCA_030424715.1). GTDB lineage: Bacteria > Bdellovibrionota > Bdellovibrionia > Bdellovibrionales > JAGQZY01 > JAGQZY01. The sequence continues at coordinate 28,033 of JAUHWH010000005.1, forward strand.
TGGCCGCATCAATGTTTCCGAGATCCATCGTTCCTAGCAGTGGAAGAGCCTTCATGATCCCTAAAAAAGTTCCGAAAACCCCCAATACGATAAAAACGCCGGGTAGAATATTGATCACATCATTGATCCGAGAACTCGGGAAAAGACCTAAAACTTTGCTAAAACTAGGGTTCCGGGCAAAAGCCTTTTTGGTGATGCTCATTAACTTAGGATGATTGGAGTCATTAAACTTAATATGTCTAAGAGGCTTTAAAATATCATGAACGAAAAAAGCAGCCCCCTGCTTGACCAGGAACAAGCGATCGCCCACCGTCATAACAAAATCTGGTTTTCGACGTTTCATGGCATATCGGACTCGAAAAAGCTCATAATAAGTTTTCTCCATCAAGCGTTTCACGATCATATAAAAAGACACAGTTGATGCTGGATTTCTTTCATCGAGAAAGTGGTCGACACGCTTCTCAAACTCTTTAGCAAACCAATCTTGACGACGGACGGTGTAGTAAATAAGACCGCGAAGAATAACGGCTCCTACAAAGAGAATTGTCATTGTCGGAATCAACCAATAGGTGGCAAAATTTAAGAGCGATTCGAGGAGTGTCATTTCTGCCACGACGGTTTCTGTTACTGTTGCTGGATCGATCGCTGGGGTTTCCATTGAGATCTCCTTTTAGTTTTCCATGTTAAATTTTATGACCACTCGCTGTGATTTTTTGCAGTCAAACTTTTTACAATATTGTTTGTGACTCATATTAGCCACTTGCCTTTTGTCGACGCCCTCGGCAAGAAAGCTTCGCCCAGTAACCTTCACCATCGGGAGGATGTCTTCCTGATGGGGATAGCGCATTTTCTCGGTATCAAAAATGTAATCAAATATAGACCGGGCACGGTAGTAACTCAGATCAAGATTGTAGTTAACTGCCTCTTTATTGTCGGCTGTTAGGCTGACTGGATTGACATATTTCCCTTGATAGGTTGGCGAAGCATAACCGATAATTTCAATGGATTTGATCTGGCTGGCGGCCTTTTTGTCAGAGAAAAGTGTTTTCGAGTAGGCCGGCATGAACTTTTTGAGAACCCGCTCCATGCCAGGCTTTACATTGGCTTTGCCCGTATCGAAGTACTCATCACCGAACTCGATCACGACTTCGCCAGATTTCTCATCAACCTGCGCCTTCAACCCAGAACGCTGCAGGTTCTTTTTCATATCATCAATTAGCTTTTTCTTGGCGTTGGCCAGCTCTTTCATACGCTTTAAATCAGAAGACAGTTGCTGACGCTGCCCCTTGAGGTTGGCATTTTGGGAGGCCAGCGCCTGAGACTTTGCCTCGGCCTGGGCCTGGGCTTGCTGGGTCTGCTCAAGACGTCCTTGCAGATCTTGCGCCTTGGACTCCATTTTTTGAATCTCATTAGCCAATCGGGCCTCTCTTTGTTGCACTTGCTTTTGAAACTCTTTTTGTTGAGCCGCTTTGGCTCGAGCCGACAATTGCTGCTTTTGTAACTTGGATTGGAAGGCTTGTTTCTCTTTAGCCATCTTCGCCTGAAAGGATTGCCGAAGGTTCGATATTTTCTGAGTCACGTCATGCTTCTCAGAAACCAGTGTTGCAATGTCTGACTTTTGCGAAGCAATCGTTCTCTCTGCCTGCGCCAGGTTCTGACTGACCCTCTCGATCTTTTCCTTACTCTGCTCTATAATTTGAGCAGCCACCTGATTTTTCTGCTTTAATTTCTTGATTCTCTGACTATTTGCCATTTTCAGCCGCTTGACTTGAGCCTGCATCTTTTTCTTTGAAATTTTTCTTTGCTTGTACGACTTTCTCAATTGTTTGATCTTTTGAGTCAACGATGAATTCAAGCGAGTGATTTTTCCGTTGATTTTCTTAATCTCTTTTTGCTTTCTAACCACGGTGCTCTCGAGATCTTGGATTTGCCCCTGTTGTTGATCAATGGTTTTGAAGTTCTTTTTTATGGTCTGGTTTCTGCGCTCGATACTCACGCTAGATAAAATATTCGAGTTGATAATATTTCTTATCATCCTTTGATATTTATTGAGAGCGATCTCTTTCTTTTCATTCTCTTCAGCAGCCTGTCGTAACTCGTCTTTTTCTCGCTTCGCATCTTCCTGCAGAAGATCGAGTTTACTCATCAACTCTTCGTAGTTCGCTTGCTCCGACTGATTCGAACGGCTCAAGTAGTCATCTTTCATGGTATTATAGACCCGAATTTCTTCTAGAAGAGCATCCCGCTCTCTGACTATCTTTTGATATTCCGCGTGACTCTTGACGTGACTGGTTCCTGAACGAACACTGGCGACAACGTAAAGAAGCAAAAAGACTAGGGAGAGAACCATAAATAGGTCCGAATAAGTCGCCCAATGAGAGCCACCCTCTTCACCTTTTTTAATTTCATCATAGTCAAAAGACACAGAGTCTCCTCGTTGTGGACCAAACCTCAGTCCCCTCCTTATCGGTGGGTCCTCGTCGATCCTATCTACGATCAAAGACCAGATTCCAGACCATCACACATTCAAGTACAGCCACCTCCGTTTCTAGACCTCAGGGCAGTTGAGATCATTATGAGACAGTCCGATAGAACAAATATGAAAAATGCGCTCCTCTTCTCTATTACGATTTTTGTGTCTTCTTTGGGATTTACCAAAGATTCCATAAACGACAAACACACCTCCATTTATACGGATAAGCTCGTTCGAATTGTAAATGCCATGAACCTGGGGCGCTTTGATTCAGAAGATCAATACTTTTCTATGCTTAAAACCGCTTGCCAACGCAACCAGTGCAGCCCTCTAGAACACGAAACCATTACGAACATTGGGCAGCAAATCGTCGGCTGTCAGATCAAGCACTTGAAGGCCCACGGAATAATAAATCAAGACGCGACAAGCATCTGCGAATCCAAACAAGCTATTTTTGGCTGCGACTCCCTAGCCACATCGCTACTCAGAAAGATGTGCTACAGCGGTAACAACTACAGTATGAAGGTGTGGCGAACTAAAGAAATGAAGTTACAACGTCGCCTGCCGGCTTCAAATAAGTAGATCCTCAAGAAGGGTCGTCACCGACATTAACAAATTGGTACCCATCACCATCAATAAGCAGGGCTTTTTGATCGTCAAACCAACTTCCTAAATTTATGGAAAAAACTTGATCCCCTTCTCGATCCATCTCATAAACATCCCTTAGATGGGTGTGTCCAGAGATAAGATAGTCCACAGGGGGCTCATGCACGACCTCATCGGCATAGCGATGCATAAAGCGTTTAATATGATTCGCATCCAGTTTTTTTTGATTGGAAGTGTAGTGTCGGCTGGCTCGACTGGCCCGCTCTCCAATCCACCGCACGCCGGAGCTGGGAAGTTTCTGTGCAATCAGCTTCACTGGAGCTGACTGTAGTACCTTTTTAAGAAACAGGTAGCCCTTATCATCGGGGTTCATCAAGTCGCCATGTTCCACGCGAATTTTGACAGAGCCAAGATTAAAAAACTCAGGCCCGTCATGGACCTTAACCCCAACTTCCTGTTGCCAAAACTTTCTCAAGTATAAGTCGTGGTTACCCTCGAAGTAATGAACTTCGATTCCCCGAGCAACCAAGACTCTTATAGCATTTACAATTTTTGGATATTTTTCAATAAAATAACTGTGCTTTTCGATCCAAAGATCAAAAATGTCTCCCACTAAAAACAAGTGCGTGCCCGGCCTCGACTGATTCTCAAGCGAATGCAAAAAGAGCAATAGCTTTTGGCTATTGCTCTCGTCTTCATCTTGAATATGTAAGTCTGAAATAAACCAGGCTTTAAATGACATCAACAGTCTCGAGAAATCAATCAACCATCCATTTCATCGGCACTGCTTTGCTGACGACGTAGATAAGTTGGCACTTCCAAATCATTTTGGTTGAGAGGGCGATCCACATTCTCTTCTTTTTCTCCATTTTCAACTTCCATGGATAGTTGCTCGGGGGTGGCTTGGCGCGCCTGATGAGCGGCCTGTTCTTTGTAGGCACGAGCCTTGGCCATCAATATGTCCCGTGGCAAAGGTTTGCTCTCAGTCATTGGAGCGGCCGGAGGAGGAGTGAAGACCTGCTCTTGAGCGCGGCTGCTGCTCTCTCTAACAGGCTCGGAAGCATCAATGGATGGCGCACTGGTCTCTTGCACTGGCCGACTCTCTTGAGCAAGGGCACGGTCATCAACTCGAGTCTCATAGGTCGGTGGAGTGTCTGGAATAGGCGGAAGATCTGGCAAGGCCACGTTTTCAGTCGGGGCTGTCGGAGGCTCCGGAGCATACTGAGGTTGAGGAACCGGTGGCATCACATACTGAGCGGGCTGCTGGTACTGCATCTGCTGAGCTTCGCGGTTCATCGTCTGCCGCGCCACTTGCATTTGGCGCTGCATGATCTGCATCTGCTCGTGAGTGGATGGTCGCGTCTGAGGGTTGGCCATCAAGTTTTGGGTGAAGCCTGTGGCAATCACCGTCACACGAACCGATTCACCCATGTTCTCATCAATAACCGCACCAAAAATGATTTCCGCATCTTCATGAGCGGCCTCGGTGATCAAGGTCGATGCTTCATTGACCTCGTACAAACTCAAACCACTACCACCAGTGACATTAATAATGATACCCGTGGCCCCTTCAATGGAGATGTTCTCTAAAAGAGGCGATGATATACTTGAAGTGGCCGCTTCGATGGACCGGTTGTCGCCGTCGGCCGTGGCCGTGCCCATAATGGCCATACCTTGCGCTGACATCACGGTTCTAATATCTGCAAAATCCAGGTTGATCAGACCGCGGATGTTAATAAGATCGGAGATCCCCTTTACAGCCTGCAACAGCACTTCATCGGCTTTCTTAAAGGTCTCGAGAAGAGGGGTCTTTTCGCTGGAAATCGACAATAGCTTTTGGTTTGGAATAACAATAAGGGTATCGACGTTTTCTTGTAACTCTTGAATCCCTGCATGGGCATGGCGCATGCGCTTCTTGCCCTCGAAAGAGAAAGGCTTTGTCACAACACCAATCGTCAAGGCACCCAACTCTTTTGCAATCTTGGCAACAATCGGCGCGCCTCCGGTGCCCGTTCCACCACCCATACCGGCGGTGACGAAAACCATGTCTGCTCCCTCAAGAGCTTCGACAATTTCATTGTACGATTCGATGGCCGCGCGCTTACCAATCTCAGGATTGGCACCGGCTCCGAGGCCTTTTGTTAACTCTCGGCCAACTTGAATCTTTTTCGTCGCTTTATGAGGGTCCAAAGCTTGAGAGTCTGTGTTCGCAACAATGAACTCGACACCGGTCAAGCCACCTTCGATCATGGTGGTGACAGCATTGTTACCGCCGCCGCCAATGCCAACAACTTTAATGTTAGCGCCGATATCAGTTTTTTCTTCTAGTTCAAACATAGATTTCCCCCGGATTAAATGGATAAGGCCTTACTCATAAAGTTTCTGACTTGATCCCATGTTCCACTTGTTTTTTTTGTCATAATATTTGTTGTTCTCGACTTTATGTTTGGAGCAAACTCTTGCTCACAGCCAAAAAGTAAGGTGCCAATCGCGGTTGAGAAAACGGGACTGTTGTAGGCCTCACGCATTCCAATCACATTACGAGGCACTCCGCGACGAACGGGAACATCAAACGTAAACTCCGCCAGTTCTACCAACCCCTGCAACAGACTGCCGCCGCCGGTCAGAATAACACCCGCCCCTAAATCTTTTAAAACATCCCAATCACTCAACTGATTGAATATCAGCGAAAGAGTTTCTTCGGCACGAGCCTCTAATATGCGGCTGAGCTCGATTCGGGAAACCTGGCGAGACTTGCGTTCTCCCAAACCTTGAACATCAATCTGCTCGTCTTCACCGACCATATCAACCAGAGCGGTTCCATACTTCTTTTTGACCACCTCAGCACTGCCGATTGGGGTTCTTAAGCCTACGGCTACATCTTGAGTAAAGTTGAGTCCACCCACGGGTATGCTACCCACGTGAGTGATGCATGAGTCTTTGTAGACAACCACCTCGCAGGTTCCACCACCAATTTCAACAACAGCAACACCTATCTCTTTTTCATCTTCTTGTACGGTGGCCAATGTCGAGGCGTACTGATCGAGAACCACCTGCTTGACCTTCAGCCCTGTTTTTTGCACGCAGGCCAAAAGGTTACTTAGGCATTTTTCAGAAATAGTAATCAATTGCGCATCCACCTCGAGGCGAACACCCTTCATTGATATGGGCGTTTCAATCCCACCCTGTCCATCCACGGTAAAGGATTGGGCCAAGGCATGCAGAATACGACTTTCTTCTGGAATATGAATAGCTCTGGCAACTTCTAACACCCGGCCGATATCACTTTTAGAGATTTCTTTACCACTCACCGGCACTAAGCCACGGGAGGCAATCGCCTTGACCCCTTGACCACCAACAGACAGATAGACCTGTGAAAGCTTCACGCCCGCCATCAACTCGGCTTCTTCTTTCGCTTCCATGATTGCTTGTGCCGTTTCGGCCATATTGACAATTTGACCTTGGCGAACGCCGTTGTTCTCGGACTTACCAACACCAATAACCTCAACCTCGCCCTGTCCGTAAGTGGCAATAGCTACCACTACCTTAGTCGAACCAATGTCCAAAGCTGCAATCATTTGATTTCTGTTGTCTCGCATTAATCAACCTTTAGTAGTTTGCTAAAAAACATACTGGACCAGACTGTCAATAGGTCCATACTCTAAGCTTAGGAACGCTTACGCGGTCTGACAAGAACTTTTTTTGTGAAGCTAGCATCAATGACGCGAGCCTTATGCTTTTGACTTTCCAAGTAGTCTATCACCCGCAAAACTTGCAAGGCTTTAGTCTGGATATTTTGATCACCGAGATGAACAATCACATCACTCTTGATCAAATGCAAAGTTAATCCAGAAACCGAGTTGTGATCGACCAAAGCGATATTTCCCTTTTTAAAAGCGCCGATGGCTGGAACTTGCTCATAAAGTGACAACACATTTTGCAATCGAGCGGGATCACGAAAGATATTATTGTTACGCAACAAGGGCGCCACCGGGGTGACATTGGCCTTTATTCTCGGCATCTTGGTGCCATTTTCCAAGACTGGAAAAAGTCGATTTTTTTTGTCAGCAAACAAGAGAGACACCTGATTAAAATGGACTCGAGAAAAGATCGCTCCAGGAAATCTTCGACTGAGTTCCACCTCTTTCACCCAGGGATTGTTCAAAAGTTCACTGCGAAACCGCGACAAACTCACCGTCCAGATGTTTTGCCCCTTTAAGCTTTGAAAGCTTTTTTGAATGTCGGGCTTTAAAGCGACAAGCAAAGCCTCTTGGTTCTCACGAAAACTCATTTCCACTTCGAGATCTCGCACAACAAAAAAGTCTTTCTCATGACCAAGCCCCCAGCCGAGCAAACCGACCAACAAGAGTGGAAAAGTGAAGACTAAAACTGTTTTTAATATTTTTCGGAGATCCATCTCTAGAATCCTACCACATTAATTTTGCAAGAAAAGTACAGTTTCACAAAACGACTTTTGCAATTCCCTCGGCGTCGATAGACAATAGAGGCATGAAGCACAAAGTTCTCTGTATTGACGATGAATCCCACAACCTTGAAGCCCTGGAAAGGTTGTTACGCAAAAAACACCAGGTGGTGACCGCCAGCTCAGGAGTCGAAGCCCTGAGCGCCCTGAAGGATCACAAGTTCTCGCTCATTATTAGCGATCAGAAAATGCCCGAGATGACAGGTGTGGAGTTCTTTATGCAGGCCAAAGAGATTCAGCCCGAAGCCATTCGCATCCTTCTGACCGGGTACACGGACCTGGAGTCCGTGATCAATGCAATAAACCAAGGCCAAATTTACCGATACATTACCAAGCCCTGGGAACCTGAAGAGTTTTTAAGCACAACGCAACAGGCTCTCGAAGTTTTTGAAATGAAAGGCACTATTTCACAACAAAACCAAGAACTGCAAAAAGCCAATGAGCAACTCAAAAGCTTAGACAAGCTCAAAACGGACTTTATGCTTCTCGTGAACCATGAACTTAAAACGCCACTCACTGGTATTTTTAGTTTCGTGCAATTACTCAAAGAAGAGTCCTTATCTGCGGAACTCAGCCTTTACGTCGATAAAATTCTAAAAAACACCCAACGTTTGCAAGACCTAATCAACGACACCCTTTTGATCACCAAAATACAAACAAACAATCAAAATTTGGAACTCAGCGAGATCAATCTGGCGGAGACTCTACAGCAACAGTGGTCCGAGCTCAAACAAGGCTTTGGCGAAAAACAGATGGACCTAGAAGTTCATGGCCCCACACCTTTCGTACAAAAAATCAACGAAAAGTATGCCTCGATCATACTTAAAAAGTTACTGCACAATTGCCTCGCTCACGGGCAAGCATCGCAAAAAGTTCAGATCACTCTCAGTGAGACGGCCGACACCTGGTCGCTGGTGGCAAAAAACAAATTATCCAAACCTTTAACAAAAACACCGGAGCAACTGCTCACGGCATTTTCGACCTCCGAGAACATATTAAATCATTCGGGAGGGACCGGCCTCGGACTGGCCGTCATCCAGACGATCATCAACCTCTTTGCCGGACAAATCACTATCGACACCCAAAACCAAGAGTTCAGCCTCACCCTCACTTTCCCGCGCCCCTAGGCCACTCGACCGAGCCTCGGACAAAAAGTCCGCGTTGCGTATAGATCATCCGGAGGCGCCCGCTATGGGCGTCGGAATAAGTCCGAAGCTTGCACGCTTTAGCGGTCATGAAAAACCTGATCTTGTTTTTATTTATGACCCATCCACTCAGCCTCCAAGCCGAAACCCACTACTTGGGAATTGGCGAATCTCTCACTCTTCCCTCTGCTGGCAACACTGAATCGCTTCGTATTCAAAAAAAAGGCTTGCTACGAATCATCGACCAGGGCCACGAACTCATATTGAGTGCAAAAAAACTGGGTGAAACCAATGTGCAGCTTGGATCAGAGAAACATCAAGTGAAAATACTGCACAAAAAGCACTTCAGCACCTTAAAGCAACTGCAACAGTGGCAACAAGGTAAGCGTGGTCCCGAACTCGAAGTCGCCTCCAAGGAGCCGGTCGTCAAAGGGCGCCTCCTGAGAATCCAAGACTTTCTGGACATGAACACCCACATGTCCGAGGAATCCGAATTTCGAATGGCAGCCGCCCTAGAGCCACAGCTGCTCGAGAACATTCGCCGCTTTATCGACGACATGCTCGTTAAAAACATGTTAGCGAAAGGTCAACTATCCACCCAGCCCTACTGGCAATACAAAGTGGGTCCCAGTGAAAAAGTAAACCTTTCACAATACAAAAAATTCTTGCGCCCCTATGGAGTTCAAGTGTCTATCGATGACAAAGCTTTGACCCAGAAACCTGTCTTGCAGATCAAAATGATTATTGCCCACGTGAAAAAAAGCTTTATCAGGCAATGGGGCATTCGGTGGCCTTCGGAGTTTGGAGCCGCCCTTATCCCCGGCGATCAATGGAACTGGCAACAACTCAACCTGAGCTTACAAGCTCTCGAGTCTCAGGGGCAGGGACAGACACTGGCCACCCCCACACTAATGACCGAATCCGGACACACCGCCGAATTTCATTCCGGCGGAGAGTTCCCGATCAAAACCAGCACCCAGTTCAACAACAATGTGCAATGGAAGCAGTATGGATTGTTCTTGAAAACAACTCCCATCGCCAACGCTCAAAAAAACCTGAGGATAAACATTGATCTTGAATTCTCAGCACTCGATCAAACTCAATCCAACGAGGGCGTTCCCGCTATCACTCGCAGCTTGGTCAAAACTCAAATCAACATGAAATCACCCCGTCCTTTTTTGATCTCAGGTTTTTTACAACAGTCTTACCAAAACAGTCGGTCCGGACTACCCTGGCTACAAAACATTCCGCTACTCAGTCCTCTTTTCGCCAACGGACAGATCTACCGCGATGACTACGAACTCGTTTTCATAATGGTTCCCCGGTTTTATGACAGATAGTCTCCACGAAACCATAACCGCACTGTATGCCGAGTATCAGCCTCTTAAAGGGAATCAGCACCTCGTCGGTGGCAAGGCAGACCTGAGCTTTCAACACCTCGTGCAACAAAAAACCCAGGACTTTGCAACGTCCTTGCAAAAGCGTATTCACGATGAACTGTTCGGCTGGGGACCTCTCCAGCCTCTCTTACAACGCGAAGACATCTTCGATATTATCATCCAAGGACCAGATCATATCTATTATGAGTCGCCACAGGGGCTGGCGAGACACGATGACTGTTTCCAGACTGAGCGCTCCTTCCAAAACTTCGTGGAGCGAATCAGTCGAGAAGCGGGTGTCTTAATCAATCACCGTGACCCCTTTGCCAATGGGAAGGTCGACTCCTTTCGACTGCATATGGTGATTCCCCCCATAACTCCTTACCCCGTTCTGACTCTACGGCGTCACAATCAGAAGGTCTTCAAACTGCAAGAAATGAAACAGTCTGGATTTATCAATGACAAACAGTATGAATATCTTCAGCAGATGATCAGCGAGAAAAGTAACTTTTTAGTGATCGGTCCCACCGGCTCTGGCAAAACCACCTTTCTCAATGCTTTGCTTGGACATATGCCACAGCCCCAACGCCTGGTTGTGATCGAAGACACCGATGAAATACAAATTCACGACCCTCTGGCCTGTAAACTTTTGTCTCGCGAGATCTGTCCAGAAACCCTTTCCGTCATCACTATGGAGGACTTGGTCAAACAAGCCCTCCGCATGCGTCCCGATCGGATAGTGATCGGTGAGGTCCGGGGCAAAGAAGCCAAAGACTTGCTACAAGCCTTGGCCACTGGACACTCAGGATCGATGGGCACGATGCACGCCCAATCTGCCAAACAAGCCTTGCTTCGGCTCGAAATGCTGGTGCAGATGGGCGCTCCGCAATGGAGCCTACACTCCATCCGACAGTTGATCCAAATGAGTGTCGACCACCTGGTGGTGCTCAACGAAGATCGACAGAACAAAGGCGTGCAAGAGATTTGCAAAATCACCTCTCATGAAAGCTTCGGTTTACTTCTAGAAACAATCCGCAACTAAGATGCATCTGACGGCAACTGTTCAAAAAAGAGTTGCTGAGTTAAGAAATCTCACCATTCAACAATGCTGGTTTGCGACCATCCGATTCCTTCGTCATACCTAGAGAGTGTTTCAAAAAGCTCATTGGGCCCATCTTCTTTCAATTCTTCTGCACGGCATTGCCGCCGGTATTCTTTTGAATGTCGGCGTGCTTCCTGAACGGCCGCCACAAACGCCACTTATCGAGCTTCTGCAACCAGAGCAACAGCTCAAGCTATCAAAGCCTAAAAAGTTGAAGTCAATACTCCGGCTGCATGGGCGTGCTCAAAACCACAAACAACAGCCTCCTTTCACCAAGCCAAATAAGAAGCCAGCAGAAATCAAACACACCGGCTTTTATCCCAAAACACAATCGCCTGGCTCGTGGCAGTCTCACCTCGCCAAGAACGAAAATGAATGGAGCGATAACCCCGTGATGAGCACACTCAATGGTCTAGGGCTTTCCGAATACAGCGAGAACCACTCATTTTTTGAAGCACTGGCGCAACGTCTTAACCGACACATCCTCTATCCAAAAGAACTCTGGGAACATCGAATCAGTGGGTCTTTTTGGATTAAAATTAGAATCAACGAGAAGGGGCAACTATTGCAAGTCATAGATGCCTCAAGTCACTCGCCCGTGTTGCGAGCCTATGCCCTCATCAATATCTATCGCTGTTTGAAGACCGCACTTCCGCGAAAGTACTGGTACAGTAAACCTAAAGAGCTGGCCCTACAACTTTCCTTTCAGTTCGAGACCACATCCATTGACAATCAAAAAGTTCGGCAAACCGTTGGCTTTAGAAAAAATTATTTCCGATTTCACAGAGTGGCTCGTGTTCCTGATCGGCTACGCGAAGCTCTGGCGAACTACGCTCGCTACATCCCGCCCATTCTACCAACGCCAATGGGACCGGTGGTTAATTTTACTCAACTCTTTCATATGGTTAATGCTTGGAGCAGCGCAGATCCAAGTTTCAAAAAGAAAAATGGCCTCATCTTCACAAAAGATGTCTTAGAACACAAAATCGACCGAGAGCGCAGGCAATTTTATCCAGCCTCTGGGTAGAGCAAGGTCTTGCGATCGCAGATTCATAGCGTTCCCTGTCACTTCGAGGTCCATAAAAAAATCCAGACGGGGGGACGCCTGGATTCTCGAAGTCTGTCGCTGTTTCTTGTTTCTTTATACTGTGTAGTCGACGTAGCTTCCTTTTGGAGTTTCATCGATCGGCGCTTCTTCTGGATTGGCCATTTCTTTTTGTACCAAACCAATGGCGTTGTCTGAAATCGAGGCCAATGAAGCTTCGTTGTATATTTCATCCATCTCCATGGGATTAAAAGACGGCATGTCTTTTATGGCTGCCGCTTCAATGGCCATCGGCTCAATTTGGGGCGCTAGATTTTGAATGGCAGCCGGAGGTGGCATTGCCATTCCTGGATTGTTTTGATTTTGAAAAATATCATTTCGCACGGCGACCTCAGTTTGTCTCTGCTGTGTTGGAAAGAAATCACTTTGCATACCACGCACTAGGTTCAGTCGCTCTTGCACGCGGTTGTGCCGATCGGAGGTTCTTTGTCGGTGGGCCTGGAGTGCGCCATCCACGGATGAGTGGTGACCTCTTTGACTCTTTTGACGCTCCCACAACGGCATCCCCTGCGGGCTTGTTCCATTGACTTTATCCATAAGTCCCCCCTTCCTTGGGTTACTGAATACTTATCGGCGAATGTGTCTCAAAATGAACTAGACCTCAGTCTATAAATTAGGCTGGAAAGGAAAAACCAAGCCGGTCTTTTTGGTAGGGTGTTGGATTGTGCCTACTAAAACTGTCACTTTTTCATTCTATGCATGAAAGTCAGAGCCTTATCCGGATGCATGTCGAGATTGATGAATTGCTTACATTTAGGAAAGGTCTCGCAATCGACTTGCTTGAGGTCAGCAACCACATCACCCAGTCCGTCGTGCAGCTGATCCACCTTCTTCAGAACGCTAAACTCTTTTTCACACTTTTCACAGAACAGTCTGACATGAATTGACTCGACAGTTCCATTGGGTGGCAGAAACCCTTCAATCATATTGATCTGATCCAATATGAGCGGTTGGCAATTTCGCAGCGTGATGTTCACACCCTCGAGATCCGACAACTCATACATTAATTTAACCCACGTCTTGATGCCTGAGGAGTTAATGACCCCACAATTTTCAAAATCAAAAACCAACGACTTTGCTTGAACTAACGAGTCGAACGTCGGGAGTTTGGCATTTTCGTCCATACTGCCATCAAAAAAGATGACTTGTGACTCAGCACTAGGACTCTCTCTCTTAAAATTAAAACTGCTCAATGGGACTCCCTGAAAAACTAATTCTATACTCCTATTATTGTTCGGGAACCCCGAAAAAAAATCAAGAGTTATGAGTTCTACACCAAGTGATGGATCCGTCCATGGTCCCCAAATAGTGATAAGGTCCACCGCCGGTCGCGCGGTCTTGCCGAAAAGGAATCGTATGAAAAACTAAACTCATTGCTCTTGGACCAAAAGAAACTGGACGTGGGTCTTTATCTGTGGCTTTTTAGTGGCCGGTCTGCTGTGGTCGCTTGTATAACCGGACGCAAACTTTGCGTTTCATCTGCAGGTCTTTTTCTTGAGCTGCATCTTTGTTGCCGGAGGCTTCGATTGGCGCACTGTCGGCACAACTGTACTTTATGTACAGGCAGCATCCGCCGCCCTGACATGGACGGCTCTTTTTCTTAGCGCTTAGGTCGTTCGTTTTCGAGTCTCGAAGTTAACCACTTTCCATACTCGGAGGATCGTGGTGCCAAAATATCTACCCGAAGGCCATTCATAGTTTGGAAGAACAGAACTCCGGACCCCCGAAGTCTCTCAATTTTATGGCGATTCACATCACAGGGCTGTCGACAGGAGCCCGTTCACATTAGGTGTTTTTCTTATCCAACACTTTTATGCCGAGCTCGAGCAGTTGGTGGGGATCAACCTTCGAGGGTGATTCCGACATCAAGCACTGTGCTTTCGCTGTTTTGGGATACGCGATCACGTCGCGAATAGCATCAGTACCTGCTAAGATCATCACCAAACGGTCGAGACCCCAAGCTATACCGCCGTGGGGAGGTGTGCCGTAGGTCAATGCCTCCACAAAATAACCAAATTTTTGTTTGGCTTGCTCTTCGGTGAGGCCGAGAGCTTTGAACATCGCGCTTTGAATTTCCTGATTATGAATACGAATACTGCCGCCGGCCAATTCGTTACCATTGCAAACCAAGTCGTAAGCTTTCGCCTGCACTTTACCTAATTGACTGGCGTCTCCAGACTTTAAAGCCTCGACATGGTCTTCTTTCGGCATGGTGAAGGGATGATGGCAGGCCACCCAACGATTTTCTTTGTCGTCATAGTCGAGCAGCGGAAAGTTAACCACCCAGCAAAACACATCTTTTGATGTGTCGATAAGATCAAACTGCTGACCTAGCAAACCACGCAGGGTGCCCAGCGAGCGACTGACAATATTGGCTGTGTCCGAAACCATAAGAACCGTACCATAGCCTTCGGGGCAGACACGCTCATAAATCGAACCCAGTAACTCTTGCGATAAAAATTTGTTCACCGGAGACAAGTACTCGCCGTTCTCCTTTTTGATCCAAACAATACCACCCGCCCCATCGCTCTTGATGACTTTCATCCACTTGTCGATCTGTGATCGCGAAACAGTCTCTTTGACCGGCAGGCCCAAGGCGCGCACCACGCCCCCATTCGCGATGGTGGAATCAAACACCTTAAAACCACAACCCTCCACAAGATCGGTACATTCCACAATTTTCATGGGATTGCGCAAGTCGGGTTTGTCCGAACCGTATTCGGCCATGGCCACATTGTAATCGATGGTGGAAATTTGCTCGATGTCGACACCCTTGACTTGCTTCCAGATGGTGCGCAAGAGCTTCTCGTTCAAGGTGCGAATGTCATCTTCGTCAACAAAGGTCATCTCAAGGTCAATCTGAGAGAACTCGGGCTGACGATCCGCCCGCAGATCTTCATCTCGAAAACAGCGCGCAATTTGAAAGTATCGATCTATCCCCCCAACCATAAGAAGCTGCTTTAAAGTTTGGGGGCTTTGGGGGAGAGCGTAGAAGTCGCCTTGGTTCACTCGCGATGGTACCAAATAATCGCGAGCCCCCTCGGGTGTCGATTTGTATAATATGGGAGTTTCCACCTCCCAAAAGCCTTCGTCAGTTAGGGCGTCACGCACCACCTTAGTCACCTCATGACGCAATTTAAGGCATCGTTGAAGTTCTGGGTTTCGCAATGAGAGATAGCGGTACTTGAGACGAACGGCCTCAGACACATTAGGGTCTCCAATCACAAAAGGAGGCGTCTCCGCTTCGGCCAAAATTTCGCATTCTTCGACCTCGATCTCAATGGCACCAGTCTTCATCTTGTCGTTGACCATGCCATCAGGACGGGCCAGCACCTTGCCCTTGATACCAATCACAAACTCATTACGAAGCTTTTTTGCAACCGCGGTTTTCTCCTTGCCGGGGTCCAATACCACTTGCACCACACCCTCACGATCTCGAAGATCCACAAAAACCAGGCCCCCGTGATCTCGGCGATTATTGACCCAGCCCATTAAAATGACCGTTTGGTCACGCTGCTCAAGACTCACTTGTCCGCAGTAATGGGTTCTTTTCAATTCGCTAACAAAGGCCATAGCCGACTCCTTGACTGATATCCATAAATACCCACTTTTGGTGGACAAAACAACAGTTTCATTCTATTCTCCTGAGCTATGCCTAAAGTAAATATTGATTATAAATCACCGTTGCAAGCCCAAGAAACCTTCGAAAAAGTGAAAGAATTTCTTTCCAATGACGAAAGTATCAAAAAAATCGATTCGAGCATTCAAACTGACTTTAACGACTCGAACTTGTCGGGAGACTTAAAGGGGAGCAAATTCAAAGCTCACATGGCCGTAAAAGAGTCTGGAGACAAGTCGGATGTGTCTATTGTTGTTGACCTGCCGATGCTACTGGGTGCCTTCAAAGGCCAAGTCAAATCCACGATTGAGAAAAAGTTGCAAAAAGTCTTAGGGTAAAGACCCCATGGCTTCTCGCACTAAGAAGACAAAAAACCGTTCTCCTAAAGCCTCCGCTGAGGTCATTCCTGAGATAACGCCCGCGAAAAAGCATGTGGCCGAGGTCATTGATGACGAGGTGAAGTCATCACAAGGCCCAACCAAGCTTCCCGCTCTCAGCGATGGGCTCAGTCACTACATCAAAGCCATTCAACAATATCCCCTTCTCTCAAAAGAAGAAGAAATGAAGATTGCGGAACGTTATCACAAGACCAACGATCCGGCCGACGCCGAAATACTTGTCACATCAAACCTGCGCTTTGTGGTCAAGGTGGCCGCCGAGTATTCGCAATTTGGCTCAAAGCTTATTGATCTTATTCAAGAGGGCAATGTTGGACTCATGCATGCCGTGCGCGAGTACAACCCCTACAAAGGGGCCCGCCTGATTACCTACGCCGTCTGGTGGATCAAGGGCTACATCCAAGACTACCTGATGAAACAGCACTCGATGGTGAAGATTGGAACAACTCACAACCAGCGCAAGTTATTTTATAATTTAGAAAAAGAGAAAGCCAAGATTGACCAAATGGGTCTTGAGCCCACCGTGAAACTACTGAGCGACCGCCTCGGCGTGCCCGAAAGAGACGTGAAGCTTATGGAAAAGCGCATGAGCGGAAAAGACATTAGCCTTGATCTTCCGGTGGGTGAAGATGGTGGCTCAAGCCTTTTGGACTTTGAAGCCGGCGACGACGCGGATGTTACAGAACAGCTCATCGAAAACGAAATGAAAGTACAACTCCATTCGGTGCTAGAGAAACTAAAAGAACAATTTTCTGAAAAAGAAATGTACATCCTGAAAAATCGCCTGCTGGATGACGAACCAATGAAGCTACAAGAGATCGGTGACGAATGGGGGGTCTCCAGAGAGGCCGTTCGTCAAATGGAAGCCCGTCTCCTAAAGAAAATAAAAAAAGAAATGCTACCAACCTGAGTTTTCTAAACCGAAAAGGTTTTAAGAAGCCTTGGACGTGTCGGTTTGCTCTAGGGTGGCCTGCAACTTGGCTCGCAAACGAGCAATCGCATGGGCATGCAACTGTGACACGCGAGACTCGGTCACTCGCAGAACTCGGCCAATCTCTTTCAAATTAAGATCCTCGTAATAGTAAAGAGAGAGCACTAAACGCTGACGCTCTGGTAACTCTTCAATGGCTCCCGTCACCACATCTTTAACAAATTTGACGTTGAGCTGACTATGGGGATTGTTGAGTTTGCAACCATCGAGAATGTTTAAAATGGACTTTTTGTCGACACTGCTGAACGTCGGCTGCTCATCGATAGACAGCACACTCACCGGCTTGACTTGGTTCATTAGATCGTAAAGTTCTTCGAGGTTGATGCCAAGCCGATCGGCAATTTCTAAATCTTCAGGTGAACGCCCCAGTTCAGACTCCAGCTTCACAATGGTGCGATCGAGAAGCTTCGATTTGTCGCGCACTGACCGCGGCACCCAATCTTGGGCGCGCAACTCATCTAGGATGGCTCCTCGAATACGAAATTCCGCATAAGTCTTGAACTTATTGTCTCGAGTCGGATCATACTTCTCTAAAGCATCCATGAGCCCAATCACTCCACTGGAGATTAAATCGTCGAGCTCGATATTAGAAGGCAGTCGCATAGCTATTTTCTGAGCAATAAACTTGATCAATGGAGCGTACTCCATAATCAGTTTGTCTTTCTGCTCATGTGTGAGAGCGTTCGGTGACTCTTTGTATTTTTTCAATAGCGCGTTCGACATATGTGATCCCTCATTCATAATAATATCAAAAAAGCACGACTCTCAAAAGTCCATATCTTAAGCAACGTCTAGCAGTTGGTTCCAAAAGAACTGCAAACTCCCATTGATTTCGCCTAGTTCCTGCTCTCCGATCACTGAATCCGCTATTCTTTTCAAGGCGATAGACGAGGCAGCACTAGGTCTTGCTCGATTTACTATATTTTGGTCGGAGAGTTGTCTCAATTTGGGATCGAAAGGAATGTATCCGACATAATTAAGACTGATGTTTAAAAATCGACTGGTGACTCTCTCCATTCGTCGATAAATATCTTTGGCCTCTTTTTCTCCCAAGACTTTGTTCGCCACCATGGAAAAACGACAGACTTTTTTATTCTGATTCAATAACTTGATAAGAGCATAAGCGTCAGTCATAGAGGCTGGCTCCGGCGTGATCACGACCAAGACATCTTGCACGGTACTGTTGAGGTACTGAACATTCTCGTCAATTCCAGAGGCGGTATCCACCAAAAGAAAATCATAGGTGTTGTCGAGCATGGAGACTTCATCCATCAGCATCTTGCGCTTGTAGACATCAATACTTTGCAGGTCTGTTAACCCACTGGCGCTGGGTAGAACATGAATGTTCTTCTGCACCTTCACAAGGATGTTTTCTAAGGTCTCATCGCCATTAAAGAAGTCATCTAAGGTTTTCTGGGGCCGGATACCAAGAAAAATATCAATGTTCGCGAGCCCGATGTCGCCATCGAGGATCAAGACCTTCTTACCCATCTCCGCTAAGGTTTGCGCCAGATTGACCGTCAGTGTGGTTTTACCAACGCCCCCTTTACCTGAGGTAACGCTGACTGTTCTTGTCTGTATTCTATTACTCATTGAATTATATGCTGCTGTCATTGCCTCTGTCTCCACTGTGTTTAGTCAATTTAAATACCAAGTCTAGTACGCGTTCGCGGCTGGCCACTTCAAAGCCATCCACGATATCTGAACCAATCCCAAAACTATGAAACGGTTTATTAATAATTTTTTGAATGTTTATTAGAATTCCATGTTGCGAAGTCTGATCAATATTACTAACCACCACATCGTCGAACTGAGACACTCTAAATCTTTTTAAGATGCCACCCAAATCTTTTTCTTTGGTCAGCGCGGAGATCACCAAGTGCACGGTGCTCCCTCCCTCCGGCGTCAGTTGGGCCACGGCTCTCATAAAATCCAACTCTTCAATATTGCTGAGTGAAATCCCCGGGGTATCAACCAGTATCTTATCAAACTCAGTCAAACGAGCCACAGTCACTGCGATGTCAGCAGGGTCCTTCACCACATAAATCGGTGCGTTGAGAATTCGACTGTAAACTCGGAGCTGCTCGACTCCACCAACCTTGTTTAGATCCGAAGTTACAATGGCCACTCGTTTGTTTTCTTGTACAACATAGTGGGTCGCTAGTTTGACCAGCGATGTCGTCTTCCCTGATCCATGGGGACCAACAAAAACCTCGACGGCTTTCGACGTACCCTCTTGGGCCACTGTCACCTGATTGAGAATCCATTTGGCAAACCAAGAATCCACCAACGCCCGTCGCTCTGTCCCCCGCCCCAACTCTCTCGAGCACTGGAACACAAGACTATCGCATAGCTCAAGTGATACACCACAACTCTTGAGTCTTTGAATCATATTGGCCACTGGGCCGCTCACTTGAGGCTTGTGCTCGGGCCCCCGAACCACAGACCGCAAAATTTCATCATCCAAGAGCGCCTCATCCTGGTCTTCGACTGGGGATTTGGCAAAAAACTCAGAGCCAACACTGGTTTTAAAAGCCTCTTGGGCTGCCATCTTCACTCTCTCTAAGCTAGAAGCTCCAACTTTCACCGGACGCTCCATCGATGGCACTACCGATGCGCCGGGTGCTTCAGCCTGAGGACTGTCGTCGATGTCGATGTATTGAGTTCGAGTCAGGGTCTTGTGCCTAGCTTCGTATTTCTTTTCGGCACCACGATAGACATTTTCGATAAACATTTTTTGCTTGTTAGCCGATTGGTCCTGCACTCTGTCTTTATAAACAGCACCCAGCTGTTGCTGAGCCAACTCTTTCTTTTTCAATTGATGCTCAGAAACAGCCGCCACAACAACAAACTTTCGCCCTCCACCCAGTGTTTTTTTGGCTTCCTGGGTTGAAAGAATGATGGCGTCGGGTCCAAGGTCACCTTTCACCTGCTTAAGAGCTTCTACAACCGATGAGGCTTCGAACTTTTTAACTTGCATGGATATCCTCCACTGTTCCTACAGTATTAATTGCAATATCAGATCCCAATTCACTATGAGAGATGACGACCAATTGCGGAATAAAACGGTTCACGAGTTTAAAAATGTGGCGTCGACTCATGGGACTTGTAAGAAGAATCGGCTGGCCCGCCACCTCGGGGTGCGTCTCTATTTTCTCGGCAATGGATGTGACCAAACCATGACCATAGGACGGATCGAGTGCCAACTGCACGCCCTGCTCGGTTTGCAGAAGAGACTGATTGATGATCTCCTCAACTTGAGGGCCTAAATTGATGACATGAATCTGATCTTGATCATCTTTCAACTTTGTGGTGATGGCGCGCCCAAGAGCTTTACGAACAGCCTCGGTCAACACATCGGTATCTTTGGTCATCATTCCTTCATCGGCAAGAGTCTCAAAGATGGTCAGAAAGTCTCTTATCGACACTTGCTCTTTAAGTAGGTTCTGTAGAACCTTCACCACTTGCCCAAGAGACAAAATATCTGGAATCAGTTCTTCTACCACTTTTGGATAATTTTTCTTGAAGTTGTCGATCAACTTGCTCGCCTCTTGTCGACCAAATAGCTCAAAGGCATGCTGTCGCAAGATCTCAGTGATATGGGTGGCAACGACAGTTGGGATATCCACCACGGTGTAGCCAGCAATCTCGGCGTCTTCTTTTTGCATTTTTGAAATCCAGAGGGCATCTAGGCCAAACGCGGGCTCCTTAGTTGGGATCCCGTCAATTTTTTGCGAGGTATTCCCAGGATCCATTGCCAGAAAACAATCAGGCTTGAGTTCGCCTCCAGCTAATTTATTGCCTTTGAGGAGAATGCGATACTCACCGGGCTTCAACTGCAGATTGTCGCATATGCGAACCGACGGCACGACAATCCCGAGATCTAGCGCAAACTGTTTACGAATGCTAACGATTCGCTCGAGAAGATCACCACTTTGCTCAGACTCCACAACATTGATAAGCCCATACCCAATTTCGAGTTCCACCATTTCAAGTGGCAATAGGTTCTCGATGTTTTCTTTTTTCGGCTTGCTAGCCTCGTCTTTCTTTTGCTGGACAATCGATTGAGCTTCTTCATCTTGATAGCGATAGATCAACCACGCGATACCAGCAAGAAAACCCGAAACGGCCGTAAAAGGAATGGTTGGCAACCCCGGCACTAAACCTAAGATAAAGACCGAACCCGCAGCAACACCCACGGCCCTTGGATTCAAGAACAACTGCGAGGCCATTTCTGTACCGATATTGCCTTTGGAGTGATTTCGGGTCACCACAATACCAGCGGCTGTCGAAATAATCAGGGCCGGAATTTGACTGACCAGTCCATCACCAATGGTGAGTCTTGTGTAAAATTCGGCAGCCTGAGAAACATCCAAGTCCATTTGGATCACGCCGATGGCTAATCCCCCGATAATATTGATTGCCATGATAATAATGCCAGCGATGGCGTCACCACGAACGAACTTACTGGCACCATCCATGGCTCCATAAAAGTCGGCTTCAGACTCAATCTCTTTACGACGGGTGCGAGCCTGCTCCTCGTTGATCAACCCCGCATTTAAATCGGCATCGATCGACATCTGTTTGCCGGGCAAGGCATCGAGGGTGAAGCGAGCCGCAACCTCCGCAATTCGTCCGGAACCCTTGGTGATAACAATAAAGTTAATCACCACGAGAATAATAAAGACGATAAAACCAATAGCGTAGTTGTCACCAACAACAAACTGTCCAAAAGCGGTAATCACATCACCTGCCGCCCCTTGGCCCTTATGACCTTCAGAAAGAATCAGACGAGTGGATGCCACGTTCAGTGACAGTCGTAAAAGAGTCGTGATCAAGAGCAGGGATGGAAAAACAGAAAACTCAAGTGGACTGTTTACATAGAGAGCCACCAAGAGAATAAGGAGTCCAATCGTCAACGAGCCCGTTAAAGCCAAATCCAGCATTATGGGAGGCAAAGGAATAATCATCACGCCCAAAATGAGCATGAGTCCTACGGCCATCATTAGATCAGCATTTTTTGTGTACTTTTCAAATCGCTTTAGATATTGAAACAGATCATCCATTTTGCTTTCTCTTTCTTCTCAGTTTAAATACATAGGCCAACACTTCAGCCACGGCTTCGAACAGCTCTCTTGGAATCAATTGCCCCACTTCTAATGTTTTGAAAATAGTTCGAGCCAAGGGCTTGTTTTCTACAATCGGTATGTCGTGCTCGGTCGCCATTTCACGAATTTTCTTGGCGATATTGTCAGCTCCCTTGGCGAGAATGACAGGGGCGGCAAACTTCTCAGGTTGATATTTTAGAGCAATCGCCAAGTGAGTTGGATTTGTGATAATCACATCAGCCTTGGGCACATCATTCATCATTCGACGATTGGCCATTTCTTTTTGGACTTTACGGATGCGAGCCTTGATGAGCGGATCCCCCTCACGAGACTTCACCTCTTCTTTGACCTCTTGCTTGGTCATCCGCATCTGCTTTTCCATGTCGAAGCGCTGAAACATATAGTCAAGCCCTGCAAGAACCGCCATCACCGAGCCAATGGCCAACATGGTTTTGACAATAAGGGTGGCGAGGTAATACAAAATCTGTAGCGTTTCGGCATAAATCAACTTCGGGATCACATCGACTTCGCCCTTTAGAACAAAGTAGATGACGATTCCCACAAGACTGAACTTAAAGATGGCTTTGATGCCCTCGACCACAGCCTTGAGACTGAACATGCGCTTAAAACCCTCAATGGGGTTTATTTTCTTTAGATTGGGTTGCAGGGTTTCATTAGTAAACAAAAACCCCACTTGCAGAACACTTGAGGCCATTCCGAGAATAAAGGTCATGACATACACAGGCAGTGTCAGTAAAAATATCTTTTTAAAGGCGTAAGCGATTGCCGGAACCACGTCACCCGACTTCATGACAGCCAGTAGCTGAGTACTATAGAGCTCGTTGTATATTTCAAAGAATTGCTCTAGAAAAAGTTTACCCATGAAATACATCAAAAGAGACAGACCAAACAAGGCAAGAGCCGACGATAGCTCGCGTGTCTGCGCCACCTGCCCTTGCTTACGAAACTCATCCCTCCTCTGGGGGGTGGCTTCTTCTGTTTTTTCTTGTAAATCGCTATCGCCTGCCATTTATCCTTCTCGTTTAGAAAACTCTTAAGTAACCAAATAATATTTCAGAAAAATCAACAATCTCGCCTTTCAAGGCGTCCACAAAAAGCGGCAAAACCACAATGAGCACTCCAAGACCCATCAGGGCATTCACCGGAAGGCTGGTGATCAACACGTTAATCTGAGGCACAGCTCGCCCCATAATACCCATAGAAAAGTTGACTAACAGAATCGACACAAGCACCGGTGCTGAAAGAAGCAAAGCGACTTCCATAATTTTCTGGCCTAACAGAGCAAACTCTCCGAGTGTGCTCAGCCGAGGCAGAAGGACATTGAGTGGAATGAGTTGAAAGCTCTCAGCCAATCCAGTGATGAAGTAGTGGTGCCCACGGATGCCTAAAAACAAAAAGGCCGCCAAAAAAAAGAAGAGTTGGTTGACCGAAGACTGCTGAGTGTTCAACGAAGGGTTGAAAATTTGAGCCGCCGAAAGTCCCATGGCCATACTGATGAGCTCACCAGCCACTGCCACCGCATGAAACACCAAGGTGCAAAGAAAGCCCATGGAGAAGCCGAGAACAAGCTCTTTTATAACCAACCCAATCAGAGTCTGGTACTGCACCACTTTTGGATAGGAGGCGGGGTCAACAATAGCAAAACAAACAAAAGCCATAATAAGGGACAAAAGAGCCTTCAAAGGTGCTGGCACCTGACTGCCACTAAATAGAGGCCAAGATAGAAAAAAGCCAAGGCATCGGAAAAACACCAATGCAAAAGCAATTATCTGAAATTGATCAATATTCAATAAATTCACTATTCCCTCACATAAGTGTGAACGTTTTCGTAAAGCTCCACAGTGTACGACTTAATAACGTCGAGCATCCAAGGGCCGGTAAGAACAATCACCAGGGCCACAACAATCATTTTCGGAATAAAGGTTAGGGTGGCTTCGTTGATCTGAGTGATCGCCTGAAAGATCGACACGATCAGACCGGTCACCAGGGCGCCAATCAGCAGCGGCGAGGCGAGCATCGCGGTTGTCTTGAGGGCGTTTCCGCCCAATGTGATCACTAAGTCTTCATTCATATATCACCCGAAACTCTTCACCATGGAGCCCACTATTAAGCTCCAGCCGTCAACAATTACAAAAAGCATGATTTTAAAAGGCAGGGAGATCACCACCGGTGGCAGCATCATCATCCCCATGGCCATCAAAACACTGGCGATGACCATGTCGATAATCAAAAAGGGTAGATAAATGATGAAACCGATTTGAAAGGCCGTTTTCAGTTCCGAAATCACGAAGGCCGGTATCAAAACCATGGTCTCCACATCACCTCGCGTTTTGGCCTCACCCTGCCCCGAAAGGGTCAGAAAAAGGCTGAGGTCTTCTGGGCGAGTTTGCTTGAACATAAATTTCCGAAGCGGTAACAAGCCGGTTTCCATCGCCACCTCTTGCTGGATTTCTCCATTCAAGAAAGGCTTTAAAGCTTCACTATTGATTTCATTGAAAGCCGGTCGCATGATAAAAAATGTTAGGAACAACGAAAGCCCAACCAACAACTGATTGGGTGGCATTTGTTGCGTACCAAGGGCCTGCCGAAGGAACGAAAAAATAACAATGATTCGAGTGAAGCAGGTCATAAGAATGAGTATGGCAGGTGCCAAGGTCAGCACCGTTAACATCAGGATAATTTTTATGCTGTCGACAATCTCCTGAGGATTGTCAGTGCTTTTAAGCCCCAATGAGACGTTGGGAACTGTCACCTGAGCGAGAGCTTCGGTTGAGAAAAGGGCGATACCAAGAAGGCCCATTGATTGTAGAAGTCGTCGCCCGATCAGTGACTTCATAGAGAGAACCTCTGCGAAACGGCCTCTTTAACAGCATCTAAGCGGGAAACCGAGAAGCCATCGACCTCTTCTGTCTCTTCAGTGATTTTAGTCTTCTCGATTTTATCTTTCAGCTGATTCGAAAACTGGGGTTCAGTATAGCTTGGCAGCTCATCTTCCATGAGAGACAGGGTCTTAATATGGTTGATGTTATGGTCAGTCACTCCAAGGAGAATGGTTTCTCCCGCCACTCTGATCAGCATCAAGTTTTTCTTCGGGCCAATGGACTTTTGAGTGAGAACTTTTATGTTCTTGGCAATAGCGGTATGGCCTTTATTGCTACCCATCTTTTGCAAGCCTGCGAAACAGGCCACCGCCATCAGAAGAAGACCAAAGATCGCAATCATCATTTTTTTAATTGGAGACATTGATGATGACTTTTGAGCCTTATCCGTGGCGGCTTTAAGTAGAATTTTGTCTTCATCTATCTCTTTTTGCGTTTGTCCACTCGCTTTACGAACCGAGACAAGCTCTTTTGACTCTGAATCGTCGCTAACCTTCTTGTTTATTTTTTTAAAATAGTCAGAAAGCTTAGAGTTTTTATCAACGTCCACAAGCTTCGATTCTGCAGCGCTGGCAAAAATACTAGAAAATACAAAAAGAAATAAAATGAATAGTTTCATGACCAATCCTTACTTGAGTTGCTCAACTCGTTCTTTTGGCGAAATAATATCTGTTAAACGAACACCAAACTTCTCGTTAACAACTACGGCTTCACCACGAGCCACTAATTTGTCGTTGACTAGAATTTCCATGGGCTCACCGGCAAGCTTATTAAGCTCAATGACACTCCCCTGGCCAAGGTTTAGTAGTTCACTGACTACCATCCGAGATCGACCCAGTTCCACAGTCACTCTTAGCGGGATATCAAGGATCAGGTCCAAATTATTTGACTCGCTACCGGCTTCTGCTTGGGGTACGTTTTCTAATTCTGGCGCTTCGGCGTCCAGTAGGTCGG
This sequence comes from Bdellovibrionia bacterium, assembly GCA_030424715.1. Classification (GTDB taxonomy): domain Bacteria; phylum Bdellovibrionota; class Bdellovibrionia; order Bdellovibrionales; family JAGQZY01; genus JAGQZY01. The sequence continues at coordinate 54,296 of JAUHWH010000005.1, forward strand.
CTATGTTTTCTGCTTCTTCACCCATTATCTGTCTCCTTAATAATTGGTTTGGTTATCTGCATTGCAACGGACCCGTGGTACACACCATAGAGTCCTTTAAACTTCTTTACTTCCTGAACGAGAACATCAAACTCACCATTCGCATCTTGATCGAGAGGGATCACATCGCCCTCTTTTAATGCCATCAGTTCTTTCAATGAAATCTCACTTTGGCCAAGGTTCACTTTCACATTCAACTCAGTATCCAAAAGTTGATCTTTAATAATTGATGTCCATAACTTTTTGTCAGTTTGGTCTGACTCCACCTGAAAGCCTGTCGAGAGTTTCTGCTTGATGGGCTCAATTGTAGAATAGGGAATGACCAGGGTGATCGTCCCGTTGGCGTTCTCAAGCTCGACGTCAAACGCCGAGGCAATAACAACGTCAGTGGGTGGTACAATTCCCACAAACTGGGGGTTCACTTCGGTACGAACAAAAGAACATTCGATGGGATGAATAGACTCCCAAGCGGCCTCTAAGTCTTCAATGGCTAAATCCACGACTTTGCGAACAATGGAAATCTCAATGGGAGTAAAATCTTTACCTTCAACTTTTGAATAGGGTCTGTCGTCACCACCAAAAAAAGAGTCCACTAATGCGTAGGCCAGTTTGCTCTCAATAACAAACAGAGCTGAACCTCGGAGTGTACTAAAACGCAGAACACTCATACAAGTCGGCATTGGCAAGGTGTTGATGAATTCACCGAACTTTAGAAAATCGGTACTGGCATGGTTCAGTGAAGCGATCTTTCTGAGAGCACTCGACAGTGAGACTCGAAAAGAGCGCATGAATTTTTCATAGATAACGTCCAGTTGCGGTAAACGACCTCGAATGATTCGATCTTGACTGGTGAGGTCGTAGACCACAACAACACGATCATCCTTCGGTGCACCACTGGCGGGATCACCCGTTTCAATTTCCCCCTCCGACACTGCGGCTAAGAGGGCATCAACTTCGCTTTGCGAAAGAACCTGATTCATTGGTCGTCCTTAACTGTTAATAAACTGGGTGAATAAGACCTTGTTAATACGTCCTTTTGTTAAGAACGAATTCACTGTGTCTCGGATTTCTTCTTTTAAACGCTCTTTGCCTTTGGGTGTTGAGATTTGATTGTAGGACTTGCTAGACAACAAAATAATAATGATGTCTCGAACTTGTGGCATTCGCTTGTTGATCTCTTCTTGAACTTCGACACTATCCACATCGAACTCCATTTGAACTTTAAAAAGTTTTTGCCCTTGATCTTCAGCAAGGTTCACCAAAAAGTAGTCGAGAGGGACAGCGTAGCCGGTCGTGGCCTCAAGACTTCCCTCTTGCTGGTCAACCACAGCCCCTTGTTCGATGGGCTCAAGGCTTGGCTTGGAAATGGCTGTTTTCTTTTCAATATACAAAAAGTAGCCAACCCCCAAGATGACCACCGTATTTAAAAAGACGAGAATCATTAGGATTGGAGAGTTTTTCGACTTCTTACCTTTGTCTGGTACGACTGGGGTTTCTTCTATTTTTTCTGCCGTATTGTCAGCCACGATTCCTCCGATTCATAGAAATTCACTTGTTGTTAAAGCAACTCGAATGCCAACAGGACTTCCGACCGAGGAAAAATCTCCTTGTGGCTTAAGGCCGATATGGCTCTTGGACCTTGGCCTTTTGTTCAGCTGTAAAATGATCGGTCTCTGACTCAACTGTCAGGGTTTTGACTCGTATCGACTATCCGCAGAGGTCCAGAGAGCGCTACAGTTTTCTCGCAATTGCAGGCTAGACCATGGTTCTAGACTTGACGCAGTAAGTCTCTCAGCCATAATATGAAGGCTGGTTTATTCTCTTTTTGGGGGCCCCATGAAAAGAAAAGAAAAAAGCTCTACGATGAATTCTGTTTTAACCGCCTTGCTTGCGATCTTTACATGTGTCTTTTTCTTTAGTGTCGGCGTGATCTCTGGAAAAACTTGGTCCGATCGCGACTACAAAGTGCGACACATTGAAAATGACAGTCATATGAAAGCGGCAATGGACGACAACGAACCTCTTGGCGATGAAATGACTCAGAAAGAAGTGGAACTCCTCACCCAACGCGCTCTGAAAGAAGCGAAGGCTGAGCAGCCCTCCATGGAGCCAGAAGAAGACAGCGCAGAAGAGCAATTGGCGCAAACCGAGGCTGCAGAACAAGATCCCAATTCTCGAAAAATGGCGAGCGCCGATGAGACTGTTGAAAGCCAGGATTCAGAAAAGCCCAAAGATGAAAAAGCAGAGCCCCTCGGTCGCGAAGCTTCAACAGCAATGAAGGCCAAAGCAAAAAAATCGGGCCAACGTAAAGTGTCCAGTGTTCGACCGACCCCCTCTGTGCCCAAACCGAAATCCATCGAATACACTGTACAGGTGGCCGCCTATAAATCTTTAAAAGAAGCGGAAGCCCACTCGCAGAAGCTCATCGACAAAGGTTTTCCCGCGTTTCCAGTAAAAGCCATGATCAATAAAAAGCTTTGGTATCGTGTGAGTATTGGCAGCTTCAAATCACGTAAGCAAGCCATGAAATACGAAAGAAACCTTAAAAAACAGGCTGTGGTGAATAGTACTTTCGTACAAAAAATCACCCGCCTAAAATAGAACATCTCAAGACCGCAGACCCTTTCGAGTTGCGGCCTGCCCACGGCCTCGATCTGCGCCCCCTTCCTCTCGCAAGAACACAATTGACGAGAGGCTTATCGAGCCATGCCGACTGTCAAAGAGGTGGCCATAATCTGGTCGACGGATGGGGGCATTTACGGTAGAACCATCCCCCTATGGATACAGAACAATTTTTGCAAAAGCTCAATGAGCGACAGCGAGAAGCTGTCGAGGATTTTTCCAACCCCCTGCTTGTCCTTGCCGGTGCGGGCTCTGGTAAAACCCGTATGCTGACCCACAAAATGGCTTATGGCATTGCCCAAGGCCACTTTAACCCGCAGTCTTTCTTAGCCGTGACCTTCACCAATAAAGCCGCGGGCGAAATGAAACAGCGGGTGGCCGGACTGGTGGACAACATCAATCTCCGTGAATCCTGGGTTACAACCTTTCACTCTTTCGGAAATCGAGTGTTAAGAACCTACGCACCGAAACTCGGCTACACCACTGACTTCACCATTTTTGACACTACAGACCAAACCTCCCTTGTAAAAAGTATTTTGAAAAACTTGAAGTACGACAATAGCGCGGCCAACGCTCGCAAAATTGCCCGCCAGATTGGTTCTTTTAAATCCGACCTCGAGGCTCAAAAAGAGCCTGAAACCTATCCTTGGTCGCCGGTGTCTCGTAACGTCTATGAGCTGTATGAAAAAGAACTTAAAAAACTTAATGCTTTTGATTTCTCAGATTTGCTTTTAAAAACCCACTTTTTGCTACAGCGCAATCCCGACGTCGTTGCGCAAATGCAAGATCAGTTTGATTATATTTTGGTGGATGAGTATCAAGACACCAATCTGATTCAGTATGAAATCTTAAAAAAATTGAGTCGCGACAAATCCAACATTTGTGCCGTAGGTGACGAAGATCAATCGATCTACTCTTGGCGAGGCGCTAACATCTTTAACATTCTCAATTACGATAAAGACTTTGCCGGCGCCAGAATTATCAAACTGGAGCAAAACTATCGCTCCACTAAAAACATCATCGGTGCCGCTAGTGCCGTGATCGAAAACAATAGCCAGCGTAAAGGAAAAACACTTTTCACGGAAAATCCCGACGGCGACCTGATTGAGATTCTCGAAAGCCCCACGGAATATGACGAGGCCCTCTCGATCAGCTACAAAATTCAAAAGCTGATTGAGCAAACCCAGTACACCTATAGTGATATGGCGATTTTTTATCGCACAAATGCCCAGTCCCGTGTTCTCGAAGAGAAGTTACGTAACTTCGATATTCCCTACAAAATTTATGGAGGATTGAAATTCTACGATCGCAAAGAGGTCAAAGACATTAATGCCTATATGCGCTTGGTGGTAAACCCGAAAGACGATGTTTCTTTTCGGAGGGTCATAAACACCCCCACTCGCGGCCTGGGGAAAACCACAATTGATAAAATTGAAAGTCTCGCCCGCCAAATGGATCTTTCGATGCTAGAAGCCAGTATCCAGATTTTGGACTCCAGCGCCCTCACTGCAAGAACAAAGAATAAACTGCAAAGTTTTTTAGACATTCTGGGACAGTTGCGTGAAAGCTGTCTTGAGAAAGATTTGAACGAATTTTATCAAGACCTCTTGCAAATCAGTCAGTACCTCCCCTCTTTGGAGAATGAAGAAACTGTGGAGGCTAGCAGCCGCATTCAAAACCTCGAGGAGTTCGGCAACGCCATTGCTCGCTACCTTGAACTCAACCCCGAGGAGCAACACATCACCCAGTTCTTGCACCACATGGCTCTCGTGTCAGACGCCGACAAAGAAGAGAATGACCCCAACACCGTAACACTGATGACTTTACATATCGCGAAGGGCCTCGAGTACCCCGTGGTCTTCGTGGCGGGCCTTGAAGAGGGGCTTTTTCCTCATATGGCCTCCAGCGACTTGAATGACCCCGGGGATATGGAAATGGAAGAAGAGCGTCGCTTGTTTTACGTGGGCATGACCCGTGCTGAAGAAAAGCTGACCTTGTCTTACTCGAAACAAAGAAAAGTTTGGGGCCAGAATCAATTTCAGGCCCCCAGTCGCTTTTTGAGTGAAGTCCCTGAAAAGTTTTTAAAAAACAAGGTGTCCAAACGACGTCCTCGATTCGTGGACAACCACTCAAGCTCCCTGTCAGCAAGTTCTGGTGGTAGCAGCAGCTATAGCAGCGACCCTTTCCCTGACTATGAAAATGGTGACGGCGGCAGCGGCTCTCCCTATCGTCAAGGCACTCGGGTGCGCCACCCCCACTTTGGCTGTGGCGTGATTCATAAAATCGAAGGCCAAGGCTCCAAGGAGAAAGTGAGCGTGATGTTTGATGATCGAACTTTAAAAAAGTTCCTCTCACAGTACGCCAACCTCGAGCTGAACTAGCCCTCTTTTTCTCAATTTATCAACAAAATGGCGAAGCAACCCCACCCCTGGATTGTGACCCTCCGTCGACTGACAGGAGCTGTTGACGCGACAGGCAATTTCGCCCAAATTGACCCTAAAACGATGTTAGAATAGGTTCGGCTATGGTGAAAAAATGAAAGTGGCAGTTATCGGAAGTGGCAATATTGGGACCGACCTTTTGGTCAAAATTTTGCGATCGAAACACTTGGAATGTGGAGCTTTTATCGGCCGCAGTCCCGATTCAAAAGGTCTTTTGAAAGCCCAGCAATTGGGTGTCAAAACATCCCACGACGGAATCAATTATATCGTAGAAAACCCGGACTGCTGTGACTTGGTATTTGACGCCACTTCGGCCAAAGCCCATTTCGAAAATGCACCCATTTTAGATCGTCTTGGCAAGTTTGTGGTGGATCTGACTCCTGCCAAAGTCGGCAAGATGTGTGTGCCCGCGGTGAATCTGGATGAGTGCCTAGAAATTCTCAATGTGAACATGATCACCTGTGGTGGGCAGGCTTCAATACCGATTGCTTACGCCATTGGACAGACCCAAAAAGACATTGAGTACATTGAAGTGGTGTCGAGTATCGCTTCAAGAAGTGCTGGCCCAGCAACCAGAAACAATTTGGATGAGTACATTCACACCACGGAAAACGGGATTCGTATCTTCTCTGGTACAGAGAACGCCAAAGCGATTCTGAACTTAAACCCGGCCGACCCCTGCATCAATATGCAAACCACGATCTTCGCGAAGGTCAAAAAGCCCGACCTTGAAGCCTTAAAGCCAATGGTTGAAAGCATCGTCAACAAAATCAAACATTATGTCCCTGGCTACGAACTCTTGCTCGGCCCAACAGTTGAAGACGGTCGTATCGCGGTCATCATTCGAGTCAAAGGTTTGGGAGACTTTCTCCCCGAGTACGCTGGGAACTTAGACATTATCAATTGTGCAGCCATCGCTATCGCAGAAAAATATGCACAAGCAAAGCAATCTAAAAAAACACAATCCACATCTGTATGAGGTTTTGTAATGAAACAAATAATTGTTAGTGACCCAACTCTTCGAGATGGCAATCACGCTGTTAGACACCAAATAACAAAAGAGCAAGTAAAAGCCTATTGCCAAGCGGCAGACCTGGCCGGCATTCCCATCGTAGAAGTGGGACACGGAAATGGAATTGGCGCTTCATCCCTTCAATTGGGGTTGGCTAAGTGCTCTGACGAGGAAATGTTAACCACCGCCCGGGCCGCTTTGAAAAATTCTCAACTGGGAATTCACATGATCCCCGGCTTCGCCACCATCAAAAAAGATTTGGTGAAAGCCATTGAATGGGGCGTTGATGTTTTTCGAGTCGCCGCCCACTGCACCGAGGCGGACCTGACCCAAAGACACATTGAATACGTCAGAACCCAAGGGAAAACTGTTTGGGGTGTTTTAATGATGTCTCACATGGTGACCGACAACATCCTTCTGGAAGAAGCTCGTAAAATGGAGCAATACGGCGCCGAAGCTTTCGTTTTTATGGACTCATCCGGAAATTATTTACCGGAACAAGTGCGCACTCGAGTTTCAACTTTGGTGAATGGCTTAAGCATTCCCGTCGGTTTTCACGGTCACAACAACCTAGGGATGGCCGTAGCAAACTCGGTGGCTGCCGTGCAAGCAGGAGCCACGGTTCTTGACGGCTGCGCGCGCGGCTTTGGAGCTGGCGCCGGCAATACTCAAATCGAAGTGCTGGTCGCGGTCCTAGAACGTATGGGCTACAAAACTGGGATTGATTTGTACAAGCTGCTCGATGCTGCTGATTTGGCTGAAAAAGAGATCCTCCCATCGGTTCCCTATGTCAATTCTGCTAGTATTGTGAGTGGACTCGCTGGTGTTTTTTCAGGATTCAAACGTCCTGTCGAGCGTATTGCCAAGGAGTTTGATCTTGATGCGAGAGACATATTTTTTGAACTTGGCAAGAGAAAGATTATTGCTGGCCAAGAAGATTACATCCTAGAGGTGGCACACGAATTAAAAGCCCTCGGAAGAAATGGAAAAGATGTCGCAGTTCACTGATATAGTAAAAGATGCTTGTGCGACATCCCTCGGGACAAGCGCCGAACAATTGCACAACCTGAGAAACTCGAGTGTTACAATCACCGGTGGTACTGGCTTTCTTGGAACTTGGCTGACAGAAGTCCTCACCTCTCTCAATGATCATCATGACTTTGGAATTCAACTTCATTTAATTGATCGAGAAATTGAGTCTTTTAGTCGGATCAGTCCTCATTTGGCCTCTCGATCAGACGTTCACCTGATTGAAGCTGACGTTCGGTATCTCTCCGAATTGCCCCGTGACACCCAGTGGTTAATTCATGCCGCCGGCGACCCAGACACCCGCAACCATTTTTCGAATCCCGTAAAAACTCTCAATTTGCTGAGTGCGGGCACCCAATCGGTTTTTGCCCTTGCGGAGCAGCTACCCAAAATTCGTATGGTCTTGAACCTGTCCTCTGGATTGATTTATGGACCTCAACCAGAGGAAATGGAAACCATCCCCGAAGACTACTCAGGCGCCCCTTCTCTGACGGGCCTACAATCGGTCTACTCCGAAGGAAAACGCTTCGGAGAAATGGTGGCCAACGCCTACCGAAATGAGGCTCGCCTACCCACGACCAATGTGCGCCCGTTTTCATTTATTGGCCCTTTCCAAAAGTTAACAAGTCCTTGGGCAGCAACCAACTTTATCATGGACTCACTTCAGGACCGCCCGATTCGTATTTTGGGAGACGGCACCACTCTTCGCTCTTTTATGTACGGTAGTGATGCGGCGGTATGGCTTCTCCATATGTTGAGCCGAGGAACCTCGGGAGACATCTTCAACCTGGGCAGCTCAGAGTCTATCGACCTCAAATCATTAGCCCGAAAAATTTCTGAGCAGTTTTCCAACCCTCAGCCTGTTATTCTAAGTGCTGGAGGACCGGAAGCACAAAAAAGATCGGTGTTGGTCCCATCTACAAAAAAGGCAGAAACTCAATTGGGATTATCCCTTAGAATCCCGTTTGACGACGCTGTGAATATGACCGTTAAGTGGTTCAAGAGCCAGCATGGTGGGACCTTGTGAGTTACCAATCAATCACCAATAAGCGAAACAAAAAGAAGCAGGTGCTTGGAACCTGGATCACCCTACCCAGTGCCGAAATGTGTGAGGTCCTTGGTCGCAGCGGACTCGACTTTGCTATTTTAGACCTGGAGCATGGGACGTTTGACCTACCGACACTGGGACATTGTATTCGTGCCCTACAATTGACCAACACTTCGCCCATCGTTCGCATACCCGAGATTTCGGGCACCATCGTGCAAAATGTATTGGATCTCGGAGTGGACGGGCTCATTGTCCCACAGGTGCACGGTAACGAAAGTGTCAATGACATCGCAAGGCTGATGAACTACCCACCCCAGGGCGTTCGAGGTTTTAACCCCTTCATCCGCGGTGAACTTTATGGTCCTGACAGAGAAAGAGAAAAACCTTTTCTCTCCGTTATTGTTGAAAACAAGCAGGCCTTTGAAGACCTCGAAGCCATTGCCGCGAATCCGGCTGTCGACATGGTGTACCTTGGTGTTTACGACATGTCCGTACACCTTGGTTGCCCCGGCGAAGTGGACAATCCCCTTGTAAAAGACTTTGTGAACAACAGTATAAAGGCACTCAAGGCCCAAGGAAAAGCGACGGGATTGATGGTAAAAAATGCCAGTGAATATGCTCATTGGAAGTCTGAGGGCATCGAGTTTCTTGTCTATGCCACCGACACATTACTCCTATCGACAGAGCTTAAGGCCCTGCAGAATTAAAAGGACTCGTTTATTATGAGAGTATCTGACTATATCGTTCGCCATTTAGAATCTTTGGGTATTGATGCCGCATTCATGTTAGCCGGTGGCGGCATGATGCATTTGATTGATGCTCTCGGCCGCTCTGAAAAAATAAAGTACTACTGCAATCATCATGAACAAGCTGGAACCATGGCGGCCGATGCCTACGCTCGTGTCTCTGGCAAGCCCGGCTTGTCTTATGCCACAAGCGGGCCCGGTGGTACCAACACCATCACCGGTATTGTTGGAAGCTATCAGGACTCCACCCCAATGATTGTGATTACTGGGCAATCAAAAGTCAGCCAGACGATTCGTGGTCGTCACAAAGAAGGCCTGCGCCAGTTCGGGGTTTTTGAAGTCGATATCGTCCCAGTGGTGGAGTCGATCACTAAATACTCCGCATTTGTAGAGACCCCAGAGAGCATCCGATACCATCTTGAAAAAGCCTGTTACCTGGCGCAAGAAGGGCGCCCCGGCCCGGTGCTGCTCGATATTCCGTTGAACGTGCAAGGTGCCCAAGTGGACCCAGAAAAACTTGAGGGGTTTTCAGACTTTACTCCCCCCCCCAATCCCGATGAAAAGGACCTCGATGAGCTTCTCGCGCTGTTGAGTGCCGCGAAACGCCCCCTTGTCGTTGCTGGAAACGGAGTGCGAGTTTCAGGACAACATGAAGCCTTTTGTCGTTTTATCGAAAAACTGAACCTGCCAGTGGTAACAACACCTCTCGCCGTTGACCTGCTCACCCACGATTCCTCCAACTACATTGGCCATCCCGGGGTCAAAGGGGACCGTGCCGGGAACATTGCCATGCAGTCGGCCGATCTTTTGATTTGTCTGGGCGCCAGTCTCCACGTCAGCACAACCGGATACGAATTTGATCTATTTGCTCCCAATGCCAAAAAAATTATGGTTGATCCAGACCCCTTTGTTTTAGACAGAGAAGAAGTGGGTGTGAATTTAAAGATTCAAAGTCGTTTACAAGAATTTTTCAAATCCATCGAGCCGAAGTTAGCCAGCATCAATACTGAGAATGGCTCTTGGATGAAACACTGCCACAAATTGAAAGCAGAACTGAGCGTGTACAATGAAGTCCATGATTACGCCGGAGACGAGATCAACTACTACGACCTTGTGAAAGCTTTGTCGGATCAATCGAAAGGCGATGAGATCGTGGTTGCCGATGCCGGAAGCGCCTTTTATGTGGTGGGCCAGGCTTTTCAAGTCAAAGGGAACCAACGGGTGGTGAACTCCGGATCTCTAGGTGCCATGGGCTTCGCTGTCCCTGCCACAACCGGGGCCTGTGCTGCTGAACCCCAAAAAACTGTGATTTGTGTGACCGGTGAAGGCTCATTGCAAACCAACGTTCATGAACTGGGAGTGATTGCCAAAAACAAACTCAACGCCAAACTTTTTGTGGTGAATAACAACGGCTATATTTCGATTCGTAACACCCAGAACTCATTTTTCGGTGGTTTTTTGGTGGGAACGGACCCTGACTCAGGGGTTATCTTCCCAGATCTCGGAAAGCTCTCGGAGGCTTACGACATCCCCTATGTCTCGGTGAAAGATAAGGCCGATTTGCCTACAGTGGTTGCCAGCGTTTTGGAGCGCTCCGGACCGGTCGTCTGCGAAGTCTTTGCTTGTGAGAATCAAAAAATTCTACCCACTGTTTCCAGTGTGAAACTCGAAGACGGAAGCATGAAGAGTCAACCACTGCAAAATATGGCTCCTTTTTTCTCGGCCGAGAAACTGCAGTCCTATATGGATCCGACTGTGGATGGAGAATAAAAAAGTGACCGCCTACAAGCCTGGGGTTTTTGAAGAAGATCTACAATACATTTATGACAATGCAACCGCTGTGTTTTCTGCACTGAAGGGCCAGCGACTGTTCATCACCGGTGGGACTGGCTTCTTTGGAAAGTGGCTCTTAGAAAGTCTGTTGTGGGCCAATAGCAATAAAGGCCTTAATATCGAGATCTGTGTTCTCACCCGCTCCATTGATAAGTTTTCTCAGGAGCATCCGCGCTTTGCCACTGCCCCATCGCTTTCTTTTATCGAGGGGGATATCCGAGACTTTTCTTTTCCAAATAGTCAATTCAGTCACATTATTCACGCTGCCACCGAGGCCAGTGTCTCCCTCAACCAAGAGCAACCCGAGGTCATGTTTGATGTCACAACCCAGGGCACACGGCGGGTTCTGGAATTCGCCGAGCAGTGTGGCTGTCAGCGTTTTCTACTGACCAGTTCAGGCGCGGTGTATGGAAAACAGCCCGCCGCGATGACTCACGTGAAGGAAGATCATAACGGCGCGCCGGATCCACTGAGCCCAACAAGCGCCTATGGCGAAGGCAAACGCGTGAGTGAATGGTTGTGTGCCACGAAAAACCAAACCTCTGATTTGCAGGCGGTGGTCGCGCGCTGCTTTGCTTTTGTTGGTCCCTTTTTACCCCTCGATGGTGCTTTTGCCGTGGGTAATTTCATTAACGATGGACTCAATGATGAAACCATCGTGGTTAAGGGTGATGGAACTCCCATGCGGTCTTATTTGTACTCGGCCGACCTGGTTGTCTGGCTGCTAACCTTGCTTGTAAAGGGCCAACCAGGAGAGGCCTACAATGTGGGATCCGATATAGATCTTTCCATTGCAGAACTGGCTGAAAGAACCAGCCAGGCTTTTGAAAACTGTGAATTTAAAGTTGTGAGCCAAGCGGAACCGGGAGCTCTCCCCCAACGCTATGTTCCTGACGTCAGTAAAGCAAAAAAGAATTTCGGCTTAACAGTAGGTATTGATTTCGACGAGGCCCTAAAGCGCACCATTGCCTGGCACCAATCCTATCCGAGGAGAAGTGGAACGCTCTAGCGAAGCCACTCTTGTCGATAACGATCCTCTACGACAGGCTTTTGGGGTTGGCGTGGAGAGATGTAGTCGGCTTCAACGCCGTCCCACCCTTTGAATGACCATTTACTACCCGACCTCTGGGTGACGTAGTCCGGAACGAGTGCGGCCTTTCCACCCCCCTCTGGGATATCAACAATAAAACGAGGCATGGCAAGCCCAGAGGCATGTCCCCAGAGCTGTCGCTGAATTTGTAGGGACTCTTCAATGGAGGTCCGCAGATGATCGGTGCCCATGGAAGGATCCGCCTGGAACATATAGTGCGGTTTCACCCGCAGGTATAACAGGCGCCGAGAGAGGGCGTAGATCAAGGCTGCATCGTTGTTGATCCCATTGAGCAACACCAGTTGGTTGAAAACGGGCACCCCGTTGTCGACTAATTTCTCCAGTGCCATGGCCGAATCGCGAGTGAGTTCATCGGGATGGTTAAAATGACTCATGAAGTAGACCGGCTTAAAGGATTTTAAAAGAGTCACAAGTTCGTCGTCGATGCGAAACGGATTCACCGTGGGCATCCGTGAGCCTATCCGAATCAACTCTACATGATCGATATCATAAAAAGCCGACAACATTTTAGCCAGCTTGGAGTTACCAATGGTTAAAGGGTCTCCCCCTGAAAAGATAATTTCTTTGATCTCAGGATGAGCTTTCACATAGTTCACCGCTTGCTCTATCTGAGGGTCTGTTGCCAGCACTTGATCGCTGGCTGTGAAATGTTTGCGAGTGCAATAACGGCAGTAGATTCCACAAAGATCAGTGGCCAAAAACAACGCGCGGTCGGTGTAGCGATGGATCAAGCGCGATGTCGCTCGGTTGCTCGCCTTGTTCTCTCCGAGGGGGTCAAGCATCTGTTGAGCTCCAGAGTCGAGCTCTGCCTGTTGCGGTAGAATCATTTTTCGTACGGCATTGGTGGTATCAGACGCACTGGACAGGCTGGCGTAGTAGGGCGTGGTTTGCACTCGAAACAGGTTTTCAAGTCCTGCGAACCCGAGCACTTCCGTATTCGAGAGCTTATAGTAACTGGAAAAATCGTCTTTTGTTTTAAGAGAGTGGCGCATCTGCCACCCCCAAGTTTGCCAATCGGTTGTGGACACTCCTGGCCAAGGCTCGACGGTTCTAAAATCAAACACCGATTTTTTCATATTTTCTGTCTACCACCGAAGAAATCGGGCAACAAGAGTTGATCAGATTATACTTTTAGAATCGTAGCAGTACCGTTCAATTAGCTATCTTCGGCCAAAGAGCGGGCCTTTACTTTTGGTTGAATGACCTGACTGTCTTTACGATAAAACAGATCTCCGTCAAAAGGGATCCAACTTTTCAACAAACCGGGCTCTACTTTCACCAGGGTGACTCGCATGAAACCTTTGGTGATCTGCAATTTATCTTTTTTAGAGTTGCGCCAACACAGTTGGATGTCTTCACCCTTAATTTTATCGGATCCCCAGCGAATCTCTGTGTTTTGGTCTTTTTTTAAAGCGATATTAAGGAACACAGGACGTTTCAAAGCGAGCAAAAAACTTTTGTCGTTCTGAACCTCGGTCCACTTTGAGACTCCCTCAAAAAAGAGGGCGAGATCCTGAATTTGGGGAACCAAACAAGACCAGGCGGAAATCGAAAACATTAGAGAGCCTAAAATCACTAACTGCCTCATCCTATTATTTTAGCATTCTTCGGGAACCAACAGGCTGTTCATGCCGTTTTGTTTGATAAATTGACAGGAACTGTCTCAGTTTGACTCAGAAAAACAAAAAACCCCGGAGATTTTCACCCCCGGGGCCCCTGCTTCCGCCAATCGAAAATTCAAGATGCAATATCAAGATGCTAAATCAAAGATGGTTCTAGCTGATATCAAAAGCTGATGGCGGCTTTGGTTTCGAATCCAAAAGCGTTACTGACTGAGAAATTATTTGTTCCCCCTTCGAACGCCGCACCTGGCATAAAAAGACCGGCGCGATTAATCCACTGAAAACCTTTAAAAGGTTCGTATTTCATACTCAAGTCTACTTCAAACCCAACATTTGAGTCCACATTAGAATTTAAAAAAGGTTCTTTATCCAATTGTGCATAAGTCAGACGAGTTTCAAGGTCGTACTTCTGAGCCCATTTGTAGTGAACCGCTCCGGACACATACATCGTGTTACTAATGGCCTCAGTGTCAAAAGAAGAGGCGGCGTTGGGAACGCTAACCGCCGTACCAGCAGCGGTGTTCCGCAGGTAGGCTGTTCTAAAGAAATCTCGAGAACCCGTCGGATGATTAAATAGAATAAAAGCTTTATCGTAGTTTTGGTCGAAAATATAACCTTCGAAAACCGCATCGGTAGAAGGATCATCACCACTGGCGAAACCAAAATCAAGATTGTAACCCCAGTTTGAGGCCTCGGGATGATAGGTCAACTCAAGGACACCACCCATGGCATCATGAGAAACCTCCGCCCCATTTTTACTAAGCCCTGTGTTGCCACTCATAAAACCCACTTCAAAAGCGACTTTCACGGCATCCACCCACTGCGAGACAAAGACGTTATAAGAATCCACTTCATAGTTATCAACAAGAGTGGAACCATTACCGATCGGCATCACTGGCGTGTCGTTGGAGTTGGCATTGCTGGTCGAACGTCGAGCCTGGTAGATAAAACCAACCTCTAATTCCGTTTCTGGGTTTGCATAGTCCACCTGTAAAATATAGTCATTCACATCGTCTTCTTGGTCTAATAGACCCTCGTAGGACTTAGCCAGAACGGGCATAATACTAAAATTACCCATGACCACTTTATAAGCAATGAGGTCTCTGTTCTCAAGCCAATGATCGAAGGCGCCGAATCCACCGTTAAAGGCGATCCCTAAACCGAAATGCATGGGTGCGCGCCCCACAGTCAAAACGCCAAACTCATGAACCCAATTGGCATAAAGCTCGTTCACTCTTAACAGGTCCGAGCGTTGCTGATCCGAAGTGGTGTTGGCGTTGGTTGAGTTCGTACCAGCACCGGCAATAATTTCGTTGGCACCGTTCACACCCGATCCAAAAACCTGGCCAATTTGGTCGTTGGGGAAGTTTGAATTGTTCATGATATCAAACCGAGAGTGGATGGTCAGACCATCGTAGGCCTGAAACTGAGGTCGTAAAGTCAGATGATGCAGAATATAGGCTTTATTAGTACCGGCGTCGCCCAGGCTGGGATTAAATATCTTCAGGGCCTCGAAACGATAGTTCCCCTCCCACTTGATATCTCCAGCCACCGCGTTGGCGCCCATCCAGAACATACAGATAACAGAAAGCAATGCCTTCACGAGAACCTCCTACTTGTGTCCGCGACGGGACATTTCTTCTTTATAATATTTGTTGTACATGACCTTCCACTCGGCGCTGCCTTCGGGAACATCTCTTTTCAGCTTACTTAATTTTTGACGGACCTCGTTGTCGATATCTCCTTGGTCTTTGACCCAGGATTCGATCAAGCGTTTGGCTTCACGGATCACTGTCTCTTCAGCATCTTCGTCAAAATCGATGATCTCATCGCCCCACAGGCCATCCACCAACAAGTGGGCAAACAGTTTTTGTCGATCTTCACTTAAAATCATAAAATGATCCCTCGCTCTTCGGCCACTTTCTTCTTGAGCATCTTAAACATACGATGACGCTCAAACTGATCGGTCTGCTGCTTTTCGATATCGTCAAGCATACGCATGATTTCTTGTTCAAGAACCGCCTCTCGCTCGTAATCGGCATTTATGATTTCTTTACCGCGGTTGAGGACAGCCTCTTTGGTTTTATTAAAGGTCACCAGTTTCTTTTTTTCGAGCTCGAGGAGAACTCTTCGAACCAGGCTCTCTATATGGTTTTGGGTCATCTTCATAGGCTTTGACTAAACGTGGGACTGCGCCTAATGTCAAGGACGATGAAACTCACTGGTAGAAAGCAATTTGGTCTTGGAATTTTGACGCTTTTCATCATCCTGTTCTTAGGATTTTCCTACACCGACTATAAAATTCAGAGACTCATTGAAGACAAGCGCTTTCTCGCCCCCACTCGCTATTATTCAAGCCCGGTCAAATTTTATGTGGGACAGGTGCGCAGTCTCTCTAGCCTTAAAGATTATTTCTCTCGTGAAGAGTATCGCTCTCGCCCCTTTGGTTCTCCGATCCAGGTGGGTGACTACAGCGTGGGTAACAGGGCCGACTGCGGACAGATTGTCAAAGGAGAGAACGAGGTGTTCTCCTGTTTATTATTCCGCGCTCGTTACTCTAAAAAGCTCAACCTGATCAACCTCAACGAGCTTGACCAGATCCACAGTATTTTCGTGGGCGAGGATCTAGTGCCATCTCTTTACGCAGAGGCCGATGCCCAGATTTTTGCTCAATATCTCGGGAGTCAGCCCACCCAACAAATCAAAGTGGAACTGGGAGACATCCCTCGCTACTGTTTAGACGCTGTGCTTGCCATCGAGGACCCGGACTTTCTGGAGCACAGTGGAATCAGCGTCCGAGGACTGACTCGAGCGCTGATCGCCAACTTAAAAAATATTCGCTACTCCCAAGGCGGCAGCACCATCACCCAACAACTGGTAAAAAACTATTTTTTAACTCCAGAAAAAACCATCAAGCGCAAAGTTATTGAGATCGTCATCTCTTTAATTTTTGAGTTCCGAGTTTCAAAAGACGATATCCTGCAAACCTACCTCAACATCATTTACCTAGGACAAAGCGGTGTTTTTGAAGTGCGTGGCTACGGTTCGGCATCAGAGTACTATTTTCAAAAAAGTGTGGACCGGCTGAATTTAGGGGAATGTGCCATGCTCGCCGCCATCGTCAACAACCCAGGCCGCTTCAACCCAGTCCGCAACCCAGAGAATGCAAAACAACGGCGCACTCGGGTGTTGGATAAAATGATGGAGCATGATCGCATCACCCGAGAAGAGTACGACCAAGCTCTTCAGTCTCCCCTGCCCCACTCGTTAAAGTCGAATCTTGCTGACTCGGCCCCTTACTATGTCGATGCCGTGAATAAAGAACTTAAGAAGTTGGGTATCGAAGAGCGCTCGGGCCTCGACGTCTATACCGCCCTGGAGCCAGAAGCCCAGCAGCTGGCGGAGAAGGCAGTGACTCAAGGGATAAAATATTTTGAAAACAACTTGGCTTTTATCAAAAAAATTAAAGAGAGCAAAAAGATCGACCTGCAGGCCACTCTGATCGCTAGCAATCCTCTCACCGGTGAAGTTGTGGCCATTGTCGGCGGGCGGGATTTTCGAACCTCGCCCTACAATCGAGCCATTGAAAGCCAACGACAAGTGGGATCGGTATTTAAACCCATCGTTTATTTGACAGCGTTGCGCTCCCGGGCCCCCACAGGTCAGCTCTATACACCACTGACCCTGATCGACAACAGCCCACTGAAACTCGAATACGATCGCCAAGTCTGGGAGCCTAAAAATTACGATGGTCAGTTTTCTGCACCCCTCCCGTTATTTTTTGCTCTCAAAGAGTCAAAGAATGTTCCCACCGCCCGACTTGCCGTGGCCGTGGGCTTAGATAATGTCATTGCAACGGCCAGAGATCTGGGAGTGACCTCTGAACTCAAAGAATACCCTTCACTCTCTCTCGGCGCCTTTGAACTCAAGCCCATGGAAGTGCTGATGGCTTACAACACCATCTCTCAAATGGGATTACGGCAAGACTTGCAGATTGTAAAACGAGTGCAAAACAACCGTGGCGACACACTCTATGTTCATGACAACTGGGGCGAGCCCGTCGGCAATGTCGAAGACTTTAATGTGCTCGTTGGGATGATGAAAGAAACTCTGATTTCAGGCACCGGCGCCTTCTCTCGAGCCATGGGGTTGAAACACGTGGCGGCTGGCAAAACCGGAACCACCTCCGACACTCGCGATGCCTGGTTCGCCGGGTTCACTCCCTTTCATACGGCCGTCACTTGGGTTGGGTACGATGACGGCACCCCCCATCGCCTCACCGGTGCTTCTGGAGCTCTGCCAATATGGACGAACTATATGCGTGAAATCGCCAAACGCTACGCTAACCGCGACTTCGATTTCTCGAAACAGGTCTACGAAGAAACCCTAGACCGTGACAGCCTCATTGAACGTGGTGTGCCAGAAGAAAAGGCGCGCGACACTCAGTTAATTTTCCGACGAAAAGACGAATCACAATAACTTTTGTTTTTTAAAACGAATAAAAAAACCAGCGAAAACAAAACTTCAAGAGGATCGGTTCGACGAGCGGAGTGGGCTCACCTTAACCTCAAGCCATGGACGACTAAAGATCGGCGGGTTATCGCTTTTCTCTGCGGAGTTTGTTGATTTCGTCTCGGGCAAATTGTGAGGATTCATCCCCCAGGTCCCGTTGGGGTTTGGGATTTTTATCGGTGGAACAGGTGATGGACGAATTTTGCCCTCCCTGTTGATCCACTGTGCAATGCTCGTCGGAGTCAGCAAGGTCTCCCTTGGCTTGCTCTTGCACTTTCTTGTTAAAGATGGGGAACTCGAACTCCACCATGTTGCCAAAAGCAGGGAAGACGAAAAAAAGACTGATCAGAATTAAAATTGGCTTTTCCATGAGCTCTGGCTAGCATTTACGGACTCCCTCTAGCAACTGTTGCCATCTCTTTAGTAAACTTTTCTGGCGCGACCTCTTCTCCTTCGGCCCGTCAAGCAAAAGGAGCTGCGTAATTGCTGCTCTTTTTTTGAGCAAAATAAGGCCTTTACGCTTTTCCTATTGATTCTCAGGGGCGCCTTTGGCTAGTATCTCCCTCCTTATGAGTACTGACCTTCCACCCGAAGCCTATACCCGAGAAACTCTAC
This sequence comes from Bdellovibrionia bacterium, assembly GCA_030424715.1. Lineage (GTDB taxonomy): Bacteria > Bdellovibrionota > Bdellovibrionia > Bdellovibrionales > JAGQZY01 > JAGQZY01. Next base: position 72,926 of record JAUHWH010000005.1, read on the forward strand.
AAGCCGCTTTCGACTGGCTACAGAGTCAACCCGACCTGGTTCGCACCAGTGTGCACACGCCAGAACGTTTGGTGGCCCTTTATCAAAAATCTCAGCGACTCAATGACAACGACCGACCCGTCAGCTCAAAGAAATTCATCACCGATCTAAAAAACTTGGCGACCAGCCTGGATGAATTTAGTGGCCCCAGTTCGTCACCCATGCCATCTCGACAATTCTCTTCTCCGGTCACCGCTTCCGTCCTTGAATCTGAGCCTGAGCCAAAGCCCGCCCAAAGCTCAAAAAAAACCACCCAAACGGTGAAAAAAGCGTCTTTTGAGGTGACCACCAACACCACAACGAGTGATGATGACGTCCTCGCCCTGGACAAGATCACGCAAGAGCGCATTCAAAAAGTACAACGTCGCTTTAACCTTGGCTCAGAGGCCGAAGCCACCCGTCTTCTGATCTCACTGGGCTATGAAAAATTCTCAACTTTCGAATAGAATCCGTTGACCTTCACCCCCCCCATGATAAAGCCTAATGGCTTAGGATAAGGGGTGTTTTTAGTGTCTGACCATAAGCAAGCCATCAAGGAATCAATCAATCTTCCGAAAACCAGTTTCCCGATGAAGGCCAATCTCAACCAGCGAGAGCCAGAGATCATCGCCCAGTGGAACAAAAACCAAACCTATCATAAAATGGTCAAAGAAAACGAAGGCAAGACGAACTTCACCATGCCCGATGGACCGCCCTACGCCAATGGTCATATCCATATGGGCCACACACTTAATAAGTGCCTAAAAGATTTTGTCATCAAATATAAAAACATGGCGGGTTTTCACGCCCCTTATATTCCCGGTTGGGATTGTCATGGTCTTCCTATCGAACACAACATCACCAAAAAACTGGGCGGCAAGGTTCGAGAAAAAACACCCCAGGAGCTGCGCTTATTATGCCGAGCCGAGGCCAATAAATGGGTCGACGTGCAAAAAGAAGAATTTATTCGCTTAGGCATTCTCGGACAGTGGGAGAACCCTTACCTCACCTTGGACCCCGCGTACGAGGCCGAAGAAGTCCGCGAGTTTGCAAGAAACTACAAAAATGGTGTTGTTGTGCAAGGACAAAAACCAGTGCACTGGTGCATCCCCTTGCAGACGGCATTGGCAGAAGCGGAAATTGAATATCAAGATCACACGTCGCCTTCTGTCTACGTCAAATTTGATTACAAGCCGAACAGCAAGTTTGGTGAGTTTTCGAAACCCGTGTCATGCGTTATTTGGACCACAACGCCTTGGACACTACCGGCGAACGTCGCTGTTTGCCTGCATCCCCAGCTAGAATACGGATTCTTTGAAAGTGACGGCGAATACCTTCTTATCGCCAACGGCATTCAAGAAAAGTTTGAAGAAGCGACGGGCTTAAAACTCACGGCTCCGGAACAACTTTTTCTAGGAAAAGATTTTGAGTTCGAGAAAGCCAAGCATCCCTTTATTGAAAGAGACTCTCTGTTTGTTCTCGGTGACCATGTCACCTTGGATTCAGGAAGTGGCGTTGTCCACACCGCCCCCGGACATGGTCATGACGATTACCTGGTGGGACTGAAATATGACCTCCCCATTCTTAGCCCCGTGGGTCCGAACGGTGCCTTCACAGACGAAGTTCCGAAGTATGAAGGACAAAACGTTTTTAAGTCGAATGAGGGCATCATTGCCGACTTGCAAGACTCGGGACATCTCATCGCTCGTAAAGACATCAAGCATTCCTACCCCCATTGCTGGCGTACCAAAACACCGTTGATTTTTAGAAACACCTCGCAGTGGTTTATCTCCATGGACAACGAATCTTACAACATTCGTAAAAAGGCCTTGGCTGAATTGGACAACATTCAATTTGTGCCCGAATGGGGAGTCAAGCGCCTGACGGCGATGATAGAGAACCGCCCCGACTGGTGTATCAGCCGCCAACGCAACTGGGGAGTGCCCTTACCGGTGCTGTATTGCACGGGCTGCGAACACCCCTTGATCGATGAAGATATCATGGAGAAAATTGCCACCACCATGGAAAATGGTCTCGGCATTGAAGCCTATCATGACATGCCCATCGAAGAGCTCACCCAAGGGCGGGACTGTGCCGAATGCGGACATAAAGTGTTCAAAAAAGGCACCGACATTTTAGACGTTTGGTTCGACAGCGGTATCTGTCATGCGGCCGTGCAAAAGAAACGCGATGGGCTTGAGTTCCCGGCAGATCTTTATCTTGAAGGCAGTGATCAACACCGTGGTTGGTTCCAAACAAGTCTTTTAACCTCCATAGCCTCTAATGGTAAAGCTCCTTACAAAAGCTTACTCACCCACAACTTCGTCAACGACAGTAAAGGTCGAAAAATGTCCAAGAGTATGGGCAACGTCGTCGATCCGCTCGACCTTATCAAAAAGTCCGGGGCTGAGCTTTTACGATTGTGGGCCGCCTCACAAGATTATGGCCAAGACATGAACTATAGCCAAGAGGGCTTCCAGCGAGTCACGGAAACCTATCGGCGCCTGCGCAACACCATGCGCTTTTTACTGGGCAACATCGAAGACTTTAATTTTGCTAAAGACCAAGTGGCCTACCAAGATATGCAACCACTGGATCAGTGGGCACTCGACAGAACCTACCAATTTATGAACACGGTTGAAGAGCACTACAATCATTTTGAATTCTACAAGGTCTACCATGCCCTCAATAATTTTTTTACAGTGGACCTGTCCTCACACTACCTGGATATTATTAAGGATCGCTTGTACACCTGGAAAACCGATGGACCCGAACGACGGTCCTGCCAAACGGTGGTTTACCTGCTGACCGAGAAGCTCATTAGACTGATGGCTCCGATCACTTCGTTCTTGAGCGAAGAGGCCTACTCTCACTTTGCCGGCAAGCAAAAAGAGAGCGTGTTTATGGAGTCCTACCCCAAGGCCCCTGAGCAGTGGAAAAACGAGGCCTTGCGCGCCACATTTGAGCAACTCTTCGCTGTGCGAAACGATGTCTCCAAACAATTGGAAGAAGCCCGAGCTGCCAAAAGCATAGGGTCGAGCCTTGAAGCCCAAGTCACGGTGTCCGTTCCAAAAGACGAAATGACCGCCCTGAGCCAGTTTTCTCAGCAAATGTTACGTGAATTCTTTATCGTGTCCCAGTTCGAAGCCAAAGAAGGTCCTGAAATTCATGTCTTGGTGCAAAAAGCGGCTGGCGACAAGTGCCCTCGCTGTTGGAATTACGATACACTTGTCGACACCAACAATTATGGACCTGTGTGTTCAAAGTGTAACAAGGCGCTTGTATGAAAAAGAAATTGATTTTACTCACTCTGATCACCGGAGTCATTGTCGCTCTCGACCAGTACACCAAAGACTTGATCGTTGCCGCCTTTGAATACGGCGAATCCATGGGAGTGATTCAGAATTTTTTTAACATCACCTATGTCAGAAACTATGGTGCGGCTTTTGGAATGCTCACCAAAGTCGAACCCCAGATTCGAGACACTTTTTTTCTCTTGATGCCTCCTTTTGCCATGGCCGTCATTTTGTTTATGCTTAAGATGGCCCCGACTGGTGAAAAACTCCGTAAGATTGCCCTTTGTGCCGTTTTCGCGGGGGCCCTCGGCAACTACATTGATCGTATCCAGTACGGCTATGTGGTGGATTTTTTAGATTTTCACTATTACGAGGTTTATGCTTGGCCCGCTTTTAATGTCGCCGACATGTCCATCGTCTGTGGCGTGACAGTCTTGATTCTGCTCGAGCTCTTTTCTCCAATGCCCGAGACTAAAAAATAATTTGATGGAAACGGCCCTGCCAAAGTTTTACACCATTGGCCCTTACCCTGAAATTGATCTTGGGTTCACCACCCTCCCGACCTACTACACAATGATCAGTCTGGTTTATTGCCTGTGTATCTTTTGGTTTTACAAACGATGCGAAGATCGTAATTTATCACTCGACAAGGCCATGAATATCGGACTGATTGTTCTGCTCGGTGGATTTCTTGGGTCCCGGCTTTTCCATATTTTATTCGAACAGCCAAGGCACTACTTACACAGCCCCATCGAAGTTTTTTATTTTTGGCAAGGTGGTTTTGTGTTTTACGGCGGCTTTATCATCGCCTATGCATCTGCCTTTTTATACATCCGTAAACAAAAGCTGACTTTTTGGTTGTGGCACGACACCTTCGCGCCGGTGGCCGCCCTCGGATACGCCTTGGGGCGAGTGGCGTGCTTTTTGGTCGGATGCTGCTACGGCAAGGTCTGCTCTCTCCCGTGGGCAGTTTCCGTCGAGCAAGTTCATATCGCCTCTGAGAATGTCACCCACCTGTGGCGCCACCCCACGCCTCTTTATGCAACAGCCATGGAACTGCTTATTTTGGCTTTTCTACTGTGGTACGAAAAGCGCCGGCCTGCGGTCGGCCGGGTGTTTTTGATCTGGGTGATCCTGCACTCTTGTGCTCGTATCCTTATGGAGACTTACAGAGCCGACCCTCGAGGAGTCGAATGGATGGGGCTCTCCCTTTCGACGATGATCTCAATACTCTTGATCGCCGCCGCCTCCACAGCCCTGGGTCGTCGAAAGACCCTCTAGTTTTTTACATTTTTGACAAATCAGGCAATTCCTCTTTAAATTTGCCGGCTGCCTCTATATAGTTCGACATAGACAAAGGACGGGCCGACCATTTCTCAACAAGACCTTAGCACGTTAGATCTGCAAGAACTCGCGCTTCTCTCGCAAGAAGGAGACAAGGCCGCTTACACCCTGTTTTTAAACAAGCTCACCCCCTATATAAAAGCCGCCGTAAGGAGCAAGCTGGGCGCCTTGGTCGACTGTGACGATATCAGCCAAGAGTGTCTCATGGGGGTCCACAAAAGCCTGAGCTCGTACCAGCCCGATCAACCCATCAAACCCTGGGTCTCTGCCATCATCCGCTACAAGCTTGCCGATCATTTTAGAAAGCTCTCTAAAAGAAGAGAGGATTTCATCGGGGAAAATGACCTTCCCGTCACAATCCCGGCAGAAGATACGAATAATGCTTTAGAAGGCTCGGTTCGGGTTCAAGAAGTTTCAGTGGTGCTCAGCCAGCTCCCCGACAAACTCCGCCAAGCCCTGGAAATGACTCACATAGAGGGCTTATCTTATGCCGACGCTGCCAACCAAGCGGGAGTGTCCGAGGTGGCCCTTAGAAAAAGAATTTCACGGGCCTTCGTGAAGGTGAAAAAAGAAGTGGAAAGAAATTTGGAGATCAGCATTGAATAAAAACGAAAGCCTTTTCATCGACAAGCTGGCCAGCGACCTGAAACCCGGTCGTCAGTGGAGCCCTGTCCAGAGAGCCCTGCTCTTTGTTGCACTGACGTTGCTGTGCAATGTTGCGGCTTTTTTAGCATACCAAGGGTTTCGACCGGGATGGACCACTCAACTGCTGCAGTATTGGCGATTTTTGCTAGAGTTGATTTGTGCTGCGATCTTTACCGGCAGCTTGGTTCTCACTCTTTTTTCAAAAATGGTTCCGGGGCGAAAGATCTCCGTTCTCTTAAAGAATGTTCTTTGGGTCAGCGGATTGGGTTTCGCGCTTTCGCTACTCCTCTCTTTCGTGGGAGAAAACAGCATGGCGTCTCGAGTGGGTGCCCGCGGCCTTTGTGTTGAAGAAGTTGTGGTTTACGGTTTTATTAGTGCATTCGTTTTTCTTTATTTTGCCCGCAAGACGCCCATTGGTTTGCCTCGCCAGCAGTTTTTCATAATGGGAGTTGCGGCCGGCTTAATCCCTGGGGGCCTCATGCAGCTGGCTTGTATGTACTCGCCCCTCCACAGCCTCCTCCTCCATTATGTACCCGCTCTTGTAATCGGCCTTCTGACCTTCCTTCTCCTTCCCCTTTTCAAAAGAAGTTAAAAAAACCTAGAAATGGATGAAGAGCCTTCTCATTTTTAAAAGAACCTAAAACACCTCAAAAATCCCGTACTTTTTACACACCCGGTGACAACTTACGGAAAATCCCGTTTTTTCTTGGCATCGACATTCGTAAGGTACCGAAAATACTGGATTAATATGGGCACATCTTGGCACAGTCTGTGAATATATAATGGTCGTAACCGTTTAATAACAAAAGTGAGGTATAGAATGCTTAAACGAAAACTAACATTAGGACTGCTTGTCTTTATGGTCGGTGTTTTGATCACCGCCTGTGGCAGCAAAAAAAATGACAACAGTAGCAAGACCAATATTAACAATGGTGGCGACGTGGTGACCAACGTTCCCCCCACTCTTGAAGACAACTACTGCGCCAACTGCACACGCACCATCGATGGCACCTTTTACTTACAAGATGCCAATCTCTATCTTGAAGCCTTTGGCTACTCGAACAGCACGGGCAATATTTTCCAGAACACTGGATCGGTCTTTCAAAGAATTCTCGGCGAAGTGGCTTATGACGTACTAGAGCCAGCCGTTGGAACTATTGTTTGCGGAAGCCGCATCTTCTTAACAAAAGAGATCGCTAAAATTTTTGGCGTCAAAGATCTTGATATCAACTGTCGCACTTCAGACTCTGAAGTTTTCACCGACATTATTGGTGGATCCAACACAGACTACCAATTGAGTTCGTCGTATCCGGCTCAACTTCGGGTGCGTTATGTGAATGGCCGCGCCGAGCAAGTGGACATCGCTGTGAACACACAACTCGAAGGTCGCGCCGATATCGAGTATTTTTACTACAACCAAGCCAACATCTATCTTAACCAAGAACAGTCGTTGCTCTTGCAGAACTCCGATGGCCGCATTCGCTTTGGTACATCCGCAGGACGCGTGATCGGTGAATTCCAATAACAACAATTTTTAATTCGAATATCCTCACTTAAAAGGTCCAACCCGGTAAGGGTTGGGCCTTTTTTAGTTTCTGTCTTTTCCTCATCGCATTCTTGAATTCTGCTTAAAAAAAAAACAAAAAGCCCATCCCGTGCAACAATAATGAAGAGCAACCGTTCTGTTTTGCCCGAAAATAGGGGAAAATTGTTTTTTTTCAACCTTTTTGCCTTGACCCCTATTGGGGCTTAGGATTCAATTTCAGAGTAAGCATATGACAGCAAACGTAATAACAACAAGGAGACCCCATGAACAAAGCAGAGCTTATCGAGAAAGTTGCAACTACAACTGATTCAACAAAAGCCCACACTGAGCGCGTATTGGATGCCACTATCGACATCATCCGTCGTTCTGTAAAAAAAGGTGACGAAGTGAAACTCGTTGGTTTTGGTACATTTACAAAACAAAAGAGAAAAGCTCGTAAAGGGAGAAATCCTCAAACTGGTAAAGAAATCAAAATCCCTGCGGCTTGGTACCCTAAGTTTCGTCCAGGATCTGAATTCAAATCAATGCTTAAGTAATTAAGACTTATTTGAATAAGGCAAAAGCCAGTCTCCTCGGGAGTCTGGCTTTTTTTTTGCCCCCACCCGTCTAACACACCCCGTTAGGCACAACGACCCCTGACAGACTCCTGACTATTCGCTAGATTGGCTCCTTTATCCAGATGGGGGCAACGACAGATGATAGGATTCCTTGGTTTCTTTTTAAATCTCGTACCAATAATTTCCATCAATCAATGGGTCGATGATTTCTTTGGCCACATCAATCACGCCATTGCCTCGGTGTTTTTTTTCGACCTCCTCTTTTTCACTGAAGACTACAACCTCCCCCTAACCGTCGTCTGGCTTGTGGTCGGCGCTCTCTTTTTCACTTTTTATTTTCGGTTCATCAATATTCGCGCCCTTAAGCATGCCATTGACATCACCAGAGGCTGCTACGACAACCCTAACTCTGAAGGGGAGGTCTCTCACTTCGAAGCTTTAACGACCGCGCTGTCAGCCACCGTGGGACTGGGGAACATTGCTGGTGTGGCTATTGCCGTGTCTATAGGCGGACCTGGCGCCACGTTTTGGATGGTGATTGCCGGAGTCTTAGGAATGAGCTCGAAGTTTACTGAATGCTCCCTGGCCATGCTCTATCGCCAAAAGCGTGGTGATGGCCATATTATGGGTGGCCCCATGGAATATCTCTCGGTGGGATTAGCCGCACAGGGACGCCCCAAGCTTGGTCGAATATTGGCCGTCCTGTTTTGCTTCTTAACCATCGGTGGGTCCTTTGGTGGCGGTGGGTCTTTTCAAGTGAACCAAGCCCTCAATGCTATTTCAGAAACAGCCCCTTGGCTCGACAATCATCGCTGGCTCTTCGGCCTCGTTATGGCGACCCTGGTTGGCATCGTCATCATTGGTGGCATCAAGAGAATTGCTGGTGTCGCTGAAAAAATTGTCCCTCTGATGTGCGGAGTGTATGTCGCAGCCTGTCTGTATATTTTAGGCACGAATTTCTCCGAGATCCCCGAGGCCTTCTCAATTATCATCTCCAGCGCCTTTTCGCCTGCCGCCGGATACGGTGGATTTGTGGGCGTCCTTATCACGGGCTTTCGCAGAGCCGCCTTCTCAAACGAAGCCGGTGTCGGCTCAGCCGCCATTGCCCACTCGGCCGCCAAGTCGGATCACCCCATACAAGAAGGACTTGTGGCACTTCTTGAGCCCTTTATAGACACAGTTATTATATGCACGATGACAGCTCTCGTGATTGTCATTACCGGCGCCTATAGTAACCCTCTGTATGCGGAGTTGATAACCTTGAATCAAGGTGCCGCTCTCACTTCGAGAGCCATGGGAGAGGTGATTCCCTGGTTTCCCTACGTGTTGTCTTTCTCGGTCCTTCTTTTTGCATTCTCCACCATTATCTCTTGGTCTTATTATGGCGAGCGCTGCTTTACTTATCTTTTTTCAGAGAAGTATTCATTTCTTTACAAAATTTCGCTATGCGTGGTGATTTTTCTCGGAGCCATCACAACCTCAACCAATGTTCTGGAGTTTGGCGACCTTATGATTTTAGGTATGGCCTTTCCAAATATCATGGGTGTCTACTTTCTCGTGCCTCGCGTGAAAAAAGAGCTCAATGAATATATGGGGAAAGTTCAATCGGGAGTGATCAAAAAGATCAAATAGAGAATTCTTTTTAGCGAATCTGAAAGTTTATGGTGCGCAGGCTAGCGATGCTCTTGATGTGGTCATTGGAGTCGCGGCCCACAAACTGGACCTTCGAAGTTTCAAAAACCAACAGTTTGAAGTAATAAAAGCCCTTGTTCCTCTTATTCATCTTTACCAAGGCCGGTTGGTTAGATGCAATCGCACCATAGCTCTCTCCGTCCCAGATAAACTCATTAACTCCCTGCTTGAGCGGGTGCGCCTTGAGCATCAGCGGGCCCGTCTCATTACCGTCTTGCATGGAGCTACCACTCTTTAACACGATCCCATAAAAAAGATGAGAAGAGGATGTCGCCGCCTCAAATTGAATCTTCACCGGTTCTCCGACCTTCATATGAAAGCTTTTTAGCGGCCTTAACCACTCCAAGCCAATTTTTGAGCCTTGTGCCTGCAACCCAACGGGAAAAAATACGATACAGAAAATAATCTTGTTAAAACATGTCATAGCCCACCGTTAAAACATAAAAAAAGCAGCTCGTCACGAGCTGCTCTAGGTTTGGGTTGTTATCGATTTACTGCTTTACGGCGCCTTCAAGAAGCCTCGTCAGACGCCCCAATCAGTTATTAACGCTTGATATTGATCACTTCAGCAAGCATTTCATCAGCCGTTGAAATTCCCTTGGCGTTGGCCTGGAAGTTTCTTTGGTACTGAATCATGTTGACGAATTCTTTCGCAATATCCGTTGTCGAACGCTCGATAGACTTGGCAAAAACCTGTCCACGACCACCCTCTGCCGGTTTACCAAAGGCTGGAGCTCCTGATTCTCGGGATTCTCGCATCTTGTTGGACCCTGACTTAAAGAGTCCTTCTGGACTTTGGAATTTCGCCAAAGCAATTTGGAACATATCCTGAGTTTCACCATTGGAGTACATCGCAGTCAAAACACCCGTGTCATCGAAAGACAAGCCGGTTAAGCGACCCGCCGCTGCTCCATCTTGCGACCAAGAGACTAAGTCCGACTTGGCTCCGTACTGCTTAGAAGCCTTTAAGCCCGTTCCACCATCGGTGGTGATCGACTCACCAAAATCAATAGTGATGTCTTGATTGGCTTTTGCCCCGTTGTTAAAGCTAAAGTTCTTTTCAAGAACCTCTTCGGTATTGAGGAGTCCATCGGGCGTGAACGTCAAACGTCCCTTAATCACCTGCTGATACTGGCCAGGGATGCCCGCCTGCACTTCAGATCCATTCGCTAGTCCTGTGTACTCCCAAACCCCATCAGCAACATGATTGAACGCCATCGTCACGAGGTGCTTCGCACCCTGAGAATCGTAAACCTCGATTCCAGTGGTAAAGTCTGCCGAATCATAAGGATTCTGCGGATCAAAAACCTTGCCTTTAGGAACCCGAGAATCCAAGTTGATATCCATGCGAACCGTTTTGCTTGGCTTCGCATTCACCAAAGCGCTTGGCAACTTGATATCTTCAAGTTTGTTGGTGATTTCTCCACTCGGATCCGCCTCAAAGCCTTTTACCTTATAGTTGTCACTTGTTACCAAAAAGCCCTCTTTATCAAAGTGGAATTCACCATTTCGACTGTAGGCACGACCATCGTAGCCTTCAACCACGAAGAACCCCTTACCGTTGATGGCCAAGTCAGTGACTCTTTCAGTGTTGTCCACGTTACCCTGCACGAGAATAGGGTTCACAGCGCCCAACTTAGTCCCTCGACCAATCTGGTTGCCCCCATACGCTCCTTTTAGACTTCTGGATAAAAGATCTTGGAACTCCGCACGACTGGCTTTAAAACCGTTCGTCGATGCGTTTGCGATATTATCTGCGACTACGCTCAAGCCTTGTCCATGTGACTTTAACCCCGTCACGCTCGAGTACATCGATGTAAGTACTGCCATTTTTCCCCCTATAGCAATAACATAATTAATTCAAAAGCATCGTTCTTCAGATCATTTTAGCGGATCTTTGATTGCTGCCCCTTTAGTCTTACCTGTTAACTGTTGTCTTAGTTCATTGTCCATTTGTGCCGTATTCAAATTTGACACATTCTTTTTCTCTTCCATGGCCCCTTGTGAGACCTTGTCATCGGGTCGCAAACGACGGTTCGCGCTGACGGGGTTGCTTTTCGCAGCCTCTTCGATTTTCTTGACGTCTCTTAAGTTGAGAGTCTTGCCACCGACCATCAAGACGGGTCCTTTGCCGGTGAACTGAACACCATCAACGGCTCCTGTAAACTGGGTGCTTGCCGCAACTTTTTCGCCTCTCGACTTGGCTTCGATATGGGCGGAGTACTGACCAATACGAGCGTCTTTGCCATCACTATGCAAACCATTCCACTCAAGTTGGTTTTTGCCCTGCTTTAGATCTTTCAATTCATAGGTTTTTACGGTGATACCCTTGCTGTCTTTAATCACGACCTTAGCGGTTTCGGCAGCTTTCGATAGATTGAATTCAATGTTATGGGTTTTGTCGCCCTTCATTCTGTCGATCATTCCAGAGTCGCCACTCACTTTTTTACCAATCAGACTTAAGACATCATACTTGCCCTGCTGACTGTCTTTTTGACTCATCTTTTCAAGGGTTTGATTCATATTCGTCAATTGCTCAACAGAGGAGAACTGGGCCAATTGGGCTGCCATTTCATGAGATTTCAAGGGATTGGTCGGATCCTGCTGCTTCAATTGGGTGAGCATCAATTTAAAAAAGGCGTCTTTTCCCATTTCAGCATTTCCATGCCCCTTAATCTTTCTTTTGTTATTTTTATAATTGGGATCAGCGACTTGGTTAAGAACATCTTGCAAGCTTTTGTCGCCATACTGCTTTTTCATGGCTAATGGGTCGGTGGTTTTCACGCCCGTGCTTTTCTCACGAACATTTAAGCCTCGTTGCGGAAATGAATTCACTCCAATTGGTTTATCCATAGTCTACTTCCTTTTAAGCCACTAAGTTGACAGAGTGCCCCTTACCTTGTTCAAGGTAGGCCTCTTTTCTTAAAGTTAACTCAGGCTCATTATTCATTCTCTTGAAATTGCGAAAACTATCAAACATGCCGCCCATCTTAGCTTCACGCTCTTGCTTGAATTGATCTAGAAACTGTTCTGCGAAGTCTCTGTTCGCTTGTTCCTGCATATGTTGCTGTAGATCTGTAAAATCTTTTTGATAATCTGGAGACATCTCGACTTTCAAAGTCTCAACCAATAGTTTTTGTCCCTCCAGAGCATTCTTAATATCAAACAATCCCTCTTCTAATGCCTTTTTAGCCGCGAGATTATCCGTCATCATCTCGACATTGACCTGACCATCCTGCACACCAACCTTCAAATGAACTTTACCAAGTCCCTCCGGCTGCAAATGAATCTCCATAGTGCCACCACCATCATCTACGGCGGCCCGCGCTTGCTTGATAATGGAATGCATGTTTTCAATTTTTTGGGATTTCTCTGAATTCTGGGCCAGTTGCATTTCATCGACGAACTGAGTGCCCTCTATCGCATCGCCGTTGGGATCCAACTCGACCTGTTGCCCAAGCAAAGACTCCAGTTGTGAAGACAGTTGATCGCCGGTCTCGGAGTCTTTTGCTGCAGTCACAGCTTTAAGTGCCTTCGTGCCCTCACCGGAATCTAAAACAAGAGTCTCCCCCCCCTCGCTTATTTCCATTTTAGGGTCTATTTTAAATTTACCAGCAGCCGCGCCAGCAACTGGCTGCTTAACTGCCATGGCTTGGCCTTTCGCGAGCCCCTTCATCACTTGTCCACTTTGTCCCTGAGCTTTTAACTCGCTCATTACCTTTTCAAATGAACTTTCAAGGTTCTGCACAATTTTTTGATTTTCTTGTAAAGTTTTATTTTGATCACCCGATAAAGTTAACGAAGCGACCGGTTTTGACTGTTGCATCTCATTAGAAAATAAATTTTCAGCCTTTAGGCCACCTTTAGCACCCATTTCACGTTCAACAAGAAATTCCTTACTGGGAGCGGCTTGCAATAAAGTTTCTTTGTCCGCCTGAGAAACTTGTTTTTGAACAGGCTGAGTCTGAAATGGCTTTTGGGCGGGCGAATCGAACTCTTCTTTCTTTCTCGCCGGGACATCCCGTCTCTGAGTGACCGTTTGGGTGTCATCGACATCAAGACTTTTCGATTTCACAGGCTTCGACTCTTGCTTTCTAACTTCCTTGTCATTCGACGGCTTCTTCTTTCGAGCACCACTCAAAAGATCTTGAAAACTCTTTGAATCAGACTCTTCGCGAGACTTCGTCGTCGCTTTGCCCTGACTATTTAAAAAAGTTTTTCCACCTTCAACGATCAATTCTATCTCCTACTTTTTAAGTCCAGTGAATTTTTCAGACAAGGACTGTGCTTTGCTGGGCTCGATATAATTTAAAATAGCCGCAGCATTTTGTTTCTTCATTTTTTCCAAAACCTTCACAGCCAGGTCATCATCAATTTGGGAAATGATCGTAGCTGCATTTTTTGGTTTCATGTTCGAATACACTCCTACTAGCTTGTCTATACTCTCTTGATCAGCAATCACTTTCTTATCGAGCTTTGAAGATATATTCCGCCTCATCTCCTGCATCTCTTTAAGTTGCTTTTCAATTTCAATCTTTTGATGATGCAAGTCTTCTTCCAGCTGTGCCAAACGCCTCTCTTTCTTTTCAAGTTCGCGGCGCTTATCTTTTAAAGCCTTGTAAACATTGGCATTTTTCATCGTCAAATTGTCGCCATCGGACTTCCGTTCAGAAACTTTACCTACAGGCAAAGGGGCAGACTTTGCCTCTTTGGCCTCACTATCAGGGGTAGATTCTTCCTCATCGGCCGCTTGTGACTGGGTCGACTGGATCTCAATTCGGCTGATGAGATCTAAAAAGTCATTGGTGTATGCGAATATATAGAATGACAGCCCGACTCCAAAAGCGCTCAATAAGATATAGGCTGCATTCAGGCGAAATTCTTTTTTCGGCGTTTTGCTATGAGACCGGGCCTGACTTGGCTTGGCACTGGGTTTGTGACGAACCGGTGTCTTTTTTGACTTCGTCTCAACCTTATTTTTCTCATAACGAGTGTAAGGATTTTGCATCATGCCCCCCTTTTTCGAGTGGAGTTGATTTCATCAGTTAGTTTTTGGGATTTTTTTCGATATTCAGCTTTAAACTTCTCAAGTTCGGCTTCTTTGTGGAGCTCCATTTTCTTAACCTTGAGCTGTAGCTCAACCAGAGCTTGATATTTCGCTTTGTAGTCTTGTTCTGCTTGGGCGATTTCATGGGAGAGGTTCTCCATATGTACTTTTAGCTTCACTAGAAATTGATTATTATCATTGATAAAGTGGATATTGCGCCCGCTTTGGCCGATCTCGCTATTCATTTGATAGGCCTCTCGCATTTGACTCTCCATAAACTCATATTTTTCAACAAGGCTGTCACGATATCGCTCCGCCTTTTTTAGTTCTTTCAAAGCGCTCTCTCGATTGTACTTTACAAACTTGAGATAAGACTCGATGCGGTACTTAAACTTCTTCATAACCCATACTCGCAGCCTTCAACTCGTTAATCGCTTGCTCAAAGGTCCAATCTTCATCAACGCTTTGACGTAAAAACTTATCTAAATTTTTGTTGATCGCGATGGCCTGATCGAGTTCTTGATCGGTTCCCATCTGATAGGCCCCTATTCGAATAAGGTCTTCGTTCTCCCGGTAAAGAGCCATCGCGGCCCTCGCCTGCCTGGCAACGTCAGCGTGTTCATCAGTAATTATGTTCGACATCACTCGACTGGCCGATTGTAGAACATCCACCGCCGGAAAGTGGCCCTTCTGGGCCAGGCGACGATCCAACACGATATGTCCATCTACAATGGACCGAACAGCATCTGCGATAGGATCGTCCATATCATCGCCTTCAACAAGAACAGTATAGAGGCCTGTTATCGAACCATTATTGTCAAAGTGCCCGGCTCTCTCGAGCAATTTGGGTAGTAGGCCAAACACACTCGGAGTGTAGCCCTTTGTGGTCACTGGCTCACCAGCATTCAAGCCAATTTCCCGCTGGGCCATGGCAAATCGGGTTAACGAGTCCATCATCAACATCACATCCATGCCTTGGTCTGAAAAATGTTCGGCAATCGCCGTCGCAACAAAGGCCCCGCGCATTCGCAACAGAGGACTTTGATCACTGGTCACAGCAACAATCACTGACTTTTTTAATCCCTCTTCACCGAGCACGTTTTCAATAAATTCTCTAACTTCTCGGCCACGCTCGCCAATGAGAGCAATCACGTTGACATCTGACTTTGTTGAGCGAGCCATCATTCCCATCAAAACGGATTTTCCCACTCCCGATCCCGCAAGAATACCCACCCGCTGGCCTTTACCCACTGTCAAAAAAGAGTTGATAGACTTAACCCCGAGATCGAGCGGGCGATCAATGGGTTTGCGTTCAAGGGGGTTCACTGTATTTTTGTAAAGATAGGCCTCTTTAGAGAGTTGCAGATCACCCTTGCCATCGATCGGCTGGCCTAGGCCGTCAATCACACGACCTAACAAGTTGTCGCCGACCTTGATGCTGGCTGTGGTTCTAAGCAATTCAATACGACTTCCAAAACCAATCGCCGATAGATCGGTCAGGGGCATCATCAGAACTTTTTTGTCTTTAAAGCCAATGACTTCACTAATGATTGAGGGCCTGCCTGGTGCTGCAATCTCACAGATACTTCCCAACTTGGCTCCGGGCAGATAGGCCTCAATAAGGTGTCCGACCACATCGGTGACTTTTCCAATGTCTTTCACAAGAACTCGGCGTTCCAGGGTCTGAATGTAGCGGTCGAAATCGGCAGCACTCATTCTAGCTCCTAGGCCTGGTTGTCGACTATTGATTCAAGTTTTTCCAGTCTCTGCTCAACTGTGGCATCGATAACCCCGTGGTTGGTCTCGATAATAATTCCTCCGCGGGAAATCGCATTGTCTTCTTCTATTCGAGTCGAAGGATCAAGGTTGAGTTCTTTGAAAACCGTATCCTTATGTTTCTCGACCCAGATTTTGTCTTGCGGGGAAATACGAATGGTGACTTCTTCGTCACTTTGGGCCATTTCCAGAGACTTCTTGATGAGAGTCTGAATATAAGCCTCGTTAACATCGATTTCTTTCATAAGAAGACGCTTTGCCATATAGAAACACAGCTTTACAATCTGCTTTTCATTATCTTTAAAAAGATCTGTTTTGATTTCTTTGACCTCTTTGATGAGGGTGTTGATGTGCTCCATCTCTAGTTCGATGCGCTCTTTCTCTTCTTCGTAGGCCTTTTCGGTTCCTTCATTCAGTCCCAGGGCATAGGCCTCTTCGTAGGCTTTTTCTTGCACTTCTTTACTTAGATCGAGAGCTTGCTTGGCAACCTCTCGTTGTTGAGTTTCTTTTTCGAGCTCATCAATACCCACATACTCCGCGACAATTTTGTCGACCCGGAAATCGCCACGGGAGTTCTCATTTTCGACGTACTCCATGGCCTGCTCACTGATCTGAGAGTCAATGGTCGAGGGCTGATAGTTAATAGCAACCCTTTCCGCCTTCTCTTTGGCAATGATGTTTTTAGACAAGGGCATCTTCTGCACCACCTCGAGCGATAATGATTCGCCCTTCGTTCTCTAGACGTCGAGCCGTGTTCACGATCTCCATCTGAGCAGCTTCCACATCGGAGACTCGAGCCGGCCCCATCGTCGCTAGGTCGTCATTAAGAAGGTCGGCCGCACGAGCAGAAAGATTCTTAAAGACTTTGTCTCTAATTTCCTGATTCGCAGTTTTAAGAGCCAAGAGCAACTTGTCATTAGCCACTTCCTTGAGAAGGGCCTGAATCCCACGATCATCAATTTTGATCAAGTCATCAAAGATGAACATAAGTTTGCGGATTTCTTCGGCAAGTAAGGGATCTTTCTCTTCGACTCGAGACATGATCGCTTTCTCGGCTCCTTTGTCCATAACGTTGAGCATTTCGGCCACCGTCTGAACACCACCCAATTGAGACTGCTCAACCGTACCAATATTCGCGAGTTCGTCTTTCAAGACACGATCCACTTCGCTGATAAGCTCCGGCGCCACATGATCCAGATTCGCCATCCGCAGAACAACCTCAGCTTGCAGTGTCTCAGGCAAGCGCTTTAAGACCTCACCCTTCTTCTCTGGCTCTAGGTGAGCCAAAATAACCGACACTGTCTGGGGATGCTCGTTGATCAAAAAGTTAGCCAGAGACTTGGCATCAACCAGCTCTAAACTCTCGAGAGTTCGAGTCGAGTTAGTTGCAGCATTCAAGTGCCCAAGAATGCTTCGTGCCCGCTCTTCACCAAGCGCATCCATAATGGTTTCTTTTGAAGCCGAGTCTTCAGAGAAGATATAGTCTTCGGATTCACTGATCAAATCATAGAACTCTTCAAGAACCTTTTTTGTGACTTCAATTGGGATAATGCGTAGTTTTTGCATCAGCGTGACGAGCTTTCGAATGTCGGCGTCGTCCATCTTAGCCAACAGCTTTTTCGAAGCCTCTGGCCCTAGATAGTTGACCAGGATAGCCGCCTTTTCGAAGCCTCGGAGCTTATCGTATGTAATGTCTGATATTTTTCTCAGCTTAATCGCATTTGGACTTGCCATTAAAAGTCTCTCCTAATTAGCCATAGGCTGAATGCACCGGCTGCTTTATCAACATCCTCATCCATAATCGCCATAATTCGTTCTCGTAGAATCTCACTTTCTGCTTTTTCGGGATCCACAGGTTCTTCTAAAACCGGCATCGCTGATGTCATGCCTGGTAGGGCGCTATCAACACCATGCAGCTCTTCGAGCTCTTCGATGGTCTTGGGCAACATATCCTCGATAGAATCATGAAAACTGTCTGTCACCCAGCGAACGAATGGTTTTACAAGAAGGAAGAACAATAGAACCAGCCCGAAGCCCGCTAAAGCCCAACTTGCCAAAAACCTTAATAACTTTTCGCGATGAATTGTTTTCACGAGTTTGTCGGCTTCGACAAAATTTTCTTCTTTGAACTGAAAAGACTCGAGACTGATTGAGTCCCCTCGCCCTTGTTGAAAACCAATCACATTTTTAATAAGAGTTTCAAATCTTTGTAGCTCTTCTTCTTCTCGCGGCGACCACTCGCGGTTTGGATTGCCATCGGGGCCATTCACTTCTTTATAAACACCGTCAACCATAACCGCCACCGAAACGCGACTGATGGTTCCGGCGGATTCAACGATATTTTTGACTGTCTTTGGTACCGCGTAGTTGGTGGTCTTCATCTCTTTATTTACGTCTTGGTTGAATCGAACTTGGCCGGCTTCATCGGCTCCAGGGAGATTGGCACGAGCCCCCGGCACACCGGTCGGATTGCTGCGATTGCCATTAGCAGTTTCTGCTGAAGTCGAAATACTTCGCACCGCGGTTCGATCCGGATCCACTTCTTCGCTGACCATTGAGACTCTTTGTGGGTTCAGAGTGGCATTCACTCGAGCAATCACCTTGCCTTCGCCAACCACTCTCGCCAAAATAGACTCGATTCTCTCCTCTAAATGAGAATCCACTTTCTTCTTTATATCCATTAACTGGGCCGACCCCGCCACCGAAGGATCATATTTCTTCGACAGAACTCGTCCTCGGGAATCAACCACAGAGACACCGCCCTCATCCATCCCCTCAACGGCATTTGTCACCAGGTGAACAATACCGCGCACTTGCTCTTCATTAAGATCGTGCCCAGAATGCAATTCAACCACAACCGAAGCCGATGGCTTTGCCCCTTCATCAAAAAAGACCTTCTTTTTAGGCAAAGCGAGAATCACTTTGCTTCGATTGACTGGATCGAGGCTGTTGATGGCCCGCGCCAGTTCGCCCTGCAGGGCTCTTTGAAAATTGATTTTTTGTTCATAGGTCGACGCACCGAGATCACTTTTATCAAACAACTCAAGTCCGATATTTCCAATTCTTCCTGCCCCCACTTCGGCCATGATCGTCATCTGAGTGGAATGAAGGTAAGAATTGGGAACCAAAATTGTGCCACTGTTGTCCTCAAGCCGGTGAGGAATGTTTTTGGCTCGTAGTGTGTTTAATACAGTCGACACCTGCTCGGGGGGAACATTTGACAACAGTGGAGAATAATCACTACCGGACGACATAAGCAGAATGGTCGCCACGGCTGCCAAACCAACACCCAAACTGGCAACAAGCGACATTCTTTTGATCGGTGTGAGACCGCCAAAAAAATCCTGAATCTGTGCAAAAAATGTCTTAAAAAAACTCTGCAACCTAATCCCCCTCTACTAAACCTGCATCTTCATAACTTCTTGATAGGCATCGATGACTTTATTACGAACGGTCATCATGAGCTTTAAGGCAATATCTGCTTTTTCAGCAGCAATCATAACTTCTGATATATTGGTTTGCTCACCGGTGGCGACAGCCTGCATCTGCTTATCAGCCGACTTTTGCATTTCATTCACTTTACCAATGGCTTCGGTGAGGGTGTCACCAAATGAGGTCGTAGAGGTGCTATCGGTTTGAGGCGCAAACTTTTGTTTGCGAATCTCCGAAAACGTTTTGCCTGTTTCTAGCAAATCTTTTGCTGTACTTATTGTTAAGCCGTCCATGGCTAACCTCTCTCTTTGTTATATTCTACAATAGTTCTGTCAGTTTTTCTGCCTTTATCGACCTATCTCTAGTGCTTTTAATGCCATGTCTTTAGTCGCTGTAAGAGCCGAGACATTGGCATCATAGGTCCTCTGGGCCTGAATCATGTCGGCCATCTCGACCATCATATTGATATTGGGATAAGCGACGTAACCATTCTCGTCGGCTTCCGGATGATCAGGTTCATACTTTAGTAAGGGTGCACTTCGATCAGACACAACATCAACAACCTGTACGCGATTGACATTTTTTTCGGGATTGGTGAGCATCATTTCGGCAAAGGTTTTGGCATCTGGCATGGCCTCGAGCTGAACACTCTTGCGGCGATAGGGGCCACCTTCCGGGGTTCGCGTCGTGTTTACGTTGGCAATATTGCTCGATATGGCATTCATTCGCCTTCTTTGAGCGGTCATTCCACTACTGGAAACCCTAAGGCCAGTCATAAAATCCATTATCGACCTCCTTCAGTGGCTGCATACTTCAGAGCGGCTAACTTTTTATTGATAAGTTGAGTGGCCGCATTGTACATGATGGAGTTTTGTAGCTGACTCGCCATCTCTTTTTCCATATCCACTGTGTTGCCATCGTTTGAGTAATTGATTTCAGGGTTGTCGTAGACATCGGCCTGAACTCGACCAATGGCCCCCTCACCCATCAAAAAGTGATCTTTGTGCTCCACATGCATCTTCCCTAGACCTTCTCGATCAATGGCATTTGCCAATGCACCTTCGAAATCCATTTTTTTGGCCCGATAACCCGGAGTTTCGGCATTGGCGATGTTTGCATTGATCACGTTCTGTCGCAACTGTCGCATCTGCAAGGCAGTGGCGAGTGATTTTATAGTCTTGTCATAAATTTGTCCCATGACCTATCTCCTATAAATTCGTGTTGGCTGTTGATTTGTATTCATTGAGCTTGTTTCTCAATGTTCGAATGCTTATGCCCAAGATTTTTGCCGCCTGTGTCCTATTCTCACCGGTGTGCTGCAGGGTTTTCAGGATAAGGCGCCGTTCCGCCTCTTGGATGGTCATCCCTGGCTTGACCAAGCCGGCTTCAGTCGTTGCCTCTTCTGACATGGGTGCCGTTTCAATGTTGATATCAGCTGGGGTTAGGCACTCGTTGGACGACATCAAACACGATCTCTCGATCACATTTTGCAACTCGCGAATGTTTCCCGGCCACGACCAGTTATGAATTTTCTGGAGAGCTTCTATGCTCACCTCTTTAATTCTCATTTTGTTATCAAGAGCGACTTTGTTGAGAAAAAATCCGACCAATGTGTTCAGATCTTTCTTTCTTTCACGTAAAGCCGGTATTTGTAGAGGAATAACATTGAGACGATAGAAGAGATCCTGGCGAAACTCACCCTTCTGAACCATTTCCGATAGACTGCGGTTGGTGGTACAGACAAATCTAACATCAATTTTTTTCACTTGAGTGCCACCCAGACGCTCAATCTCAGATTCTTGAATCACTCGCAACAGCTTTCCCTGTAGAGCCAGAGGCATCTCACTGATTTCGTCGAGAAGGAAGGTCCCCTTATCGGCAAGCTCAAACTTTCCTGGCTTAGAACCCTGAGCTCCCGTGAAGGCGCCTTTTTCATAACCGAAAAGTTCACTCTCTAGAAGATTCTCTGGCACAGCGGCACAATTGGTCGCGACGAAGGCTTGCTCGCTCCGGTGAGACATTTCATGAATATAGCGCGCCATGAGCTCTTTTCCCACGCCACTCTCCCCTGTGATCAGAACAGTGGCTTTGCGAACAGCAATATTGGCTGCCATATCCACAACTTTCTTCATCTCAGAGTCTTTTATATTCTTAATCCACTCTTCCATAAGTGTCCTCACTTTGCCATTGCTGGTATTCGTTCAATCTTTTTATTTGTGTCGTTTTTCCACTCGCCGCTCACTTGCTTGTTTCTAGCAAGCTCCGACCACATGGACTTCTTGGTCAGGTCTTTCCAGGTTCTCAGTGCTTCTTTTTCATTGTTGGCATTAAAATGCAGTTCACCAAGATAGTATCTCTCTTTATCTAAGTTGTATTTTCCATCATACTCGGTGATTAGGGTTTCTCCCGTAGAAATCGCCTTCTCAGTCATTCCCTTGCTGCGATAAAGTTGAAAAAGTCGCGACAAAACATAAACCTGATCTTGCTCGCCTTTGAATTTTTCATAAAACTTCTCAAGAATAGAGAGCGCCTTATCGAACATCTCGTTTTTCTCATAAACTTCAGATAAAAAGACGTTGAACTTTTCTCTCTTCTCAGGATCTTCGATGGCCGACGAGTCGACGAGATTGGCCGTTTTTAGAGCATCGCCGTATTTTTTACTGTCAAAAGAGAGTCTCGAGAGGGTGAAGTGAAAATCAACTTTAGATTGCGGATCAAGAGCCGAAATATTTTTTATACTTTTTAAGAGGCTGAGAGCCGTTTTCTTCTCGTCTTTCTCGTAGTGAGAGATCGCCTGACGAAGGTTTAATTCATCAAATGTGGGATAGTATTCAAAAACCTTTCTTTCTTTCTCTTCTTTCGTACCTTGCAAGCCCAGCATTCTCTTTTGAATCCGGCCATAAGACTCCAGCGCCTCATCGTAGAGATTCATCTTCTCGTAAGCCAGGCCTCTAAAGAATTGCACGTCCACACGACGCGACTTGCTGAGCCAGCTTTTTTGATGGCTTTCGATGATATCGAGGGCCTCGACGACTTTTCCCTTTTTAAGAAGATGCCTGACCTCGCCGGCGATGGCTCGCGAGATCCGTTTTTCAAACTTCTTGATATTGACTGGTTTAGGATTGATTTGAAAATAGTTGATCAAGGTATTGGCCGCTTCAAGATAGTCCCCTCGGCCATAGAAGCCATCGGATATCATAAAAGCCGCAAACTCATCGACCTGATGCAGATCAATCGCTTTCTCCCGTTCTCGGATCTCTGCAATGGCTGTTTTCAATTCCTGATCTTTCATGTCTTTGAAACGCTGGCTCAGGCTGCGCATCCGGGCAATAGTGCCCCCCATGCTGTTTCGAAAGCGAAAGAAACTTTCATTGTAGAAACCTTGGGCCGCCCGTTTGTCGTCTTTCAGCAACGTGATAATTTCCCCCACGCGAGTCAAAGCATAGGCACTGTAGGGATGGTTCGGGAATTTTTTGAAAAACTTCTTGTAGCTTTCTAGACTGATCGGATACTCGGCGAGGTTGAACTGCGCCTCAGCCTTGTTAAACAAGGCATTAGGAAAGCGCTCGGCATATCTTGGGTACTTCTCTAGCGCCTCGTTATAGCTGCGCTCTGCTCTTCGAAAGCTTTGCTTCAAAAAATAGATATCGCCCAGACGATAGGTGGCTTCGGCAGCGGTGTCTCTCTCGTCAGCATCGATCACTTGATCAAAAGCAACTCGAGCCCCCTCAAAATTGTTTAGATTCGCCAGTGAATCGGCGAGATAGATTTTTATATAGTTGTTAAACGGCGATTTTGGGTAGTTCTTCAAATAACGTCGCAGCATTTTTGTCGCCACAAAGTACTCACCCACATCATGGGCGAGCAACCCAGCATTGATCAAAGTTCTCTCAGCAATTCTAGAGTTGGGATATCTTTCGATCAGCATCTTATATATGTCCATAGCTTTTGTTAAATACTCTGGACGCTTGTTCATCTTCCACAGCTCAACCCAGGTATCAGCCTCGACATAACTGAGAATTTCATCATAGGTTGAGGTGGGAAAAGTGTTTTTAAATATTTTTTTTGCTTTTATAAAAGCGGCGAAACTCCGCTGATTAAAGAGGTTCAGTAGCAGTCTGGCCTGTTTGTTCTCATCAGAGAATGATTTTCGAATCACATATTCTGGATGAAAGCTCTGCAACTCTTGCAGATGTGTGTTCTCAAGCTTGAGAAGAGGAAAGCGCAGGTAGATGTTCCCTTTGGCTTCGATGACTTTGGCCTCGAGGTCTGAATCACTAAAACTAGAGTTCCCGCCCAGGTTGCCGAAATCAAACAGTTGATCGATGCTGTACTCTGGAGTGAGTGGAAGTGGCCCCTGATTTTTCGGCTGTTTTGGTGGCTGATTCACCGTTAAAAACTCAGCAAAGGCTGGCTTGCGATTACCTTTCGGTGCCGTTTTCGACTTCGGTGGCGCAGCCTTAGCCAATTGCTCTGCTTTTTGCTTCTCTTTAATGTCGGCCAAGATATCGTCGTTCTCGACAAATAGGTCCACAACTAAACTGTTTGGATCTTGCGTCAGGTAATCAAAACTCTCCACTCGAGAATCGGTCAGCATAATGACCAAGGTTGTTTTATTGGCGTGCTCATTATCGACATTTATTTTTTCAATGAGAATGTTTGAAAAACCTTCAATCAATGCCAAGCTGTCCCCACTCAGCTTTGGCAAGGTCAGGGTCATGGTGTTGTTTTGCTTTTTGAGTTGGTAGTCCCACTGTTTTTGCCCTTGGAACTCGAAATGAGCCATGCCGCCGACTCGCTCCACCTGGACCGAAACTCCATTGGAACGACGTCCTGTCTCGCCCCAAACGACTGATGGATTTCCGCAAGTGAAACCCACAATAAATAGAATAAAGTAAACCCGTACCTTCATATGACTCCAGCTCTTGGTAGAGCAATCCACATCTATATAAAGCACAATGGGTGCCAAGAAAGCTGGAACCTATAGCCTTTGAGACGAATCTGGACCTAGAAATAATGGCAGCACAGTCAGTGATTTGACGATTGAGGAAGAAGCTTCCCTATGACAAAAGCCGAGGATTAAAATAAATCATTCGCTAACAAAGCGAACTTTACGAACCCAAAGCTGACCCATATGGGTGTTTACCTTGGTGATGATTTCCTCTCTAAAAAATTGTAATTCTGTCAAAAGAGACGCATTGCTGACAGCAATCGTAAGCAGGCCACTCTGAAAGTCGACAGGTCGCGAGCAACGGCCAATGGCGCCACCAACGACCTCTCCCCACTGTTGCTCGAGACGATACCTCTGAAAGCCTTCCGATAGCGGTGACTTGCTATTTTCAAAGAGTCCTTGTAGGACTTGGGCCATTGAATCGAAGTTTTTATTTTTCCGTCTCTTCATGGGGAAGGTATATCATGGACGCAGGTAATCAGACAATTTCCATTGTGGGCGCGGGTCTCGCAGGCTCTGAAGCAGCTTTTCAACTCGCACAAATGGGATATCAGGTCGAAATTTATGAGATGCGGCCAAAAAAAATGACTCCCGCCCACAAAACCGGAGACCTGGCGGAACTGGTTTGCTCCAATTCGTTTGGCAGCGTGGCCCATCATGCCGTCTCAGGGCAAATTAAGTGGGAAGCCGAAAAAATGGGCTCGATTATTTTGGAATCCGCGGGTATGGCCCGAGTGCCCGCCGGCCAAGCTTTGGGGATCGATCGGGTTCAGTTTGCAAAGCGAGTGACTGAAATCATTGCTGAACACCCTAATATCACTATCATCCCGAAAGAGATCCAAACTTTAGACGAGCTTCCACGCCCCGCCTTAATCGCCACCGGCCCACTGACCGGTGCGGCCTTGTCGACATCTCTGCTCGACCACTTCGGTGATGACTTTCTGTACTTCTTCGATGCCATTGCTCCCATTATCGACGCCGATAGCATCGACATGAATACCGCTTGGGTCGGTGACCGCTATGGAAAAGGCAATGGAGACTACATCAATTGCCCTCTCACAAAAGAACAATACTACGAATTCATCACCGCCATCAAAGAGGCCGAGACCACCGAGACAAAAGAGTTCGAAAAAAACACCCCCTACTTTGAGGGTTGCATGCCCATCGAAGAGATGATTCGACGCGGAGATGAAACTCTGCGCTTTGGTCCCCTTTCTCCGAAAGGTTTAACGAACCAGCACAATCAAGAAAAAGCTTACGCCGTTGTTCAACTGCGCAAAGAAAACAAAAACGGCACCTCCTACAACTTGGTTGGTTTTCAGACGAAGATGAAATACGGCGAACAAAAGCGTATCATTCAAATGATCCCTGGTTTAGAAAATGCCAGCTTTTTCAAACTCGGCAGCATTCATCGCAACCTCTACATCAACCCGACAAAGAAACTTAAAAAAACTTTGTGTAGCATCCACGACTCTGAGCTCTTCTTTGCTGGCCAGATCACGGGAGTCGAAGGTTATTTCGAAAGCACCTGTATTGGTCTTCTCTGCGCCCGCTTTATGGACGCTCATTTACAGAATCAGACTTTTCTTCCGCCACCTCCAGAAACGGCTCTCGGGGCTCTCTACGGAGCACTCACCAGTGAAGAGAAAGATCACTTTCAGCCCACAAACATCAACCTCGGCTTGTTCACTCCGCTGGACAAAAAAGTGAAAAAAAGAGAAAAACGGGACCTTATCGTGCAAAGAGCTCGGCAGTATTTTGATCAGTGGTTTGTAGAAATACCCAAAACCTATCAAAGCCAAGCCTTTATTGTCGAAATGGCTGATGAACTAAAAAGCCTTTAGGGGCAAGTCGGTCACTCGACCGTCACCGACTTTGCCAAATTGCGCGGTTGATCTACATCATGTCCCAGTCGATCAGCCACATGGTAGG
Source organism: Bdellovibrionia bacterium (assembly GCA_030424715.1). Classification (GTDB taxonomy): domain Bacteria; phylum Bdellovibrionota; class Bdellovibrionia; order Bdellovibrionales; family JAGQZY01; genus JAGQZY01. Next base: position 99,162 of record JAUHWH010000005.1, read on the forward strand.
CCAAAAGCTGGACAGGTATCACCGACAGTAGACCACTCAACATCCAATGACTTTCTGGTATAGACAGGTAGTGTTCGCTCATGGCTTCAAGCTCTTCATCTTGTCCCGTCCCAATAGAAAAAATCACACCGCCACGGGCCTTCGCCTCTTCGAGATTGCTAATCGTTTTATCGTAGTACTTGTCTTTTGGGCAAATCACCACCGCCACCATCTGGCTATCGACAAGAGCAAGAGGGCCATGCTTCATCTCTCCAGCCGGATAGCCTTCGGCGTGCAGATAGGCCAGTTCTTTCATCTTTAAGGCCCCTTCCATGGCGATCGGAAAGTTGTGCCCCCTGCCAAGGTAAAGAAAGCCTTTGTAGTTCTTAAGAGTCTCTGCTGCTTGATTGAAAAAAGAATCATAGGAGAGCACGCCCTCCATCAAGCTCGGCAGTGAAAGCAGCGCTTCAACCAGTTGTGCTCTCTCGTCGGCGTTTATTTGATTGCGGCTTTCAGCAAGATAAATAGACAGAGTGTTGAGGACAGCCAGAGTGCTTAGAAAAGCCTTGGTACTGGCCACACCAACTTCAATTCCGGAGTTCATATACAGATGAAGGTTCGATTCACGATCAATGGTCGACCTTTTGGTGTTACAAAGGCTCATCGTCGTAAGGCCATTGTCTTTGGCCAGGCGCAAGGCCGCCAAAGTGTCAGCCGTCTCACCACTTTGGGAGATAAAAAGGGCAAAAGACTTTTTATCAAGGACCGGGTCTCGGTAGCGGAATTCACTGGCCACGTCCACATCCACAGGGATGCGCACCAACTGCTCGATTAAATACTTGGCATAAAGTCCGGCATAATAGCTGGTTCCGCAGGCCACAATATAAATACGCTCCGCCCCCTGCAAGGCCTTGAGAGCCTCAATCTCTGTGGCCGCACCATCCAGTCCAAGGCGAGAGACATCAATACTTTTTGTTTCAACGTCGATATAGGGGTTAAGAGCATTGGCTACGGCTCTGGGCTGCTCAAACATTTCTTTTAACATGTAATGCTTGAACCCCTTCTTGTCCGAGGTTGCAACAGAGATATCCACCACTTCCACCGGCTTACTGATCTCGACTCCAAATTGATCATAGAAAGTGAAGGTCGGCCCTTTGACTTTTACAATCTCAAAGTCATCAAGGTAAACCACTCGATTGGTCTGTTCGACAAAGGCCTGAACATCACTGGCTAGAAATACTTCGCCATCCCCTTGCCCTAAAATAAGGGGTGGGCCGGCTTTGAAAGCCAAAATGGTATCGGGCTCATTTTCACTCACCACTAAAATGGCATAGGCTCCTCTTAGTTTAGGAATGACTTTTTGAATGGCCGCCATAAGGTCCGCGCTATCGGCCAAGGCTTGAGCGATCAAATGGGTGACCACTTCGGTATCGGTCTCAGAGGTGAATTGAGCACCATTGGCGATCAATTCTTTTTTGAGTTCCGCATAGTTCTCGATGATTCCATTTTGTACCAAGCTCACGCCGTTGACTTTATGGGGGTGGGCATTTCTCTCGGTAGGGAGTCCGTGGGTGGCCCAGCGAGTGTGACCAATACCGATGCGTCCGTCAAAGTCGACTTTTGAAACTTTCTCTTCGAGCTCAGCGAGCTTGCCCGCGGCCCGATAAACCTTAAACTCACCAGCGTTGTGAATCGCCACACCGGCACTGTCGTAACCTCGGTACTCTAATTTTTTTAATCCGCTCAGCAGAATGTTCTTGGGGGCTTGGGGGCCAAAATAGCCGACGATACCGCACATTAGTTGTCTCCTCGAAACTTCTTGGCGTAGTCCTCTTTATTGACTTGTTTCGAACGCCCAATGGCCAGCGCGCCGGCGGGTACATTTTTATTTATAGTTGAACCCGAAGCGATGATGGCATCATCCGCAATTTCCACGGGGGCCACCATTTGGCTATCACTCCCCACAAATACATTACTGCCAATTTTGGTTAGGTACTTCTTTTTGTCTGCGGCATAGTTACAAGTGATAACACCACAGCCAATGTTCGTGTTCTCACCCACTTCGGCATCACCGAGATAAGCGAGGTGATTGGCTTTTGATTTGGCACCAAACTTTACTTTTTTCATCTCAACAAAGTTGCCAACTCTGGCTTCATTGCCGATCTCCGTTTCAGGCCGCAAGCGGGCATAGGGACCCAGCACGACCTGATCTCCTACTTTGGCTTTTTCTAAATAGGAGCCTGCTCGCACCTGCACACTCTGCCCCAATGTGGAATCTTGAATAAAGGCATTGGGCTCAACAACATTAAAAGGACCAAGGACAGAGCGTCCCTTGATAAAGGAGCCCGGATAAAGAATGGAGCCTGGTCCCACTTCCACATCCGCTTCGACATAAGTGTTTTCGGGGTCGATGATCATCACTCCGGCTTCCATTAACTGAAATGCCTTCTCGCGAAACAAGGCCTTGCTCGCCAGAGCTAACTCTTTTTGGGTGTTCACTCCAAAAGCCACTGCTGGATTTGAAATTTCAGCCACGACTTTTTCACCGGCTTCAATACAAAGAGACACCATATCAGTGATGTAGTACTCCCCTTGCTGATTGTTCGGATGAATTTGTAGAAGATATTTCTCCAAAGCGTTACGGGTGACAATGTATATGCCTGTGTTCACTTCTTTGATTTGCTTGGTCTCAGCTGACGCATCTTTTGATTCAACGATGGCTTTAACACTGCCCCCGTGCCGGACAATCCGACCAAAGCTACCGGGGTTATCGAGCTCAGCCGTCAAGACCATCAGTTCGCAATCATTCTCTAGAAATTTTCGGTAAGCCTCTTGCAGATGATTGGAGGTGACCAGGGGATGGTCTCCGTTCATGATTAAAATATGATCTCCCATGCTTGCCGGGTCAGCGGCCTTAACGGCATCGGCGGTCCCCTTTTGCTCTTTTTGTTTGCAACAGGTAATGCCTTGGGGCTCTAGGTACTGGCGCAACAGGGCCTCGCCGTATCCCACAACGACCCGCACCTCTTCGGCGCCACAGCCTCGGACGGCCTGAATCACACGGCTGATCATCGCCCCCCCAGCCACAGGGTGAAGCACCTTGGGCAAAGGCGAGTTCATTCGAGTTCCCTTGCCGGCGGCTAATACAATGGATGACAATGTGGCCATAAAAGCTCCTCTTAGCAGAATCCCGCAAATCTAAGGTAAACCCCTAAAAAAAGCAACCTTGTGGCCCAGGCAACCCCCTTCTGTTGTTGAAAAAACACAGTCTCTATGACAGCATCAAATAAGGAGGAATTAAGGATGATTTCTGCCAACGCGGCCTTACTTTCCAACGACCCAGTGGACCTCTCCGCCTTCGGAATAGATACCATTTCTATCGACAAGGCCGAGGCCTACCTAGAGACCTCCAATGTCTCTGTGCTTGGCGCCCATTGTCGGCCGGGCAACTATCAAGCCATCCTCCGCCTTCTGCTCCAAGAGCGACGTAAAAATACCAACAAAAGATTTTTGATTTTCTTTGAGCAACTGTCTTCCAAGCAACTGATTGAAATTAATAACGTGTTGGGGCCAAACAAGACCTTACCCTTTTCTGTGGAATTGCCTTTTCACGAGCACTTTCAGGATTGTTTCTCCGACTACTATGAACGCGAGCAAAACAAGCAGCTCTTAGAACTCGTCAACGAAAAGAATGACGAACTCAAAAAGTTGACCCTGGACCTTGAGCGGAAGGTGGTCGAAAGACAAAACAGTCTAGAGGCTTCCCGTCAAAAAAACGCCAATGCCGAAAAGCGTTTGCAGGTATTGAAGAAAACGCTTCTTCAAATTTACCAGGCCAACTCTATTAGCGAAATCGAGCACGGGGTTTCCTTCGCCTTAAAAAAAGAGTTCGCGGTGGCCGGGGTGCAAATTCGACGCCCTTCTCAATCCAATTTTTCAGATAAAGATGAAAACATTCGATATTACAAAACAGCACTAAAAATTGGATCAAAAGAGCTGGGGCACATTTACTTTTTTAAAAATGGCGACCTTCGCTTCGATGCCCAGGAAAAACGATTTTTAAAACAAGTGGCCGAAGCAGTCTCACTTTCCATCGAACGAACAGTGCAATACTCAGGCAGCCAGGAGCTCAAAACTCAGTGGGAGAAGACTTTTGACGCCATCTCTGACCCGATTTGCCTCACTGATGAAAACTACAATATTTTGCGAATCAATGCCGGTTTCTTAAAACAAACCGGAGCCTCTCAGTATCAAGATCACATCGGCGACAAGTGCTATCGCGCCCTATTCAACAGAGACTCGCCCTGCGAAGGCTGCATGCGTGGCCAAATTTTTCAAATCAGGAACCCAGCACAGACCCCGGCGTCTGAGGTCTACGATGTCTACAGCAACAACCTCGGCGATCAGGGACAAGCTATCTACTTTCAGATGTACCGAGACGTTACAAAAGATCTCAATCTACAGAGGCAAGTTATTGAGTCTGCTAAAATGGCTGAACTGGGAACCATCAGTAGTAGCATTGCTCATGAGCTGAATAACCCCATTGGCGGAATGCTCAACTTTGCGCAACTGATCAAGATGGACCTGGATGGTGACGAAGACTTCTACGACGATATTTTAGAAATCGAAAAAGGCATTATAAAATGTAAAAACATTGTCAAAAGTTTACTCGGATTTGCTCGTAAGTCTTTTAACGCGGAAATCACCGAGATCAACCTCGTCGAGGTCATCGAGCAAGCCATTAAAATTACGGAACTGAAAACGCGCTCTATTGGAATCGTCATCAATTTCCATCACGATCAACCAGAGTATATGTTGAACGGGCGCTTCAATCTCTTGACCCATGCTTTTCGAAACATCTTACAAAACTCTCAAGAGTCCCTGATCGCTAAACGTCGCAAGAACAAGCATTTTAAAGGACTTATTGAAATCACGATTTCCAACGATGAAAAGGGCACTGAGATTGTCATTCGCGACAACGGCGATGGTGCTCCAGAAGAAATCATCGGCCATATTTTTGACCCCCTTTTTACGACTAAAGACCCAGAAACCAACTCTGGTCTGGGTTTGACACTGGCCTTACAAATAGTCAAAGAGCATAACGGGACCATCAAGGTAAGTATCGATAAAGACAAAAAATTGTGCCTTATCACCCGCTTTTTCAAGTCTGAAGTGCAGTCTGGTCTATCGGAATTTTGACTTCAAAAAATTGACACTGTCAAAATGTTTGCCTAACCTGAAATCAACAACAGCGCTTTTTCAAGAAGAAGAAGTCTGACTGATCCAAGGAAGGACCCCCCAATGAGCCAAGCTAAGATTCTTGTCGTTGACGATGAACAAACTCTCCGTGCTGCTTTATTTCGAATTTTTTCACGTCGAAATTATCAAGTCATCACCACTGGTAATATCAGAGAGGCCGAAACGGTAATTACTGCCAACTCTGAGTTGGAACTGGCCATCGTCGATGTGAAGCTCCCCGATGGAGATGGCATCGAACTTCTCTCCACACTAAAACAGAAATATGGAAACATTCCGATTATTGTCCTGACTGGCTTCGCAAGTATTGATGTTGCCGTCAAGGCGACAAAAAAAGGCGCCTTCCACTTTATGACGAAGCCCTTTAATATCGAAGAGCTTGCCTCGATCGTTGATAAAGCTTTGTCACATAAAAAATTGATGTACGAAAACACCGAGTTAAAAACTCAACTGCAAAGCAAATACAAATTCGACAATATTGTGGGCCAGAGTTTACCCATTCGAAATGTTCTTAACATGATCGAAAAAGTCGCCGACAGCGACTCAACGATTTTGGTCACCGGAGAAAGTGGAACCGGTAAAGAGCTCATCGCGAAAGCCATTCACTACAACTCCTCGCGCAGCAACCAGGCGTTTGTGCCGATCAACTGTGGAGCCATACCCAGTGAGTTGCTAGAGAGTGAACTCTTTGGCCATGTGAAAGGCGCTTTTACTGGGGCTATTAGCAACCGACAGGGGCGCTTCGAACTGGCGAACAAAGGGACACTCTTTCTCGATGAGATTGGCGACCTCAGCCCGAACTTACAAGTGAAGTTGTTACGTGTTTTACAAGAAAAAAGGTTTGAACCCGTTGGAAGCGCAAAAACTATTGAGTCGGATGTTCGAATCGTGGCAGCAACCAATGTGGATTTGGGCAAGGCCGTTAAAGAGGGCCGCTTTCGTGAAGACCTGTACTATCGCTTGAATGTGATTCCCATGAAGATTCCAGCCCTAAGGGAACGTAAAGACGATATTCCGATTCTTCTTGAGCACTTTATCCAAAAGTTCAATCAGAATGCTGGCATTCAGATCACCGGTATTCATCCCATGGCAATGGATAAGCTGATGCATTATGCCTGGCCTGGAAATATCAGGGAACTTGAAAACTTTGTTGAGCGAGTGAGCATCCTACGTAAAGAAGGCATGATTGAAATTTCAGACATTCCGCAATACTTCCAAGATCACCAGGGCAATCAATTGAATGGCAATCTTGCCATCGACATTCCCGAAAATGGATTGGATTTCAACACAGCCATTGCGTCCTATGAGAATCAATTGATCCTGAATGCACTTAACAAGACGGGATGGAACAGAAATCAGGCCGCCATTCTATTACGCCTCAATCGCACAACTCTTGTTGAGAAAATCAAAAAGAAAGGGCTTAAACCCGAAGCCACTATTTAGAAATGGCGAATTGAGTTAAGATCCATTCATGAAAATGTTCCGTAGAGCCAAATGAAAATTTTGGCTCTACTTTTTTGGGCAGGACATGGGGTATTCTTTTCCACCGGGCATAAACAGAGGTGATCCCTAAATCATTGGCAGGCTCGATATCGTGGTGATGGTCTCCGATCATCACCATTTCATCGGGAACCGCCTTGTGGTGATCTCGAATTTCAAGCAGGCCATCCATCCCCGGTTTGTTGGTCGGCACGCAAGTTCCAGAAATGATCTTTTCAAAGAAACCAGTCAAACCGGTTTTTTCAAGAATTCGCAGGGTCGACTCGCGGTCCCGCCCTGTCCAAATAGACAGGCTCACGCGATTTTTCTCTAGAGTTTTTAGAACTTCAGAAATTCCGGGAAAGGCTTTTACGTTGTTGCTAAGTTCGGCACCAATGACTCGCATACGCTCCATGGCCTGGTCGGCTTGTTCCTCTGACAAATGGTCCTCAAAAATGCGATGGGGATGCTTATGACGAATCTGTTCCATAAAGTCTTTACCGACATCGACAGAAAAAGGTTCGAGAGCATGTAGCAATGCCTGGCCAAAGATACCATCGGTATCAACAAGGGTACCGTCAAAATCAAAAATCCAATGTTTCATATGTCAGTGATACTGCAAAACAGCCAGGATTCTGTCAACTGAGAACTGGCCCCTGAGAGCCAAGAAGCCCCTCCCAACCTCGACTTCAAATCGCAACAACAGGCCCCCTGCTTTCAGTGGTAACTTTATAGACAGCTCGCTCCTTCGAAAGACCAGAAAAGGCCCTGATTCGAGACCGATTTCATCGGATTTGTCTCAAAATGATACACTAATCTATACAGAAGTGACCAAGGCAAACAGCTGTCTAAAGACTGGTGGGTTTATCCCATCTAAAGCCCGTGAAATACGAATAAACGCCCGCTCGATGGCCCGCTTCTTGCTCTTATAAAGGCTAAGAGGACGATATGATAATGAAACTGTTTATATGCATTCTAAGCTTCAGCACACTCAGCACAACTTGCTGGGCGAGCAATGCTTTGCGTGGCAAACAGTTCAATCGCCAGTTCGCCAGCCAACCTCGTGAAGAACTCAAAATCAGCGAGAAAGTTGTTGTTCGCAGTCAGCCGACCATCACCTATGATGATGTGGCTCGCATTATGCCTACGGACATTGATCCCAATGCCGACAGCTCCCATGTGACCAACAGAATTTTACAGCGTTCGGCCAGCGCCCTGTTTAACTCTTCTATTGTCAAAAATAGCTTTTTAATGAAGACCGCAAAAAAAGTAGAAAACACCACCAAGCTTGATGTTGCCATTCAACAAGAGAACACGACTGGTATCGACGCTCCTATTGAACACAAATTTAACTTCGATTTTCAAGCCTTCAAAGGCGAAGCGAAGATGACCTACACCGGGTTGATTGATTCTAAAATCGAATACCAAGCCCTCAACGACACCCTATCGGTTTCGCTTGAAGAGCAACTTTCCGAAAACTCAAAAATCGCTCTTTCTCACCTAAAAGACCGCGAGCAATCAAGACAACTCCTACAATACCAAGTCACTTGGTAGTGCTTTTCTAATAATCCCAGTAAAACCTATAACACCGTAACGTCTCAGCAGAGAGCCTAAGCTGTCTTCCACTAGCGACATCACAGAACTCCAAGCGTGACCCTGAGCTACCTTCCAATCGCTGAATAACAGAACTCCAAGCGTCCTCCTGAGCTATCTTCCAATCGCTGCATGACAGAACTCCAAGCGTCATCCTGAGCTATCTTCCAATCGCTGCATGACAGAACTCCAAGCGTCATCCTGAGGCGAAGCCGAAGGACCTATCACCGGAAATAACGTGATGCTACAGCCCAGTGGTTAAACCGAAATATTGGGACTCAGCTCATGTCGTGCTGAGCGAAGCGAAGTACCTATTTCCACCAAATAACACTCAAGTGAGAACGGCATAACAAGTGTAAGTCTGGGATCTTTTTTAAAAGAGGCCAAAGCCTCTGAGTCTGTTTGTTATTCAAAAAAAGTCCGCTCATCCTTTCAGTTGGTTATGACTGGAACATAGTATCTGAAGGTTCTCAGGCCTCTGGTCCCCTCCCGCTCGGACTGGCACAATATGGTCCACTTGTAAGAAATGGCTTGAGTCACAACCTGGGTACTGACATCGATAGGCTGATTTTTTTAACACAGAGTTTCTCAAGCGCTTAGAGATAAATCTTGGATTCCTTGATTTTGTTGGTTTAAATTTCGTGTCATCAAAAGCACTCAGCTCCTTTTCTATGAAGTTTCCAAAGAGGCTCTCAAGAGTGTGCTTGTGTGACTTCAGAGCTTTTAGTTTTTCCAATTTTCTATTTTGTTCATGGCTTAATTCAAGTCTTAGATAAACTCTGTCCTGGTATTCTGTCTTCTGAATCTTAATGGCTTTAAAAGGTTCAGCAAACATTTGTTTCACCTCTCGGGTGGACTTATTTTCAATTCTCTTAAGTGTTTGACGCTTTTCCTGGGTGGGCTTACTTCGAATGTGTTTATAGACTGTGGTCACAGCCGAGACGCTCAATCTTCCCTGGTCGATTTGTTCTTTAATTTCGGGAACCTCACGAGCCAAGCGCACACAGGCCTGGCGCTGATAGGCAGTGGCCTCTGAATATTGAAGCCCGCGCACCAGGTAATCAAAGAGAGACGAGTGGCCCAGGTCCAGATAGCCTCGGCAGTCCTCCATTAATTGCAATTTATCTAAAATTTCAGAAGTGATTCGTTTTTCCTGTCTCCTCAATTCAAGGAGTTCTTGATGAATTTGCATAAAACCTCTTTCGCCCACGACACTGTTTTCGTGAATGGTACTATATCATGGGTTTTCATTTATAGATTTCGGCTTCATATTTGAAGCCTTGGAGGTCCCTTTAACTTTGATGAGGTCGATGATAAAACAAAGGTAAGTTCTCTGCAGGATGCAACCTTGCTGTCTTGAGAGGTTGTCGCGCTTGATTGTCACCAACAAACACAAGTCAGTTTTTCGCTCAAAAGAGTCGTCAAATAGAAAACAATAAAATATCAAAAATGCTGCAATGCTTAGTGGGCGTCTAGAATCAAAGGCTCTTCATCTTTCACGTGTCTGAGTCTCAACATCTTCTTTTGGTAATTCTAAAATGGGACTTTTTTCGCATCGACTTTAATCTAGACTCACACATGTTCTTCCGCTTAAAATAAAGGATGTCTTTTCAAGTAGAAGCAGCACATTTTGAAAACATCGAATTTGACAATCTAAATCGTTGGATTGATGAGCTTGATAAGTTCCTAAAACGTGAGTTGACTGATTATATATGCTTCATCCATACCCATGGCGCTTTTCCTGACCCCAATATCCCTGATGGAATTGTACAAATATCAAAGGGTCGGAGGTCTTTCTTAATCTTTGGTAATCAAAATCAATTCTACAAGCTTGGGCAGAATGTATCTTTAAATAAAGCAATAGATTCTGTTGGTGCTTACGGTTTTGTGAAGCTTTATATTGTGAGCAAAGCTGATGAGCAATTAGTTACTGAGGCGATTAAAAGGAAAAAACTTGGTTTTTATTCTGATACTCAAGAGCTAGATGAAGCCTTTATGAGTGCTTTGTTAGGTTTGGAAAATGGATTTATAGAAATTGAAACTTGGACAGAATGTACACCTGATGGCAAAGGCGGAGAATGGACTTATCTCAAGACTTTTAGAGCAGATAATCTGCCAAACTTGCCAACAGTTTTTGCCTGAATCGAGTCGCCTAACAACTAGACCTTTTCATAAGAACATGAATAGCATTTCCTGTTTATGAATTATGTGAATGGCCAATATTTCAAGATTGTTACTGAAACGTTATCCCGTTAATAGGTCCTTCCCTTTGGTCAGGACGACAGCGGTTGGTCAAGACGGCAGCTATAGATCAGGACGACAGCGGATGGTCAGGGCGGCAGCTATAGATCAGGGGGACATTGTTTAAGGGTGTGGCCGATCACTCTACTTAAATACGTCTGGCTTTATTTTGGTTGTGGGCTTTTCTTGCCGATGTCGGTGCGTTTCTGTAGGCCCGGCCACTTTACTTTTTTGGACTGCTCATAAGCACGCTCTATGGCCTGGGCGAGACTGTCTCCCATCCCAATCGCGTTAAGAACACGACCGCCATTGACCAACCAGCCCTCCGAGGATTTTTCTGTTCCGGCGTGTAGAAAATATTGGTTCTCAGAATCAGCAAGGCTGCCCTCGATTGCCACTCCTTTTACTGGAGTGCCGGGATAGTTCTGCGCCGCTAACACGACACATGCGGCATGGGCATCCTTCCAATTGAGAGACGGCACTTCACCAGAGGCAATGGCTTTCAAGGCCTCCCCCCAGTCTCCGTCTAACAAAGGCAGTAGAACCTGAGTCTCCGGGTCGCCAAAGCGTACATTGTACTCAAGCACTTGCGGCCCTTCGTCGGTCATCATAATTCCAATAAAAACCACCCCACGATACACAAACCCCTCTGACGCCAGTCCTTGAACTGTGGGATTGACCACTTGGTCAATAATGGCTTGGTGGTTCTCAGGAGCAATTGTCATGGGAGCCACTGTGCCCATCCCCCCAGTGTTTGGTCCTTCATCGTTATCTTGTAATCTTTTATGGTCTTGAGCCATCGGTAGACTCACGAAATCAGTGCCGTTTGTTAAAACAAAGAAACTCAGCTCGTAACCGGGCTGAAATTGTTCGAGCAAGGCACGGGCTCCGGCCTCTCCTAAGATCTTATCATTAAACAGCTGATCCGCCGCCTCAAGCAACTCATCTAGGGTTCGACAAATAAAAACACCTTTGCCACCGGCCAACCCATCGGCTTTGAGCACGTAGGGAGGCTCAAACTGAGGAGCGAACTCCTTTACTTGCTCTAGACTTGTGACAACTTGAAATCGAGCCGTCGGCACATTGTATTTCTCCATGAACTCTTTTGAAAATATTTTGCTGCCCTCTAGCTGTGCTCCTTGCTGGTCCGGCCCAAAGACGAGCGCTCCATCCTCTCTCAGCCGATCGGCCACACCATTGACCAAAGGCACTTCTGGCCCGACGACAACAAGATCAAAAGCATGCTCTGTGTGGGCTTCAGCAAGGCGCTCAGGCGTCTCCGGCCCAGCGAGGAGTCGAACACTCTCCCCCATGCCTGCGCTGCCTGGGAGGGCATAGACTTGGCTGACACTGGGACTACTCAACAAGGCTCGAGTGAATGCGTGCTCACGCCCCCCTTTTCCAACCACCAATACCTTCATCATCGCTCCTCGCTAAAAGAATGTTCTGGTTTTGCTAACTCTAATTTACCCGGGGGTCAACTTTGAGAGGTGACAGGCTACAGCCCAAATTGTAATAATCGGGGTATGGTTTCATTCATTGCCCTGATCTTTTCAATGGGATTCGCTCTCGAAATCCCCACAGGCCTGTCTCGCCCCGATCAGGCACGGGCTATGGAAGTTGTGGGCCTAGGGACCAGCTCTAAGTTTCTCTCCAATGCGTACCCGCTGGGTGGCTACAGTGGGCTTGAAGTGAGCCTGACCATGGAGTCGCTAAACACCTCGGACCTGTCACAACTGGGTAACACCACATCGGCGGATAAAGAGTTCCTATATCCCAACATTACCGTGGGCAAAGGAATCTACAACGACAGCGACCTGTTTTTGCACTTCACACCCCCAACCAAAACCCAAGAAATGACAAAGTTTGGGGCGAGCTATCGCTGGGGATTTTACCAAGCCCTCTTCTTACCCCTGAACTTTTCATTGGTGCTCAACGCTGACATGGCCAATATCAAAAACCAATTCACCACTAAAAACATTGGTGCTGATCTTTTGATCGGCATGAATGTTTCAGAATTCTCGTTTTTTATTGGCGGGGGTTACGCCAACTCTTCGGGGCAGTTCTCAGGCGGCATTGCGGGAGTCACAGCCTCGCAAGCCAGTGAAAGCCAAAAGGTCGAATCGTCTCACTTCACTTTCGGCGGCCTCTACAACTTTGACCCTTTCTTTGCTGGACTGGCAATCAATCGCTATGTTGAATCGGTTTACAGCTTAAAAGTAGGATTGCTGTTTTAAGACGGCGGATCCTGCATCTTTTCGACCACACGAGTGGTGGAACGGCCGTCAACAAACTGCAGAGACTTGACCTCTCCGCCCTGTTGCAAAACGAAATCCGAACCCACGATCTCATCAATCGCCCAGTCACCACCCTTGACCAAAACATCTGGATTAAGGGCTTCGATGGCTTTTAAAGGGGTGCTTTCGTCGAAAATAAAGGTGTAGTCCACAGACGCCAGAGCAGCCAGAATTTCGGCACGGTCTTGCTCCGTTTGTAAAGGGCGCGTCGGCCCCTTCAACTCTCTAACGCTTCGGTCTGAATTTAAAGCGACGACAAGAAGGTCGCCACAGGATCGAGCCTCTTGTAGATAACGAACATGTCCAACATGAAGAATATCAAAGCAGCCATTGGTAAAAACTAATTTTTTACCGTTACGGTCGTTGGCTACTTTTTCTAAAAGTGAATCGAAGGTCGGGTAAAACATCGCGCGAACTAGTACTGACGGCTGTAAAGCTTAAGGCCTGAAAAGTAGTAGCCCAAATCTTTACCAAATCCAAGAGACGCCAGGGGCACAACAATCACGCCCGTCACCATAATTAAAAAGGTGCGGAATAAAACTTGAAAGGGGTACATGATTGTCGACTGCTCTTCGCGAGAGCCCAACTGAACATCAAAAGCCCACTCCCCAACTGTGCTTCCAAGCAGACCACGAGAAAGCATATAATAGAACAGGTTGACCCCTGCGCAGAGAGCTCCCAACTCTAAAAGAGTGCGCATAGCAAAGCGCGAATGAGTCAAGAGCGATGGCAAGTTGACGCCGCTAAAATAAGTCAAAAGCACAACAAAAGCCGACGCCAAACAAACAATAAATACGATATCTAAAATACCGGACGCGAAATTGACCGCCACCTCTTTGTATTGCGGGATGGGCGTGACCGTTTGATGGTAAAACTTTTTACTCACTTCTTCTTTCGGAAAAGCCTGAGACAAGCTGTTGTTAAGGGTCACATCAAATGCATTGCCCCCCACCTTCGGCTCGACCGCTGGTCGGTAAACAGGAGTCTCCACTTCACGCACAGGCGCCAAAGGCCCCTTTAAGGTCAATTCACGATCTTTATCCTGCGAGAAGTCCACGGAAGGTGGTAAGGAGTCCAACATTTTTTTCAAGGAACGACTGACGGGTGCAGGGTTCACCGCTGAGACAAAATCCTTTTTAGGCATATTGAAAGTGGCAGAATCCACCACAGTGGTTTTTTCAGGCGTAGGTGTTTTGGCAGTGATTTTTTTCTCGGAATTTTCGGTGGTTTTATCAAACCCCAACCCATCTGTCAGAGGTCGAAATTCAAAATTATCCAAATCCATCTCCTGCTCCTTAGTAGTGCCCTATTACATACTTTAAAATGCTCACGATTGTCACGCAAGCCGTTTCAACCCGTAAAACCTGGTCTCCGAGGGTCATTGGTAAGACCTTATAATTGCTGATCAATTCGAGGTCCTTTTGAGAGAAGCCCCCTTCACTCCCGACAAAAATCCAGATCTCACTGGGCCAATCTCCCTTGTTTTTCAGGACCTGGTCGAGGGACTCAACCCCTTGCCCCTCATAAGCCAAAAGACCTAAGCGCTCGGCAGACGGGAAATTCTCTTCTAATAAGACACTGAGAGGCTGAATCTCGGTTAACTCCATAATCTCGCCACGACCGGTTTGCTGGGTCGCTCCCTGGATGATTTTCTGCCAGCGCGAATGTTTTTTTTCCAAGTCACTGGGCCGAGGCTTTTTAAAACTGTAATCCGATGAGAAAAGGTGAACCGTCGCAACCCCGAGCTCGACCATCTTTTCAATGGTGCGATCCAAAGTCGCAAACTTTGGTAGAGACAAAGCCAGGTGAATATGGGGCTTCGGTAGCGGAGGAATCTCGCGCGTTTCTAAAATCACTGCCACCGCCGTCTTCTTGGCAACGGATTCGATCTCTACGAAAAATGCTTTCTGCTGACAGATCACTTCAAATCGATCACCGAGGCCTTGCCGACAGACGACACATATATGATGGAACAAATCACCTTTTAAAACGACATGCTCTGGACCGAGACAAGATTCTGGAATCCAGTACCGCCTCACGATGGGGCCTCGAACAAAAATCCCACCCACTCATCTTTTTCAACTCTTTGCAGCTGAACGAGAGGCCAATCTTGTTGCATCTCCTCGAGAAAAGCGGCCTCGCGCTCTACCAAAATGCCCGTGAAAATGTAAAAGCGACTTTGCATTTTTTGAAACTCAGATTTCAAATCTAACAAAACGCCGTCAATAATATTGGCCATCGTAAGATCCACAGTACCACTCAATTCGCTGGACCAATTCTCGACCCAAGTGACATCCGCTCCGGGATTCTTTTCTTGATTCTCTAAGAACACTCGCTTTGACTCACCATCATTGTCGTAGGCAAACAGCTTGACCACTCCCTTGAGAGCGGCCAACCAAATCAAAATGCCGGACCCCGTCCCCACATCAAGCAATGCCTTCACTTGTTTCTGAGTGAGCAGACTGATGAGCAGCTGCGAGGCCAGTTGCGTGGTGGCATGGGTTCCTGTGCCAAAAGCCATCCCCGGCTCAATGAAAATACACTGCCCCTCGGCCGGCTTAAAGCTCTCGCGATGCCAGTCCGGCACTATCCATACCCCAGCAACGAGTTCAAAAGGTTTCCACTGCTCTTTCCACAATGAGAGCCAATCCACGGAGTCGTGCTCCTGAACTCGTACTCTGAGAGAGGGGAACTCAGCCATCAAGGTTTCAACAGCATCTGGTGCCGGAGGGCACTCAAAGTAAACGGTCAAAGTTTTAATGTCAGCTTCGACCACCTCGGGCTGATAGCCGCGGTCTTTTTGCACGAACTCCAGGTTTTCTTGAACGCCGGCCGCGCCCGCCTCAAAAAGGTGATGGGTGATTAGATCTTCTTGTGAGGCAGAAACACCCTGAACTTCTAAGGTAAAATATTTCGGAGAATCCATAGGGGGATTCTTCGGTGAGTGCTAGGGATTTGTCAACTCAGGTGAATTATTTTCCAGTCCGTCTGGCCCTGGAGAGTCTTGGTTTTGCAACGGAGTCACGCTGGCTGGCATACGAGGATTGTCAAACACGCTTTGTGGGGCGGGTCGATAGCTGACCTTTGCCCGCATCGAGTTCAGATCCAAACGATCTCCAATCATTATGGCGTCATAAGCGACCATGGGCCGTGCCTGCCGTCGATCAATTTCAACCAAACGACCAATACTTTTTTTCGAATCAGAGGCAATAATCTCGATATCGGCAACTTTCACGTGGAAGTCACCGACGGAAGCGTTTTCAAAGGGGTCGTGCACTGGCACTCGACGCATAACAGACACCAAAACACCCTTACTTAAACCCAGCTTCGACCCGCCTCGTATGAAATAGTCAGCATAAGTGCGCTCCATATCGTGAAGTTTAATTTTCTTTCGAACCTCAATGACGACAGCCTCATCTTGTGCCGACCAGGCGGCTAGCCCTACCACGAGAGTAAAAATAGAAACAAAAATTCGGTACATAGACTCGTCCTTTTTAATGGTGAAAGACTCTTTCGCTGGAGAAAGAATGCCCTCTTGTATCTCCCGATCGGATCAATATGAGATCGCCTCAAGTCCAGTTTCGGAAAAATTTGCCTAGACTTTTCCCAAAAAGAGGCAAAATCCTCCCCTTTTCGTCAATCTTGAGTTCGTAACTCCCTCACATCTCTGAACTTTTCAGAGGCTCCAAAAAGCGTCTCATTCTGGCTATTTAACTCGTCATTTTCTTGCTGAAGGGGGCTAAAGTTTAGTTTTGATAGGCCGATAAATAGAGCATGAAGTTGTTGAACGTTTTAGTACCATTAGTATTGGCCCTTTTCTTAGCCAACTGTTCGATTGATGTCGCCATCGAAGACATTACCGGTGACGATTTTTTAAAATCGACGATTCTCGCCACATCTCGCGGTGTGGGTGACGGTCAAACTAGCGCGACTGTGGTTGTGCTACTAAAGAACTCCGATGATTCGACAGTCACCGACTACAAGCCGGCCTTTAACTTCGTGGACAATACAGGTTCAGCAATAACAGGCAACGGCATTACCTTTTCGAACTGTTCGGTCTCTAACTCTCAGGGTATTTCCACCTGTTCTTTCAAATCTATAGAGGTCGGTGCTCGCCGAGTGCTTTTTAATAACATTATCGTTGAGCTGGTCGGAGAAGTGTTTTTCGATGCTCCCAGCCGCAAAGGAACCTTCACCCAAATCGTAAATGCGGGTCAGATTGACCAAGATGCCTCTGGATATTCGGTGACATCCTTCATCGGTGCCCCTTTCAAAGGTTTAAAACAAGAGGTCAATGGCTACGTGATCTTCACCAACACCACAGGTGGAATCACCCCTATCGAATAATTCACCCAATTGACATGATGTTTCTAGCTCATTAGCTCTCTATAGCGAACAATGAGCTATGGTCTACACAGTTCTTTTCTCGATTCTATGCCTGTCTTTTTCGAGTCACGCCATAGATCTCAATTTTCGATTTGAAAACGGCTATTGCCAAAAAGGCAAAGTCCCAGGAACCAATCCAAATTTTTTTGGTGAATGTGGCAACCTCACTAAAACTCGCATTATCAACCGCAAAGAACGCAACCTAAATTTAGTGGGTGCCAATCTGAATGGTACCTACACCTACGTCACCGACTACGCTGAAAGCGACCTTAGCCATGTCGCGATGAAACGAGCGGTCCTCCTACAGACAAACTTCACCGATTCAAAAGCAAAGTCCATTGATTTTAGGGCTGGTCAAATGAAGGGTGTGACTTTTCAAAATGTAGACCTTGAAAAGCTGCTGGCCACAGGCGCTCGAATTTCAAAAACCAGCTTTGTTAATTGCAACCTGCAGGGAGCAGACTTCTGGGGCACCCTCCTCTTACAGGTGAGCTTCGAGGGCAGCGACCTCCGAGGCGCTAACTTCTCGAACACTTTCACTCTCTTGTCTAATTTTCAAGGTGCTAAGTTTAATAGTAAAACGCAGCTGCCTTTCTCGAAAGAGAAAGCACTGCAACGGGGAATGGTTGAAGTTGATTAAGTTTATTGGATTGCAAATTGAACAGATCAGGAACGATTTCACGCTGCGATTGTATGGTGCTCTTTTGGCTCTCACTCATTTGTGGACTTTTTTTTATTGGAATCGAAATCAGTTTTTTATTAACAGTCAGTCCAGCATCAATGCCGAGCCCATCTGTTTTCCCTTTTTCCCAAACTGCGACCTGTTTCGGCAATCGATCAGTGTGGATGCCTGGGCCCATACCCTCACCTTCTATCTCGGATTCACGATTCTCACAGTTGTTTTTTTCGCCTTTCGGCGAACCACGACGCCTGCCTTTTTCTCTCTGCTTTTTTTGACACTGATGAAGTTCTTTCTTCATATGAGCAACTATAACTTCATGGGCAACTATCACTATATGGTGTACATCGTCACGGCTCTCTTGCTGTTTGCCCCTCGTAGAAGAGAGAGCCTGAAAGTCATGATTGTTGGGTTTTACGTTGCTGCTGGCCTCCTGAAAATTAATATCGACTGGCTTAGTGGAGCGGCCATGATTCGCACGCCCGCACTCGGCGGAGACCTTTTGGTGACCTCTCTTTTCTACGTGGTATTTTTAGAGCTGGTGTTGGTCTTTGGGCTCTTGCACCATAAACGATGGGTTCGAGCGATCACCCTTTTACAACTGCTTTGTTTTCACGCCTTTTCTTGGCACATTGTCGGTTTTTTCTATCCCATGATGATGTTTTCAGTACTTTCTCTTTTTGTCTTGGACGAATTCATTTTTAATAGCAAACGTGAACAAAGCGAAAACATTCTGTTGCACTTGTTCTCCGGTCGTCTTGGCCGTTCCACCTATGTTGTCCTTATTGTGTTCTGGTTGTGCCAAGTCATCCCCTTTGGTCTCACCACAGACCCCTCTCTCAGTGGCGCGCTCCGCCTGTCGTCCCTGAATATGTTTGATTCGAAAACACAATGCCACAGCCTACTTGTTGCAAAAACTGAACAAGGAACGGTGCACTTGCAGAAACCCATGAAAAACTTGGGAACGCGCTTGAGCTGCGATCCACTGATTTATTTGAATCAAGCCCATCAACTGTGCCGCGCCAACAGAGACTCAAAAGAGATCAAGCAACTCAGCCTCACCCTTTTTGCGAAACGAGTGACTGAACAACATTATAAAAAGTCGATCGACATCAAAAATGTTTGTGAACTCTCAAACCCCTTATGGGCTGAGCTCTATTCCGGAGAATCCTCATGAAACAGCAAGCTCTCTACGCCGGCGTTGCCGCGGTCTCAGTCATTGTTGCTGTCCTTGGGTTTCGAGCCAACCCCCAACTATTGTCGTACCGCCAAAGCTATTACAAAATTGTCGAGGCGCCACCGGTCGCCTCGGCAACAGTTTACAAAGAGCTTCAATCCTCTTGTCAGGCGACAGCGCAATATCGTTACGATGAGCGACGCACAGGGGTCGCACCTGGCACCGCCAGACCAAACAGCACCGTCAGTATCATCAAACAGATTTTCCCATTGAATGTGGATATTCACAGTGCCTCGAAGTCATCACCCACCGTCGACGACACCGGAGTCTATATCGGCAGCGACACCGGTTGGTTTTTCAAGATGGATCACGATGGAAACATCCTGTGGCGATTTTACCTTCCCGGTTCTGGCAACGGCATTCATGGCTCCGCCGCCCTCGACGACAAAAAGGTCTACATTGGTGCTTACAACGGTTTTATGTACGCCCTTGATAAAAACAATGGCGACTTGGTTTGGGCCAATCCTGTGGCACAATTTATTGGCGCTTCCCCCCTGTTGGCTGATGGCGCTCTTTTTATTTCTGGAGAAACACGCCACCCCGACGGCCTGGTGGCAAAGTTGGACTGCAATACCGGAGCCACCCTCTGGGTTTCAAAATGGCTGGGGGGACACTCTCACTCGTCACCCACGTTCGATGTAAAAAATGATCTTATCTTAGTCGGTGCCAACAGTGGGCGCTTTTTCGCATTTGATGCAAAAACGGGGGAAACTCGTTGGCAGCAACAACTGAAGGGACAGATTAAGGGAACACCCATGATCTGGGACGGCACCGCCTACTTCGGATCTTGGGACCGAAACTACCACGCCTATGATTTAAAAACGGGCCGATCACGATGGAAAACCTTTATGGGTGGCCGCATTCAAACCAGCCTTACCCTGGTTCCTAACAGTGGAATCGGCGTTACAAACACAAAGGTGGGAGATATTGTCGGAATCAAACTCGCCGATGGTGAAATCCTTTGGCGATTGCGCCACGGTGACCGCAATCACCAATTTAGCATTCTGGTTACTGAAGATCCCAGCCGGCCCAATGAGTACCTGGCCTGGAGCCGCTGCAAAAAGTTTCAACTCTGCACGCTGGACGCAAAAACCGGTAAGCTTCTCAACAACATTGATTTGCCGGGATCATTCACTAGCGTGCCCTTCGCGTGGCAAGACAAAATATATATTAGCTTAGACAAAAACCAAGGGCTGGTCGTATTACAATAGTCGGTTGGCTGTTATAGTCCGACTTCAGGATCTCGTTTTTTAGGAGCTTCTTTTAAGCGAACGGCCACTCCCCAATCAGAAACCTGACTTTTTATGGAGTCGGGATTGTGAGTCACCACACGTTGCTGCAGCTTTGCGAAAATGGGTTCACGAATTTCTAACTTATTATTTTGTAGAACACATTGTCGAGCGATCCGCTTCGCGATGTTGACCACCACTGGCGCTTTTAAGTTAGCCGTCATCCGCGCCGGGTCTTCTGGGATTGTGATAATACAAAAAGAGCGTAGCGAAGTTTCATCGGTGGCCTCTAAGCTTTGCAGGTCAGATTTCGTCATCTGAAGGGCGTAGTTTTCTTCAAAAAGCTCTGGCTCTAACACCGGAAAGGCAATGCTGGGTTCGTCACAGCTCTGCAACCAAGCAAAAATCTCGTCATTTGGATCATCAAGAAGTACGAACTGGCCCAAGTCGTTAAAGCCCAAAAGCCCCTCCGAAAAGGTCAAAATATCATCATTCGAAATTTCAATAGGTCCGAATCTCGTCGTATTGACTACCATAGGCCCCCCCTACAAAGTTTAGACGACTCATCCCCCACTGTGGGTTAATAACATCGATAGTATTCTGGACCTTTTGCTTAGTGCAAGGTCAAAATTCCAAGGATTTTAATGCTTTGAGTTATTTCTTTTTTAAGAGGCTCGCTAGCTCTTGAACCTTTTCGGCTGATGTCTCGGTGGACGCTTTATTTTGATCCTGAATAGAAACGTAGACCTCTTCGCGATGAATCTTGGTGTCTCGAGGGGCCTCGATCCCAAGCCGCACTTGCTTTCCTTTGATCTGAACCACACGAATCTTTATGTGGTCGTCTATAGCTATGCTCTCGCCAAGTTTTCTAGTTAGGACTAGCACAATTGTTCTCCTTCAACATCCTCGTCAAAGTATTCTCGTATCAATAGAGGAAGGGAGATTGCTAAACTCGCTAGCGTAGAAAGTCAAGAAGACTGTTCTGGATCATTTTACCAGAGGTGGCCAATGAGGCCTCCAGTTGGTTTTGTGTGCGGTTCAAATTGTTAACCAACTCATACATATCCACGTCTTCAATCTGGGATTCCATAATTTTTGAATCCACTTGTAATTTTTGTATGGTGTCTAAGCCCGTGTTTAACACCGAAATCCGGGACCCCAGATCTGCCCTTGCCAGGTTCACCTGACTGAGAGCATCGTCCAAAAAATCTAATGAGTTTTGAATCACATGTTTGTCATTAGTGTTGAGACCAATTTCCAATGCCCGAATTGTGGAGAAGATATTTACCGACTTCGGCCCCCAATAGCCCTGGCTATTGATGGTCGGATCATCCACTAATGAGCCCGAAAGGGTACTCGCCGGCCCCCGCATTTCTGGCGGCGGTGTCACCGGGGAGTCGTCCTCGCGCAGTGACGGATCAATTTCACGGGTCGATGTGACCGGATCATTCACACGCTTGCCGAGAAAAACTTTGCTCCCGGGGATGTTCATGGTCATCTTGGCATCTTTATCAATAGGAACTTCTATTTCAGCATCGTCGCCATAGTAGTTCCCCTTCATATCGAAGGGCGCTTGGGTGGTTTTGTAGCCACCAAAAAGATAGCGGTCACCAAACTTACGGTTGCCCACGTTCACCATCTGCTCGAAGATCTGACGCATCTCCATACCCACCATACGACGGGTTTCAGGCCCGGAGGCGCCATCACTGGCCTGCTGCACGGCCAACTCCTTGGCTCGAATCAACAGATCACCCATTTCACCCAGGGATTGCTCCGAGAACTCAACGAAGCCTTTGGTAGATATAATGTTTTTTTCAAACTGATCGAAGCCTTGCAGCTCGGTGCGAGACTCTAAAATGCGTGCGGCACCCAAAGGATCATCAGACGGCTTGGTAATGCGCTTCTGTAACGCCGCTTGGTTTTGAAAGCGAGACAGCTCCGAACGGTTTTTGTTTAAGTTTGAAACCACTTGAGTGTGGTTCATCTTGTCAGCAACACGCATAACCTATTTAGTACCTCTTTATATTGATGACTGTTTCTAAAACTTCATCGGCCGTTCGAATAAGGCGAGCGGCCGCATCAAAATGTTTTTGCATTTCGATCATCTTAGCCGCCTCTTCGTCGAGACTCACTCCACTGATGCTCTCTCGCACATTATTCAATTGATTCACAATATTACTTTGCACTTCGGCTTGGCGGTTGGCCGCCTGGGTCTTGATACCCAGCGCGCCGACCATACCATTGTAAAATTCATCTAAGGTTAGGGTGCCGCCAAAAACGGGTTTGCCGTATTGTAGCTCGGCAATCTCAATGGCAACCCTGTTGTCTCCTGGCCGGTTGGGATCCCTTCCTACCGCGATACGAGCAGAATCCACTTTGATGTCAGAATTCAAACTGAGGTATTCGGCCGCCCCGTTGGCACTAGCCATAGGGTCAAAAAAGCTCACCCCCGTCTGATTGTAGGCGTTGAAACCTTTGGCGTGCATTCCGTTGACTTCCTTAGCTATGGTGAACGCTAAGTTGTCCATATCGTGTTTCATACCACTCAGCTCGTTTCGGCGAACGCTGAGGAGGCCTCCGAGCTTTCCGCCCTCAATCCGATCCGTTAAGACCAGAGGTTCGGCATAGTCGTGATGGTAATAGACAATGTCGTAGTCACCTTCGTTTTTGCCCTCGCGAGCCGGCGTCGGCACGGCATCAACATGATTGGCTACACCGCCCACAACAAGTAAAGCGTCTTTTGCCGTTGAAACCGTGACACTTGAGTCCTCACCTTCGGCCCATTTGATATCAACGATTTCTCCCACTTTTTTAAGCAAGTGCTCTCGACGATCTCTTTCGTCGTTAGCCCAGCCACCGGTGAGCTCGATTTCTTGAATTTGATTATTTAGTTTTGCAATTTCTTCGGTCATCGAGTTGAGGTCGTGAACGCTGATTTGAAGTTGCGAATTAATATCTCCTGAAACCTCTGAGAGCTGCGAATTAATATTATGAAAGTCATTGACCAAGGTCTCCGCAGCCGCCCGAACTGCCGTTCGTCTCGGCATGCTCTCTGGGTTGGTTGATAGCTCACGAAAAGAGTTGAAAAACGATGTTAGTGACGAGTTAAAACCCTCGACTGTTTGCTCATTGTAAATTTGCTCAAGGCGGCTTAACCCCTGTTGGCGACCCTGGGCCGTGGCCAACTCTGAAGACTCATTACCGATTTGCTTTTCAAGATAAGGATTGTTCACGCGGCGGACCACAGCAGCTGTTGCCCCCATACCGATACGACGACGCCCACTACCCTGAGCACCATTGGCATAGGTCTCCGTTCTCTGACGAGAGTAGCCCTCTGTTTCTTTATTGGCGATGTTGTGCCCGACAGTATGCAAGCCTGTTTGGCTGTTCATCATTGACCGTCGACCGACGGTCATTAAACTGGATACTCGGCCCATCCTAAACCTTTCATTGCAAGAACCTCATGTTCTCTCTCTGACTCTTTAACCCCATGGCTCAAAAGTCTTTTTTCTATCTGCCCATCGGACTCCAGGAACAACTTCGATTCCTGTTAAGCCTCTTTGACAACAAGACGCCCCTGGGCATCTTGATTTTTCCCCTCCATGTTGCCACTGCTTTTATATGTCGGATTTTCGTTCAAAGTGGCTGTTATCGAGTCCATAGCTCCTGTAATATGAGCCAAGGCGGCATGTACTAGAATTTCATTTTTTTTGTTGAGCTCCGATATTCTATTCACAAGCATATTTAATACCGAGTGTAATTGCTCAAGTTTAGTTTTTTCTTCGCCTTTGAAGTGACACGACAATTCGAGAAGCGTCGGCTGGCTGTTCTCAAGCTTTAATTGACCGGCCAATTTCGTCGCTGAAGTTTGCCACTTGGCATCGAGTTCACGCACTTTTGCAACCATCTTCTCTTTCGATTCGTTCACCTGTAAAATTTCACCCATTTCGACCTTCACCAGAACTTCGTTCTCTTTACGAACAATATCAAGCAAATGACGGTACACAGTCACAAGTTGATCTAAAGATTTTACTAGTTCTTTATAGGCTTTCATATCAGGTCACCTTAAGTTGGCATCTTCATGTGATCATCAATAAGGGAATCAGCCACTTTTGATGAGTCGACCTGATACTTGCCGTTATCAATGAGATTTTGAAAGAAGGCCACTTTCTTTTCGTCGACCGTGTCTTGCTTCGCAATGTCCGTGGCCTTTTTTATCTGCTGGGCTTGCTGCGAAAGACTCACTTGTGCCGACAAACCGGGATTGACACCGCCAGCCTCTTTTTGCTGCTTGAGCTTGCCGCCTTTTACATTTTTAGCATCGGCTTGCGCTTGTGCTTGCTGAAGCGTGTTTGATGCTCCTCTAGAAACTTTCATGCAACCCTCCTTGGTCAATAATATTTTAACACAGCCTTTGAACAATATTTAATTAAAACTGGTCTTTTTCAATTCAGACGGGTCTTTTCGCGAGTTGGCATGCTCGATTTGCCATGTCATGTTCTGTGAACCTGGACCTAACTCGGCAAAATTTTCCCCTTCGCCTAAAGTTTTATTCAAAAGTCCTGGATTCAAGGTCCCCTGAAAAACAAAAGTCGACTTCAACCCGAAGGGATGTGAGATCATGGCCACTTTCTCGCCACTCTCTAGTTCAAACTGCTTCTCAAAGGTGCCTTGCCATGGGAGTTGCAAATAGCTTTTGGATTGCCCCTGTGGCGCCATTTGAATATTGAAGGTGTGCTTCTTATGCGCCTTGTTGGTTATCGACCGACTGATTCCTTGATAGCGGTCACTCAAATTCATAGGACGCAACTGTTTTGGTTTTTGATTTCCCAGTTGTGGATAAAACTTGTCGACGAGCTCTTGATAGATCATGTCGCCAAAGCCGGTGCCTCCGCGCTCCACCCAACTGTCGACGTATTTGTCATCCAACTGTTCGCGGTAGATGCTTTCAGCCATCCCTGGCTTGGTCAGGCCGCTATGGCTGACCGACTGTCGCATGGCCTTAACCATCTGCCTTAAAAATTGCTTCTCGTACATGTCAGACGCTTCACGCAGCTTACCATCTAACTTGCGTAGCTGGGGATGCATCTGTTTTTGTGGTGTCTTTGATACTTTCATAACACGCGATAAGAAAAAAAGGGGAGGAAGCGAGACCTCGACAAATCCATTTGTCTTAAGAGTTTAGGTCCTGCAACAAATGCCGCTATTAGACCTCATATCCTGCTCACTCTTGAACCGTCCTGGCTACGGTCTCTTACCTTCACCCCCCGAGAGACAACATCCTGTCATCCCAAACTATAGTTTAACTCAGTTCGTTTTATCTTTCTAACAACAATCACAATATTTCTAGGTCACCTTGTAAGGCACCAGAAGCTTTAATGTTTTGTAAAATCACAATCAGGTCTTTAGGTTTAACGCCCATTCGATTCAAACTTTGAACCAGTTCTCCAACGTTAACTCGCCCTTGATCGCCCTCAAGAACGTGCACCACCTCTTGTTTGCCACTGGACTTAGACGCAGGACCACGACCACGCGCCGGAGGAGCTCCCCCAACATTTACAGTGATATCCCCGTGACTAATAGCCACCTTGTCGATTTTTACATTCTCCCCGATCACTACCGTCCCTGTCTTTTCATTGACAATAACTTTGGCTTTCTGATCGGGATAAATTTTCAGAGACTCGATGATGGAAAGCAACTCAACCCCTTTTCCCTCGTAGGCAAAGGGAACAATAAAGTCGATAGTCCCAGGATCCACAGCTGTGGCGTACTTCCCACCCAAGTCCATATTGATGGTTTTCGCCATGCGAGCGGCCGTGGTGAGATCAGGATTGTTTAAAGTGAAACGGTACATCTTGCGATGAGAGAACTCTGCATCCATGTCGCGTTCGACCATGGCACCATTGGGAATCTTAGCAACCGTGAGATGCCCCGCACTGGCGAGCATGCCCCCTTGGGCCACAGCATAGACATTCTTGTCAGCGGCTCGTAGAGGCGTCTGTATGAGCGTTCCGCCTTTTAGACTGGAGGCATCACCAACAGAGTTGACCGTAACATCAAGCTTATTACCGGCGCGAGAAAACGGCGGCAAGGTTGCTGTCACAATCACAGCCGCAACATTCTGACTGGAGACTTCGTTACCGTCGAGTTTCATACCCATTTTATCGAGCATTCTTTTCATACTTTTTGAGGTGAATTCGAGAGCCGAGTCACCCGTTCCGTTAAGCCCCACCACTAATCCGTAGCCACGCAATTGATTGGTGCGCACCCCTCTTAAGTTGGCCACATCTTTGATTCGGACGCCGGAAGCATGTAAGCCTTCGCTAACGAACAAGGTAAAGAGCATTAAAAAAATTATGGAATACTTCATAGAGCTACCTTTTCTTTCGATTCGTCACAATATCAAATTTGGGGTCCAAAAGGGTTTCAGCACTGATCCCTTGGTCATCAAAGTCCTCTTGTCGAACAATACCGTTCACCACGAGCTTGTACTCTCGCTTTCCAATCATAAAGGGCTGATCCCCTTGAACCATATAAGAACCATCTTTCAGAATCTCAGTGATTCGCGATGGAACGGTTTTTACCTCAAATTTAGGAGACTTCTTCGCGGGAGCCGCTGCCGGCGGAGCGGCCGCTGCTTTCGACTTACCCTTGGACTTTCCCGCACCAGCGTTCTTTTGGGCCGAAGCCAATTGGCGCTCCGCTTGTTGCGCCTTTATCCTATCAATCAGATCTTGAATGACGTTTACTTTTGTTTCGATTTGTTTTTTGGCCTGCCCGTCGATTTCAATATTAATGAGATCTCCGATCAACCGGTTGGTATTTTGCGTGAACAGGTAGGAGCCTTGCCCACGCTCGATCCAAAGCGAGCCCGAATCAGCCCCTAACTTCGATTTTTCTTGTAGGGTTTTGTGGTCCGTTCGTTGGTACTTTTTATTTTTTGCTAATTTGCCCACAACGGATCGTCTTTTCCTTTTCTTTGTGGATTTTGCTGTGGATTTACCACCGAGAAACTCTTTCATAGATTTCCCAAAGTTGGCACAACCAACCATGGCTGGACAAACTAAAGAAACAACCAAAATCATTTGAAGAGATCGACTCATTCTACCCTCGCTGTACTTTTATCAACAATTTTTGCAAATAGTTTTTTTCTAGTGTCAGGGATATAGACGGGAATGCGATCACCGATGGCTCCCGCTCCTTTTGCCTGGCCCATCATCGACAAGGTCATTGTTCCCTGGTCAAGAACCAAGCGAATGGGTTGACCGTAGCGAACCACCAACGGCTTTTTTAAATAACTCTCATCAATGACATGACCCCGCTGAAAGACTCGACCACTGGTTAGCCCAATAGCGCCTTCAACTTTGGGCAAATAGGGTGTCTTTAAGAAGGTGACGTCTTTCTCAACAACGCGAACGTCTTGCAGATCAATGATATCGCCTTGCTTGATGTTGTTTTTTGCAACAACCACATTATCTTTCCAACGAATCGTGGTTGTTATCAGTCGATTTTCATCACCGAGCCTCAACACCAAATTGGTCTGCCCCTTCCAGTGTTCCGCAATCACGCGATCGGGCTTGGCAATGTCATTCAGAAGAGCCTCGTTATGAATAGTTAGGTCCACTCGGCAACTGGAACATTCCTTGGCAACCTCAGTTTGGATAACTTGTTGCAAGTGGCTCTTGAGATCAGCAAAAACGCTATCCCACGCGACTAAGACCGAAATGACTAAAAATAAATGAACTCCCATTGCCTACCTTAGATTGTTTATGGTTTGTAACATTTGATCTGTCGCCTGCATGACCTTCGAGTTGGTCTCGTAAGTTCTCTGGCTCGTGATCATATTCACCATTTCTTCAACAATATTGACGTTACTGCCCTCAAGCTCCCCTTGCGCGACCATCCCGAAGTGCCCTTTGCCCGGTGTGCCTCGCTGAGGATTTCCACTGGCCGGCGTCGGTGAGAAGTTGTTTTTCCCTAAAGCTTTTAGACCCGCGGGATTGATAAATGAGGCCAACTCAATTTGTCCGATGACTTCGGGCTTCGAAAGACGATCTCGAACAAGTTCAATCTCGCCTCGTGAGGTGATTCGCACATCCACCGTGTCGCTGGGTAGCTCCACCTCAGGAACCAAACGGTTGCCGTTTTTATCAACCAGCTTACCTTCACTGTCTCTTTTGAACTCACCATTGCGAGTGTATAGAATGTCACCCTCTTCGTTAACGACCTGAAAGAAGCCCTTGCCTTGAATCGCGAGATCAAATGGGTTGTCAGTGATTTTTGCAGAACCTATCCCGTGGTCTCTCTGCACGGCAGCGTTTTTGACCCCCAAACCCACTTGAACTCCGGTGGGAGATACGGCGTTCAAACCGGAGGCTGCTCCGGGCGCCTTCTCCGTTTGATAGAGTAAGTCTTCGAATTCAGCGCGAGCCTTTTTAAAACCTGTGGTGGATGCGTTGGCCATGTTGTTCGAAATCACTTCCATATTCGATTGCTGGGCCTGCATTCCGGTGGCTGCTGTATTTAGTGCTTTTAACATCTCAACCTCTCATTATCTCAAACGTGGGACTTCGTTTGCTAGTTTTTGATTCATCTGATCGTAAGCCTGAATAGCCTTTTGCGTGCTCTCAAAAACGCGTGTGGCATTTATCATCTCTGTCATCTCTTTCACAATATTGACGTTACTTTGCTCAAAAGCCCCCTGATGAACTTTATACTTGTCGGCGTCCACAATTTGATTTTCAAAGTTCTCGCGGACGGTGTAAAGCGAGCCCCCCTGCTTATGAAGGGCATCTTTCTCCGTCGCAGTTTTCAAAGAGAGACGTCCTTGGTTGGTTCCGTTAACAAAGACGTCACCCTTGACGGTCACCGTGAAGTTTTGCTTGTCCTCCACTTGAATAAAGCGCTCTGACATGGGTTGCCCCTCTTCTCCGCTGAGCAAAAGAGGAAAGCCTTGCTTGTTCACAACAACACCGTCGGCATTGACTGTCATATGACCGTTTCTCGTCATGCGAACACCCGCTGGGGTCAGAACCTCAAAGAAGGCATCGCCCTCTAACCCCATGTCTAAAGGGTTTCCGGTGAGCTTGAGAGCCCCTTGCGCGAAGCTTGTTGACGTGCCGTCGAGATCCACATAGCTTTTGTCTCCACCATTAATAGGGTAGAAGCTCTCAATAGAAGCCGGCACCTTTGGTGTTTCTAAAACCGTTGGCTGTTTCTCGTAGCTCGTTAGATACTCTTTAAAGAGTTGCTGATCTTTTTTAAAGCCCGGAGTGTTTGCGTTGGCAATGTTGTTAGCAATGGTCTCCAACTTTGCACTGTGTGCAACGGCTCCACTTACGGCTGTATAAATTCCTTTAGTACTCATACCTTTAAAAGAGAAAGCAATGCCTGTGCCAAAAAAACCAACACTCGACCTTAGTGGAAGTTTGCCTCAACTCCCTTTGCGAGCAGGGTCTCATAAGTGACACGAGACCATGGTCTCTCGTCCAAATCACTGACTGCATACTGCGAACGTCAAATCACACAGGGCGACTCTCAATCACCCAAACGCGCTTTCACGAAAGCTCTTTCTGTTTTTCGGTTGAGCCGGCTTGCACCCAGTTTCAAGATCATTGACCTCAAAAGGCAGCGAAAAGTCCAGTCACCGACTGGCGCCAATCGGAGATCTACCATTAGACCAAGGTCGGTCTTTATTGTCAGTTTAATGGCGGTGGTGTCAAAGCGGCCGAGGGTCTGGGATCTGCTTTGATCATCGACGAAGGAGCTTATTATGGTCATAATAGATTTTATGAAGATCTTAGGTGGAATGCTTTTTGTGATAGGGTTTGCTGGCTTTTTGATGGAGCCTGCCGAAGCGGCTGTTCGCACTCAAAACAGTGCTCAACCTCTCAAGTCGGTTCGTAAATTTCGCCAGTTTCGCAAAGATTTGCGCGCCCCGATCCGGCAAGTCTACTCTCCCCCGGTCTTTGATTTTCCGGTGACCTACAATCATCAAGTGAAAAACTGGATCCACTTCTTCCAAACGCGGGGTAAGCATTCCTTTAGAAAATGGTTGGAGCGCTCAGGTCGCTACGCGCCTTATATTCAAAAACAATTAGCGAAAAACAATATTCCACAGGATCTACTCTACGTGGCGATGATTGAAAGCGGATTCACCCCGCGAGCAAAAAGCCCAGCGGGTGCTGTGGGAATCTGGCAATTTATCGC
Organism: Bdellovibrionia bacterium; assembly: GCA_030424715.1. Taxonomy (GTDB): domain Bacteria; phylum Bdellovibrionota; class Bdellovibrionia; order Bdellovibrionales; family JAGQZY01; genus JAGQZY01. The sequence goes on from JAUHWH010000005.1 coordinate 129,747, forward strand.
CCCCACCGCAAAACGCTACGGACTAAAAGTAAACTCCTGGATTGATGAACGCAGAAATTTCACGAAAGCCACCGGCGCTGCCATTCGTTACAAAAAAGATCTCTACCGCATGTTCGAGTCATGGCATCTGGTTTCGGCTTCTTACAACACAGGAGAAAACCGCATCCGTCGTCTTATCAAAAAGCACAAGACCAATAGTTTTTGGGAACTGGCCGATATGAAAACCATACCCGAGGAAACCATCAACTATGTGCCTAAAATTATTGCGGCCACCTTGATTGCCAAGTCTCCGGCCCTCTATGGCTTTAAAGACTTGCAATATCACACGCCTTATAAGTTCGAAGAAGCCGACGTTCCTGGTGGCACCGACCTTGTCAATCTGGCCCAGTACCTGGGCGTACAGAGTCGCTACCTCAAAGATTTGAACCCCGATCTCCTCAAGGGCTTTATCCCTCGGGAGATTAAGAGTCACCGTATAAAAGTTCCCATGGGGTCAACTCCCTTGGTGCGCCAATACTCGCAAATCATCAGCACCTCGGCTATATAAGGACCATGGTTAAAAATCTTCGAGTTCAAAAGTATGGTGGTAGCAGTCTTGACTCCATTGCCAAGATCAAAGCCATTGCCCAGAACATTTCTGAGAGTTATCAAAAAGGCGATCGCTTTCTCCTCGTGGTGAGTGCCATGGGCCACACCACCGATCAACTGTTCGACATGGCCCATGATATTTCAGAGTCACCCAACCAAAGAGAATTGGATATGCTGCTCTCCGCCGGCGAGCGCATCAGTATGGCCCTAATGAGCTTGGCTTTGAACAGCCTTGGAGTGCCCTCCATAAGCTTCACTGGCAGTCAGGCCGGCATCATGACTTGCGGCACCCATGGTGATGCTTCGATCCTCGAAGTGAAACCGGTACGTGTGACCGAAGAGATTCTAAAAGGCAAAGTGGTTATCATCGCCGGCTTTCAGGGTGTCGATCCTTTAACAAAAGAGATCACCACATTAGGGCGAGGCGGTTCCGACACCACAGCCATCGCCATGGCTTCGCATTTTCAGTGCACTGTTTGTGAATTTAAAAAAGACACCGAAGGGATCTATTCAGACGACCCACATACGAACCCTGATGCTGAGCACTTTCCCACTCTGAGTTGGGACCAAGTGATAAAAATGGCAAAACAAGGCTCGCCTTTTCTACATATCAAAGCGGCAACCATGGCCAAAGAAAAGAGCATGCCGTTAGAAATCGCCCATGCCCACAAACCCACAGGTCTAAAAACGCGCATTCAAGGTCACCAGAAGTTCTAAAAAGAAAAAGGCCCACTCCTCGGAGTCGGCCTTCGCAAAATCAAAAAATCTTAACTCAATTAGTCAGCAATCTCGCCGTCGTAGAGTAAGGCCGGGTTGCTAATAGAGCAGCCGTCGCTGAGATAACTAATAATCACTTCATAGATTGAGGTTTTGCTACCGTCATAAGGCCCCTCTAACCAAGCAATCATAGTGACTTCTATTTTTTGCCGGCCGCCCTCGAGAGACTCGCGCAGCGTTACATCCGCGTAGTTCTCTGTTTCAAAACCCCAGTCTAATTGAAAGCTACTTTCGACGGCAGCCACAGCCTTGTCTTCGCAAAGTTGCTTATATGTCGTCATGTCCGCAGAAAACACAGAACTTGACGCTAAGATAAAAAGTGAAAAAACCAATACCTTCATTTTCAGATCTCCTTGTTTCATTTCCATCTCACTCAATAGCCCGAAAAGGCCCTTGGCGCTAGTGGGCGGCAGCGACAAAACGCGATCTTCACATTTCGGAAATCCTTTACAAGAGGGACTCCCAGCAATCATGAAAAAATGACAGCCCCATCGTCGCTCATCGCTACAAAAATGGGTTTGGGGCAACAAATCGCTTAAAACCTTAACGCTGGTGCGCAGCACAGATTCTGACAGCGAGGATGGGCGAAGAGTGGAATTTCTCCACGGGAACCACTCGAGCCAGGGACTTAAATCATCTACACGCCACATCAGTGAGTGACGTATCACATTGGCTCGGTAAGCTAAAAGAAATCACACGATTTTTTTGCAAAGGAAAACCAATGAGACATTTTATTCCCTTTTTTGTAAGCCTGATTTTTGTTGCCACTAGTGCTTGTAGTTCTGGCGGAGGAGGCGGTTCCGCTGCCGACAAAACCACACCTGATGGCGAGACGCCCGCAAACATCAAAAATGCGAAGGCTTACAACCCAGGACCAGCGCTGTTGTTTGGAGACAGCATTGCCCGGGGCGTGGGCGCTTCGTCAGAATTGAAGTCGCTGGTGGGCTGTATGCTGGATCTACAATCGGAGCTGGTTTCCAACATGGCGCAAGAGGGGGCAACAACCCCTGATGCTCTCAAATTGCTCGACTCTGCCATCGATACCAAACCATCCATCGTTCTTATCAGTCTAGGCGGCAATGACCTGATCGTGGATGCGATACAAAATGACCTTCCAGAAAAAACGACCCTCGACGGACTTAGAAAAATTTTTAGGGACCTCGTGACCGGTGGCAGCTTGGTCATTCATCTTGGACTCAATCCCCCTGCCGACCTCGATTTCCCAATCGAATTAGACACTTCGAGATTAGGAAAAATTAAGGCCATCGCCGTAGAAGAAGGCGTACTATTTATTGAAAACAGCTTCGAAGGCATGTGGGGGAACCCTGAGTACATGAGCGATAGCGTGCATCCCAATGATGCCGGCTATGCACTGGTCTGCCAACGCATTCAAAAAGCCGTGGCGCCCCACCTAAAATGAAAATGGTAAGCCTTGTCTTTCTAATGCTGGTTCAAGTCAATTTGGAGGCCAAAGAGATCGCCATCAGTTTCGATGATGCACCTCGAAGAATCACGGGGCACTTCACCCGCCTCGGTCGAGCCCAAGCCCTGGTCAAGCAGCTGAAAGCCGCAAAGGTGGATGCGGTTTTTTACTGTAACAGCAACAGCATTAACAAAGACACGGCCCAGATTATCCAATTGTACAATGATGCTGGCTTTAAGATTGCCAATCACACTCACTCCCATCCCGACTTCAATAAGCTGAGCTTTAAAGAATACAGCGAGGATTTTTTAAAGGCTCACGCGCAACTCTCCAGTTACTCGAACCACGCCCCTCTGTTTCGGTTCCCTTATCTAAGAGAGGGCAATGAAGTTAAAAAACGCGATCAGATGCGCGAGCTGCTCAAGAAAAAGGGCTACACCAATGCCTATATCACTGTCGATTTTAACGACTGGCACCTTGAACACCTGTTTCGAGAGTCTTTGAGTGCGAAGCAAAGTGTGGATTTACAAAAACTGAAAAAACTTTATCTCGATTTAGCCAAAGAGTCGCTAGAGCACTATGATCAACTGGCCGTAAAACACCTGGGGCGTTCTCCGAAGCACGTTTTGCTCTTGCACGAAACCGACTTGGCGGCACTGTTTATCAAGGACTTGGTCTCTGCCATGAGATCTTGGGGCTGGAAAGTGATTAGCTCTCGTGAGGCCTACACTGACGACATTGCCTCATACCAAATCCAGCGCACACTGGGCAACAATCCCGGCCGCGTCGGCGAGATCGCATTAGACGAGGGGCACCCCATGAAAGACATCTGGGCCGACAGCACCAACACCCAACGAATGACCCGTCGCTATCAATCCGAAGTCTTGGGACAAAAATAGAAAGACCTTCTATTTCATCGTCCCCTCTATGGCAAAAAAAGACAGAAAGATTTTGGGTTCTATTTTATATTTGGGACGAAACTTTCAATCAGTCAGCTTTTGGGAACGCGAGCTCCTGATCTCACTGGGTTCTTTCTATAATTTGTAGCCAGACTGTGGACGACTAAGCGTTTGTGGATGCGGGCTCCTGACGGCGACATGCTTTAGCTGTACAGCTAGAGCATGCCTTGGCCCCTAGCTGGGGTCGCCTGCGGCGAACGCATCACGCTCCCCAGACATCCACAAAACCTCACTTATCCACAGATCTGTTTGAAAATAAAAAAGAGTCTACCTGGTTGTTTCGCAACACTAAAATTCAGTCACAATCCGAGAAGCTGAGCCAACCACCAAGCTTGTCACCCTGAGTGAAACGAAGGGTCTGTAACTGATTAAACGTACCTGTCGTCTTGAGGCGCAGCCGAAAGATCTGTCGCAAAGAATGGCCAATCTTTCCTATTGTCGTCCAGAGCGCAGCGATGGACCTAGCTTGTTAATGACAAGATGATAAAGCTGTTTTAGCCTCATCTTATTATTTGAATGGGGAGGATATATGAAATCATTTGTGCTGTTTTCTTTAGTTTTGCTGAGCTTGCCAGCATTTTCAGAATTGAGTCCAGAACATGGAGATTTTGCTACTTACAAAGCCACTAGGCCTTCAAGTGAGCACGAGGAAAAAAGAACTTTAGAAGAGTATGATGAAGAATCTGATCGCTTCAAACAGGTGATTTACAAAACAAAAGATGGGGAAATTACAGTTCTCAGTGAGGGTTGGGAGACAAAGTCCTTTTTTGAATTTGTCTATGTTTCAGATCTCGAAGAAAGATGTTCAAGCCAAGGTGGTGAGATTGAAACATTAACCGTTCCTGCGGGTACTTTCAAGACCTGTAAAACTAAAAAGACAAATGGTGGAGCTATTCGTTACAAGTGGGTTGCAGAAGATGTGCCGTTTGGAATGGTCCGGTCTGAGAATTCTTCAATTTATAATCCTACTCGGAAACATATAAAAGAGCTGATCTCTTTCGGTACTGAAACCCCCGAAGAAGAGTAATCCACATATTAACCAATGGCCTATAAAATAACACCTTCAGTTTTTTGATTGAAGACTGTAGTTACTGGCCATTCTTTCATAAAAATTGCCTACCCATTATTTCGTGGAAATAGGTACTTCGCTACGCTCAGCACGACAGGATCGAAGTCCCAATATCTACAAAAGAGATCCTTCGGCTTTGCCTCAGGAAGACGGATGTTATTTCAGATTAAAATCGTCAACTCAGACTTAGGGGCATATCTTGGAGTCGTAGCCAACCAATCCCGCAGCGTAAAAGGATTTAGGGAATTTTGGGGTAGGTGTGGCTACCTCAACTACAGATATATGTTGAGTGGTTCCCAGTAGTTATCCACATGGCAACAAAAACAAGAAAGAGGTATCTCCCTGGAGAACTTTTGGGCGTTGCTGTAAAATCTGCAAGAATCTCGGCTGAAATGAAAATAAGGGCTTCTCGAGGCGGCATGAACTTTGTAGTATAGTGACGTGTTTGGGCCACTGGATTTGACGATTGGGATGCCTTTTCAGTGGAAATGTCGAGAAAGGGAATAATGGATCGTTTATTGTTATTTTTGGTTGTGGGATTAATGAGCTTGCCAAGTTTTGGGACTGATATGTTTGGTAGCCTCATCGAGTTCGTTAATTACAAAAGCGCGCTCCCCTGCCAAAAACCCAAGAGCCTGAAAGAGTGCATTGCCACTCAAGGGCTCTTGGGCAAAGCTCTAGACACAGCCTCAGAGGTTGGCTTAGAAATCTCACAAGTCATTGAAGAAACAGCGGCAGCACCGCAATCTCCCTCGAAAATATACGTGCAATCAAAAACCTACGGCACCTGTCTGATAGAAACCAACAACCTTGAGCAATTGGGAGCTCTTGGTTTTTTGTGTAGCTCTCTGGGGAAAGTCGGTAACAAGATTAGTAAAGTTGATCGCGTCTTGTCTCTTACCTATGAAAATAATAAACACACCCTCTCGGACCTGACCAAAGAAAGAGCCCTTAAAGGGACTCTGTAAGTGCAGCGAATCGTTCACGCTAAAACAGCTCCTGCCCTCACTGCCTTAATAGGTACTGCCATTGCCGTCACTCCTTGGATCATTGACACTTTGTACAAAAACTTTTTTATCGCCATAGGAATCAGCCTGTTATGTGTTACCTGGGCTTGGGCCAACTTTCTAAAAAGAGACGAACTCAAAAGCCAAGGTCTTTGGGAGCAGCAAAAAAAGGTAATGCTAGGAGCCTTGATCTGTCTCTCCGCGGGCCTGAGTCTCCTACTCTTCTACGAAGCCCAGATGCCGAAATACAGTATTGCTCTGACAAATCAATATCTCTACACCGTTCCACCGCAGCTTTCCACCAGTGAGTTACGGGCATTAGGAGCGGAGTGCAACACCTACGGCGACACCCTTTGCAGCCACGCTGTGTTTGCAAAGATCGTCAAACAAGATCCGAGGGACTATTTTTCTTTGGCAAATCTTGCGATGGCGCAATCCCATATTGGCTTCCATGAATACGCTATTAAAAACTTTGAGACTGTTCTTAAAAGCGGGTTAGCGACCTACGACATCTACAAATTCTATGGCCACTCCCTTTTAGCGACAAAAAATAAAAAGCGAGCGATTAAAGCTTATCAATTCTCCCTGAAGAAAAATCCAAACCAACAGCAATTGAGACAAAAAGTAAAAAGTCTCTCTGGCGGACAAGCGCTGTAGTAACAACGGGCTCAATAGAAGAGTTCCGATTGTTAGAAGGCATGAGGTTCAAATCCATACGCAAAAAAAAGCCAGGTGGTTAGACCTGGCTTGAGTGCTCGCAATAGGAATTCCGCCTTAGTGTGCGCGCGGAGCCTTTTTTGCTGAAGCTTTTTTAGAAGTGGTTTTGGTCTCCGAGGGTGCCGCTTTCGCACTGGCCGCCTTGCCTGTCGCCTCTTTATCTTCGGCGGCTTGAACGGCCGGCTTGGCATCACCAAAAATTAAGCCTTTTGCCTCGCAGACTTTTCGACGGATCTCCTCAGTGATCTTTGGATTCTCTTGAAGGAACTTTTTCGAATTGTCACGACCCTGTCCAAGGCGTTCGCCATTGTAACTGAACCAGGCGCCAGACTTATCAACGATTTCATGTTTAACACCCAGATCGAGAACATCGCCTTCACGAGAAATCCCCTGTCCGTACATAATATCAAACTCAACTCGCGCAAATGGAGGTGCCATTTTGTTTTTCACCACTTTCACCGCAGTACGGTTCCCCACGACTTCATCACCCGACTTGATCGCGCCAATACGACGAACATCAAGACGAACCGAAGAGTAAAACTTAAGAGCATTACCACCGGTTGTTGTTTCTGGGTTTCCAAACATCACACCAATTTTCATACGAATTTGGTTAATAAAAATAACAGTGGTTTTACTACGGCTGATGGCTCCTGTAAGTTTACGTAGGGCTTGAGACATCAAGCGCGCTTGTAACCCCATATGGGAATCACCCATGTCGCCTTCGATCTCAGCACGTGGCGTAAGGGCTGCCACCGAATCGATAACCAAGATATCGAGGGCGCCGGTACGAACCAGTGTTTCCGTGATCTCCAAAGCTTGTTCACCGGTGTCGGGTTGAGAGATCAAAAGATCTTCTGTTTTAACACCCAGGTTACGAGCATAGTTAACATCCAAAGCATGTTCCGCATCAACAAAAGCCGCTGTGCCACCCGCTTTTTGTGCTTCAGCAATCGCTGTTAACGCCAAAGTGGTTTTACCTGAACTCTCTGGCCCATAGATCTCAACGATACGGCCACGCGGGTATCCTCCGATGCCCAATCCGATATCAAGGCTAAGTGCTCCTGCAGAAATCACCGGAATATCACCGTAAAGACTTTGCGTCTCACCCAACCGCATGATCGAACCTTTACCAAATTGTTTTTCAATGGCAGAGACCGCTAGATCAATGGCTTTTCCTTTATCACTCTTTGTTGTTTCCATATAAGAACCCCCGTGTTCGTTCTTTTAGTTAAATGTTTATGACAGCTCACCAGATAGCACAGCGCTCAAAGTATCAATGGCAAACTTTGCCGATGACTGTTGCACCTGAGTACGGCTACCCGAAAAGGACTCTTGTGTGGTCCATTCAAAACCAGGGCCAACAATGGCAAAGCAAACGGTGCCTACTGGCTTGGTATCTGTTCCACCAGACGGACCCGCTATTCCGGTAATGCTCACAGTCCAAGAGGTCTCGGTCAAGGTTTTCACACCTCTGGCCATATGCAACGCTACTGGTCGGCTGACAGCCCCCATTGTACTCAAAACCGAGGCGGGCACGCCCAACAGATCCCGTTTCATTTTATTGCTATAAGTCACAACCGAACCCATAAAAACGTCAGAAACGCCGGGCAGGCTCGTCACCTGGGACGACAAAAGCCCCCCTGTGCAACTTTCTGCAAAGGCCAGAGTCTCGCGGCGCTCCCTCAACTGAAAGAGTACCTCATTAAGCCGTTCATTGGTTGTTTCTTGCACAAAGCCACCTTACTCTAAAATTGCGCCCAATCTGGCAGAAAGCCCATCGACAGTCCCGTTTGTAAAACAGCCATGGCCATGAAGCCAGCGGCCACATCATCCACCATCGTGCCAAAGGCCCCCGGAACCTGTCGATCCATCCACCCGATGGGAAAGGGTTTCCAAATATCAAACAAACGGAACAAAAGAAACGCCATAAATGAGCCAACGATCGTGGGGCCATCAATAACGGTGAGCGCAATCCACATCCCCACCACCTCGTCGACCACCACCTCTTTGGGATCATGGCGCTGATAGAACCGTTCGTAAAAATGGGTGGCCAGACAGCCCAAAAAAAAGGCAATGAAAATGCTTATCCACTGAATTGTAGAATCAGTAGGCATAAACGCCAGCCAAGCCGCCAAAGCCAATAGAGAGCCCCACGTACCGGGTGCCTTCGGAAGGTTCCCAACGCCTAGAGTCGCCACGATCATCGCCAAGTTTTTTACCATAACTCGTTGTCAGCTGGCCCTTCAGAAATGTCAACGGATCGCGATCGCAACACCGAAAACTCTTCGCCCCTCCCTCGCAAAATCCCCCTCTGTTACCGTGCGCTTTAACAGCCAGTGACTTCTTTTTGATACCCCCATCTTTTTCCTGCAAAAACAGGGAAGTTCTCGATAGAATCCAGAGCATGGCTTCTCTTGATGAAATTTTAAAACTTGCGGCCGAACGCAAAGCCAGTGATGTTCACTTAAAAGCGGGAGTTGTTCCGGTTGTCCGTCGGCACGGCCGCATGCTCCCCCTTTCTAAGCAGTGGAAACCTATGACCTCGGCACAGCTGTTTGGCTTTGCCGAACAACTTCTGAAGACCGAGGCGGAGCGCACCAAATTTGACCATTTCAAAGAGGTGGACTTAGGCTACGGGGTCAAAGGGGTGGGACGATTTCGGGTGAATGTCTTTTTACAACGAGGCTCCATTCGTATTGTGGCGCGGGTGATCTCAGATGAAGTGCCCGAGCTCGATCAACTCGGCCTGCCACCCATTGTTGAAAAGATAGCGAACCGTGAGCGTGGGCTGATTCTCGTCACCGGCGTCACAGGGTCTGGAAAATCCACCACCCTTGCGGCCATGATCAATCATATCAATCAAACCAAAAACAAACACATTATCACTATCGAAGACCCCATTGAGTTTTTAATCAGAGACCGCCGCAGCCTGATCTCACAACGAGAACTGGGACTGGACACCACAAATTTTTCGGCCGCCTTACGGGCCGCCTTACGACAAGATCCCGATGTGATTTTTATTGGCGAAATGCGCGACCGAGAAACTGTTGAGACCGCTCTTATCGCCGCGGCGACTGGCCACTTGGTGCTCTCCACCCTCCACACCTTCGATGCCCAAGAAACTGTGAATCGAATTCTGTCCACCTTCGACAGTCATCAACAAGACCAAGTTCGGCGTCAACTGGCATCGACTTTACAAGCTGTCATCAGTCAACGCCTAGCCCCTCGTAAAGATAGAAAAGGGGTGATCCCCGCTGTGGAAGTCATGGTCAACAATGCGCGGATCCGAGAAATGATCGAAACTCCCGAGAAGACAAAACATATTGCCGACGCCATTGAAACCAGCGCCAAAGCCACCGGAATGCAGTCCTTTGATCAAAGCCTTTTGCAACTTATCAAAAAGGACACCATCCGGTTAAAAGACGCCCTCAAACTCTGTAATCATCCCGACGATTTTTACCTTAGATACAGTGGAATTGCCCCCACCCAGTCCGACACGAAAGTGGGCAAGCCTAAGACAACCGAGGACTTGCCATCCTTCCCTAGTTTTGATTTAGAAGAGGATGATGACTAATAAAGCCCCCAAAACTGCTCTGGCAAAAGCCATGGACTACTTGGCCCGTCGCGACCACTCTGAAAAAGAACTTATTGAGAAGTTGAGTGCTCGCTACCCCGAAGAAGAGATTACCGCTGCTCTCACTACGGTGAAAGCCCGTGGATGGCTGCCACCTGCCGAGGAGTTGGCTGAAAAGGTCGCCCTCTCACTGCACAAGAAAAACAAAGGCCATCTTTATATCCAAAACTTTTTACAAAAAAAGGGGCTACCCGAGACTCCTAAAGAGCCTGAGATCGAATACGAAAAAGCCCTGGCCCTGATTGCGTCAAATGCGAAAGACCCCCACGATCGCAAGCGACTTGTCTCGTTGCTTAAAAACCGGGGATTTGATACAGAAACCATATCGAGGGTGATCCATGAAATACGTCGAAATACGCCAAGCCTTTACTGACTTTTTTAAATCTCACAAGCACGAACTTGTCGAAAGTTCTGGTTTAGTTCCGATGAACGACCCCACACTGATGTTTACCAACGCCGGCATGAACCAGTTTAAAGATGTTTTCTTGGGCACCGACCAACGCCCTTACAACCGCGCCGTCACCATTCAAAAGTGCCTGCGGGCAGGGGGCAAGCACAACGATCTAGAAAATGTTGGCTTCACCGCTCGTCACCACACTTTTTTCGAAATGATGGGGAACTTTTCATTCGGTGATTATTTCAAGAAAGAAGCGATTGGCCTGGCCTGGTCCTTTCTCACAGAGACTTTAAAAATTCCAAAAGAGCGCCTTTACGTCACCGTTTTCACCACGGACGATGAAGCCGCAGAGATTTGGGAAAAGCAAATTGGCATTCCCAAAGAAAAGATTTTTCGCTACGGTGAAAAAGACAACTTCTGGCGCATGGGGAAAACTGGCCCCTGTGGCCCCTGCTCTGAAATCTTTTATGACCACAACCCTTCGGGCCCTCAAATTCCCATACACGAAGACGAAGACCGCTTTGTTGAAATTTGGAACCTCGTCTTTATGCAGTTCTTCGAAGATGAAAGTGGCAACCAAAGCCCACTGCCCAGCCCCTCAGTCGATACCGGAGCCGGAATTGAACGCATCGCCGCTGCCATGCAAGGCTGCAAAGACAATTATCAATGTGACATCTTCCAACCCTTAATCCAGAAAGCCTGCGACGTCGCCGGCATTGAAAACAATTGGCAGAAATTAGCACAAAACTCCGAAACTCTCGGTGCCGTTAAAGTGGTCTCTGATCATGCTCGTACCGCCGCTTTTCTCATCAGCGAGGGCGTACTACCGTCAAATGAAGGCAAAGGTTACGTCTTGCGACGGATCATGCGTAGAGCGATCCGTTATGCCCGCAAACTTAACGACAAGCAGTCTCTCTATCCGCAAGTGTGTGAAGAGGTCATTGCGACAATGGCCCCCCACTATCCGATCCTCAAAGAAAAAGAGGATTTTATTTTGAATGCCGTGCGTGCGGAGGAAAAACGTTTTTTACAAACTTTGGATAATGGCAGCGAGATCCTTATTGAAGAGATCAAAAAATTTAAAAGCCAGGGCCTTAGCGAGCTCCCTGGGCAGGCGGCGGTGACCCTGTACGACACCTATGGTTTTCCCTTTGATCTCACAGAACTGATTGCCAAAGAGCACGGCATGACGGTGAACATTAAAGATTTTGAAAAAAACATGGAAGCCCTCAAAGACCTCGCCCGTAAGGCACACAAGTCGCACAATATCTCAAGCAACGAAAAGCATTTGGGCGAATGGACTCAAAGTCTCACTCCGTCCGATTTCGTGGGCTACGAACAGTTGAATGTGCAGTCGGAACTGCTGAGCCTAAGCGATGGCGAGACCACGGTTCCGACACTGACCGACAGCGGCTGGCTGGTTTTCAAATCGACCCCTTTTTACGCCGAAGGCGGAGGCCAAGTGGCGGATCAAGGGCACATCTATGATGCCAAGACCAACCGTATGGTTGGTCAGGTAAAAGATGTGAAAAAGATGAACGAAGTGGTCTTGCATTACGTGGCGCTAGAGAGTGAAATTAAGCCCGGCGAAACTTACCTTTTAAAAGTCGATCACTCCGACCGACAGGCCACGGCCAACAACCATTCAGCCACTCACCTTCTCAACGCCAGTCTCAAGCATGTTCTGGGAGATCATGTCAATCAAGCGGGATCTCTCGTCAACAGTCAAAAGTTACGCTTTGATTTTAATCATTCGAAAGCCCTCACCCCCGATGAAATTCAACGAGTGGAGCAACTGTTGAACGAGCAAATCGCCGGCGCCTTTCCCGTCGCCCAAACAGTGATGGGCCAAAAAGAAGCCATTGCTGCCGGCGCCACCGCAATGTTTGGTGAGAAGTATGCCGATGAAGTCCGGGTCATTTCTATGGGGTCGATGACTGATGCAAAGAGCTTTTCTATGGAGCTTTGTGGCGGCACCCATGTCTCCAACACCTCGCAGATACGTCTGTGCAAAATTCTTAGCGAAACCGGTGTCGCCGCTGGCGTCCGCCGAATCGAAGCCATCACTGGCACCGCTGCTTTTGAGTACCTCAACCGCTTAGCGGAAGAGAACATGGGAGCCCGTCAGTTACTGAATGAACGAGTGCCCGGTGTTGACGATGGCGATCAGCTGGATGGACAGCTGATTCTTTCAATCGAAGATTTAAAAACCAAAGTCAAACGACTAGAAAAAGAACTACAGCAGCAAAAAGCAGCCAGTGTTTCCATTGAAGACATCACCAGCAGCGCCGAAGAAAAGAGTTTACTGGGGGAACCTGGTTTGGCTCTATTCACTCGCGTGGCCATTAGCGACCGCAACCTTATGAGCGATGTGGTGGATAAAATTCGCGACAAACATCAACGTATTGCCATGGTTTTGATCGGCGAAAGTGAAGACGACAAACCGCGACCGATGATCGTGGCGGTCAGCAAAGACCTTAAAAAACTTCACGCTGGAAAAATCACCAAAGAGCTGTGTTCAGTGATGGACGGTAAAGGCGGGGGACGCCCCGACTTCGCCCAGGGCTCCATCGGTAATATTGATAAACTCAATGCCGCCAAAGACAGGTTTAATGAGCTCCTGGAGTCCTAAGGGAACCACCCTTGAGGCCAAAAAGTTGGTGGACTGGTACCGAGAAAACTCTCGTCCACTGCCCTGGCGAAAAAATCGCAACCCCTACCCTATTTGGATCTCCGAGATCATGCTGCAGCAAACCACTGTCAAAGCGGTGATCCCTTATTTCACGAACTTTATGAAACGCTTTCCTGACGTAGAGTCGTTGGCCGAGGCCCGTATCGAAGACGTTTACGAACGCTGGGCCGGCCTTGGCTACTACTCACGAGCTCGCAATATTCACAAGGCCGCCCAGGAGATCAACGCCCTCTCTCGCTTTCCTCGCAAGCACCAACAGCTATTGCAACTCTCTGGTTTTGGCGACTACACCGCCCGTGCTGTTAGCAGTCAGGCTTTTGGGGAGGCGGTGGGTGTGGTTGATGGCAATGTGATTCGAGTGTTCAGCCGTCGCTTCGGCCTCGCCGTTGAACACTGGAAAACGAAAGAGAAAAGAGTTTTACAAGACATTGCCGACCATTACGCTCAGCTGCAAAAGCCCAGCGAGATCAATCAAGCCTTTATGGAACTTGGGGCGACCATTTGCTCAGTGCAAAGCCCCACTTGCCTCTTGTGCCCGCTAAAAAGAAATTGTATCGCTCTAAAAGAAGATCGAATCGCCGAGCTTCCTTTAAAAAAGCCGAAACGCCCCACCGAGATATGGCATTGGAATGTAGACCTGTTCGAAAAAGATGGGAAGTTTGCATTCGTAAAAAATGAGTACGCGCCATTTTTAAAAAAACAATGGATTTTGCCCGGATCGGTTTCTCAGAAGAAAACGGTCCCAAAGCGATTTGACTTCCAGCACGCCATCACCCACCACAAAATATTTGTTGAGATCACCAGAAGAAAGTCTAAATTTGATGGGGCAAAATTTGCCGACCTGACTTGGTTTTCTCGTAAGCAGCTAAAAGAAAAGGTACCTTTTAGCCTTATCCAAAAGACCATAGATATAGGGCTTGGTGACAAAAAAACGAGATAGACTACAATTAAGCAATGTTCAATCCAACTTGCCGTCGCGCCTTCTCGTCCATTCTCTTTGCCCTGTTGAGCCTATCTCTCGCCTCATTGGCGACCGCAGCGCCACAACAAGTCACCTGGAAGGGGCACAACCGTCAGGCTGTTTTTGTTTCCAGTGACGCCTTTGTTTTTGTCAGCACAAGTCGCAAAGCTCACAAAGACTCTCAGCTCTATTTCAAAGATCTGAAAACCGGTAAAGAAAAAAGGATCACCCACCAGAAAGGGCACCTCGCCAACGGCTTCTACATCAGTCAAGAGGGTCAGTTGTTCTACTCGAGTACGACAGACGAAGAAAAGGAAACTCCAGACGTTCTAAAAAAGCAACTGGACCGCTTTCCCAGTAACGTTAAGAATAATGACTTTTTTCATATCAACTTTTCTCCGCAGGAAATTTACAAAAGCCAACTTGATGGCACTCAAATCGAGCGTGTCACGGAGTTCTCCGGATACGACGGCTTTCCGGCTTACCTATCGAAAAAAGGACATCTCTATTTTTCTCGCTGGAAGAATAACAAAATCGATCTTTTCGCGAAGTCACTCACAAGAAATTTAGCGCCCTGGAAAGTCACACAGACCGCCGGTCACGACTTGGGCTTGAAAGTTTCGCCTGACGAAAAGCACTTTACTTGGTTTCGCTTCTCTCCAGATTTTCGTTCTTCTCAGGTTCTCCTCTCTGATCTTGACTTCAAAACCCCAAAGTATCTCACCCTCGAAACAGGGGTGAACTGGTCTCCGAGCTGGCACCCCAATGGGCAGTCTATCCTCTATAGTGCCAGGGCCGCTAATAAAACCAATTTTGACATTTTTGAGGTCTCCGTCGACGGCGAGTGCCAACGTCAGATCACGTCGGCCTCGGGCGATGAGTTCTTCCCGACGGTGAGCCCCGATGGCAAAAAAATCTTGTTCACTTCGACGCAAGCGGGTCATGAGCAGATCTTTAAAATGGACTACCCCAGCAAATTCGATTGCCCCAAGGCTCAATAAACACAGCCGAGCCCCAATAGCCCACAAGGCTGTGATGCGCATGGGTGGAGAATTACCATGAAAACCCAAGTAACTTTTGGTAACTGTAGTCATGCGATTTTTTGGCTCAAAAGATATTAAGGTGCATTTAAAGCGTATCCTTCTCGCCCGTGACAAGCCTCAGGCTAGAGCCAAAGCCCTCGATATTCCCTGCGGCAATGGTGTTTCGTTGGAAACTCTCAGAGATATTGGCTACGCTGCGGAGGGGGCAGACCTCTTTCCGGAACTGAACCGAACCCAAGACTTTGTCGTGCACCAGGCCGACTTGTCGAAACCTCTCCCCTTCTCGGACGAAGAACTTGAACTCGTCCTCTGCCAAGAAGGCATCGAACATATCGGTAATCAAAATGAAGTGTTCACGGAGTTCAGTCGAATTTTAAAACAAGACGGCACACTCATTGTTACTACCCCGAATTATTCAAACATCAAGTCTCGACTGAGTTACCTACTCACAGAAAGTGAAGCCTTCGGGCGCATCATGCCCGCCAACGAAGAAGACAGTATCTGGCTGAGCTCTCAACAAGGCACTCAAGTCTACTTTGGCCACGTGTTTTTGACAGGCATTACCCGACTGCGCCTCTTCGCCCTCCTCGCGGGGCTCGAGATCAAGACCCTGCATTCGACCCGTATTAACTATACATCTCTGCTGTTTTTTCCGATTCTCTATCCGCTCATTGTTTTTTTTAGTTACAAAACCTACCGACGGTTTGTTCGCAAAACCAAACAAAGAGAAATCGGCAAAGAGGTTTTAAAGTACATGATCATGCCCAAGGTTCTGCTTCAGGGACATCTTGTGCTCGAGTTCGTCAAGCGCCGCAGCCCCAAGCAAGCCCTGCAAGAACGCCTTAGAAAACACGATTTTTCCATGACCACCTGACCCTCAGCCCTTGTCGAGACGACGCCCCCCCACCCTGCAATAGGCTCAGTTGGCACGAATCAGGAGGCCCCCTCTCGATACAGTCGCCAGGCAACCCCTTGGTGCTTCTAGGTAGCTAGACTAAGGTTTGAATCGACCAAGAGGTGTTTGCAGGCCCTCGAATTCGGACTAAACTGGAGAGCATGAAAGCTATCTTAATTATCCCATTTGTATTCGCCCTTTTTGTCCACCTTCCTAGTTTTGCAGCCCCGATCCCGGGAACCACAAGCTCCAAAATCATGGCGCCCCAATTGGGTATTCACAAATCAAAGTTTGGCTTTGAGATTCTCGCCAAGAGCACAGCTTGGATCAAAACTCAGCCGCCCAAAAAAAGTCGCTTTATCGAGACGGTATACCGATCTCCGGTAACACGAAATAATGTTCGAGCCACTCTCACTGTTCGTGTCGACCGGATGAAGAATGAGACTTCTCTCAAAAAATATGTCCGACGCTGGATCAAAGAGTACCCCAAATATGGCTACGATGTTCTGGGATCCAAAGGATTTAAGACGAGCAAAAAACAAGGTTATGTTATCGATCTCATCAATGCTCGCAAAAAAAGGCAGTTGCGCCAGGTGATCTATCTCAACAACAAGACGGCAGTGCTAATGACCTGCCGAGATCACACCGAAAGCTTTAGCAGCTCACTGAAAGAATGTAATAACATTGTAAAGGAATTCCGCTGGAATTAAGCTTTTTTCAAACATTTTAGAGACCGAAAAACCAGCCAGAAATCGCTGGTTTTTTTATATACCCTGGCGAGAAAACTTGATATTCAGGGTCTTTGAGGCTAAATCAACTTCCTTTCAATTACTAAGGAGGTCCTATGGGATTGGTACAAGAATTTAAGGAATTTGCGATGAAGGGTAACGTGGTCGATCTGGCCGTTGCCTTTATCGTTGGTGGCGCTTTCAAAACAATCGTCTCGTCTTTGGTGAATGACGTTGTGATGCCACCCATTGGTTTGGCTCTGGGAGGAGTGAGTTTTGAACAGCTCTTTGTCAATTTGGGCCCTAATACCTATGAGAACATGGCCGCAGCCGTCAAAGATGGTGCCCCGATCATCAAATACGGCGCCTTTATCCAAACTATCATTGATTTTACAATCATTGCCTTCGTGGTGTTTGTGATGGTGAAAATGATCAATAGAATGCAAGAGCTCCGTAAAAAAGAGGAAGAAGAAGCTCCGGCTGCGCCGCCGGAACCCTCAGAGGATGTTTTGCTTCTTCGTGAGATCAGAGATTCTCTAAAAAAATGACCCCTACCCTCTAAAAAACAAAAAAAGCCCACTGTGAAAAGTGGGCTTTCTTGATTGGGAGAGTTCAAATGACTCTCTCCCCTGATTCCACCGGATACTAGCCGAAAATCTTTTTCAACGCTCCAGTTATTTTACCGACAACTCCGCCACCTGACTTGGTATTCTTGTTTGTCGATCGCTTTTTTGAGCTCGTGCGCTTCTTCGGCTTATTGCTGCTTTTAGATTTCGGCCGATCTGAAGATTGATCTCGACGTTTACTGCTCTTCGGTCGCTCTTCTTTCTTTTTATGACGGCCCGATCTTTTGTCACGGTGAACGCTTTTTGATTCAGAACTGTTCTCGTCGTCTTTTTTATAACGCGATCTTTTACTGTCGGATCTTTTACCATCCGTTTTTTTGTAATCGCGCTTCTTTTTATCCCAGTCTTTGTCTTTATCTCGATCCTTGTCTTTATCCCGATCCTTGCTGCGATCCTTATTGCGATCTTTACTGCCACCTCTGGGACGACGGTCACCACGCTTGCTATCAAAAGAGCCTTTCGAGCGACTTTTACGCACCAGTGACTCTCCACGGGGAAAAGGCGCGAAGTCGTCGGTGAGCTCATCGTTTTCCATCCAGTCAGCTTCGACCTCTCGACCCAAATATTTTTTGATACGATCCAAAGCCTCGACATCTTTATCCGAAACAAAGCTGTAGGCTTTGCCCTTTTCGCCCGCTCGGCCCGTTCGACCGATACGATGCACATAGTTCTCGGCATCATCAGGAAGCTCAAAGTTTATCACGAGGTCAACACCCTCGATATCCAAACCACGAGCGGCAACATCAGTTGCAACAAGAATATTTTCTCCGCCCTCTTCTCGAAAGCGGTCCATCACTCGTTTTCGTTGCGCTTGGGACAATAGACTTGAAATACCGGCGGCCTTGTAACCATTCTTATTTAAGAACTCGGCCACTCTCTCCACTTGGCTTTTAAAGTTGGTAAAAATAATAACCTGCTTGGGTTGCAAGCGCTTCATGATACCCAAAAGATGTCCGGGCTTTTCACTGCCACCCAAGTGGAAAATTCGATCGTCCACATTGTCGGCGGTCATCTGATCTTGCGAAACCTTGATTTCGACCGGGTTGGACCCGAACTGGTAAGCCACATTAAAGACATCCAAGTTCAAAGTCGCACTGAACAGCAACAGTTGTCGTTCTTCGGGGATGCGGCGAAGTATGTATTTCATATCGTCTTTAAAGCCCATGTCAAACATACGATCGGCTTCGTCGAAGGTCGCCGAACGGACTTGCTTTAGATCAATCTTGTGCTGCTTGTAGAGGTCGATAAGGCGGCCGGGTGTCGCCACTAAAAATGTGTAGCCCTTTTCTAAACTCTCGATTTGCTTCTCAATGGAAACACCACCGTACACAACCACAACGCGATGGTCGGTGCCTTTCAAAAAATCAAGGGCACAATCTTTAACCTGCTCCGCCAACTCTCGCGTAGGAACCAAAATAAGGTTAAAGTGGTTGTGCTGCCAATCTTTAAAAGCACGCTTCGACAATTCTTCGTCTTCACTGGGTTTTTCTGACCTCAACACACGCTCGATCAACGGCAACAAAAAGGCTGCGGTTTTTCCAGTACCGGTTTGGGCTAAGCCCGCAACATCTTGCCCCGACACAACCAAGGGAATGGCCTGATCTTGAATAGGTGTGCTTCGTTCAAAGCCCATCCCCCCAAGAATATCGTTAAGGTGACTCTCTAACTTATACTCACTAAACTGTTTACCTTGATCCATCTGAACTCGTAATTTTACCTTTGAATGCTGCCCTCTGAGCCTTAAACCTGGTCGAGGGAGGGGTTTTATCTGAATTTAAGACTTGGTTCTATCACTGCTTGGGTTGGGCTGCAATGTTGAAAAAATCATCAATGATTCTGAGAGTTTCCAGGGGCTTCTCGGCATGGACCCAATGCCCCGCTCCGGGGACCGTGACCCCCTGAATCTTGGGGTTTTGCGACAGGACTTTGGCAAAATCCTCCGCCTTGAGATCTTCTGACTTCTCGCCTCGGATCAAAAGACTGGGCCCCGATAAGTTCTTAAACTCGGCCCAATAATCCCGATAGCGGGATTGCTCAAGGGTTTGACGAACGAGACGGGCCGAGAACAGCCAATCCCACTGACCATCGCGCTCTGCTAAATTGGAGTAAAAGAACTCCATGAGCATCTTGCTCGGGTATTTGGCGAGAAAATCATTCTCCATAAACTTTCGCGCTTCAACTCGGGACAGGAAAGGGACCGGGACAAACGCCAGTTTATCCAAGATGCCCTGCATGGTGGCCCAATCCGACGAGGGACCAATGTCAACAATGGTGAGCGCAGCCACACGCTCCGAATGGCGATCTGTGAACACCAAAGCCACTCGCCCTCCCATGGAGTGCCCCACCAAATGAATGGGGTCGGTCCACCCAAGATGATCGAGGAGCTCCAGCAAATCGTCGGCAAAATCAGCGACCGTGAAACCAGATTCTGGATGAAAAGAGTGGCCGTGCCCTCTTTGATCAAAAATAAGGCACTGATACTTTTTTGAGAACTTTTTGGCGATACTGAGCCAGTTTCTTCCCTGCCCCATGATTCCATGTAAAAATACTAACTTTGGGGATGAGTCCTCGCCAATAATTTGGTACTTAAGATCTTTTGCAGCGTGAACCATTTGGAGCCTGACGACAGTGAAGCATTCGTTACCCTTAAATCAAGAGTGGATAGATAAAGAAGCCCTCAAATTAGTGAAAAAACTCCAGAGTCACAACCATACAACCTATCTTGTGGGTGGGTGCGTCAGGGATTTGCTCATTGGGCTCCCTCCCAAAGACTTTGATATCTCCACCTCAGCCACCCCTCGACAAGTGAACAAGATCATTCGTCCTTCCCATGTTATCGGCAGGCGTTTTCAGCTGGTTTTGGTGAAACGATACGGTGAGCAGTACGAGATCTCCACTTTTCGAGGCCAGGCCGAAAACGATGACGACGAAGATGGGCCGATCACCGACGACAACACTTTCGGAACCCCAGAGGAAGACGCCAGACGACGCGATTTCACCATCAACAGTTTTTTCTACGATCCTGTGGAATGCGAACTTTACGATTACTGTAATGGCCTGGCCGACATTGAAAAGCGAGTCGTCCGAATGATCGGTGACCCGAGCACGCGTATCCAGGAGGACCCGCTGCGTATGTTGCGAGCCATTCGCTTCGCTCATAAGTCGAACTTCGAGATCGAAGAAACGCTAAGGGGGGCCATTTTCGAATTGGCAGAACAGCTCGAATTCACCGTTCTCCCTAGAAAGCGCGAGGAGCTGCTTAAGTTCCTACGACTGAAAACAGCCAGTAACCTGCTGTGGGAATGCCACGATCTCAACCTGCTAAAGCACCTCAGCCCCACTTTGGATGAAACCTTGCTCAACCACGATGGCGACTTATTCACGAGCTATCTCAATCAAGGTCTCGAGTTTGTGTCGGACTCATCCAATCCGGATGAGCTGTTTTCTGTGTTGCTGTTCTCAATGATTTCGGCAAAACACCCAAAGTTTTGTGAGACCCTTCATCTGAAAAAAAGTCAGATCGAGGCTCTTTGTGAAATTTTGAAAAATGAATGGGGAATGTTTCGCAACGAGCAGGACCTCTTCTTTCAAACTCTCAACTTTATTAAGACCTTACAAGACATCAAAGACAAATCGAAGTTGCGAGAAAGGTACAAAACTCACCTGCTCAAGAACAATAGTATGGTGACGGCTCTGACTTTAGCCAGCGCTTACCAACTCTTGCCGGCCCCTGACCTTTACTTTTGGGCCAGTGAATACTGGAAACTCCTCTCTCAGCGTCGATCCCGTTAACGTCGCACAGTCTCATAGACACCTGAAAACAGCATAGAAATCTCGAACCAATGGTGGTATCCTGCAACGGATCTTAATAAGGAGGCTTTATGGGCATCGGTGGTGGTCAAATTCTTATAATTGCTATCATTCTAGTGGTTCTATTTGTTGCCCCGTCGCGACTTCCTGGGCTTGGAAAATCATTGGCTGAGGCCATTCGAGGATTCAAAAAAGGAATGACGGATGACGAGACTGACGTGACAGAGTCAGTGAAGCGAGAAAAACTCGATCAAACGGACGCAGAACCTGTCGCTAAGACAAAAGCCTCTGAGAAAGACAAAGTCTAAAAAGCGAGAGTCGAAAAGCGACGACTCGCTTTTCGGTCCATCAAGAGATGAGGTCCTTCGCGGCCTCAACAATATCAGAAATACCCAGTCCATACTTTTCGTAAAGCTGGTCCGAAGTGTACGCACTACGACCGAAGTGATCTTGAATACCTAGAGTTCGCACGCGGCAAGCCACATCCTTTAGCGCCAGGGCATGGGTCACCATTGCGCCCATCCCAGCCACCACCCGATGATCTTCGATGGTCACCATTAGACCTGACGTCTTTTTTAGACAGGCCTCTAGGGTTTCAAGATCGGGGTTGTTAATGATCGAGGGATTCACCACGATAGCCCCGGTCCCCGCTTCGGCCAGTCGTTTTTGGGCCATCAGTGCGTTCTCCAACAAAGAGCCTGCAGCAAGCAAGGTCACTGACTTTTTAAAGTCACTTGAATTGTCTGCGACCACCTGCGCTTTGCCATAAGAGTAAGTCGAAGCTTCTGCAAAAGAGGCGGGATAAGTCTCGCGCCCTAAAAAGAAAATGGTGGAACGCGGAGTCTCCCCTTTCTTTCGTTTCTCAACAAAGGCCTCTACACACTGAGAGATCAAAGCTTTGGCTTCATCGGCACAGGTTAAACAAACCACATCCACGTTGGGTATCGCCGACATCATCGCAAAATAGGTGATCGCCTGATGGGAGGCACCGTCGGCCGCATCTTGAAAACCCGTATGAGAATAGATCGCCAATAGAGGTGCTTCTGAGAGCCCACTCATGATCATGGGCAAAGCTCCCTTAGTGACACCAAATTGCGCGAAAGTATCGACCACTGGAATGTAGCCTTGCTTTGACAGACCGACAGCCATGTTCACCATATTACTTTCTGCCACACCCACTTCAAAAGCCGCACTGGGATGCTTTTTACGAAATCCGTCCACACCTGTGGAACCCTGCAAGTCTGCCGACACACTAACAATCGGGTAATTCTTTTCAAACATCGTGCAGAGAGCTTCACTGACACCTGTTTGAATTTTGGTGCGATCGCCAGGGACCTTTTCAGTTGTTGATTGGGGTTTTGTTAAGTGACTCAGTTCGATGGCCCATTGAGTGAGAACCTCTGGCGTTTTTCTATCACCGTAGATTTCATCAATAAAGGCCTGCACCTGGTCTGCTTTTTTTAACGGAAACCCATGCCCCCCCGATGAGGATTCTTCGGTTTGAGCCACGCCCTTACCTTTGATGGTTTTAAACCAAATCAACTGCGGCCTTTTAGGGTCGGCTTTCGCCTGACTGGTCACTTGTTCAATGGTGGAGTAGGCTTTTTGTAAATCGTGACCATCTTCAACAAACGTGACGTTCCAGCCAAGAGCGGCCAAAGACTCGAAGGTGGGTTTCATTGAAAAAGAATCGTCATCGATCCGACCTGAAAGCTTGGTGTTATTATCGCTGACCATACAAACGAAAGGCCCCATCTGGCCTTTCTGCGCGAGACCCGGAATGGCGGCAAAAGCCTCTTTCGCCTCGCCCTCCATGCATGCGCCATCAGAAATGGTGGTCATAGTGACTCGCGGCTGTTCGTTGAGAGATTCAGCGGCAGCCAGTCCCTGTGCTTGAGGTAAGCCCGAACCCAGGGGACCATTACTGATATAAACACTTTCAGGGAACAAGTGGGCCTCACCGTGCCCCGTTAAAGCACTCTCAATCGAGCGAAACCCCTTTAGTTTCTCAATATCTAATCCTGCCAAACCATAATTGGCCTTTAGGGCATAAATACCATTCTCGCAATGGCCGGCATCGTTCACGAAATGAAACATCTCGTGCCATGTCTTTTGAGCCGCAGCAGACTCGGAAAACATATAAGCATGACAGGCCGACATCATCTCGGCAAAGGCTGCGGGGCCACCGAAGTGGCTGGCAGCACCACCAATCACAGCTTGCATGTCCATAAGGGCAACAAGAGCTCTGGTTGTATGGGGGCAGGCCGCAGAAAGGGTCTCTCCACGGGCGTTTTTTACCTCGGTTGCAAACTGAGGGTTCTGAGACGGGTTACTATGTAAAAATTGGGGGGTTTTAAGTGGTTCCATAGCAATGGGGTACCCTCACTTATCGTTAAAATCAATCGATTTTAGAGAGTTAAAGAATCTCTGACAATCGCGCCCCGGGAAATCTGAGTCACCTTGTCAGCCAGCACATCAACATCGGTGCGATCGTGAGTGATCAGCAAGACTGGACAATGAAGCTGAGCACAGAGCTTTTGAATCATCTGGCGACTCGATTGTCGCAACTCCTCATCGAGAGAAGAAAAGGGCTCATCCAGTAGCAACATTCGCGGACGATAGATGAGAGCTCTCGCTATCGCCACCCGCTGCCGCTCTCCACCTGAGAGACTCTGCACGGACCTTTGCACGCACTCACTCAGCTGCAAGCCCGCCACCAGGGTCTCGAAATCTTGTTGCCAGTTCTCGTGCTTGGTTTTGTTGACCGGAAACAATATATTTTGCTGGGCTGACATATGAGGAAAGAGGCCCAGGTCTTGAAAAACCACCCCCAGCTGCCGCGCCCCCATCGGTAGCGTTCCCAAATCACGATCATGAACTCGCCATGACAAATGGGCCTTTGGATCAGCACCCACCAAAGCATTTAATATGGTCGTCTTGCCGGCGCCAGAAGGGCCCCATAACACGGTGAATCCTTCGTCCAAGATTTCCCAGTCTTCAATGTGCACAGTGAACTCTTTAAATTCACGATGAAGTTTTTTTACTACCGACATACGCCAAACCTTGAAATAGAAAAAACACGAGAGCCGACACTACCACTAATGGCCACAAATATAAAAGAGATTGCTCTATCCGGTAGTTGGCCAAGAGCCCCTTCATGTCAGAGGCCAAGGTGCTCACCTCTGTCGACTGACTCAAGAGGCCCGTCATTGCAAAGTCCCCACAAGCCCATACCGCTGCAATGCCGCTGAGTAGAGCCATGACTGATAAACACTGGGGCCAGAGCACTTGGCTAAAAATCTTCAACCAGCTCACTGGAAAGCTTCTTGCCACCAAGACCTGCTGGCGCAGGTGCTGCAAGTTTTCATAAAATGCGAGGCGAAACAGAAAAGGGAAATAGAGAATGGTCAGTGCACTACCAATTTTCAAAAAGTCTGACACCTGCCCCACGCCGCCCAAAAGCAAAAAAGCAAAGCCCACCACCACCCAGCCCGGGTGCACCATCGCTAACAAAAAACGACTCCAACGATCACTGCAAAAAGAAAAGGCCACCAGGGTTAAAAGCGTGAAGGTTCCAAGCCCGGTCAGTAGTGCCACAATTAGAGATCCACGAATCGACAAAGACAACGCACTAAAAACCGAAGGCATGGGTATCTGCGAGGTTGATAACACAAGGCCACCGATGATCAGAAAAAACGGCAGTACAGGAACAACCCACCCCCAGGGAATGGCTACAGCTTCTATAAAAAAAGTGTTCGATCGCAAGGGCTTAAAATCAATGTTATCACGCCCGACCAGCAAAGAAGACAAGCCCAGCATGCTCAGAAAGAAAATCATCGAGTAGTATATAGCCTCGCCCCATTGACCAAAGAACATGACCTTTTCATAGATAAAAACTTCAACACCACCAAACTGACTGCCTCCGACCAAAAACGGGATGGAGAAACTGAAAAAATAGAGCACGAAAAAATAGAAAAACAACCAGGCCAGATCAAAACGAAGGGCTGACATCAGACCGGATATGATTTTTATTTTTTTCACATTAGCCACCAGCGCATCACGCACCCACAGGTTGGTCTTCTTAAGCAAAATCCTGTGAAAAACCACCGACACCAAGCCAAGGTTCATCAGCACATGAAAGAAGACGACTCCAAACAAGCCAAGAGGCAAAAAACCAAACATTTTTGAAACTAAAGCAACCACGATGATCGGAGGAACAAAGCCCGGAAGAATCAACATGCCATAAAACAGGGCCAGTTGACGGCGGCTTCGTTTTTGACCGAGGGACAGTAAACCAAAGGCTCCTAAAACGCCCAACAAGAGACTGATTAAGGCACTCGCGAAGCCCTGCAAGAAGGCACCCCAAACCACAGTTCCTAAAAAAGGATCAAACCAAGGGCCATCCATGGACATATGGGCCAAAAGAAACGGGACTGGAAAAAAAAGCGCCAGCAGCACAAGTGCAAAGGAAAGAGACCTTAATAGAAAGCTTTTTTCCATAGATTCACCAAATCGCGTTTCTTTTTTATCAAAGAAAGACTTTCAATGGGTTTAAGATACTTCACATCCTTGGGCACCTTGAAGGGGCTGCCAACCAAAGCCTGCGCATCCACTGGGAACATATAGTTCTTCGTCATCAGAATCTTTTGGATATCAGTGCGTAAAAGAAAACGGGCAAACTTTTTGGCCCCATCACAATTCTGACAAAACTTTGGAACACCGGCGTACTCGACCTGCACCGGATGGGGTTCTGAAAATCGCGACGCCTTGTAAGAGGTGTCGTTTTCTTCAATTTGATGGAAAAACGGCGAGGCAAAGTAAGAAAAAACCAAAGTGGGTTGTTGCAATTTAAAAATGCTATAGCTAGACGACCAAGAAGGAGACATGACCTTTATGCTCGGCTTTAGTTTTTCAAGATAGTCGAAAGCCTTTTCTTGTCCAAGCGTCACCACCACCCATAACAAAAACTGCAAGCCCGGTGAACTCATCCGAGGGTCTTGTAAAATCAGATGATCACGATACTTCGGCTCCAAAAGATCTAGTAAAGAGTGCGGAGGGTCAACCTCTCCTTCTTTATAGATAAAAGTGAGGGGGCCCCAGTCGTAGGCCACAAAATCAAAAAAATGGCCCCCCTCTGGAAGGAGGCTCTCTTCGATCTCGTCGTTGATCAAATGCACATCATGCCATTCAAAGAAACGGCGCGCCTCATTGATAGAAAACTGATCCAAACCTACGACCATATCCGGCTGATCACTCTCTCGTTTAAACTTAAGTCTTTCGATCAGAAGACCGGCATTCCCCGCGTTGATCCACTGAATGTCTAGACCTGTTTCTTCTTTGAATCGGCGAGCAATCTCTGGACCAGCCCCCCACTTTTGAATAAAAGAGGAATAAGTCATCACTCGCAAAGAATTTTTATCGCGAAGGGGCTGTTTATCAAACATAAAGTAGGGGAAAAATAGCACTCCCAGTGCCAGGACCAACCCGAAAAGATAAATAAAAAAGAAACGGATGTTCATAGGACTACCAAAGAAGGCCGCGGCGACTCTTATAAAAATAGTAATCAAGCCCTAAGCAGCGCCCAGCGCCCAACATAAAAAACAAGAGGTGAATATAAAAGACATAAAATTCACCCGGACTAGAAACAAAGTCGAAATAAAGATAGATGTGCATCGATAAGATCATCCCTAAAAGACTGGCCACCCGCACACCAAATCCAAGGATATAGGACACGCCAATGACAACCTCTAGCATGATCAAAACGTAAGTGGCCATCAACCAATAGGGTTGCACAATATTTTTAAGAAGTTCGTAGTATATTCCTGAAACAGGCTCGGCCTCGAGACTGAGCTTGAATCGATCACTGATGTAAGCATGCTCGAGGTACCCACTCTGTACTCGCTGAATCACCAATGACAAGTACTGATAACCCAGAACAATCCGCACAAACGCCACGGGAAACATATGGCCGACATATTTTATACTTTCGAGATAAGACGCTAACATATCAGTACTTTCTCATGTTTGGCTGAGATGGCCAATCATTTTCTGGCCTCATGAAACTGGCCCGTTCAACCTTATCGAGTTAAAGCTATTCCCACCGAAGGTTCGATGCTAAAGATGAACTATGGTCACCTCTTGCGACGAAACACCAAGCTTTATACCCACAAACACGCCTCAGATGGTGATTTTGGGAACCATGGTTGCCATTTGCGCGCGGTCCATTGATGGCGAGGCTCCCACAGACCCAGTTTTCTACTATCACAACAACCGCAATCACTTCTGGAAAGTTTTACAATACTTTTTCGCCCCGGATTTAACACCTAAAACGCTGACAGTTCCTGAAAAGAAAAGTTTTCTCAACCAGCACGGTGTCGCGATTGCCAACCTGGTTCAGGAGATCGAAGTCCCTAACCGTGAAGCCGCGGACCCCTCGGACACTGTTCTGTTTGCGGCCCAGCGCAAAAATCGCCTGCAATTTAAAACGGCGTCACCGAAGCTAAAAGCAATTTTAAAAAACACACCATTGTTTTTTACTTGTCGACACAAGAAGGGCATCCAAGATCTTGTGACCGGCTACCTTGAGCACAACCAACTCCCCCAGTCCCTGACCCATGAAATCTGCTATCTCCCCACCCCAACACGCTGCAATCCACATGCTCGGGCCGCTGTCTGGCGCGATGAAGCCGCCGCTTTCAAAGAGAAGTTGGACCATGGTTGAGTCTTCCCCTTTCGTGAGACCCTTCCTTTACTATTGAGAAATATTTGCCTTCCACCTTTGTCGGGTATTCCCTCCCTAACGAGACAGGTCTCTGAAATATCCGTAAAATGGAGTCATGGAAGTTAAAAAACCGGAGCCAACAGACTGGCCTAGTATCAATGAGTTTTTGGACAAAACCCTCAGACCACAAGTCAACTGGTCACTACAAGAGGAGTACCCACTCGCCTTCGCTGAGACCAATCGCGATAACATTCGAGTGATTAAAGAGGACAATAAAGTGGTGGCCCATGCCGTGGTGCACACCAATATCATCAAAACCCATTTCCATCTCTTTCGAGTGGGTCTTATTGGCAGCGTCGTCACTGATGAGACGAAACGTGGCCAAGGCATGAGTCGAGAGATCATTAAGAGCTGCCTACAAAATTGCAAAGATCAAAACTGTGACTTGGCTATTCTCTGGACCGACTTGTTCAATTTCTACAGCCAGTTTGGATTTGAGGTCGCCGGATCGGAAGTGGCTCTGCAGGTCACGCCAGACTTTACAGGAGAGATCAAAGACTCCATCAAAATTATGGATACCCCGAAGGTATCGGCACAGGCGCTGCTCAAGGTGTACAACAAGCACCAAATGAGAAGCGTTCGGCAGGTTTCAGATATCCAAAAATATCTGCAGATCCCCAACACCGAGGTCTATACCGCCTGGAACAATCTAACCAATGCTCTAGAAGCCTACTGCGTGGTCGGTAAAGGTGCTGATTTTTCTAATTACATCCATGAATGGGGTGGAAGCGTTTCATCAATTTTATCTCTAACAAAACATATCGTTGAGAAGAAGCAAGCTCCGATCACTTTAATCACACCACCTCAATGCCAGAACCTGATCAGCCAAATGGAAAAACATCGGGCTAAAAAATTCTTTGGAGTGCTGGGCATGATAGCGATCACCAATCCAGAAAGTTTTTGTGCGAAGATAAAAAAGGGAGCCCGCACACTGGGCTATGATTCTTTTGTCTTTGATTTTAAAGAAGGACGATACTTTTTCGGATACGGTGATGAAATCTATTGCACCGACTCTGATCAAGACATCACTCGCTTGGTATTTGGACCGGTCGAACCCCAACAGATTCATAGCTTTAGTGAAACAGCCCTCGATGCTCTCAAAGAAATCTTCCCCATCCCCTTCTGGGTTTGGGGCTGGGACTCGATATGATTCGAAGCCTCATTCTGATGATCTGTGCCGGCGCCCTTCTCTCTTGTGAACGAGAACCGGTACCGACGACTTATGGCCCACCAACCACAGAGTCAGCCATCAAAAGCGCTCGAGATAGAATGATTGCAAAACTCAACCCTTACACCATACAACAAGGGCAACGGGTTCATAGCATTGAATCACAGCAGGTTATAAGCTCACAGTCTCCCGTCAAACTACTGAGCAAGGAATGGGTGACCGAGGTGGTCGACGTTAGCGAGCTGGAAACCGAACGTTCGTTGACGACTCACAAAACGGTGACCGACAAGCTCTGGGATAAAGACTTCATTTATAAATTTAAAACCGCCTACTCCCTACAAAAAGTGGAATCCTTAGATCTGCTCGATCAATTGGATGAAAAACGCTTGCACCTCTCATCGACTGTTGCCAACCTGGCCGAGGCCAATGGCATAGAGAAGGCAACCGTTAAAGGCTTTGGCTATTCCAACTTGTCTGAGCGACGCGTGACTCTTGTCCCTCCCCAACTCGTGAAAGAGGCCGAAAACTGCAAGGGCTTGCCTGGCTGCCGAATTGAAGCCGATCAACTGACCTACGACATTGTTTTTTTATTGGACGACGGCACCACCCAAACCTTCAACATCGAATGGCTGGTAAGTAACCAAGTGCCATTTTTTGCTGGGCTCCTCAAGGACTGCAACACCACGGTCGCCAAAATTGAGAGCCTCCGCGTTCTCGTTAAACGATGCACCGAAGTGGTGGATTTCGACAGCGAGTAGGCCTCGCCTCATCGCCCCCCCTCCAATACACCCATTGCACAAGCTTGACGTTGAAAACCACGGTCGTCTATGACATCTTAGCAAGTGAGGTGCATCATGAAAAAAATTGCCATCATTCTATCAGGCTGTGGGTATAAAGACGGTAGCGAAACAACAGAGGTCATCAGTACGCTCATTTCGGTGAGCCGCATGGGCGCCGAGTATCAGTGTTTTGCACCTCAAATTGAGTTCACCGCCACCGACCACAGTACTTCCGAGCCGGGTGAGGCCCGCAACACTTTTGCTGAAAGTGCCCGCCTCTGTCGCGGTCAAATTCAGCCTCTCGAAGACTTACACAGCGAAGAGTTCGATGCCCTAATCCTACCCGGCGGTTTTGGTGCCGCTCTTCATCTTTGTGACTGGGCAGCCAAAGGGGCGCGGGCCACAGTACTTCCCGCTATCGAGAAGACCATTCAAGAGTTCAACCAGCAAGACAAACCCATCGGAGCCATGTGCATTGCTCCCGTCTTACTGGCAAAAGTGTTAGGCTCTAAAGAAATCACCGTTACTATCGGAAACGACAAAGAAACCACCCAAGAGATTGAAAAAACCGGTGCCATACATGAAGAGTGCAAGGTTGATGACTTCGTCACCGACCGCGCCCACAAAATTGTGACATCTCCAGCCTACATGTACGACGAGGCACTCCCCCACCTGGTGGCCAAAGGGATCGATGGCTTGGTTAAAGAAGTTGTGGAGATGGCATGACATCGGTCACTCTAATTTTTGGCGGCCCCAGTGCTGAGCATGATGTTTCTCTGGTTTCAGCAAAAAATATCTATCAAGTTCTCAAAACAGCAAACACCACGGTCACGCTCCTCGGGATAACAAAGAATAAAGTTTGGAAACTTGTGCCGGGTGAGGCACTCCTATCCACCTCTTTTGATAAACCCCTTGATCTAGAAACCTGTGGCACCGAGGTGCAACTTCAAACGGTCGATCAAAAAGTTTTTGTGGTCGACCCACAGACGCCAGATCACCCG
This sequence comes from Bdellovibrionia bacterium, assembly GCA_030424715.1. Lineage (GTDB taxonomy): Bacteria > Bdellovibrionota > Bdellovibrionia > Bdellovibrionales > JAGQZY01 > JAGQZY01. Next base: position 160,802 of record JAUHWH010000005.1, read on the forward strand.
GTGGGTCCTATTGGAGTGGCTCTTCCAGTGATCCACGGCCCTTATGGCGAAGATGGACAGTTGCAAAAAGAGCTCAATGCCATTGGCCTTGAGTTTGTCGGCAGCGACGACCAGTCCTGCCAAGGTTGCTTTGATAAAGCGAAAACCAAAGACATTCTTAATAGCAAAGGGATTCCGCAAGTCCCCCATATCACCTTCAGTGATCTAGAACCCAGCTTTAATGAGGTAAAAAGTCAGCTTGGTCTTCCTGTTTTTGTAAAACCTGCCAGTATGGGCTCTTCCATTGGTATTTCAAAAGTGCGCAACGAAGAGGAGTTCACAAAAGCCATAGCCGAGGCACGTATACATGATAAAAAAATTGTGATCGAACAAGGTGTACAGGCGCGAGAACTTGAGTGTGCTTTACTCGAAACCGGAAGCAACCTAAAGGTCTCTGGACTGGGAGAAGTGAAGCCCAATCACGAGTTCTACTCTTACGAAGCGAAATACCTCGACCCATCAGGGGCGGAACTCATAATCCCCGCTGTTGTGGATGCCGAGATTGTCACAAAAATCCAAGAACTGGCTTTGCAATGCTTTCGTGAACTGGGCTGTCGAGATTACGCCCGAGCCGACTTTTTCTTAACCGAGGACGGGACCATCTATTTTAACGAAATTAACACTCACCCGGGCTTTACCAACATCAGTCAGTTCCCAATGCTTTGGCGCCAGCAAGGGATTGAATACAAAGACCTTATCTTAAAGCTTATTGACCAAGCGACGCTGCGGCAAAAGGATAGGTGAACAAAAAGGCATGGGCCAGGTTCACCATAAAATGAATGGCCATCGCGCTTCTCACGTTGCAGGTGTGATAAAAGCACAACCCGTAAAAAATACCGGCCACACTGGAAAGTGCCACGTAAACGAGGCCTCCAGAAATATGAGCCGCGCCAAACACAAGGGCGCCCAGAAAAATAGCCACTAGATCACCGTACTGCTTGTTTCGCAATTGATGCACCAGCTGATTCTGAATAAAACGGCGGAAAATCACCTCTTCGGCAAAGCAAACAAAAAAGAAATTATTCACAGCCCAAAGAATCAGGTAGGGGTTGGTATTGGTTTGCAACTCCACGAATCCCAAACCCAGAGCCATGGGTAACAACACCAAAACGGCGACGGCAAAATACTTGATTATCAAGCCCCATGAAGATCGAAAGGGCATCTGCCGCTCCAAGGGGGGCAACAGAGTGAAGAGCACCACTGCCAAATACACCTTATCAAAATTCAAATACATGTCAAAAGCGGCCGAGCCCTGGTTAAACACCAATTGATCAAACAACTTTAAATTTTGAATATCCGGAAGATGATGACTCACCATCAAAAAAGCAGACACGACAAAAATAATAAAGCCAACGCCCCTAAGAAGGTTCGCAAAAAAGTGATTGATCCACACAAAGAGCGCCAGAGGGGCAATCAACATGATTCCTAAAGCCGCGACACCAATAATTTCGTTTAAAAAAGCAAAAATCAGGGCGGGCACTAGCATGGCTAGAATCCAGCGTTCCCCTTTACCACCTAATGAAAAACAGACTGCCGCAAGCAGAAAAAGGTAGGGAGACAAAGAGAATAAGGAGATTTCAGTCATTTGAGCTTCTTTAAAAATTGCTTGTGGCGCCCCTCAAACCAAAGTTCTTGAAAAGCAACCGATTGATTGTCTAGATTCTTGTGAATGGTAACCCAGTTCTCGGTCCCAAGACTACTAATATCCTTGATCCATTGTGCACAGAGCTGAGACCCGGGCTTATGAAGGGCAATCTGATCAACCAGCCCCATCGCCCGCGCCTCGAAGACAGAAAGGGTTTGGGCGGATCGCAACCAACGAGTCACCGGCGAAACTCCCATTCGCTGCGCCAGTCGCTCATGACCGCCCCAGCCACAAGTGAGCCCCAATCGACGCTGCCAAAGCCCAAAGAGGCTGGCGGGATGGGCGACAACGAAGTCGAAGCAGGACAAGAGCTCAACCCCACCGCCGTAACAAGGGCCTTGCACATAACAAGCCTTGGGGATCGGTAGGTTATAGAAATACTGCAGAACCTCACTGATGCGCTGATGACTGGCCAGTCCTTCTGATTTCGTTTTCATGTTTTTATAAAAGGGAAGGTCTCCCCCAGAACAAAACGAGGAACCACTGGCCGTAACAAAAACGCCAAGGATCTGAGGCGCCTGTATTGCCGAATAAAATTCTTCAACCATAGACGGACCAAAGGCGTTGCGCCTTTTAGGATCATCGAGGGTCAAAAATAAAATATCGTCATGTGTTTCGGTTTTAAGCAACGGCATAGTCGAGTAGATATTTGTACACAGCTTTTTGTGATACAAACTCTAGACCAGCCTCTTCTTTGCTGTCACCTTCTTTTTTGAGCCAAACAACTCGAGCACTCATTGTTCGCTCTTTCTTTATTTTATCAAAATTGAAGTGCAATCTTAGGAGATCACCTTTTTTGAGTCCCTGCAGCTGCCCCTCGATTCGCACTCCACTTTTAGAAATATTATTGATGATGGTGTCCATCTTCAGGTCAGAACTGTAGGCTTCAAGTGTCGCGTTCTCACGCACATTGAACCTATGATCGCGACGCTGGCGCATTTGTTCTACATTGATACAGTTTTTAGCCATCCCGACCAACTGAGTGCCTTCGTAAGGTTTGGAGAGATGAAAAAGGTTTCTTACGCTAGCAATTTCAGAGACGTCAAAACTGCTGTGAAGCTGTCCGAGAGCCAGAACGGGTCCCATGTAGCCCATCTGTCGCAACTGCACGACAAAGGGAAAAATCATTTTACTTAAATGTTGGGTATCAAAAACCAGTAGACTCAGTTGACCATCGATAGCGGCCTCGAGATAATTCGGTTTCACCATTGATAGAACAAGTTGCGGAAAGTCACCCTGAAGCTCCTGTAACTCTTGCTTTATAGTTTGTAAACGGCCTTGATCGTAGCCTACGACAATCAGCTTCAACACTTCGTCCCCCTCGTGCTTCACCCATTTTTCAACCTACAGAATACCTGATTCTTCTCAACTGTCGCAAATTGAGGTCTCAAAATGATACACTTATTTTCTAAATACCACCCAAAATCGACTCGTACACTTTTGATTTCGAGATAAACTTTAAACCAGCACAGCGATCCACGGTGCCCACATCTCCCTGGGTCCAAACAACTTCTGCTGACATGGTGTGGTTCTTTTTAAGTTCGTCGAGCTCAAAACAAACCCGCAAAAGATCACCACGGGATATATCATCCAGCTCTCCCACGATATGTGCGCCACCTTTCGATATGTTTGATATCACCGAATCGGACGCAAAATCCTTGTTATAGGATTCGAGATGAGCCTTCTGCTTGGTATCGAACCGCCGAAAACGACGCTGCATGACCTTGGTCTCGTTGAGATACTTCAAGGCAATGCCCTGTAAGTCTTTGTTTTCATAGGGCTTTTCTATAATCGTGACATTCTGGAGATCGGCAAATCGATCTATCACCTGTGGATCCGGTATTTTGACTAACAAAAGGATGGGGCCCAAGTAACCCAAAGAGCGCCAGTGGGTAATATTGTTCCTCATCGAGGAATTAAAGTGTTGGCTGTTATAAACCAACAGATTGAACCGACCGTCGAGAACAGACGGTAAACTGGCTGGCCTTGTGCTAGTGAATTTCACAGCGCCCAGTTTATCTATAATAGGAGACAACTTTTTTTCGATTAAGGAGTTGTCAGCTTCATTTCGACTGGCAATTAGAACATCGAGCATGTTTTTTTCCTCTCATTTCAGAAATAACCTTACTCACTCATTCGGCCCCCGTTACAAGAAAGACGAGGTCTGGTCTCACAATGAAGCATTGTTAGCAAAACTCTTTGCTCAAACACCATTAAAAGAGGTTTGAAGAAGAGCCCATCAAATAATAAACAAAAAGCCCTCAAAAAAGGGCTTTGGGAAACTCTAAAATGTTTTTTAAGAATTAACGGGATTCTATGGGCGTGTAGGTCTGGTTGACCTTACCATCCCATTGCCCGCGGGGGCGATAAATCCTATTTTTCGAATACTGTTCTAGGATATGAGCAATCCATCCCGTCACACGGGAAACAGCAAAGATGGGAGTGAAAATATCCAACGGAATACCCATCGCATAATAAACACTGGCGGAGTAAAAATCGACATTGGGCAACAAACCTTTGCGCTCTTCCATCTCTTTATCAAGAATCGTCGACATCTTGAACCACTGAGGCTCACTAGAGGCCTCGGTCATCTCTTTACTCATTGAACGCAGAATCTTTGCGCGAGGATCGCCATTTTTATAGACTCTGTGGCCGAATCCCATAATTTTTCTTTTTTCAGCTAAGGCGGTATCGAGCCAAGCACTGATATTATCCTCAGAACCAATCTCTTTAAGAGTTCTCATCACCTGCTCATTGGCCCCACCGTGCAAAGGGCCTTTAAGAGCACCAATGCCGCTGACGATGGCCGAATGCATGTCACTTAATGAAGAGGCCACCACTCGTGTCGAGAATGCCGAACAATTCAACTCGTGGTCGGCGTGCAGTAGCAAACAAGTGTCAAAAACCTTCACCATGTCGGTGCTCGGCTCAGAACCATTGAGCATATAAAGAAAGTTCCACGCGATACTTTTATCTGCTTTCGGAGCCACTAAGTCTTTACCTGCACGAAGTCGGCAGAACGTGGCAACTAAGGTGGCCATCTTCGCCGACAAACGAATGGCTTTGCGATGATTGGCCTCGTCACTCATGTCATTGGCATCCGCATCCCAAAGCCCCATTGTGGAAACGGCCGTTCTCAACCAAGCCATGGGATGAACATCGGTGGGCAAAACTTTTAATGCGGAAATAAGATCGGGCTCCAGCGCCACCTCTCTACCGAAATCGGCATTTAGCTTGGCAAGCTCTTCTTTCTTTGGCAGGCGATTGTTCCAGAGGAGAAACACGGTCTCTTCGAAACTCGAGTTCGCAGCCAGGTCCTCGATGGTGTATCCCCGATAACTGAGGGTTGCATCCACAATTGATGAGATTCCTGTCGTACAAGCAATAACACCTTCTAAACCACGATCCACAGCACCTTCATAGACTTGCATACACCAATCCTTTCGCAAATATACTCTGTTTTACTGGAAAAACGGGGGTGCAATCTAGTGACCGAGCGTTAACTTTTCATCAAATTCTTTATAGGAAATAGCTAGGCGAGCTTCATGATTCGATCTTTGACTTCGGTTACGATCACCGTAAGATCCTTGGTTTGTGAACTGCTGAATTTTAAGGCTTGGTAAAAAATCTCATTACGCAGATCATGAACCTCTTTTTTGACGTTCCTTTTGATGATTGAGAGAATCTCATCAATCCCCCACAGATCTCCCTGGTCATTATTCAAGGCCAAAAAGCCAGAGGAACAAAAAATAAGCTTATCTTTTGGATTGAGGTCCACCACATGGTTCTCCAGAGAGGGCTCTGAGGCGGTCTCACCATTTTTGTAGGGTTCGGGAGTCCCATTTAGCAAAACAATACGTCCTGAGTCGGCTTGGTAGTGAATCGCCAAGGGCTGACCCAAGTTACAATAGGTCATCTGGAACTTGCGCCGATCAAAAACTCCGTAAAAAATACCGGCCTCATCGCCCGCCCGGCTCTGAGAGCCGAGTTCACCAAGGATCTCATTCATTACAGTCAACGGATCATTATTCTTTGAGTCTTCAATCTGATAAGTCAGTTTCATCAAGGCAGACAAAAACAAAGCCGACATCCCGTACCCGGAAGCCGAAGATAGAAACAGGCCAAAGCGCATTTTGTCGTAATGTTCGAAAATATCAAAATAATCCCCACCAGAAACGGCGCTAGAACTAAACTTCGTGCTAAATTCAAAGCCCTGAATGTTAGGGAACTCTGTCGGAACCAGGAACTTTTGGATTTTCAAAGACTGCTGCAGCTGGTCATTCACGCGAACGATCAGTTTCTCTAACTCTGAATTGGCCTCTGAAAGTTCTTTTTTATAGATCCTTAAATCTTGATCCTTTTTGCTGAGCTCAGCTTCAAGGTCTTGAATTTTCTTTTCTAAATCTTCTTCGGATGACACTCCGCTATTGTCTGGCGCCGAGCCGGGCCTGTCAATAAATGTCAAAGCTCAACGACTTTAGGATTGCAAAAAATGCCAGATCCGCTTTAATTCCAACCATGGTTACGGGGGAATTAGACACCGCAAGGTCAACAAAGCCGATTTTAATGCTGAAGGAGCAGGCCCAACTGATCCTTGAGATCTGCCATTTCACCCAAGACCTCAACCCTCTCTGGGAAACCCGAACCACCTTGAAGAGGCTGAAAAGTCTAAGCCAACCCATTGTTCGCGAAGTCCATGACCTGGAATCAGACGAAGAGAAGTTCGAACACCTCATCCAATATTTTTTTAAAAACCTGCAATTCAAACAAAAAGATAAAGACATCGATCTTATGGGCTGCTTTTTGCCCCAAGTTCTGTCATCCAAACAAGGCCCAACACCTTTGCTGATGTTGCTGTTTTGCACTCTCTGTGAGGAAGCTGGGATACGGGCCCAAGTCACCAGCTGTCGACGGCGCTATCTGCTAAAAGTGCAACTGGATGGTCGGGCTCACATCGTAGACTTTGGGAGAGCCTGCCAAAAACTCGCGCCCTACGAAATTGTGGAATTGATAAACCGAGGCTTCGACTTCTCAGCCGGCTGCATGCAGTCCGACTGCCTAGTGGTTGAATACCTAAGCCTTTTCAAAACCTTGTCGCGGCAAGAGCACAAGTTACAAATACTCTCCATCGTGCATAGCTATCTGATGCGCTATCAACCATTCAACCTAAAGCACCTGTCGGAACGGGCTTTAGTGGCTTACGAGACGGGAGACTACAAAACAGCCGTCGACGACATTCGCAGCTATTTTCAATACAAACAGCCCGAATTTACGAATCTAAATTTAAAAAGAATTTACAAGCTGGCGTTAAAAAGAACGCGCCACTCAGAGCGCCAAACTCCCAATACTTTCGGTGATTCTGTAGAACGTCTGTGAAGAGACCTTGTGATCTGTCGGCTCTGTTTTCTTAACAAAAAATCGGTCTAAAATTTCGTAAGACTTTTCGATGTTGGCACGCACCTTCTCGGGCTCGTCGTGGCCAACGCCCAAGGTGTGATGAAAAAAAGATTCGAACAGCTTTAGTTGCAGGCCAAGCCAAAAACGGCACTCCCTCTCCCACTCCTCATCTTGATCTTTGACTCGCAGGCTGGCCGCCACCAAACCCAAGTCATCAACTAGGAGTTCCACTTGATTCACGGTTTTGTAGTAACTCATGATTTCTTTGACCTGCCAGCGGTAGGAGCGCTGCTTGCCGATGCTAAAGCAAAGCTCCTTGAGCTCATCGCCCACTCGCACGAGCATCCCTTGATAGCGCACGAACTTTTGATTGATGCTCTCTTGCTCATAATCGGACTCACGGCTGAGCTTAAAAATCGTATGAACCGAGGTGATGTACTTTTTAAACTCTTGGCGCAGCAAGAATAATGAAAGATGGATCGAGAAACACTGATCTCTTTGATCATAATTAATAATTTTTTGACTCTCACCTTTATTTTGCACAACTCGACTGAAATAAGGTGTGAGAGCGAGAAGAAAAATAGCTGGCAATAACAAAACCAGAGGCACCACCATATAAAGGGCAAAACCAAGCAAGATGGACTGGTAAATCTCGAGCAGACTCCCCACCTGGAAAAACGCCGCCGCCGTCTCACTGAAAATCGATACCCAAAGCAAAGACACTCCCAGCTGCAAACACTGCAGAAGCACGGCCACTGAGGCCGAAAAGTACAAACGCCGCCGCCCTTGGGGGACTTGCCAATAAAAGCGAGACAATGAAACCAGACCAAACAGAAAGAATAGAATGGGGAACCACATCACATTAAAGCCAATAAACAGATGGAGAATAGAAAGACTGAGAAAGTAAGCCACCGGCGTTCGAAAAAGCACTATCGATAAAGTCACTAGGCCTAACACAAACAACTCACCGAGATGATAGTTGTGGATATTCAGTTGTGAATGACTGAGATATTGATCAAATAAGGACAGTGCCGCCAAGAACAACCCAAGGGCTAACAGTCCCACACCCAAGTCTTTCCACTGATCTTTCCACAGCAAACAAAAAACCAAACTTAAAGCACAGAGAAGGCCGGCGACAACAAGAGTGCCTCCCATCAGTAAAAACGAAGACAGTCCAATACCAATGAAGCTGCCCAACAAAACCATAACAAGTTGTCTTCGGTTGAAGGAGCCGACATTCACCAACGAAGAAAGCTGCATAAAAAAAGCTTTCTTGCGGAAGCTGAAAAACTGAATGAAAATGGCAATACCGATATCACAGACAAGATTTTGACCGAATTGATTGTACAACCAGGCTTGCACCTTGCCCGTGCTCAAAGACATGCGGACCGAAAATAGATCCAATAAAAAGTCGCTCACAATGGCAAAAACCAAGAGAACGACCAACATCATTGCAATAGGCGGAAGACCAATATTTATGTCCAACTACTCTTACCCTGTGTAAACATCGTAACGAATCAACTTACCTTCAAAAACGATGTTTGGTTTATCGTACAATTGTTGTCCTTTTAGGGGTCTTTTGACAACCACTCTTTTGACACCTAGCTTTAAGGCCTCTTCAATGACTCTTTGCACATCAAAAGACGAGTCGGCAACCTCTCTCAAAAATGCCAGTGCTTTTTTCGGAGCACTTTTCTTTTTCGCATTTTCAAACATGGGGTCTAAGTAAAGGACATCTGCCCTCTGGCTGTATCGAGGCAACAAATCCAAACAATCGCCCTGATGGACCGAGAAATCTTTTAACAGAAGTGGTTCTTTTCGTTGAGCACTGTCCACAATTTTAAAAGTGACGGGGCTTTTCTCACACCCAATGACGTGAATACCGAAAGTCAGCATATGAAGGGCATCTTTAGCAAAGCCCAGCGTCCCGTCGATAACACAGTATTCGCTCTGCCCCTTAAAACCCAAAGCCCTACACAATAGATCTTTTTTTACTGAGACTCTCTGCTGTGCCAAGACATCCCGTTGTTTCTTAAAATCCAGTGAAATCATGAAGTGCGGGCCTTGCCGAGGGTCTCTGACAACCCACTGCTCCCCTGACCAGACAAGATTATAGCCAATTGGCTGCTCCTCTAAAGGAAACCCAAGCTCCTCGTGCAAAGCGCGAGACTGGGGGGAACCATCGTCTAAAATAACGATAGCCATAAAGGACTAAGAAAAACGAAAACAAACAAGCTGCTTTCGATGGTGTAGTGGAACTTCTGTAAACTCATTGAGTGCGAGATGTTCGATGATAAAAACGAGGGGGCACGATAGAATAAGTTGTTGATGTAGATCTCAAAAAACAAGCTGACGATCAGGATTAGAGAAACCTCTCGGATTTGCGACTCTAAAGCAAAAATAATTAAGACACTGATATGAAACAAAGACATCAGGCTATACAGAAACTTGGATCTCTCGAAGCCAAACAACGTCGATAAGGTGACGACCTTGGCCTTGCTGCTGTAGTAGATGTCTCGCACCTGTTTAGAAAAATCGTACTTCAGAGCATGATAGCCGAACACCCCACCCAACAAAGCCGAAGCGAGAGTCATCTGACCATAAAGGAGAAGCTCTAGTCCAAGAACCAACAAAGGCCCCCCCATCAAAAAGGTAGCAATCAGACTGACTCCCTTGAAGCGACGTCCGACCAGCCCTGAGCCCAAACTCCACCCCAAAACAAGGGCCGCACCGGCCAGCGCCAGTGAAGCGGGCTTTATCAAAAAACAATATGAAGCAAAACAAACAGAGAGGGAGAAAAACACCGCCGCCAATTGCTTGGCCTGGTAGGGACGCATCAAGCCCTGAATGAGGGGCTTTCCACTGCTGTATTCATTAATCCGATCAAAGCCACTGATGTAGTCGCTGTAATCATTGAATAAGGTCAAAGCCAGTAAAAAAAATTGCAAGGCGAGCAAGCAGGCAAGTAGTAAATCCAAAGGCGGTGCCCCATAGGTGGCCGTCAAAAAAGCCAAACCTCCGATGATAGGGAACACCAAGTAGATGTTGCGAGCCAAAGAATACCAATGAGACAAAGCGCCCATTAGGGATAGGGACTGTTTTTCGATAATCTTAAAGGTGACTGTCTCTTCAGCCGAGTTGACCGCCAGGCTGCGAACGGGTTGGGCAAACTCAGTGGCCGAAAAACGCCCGGTCAGCATCGGCCAAAAATTTTGATCTGTTTTAGGTATGGTGACGAACTGACTCAATGGGCTGGTTTCCGTTGGGGCTTGCGTCTCCAGTACAAAATCTCAGGCAAGTCTTTAAGGTTCAGAATTATTTTTTTCTGCTCACCGTCTAACTGCTCTTCTAGCAACGCTAACTTGTGTTCATAGAGGCTGATGAGTTCTTCATTGATCTTATCGAAATCACCAATAGCATTTTGAAACTCTTGCTCTCCCACAATTCGAAGAATCTCTCCAAGGCTTTCGATTTTCTTGAGCTTCAAACGCTCTTCTTGTGAGAGGTGGCGACAGAAAAAGGCCCCAAAGGAGTTCAAATAACCAGACTTGATATCGCCAAGTATCGCTTTGCCCTCTGAATTGCGAATATCGTAGTCCAACAGATCATCACTGCGCTGAAAGAGAAGCCCCAGAGTTGTGCCCAACTCGTCAATCAGGCTCTGAATCTGGGGCGTGTTGATTTCTTTTGCTACGAAGGGCGCGTACAAACACCAGCGAAACAGAGAGGCCGTCTTCAAACTATGAACCTCAGTCAACTGCTCAAAAGAAAGGTCAAAGTCTCCCACCAGAGAATCTTGAATCCATTCGCCCTCGAGGAGTTCTGCGATCGTTTGACTGGTCAACTGTACCAGCTCGATATTGCCGTACCCCGAGAGATTGGTCATCACACGCGCCAACAAGTAATCACCGGCAAGAACCGCATATTCAGGAGTGTACTTGAGCCACGCAGCAGTCTTGCCTCGTCGCAAGTTGGAGCGGTCCACCAAATCATCGTGTAACAACGAGGCATTGTGGATGAACTCGATCGTCTGACAGAGCAACTTCACGCCATCGTCGGCGAGACCAAGAGGCCCCGCCACCTTTTGGGTCAACAGAGACCGGAAGCCTTTGCCGCCGTCAAAAAGGTCATCGTACAGTCGATTGAGCTTGGGAAGATAAGCCGGAAAGTCTTTTTCGCTGTAGTATTTAGTATCCATATTGAGGGCCTCGCCCGACAGGTTTATCAAATAAGTGCAGCAATAAGAATCAGAGAGCGGCCATAACGCCACCCATCATAAGCGCCTTATTCTCTTTATCTGCCTCCGGCGTCGTGGCAGAACCAAGCTATGGAATTTACAACACAATTTAAAATACACTTCGACGAAGCCGACCCGGCTGGCATTGCTTTTTCCGGGGGCTTGTTCACCAAGGTCCACCGCTGCTACGAAGACTTCGTCGAAGCCCTTGGACAAGACGCCTCGGCGTTTTTTCTATCGCCCGAGACTCTATACCCCTTGCTGAAGTTTCAAGCGGACTACCACAAGCCACTGCTTCCTTTGCAAAATTATGAAGTTAAAATCGGAGTGGTTGGCCTATCAACAAGTAGCTTTACCTTGCAATACCGGGTTACCCAAGGTGACGAAAGCTTTGCCACACTCACCTCGGTGCATGTCGCTGTTAACAAAAAGACCTTTCAGAAAACGTCTATCCCTGAGGATCTAAGAGTGAATTTACAAAAGTTTGAGCTTCCGCAATAACGTTCATGGGGATCTCATGCCCCCCCTCAAACACACTCCAGGTTCCTTGCAAGCCCAAGCTTTGTAAATGATCGAAAAGCTTTTGGGCCCCAGTGACCTTTAATACCTGATCCCCCCGCCCGTGACTCTGAAAGAAAGGCACTTTCAATGGATCAGGAACGGTAGGGAAAACAGAGGGAGCCACCAAGTAACCCGAAAGTAACAACAAGCCTGCTGGGCTAAAATTGAGCCGATAAAAACTATGGCTTGTCAAAATCGCGCCCTGACTAAATCCGCCAATGATGACTTTTGAATACAACTTTCCGAGATGATTGAGCCAATCAGTTATTCGTTGCATGATCTTTTCGTCAGCCGGATCGATGCCCACATCGGCCACTCCGCCATCCGAGAGGGTCTCGAAATCGCTGACTCGCAAGTTAAACCAGGCTCGCCCCGACATGGAGGGACCAATGGGCACCTCAAGAACTCCCTGGGGGAAGTACCAGTCCACAAGCTCCGACAATTGGAACACGCGACTCAGACTCGCCAGGTCGGAGGCGTCGGCACCATAGCCATGAAAAAGAACGACACAAATCTTTGTGTCTTCATTTTGCTCTACCAAATAATCAAGATTTTTAAATTTTTGCCAGTTCATAAATCGAGCTATAACACCTTGAGAAATAATAACAAACTATTTACGGCGCCCGCAGAAGAAACTATGATTTTCAGTTATGGAGACTTTTATGCGCTGGATTCTACCCCTTTCTTTTCTGTTGCTCGCCCACTGTACTTCGGCCCCCCAACCCTCGGCAGAGCCCGAGGTCTCGAAAATGGACCGCTCGAAAATTCAAAAGACCATCGCCTCGCACCGCAAATACCTGAGTCATTGTTATGGAAAAGCGATAATGAAGAAAGAGGCCGCCAAGCTAGAGGGAACAGTGTTTGTGCAATTCAAAGTCGGCCCCGATGGCAAAGCCTTTCAGCCACAGTTTATCCCTGAGCGCTCCACCCTAAAAGATGACCAATTGAACAACTGTCTTTTTGCGGGTCTCACCTCTTGGGACTTCCCTGTACACCCTGAAGGATTGGAGCTGGATATCCGCTACCCCTTCCAGTTTAAGGCCACCGCTCCTGCCGGAATGCAGAAAAAATTAGATCAGTTCAAAAACCTGAGGAGCCGGTCGGAATAAAGCCTCTAATAAGAGCATCACCTTGCCGATATAGCCCTAATTTGCTACCCATAGCGTTTCGACCTTTAGGAGACCGCAATGATGTCAGAGACGCCTCAAACCATTTACTTGAAGGATTACCAACCTCCCCATTATTTGATCCCCACGGTCGACTTGCATTTCGACCTGCAAGAAGAGAGCACCATGGTCACAGCCAAGCTGCAAGTGAGGCGCAATCCAGACAGCTCTGCAAACACGAGCGAGCTGTTCCTCAATGGTAAAAAACTAGAGTTGGTATCAATCAAACGGGATGGCGAGACTCTGCAAGACTCACAGTACACCGTCACCTCCTCTGGCCTGACCCTCAAGGACTGTCCTGATAACTTTTTACTAGAAACCCAGGTGAAGCTTAAACCGCAAAACAACAAAGCGTTCTCTGGACTTTATAAAACCAAAACCGTGTTCTGCACTCAGATGGAGGCCCAAGGTTTTCGGCGCACGACTTTTTTTATGGACCGTCCTGACGTGCTGTCAAAGTACCGAACCACTCTTGTGGCCGACCCTAAAAAATACCCAGTGCTGCTATCCAACGGCAATTTTATCTCTGAAAAGCAATTGGACAATGGCCGCCTCGAGGTGGTGTGGGAAGACCCCTTTCCAAAACCTTGTTACCTGTTCGCCTTGGTTGCGGGAGACTTAGATTGGATCGAAGACTCGTTTATGACCCGCTCGAATAAAAAAGTCGCTTTGAAGATTTATGTGGATAAAGGCAAAAAGGACCGGGCGCGTTTTGCCATGGACTCTCTCAAACAATCCATGAAATGGGACGAAGACACTTATCGCCTAGAATACGACTTGGACATTTACAACATTGTTGCCGTGGATGACTTCAACATGGGAGCCATGGAGAACAAAGGTCTGAATATCTTCAACTCGAAATATGTCTTGGCCAGCGCTGAAACCGCCACGGATGATGAGTACCAAGCCATCCAAAGAGTGATCGGCCACGAGTACTTTCACAACTGGACTGGCAATCGGGTGACTTGCCGTGACTGGTTTCAACTGAGCCTGAAGGAAGGACTCACTGTTTTTAGAGACCAAGAGTTCAGTAGCGACATGAACTCGCGCCCGGTGAAAAGAATTGAGGATGTTTCAGCGCTAAGATCACGCCAGTTTCCGGAAGATGCCGGCCCCATGGCCCACCCGGTGCGCCCCTCATCATACATCGCCATTGATAACTTCTACACAGTCACTGTTTACGAAAAGGGCGCTGAGGTCATCCGCATGCTACACACCCTATTGGGCGCCGACATGTTCAAAAAAGGCGTGACCACTTATTTTGAACTTTTTGATGGCCAAGCCGTCACCACCGACGATTGGATTCATGCCATGGAGAAGGTTTCAAAGCGAGACTTAAGCACCTTTAAGCTTTGGTATGATCAGGCGGGAACTCCAGAAGTTTCAGTCAGCACCAGCTTCTCGCCAGAAAATCAAACTTTTGAAATTGAATTGGAGCAGACCACGAAGGACCCGATCACCGGTAAGGAGCACCAACCTTTTCACATCCCCTTTAAAGTGGGACTGGTCTCCGCCGCAGGAAGCCCTCTGGACTTCACCTACCAAGACGACCAAAAGAGTGTGCAAAATGCCATTCTGGAACTTGATAAGAAAAAACAAAACTTTGTTTTGAAGAACGTCAATACCCCACCTGTTTTATCCATGAATCGCGAGTTCTCTGCTCCTGTACAACTGAATTTTGAACAGAGCGACCAAGACCTTTACCTTCTGATGACTAAAGACCCCGACAGCTTCAACCGTTGGGAGTCCGCTCAAAAGCTGTACCGCCAAACCCTCATTCAGTTTTACAATATGATACTGGCCGGGGAGTCCCCCCAGCTCCCCGCCGAGCTGAAAAAGGCTTTTAGTGATCTGATTTTAAAAGGTGAAGAGGATCCCGCCTTAACGGCAAGAATTATGGAGCTCCCTCAGACCCATTACCTAGCCCAGTTTCTCGATGAGATCGACCCGCAAGTCCTCTATGAAGCTTACCAGACTTTTTACACGCAAATGTCCGAGCATGTAAACGAAGACGCTTTGGCTCTTTACACCCGGCTTGAAGAGAAAAATCTGGGGCAATCGGCAAAAGACGTGGCCTTGCGAATGTTTAAAAACCATTTGATGTTTTATCTGTTTAAAAACAATGAAAAACAGGGGGCGCCCCTGTTCATGCAGCAGTTCGAACAGGCTCGCAATATGACCGACAGCTTGGCAGCCCTCGGTCGACTCTCCCATGTGGGTGGCGCTGAGTTTTCACAAGCCATGAAAAAGTTTCGTGACCGCTGGCACGAAGACCTTCTTGTTATGAACAAGCTGTTCTTAGTGACTGCGAATTCAAAGGCCGACAATGCCTTTGAAAATATCCAGAAACAATACAACTCCCCTGACTTTGACAAGACCAATCCGAACAACGTGTTTGCTTTGCTTTACTCGTTTGCTCAAAACAATTGGCCGCGCTTTCATGAACCTTCGGGGGCTGTTTACGATTGGTTCGCCGATGCCACTATCGACGTGGATAGCCGCAACCCACAGGTGGCCTCTCGCCTTGGCTCTTGTTTTAACAACTGGAAACAGATGGCTCCAAACTATGGAGAAGGTATGAAAAAGGCTCTTGAGAAAATCCGAGATTCGAAACCATCTGACAATTTGTATGAAATTGTCTCTAAAGCACTGCTTTGACGTCAGTTGACGCGTCGCTCATGAAAGAGCCTGACATACTGACACATTAAACAATTATTTTTTTATAGATTTTTATTCCCCTCGCTTCTTATCATGGAGTCTCCAATAAGGACTTTGGGGGGATTAATCTATGGAAAGATTTCTAGTGGCCGTCGTCGGCTTTTTGCTCATTTCACAAACAAGCTTTGCAAGAGAACCACTCACGACCGAAGAGGTTGAGGCTATCGTTACTGAGTTTCAGTACGAGGGTAATTACAAAGAGATTAGCAGTTCAAAAAGCGGAGGCTTCTTTGCTCGCTGTTGGACCTACACCAAAGTTTTTGAAACCATCTACCCCGGGGCGACCGAGCCCCTTAAGGTGTCGATGACCATGTATATACCGAGCCGTGATGATCTTGGTGAAGACAAGGTGCCGGCAGTGATCATGGTTCCTCCTATCGGTGGAATCAATCTGCTCGATAAAAACACCGCCAAAACCCTGTGCTCTTACGATATGGCTGGCCTTATTATCACGAATGACTTTGCTAATATTGAAGAGCAGGCGGCAAAAAAACTCCTGCCACCAGAAGACCACCAAGAGACCTTCTATCGCACAGCCGCCGCCATTAAGTCCGTCATGGCTTTTATCGAAGATGACGAAAACTTAGATTATAGCCGCATGGGTGTGTTTGGCGTCAGCCTCGGTGGAATTCTGAGTTCTTTTGTTATGGCCACCCAGCCCGATATTTCAGCGGGATATTTTGTGGTCGCCGGCGGAGACATCCCGCAAATCCTCGCCACCAGCCGGCAAGATGAAGTCTCAAGAATTCGGCGTAAACGGATGGAAGCCGAAGGCCTCGAGACAGCTGAAGAATACGAAGCCTACCTGAGAAAGTACATCACCTTTGACCCTATTGACATGGGGTTGACCATGCCACCAGAGACCCTCAACATGGTGATCTCTGAGCAAGACGACCACGTCCCCACTAGTAACCAAGAAATGCTGCACGCGGCCTTCGGCAGTCCTGAGACCACATACTTCCAAGACGATCATGTCGGAACCGTCATTTCCTTTTTATTTCCCGGCTCTGGACGACGAAAAGTGGCGCGTTTCTTTGAAGAGCGTTTTGCCATACAAAACCCTCGCCCGGCTGCCTTTGGCTGGATGAATGAACTTCTATCGGTTGTTTCTTTCTAAAGACGCAACCACCCTCAGCCATCGGAATTTCTGGTGGCTTTTTTTTTCCTTTTCTGTCATTCTGATTCCACTTTATGCCGAAAAATCTTAATGACCGCATCTATTCACGTTTGATTCACACAATTAGCGAAACCAATGGCCTTAGCCTGATGGACACTATTGATCTCATCGTCAATGCTCAAACCTTACCCAAGGACATTAAAAAAGAAGCCATTGAATTTCAAAAACACCTGAACGACTATCGCACCAATCAGGGCGATATCGAAGAGCTCTTTAAACATCAGTTCGGTAAGGCTCTGTTTCGCTTTTTCAAAAACTTTCCGTTGCGATACCGTGAAGAGCACATTCATCTCACTGGCTCACTGACAGCGGCCTATATTTACCCCAGAATAAAAAGCCTTCTCGAGGGCCCCAATAAAAAAATCTATGAACAAAAGATTCAGAATATCTACGGCGACGATAGCTTGCCCATTCGATCGGCTGACGATGTTGACAAGCTGATCCGCTTAAAAGATGGCGAAGAGTTCGATCGCTATTTAGAAATCCTGTTTCTGGCAAAGTTAACTTTGGTCGACCGAGCCGCCCACGCCGAGGCCTCTTATCACCTGGCTCAAAGTTTATGGGAGAAATACAACGTCGGTGCCGTTCGCCTAAAGTTTTCGCTCTCAAGAGCCACAACTGAAAAAAGTGAGCAAATCCCGGGGATTGAAACCGTCACGCCCGAGGACACCCTGCTTGGCTTATTCGATGGCCTCAAGCGCTTTAAAGACGAGCACCCTGAGTTTCAGTTTATTCTCTCACCCAGCTTTCGCAAAGAGCCGACATTTTACGATGCCTCACGCTTTAAGACCAAAAAAGAAGATTTTGACTTTCAAGTGCACGAATTGCGACGCATTTTAGAGGAGCGTCCAGAGCTCATCCCCTATGTCCTAGAAGTGGACACCGTCGGGAGCGAGAAAGATCTCTACCGTAAGTCGCACTTTCAAGAAATGAAAGTGGGCTTTCGCAAACTGCAGTCCATTGGATTGAAGATTCGCTCGCACCATGGTGAGACCTGGAGAACTTTACGAACGGGGATTCAGTCGGTCGACAATGCCATGAACATCTGGCACGTCGATGCCATTGAGCATGGTCTGAGTCTTGGGATCAACCCCAACTTCTACTTTCACAGTATTTTTCAACGAGTGATGCATTACAACCGCCGTCAGAAACCCTTGAAAGCGGGCAGCATCGAGTTTAATGAAATCCAATCAATGGATTGGAATCAATACGAGGACGTGCGAGACAAGCTCATCAAAGGGACCGAACTCTCTGACGAGGAATACACGGTTTTCGTGAAGACCAAGTTTCATATGGCTCGAGAGGTTGAACATTACCAACATGATATTTTAAACCGTATGATTGACAAACAGCTGTCGGTGATCGCACTGCCCTCATCAAATAAAAAGTTAACCGGTCAATTTGAGGACTATAAAGATCATCCATTCTCTTGGTGGGAGAAAAAGGGCCTAAAGTTAGGTGTGGGCACTGATAACTACATCACCTTGAGTACAAACTACATCAGAGAAATGCTGATCTTATTGTTCACCGACCCGATCAATTTGAAGATCACTAAACTCTTACTGGTTTGCACGGGGGAGACAAGACGCCCTCTTATGAGTCAAAAACTATGGACCATGCGCAAACAAACACCTGTCGATAAGGGGTTTTAAATGAAAAAAGTTCTCTTCGTCTGCCTTGGTAACATCTGCCGCTCCCCGTCCGCCGAAGGGGTATTCAAACATCTCGTTGCAAAAGCCAATCTTGAAGACAAAATTTTTGTGGACTCGTGCGGAACCGCGGCCCATCACGAAGGCGAACCTGCTGACAGCCGCATGCGAGAGCATGCTCAAAAACGAGGTTATGACCTGACAAGTATCGCTCGAGGCATGGTGAAAAAAGACTTCGAAGAGTTCGATTACATCCTAACCATGGACAACAGTAACTTTAAAAATGTTTTAGCCCTCACAGCTGATGATCAAAAGTACAAGGTCAAAAAGATCACTGACTTCTGTTCAAACCACCCCCACGATCAAGTGCCGGACCCTTACTATGGCGGCCCCGAGGGCTTTGAGTTGGTATTAGATCTTTTAGAAGACGCCTGCCAAGGGTTGCTGAACCAAATCCAAAAAGAGCTCCATCAATAGATGACTCCTGAAAGTCTTAAAATTCGCCTCACCGAAAGGTTGCAAAAACCGATCGAGTCTCTACAAAAAATGGAATCGGGATGCCGCTTCCCCAGTTTTGTGTGTCGCGCGGGTCAATCGAAGTTTTTTGTGAAAGCCAGCGCCACCCCAACCAACGAGTTCTCTTTTGAGACCACGGGCCTCAAGCAGTTGCAAAAGCACGGAGCTAGCGTTCCAGAAGTTCACACTTTTGATGAACATTTTTTAGTACTCGAATATATCCAGCCCGAAACCCCGAAAGTGGAGTTTTGGCAAAACCTGGCGCAACAGCTGGCCGCAATTCACCAGAAAAGCGCACCTTCTTTTGGTTTTTTTGAAAACAATAGCATTGGTGCTGCCCCCCAACAGAATGTAGCCTCGGATCGCGAGCGGCAAGATTGGGCCGCGTTTTTTTGGAACCATCGTTTGCACAACAAGATCCTGCAACTTGAAGCCCAGGCAGAGACCCCGTTGAGTGGCAACGAGCTAAAGCACTTGCAAGAGGCTTGCTTTGCATTGCTTGGTGAGCGACAACCAACGGCAAGTGCACTGCATGGGGACCTCTGGAATGGCAATATCATTTGTGGCCCCGGGCAGCGCCCCTATCTGATCGATCCCGCTTTTTATTTCGGTGACCGCGAGACCGATTTAGCAATGACAGAATGCTTCGGGGGCTTTCCTGAAGATTTTTACAAAAGCTATCATCAGGCACTGCCTCCTGACCCTGGTTACGACCAACGCAAACACCTCTACAACCTCTACCATATGTTGAATCATCAAGTGATATTTGGACAACAGTATGAGTCGGCGGTTCGCAATATTGTGAAACTACTGATTGAGTAGATGATGAAGAGCGCCCTTGGGGTTCTTCACCAGGCTTTCATCGATGTCCAATCGATCGATGGCGGTCGATGGCAATTCAAACTTAAAAGGTCGCAACAGAGTCTCGCATACGGCACTCAACCCACGCGCCCCTGTTTTTTGCCCATGGGCCTTCTCACTAATAAGCTTTAAGGCTTTTTCTTGAAACTTTAAAGTGATCCCGTAGTGCTCAAAAGATTTTTGATATTGCTTTAATATAGAGTGCTCAGTTGCGGTTAAGATCTCGAAAAGATCATCGACACCTAAAGAGTCGCAGGCCACTCGCACCGGCAGTCGTCCGATAAACTCATGTTCGAAACCAAAATCCACTAAGTCTTTGGCTTCGGCTTTCTTGAGTACCATAGAAATGTCCTCAGACTCTTTGCTCTGATGCAACCCAATGGCTTTTTTATTGAGGCGATTATTGATGATGTCTTCGAGACCATGAAAGGCGCCGCTAAAAATAAAGAGAATGTCACGGGTGTTAACGATCTCTTTTTCAGCTTTACCCTTTTTTTGGAAGTTCATAAAGGTTTTGAATTGTGAGGCGATGTCGTGGCTTGAGTTTAAATCGACGTCGGTATCTTCGAGCAAACGAAGAAAGCCGAATTGAACACCACGCCCACTCACATCGCGCCCAGTGTGGTCCCTGCGAGAGGCTAATTTATCGACCTCATCAACATACACAATCCCTTTAGCCGCCAACTCCGTGTTACCATCGGCCACTTGCACTAGGTCTCGGATCACGTCGTCGACATTGGCCCCCATATAGCCCACTTCACTAAAGCGGGTGGCATCGACTTTGACAAACGGCACACCGATCAAATCAGAGATCAAACGCACCAAATAGGTTTTACCCACCCCGGTCGGTCCCATAATCATAACGTTTTGTTTTTGATAATGGTTCACAGTGGCTGAACCACCCTTGAGAGATGCCTGTAGGTGGTTGTAGTGATCGCAGATCGCGATGGATAAAGCCTTCTTCGCTTCGTCTTGCCCGACCACAAAACGGTCGAGATACTTTTTAATGTCTTTCGGTTTGTAATCGAAGTCAGCAATGGACGAGAGGGCTTCGGTTGTAGCCACCTCCTCTTCTTGAGGCTGTGGCCCACCACCAGACTCAAAAGGATTATCCATGGACATGACCTGAACTTGGCCACCAAATTTTTTATCGACCAATTCTTGAAATTCTTTTTGCAGGGCCTCGACGTCAGAGGGACTCGGGCGCTTGTCCAATGGACTTTCGGCAGAACTCTCGGAAGAGTCTGCAAGCGAGTGTTGTTTTTTGGGAGAATCCGGCTCTTGTTTTTCTTGGTCCATGGGCGAATTCATAGCAGAAGAAGGGGCTAAAAACATGATGATGTTTCTCAAAAACCGAGAAAACTTTACAAATGAAAGCTGTTTGATAAATCGACGCTTTTCCAGTGCCAGTGCCCGTTTGCGGCATTCCACTTGGTGCGCCGCGCAGGCATTTTTTAGTCACCTCATTTCAATGACTTAGTGGACCCAATGGTCTGTAAAAATGACAGAACGAACGTAACGACTGTCTGAACCGCGACCATAAGATTTATCTATACATCGGATAATTATAATCAATTTCCCTTATGCTAGGGGCATTGCTATACCTAAATCCAACAAAGGGGGGAGATGAAAAGGCCCCATTAAAAAGGCCTTACAAATCCCGGAGTGTGAAATCTTGAAGGTCGCTCAACTGGCAAAGAGATCACAAAAAGAGCTCCAGAAAAAAACAGAAGCCGTCAGCAAACATATCTAACTGACCCACCTAACGTATTTCTTAAACTGTGTTGAGCCCGCAGTTCCCACCCACAAAAACATCCAAGAATTTGGACCCCGTCACCGGCTTTGTGCCCCACCGGCACACCCCTGCTGGGGCTCTCTCAATCTTCTTGGCAAGTCGACAGCGGGAGCGACAATTTAACACCTGTTGATCTTTTTAACAGTGTCTTGAAGCCCGCTATTTCTCTCAAACTCCAATGCCGTCGATATGAGTTCGAAATCCGTGGCACAGTTCTTGGACTTCTCTACCTTGAATAACAAAAAGGAGACTTCCAAAAGATGGGCCGATTTCTTGTCTTACTCATTGCTCTCACCGCCTCAGGACTCATGGCCTGCAGCCCAAGTGCCTCTGATCAGAGCGGCGGGGTTGATGTTTCATCAGAGTTCGTCTCTGAATTTAACGGCACCTATGTGGAGCAAACCCCTAAGACCCAATCAGGAGAGACCTTGTGGATCAGACGTGATGGACAGATCGAAGTCCTAAAGTTGCGACAAGTGGGTGACGATGACAATCCCCTGATCCCGCGTCCCACCGTCTGCAGTTTTATTTTGCACGGCCAATTGCAATCAGTGTTGCAGCTTGAAAAAAGCCAACGCCTTCGGGTCAGTGAGCGGGGTGAAGAGTATTTACTGCCCCAAACCCATCACCTTATTTTCAAGGTAGAACATGTTAGACTCACCAACGACCTTCACCCCGCAACAGTCGCCACCGGGGGCTGCCACCAATTTCAAAAAATCATGAATGATAAACAGCCCACCTACACTTACGCCATGGAGTTGTTCTCCGATGGGCACCTTCGACTCCACACTTCTGGAACCTATGGGGGTGGAGAACTCACCGACGCGGTCCTCGACGAAATTTACCTGAAGCAGTGACAACAAGTTTGTTAGCCCCTTGGACGACCGCGCCTTGCCAAGCCCTGGCTGACAGATCTGACTTTTGCTAAAGGACCGAAATCTGTCGCCCCTTAGCCAACACATGCCTTTTTAATTGGCTTCCACCCGATAAAAAGCACAACTGGCTGCAGATTTTTGTGGCTTTTAGTTTAGAATTTGTTATTTTTCCAAAAAATTCCGGGGGGAATCATGATTCAACTTTTAACACTACTCGTGCTGCTGCCTTTTGCCCTGCTGGCCTACGGCCCGTCAGACGAAATTATTTCCGAAGAGGTGATGACCATCGACAAAGCTCACCCAGCGATCCAAGACCTTGAGATCGAATTGAGCAATGGCGAAGTGGTTCCATTGAGTGACTTCTTAGAACAAATCTCAGAGGAAAACTCAGAAGACGAAGAACTCGCCGCCTTTGGTGGTGAAGTCCCGTGGCCAAAACCACCACAAGACAATGGCAAAGAGGGCCCACAATAGACGGCCCTTTTAAATTTCGTCTAAACTTTTGTAAGTAACCCCTGACAATTCACGGCGACGAACGCTGATCTCAAAACCACGGGCCCACCAGCCGGCCCTGATCTTGCTCCTAAGGTTACCATGATAAACAAACTCTTTTTAACACTCGTTCTTTTTTCAGCAACAACCTTAGCCGCCACAGCCTCCGCCTGTGACAAACCGACCAATAAGGAACTCACCGCTTTTTTTAGTGGCATCAATGAGTGGACCGAGGTTGAAGGCAGCCAATCCTATGTGCTGGCCTCTAACAAACCCGTCTTTCTTTTTATCGACTTCCGCCGCCCCGAAAAGTCAAAAGCCCAATGGGGCTCCAAAGGCAAAGATGGAAAGTCCATCACCGTCTGTAAAACCAAAAAAGCCAACCAGCTGATCGTAGGCTCTGGCATGGGCCGCATGGTGGTCACGCGCCACAGTCGCTCGTTGATATCCTCTCGACATCTTTTGACGGGCCAACTGTTTTACCGCCCAGCCTCTGAAGTGGTCATGGACGCCCAAAATGCCAGCTATCAAGAGGACGACGCCTCTTACGAGCACGAAGCCATCCTATAGGCTGCCACGAGCCTGTGCGGGCCTCTCGGCACGCGACCTCAAACATAAAGATTCCCTCAAATCAGCGACAATAGGGCCTTTGGTAGGACACACTTGTGTGCTATACTGTCGTTCGGTCATTGCGCTTGCATTGAGCTCCTCCATTGAGGATTTGAATGGGGGCGTAATGGCTTCGACGTGGATTTTGAAGCTTAAGGAGCATGCCGAGGTTGCATGGGGACCTCGTTAAAAACGTGCACTCTTTTTATTTGGCGAAACTTTCGCTACACCAATAGCTGCCTAATAAGTAGTTTGATTGGTCACTGAACTTCTCGTTGATGGGTCGAGGAGGTAGGTGTCACCCTAAGCCATCTCGATTAACAAGTGTCGTTTCGAGCTTGTTGATTTAAATCTTTCGGAGCACGCCTAGCAGAGTTTGTCGATGGAAGCTGCTAGGTTCAACAAACATCGACTAAGCGTGTAGCCTGCCTTAATGTGGAAAGTTTGCGGACCCGGGTTCAACTCCCGGCGCCTCCACCATTTTTAGAGTATGGAAACTCGAATTTACGCCAAGATGGCAACGTAATTAATTTCAATAACTTAGCAAGAAGAAGTTCTTTAAGCTCATGTGTCCTAAATAACCAAAAATCACCCGAAATAACACCCAATGCATAAACTTGTGGTTGGTATGTGGTAATTCAGCTCAAGGCTTGTGCATGTCGCACAGCAAATTGCTGTGTCTTGTCCACAAAAAATACTCGTGTAGCATATATGTGTTGTAGTTAGAGGGGGCACACGAAGTGGCTAACAAATCACGATCAGTGAATCGCAAAAAAATCCTTAGTGAATTAAAGAGCGAGCAGGAAGCCGAACGCAAGAATGTCACTTTCTCACTGCCTAAAGGCCTTTTGGATCAATTCAAAAAAGACTGTGTGAAGAACAGCCTTACAATGAATAAAGTCGTTCAAAAGCTCATTGAAGACTATATGGGGGTGTAGCTATGGCAGATCGTAGTGAAGCAAAAACTCGAAGAGAACTGATCGATCCTAAACTTACAGCCGCCGGCTGGTTCAATGAGCAATGGCAAATTGAAGACGAATACACCATCACCGCTGGCCGCATCCATTTTGACGGTAAAAAAGGTCGAAGAGAGCGGCCAAAGAAAGCGGACTACCTTTTACGATACAAACCTTCTAGAGCCATTGCCATTGTGGAAGCCAAAAAGGAGAGCCTCTCTCACCTTGAGGGTGGCGAGCAGGTCAAAAATTATGCTCGCAAACTAGGTTTATGGTTCGCCTACTCCACAAACGGCCATGAGATCGAGTTTTATGACTTAAAGGCTGGAACTCAGGAAACAGTTGATAACTTCCACACCCCAAATGAGCTTTGGATGCGCTACCTTGGTTATTTGTCCATTGAGCCAACTGAAACCAATCAAGCTGCTCTCACCCAAGACTATTATGATGAGTCACAGATTGGTCAACGCAGAAAACCCCGCTACTATCAAGAGAAGGCAGTGAATGCCGCCATTGAATCCATTCTGCGTGGCGAGAATCGCGTGCTGATTACACAAGCCACTGGTACCGGCAAGACCTTCACAAGCATGCAACTTGTTTACAAGCTCTGGCGATCCAAAATATGCAAGAAAATCCTTTTTATTGTCGATCGTAACCTTTTAGCTGATCAGGCATTTAAGGATTTTGACAATGCCATGGACAAGGATGCCTGTTACCGACTCTCACCAAAAGATAAAGTTTTTCCGTTATCCCGTGATTTGTACTTTGGTATTTATCAAACTCTTGTCGGACAAGATGATGAAGGCAACGAAGAAGGTCGGCCAGATCGCTATAAAGAATTCCCAGAAGACTTTTTTGATCTCATCGTCATTGATGAAGCCCACCGAGGTGGCGCCAACAAGGCTGGTAGCTGGTTCAGGCTGTTGCAACATTTTGATTCAGCAATTCAAGTGGGCTTAACAGCAACCCCCAAGCGTGATGAAACCAACGACACCTATGCTTACTTCGGGCAACCCGTTGTCAGCTACTCACTGAAAGACGGGATTGAAGATGGTTACCTCAGTCCCTACATCATTAAACGAGTAACATCGAACATAGATGCCCTCGGCTACCGCCCTGATCATGAGGGAATAAAAGATGTTCGAGGCCAAGAAATTGAAGTCAAAGACTACATGACTCCCAATTTTGAGCGAGAGTTAAGTATTCCCCAGCGCACAAGAGCTTTTGCCTACCACCTAGTGAGACATCTTTTTGCTACGGACCCTTTAGGAAAGACCATTGTATTCTGCGTGGATCAGCAGCACGCACTGGACATGGCAAAGTACTGCCAAGAAGCCTTTATCAAACATAAAGAGAAGCTCGGTATCTACTACGAGGGTAATTATGCGGTCAGAGTGACTGGTAATGACCGTGACCCCAACGGTAAATACCCAAACCTTGAGAAGTTTCAAGATTTAGAATCTCATGAGCCCATCATCGTAGCGACATCTAAGCTCTTAACCACTGGTGTGGATGTAAAAACGGTTAAGAATGTTGTGATCTTTAGAAACATCGGCAGCATGGTGGAATTTAAGCAGATCATTGGACGAGGGACTCGCACCTATGACCACAGAAACCCGGTTAAGGAGAAACTGGGCTTCTTTATTCTAGAATATGCCAACCATTCCACACAGCTCTTTAACGATCCCGATTGGGATGATGAGCCTGGTGATATTGTGGAAGAAGGCGCCATCGTCGTCGACAGTGATGCTGATGAGGCTACCGAACCAGATGAAAACACTACTGTGCCTACGCCGGAAGCTGAGGATGATGAGCAGATTGACTCCGCGGGTATTTATGAAGAAACCGATGAAGAAGAACTTCAGCATATTAGACATCGAATGTCTGAAGAGTTCTTATCTGGCCGAGTAAATATGGCAGCGGAAAGCATTGCCTTCACTGGCCCTGACGGCAAGCCACTCACACCTGATAAATATATCATCTACCAATCAGAAGCATTGAAGAAGCAGTTCCAAGATATCAGGCAGCTGAACAAGGCTTGGAAAACAGCCAAAGACCGAAAGCACTTCATAAAAGAAACCGCACCTGAAATCGGCCTTAACCTAGAGGCCCTGACACAAATATTTTTTGAACGACATAAGATCCGAGATGTGGACGCTTTGGATGTTCTCGGACACCTAGTCTTCGGCGAGGAGTTCCTCACCAAGGGCGAGAGAATTGCAAGAGCCAAGCAGGTTCAGTCGAATTTCTTTAACCAACAAAGTGAAGCCACAGCAAAAATCGTGAATGATATTTTAGATGTTTACCGAGAAACAGACTTCAATGCGCTAACTACTAGCAGAGAGTTTTGGCAGACACCGAAGCTACGCAAACATGGCTCGATCAATGAAATTCAAAAGGCTGTGGGCGGCTCAGAGCAGTTGGTGGCGATGGTTAACGGTCTACAAGAAGCCTTGTACGACGAGAGGATAACAGCGTAGATGTGCACCGATAAGGACAAAATCGTAAAACTACATGAGGACATCCCCACAGTTGTCGATGTCGAAGCTCACCCTGATGAAATAGCGGATGTAGATGCTGAAACGCTAGCAATTATGAAAGCACGCCTGGAGGGAGTAGACTTTGAAGAGCTTTATGACAATAACGAAGTTCTTGCCCAATCGCTCGAAGTAAAGTTGCAACGGAAAAAACTGGCATCAGTTTTCGCATGCTTTGCGGATCTTGAAGGCGGATTCCTAAAAGATAAAATGAAACCAGAGCTTCAACGAGAGTTGAGATATGAAGGATTTGAGCCCAGCTTTATTTGGCCGGAGATTACCACGATTGATGAAATCACATTTGAGGACATTGCAGAGCACCTCAATTTCAGGAAGGGAAGGTTATGAGCGATTTACCTGATTCGTGGTCAAGGCCCAGTCTTGGTGATGTGATTGACATTCAGGGAGGGAGTCAACCACCCAAAAAGTACTTCATTGAGAAGCCAAAAGCTGGATATGTACGAATGCTACAAATTCGTGATTTCAAGAATGATAATAACCCAGTTTATATCCCAAAAGATAAAGCTAAACGTTGGTGCGAAGTGGACGACCTATTGATTGGGAGATATGGAGCCAGCGTAGGTCGAATTTGTACTGGTAATTCGGGCAGCTACAATGTGGCCTTGGCTAAGGTGATCTTCCCTCGCAACCATATTGACCGCCTTTGGATCGAGTACTATTTACGAGCCCCTGAGTTTCAAAGGAATATAACTACATTGGGAGGTAGAGCTGCTCAGGCTGGTTTTAATAAAAATGATCTGGCCAGCATGAACTTCCCTGTACCCCCGTTGAGTGAGCAGAAACGGATAGTAAACAAAATCGAAACCTGTTTCAAGAAAGTCGACGCCACAGATGAAGCGCTTAATAAGGCAGAGGTGCTGATTGGCAAATACAAAGAGGCATTGCTGGCAAAAGCATTCCGTGGGGAGCTGGTGCCACAAGACCCAAATGATGAGCCCGCCAGCCAATTGCTTGAGCGCATCCGCACCGAACGAGAACAAGCCGACACAGGTAAAAAATGCAAAAAGAAAACCGAATTTACCCTCATCACCGA
Organism: Bdellovibrionia bacterium; assembly: GCA_030424715.1. Classification (GTDB taxonomy): domain Bacteria; phylum Bdellovibrionota; class Bdellovibrionia; order Bdellovibrionales; family JAGQZY01; genus JAGQZY01. The sequence goes on from JAUHWH010000005.1 coordinate 189,086, forward strand.
CGACGAGAAGCCCTTCGATATACCTGACTCCTGGCAGTGGGTACGGTTAGAAGATTTGTTTTCGGTGCAGACTGGGGCCACTCCTAAACGAGATAACCAAATTTATTACCGAAATGGTAAGATTCCATATGTTAAAACGGGATTAGTACAGAACTGTGAAATACATAGTTCTGATGAGTTTATAACTGAGCAGGCAGTTGCTGAAACAAATGTGAAAGTCTTCCCTGTTGATACCATTTTAGTTGCGATGTACGGCGAAGGTAAAACGCGAGGGCAAACAGGAATCTTGAAGATCGAGGCTGGCACCAACCAAGCGTGTGCGGCACTAGTAAATACACAACTTGATTCCACACTTAGAGAATATGTTTTAGAATGGCTGAAGTTCAGGTACGGTGTTTTGCGAGACAAAGCAGAAGGCGGGAATCAACTTAACCTCAACCTAGAAAAGGTTAAGAAGTTTGTAATGCCTCTCCCCTCAACGAGACAAGTTGAGACAATAACTAAAAAGATCGGCACTCACCAAGCTCAGATTAATGCTCTTGAAACTAATCTCGAAGAAGTTAGATCACACATCAAAATGGAACAGGCTTCAGTTCTCGCTAACGCATTCCAAGGCAAACTTGTAGATCAAATAGAATCCGAAGGTACAGGCCACCAACTCCTCGAAGAAATCCTCACCGAGAAAGCTAAGATAGAAGCTGCAAAATCAAAAAAGAAGAAGACATCAAAGAAAGCCAAGAAGAAAACTAGGAAGAAGAAATCATGACCTCCAAACAAGATTTATCCAATATCATTAAGCGCTGTTGTGACATATTGAGAACAGATGACGGTATATCAGGTGCCATGCACTACACTGAGTCCTTGTCATGGATTCTTTATCTCAAGTTTTTCGCAGACAAAGAGAGGGAGCGAGCAACACTTGCTGAACTTGAGGGTGACGATTACTCACCTATACTTCAAGACAAATACCGCTGGGATGTATGGACAGCTACTAAAGATGGCCTTACTGGTAAAGACCTAATCAAGTTCATCAACGATGATTTGTTTGAATACCTTGGTAGCCTAAAGGGCGAGAAAGAAGGCGATCCCAGAGATGTGGTTAGCGCTATATTTCGCAATACTCAAAATCGCGTGAACTCCGGCTATCTACTTCGGGACGTTATTGAGGAGGTCAAAAAAATTCACTTTGATGTGGGCGAGGAAGCCTTTGCAATAAGCCACATCTATGAAGACTTGCTAAAGAACATGGGTGAAGGTGGCGGAAACGCTGGCGAGTTCTATACCCCTAGAGCCTTGATTTCGACAATGGTGAAGATGATTGATCCAAAAATAGGTGAAACTATCTACGATCCAGCTGCTGGTACGGGTGGATTTTTGGCTGAGGCCCACATGTATCTAGAGCCACAAGCAAAAACTCCTGAGCTTCGTAAAATACTAAATAGCAGAACTTTTTTTGGTAAAGAGAAAACTCCGCTACCTTTTGTACTTTGCCTTATGAACCTCACACTCCACGGTATGGACTACCCTAAGATATTTAAGGAAAACACCCTAGCTTCTGACATTCGACAAATCGACGACCAGGACAAGTACGATATTATCTTGGCGAACCCACCCTTTGGAGGCAAAGAGCAAGCGATCATCCAAAAGAACTTTCCTGTGGAGGCTACAGCTACAGAGCTTTTGTTTCTTCAACATATCGAGAAGACGTTAAAGCAAAATGGCCGTGCAGCTATCGTGGTACCAGAGGGAATTCTGTTTCAAACTAACTCTGCATACAAGCAAGTAAAAGAGAAGCTCCTAAAAGAGTTTAATCTGCATACAGTCGTAAGCCTTCCAGCAGGTATCTTTCTGCCTTATTCAGCAGTTAAGACCTCAGTCATTTTGTTCGACAAAAAATCTCGCACCAAAGATGTTTGGTTTTATGAGGTTGGCTTGATTGATGGCAAAAAGTTAACTAAGAAATCTGGCATCACCCAGGGCCACTTTGCTGGTCTGCTGAAAGAACATAAGGGCCGCAAAGAAACTGATCATAGCTGGCTAGTCCCTGTCGATAAAATTCTTGAAAACAATACCAACCTCTCTGCTGCCCACTACAACCCACATGGTGTAGAGGAGGAGGAGCTTCTTGAGCCAGAACAGTATGCCGAAGAGATCAAAAGCCTATTAGCTTCAGCAATGACCAATGTGGATGAGCTTATTCAAGAATTAGGCAAAAAGTAAATAGCTCTCGTTAGCTCAAGCACATAATAACGGAGTAGCTTCAAGTTTCTTACTCAATGCAGGTAAAGTACCTTATGCATTCGGATGATAAAAAAACTAAATTTATTGAACTAAGAGCAGATGGGCTGAGTTTTGAAAAGATCGCCGCAAAGATCAAAGTTTCAAAGCCAACATTAATCAAATGGAGTCGAGAGCTGGCTACTGACATTCGCAACAGCAAAGCTATGCGAGTCGACACCCTTAGAGAAGAATATTTAATCAACAAGGAAGAGAAATTAAAACGTCTTAAGAGCAACTTACAAAAAGTAACAGATGCCTTAGAAAAAAGAAATCTAACTGATGTGCCAACCTTGAAGCTATTTGAATTAGAAGAGCTTTTAATTAAACAGCTCAATAGCGAGTTAAGAGTGACCCTAAAAGATACTGTTGATCTCATGGATACACTTACATCGGGCTCCGAGTTCACCTGGCAAGCCTAATCTTTTCTGTTTGTTAACCATTTCTTTACTACCTCAAATGTAAAAAAGTGGCGGCATAGGTTCCGACTTTAATTGATTCAAAAACGCATCTCGTTTTATTTTAAGTTCATCCGACCAAATCCTGACTGCTGGTTCATTCTCACTAACCATAAGCCCTCTTAACAACCGATCACTCATCTGTAGAGCCCAATCTTTATCTTCACCCGTAGATGGCCTAGGTATCTCAAAATTAAGGTATTTAAGTCGCTCGGGGAATTGCTCAAGAAACTCATCAAGCTCCCCTCCTGGCATCAGAAACTCACGAAGCCACTCTCTGCTCGGACGATTATTTTTCATCTTCTCAATTACTCTCACTATTTCAGTTGCCGCTTCTCGTGGGCACCTTGGAGAGCCTGTTTTCTTGTGTACTTTATCTTCTTCAGGAATACTCGCCTCTAAAGCCCTACATTTTTGATCAAACTCTTTAATTAGGGCATCGATCGGACCGCGAAAATCACGTACAACCAATCCGTATTCACTAAACAGATCCAGCTGCTTTTTAAAATAGCTTCGATAGATAGTAAGTCTCTTTACCAATGCGTTTCTGGAGTCACTTTCATATTTTGGAAATAAGCTCCAATAAAATGAGGCACGAACATACTCTTTGAAATGCTTAATGTCTTCCTCAGTCACCGATCCACTCCTTGTGGGGGAGCCGCAACTACCAAGTCCTGACACAATGTTTCGTCACAGTAACTGCAGCTCTGAAACCATGCTTCGTATCACGGTACTCATAGGCGATCAAAGGCAATGGAATAAGCCATGTGCCTTTGCGGAAACCGGATTTGGCCAAATCCTCAATAATAACAGGGCTTCCGAGCTTCTCTGCTAGTGAGTGGACATGGGGACCTATGAGGAAAATGAAATGAAAGAAACAAATAGAGAGATACTTAATGAGTTTATGGCTGAGAGAAGTGAAGCAAAGAAACTGGCGGTAAGGCGGTATATCATCAGCATGGTTGAGGCTGTGCCTACCAATGAATTTGCCCTACCCCACTACCCAGAAAAACTAAGACCAATTCGACCACCTTCAGAATTATTAAAGATGCAGTATGAGCAGCTCACAACTGGGCTCAACATGTTCTACTCAGAAGCAAGGCAACGAACTTTCTACGAAAGACAAATTGAACAGTTTATTACTGATAGTACTAACCTAAGCTTTGAAACTAACACCTGGATTGGTGGACGCAATTTTGACTTCTTCTTCGACTCTATCGGCGGTGATGTTTGTGAAGAGTATGGGGAGCGCTTTAAAGGGCTGGCAATTGAAGTCGACGGTCCCATTCACGATACCCAAGCAAAAATGGGCAAGGACCTAACAAAGCAAGAGCTTCTGCACTCTCTGGATATTGCTATGATAACGATTGAGAATATTGACGTTAATCATCAGCAGATAATACAGCTTTGCCAGAGCCTCAAGGAGGCCCCTAGATTAGACTCAAGAGCCAGGGGAAGAGTTCGCAGGAAAGTTTACTTAGAAACTATTCTCAGCAGAAGCAGTGATGACATGTTGAGCTTCATTTTTGGCTGTGATTTCAAAGGCTTAACGAAGGAGATCAAAAAGCGATCCAAGCAGAATAGTTGCCTCAAGGTCGAAATTGGGCTAGTTCAACCAGGTGGTTCTTTGATAATTGAAGAGAAAGAATGGTTAAACTCTGACCAAGCTGCCAACTATGTGGGTATTTCCAAAGCCTCGCTATTGAATTTAGCCAGCCTGGGGAAAATCAAATACTACAAGTTTGGTCGGAGAAATCGTTATAGGACTGATGACCTTAAAGAACTTCTTCTTGCACAACCAAGAGGAGGTTCCAATGGGAATCAAATTTAACGAAAAGAAAAAGGTATGGGAGGCGTTTTATAGTAAGCACCACCCTATTACTAGGCAGTCTGTTGGTTTACGCCGTCACGCTAAGACGAAAGCTGAAGCTAAACGGATTTTGCCCGAACTAGTTGTGCAAGTGCAACGCAAGCTCGATCGGCAAATCACCCCCACGTGGCAAGAGGCTATTATGGGGTGTGAAGAGTCCATGAGGGTATCTGGGTTAAACGAGAAAACGATTAGTACTTACACTAAATGTTTATTGACCCACACTCTCACTTCGTGGGGCAGCAGGCTCGTAACCGAGATTACTACTGAGGACATCCGCAACCTGGTGCTTAAAAACTTAGCTGATAAATCCGAAAGTCATAAAAAAAATATGATTAAGTTTATTAGGAAGGTTTTCACACACCTAGTTGAAAAGGGTGCTCTTAATCGTGACCCCACACCAAATATGAAGTTTAAGGTTGGTGATAAAATTATGCCTGTCTTAACTTTGTCTGAGGCCAAACAGTTACTTGAGTCTGCTAAGGAACTTGATTCACCCTGGTACTACCATTGGGTGTTAGCTCTTTACACAGGGATGCGTAACGGAGAGTTGTTTGCTCTCCGGTGGTCTAAAGTAAGTTTTGAGACTGGTATGATTAAGGTCGACTGTTCCTGGAACAACATTGATGGTTTCAAGTCCACCAAATCAGGTGATGACCGCATCATTGAAATTGCACCTACACTGAAGTCAGTACTGATGGAATTGAAGATCAAGACCGGCAATGGTGAGTTTGTCCTTCCAAGAATGTCTAAGTGGAGTAAAGGAGAGCAGGCACGTGAGTTAAGGAAAACACTTTCAGGACTAGGTCTTCCGATCATTAGATTTCATGACCTGAGAGCTACATGGGCGACTATTCTACTGTCCCAGGGTATACCGCCGATCAAGGTAATGGCCATGGGTGGGTGGAAGGATATGAAGACCATGATGGTCTACACCCGAAAAGCAGGAGTAGATATTAAAGGAAGTCTGAATAAGTTGACTCTACACTCGCCTAGACGGTCAGCTAGCCAAGTCGTTAATTTTCCTAGCCTTTAGGCGTCACCTATTATCGCTAGAAAGTATTACTTGTTCAGTTTACTTGCCATATTAACGAAATATGCTACCTTCCGTTAATATAAATGCTATACTCACTTCATATTAATGGAAGGGAAATGTAATATGCCTCAAAACGAGACAAGGTCTGGAGTATTTAATGAACACTCAGATGGGTATAAATACTTCATTCCTCATCCATTGCCTCCTACACCTGAGGTTGATCGTGATAACGAAATGGATCAGCTTATGGATCATGCTAATAGGGCTTTGGGGAGATTAGATGGCGCTTCAGAAACGTTACCAAATCCAGATTTGTTTGTATCAATGTACGTTAGAAAAGAAGCTGTGCTTTCAAGCCAAATTGAAGGCACGCAAGCTTCTCTCTTAAATGTACTAGAATTTGAAGCAGACACTGGTGTTGATGAGAGTGTTAATGATGTCGAAGAAGTTATTAATTATGTAGCCGCTTTAAATCATGGCCTGGAAAGACTGGAAGAATTGCCAGTCTGCCTGCGTCTAATTAAGGAGATACATAAAAAACTCATGGAAGGAGTTCGCGGAGGAAATAAGCAGCCAGGTCAGTTCAGAACAATCCAAAACTACATTGCTTCTGACTCTAGCATCCCTATTCAAAAAGCCAAATTTGTACCTCCATCTCCTGAAAAATTAGGTGAGGTCTTAAGGCAGTTTGAAGAGTTTGTGCATAGTGAAGAGCCATACCCTTATCTAATCAAGGTTGGTTTGCTTCATGCACAGTTTGAAACTATTCACCCTTTTTTAGATGGAAATGGACGAGTGGGAAGGCTGCTAATTACTTTTTTACTTTGTGAGAAAAATGTACTTCACAGGCCACTCCTTTACCTCTCTCACTATTTTAAACAGAATAGGATGGAGTACTATCAGCACCTTCAAAATATTCGTTTTAAAGGAGATTGGGAATCATGGTTGAAATTCTTTTTGAAAGGAGTCTATGAAGTTTCACAAGAGGCTACTGAGACCGCCCGAAAAGTAATGAATTTACGTGAGGAACATCGAAGTCTAATGATTGAAAAAATGGGGCGAACACCAAATGCTTTGAAGCTTCTAGAAAAGCTCTATTGGCGCCCCTTAGTAAAAGTAGAAAATGTAATGGAAATAACTGGCCTGGCTTACCCTAATGCAAATAAGTTAGTCGCCGACTTTGTTAAACTCGGTATTCTTGAAGAAAAAACGGGTCAGAAGCGTAATAGAAAATTTGTTTACACAGATTATTTATCACTATTCGACTAGTACGGTGGTGTTTTGTAGTTAATCTATATATTAAGTTAATATTTACAATACGCTACAGCTACCTCATTGTCTCCACCAAACGATGCAAATTCCCAGAGAAATTTGGGAATTTCTTTTTTGGAAAGTAATTTTAACTAGTTAACTGGAAGAAGACTTCCAAGTCGGCTGGCCAAATATCACTCTAAATCACCCCAAATAACGGGTTTTGCAGGATCTTGTGGTGAAGGGCTGTAGTGAGCAAGATTTTTGTAGTGAATAAATCACCACGACTGACAAGTATAGTTATTTTGTTTACTATATCTCCCTATGACAACAAGGTCTGCAGAAGCATCATTAAGAGGTTACCTATACCAGTTTGACAAAACTGCATCTGAACTTTTGAATCTTTCTCAAGGACAATCATTAACAGTTGAAGGTGTTGAGGACATAGATATTTCCTCATCTGGCTTAACAACGGCTATCCAATGCAAATACCTCGAAGCTCAGAATTTTTCACCGTCACGTATTCGAAAACCACTAATAGCCATGCTTGACCATTTTGTATCGAAAGCAAGTTCCAATTTCAAATATCACCTTTATGCTTATTTTTCTGATCAGGACAATGGATCACATAAAATGTCTCTAGACGAGTTGAAGTCTTGCTTAACTTATACAGAAAAGAAAAAAGAAATTTGCTACTACCAAAAATATTCAATTACTGACCAAAAATTAAAAGCATTCTTACGCAATTTAAAAATTGAATTTGGTCCCAAAATTGAAGAACAAAAAGGTGTGCTGATAGATCAGTTAAAGAATGAGTTTTCTTGTAACAATGACGAAGCCGAAATCGTTTACTATGCTCAAGCTTTGAACTTAATATTTAACATAGCTACTCAGAGAACTAAAACAGAAAGACAACTCACAAGAAGACAATTTCTCCTGAATATCGATAAAAGTGAAGTTGTCTTTAGTGCCTTATACAGCAAATATAAAGGGAAAGTCGCATATATTAAAACTCTCAAAAAATTAATACTAGAGTCTGATGGACTAGCAAGATATAAAACAAAGGCTTTGTACATAGATATCGATTCATGGGGAACACCTAAAGTAATTGCAAACCTTTTATCTGAGATTAACTCTAAGCACTATCGTGAAGGCCATGCTTTTTGGGACTCTCAGCCTTGGCTAACGATTATTCGTGCAGATGAAAATTCTCTTAAGGAAATTAAGCAACACTTAATAAATAAAGGCATCTGGATAAATGATGGATTTGAAACAATAGATTTTTCTCCAGATCGCTTCAGTGAAGCTCCTTTGAAGCTCCGTACAAGCAATGGGCAAGGACAAAAAATTGAGAAGAGCTCCTATCATATGAGAGTTGTTTCTGCTGAAACTTTTGAGAATTATTGGGATGAGCTCCCAAGCCCTGATGTTGTATTTAGTTTTTTCGATGACGAGCTGTATCTATCGTTAAAAGAGGTCACTACCGATTATTTTGATCTCTCTGCCATAGATTCAGTTCGAGATATTAAATCCATACTTATTGGAGATAAATAAATGAGTGCAGAAGAGAAAGAAGTATTTAAAATTAATTGTGTAACCCCAACTTTAATTCAGATTGAAGTTATTGATATTGATGAATTCCGCAAAAGCCAATCAGCATCTATTTCAATTGGCACTTATCTTAAAATCTCAGATGACAATAATATTTCTGTTGTCGCTTTAATAAAGAGCTATCGGATTAAGGACTCAGCAGTTGGGGTAGAGGCAGCAACAACGGATTCAAGGATTTTTATAATAGATGCTGAACCAGTTGGCTTTATAAATGCAGAAGGTAAATTCAGGCGAGGAGGTCAGCAAATTGCCATACCACCGTCAAATGTAGAAGTTGCTTCAGAAGAAGTGCTAAAAAGTATTTACGAGTCAGTTGAAGATGAAAAGGAGTTTTCATTTGGAACTCTTATGCAAAACAAGAGCATTCGTGTAAAAGTCGATGGGGATAAATTTTTTAGCAAGCACATTGGAGTTGTAGGTTCGACTGGGTCAGGAAAATCGTGCACTGTCGCAAAAGTAATCCAAGAGGCGGTAGTAGCTGGCGGAACTAGCAAAAAAGCTGGTGCTTTAAACAACTCCCATATTGTAATATTTGATTTACATTCTGAATATAAGACAGCCTTCCCAGATGCCAATTATCTGTCCATAGAGAATTTAGTTTTACCCAGCTGGCTTTTGAATGCAGAAGAACTTGAAGAAATATTTATTGAGAGTAACGAGCAAAACTCACACAATCAAATATCCCAATTCCGTCAGGCTGTGGTTCTAAATAAAAGAAAACACAACCCTGATGTTGATAAGGTATCATACGATACACCAGTTTATTTTAATGTGAATGAGGTCTACAATTATATTTATAATTTGAACAATGAGATGATTGGCAAAAACCCTGGTGAAGGAAAGCCTAAACTGGCGGATGGAACTCTAATTGATAATCGAGAAGACAAATATTTCGATGCAGAGTTGGCTTTTGCTCCACAATCACAAAAATCAGGAGAAAAGGCATCTGGTGGACCATTTAATGGAGAATTTGACCGCTTTGTAATGCGATTGGATGCGAAAAGAAATGATTCTCGATTAGATTTCTTGATGAACCCAAAAATTGAAGGGAAGGAGTGTAAAACCGAACACTTAGAAGAGACTGTCAGGCAGTTTCTTGGGTACGCAAACAAGAGTGAAGCAAATATAACCATCATTGATTTAAGTGAAATCCCTTTTGAGGTTCTTAGTATTGTTGTTTCATTAATTTCCAGAATTCTATTCGATGTGTTTCTTAAAATTAGAAAGACCAAATCAACGGATGACGAGACTCCTTTTTTAATTGTTTATGAGGAAGCCCACAATTACGTTCCGCGAAGCGAAGAGGCAAAGTACAAAACCGTGAAAAAGTCCATTGAGCGAATTGCGAAAGAAGGTAGAAAATATGGTTTATCATTAATGATGGTAAGCCAAAGACCTTCTGAGATTTCAGAAACAATATTTTCACAATGTAATAACTTTCTGGCCATGCGCTTAACCAATCCGACAGATCAATCATATGTGAAGAGATTGTTGCCTGATGTTGTCAGTGCAATTACTGAAAATCTACCAGCTCTTGAAAAACGTGAAGCACTTGTCATTGGAGATTCTGTGGCGATTCCAACACTAGTTTATGTAGATACTCTTGAAAACAAACCAAGATCTACTGATGTGGAATTTCAAACAGAATGGAAAAAGGACTGGGTAGATATAGACTTTTCAGTTCTTTGATACTCTCCGGCTTACCCCCTACCCTAGTAGATCTCTCGTTGGCGATAGCCAAACTCCAGACTTAGCCCCCTTATGAGCACCACTAATAGCACCTGAGAAAATGCGATTAGTACAACCCACCAGTTAAGAACAGGTGCCGTTAGTCCCTGTCCACAGCCATCGACCGTTATCTGGAGGTGAAGGTTGCCCTTCATGTAATCACATCCCCAAGTCGTCGGCTCGACATGGCTATACCCCTGTCTCAGTTGAATCAATCCATTGAATAACTAAAACGTCGACTGATCAGCCTCCTGGATAGTAACTACCCAGCCCCTACTGACACCTCGTCACGAAGTGGAAATGTGAATGAGTTATTAGCTGTCTACTCCCACCAAAAATTTAAACAACAGGTCCCCCTGAAGTTTCGCCCAGCAACTCACAAACTGTTTGGCAAACCTTGTTAGGTATTTGCACCTTGCCTGATTTTACGCCCAGCAGGCTACGCATTGGCGTTTTTAAAACAGAGCAATCAAAACCCGTATTTTTAAGAAAAGAAAGAGAATAATTTTAAAAGCAAAAAATAATTTAAAAATTTAGCAAGCGCTAAGGGGAAAACAGCAATTTTCAAAACAAAGGGTTCGGAAAATTTTTTCGACCAGTCTCTTGAGGTCTGAACCAATTCTTTAACAAACCTTTGCGTTTTGGCGCGGGCCTTTGCCCCCGTTTTAAATTTAAAGCTCTTAGAGGGCGTTTATGGAGGCCGCTTTTTTAAACTATTTTAAAATCGTTTTCCATTTTAAAAGAAAGGGGCTTTTATGAAAGAAAAACAAACGACAAAGGCTTTGATTGGTAAAGAGGCAGAAGAGTTACTTAAAAAAATTACCAAGGAGAAAAATGGCCCTGAGGCCAACAAAACTTTTGCAGCTCTCAGTGGATTGGCCGTTGCATCCGTCATAGATGATGAGAGTCTGGCAAAAAGACTATTATCCTTAGTAAAACATGTGAGAACCAGTAAGTAATACGATGGACGTTTTCCTTAAAGAGAATCCAATTAGCTGTGGTCAGACAAATTTTCCAGAAAACGTCGTCAACGTCGTTTCTTTTAAGATTTTTCTCTCAGCTTACGGATGGCTGCGGCAGGTTGCTCAAGAAAGTTGTGTATGAACATGGTCTTATCTGTACCACTTACAGATAATCTGTTTGGCTCAATCTTTCCTTTCCCTTTAGAAGTGAACTGCCAGGCAACAGTGAAGTGTTTACCAGTTACCTTGTCATTTACTTTTGCTTTTAAAATCCATGCTTTGCCATTTTTCTCCCATTTAGGATTGGCATTGAGAACTCTATAAAACTCATAAAGCTCAACGGCCGCTATAGACACAGTTTTGTAATTAGAGTCCTGAGTTTGAAACTCAGATTTCAAGAACTCTTGGTTTGGCCCAGAACTCTTGTGCTTTTTAAGCAGTGAAGCAATCATCCGGCCTTTGCCGCCTTTGGCTTTTTTTCTGGAAGCTACAGATTTATTTACCTTCTTATTGAAAAGTGGGCCCCAAGAAACAAACTCATGACGAATTCCTCCCAGTTTCTTGACCTTTATGTCCACCTTGCCAACTGTGCGAAGATCAATACCCATATCTATATATTTCTTGATGTTGGATCCTTTTTCTATTCGAAAAATATTCTGCTCACCACCATCATAGTTTTCCAAGGTAATCTCATAACCAAAAGCGCTACCAAGCCAAGTAACATCAGTTATTTTTCCCTTAAGTGTAGTTTCTTCCTGCGCCAGCAACGCAATGGGCATTAGCAAAAAGACTACTAACAATACCTTATTCATACTTCCTCCTTCAGTCTTTCGACTCTTTTTCGATTGTTAATCTGTACCTCATGTCCCCATCTACAAACTGGCTGGAGAACAAAATGGAATTTCCAGGCTTATCGTCTTTCACATTAAACAAGAGTGTCGTCACAGATAGGCTAAGGTGGTCAGCAAGACGTTTTATTAAGTGAAGATTCTTTGCTGTTGGTAAAACTCCCTGTGTGCAGTTATGCAGAGTGGACGTTGGTACACCACAAGCTTTAGCTAGAGAATTGACGGACTCATTGCGCGCTTTTAATTCTCTGTTTAAAACTTGTGATAACCTAACTTCCATAACATCCCATCAATCGGTTGTTCATCCGAGGTCAATTAGATAAATTCCATGGCTCGGATAATTGTCCCATCCGTGGGATAAACACATTTAATAAACCGCACCTAAATCGGCCGTTATAGGTGCGCTTTGGTCGGCATTGCTAAACCACCGTAATCACCCGGCCCAACTTCACTAATTTTCTGGGGGTTTTAGGTGCGCCTGAATTGTGCGCGTAACCATCCCCATAGAGTAACCAGTCTTCCGACAAATTTCTCTATAGCTCATCCCTTGCTTTCGTAAGTTCAAAATCATATGAGGAATAATTGCCGATGCTTTAGGGCGCCCTATTTTCTTACCTTTACTCCTGGCATGTTCGATACCCATTTTGGTTCTTTCAGAGATAAGGGATTTCTCGAACTCTGCAAAAGCTCCAATTATGTGAACTAATAGCCGACCACTTGCTGTAGTCATATCCAGCTGATCTTTTAAACTGATAAACTCCACGCCCAATTCTGTAAAATCTTGAAGGGTAACTACCAAGTGCTTTAACGATCTGAATAATCGATCCAGCTTTACTACAACAACTACATCGATTTTACGTTCATGGGTTAAGGATTTTAATTTTTTGAGACCGGGGCGATTAGCTGTTCCTCCAGAATAACCATAATCAACAATCTCTTCTGTAAGTATCCAATTTCGTGTGTGGCAGTAGCGACGAAGTTCTTCGAGCTGAACTTCTGGTTTCTGATCTCCTGTAGCTGTGCTACATCGAGCATAAATTGCAGCTCTTACAATGGAGTTCTGCAATACAACCGTCCTTTTTTGCTCCCTTTTTAAGCATGCACTTTATTTTCCAAAATGAAAAGCGAAAAATTTTAAATAATTTTAATGAGTTAGAGTTAAACTTATTTTATTTATCTAGTCTCCCCCTTCAACCGATACATAAAAGTATTATGGCAAATAAAATTGAAGGCAAAACAAACAAGCTTACTATTAGTCTGGTAAAGAAATCCATCAAGGATCTAAAGGCCGTCATTGGAGAAGATTACCAAGACGACGTCGAAGAAGTTAAGATTCCAGAGTGTGAATTAGCCTGCTTTATATTTAAAGAACCAAATGTAACCTCTCCATCTTGGTACAAGTATCTCGAGTCAGCAATTGATGGTTTACCAGATACCCAAACGAGTCCATCAGCGGTTTTAGTTATTAAGACAAAAAAGAATATGTTTGCGGTAAGCTTTGGATATGGTCGATACCTCATAGAGGATTCAGCAATTGTTCCAGACTTTGGATTGAAAGTTTCTTTAAATGCAATACCAAGTGACAAAATTAAAACAGTTGATAAAAGAACACTTGAACAGATGGCATTACATTCCCGTCAACAAGCTGTAGTTCCAGTTGACTTTAGTACTTTTGAATTAGAGGTTGATAGAGATCTAGTAAAATCAATTGAGGGGCAAATCGATGAAAAATTAGGGAGCTATTTAAAAGGATCCATTAATTTGTCAATCTCTACCAAATTGCCACTATCTAAATTGAGTGAGCTTTGCTCGAAACTTCACAGTATCTATCTCAAAAAAGACTACCAACAAGAGTTTGGGTGGATTGACAATGTAAAGCCAATTCAAGACCCATCTAAATCTGCCGCACTCAATCTTGCTCTTGTGGATCAAATTAATAAAAAATCTTTTCCCGGAATATTTCTTGGCGCACCAGAGTTAATTGATGATATTGATGTCGGAGGGTATAAATTCCGAGGCCCAAGAAATGGTTCAACATATATCTTATTCCCCTCCATTAATTCTTACGCTTCATTGCGATTATCCAACAAAAATAGAAATCCCATAACAATCGAGCAATTAAAGTCCGATAAAATAATTTGCTTTGATCGAGATTCAAAACCCAACAAAAAGCACCAGTGGTCAGTCTATAAGTGTATTCATGCTGAAATTAAATTTAAAGGTGACACTTATAAACTTCTGGAAGGCAATTGGTATGAAGTAGATTCAAACTTCATATCAAGAATTGACAAGCAGATTAAAGCTATTCCAGTCTGTAAAGAAAAATTATTGGATCTCAAGTCTGGAGAGTCTGAAAATGATTACAACAATAGATTGGCTTCTCACCTAAAAGGTACCTGCCTAGATGCTCAACTAGTGACACTAAAAGGACGCTCTAGGTTTGAGTTTTGTGACGTCCTGAAGAAAGACAAAAAACTGTTCCACGTCAAAAAGCACTATGGTGCTTCCTCAATGAGTCATCTATTTTATCAAGCTTATGTCTCTGGTCAGACTTACTGTCACTTCCCTCAATGTCGACCTGAAATTGCAAAATTGAAAGGCGTAAAAAAAGCTAAGTTCGAATCCGTAGTACACCCTAAAACTTTTAAAACATCGGACTACGAAATCGTGATTTGCGTAGCTTCTTCAAAAGCCAAGCCCATTGGTGATGTACTATCCTTCTTCTCAAAGATTAGCTTGGTTCACAAGCACAGAACACTATCAAGTCTTGGGTATAAAGTCAGTGTTGCAATTATCCCAATTGTTTAATAATTCATTTTGCGCAACGCTCCATCCCCATTTTCATGTTTTTCCCTGAAAATTTAAAGCTACTAATTTCAATAGTTTAGTAACGAGTAACTCGGATCGTTTTCCTACTAGGACATAACCATAGGAGGAAAAATGATCCAAACTTATAAACAACCTAAAAGGACAGCAATTACCGATGCAATGGAGTTACTCCAATACGATGAATGGGAGCTAGTCGACTCTATTCAAACAGGCTTATTGAAGCCAGTTGCATTCTGTGAAGCCACCAAAGAATGGAACGAGATCTATGGTGGATTTTTCTGTACAACTAAACTCCAAATTAGTTGCCATTTTCTTTTATCGGACAATTTGCCCAATGATTGGCATTTGCTCGAGACCGTTCCTTTAAAAGGAAAATTTCTTTATGATTGGCTTGAAGAAGAAACGAATACTTACTACCAATACGAGATTCAAAAAATTGTAAACACTAATGACATTTATATTTGCGGTTACTCTATTTTGAAACTAATTAATGATTACTGGATATCACCAGATTTTAAAACTATTCTATTCGATTATCAACACTACGATTTAACCCCTAATCAGTCTCACGTGATAGAGTTTCTATTCAATCAAAGAGAAAAAGGTAAATTCTGTATACGTCAGGAAGATGTCTTAGATGCCATCGAATATGAGGGTTTGGACCGAAGGTTGTCGAAAATATTTCGTAAAGGTGGGAAGAAGCACCCTTTATGGCGAAAGATATTCCACTTTCCACAAAGGGGCTGGATAGGACTAAAGCTTCCCAAGGAGCTTCACTGATGTCCGGTAATTGTCCGGTCGTTGTCCAGAATTAAAAAAAGCCTCCTGGTAGTTGTTAGTTCAGAAACAACGAAACATTACCAGGAGGTAAATTTATGAAATTATCACCAAAAGGTCCAAGGCGAATCGAACCAGGTGAATATTTAGCAAAAATTGTAGAGGCCGAGCATATAGCCGTACCAGGGAAGAAGGAGTACGTACACTGGACTCTTGAGATAATTGTTGGGGAGTTCAAGGGAAGAACCTTCAAACACAGAACAATGCTGGAGGGGCAGTACCAGTATCAGCTGTTTCAGTTTTTACGCGTCTGTATCCCGCACTACAATGGCCAAGAGTTTGAACTCAATGAACAACTCGAAAAACATATGGTGGTTTATCTTGAATACGACAAGAACTATAACGGAATTGAACTTCCCTTTATTAGGGTCAGAGATGTGAAACCAGCCGTTATGGCAGGCCCCGGAGGCGCAGCATGAAAAACGAGCTGTTAATCAACTCTGTCCCCCTTGAATCAGTATTTCATGATCAAAACGGTGATCCTTTTGCAAGATTTTACGATGGTAAAAGAATTCAGGTCACACCTATTAGAGGGAGGGATTTTCGAAGATACATTCTTTATTCTCATTTTTGTGTCACAGGTAGTGGCCTAAAGGAGAAAGACATTGATGAAATTGTTATCGACATTGAAGCGAGAGCATTGTTTGAGGGACCAAAGAGAGAACTGGAAGTACGCTGCTCAACTGAAGAAGGGAAGATATTTTACGATGGAATAGATTATTCTGTGGAAATCTCAAGAGATGGTTGGAGTATAATACCATTACCCCCAATCGTCTTCAGAAGGTACGCAGGTTTAAAAGCGCAAGTGCCACCAGAAAGAGGTGGGTCATTTGACGATTTGTTTGATCTTTTTAATATTAAGTCTGACACGGACAAAATTCTTATAAAAACATTTGTGGTAAGTGCTTTCTTGCCAAATATTCCTCACCCTGTATTGGCTCTCCATGGCCCTCAAGGATCAGGAAAAAGTATGTTGCTAAGATTTTTGGTTAACCTGATTGATCCTTGTACCGTAGAAGATATCCAGAATATGGAGCAAAGAGAGCTTTTTCAAGCAATAGCCCATAGGTGGCTGGTCCCCTTCGATAATCTTACTGAAATTTCAAGTAAGGTTTCCGACATTATTTGTAAACTAGTAACAGGAGCATCGTTCAGTAAAAGAAGACTGTATTCTGATGAAGATGATTTAATTTGGTCATTGCGTAGAGTAGTCATTTTAAATGGAGTAAACCTCCCAGTAAACAAACCAGATCTTCTTGATCGCTGTATTATCATCGAATTAAATCGAATTGGAGAATCGGAAAGAGTATCAGAGAAAGTCCTCAATAAAAAATTTAAAGAATTAAGACCTAAGGTATTAGGTGCATGCTTTGACTTAATATCAAAAGCTCTTGGGACGCATGAAAATATAGAGTTGCCTTGGCGACCAAGACTAGCCGATTACGCAATCTGGTCTGAAGCAATCACCCAAGCATGTGGACTGGAACCAGAAGTATTTTTGAATGCCTTTAAAGAAAATAAAGAAAGACAAGATTACGAGTCCCTTGATGCTTCTGCCTTAGCAACAGTTATTCAACATTTTGTTGATGACGAAGGTCATTTCGAAGGGACTGCAACAACATTATTGAGAAAACTTCGAGATGTAGCAGAACAAGCGGGTGTTGAGATCAGAGAGCTCCCCAAAAGCCCTAGAAGCCTTGGCAGGAGAATTCAGGAAGTTAAACCTAGTCTGGAAGCTATCGGAATTATCGTTAATCAGACTAGGGGACAATCTCGTATCCTCCAGATATTCCCCAAGAAATTGGAGAAGCTTTATGTGTGACGTCGTTATCGACGTTAACGTCGTTTCTTCCCAAATTTGGAGGGTTCTGGTATGAGTAACACCTTTCCCTATAGAGGGAAGCGCAAAAAGCGTTGGCTCTTTGATAATTTAGATACGGATGATATTTGGCTCAACAGCAAGCAAGCGAGTGAGTATTTAGGGATATCGACTCAAACTTTGATGAATCTTTGCTCCAGAGGTGAAGTTACTTATTACAAGTTTGGCCGTCGGAATCGTTACAAGCTAGCTGATTTGCGAAGTCTTCTCCAAATTGAAAGGAGAGGATATGGGATATAGATATGATCGAAAGATTGATAGTTGGATTGCTTATGCATCGAAAAGACATCCATTAACTCGTGTGAGTAAAAGCCTTCGTCGTAAAGCAAAGACAAAGGCTGAAGCCATTCGACTGGAGAAACAATTAATAGCCGAAATTGAACGTAAGTTTTTAAAAGAGACTGTTCCTGATTGGCAAGTTTGTATCGAAAGAATGTTGGAGTCTTTTAAAGATCGAGGCATAACTGAAAAAACTATTGATTGTTATTGGCGGTGTTTAAAAGCACACACCCTCCCAGATTGGGAGGAGCGACCTATTAACTCGATTACGACCCAAGAGATTCGAGACCTTATTAAAGAGAAGGTTGGGCATCGCTCGCCCAGCCATCAAAAGAATATGCTTAAATTTATCCGAAGCGTCTTCACGTTTGGCATCGAAATTGGAGCAATCCAACGAGATCCAACACCAAGAATGAAATTTCGGATCGGTGATAAAATTAAGAAAGTTCTCACCGAAGAGCAAGTAAGATTCTTCCTTAATAAGGCCAAGACTTTGGGTGTTGAATGGTATCCACATTGGGCCACAGCGGTATATACCGGCATGAGGAACGGCGAACTTTACGCCTTAACCTGGGATAAGGTGAACATCAAAGATCGACAGATGCTTGTCGACTCATCTTGGAATAACAAAGATGGGTTTAAATCGACGAAATCTGGCGATGATAGATGGGTGGAAATTGCTCCAAACCTTGTTCCTTTGTTACAGGAACTTAAGTTGCAGAGTGACGACACAAACTTTGTTCTTCCCAGAATAGATAAATGGGATAAAGGAGAACAAGCTCGTGAGTTGCGTATGTTCCTAACTGGTATAGGACTTCCTACGATCCGCTTTCATGACCTAAGGGCCACCTGGGCGACGCTTTTATTAGCGAAGGGTGTTGAGCCTATTAAGGTTATGATAATGGGTGGATGGAAGGATTTGAAAACCATGCAAATTTACGTACGCAAAGCTGGTGTTGATATCAAGGGAACAACTGATTGCCTTGATCTTCATTCACCGTCTAGCGAGACAGCGAGAATTTTGGTTTTCAATGACCGTGGTGAGAAGTAGTTGGAGCCTGGCTAAGTGTATGATAATTTTCACTATGTTTTGGTTCCACCAATATTATGGGAAAATCAGAGGGGTTTGAGGAAAGATGTTTATAGGTCACTTTGCAGTGGGTCTTGGGGCAAAGAAAGTAGCTCCTGAGCTCAATCTTGGTTTTTTATTTATTGCCTGCCAATTGTTGGATCTGATTTGGCCAGTCCTTGTTTTAGCGGGTGTTGAGAAAGTCAGTGTGGACCATTTGGCGACGGCAGTGACCCCGCTAAATTTTGAGCACTACCCCTATTCACATAGTTTAGTGATGACTGTTGCCTATAGCTTACTTGCTGGAATTGCTGCTGGGCTTGTCTTTCAATCGAAACGACTAGGTATTGTCTTTGGCTTGGTTACATCTTCTCATTGGATATTAGGTTTTGTTACACATAGACCTGACTTGCCAATATGGCTTGAAGGACAAAAGGTTGGACTTGGTTTGTGGAACAATATTAGCCTGTCAGTATCGATTGAATTGTTAATCTTTGCCACAGGCATTTTCTTGTACCTTAAATCAAAAAGTAATTTCAGCAGAAAAAGAAAAATGTGTTTTTGGGCCCTAATTGCCTTTCTTCTCGTGATTTACGCAGGAAATGTATTTGGCCCAAAGCCACCGGCCGAAACCCCTTCAGCAATGATTGCAGGGCCAGCCTTAGCAATGTGGCTTATTGTATTATGGGGATACTTGGTAGACAAAGGAAACAAAGAAACTCACTTGATGTAAGGTTTTGTAGTAGGCTTGAGCTTGAAGTGGGCGAAAACAAGAGCTGACAAAGCCGTAACCACCCCCACCCTTAACGCCCTGGTTCGGCTTTACCTTTGATTTTTCCCGGACTCACTCCTTTTACTCGCTTGTAGGCTCGAGCAAAAGCGGCTTCACTCTCGTAACCTAGGCGGTGTGATACTTCACCGATGGAAAGCTTTTCAACTCGAAAGTACTTTTCGGCAAGATCGAACTTCACTCCTCGAACAAATTCTGAGGGACCCATCCCAAATATTTTTATAAACCTGTCGGTAAAAGCAGAGCGTGACATCCCAGCTGTATCGGCCATCTCTTGGGTCGACCACTTTTTAGCAGGGCTTTTTTGAACGTTGTTTATAACCCTAGTCAGTCGTTCGTCAGAAATCGCTTTTATTAGAGGTTGCTTCCCTTCGTTTTGGCTAAACCAATTGCGAATGGCCTGAAAGACCAACACTTCACTGAGATGCATGATTATTTCGGTACTGGCAAAAGCTTGCTTTTTTGCCTCTTCAAAGAGGAACTTAAAAGTGTTTTCGGCCCACACCCTTTCGGACTCATCCCACTTCTTAACAACGACCAACTCAGGCAATCCTTTTAGTAGCAACTGTGCCAAAGGGTGATTAAGCTTCACAGCTCCGCATAATGTTAGCGAATCCTTCCCATTGCCACCGTGTTTGAGTATCTCATAGTGGCTTGTGATTTCGTCCCGGTCGATGTCAAATAGTGGTGTCATCTTATTGCACTGACCATCAAAGAAGTAATGATCACGTCCATTGGGTAGTAAAGACAATTGGCCCTGAGAAATTTTATGGACCTTTTTCTGCTTGGGAAACCTTACCCACGCCTCGCCGTGCACCACTAAATGAAACAACAACATATTAGGCATGGCCGGCATATCAATACCCCAGGGAGCCGAAAGCTCAGCCCGGCTGAGAAACACTCGATCAATTTCGACCCCAGCAAAGGGGTTATGTATATCGCTCATAGGTCAGAAATAGCATATTTCGGACAAAAAGGCATAATATAAATATTTATAGGCATTAAATGTCCGGAAAGATCTCCGTATAGTTAGAGACAACAAAGGAGATAAAAAATGACAAATTCAAAGAAAATTACAGTAATCGGAGCCTCTGGTGGATCAGGACGTAAAACAATCGAGGCCCTTTTAGCTCAAGGACACCACGTGACTGCTGTTTCAAGAAGCGCATCAAAGGTTTTTGGAACAGAGGTTCGCAGTATTGATGGATCAGCCCTTGATAAGAATGTTTTACGAGAAGCCATTAGAGGACAAGATGCGGTGATAGTGACTCTAGGGATTAGCGAAAACCCCATACGGGTGAGAACCCTGGGCCCGGCCAAAACGCCGATGAATATTCGCAGTGAAGGAACTCGGATGGTCATTGAGGTGATGAAAGAGTTAGGAGTGAAAAGACTTTTAGTACAAACCACTTTTGGATCAGGCCCATCAAGAAATAGACTTGGCGCAATCGATAGCCTATTTTTCACCCTGCTGCTCAAACCTCAGATTGCCGACACAGAAAAGCAAGATGAGTTTGTTCGCAATAGTGGTCTGGATTGGACGATCACTCAGCCTGTTCACTTGAAAGAAGATGATTTTGAAGAAGGCGAAGTGGTGGCCGATTTCAATTCTGGTGTTCAGAGAATGGGAATTTCTCGCAAGCTTGTGGGTTCATACACAGCCAAGGCCGTTTCTAATTCAACAACCATCGGAAAGACAGTGGCTCTTTCTACGACTCAAGTCTAGGAGGAGTAAAAATGACTATAGGGATGATTCAAATTGTGGGTTTGGCGCTGGGATTCACCAGCGCTATGGTGGGTGGCGTCTTTTTAAGTTTTTCTGACTTCATCATGCGGGGCTTTGCACAGTCAGATGAAGTCAGTGCTATAGATGCCATGCGAGGCCTGAACAGAACAGTTTTGCGATCGGTTTTTCTTACAAGCTTTTTGGGCTTGGCACCATTGACGGTCGGGGTGGCCGTTTATGCGGGAAGTGCGCTGACCTATGCCGCAGCGGCAACCTATCTCGTTTCAGTGATTCTGGTGACCATAGGAGGAAATGTACCTATGAATGAAAAGTTGGACAAAATGGACAAGAACTCTGATGAGGCAAAAGTCTACTGGAAGGTTTATTTAAAGAGTTGGACTCGTTGGAATCACATTCGGACAGTAGGCGCTTTCATTACATCCATACTTTTTCTAGTGGCCGCCTTATACCTAGGACAGTAGCGTTCTATAGTCATCTTGATTCTGATAATTGTTGTTGAAAATGCAATAGTGAATCACAATAATCGCCATTTATTGAGTTAATCAAATCAGCGATATTGGTTACACCATAACAAAGGAGACATAAAATGAACCTGCCAAAAATTAATTTAGACCCATTAACCTCTGAAAATTCAGCGTTAATTCTTGTCGACCATCAAGTTGGTTTGATGACTGGTGTGAGAGACTTTACTCCAGCGGAACTAAAGCACAATGTTGTTGGCCTTGCGAAAGCCGCAAAAATCTTGGGTATTCCAATTATCACGACAACAACATCAGCTGAACAGCTCTGGGGACCAGCTTTCCCAGAGCTAACTGAGGCCTTACCCGATCAAGAGTGGATTGATCGCACAACAGTCAATGCATGGGATGATGAGAGAGTTGCTACGGCCATAACTAGCTTAAACAGAAAGAAACTGATTTTTGCTGGAGTCTCTCTCGAAGTATGTGCGGCTTATCCAGCAATTAGGGCCGTAAGGGAAGGATATGATTCTTACGTTGCTGTCGATGCCAGTGGGACATTCAACCAAACAAAGCGTGAAGCTGGAATTCAAAGACTCGTTCAAAGTGGAGTCGTCGTCTCAGATGCTTCAAGTTTAATGGTTGAAATTCTTGCTGATAATGCAAATCCTAAAGCAATGGATATGTATTCCGTGCTTGATATGGACTGGGCGACTCTTGTTCATCAAGTAAGAAGTAGTGTGAACAACTAAGGTCCAATTTAAATATAGTTAGAAAAATTCGGGAGTGACTTATTGAAAGTCATTCCCGATTTAAAAAACTATAGGGTATCGTCAAATTTCTGTGAAAATGTATCAGCCACAAAATCAAGAAAAACTCTTACTTTTTTTATATTTGACCTGTATCTAGGGTACACTGCATAGACATCTACTGAGGGCATTCCCCAGTCCGGCAAGACATTGACAAGCTTATTCTTTTTTAACTCTTCTTTACACATATAAGTAGGAAGGACGACTACCCCAAGCTTATCCACAGCGGCTTGCTTTAAAAGACTAAAATCATCAATAAATAATGTCTTATATGCTTTGAACTCAACTTCTTTATTCTTTTTAAAAAGCTTGATTCGATTATCCTTTTGAACAGACCCCATTAACAAAAGTCGCATATTCTTTAATTGTTCAAGAGATGTTATTGCTCCGAATTCATTCTCCAGATTTGGATGACAAAATAGTTTGCGATTAATTGTTCCTAGTTTTTTAGCGATTAAAGAAGAGTCCTCCATTTTACCAACACGAATGAGTGCATCATACCCCTCCGAGACCAAATCGACTCTTTTATTGGTTAATACTAAATCCAACGAAAGCCCGGGGTATTTTGTTAAAAATTTAAAGAGTTTGTCTTTTAAAACCTCGTGAGCAATTCCAACAGAAGTACCCACTTTCAATGAGCCAGACACATCAGTTATTGACTCAGCAACATTTGATCTTGCAAGGTCAATTTCAGACTTAATTCTCTGGCAATGCTCTAAAAATAAAGTTCCCTGCTCCGTTAGACTTTGTGATCTTGTCGTTCTCTCAAGTAGAGTGACCCCAAGATCCTCTTCCAATCGTGAAACTTTTCTACTCAAATTCGCTTTGGGAATATTAAGCTTATCAGCGGCTTTGGTGAAGCTGCCCGCTTCCACAACCTCTAAAAAGATGAGTAAGTCATCTAGATCTCTGAAATCATTAAGCATTTAGACCTCATAATTGTTGTTATTTTTGAAATAGTTATTTTACTTTATGACTATTTTTTAAATTAATCAATTAGGCGATACTAACTTTGTTGATTAAAACGCAAAGGAGCCAACATGAAAGTTTTAAACCGTGAAGTTATTAAAGAATCCGGCTTTGGTGGTATCAGAGAAAGAAGAATAGTGACAGATAGTCGATTATTTGGCCCTAGAAAAAAGCCTAAAGCATCTGAGGGCTATGGTCAGTTTATCTATCTTGCCGATGCAAATTATCAACCTAACGGAGAATCAGGTATGCACTCCCACGAAGAGGTCGACATTATAACCGTCATCCTTGATGGGCGAGTGGCCCATGAGGGATCACTCGAGCATGGAAAAAATCTAGACACTGGGGACATTCAAGTTCAGAGAGCGGGCGGAGAAGGGTTCAGTCACAATGAAAAGAATCCTGATCAAAAACACAATAGAATTCTTCAGATCTGGGCGCTCCCGGAAGAAAGGGGATTGCCAGCATCTTATAAATTCTATAGTCCCAAGAATGGAGTCACTAGGATCTATGGCGGACCTGAAGATCAGAAAGAAACATTTTCAAGCTCCACGACTGTTGATTTCTTAATTCTTAAAAAAGGAGAATCGTTTGCCATGGAATCAGAAGTGATGACTTACCTCGCCGAGGGGCAGGCAAATGCTAACGGCAACGAAGACCTTATCGAAGGAGACCTGAATATTTTTGAAAATGTTAAAATATCTGCAAAAGAGGATCTCAAACTGGTCCTGATTCAAAAACAAGGGAACACGAAATGAAAATTCGATGTGAAGTGAAAAAACATTTAATGGCAGCTGTGACTTACTTTTCACTTGTCCCCCTGGTCTATTTTATTCCGCCAGAGGTCGGCAAAATGACAACATCACAGATAGAGAATATTTTTGTGTCTGTCGGAATTATTGTTTTACTGATGTCTTATTTAATCATACCGTTTTTTAATCGGCTTATGGTTAGTAAGGAGAACTGTCAATGACGACTATCACATCTGAATTTGACAATAAAAAACTGGCCCGCATCGCAGGAATGTTTTATTTAATCATCATCGTCTGTGGCATTTTCAGCGAAGGCTTTGTGCGAATAAGTCTAGTCGTGCCTCAGGATGCCGCCGCGACAGCCAATAACATTCAGAACTCTGAACTCCTTTTTCGCCTTGGCTTAATCGGTGACCTTTTTATGGTGATATCCGATATCGTCGTAGCCGTGCTGTTCTTTTATCTTTTAAGGCCAGTGAGTGAAGTCTTGTCGACCCTGGCCGCATTTTTTAGGCTTGGACAAGCCGCCATCATTGGTATGAATTCACTCAACCACCTCAGCCCCCTCCTGCTTCTAGCCGTAGCCACTCAAGGGGGATGGGGCGAAGGACAAGTCAATGAGCAGGTACTATTTTTTATGAGCAGTCACAAGTATGGATACCTCATTAGTCAGGTCTTTTTTAGCTTCAATTGCGCCGTCATGGGCTACCTACTTTTAAAGTCTCCACTCTTCCCAAACCTCTTAGGCTATGGTGTCGGCTTGGCAGCCCTTGTCTACTTTACTGATTCAATCGTTCACTTCTTAGCACCAAACTTAGCCCCTAAGCTCGCCGTAATGATGGTCGTTCCAGTTGTTGTTGAACTTGCCCTTTGTTTGTGGCTAATTATTAAGGGCGCTAAACACTAAGGAGAAATGTAATGGTATACATCGTTGGCGGCCTGCCAGGAGCGGGCAAAACAACTTACTCTAAAAAACTAGCAAAAGAAAAAGATGCAATTGTGTTCTCAACAGATGTTTGGATGACCGATCTTTTTTGGATGGATCAAACACCTGGTGAAGATGCTACTTGGGCCTTAGAGCGCACAGCTAGGTGCGAAAAGCGAATGGTTAAAACCTGCCTCCAGCTCTCTGAGATTGGAGTTCCTTCGATTCTTGATATCGGATTTGTAAATTTAAAATGGCGACAGAAAACTTATGCAGCTCTAGATTCTGCCAAAGTTCCTTTTGAAGTTCACTTTCTGGATGTCGACCGCCCGACCCGCTGGGAAAGAGTGCAAAAAAGAAATAATGAAAAGGGCGACAGCTACTCTTTTGAGGTCACAGAGGAAATGCTCGATTTTATGGATAAAGTCTATGATCCCATTGAATCTGACGAAATGAGTGGCAAGCTTGTAACTATTCAAAACTAACCCACGACCGATGACTTCTCGATGACAGTCACTGGAGCTTCAAAATAAACTGACAGTGCCAGGAGAAATCGATTCGCCGGCACGATTTTACAAAATGGTGGCTTCAAAATTGCTTCTCAGTAATAGGCCTTTAAGTATTGATTGAGTTGTTCATAAGCATCATTTAGAACCGGTGGACCATGAGCGGAGACCAGATGACTAAACTTGTGATCTAATACCTGAAGCATTTCTTTTTTCGGAGGCTTTGCGAGCTTTATCCAATTTGGACCGATGAACGTGGGTTGCGGAAGAAGCTTGGACAATTTTCCGGTTAACCAATTGGCCATAGGGTCTGTAGTCATATTGACAAAAGCATCGCAAGACAACAGGCAGCCGCCATCGCTAAGAACAAGGAGAATGGTTTCTGGCAGTTTGGAGCTAGCAATCGGAATGACTTTTATCTTCATAAATGGCAGTACACTGTACTCATTAAAAAAATAGTCAGCCTTATATTCTGGCAACGCATCGTCACCTTCTGACACCCACAACTTGGGAGAAAATTTATCCATATAAAAGGGCACGTCTACGCTATGGAGACGGCCAATTTTAAAGATATGCTTAATGTTTCCAAGTTTTCTGATTTTATTGAGCTCAAATTCGTTAACTCTGACTGGATTAACTATCGCTAAATCAGACCCCTCTTTAAGAATCACCATGTTCCTAGAGTACTGAAACAGGCCAAATAGTCTCATCGTCCCCGTCACCGAGTATACAGAAGGTAGAATCTCTAAAACTTCTCGATGGGGTAATAGCTTGTGATACTTTTTCATGCACCAGTCCTTAACGGCAAATAGATCGGTGAAATCACTGATCAATCCATCTGGTTTTCTCAGAGAGCGTCAAACTTCGCCTTCATCTCTGCCATCCACTTCATGCCTTCTTCTTTAGTTTTGTTTTTCGCTTGTTCCATGAAATCCTTATGGTCCTTCATGTAGTGTTCCTGCATCTGCTTGAACCACTCTTCAAAACTTTCTGCTGAAAACTCTTGCTCACACATATCGCATTTCATCGTAGTCATACTGATTCCCCCAATAAGAGTCGTTTTAAAGTTTAAGGTTTTTCTCACCTCCATTCTATTTATTCTCTTAACTTGAGGCTACCTAAATCACGAAATCAATGACTTTTTACTGATCTCACGATTGCGCTGTTTTATGGGCCTCCCGCCTCACTCCAATACTTGAAATTTACCGATACACCCCCGAGCCCTGTCGACTCTCACCTGAGGGAGTCCTCAGTGCTGAATTTCACAGCCCCCTGACGCTTGCTAAAATTTGTTGCAAAAAATTATTGAATTTTAATATTGATCACAACACGACGGTTTTTCTTTTTGCCCGCCTCCGTGGTGTTTGGCCCAATGGGGCGACTGTCACTATAGCCGATGGCCGAGAGCCTTTCTTTCGAGACTCCCATTCCCTGTAACGCGCGGGCCACAGTGGCTGCTCGGGTTGAAGATAATTCCCAATTGGAGGGAAACTTAACACTTTGTATGGAATCAGAGTCCGCATGCCCTTCGATTTGTATGTTCCCGCTCAGCTGCTTGAGAGCGAAGGAAATGTTCTTTAAAAATTTAGACCCTCGAGGTTCAAGACGGGCCTCTCCAGGTTGAAAAAGCAAACTATTAGACAGGCTCAATATAAACGCGTCCTCTGATCTCTTAATGTCAACAAGATGACTCCCTGAAAAATAACTTTCCAAACCGTCTAAAAGAGAGTTCTGACTGCCACCTTCGGTTAGCTTTTCTAACATCTGCTGTTCAAAAGGGTCCACGGCTCCATATCCACCATCACTGCCCCCGATAGAATCGCTACCCGGCCTTGCTGGATGGGGATCTAAAGTTGCCTTGCTTATAAGGGCTACAAATAGGACCAATAGTAACGTCATCAAGTCCAAATAGGAAAGGAGCCAGGAACGTTCCCCCGGCTTCTCGCTTTTGGGTGTTGAGTCGAACTGATTAAACTTGTGTAAGGAAATATCTTTAGGCAGCTTGCTCACTGAGTTCATCCTCCTTAAAGTCGGTGAGATCAAGGACAAGACTTTTAATCTCGCCAGCTGATTTGCCCATATTTAAAAACAGAACACACTCTGCCAAAACTTTCATGACAAACACCTGATGCTCCACTCGTCTCTCAAGCTGTACAGCCATAGGACGAAAAACGAGATTCGCCAGTAGGATCCCATAAAAAGTTGTGACTAAAGCAATAGCCATTTGAATTCCAATTTGAGATAGATCTCCGGAGCCAATATTTCCTAACACTCCCAACAAGCCAATCAAGGTCCCCAGCATTCCAAAGGCAGGAGCATAGGTGGCAGCACTGTGAAAGACATTGGCTTCCATTTGTCCATATTCCTGTGCACGATTAATTCGAATTGACAGGACCTTTACAATGTCATCAGAAGGGGCACGATCGACAACTAACTGTAAACCCGCTCGCAGAAAGGGAATCTTCAGTTTTTTTACTTCATCCTCCACTTCGCGTAAATTTTTTGCTTGAACCTGACTCGACAAACGAAGAAAGGCTTTGCAGGCCTGGCGAGTAGAAGGGTCATCCATAAAAAATCCCTGAAGGGAGTGAAAAAATTGGCTGAAGCTCACATTCTGGTGCGATAAAAAGCTCGCTATGCTAGTACCCCCAAAAACCAGCAGGAAACTAAAGGGGCTCCACAAAAGAGAGAGAGCCTGAGCATCAGCTGATACCAGCAGAATAATAAAAAAAATAGTGGCCGCAACAATTCCAATTACACTTTGACTTCGAAAGATCATAATTGTGCTATCGGAATAAAATTGTTAATAATTTATTAAGAACAGTGATTATTATATATAAAGCCTCGATTTTTACCGCGAACCCAACCGTTCCCCCCTCAGATATTCGATATTTATATAAAAAGTGACACCTACTTCGACTAAAGCCTGGCCAAGACTTTTTTAGTGCGTTCCGCTGGAAAATAGACCTGTATCCGGGCTACGTTAAAAATTAGAACCGAAATTAGAATAGACATTTTAATGAAATCGTAAATAACGAAAGGGACATTGGCTCCTTTGAGTAAAAAAGCCACCTCTTATTAAAAGCTTTCTGTCACGATCACCGGTAACGCTTTACCAGGGAGCCCATGACATTCTTTTGTATTCCAATATAATCTAAGACAATTGCAAGGAAAACAACCGTGTCCACCCCTGCAATATAAATTTATCGATCCGTTGGTATCAGTAAGTCTTCTAAGAAAAAGGCCGCCAGCTCATTGCGATTAGCGACTTGGGCTTTCTTATAAATTGAAGAGGTCTGAACCCGAATGGTCTTTTCAGCTGTTTTTCGATAGGCAGCAATTTCTTTGGTGGCAAACCCCTTGATTAGCATAAGAGCAATGTCTTTTTCGCTTTTAGATAATTTCCATTCACTAAATTGGTTTTCGATCTCCAAAGACAAGCCTTCAATGAAAGAGGCTGAACGCTTCTTCCAGTAATTAAGGTCTTCACGCGTTTGTCCCAAAGAAACGGAAAGGTCTCTTTTGTCTTTCCTTATTTTCCATATGAAAATAAAAATGCCGAGCGAGCAAAGAGTAATAATCATAGTCTCAAGGAGAGCGTGACTGAGACTCACCCCTTCACTAAGGTCCCTTACTAAGTCCACCCCTGTAAGAACAGAAATCAGAAGCAAGATTAAGACTACAAAATAGGATTCATTCATAGTCCGTTCTTATAACAAACCTCCTAAAAAGTGAATAATCAACGGTTTAGGTCATTTCGCCAATTTCTGAAAGCGGTCACTTTGAGTATTCTAGCCTCGGAACACACTCAAAGGAGCTTAATATGCTTGAGAATTTACCCCTTCACCCTGCCATTGTTCACTTACCCATGGGTATTGTTTTTCTGCTGCCCATCGTCACAATCTTCATGGCCTTTCTGCGTTTTCAGGGCTTCGTGGGGCGACCAGCACTCATTCTACTGACTTTTTTGCACTTAGTTCTCGTGGGTACCAGCTATGCAGCTCTCGAAACAGGCGAAGAAGAAGAGCATAAAGTCGAAAGGGTCATTGCTGAATCTGTCATTGAAAAGCATGAGGAAAAAGCCGAAGCATTTATGATTGGCACGGTGGTCGTATTTATAATGTCTCTTTCTATACTACTGCCCGTGGCAAACACTCTAACCAAGCCAATTATCGGAGTGCTACTCGTCGGACAGCTTGTTTTACTGGCCCTGGGTTACCGAGTGGGTCACAGCGGCGGAGAGCTTGTCTATGTCCATGGGGCTGCGCAGGCCTACGTGACTGACCAAAACGGCTCTGGCGCCCCTCCGATCAAGAGAGATACAAAGACTGACGAGACGCATGGAGATGATGATTAAGCATTCCTCGCACCGTAAGCTTAGCGAGATCCTGCTATCAATCCGGGCCTCAGTCGTTCACCGATGGGCAAACTTCAATTCGGCTGAACTTGAGAACTTATCAATGCCCCTGCGACACAAAATAATATGGTAACAGTGGATTATGAAGAATCGAGCTGCCAACATACTTCCTATTTGATACTATCGTGTGCGTTTATGTGATAATTCTTTCACCTAATAAATTATGGTCACGAGGCAAGAGGCAATATGGACTGGCAGGTCTTTTTTACGACATTCACCATGATCTTTGTAGCAGAGATGGGCGACAAAACTCAATTTGCCGCTCTCGCAGCATCGGCAGGCTCTAAGTCCACGACGTCTGTCTTGCTTGCTGTCGTTTTGGCATTGTCTTTTGCGGGAGTTCTTGGTGTGGTCGCCGGAAAATACCTCGGCGAGTTTATCAGTCCGCAGCATATCAAATGGGTCAGCGGAACTTTGTTTATTAGTATTGGAATATGGATATTGGCGGGAAAGTAACACCGAGAACGAATGATAAGTTTCTATTGTTTTGCATTTAGTAATCCGGCCGGTCAACTCGACGACAGTTTGTAGACAAATTGTCTCGTTTACCGTTAGGATCTGGGTCTATGTTTAGTTTACTGAGTTTATTAGACGATATTGCTACGACCTTAGATGATGTCGCGGTCATGAGTAAGGTCGCAATCAAAAAGACGAGCGCCCTAATGTCTGACGATTTGGCGGTCAATGCCGGTGTTGTAAAGGGTGTCAGCCCCGCCAGAGAGCTTCCGATGGTCAAAGCCATCTTTTTGGGCTCACTGCTTAACAAAGTTTACGGGGTCACAGGAGTTCTGGCTCTCAGCTTTCTATATCCGCCGCTGATCGTTTGGATTATGTTGGTTGGTGGGATTTACCTCTCTTACGAGGGGGCTCATAAAGTCATTCACAAGTTACTTCATACGAAGTCTAAAAATCAGCAAGCATTAAAAAAATTTTCTGAAGCAGAAAAGGTCAATGGCGCCATTCGGACAGACCTTATTTTATCTATTGAAATCATTGTCATAGCTCAAAGCACTTTGTCTGGCTCTATGTTACCTCAAATCATAACCTTAGCGGCCGTCGGCTTAGCCGCGTCTCTTTTAATCTATGGGCTGGTCGCTGTAATTGTGAAAATTGATGATTTTGGCCTTTACCTAATCAATAAGGGACTGAGGAGAACGGGTCTGGTCTTCGTGAAGTCCATGCCTTATATAATGAGATTATTAGGCATTGTTGGCACTTTAGCGATGCTACTTGTGGGTGGTGGTATCATTGTTCACACGTTTCATTTGCCGCTTTATATTAACGAGCACATACAAAATTTAATTGTGGGCGCTATCATCGGGGCGATGGCTGTCTTTGTATTAAAGCTTTTTAACAAAATGCGCTCTTCAGTGCAGTCTGAGGCTACAAAATAGGCTAAGCGACCTGATCTCGACGACAAGTGCATCGACATTCGAGAACCATTTCGTCACCCTCCCCACCCTCAAACCCATTCTACGCGTGAGCTTCAATCGCCTTAGCGGCTTGGCAGAGGCGAACGGATCGTTTAGATTTCTACACTTTTCCTAACAACGATTATCATGAACTCATCTGCTATTCGCATTATCCAGTACCAATGACGCCGGAATCTATAAAGCCCCTCGCTGAATGGGCCGCTAGTGTTATTGAGCTTATGGGTATTGGACTCATCGTCTTTTTGTCCATTTACGCTCTCAGCTATGGCGCCTATGAATTAGTTCGAGATTTTGAATCGGAGAAGGTTTATCACTCGATGCGCCAAAGGCTGGGGCGAGGTATCCTGCTAGGTCTAGAGTTTTTAGTTGCAGCCGATATTATACACACCGTCGCCGTTGATTTAAACTTTTCGACAGTAGGTGTATTAGCAATTGTAGTCATCATCCGCACTTTTTTAAGCTTTAGTCTTGAGGTCGAACTGACTGGTAAATGGCCTTGGCAACATTGGTCCAAAAACGAAACCGTGAAAAATAGATGACAGGCAAGATCTCCCGAACTTGCTTTTTTAGAAGATGAACGACAAATGAATTGAGGTGTTTATTTCAAAAGTTGTCAAAGACTCCCACTTGGGTGCTCTCTACTTATTTTTAGGAATGGCTTTTTTTGGCAGTGCGACTCCAATTAGCAAATTAATTGGCAATGAACTGCCTATTCTGACGGCCTCGTTTTTTAGAGTTGTCCTGGGATCTCTTTTTCTTTTGCCATTTGTAGCCAAAGAGTTAATCCAAGATATTCGTGAGATAGACAAAAAAAACTGGGGATTTATTTCATTGATCTCAATATTTG
The DNA here is from genome assembly GCA_030424715.1 of Bdellovibrionia bacterium. Taxonomy (GTDB): domain Bacteria; phylum Bdellovibrionota; class Bdellovibrionia; order Bdellovibrionales; family JAGQZY01; genus JAGQZY01. The sequence continues at coordinate 221,673 of JAUHWH010000005.1, forward strand.
GAATGGTGGGTTTTACCGTCTTCCTTATTTGGGGCATGAAGATGGTCTCCGGGGTGGTCGGTAGCTTAATCATGAGTGTAACTCCGGCGCTCACCGGGCTGGCCTCTTATCTTTTTTTGAAGTCGCCACTGGGCAAAAGAAGAATTATCTCGTTGCTCCTAGGTGTGGGAGGCCTTTTTATCGTAAACCTTTTTGGTAAGAAATTTGGTTTTACCCAAAACGCCCAATCCTACTTCGGCGCAGGATTGGTCTTCTTAGCTATTTGTTGCGAAGCCGCCTACACCTTGATTGGAAAAAAGGTGACGGACTCTATTGCCCCCCTGCTTGTGACGTTTCTAGCCTCGACCTTATCCATCCCTTTGTTTTTAGTTCTGGCCTTCTTTGATTTTGGTGACATCCCATGGACCCAGATCAGCCTGCAAACGTGGATAAGCCTGGGCTGGTGGGGCCTTGGGACTCTTGGGATTGGCTCGGCCCTTTGGTATTCGGGCTTATCTAAGGCCGAAGGCTCAACGGCTGCTGGATTTATGTCAATAATGCCAATCTCCGCGCTACTGCTCTCTTACGTTCTTTTAGATGAAACCTTTTACCCCATTCACCTGGCTGGCATCTCCTTGGTCTTAGCCTCAGTGACCCTGATGAGCTGGGTTCACGCCAGCGAGCATTAGGGTTGGGTTACACAGGAGTCGCAGCGCCCCTGGAGACTTCTCTGACTTGTGTAGAAATAGTAAACTCATCTTAACCACACAAAGATTTACTCTATCGCTCGACCTACTATCTTCTGTTTCATATTGAGGAGTCGATTTTATGAGTCAAAAAACTGTAATCGTTACCGGTGCCGGGTCAGGAATAGGCAAAGCTTGCGCACAATTGTTCTATAGTGAGGACTTCAATGTGGTGTTGGTTGGTCGAACCGAAGAAAAGCTAAAGAAAGTTTCAAATGAGTGGGAGTCCAAAAAATTTCTGATAGTGAGTGCCGACATCTCCAAACTTGATAATGTTAAAAAAGTGATCGGTGAAACCAAGAAGACCTTTGGTGGTATTGATGTTCTCGTTAATAATGCGGGGGTTGGGGAAATGGGTTCAATTGATGAGGTCGACTTAGAAGCTTGGAATAAGGTTCAAAATATAAATTCCACTGGCGTGTTTTTGATGAGCAAATACTGTATGCCCCATCTCACAGAAAGTAGAGGGTCAATAGTCAATCTGTCTTCCGTTTCTGGACTGGGCGGAGACTGGGGAGCCTTCGCATACAACGCTTCAAAGGGTGCCGTATCTAATTTTACTCGCGCCCTGGCCCTAGATTTTCAAAAAACCAAAGTTAGGGTCAATGCTGTAGCACCCACAATGACCGACACTCCGATGGCCGATGGCATTCAAGAAAATCAAAAGCTTTACGATAAATTTATGGAAAGAATCCCCATGGGACGCCCTGGCAAACCCAATGACATCGCCGAAGCGATCTATTTTTTATCCTCTGATAAGGCCGAATTTATTAATGGAGTTGTATTGCCCGTCGACGGTGGGCTGAGTGCTTCAAACGGACAGCCGCCACTCAATAGCTAAATCCATTCAAAGTCCTATACACCTGACGCCATCGTTTTTCTTGATCCTCAGTGACTTTCTAGTGACAGCGCTTCGGATGCAGAGCTAGTCTTAAACAGCCACTGGAAAGGTCATTCGACGGCTCGTCGATGGCCAAGCGCACTCAATGATGAAAATAAATTAACAAGGCAACCGGGTGTGTATTACAGAGCAGGAAGTAGGTGAGTTTTGGATAAGACAGCAAAAGGTTCATGTCTCTGTGGAAAAGTGTCTTTCAGTGTCGAAGGAGATTTTGAAAGCTTTTTTCTTTGCCACTGTAGGCACTGCCAAAAAGGCACTGGGTCCGCTCACGCCGCAAACTTGTTTTCTACTAAGGCCAAACTCCAATGGTTGTCTGGCGAAGATTTAGTGAGTTCCTTCAACTTACCTGGCACAAGACACAACAAGAGCTTTTGCTCAAACTGCGGGTCCCCTCTGCCAAGTGTTCAAATGGAAGGAAAGCTTTTAGTCGCTCCCGCTGGCAGTCTCGATGCCAGTGTCTCGATAAAGCCAACGGCTCATATCTTTATGGCAAGCAAGGCGAACTGGGAGGTCGATTTAGATTCAGTGAAAAAACTAGAGGCCTTTCCTAAATAAGTCGAAAACGTCCATCGCTTTGATCCTTTCCGCCCCAAAATGAAACAGAGCTGAGCCATGATCTCGATTGTGATTCTCCTACCACTCATTGGCCCCATGGAAAGAGACTTGCAATATTTACCTTCTCAAGCTCCAGGATTGCCTTGAGAGAGGATGTTTGGCACATGTCTAGTTCAATGACCAAGGGCTTGATCTAGAAGCCCAAACAGGAGTCTTTAATGAAAAATCTTATGATCTTTTGCGCCCTATTTTTTGGTCTATTGCCGACCTCGAATGCCCGGCTGGATCAGGTTGCCCCTGCAAGCTCTTGGGGCAACTTAAGCCGAACAGTACAAGCAGAAATTTTAAATGAGTTGGAATACATCGCCGATGAAGATCTGCCCCTTGAAACAAGCGTCATCCGTTATACCGAATTGGGTTTTGATTTTGACCGCTCCCTGATCGCAGCCCCTGAGCACAAGCTTTATTTTGAGAAAATCATGGTAACCTTTGATCGGGAAGTCAGTCGTGAGGGAATCGAGCAAAGCCCTTTCGTAGCTCATGGAAAAGAAGAAGTGACAAGCCTTTTTCTATTAGTGAACCTTGACGGACGAATACTCGGGTCCCTGATGCACAAGTCTCAAGACGGACGAGACGAGAATGGAGAGGACGGAGACATCAGTTGGTCGGCTGCGGTCCGCTTTGATCCAGCAGGAGGGCTCTTTCGGGATGACGGCGGCAACCCCTTTGATGACCTCTATTTTGAGTGGTCGGGCCACTGACACCCTTTGGGGTAGTCGCTCAAAGAATTTAACAGCTCTATCAGTGTCGATTAAAACATAGATAGTTTTTTATAGAAGGAAACCATGGGTTTTATTACAGACAAGATAACAGACGCTATTTTTATATTCGTTGGTGTCTATTTTGCCTTCCACTTTGATCAATACCAAGAGGACTTATCCTTAAAACGGGAGCTAAAGTTCAATCTTGCAGAAATTATGAAGACTTTACCTGAAGAAAAACCCCTTAAATACATCGAACCTTTTAAAATTGAAAAAAAGAAAGAAGAGAAGGGCTGCTCCTACCATATTGATGTCAATTTCGACACCTTAACCACAGGTGGAGATTTTCTTAAAGTGATAAAACAAAGAGGGCTTGTCAAATTTTTAAAAAACAAAGACTTAATATCCATTATGACCGTTTACTACAACGACATAGTTCCCGACTATAATGAGCGACGAAAACTCTTTTATTCTAGTTATCAAGATAAAATTGTGGGCTTTCTTGAGGAAAGTGGCGACATGCCATGCGTATCCATGAAGCAAATGGGTCAGTGGGAGAAATCAATCAGCAAACTTTATATGGATGCGAAAATCCAAGACGGAGCAGCTCAACAAATCGGCCAGTATATACGATCAGAACTTGAAAAAAGTGGCTACAAAGCCAATGAAAAAAAGAATTATCGACTGAACTACTACTTTGAAATGGCAGACAGCCCTGAAAAGATGAAACTTATAGAAGAAAGACGAAAACAAAAAAAAATAGAAACGATTGGGGATGCCTTACAACCCTCTGCCGCTGAAATACAAAAATAGCGGAATTCTCACAGATACATCTCCTATGCTGACCACTTGACTACCTTTTTGAGGGCTTCAAAGCATTCGGGGTCGAGCTTGTCTTTTTTGTAGTGCTTCCTAAGAAGCATGGTCTTTAGGAAAATCACTTATTTTTTTGATATAGTGACATTCTACCTTGTATTATGAGAACTTGCGAATTGCTAGGAACCTTCACCATACCCGTTATTAATAGTGCTATATGTAGTTGGAATTATGAAATACTTAGAAAAAGTAGAAGTTAGGTCGAGTCAAGAATTGCGATACTGGCTTGCAAGTCACTTCTTGCAAGAACAAAGTGTTTGGCTCGTGTCTCATAAAAAATCCAAACCTAATTTTTACCTCCCATGGGGGGACATAGTTGATCAGCTTTTGTGTTTTGGCTGGATTGATGGCCTTATAAAGAAGCTCGACGACCACCGGACAATGAGACTGATTTCAAAACGCAAGAAGAACAGTGTCTGGTCGCTTATAAACAAACAGAAAGTCTCTCGACTGACCAAAGCGGGCCATATGACTTCCGCAGGGCAAGAAGTCATCGACCGCGCCAAGAAAGATGGTAGCTGGAGCTTTTTAGATGAGATTGATCGGTTGATCCTTCCGAAAGACTTGATTTCTGAGCTCAACGGCTACCCTAGGGCTCGCGAGAACTTTGATGGCTTTTCGAAGAGTATAAAGCACGAGATCCTGTACTGGATTAAATCTGCCAAGAAAAAAGAAACAAGGGAGAACCGCATTATCGAAACCGCGTTTTTGGCGAGTGAGGGGATCAGCGTTCGTCACATGTAGATAGATGATGAGGTAAAAAGCTCAGAGATTGAGGTTTCGAGAAGATCTCTTAACAAACACACCGTCACTTCGCTACCTTTCGACAACTTTAGTCCGTCCAAATTTTCTAAAAAAAACCTGGGTCGGGTGCATATCCTAAGGAACCCTTAATGCTTCGATTTTTTTGTGTTCCTTTTATTCAAGTGGTACGTCAGGGCCAGGGAAATGCACTCTTTGATTTCATCAACGGGAATGTCATCATCTTTCCCGAAAACTATGGCCCTTCTCCCCTCATACCGAAAGGTCTTGCCAAATTTTCTTCTAAACTTAGAAACGAGGGTGGTGTTACAATTAAAATAAATTCCACACTGGGCTGGTTTCGACTTCAACCAGTGGATTCGAACCGTCGTACCAACATTTTTCTTTTTCGGAAGAAAACTTGGCTCTCCCCACTTCAGTGTCTCTTCGAGCTCGCCAATCTCGGGGTGATTTTTTGCAACGTCTAAAATAATCTTTCTAAGCCTCTCAAGCTTTTTGCGAAAAGGAGGCGGATACGCCTGAAAGACCTCTGCAATTTGATTTTTATCAGTTCCCAAAATCTCCCCCAAAAGTTCAATAATTCATGGCTAGTTTAACCCTTCCCGCCTAAGGAAGTCTCGATCGGAGCTCAAACCGTGAATGGCCGTTCGATCGTGACTGGGCTTTATGTGAGAGGTACTGTCCCTCGCGCGCTCACTTTGTTTTCGTAAGTGACCAATGCAAGGATAACAACGATTTCTATCACAAAGTATACTATTCCTATAACAGTCATCTCAGCAAAGTGATACAACACCAGCGCCGAGGTCAAACAACAGTAACCTAAGTTCACTACCATTAAAACTTTAAGCCACCTGGGGTTTCTATGGTCGGCAAATTTAAAACAAAACAGAGAATAGAGCATAAAGCTGGCGGCACAAAGTGCCAAAAAATACAGATTCGAAACCGGCATCCCAATCAGATCTTGAAGAGAGGGAAGTACTACACCTAAAAGAAGGGTGCTAGCAAGAGCACCTACTGCATCTATCAGAAAAATACTTCTATTACCCACCATCATAATCTAAATCCTCAATCCCTTCGCACTTTTCCCTACAGAGTCCTTCAGTCCGGTTCTCGTTCAAACTTTACTTTTTTGGTTTTCGGTTTTTGTGTCTCTAAAAGGTCATCATTGATAAGGCCAATTGTCAGCAAGATTAGAGTACAGTGAGAAGCCTTACCGTAGTTGACTTTGAATTCCCGGCGACCCCCATGAAGCGCCGTGTTCAGCGTCTTCATAGGCTCAATCTCTTTTACTGGATGGTGACGCGACGCCCTTCAACTTCATGGGTGAACGATGTTCTTAAAGAGACTGCCCACCATGAAACGACTCAGTAGGGATTGTTTGGTCGAACGATTACGCGACCAGTAAAAAGTGATTAGCAAATCGGACGAGCATCAGGTAAGTCTGTTCCATCGATGCTCATGTTTAAAGTCGGCCTTTGGTTTTTCGACAACATGGCAACCATATCTAGGCAACGTGGAAGAGGTGTCCCAATGGATCAGTATACAAGTGTTCTAGAAGAATGGGTTTCTGACCCCACTGTAAACAAGATATTTGTGCTTCTTCTTTTATTCATTGTTGTTGGTTTTGCAAATCGTCTTATCAAGAAGGCTATCAATCGCCAAATCTCCGATACGAATTCTCGGTACCGTGCAAAGAAATTTTTTGGTTTTTTTAACTTTCTCGTGTGTCTTCTACTTGCCGGCATTGTCTTTAGTGACAAACTCGGAAATGTCTCTATTGCCTTTGGGGTGGCTGGTGCGGGTGTCGCTTTTGCTTTACAAGAAGTCATAGCCAGTTTTGCTGGCTGGTTCGCGATCACATTTGGGCGAGTGTTTCACGTCGGTGACCGAGTTCTTCTGGGCGGTATTCGGGGCGACGTGATCGACGTGGGTATGCTCCGCACCACGCTTATGGAAATTGGTGACTGGGTCAATGGAGATCTATACAACGGTCGCATTGTTCGCATTCCCAATAGTTCTGTCTTTAAACAAGCCGTCTACAACTATTCGGCAGACTTCCCGTTTGTGTGGGATGAAATTGTTATCCCTATAAAGTACGGGTCCGATCTAGCAATGGCGAGGAGTCTGATAAAGAAAAGCGCCGATGAACTTCTGGATGACTACGAGGCTAAGTCTTTGGCGCAATGGAAATCGATGGTCAAGAAATATGCGATTGAGGACGCTCGGGTCGACAGCACCGTGAGCTTGGTTGCCGATGAAAACTGGGCCTCATTCACTCTCAGATATGTTACCGACTTTAAAATGCGACGGGGAACGAAAGATAAATTGTTCACCTTAATTTTAGAAAAAATCGACTCCTCGCAAGGGAATGTCCATATTGCGGGAACCTCCATTGAGGTCACCTACCCTCAGCAGAACTAAACAATTTTCTGGGCACTGAATTTATTTTAACCAATGGGACGATGCAGCCAAGCCCCTGCCTACGAGCAGCCCTCGGAGCACCTGAAAATTCTAAGGCGAAATCGCCAATCACCCTTCTTGTTTTCCTAAAAATGCTCTATGATTCAACTATGTTGTCTGGTCTCCATAAATTGAAAGTTGTTATCTTCTGCATGATCACACTATTTACTCACGGCCTTCTCCATGCAGCGAATTCGTACTCTGTGGGCAGCGGTGTTTCTCTGGAGATCACTGAACACGGTGTTTGCAAAGACGTATACAACATTCTCGCCAACAGCCTTTTTGTCCCAACACGAACAGCGCCTGAGTGGACGGCCTTTTACAATAATCCTCCCGCCGGAGTTGCCGTTTCGGCCTGTGCAGACGGGTGGTACAACACCAACTGGGGATATCGGGTGAAAGTTATTTTTAGCCCCAGTCAGGTCAGTACGACCTTGGCTGGCTTTCCAGCGCTGATCACCGAGACCCATTTGCCGGCCTCTTTCTTCACAAATGTCAAAGCGGATGGCAGCGATATTGTGGTAACTGAGGACGATGGCCTCACCAAACTGAACCGCGACTTGGAGCGCATCGACACCGGTGCCTCCCAAATGGAGTTGTGGGTTAAAGTTCCATCGCTCGATGATACCACCCCCACAATTGTTTATATTTACTACGGATATGCATCCGCCACTGAGACGAATGATGCAACGACTTGGTCAGCGTATCGCAATGTCTATCATATGACCTCTCTAACTCCTGCTGACGCTGCCGCCACCACAACGACGACGGGCTCCAGCGGAGGCACCCTCGTCGCCGCAAAGATTGGTCAAGGGGCTAGCTATAACGGCAATGGACGTATTAATTTTTCATCCGTGATAACCAGCGCTAATTTTAAATCAGTGTCCTTGTGGTACTATCCAAGATCCAAAGGGGGCGGGAACTATGGTTCAGTCTTCGGGTCCAATGGGTACCCAAATGGAATGCGTCATGTCGACACCAACTCGATCAATATCCGTCGTAACAGCGCCATCGCTGTGAGCTCCTCATCGACATTCAACGTCTGGAAGCACCTTGTTTTTGTGTTCGACTCGGGAACCGGTAACGTGACTCTGTATGAAAATGGAGTGGCGGGCACCCCAAGCACTCTCAGTGGTGGTTGGTACAGCCTATATCACTTGGTTGGTATCAGTAATGCCACCAACCGTGCCCCTGATGGCATTGTTGATGAAATGAGAGTCTCCAACGCCGTTATCGATGCCAGCTGGATTAGTACCGAGTACAACAATCAAAACTCGCCCTCAACCTTTTACTCTGCCGGTAGTGAAGTGGCGAAACCCTAAGAGGGACGTAAATAAATCAACCCACAGCTACGCTAAAGATTAGGTGTGAGCGGCTTACAAGATTCGGAGGGATTCGTGTTAGATATTTACATCGACGCTGACGGCTGCGCTGTGAAAGATGAAATCTACAAAGTCGCCAATCGTTACGACTTGCAGGTTATTGTGGTTGCCAACCAATACATCAATATTCCCATGAGTTTAAAAATTCGAATGGAAGTGGTCGACAGTGGCTTTGATGCCGCCGATGATTGGATCATTGAGCACATTGACACCGACGATATCTTGATCACCTCGGACCTTTTATTGGCAGAGCGTGCTTTGCAAAAAAAAGCTCGCGTTCTCGGACCGAAGGGCCATGAGCACGATGCAGAGAACATTGGCAGCACGCTAGCTTCAAGAGAGCTCGCTTCTCACCTTCGAGACTTGGGTCAAAAGAACACCGGTCCCTCGGCTATGACAAAGCAAGACCGATCCCGGTTTTTAGGTAAACTGGACCAAGTGATTCAAAAATTAAAATAATTTGTTGAAAGGCCACCATGCAACCCATCCCAGGCGATCACTTGAAAGAGAGACCTTTTTGGCACGTCGATCATAAAACTCTGCTAAATGCGAGCGCTGCAGACATTTGGCCATGGTTGGTGCAAATGGGCAATGGAAGAGCCTTTGCTTGAGTAAGGATGACTCCACAGGTGTGTGCCTACATAATCGTTCTATAAGTTTATGAAAAATTACTATCCTGCCGCAGCAAGCGTATCAGCATCACGAGAGAGCAGAGACCGAGGATAAAAAAGCCCGAGACCAGTGGCAAAACAGTGCCGTTGTAATAGCTACCGATCACTCCGCCCAAAATGACGGAGATCAGAGTTTGCAGTGAACCAATCACCGAATTCGCGACACCAGCAATATGTCCTAACGACTGAACCGCCAAGGTGTTGAAGTTGCCAAACAGGATTCCAAAACAGAAAAATGACGAACTAAGAAAAACAAGGAACATAGCAAGCGGCGGATGCCCCTGATAAAACAAACTGATGGGTAAAAATAGTGCCGATATCCCAACGAGAATAGTGAGAGCTCGCCGACAAAGGACCTCCATGCCAACACGGTCGACCCAGCGTGAATTCGCGAACGAGGAAAAACCGATGGTTAAGGCCAGGCAACCGAACACCAGAGCAAATGTGTCTCCGAGGGCGTACTGTACTTGCAAAATCTGCTGAGAGGAACTGAGATACCCAATGAAGGCACCAAAAATCAAACCCGCCACCACCGTATAACCTCGGGCCAGTCGATTGGTCACAGTCTCTCGAATGCCCGCTGCAATCGCTAGTAGAGAGAACGGACGACGGCGCTCGACAGCCAGGGTCTCTTCTTGACCAAGGAACAGCCACACCAGACTCAATACAGAAAGTATCAACATGAATACAAAAATTCCACGCCAATCGGCAACGTACAGTATAAGCTGTCCGATGGACGGGGCCAATGCGGGTACTAATATAAAAATGATCATTATAAAGGACATCACTTTAGCCATCAGATTGCCTTCGAAGCGATCTCGAATCATAGCTAAAGTCACAACACGACAGGCCGCACCACCGAGCCCCTGCAAAAGGCGCCCAAACAGCATAACCTCAAAGGTGCTCGCTAGGATCGATGCGACACAACCGACCATAAACACGGCCATCCCGAGGTAAATCGCGATCTTCCGCCCGTAAGAGTCGGACAGAGGACCAAAGAACACAAGCCCCAAGCCCATGCCAAGGAAGATTGAAGAGATAACGAGCTGTACGTCATTCGGGTTTGCCACTTGTAAATCTTGCGCGATCTGACCGAGAGCCGGCAGCATGGCATCGATAGATAAGGCCACAAACGACATAAAAAAGGCCATTAAGGCGACGAAGCTCCAAGGAGTCTTGGGCGTGGTTGGGCTCTGTTCCATGATCAACAACTCCACTACAGGGATAGGCTTTTCAGCTCGTCGAACTCTACCACAGCCAGGGGCTTCAGCAACAGCTAACTCATAATCCCCCGGTTTTTTGACTTTAAGCATGGCCAAAAACTTCATCAAAAAAATCTCTAGACCTGTCTCTCTGGTCCCTCACAGCCCCTGGCTTTGCTTGCTATTTTGGATGCCGGCTTGTAAATTGAGAATCATCAATCTTTTAAAATGCAATGAAAGAGGCTTTGCTTGGGCGTTGCTCTGATCCTCCACATTATCACTCTTGGCTTTGTGTTTGCCGTTGCTGGATTTCCTCTGTCAGCGGAAAACGATAAACTGCGGTTTTTCGGTATTGGCCTAGCCAAAGCTTTTATCGTTTTTACAATTGCTGTCTTTGTTCAGCTCATACTTATGCAAAAGACGATGACTGTTTTTCCACTCGTTTTGCTATTTGCAATGACACTGCGGGGGGGGCGCTCTCTTTTTAAGAACCACCAACAATTCAAAAAATTATTAGCCGAGGGACTCACTTTCACTATTGCGACGATAGTGATTGCTCTGCCCTTTACTCAACACCTCGCCCCCCCCGACGTAGACGCCAGCCTGTATGGGTACTTCGCATTGCTTCTCAAACAAGGCACGTACCCAAACTTTCAGGCCTGGGGCGCTGGCTTTGATCACTTTTTCTTGATACCCACGGTCGGTTTTGAATCTTTGATATCTGCTCATGAGCAGATCTTTACTACTGGCATTCAAGAATCCACGATGATTCTTTGTCTTTTCTCTGTCGTAGCCAGCTTGTTTAGCTGCTTTGAATTGATCAAAAAAGAATTCCGTAGGCTCCCGAACATTGTACTTGTAGCGGGGTTGGTTTTCTTTTTTAATTCTTCCTACCTATGGGAATATGGTGACGGTAGCTATAACCGAACGCTTGCCACTTTTATGGCGGTGGTCGCATCGACTTTCTTACTGGACTTAAAAGGCAAAAAACAAAACTGGCTTTGGTTTTTTATCTCCTGGGCTATGATTTTTGTCTTCCACTATCGCTTTTTTATTTGGTACAGCGCTGGTTTCGGCCTCTACATAGTCCTCGTTGCGAGATCTCAAGTGCGGCGAGACAAAAAAAAGGTTGCACTGGGCGTACTTACTCTTGTCTCTCTCATCGGTTTTAGCCTGATCTACCACTTTGCAAATATTGATGTCATTCAAAGTTCCCGAGGCGTGCTCACCATGTTTGACCAAAAGCACAACCTGTCAGCGGCACAACTTTGGGGAGACTGGTTGCGCTTTCAACCGACGATCATTCAATGCCTCTGTGGCTTCATGGTTATTCTAAGTCTCATGCGCTGGGGGCAAACCACTAAAACCCTAAAATTGGGCGTGCTACTCTATTTGACCATGCTTTTTTTCAGTTTCGACACCATGGTGTTGCTGGTTTTTCCTTGGACGAAAAACATCCTGTACTCACAGGTTGCAATATTGGCGAATCAATCTGTTGCCAAACTCTTATTGGGTATGGGTTTTATCGAGTGGAGCGCGCCATTTTTCGAAAAACGCATTTCTTTTTTTAAGCCCCTCGCTGGCTTGGCATGGTTGCTCACCTCAGCCATCGTGTTGTGGGAGTTCAACAACTCTCCGTTTCCAGCTCACGCGCTCGTCCAGATAAATCTAATGAAATACTATTTCGGCTTTTGCGCCCTTCTTGGAGCCGCTGGCTTTTGGTGGTTTCAGCGACGGAACTTTTCTGCAGCGGGCGCGCAAGTCGTTTGTCTTCTGTGCCTTCTCGCAATACAGCTGAAGAATGGCACTTTTAATTACCCTTATATAACACGCTCTGACTACGAGGCAATGCAATGGCTAAAAGAGAACACTCCGCCCAAAGGCACCCTTGTCCTTAACTACAGCTACATGGACATTGATAGTCAAATTGAACTGACCAACTTCAAGTCTATTGAAACACCCCAATCGCGATACTCGATCGCAACACCAGAGACCTATTGGGTACCGGTGATCTCAGAGCGCTTGTCGATATTCAGTCGGGGGCTCATGATCCACCGAGGACTTGGTAGTTACGCAATGACCGGCACCAACTACCCTGAATTTGAATCCCTAGACATGGCCTATTGGAACATCCAGAGACCCACCTCTTGTGATTTACTAAAACAATCAGGCATCACCCACGTTTTCGTAAGCCAAAACGTGTACCCCTATGTCTCGAAGCGTTTTGCACAAAGCCCCTGTTTGGAGGCTGTGTTCTCTAAACTCTCTGCGTCGGATTTCCATCAGATTCCACATCCCCAAGGGCAAGCCAGCCGCTTCTCCGAGATCTATCGTCTGCGAAATAATTGACTGCCTATCTATATAGTGAAATACTTCGCTCAGTCTCAAACAACCGGTGAAGTATAAAAAAAATGAAGCTGATTATTCAAATCCCATGTTTTAATGAAGAGCAGGTCCTGCCACAGACAATGGCTTGTTTGCCAAAAAATCTCTCGGGAGTCGATATCATTGAAACCCTTGTTATCGATGACGGATCTTCGGACAATACGGTCGCCGTCGCTCTCGAGGCCGGAGTGGATCACGTCATCTCATTGAATGAAAATCAGGGACTTGCCGTGGCCTTTTCAAAAGGGCTTGAGGCTTGCCTCCAACTGGGCGCGGATGTCATTGTAAATACAGACGCCGACAACCAGTACGATGCTCGCTACATTCAAGAACTGATAAATCCGATTTTAGAAGGCCGCCATCAAATTGTTGTTGGCTGCCGCCCGATCGAGGACATTCAGGATTTTTCATATCTGAAAAAGCGCTTACAGCGCTTGGGTAGCTATGTGGTGCGATTTGTTTCGAGGGCCAATATTCCCGATGCCACGAGTGGCTTCAGGGCCTATTCGCGCCTGGGCGCCCGGGGCCTTTGTATTATCTCACCCTTCACCTACACCTTAGAGTCATTGATTCAGGCCAAGCAAAAGGGTATCTCCATTGGCTGGGTTGATGTCAAAACCAACCCAAAGACTCGCGAATCTCGACTTTTCAAAAGCATGTTCCAGTATATCTTTAAGTCTGTTGGCACCATTGTGCGGATATCTACTCAGTTCCAACCTCTGAAAACATTTATGCCTGTTGGGATTGGCTTTATTTTGGCTGGGCTCGTGCCGGCCGTCCGCTTTCTCTATTACTATTTTGCGGAATACTCATCGGGCCACGTGCAATCTCTTATTCTCTCATCAATTCTGCTGTCTTTCGGCTTTATTTCTATTTTGATTGGATTATTGGCTGACCAGGTCGCCGCCAACAGGATTTATTTGGACACCATCCTACTCCGAATGAAAGAAATGGACGAGGCCAACAAAGAGAACATTCCCCACTATATCGCCGGAACTAAAACCAAAAATAATGGATGATTCCTGATGTGTGGAATTGCTGGCGTCATCCAATTCTCAAAGCAAGCCTCTCTCAATAGCACTGACTACTCTTCTATGAAAGCGAGCCTCCGACACCGAGGCCCTGACCAAGAAGGTGAAGTTTGCGGAGATCATTTTTATATTGCCCACACACGCCTCTCTATTGTGGATGTTGATGGCCCGCCACAACCCTTCTATTCAATGGATCAAAAGAGCTGTATTTCATTCAATGGTGAAATCTACAACTACCTTGAGCTTAGAGAATTCTGCATTAGTAAGGGTTACGTTTTTAAATCCAAGACGGATTCAGAGGTTGTTTTGGCTCTGTATAGCTTGGGTATTCCAAATTTTGAACAGCAGCTTGAAGGCATGTTTGCTTTCGCAATCTACGACTTACAGAAAAGGCAGTTGATCCTATCGAGAGATCGCCTGGGTCAAAAACCTCTTTTTTATTTCGAAAACGAACAGACTTGTTTTTTTAGTTCCGAGATAAAGGCTCTATTGCCTTTTCTTCCAGAAAAGAAACTCAATTCACAAGCCATTTCAGACTTCCTTTCCATGGGTTATGTACAAGGCGAACAAACCCCCTTCGAAAATGTTCACCAAGTCCCAGCGGGTCACCGGCTTCTCTTTGATCAGCAAGGTAAGTCGGCCGACGCGTATTGGGAGCTCTCGGAACAGGGTGAAACCCAAGGCAATAGCCTTTCAGATTGGAGCCTCAAAGTCCGCTCCCTGTTCGAACAGGCCACTCGCAAGCGTTTTCCCACCGAGGTCCCCATGGGGGTTTTCCTTAGTGGAGGCTTTGACTCTAATGCCGTACTGGGCGTGCTGTCTAAGTTCCAAAGTCTTGAAAAAATTTTTACCTACACCATCAAACTCGAAAATCGCAATTATGACGAGTCTGAAAGCGCTGCCGTTGCGGCCAAGAAATGGGGAACTCAGCACAAGGAGATTACTCTCAAAGCCGCTGATATTGCGGCGACTTTTAGCGACTACGTACGATCAAGTGATAACCTGAATGCAAATCCGGCTTCGTATGCCTATTTCTTACTGAGTCGCCACGCTCAAAAAGATGTTAAGGTTATTTTTACCGGTGGCGGGGGCGACGAACTCTTTGCTGGCTACCCCACTTATAAAGCCAACCAGATTAAGCGATTCACAGAGTGGCTCCCGAAGGCCCCGACCCACGGCCTGGCAGGGCTGATCCGCCAGTTTCCATCGAAGCAGCAAAAAATTGGCTTTCGATACAAAGCCCTCAAGTTTATCGAAGGACTGCACCTGCCAGCGGCCGAGTCCCATTACCACTGGCGCACGATATTTACAGAAAACGAGAAAAAAGACCTTCTCAAATTCAAAGAAGAACGCCGGCCCTCTCACTGGCTCTACTCCAAGTGGATCGAGCGCTACTCAGCAAAGGATTCTACAAACCGATATTCCATCGCCGATCTCTTTATATGGTGGTCCAATATGGGGCTTTATCAGGCCGACAGCACTGGCATGGCCCACTCCATAGAAATCCGCGTCCCTATGATGGACCACAAGCTGGTTGAAACAGCTTTTCAGATCCCCAAAAAGTTTAAAATCGACTTATTTCGTCAGAAAATTGTTTTTAAAAAGGCCGCCCGAGAGTTTGTCCCCGAGAGTTTGCTGGACTTGAAAAAAAATGGTTTTCACATCCCTTTAGCTGAGTGGTTCTCTGGAGAGCTCAAAGAATTTGTTCTTGAAAAACTATCCGAAGATCGCATCCAAAGTCTTGATTTTATTGACTATACGGCTGTTACGAAGATTTTAGACGACCATTTCAATAAAAAAAGTGACAATAGCTTTAAAATTAATAACCTACTTGTGTTAGTAGAATGGTTGCACATTTATTCTGATAAACGGAGCAAAACAAGATGAAGACTGTTGCATTTATTGACTTCAAGCACCCAACCCATGGGCTAGCCAATCGCGATCAAACGGGAACCTTTGGCTCTGGAATGCATTCCTCCGGCGGTATGGGCAAACTCATCACAAGTATCAAAAAAAACAACCTTATTCTTCCCAACCTTTCACTTGCCTACTTACGTGCGATTGCTGAACAAAACGGGCTTGAGACCGCGAGCTATGACAACCTTCCGCAAGGCGAGGACCTCGTCATCATCGCCACCTCCATGCACCATTATAAGTACGAAGTGGAATTGGCCCACAAAATTAAGGCCAAATTTCCAAATTCTAAAATTGGCTTTGTAAACTCGTTTTCTAGTGTAAAACCCGAACTTTTTGTCGACGCCGGAGACTTTGTTCTTCGAGGCGAGCCAGAAAATGCCTTCGATAAGATTCTCAAAGGAGAACTTGAGCCGAAGGGCGTTATCGAAGAGCAGGGCAAGGTTGATGTCATGAAGATCCCTTATCCGAGCTGGAAAGGTTTAGACATTAATCGCTTTGGATACGGCCCGACTCTTTTGAAAAAACCCTTTCTCACGATGATGGCCAGTCGTGGCTGCCCCTTCAATTGTCCTTTCTGCCCTTACATTGTTCAGCAAGGAGCTCCCTTAAGAGCGCGAACCAATGAAGACGTCATTAACGAGCTCAAGCATCTAAAAAGTACCTATGGCGTTCGCAGTATCTTATTCCGTGATCTCACCTTTACGATCAAAATGAAGGCGACTAAAGAGTTGATGAAGTTAATAATCGAGGCCGATCTAGACATTGAGTTTGGGTGTGAAACGCGCCTCGATCGCTTGGACGATGAGCTCATCGAGCTGATGCAACAAGCAAACTTCAAGTCTATCAATGTCGGTATTGAATCCCCCAACGAAGACATCCTTTCGAAGGCCGGTCGTCGCACCATCGAGAACAACGAAATGATCAAAAAAGTTCGTAAACTCGAGGAATGTGGCATTCTCGTGCAAGCCTTTTATATTCTGGGCCTCGAAGATGACACGCGAGAGTCTATGGAGAAAACCATCCGATTCAGCTACATGCTCAATACGTTCTCTGCTCAATTTTGTGTTTATACGCCGTTTCCGGGGACAAAATCTTGGGAAGACATTAACAAAGATCAACTCTTGACCTTGGATTTTAGCGAATACACGGAATACGACCCCGTCTTTAAAAACGAGCATGTTTCCGCCAATGAGATCATCCAGTATCGGGACAAAGCTTTCAACGGGTACTACATTCGACCGCAGTGGTTGTACAAGCATGGTGTTGGGCTTGCCGGTAGAATACTCAAGACGTCTTACAGCAACCATGGAGCTCGACTTTGAATATCTTAGTAACCGGAGCCTCTGGTTACGTAGCCCAGCAGATGATCCCCCGACTCAGTCGCGAGGGCCACACTGTCACGGCTTTGTCGCGCTCGAAACAAGCCTATGACAACGTCAACTCGCAAGTGATCAGTGAATACGACAAAAAAACGTTCGTGAAGTTTGTGAATGGTCAGGACGTGGTGATCCACCTCGCCTCAATGACTCAGTCAAACTCGCCAGCAGCGTTTAAAAAAGCCAATGAAGACGTTGTCACGGCTCTGGTCGAAAGCCTTTCCGATAGCAGCACTCAGTTGATCTACTTTAGCTCCGACATGGCTGGCTCCCCGGATAGTTTTTACGGTCAGTCTAAAAGAAACTGTGAAGCGATCATTGAAAAGCACCTGCCAAACTATGTGATCATCCGCCCCAGTCTGATTTACGGACTTTACAAACCCAATGCGAATAGTACTGTATCGAAGATGCTACAGACGGTGCGTAACAAGCGCCTTATGCTGACTCCGACCTTTCCCGAAGTGGTGGTCTCTCCTTTGTTTTACGATGATCTTCACGAAGCCATGATGAAGGCCCTAGGTAAAGAGAGTCGCTCTATCCTGCATATTCACGGCAAGCCTATTCCCCTTGCGGAGATGATAAAGTCTCTGGAAAATTTAGAGAGAAAACGAATGCTGAAAGTGCCCGTACCCGTTTTTCTGCTTAAGAGCGTCGCAAAGGCTGTGCGCCCCTACAAAATGTTTGCCTCATTCCCGGCCGACCGCATCTTATCAATGGGTTTTCAAGACAAGCAGCACTCCGCCGTTGAGGGAGCCACCTCTCTTGAGCAGGGCCTTAAGTTCCTATCAAAGACCACTCAAGACTGCTGATCACCCAAAAGAACCCTGAATCACTTAAAAGCTAATAAGATGCCCGTTTCTTCAGCCTCAAAAGGAGTTCACACGAGTTGGTCATTTATAACACAATCTTGACGAATTGTGAGCCGAGATGGGTTACCCTTAAATCATGAACAAAGTGACCGCTGCTCATCAGACATTCAATATTTTTAAGGACACATACCAGCACTTGAGGGCCTCCTCAAATGATCCGCAAAACCTCGATAGCGAGAAAATGGCCTGGGCCGATGCCATTCTCCAGCGCTTCAACTTAGAATTAGTAAGGGTGGGCGAGGTTCGGCTTGATCCAAGCACCCTCTTTGTGGGCAATCACATCAGTTACCTGGATATCCCTCTCTTGCTATCAACGATTCCGGGCCTTTCTTTTGTAGCAAAACAAGAAGTCAGCAATTGGCCGCTCTTTGGTAGCGGTGCTCGTAAACTCGACACTGTTTTTGTCAAACGAAGTAAAAACGCATCCCGAAAAAATGCTGCGGAAGCCATCAAAGCCAACCTAATCCAAGGCAAGAGAATCGCTCTGTTTCCATCTGGGACAACCTCTATTGATAGTAGCAAAGCGTGGCGCAAAGGAAGCTTTGAGTTGGCTGCCAGCACCAACAGTTGGGTGCAACCTTTTCGAATCTCTTACAGTCCTTTACGAGCTGTGGCCTATATCGACGATGACTTCTTTCCGACTCATCTTTTTCGCCTGTTCAGTTCAGGAAAAATTGACGCGACACTGGAATTCCACGAGCCAGTAAAAATCAAAGATCCGCTGCAAGATTGTCTCGCCTGGCAAGCATGGGCTCAACAAGCAACGGGACAGGGGCCTCGCCTGACCGACATAGCGGAAACAAGCGCTCCGCTTTAGTAAACAACTCATCATGGCGTTGTCGGCGATCGCTTTTGCAATATCAAACCGGCAATAAACTTCCTGAGTTGGGCGTCTTTCATAGCGCGATAGTTCTTGTGATTCGGCTTTCGAAAAAAGGCCGTTAACTCATAAGGGCTCAGCGTGACACCCGATAGACTGAACACTTGAAGCAGGTCTTCGTTTTGTAGATTCAAAGCTATTTTTAATTTTTTCATCACAATGTTGTTTGAAATCTTTTTTTCAGGCACTGGTTGGGGACCTTCTTTTTTTCCCCTCATGTCACAAATGAGTGCGTTTAAAAAAGTCGACAGCTCGACATCTTTCATCACCAGAAAATTAGGATCTTTAACAGCCACCAGCCATCGCTGGACATGGGACTCTTCAATTTCATGGGATAGAATTCCGTGAACCTCTACAACTTTAGATGGACTCCATTCAAAAAGACTGAGTAGTTGTTTAAAAATATCGTTATTGGTCAAGTAAGACTCCTCTACATGAATTGCATTTCAATATCTGTGACAAATTATCACAACTCGGTCATCCACGACCGGACTGTGATCTAACTGGGATCATCCCGAAACCACCCCACGATGCTCCTTCGATCGCCTTTTGAGACCAACACCTCATGTTCAATATCGCTCATAAACAAGACCATTGAGTTTTTCGCAGGACAAATCCGAACCGAATCTCCATTCTCAGGGTACAGAACCAGTTCACCACCCATTGCGGGTTGCCATTCACTTAAATAGTACACCATGGTCACAAGTCTCCCCGATCGGCTCCGGTGGCGATCAGTGTGACGAGCGTAAAACTGGCCAGGACCATAGTGAGCCACCTGAATCTCACAACGTCGAATCGGCAAATAGCATTGCGACCGTAATAGCAAAGAGATCTGATCAACAGCGCTTTTCAATGGACGAAAACTGTCATCGTGCTCGTCAACCCAGGCCATCTGGTCGCTACGTACTAACGGGTTTTCATGCTTGCTCGCCGATTGACCTATTTGAGCGGGTCGCATGCCCGCGGCCAGTTGATCGTACCCACTCCGCAAGACCGAGACCACGTCAGCGTCGAATATTTCTGTGCCACGCCAAAAACCATAGGCACTCAGATCAGCCTCAATACCCATCTCGGCAGCAGTAAAAGACCGTGGGCCGAGGGGGGCGGTGAAGGTTTTTTTTTCCGAACTATTGTTCATGGCCTTCAAAAAACTTGAGGTAAGAGGGACTATTTTTAGAAATAAGCTTTTCTCCTAAAATTTCAATCTCCCGACAATGTAGGAACATTCGGTTTTCATCGTAAAGACCACTGATTTTCGCATTTAAAGCCTTGTTCCCGTATCGCGTGTCCCCCACCAGAGGATGTTTGGCCAGAGCCGCGTGTTTCCGAATTTGATGTTGCCTCCCCGAAAGCAATCGAAACTCACAATGGGACAAAAATTTTGAACTCCGAATCACTTTATATTCAGTAACACAAGGAACTCGGTCACGAGACACCCCTTGAGGCACACGCCGCCCCTCTGCTTTGTCAGTCAAGGCTTTGTCCCATACCCCCTTGAGATTCTTCAACTGGCCCTTCACCAAGCCTTCATAGTACTTACCCACACGGTCGGATTCAAATTCGCCACTCAACTGTTGGGCGCTTTTCTTGTGGAGGGCAAAGATCTGCACTCCACTGGTTTCTCGATCCAGTCGGTGAACCGGGTATAGGCTCACTGCCCCGGTTTGTTCCACCAGTACTTTAATAAGATTTTCTGGGTCTTCGTTGTTGTGAATCGAAATCCCGGGCGGCTTGTCGACCACGAGCCAATCATCAGTTTGTAAAAGAATAGGTATAGGCGACAAATACGACTCCTTAGATGACGTACGTCCTACCATAGTATTCCGCTAAGAATGACTTTAATCAGCAACAATTTGATGAATCAGACGAAATTGAAGAGCTTCTTCAGGAGTCATAATCCAGTCTTTGATGCGAAGAATATTCCCCTCTTTAAACCAGGCCTCATCTTCGTCCATGGCGAAGTAGGTCGCTCTCAACGAGCTGAGGACGCCCGCATCTTCCATGAGATCAAACGATTCATCGGTGGTGGCTTTTGCGACTCGGTACCACTTGTCCAAAACCACCTGGCAGGTGGGGTCCTCGAGTGTGATGAGGTCGAACTTGGCCAACTGGTCGATGGCGCAAGAGCTCGCTATGGCCATAAAGATGGCTCCTCCCAACCTGGCTCCATGCAATCCCAACCATATGCTTTCGTGGGCACTGCGATGCACCCCAGACCCTAGAAGGTAAATACAGGCGCTGGCACAGTGGCTCCCCTTATCAACTCGGGTGGATAGCCCTAAAGCTCGGATCTTACGACCAATTTCAAGGGCCCAGCGAGAATTGCCGCCGAAAGAATTGAGACTCACATGTGAGACCCCCACCAGATCGTCTTGGCTCCGTGCAAGAAAATCGTAGATGTGGGAATCAATTACGCCACCAACGTAAAGAGTGTCTCCCTCGATAACCGGATTATGGGTTTTGTTAAGCATCGGGCTCCCAGAGCCTGTCGCCCAGGCATCGAGCCCAACCATAACAAAAAGGAGTATGGAAATAAGTTTGTGAAGAATCAATGGTCCCCCCGGATCTGATGACTGACATCTTTCCACCAAATTTGCATCGGGCGTAGCCCCCTTGTAAAAAGGACAAAGAGGAACCAAGACATCCCATTATTTTTTCAATCGACAACCTCCTCTTCAGAAAAAGCTTTCGACGAATTGAAGGCAATTTGCCGCTGCGTAGGTGTTCAGCTGCCTCTACTGGGCCCGTCCTCGACTTCGGCCCCAAAGCAGACATTTTGGCTGGCCATCTTTCTCCAAGCAGGCTATTTAAAAGGTTCTCTTGCTGATTATGTTTAAGGTCCCGTTGCGTTTACGTTACTGCTTATCAATCCTAAAAGAGACTCGCTTAATGTTGAATATTATGTAGAAAAGTAGGTCATTCCATGGAACCCATCAAAGAAATTGCTCCCCCATCAGAACAAACCATTCAAGCCGATGTTTTCTCCGGCGTGACCGTGGCCCTAGCTCTCGTGCCCGAGGCCGTGGCCTTCGCCTTTGTTGCCGGAGTCTCACCCGTCGTGGGCTTGTACGGCGCTTTTATCATGTGCTTGTTGACCGCTGTCCTGGGGGGACGCCCCGGTATGATCTCTGGTGCCACCGGAGCCATGGCCGTGGTGATGGTGCACCTGGTGACGGAAGGCAACGCCATGGGTCCCATAGGCTCAGGGCTGGGTACGCAGTACCTATTTATGACATTGCTCTTGGTGGGCGTGTTGCAAGGTCTGGCTGGTGTCTTTAAATTGGGAAAGCTGATTCGCTTGGTGCCTCGCCCTGTGATGATGGGCTTTGTGAATGGCTTGGCCATTGTCATTTTTCTATCACAGCTCAATATGTTTAAAGTCGAAAACGCTTGGATCACCGGCACTGCACTGTGGACCATGCTCGCTCTCGTCGGACTCACTCTCGTTATTCTTTTTATAACGCCTCTTGTACATAAAAAGGCACCCGGCGCACTAATATCCATCGTTTTAGTCTCGCTCTTAGTGATTTTTCTAGATATCGACACTGCCACGGTTCTGTCGTTTATCCAGCAAAATGGCGGAGAGGGTATTCAGGCCGGCTTGCCTAGTTTTGCTTGGCCGCAGGTCCCATTGAATTTAGAGACGCTTTATTTTATCGGACCCTACGCCGTTATTTTAGCAGCCATCGGACTGATCGAATCGTTGATGACTCTCAACCTTATAGACGAACTCACCCGCACTCGTGGCCACGGCAATAAAGAGTGCATGGCCCAGGGCTTCGCCAACTTTGTTAATGGCCTTTTCGGTGGAATGGGCGGCTGCGCGATGATTGGTCAAAGCATTATCAATATCACATCAGGAGGACGGGGGCGCCTTTCCGGAGTTGTGGCCTCAGTAACCCTACTGTTCTTCATCTTGTTTGCTTCTCGTTATATCGAGGCCGTGCCTATCGCGGCTCTTGTTGGTGTCATGTTTTTTGTGGTCTTTAAAACCTTTGCGTGGAGCACATTCAATATCATCAACAAGGTGCCGAAATGGGATATTGCTGTCATTGTGTTGGTAACCGGGCTGACCGTGATTTTTGACCTCGCCATTGCGGTGTTTGCTGGTGTGATTCTCTCGGCCCTGCTGTTTTCCTGGGAAAATGCTCTTCGCATTCGAGCCCGCAAGTCCATCGATGAGCACGGGATCAAGCATTACGAAATTTACGGTCCTCTGTTTTTTGGCTCAACAACGCTGTTCTTAACGAAATTTGATATGGATGAAGACCCTGATGAAGTGATCATCGATTTTAAAGAATCGCGAGTGATGGATCTCTCTGCCATAGAGGCCATCAACAAGGTGGCTGAGAACTACCAGCGCATGGGTAAAAATATTCATTTGCGTCATTTGAGCAAAGATTGTATCCGACTCATCAAAAGAGCCCATAAGATATGTGATGTAAATGTTTTAGAAGATCCCAACTATTTTTTAAGTGTGGATAACTATAGAAAACACCAGATGGAGTCATGACCAGATACGCACGTTATATCATTCCGCTCATGGTTCCCATCCTAGCGGCATTGTTTTTAAATCTACCAGCGATCAACAGCAGCGCCTCTTTTGAAGAGAGAATCTCAAAAGCGATCGAATCAGGCCTCGCCAACAAAAAATTTGTGGGCCTCTCGGTCCTCGTTATTCAACAAGACGGCTCTCTTTTCAAAAAGCACTTTGGCTATCGGGATATTGAAAAAAAACTTGTTGCCGATGACTCGACCCTTTACGAGCTGGGTTCAATCACCAAGGCTTTTGCCAAACTCGCTCTGGCGTCACAAAATGAAATTCAAATGGACGACCCGATGTCAAAGCACCTCCCCCAAGGCATACGAATTCCAAAACCTGGCGGTGAAGAGATCACCATCTCACAACTGGTGACCCACACCGGGATCAAGTTCTCCGTACCTTGTACCATTCGCTTGTCAGACCCCGAAAATTTGATATGTTACGGCGTCGATCTCTCAGGAAGCCTTGTCGACCCCTACCAAAACACCACTCGAGAAAAACTCTATGACTTTATCAGTGAATTTAGTTACACGGTCGAGGAGTTTCCACAGCTTTTTCCAAAACCGGGGACCTTTTACTCGTATTCGAATGTGGGGGTGGGACTGCTCGGCGAATTGCTAGCTAAAGCCCATGGCGGCTCTTTTGAAAGCTTTTTGACCCGTTCCGTTTTAGATCCTCTGGGCATGGAAAACAGCAAAATTGCAATGCCCTGTGAAAACGACGATTCTTGCGAGAACTTCGTTCAGGTATACCACAAAGAAACGCCGTCGGAAGAATGGACCCTTCGCACGCCATGGCATCTCCCCGGGATGAGTGCTGCCGGTGGCCTACGCTCTAACCTAAAGGATATGGAGCGCTTTCTTTTGGCGCAACTGAAACCCGAGAATAGTCCAATAAGGTCAGCCGTTGAACAGAGCCAATCGCCCCTGCCGACAATCACCCAACAGCACAACCGAAACATCTGCGACAAGGATCAAACCCCGGCGGTGGATAACTGTAATGCCTCGAAAAAGACTTATTATTACGGTTGGGAGGCCACGCCACCCCCCACAGTCTTTTATCAGGGGGGCGCCACAGCCGCTTCTCAGGCTATGATTATGTTTTCGAAGGACCGTTCGATTGGTGTGGTGGTGCTCTCCAACAGCACTGTCGGCAAGGGGGAGGCCTCTCTTTACCATTACCCCAATGATGTGGCTTTGTGTGTTTTTCAGTTGCTTGGTCAACCAATCACAGAGACCGATTTTTGCGAGAAGATCGCCAATTAATAAAGACAATGTTTCACTACACCTCCCGGAGGCTATAAAACCCTATGCCACAAAAAGCTCTTTTTATTCTAGGCAATCAGTTGTTTCCAGCGAAGTACATCAAGCAAATCAACCCGGATTTTATCTTTATGGCAGAAGACTACGGGCTCTGTACCCACTACAAGTACCACAAACATAAAATCATCTTTTTTCTGGCGTCGATGCGCCGTTACTGTGAGCAACTAAAAAAAAGCAAATACAAAGTCTCCTACTATGACTCAAAAGACGCACTTTTTAAAAAAAGCTACGAGGATAAAATCAGCGACTTCCTCAAAAAAAATAAGATAAGCGAAGCCTATTTTTATGAAATAGAGGATAAGTTTTTTGAGACACGTATCCAGGCGTTTTTCAAAAAACAAAAAATTTCATTAAACATAATACAAACCCCCTTATTCTTAACAAGCCGCGCAGACTTTAAAGACTATCTCCGTAATAGTAAAAAGCCCTTCATGAAGACCTTCTACGAGGCCCAACGCAAGAAATTTGGCATCCTGATTGATGATAACAACAAACCCACCGCAGGCGCTTGGAGTTTCGATAAGGACAATCGCAAAAAGTTACCCAAAAAAATGGAAGTACCGAAGATTCCTGAAATAAAAAAAGATGCGCTTTTGCAACAAACCATTGATGACGTCGATAAACTTTTTGCCGACCATCCTGGTCGGGGCGAAGACTTTTGGCTGCCCACCGACCGAAAACAGTCATTGAAATGGCTTAAAGACTTTGTAGAGCTCCGGCTGCAGTCTTTCGGAGACTACCAAGACGCGATCACCCAACGATCCGACTTTGTTTTTCACTCGGTACTGTCACCGATGATCAATGTTGGCTTGATTCTACCCGAAGAAGTGCTCTCTACTGTGGAAGACGCGTATCACAGCGAGTCTGACAGCGCACCCATAAACGCAGTGGAAGGCTTCGTTCGCCAAGTCTTAGGGTGGCGAGAGTTTGTACGAGGGATTTATCAAAACTTTGGCGAGAAACAATGGAACGAAAACTTCTGGGACCACCAGCGCAAGCTTGCTTCTTGTTGGTACACGGGTGACACCGGGTTGCCAGTTCTCGATGATGCCATCAAAAAGGCTGATAAATATTCGTACAATCACCACATTGAACGTTTGATGGTTGTCTCAAACATGATGCTCCTCTCAGAAGTTCACCCCCATGATGTCTACAAATGGTTTATGGAGATGTTCAGTGACTCGTCAGATTGGGTCATGGGCCCTAATGTTTTTGGAATGGGCCAGTTCAGCGATGGTGGGATCTTTGCCACCAAACCCTACACCTGTGGCTCGAACTATTATTTAAAAATGGGAGACTATTCGAAGGGTGATTGGTGTGAAACGGTGGATGGCCTTTACTGGCGCTTTATTGATAAGCACCGTGATTTTTATAAAAAGAACCCAAGAATGTCTTTTATGCTCGGAACACTGGACAAAATGGACTCCGAACGAAAGACTCGCATCTTTGAAAAGGCCGATGCTTTTATCAACAAGACCACAACAGTCTAAAAAATATGGCCACCCTAATAGGCCTTTACAAGCATGACAGGTTTTGAAAGTCGATCCTCAGTGGCGCAACCTGACTCGTCCCCAGGTAGGGGTCTCTACTTGTTTATATACATAAATTGCGCCCTTTAAAAGGCGCATTGGTTGGACTCACTCAACGATCGACAGAGAATTCTTCTACAACATCGGCATTGTCTTCGATGTACTCACCGTGGAGGTGTTTGTCGGCCTGCAAAGCCCCATAGGTCATGACGCCGGCTGCGGCGATGACGAGTCCGAGACTCCCGTTACGCATGCGGCGGGCCACAAGCTTTGCCCCTTGGGGTGAAAAGCGACTCACCTTGACCACAGTTGCATGGCGGGCGGTGGATTCTTGTAGAAATTTATGAATACTGTTGGGAGTCCTCTCACCAATGACAAAAGACTCCGTCTTAGAAATTCTTGTGATATTTTCCGCAGGTGTTTCGGCCACGGAGAGATACTCTTCTTTAAGGAGTGCCGCCAATTTTTTTTGTTGTCTAGCTTCGGTCAAAAGCTGTGCGGCTTGGGTTCCCGCAGGTCGAAGCTGACCGTCGACCATTTGACGAGGCGAACGGGCGGCTTCACGCTCCAACTCTTTGGCTCGCACTTTCGCTCTGATCATTCGATTTTCAAGATCTTTCATTCTAAGGTTTCGACTTTCCTCAGCAGACAATAGAATTTTCACTCGTACTGTGGATCCCTTATCCATCATTTCTGTGAGCTGCTGTTGTTCAGCGAGGGTCAGTATCTTGTTCGTCGGTGTTACCGTTGTGTGTGCTTTTCGCAAACGACTCACTTGCGCAGGCATGCCGCGATAAACCATAGCCGCGCCACCAACGACGGCTGTGGCAGCACCGGCTTCGGCTTGGCTTTTGAGATCGGCTTGCACAAGCGGTGTTATAAAAACTGTGGTTAATACCATTAGAAGCTTCATAGATTTCTCCCTCTTAATTTCATCATACCTATGTAGTAGAGCAACCATCGTGCCAGTCTCATTCTGATACAATGCTTAGGACTACTTTTGGGGACAACTCTTGAAATGGCGATTCATTCTTCCGATTAGACTAAGATGCGTTTTGTCTTAAAAGTCTGTTTTATTTCATTATTTTTGCTCGGTCTCTCTGAGGTTTTTGCCAAAGTCAGTGAAACGACCCATAATGAGACAACCGAAACCACTGTGGAAAATGATCCCATCACTGGCGACACAGCGACCAATGTTTCGACAAACGATGCCTTTTTAATGGCATGTCAGGACCCCCAAGATGTACGCGATGTGCCCCGCACCCATCTGGGTAAAAGACGCGTGCCCCTTGCCGACAACCAAGGTGTTCTTGCCAGAGACTACCTGATGGCCGTGGTACAAAACCTTACCGTGTATGCCGACCAAAGCGGGAACATGGCAGACAACGTCGACTTCTGTTTGCAAGACCATCAGAAACACCCGAGCGAACGTATGACCGGAGACGAATGCAAACAATACACTGATTGGGCCAAGGGTCCTCTTGTGAATGAAGCCAAAAAAGCGCGCTATCACCTTTCCATCGCGCAAAATGCCTTTGATAGAGACTGGAAACCCTCAACCCGGCTGACCGTCAGCTACGAACCGAACACCGCCCTTACGGTGCCGCGAGGCTCTTACAAAGAAACACCATGGGACCCATTAACCTCAAAAGAGCACCAAGTAGCCAACGAGGTTTTGGAGAAGTATCGGCAGCACGTGTGGTCCACCAACAAAGTCGACTCGTCCACCTTTGAGTGGAAGAACCGCGGACACGCCAAGCGAACGCGACCATTCAAGCAAGCCGTTTCAAGGGAAATGCGCTACTTTCGCAACGAGCACCTGCGGCGCTACAACGACACGCTCTCAGAGATTCCTTTGTTGCAGTTTATTAAGTCGGCTCACCCCGACGCTGCTGAGATTCAAGGGGCGGCTCAAAAAGTACGTGACCTTGCCGAAAAAGAAGTGAAACGTCTCTTAGGCCTCATGACAGAACTGCAAGCCTTGGGCCCCGGCGACAGAATTCCCCAAAAATTCTTTGACCTGATGAGCTTTGCTGCTTTTAGTGAGGGAGTTCTGTTAAACAATCCCAAGTACTGCTCCATCGCGACGGCGATTTCAAAAACGCGAGACAACCGACAGCTTGGCAATGCCATAGGAATTAGTCTTCCTCTTTTTGCCATCGGCTTGGCAGCATCACCTCTGGTTGCGGTGGGTGCTGGTGTGGCTGCATCCATCCCTCTCAGTCTTTCTGCAAAGAAAAGCTATGACCAAGCCTTGGAGCAACGCTTTGCCCAAATTGTTTCACACTATGAAGGCTCCACAGGCAACGAAGCCGAGGACAAAAAAAACCCTTTTCGAGGACAGGCTTTGAAAGAGGTGGTGCAGGCAAGGTCAAACCTACAAACAGAACTTTTACTGGCGCCGACGTCGCTCATTGGTGGTGGGCTCACGCGGGGGACCGCTCGTTTGATTCGGGGCGCTTTACCATCCACTCATCGACTCAGTCTAGCGGCACAACGGGCTGGAGGCCTGCAAGAGCCCAGCGCTCGAACCAGCTGGCTCAAGCTCACCCGCTCCCGCTTGCGCCCGAATAATTAAAGCCCGATCCCAAATAGGTCCACGACTCCACCGACCTAGATACCGACCTAGATACCGACCTAGATACCGACCTAGATACCGACCTAGATATCGGGTGAACCACCGTAGTGCATCACGCTGGAGACTGACAACACCTCAACTCCTAAACGCGAGGCCAAGTGCACGGCATAAGCCAACACCTCGACGTCCATAGTCGCAACATTCACTGTTTTTTGAAAAATCAGTTCCAGCGCCCCAGGGCGGGTCTTGAATTCCACTAGAAACAACAATTGTGAGCCTCCGTCGGCTTCAAACTCAAAGCGCTGCAAGGCTCTCGACTGCCGGCTGCTATAAGTCTCCACATTCCCCAGTCTCTGCACGCGGCGGTCAATGAAAGAACGATTGCGGCGTCCTCGAGTGCCTTCAAACTCGAGTTTCGTTTGCAAGGGCGCTTTGGGGATGTGTAGGTTAAAAGACGACGCAATTTCATCGGCGGTCACCTTGGGCTTATTGAATTGCTCCCGTCTTGTCACAATGTCCACCAACCGGTCCGGACTGATACGAATAGAAAGAGTGGGTTCGTAAAAGTCCACCACATGAATCCGGGTCACCCCACTCTCACTGGAGCGCCCAACGGCGTAAGAACGAAAATCGTCATGGGGTGTGATTCTATTACTGAAAACCTGGGTACAAGAGACCGATGCCGCTGAACTGTCGAAAGACGCCAAACACAACACCCACAGTAGAAAAAGAAGCTTCCCTATATTCAAAAAATTGACCCTTTCGCAAAAAGTGATTTTAATACATGCTCGGTAAGGACTCCAGGCGCCTTGAACACTTTACTCTGATGTCTAGAGATTAGACATCGCTTCGGAGGTCATATGACTTTCTATTCCAAATAACATCACCGACTAAACCTCTATAATTAAACATTAGAAGTCCCACCATACCAATTGTTAGGTATTCGGAGTAAAGACATGCCACTCAAGAAAAGCTCGCCTCAGTGAATAGTTTATGATGCTCGCGACAGAGTAGCCTCAAGTTTTCAATCTGGTCATTTCCACCAAGGGCTAATGGACGAATGTGATCGATCTCAAGCCCCTTAGTGCTTTGGCAACAACGCCCACTCTTATGATCTTTAAACTGGCAAGAGGCCTTGGCTTTTTTCCAGACCTGATGTCTCTCTACTTTGCTCAAATGACGTCTTCGTGGTGGTGGGCACTGCCGCTGCGGCACCGAGTTTCTTGTTCTATTGTTTGTTCTATTGCTTACTCTTTTGGGCTTCTCTAAAGGGTCGATCTGTTGAAGACTGCGAGAGAGCATCCAGTCTAATAACTCTGGAGTGCTCAAATTTGGTTTCAACTCTCGCAAACGATTGAGCTTATCGGCTGTGGCCT
>JAUHWH010000006.1 GCA_030424715.1 Bdellovibrionia bacterium
AGCGACAGGCCCAACAGGTAATACAGGTGCGACAGGCGCTGCTGGTCCTACGGGAGCGACAGGCCCAACAGGAAATACTGGAGCGACAGGCGCTGCTGGTCCTACGGGAGCGACAGGCCCAACAGGTAATACAGGTGCGACAGGCGCTGCTGGTCCTACGGGAGCAACGGGTGCCACTGGAGCTGCCGGTCCAACAGGTAATACGGGTGCAACAGGTGCAACGGGAGCTACTGGACCCGTTGGATTGGTATCGGGCTTGGCCACCTATGGATCTACAGACAACGCCTTAACTCTTTCCGCCAACAACTCTGAGGCGATGCGGATACTGACGTCTGGCAACGTGGGGATTGGCACCAACATACCTTCCCGTTTGCTGCATGTTGATGGTCCTATGCGACTTACTGCCTCGACGTTGCCCGGGGCACCAGCGGCCGGTGATATCGCTGTTGACTCTGGTGACTCCAACAAACTGAAATACTATGACGGATCTTCTTGGGTAGACCCTGCTGGCGGTGGTGGTGACTTCATGGCAAACGGAACAGTTGCAATGACCGATAACCTAGACCTATCGACTCACCAACTGGTTGGAGGCGGAAGTCAGGGAATAAGCATTACGGCGAGTGGCATGGTGGCGGTCAATTCAAGTCCTGGTGGTGCCCTCGTTCTTGGAAAATCCACATCGGACCTCAGCGGAGGAGCTCAAGTGTATGCAAACACTCATCCGGCTACAAATTCCTTCGAAATTAGAAATTGCGGAAACTCTGCGTGCTCATCTGCTACACCCCGTTTTTATTTCAGTCTTTTGAATAGGACATTATCGTTTAACGGGTTGGTCAGCGAAGGCAGTGCCATTGAATTACCGTCGGGTAATGCAACCATAGGAGCTCGACCCTCCGGCAGCACCGCATCAGATATTCAAATAACCGCAGGCGCCCCCACTGCAGGCACCGACCGAAATGGTGGCGACTTAATTCTATCAGGAGGGACTGCTTATGGAAGTGGGGAATCAACAGTTAGCCTCATGACAGCTAGCCCTGGCACAAGTGGCTCGACAGCTAGAAGCCCTCAAGTTCGAATGTTTGTTGACGGAAATGGAGACATTGGAATTGGAACGACGACGCCAACGGAGCGACTGGATGTTAATGGAAAAGCGAGAGTCCTCGCATCGGTCGAAAGAGCTGCTAGTGCGGTGAACTCATCAACTGGGTACAGTATTCCAGATCTTACCAGAAATATTCGCAGAATCACTCTAACAGCAAATACAACAATCACTCTCCCAGCACTGACCTCTTTAGGGGCTGACGACACGTACACTCTTACAATTAAACTACAGCAAGACGGTACTGGCTCGCGTACTGTGACTTGGGCCAATGGCGGGAACACCTTGAAGTGGGACAGCGGCACAGCACCGTCCATCGCCACTGGAGCAAATGAAGAGACTATCTTGCAGTTCACAGTCATTGGCGGCGACGATACCTGGTACGCCTCTATGGTGTGGAAGGAGTAGTGGAGTTGAACAAGAAGCAGCAACAAGAATTGATAATGAAAAAGTTGTCCCAATCCCAGAGAGATCTTAATCTTGGTAAGCTTTCACGCCGGGACTTCAATAAGTTTTTATTTAACCTGTCATTGGCAACAGGAGTATCGTTGTCGTTTCTCGATAAACTTTCGGCATGGACTGGGACTCGAATGCGCAAGGCAATCAAAGAATCGGGTGACTTCAATGTTTCAAACTTATCGTACAACTCGACAAATTATTTGGTTACTGAAGACACGCGTCCTCGAGATCTATTTATCAAGCCCGATGGTACCAAGTTGTATCTAACTGGCGATACCGGGAATAGAGTTTATCAGTATTCGCTAGGGACGGCTTGGGATCTGTCGACAATTTCCTACGATACTATTACTTTTGCTACCGGAGCTGCGAAACCTTACTGTACTGAATTCAAGCCCGATGGGACAACTCTATTCTTTACAGACTATGATACGGACACCATCCGACAATTTGATATGTCCACAGCCTGGGATCTATCGACAGCGGTTCATCAAGCCAACAATTTAAAAGTGAACGGTGTCCAGACGGACTCTGCAGCAGGATTTTTCGTAAACCCTGTCGGTGATCGAATGTTTGTCGTCGATTCGATCGGTGGTCAAATCCAGCGTTGGAACTTGAGCACAAACTGGTCTTTGACCGGTGCGACCGCTAGTACAACGTTTTCAACGAGCACACAGGATGCCAACCCTCAGGATGTCAGCTTCACGTCTGACGGACTGACCATGTTGGTCAGCGGGCTTGCTAGTGCTGCTGTCTATCAATACACGTTGGCAAGTCCTTGGGATATCTCTTCGGTCACGTACAATAGTGTCTCTCTCGATGTTTCCTCCGAAGGCACAGTCCCCTTCGGGCTTTTTTTAAGGCCAGACAATAGTAAACTCTACGTCCTCGATTCCGGTGTTGACACTATTAGTGAATATATCTAAACCAGAAAATTTTAATCACTGTGCTAGTTTTTTATAGATGGCTACCGAGTCGAACCTCGTCCTTTTGTGCGTAAATTACTTATGACGAATTCCTTGTTTGGCTTCGACTCGCTCTTTAAGTCCTGTTATCAATGATTTCTGCTGGGGTGTCAGACTGTTGTAAAATGTGACGGGATCACCCTGAGTCTTTTTCATAATGGCTTTCAGCTTGCTGAAGTCGCCACCACTTTCTTGGGCCATCTCTTGAAAAATAACTCCCGCCACACGATACATCTCTTGGGCGTTCTCTGGGCTACCCATTAACTCTTGAACCTTCTTGTCGGCAAACTGGCCTGCAGCAGTACGTCCCATATTTTGCTTTCGATATTGAGCATCGTTGTAATTACGTAGGGTCATCTCGAGGGCTTCCGCATCGAAGGTCATAACGTCTTTAGCCACCACGTTGAGGGTCAGACTCACCACCGCTGACAGAAAAAAAGACTGAAGCAAATACTGACCAATTTTTTTAAAAATAGACATGGTGTTATTGTCTCTTGAAACTGAGCGATGGGCCAGAAATTGCTACGAAAGTCTCAGATTCAGACACCGAAATAAGGAGGCGGAACGGGGACACTCTTATTAAACATCTGGTTGGTGGGTTGCATTTTTCACTAGAGTTTTACGGATCATTTTGGGATCAGACCAAACGAAGTCTTGATCAAAGTTTTAAATAGCTTGACCTACACGTTGAAGCGAAAGAACAGGACGTCACCGTCTTTGACGACGTACTCTTTGCCTTCAAGGCGATACTTGCCAGATTCTTTAACGGCTTGTTCCGTCTTTAAGGCGAACAGATCTTCGCAGTTGTAGGTCTCAGCACGGATAAAGCCTTTTGCAAAATCGGTATGGATCACCGCCGCGGCTTGCGGAGCTTTGGTGCCTTTTTTGATCGTCCAGGCGCGCACTTCTTTTTCACCGGCCGTAAAGTAGGTTTCAAGTTCCAAAAGGCGATAGGCCTCGCGAATCAAGCGATGCAGTCCCGGTTCTTCGACACCGAGCGCCTCCAAGAACTCTTTTTGCTCCTCAGGCTCGAGCAAAGCAATTTCAGCTTCCATGGCGGAACAGACCAGTAGAGAGTTGTTGCCCTCGTTGGCGGCAAAAGCACTGACTTTTTTAGAGCCCTCGTTACCACCGGCGGTGAAGTCGTCTTCACTGACGTTGCAAACGTAGAGGATGGGCTTGCTGGTGAGCAGTTGCAGTTCCTTTGCAAATTTTTTGTCGTCTTTGTCGATTTCAACCGTGCGGGCGGGTTTACCGTCCGCCAGGGCGGCGTGGATCTGAGAGACTACATTGAGTTGGCGCTCCAGTTGCTTGTCTTTGGTGGCTTTGAACTGTTTTTCCATCTTTTGTTTTCTTTTTTCGATGGACTCGAGGTCGGCAAGCATAAGCTCTGTGTTGATAACATCAATATCTCTCAAGGGATCAATGCTACCCGACACATGGACCACGTCGGGGTCATCGAAGCAGCGCACCACTTGAATGATGGCATCGGTCTCTCTGATGTTGGCCAGAAACTGGTTACCCAGGCCTTCGCCTTTACTTGCGCCAGCCACCAAACCGGCGATGTCGACGAACTCCAT
This sequence comes from Bdellovibrionia bacterium, assembly GCA_030424715.1. Taxonomy (GTDB): domain Bacteria; phylum Bdellovibrionota; class Bdellovibrionia; order Bdellovibrionales; family JAGQZY01; genus JAGQZY01. Next base: position 4,101 of record JAUHWH010000006.1, read on the forward strand.
GGCGGTGGGGATTTCTTTTTGGGGTTTGATCAGAGCGGTGATCTCTTTGAGTCGCGGGTCGGGGACTGTCACCACGCCCACGTTGGGGTCGATGGTGCAAAAGGGGTAGTTGGCGGCTTCGGCCTTGGCAGCGGTCAGGGCATTAAAAAGGGTGCTTTTTCCAACATTGGGTAGTCCCACGATTCCACATTGTAAGGCCATTTTCGTCTCCGGAGGTAGCGGGCCGAGGCCCGAGCATATAGAGAGGCATAGTATATGGAAAAGCTTCGGGTATCCAGAGGATTTTCTTTCTCAAATCAAAATCAAGGCACCGTCGCTGGGCCTCGAGGCTTTACTGTCCTAGTCCGCAATCACGACGAATTATGGAATGTCGGGCCCACAGGCGGATATAGTGCCACCATTGTTTGAGCCGGGAACAAAAGTGCCAGCGACGGTGGCTGCACTAGCACCAACGATGGCTGAGAAATTTGGGACTGTAGCTGAGCGGTTACAAAAGAGGTTGTCATTGTTGTTTGAATTTATGTTGTTTGTACATGCTGACCCATCGGAGACGATAGCAGCGCCCAGGATTCCGGCCGTTTGAATTTCTCTTACGAAAGTGTTGCCATCGAGGGTCACCGTTGGACTTCCTCCAGTACAATCGAGTTTTAGTCCCTTTCCTGATTCATCGTACAAAAAGGAGCTTTCAATAGTAGTGGAAGCTCCGGCGGAGGTGTGGGACAGAATTCCCATGCTTCCCTGGGCTCTGATGATCGAGTTGCGGATGGTGAAGTCGGCGGTGTAGGCATCGATCACTTTCCCATGACCTCTGAGCTCTGAGTCGTCGACAGTGGTATTGATGGTGTTGACGTTGGCCACCAGTGTGCTCGCGTTGTTCAAATCTCCAATAAGCTTGGCGTTGTCAATATCGATAGTTACGTTAGGGCCGGCTGTATAGGCATGAAGCGCATTGCCGGATTGTTTTGAGTGAAGCGTCGAATCCTCAACAATTAGGGTCAATGCACTGGAGGTCGCTGATACAAAAACGGCATGCATCGCAGCCTGATTCGCCACAACAGAGAGGCCAGAAATAATGTTGGTGGAGGCACCTGAGTTCGGCATCGAGACGGTGTGATTACTGGTGTTTTCAATGGATGCTGTTTGCCCTTGCCGCACCATCAAGTGGGTGTTGACGCCAGGGGTGAGTGTTGGGCCGCCATCAGATATTTGAGTGCCATCCTCAAAACAGACCGTTTGGTTAGGCGCGCTGATTACCGACACAATGGGAGAGAAGCTGGTTTGGGTGTTTGAGACAGTGGCATTACAGCTTTTGAACACCACAGCCCCAAACTGGTCGTCGGGTTTAAAAGTCTTGGTTTGTATGCTTCCATCGCTGTGAGTGACTTCTATTATGTGGTCTTGGCCTCTGTCGGCCTCTTGCCAAATAATAGAGGAGCTGGTATCGCAGCTACCAAAGCTTGTGCCGCCATCCCGGGAGCAGCGGGCGCTGACCCCATTGTGTGAAAAATTAACGGTACGAGGCAAATCGTTGTCCGCGATCCAGTATCTGCGTTTGCTTTGGTAAAAGCTCAGCGTGATATCTTCAGGCTGATCACCATCGTCAGAGAAAAAGCTACAATCTTGAATTTTATTGTCGTTGGTGAACTGGTTGGTCAAATAAATGTCGACTACCTCTTCTGGCTTAGAAAGGTTAGCGACGGCCTTACCAATAACAAAAGGGGCCGAGTACTTCGAAGCTTGCACGTCGGGACTGATGTCAAAACCAGGGTCACAAGTGCCGTTGCTCGATGCCAATCCAAAAAGGTAAATGTGTCGGTCATTACCAGCGGGTACTGAGATCTCCGCTTTGTCGCCCACCTTAAAAAAACCAGCACGAGGTTCGAAACGAGCGATCTCTATGCCATTGGCATTGGTGCAACGGGATGATCTTAAGTTTGCTTCGGGGCCTCCAACGACAATTCCAAAACAGTTGATTTGACTCAAGCTGGTGGGGTCGCTCAATCCCCAGTTCGGGCCGTCTTGATTCGTATTGCTGGAAGCGGCTAATTTATGAGCGGACGTGCCGAACACTGCGGGATCTAATTGTATGGTTAGGCTCGATGTGTTCTCAGCTTTTTTTGAACATCCAGAATGTGTGACTAAAATGAAACCAGATAATATAAAAATCGAAAGCAGACGCAAAGGAACTCCTTTTAGAAATCTAAATAACTTATCGGGAGTTTCAGAGGGAACTTGATTGGTTTTCTAAAGATGAGACAGGTCTTTTTTTGGAGAGCTGGGGCGTGGCTTGAAGAGCATTTTTTTAAGAAGAATCGTGCCTGAAGTGAATCTGAATGAGACAGGTAACGAATGGGGCTGGTCAGGCTTCTGGGTCGCGGTTTAAAATCGTAGCCGCTTTGTCAAAGCCCTGAAAAATTAGAGTTTCAATGCCGTCGCTCACTCGCTCCAAAACATCGGGGAGCTCTTGTTGTTCTTGCTTGGCGAAGGGTGAAAGAACATGGGCGGATACATCTTTTTTACCATCGGGGCGCCCAACGCCCACTCGAATGCGAAAGTAAGCGTTGGTTCCTAGCTTTTCATGGATGTCACGAATGCCGTTCTGACCAGCATGTCCGCGCTTGGTCTGCAACTTCATTTTTCTGAAGGGCTGTTCGATCTCGTCATGGATAACGATGATCTTTTCGGGAGGGATTTTATAATAATGACTGATCTCTTGAATGGCTTCACCCGAATTGTTCATAAAGGTTTGGGGCTTTGCCATGATCACCTTTTCGTTCTCGATAGAGAACGAGTAGGTGAGAGATTTGTGTTCTTTTTTTTCGGGAGGGTTGCCAATGTTGTTGAGGTAGTAATCAATCGCCATAAATCCAACATTATGGCGAGTGAGTAAATACTTTTTCCCCGGGTTTCCTAGGCCAGCAACGAGCCACATAAGTCAGGATTAGTCTTTTTTATCGTCGTCAGCAGGAGCAGGAGCTTCTTGCCCCTCAACCGGAGCAGCGGCTTCACCGTCGGCAGCAGCAGGTGCCTCTTCTTCAGCGGGCTCTTCTTTCACCATACTGACACTACAAATCGTTCTGTCGGCGGACGTCACAGGCTCGATACCTGCAGGAAAGTTGATGTCTGAAACATGAAGAGAATCGTTTAGCTTCAACCCAGACACATCGACTTTGATAGTTTCAGGAATGTCAGTCGGGTTACACTCGATTTCCACATCTCTAAGCACGATTTGCAGAGCGCCGTCATCTTCTTCGACTCCAACCGGGGTGCCTTCGAACTCAATGTTCACATTCACTTTAATTTTTGCCGTCATGTCGAGAGCATAAAGGTCGACATGGATCGGGCGGTTGGTGGCCGGGTGAGTATCGATCTTTTTCAACATCACTTTCATGCCGCCGAGTTGTTTGGTTTCGCTTTGGGTTTGAAAAATGGCACTTTCGTATTTTGAACCACTGTGCTTGAGCACAAAAATTTCTTCGATCAGGCAGTTCATATTTTCCATTTTCGGACCATAAATAACGGCGGGAACTTTACGCTCTTTGCGGTACTTGCCCGATGCACTTTTACCGGTGGCTCTAGCTTCAACGTTAAATGTCAGTGTCGATTGTGTCATTTTTTACCTCTTTACTATCAATCGTCAAAAAGTGATGAAACCGAAGCGTTTCCGTAAATTCTAAGAAGAGCCTCTGCCACCACGGGGGCCATACTAAGGACCTCCATTTTGCCACTGGCCACAGCTGCTTCACTGAGGGGAATGGTGTCTGAAACTAGCACCTTTTCCACTCCGCTTTCTGTCAGGCGGCTAACAGCCGGGCCTGAAAACAACGCATGGGTCGCGACGGCGAACACCCTTTTTGCCCCATTAGCGAGGAGGCTGTCAACAGCTTGTGTTAATGTTCCTGCGGTATCGATCATATCGTCCACAATGATGGCCGTTTTGTCAGTCACATCTCCAATGAGGTTTAAGGCTCGGGCTTCGTTGGGGCCAGAGCGCCTTTTATCGATGATGGCCATGGAGCAATTGATCTTTTTGGCAAAGGCCCGGGCTCGTTCCACCCCTCCGGCATCGGGGCTGACCACCACAAACTCATCGCCAGAGCCATAACGGCGCTTCCATTCGTTGGCTAATGTGGGTATGGCAAAGAGATGGTCCACCGGACAGTTGAAAAATCCTTGGATCTGAGCGGCATGGAGGTCAACACAGACCACTCTCGTGGCTCCAGCTGTGGTTAAAAGGTCGGCCATGCATTTGGCAGAAATCGGAGCACGGGGAGCCACCTTTCGATCTTGTCGAGCGTAGCCGTAGTAAGGCAGTACGGCCGTGACCTGCTTTGCCGAGGCCCTCTTCAGGGCGTCCAGCATAATGAAAAGCTCCATGTAGTTTTGATTGACGGGCGGGCAGGTGCTTTGGATGACAAAGACACTGTCTCCGCGCACACTCTCGTGGATTTCAACCTGAACCTCACCGTCGGCGAAACGGGTGATTTCACACCGACCGAGGTTCACTCCCGCCGATTTGGCTACGGCCTGTGCAAAGGCTGGGTTCGAGGTTCCGGAGAATATTTTTATTTGCGACATGACTCACCCTGTTATCACCCATCGAAGGGTCTGTAAACGATTAACTAAACACTTGTTTTTAAAACTTCTATAAAAGCTTTTAAAGCCTGAGAGCGGTGCGAGATTGCATTTTTTTCACCGGCTGTCATTTCGGCGACGGTACAGGATTGGCCCTCGGCGATAAAAACGGGGTCGTAGCCAAATCCGCCGGTGCCGCGAGCGACTTTCGCAATTTCGCCAGAGAGCTGGCCTTCAAAAATATGCTCTTTGCCTTCAGGGTCAATGGCCACCATGGTGCAGTGGTAGTGGGCTTTGCGGTTGGTCGCGCTTCTCAGCTGCATCATTTTTAACAGCTTGGCATTGTTCTCGGAGGATTGTGCTTTCGGTCCGGCATAGCGAGCCGAATGAACACCAGGCAAGCCACCAAGCCCATCCACCACCAGGCCGGAATCATCGGACAATGTCCAAGCCTCTGGCTTCATGGCGTGCAAGGCTTTGGCTTTGATGCGAGCATTGGCGAGAAAGGTGTCGCCGTCCTCTGGTGGTTGCGCGAAAAAACTCATTTCGTCTTGGGTGTGAATCTCAAAGGGCGCGTCTTTTAAAAGATTTTTGATCTCGTCGACTTTACCTCGATTGCCTGTGGCTAGCCAAAGTTCCATCAAGTCGTTCCACCGCGTAAGGCTAGCTTCTGTAGCCCATGGAGAGTCTCACAGCCGCCAATGGCAAGGTCTAACATCTGATTGAATTGTTCTCTCGAGAAGGCTTTTTCCTCAGCGGTGCCCTGGATTTCAACCAAGCCGCCTTGATCATTGATCACAAAGTTACAATCGGTTTCTGCGTTGCTGTCTTCTTGGTAGCACAAGTCCAAGAGGGGATTGTCTTCAACGATGCCCACACTGATGGCCGCGACGGTGTTTATGATCGGATTTTCCTTAATCTGCTTTTTCTGCATCAAGTACTCAACGGCTTGAGCTAAGGCCACAAAGCCGCCCGTGATCGCTGCGGTTCGAGTGCCTCCGTCGGCTTGTAGAACATCGCAATCGATGGTGATCTGAATGTCTTTAAGTTTGGTTAAGTCCACACAGCTACGCAGTGAACGAGCCACCAAGCGTGAGATCTCTTGTGTGCGCCCAGAAGACTGTGTCTTGTCCCTTCGCATCCGCTCGTGAGTCGATCGTGGGAGCATGCCATACTCTGCGGTCACCCAACCTCGATCCTGTCCTTGTAACCATTTGGGAACATTGGTTTCAACAGAGGCGTTACAGGCCACCTTGGTGTGGCCAAATTCAACCAGGGCGCTGCCCTCGGCGTAGCGGTTAAATTGGGTGGTTATTTGAACGGGGCGAAGTTGGTCGGGTGTTCGGCTATCGTGTCTTTGCATTCTGTGTTTCTAGAATGCTTGAGGGAAGTTTGTCCATGTTTTTCGCGTAGTCCTTAAGAGCGAAGTGGATTTTTTTTGCGATGCTCTCTTGATAGGCGCTTTGGGTGAGCCTTTTACGCTCTCTCGGGTGAGTGAGGTAACCCACTTCAACTAAGATCGCTGGCTTTTCGTTTTGACTCAAAACAAAGAAGGGGCCCTGGCGAATCATTTTCTTTTTCTTGGGTGACCAATTTTTTCGAAGATACTGGCTGACTTGGTAGCTCTTCAAAATGCGGTGAGATTTTTTCAGATCAAATAAAATGGTTTCGACATCACCTTCGGGCTTGGTTTCTCCGGAGGTCACAGATTGCTCAGTGTGGGCCAGGTACATGGACTCTTCATCTGCTGGTAGTTGATTTTGGATGTAGAACTCAGCACCCTGGGCTCTGCGGTCAGGGTGGGCATTGGCGTGGATAGAAACGAAGAGGTCACTGTTAAAGGACTTGGACAGGGCCACTCTTTGCTCTAAAGACAAATCTGTCTCTCTGTTCCTCAAAATTTGTACCTTGAAGTCTTTGTCGCGGTTCAATCGTCGGTAGACTTTTTTGGCCACTTGTAGAGCAATCTCCGATTCGATGACGTTGCCGTGGACAGCCCCCTTCTCTGAGCCGCCGTGGCCAGGGTCGATCGTCACTCGCAGAGCGGCGATGGAGGGAGTGCTAAGTAGAACAAAAATGGCGATTGGAATCAGACGCATAAATCCATTTTATACCCTTCTGGTAGCCCCTGGAATGCTCCGAGCTCAGTTCCGGTCCATGGCCCCATTTTTATGTCAAACCAATGGAGAAAGGAAAGCCTTTTGCCCCTGATAAGGGGGCTTCGAATGACAATTTTTGGCCTGATCTTGCAACTTTGACAGAAGTGGCATTTACGGTATTTTAACTAATATACTGGAATGAAAGAGGTTTTTTACTTTGGCAAGTTTTTGGCCGTTGGCCCTGGATTTGCTTTTATAGAGAGTAGATCCCAACCCCCCCCCTTTTTCGACCAGGCCCCCAATAACCTGGTCGTTTTTTTTGCCTAAAGCTCGAAGAGTATCCCTAGCTTAGCAGCAATAACATTGGTTTTGACGGTGTCTGAGGGAGGAAAATAAAGGTAATCGGCACCCCCATAAATCTCCCACCCATTGAAGGGCAAAGTCACACCCGCACCGGCGATCAAAAGACTGGTGGTTGATATGGAGTCGGCTTGAATCGCTCCGACATTTCCGGGGCCACCTGTGGTGGTGGTCGACATTGGCGAGTAGATACCCATCCCCAGGTTGGCAAAGATACCAAAGCTATCGGATCTCATAAGATAATAGCGGACCAAAAGATCGAGTGCTATATAGTTGAGGTCGGTTTGATAATCCACTCCTCCAGTTACAGAAAGTTGATCGATACCCAAGCGGGCTCGAACCCCTAGGTTGCTAAAGAGCTCGTAGTCTAAGACGGCTTTCACTCCCATGGAAGAGCCCGACATGTCCTGGGTCGAGCTAGTGGTGATCGCACCGCTGGTGGTATTGATCGTTGCTGTTTGACTAGCGGATCCAAAAGCTCCCATCAGACCAAATTTTAGGTCGGAGCCACCGCTGGAGTAATTTTCTGTTTCGGCCACTTCAGAAGCTTCTTCGGTTTCGTAGCTTCGGCGACGCTTTTTCATTTTACCTTTGCGAGCTTGAGTCAACATGCCCTTTTTCGCCTTCCCTTTTTTCAACTGGGCGATGACGTTGCGTCCCTTCATTTTTCTAACGAGAACCAAAGCCCGTTTTTTTCCCGAGCTAGTGGTCAGATACAGGAGATCACCCTTGGACACCGAACGGGCCTCGTCGGGATCGAGAACAATCAATATCTTCTTACCTTTTTTAACCTTGAAAACTCGGCCGGCCCAAGAGGGTTGTGCCACCAAAAGGAATGCCATTAAAAGCAAGGGCGCTAATGTCCACTTTGAAGTTTGAGATCGCTGCATAATTACTCCTTTGGAGACAGGCGTTTTCGCCAACCTTTATGATAGAAAAATATCTATAGGTGGCCAAGTCCAAAGTATCTGATTGATGAGCGATTAGAAGGAGTTAAGCCACCAAACCCATGTTGGTGGCTCAAAAGACTGACTAGAAGGGGATTTCTTCAGAACTATCAAAAGAGGGTTCTGGACCAAAATCTTGGCTGGCACCGCCGCCGCTCATGTCATTGGACTGGCTGCTCCGGTCGTTAGACCCGCCGAGAAACTGTACTGTGTTGGCTACGATTTCAGTGGTGTATTTTTTTTGGCCTTGTTGGTCTTCCCACGAGCGAGTCTGTAAACGCCCCTCAAGATAAACTTGCCGACCTTTTGATAAATGTTTGCCACACACTTCAGCCATGCGTCCCCAAACGACCACACGGTGCCATTCGGTTTTTTCTTGTTTTTGACCATCGCGGTCTGTCCAATTTTCACTGGTTGCAACACTAAGACGGCACACTGTTTGGCCGGAAGTGACGGTTTTAACCTCTGGATCTGATCCGAGACGACCGACGACAATGACTTTATTCACACCTGACATAATTTCCCCCTTTAAAGGTTTTTGTTGTATCGGATAAGCATCCGGGAGGCCAGCGTTAGCCTGAAGAATTCTTACAATTACCTGATACTCCTCCGGAGATCCATGCAAAACCCGGATTGCTGGGGTGCATATCCCGCCATAGAGGCTCTAGAGGGCCTTTGAGCTGTCAGCTGAAAACAGAAAATGAAGGAAGCTGAACAAATAGGCAGCATTCCTCTGTTTTAGTGGCCAAAAGTCTTTGCTTTCGAAAAGCAGATTGGGTAGCAAAATCTCTCCAGAGACCAAGCATCGATTGTGCGTTTTAATCAAGAGAGGTTTTTTTGCAGAAAAACAAAACTGAAAATATCGTTCTTAAGGGGATTTACAAGCATTACAAGGGGCCGCTTTATAAAGTGCACGACCTGGTTCGGCACAGTGAAACGCTTGAGGAACTCGTTCTTTATGAAACACTGTACGATACAGAGTATGGCCGAATGTGGGTGCGTCCCAAGACTATGTTTCTCGAAACCATTGAAATCAATGGCGAGGCTGTCTCTCGCTTTGCCTTCACCGGTGAGGTAGAAAACGGTGCAACAGACCTGCCCGCAGTTTAGAGAGCCTCTTTAGGGTGATTCCTCTCGGTGAGGTGAGAGCAGGTCGATTTCGCGAGCACCCTAGGTCTGCAGTCGAACTTGCGAAAGACCATGTTACGGGCCCTGAGCCATCGTGCCTCGATAAACAGTTGGCATTATTATTGAAAACCTTATAGAGAGACCTTTTAGTTAAATGATTGAAATGAGGAGTATTACTGTGGTCAAAGCCATTGTCGTTGTCGGATCTTTATTCACCTTTGTGTCGTTATTTGTCGCTGCTTGCGGAAATAATCCTGAAAAGACTCAAATCATGGTGGATGCGAGCGCCAATGTTATCAAGCAAGCCTCGACACAGAAGTATCAGTCGGCTGCCGGGCACTCATTTGTCATCGATCCTGAAACCAAAGAAGTCTTATACACAGTTGTTCAGCCGGGCCGCCAATCCATCGTTCAGTTTGATCCAGAGACAGAAACTCTTGTGGTGGATGATGTCCGTGGAGCCGGTCGCCTTGTTTTAAAAAAGCAAGACGTGGACGATCAATTTGAACCTCTCCTTTTAAAGTGGGAAGCCTACAAGGCGGAGAACCCTAATGCGAAGGCATGGGAGTTGAAAAACTACGGCCCCTTCTCAAAAAAGACGCCACTGGATCTTGTTTGTTATGAGACCCGCAAAGGCGGCATTGAGGCGATTTACGCCAGACCCCAGAATGCCTCAGTGAAATATAGTAATTACTCTGTCGTTGATATGTTCCGCCAGTCGCCGGAGGCTCAGTTCGTCGCTTTAATGGGCCGAGAAGGCGAAGCTTCTTTTTCGCGGGCGCAGGAGCGGGTCGCTCAAGACAATCAATATAAAGAATACCTCGCCATCGACAAGGTACAAAGATTTTTGTCAGAAGTCTGTGCTCTCGAGACAGGTTTTGATGCTCTTTTTGAATCTATGTTCTCTGGTGAGCGCTCTCATCAGACTTATGGAGGCAAAGGTGAGACGTTTTATTTGCCAATTGCAAAACTTGACCATGCCACATTTCAGGTCGCTGGCATGATCTCTGACATTCCAGTGAACGGAACCCAGGATCTCGATGGCTATCTGTTCAGTGTTGATCCTCTGGTCATACCGGTCTCTGACTTGCTGGGAGACTTGGTCGGCGGCGATTTGCAGTCGGGTGTCATTGAGTCAGGAGATTGGGATCCCACCAAGAATGAATTTGAGGCTAAAAAGGTTCTCGATAGTAGCCGAGTGCAAGTTCGGTTTGATTTTGATTCCAACACTTTTTGGTTCAGTGACAGAGAGGGCGATCAGACCTGTAAGCATGAAGTTAATGCTGCCATTAGTGACGCCGTCTATGAGACCCGTCGCCCTTTTTTGCAATTCAAAAACAGCCTTCGGATCGGTCTAACAGTGCAATCTGTTAACCTCACGGCGAAGTGCACCGATGGGTTCTCCGGCCTTAAAAAGGGCAGTGAAATCACGTTGTTTCTCTCAATTCGCCGCGGCGCCAGAGAATTTGATATGGTTCTACTTGATGAAGAAAACGATATAGAGCTACTATCCAGAAAAACTTTTGTCCAAAACTAGGTAGAAGTCATTTGAAACTATTTACAATTCTTGGATTTATGCTGCTCCCAGTATCTCTGTGGGCTGCAGACCTATACACACTTGTTCTTCCAGATTGCCAAGCCGAGCAAGGTATCTTTATCAATGTTGATAAAGAACGGGTTCAAATGCTTTCTTTGCGGGGCCAAGAGCGAATCGTACAGAGAGACGAGATCAGTTTTATTATCATTCACAACACCTACGAGAACCCACTGGCTCGTGTGGAAGTCACCCCCAGTGTTCAGAGTCGCATGAAGCGGGTTTATGTGGAGAGCACCAAGAAGTCTGCTTTCGTTGGATGGCCGGTTAAATTTATTGAAAACCTTGTGGTCTTTTTTGACCAGAAGGGTCGGCAACACGTTTTGGAACTTAACAAAATTCTTCGCTTGCGACCTTATACTCAGAAGAATCCTCAGTTGCGGATGAAAGCCGCCGCACCACGGCTCAGTTACGGCGATTCTTTAGGCTCTTGCCGAAAAACTTTACCATCGAGATCAAAAGGGATCATTCCAACAAGGGTGCTGGCTGACAAGATTCAAATTAGTGAGTTCTTGAACAATTTTGAAAAGGGCTACGAACGAGTGAACTCTTATCAGGAGCGAACTTACCTTTATCCAAAGCCCGTTTTGTTTGATCAGCCCACGAAATTTGGTGTGACTCTTTACCAAAAGCCTTTTGCCAACCCTCTTGCTAACGAAATGCCGATGTTTTTCCAGTGGTCGTCTGGCCGACCCTATCGATTTCAAAGTTATAATTTTATTGGCTACGGCGACGTAGAATATCTACCGACGGTCGAACCTCTGGTGCTGACTCGAAATGAAGTGAAGTCCCATTTTTTTAGAGGCTCTTTTGTCGGGAACCTCGCGGCTTTACCCGCCGGTTCTGAGTACTATACGAGTTTTGAACGAGAAAGCGGGAATGTCTTTAATCCAAAAACGACTCGCTCTGGGGTGGCTGTCAATTATATGGCCTTGATGGGCGGTGACTACGAAAATTGGTCTCTGTCGATTGGATCCGCTTATAACACCTACTATATTCAGGTGGAGACGTACTTTCGGGAGATCTTAGGGTCCGCTGTATCACCTGTGCTCCGCCTTATGTGGACAGGAGAGAGATGGAAGTTCTTTGGAGTTGTCGGCAATACCGATGTCGGTGCCAACAATCCAACGGATTTACAGGTCAGTAGCGACCAGAGCAATAGCGTCGTTGGAGTGATCAATAACTTCAATTTTGAGAGTCGCTATTTGCGTGGTGGGTTCGAATTTGATTTGGACAAGAAAACCAAGATGGGAGCAAACTTTCTTTATTTGGACGCGAAATACAAAGAGGCCTTGGCGGTTGGGGATAACAACTTTTTTAATTGGAACTCTAAAGACTTCAACTTCTTTATACACAAGCAATTTGGTGAGTATGTGGCCCTACGGATCTTCGGGAACTCGATAAATTTTGATTACTCGTCTGAAATTGCCACTGTAAAAAAGGCGTCCACTATGAATCAGTTGGTAACAGGGGGGGCTTTTGAGTTTGTTTTCTAAGGTCTTTTTTGTAATTGGGCTGAGCTTTTATTGCTCTGCAGCTTGGGGCTTGAACGTCAAAGCTCTCTACACCTCGGCATGCAAAAGAGAGTTGGGGTTGATTCTCGACGTCGATGAAAAAAATATAACCTTTTTGTCGGTGAATCGTTCGGTCATAAAGATGCCTCGTTACGAGCTCATCTACTTAGCCGACTATCCGATCGATGTTTTACCAACACGAGGGCGCTTGAACGTGACTCAGGCGCCATTGGTTAAAGTGTCTATCTTGGACAACCATCAAGAAAAGCCGCTTCTTGAGGGATGGCCCATTGGGTTTAATGCAGAAAAAATTGCATTTCTACGTGCCGATGGTGCCGAAACGGTGATTGATTCTGAGAATATTTGGTCCATTGAGTTTGTTGAGGGGGCTTTTGGCGTGCAGAGTCGTCGTGCGCCGAAGAGCTATCGCTTTATCCACCCCTACGCATTTCGAGACTGTTCTTATCCGAACAAAGGGCGCAATATCTATCCGCAACAGATATTGAGCGACCCAGTGCAAATCAAAAGAGAGCTAGATGTTTTGCGAGATGGCTTTGATCGGGTGCGCCGCTACGAGCGCGAGCAAGATTTTTATCCCGTGCCACAAGTGTATGAGAACAAAACCGAGCTAGGAATATGGTACAGCTTTGGTTCTCGCTCGGGAGCCTCAGACAAGCGCAACAACAACTTATTACCCGTGCTCGTCGACCAGTACTCTTCAGATATTTTTGACTATCAACACTACTCAGTAACTGGTGCTGCACCTCTTTTTGTGGGAACCCACGAAGAGCCTCAATCCCAAATCTATTACACCTTCAAGGCCTCCTATTTCCATTTTAGTATTATGGTGGACCCAGATATTGTTCTGGTTGGAGAGAATTACGATTGGCAGGCTCAAGACTTCAATGGCGGGCAATCAGACACTCGGCACAATGACGTGACCATTGTTGAGCTGGGTTTTGATTTTGGAGCTTTTTCGTTTCGTGGTTATGGTGGTAGCGTTATTAACCTGGGGCTGTGGGATGGTAGCCGGTTGCTGGTAGAAAGCATGGGCGTGCCTCGAATTGGGCTACGTTACACCCATCATCGTTGGTGGGCCGAGGTGAATGGCGGGTCAGGATCAAAGAGTTTAGAGGCCCCGAATGGTGAACTCGATGTCAGTTTTAGTCGACTCAATGTTGGTATTAGTGACTGGAAACGTTTCGACGTGGTGTTTTCATTAATTAATATGGCCAGTGAGGCTCCGTTATTTTCGGCGCTGAACTCCAAGTCGACGATTTTCGCAGCCTACCTCAGTCGGCCGGTGACCAAGCGTGTTCGGGCGGGTGGTTTTCTATCCAACGAATCCACATCAAATTCCACGTCGGTCTCCTCGAACGATCAGTCTTATTTTAAAGGTGGCGTGAGTCTGTTTCTAAATTTTTAGTTGTACGTCCGAAGAATTGGGCTCTTTGCACAATTGGTGTGGGTCTCTGTAGAAGGGGAGCCTCTCTCGATATTGGGAAAGACCTGCGGCATATTTACATCGAGGATTCTTAGAATGCTGAAACTCTTGGGGGTGTTTGCATGCTGCGTGCGGTGAGGCGCATCGAGTAGCGAACACCACGCAGGCTATCAAACTTGTATTTGTCTCCGATGCCCTGATAGATGTCGACGAAGCCGAGAACGGTTCCCAATTGGCGTTTGAGGTTTTCGCTGACATTCAAATTGATTTTCAAGTCATAACCACCCATTTTCAATCGTCCGCCCCTTTGAACTTCAAAGAAGATGTCACCAGTGACTTTACCGTGCAGATCATTTTTTGGGTCACCGATCTGCCCCTCTTTTATAAAGAGCTTGCCATCGTTGATGTTGCCCTCAATCACCAAGTTGGTCAGTTTGAGTGCTGGAAAAGCCATACTCATTTTCATGTTAGCAGGTCCAATACTGATATTTGATGATGGGATATCCAGGTCTTTGATCTTTATCTCCACACTGCCTTTGGGTTGTTTTTTAAAAGTGGGGTCGATATGCAGGAGAGAGTCCACTTGGGTCTGACCCGACATGGAGACTGGAAAGTCGAAAGATTTTTTTAGAAACTTGGATAAATCTTTGAGTGCCACGTCCTCAAGGTTGATTTCCACACCCATTTCATTGTTCACGTCGAGTTCGCTGGATGAGCTTAGGTCGATGGTGGCATCGCCTCCAAAAAGGCCATAGGCTTTGAGCTTTCCAGCCGTTGACCCAAACAGTAGAGACATTTTGGGGGCGAAGCCAAGGGTTTTCATACTCAATGTCGGGGCGTAGACCGACTCAACAAGGACATTGTCCATCTTGATACCCAGTTGTGGCATCAGGCCAAAAGACAGCCCGTCAAACTGAAGGTACACATTACTCTGTGTTTGCTGGGTCACCAAAAGAGTTAGATAATCACTGAGATCGTCGTATGGAAAAAGCGTTACGAACCAAAACGCAATCGCAGCAAAAAAGAAGAGAATCTTTTTTTTGTGAAATCGAAAAACATCCAATACCACTTGTAGAGGTTTTTTCATCGCGATTGCCCCTTCTTCTTTCGAGACTTGAATTTTGATCCTTTTTTACTTTTGTCGACCAAGGGTGTTTCTTGGGGTACCGAGAAGGCGGCGACTTCGTAGTCGACACTGTAATAGTGCGGGTCTTTGGCATCAGCCTGGATTGCTATATTCATCAATTTACTGCTATCGATTTGATTGAGGGCTTCGCCAATGCGCACCAGTTGTCTTAAGTTGACCTGTTTGACACTGGTTTTGACACCTTGTTGCTCGATACTTTTAGGCACTATTGTTTTGGAGGCCACCTGCTTGAGAGTGTTAGAGGCTAGCTTTTGTTCTTCAAGGACCTGTTCTTCAGTAAGAATACTATTTACTTTTGTGGTCAGTGCTGAGGCTGATGGAGCAGGAGGAGGCACTTGTACGGTTTTTGCGATACGACCGGCTCGAATCAATTCTCGGGTGAGCTGGCGGTTTTCCTCGAAAAAGCTCATCTTCTCCTGGGCTGAATTCACGAAGGACGCTGGTATGCTGTATAGGATATAGCATACCATGGCCAGCGCGCTGTATTTAATTAAGTTCTGGATGTTTGGAGCTAGGTTGTCATAGCGCTCTTTTAAAACGATATAGACTTCACTGTCTTCGACTCTATTTTTATAGAGGGCGAAGTTGTCTTGTAACTGTTCTTTTAAAGATTCTATGTCCATTGGCTAGTTCTTCCTTTTTACTTTGAATGTGAAGGCAAACTTTTGCTTGGTGCCTTCGTTGACAATGGTGGCTGGAATCGACTTGACCTTTCCATCGGCGGCCACCCCTTTAAGCGCCTTGCTAATCTGAGTCACGGTCGATGCGTCCGTTGCCACGCCCTGGATGTTCACTTCGGAGTTCTTTACGATAAAACGCCGGATCTCGTAGCTTTTGTCGTCTTTGTTGCTCGGTAAAATCTGACTGACTTCATTGAGGAACTTCATGGGCGAGTTCACTTCTTCTAATTGTTCATACACACCAACCAGTTTTGCTTTTTTGTTATTGCGCTTAATGTAAGATCGAATCTTTGAGTGAGTCGCTTGTCGACCTTTCAGCTTTGCAATAGTACTGGCTTGGGTGATTAAGACATCATTAGAGGCTTCTTCCAGTTGCGTGCTGATTGAATCAATGGCAACTCCGTAAACCAAATAGCAAAAGTAGGCCGCGGAGACCACCTTGGCGGTGTACCCCCATTTGTCCCAAAATTTTTCAAAGGAAAGATTCTTCTTTGCAAATTGCATCTGTCTAAAATTGACCGCGGGGTTGAAGGGCTTGCGCATGCCCTCGATAGCGAGGCCTAGCGCCATTTGAAAAACTTCGTTCAAACTCTCGTGATTGCTCATGAACTGTTTGTCGAGATTAAGAATCGGGTTAGTGACGTTGGCAGGGCGCTCCAGTTCTTGAGTGAAGTAGGGAGCCAGGTTTTTTATTCTACTGGGGCCGCCGATGAGCTCGATCGAAGCTATATTGGCGCCGTACTGGGTGTTGGCCAGCATCATTGTTAAACGCAGCGATTGAATCAGGGGAGCGAAGGCTGTTGCGACAGTCTCCGACATTTTAATTTGATCCTCGTTCGCCCCATTGGTCGTCAGTAATAGGAAGGCCTTTTCTGGCATCATATCGTGAGCTGTCGTAAACGGAACCTTAAAGGATTGTGAGATGGCGGCAGCAATCTTTTCTGCCCCCCACATGATACTGCGTCCCCAGATTAGGTTCCCTCCGCTGACGACTCCAACGAAGCTTTTGGAATGTCCGATGTGCACAATCATTTTATCGTCACTTGGGCTAAGCTCGGGATCATCTGTGATAAGGTCTTCTGATTCGAGGGCTTTGGTCAAAGTCTTGAGAACTTCTTCGGGGGGCTTGTACCATTTCTCATAAAGATTGGCGATGGCACAGAACTCGGCTGTGATAATGTCCGGCTCAATATGGGCTTTTTCAAAAATTTCTATGGTTCGCTCAATCTCTTCACTCACACAAGCCATGGCCACAACCTCGGCGGCCTTTTCATGGAGTTTTATAATTTTTGAATCATAAATAGCTTTATCGATCGATAGAGGAATGTCGTCTTCCAATTCAAAGGCAAGGGTCTTATGAATTTTTGCACGCTCTTTGTACGGAAAGAAAAGCTTTCGAGTACTCACATACTGTTGGCGGATCGAACATGTGACTTTTGCGGACTCAGTATCAAATTCTTTGGCAATGGAGTTCAGTGTCTGAAGAATCTCGATCTCTTGGTCACTGGTTTCCATGTTAAGAACTTTATATTCTTTCGCATTGGTGATTTCGTAATTTCTTTTGTTGAGCTGAACCTCGACAACTTTAATGCTGTGACGGCCAATATCAATACCCAAGCTTCTCATAAAATCCCTTTTTCTTGTCAGAGGTCTCTCAAAAGATATTCTATGATATCAAGGGGTTGCTGTCTATTGTCGTCTATTTGATCTGTTGGATAATCATTCTCGGTGGCCCAGGTGGAAGAGGCTCCGATTGCTTATTACTTTGGTCCTGTTTTTGGGCGGCTTTCTTCTTCTCATTGATGCATGTCTTGCGTTCGTTGTCTGGTTTATCGGCGCAGAGGCACTCAAAAAGTTCGTCGCCCGTTTTGTTTTGGCATTCGGGGTTGGCGCCGTTCTCTTTAATGTCTTTTAGCAGCGCTTCTTTGAGGCGAGCCTTCACCGATGTTGCATCGTAGACCACGGCCTCAATCTCGCGGGTCATCTTACCCGAGACTCCAATGCAGGAAATTCTAAAGTTGAGTTCGGCACCAAAAAACAATGGGACTTTATTCTCCTCGTCGTTAAAGTTGTTGGTGTCTATAAAGCCACCAAGAAAGCCGACAAACTCTTTTTCATCACGAAAGGGGCCTCCCAGTTCTGGATTGTTTCGTCTTTTCAAAATCTCGGTGACAATTTCATCGGCCACTTGTGGGTCATAGGAGCTGAATAGACTGAGCAAAACATCTCGCTCAGCTTGGTTGACGTTAATCCCTTTAACCCCATACAGGGTGATTTGCGGAGTCAATACGTCGTAAATTTCGTCTGTCATTCCGGCAACCATATGCATCTCTTGCATGGTTTTAAAGCCTCGATTGGGAGGGATAAACTCGTTGCGGATGTCCGGATAGTAAGAGCTTTCGGCGCCCCCATTGAGACTCTCTTGGTCGGCGTCGACCCAATCACTGATATTGTTAATAAGCTCCTCAAAATTAAAGTTGGCATAACGTTCTGCGAAAGCGTCTTCACCATTGAGCACCCGCGTTTGCAAGCGCTGTAACAGTTGCAACTTGGTTTTGGTTCGCAGGCTTTCAGCGGGCGAGCCCAAGTCGTTGATATCAATTTTTCCACCCTCAGCGGAAATGGCGGAGATGAATTGGTGTTTTAACAGGGAGCCGCCCACGGTCTTGTTGATTGTGGAGCTATCAAAGTTGCTGATTTCTTTTGGCAGAGTCGGCGGCCACGATAGGGGAAATTGCCAAATCATATCGAGCATGGACATGTCAGGCACGGCGTCACCCAAGGCCTTTGTGGCCTGCTGGTACCCCTTAATGCGCAATAAGTTGAGTCGCAAGCAGGCCTGAGCAGCGTACTGAGCCTGAACTTTCTTAATTTCGGTGGCCGAAGTGAGATACTCCATAATGGTTTGTTGGGAAATTTCGGTGGCAAGGAAGATCACAAAGGTGACAGTAAAGATCGCCAGCATGATCGCTGAGCCCTTTTGGTTTTTATGGCGTTTGAAAAAGTTCATTGAGTCAGCCCTCCGGTGCCGTTGGCCGGTTGACCATTGGGGGCCGCTCCGCGCCCTGTCTGCTGAAGATGTGACTCGTTGTTCGGAAAGGCAATCTGAATGACAATACTCTGTTGTACGGCACGGGCCTTTTTACTTTTTTCATCTTCGATTTCAAGATCCACTTTTACAAAGTGGGGAAAGTTGTTGCGATGGTCGTTGCGCCCCTTG
The DNA here is from genome assembly GCA_030424715.1 of Bdellovibrionia bacterium. Lineage (GTDB taxonomy): Bacteria > Bdellovibrionota > Bdellovibrionia > Bdellovibrionales > JAGQZY01 > JAGQZY01. Next base: position 22,809 of record JAUHWH010000006.1, read on the forward strand.
TTGTCACTCCGCCATTGCTTGATCCATTCTTCATTTTCTCGATCACTCCGGTAAGCCAGTTCAAAGCGAGTGACATTGTGAGCGACCACCACTTTGGCGCCCCCCTGATCAACCTCATCGTCGATCAGAGGAGAGGTCCTGCGCCACAGGCACTTCGTTGTTCCTTCGCCGTCCGGGCGCTCACAACTGTCAACATAGTAGCCTACTTCCATTTGATCACTCTCGGGGGCGTTGTATTTTGTGCGATAGTGGTTCAGAGCGGTGAAGTGAACGCTGCTCAATTCGCCGAGGAAATGTGTCAACTTGATTGGCGGCGGACGCTGCTCTCGTTGGTCGGTCTGTCCATTCTGGTTTTTTGGTTTTTCTGCATCCAGCTGTTGCAGGGCGATGTTCTCAATTTCAAAGAACACATCCTGGTAGTTAAAAGCCCGCTCGATATCGAGCTTCATCACTCGCAGAGCATCGTAAAGAGTTGTTTCAGCGGCCATTCGAGCTTCGAGCTTTTTCTTGTTCTGTACAGCGCTCCGAATAGACTGAGACACCAAAACGGTGAGCATGGCCATAATGGCCATTGAGATCATAACTTCAATGAGGGTGAAACCGCGGCGACTCATCACTGACCCAGTCCTCCGGCGCCGCCGGGAATACCACCAGGCATTGGAATCGAGCGACTGTAGTCGACCAAAAAGGTTGTCGCCGAATATTCCACGCTCTTTTTGCCAATCGTGTATTTTACGCTCACCTTCATCTCTTTGACACTTTCATTGAGGTATTCGGTCAGCTTGTCGATCACCATGAGCATGGCCTCGTTGCCTTCGTTGTCCGCGATGAGGAGTGATCTTAGGTCAGGCATCTCAAAGTCCCGAGACTCCATGGTCCAAGTGAAGCGAGGGTGGTCTTCAAAGACACCACTCTCGTTGTCGGGAAGTTGCAAGATTCGCTGGGAGTACTTGATCTCGAGTTCGGCCACAATTTGATCCAATAGAAAGGCAGCCTTATTGTTTATCGCCATCTTCTGCACTCGAATCTGATTACCTGACCAGGCCGTGTACAACAGAATAGCCGCTGATGACATGATCGACATGGCGATAAGCACTTCGAAAAGAGAAAACCCCAAAGCGTTTTTTATGCCTTTGGATCGCTGATAGAAAATAATCACTCCTTGACTAAAAAATCTTCCAGATTGCGGTACTTGGGATAAATTTTCACACGTCCCGTGAGGCTCTGTATCACCAGAGTCCAATTCAGGTTATCACGGTTGGTGAGATGAATGGCACTCCCTTGCACGTATCCCTGGGGAAAAAAGTAGATATAGACGCGACCACTACTGACTTTTTCAACGGGATCCGTTGCCAATTCAATAGACTCAAAAAAAAGGCCATCGGCGAGCACATCCGGTGCTTGCTTGACCACACTGGTGTCAACAACGAAGCCTTGAGGGTCGGGCTTGTAGCTTTTGCCCTCTTTATCTTTCATTTCCTCGACGGTTTCTTCCAGTTCTTCCCGTTGTTCTTCGTTGAGGAGAAGAGCCGGTTTACTGGTGCCTTCAACCCAGTAGCCCTGCTCCTTGTCTTTGTCGATTGGCAGGTCAAAGACCAGGCGATAGGTTTTGTTGTCCAGTCGAGCGCGGTTGCGAAGTCTTTTGGTGATGGCGGAGAACCGACGGACCTCCGCTTTCATTTCTGTTCCGCGGTTCACAAGTTTTCGAGCACTGAAGGTCACAAACATGCCAACGATGATTAGCACAATCATAAGTTCCATCATTGAAAAGCCCAGCTGCCTGGTCTGGCAGGGGCTTCGGTGGTTTGATTGAAAGCGAGGAATAATCAGCTGAGAGAGGGGCTTCGGCGTGGTCTTATTCATACCTCTGTCCCTTCGCCTTTCAGCCGAAATAAATAGAATAACGCTCTACCAAGAGGTTTAGAGTTCGTTGTAGTTGATATCTTCGCCGAAGGCATCGCCACCTTCTCGTTTGTCTTTTCCAAGTGAGATTATATTAAACTCAACACCATCAGACTCATAGATATAAGGACGCCCCCATGGGTCTTTGGGAATTTTTTTAAGATAAGAAACCGGTCCCCAAGAGTCGCAAGCCGGATCACCCTGGGGCTCAGACATCAAAGCGTCAAGACCCTGATCGGTGGTCGGGTAGGTGTTGCAGTCGGTGTTGTACATCTCGAGAGCATCGGCAAATTTCTGCATCATGATTTTAGCATTCTTTACTTTTGCTTTATCGAGTCCACCGAACAGGCGGTTTCCCATGGTTGCGGCAATGATCCCGATGATCACGACAACAATCATAATTTCAACAAGTGAAAATCCACGTCTATTGTTTAAAAACATACATCTAACTCCTCAGAAGATTGGAACGGCTTATCTTAGTCTGCAATATTGGCGAGTTCAAACATTGGCACCATGAGTGAGAATACAATCACGCCTATGACACCCCCCATTATAATGATCATAATGGGTTCAAGCACAGAAGTTAAGCCATCCACCTGATTTTTGACCTGAAAATCATAGGTGTCACTGACTTGGTTGAGCATCTTCTCCAAATCGCCCGTTTTTTCACCAATGCCCACCATATGAATAACAATGGGAGGGAACTGTTGAGACTTTTTCAGTGGTCCAGCGATGGATTCACCCTCGCTGATGTTATCGCGGGCCTCGCGAACGGCCTTTGCCAACACTTCGTTGTTAACCACATTTTTCACAATGTCCATGGCGTTCAGCATGGGAACTCCACCAGCCAGTAATGTTGAGAGTGTTCGGGTGAAGCGTGATACCGCAATCATTCGAGTGAGTCGGCCAGACACTGGGAGCTTTAACTTGATGGCGTCCCATTTTGGTCGACCGGTCTCTGATCTTGTCCATTGTATGAAGCCAAATATAATGGACCCGGCCGCAAGGAGGATCAGCCACCAATAGTTAACAATGGTGGAGCTCAGGTTGATCACCATCACCGTGTACCAGGGCATTTGCATTTCAGCGTCTTCAAAAATGCTCATCATTTGAGGGATCACAAAAATAAACATCACAGCCAAAATAAGAATCATAAAAACAAGCATGATGACCGGGTAAAGCATGGCCGATTTGATTTTTGAGTTGAGTTCCGCTCGATCTTCGGTGAATTCGGCCAAGCGGAGCAAGATCACGTCGAGGGTTCCCGACATCTCTCCGGCCTCGCACATTGAGACAAAAATTTTATCAAAGATTTTTGGGTATTTGCGAAGGGTTTTATGAAAGGGACTTCCTTCGTTAACCGCCGTTTTGCACTCAGCCAGCACATCTTTTAAGAGAGGGTTGTCCATTTGGTCCGAGCAGGCCCCCAGGGCGTCGACCAGAGGGATGTTGGCTTGAATCAGTGAGGCCATCTGACGGGTCATGTTCGAGAGGTCATTAACGCTAACGCCTCTGTTGGAGCCCGACTTGGTCTGTTTTTTACGCTGTCTTTTGGTTTTGTCGATCAGGTCGACGACAAAAATACCGTCTTTCTTAAGTTTGAGGCGAGCCGCACGCAAGCTATCAGAATCAATGTTGCCTTTAACATTTTTCCCGGCCTTGCTCAGTCCTTTGTATTCATAAATGGGCATACCTAGACCTTTCGAAGAGAACACCCTCAATTGTAATCATAAAGAAGGGGGAGTTCAACGATGTTTGTACCGATTCGAAGCCGCTGTCCTATGAATGGCTTGATTAATTTTACTGAGGGGCAAATAATGGGGCATGCCAATCGTCGTTTTGATACTATTTTTCTCATTTCCAGCTTTCTCACAATACGAGGACTATCAGTCCTATGAGACCTTCTCCGACCTCGATAAGTACGAGAGAGATTACGGTCTTATCTTTACGCCTGGACTGATGTACTCCAACGTCGACGAAAACAATCAAGTGGCGGTCGCGCCGGTGAACAATCGCACCCGGGGCCTTTTGTTTTATGACGCGCGCTTGGGTTATGTTTTTCGCAGTGGTTTTTTCTTTGGAATTCTCTATGCCGGGGAGACTCAAGACATCAATAGTGGCGGTACCAAAACCAGTCGAGAGTCGGTCGGAATGAGTCTCGGTTACATTAAGTGGGGCTGGGCTTTCACGGGCACCTTTTTTCCTTACTCTAAGCAAGAAATCTTAATTCCGGGCAACACCGATGTGGCAACTTACTCTGAGGGCTTGGGCTTTCAGGTGGATGCGGCCTACTATTTCCGCTTAGGGCGATATTTTTCGGTGGGTCCCCAGTTTGTCTATAAGAGTCTGCGCTACGGCAAGGCCGAAAGTGCAACCACCAGTGTGAATGCCAACGCCAGTTCTCAGCATAGTGTGTTTACTCCCATGATCTCCATGATCATTAATTTGTATCGGGGATAGGTCTAGGTCGGTGAACCGCAGACCACGGCGACGGGTGAGAGAAAACTATCCTACAGTCCAGAGAGTTTTTCCTAATATTTATGGTTCCTTTTTGATAGACTTTTATCCATGGCATTTAATTTCGGTTCATTTCGCTTTTTAAAATTTGGTGATGGAGGAGGCTACAAGAACCCTCGTCCCCCTTATGAGTCCTATTATATTTATGGTTTACTGTTTTTTGTTGGACTATTGATCTCGGATTATGCCACGACGTTTGTGCGTTCAACGATGCTTCCGATCGGCGGTATCACCAAGGTTAGTGTCGCTGGTAGCAAGTCCCAGGCTCGTAAAAGTGAAGCTTCGATATTCTCAAACTTGAAAGATCGAAACATTTTTAATGCCGATCACTTTATACCCGACGCGCTCGGTGAAAAAGCCAAAGGCCCTGGTGGCGAGGATAATGCCGACCCGGTACTGAGCAGCCTTCCTTTAAAGCTGGTCGGGACTATTATTCACGGGGCTCGGGAGAAGTCGGTAGCCACGGTACAGGTGAATGGCAAAGACATTCAGGCGGTCATGGCCGATGAAGAGGTCGAGGGCATGGCTCGTATCCAAGAGATCAATCGCTACAAAGTGATTTTTAGAAACCTCCGCAATCGCAAAATGGAGTACATTGAGATTAAAGAAGAGAATAAAATCAATATGGGTGTGGCCAATAAAAGTGAGCCGACTAACAACTTGGGTGCTGCCGAAAAAACCAACTTCACCTTTAAGCGCGCCGAGATTAACAAATACCTAGAGAACCTGCCCCGGGTTTTGCAAGACGCCAAGGCCGTTCCGTATGTGGCTCCAGGCTCGGGTGGCGAAATCAGTGGGTTCAAGCTTGTGGCCATAAAATCGGGAAGCATCTACGAAACCTTGGGCTTGAAGCGTGGGGACATTATCAAAGGGGTCAATGGCGAGCCAGTGGACACGCCCCAGAAAGCCATGGAACTTTATCAGGCGCTGAAAAGTGCTGAGTCCATTCAGCTAGAAATCGGTCGCGGTGGTTCCAACACCACGCTCAATTATCAATTGGAATAGTGCCAGCCGCCATCGAGTCGAAAAGCCTTGGTGTTTTTTTGTTGTTCGCTCCACATTGGAAAAATGGAGGGGGCACAAAATGATGCGCCGCGATTGTGCGAAGATTTCCTATTTTTCCCGACCTAGGACGCGATCCTCTACTCCCATCCAGTTAGTTGCTTAAGTTCTGAATATTTATGGGTTTTAATAGAAAATGCAGCACCATAGGAAGGTTCCGATGAAGATATTGCCAATCATGATGATAGCACTTTTGAGTTTCTGTTTTTCGCCACTCTCATTGGCCGACGAGTCTTCGTCAAAAACGAAAGCAACAGTATTGAATGCCCCTCTTTATACAATCGCTCAAGAGGGCGATTTCTTTGATGACGAAGGTGACATTGATGCTGAGATGAGCGAAGTGGATATCGAAGAGCCCGAGGTGATTGAAGACGAAGTGGAAGCTCCCGCGCCTCCCACCCCTCGTGGGCGTTCTCGTTTTCGTAATAGTGGACGAGATCGTTTTAAAAATTCTAACAATGCCAGCACCACAAAGTCGGTCAACAACCGACCCACCACTAAAGTGGATGACATCAAGGTCAAAAAAGCGCCAAAGAGTGATAACAAGAAGAAACTTTCTTTTGCCGACGCTCATCCCGAAGATATCACCGATGAAAACTTTCCGGACATCATTGAAAGTTTCGACTACCCCAACGCCAACATCATGGACGTTGCCAATGCCATTTCGAAACTGACCAAAAAGAACTTTATTATGGAGCCAGGGGTCAATGGTAAGATCACCATCGTTGCTCCCACACCTGTCACCGTCGCCCAAGCCTGGAAGATGTTTATGACCGCCTTGGCCATGAACAATTACACTGTGGTCCCGACTGGCGATGGTTATCTAAAAATACGGAAAGAGACTAACGCTAAAAATGACTCGATTGAGACCTATTCCGGTCCCTACTTTCCAACAGCGGACCAGTTAATCACTCGTATCGTTCAGCTTAAATTTATCCAAGCCGAAAGTTTAAAAAAGAGTCTTGAAAAGTTCGTATCGAAAAAGGCCGGTAATGTTGAGGCCTATGAGAACACCAACTCCATTATTATTTCTGGCTATGGTTCCAGTGTGGAGCGTATTTCGCGGATCATCGAAGAGCTAGACAAGCCTGGTTTTGAAGAAAGACTTGAAGTGATTCCCATTCGCCACGCCAAAGCAAAAGATATCGCCGAACTGATCGAAAAAATTATTAAAGACGGAGAGGACGACAAAAAGGGCAGCCGCTTTCGCAGCTCTCGTTTTAATAAGAACGATGGCGGTAAAACGGAAAACCTGAAGCTGGTGGCTCCCGACGAGAGAACAAACTCCATCATCGTGGTGGGTAACATACAGGGGATCGACCGCATTCGCAATTTGATCACCCGTTTGGACTATCCTCTTGATCCTGCCGACGCCGGAGGGGTTTACGTTTACTATGTGAAGCATGGCGAGGCCAAAAACATCGCAGAAACCCTATCGGGGATTGCCGAAGAGTCTGAAAAGGCCGCTGATAAGTCGGCCAAGAAGTCTGATGACAAAAGCTTTGTGGCTCCTAAGATTCAAAAAGCCATATTTGACGGTAACGTGGTTATTAAAGCCGATGAGAACACCAACAGCCTGATAGTTACCGCCAGCAAGCAGGATTTCAAAGTGGTTAAAAATTTATTGGCTAAAATTGATATTCCCAAGGATCAAGTTTTTGTTGAGGCCATCATTATGGAGATGGAAGCCAACAACAAAGATGTTTGGGATATGAATTATATGAAGTTCTTTAAAAATGACAATGGCGACACCACCAATCAAAATGGTGAGGGCACAGCGCGTGTGGGTTTCACAGGTGGGAATATTCTTGATCTTGCCAATCCTACCAGCGGTAAAGGGGCCATTCTGAACCTGGGCGATCCTACGGAAACGGTGAATATTAATGTGGGCGGGCAGGTTGTGCAAATACCGAGTCTTATCGCTCTGATCAGCTTTTTGAAAGAAAAAACCAATGCCAACATTCTATCGACTCCTAATATCTTAGCCATGGACAATGAAGAGTCTGAGATCGAGGTTGGTGAAGAAGTCCCAATTGCCAACAATCAGAGTATTGCCCAAGGTGGGGTGGCGCAAAACAACATTCAAATGCGGGATGCGACCATCAGTTTGAAAATTAAACCTTTTATCTCTCCCGACTCTGATATTGTCAGACTCAATGTTGAGCAGAAGATCACTAAGGTCAGCACACGCCAGATTCGGGCTGAAAACCTAGCGAACAATGCTCAAGGTTTGACCAAAAAGGGTTTGAAGACCAATATTGTTCTCGAGTCCGGGCAGACCGCCGTTCTTGGCGGCTTGATGGAGGATGAGGACTCGATCACTGAATCGAAAATTCCTCTGTTAGGTGACATTCCGGTCTTAGGCTGGTTGTTTAAAAACAGCTCAGTCACTAAAATCAAAAAGAACCTTGTGGTCTTTCTGACTCCGAAAATCATTCGTAACTCTCAAGGTCACAAAGACATTTTGCGAGACAAGATGAGCGAGCGAATCGACTGGATCAAGAAGAACTCCGGTGGTCGTGACCCCTATGGTGAGCGTTTTAATAATTTGGTTAAAGACGCCACCGCGGCACGCACCTATGTTCCGAACACCGAAGAGATTGAACTCGACCTTGAAGAGGCCATCCCATTGGGTGAACCCCCGGCCCCTGAGGCGCCCCAGCCTTTACTCGACGATTTTCAGGACTCTGGTGACTTTCAAGAGTCTGAGGAGATATAGTAGTTAATGGCACAACCTCAGGGCATTGAAAGTATTATTCAAAAATCCACCAGTCTGACCGATGAGCAGCTCAAGATCCTGCTGGATTCAGACTTTGGTGGTAAAAAAACCATCCGCACCACGCTCGAGGAAATCACCGATCCCACCACCGACCGGGTCATGGAAAAGCTGAGTCAGCGCATTGGTATTGATTTTGTAAAAGACATTATTATTAATGAAATCGCCATGGACATGATCCGAGGCATCTCGATCAACTATGCCAAGACCTTCGAGATCTTGCCATACAAAGATGAGCCCCATCAGGTTCTGGTTTTAACGACCAACCCCCTGAACATCACGGTGCTCGATGATTTAAGACTCTTGTTTAAAAAGAGAATCACTCCCGTTCTCACCACCAAGGTGAAGCTCCTTGATGCAATCAACCGGGTTTATGAAAAGGGAACCGCGGCCTTAGAGGGCCTCGACGACATCGAAGAGGAAGACTACGATCTGGACGATCCGATTATCGATCTTTTAGAGGCCGCCGACGACGATGCTCCAGTGATTCGCTTGGTGAACACCTTGCTGTCTCGAGCGGTGAAAGAGAAAGCTTCTGATATTCACATTGAACCCTATGAGAAAGACATGGTGGTGCGCTTTCGAGTGGATGGGGTATTGTACGATGTCTTTAAGCCACCCAAAAAGCTACAGAACGCCATCACCTCACGTATTAAAGTGATGGGTAACCTGAACATTGCCGAAAAACGTTTGCCCCAGGATGGTCGTATTCCATTGAAAATTGGCGGCAAAGATATCGATGTGCGTTTGAACACTGTTCCAACCGCCCATGGCGAGCGCGCTGTGATGCGTTTGCAAGATCGGTCCAATGTGATTCTAAATCTGGAGCAGTTGGGGTTTTCTGATCAGAATTTGGCCAACTTGGGTGATCTTCTCCAAAGGACCTATGGAATTGTTCTCGTGACAGGTCCAACAGGTTCAGGAAAGTCCACCACTCTTTACGCGAGTTTGCAAAAGCTCAATTCAATAGACACTAATATTATCACGGTGGAAGACCCGGTGGAGCAGAGGATTCAAGGGATTGGGCAAATTCAGGTCAACTCGAAGATCGGCCTCACCTTCGCCAGTGGTTTGCGAGCCATTCTACGGCAAGATCCTGACATTATTATGATCGGGGAGATTCGAGATCTCGAGACGGCAGAGATTGCCATCAACTCGTCCTTAACCGGTCACTTGGTGCTCTCTACCATTCACACCAACGATGCGGCGGGAGCTTTCCCACGACTGATCGACATGGGTTGTGAACCCTTTTTGATTGCAACATCTCTTTTAGGGGTGATTTCACAACGTCTGGTGCGGGTTCTGTGTCCACACTGCAAAAAAGCCCATCAACCTTCGAAACTGGAAATGAAGAATCTTGGAATCACTGAAGATCAAGTGACGGATCATAAAATTCATAAAGCGGTGGGTTGTAACAAGTGTAACAATAAGGGTTATATCGGACGAACCTTGATTCAAGAACTTTTAGTCGTTACCGAAGAAGTCCGCACCCTGGTGATGCAACGAAAAGATTCTGGAACCATAAAAAAGAAAGCCATCGAGCAAGGAATGAAGACCTTTCGAGATCACGGTGTCCAAAAAGTTCTCCAAGGTATCACCACCATCGAAGAACTGCTCTCAAACACCCAAGAAGATCTTTAAACCCTACTGAATCATGTAGCAGGATTCAGCGGGATGTTGCGCAAAAGGCTGGTACATCACCTCGATGGTCTGGAAAGATTCGTTTTCCACTTGCACCTTCGCCACCACGACCACCGTATGGGTTCTCCATTTTGCTCCCACGCACCCCAGTTTTCCGATAAGGGGTTGGCACTCACGGACCTGACTTTTGAAAGTCTTAACACCACTGTCAGAGATTTCGACCGTGGTTCGTCGTTGTTGGACGCTAATGATGGGCCCAGAGTAGAGTTTGGCCGGTTCATTGATATTTTGTAGGACCAGAGGAGAATTTTTCAACCCCTCAATGATCATGTTGGAGTCTTCAACGGAAACAGCAACAGCATCTCCATCATAGCAGTTGAGGTAACGGTACTCTTGCTCTTGGGTGTTAACGCCCGAGTGAACCGTATAGGGGCCACTCAAACCGTCGGCCCAGTCAGCCGCGAAGAGTTGTGTTGAATGAGTAAGAAGAAGAAGAACGATTGCGGTTTTCATATAGCAGCTTTCCAAAAAGAGTTGAGAATAGGGTCTAAATCAATCGAGCTCATTGAGGCAATCCCATAAAGCCCAGACTTGTCGAATTCTGCAAGGCGAAAATCATAGCAGGGGCCGACGTGGATGCATTGGGTGAGAAGATGCTTTTCGCTGAGCTCAGCAATGATCTTACCCGCTTCTTGTTGTTTGAAGTTTAGAGCGTAGTAAAAACCCTCGGGGTCCCACATCATTGCTCCATAGTCTTCAAGTTTGACTCCCGACAAGCGGGTGTTTTGTGGCGCCAGGTGAGCAATGGTGGAATTTTCTTTGCAAAAGTCACTTTTTTGCACGAAATCTTCGAAGCTTTGCAGCCCGGCGCACACTCGCATGGATGAACAACCATTAGTGCGGCCCACTAAAAATTGCGGGTGGCTGCGATACTTCACATAACGGTCAAAAAGGCCAATTTGGATCACCGCGGCCACTAAGGACTTCAAACTCGGGTTCGAGTTGAAATCAGCGTCCACCGATTGCAGATAAGAGTTTAAGTCCACTTGCGACTGTGGCATCAAGACCTCGTCCAGCAAGGCTTGAGCCTCCTTGAGTTTTCTTGATACCTCAGGAATTCTAAGTACAGAAGTTCTTGTCACTGGATCGTCGACCCCCCGACGACCCGCGAATAATAAGCAGATGTTTTGCATGTACGCCCCTTAATTAATATTTGTTTGCTTTGTCCCACCGGCAATCAAACAAATTATTCGACTCTTTAGTATAAAAAAGATTTCATGGTCCCTATATTAATTACAATTGAAGGCTCAAGTTGACCTTTAGGTCGATTGTTTCGGCCATACAGCGTCGGTATAAAAAATTGTTTGGTGCCAAATTAGGTTTTCGCGCGACATCATCGATGTGGGCTATCAGCCGATCAAAAGTAGCTGTATTGAAAGTCAGGACCAGGAATGAAGGGGTTGGGGTGAAGAAAGCTGTCCAAAGTCTTTTCGTCGTCCAACAGAGTGTAAAATCCGTAAGGGATTTTGACGTGGATAAATGAGCGTGGCGGACGAGTGGCAAAGTCGCCATAGTAGTTGGGGTACACCAGGAGCTCTTGGTTTCGACAATCGTTATAAGCATGGTGGAGTAGAGAGTAAAAGATGTCTGGGTTGTCGTAGGCTCCGTGGGTGATATGTTTCACATTAAAGACTTCACCCACTTTCGGTAGAGCCCTTGTCAGCTTTAAAGGCGAGAGGGTTCGACTTGTCGAGTAGACCTGAAAGCTTTTTTCGTGATACTTTTTTGCAACGATTCTTTGCACATCGCGGTTGTTCCATGGTGCCATGCAGCCGATGATTTTTCCCTCGTAGTTGCGAGCGATCAGAAAGTTTTGAATAGAAAAGTTCGGCCAGGTTCGACAGCGCCGCTCCAGCTCCTCCGCGGTAATATTGTAGCGGAGGGGGCGGCGCACAGACTTTTCTTGCAGGTAGCGAGAGATGGCCTCAGCGTCTTCGGTGCGGCCATAGTCTATCTTAATAGAGGGTAGGGGGGCTTCAGCAAAAAAGTTTTTGCCGTAAATAACGATGAGGTGAAACTTTCTAAACAGGTGATAGCGGGGCATGCGGCTGGTGCGGTTGCGACGGCGTAAAAGTGTGTTGTAGGCCTGATTTTCATACTGCTCGAGCTCAGAAAATACGAACTGGCATTGCCTTTTTTGTCTTTCCTCTTCCATGATCGGAACAAACTCACGGGCCCAAGTCAGAGTGGCTTCTCGGGAACCCCACACCCGAAGGTCCGTCACGTATCCAATGGTTTGTTCTTGATCATTGATATAGGCTTTTTTAAAGAGGATTGAAGCCATGGCATGGATTTTTTTGTCATCGGCACGGAGCATATAGGTTTGATAGTCATCGGTCGTGAGCTTGTATTGGTCAAAAAATGAGTGCGGTCGAGTCACATAGTAATCATAGAGTCCGGGGATTGGCTGCTCGCTAAAAACTTTTTTTAAGTCTTCGTCGTCACTAAGGGTCGCTTTAACAAGCTTCATCGATTAGGGTTTCCATTCGATGTTATCAATCTTGAGACGGTGATTGATTCGCCTGGCTAGCATATAGAAGTGATCACTCAGGCGGTTTAAGAATGGGGTGGCTGGTAGATCCAGCGGAGTTTGCTCCTCAAGAGTGACACAGGCTCGTTCGGCACGACGGGCGATGGTGCGACAAATATGGGCTTGGGCCGATGCCGGGTGGCCTCCTGGCAAAATGAAATTTCGCAGGGGGGGCAGTTCAGAATCCCATAGATCCATCTCTTGTTCCATTTTCTTGAGAGGCTCGTGATTGATTGTTGGTAGTTTTTTAGCCATCTCAGGGTCAGAGCAGGCCAGTTGACTGCCCAGCTGAAAAAGCCAAATTTGGATTTCTTTGAGAGAGGTTGTCTCGGCGGAGAAGATCGACTCGGCATCAAGCATTCCCACTAAAAGGCCGACATGGGAGTTCAGCTCATCGAGAGTCCCGTACACTTCAAGGCGGATGTGGGCTTTAGAGATCGGGCTGCCGTCAACTAACGACGTCTTTCCTTGATCGCCATTTTTTGTGTAAATTTTCATGGGTTCTCCTCAGTCTCTGTGCGCGCTAATTTATCCTATGCACAATAAGGGGTCAATTTCTTGAAAAGCTATTGTTTTTAGCCGCGATTCAAACTATCTCAAGTCTGTATGGAATCCACCTTAAAAACGCCTTTTTTTGTTTCGATCCCCCATTCTGGCGAACAAGTTCCCGCCGAAGTCTCTTGGTTGCAAGGTTTACCAGAAGTGACTTTAATGCGCGATGTGGATCGCTTTGTGGATAAGTTGTACCAAGAGAGCTTGCAGCAATTGGCGATTCCTTCGATTGTGACCCCTTGGCACCGCTATGTAGTGGACTTAAACCGAAAGCCTGACCAGTACGACGCCACAGCGGTTCTGGGAGCAACGGAGCCGGCCGGTCAGTTCTCCAGGGGGCTGCATTGGAGCGTGACGACCCACAAAGAAGTCTTAATACCCCAGCCTATGAGTCAAGAGCTGCATGAGCAACTGGTTGAAAAGTATTACAAGCCATTTCATGAATCAGTGCAGGGAATGCGAAAGACCATGAAGCAGCAGCTCGGCGTTGTCTATCATCTCGATCTGCACAGTATGCCGTCTGTAGGGACCGAACTGCACTCGGACCCGGGAGAAACTCGGGCGGAGGTTGTGGTGAGCGACTTTCACGGCGCCAGCGCCGAGCCCTTTTACCGAGATTTAGTCATGGAATCTTACCAAAAAGCGGGCTTCCAGGTGGCTTACAACTGGCCCTACGTGGGCGGTGGAATCACGCAAATGTACGGTGAGCCCGCCAGTGGTTTTCATACCATACAGGTTGAACTCAATAGAGCCCAGTACATGGACGAAACATCAAAAAAATTAGATCCGGTGAAGTCGTCGGCGATGCAAAAAAAATTGCATAAAGCCTTGCAAGGGGTCCAGCAAGGCCTTCAGGAAAAAGCCAATGGCTAGAGAGAAGTCCAAATTTCAAAAATGGGTCAAACCTTTAGCCTCTTTGAAAATTGCGGTTTTTGTTATTGTGAGTATTGGTGTGATGTCGGCTTGGGGAACCATCGTTGAGTCGATGTATCAAGATGCGAAGCGCGCTCAGGAGACCGTCTACCATTCGTGGTTCTCTTACGGGATTTTCTTACTACTGATGATCAATTTGATCGCAGTCATCGTTGATCGTTATCCTTGGAAAAAGCAACATATTGGCTTTATTAGTGCCCATGTGGGTATCATCATCTTGTTGCTTGGCTCACTGCAAACCCGTTACTTCGGAATTGACGGGTCCATGGCCTTCGCCATCAAAGAGTCAAAAAAGCAGATCACGGTGGGGGAGACAGATTTGATTGTCTATAGTGGCTTAGCTGCTGGGGGAATGCGAAAAGTCTTTGAACAAGAAGTGAAGTTTATTAAGAATCCTCCGGCTCCCGATAATCCTTTTGAGATCACCGTGGGTGGGGATAGTATTATCATCGATGACTACCGGCCTTACTCGATTCCGCAGAATAAAATTGAGCCCTCCGACAAAAAGACAGATGGACCTGCGCTGCGATTTCAGATTTCAAACGACAATGTGAGTGAATCGGATTGGTTGATGTTGGGGCGTGCGCCTTTTGATGTGAAGAATATGGGGCCTGCGAAAATGGTCTTGAGTAAAAAAGGGGCCTTTCAATACGAAGATGGTAATGTGTTGCTCATTGAAACCGACGGCAAAAGTGAAACCATGACTTACAAAGTTTTCACTGCGAGCAAAAACGGAGAAACTGCCAGTGGTAGGGTCAAAGCGGGAGACTCCATTGAAACCGGTTGGATGGGGTTAACCTTTCGGGTTCTTAAGTTCTACCAAGCCGCTCGAGAAAAGTGGGTTTACGAACCTCTGGAGGCCTCTGTTGAAGGTTCTGTGGCAGCGATCCGTTTCCAGTTTGGTGGGAGTGAGTATTGGACCGGACTAAACTCATCTGTGCGTCTGTTCTCAGACAATGCTTTTCATGTTTTTGTTTTTGCCAATCGACAGTTGCAATTGGATTTTGCGCTTCGCTTGGATGAGTTTCGAGTGGGACGGTATCAAGGAACCATGCGAGCAGCCTCTTACGAAAGCGACGTCACTGTTTTAGAAAAGGGCGATGAAATTTTAAAAACGACAATTTCCATGAACGAACCTTTGAAGTACAAAGGATTCACTTTCTATCAATCCAGTTTTCAAGAAGATGAAATGGGGCGACCCAATATGTCTATCCTCTCGGTGAATCGCGACCCCGGGCGGTTTTGGAAATATCTGGGCTGTATTTTACTTGTGTTCGGAATCATTCATCTGTTTTATTTCAAAAGAAGGAGAGCCAAGTGATTTCTCGCTATTGGGTCCTATTGTTTTTTGTGCTTTGTGGCGCTTCTGCTGGCGCCAAAACCCACACCTTTGAATCCTTGCCGGTGCAGGAGTCGGGCCGGGTGAAGCCTTTGGTGACAGTGGCTCAAGAGACTTTACAGTTGATTTATGGGCGTTCAAAATATGAGGGCAAGCCGGCTTTGGACATTCTGACCACCTGGATTCTGGTTCCGGAACCCTGGGTTGAAAAAGAAATTATCAAAATTGATCATCACGGCTTAAAAGAGGCTCTTGGTTTTTCGAAGGAAAAAAAGTATTTCACTCCCAAGCAGGTGTCCACCAATCAGAGACTCAATGTTTTGCTCAGTGATCTGCAGGTTCGTACCGCTCGCAAAGAGAAACTCAATGCCTATTACCAAGCCGTGCAGAGGCTGCAAGGGCAAATCCTGACTTTTTATGGCATCACGCAAGGGGCGTTAAAAGTATTTCCTCCAGCGAAAGAAACAGACTCGACCAGTTGGCTTTCTTTGCGAGAAATGACGGAGACCCAAAGTGAAGCTTTTTTTAAAGTTTTGGCGGCTCGGGCGACTCAATTTGTGGGGGGCACCGACCTTGAGGTGAAGCAAGGCAAAGAGGCTCTCGATATTGCCCTTAAAAATTATTCCAACTTGGCCCGAGACTTTGGCGGTGATAATTATCCCACCCACTCAGACATGAGTGTTGAAGTGCACTATCAGCAGCTCATGCCATTTTTTTGGACCTGGATTCTCTACCTCATTGCCACTCTTCTTTTTACATTGAGTTTTTTGACTTTGGGTCCTGTTCTTGCTGGCTTGGGCTATGTGGTGTTTGGCAGTGCCTTTTTGTTCCACACCTACGGTTTCGTTTTGCGTTGCTTGATCACTGGACGACCGCCGGTCTCTAATATGTATGAGACCGTTGTTTGGGTGGGATGGGGTGTTGTCTTATTTTCAGGCCTCTTCGCCTTGGTGAAAAAACGCCCATGGATCGCTCTTGTCGGTGCTGCTGTGGCGACTTTATGTATGATTGTTGCTGACTTTGCACCGGTGATTTTAGACGGAACTTTACAGCCCCTCGAACCGGTGTTGCGCAGTAACCTTTGGCTCACAATTCATGTGATGACCATCACTCTCAGCTATGCGGCCTTCTTTTTGGCTTTTGGCATTGGGGATTACGGTGTGTTTCTCTATTTGAAAGATCGAGCTGGCAACCGAAAGAAAATCCACGAATTAGCGCAAGTGGCCTACCATTCTATTCAGGTAGGAGTGGTGCTTCTCACTGCTGGAACCATCTTGGGGGGCGTCTGGGCTGACTACTCCTGGGGGCGTTTTTGGGGTTGGGACCCGAAAGAAACCTGGGCATTTATCGCATTGATGGGTTACCTGGCGATTTTACACGCTCGTCTCGTTGGCTGGGTGAAAGACTTTGGAATGCTGGCGGGGAGTGTTGTTTCATTTAGTTTGGTTATCATGGCCTGGTACGGAGTGAACTTTGTTCTTGGAGCGGGTCTGCACTCTTATGGTTTCGGGGCCGGTGGCATCGAATACGTCTCTGCATTTGTTGGTTTGCATTTAATTTATGTTGGCTATGGCTGGTTTGTGGAGCGCTACAACCCTAGTGCAAAATAAGTTTCATTTTCTGTCTTAAACGCGGAAGCCTATTTTTCCAGATCTCAAAAGTAATTGAAGAACTGTGTCGTCGGCCGTGGTCCCCGTGGATTTTGTGGATTCTGTGGGAGCGTCCGCGGATAATCCTTGCCAGTCGGTAAATCGGAGAAGATGGGTGATTTTGTTTGGGCTCTCTTCGGACGGATCATGATCTCGTCAGTCACGCCAATCGTTACATAATACTTGCTCGTTTTTTGTGCCTCTTGCTTATTAACTTTGTCGTTGTGACGTCATTAGCCAAACTCATTACTTGATCCTACGAAAGTCTTGTTTCTAAAATATTGGGAACCCAAGGACGGAGGATCATTTGCCACAATCTATTCACAAATTAATCTATATATTAGTCTTACTAGTTTTCAGCCCGTCGGCTGTGGCCACTACGTTTAACGTTGATGGCCATGAGATTGAAATATCGAAAACACGGGACAGTGAGACCTACACTATAGATGGTCAAGTCTACAGTCACAGCGGTCGTATTCGGTTGCAACGGTCTGAGATGTTTCATTCTCGACAAGATCAGGGGGGTGACCTCGGTCTTTATATTGTTCAATACGAAAGCAAAATCTTTCCGAGCTACCACGATGAGCTGACCGATCTGGGCGTTGAAATCATTAAGTATGTTCCGGATCACGCTCTTCTTGTGCAAACCAACCCTTCTTTACTGGAACAAATAGCGGAGCGAGTGCATGTGCGAAGTGTTTCGCGCTATGATGGGGCTTACAAAATGGCTGGAGTGCCTCGTTCATTGTGGTTGCAACCCGAGGCCTTCTCGCAAGCACGTTACGACATTGTGGCGATCAATGAAAACCACAAAGCCAAAGTGTTACAAGTGGCTCAAAAGCAGGGGCTTCCGGTGGTTCATACCGGAGAAGACTCTTTTGCCGTCACCGTTTTTGCAAGCCTGGAGCAACTCGAACCCTTGGCGTTGTCGCCTTTCGTGCTGTGGATTGAGTTAGCTCCCACGGGCATTGAAGAGGATATGGATATTGTGCACATTCAGGGCGGTGTCCAGACTCTCACCCAAAACACCGGAGGCTATAAGGGACAGGGCATTCGTGGTCATGTTCTCGAAGGTATTTATCGCGACCATAAAGACTTTGAGAAAACGGATTTTCGAGACGCACCGATCGCCATCGGTGATGATTCCGCCAACGGGCATGGGCAAAAGACCTATGGAATTATTTATGGCAGTGGCGCCGGCGATATTTCAGCCCTGGGTATGATGCCGATGGCTCAAGGTTTCTACACAGACAGTCGCTTCGTTTTTAATAAGGACAGTCGCTACGCTCTCACCCAAGAGTTGATCGAAGATCATCAAGTGATGTTACAAACCGCCTCTTGGGGTTATCCGACCACCACAGAGTACACGGCGCGCTCCCTCGAGATGGATAAAATCATTTTCGAGTTAGACTTGATTGTCACCCAGTCTCAATCCAACCGAGGCAATCGAGATTCCCGCCCCCAAGCTTGGGCAAAGAATATCATTTCCGTGGGGGCCGTCCATCATGGTAACAACACCAGCTTCGCTGATGATAGTTGGAGCAAAGGAAATGCCAGTATAGGTCCGGCTTCTGATGGGCGAATCAAGCCCGATATTGTATCGTACTACGATAACATCCACACCACCTCTAGCGTAGGGTACGGAAAGTTTGGTGGCACCAGTGCGGCCACTCCAATCGTCAACGGGCATGTGGGATTAATTATTGAAATGTTCACGGATGGAATTTTCGGAAACACTTTGCAGCACCCCGTGACGGAGCGCTTTCTGAACCGCCCCCGCGCTGCAACCGCCAAAGCCTTGTTAATCAACTCGGCTCGACAGTACAACTTTAAAGGCAAGAAGGCTGATATGGCTCGGGTGCACCAAGGCTGGGGACACCCCAACCTGCAAGGGCTGTACGAGCGTCGTGACCAAATTTTTATCGTTGATGAAACTCAGCCCCTTAAAACTCTAGAGAGTCAGGTGTATTCCTTTGAAGTGGCAGAGGGGCAGACAAAACTGGCGACAACCTTGGTGTACTCCGATCCCGATGGGGTTGTTGGGGCCGAGATCCACAGGGTGAATGATTTAGATCTGGTTGTGATCGACCCCGATGGTGTTCGCTACCAAGGCAACCATGGCTTGATGATGGGGCCACAATCTTTACCCGGTGGCGCGCCCGATACGATTAACACGGTGGAAAATGTTTTCATCGAAAACCCTAAAGCCGGTCGGTGGCAGTTTGCCGTGATGGCCTCTGAAGTGAATCAAGAAGGTCATTTGAGAACTCCGGAGATCGATGCTGCCTTCGCCTTGGTGATCAACGGGATTCAGCGGCCCTAAGGGTTCTATTGAGGCCTGCCGCCTCAGGCCTGCACCCATTTTCAAGATTTTCAAAGGGACTTGTAAAAATCCCTTTTCTCATATTCAGGGGGGCATTTGTAGAGCCCTTCTCAAAGTTTGCAAGACTGATACTGCCTGATGCGGCTCAGTTCTTCAGGGGTTTTGCTATTTATGGACCACTCCGACTCCATTGGCTAAGTGAGTTTCATTTTCAAAAAAGTTCACACCTCAGCGACAATAAGTCGTAAAAAAGTCACAGGGCTCCCTTTTGTTGAAGCGCATCATCGAGTGCTTAAAACAAAAGCAGTTCTTTAAAATCCTTAACAAGTGTAGGGGAATACTTTACAAGTGAAAGGCATTTGAAAATTTATGACCTATCCTTTGGAATGTTCTCGCGGTTCATTGCCGGGCGGTCAGTTGTTGTTGACCAGTTACGGTCACTGTTGAAGGAGATTCGATGTTCTTGGTTCAGCGATCATTAAAACTCATCCCATTGATTATAATTGCAATGCTTTTTGCCAATTGTGAGTGGGGCTCTATTGGGTACAACAAGGGCTATAAGCCTGATCAACCCATCCCTTTCTCTCACAAGCTGCACGCTGGTGAGTACAAAATGGCTTGTGTCTACTGTCATACTCAGGTTGAGGTGGCTAAGCATTCAGCCGTTCCCAGTCTGAATATTTGTATGAATTGTCACCAAGTGGTGGGGATCGATAAAGAGCCCATTAAAAAATTAAGACAGAAATACTTTGATGGCGAAACGGTGAACTGGGTTAAGGTTCACATGCTTCCTGACCACGTGAAGTTTAATCACAAGAGACATGTGCATCGGTTTAGCACGGCAGAAGATCGCTATCCGGCCTGTAAAACTTGTCATGGTGAAATCAAGCAAATGGATGTCGTTGAACAACACAGCAGTCTCTCCATGGGATGGTGTGTGAACTGTCATAGAGAACAGGAGCCAAAGGGTCCCTTGAACTGTTCAACTTGTCATCAATAGAGGAGCGCGAGTGAGTATGGAAAAGCAGCAGGAAACAAAGCAAAACTCTTACTGGAAAAGCTTAGACGAGAAGTATCAGACCCCTGAATTTATCGAACAAGCCGAAAAAGAATTTCAAACCTCGCCGTTAAAAGAAGACGACGACAAAAGTGGGCTGGCCCGTCGACAATTCATGAAGCTGATGGGTGCGAGCATTGCCTTGTCCTCTGCCGCTTGTGTGCGTCGCCCGGTGCAAAAAATCATTCCTTATAATAAACGCCCTTCAGAAGTGATCCCTGGAATAGCGAACTATTACGCTTCTAGCGTTCATGACGGCCGCGAGGGTTTTGCCGTGACGGTCAAGACTCGTGAAGGTCGCCCGCTGTTTCTTGCCGGCAATGCCGATTATCCGGGTAACGCTCAGGGTTTGAGTGCTCGCGGAACCTCTCAACTTTTGAGTCTTTATGATCCCGACCGTGTCCGCACCCCTGTGATCAATACCCAAGACCCTAAAAAGCGTGGAAACAATCTGCCTATCCCTCGCGATTGGGAGAGCCTCGATAAAAAAGTAGTGGCTCAGTTGGCAAAAGGTGACATTCGTATTCTAACTGGCGAAACGTCGTCCCCAAGCCTTAAAAATATAATGAACAAGTTCAGCCAAAATTTGGGTGGGCAAGTGCACACTTGGACGCCGGTGAACGAATCTGACGTGCTTCATGCCGCCGAGTTGTGTTTTGGCAAATCGGCCGTGCCGAAGTACCGTTATGACAAAGCCTCTATGATTGTTTCCATCGATGGTGACTTTTTAGGAACTTATCTCAATCCAACGGAATCCAGTCGTTTGTTCGCTCAGAACAGAAACCCTGACGGTAATATGTCTCGTCTGGTTTCTTTTCAATCGGTGCCGAGCCTGACTTCATTCAACTCGGACGACAACTGGGGGATCAAACCCTCTCAGCAATTGCCTTTGGTTCTTGGATTGATTCATGAATTGGCTTTTGTGCAGAAGAAGGTGTCGGCGGTAGGTTCGATTCGATCATTGACTGCTGATTATGCCAAAATTTACGAAGACATTGGTATGACTCACGAGCAGTTTGCTGAGTTGGCCTCTGAGTTGGCGCAGCACCAGGGCGATAGCATTGTTATTGCCGGTGGTTTGCAAACAAAAACCAAAGATTCCGTATCATTGCAAATCGCTGTGAATTACCTGAACGACCTACTGAGTAACAACGGTGCGACGATCCAATGGAGCCATGGTCTCAATGCCCACGAATCCATGGATCAAGATTTCAGCGACTTGCTAGACGCCATCAACGACGGCAAAGTGAAGACTTTGATCATCAATGAAATCAATCCAATGTACAACTTGCCTAACTCGACTGAGTTCAAAGCGGCCTTAGGTAAGGTTGAAATGGTGGTCACTACCAACAATTGGATGGATGAAACAGCCAATCTTGCGGATCTGGTAGCACCCGCTGGCCACGCCATGGAGAACTGGGGAGACAATGAGTTTGAGCCTGGTCTTTTCACGGTTCAGCAGCCTACGATTCAGCCTCTCCACAATACGCGATCTTTTGGTGACAGTCTTATGGTTTGGTCTAAAGGGGCCGGCAAAGCCGTAGCCACTGAAGAGACCTTCTACGATTTCGTAAAAAACCGTTGGACGAGTCAGTTAGGCGGAGAAAAGGCCTGGATTGATTTTCTTCAAAAGGGATTTCAAGGCCAAACCTATGAAGGCACGGAGCGTTCGGCCGGTTTTAACACATCCGCATTAAACAATATTTCCGTTCAACAGACAGCCTCGCCCATCGAGCTTTCGCTTTACACAAAAGTGGGAATGCATGATGGAACTTTGGCGAATGTCTCGTGGATGCAAGAACTGCCAGACCCTGTGAGTAAAATTGTTTGGGACAACTATCTGGTGATTGCGCCGAGCCTTGCTGACGAGAAAGATCTACGCGATGGCAGCATGGTGCAGGTGAAAACGGCACAACACGAAATGACTCTTCCCGTTTACGTCTCTCCAGGGCAAAACCACGGTTCTGTGGCAGTTGCCATCGGCTATGGTCGCAGCAAGGGTGGTGAGATCTTAAAAAATGTGGGTTTCAACGTCCAAGACTTTATTGTGACTGACAACACTGTTTTTGAACACGCTGGGTTCGCTGTCGAAATCAATAAAACCGGAGAAACTTATCGTCTGGCCCAAACCCAAGGACACCACAATATGGAAGGTCGTCAGCTCGCTGTCGAAACCACCAAAAAAGAATACAAAAAGACCAATGACATTGGTCTTCACAAACACAAGATCTTTAGTATTTGGAATGGTCATAAGTACGAGGGGCACAAGTGGGGGCTCGGTGTTGATCTGAATGCCTGCACAGGTTGTTCCGCTTGTATGGTGGCCTGCCAGTCTGAGAACAACATTCCTGTTGTCGGTAAAAAGTATGTTCTCGGTGGTCGGGAGATGCACTGGATTCGCATCGATCGCTATTACTCTGGCGATGAAAAGAAATCTGTAGACGCTATCTTTCAACCAGTGATGTGCCAGCATTGTGAAAACGCGCCATGTGAAACGGTTTGTCCCGTTCTGGCAACTGTACATAGCGATGAAGGGCTCAACGACATGGTTTACAACCGTTGTGTGGGGACTCGGTACTGTTCAAATAACTGCCCTTATAAAGTCCGTCGTTTCAATTGGTTCTACTATGATGGTCATCACCGGAAAGAGCCCATGCATATGGCTCTTAACCCTGACGTTACGGTTCGAACTCGTGGTGTTATGGAAAAATGCACCTTCTGTGTACAGCGCATTAAAGAAGGGAAGAATGCCGCGAAAGATCAAAACCGTCCTCTCAAGGACGGGGATATCAAAACGGCTTGTCAGTCGGTTTGTCCCACCAACGCTATTGTCTTCGGCGACCTGAACGACAAAGAAAGCAAAGTGAACAAATGGTTTGATAGTCAGAGAAATTATACGCTTCTCGAAGAGTTCAATGCAGCCCCTCGAGTGCGTTACCTAGCGAAAATTAGAAACACTCCTCGCGAATTGGGTGGTGGACATCATGATAATGGTGGCCACGATTCGGGGCACGGAGAAACTGATCACAAGGAAGGTCACTAATGATGGATCGTAACCCATTAATTCTTGGTGATAAAACGTACAAAGACATTACCGACGATATTTGTGAGCCCTTAGAGACGGTTCCAGGCAAGCAATGGATGATGATGTTTTTCTCTGCCAAATCGCTGTTGCTATTTTATTTAGCCAGTGTGGCGACCATTCTCTTTACAGGGATGGGGTTGATGGGGACAAACCATCCTGTGGCCTGGGGAACAGACATTGTCACTTTCGTTTTCTGGATTGGTATCGGGCATGCCGGGACGCTTATTTCTGCGGTTCTTTATCTGTTTCGTCAGAAGTGGCGAACGTCTGTGGCTCGCTCCGCAGAAGCCATGACGGTGTTTGCCGTGATGACAGCTGGGATTTTTCCACTGATTCATACCGGGCGCCCTTGGCTTGATTTTTGGCTGCTCCCGTATCCGAACCAAAGGGGTCCATTGTGGGTGAACTTTCGTTCTCCTTTGTTGTGGGATGTTTTTGCGGTTTCTACTTACGCGACGGTCTCCATTGTTTTTTGGTACGTTGGGCTTGTTCCTGATTTCGCCACGGTTCGTGACCGCGCGAAAAATAAAATTCGAAAAAAAGTGTATGGCATTTTATCTCTCGGGTGGCGTGGATCAACACGCAACTGGAGCCATTACGAAATGGTTTATTTGCTATTAGCCGGTCTTGCCACACCTCTGGTTCTTTCAGTTCACACCATCGTATCTTTTGACTTTGCCGTGGCTTCTCTGCCGGGGTGGCACACCACGATCTTTCCCCCTTATTTTGTGGCGGGAGCGATTTTCTCTGGTTTCGGAATGGTTGTGACTTTGTTGACCTTGGTTCGCATTGGTTTTCCGAAATTTAAGGACTATATCACCATCGATCATATGGAGGTGATGAACAAGATTATCATGTGTACGGGACTCCTTGTGGGTTATGCCTATTGTTCGGAGCTATTTATCGCTTGGTACTCCGGCGTGAAGTACGAGCAGTATGCTTTTATCAACAGAGCCCTGGGGCCCTATTGGTGGTCGTATTGGATCATGTTCTCTTGTAACGTGTTCATTCCCCAGATTTTCTGGTTTCGTGCCGCTCGCCGAAGCATCCCAATCATGTTTGTGATCTCTATCTTCGTGAACATAGGGATGTGGTTCGAGCGTTTTGTGATCACAGTCACTTCTTTACACCGCGATTTTCTACCCTCGAACTGGGGCATGTACGACTGGTCCATTTACGATGCGGCGATTTTGTTTGGTAGCTTCGGAATGTTCTTAACATTGTTTTTACTTTATTTACGGGCCTTTCCAGCGATCTCCATTGCTGAGGTAAAACCCGTTCTTTACGTAGGTAAGAAAAAGGGAGGTCACTAATGGCAAAACGTCAAAGTGGTGTGGCTGGTATTTGGAGCGATGACGAAAAGATTTTAGAGGCCGCTGCGAAAATGCGAGACGCTGGCTATAAAAAATTTGACGCGATCACCCCTTTCCCTGTGCATGGCATGGAAGAAGCGGTTGGGATCAAACGCTCGGGTATTCCCTATGTGACTTTTGTTGCAGGAGTCACGGGATGTTGCCTGGGCCTTTATATGCAGTATTGGATGAGTGCGGTGAGCTGGCCGATCAATGTTGGTGGTAAACCGATGTTCTCGATTCCGGCCTTTATCCCGGTCACTTTTGAAATCACAATTCTTTTTGCGGCCCTGTTTTCAGTGGGAGCGATGTTTTTTCTCAATGGATTACCAAAAGTAGACCCCCCGATTATTGATCCTGATTTAACGTCCCATAAGTTTGCTCTTTGGGTACCGGACGACGAAGTCGGTTATTCGGTTGAAAAAGTCGAAGCTTTTCTAAAAGAGCTGGGCGCAGAAGAAGTTAAGAGAATGGCGGAGTACTAATATGAAAATGTTGATGGAAATTGTTCACCTGTTAAAAACGCTGATGGTGATGGCGATGGGGACTGTTGTGTTGTTGTCTCTTTTGACTTTTGCCGGAATCTTTATGGTGGGTTGTGGACCGAAGGGAAACAAGCCGAATATCGAAATCATCCAAGACATGATGGAGCAGCCGGCTCTGAAAGCTCAAGACTTTCATCCCTACGATCGAGAAAAAAGCTCGATGCTAGTGCCACCGGCTGGCTCTTGGCCGAAGAACGTGAAGCCCTACATGTATCGTGGCAAACCCGTTGAGGCTGGCGAAAGCCTTAAGAACCCTCTTGCTGGCTCTACAGATGTAGAAGTCATGCAGTTGGGTGAGCGCAATTATAAAAACTTTTGCCTCCTTTGCCATGGTGCTGGTGGTGCTGGTGATGGCCAGGTGGCTCCCAAGTTTATTGGAATCAAACCACCTTCGCTGTTAACTGATAAAATCAGAAACTATCCCGATGGTCGTATTTTCCATATCATCACCGACGGTCAGGGCCTGATGGGTACCTACATCCACCAGCTCCCCGATGAAAAAGGGCGTTGGGCTGTTGTGAATTACGTTAGAAAGTTACAAAAGAAATAGTGAGGAAACGATAATGGGTCATTCAGTGACAGTTGACAAAGTGGAGCCAAAAAAGTTTGAACTCCCAAGTAACGGAAAAGTCATTTTATTCGCAATGATGGGCGTGGGCCTGGCGACTTTGTTAGCCGGTTTTGCCATCGATCAAAAAAGAGTGTGGCATGCTTATCTGACCAACTACTTTTTCTTTTCGTCTCTTGCGGTTGGGGGATTGTTTTTCACTGCCATCCAACATGCGACGAACGCCGGTTGGAGCGTGAATATCCGACGGGTGTCAGAATCCATGACGGCCTTTTTACCGGTGGTTTTTATCGGTGGGCTAGTTCTTCTGGCATCGGGCAGTCAGCTGTATATGTGGCTTGATCACGACGTCGTTGCCAACGACGCTATTTTAAAAGGTAAGAGCGCCTATTTGAACCTTGGTTTTTGGGCGGTCCGCATGGTTCTTTTTGTGGGTCTGTGGCTGTTTTTTGCGAAAAAGATTGTTGGTCACTCTTTAGCTCAGGATCAAGATGGCGACGAAAAATGGACCCACAAGATGGTTCCTCTTTCTATTGCCTTTCTTTTGGTTTTTGCGTTGAGCTACTCACTTTTCAGCGTGGATCTTCTTATGAGTCTGGATGCCCATTGGTTCTCCACAATCTTTGGCGTGTATTGTTTCGCAGGTCTGTTCCAGTCCACTTTGGCTTTTATGATTCTAATGACTCTTTATTGTCGTGGAAAGGGCTGGGTCACTGGCCTTATGACGACGGAGCACACCCATGACCTGGCAAAGTTCCTCAAAGGCTTTACTGTGTTCTGGGCCTACATTGCTTTCTCCCAGTTTATGTTGATTTGGTACGCCAACCTCCCTGAAGAAACCATTTTTTATCTGCACCGCAGTCACGGTGGATGGATGGAAGTATCCATGGCTTTGTTGGTTTTTAAGTTTGTGGTCCCCTTTGTGGCTTTGATGCCCCGTTGGGCCAAGCGCACGCCAAAGCACCTCATTATGGTGTGTCTACTGATTCTTGTTATGCAGTTCGTTGACCTCTATTGGTTGGTTTATCCCAACTACTCCCATGAGCACGCGACGTTTCCATTGATGGGGGTTGGGATCTTTATCGGTTTCCTAGGTCTGTTCCTATTTACGGTCACAGGTTTTCTTGCCAAGCATAACTTGGTGCCCGTGCGAGACCCTCGAATTCATGAGTCCCTGTCGCATCACGTGACTTATTAATTCTCAGGTTGCAGGTTCTCGCCGAAGTCGGTGAATGAGAATAAAAAAACCCTCTTTTAAAGAGGGTTTTTTTGTTTTCGAATCTCCAGTTTTTCTAATTTCCGATTTTGGAATAGGTCAGTGGACCCACTTCATTCACCTTCACGATGAGTCGACCGAAATCCAGGATGTAGGGCTGGGAGGTTTGGTTATTCAGTCTCATAATGCGAGCCGTGCAATCATAGCGTCCAACGGACTCAGTTCGTTGATTGGGTTGGCGGACGATCAAGCGCTTGCGGCGGAGGTTGGCCGGGCTGCTGACTTGTGAGTAAAGCATGATCCCGTCATTAAATAAACAGCGTACTGCCATGGTCACAAAGCCGTCACGAATTTCAAGGCGATAGGTTTCGCGGGTGCCATCAAAAGAGTTGGAGGGCACGGAGGCCTCCCAAACACCACGCACGGAGTTACCATTGGCCGTGTTTTTATCAAACACCTGGCCAAAAAGCGTATCCCCTCCGTCTTTTAGGTTCTTGTTATTGTCGTTATCAGAATTGCTGGTGCCGCAGCCGGCGATAATTAACAGGCTGGCAATGGCGATAGTCGTCCGTCGTAGTTTCATATGGTTTTCCCCTTAAAGTAAAACGACCCATGAAAGCATTTCTGGATGTGGGTGGTCGAGGTTGTGATTTTGTCCCGAAGGAACCTCGGAATCTTAAAACACCAAGATCGAAGCCCTTTGTGCTGTTTCCTATCATTTCTCGTAATGTTGTAAACGACTTTCTGGGGAATTTGCTAAAAAATCTCACAAGGAGGCTGGAATTCGCTCTCTGAGGCCGATATATTGGACTTGAATATAATTGGACTTGCCTTCAGGGCATTTTTTGGAGATAACCGGGGAGATGAATACAACACCCTTTCTTAATCTTACGATGACCTTTTAATTCTTGATGTCCTCAATACAGATCCGTTTGCCTGATAATTCCATAAAAACTTTTACTGAACCTCCCACGGTTTTAGATGTGGCAGCAAGTATTGGCGAAGGCCTGGCCAAATCCACGGTGGGTGGTTTGATCAATGGTTCCAAAGAGGTTGTTGATTTAAGAACTCAACTCAATGATGGAGATCAACTCTCTATCGTGACATCTCAATCTCCAGAGGGGCGTGAGGTCTTAAGACATTCAGCCGCCCATATTATGGCGCAAGCGGTGCAAGAGCTTTTCTCAAACGTGAAGGTCACCATTGGCCCAGTGGTTGAGGGTGGATTTTACTATGACTTCGACCCAGAGCAGCCCTTCTCGCAAGACGATCTGCCGAAGATCGAAAAAAAGATGAAAGAGATTGTGAAGCGAAACCTCCCTGTGAAGAAAGAGGTTTGGACGTCTGAAAAGGCTATCGAGACTTTTAAAAGCATGGGTGAAACCTTTAAAGCCGAGATCATCCAAGACCTCGGTGAAAAAGAAGTCTCTGTTTACCGTCAGGGTGAGTGGTTTGATTTATGTCGAGGACCCCATGTGCAAAGCACAGGACAGGTTAAGTCGGTCAAAGTGATGAGTCTTGCCGGAGCCTACTGGCGCGGCGACCAAAACAACAAACAACTGCAAAGAGTTTACGGCACAGCCTTTCATGATAAAAAAGAAATGAAAGAGTACCTTCATCTTCTCGAAGAGGCGAAAAAGAGAGACCACCGTAAGGTGGGTAAAGACCTCAATCTCTTTATGTTTCATGACTCTGCTCCGGGCATGCCTTTTTTCACCGAGAAAGGCACCATCATATACAATCAGCTCACCAATTATATGCGTGAGCTATATATTAAATATCAGTACAAAGAAGTGATCACCCCGCAAGTGTTTGATGTTAGTCTCTACAAAACCTCGGGGCATTACCACTGCTATCAAGACAATATGTATTTTAGTGACCTGGGCGAAAAGGGTGTGACCGGTGTAAAACCTATGAACTGTCCTTCGCACTGTCTACTGTTTGCAGCAGAAAAGCACTCATACCGAGATCTTCCTTTGCGAATCGCCGACTTCGGACGCTTGCACCGTTATGAGGCCAGTGGAGCCCTGCACGGGCTGACTCGCGTGCGTTCGATGTGTCAGGATGACGCCCATATATTTTGTACCCATGACCAGGTAGCCGAAGAGATTTCCACTTTTATGAATATGTTAAAAGAGACCTACGACACTTTGGGTTTAACAGACTTTAAAGTCTATCTTGCGACACGCCCCGAAGAGCGCATTGGCTCTGAGGAAGACTGGGATCGTGCTGAAGAAGCTCTGGAGCAAGCCTTAAAAAATCTCGGCATTGCCTACGAAATTGCTCCTGGCGATGGTGCTTTTTATGGTCCCAAGGTCGAAATTCACTTTATTGATGTGATGAAACGCACATGGCAGTTGGGCACCATTCAGGCCGACTACAATATGCCTAAAAACTTTGAACTCTCATATGTGGGAGAAGACAACTCCGAGCATCGGCCCATCATGCTTCATCGAGCTATTCTTGGAACTTTAGAGCGCTTTATCGGTATTTACATTGAAAACACGGATGGCAAATTCCCGCTGTGGTTGTGTCCGACCCAAGTGAGTATCCTCAACGTGACCGATCGTCAGAGTGAATATTGTGAAAAGATTAAGGCACAGCTGTTGGCCAAGGGGTTTCGTGTGCACTTTGATGATCGTAACGAAAAGTTGGGATACAAAATTCGTGAGAACCAATTGCAAAAGGTTCCTTACATGATGATCATCGGCGACAAAGAACTAGAAGATAACAAAGTTTCGGTGCGCGTGCGCTCGGGAGAGACCAGCGAGCCCATGTCCATCGAAAGTTTTATTGATATTATAGAAAAAGAAGTTCAAACAAAAAGCTTAACCAGTTTGATCAAGGTTTAACAAGGAGGACCTTATTCGAAGACCACGTGGCGGGCGACAAGCCCCACCCAAAGAAAAATACAGAGTGAACGATCGAATCACGGCGCGCGAAGTTCGTGTCATTGACGAAGAAGGCGAAATGCTAGGGGTGATGAGCCCACAAGATGCATTAAAAATAGCTCAGGATAAAGCCTTAGATCTGATCGAAATTGCTCCCAATGCCAAGCCGCCCACCTGTAAAATGATGGATTACGGTAAGTGGAAATATGAGAATAAGAAAAAAGCCCAGGTTGCCAAGAAAAAGCAGACCGTGATCTCTATTAAAGAGATTCAGATCCGTCCAAGAACAGACGATCATGACTTAGAAACGAAAATGAAAAACGCCCGTAAATTTCTCTTGGCCGGTGATAAAGTGAAAGTGAATTTGCGATATCAAGGTCGTGAAATGGCTCACAAAGAAGTCGGCGCAAAAGTTCTCCGTCGTGTGATCGAAAAGTTGGGCGATTTAGCCGTACCCGAAGTCGAACCAAAGATGGAAGGCCGACAATTGTTTGTGGTGATGGCACCCGATGCCGCTAAGGTCAAAGAGTATCGCTTGAAGCACAAAGAAGAAGCCAAGGCCGAAGCCAAAGAAGAAGCTCGCGCCAAAGCAGAAGCCGAAGCTGGGACCGAAGAGGCCACGGCCGATTCTTAATCTATACAGTGGGGCCGTTGAGTAGAGAAATGTCTCGAGGCCCCCTTGTTTTAAAATCTTCAAATGACCTTATTGCGCCGATTTCTCTTACTTAGCGCAGCCGTGAGCTTTCACGACCCGATCTTGATATTCTAATTTTCCTATGAGTCAGTGAGTGAGCAGGTTTGTCATGTGGCAAGTCGTTGGGTTGGGCCCGAAGGGTGTTTTCTCCGACAATCGCTACGGAGTTTCCTATGGAGTGCTAGCCTGGGTGAGTGGTAAAGGGACCAACTTCGGGGGAGGCTCGGTGGCGGAGCGCGATCGATGCCAGCCATCCTATTAGAATTGCTCGCCTTTATTTGTAAAATCCACTGTGGACAAAGGCGTCAAATTGGGCTAAAACCTTCAGCACATCTTCTAAAGGCCAGTAAAAGCAGGAACTTGAATCAATAAGCTCCACGCCTTCAGGGAAAGGAAATTAAGATGAAACTAAAGACCCATTCGGGGGCTAAGAAACGCTTTCGCGTAAAAAGCCGCACCCAAATCAAGCGTGGTCAGCAGGGTATGCGCCACATCCTCAGTAACAAGAGTTCAAAAAGAAAAAGACATTTAGGTGACAAAGCCTATGTTGATTCTGCGAACCTTAGCAACATTCAAGTCTGTTTGAATCTGTAAGGAGGGTTGAGAGATGCGTGTAAAAAGAGGAGTCAAAGCCCGTCGTCGTCGTAATAAAGTCTTAAATAGAGCCGAAGGTTACCGTGGTGCCGGAAGTCGTATTTTTGCTGTTGCTAAAGAAAAAAATGATCGTGGAATGGTTTACGCCTACCGTGACCGTAAAGTTAAAAAGAGAGAGTTTCGCAAATTGTGGATCACTCGTATTGCTGCGGCAGCAAAGTTAAACGGAACCAGTTACTCAAAGTTCATGGGCGCTCTAATCAAGTCCGACATCGATATGGATCGTAAGATTCTTGCCGAACTTGCCGTGAACGATCCATCTGTTTTCAGCAGTATTGTTGAAAAGGTGATGGCGAAGTAAATTTAATCTTCAAATTATAAATCAGGAGAGGTCTTGGAAGTGATTAAAGATTCTTCCTCGGTTGGCTTTAGCCAGAGGAAGAAAGATCATATCGAAATTTCCCTGCGTGACGAAAGTCAGGCCTCTCTCGATCAGTTTTCTAAAATTCAACTCCAGCACAATGCCATACCAGAAATTAATTTTGCCGATGTCGATCTAAAAACCCAGGTTTTTGGTCACTCGTTGCAATCGCCACTCTTTATTAGCTCCATGACTTTGGGGCATGACGGGGCAAAAGAACTCAATGAAACCTTGATGGGTGTCAGTGAAAGCATGGGGTGGATGATGGGTGTGGGTTCACAACGTCGTCAGTTGTTTGATCCCCAGGCTTTCAAAGAGTGTGAGAGCTTGCGGGCCCGGTACTCAAAGGCTGTGGTATTCAGTAATATTGGTCTTTCGCAAATTATTGATTCACCCGTAGCCGATATCCAGGCTTTGGTGGATTCCTTGGGTGCAAAATTCTTAGTGGTCCATTGCAACCCATTGCAAGAGGCCATCCAACCCGAAGGCACACCACAGTTTCGTGGCGGACTGAAGGCGTTGACCACCCTTTGTGAAAAAATCAATGTGCCAGTGGTGCTAAAAGAAACTGGTTGTGGCCTCTCGGAGCAAACCTTTGATGCTCTTAAGAACTGCGGCTTGGCGGCGGTTGATGTGAGTGGATTGGGTGGCACCCATTGGGGGCGAGTCGAGGGCTTACGGATGCAGTCTGATGAGTTGGGTTATCAAGTGGCCCAAACTTTTGCAAACTGGGGCATCTCCACAGTGGACTCTGTGGAAAATGGCATCCGCTCCAGTTTTGATGGAAGCCTGTGGGCCTCCGGCGGTGTTCGTAATGGCTTGCAAGCGGCTAAGCTGTTGGCTTTAGGGGCAGAGAGGGTTGGCTTTGCCCAGCCGATTCTTGTAGCCGCTCTGCAGGGTGAGGGAGAACTGCAGAAAAAGATGTTACAGTTGGACCACGAACTGAAAGTGGCTATGTTTTGCCTTGGTATTGCCGATGTGGAGTCTCTTGTGGGTAAAAGGAATTTGTTGAGATGGAAATAGATCAGTTTTTTAAAGGTTTCTCGAAGTTACAGAGAGATCAACGTTTTGAAAGACTCCTCGCTATGGGGGCTTTGTCGAAAGCGGATATTGATTACCTGAAGGCCGGCGGAGTGCACGACTTGGCTCTGGCCGATAACTTTATTGAAAACTCCATTGGATACTTTCAGTTGCCACTGGGAGTTGCCACCAACTTTAAAATTGACGGTGTAAACCGAGTGATTCCGATGGCTGTTGAAGAGACTTCCATCATTGCGGCTGCTAGTAAGACGGCTCGCTGGGTGAATCAGTGCGGTTCTATTAACACTGAAACAGAAGGCGAGACCATTATTGGTCAAATTCAAATTGCAAGAGTTGCTAATTTTCAGGCTCTCGAGGAACTGTTGAGTGAAAACAAAACTCAGTGGATGGCCCAGGTGAATGAACAAGTGGCCGCTTCGATGGTCAAAAGGGGTGGGGGTGTTGAAGACATTCAGCTCCGCAAGGTTCAAGGCGTTGATGATCATGACATGGCTGTGTTCCATGTTTTGTTTAACCCCTGTGATGCTATGGGTGCGAACATGATCAACCAAGTTTGTGAATATTTGAAAGGTCCCATCGAAGCACTCAGTGGTGAAAAGGTGACCATGTGTATTCTGTCTAACTTGGTGGACAGTAAACTCACGGTTGCTCGAATCGAGATGGAAGGTGTCGATCCCGAGATGGGTGAAAAAATTCAGGAAGCCTCGATTTTCGCAGAAAGCGACCCCTACCGAGCCGCAACCAATAACAAGGGTGTGCTCAATGGTATCGACCCCATACTGATTGCCACCGGTAACGACTGGCGAGCGGTGGAGGCTGGTATCCATGCCTATGCCTGTCGTGATGGGCAGTACCGATCGATCACGAAATGGCGTTACTCGAATAATAAACTCACTGGGATCTTTCGCGCTCCTCTGATCGTTGGAACCGTGGGGGGAGTGACCTCCTTGCATCCAACGGCGCGCTTGTGTCTTGATATGCTTAATGTTGAAAGTGCCAACGGCCTGGCTCGTATTTGTGCTTCCGTCGGTCTGGTGCAAAACTTAGGAGCTCTCAAGGCGCTGACCACAGTTGGCATTATCGAAGGCCATATGAAATTACATATTAAAAATCTCACCCTAGGCGTCGGTGCCAACGAAGCAGAAGCCAGACCCTTGCAAAAAAAGTTGGAGCAGCTCTTGGCAGCGAAAAAGCGGATCTCCCATAGCGATGCTTGGCAGATTTTACAGGCTCTAAGAGGTCAGGCAGCGACAGCTCCTCAGGAAACCAGCCCCATCTAATGCCGGATCTACCAGATATTACCTTCGAAATTCCCAGTAAAACCTTTGTGATCGGTGAGTACCTAGCCATCAACGGAACAGCCTCAATGGTGATGGCGACCGAGCCCGGTTTTATCGTCAAAGTGATCGCCGATAAAGACTTTGGTTTTCATCCGGAGAGTCCAGCAGGGGCTCTCAAACAACAGCTTAAAATCAAGTCCAATGGTTTTTCTGTTTTCGACCCTCACGAGGGGCGGGGTGGGTTTGGACGTTCCACAGCTGAATATTTATCAGTCTACCTGATGCATCGGTTTCAAGAACAGGGTTCGCTGGAATTCACTGAGGACGTATTAGAAAACCTTGAAGAATTTGTGCTGCAGTATCAAAGTTGTGCGGGTGGGAGCTATAAGCCCAGCGGCGCCGACCTGGTGGCGCAGGTGTGCGGTGGGCTTTGTTGGTATGACGGGATGAATTTTAATGCAGAACAATTACTCTGGCCCTTCCCTGGCTATGATCTGTTCGTGTTCCACACGGGCAAGAAGCTGGCGACCCATGAACATTTAAAGGATTTAAAAAAAATAGACTTTCGATCTTTGATTCCCATTCTTTTAGCCGCTCGCACTTCTTTGGATCAAAAGAACCTACGTGTGTTTGCTGAGTCCTTAAATTACTACTATGATATCTTGGGAGAAATTAACCTGAGTGATCGGACCGTGCAAAAGAGTGTCCACAGTTTACGAGAAACTCCCGAAGTTCTTGCCGCCAAAGGCTGTGGAGCTATGGGCGTTGATACGGTAATCGTACTCGGAGAGGTTTCTCAGCAAGAAAAAATAAAAGAGCTTTGCGCCCGCGAGGACTTTCAGTACATCACGGCTCTAAGCAATAACCACGGTGGCGCCATGATTAGGAGGACCAATTGACGTTATTCAGTTACGATCACTGTCCCTATTGTGTGAAGGCGCGAATGATCTTTGGCCTCAAAAGTGTTCCTTTTGAGCTCGTGACTCTGTTGAATGACGACGAAGAAACTCCTATCTCCATGATTGGCAAAAAAATGCTACCGATTTTGCAGCAGCAAGAAGGGCAGTATTTGCCCGAGAGTTTGGACATTGTGGCCTACGTCGATTCTTTGGGAGAGTACGGCGCACCCATCGTACATCCTTCGCACAACAGTTCGCAGTTGAATGAATGGCTTACTGAGGTCCGATCTTATCATTACCCGTTGGCGATGCCGCGCTGGCCATTGATGCCGTTGGAGGAATTCAATACAGAGTCCGCTCGCCAGTACTTCACCGGTAAAAAAGAAAAGTCCATTGGCCCCTTCGCGGAAGCTTTTAAAAAGACGCCCCAATTGATCGAGCGTGCCCATGAGCACCTCAAAGAACTAGAGGACCTCATTGTGGGAGAACCTTATTTTTGGGGGAGCGACCTGACCATTGATGACTTCCATGTTTTTTCGAGCCTACGTTGTCTAACAACAACCAAGGGCGTGAGCTTTCCGAGCAAACTCGACAACTATATGAATTTTATGAGTGAAGCGACGGCGGTTCCGTTGCATTGGCCGGATGCTATTGGGGCTGACCATGGCTAAGAGTTGGCAGGTGGAAATGCCCTCCAATATTGCTTTAATAAAGTACATGGGTAAGAAGGACGTCGAAAAAAACATTCCAACCAATGCTTCACTATCGTGGACGCTGAACCATCTTACCACTACGGCACAGCTAACCATGAACACCGATGGTGTTGACCGGTGGGAGCCTCTGCCTAGCGATTACCCTTTCCAGATGAGTGCCACCGGGCGAGAGAAGTTTTTAAATCATTTTTTGAGAATCAAAGACTCTTTTGGTGTGACCGATGGGTTCACCATTGCCTCGGGCAATAACTTTCCGGCTGATTGCGGTATAGCCAGCAGCGCTTCAAGCTTTGCGGCCCTAACAGAGGTTAGTTGCCGGGCTTTTGCAGAGTTGTCAGGAAAGTCCGTTGATGTAAAAACAAAAGCCAACCTTTCGGCTCGGGGTTCGGGCTCTTCGTGCCGCTCTTTTTTTAATGGACTGGTGCAGTGGAGTGATGATGGTGTGGCTCTGATGGAGTCCGAGCTTGGTTCTTTGAGTCACATGGTTGTGATCGTAGGTGGTGGGAGCAAGAAGGTTTCCTCTTCGGAGGCTCATAAGCGAGTGGCGAGCAGTCGATTGTTTCAGGGCCGAGTGCAGCGGTGTGAAGCGCGTCTACAAGATGTGATTAACTTTACCAAACCTTTGGATTGGCCCCGTTTGTTTGAAACGGTGTGGGCCGAGTTTTGGGATATGCATGCTTTGTTCGAGACCAGCACCCCAAGCTTTGGATACTTTAGCCCCGGCACCATCGAAGTCTTAAATGGCGTGAGCGAGTTTTGGGCCAAGCATGGGGATGGCCCGGTCGTGACTATGGATGCGGGTCCGAACATTCATCTTCTGTGGCGTGAAGACCAAAATGATCTGAGCCTTCAGTATTATACCGAAGCATTGCAGGGCCGGTGGACCTGTTTGAGTAACATCGAAGGGATCGGCTTTGCTAAAATCTAGAACTCACGGCAAGTGGATCTTGGCAGGGGAACATAGCGTTTTGCGTGGAGGCACAGCCTTGGTGTTTCCCGTGCACAGTCGGTTTCTCGACTTTGAGTTTGAGCCTGGTCCGGAACTGACCTTAGAGATTCATCATAAAAATACAGATCTAGAGATGGCTTTTTGGGGTGTTTTAGAAAAAGCGCTGCAAAAGTTAAATCTCAAAAGAGAGCAGGTGCTTGGCACTTTAAAGCTGTCGAGCAATATCCCGGTGGGGGCCGGCATGGGGGCTAGTGCTACCCTTTGCGTAAGCTTGGCCAAATGGCTCACCGCTTTGGGCTTCCTAGAAAAGTCGGAGCAATACAACTTTGCCAAAGATTTAGAAAATCTTTTTCACGGCGAGAGCTCTGGGGTTGATGTGGCGGTGGCTTTGAATCACCAGGCGTTGGCTTTCAGAAAGCCCGATGTGATGGAGAGTTTTTTACCGACCTGGCAGCCCCACTTTTATTTATCCTATTGTGGCAAGCGTGGTGTGACCTCGGATTGTATTGCGCGAGTGCAGAGTCTAATTTTAGAGAACCCGAGCCTTGGCGATAATATTGATCAGCGGATGCAACAAGCCGTCACGCAAGCGCAACAGGCGCTGCAAACAGAGAATCAATTGGCTCTTTTGAAAGACGCCATTGATCTTGCCAGTGATTGCTTTAACTCATGGGGATTGATCAGTTCTGACTTGCAAGATCATATGACTTATCTCAAAGACAGGGGCGCCATTGCCACCAAACCCACCGGGAGCGGTGATGGCGGTTTTGTGCTGAGCCTCTGGGACTCACCCCCTGGCGATCGTGCGCCCCAGGACCAATTGATCCAGGCCTAGAAAGCACTTGATGTTTAGTAGCTCCGCTAATCAGCCAATGCTGAAGTAAAATCAATACCTTATAGATTCAATCTAAAGTCTAGGTTGAACTTTGGTCGAGTGGCTATTCTGTGATCGAGGGGTGTGCTTTAAAGCATGGGGCAACAGTTGTGAACAACATCTTGTCACCAGCCTTGCAATGGACCACCAGGAGCTTTCCTTCGAGTGGGTTATCATCGGCAAGAACGATCTATTGATAGGCCTTTTTTCGATCCACGGGCTTGGGTACAAAGAATCACGGGGAAGTTTCAATTTTTAGTATTTTAGAGTAGGCGGGAAACGCGAGGTTGGGACGGTGTAGAGTCGGTTCATTTATTTTAAGTGTCGTTTTGATATCGGTTAGGGAATTTTATTCATTGAGAATAGGAACGATAAAACCGCGCGACGTGCCACTGATGAACGAGCTTAGTTGAGTAACGTCACTTCGTCTTATCCCCCCGGTGGCGGCTATTATCGTTAATTCTACTATCGGTTGGCGTGGCGAAAACTTGAGCCTCGACGCCAAAACCTATGCTTTGGTCCAGTCCATTCTTATGAGGCTCGGCTCCAGCTTTCATCACCTGGCAAACGAGGGAGGTGAAGCCACCGAGCGGTCTGGCTTGATTGTTTAGGCGTGGGGGAGACTGGTCGAACTCTGTAAGGACGCGCGATGGTTTGTACGGGCCTTTTATGTAAACCCTTCAAAAACGAAGTAAAGGGGCAAGGTAATCTCAAACTGAGTTGCTGTTGGTAAAAATTGTGTTCCGGAGACTCGCCTGTGAAAGAAGAGCTTGGTTTTTGAAAAGACCATGCGTTGCAATCTCATAGAGATCATGCCAATACTTCAAACGTAGACAGTTGTTTTCTCTTCAAAGAAAGGGTGCTTGGGTGAGTGCGATTTTTGATTTTAACCAGACCGTTGCTATCTTTATGGCTTTTTTTGCCGTGATGAACCCTTTGGCTAACACTCCCATATTTTTGTCCCTCACCGCCAACGAAACCTCTGATGTTCGCAAAGCCATGGCTTTTCAATCAGTGATCGTGGCTTTTTGTATCACCACCACCTTTTGTGTGCTTGGCACTCAAATTTTTCATGTGTTTGGTATCACAATCTATGCTTTTAAAATTACCGGGGGACTTCTTATTGCCTCTATCGGTTTTGAAATGCTGCATGGTGAAACTTCAAAGGTGCAAAAGCCGGACTTGGAGGCCCATGAAGAGAGTCGCGATCGTATTCTCAGTTCAGCCATCAGCCCTTTGGGGATTCCCTTGTTGTCGGGACCAGGCACGATCACCACGGCGGTGAATTACGGGGCCACTGGCCAAGTGAAGGACATGTTCGCGACTATTATAATTTTTGGTTTCCTCTGTTTAATCACGGTGGTGGCTTTTGTGTTTGGAGAGCAAATTCAAAAGTTCTTGGGCCAAATTGGGTTCAACGTGATCACTCGCCTGATGGGGTTGATTCTCGGGGTGGTGGGCGTGCAAATGCTAATCACAGGGCTGCAGGGGGCTTTTCCTTTTCTGGGGCACGCCTAGGCTCTGCGACTGTATAAAGGCAAAGTTGCGCCTTCTGGAAGTCGCGGCAAGAAGGTCAAGAGGGCCCCAAGCCCCAGCGGTTTAGAGGTTTAGAGGTTTTCGGGGGCGTCGTGGTCGGCCGAAGGATTCTCAGAGAACTAGATCAGTAATCCTGCAATGGCGGCGGTGATAAAGGCGGCTAAACTGCCTCCGATCACGGAACGTAAACCAAAAGAAGCCAACTCTTTTTTACGCTCCGGAATGAGTGGGCCGATACCACCAATTTGGATGGCAATCGAAGAGAAATTAGCAAATCCACAAAGCGCGTATGACAACAAGATTGACGTGCGTGGATTGAGCTCTCCCGTGACTTTTGCCAGATCGAGATAAGCGATGAACTCATTAAAGACAATTTTCTTGCCAATCAAAGTACCAGCCACATTGAGGTCTTCAAAAGGGATCCCTAAGAAAAAAGCAATTGGGGTAAAAAGCCAGCTCAAGATTAAAGATAGAGAGAACGGAGGCAGATTCTCTTGCAGGTTCCAAGGCTGATAAGACTCGCCAACGACTATAGCCCCGTAGAGGTTGTCCAAAGACCAATCCGTGGCTTGGTAAGCCAATGCGCCGGAGTATATGAAGAGAGCGTCGAGCATGGCAATTAAAGCCACAAAAGCCAGTAGCATGGCGGCCACGTTGGCGGCGAGCTTGAGGCCATCACTGGCTCCGGCGGCGGCGGCCTCGATCACGTTGATATGCTCCTTGGTCTTCTCTTTGGGGATGCGACCCAAGGTTTCTGGAGTCTCGGTTTCTGGAATCATAATTTTTGCAATGATCAGAGCGGCCGGGGCAGATAAGATACTGGCCGTCAGCAAGTGACCACCAATCCCAGGAATGTCATCTTTTAGCAATCCCACATAGGCGGCCATGACCGACCCGGCAATCGTGGCCATGCCTCCGGTCATTAAAGAAAACAGCTCGGACTCCGTCATTTTTTTAAGATAGGGGCGAACAATCAGGGGCGCTTCTGTTTGGCCCACAAATACATTGGCGGCGGCGGCGAGAGATTCGGCTCCACTGAGTTTGAGAACTCTCTGCATTAAAAATGCGAAGGCATTGACGATCCATTGCATGATGCCCAGGTGGTATAAAACGGTCATCAACGAAGATAAGAAAATAATAATGGGAAGCACTTGAAACACAATAATAAAACCGCTTTTCTCAGCACTGATAAGATCACCAAAAAGAAAGCCGCTGCCTTTCTCGGTAAAAGCAAGCATGTGCAATATCAGGTCGTTGGCGCCAGCAAAAACAGCTTTAAGAGGGCCTTGAAAGCCAAGGCGGGGAAGCCCGAGAACCAGGATCGCCAGGGTGAACTGTAGAGCCAGTCCGGCAACCACCGTCTTCCAGCAAATTTTGGATTTGTGTTTTGAGAATAACCAGGCGATGCCGAGAAACAAGAAGATGCCGATAAAGCTCTGGAGCTGAAGCACTAGATTTTACTCCATTCATAGAGGAGCAGGCTGGTGGCAATAGTGGCATTGAGGGACTCCACCTTATTAGAGATGGGGATCTGCACCCGTCGGCCCGGAAAGTTGGAAGGGACGCCTTGGCCCTCTTCGCCCACTAAAATTTTAAGATCCTTTTTGATGTGCTTGGCGTCTAGTTTTTCTCCGCCCATGTCCAGAGCTATTATCTCTGGGTCCATTAAGTCGTTAATGGAGGGGCCATCAAAAAAACGACTGGCGAAGCAGGTACCACTGGCCGCTCGAATGGCTTTTGGTAAAAAGGGATTGGCGGACTCTTTTAATAACACAATTTGGTGCCAGTTGAAGGCCGCACAGGTCCGAATCAAAGCGCCCAGATTGGTAGGGTCGCTGAGCGCCACGTACAGCGTCGAATGATGAGGCTCAAGATCTCCAACACTTTTGATTGACGGCACATTGGCGCAAAGCAGGGGGTGGCGGGTTCCACACACATCCAATTTCTTAAAGAGGGCGTCTGTGAGAGTGACGGTTCGGCTCCAGTTCCCTGAGGGAAGTGGCATGTT
Source organism: Bdellovibrionia bacterium (assembly GCA_030424715.1). Classification (GTDB taxonomy): domain Bacteria; phylum Bdellovibrionota; class Bdellovibrionia; order Bdellovibrionales; family JAGQZY01; genus JAGQZY01. The sequence continues at coordinate 63,816 of JAUHWH010000006.1, forward strand.
CTCGGTTGTGATCCAGAAGGACGGAATCTTTGCCAGTTTGCTTATTTCAAGAGTGATTTTTTCACCACTGACCAGGGCTTGTTTCTCTTGTTTCACACCTTTGTTTTTGGTGAGAGAGAGAAGGGTTTTGAAAAGACTATTTTGAGCGCTTTCAATGAGCATCAGGAACCTCGGTTTCAAGATGTTTGATTTTTCGAAAAACCAACAGGCGTCGTTCATTATTTGTGTTTGGCAGCGTGTAGGCTTTGTCTTTTTCAAGTTTGTAGAACTCACCCCAGGTGTCGAGAGCCACTTTTATTTCAGGATCGACGTTGGGGCCCTTCATCAAGTAGACGCAGCCGCCGGTTTGCAAGCAATTCATCACATTGCCAAGAGTGTTACGAGAGTCTTCGACCGCTCGAGTGATAATGCCTTGAACGGGGTAGTGGAACTCGCTGTTCACGTTGCGCCCAATGATGTCGAGATTTTTCAGTTCCAGTTGGTCGCGCACGGTTTTTAAGAAGCTCACGCGTTTTTGCACGCCCTCGGCCAGAATGATCTTTTTTTCTGGGTCCAGCATTATTTTAAGGGGGATGCCAGGGAAGCCCGGGCCGGTTCCCATATCCAGCAATGGAAACTTGAGGGGTGTGAGCTTGTTGACGATGATGGAATCGATAAAGTGTTTGATTGCCACATCTTTGATAGAGGTGAGACGCGTGAAGTTTTGCTGCTTTTGGTTCTCCATTAACAGCATGTAGAACTTTGTAAAAAGTTTACGGGTGGCATGGTCAATTTTGTCGCCATAGCCATGATTGAAGAACAGGTCTTGCAGGCGATCGTCGGCTTCATTGAACTTAAACATGCGAACGGGCTTCTTGTGGGAACCCTTTTGGGGACCGGATTTCCCGCCCTTATAAGGGCTCCAATTGCTTGAGTTTTTATGCGCCACGCCACCGCCGAATCAGTTGATAATATTAATCAAATATCGAAATATGGGGCATGCTAATAGAAAAGTTGGAAAAGATCAAAGAAGAGGCTGAAAAAGCCATCAAATCCGCTACAACCAGCGAAGCCCTCTACCAAGTCAAAGTGCAGTTTTTTGGTAAACAAGGTCAATTGTCCCTACTGATGAAAGAGTTAGGGAGCCTACCCAAAGAGGAACGCCCCCAGTTTGGTCAGCAGGTCAACGGTGTCCGTGGTGGCCTGCAAGCTCAGTACGACGAATCCGAGGGACGTCTCAAAAAGCAGGAGCTCAATGAAAAGTTGAAGCGCGAGGTTTTGGACCTTTCTTTGCCGGGCCCCGCTCAAGACCAAGGCGCCATTCACCCCATCCCTCGTGTTATTGGTGAGATTGTGGACATTCTCAGTCGCATTGGTTTCTCCGTGCGCTCCGGCCCCATGATTGAGAACGATCACTACAACTTTACAGCTCTGAACATTCCCGAAAACCATCCCGCCCGTGACATGCAAGATACCTTTTATGTCGAAGGGGGATCGGTACTGCGCACTCATACTAGCCCGGTGCAGATCCACACCATGGAAAATGAAAAACCACCCATTCGTGTTCTTGCTCCAGGAGGCGTGTTTCGTTGCGATAGCGACGCTTCTCACTCGCCAAACTTCCATCAGATTGAAGCCCTCCTGGTCGATAAAAAAGTTTCTATGGCGGAGCTTAAAGGAACCATTTCTTTTTTCGTAAAAGAGTTTTTTGGCCCCGAGATCAAAACTCGTTTTCGGCCCAGTTTTTTCCCCTTCACTGAGCCATCGGCAGAGGTGGATTGTTCTTGCCCGCTTTGCAAGGGCAAGGGCTGCCGTATGTGTAGTCAAACCGGGTGGATAGAAATCGGTGGGTCGGGCCTTGTCCATCCCAATGTCTTAAGTCAGGCGGGGATTGACCCTGATGAGTGGCAAGGCTTTGCTTTTGGATTTGGTATCGAGAGAATGGCCATCATCAAGTATGGCATCAATGACATCCGCTTGTTCGTTGAAAACGATTTGCGCTTCTTAAGGCAGTTTGAATTATGAAGATTTCCTACAATTGGTTAAACAAATACATCGATATCAATGACTATAGAGACCGCTTGGATGAACTGTCCAGCTTGCTAACCAAAGCCGGCCTTGAGGTTGAAGATTTGATCAATCCCGCGCAGTTTTGGAATAACGTGGTGGTGGGAAAGCTGCTTGAAGTGGGGAAGCATCCTGATGCTGACAAACTGACACTTTGTAAAGTGGATGTGGGTGAGTCAGAACCCTTGGCCATCGTTTGCGGAGCCAAAAATCATAAAACGGGCGACCTGGTAGCGGTGGCTAAAGTTGGCGCAGTGTTACCGGGCAATTTTAAAATAAAAAAATCAAAAATTCGCGGGGTTGAATCGTTCGGAATGCTGTGCTCTGTGACGGAACTGGGTATTGGTGATGAAAGCGATGGGATTTTGATCATTGATCAAGACTGTCAACCAGGCCTCCCTTTCGCGGAGGTGGGCGACGGCGCTGATATAATTTTTGAGTTGAACGTAACGCCCAACCGGGCGGACTGCCTGAGTCACATTGGTTTGGCCCGTGAACTGGCAACTCTCTTGGATCGCCCTGTGCAAATGCCACAAGCCGAAATCGTCGAGACTGGCAAAACTGTAAACGATTGGATCCAAATTGATTTAAAAGACACCGAGGCTTGCCCGCGTTTTTGTGGGCGAGTGATCAGTGGGGTGAAGGTCGGTCCTTCTCCTGAGTGGTTAAAAACGGCTCTGCATGCCATTGGTGTGAACTCGGTGAATAATGTGGTTGATGTGACCAATTATGTGCTTTTTGAATATGGTCAGCCTTTGCACGCCTACGACTTTGCGAACCTACAAGAATCTTGCATTCGAGTGGAGAAGGCGCAGGCGGGTGAGAGTTTTACCAGTCTTGATGGCACCGAAATTAAAATGAGTGGTGACGACTTGATGATCAAGGATGGTGTAAAGGCCGTGGGTATCGCCGGCGTCGTCGGTGGTAAAAACACCGGGGTGTCCGACTCCACGCAAGATATTTTTTTAGAGGCCGCATTTTTCACAGCCGAGGGGGTGCGCCGCACCTCGCGAGCCCATGGTATTGAGACGGACGCTTGCTATCGATTTTCAAGAGGTGTTGATCCCGAGCAAACCTTGAATGCCATGAACCGAGCGACGCACTTGATTCAGAAAGTGGCCGGCGGTGAAGTGCAAAAAGGGCATGTGGATATTTATCCGAAACCATTAAAGGCCAAAGATATTTTTGTTACTACAGAGTATGTTGGAGAGCGCCTTGGCTTTGAGGTGACAGAGGAGAGTTTTTCTAACTGGATGCTCCGTTTGAATTGTCTGGTTGCCAAAACAGAAAATGGCTTTCGAGTGACTCCACCGGCCTACCGCTGGGATTTGCGTATCAAAGAAGACTTGGTAGAAGAATTTGCCCGTTTGCATGGTTACGATAAAATCGAAGAAAAGTTACCCGTTTTGCAGAGCGACCCCAGTCATCATAGTTTCGATTATGTTTTTGGCAACAAGGTGGCTCGGTTGATGACCGGCCTTGGTGTCCATCAGTCATTGAATTACGCCTTTGTCGGAAAGAACCAGACGGAGGAGATTTGGGGAGCGGTGAACCCTAAGTGGGGTCTCAAGCGAGGGGAGAGTCCCATTGCTTTAATCAATCCCATCAGTGAGGAACTTTCAGTCATGCGAGAGTCTTTGCTGCCGTCTTTGTTTAAAAACTTGGTTTACAATGACCACCATGGCAATCATCGTGGACGACTCTTCGAGCTGGCGCCTGCTCACTACAGAGAAGATGGCTCTTTTAAAGAGCAGCATCGCTTGGCCCTGGCTTTTTGGGGACAACGAGAAGACCTATGGAGCAGTAAGCAGCCCGATGCCGTGGTGTTCGAACTCAAAAGCACTGTCGAAACGTTGTTAAAGCGCATCGGTGGGAGAAACTGGCGCTGGGATCAAGTCACGATGGATGAGTGCCCCGAAGGCTTTCATCCTAGTCAGACGGTGTCTTTGTTCTATGAAGGGAAAACCATAGGATTGCTGGGCACTATGCATCCCTCGCTAAAAAGTGCGAACAAGCTGCGAAGCCAGGTGGCCTGGGCCGAGTTCAACTTTGAGGCTCTTATGGCCCGTCAGCCTAGGGAGCCTAAGTTTCAGACATTACCGAAGTTCCCGGGGGTGGAGCGAGATATAGCCTTCTTGGCAGAGGAATTCATTGCTGCTGATAAAATGGGAGCCGAGATCAAGAAAGCCGCTGGACCTTTACTGAGCGATTATCAGGTTTTTGATATCTACCAGGATAAAGAGCTAAAAGCGGCTGGACGAAGGTCCATCGCCTTTCGTTTGCACTTCCAGAGCGCCGAAGAGACTCTGCAGGATGATAAGATCAACGCCATCCGAGATAAAATTGTTAACTCTCTCTGTCAAAAGCTCGGTCTGGAAATCCGATAAAACTTGAAAGTTTTCAATAACTTGGTAGCCTATAAATGATTACGGACCACCAAGGAGGCTTCGCCATGGCAGGAAAGAACATTTCCAAATCAACAATGACCAAGGCCGATATTGTCGAACGCGTTTACGAGAAGATTGGTTTTTCAAAAAAAGAAGCCTCTGAACTTGTGGAAATGGTTTTCGGTGCACTGAAAGATCGTTTGGTCGAAGGTGAGAAAGTCAAAATTTCAGGTTTTGGCAAGTTTGAGGTTAGAGAAAAGAAATCTCGTATTGGACGTAATCCCCAAACCGGAGATCGCATCACGATCAGTGCTCGTCGCGTTTTAAACTTCAGCCCAAGCCAAGTGCTTAAGGCGATGCTTAATGGCCAAGAAGTAACAGGCAACGAAGATGAATGAGTGGAAGACGCTTTTGGCGCAAACCCACCCAAAGTTTCAAGCGGTGCTGACCGTGGACGAAGCTCTCAATAAAGAGGAGTCCCCAGTGAAGCAAGAAAACCAAATTAACGAAATCGAATGGATCTCTCCCACACACAAATTACAACGTAAAATTGAAAACATCCCAGACAAATTTGGTTTTAAAATTGGCGAAGCCGCGGATTACGTCGGTGTAAAGCAGTATGTCTTACGCTATTGGGAGTCGGAGTTTGATTACCTAAAGCCCAAGAAGTCAAAAAATGGTCAACGCATGTACACCAAAAAAGATGTGGAGACGGCATTGCTCATTCGCAAACTTTTACATGATGATCGTTTTTCTATTGAAGGGGCGCAGTCCGCTTTAAAAAAATTACGTCAGCAAGTGAAAGAAAAGCCGGTTGAAAAAGCAGCGGCAGCAGGTTCAAAGACACCCACCACTGATACTGTTGGGAGCAGTGGGTTGGATTTTGCTCAAGCGATGCTGACGACCATCCGTCAAGCTCGCTTGAATCTTAATTTATAGACAGAGTCGATTGATATAAACAGTACCGCTCTTTTTAAAGACTTTCACCCAATTGGTGTTGTGGGCTTCCATCCAGAGTTTTTTGCCTTTATTCACTGTCCCGGCTTTTGCGGATTTCGTGCTTGGCTTGGATCGCATGGTGCAATTCACACTCACTCGGTACATTCCATTTTTAAAGGGTGGCATTTTCTTAGCGACTTTTTCAACAGGCTGCTCGGTCTCTGATTCCAATGTCTCGACGGGGAGTGGGTCTGCACCCATTGAGGCGGGCTCTTCATTGTCCTCTTCATCATCCATAACAGTACCGGCGTAGGCTTCACCGTCTTCTGCCGGTTCTTCGGATGCAACGTCACCGTAGTCATCGTCTGAGTATTCCTCAGAGCTGATGCTTCGTCCGTCATCGATCACGGCGGCTTCAATATCTTTATAGACACCACTGGAGCTATACTCTTTGTAGTGCACAGGCTCTTGTTCCGGTTTTTCTTCGGTTTTCGAGAACATGCTACAAAAACTGACTGATAAACCAAGAAGGGCGATGGATAAAACATTGAATACTGATTTCATGGGGCCTCCATAGAGAGTGAACGTTATGCTTAGGTATCGGATGGATTTGAGACAATAATGAGGTTTTGGGGGGCGAAAACCCCTCCACTGCAGAGAAACTGGACCTGGGTCACGGGTGCGAACTTATTTTGCAGTTTTCCGGGTATTTCAGCCGTGGGAGTTCCGCGTTTGGCCATCGCGCCTGACATCTGGTTGCTCGCCCCCTTCTGACGAGGACTCTGCTAAGCCTTGTGGGGGCACCCAGAGCTCAAAAACATTGACTTCATAGGGCTTTTTCGCGAGAACCAAGTCTTAGAATACCTCTTCTGAATCGGCCCGTGGCGCAGCCTGGTAGCGCGCATCCTTGGGGTGGATGAGGTCGCTGGTTCAAATCCAGTCGGGCCGACCAAATTACTTAAGGGGCACTTCTGCTGACTTTGTGGATTACCTAATGGCTTTCCATCTTATTTGGAAGATGAACCTTCAGCCCTCTTCATCCAACAGTTTTTGCTCGATGGCGTTTGTTAGACCGTCAACTAACTGATCAAATTCTTTGTCTGCGGTGTTTTCGATATTTTCAATCGTTTGATCCAAGACCTTTCCTAGTGGTCGAAATAGAACCAAATTCCCTTTTGAAGGCGACGCGACTAATTTGGGGCCCAACTCGAACGAAAGCCCTCCAAAGAGGTAGTCCATACGTGAATCAAAATGACTGTCCGGGGGGCTGTAGTTTTTGCTATTGATCACTCCGAACTTCCAGTTGTACCCAATGCCCGCACTAAAATCTTGAGAGAAGGCAAACCCCCAGCCATAGACATCCTCAGGCTCTACCAGCCTGTTCCCTTTCCACCAGATGGCATTGATGCCGAGGCGCATAGCAACTCCTCCGCCAATCCCGATGCCGACTCCAGGAGTGGCGACAAACACTGGAGCCGCATCAATTTGATAATAAGAGGCCACTGGCAATCCGGAAACGTGACTCACGGTTGGCTTACGGCTTAGTGAATTACTAGCCAGATGCCAGTCGTCGCCCCACGAAATGTCAAGGTCGGCAAACTTGGATTCGATGAAAGCTTCACCGAGTTCTTCTTCGGTTGTAAAAGTACCGAGATCTTTTTTGGCAATACGATCGACACGGTCAATAAAGAGGATCAGGCCGATAGAGACTGGGAGACTAGCGATCCCGATGCCAACACTTCCTCCGATATGGATCAAAAGGGCTTTTGGTGCCAAGTCGGAGAATCGAAAGCGGTCGGGAACTCGATCTTTTACTAAACGAATCTCATCGGAGAATAGTTCAATATGATCTTGAACTTGGTCAAAGCTTTCAATCTCCGCCAGGATTTTTTCTCTGAGTTTTTGATTTTTAACTCTCTTGTTAGCTCGTACCAATTCGCGGACAGTTTCCAGAAGTTCTCGAGAGGCCTCTTGCATAAGGTCCGGCAAATAGGTCATTCGATCAAAGTCAAAACTATACGGAATCGAGCGGTAGATATAATCTTTATCTTGGTAAAAAATGCTTGAATAACGGCGGTCGTCCTTTGAAAAGGCCTGGGAACCACAAAACAAAAAGATGACGATTAAAAACAAAAGATTTAAATAATTATTTCTCAAAGGGTCTCTCCTGTAAAGTATCGAAACTCTCGACCTTTCTCTCTAATAGAGGGGGGCGATGTATAGCTTATCGTTTTATTTTGAAAATAGACCAGTATACAGTGTAAGTTTTTCTGTTGAGAAAAGCTCCTAACTTATTGAAAGTCGTTTTTTGTCTTGCCGTTGGCTAGAGACCCGCTGCGAGGAAGCTTTTGTGTTTATGTGGGAGAACTCAGGTAATGGTTCTTATTGCTATGCCCATTTTTTTTGAGCTTGATGGAGCAAAGACTTAAGGCGCAGGCGGCTGAGATTTTTTTTTCTGAACGCTTTGGATCGCCCGGTCGGTGGGCCAGTAGGCAACGTTGGGTGTCGTGTTGCTCATGTCCTCGTAAAGTTTGTTGGCATTTTCTTCTTGCTGATAAAAAGTGATTTTAACCACGTCGTATTTTGGAGCTTTGCCTTTGAGGTCGTAAGAGGGCATGTCGCTGATCGACTCTTGTTCAAAGACAACGCGCTCGTCTTTTTCTTTGAGTGGGTTGATCACTTTGAAACTAAAGTTTTTGGCACCATGGCCGAAGATGGTAAGTAAGTAGGGGCTAGGATGCCCTTTGATGTAAACCTTGGAGTAGTCGAAAAGAATTCCGGATTGACCGCCGCGGATGTCACGAAATTCGACAGTCTCTACTTTCTCTTTTTTGTGAACAAAAAAAGTCAGAGCCACATTGCCCGTTTTTTTCACAGACCAGTCGACGGCTAAGAGTTCCGAAGCAGGCAATGATCCTGGTTGGGCCAGAAAAAGCACTAGGAAGAAAAACTTTTTCATTGAAAACCTCCGTTACGAAAAGGGTCAGAAACATCAACAGGTGGCTGTTTTGGACGAACCGATTGTTTGGGCGCGATTCGCTGACAACGGCTCTGTATATCGTTGTACTGGGCGACTAGAGGTTTGTAACCTTTTAAAACCGCAAAGGCACGTTCAGGCGATGCTCCTTGGATTTTTTGATAGCAGGAATAGAAAACCGAGTCGGCGTAAATATCGCGCATTTGTCTGCCATTTTTGTAATCCTTGTTGCCATTGTAATTTCTGAAGTGGGACCTTGTGAGGTTTCGGCCCCGCCCACTTGTTTTGTCTAGAAGAACCCGCATCGACATCTCTATTTGGGCGTCGGGATAGGCCAACATTTTTTCGATATAAGGCTTGCCGACTCGATACTCGGAGGAGCTGTTGCATGAAAAGTTACTAAATGCTGGGTGTTTTGAGCGAAACCGGATGGTCTTTCGACACAACATATCTCCAGCAGTCGTTGCAATCACCTGTCCCAGTCCGGTGTCGGTCGCTTTTCCGGGCGAAGAGCACGAACCAAAGTTCAATATGAGAGGCTCAAGGCCCGCGCCTTCTTTGGCAAAGATACAGAGCATGGCATTGGGGTCAACATTCCAGCCATGAAGTCTGTTGTATTTTTCAATCTGTTTGCGAATTTCGTAATAGCGCTCTTCTAAGGTCTTCTCCGCCCATGGAGAATATCGGCAGGCCATGTCCAAGACGTGATTGGCGCACGAGCCGCCGCCCTTGCGATTGAGAATGTCAGTGCGTGAGCAGTTGGGAAGGCCGCAATCGTGGGCTCTATATCTCTCTGCCAAGTCAGCGGGGCGCAGTGCAGGCCTTGTGCTTTCGAAGGGAGCGGTGGAGCCGGCATCATCAGACGTCGTTTCTGCAAAGAGGGCTAGTGGTAAGAGCACGAGGGCGAAGAGCTGCAGAATCACAATTTTATTGTGCCATAGCTTATTGGGCAGCACCACTGGACCCGAACTCTTTCGTCGAGGCGTATGTTACATAATATTTGCTTGCGAACTTCGTCGGCCTGTCGGACGGTTTGTTTTAGGACTTCACCTTGATTGCAGGCTGGCTTTTCTGAGACCATGAAACCATGAGTGAAATTTTTAATCCTAAAGTTGATATTGTTCGTTTGGCAAATTGCTCAGTTGAGACCCCTGACGGTAAAGCACTAAAACTGGGGATGGTGTGGCAGTCAAAGCCAGCGGTGATTATTTTTCTTCGTCACTTTGCGTGCATTGCTTGCCGGGCCCATGCGGCCCAGGTCTGGCGAGAACGAGAGCGTTACAAAGACTGTTCTTTGGTTTTTCTAGGCAATGGCTCCTCAGAGTTCATCGAGATCTTTCGAGAAGATATGGGACTTGATGGAGCGGTTATTCTTTCCGACCCAACCCTTGAGGCCTTCTGAGCGGGTGGGTTTCGCCATGGTTTTTTCTATGTGGTTCAAAAAGACTCTATTGTGAATGCTGTAAAGCTCTACCAAAAAGGGGAACGGCAGGTGAAGTACACCAAGAAAGCGGGGACCCATTGGCAGATGGGAGGCATTCTGGTGGTTAAAACCTCCGGTGAGGTGGGCTATCACTACATCAGTGAATCGTTGGGAGACTTTCCAACCGAGCCTCATTTTGAAACCATTATCGAAGAAGAGAAAAAACAACGGGCCGAGGCCAAGAAAGTTCTCTACTGATCCCTTAAAGTTTGTGGGACTTCCAGATGGCTATGTTGTTGGCATCCAAAACCACCAGTTGACCATCTTTACGAAAAACCAAAGCTTTGCCTCTGTTGTAGGTGTTGCTAGCGAACAGGGGTTTGCGAGCTTCGTCGTAAATCACCAAGTTACCATCTGATTGAAAATACAAACGGTGTCCACGGTTTTCGGTCTGGGTGCCGAAGCGGAGTCGGCTTTGCTCATCGCGGATCACAAGGTTGCCGTTGGTTTCAAAAACCAACTGTTGCTTGTCCTGCGAGTGAACCTCGCCCTTGGTGAATTCATAACCCAAGGGAAACAATTGCCCTTGTTCAGCCGGTGGCACGGCCGAGTCGGGTGTTTTTAAGGTGACCGGTGGCCACTGACTGGAGACGGCTTGAGAGCCATCTGGTTTGGTTGGATTAAAATGACCCTTTCCAAAAACTCTTCGTCCAGAAACCACAAGTCCATTGTCGTTGAGAACGAGTTGTTCGGCTTCATCCAAGCCACGACCTTTCCAAATTCGTTTTCCATCTAAATGATAAGCAGCGAATGAGTTTCTTCCAGTCTTTTTCACTTTGTAGCGTCCCGCTTGAAAAACACTGCCTTCACGAATCGCTCCGGGCTGGTCACGAACGAGAGTCCGACTTAAAATATTTTCATCAATCATAAGGCCAGCGAGGTCAGTCAAGACAAGAGGGGATGTCGTCTTTGTGTTGGACGCGTAAACGGGATTGTCCTTTTTGTCGTAGACCACGAGATTGCCATCGTCTTGATAAAAAGCGCGGTCACCCAGTCCGCCACCAGAGCCGGTGCTCCATATTACTCCACGGCCTTTTTCATGCAGCACCAGGTTTCCATCTTTCTGAAACACCAGTTGGTATTTTGTGGTGGCGTAGGTCTCTCCTCTGATAAAGGGAGTGCCTCGAGGGATAACAATTTTTGTGTTCTCAAAGGGAGTGAAAGACTCAAAGTCGCCTTTTGGCCAAAGATTTTTCACCAAGCTGAGGTAGGCCATCAAAGTTTCTGGCGTGATGGACGGCACATTGTGGAAAAACTGCGCCATATTATAGGCGTTGTTAGCATTATCGTTGTGCCAAACCTGACCGTTCACGAACTCTCCCGGAGTGGCGTCGCGACTGATAATGTTGGTCCAGATATCCATAAGGGGATCGTCGAAGTTTGTGAAGCGATGGGAGTCCCACCTCATAATCCCATAGCGATCTCTCATGATTTCTATGTAGTTTAGTAAGAAAGCCTCCATAAAGGAGTTACGAGTTTCCACATCGGTCATTTCAGTGAGAGTTTCTCGCAACATCCAGTGGGGTTTCGTGAAGCGGATCATAAATCCGTCGCGACCAATCCCAAACGGACCGGTGTTGTTTTGCATGCCCTTGATTAAAGTAAGCATATGCAAGTAGGGCGTTTTAACTTTTGAACTTCGATACAGGCGATTGATAAAATTGTACTGGTAGTCCCAATCCACCGGATAGATGCCGTCACGGACTTTACCTCCGGAGTTAAGAACGATTTGGGCGTGGTACCAAGCCACAGAATCGTACTCGCCCTTGAGAACGGACTGAGACAGATCGTCACTTGTAAAATGAAGGCGATTCAAACTGTAGATGTGAGGAGCGACTTGAAATACGCTAAATTTTCGAACCGGCCACTGACGATCTTCAGCGAGGTCCGCTCCGTAGATTTTTTTTGCTTTGTCCGCAATCTGCAGACGTTGCATCACATCGAAGGTGCGAACGGCAATGGTTTTGGCCATGGCATTGTTGGCCAACTCTTGGGAGATCCTGGGTGAGCGACGATCGGTGATGGTGCCCTCTTTAATCCGCAGAGGGTAGTCATGCACTCGTGCACCTTTGCCCATGAAGTCATAAGCGTCTTTGGTGAGTCGCTCGAGAAGAAAGCCGGCACTGTTCTCTTTTTTGTAGCCATAACGTCCTTGGCGCAGGGCCTCACGCAGTTGTTTTTCGACAGCGAAAAAACCTTTGCGATTGCCTTCCATTCCTTTGACGTAGTAGTCACCCCAGACATCGACAGGGTGAATCGTGGGCAGCCAGTCGTTCCAGTCGGGGAGCTGGATAGATACCGGGATCTCTCGTGTATTGATTTGTTGAATATCAGTGGTTCCATTTTTTAAGATATCTGAGATTGCTGAGGTCGATGTGCCTTCAGGAAACAGAAAGTCTTTGGTATCGGCATCAGTTGGAACCACGGCGTTGAGGCCGGCACCGGCGGCCCACTCTTGCACCGGGCGACTGTCGATGCCGGGGCCAGGCTGATAAGGTGGGTTCCAGGGGCGCCCCACCCGCGGAACGCCCTTGGCGTTGAGAGAGCGGATGTAAGAGGCGATCGCTTGCCCCTGTTTAAAAGACAGGCCATGAAACAAAGAGCGTGCGACGATGGACCCATTGGAGTAGGCAAAGTACTCAAGGTCACGACCGTCTTGCGAGTGGCAGTCATTGCACGAAGCACGAATAGAGCGACCACCGTCGATAAGAATGTTCCGTTTTGAAAACAGACCTTTACCGAATTCTACACTGTCAGAATCCGTTAGTGGTGGCTGCCATTGATTGGGGTCTTCGGTAGTCACGGGATTGGCAATCAAATTGTTTTGGCTCCGGTCAAATATTTGAAGATCAAGAATACGAAAACCATTGGTCACGCCGTCGGTTTGACCCATTCGAAAGGAAACAAAGTTCATCCCTTTCTTAATGACTTGCGGCCCACCCAATTTCGCGAGATCAATCGTTAGATGGTTGGTGCGAAAGCCGCCGCCAATCCCGCCGTAATTTTTTTCTTTCGCGGGTAACGTCACGTTGTCATTACTGAGTGGTAACCAAGGGCCATCATTGAGGCGAACAAAAGCTTTGCCATCTTTTTTCGAAGAAGGATGATGATCGGTGTATCCCAGGCGATGCCCCTGTAAAAAGAGCGATCGGGCAAGAGCCGGGTCGTTGACCACAAATGAGCGCTTGGCGTGGACCTGCGATGAGGGTTCAAGGTGTTGAGGGTATGGAGTGGTAGCGGTGCTGTAGATTTGTTGGTATTGGTCTGCTGAGAGATCGGGATAAACTTCGATGGGAAAGACAAGAGGAGGCATTTCGCTTTTGTCGTAAGCCCAGGTTAGAGAGTAGAAACTGCCTGGCAGGAGAAAAGCCAAGAGCAATAAAGGAGTGAAAAACCTATTTTGTTGTTGTGATTTCAAAAGCCCCCCCCGGATTCTTTCGCCTGATGCGTCCCATTTTTGGGTGACTGTGTCAAGGAGGCGCAGTCAGAGTTTCTAAGGTTGCAATCCTTTCACGTAAAGATGCCTACTTGTAGACAATATTTCAGGGGGGGCACTGAGGGGCACGGTTTTCAAGAGGAGACCGTTTTTTTTTATGGATGCCCCAAGAGGGCCTTATAGAGAAGTTGGGGCCCTTGTGGAACTGAACCATTGAGTTGAGGATTCACGCCCCATGGTTTTTCGATGGCCCCTGTTTTTATTGTGTGAGATAAATTGTCATTATGAAAATAGCAGTAATTTTTACTTTTGTTCTCTCTTCATCGGTCTTTGCTTTCGCCAAAGACTTTCAAACCAATGAACTCCGCATGCATCAAGCACCGCAATGGCTGAATAGAATTGCCGTAGAAAAAGTGACGAATAAGATCCAGCGAAAGTTAGAGTGGAAAATCCGACGCATTGATGTGTTTTGGCACGCTACTGCTGATAGCTTTAGTAAAGCCCAATCTTTGGGGTCACGTCCGACGGCTGTCACCGTCAAGGCCGCTGACAAAGCCACCATTCACATGGGCCCCACCACCACCCAAGAGAATTTCAAAAGGGTCCTTGGGCATGAACTGGTGCACGTAATTTTCTTTCAAAAATATAAGGGGGCGATTCCGTCGTGGTTGGAAGAGGGCTTTGCCAATCACCTCTCTCGGCCAGAGGCAGTGGACTATCGATGGCTGGTTCAACAGAAGCGCCCGCAAGATGTCACCCTTATGGAACATCCCTTTAGGGATAGCGAAGTTTCTATAAAAACCCATTACAAAGTGTCGCAAGCCCTGGTTGAAATGCTGGATAATAAATGCAACTTAGAAAACCTGATTCGATTGAGCGTAAGAAAGAAAATGACCGACTACATCGCCACCTACTGTGAAATCAAAGATATCAATGTGGCGTTTAATAAATGGTTGCTCGAAAAGAAATAGTTTTACAGCGTACGAACGCAGGTCACCCGGGTGTGCACAAAGCCACCACTAAAATCACCCCCAGGTCCGGTGGGGGCGGGGCGTCCCATGTCAAAAGAGTTCTGACTCTGACCGCAGAAATGCATAACAGAAATATTGGTGTCGGCGGCAAGGGTTAAATCGACCTTGCCCATGGTGAACTCAGAGTTGCCATTAGAGGAGAAGCCGGACCCTATGGGGGTGTCCGCTCCCCCCACGCGCAGAAAGATGGCGTAGCCACGGACCGCTTGATAGGCTTGCGCAAAGACCTCGCATTCGTATTGGCCGGCCAGCAGTCGAAAGGTTGTCGCGTTGACGGAGGTGGCATTGTCACCAACATCATAGGCCTCTGTGGGAATTTGTCGGGCGACCCGAGCTCCCGTCGTACAGTTGCCGCCCCCGGTGTTCGTGGTAACTCGGTGATGGTACTCGAGGGGCTCGTAGCGAAGTTTCTGACTACGGTCCATCCAGAAATTATATTCCGTGGGATCCACTCGACTGACCATCGTGTCGGCTGTGGCCGGAGATGAACGGAATGTCGCCTGAATGGTGATGTCGGGCTTGTAGCACTGAGCCTCGGCGCCCGGGCAGTTTAACGTCAAAGTAAGGTCGTAGCGAAAAGGACAGTCATCATTACCCGCGGCCGTGTAGCCATTGCAATCTTGTCCATTGTCGTCAAAACCGGCGGTGGCACTTGAGGCTTGATAAACCAGTGTGCCGTTGACCGGGTCAGTAACGATCGAATTATAGACATCGAAATTGTTGACCACAGCTCCATCGTTACACATCACCGAGTCGTCTTCGATAAGGCAGTTGAGAGCTGCGTTTCGGTTGATGGTTATCAGCCACGAGGTGTCTTTGCGGATGGCAGCTAAAAGGCGATTTTTAAAATTGATGATATTGCCCTTAATAAAATTGGTTTGGCTGACCTTTATGGTGTTGGCCATCATTGAAGTCGATCCGATACCAACGGCGCCGATGATCGCGAGCACTACGACGATTTCCATTAACGAGAAGCCAGAATTTCGAGGTCTAATAGCCATTGCGATAAATCCTCAAGACGACCGCACGCAGGAGATGGAGGTTACGACGGTTTCATTTGTGTAGTCCGGCGCGGGTATCCCCATGTCAAATTCTGGTTGGGCAAAGACATCGAGACCGGGCCATGCCCCGGGGTCCGTCGATGACGGGATGAGAGAAATGTCACCGCAGTTGTGCTGCAACTGAAAAGTGGCGACATTGGAAAGGGTGAATGTGACGGAACCGGAGGAATAGATAGCATTTCGCCATCCAGAGTAGCCGCCTCCCGCACTGTAGTTAAGGCCATTGGTTATATCTCGAAGTCGTATACTAAATCCGGCATGGGGTTCGTAGGACTGCGCTACGATTTTACATTCGTAGTTGCCGGGTTGAACAGTGATTTGGTTGGCTGCTAGAGTCACATTGCCGGCAGGGTCGTAGGCTTCATTTGACAGGGGGCGTGTAACCCAGGCACCAGCAGTGCAAGGGCCCCCTTCGTGATTTGGTGGTGCACTGAGAGAATGTTGGATTTCGAAAGGCTCATAGAGCACCTTTTCACCTCGTTCGATGACGGTGGTAAACTCGTTGACATCGATGCGGTTGCGAGGATCACTAGGGTCGGCAGGGTTAAAATTTAAAGTGACGGCCAAGCTGACCTGCGGCTTCACACAAGGCCCAACCCCGTTCGGGCATGTGGCTGTCCAGCGCACTTCGAAGCGAAAGGGGCAGGCGTCACTACCACTACCGAGAGTGGGGTTGAAGGTGGCGCAGACGTTGCCGTTGGCATCGAATCCGGTACCGGGGAGGACGAGGTTGTACCAAGCGGCTCCATCTCGATTGTGAATAACGAAGTTATTGGCGGAAGTTTGACCATCGTTGCAACCCGCGGCTGGGACAGGGGGCTCTCTAAGGCAAGACAGAACTCCTGAGTTGGCTGGCGCATCCACGGTGGCCTGCCAGGCGGTGTCGTTGCGAAGAACGGCCGTCATGGTTTCTTGTATTTGCAGAGCCGAAGCCTTGAGGTTGGCCTTGCGTTGGACGTTGAACATATTTTGCAATAGGCTGGCTGTGCCGAGACCGATAAGGCTCATGATCACCATGGAGATCATGACTTCGATGAGCGACAATCCTTTAACACATTTCCTTTTGCTGTTTAGCATCTCATCCCCAAATTAAACTAAGATAGCTTTATTGTAGCAGTAAAAGCGCAGGCATCAAACCCAATCTGTCTCGTATTGAGAGGGTAAGGCCGGATTCCGAGGTTTTTCACCAAGAGGGCCGGACCAACCCGGTTAGGCCGATCGTTTTTTGTTTCTCGCTAAGAAGACCGGACACAAGAAATGGAAGTGAGCACGGTGTCGGTTGGGGCGGCTCGTCCCATACTGAAGCCTCCAGCTGAGCAGTTTGGACTGAAATGTTGCAACTCAAAGACGGTGGGGTTGGCTCGGCGAAAGTTAACAGTCCCCATTGCATAGGTGGTGCTTTCGGCGTTGGCAAAACCCCCGCCCACATAAAAGGCCGTGCTATTGGTGACGTCCCAAAGCCGGATGCTAAATCCACTAGTCGCTCGATAGCCTTGGGCCGAGATCTTACAGCGATAGGCCCCCGGCTGGACCGTAAAGCGGGTGCCCGCTAGCGTCACGTTGTTGGCCTGATCGTAAAGAATATTAGTCAACGGACGAGGATTGTTCCAGCTATTAGAAGCACAAGCCCCTCCTCCAGCTCCTCCTGAACGGACGTGTCGGATCTCAAAAGGCTCGAAGGTGAGACGTTCATTCCGAGGAAAGGTCAATGCATAGTCGGCAACATTCAGTCGATTGCGGGGATCACTTGGGTCGCCCGGATTGTAGATAAGAGTCAAAGCTAAGGTGACCTGTGGCTTTTCACAGGGGCCGACCCCACCGGGGCAGAAGCCCGTCCATGCGACTTCGAAGCGGAAGGGGCAGGAATCATCGCCAGCGCCGAGAACAGCGCTAAAAGTATTGCAGACAGTTCCGTCGACAGCGAACCCAGTGTTGGGCAAGATAGGGTTGTACCATGCTCCACCACGGCGATCGTGAATAACAAAGTTATTTCCAGTTTGTCCATTGTTGCATCCGGTGACTGGTACAGGACTGTCACGTAAGCAACCTAGGATCGCCACATTAGCAGCATTATTCAGGGAGCCCGCCCAGCTTGCATCGTTTTTCAGAATGGTGACCAAGTTTTTTTGAATTTCCCAAACGGACAACTTGAGAGCGGCACTTCGTTGTACCGAGAACATATTCTTCATTAAACTAGCGGTGCCCAGGCCGATCAAGGTCATGACCGCCATTACAACCATCACTTCGATCAGTGACATTCCCATTTGATTGCTGGTTTGTCTTTTTATCAAGGACACTCCCGTTTGTTATCTCGTGATTATTATAGCAGTAAAAAAAAGCCACTCAAACCCAATCTCTTTAAAAACGGGTGATATGGGTGAGGTGACTAAAAACGAGACAGTGGGAGCCTTTAGATGAGCGAGCCCAGGCTCAATCCGACGGGTTATTGGCTAAGGCACCAGCTTTTCGGGAGTATCAGTTTCCAGCGGTCGCGGAAGCGTTTGCGGGCGATTTTGGACCCAAGGTAAAGATACAAATGACCGTTGCTTGATGGGCGGCGAGTCACAAAGCCGAGGCTTCCATAACCTCGATCATCAGTTGAGGTAAAACCTCGGCGGGCGCCGTTTTTCCAGCGCAACTTTTGACTGTTTAAGGGGGTCAGATTCACTTTTTGGACGGTGCCAGTCGACTCTCGACACATCACTTGAAAATTGAGGCGAGCGACATAGAGTCGTTTGCAGAGAGGGGCCGTAGAGCGATTGGACTTTACTTCACAAGTGTTAAAAGCTTTCTCTTGAAAACCGAGAGTTTCCAAGGGGTGGTTCATTTCGAGTTCGTGAAGGAGGGCGTTGACATCGATGTCGTTGTGTTGCTGTGAAATCGAAGGAGCTCCGACGTAGCTGGACTGACTTTTGGGTAGTAGGACTTCTTGTTTTTCCGGGGGAGGGGTCGTGCAGTGGCATAACGCCAGCAGAAGAATAGAAAAAAGTAACCTTGTTAAATATTGCACGTTATTTCACTACAAACCCCTATGAGCATTCAGTCAATCTAGGGGCATCGAATCAGGTACTACTGCTGGGTTGGTTTGCGACAAAAGTCGCAAGAAGCGCTTACAAAATCACCAGCCGCATTTCAAACCTTGGTTCTCATTTTTGAGCCACTTTTCTAAAGGAGCAAAGTAGTCGCGGATGGCGGTCGCATCCATTTTGTCACTCCCGGTGACGGTTTTCAAAGCCACGGGCCAGGGCTGTGATGCTCCCATTTTCATCATCTCCCAAAGCTTACTGCCGGCTTCTTTACTATTGAATATTGAGCATTCGTGGAGGGGCCCCTTGTGCCCAGCAGTTTCACATAAAGAACGGTGCAACTGGAATTGCAAAATATGAGCTAAGAAATAGCGCGAGTAGGGAGTGTAGGCTGGGATATGGTATTTTGCACCTGGATCAAAGGCATTGGCGGGGCGATCCCGAGGTGCAGCCACCCCTTGATACTTTTCACGCAACTGCCACCAGTCCTTGTTGTAGTTTTCCGTTGCGGTGCGGCCATCAAATACCTGCCAGCGCCACTTATCAATCATTAGGCCAAAGGGTAAAAAGGCAACTTTGCCGAGAGCCATTTGCAGTAAGGTGTCGTTGGCTGCTGTTTGCGTTTTGTCCTTCGCCAAGAGATCAATTTCTTTTAGGTACTTACCGGTAATCGAGAGTTCCACCGTGTCTCCGAGGGCTTCATGAAAACCGTCGTTGGCACTGGCCTGATAGAGGTAAGGCAGGTTCTGGTAGGCCAGATAATAATAGATATGGCCGAGCTCATGGTGAATGGTACGAAAGGCCTCTTCATTGGGCTCAATACACATTTTGATTCGAACATCTTCTTTAAGGTCCATGTGCCAGGCGCTGGCGTGGCAAACCACTTCACGGTCTTGGGGCTTTTCAAACAAAGATCTTTCGTAAAAAGTGGAAGGCAGTTTTGGCATACCCAGAGAAACAAAAAAGTTTTCTGCCGTTTGCACCATTTTAAGGGGAGTGTACTTGGCTTGCTCCAGCAGACGGGTGATGTCCACCGCCGACGACGCATCGGAGCCAAGAACATCGGTGATGTTACTCCATGACTGGGCCCACATGTTTCCTAAGAGATGGGCCGGAATGGGCTGATCTTTCGGAACAACGGTGTCACCATATTTTTTGTTCAGTTGGTTGCGTACAAAACAATGAAGCTGTTCGTAAAAGGGTTTTACTTCTCCCCACAGACGATCCAGTTCTTTTTCAAAATCCTCCGGGGACATGTCGTATTTTGAACGCCACAAGTCCGCCATGTTTTTGTAACCCAACTGTTGAGCCCCTTGGTTGCCAAGGGCCACTGTTTTGGAATACTTCTCTTTCATTGGCGAAGAGACAGTTCGCCATCCCTCCCAGGCTTCAAGTAACTCGTCTGGGTTTCTCGATTTCGCAATCACCTTCTCGAGATCTTCTAGGGATTGGCAGTTCTCAGGGGTTCGACAAAACTCGCCGCCGCCGTACATACTAGAGAGTTCCGATTTGAACTGGGCCAGTTGTTTGTTTTTACTGTCTTCTTTAGGGGAGGGCACGTTGGTATTTTTTAACAACAAATCGAGCATCCGTTTCTCGTCTTTTGATTGCCCTTGGTAATTTTTTGATTCTACAGCGAGGCGGGTGGCCAGCTTGGCAAACTTGGCGTCGTAATCCGATGAGATTTTAGTGGTGTCTCGAGTGATGAAATTGGCCTGCACCCACGCCGCGATACTGGCAGAATGCTCTTCTTGTTTTAAACTTTGATTAGCCGATTTCAGGAACTCGGCTGAGGATTGGTTTTTTGATGCTTTTTCAGAACAAGCCAACACTAAAAAACAGACGAGTGCTGTGACCGTCGAGCGGGTGAACATAGAGCCTCCTAAGGATTAAGAAGTCTCTGGATACCTCTGAAGAAGGTCGCAGGCAAGAAGGCCCGTTAAGAACCACAAAAAGGCAGTGGGATCAGCGCGTTATTTGATTCGCCAGAAGGTGGCATCAAGATCGTTGGAGTTGTTTTCTGATTGTCCACCGATATACAGTCGGTTGAACGAGTCTTCGACCACTCCCAGCGCCCCATCGGCGGCAAAGCCGCCCGCCGCTGAGTCATGGGAGAAAAAACCATCGCTGTTGAAGTTGGTATCTAACGCCCCTGCAGCGGTGTACCGCCAAACGCACATGTCGCTGTTTCCACTGCCAACAACCACAATTCGCCCCTGAGAGTCGAGAATCAGACCTTGTCCGGCGTCGTTGGTGCTGCCACCAACAAATGAGGAAACATCTGAGATGACCACCCCATCGGCGTCAAAGGTGGTGTCTAAGGCTCCCGTCGGAAGAACTTTCCAAATCACCATATCGTTGTTCCCACTTGTGTTTCGGGAGTAGCCCGTAATCAGGTAGCGACCACTGGCGTCGATAGCAATATCCTCGGCCGAGTCGAAACCTGAGAATCCGGCGGCTCCATCGTGGGTGAAAATCCCGGTGCCGTTGAAACTGGAATCAAGGACACCAGCGTCGGTTAGCTTCCACACGGCCATGTCGCCTAAGTTGGCTGCTGAGGTTGAGCGTCCAACAACAATCACATTGCCCGCACTGTCTACAGCAATCGCATTACCGTTGTCGTCGTCATTGCCGCCGGCCGCGTTGTTGTGGGTAAAGATACCGTCGTTATCAAGGCTAAAGGTCGTATCGAGGGCGCCATTTGTGGTCAGTCGCCAAACAGCCATATCTCGGTTGCTGCCAACCCGATCTGAGAATCCTGCGACGAGAACACGCCCCGTACTATCAAGCGTGATCGCACTGCCTTGATCGTGAATATTTCCACCGGCAGCGTTGTCGTGGGTGAAGACACCGGTACCGTTGAAGGTTGTGTCTAGAGCTCCTGAAGATGTGAGTTTCCAAACCACCATATCGAAATCGCCACCACCATTAAGACTTGTGCCTGTCACGTATATGTTGTCGGAAGAATCCACAGCTACGGCGTAGGCGATGTCGTTACCACTGCCCCCACCGGCCCCATCGTGGACAAAAACTCCGTCGCTATCAAATGTCGTATCGAGAGCACCACTGGCGGTGAGACGCCAAACGGTCATATCGCTATCGCCCGATCCATTGATGGATTGGCCCACGGCAATCACGCGATCGAGACTGTCCACTGTGATATCAAAGATTTGGTCGTTGGCGCTGCCACCAGCAGACCCTCCAATGCTCAGGTAGCCGTTGCCGTTGAATGTTGTATCGAGTTCTCCAAGGTTGTTAATACTGGATTGGGGAGGCGCAACTGTGGTCTCTTTGTCGATGCCACAAGCGGATAAAAGTAGAATAAGGAGTCCGAGATAGAGTATTTTCATAAAGCGCTTTAAACTTATAGGCTTATCGGGAATCTGGGCTCAGAGTTGAGGGATTGCAGGGGGACTAAGGTCTACAATCTTAAGAATAAGAGCTGAAAATTATAAAAAAGCACAAAGAGACAGGCTGTTGGTCTTGAGTTCGACTATTTCTGCAACTTCTTTTTTAACGAAAGTTCGAGGGTAAATTCGGCCACTGTCTCACCATGAGTCACGGCGCGAGCCGAGATTTTTTTATGGACCCGTTCGCCACTAGCAATGGCGGCCTCGATCAGGGCATCAATTTTATCACCCTCGTCACAAACAAAATCCGTCGGACCCACGGCGCGTTTTAAAAACTGGGCTGAAAAAGACTTGAAGACAAGGCTGATGTTTTCATCACGTTGATAAATTTTATGAACCGCGAGCATGCCGACACAGGCGTCGGCACCAATGGCGAGGGCGCCGAAATAAAGACTCCCTAAATGGTTTTTCACAAATTTAAAAAAAGGAATGCGAATCACGCACTGTTGATCATCGATGCGTTGGACTCGGGCGCCCGTGGCAAAAAGTAACGGCACTTTCATTGCACTAAAAGCTTTCAGCATCATGTTGGTTTTTGTTCTATCGGACAAATAAGATTCTAGTTGCTTCCGCATGGACATCCTCATAATCTAGTGGCCATTCTACTAGTGAGTGTCGGAGGAAGTCATGGAAAAACCACCCAAAATTAAGACTCGACTGACTGAGATGTTTGCCATGGACTATCCCATCATTGGGGCACCCATGTTTTTAGTGAGCAACAAAGCCATGGTTGTAGCCTCTTCACAATGCGGGGGGATGGGCACCTTTCCGGCTTTAAATTTTCGGCCCATTGAAAAGTATGAGTCGATGGTGAAGGAGCTGCGGTCTGATTTAAAGGCTAAGCCTTTTGGTATCAATGTGATCGTGCAAAAATCAAACAAACATCAGTACCGTCAGGTTGAGATCGCCATTGAACAAAAAGTGCCTTTGATCATTACCTCCTTGGGGAATCCAAAAGAGGTGATCGCCAAAACTCGTGGTACCGACACCAAGGTTTTCTGTGATGTTGTTGGTTTGAAGCATGCTCAAAAGGTGGCCGACCAGGGCGCCGATGGGCTTATTGTCGTTGGTTCGGGGGCGGGGGGCCATGGCGGCGAGACGTCCTTGTTTGCCCTGATCCCATGGCTGAGGCAACATATTGATCTGCCGATGGTGGCCGCAGGCTGCATGACCGACGGGCGCAGCTTAGGAGCGGCTCTTTCTTTGGGGGCCGATGGCATTTATATGGGCACCCGGATTATCGCCAGCCAAGAGGCACAAGTGACCGACGCCTATAAGCAGGCCATCATCGATGCCGACTGTGAGGATATAATCAATACAGACCGGGTCGATGGTTTCCCTGGAAATTTTATAAAAACACCAGAGCTTGAAAAAGTATTAAAGCCCAATTTTGTGGATAATATCTTGAGCCAAAATCGACGGGTGAAACGTGCCGTTTCTTTGATGCGGGCCGGACGAGCCTTGTTAGGCTCTCAAGATCAAAAGCTGTCGTACAAAAACACCTTCAGTGCCGGGCAGGGCGTGGCTTTGATCCATGAAATCAAAGATATCCAAAGCATTTTCTGGGAGACAGCGGCCAATTACCGGGCGCAATTGGCCGAAATGCCCCATTGACGCGATTGGCAGAGTCCTGTCGTCCGACGCGAAGTTGGGTTAAGATCGAGGTTTCCTGGAGATCCTATGTTCAAAAAAATACCTCTGCACACCCAGATTCTTATTTCGTTGGTGTTGGGATTGGTTTACGGCGTTCTTGCCATTCATTTTGGTTGGGTGGAGTTTACTCAAAATTGGATCAATCCTTGGGGCACGATATTTGTGCGCCTTCTCAAACTGATTGCGGTGCCGTTGGTTTTAGCCTCTTTGATTACAGGAGTGGCCTCGCTGTCGGATCTACAAAAGCTGTCGCGCATCGGGGGTAAAACCATTGCCCTTTATTTAATGACCACGGTTGTGGCTTTGACCATTGGTGTTGTGGTTGCCAACGTGATCAATCCGGGGCTTTCAGTACCCAGTGAAATGCGAGAACAACTGCAGTCTCTTTACGAGGGTGATGTTGAGGCCACCGCTCAAAACGCGGTCGCAGCGAAGTCGAAGGGGCCGTTACAACCTTTGGTTGAGATGGTGCCATCCAATATTTTTTCGTCAGTCTCAGACAATCGAGCCATGTTGCAAATTGTTTTCTTCGCCATTTTGTTTGGCATCGGACTGATACAAGTTGAGAACGCCAAAGCCAAACCCATGATTGATTTTTTTCACAGTGGTAATGACGTGATTATTCACATGGTCGATATGATCATGTTGATGGCCCCCATAGGGGTTTTTGCTTTGTTGGCACAAACGGTGACGGCTTTTGCTGGCCAGGGGATGGGGCAGGTGATGGAACTCCTGGGGGCTCTCGGTCTTTATTGCATGGCCGTGATCATGGGCCTGGGGATTCATTCACTGATTTTTTTGCCGATCCTGTTAAAGCTATTGAGCCCTATGAAGTTAAAAACCTTTTTTCAGGGCATGGCGCCGGTGCAGTTGCTCGCATTTTCAACGAGCTCCAGCGGTGCCACATTGCCCCTGACCATGGAAAGGGCAGAAGAAGAGTTGGGTGTCTCAGAAGAGGTGGCTTCGTTTGTTCTCCCTTTGGGGGCGACCATCAATATGGACGGCACTGGTCTCTACCAGGCGGTTGCCGCCATCTTTATTTCCCAAGCTATGGGTATCGATTTAACTTTCGTGGATCAACTCACCATTATTTTAACCGCGGTTCTGGCTTCCATAGGCACAGCCTCTGTCCCTGGAGCCGGTATTATTATGTTGGTGGTGATTCTTGAGTCGGTCGGCGTGCCAAGCTCGGGGATCGCGTTGATCCTCGGCGTGGATCGAATTTTGGATATGGTAAGAACCGTTACCAACGTCACTGGGGACGCGGTGGTGGCCACCGTCGTCGCGGCATCCGAAGGGCAGCTCAACACCCCCGTCAAAAGCTAAACCGCTCGAGGCTCCTGAATAGTTTTCAGTGGGGGAGCCGTGTCATTGCTTCGATTTCTGGATATTTTTCATTTCAAGTTGCTAATTGGCCCAGATGTACATACATATGCGTAAACATTTCGACTCGGGGGAGATATGCTACGTATACTAAGCTCAGTTTTCTTTTTAATTTCACTGAATAGCCTAGCCCAGGCAGACACAGGTGCTTTAAAGCCTAGTGACTTTCAAAACCATCCTATCTTCGATTATGTTCATGTTGATCATGTGGAGAAGGTTTTTTCCGATGAGTTGATTCAAGAAGATCTCTACAAAGTCACCTATCTTGTCGAGGGCGAATGTGCACCCTATGGTAACGGTGACGCCTGTGAACTTGTACCTTATTGCGAGTACATCTGGGTTGACGTGGCCCTACCGCAAACTTCAGTCCTACAACTCTTCGGCACCAACATCAGCTGTGATAAACACATCGAAGACGTTATAAAGCCAATTTTGATCGACGAGCTTTAGCCAAGGGAGCCTTGCTCTTAAGGCTCGTAGCGCTGAAAATGACAGGTGTATCCACCAGGATTTTTTTTAAGATAGTCTTGGTGGTAGGCCTCGGCTGAATAAAATGTGGTGAAGGGCACAAGCTCTGTGACCACTGGTTTTTCCCAATAGCCTTTGTCGGTGACCTCTGTGATCACTTGGGCGGCTTGTTCTCTCTCTTCATCCGACTGAAAAAAGATGGCCGAACGGTATTGGCTTCCTACATCGTTACCTTGCTGATTGGGAGTGGTGGGGTTGTGAATACTGAAAAAGAAACGGAAAAGAGATTTGTAATCTGTTTGCGTCGGATCAAAAGTGATCTCAATGGCTTCGGCATGGCCGGTCTGACCCGTTCTTACTGTCTCGTAAGTGGGGTTGGGTGTGTCACCGCCGGTGTAGCCGACTCGGGTGCTAACGACACCCGGTTGCTCTTGGAACAGTTCTTCAACACCCCAAAAGCAGCCACCAGCAAGCACAATCGTTGTTTCATTGTCTCTCATAGCCAGTGTTTTAAGAGGAGATGGTTTTTGAGTCAAAGAGATACTGTTGTGTCTCAGAAAGTGTCTCATTGTGAGAAAAACGGCAATATTTGCCTCGACCTTGATCTATAAAAAAAAATTATAATGCAATAAGTGGAGCAACTTCAGTTATTTACGGGGCTAGACCAAATGATAGGAAAAAAACTCCTCACGTTCTCAAGATGAAGCGCCGATAGGCTCATTGTAAGTCAAATGACTACGACTTTAATGTCATAACGAAACACGAAAAGGGTTTGGGAGGTAGAAGTCATGACGCAATCGAAGTTTATTATAGTGAGTGAAGATCCGGTGCTGATTCAAAAAGCAAAGGATTTTGCAGCGAACTGTGGAATGGAGTGTGAGGTACAAAATCCTCATTCGAATAGTGGTTTTTATCCGAGTTTAGCCTCTGGATCAAATCCGCTTGTGCAAGGAAATAGTAATTCGTCACATAGTAATGTGGTGCCGTTTCCATCGCAAAACTCCAAAGTATCTAAGATGAATGATCTTGAGGCACAAGCCATCGAGCAAGCCATTCACGCTTATCGCGGTAACCTTACCGAAGCGGCTAAAGCTTTAGGGATTGGTCGAGCCACTCTGTATCGTAAAGTAAAACTTTACAATATCGATCCTTCGTCGGCGCGTAGAAAGAAAGTCGCCTAAGGATAACGAGTTTTCCTCGCGAGAGGAGAGCTTAAATATTGATTACACACAAAAAGTCCACCCTGGGTGGGCTTTTTTTTTGCCATTTTTCAGATAAAGAGTTTCGGGTGTATGACCCACTTGAGTTTGCATAAACCATTTTTGTAGAGATCGAGCTTCGCTATGCCTCCCTTTTTTAAAGGGAATTTGTCTGTGGCTTGTCGAAACAGTAACCAACTTAAAAACTGACCGAGATCGGGCTCGTGACCGATCACAGCTAATGAGCCCACGTTGTAACTTTGGATTTCGTCGTAGAGTTTTTGCGCCGAGTGATCGGGGCAAAGGTTTTCAGTTTCAATGCATTGGGTTTCTGGAAAATGTTCTTTTAGCAACTCGGCAGTTTGCAAGCACCTTAGGTAGGGACTTTGAAGTACGATATCGATCGCACTTTCTTTTTGTGAGAAGTTGGTGAGTGTTTCATGCATTCGGACGATCCCTTTGTCAGTCAAAGGTCTTAAGTGGTCGGGTTGCCCTGACAGGGCAAACTCATGGCGAAGTTCGGCGGGAGCATGTCGTATAAGATAGAGCTTCATGATGTCTCACTTTGAGGCGTATCAAAATAGAACGTCAAATCTATTGTGTCACCTGTATAGATTGTGTAACCCCAGATCTAAGCAAAAAACCCTAGACCTGGCAACGCTTTTGCAAAAGAAAAGGCTAGGTAGGGGGGACATATGTCCAACGATAATTTGATTTTATTTCCGAAAAAAAGTACATCTAATATTAGTATGAACGAATCTGAAGCAAAATGGATGATTTCGGGAAGCCTGCTGGTGGTGCTAACCATGGCGATTGGTATCAACAGCACTCTGTTCTCGCAGACGAACGGCGCCTCAGGCGGTGCGGTTGCTGTCGTGGAGTCACCTCTTGGTGGACGAAGCGTTGCCAGCATCAACCCTTTATTTCGTGTATCCTGGGAGAAGCGAGCTTTTGAAGTATTAAAAGATACTGACACCAGAGACCTCGCCAATGTGGGCGGGCACCCCTCCGTCTTTGATCGTTTTGCTTTTGGCACTCTTGAAGGCCACTATGCGATCCGGAAAGTTGAGGGGAAAATTGCTGAGATTCGTCTCGCCGATTATCCCGAAAGCCAACCCAAAACCCTGTTGGAGAGAAAAGGTTTTTTGGTTAAGAACCTGGCTTTGTTCTCTGATCAGGCTCATTCGGTAGAAGAAATTCATGCTGAAAACAACAGCGAGCGCCTTATCGAAAAGTTTCAGCTGAAGGGCCAGAATGGTCAGGACCTAGGGGTCGTCCAGATGTTACTCGATAAAAATCAAAACTTGTTGTCGATGACAGTCCAGTAACGCCCTTACACCTTCAATTTTGCCTGTCTTATGCCGATAGATCAGTATGGCAGAGGACCAATTTTTTCCAAATTACAAGGCCGACCCAGAAACCCTAATCGGTTTGGCGTCTCCCAAAGATCGACTGGCATCTTATATACTCGATTGCACCTTACTGCTGCCGATCGTGCAGCTTTTGCAAGCTCCATTTAAAAAATGGATTTTAGAGTCCTTTTTGTATCAGGAGGGCGCTGGGGTTTTATCTCTTCAGATGGTCAATTTGGTGATTTTTATTCTCATATTTATCATCTACTACAGCGTTTTGATTTGGTATAAAGGGCAGACTCTGGGCAAGATGTTTTTTGGGGTTAAAATTATTTCTTACCAGGGTCATCTGACTTTCAGCGCCTCCGTTTTGCGATCTTGTTTTATTTTCTTTAGTCTGTTGGGTCTCGGCATTCCTTTTCTAGCCTTGTTTTCTCATGTGCTGCGACGTCCCCTTCATGATCGCGTCGCTGATACCTTGGCGATCAGTGTGAAAAACCCTGTGGGTTTTCCGACAAAAACAGAGGTGGGGAGATCGCGGTGGATGACTGTTGGCATGCTAGGGGTCGCTCTTTTTAGTTTCTCAATTTATGTATCGATTCTACGAAGTGATGACTTGCTGGACGTGGCAGATTTCGCGGAGTCTTGTGATTCTGAACTAGGAGTGGACTCTGGTAATCTAGAGTCTCTTTTAGAGGCTCATTTAGTAAAGCAAATTGACAATGACTGTCTTGCGAGCCTTGTTCGCGACCAGATGTGGAAAGCGGGCGAAACCCCATTGGGGCATTTTGCCATGGCAGTGGCTCTGCAAGAGGCACCCGAAGAGTCGGAGAGCTACGCGCGGGCGATATGTGAACTGAATGCCAATCATCACCTCTGTGATCTTAATCAGTGGCTCTCTAAAAATGCGGATGGTGAGACTCAGCAGGTGGAGGCTTTACTGAAGAAGATGCAGAACAAGCGACTCTACAACTTCACCCGGGTCCTTATCGCGGGACAGTTGTTAAAGCAAAAACGTTTAAAAGACATGGACGCGATCTTATCTCCGGTTCGCAGAGCGGGCGTACTACAACCCATTGTGGCCTCTCTGAGCTTTCACAGTTTGCTTGGGCAGATGAAGTGGGATGAGGCCTACTGGGTCTACCGAACTCACAACGCGGTGACCGACCAAACGTTTCTGTTTTTCGTGCAACGAGAACTGGAAGACAGTCAGCTGAGTCGCACACAGCAGATTCAGTTACTGGAGTTTTTCTACCCCCGACTCAAAGAGCAGGGGACGTCCAGAATGCCGGCATCGACAAAAGACATCCCCGCTGAAATTCAAGATATCTACGGCTATCTTCTTGGTGAGTCATGATTGTTCCATTTCTCGATGGATTTATGAGTTTTAGTAAGGTGCCAATCACCTGGATCATCATTTTACTGAACACTTTTCTGTTTTCTCAAAACTACAATTTGTCACAGGAGTGCCAAGAGGAGTTTCAAGCTTGGTACCAGGACGAAGACTTTTTATACACTCAGGGGCAATTATACAAACAGTTCAAGCAGGGGCGAGACCTGGCCCAGGTCAGCGACATGCCGACCTTGGGTCGCTTGGCGTTTCGTGATGAAGAGTTTATGAGAAGTGCAAAGTCTGTGGTCGCGGTCGGAGACTCAGTGGCCATTGCGAAGTGGCGTGATCAAGTCCAAGACTTTTTGATTCTGCGGTCTTATTACCCCCCTTTGATGCTAGGGATGAGTGACGTTCAGAAAGATTTTTTTTCGACAATCAGCTACCAGTTTTATCATGAGGGTTTTGCCCACTTGTTCGGAAATATTTTATTAATACTGATCGTGGGTGGTTTTCTCGAGCGTCGCTCTTCGGGGCTTTGGGTTTTTGGCGTCTATTTGGTCGGGGGGAGTTTAGCCGCCCTGGCGTTCACGCTATCAGGCCATCTGACGGGGGCTCCTTTGGTGGGGGCCAGTGGTTCTCTTTGTGCTCTGTTGGGTTTTTTGTTTGTCACAGAAATGAAAACACAGACACGTTTGTTTTACATGATTTTACCTTTACGTCGTTACGTGGGGTTTGTGTTTGTTCCAACGGCCTATTGGGTTTTGTGGCTTTGTATGCTTGAAGACCTCTCCGGTTGGCTCGCCCAGCCCGCAGCAGTGGCCAGTGGCGTGGCCCATGTGGTGCACCTAATGGGATTTTTGATGGGAATAGGATTAGGAGGGATCTATTTAATAATCCAGAGCTCATCTTTGACTTCAAACTCCATGACTTCGGCACACGAAAACATATGATGTTTGAGATCCAGCGCATCGCTTGGGATCACTTGCATGGCAATACTGAGCCAATCGCTGTGAGTGCAGAGGATCAGTGAATCTCCCCACTCTCCAGATTCAATTCTTTTAATAAAAGCACGCACTCGTGACACAAAGCCAGATTCAGATTCGTCGGAGCTCATTTGATCGAGGTCTTCATAAAGGTCGATGGTTAGCTTGTATTTATTCGCCAAGGGAGTCAGGGTCTGTTTGGCTCTCGCTTTGGGGGACGATAGCAAGTTTTTGACTCGGGAGAAGCGAGAGTTTTTGGCTAGGGAGAGTGCTTGTTCGCAACCCTCTTCATTTAAAGGAACATCACCCATGGTGAAATTCCGTGTCCCGTGTCGAAGAAGAAAAACCTGCATTCTTCGATCCTATAAAACCATTCTATTTTTACAAGACTTTTTGAAAAGACGATGTTAGTTTGGCGACATGTCGAAACATCCCGTACAGAAATCCGGCCAACTTAAAGGTTATCTCTCAGAGAAACAGGGGGTGCGAGCATCCGTTGTGGTTATGACAGAGCTAGTAGAAGAACTCTGTCAAATGCTAGGCACCTCACCATCGTCTTCGGTCGCCATGGGGCGATTGCTAGTGGGGACCGTTCTGGTGGCCAGCCAGATGAAAGAGAAGCAAGCTCTCTCCATGCAGATTTCCGGTTCGAAATCCATTAGAAAAATCTTTGCTCATGCGCAGTATGACGGTCTTTGTCGTGGCTATATCAGTGAAAAGCAGGCGCCCTTATCTCTTGACGGTGAGGTGCTTTCGTTAAAGCCGTTGATTGGTGATGGCATTATGCAGGTTATGACCTATGTGCCGAATCAGAAGCGTCCCATCTCCAGTCAAGTGGAGTTGCAGAGTGGAGAGATCGGCGAGGACATTGCTTTCTACCTCAACCAGTCCATGCAGATTCCTTGTTTGATTTCATTGGCGGTTAAAATCGGTGCCGAAGGCAAAGTCATTGCGGCCGGAGGTGTTTTGATTGAGCTCATGCCAGGTCACACCGAAGAGACCTTAAAGAGTATCGAGAATCATCAAAAATTTGCGTTACCTCTATCCACTCTTATTGAAGAGGGCCACGAATATGAGACTCTCATGAGAAATCATTTGGGCGATATTGAGATGCACGAGGTAAAGAGTCATGAGGTCAACTATGGCTGCACCTGCTCAAAAGAAAAAGCGGGCCGTTCATTAGCCCTTTTAGAGAAAAAAGACTTTGAAGAAATCCTAGCATCACAAGAGTCGCTCAACGTGGATTGTGAGATGTGCGGCCTTGTCTATAGCTTTGATTACGACGAGATCAACATGATCTACAAAGACTCCGGGAAAGCGGAAGTTCACTAAAGGGTTTCGCTCGCGAGGGGTTCTGCTCCCGCCCTGAAAGCCGATTTGGGCTTCTAGAACCCCCAGGGTGACTTTGACTGCGGCCACTTGCTGCGTCTTGTTGGAGCCATCCTCTGGGTCTTCTCTAGCTGGAGCCTCAGCAATACTGAAAGAGCCCCATATTGGGTAACGAATTGCGACACTTCCCATGTTTTTGGCGTCTAAAAGTTCGACACCTAAAAAGAGAGTGTTTCTGGGGGGTTGTGTTGGTCGCCGGTCCCGACCATCAGGCTTGTGCTGAGGGGCTGAAAATCGTCACTCAAGTGAGAAAAACGAAGACCTTTTTAATTAGGTAAATACAGTCACTTAGGCGTGCCAAGGTTGGCTCGTTCCTTGAAATAGTAAAGGGGTATGAAACGCTCCTTTTTTCGAACATTGCTTTTGATTCCGGTTTTGACTCTTTTGTCAGCCTGCCAAAATCCTCCGCCTTCTCAGGACTCTTGCAACTTTGTGCTCAACTCTCTGAATCGCCGAGTTTCTTGGGCGAGAACACCCATTCAGTTCTATATAGACGCAGCCTCTTTTGAGGGGCCGGATGAGCTCAAGTACCATAAGGCCATTCAAGAGGCCATGGACGTGTGGAATGCCGAATTTGAAACCCCGGTGTTTGAGCTCGTGGGCGTGACGACCGCACTTCCAGCGCCTCGTATTGGACTGGATGGTCGAGTGACCCCAGATACCTTTAACGCGATCTACAGTGTCGAGAAATCAGTTTTTGAAAATACTTCAATGCGAGACGAACAGGCTAGAACCAGTATTAGTTATGTAGGAGACTTCATCAGCGAGGCTGATATCTTGATCGACGGTTCGGAACGTTTTTATTTCGAAGATCAGGCCATTTCGGCTTCACAAGGGCTCATTCAGTTTAAAAGTCTGATGATTCACGAGTTTGGCCACGTGTTAGGACTTGGCCATGTGGATGACCCTAGTGTGAACTCGGTGATGTATCCACGGCTGCAGTATGGCCAGATGCGTCCGGCGCCTCTATTGGTTGCCAGTAGTAGTGGAGAAGAGCAGGTGACGTTTTTGTTGCCAGAGGTGGATCGTAATTCACTGAGTTGTGAGTATTAGAAATAGAAATCGGTGTCTGTAAGGTAATTTAATTTGTCAGGCCTAGGCCATAGCCCTAGGCTCTTAGATGAGAGGAAAATCATGGGATTAAGAGAAAACACAGTTTCGAAAAAAACAGTGGGAGTCCGAAGCGAGACCCCAGTCCATTCATCTCCAGCATCCTCTCAAAACCGGATACCGAGCCACTATCATGACGCCAATATAGAACTTGATGCTATCGAGCGTCTGCGATCCAACATTATGATGCTCGACGACCTCCAGCAGCGATTGGGCTTTATTAACAACGAGCTTGAGTCCGTTATAGGTTCCAAGAAAAAGTCTTAAGACAGACCGGCCTGAAATCTTTTAGTAATGTTGTTCCATCGTTCCCTCTTCTTTTATTGCAAGCGACTGATTGTGTTTATTATGACCCTTCTAGTGGTTGGCACCGCTTGTGGCGGTGCTTCGACCTGCGTCGAAGTCTTTGCCAAACCCCTCCTCAAACAAGAAGCCCGCATCGAGGGCCATCAAAGCCTTGAGCCGAAAGTGCTTGAGCTTTTGAATCACCAGCTGTTTCCACAATCTCTCAGGGACCCCTTGCTGCAGATGTTTCAGCTGCCTACAGAGCAGTTAAGGATGGTCTCTGTCTCGCGACAGGCTGCCAACGCATTGGGCTTTCCGAAAGAGGGGCATGGGCTTTATAGTGGTCTCTTTCGCACCCATTATTCACAGACAGCCGATTTCGCAACCATGGATGCCAACCTTCGACATCACTTAAAGATTCCACCGAACACACCTTTTGTACTATCGGTGAGAAACGGAGGGCGTTGGAGTGATGCGCAAGAGGCGGGGACCCTGCTCCATGAACTGGCCCACGTCTTTTTTTCGAAAACCATCCGAGAACATCCGGAGCGCATCCATTGGCTTATCCAGCAGTACACCTCCATGCCCAACTATCGCACGACAACTTTTAAAGAGGCCGATTTTTTAGATGAAGTCTTTGCCCATGCTGTGGAGATTTTAGCCTATCCCGCATTGATGCAGGTTTTTCGAGTGGGGTGGTCCGAGAAAATACAGAACGAGGTCTATCTTAGTCGCGAGGAAAAACTTGAAAAAATCGGTAAGAGAGTCAGTGAACTTTATCACTTCCAAAACCTTTGGGTGAAGCAGAATCTCTCGGCCAGAGAGGTGGAAGAATTAGTCTCCTCAGTTCTTCGCCTCGATGAGGCTAACTGACAACTGCCCCATCACCTCTCTAGGATTACTGATCTTTTTGAAGCAGAGATTCGATATGATCCAACCTTGAGTTGATTTCTTCTTTTTGCTCTCGGAGCTTTTGATTTTCAAGGGAGAGGGCTTCCATTTGTTTTTTGAAAGTTTTGATTTCCTCATCTTTGCTTTGCACTTCAGATTGTAGGGTTCGAAGTTGCCGTTCGGTGCTTTGTTTTAGTTCTCTGATCTCTGAAGAGTTACCCTGAACCATTTCATAAAGCTTCCGAATGGATTCTATGATGGGAGCAATAAGTTTGGAGTAGGCGACCGAGAATATCCCCTCTTTACTTTCAGAGACAGCTTCAGGAAAGACTTTTTGCACATCCTGGGCAATCACTCCCATATCTGTTCCCTCAGGAAATTCCATGTCTGGGTATTCATCATGTCGCCATTTAAATTTGAGACCTTTCAGTTGTAGTAATGAATCGATAGGATCATCTAAAGGTTCAAAATCTTTTTTCAGGCGGATGTCTGACGTGTTGACATAGGCTCCGTTACCAGCCACGACACCATTAACATGAAGAGAGTAGCTCGGGGCCCCTCCGCCAACGGAGACATTGACTCCGTTGGAACTAATGGCAAGACCAGAGGCCCCCCCGGCGGCGTAAAGAGATGGCATGGTTGATGAGTTTTCAACTTGAATCCATTTGTTCGCGCCAGAGCCTGCTCCGGCCAGAGAAAAAATCGCATTGGTTGACGAGTTGAAGTACATGCTACCGCCCGCACCGGAAGCCGCGGCGCCAGTAATAACAAATGCTCCGCTGCCTGATTTTTGTAGCTCCGTGACTGACAAAGCTCCTCCACTCATGGTGACAGATCCGTCGGTGTTGATACGCATACCTTCGGTGTTGTTAGCGTGGAAGGTCGATATATTATTTGTTGATCCATAACTCACAGCTCCCGAAACCAAACCGACCGGGCCGGTGGCTCCAGTGGCACCCGTTGGGCCAGTGGCTCCTGTATTACCAGTGGCACCAGTCGGGCCGGTGGCTCCAGTGTTCCCGGTTGCACCGGTAGGCCCTGTTGCTCCCGTGTTACCAGTTGCACCCGTAGGCCCTGTAGCTCCAGTGTTACCAGTGGCACCCGTAGACCCTGTAGCTCCAGTGTTACCAGTGGCACCCGTAGACCCTGTAGCTCCAGTGTTCCCGGTTGCACCCGTAGGACCGGTAGCTCCAGTGTTTCCAGTGGCTCCCGTAGGGCCAGTGGGCCCCTGGATCCCCTGAGGCCCCTGAATTCCTTGAGGCCCCTGGATCCCTTGAGGACCACTATTACCAGTGGCACCTGTTGGACCGGTAGCTCCAGTGTTACCAGTGGCACCAGTTGGGCCTGTTGCTCCAGTGTTCCCGGTTGCACCGGTAGGCCCTGTTGCTCCGGTGTTACCAGTGGCACCCGTTGGGCCTGTTGCTCCGGTGTTACCAGTGGCACCCGTTGGGCCTGTAGCTCCAGTGTTACCAGTGGCACCCGTTGGGCCTGTTGCTCCCGTGTTTCCGGTGGCACCAGTTGGGCCGGTAGCTCCAGTGTTACCAGTGGCACCTGTTGGACCGGTAGCTCCAGTGTTACCAGTGGCACCTGTTGGACCGGTAGCTCCAGTGTTACCAGTGGCACCTGTTGGACCGGTAGCTCCAGTGTTACCAGTGGCACCAGTTGGGCCTGTTGCTCCAGTGTTCCCGGTTGCACCGGTAGGCCCTGTTGCTCCGGTGTTACCAGTGGCACCAGTTGGGCCTGTAGCTCCAGTGTTACCAGTGGCACCAGTTGGGCCTGTAGCTCCAGTGTTACCAGTGGCACCAGTTGCACCCGCAGCACCAGTGGGACCGGCAGGACCAGTTGGGCCCGTGGCTCCTGTGTTGCCGGTTGCACCCGTTGGGCCGGTTGCACCTGGGGGGCCTGCTGGGCCAGTGGCTCCAGTCGATCCGCCAGCGGCTAGTTTAAAGCCAGAGGCCCAAATATTCTCGACTTCATCACAGAGGCCATCAGATGCTTTGAATTCAATGTAGTCAGTGCTTCCGTTCATTGAAACTGTTCCGCTGGCCGCCAATTGGTACCCTCGAGTGATAGTTCCGCCATCGGTTCCTCTGGCAGCATAAGCGACTCGGGTCGTGCCATTTTTTTCAATTTCAAGTTCAGGTAACTCACCATTTCGACAGCGATTGACCGATGCATTGATTGTCAAAAAGTAGTCTCCAGCCTCTGTCGGTTGAAAGCGATCGAGTGATCCTCCTTCGTCCCAAGCACTGTCGGCGTCGTAAACCTCAGTCATATCCGTGACTGTAGTCAATGTAGAAGACGTTCCCGTTCCGCCACTGGCTGAAAAAGCAAAAGTGTTTCCGGAGCTACCGCCGCCGGAAAGAAGATCTGTCACTGTTCCGGAGTCATCACGAAATTTTAATTTATTATCTGCACTATCCACATAAAGCTTATGATAAGTCGCTATATCTGTTGTTGGCGCTGTCATTTCTTTAAAAGACATTCCTCCCTCAAGAGTTAATTTTTCATTGGGAGCTGTAGTCCCTATACCAACGTTCCCAGAGGCGAGCACTCTGACTGCTTCTGAATTATTGGCTGAAATTGTAACTTCATTGTCGGTTGATCCGTATTCTGCAAGGCCTGAAACCAACCCAACGGGGCCGGTGGCACCCGTTGCTCCTGTTGAGCCTGCCGCGCCAGTAGCGCCAGCGGCACCGGTTGGACCAATGGCGCCGGCGGAACCCGTGGCACCTGTAGGGCCGATCGCACCAGTGGGTCCTGCAGGTCCGTTGTTACCGGTTGGACCCGTAGCGCCAGTGACACCGGTTGCTCCCGTGGGTCCGGTAGCGCCCGTAGGCCCAGCCGCTCCAGTGGCACCAGTGTTTCCAGTGGGGCCAACAGAACCAGTAGCACCCGTTGGTCCCGTAGGGCCTGCGGCGCCAGTCGGCCCCGTGACTCCCGTGGGTCCAACACTTCCTGTGACACCTGTGGCACCGGTCGGGCCGGCCGCACCTGTTGTGCCTGCGGCTCCGGTTGCGCCCGTTGCACCAGGCGGGCCCGTTGGTCCTGTGGCACCGGTTGCGCCCGTGGCACCCGTGGCACCGGTTGCTCCAGCACCACCAACGGACTGCCAAGTGGAACCATCGTAGTATTTCATTATATTAGAATCACCAGAGTCGACAGCAACATCTCCGGTTGCAGGTGAGGCTGGTAGTGCTGATGCGGTAATGCGCATTGGTCCATTCACGTGAAGAAGTCTAGAAGGAGCCGTCGTGCCGACCCCCATGTTACCCCCCGGCATTATTGTCAAAACATCCGCGACTCCAGTCTCGGTGATTCTGAAAGCGTCATCACCCTGAGATCCCATGTGCCAGTCTTTGTTGTCACTATTCTCGAACAAAATAAGGGAGGGTTGGTTGGAGCCCGTGTTTCTTTGTAGTTTCAGCATGTAACCCGATGGCCCAGCGACATGGAGTGGGTGTCCTGGGTTGGTGGTGCCGATTCCTACTCTATTCGATGTTGTAATTCGAACCACTTCTGAATTGTTTGCGGAGATTGTCGCGGCATTGTCGGTTGATCCATAATTAGCAACGCCCGAGACCAAACCAACAGGACCTGTTGCGCCTGTTGCTCCAGTAGGGCCAGCAACACCGGTGGCACCAGCAGCACCCGTTGCACCGGCAGCACCTGTTGCACCGGCAGCACCTGTTGCACCGGCAGCACCTGTTGCACCGGCAGCACCTGTTGCACCGGCAGCACCTGTTGCACCGGCAGCTCCGGTAGGACCTGCAGCACCTGTTGCACCGGCAGCCCCGGTAGGACCAGCAGCACCCGTTGCACCGGCAGCTCCGGTAGGACCAGCAGCACCTGTTGCGCCGGCAGCTCCAGTGGGACCAGTCGCACCAGTTGGTCCTGTTGAACCACTTTGCCAAGAAGAACCATCGTAATATTTCAGTGTATTCGAATCCCCTGAATCAATCGCAATATCACCGGTAGCAGGTGAGCCGGGGAGTGCGGTCGCTGCGATTCGTATGGGGCCTTCGACATGCAATAGCCGAGTGGGGGTCGCAGTTCCAATGCCTAAGCTACCAGAAGGCACGTAAAGATTGTGAGCATTAGCACCAGTTCTGTGTATTTGAACAAAAGAGCCTAGAGCATCCCCCAATCGTCCAAGGTAAAAACGATCGACGTTCTCGTAGGTGAGCCTTGGAGTGTTTCCGTCGGCCGTTAGTGTTAGGTTTCCGGTGCCAGAGCCAGACTCTGAAATTATAAGTTCCCCATTATCTATATTTAAAAGACCAGAAGGGCTTGCACTCCCTATCCCAACATTCCCACCATTGGGTTGCAAAATAATGTCGCCTTTGGTTGCGTCACTAGTTGATTCAAGAGTGAGGTCATCACCACTTGCGGTGCCACCAATCAGACTTTGTCCACCGGCGCGGCCGAGGAGTAAGGCATATTGACTGTGATCATCATCACCTAGCCCGGTAAGACCACCATGATCAGCGCCACTAGAGACAGCATTCGCAGCACTGCCATTCCAGAACATCAATTGACCGAGATCTGAGTTGTACCAAGTGGCTCCGGCATTGCCGGCGCCTAACGATCCGACCAGTGTGGCTTGTTGGGCGTTGGTGTAAGAACCCAGTGTGACAGTGGACTGTCCGACTTGGGTGATATGACCCACGGCCAAAACTTGATTGCTATCCATGTTGAGGTTGCCGCTCATGGTGCCACCCGCTAAAGGCAACTTAGTGGTGTCGTCAACAGCGACGGCCTCCCAAGTTTGGGTGCCTTGGTCCCACGTGACAACAAAGTTGTCACCGGCAGCACCACTAACCGTTGAGGTATCAATGGTGATACCACCAAGATTGCTATCGACATAGTTTTTGTTGGTAGCATCGTTGGCAGCCGTTGGAGTGGCGACGTTGATAATTTTTTGGGAGTTGTTGTTTACGTCGGCTGAAGGCAACCCGCCAGAAAAGCTACTGCTCGTGCCATTGATCAAAGCTTGCAATTCTGTATAGCGAGTGCCATCGAAGATCCACTCCAGGTTGGTTTGATTGAGATCGTAGGTGGCATCGTCACGTTGTCGCAAGAGATCTGCTGCGACCAATCCACCAACGCTTGCCGCATTGAATGCATAGGGCACGCTTACGATATTGTGATCTTGAGTGATCGTTGTGGAGTCCAAACCATCATCAAATGTCACCCGCAGTTTACGACCATCATTGGCTGATGGGGTAAAAGTGGGGCCTGCCACGCAAGTTGTTGGCGTTACGGCACCGGTTGAGTTGTCTAGTGCGGTAGCCAGTGGGTTGGTATCTTCGTAGTTCCCATCAGTGGACCGTGTTCCGGTACCGACCTCGATGGCAAAAACGCCATTGGAGTTTTGCATGTTAAGGGTGTGGGTCTCTTCGTAAAGCAAGCACTGCTCAGTATTGGGTGATAAGATCTGTATTGTGAATTCGATGTTGTTGCCCTCGAGGGCAAAGCCATCGGGCTTAATGATTTGGCCTTGATAGGTGAAGTTACTGGGGGCAGCGATGGCACCGACAGAGAAAAAACTTAAGATTAAGACTTTGATCACTAACTTCACGTACATAATTATGATCACTTATCGGTGCTTTGGTCTCATTACATGAGGGGGGGGTGGTTTTTTTGCGTTTTAATTCTCTAAGTCTTTTTAACAGTTTAGAGTTTTTTTAAGGGGGGCGTTTCATGACCAGGCCTCTAAAAATCAAATGGATCATTTTGAAGCGAATGAAGCTCTGGGCTTGATGCGGGTTTACTGGTATCAAGAGTCGGCACTGTTAGCATCGCGAAGTCCGCTCAGCAGAAAGAACAATATGACTTTAGTGGCTGCTTTCTTGAATGACTTCTTCGGCCTGTAAGTTTTCGCCATGGCGGTAGCGATCCACCAAGTTCTCGTCGTTGCTCGGAAATGAAAACAGCAGAGCATGACTATTGGTGCCCTCGTCCTCAAGTGTGATCGCGATGTAGTAAAGGTGTTCAGCCCCTTCCTCTGCGCGCGATAGGTCCTTGATAAAAGTGACCAACGTGTATCCGCCAGAGGTGGTGTTGCGCCAGATTTCATCGGCCTCTTCGATGGTTTCTTCTCGAAGTTCGGCATAGTTTTGAAACAGGGACTCATCGAGATCTTGGGTGCTACGGACGATCAGCATCGCCTTGTAAAGACCAAGAGCAAGTTCATCTCCTTCGCTGAGCGCATCACCCTCGATGCCGCCGTAGCCAACATCTTCGCGGGTTTTATCGTAAACCAGTTCACCCCTACGGTAGGTTTCGCAAAGCACATCAAATTTCGTTGGAAAATGTAAAAACACAAAAGTGGGGACATCTTCTGCCAAATAGGCCAGGGCAACATAATAATAAATATCGTCGTTTTCAGTGTCTTCAAAGCATTTAATGAAATTGTAGATCACTGTCCCTTTAACGCTCTCGGTGTCCTCCCAAACTTCGTCTGGTGAATGCAACAGATCCTCGAGTTCTTCTTCTTTGCCTGTGGATTCTTCGTCGGTGAAGTCCTCTTTGGTGCGGAGTTTTAAAAACTCGGACTCCAGCTTTTTAATAGGTTTGGCGAAATGTTTTAGCACTTCGTCTTCGCTATTAAAAACGAGATCGTTTTCTTTATCGATGATGATGGTTTCTTCTTGCATAGATTTCTCTTTCTTCTTGCTCACACCCTCTATAGTACCCGGTTTTTCAGTCAGAAGGCTACGTTTATGACTGGCAATGTCAAATTAACACAGCCAAGTTCTGCCAATTTTGTAAACAATCATCCCATAAATGGACTTGCCTGCACCCCAAAAAATGACTCAGAATAGGATGTAAGAAGATATCATTTTCATGGATGAACCGATCGCAAGGAGGCGAAGGTGCAAGACTTGACCTATGACTGTTTAGAGCAAATGGACAATCTGATTTTACAATCAGCAAAAGGTGTTCATTTACTATTCGAGAAAAATGAAATCGTTGCTGCTTTGAACGATGTCAACCGGCACAAAGACGAAAACGACATTGAGAAATTAAAAAAAATCCAAGAGGTTCTCTATGAGTTTATCAGTCTTAAAAGATACGACGAGAAACGAGATTTTTTGAAAACCCTATCAAAGGGGGAACACTCTTTATTGATTCGTGCTTATTTTAAAATCGTCGAAAACTCGATGATGAACAAAGTAAAGACTCGTCACTAGAGCTCTCTATCTGCTCTGACTACTTAAGCTCGTTAGAATTTAGGCCGATACTGAAGGATGAACTGGTTTTTCGTCCTTTTTTCAGTGTTTAACATGCTCTTTGCCGAGCATCGAGTGTTTGAGTTGCGTATTGTTAACGATAAAACTCAAAAGTCCTACACGGTACACTCGACCTTAGACTGGCTACAGTACGCCGAATACCATCATCTGAGCCGAGATGAACGTGTCGAGTTGGTTGATCATTGGATGTGCTGGCGTCGTCGAGAGGGCGTATTTAAACCTCTATGCAAAAGACCAGTCACAGCAGACACACTAAAGTCGGAAAATGCAGAGCCAGAGGGCTGACGGCCCCTGTCCCATGCTATTCTAGAGTTGTTCGAAGAGCTGATGTTTGGTTCAGGATGAATCATCAGAAACGATCTAGGAAGGATAGCTGTGCCCTCGGATTATTCGATAAAGAAAAACAACCATCGTCAACAGATGGAGCTTCTCGATCGCTCCCAGAAGAGTGAAATATGGAAGAAGAAAGAGAATCACAAACAGGCTCTGTCCGAGCTGCGTAATCGGCATGCCATCGAAAAACAGCAACATCAAGTGAGTGGTAAAAATCAAATCGAGACGATTAAGCAAAACAACGACACCTTTGTACAGAAGGAGAGATTGAATCACAATGAGCGACTCAATCAGTTGAAGCTACAGGAGCAAAAAGACTATCAAAAAGCGGCCAATGAGAAAGCTCGTGAAAATGCTCGGTTACGAAGACAGGCTGAGGTCGAAAAAGAAAATCACATTAAAGTGCGTGAGCAAAGCCGCAAGATGGCCATGGCAAAGAAATCCATGACGGCAAAGCAGCTTGAAGACATGGACCGTGAATCTCGGTTTTTAGCTCAGCAAAAACGGGCGCAACATCAAGAGCGCCAACAAACCTTGCAAAAGGGACACAACCGCGAGGTGCAACGGATCCAGCAGCAAGGACAAGAGACCATTCAGGACCGTCGGCAGAAATATCATCAGAAAGAAGTAAAGCAAAAAGAAGCCCATCAGCACAATATAAACAAAAATCAGAATCAATTCGAAACTGTTCGAAAAAACCAGCACAATTATTATCATAAAAAGTTAGATGAAGACGAACAGTTTTTCCAAGACCAAATTAAGGACCAGCGCAAAGAATATACAGAGCGCTATCAAGAGAACGAGAAGTTCAATAAAGCCGCCTTCGAGAATCAAGACAATCGCTTGTCAGAAGAGATGTTTAAACTGAAAAAAGATTTCGTTTCGACAGCCAAGTTTTACGAAGACCGTAAAGACGATCCCTTTTATTCATTGGTCGACTTCGGTGCCGATTTTGTTGAGGGAGAGGCCTTTTACGAAGTGAAGGCGAAAGTGCCCGAGCATGAAATGAAAAATGTTCGTGTTCATATCCAACCCAATAAAATATCATTGCATGCGGCAAGACAGCATGAACAAGAGTTTAAAGATGATAATGAAAAAATTGGCTCCAATATATCTCAAACCATTCGTCAAGAGTTTGAGCTGGCAAAACCCGTGGAGTACGAACAAGCTGTGAAAACATTTAAAGACGGTGTTTTAACCATCACGGTTCCGAAAAAGGGTTATTATCGTTTTGGCATGAGTTAGTGACATTCTTGGTAGTGACTTTTTGGTACGACTCTGAGATTCTTCTCGTGTAACTGCAGAGGTTGTTTTGATGAAATTTAATTTTAAAAATTCGAATGCTGAAACCATGTCAGGGCGTCTTGATTTACCCGATGGCCCGGTACGAGCTTACGCTTTGTTTGCTCACTGCTTCACATGTTCTAAGGACGTCATCGCCGCGAGTGCTATCTCTCGAAAACTCACGGAGCAAAACATAGCGGTTTTGCGGTTTGACTTCACCGGGCTCGGCAATAGTGAGGGGGACTTCTCCAACACGAACTTCTCTTCTAATGTCGATGACCTTCGCTCGGCTTGTCGCGCCCTGGAGGAGCAGTATGAGGCCCCTCAGCTCCTTATTGGCCATAGCTTGGGCGGAGCTGCAGTTTTAAAAGTCGCACCGGAGCTCAATAGTGTTAGAGCGGTGGTGACTATTGCGGCTCCAAGTTCCGTGGATCACGTTTTGCATTTGTTCGAAAACGACTTACAAGAGATCAACGAAAAAGAACAAGCCGAGGTCCATCTAGCTGGCCGAAAGTTTGTTATAAAAAAGCAGTTTATCGACGACATTCAAGAGGCTGAAGTTCTCTTTGGTGTTGGCCAAATGAAAAAGGCATTGCTAGTGATGCATTCACCGACCGATAATACTGTTTCGATTGATCACGCCTCCAATATTTTTGCAGCGGCCAAGCACCCGAAGAGCTTTGTTTCCTTAGAAAAAACCGACCACTTATTAATGAACAAAAAAGATGCCGAGTATGTGGCCACAATCATTGGTGCATGGGGCAACCGTTACATCGTTGAAGGGGCGGCCCGAGAAGTTGCCAGCCTCCGAAAGTAAAATTTTTCGGTCGTCCGACTAGTCGGTCATCATATAGGCCAGCGTGACGCCGTCACCGCCTTCGTGCGGTGTAGAAACCTGCCATCGAGAGATATACACACTTCTTGATAGATGACTACGTACCATCTTCTTGAGGGTGTCGGAGCCATTGCCGTGAACGATCTTAATACGCTCAAGTTGGTTGGCTTGAGCTTTGTCCAGGGTGATCTCAAGCTTCTCAATGGCATCGTTGGCCGAAAGGCCCCGTAAATCAATCTCATCTTTTTTGACGTCGTATACAACGTCGGCACCTTTGTTACTGTTCTTCTTTTTCAGAGGGTTTTGAGTTTTTCGAGGGGGCTTTAGATCCTGCCAATGGACAAAGAGTCGCATAGAGCCCGATAAAACAGGGATCTCGCCTTTGGCGTTGGCCCGACCTTGCACGATACCGTCTTGATTCAGGTGGGTAACAAAAACCACGCTTCCGGGGGCAAAAGCCTTTAAGAAGCTTTCGAGGCTTTCGTATTTTTTTTCATCCCCACCGTTCCCTGAGAACTTCACGACTTCTGGAAAGTCCACTGAAATTTTCTCTCTACGCTCATGGGTTTCAAAGAGGTTTTTAATTTGCCCTTTTTTAAATTCGTCTTTGATTTTGTCCACAGAGGCTTTCACCTCTTTGCGCATACGTTGTTCTTTTTCGAAATTAAATTCACGTTGCAATTTCTCGTACTCAGTTTGCTTGGCTT
Organism: Bdellovibrionia bacterium; assembly: GCA_030424715.1. GTDB lineage: Bacteria > Bdellovibrionota > Bdellovibrionia > Bdellovibrionales > JAGQZY01 > JAGQZY01. The sequence continues at coordinate 108,073 of JAUHWH010000006.1, forward strand.
GGGCCGCTGTAATTTCTTCGCGCAGTTCGGCTTTGAGTTGGCCGATCTCATCTTTCATTCGTTCCACTTCTTCCATGGACTGCAAGCGCTTTTGGCCGGCTGGACTCAGGTAGATCTTCGCGTTGTTGTAAACACTATCGAGGATGCCAATTTTTTTTGCTGTGGCAAAGGCCAACGACTTCCCGGGGATCCCCCGAATAAACTCGTAGGTGGCCCGTCCTGACTCCGTGTCATAGTTCATCGATCCATTGACGATACCCGAGTCGTCATCCCACCCCATTTTCAGAGGGCCAAGGTGAGAGGTGATCAGTCCAAAAGCTCCCTGATAGGCATAGTGATGGATAAAGCCACGGGCTAATGCTGCTCCCTCATCAGGGTCAGTGGAGCCACAAATCTCATCGATAAGAACCAAAGACTGGCTGCCCTTGGCGTGGCAAGCCTGGTCTAATACTTTGAGGTGCCCGGCAAAGGTGCTCAAGCTTTGATCGACGCTCTGGCTGTCACCCACAGCGACGTAGATCTCCTCAAAAAAAGGCAACTCTGAGTTTTCGCTGGCACAGACGGGGAGCCCACAGCGAGCCATATGTGCAGCCAGTCCGAACGACTTAAGTAAAACCGTTTTGCCTCCAGCGTTGGGGCCCGAGAGGAGAAGGATCTTTTCTTGATCATTCAAAGTCAGGCTGTTGGGTATGACCACTTCACCATTGAGAACCATGAGCGGATGCTTCAAGTTTTCAAGGATGATTCGTTGGTCATTAAACCGAATGGGGTTTGCGGAGGTGATGTTCGCAAATTGTGCCATTGCGAGATAGCGATCGACCTCTAGCAACACATGTTTTGTCGTCATAAAATCAGTGATCATATAGAAGAGAAAGTCTGAGATTTCTTTAAGCAGTTTGGCGATTTCTTTTTCAATATCAATCTCAATCTGTTTGATTCTATTGTTAAGAGGGATAATCTCTTGAGGCTCCATGAACACCGTCTGTTTTGATGAACTGGTGGCATGAATGATTCCACCCACTTCGTGGCGCATGCCACTTTTCACAGGGATCACCCAGCGCCCTTCTCGATTGGTGACATATTTGTCTTGCAAATGAGGGTCATGATCGTGCCCCTTGACCAATTCGTCGAGGGTGTTTTGAACCTTGTTACCAAGCTGCTTCTTTTCTTGATGGAGCTTAAAAAGCTCCTCAGAGGCATCTGTCCGGATGTCACCCTGTGGAGTCATTAGGTGGTTGATGCTAGAGAGAGGTTCAGTGGCGGACATCAGGCGCGGCTTTAGTGACTCAATCCAGTCTCCTTTTAAGGGCTTTAAGACTTGGCTGAGGTTGTCGGTTTCCAATAGAAAGAGTCGAATGTCCTTAAGCTCCATAGTTTTAAGAACCGCATTTTTCTCCAGCCGGAGAGACCAGGAGTGGAACAGGTCAAGACTTTCCATGTAGGGGCGTTGTCCCGTTTTTAAGATCTGTTGGGCTTCAGAGATGGTGGCGAAACTGTGTTCGGCCGCCGCTTTGTTATGGAGGGGGATGGTTTTTCTTAAGCTCTCTTTGCACTCGGAGCAGGTTGCAAATTCAACGAGGTGGGCGAGTGTTTTGTCCCAGTCTATGTTTGCCAGTTCTTGCAATACGATCTCCTCCGACAATGAGGCCAATCAGAATCAGCAGGATCAGTGGCCACTTCTTGGAAATCTTAGCATAAAATGTTGAAGGAGGAACAGAGTGAAAGGGGACGTCATAAACTTTGTACCATTCTTCGTTGCGGGGCGACTGTTCAAGAACCTGACCATCGTGAAGAATGACCGTAGAAATGCCTGTATTTGTGACTCGAATCAACGGGCGACGATTCTCTATGGCTCGTGCGAGGGTCATATACATGTGTTGATATGGCTCAAATGGGTGGCCGAACCAAGAATCATTGGTCAGGTTGACAAAGACTTGTGCCCCTTTTGTTTGCAGGTCTGTGGAAAAGTCGTCAAAAAGTCCTTCATAGCAAATTTGTGCCCCAATCTTTAGCTCCCTTGAAGTGAGCACGGTTGGCCCTTTGCCTCGACCAAAGTCAGACACCATCGGGAGAAGGTCTTTCAGTTTTGGGTACTGTTTGGCAAAGGGTAAATATTCTCCAAAGGCTAGAAGCATGGTTTTTTGATAGGATTCTTTGATTTCGTTTTTTTGTAGCAAGGCCATGCCATTGTAGATCGCCCCCCCAGGCTGGAGCTGCTGGTAACTCCCTGCCAGGATATCAACCTCGAATTGCGACGCTAGGTTTTTTAACTTGCGCAACTGACGTCCACCAGAATTAGCACGAATCACCTCTGGAAAGGCCGTTTCTGGCCAAATCACAAGTGCCACGCCTGGGTTTTCTTTAAGGCCCTGGCGGGTCAGCTGAATATAGGTGTCCACAATGTGATTAATGAAGCCCACGCCTTTTTGTGCTTGGATTTTTTCAAGGTTTCCAATGTTTCCTTGAACCAAAAGCACCTTCAGACTCTTATCGGGAGCTTTGAGGTCGAAGGACAAGAAAAGCCCTAAAAGATTCACCCCCATAAACAGCCCTAGTGCACTGAGAGAAAACTTTTGTAGCCACTGTCCTTTGGAACGATGAATCCAAAACAGAGCGAGCAGAGCATTGATGTACAAAGTGATTAGGTTGAGGCCGAAGAACCCAACCCACTCCGCCACTTGCGAGCCCGGCAGTCTAGCCCAAAGCCAAGGGTAGCCAAAGTGCCAATAAAAGATAAAAGGGTAGAGGCGTTCACACAAAATGAACACAAGGGGGAGTAAAAATATACCGGCGGTGTCACTGAGTTGTAACTTTTTACACAGAAACTTCCACAGTAAACCGGCAATGGGATAGTAGAGGTGGGCTAAAGTACAGAAAAGTAAGAGCACCGCAAACCCAGCAGGCCAGGGCATTCGGCCAAACTCGACCGTGGTGTGTGCAATCCAGTGAAAGCCGATGGCGTTTAGAATAAACTGCGTGAGCCAGCCGGCAAAAAAGATCTTTTTATAGGATCGTTCTTGCCGCCAAAAGATCCATAGTGGAACGATACAAAACGCGAGAGCCCAGGGTGGGAAGGGTATATAGCTTGTACCAATGAGAATTCCTGATAGAATGGGGAGTAGATAGTAACGGAACTTGTTTTGCATACCCTTCATATTACGCACAGATTCTGCTACGATCTAGAAAGAATTTTGTATTTTTAGCTCAACGGAGATATTTCATGGACGAATATCAAATGGAGTTTTCAACAGGCTTTGGAGAATCTTACCAAAACTGCCCCGCCTGTGGAAAAGAAATGGTCACTGGACATAACGAGTGCTTTCGTTGTGGTGTGGTTGTTGATCGTTTTCAAGACCGCATTGCGCAGAAGAGCACTAAGGAGACGATTGGTGGTATTGACCATCTATCGTCGTTGGATATTAAAACTTTAGATAAAAAGTGGAAACAAGTTGTGGTCAATTATAACGACCAAAACACCCACCAAGAATTCATTGGGCAGTGTCAAAAAAATGGAGCGCTGCCATTTGCTGTCTATCATTACTCGAAGATGCTTGAAATCGATCGAGAAGACGACATCGCCCAGTTGATGCGACGCCAGGCTTTGTCTCGATTAACGGTGTCAATGGTGAAGGCCGGTGACAATGAATCCACTCACTCGATCCACCGATCCGTCGATATTTTTATTAAATGGGTCAACTGGGTGGGGTTGGTTTCGAGCACCAGCTGTGTGATGGCCGGTCTTCTTATCCCTGGCGCCCGTAACCTAGTGGGACTCGGTGTAGCCGCCCTGACCCTATTTGTCGCCCTATTTCTCTATCGTCGTTCTTAAAACTGTCGAACCAAGGAGCCCTTAGTTTGCGTTTCTTCTTAATCATTATTCTCTTTCTTTTTGTTGGTTGTGCTTCGACCCCGGAGCAACCAGGACAGTCTTTTGACACGGTTGATGTCTCTGAAGATGACACCATCGATGACTCCCTTGTTCTTGCCCAGACTCGAGCGGTGGATCGGATCCAAGCGCGAATTGAAAACGAAAAGCCCCCAAAGGAGACGGTCGGAGCAAAAGTCATTCATAGCTATGAGCTGGATACCAAACCCGACCATCCCAAAGTAAAAAAATGGATACGCTACTACTCAAAAAAAGATCGCAAACGCTTTCAGAGATTCCTCAACCGTGGGGCCCGCTATAAAGAGGTGATTCAAGACCTTTTGGTGACCAATGGTTTGCCGGCCGACCTTTATTACCTTGGGATCCTGGAGTCAGGGTACGTTACCAAAGCCGTCTCCCATGCCGGAGCGGTCGGGCCCTGGCAATTTATGGCGCCCACAGGGCGGCAGTATGGTTTGAAAATCAACGACTATGTGGATGAGCGAGTGGATCCTATTCGCTCCACTCTCGCAGCGATTCGCTATCTCAAAGAGTTGTATCGCATCAAGCGAACTTGGTACCTGGCATTAGCAGCCTACAATGCCGGGCCTGGGCGAGTGGGGCGAGCCATGCGTCGTGGTGGTGTCCGGAATTATTGGCATTTAACGAGGCGCCGGCTGCTCCCCTACGACACCCGAGAGTACATTCCCCAGTTTTTGGCGATCCTGAGTATCGGAAAAGATCTAAAGAAATATGGCTTCGTAGAGAAGTCTGAAGACTATCTGCAGCCCATGGAGCTTGTTAAAGTTCCGGGCGCAGTACCACTAAAAACAATTGCCAAAGTGAGTGGCTATGACTTTGAGCAGCTCAAAAAACTGAACCCTCATCTTCGCAAGAAGGTGACTCCACCCACCAAGAAAAAGGTCTACCACCTCTGGGTGCATAAGAATTCGGTGGCCCAGGTGAAGCAATCTTACGATGCCTTGTTGGCCCATCGTATTCAGGGACTGAAAGTTCGCAGCGTGGCGCGCAGCTCCCGTCGGACACGTTACCACCGCGTGCGGCGTGGGCAAAATTTATCAACCATCGCCCGTCGCTATGGAACCTCAGTTAGTAAAATAAAGCGACTGAACCGACTACGATCAAGTCGGATTATGGTTGGTCAACGCCTCAAGGTGAAGCCTCGTCGGGGCCGTAGGGTCGCGAGTCGTAAACCCACGCGCATACCTCGAAGCTATCGAGTGCGACGGGGTGACAATTTAACTGTGATTGCAAGACGCTACGGTCTGAGTGTTGCCAGACTCAAAAAAATCAACCGACTCAGAAGCGGAAGAATCCATGAGGGGCAACGACTGAAACTTAAAGGTTTAACGGGAGTGGCCAGTAAAAAAGTGAAGCGCTATCGTATTCGACGTGGTGACAACTTGTATAAGATTGCAAAAAAGTTTGGGATGACGATCCGGACTCTTAAGCGTTTGAACAACCTTCGCTCCAATAACATTATGCGTGGTCAGTACTTAAGAATCGCTGGCAATTGACACCTCTATATTTATATTTCTACAGAGGTGTCGAAGCTAGCGCGTATGACTCGTTCAACCTCTAGATTTTCAATAAATTGGGTTCGTGCAACATCAACGTTGTTCCGAGTGGTGTGATGAAAATCATAGGTGGTCTCGATCACCACCGTACGGTCCCCTTCTTTTTCTCTCAAAAGAAGTTCCATGCCTGCTTCGCAATGGGACAATTGTAGATGATTGATGTAGACCGTCTCTCCAGAATCACTGTCTATCGCTCGAGCTCGACAAAAAACAACATCCGTTGAGAGAGGGGGGCGGTAGACCGACTTTTGTTGATCAGAGAAAGTGTAACTGTCTCCCACCGCAACCACTCGGAGAGGGCCAACCTTTTTTCGGTAGCGGCAGTAGCGCTCCGGAAGGTTCGAGATAAGCTTTACGCCTTTTTGTAAATCGGGACGCCCCCAAAAGCGAAAGTCGGTGAGGTAAGCTTGGCAAACCTGCTGGCCAGTTTGTGGCGGTTCAATACCATTTTCGGTCAGAAAGTCTTGGTCAAGGGCATAAGACGGGGCCAGGTGAGTTAGCGACAGAGCTAAAAAGAGTAACCACGGCGCCACGAAAACGAATACTTTTGATTCTCTCATATTCTATCCTCCTTAGATCAAGGCCCTAAGTTTTGGCCACGCAGTAGACAAGAGCAAGAATGTGGCCGCAGCAGCGAAATCAGGGAGTTCCGAACGATATCAGCACCTTAGAGGTGCCAAACGATTTGTTGCGAGGGCATAAGTCCTATATTAATTTCACGACATGTGACAAATCACGGCCGTTATCCTGACTCCTCCTCCGAAGACAGTAGCTTGTTGGGGCACCGGTGATCACGGGGCGATCATTGGCACTATGGACGATCGGAATCTTCGATCGCTACCGACTTTCGACACCGGGGCTCGGTTTTAGCGTTGACGATTTCACTGCCACAGGAGTTTCTGGATTCAGCAATGTAATTACGCACCACTGGTGAAAACAGCCTAGGGATTTCTTATCGGTATGATTCCTCAGGAGTTATTCACTTTTTTTTTGCTGTTTCTTCTTAAGTGCTTTGCGAAGAGAGTTGCCGAGCTGGTTGAGGTTGCTGTTCTTCTCGCCATCACCGCGAGAGCTAAACACATCGGCTTCGGCACTGCCGGTGTTGCCAGCTACCACACCTGAAGCGCCAACACCTTGATCGAGCATGGTGAGGGTTCGGTAGACGTTGAGTTTTTTCGAGGTGCTGGTTTTTGACTTTAACCACTGCAAGCTGTCTCCGGTTCGTAAAATATATTTACGCACGGCTTTGGCGTCGAAGTCTCGATTGTGGGCCATCAGCAAAGCTGCAACACCACTCACAAAAGCGGTGGCTTGCGAAGTGCCGGTCATGGGTCCAAAGCTTTGGTTGGGTAGAGTCGAGTAGATGTTTTCTCCGGGAGCCGCAATGTCCACAGTTTGGACGCCATAGTTACTCGAACTTAAAACTCGCAGGGTTGGGTTGATGGCCGTCACAGAAATAATATTATCCAGGTCGTAATCAGCGGGATAGTATTTGTTGAAATCAGAATTGGTTCTTTCGTTACCGGCAGCGGCCACAAAAAGAATTCCTTTTTGTTCCGCTTGTTTGACTGCGGTAAATTCTGGTTTGCTGAACTCCAGTCCTCCACCAGAATAATTGATAATATGGGCATTCATTGAAACGGCGTAATTGAAAGCCTTGATGGTGTTGACCAGGTTATTGCCAGGCGAGTTGGGGTCGAAGTATTTTAAAACCATCAAGCTAACTTTGGGAGCGACACCGGTCACTCCGTACTTGTTGCCGCCCTCAGCACCCACAATTCCTGCGATATGAGTTCCGTGGCCGTGATTGTCTTTAAGGTTGTGATTGCCGTGCACGAAGTTCCAGCCATGAACGTCGTCAACGTAGCCGTTACCGTCATCATCAATTCCGTTGGTTGCTTTATCATTGCCCTTTTCATCGAGGCCCGACTCGCCTGGGTTGCGCCATAGGTTGTTTTTTAAATCGGGATGGTTCACGTCGATACCAGTGTCGACGATTGCGACAATGATATCGCGGCTTCCGGTGGTGAGTTGCCAAGCCTCCAGGGCGTTTGATTTTTGTAGCCCCCACTTTTTATGGATCGCTGGGTCGTTCATAATCACGGAGTTTTGCTTGGGTACTTTTACGTTCATTTTAAAACTACCAAATTCTTGCTGGCGCTTTGGCTCTGAACTTGCAGATTTTGCTGAGGCCGGGCCTGTTTCCAATGACGCCAAGGGGCCCTTTTGGGAGAAGAGTGGGCGATTGAACGCCACCGCCGCTATCAACAGGAAGGTACCCAGTACCAATGCAATTCTGAAAATCATAAGAAGTCCCCCGTGAACCCTTTATAATAGTCTAAAATCATCCGGAGCCCCAGTTTTTTGCAAGAAATAGGAGTTTATTCTCACTACGGGACATCGCCCCAATCATAGGGCCATCAGCACAAAGAACCACCATTGATCCACTCCCTCAAAAACCAGTGGAGCTGAGAAAGAGGCGGGAGAGAGTCTGCTGTAGGTGGGGTCTAAATTATAGAGTTTTAAAGTTTTCTAGCCCAGCCAGGCAACTTTCAGGAAACACAAAAGGTTCATCCGTGTCGTTGTCAAAGCGGTTGTAGGTGATGTAATTCCGCATGACCAACTTTACATAACCCTTGGTTTCCTCATAGGGGATGTCCTCGATGAAGGTTATGGGGTCACCATGAAAACGACTTTTGATCCAGCCCTTCACGGCGTTTTCAGAAGCGTTGTACGAGGCGACTGACAAAATAAAATTATTATCAAATTTTGAAAAGAGGTGATGAAGATTGTTAGCTCCCAGCGGGATAATGACACTGGGTTTGTAAAGGTCATATGGGTTTTCATAGGCAACCGACGGCATGCGCTCGGCGGCTCGCTTGGCCACTTGCGGGATCAGTTGTAAGAGGCCAAAGGCATCGGCGTGACTGCGTGCCCTGACATCGAAGCCAGACTCTTGCTTCATGATCGAGTAAATGAGAGCTGCAGAGACTCGCGTGTTTCTGGCTGAAGACAGGACCTGCTTTTTGTAGGGCTCAGGAAACAATAGATAGGGGTGTTCTTCGATGACATCCAACTGTTTCTTCGGAGGGAGTCGGTGGTATCCTAAGAAAAAGGCTTTATAGGCTCCCGCCTTTTGTAAAAGGTTGAGGTAATTCACCCAGCGACTGGTGTTCCAACTCTTTTTCGTTTTTACTTTGTCTAAAGTCAGAGCTTCGCTCACCTCTAGTTCCTCTACCGCGACTAAATCTCGGAAAAAGGTCCGATCTTTTTTATCAAAGAAGCTAAGCATGTCTTTCTCGGAAACAGTCGGACGAGGCGGTTTTGGGAAGGGGCGCTTGAGTTTGCGAAAAGCCAGCGCTCCATAATAGCCGTAGAGATCAAACTCGGTGAGACGTTCAAGAGCTTTTTCAGCCTCCTTACGTTCTCCCATGGAGATCAGGTTCTCCGCTTGCCAATACAGGTATTTGGTTTTTGCGAAGAAAGTCAGTTCGGTACTTTTTTTGAGGGCCTGGAGGTTTTTTTGAGATTCGGCGTATCTCTTGATTCGCCGTTGATTCCAGGCGAGGGACCATAGCACCCGATCTCTATCGCGCAAGCTGGTCGGTTTTTCATTCGCCGCCTTTTTTAACCATGACACAGCCAGGTCGTATTTCTTGCGCTCTTCCGCCATGCGCCCTTTTAGCCAATAGATCATTTGCAGCGAATGACGGCCCTTCAATTGCTTTTCAAGTCGATCTAATTCTTTTGTAGCCAGTTTCTGTCCCTTCTCAGTCCAGAGTGTGCGAATGTATGCAATGTTGGCGTCATGATGCATTCCGGTCATCGCGGCCGACCATTTGTATTTGTTATCTAAAAAATGCGCCCATTGTCTTGAGGCCTTTATGTAATTCTTCATCCGAGACCAACGCTCAAGCTTATAGGTCGCTCGTGCCCCGCGAAAAGCGCGCCAACGATTGTTGTAGCTCATTTTAGGATCGTTAATTATCTTTCGATAATAATACAAAGCCTTTTCAAAGTTTCGACTGTCTCGATAGTCCTTAGCGACTTTTAAATATTGGCTCTTTTTTGGTGTAGGGATAAATCGAGGGGAGCGTCTTTGCAGCTCTGTGCGCAAGTGTCGTTTCTCTTTGGGGGTCAATTTTGTTTTGAGGGCGCGACTGGCCATAGTGTCGAAATCTTTTTTATTGAGACTGATGACATTTTTATTGGCATTAAAAATCCGGTAGGCATTTCCGAAGTGACGTTTTTCGATCTCGCGATCAAATTGAGCACGAACGGCAAAGGGTTTTAAGATAGGGTTTTTAAGGCCTTTGACAACCTGGTCCCAGCGCGGAGCGGGATTACAGTTCTCCGTATGCCGAATCAAAGCCAGTTCGTTCAGGGAAAAACTCTTGTCTTGCGCCAACTTCTTTAGCTCAGTGCAATCTTTTTTCGGATTGGTGAGTTCCACAGCCATGCGATAGGCCGCCAGCCGGTCTTGGTGGGAGGGAGCTTGCGAAGAGACAGCGGCCATGGCCGAGGTCACGAGAAACAATAAAATGCTAGTTCGTAAGATCATACTCCATTGTGAACAGATCTTGTGAAGAGGTCAAAGACTGACACAAGACGTGCATTTGTTGTGATCCCGACCTTTGGCCTAGGGGCTGGCCTTTTTGGATAGGACTTTACGAACACCCATTATAGCCGTGAGGGCCCCGAGATAGCCTTTCCACCCAATGGGGTCCGCTGGAATAAAGGTCCACTGCATCCAATCAATCACCGTGATGAAAACTAAGGTGAGGAGAGGGTTCATGGTGATGATCGGGCTAACCTGGGTGGCGGGTAAGTATTTCAGTGCAATGGAGAAACAACCGTAGGCGAGTATGGTGTTGAAGCCCAAAAAGATGAGAAGGAGATGAACACTGAGTGGTAAAGACGCTAAATTGCCCCAGTTCACAAAAGGGAAAAACAGCAAGCTGATGACCAAATAGACGTAGACATTGATTTGTGAGCTCTTCCAGAAAGCCAGAAGTGTCTTTTGAATACTGGCAAAGATGGCCCAGGTGACGGCGGCGGCGACAATCCAAGAGAGGCCTAAAGAAAAGGTCTTATTGATATCTGGTAGGTCCAGACGGTCACTGAGAAAAAGGCTAAAGCCAATCAGACAAAACAGTAGTCCATAGAGTTGCGGACGACTCAGTTTCTCTTTAAAAACAAAAAGGCCGGCCAAAGCCAGCAGCAGCGGGCCGAGCTGAATAAAAATTTGCGCCGAGGCTGGACTGGCGTAGTGCACACCTTGCATAAAACCCAAATAGTTGAAACCCAAACAAAGAGAGGCCACCAGCAGGGCGCCAGGTCGAATAAAGAAGACTTTCAGGTCGGCTGCCTGCTTTTTAAAAATCATCCAGAAAAACAGAGCGGCAAAGGCCACAACCATCCGATACCAAACAATGGTGTAGGAGTCTGAGTGTTGCAGAGCGATCTTTAGAAATATAGCCAAAAGCGACCACGTCGCAGCGGTTGTCGTCGCGGCAAGCAGGCCTTTTTGGCGATCTGTTAAGGTCTTCAAATTCATGGGGCGCATACTATATGGCCAACTGGTGCGGCGCAAGATAGTTTCCTTCTGAAATCTATAAGAAAATGAAAATTAAACCCCAATTCGGAGTGTGTCGGTGAGAAAGCCATTTTTTATAGCCAGTTTTGCAGTGATTGTTGTTTTAGCGCTTCTTTATTATATGGAGGTTCAAGTGCCATTTTGGGTGACGGGTCTGTTGCTCGCTCTCATTATTTTGGGTGTTCGAGACTCGTTTCAGAAGAGCCACGCCGTGATCAGAAACTTTCCCATCGTTGGACATTTTCGATACATGCTCGAGGCCATTCGACCTGAGATCCAACAGTACTTCGTGGAGTCCAACACCGATGGACGTCCCATTGATCGTAACGATCGTTCGGTGGTGTACCAACGCTCGAAAAAGCAGTTGCAAGTTCTCCCGTTTGGAACCCAAGAGGACCTTTATGCTGAGGGGCAAGAGTGGGTTTGCCACTCTATGTTCCCAGGCCCTGTGGATGAGGACTTCGACCGGGTCAAAGTGGGGGGCGAGCAATGCACCCAGCCCTATGAGGCTTCCATATTTAATATTTCTGCCATGAGCTACGGCTCGCTAAGTAAAAATGCCGTGATGGCTCTGAACCTGGGGGCTGCGAAAGGAGGCTTCTACCACAACACTGGTGAGGGGGGCATTGCGCCGGCTCATCTGTTGGGTGCCGACATCGTCTGGCAGATCGGGACCGGTTACTTCGGTTGCCGCACGAAAGACGGAGGTTTTGATAGAGATCTTTTTCAAAAAAAATCCCAACAAGAACAAGTGAAAATGATTGAACTCAAGCTCTCTCAGGGTGCCAAGCCCGGCAAAGGAGGCATGCTTCCCGGAGCAAAGGTGACTGTCGAAATTGCTGAAATTCGTGGGGTCCCCATCGGTGAAGATGTCCTGTCGCCTTCAGCCCATAAAGAGTTTTCTGATGCCGCCGGTTTACTAAATTTTATCAAACTATTGCGAGAACTGTCTGGCGGAAAGCCGGTGGGATTCAAAGTTTGCGTTGGAGACAAGGCCCAAATTCTGGATGTATTTAAAGAGATGGACAAATCCGGGATCGTTCCTGATTTTATTACCGTCGATGGCGCTGAGGGGGGGACCGGGGCGGCTCCTTTAGAATTTGCCAATGCCGTCGGAATGCCTCTGAAAGACGGTTTGTCATTCGTAGCTTCGTTAGTTGAACAATTCGATCTCAAAAAGAACATCAAAATTATAGCAGCGGGAAAATCTTTAACTGGATTCCACTTGATCCGTAGCTTTGGGTTAGGCGCCGATATCGTGAACAGCGGAAGGGGCATGATGTTGGCCCTTGGCTGCATCCAGGCCTTGCGGTGTCATAGCAACCATTGCCCGGTGGGGATCACCACTAATAATCCCTCGTTGATGGCCGGACTAGAAGTTTCAAGCAAAAGTCAGAGAGTTGCCAATTATCACAGTGAGACGATCAAAGTTGTACAGCACCTGTTATCGGCCATGGGAAAGGCGCGCCCCAGTGATGTCAGAAGAGAAGACATTTTTCAACGACAATCAGATGGAACTTATAAAACCTACGCTGAGGTTTATTCCTGAGCCTCGGACAAGTTGAGGCGTTTCTATCGTCTTAAAAGTTATAGAAAATTGTAACAATCATTAACAGTTGGCCTTCTTTTTTACTGCAGGAGCGGCTGAGGGGCCCTGGCCTTTTAATTTTAAAGATTTCTTTTTATTGGGTTCAGAGATTTTCAGGTCTGCCGATCCTTTTGTATGCGGCAATACTTTTGGTTACTTCTTCTCTTATTATTAGCGAATTGTAGTCCTTATGTCTCCAATCTTGACGGATTGGGCGAGCAGTCGAGTTTTGCTGACGTTGATATCCCCGATGATTTTGAGGCGCCTGAGGATGAAATAGTGGAAGACCCGGGACCCGAGCTTGTCATCGAACAGCCCCTGCCTATCAGTCTTAAAAATACATTCGCCATTGAGGATCAATTCTTCAATTTGGCAAGAGGAGCCGCACTTCGTTGGGACGGCTGTGTGACCGACAAAGCCAGTCAAGGAGGATATAACAGCGACACTCGTTGCGGGCGAGCCTTCTTTCATCCCAGTTTTGCGGACAACCTTAACCAAGCCTTTTTTCAATGCGTCAGCGATGCAGCCAAAGCCGCCGACTACCCTCAGCCGGTGCGAGTGTTCATCAAACACTTGGGTTCATATAACGATCGACTGGCGAGGAACTCCTCTCAATTGAGTCATCATGCCTACGCTCGAGCCTGGGACATCGTAAACTTCAATCTTTACGATAAGGACGGCAAAATGTATCGAGTCTCTACATTTAAGAGAGATTACAAAGGGGAGCAGGCGATATTTTATGATGAGTTTCGTTCGTGTTGGAGAGACTCTTTGCCCAGCTCTTGTGGCCCCGGCGATCGGGAGTACAAAGGGTCTGTCGGTCACCAAGCCTCTCAGCTGGGTGGCAATTCCTTACACAATGATCATCTTCACTTGGCTTATCCACTCTGCGCGGGGAATTCATGATGTTAAAAGTCTTTTTCTTCACCTTATGCATTTACCTTCCCCACGCTTTGGCCAATGCCCATGATGAAGCGGAGGGTCCGTCGCAAGAATACCGGGTGTTAAAGCAGCTGGCGCTTAACAGCGGGATCAAAGCCGCTGTTGTTGTCAAAGAGGGAGGGCACTTGATTGGCCGCCCCTTTCAAGTGGAGCTGAGAGTGCGATGTGAAGGCGCGTCCTCAGACGTTTTGCAATGGCCGGTTCATGATTCATTCTCGGTTTGCGATATGAGTCCAGAATCAGTAAAGGTGAACCGACAAATGACAGCTGTGGCTTTAAAGGCAAAGGTGGCTGATCTAGCCCACTATGACCAACAGATCAATGACTCCGCCTCCGATCCGGAGGTGCGTTGTCACAAGCAGACCCATATTAAAAAGTTTTCGTTGAAGTCCCTTTGTCCTAAGCCCTAAGACTTTTTCTAAGAAGAGACTTTCTGTTTTTTCGGTGTCTGCTTACTTTTTTTAAATTGCAGTTTGATTTCATCTTTGACAAGGTCCACTTCGACCAGACCGCCTTTGGCCAAGCGACCAAACAAAATCTCTTCGGACAGCGGTTTTTTGATGTGCTCATCGATCACTCTGTTCAGAGGGCGGGCCCCGTAAATCGGGTCGAAACCTTTATCAATAAGCCAACGCCGCGCAGAGGTGGCCACATCCAGCTCTACGTTTTTCTTTTTGAGCTGTTCGCTGAGTTCCAAGAGGAACTTGTCGAGCACGCGCTCGCAGATAACGTTATTGAGTGGAGCAAAGTGCACAACTTGGTCCAGGCGGTTTAAAAACTCGGGAGAGAAGTGCCGTTTAATCGCTTCATCTGAGATCTTCGCAGGGTCACTGGGGCCAATCCCAATAGACCCTTTGGCAGCATCTCTTGCCCCACAATTTGTGGTCATAATAATGGTGGCATGGGTAAAGTCTGCAACCTTACCGTGGGGGTCGGTAAGACTTCCGTTGTCAAAAACCTGTAAAAGAATATTGAGTAAGTCCGGATGGGCCTTTTCAATCTCATCCAATAACAAGACACAGTAGGGTGATTTACTGATGGCTTCAGTCAAAAGTCCACCTTCTTCATACCCGACATAGCCCGGAGGCGCACCAATCAAGCGGGCCACCGCGTGTTTCTCCATGTACTCACTCATGTCGAAGCGAATAAATTTATTGCCGAGGTGATTAGAGAGCTGTTTGGCCACTTCGGTCTTTCCGACACCGGTGGGGCCAGCAAACAAAAAGGAGCCCACAGGTTTTCGATCTCGCCCCAGTCCGACTCGGTTCATTTTGATGGCTGAAACCAAGCCTGCAATGGCAGGGTCTTGACCAAAAATCAGCGACTTCAAGCGAAGCTCAAGGTTTTTAAGTTTGTCGATATCCGATGAGGAGACGGTGTGAGACGGCACTTGTCCAATCTGCGCCACCACGTTTTCTATCTGCGCTAGTGTCACCGCAATCGGATCATCGGCTTCCCGATGGACATTGATCTTTGCTCCCACCTCGTCAATGATATCGATGGCCTTGTCTGGCAGGTGTTTGTCAAAAATGTATTTTTCTGAAAGGTCGACGGCTGACTGCAAGACTTCATCACTGTACGTGACCTGATGAAATTTCTCATAGTTTTCTTTTAAGCCACGTAGAATTTGAAAAGCCTCTTCTTTACTGGGTTCTTTGATGTCAATTTTTTGAAACCTTCGAGCAAAAGCACGGTCTTTCTCCAGATGCTGTCGGAACTCTTTGTAGGTGGTTGATCCAATACAACTCAGCTCGCCACTAGCGAGAACCGGTTTCAACAGGTTTGAAGCATCTAGGCTGCCGCCGCCTGTGGCTCCGGCTCCCATTAGGGTGTGAATTTCGTCAATAAAGAGAATGGCATGCTTTTCTTTATTAAGATCGGCCAAAACTTTTTTCAGTCTTTGTTCAAAATCGCCGCGGTATTTTGAGCCGGCGATAAGATTCCCAAGGTCCAACGAGTAGATAACGGCGTCTTGTAGTACTTTGGGTACATTTTTATTGATAATCTGCAAAGCCAGGCCGTCAGCAAGGGCTGTTTTACCGACTCCAGGTTCCCCAACCAGTAGTGGATTATTTTTCGTTCGACGGGAGAGGACCTGCACCATTCTTTCCAAAACATCCTCGCGACCGATGATGGGATCAATTTTACCCTGGCGCGCCTTTTCATTAAGGTTGACGGTGAACTGATGCAAAGACCCTTCGTTTTTGGTAGGTTCTTGGCTATTCGATGGCACGTTGGTGAGTTGATTTTGATTGAGTCGACCGTGTGCAATAGAATTCACGATCTCATGGGTTTCGACCCCAGATTTCAGAAAAAAGTAACGAGCATGGGAGTCTTTCTCTTCCAGGATAGAAATCAAAATGTGCTCGGGAAAGACCATCGACTTACCGGAGTTCTGCACCTGGATCACCGCCCGCTGCAAAACTCGGTGCACGGCGATGGTGAATTCGGGCTTAATCTGGCTCTCTCCAATGAGCTTTGGCGCGTGTTGATCTATAAAGGCGGTGAGTTGACCTTGGATCTTTTGAAAGTCCACGTCCAGCTCTTGGCATAGGTTGATAATCGGAGGGAGGGTCAGCAATGAATGGAGTAAGTGTTCAACACTCACGTATTCATTGGATTTTTGCTGGGCCATATGGATGGACTGGTTGAGTGCAACTTCCACTTCTTGGTTAAGCATAGTTCTCCTTGTCTTTCACTGGACTCCCAAACTGAATGGAGAGTCTAAACTTAATGTGAACCCGATTTGCAGAAATGCAAGTTCGGAGAAGGATTCGCTCTCTATTCTTTCTCCATTGTGCACTTCAGAGGGTATTTATTTTGCTTTGATAGATTATTGGTCAAAAAAACTTTTGTTTCGGCCACTTCGAAACTAAAGACACCAGCGATGCCTTGTCCCTTTTTATGAACGTCCATCATGACCTGTTTTGCTGCCTCAGGGCTTTTATTAAAAAACTTTTGCAACACATGGGTTACAAAATCCATAGGGGTGAAGTCATCATTCAGTAGTATGACCTTGTAAAAAGAGGGTTCCTGAATTTCGACTTTGTCGATGACGCCCGTATCTAGACTTTCATCGGGCTCATCTTCGTGATTTAAAACTATTCGGAAACGACTCATTCCTCTACTATAGCATAAATTTATGCTTTGGTGTTTTGCCTTGCGTTTCATTCCTGGACTTTTCGTGACCTAACAGTCCCTTAACGAAAATCTTCAAAATTAGACTTTACCCCCGACGCATACTCTCTATATAATTAGAGCATATAAAGTAAACATCGAGAACGAGGTTCATGTGAAGTTAAATAATAGAGGTTTTTCATTGATTGAGTTGATGGTGGTTGTGGCGATTATCGCAATCTTGTCGACAATCGCGATTCCTAGCTATCAAACCTTTCAGGCTAAGGCTCGACAAAAAGAGGGATTCGCTTTGATGAGTGCTTACTACTCAGCGGCCCATGCTTCCAGTGCGGAGTATGGTGGGTTCCCGGGTAATTTTGTTTTGACAGGCTTTTCTCCCTCAGGGACTTTGGGTTATCAGTTGGTGGCCGCCGATACAGGTGTGCAACCTCCTTATGCGGGAGCGATTCAAGATGATGCTGCCTGTGTGGATACCGACAATGCGACTGCCTGTAACTGTGGTGGTAACTGTGCCAACTTTAAGCAGTGGGTTGAGGCTGCTGATGGTGTGGTGGGCACTAGTCTGGGGCCGATCACTCCTGCCACGGCCGGTGCAGCTACGGCGACCACTTTTACGATCGCTGTTGCTGGAGTGATTGATCCTCGTTCGGCTCGACAGGACGAAGCGACCATGAACCAACTGAAAACTTTGACGATCATCACAGACGGGACAAAATAAGTTCTATTTTAAACCCATTGCTTTAACATCAAAAGCCGCTACTCTATGGGAGTTGCGGTTTTTTTATGAAAATATATCTAGCTACATTATTCATCTTTCTTGGGCTTCAATGGAGCTTGTCGCAGTCGAAAGATTTGGCGAGCCAGAAAACCTTTCTTTCGCCCTCCAAAAACGTGTCTCTTTTTGCATTTGGCTATCAGGACGCTCTCGCCAGTTTGATGTGGGTCCGCTTGTTACAAGATTTTCACATCTGTGATCAAAATTCTGAGCGCACCCCTTATCCTGAGTGGGGGCAAATGTCTGATCGACTGACAGAGGTCATTGAGCGAGAGTTACCCAGGCCCACTTGTGAGAGGGGCTGGGTCTTTCAAATGCTGGATGTTATCAGTGATTTACAGCCAAACTTTGAAGCGGCTTACCTAGATGGAGCCACCATGCTCAGTGTGATGGTCGATGACCGGGTGGGCGCTCAAGAGATCTTTCATAAGGGGCTAAAGATCTATCCGGATGATTGGAACCTACTCTATCGCTCCGCTTATCACGAACTTTTTGAAATGCAAAATCCGGAAGAAGCCCAACGTCTTCTGATCCGAGCTGGACAGCGGGGGGCTCCGGCTTGGGTGTATTCTTTGGCCGCGAAGCTTTACACTCGCCAAGGGCAGGGTGCCTTTGCATTAAGCATCTTGGAGCAAGTGTTAGAGCGAGACCGAGGGGGCCAGTTCTCTGCCCGCATTGAGGCTCAGATCAAAAAAATTAGGGAAACCCTGAATCTTCCACAATAGCGGCCTTGACGACAGGCTTAGGCGACTCATGTTGGTCATAATAATGAGGACCCTTGCATGAGTAGCGACTATTATGAAGTTTTAGGTGTGGATCGATCAGCGAGTTCTGCAGAGATTAAGAAGGCTTACCGTAAATTGGCCATGCAGTTTCACCCTGATAAAAACCCTGGTGACAAACAAGCGGAAGACAAGTTCAAGCAGGCCGCTGAGGCCTATGGTGTGCTCGGTGACTCCGAAAAGAAGGCAAAATATGACCAATTTGGCCATGCTGCTTTTCAGGGCGGTGCTGGGTTTGGCGGGCAGGGTTTTGAAAATGTCGATGATATTTTCTCCAGCTTTGGTGATATTTTCAGCGATTTTTTTGGAATGGGCGGTATGGGTGGTGCCCAAGGCCGCGGGCGGCGATCTCGCTCGGGCCCCCGTCGTGGCGCGGATTTGCGCTACCGACTTGAAGTCGATTTAGGGGAGGTTATCACAGGGACGGACCGCAACCTAGAGTTCGATACCGAGGAAAGTTGCAACCGTTGCTCCGGGCAGGGCAGTGAGCCCGGCTCCGAGGCCAGCACTTGTGGAACTTGTGGTGGCCAAGGGCAAGTGGTGAACTCTCAAGGTTTCTTCTCGGTTGCGACCACTTGCCCTTCTTGTCGAGGCGCGGGACAGGTCATTAAGAATCCTTGTAAGGAATGTCGCGGAAAAGGCCGTAAGCCGGTTACAAAAAAAATCACCGTGACGATCCCCAAAGGGGTTGATAACGGCACTCGGTTGCGCGTGGCGGGTGAAGGCGAGGGGGGCATGAGAAATGGTCCTTCCGGTGACCTTTATGTCGAGATTCGAGTCCGTGGTCATAACCAGTATGATCGTCAAGGGCGTGATCTTTTAGGGCAAGTGAAAATTGCCTACACTCAGATGCTCCTTGGTACCGAAGTCGAAGTGGAAACTTTCGATGGCAAAAAAATGTTAAAAATCCCTGAAGGCAGCCAGCCAGGCAGTATTCTGCGGATGCGCGAGCTCGGTGTCCCCGATATTCGCTCAGGGTCACGTGGTGATCTGTGTTTGCGTCTCGAAGTGGTGTTTCCGAAAAAGTTGAAAAAGCAAGAGGAGAAGCTCCTGCGAGAGCTCGCCGAAGTGCGAGGCGAAAAGGTCAATGAAAAGAAGGGGATATTTAGTTAGCCTGCAAAATCTTGACAAATCAGTAAATGAACACAGATTTAAACTATAGAAATAAATAGCCCTAAGAGCTTCATAAGGAGAGAAAAAATGGGAAAAGTGATTGGAATCGATTTGGGAACCACAAATTCTTGTGTGGCAGTCATGGAAGGTGGCGACGCAAAAGTGATCGTCAACGAAGAGGGAAACCGAACAACCCCATCCATCATCGCGTTTAAAGACGGTGAAAAACTTGTGGGTCAGGTGGCAAAACGCCAGGCTGTGACAAATCCAGAAAATACAATTTATTCAGCAAAGCGCTTTATTGGTCGTCGTTTTGACGAAGTTCAAGAAGAAATCAAGCGTGTGCCCTACAAAGTGGTTAAAAAAGGCAATGACGACTGCGGATTCTCAGTGACAGACGGAGGCTCGGAAAAAATCATGTCTCCCGAAGAGATGGGAGCGGCTGTTCTTGCTAAGCTTAAAAAGGTAGCTGAAGACTATCTAGGTCAAGAAGTCACTGATGCTGTTGTCACTGTTCCGGCGTATTTTAACGATGCTCAGAGACAGGCAACGAAAGACGCCGGTAAAATTGCAGGCTTGAATGTTCAGCGAATTATCAACGAGCCTACCGCGGCTGCTCTGGCTTATGGGTCTGATAAAAAAGCCGACGAAAAAATTGCTGTCTACGATTTGGGTGGGGGAACTTTCGATATTTCCGTACTAGAAGTCGGGGACAACGTTGTCGAGGTGAAAGCGACCAATGGTGACACCCATCTCGGTGGAGATAACTTTGATGAGTTGATTTTTGACTGGTTAGTTGATGAGTTTAAAAAAGACCAGGGGATGGATCTTCGCAATGATAAAATGGCGGTTCAGCGTTTAAAAGAGGCGGCTGAAAAAGCCAAAATTGAGCTCAGTGCCACCCAAGAGACAGAAATTAATATTCCATTTATTACGGCTGATCAAAGTGGCCCGAAACATTTGAATGTAAAATTATCGAGAGCCAAGTTTGACCAGTTGACTGCGGATTTGGTGAAGCGCTCCCTCGAGCCTTGCGAAAAAGCCTTGAAAGACGCCGGTTGGTCTGTGGCTGATATCGACGAGGTGATTCTTGTTGGTGGTTCCACACGTATCCCGGCAATTCAAAAAGCAGTGACTGACTTTTTTGGCAAACAACCCAACCGCTCCGTGAACCCTGATGAAGTTGTGGCCCTTGGTGCTGCGATTCAAGGTGGGGTGCTCTCTGGCGATGTTAAGGATGTCTTGCTCTTGGATGTGACACCATTATCACTCGGTCTTGAGACTTTGGGTGGTGTGATGACTCGATTGATCGAACGCAACACGACGATTCCGTCAAAGAAATCGCAAGTCTTTTCGACTGCGGCTGACAACCAAAGCAGTGTTCAGGTTCATGTTCTTCAAGGTGAAAGAGACATGGCCACCGACAACAAATCTTTAGGAACTTTCGAGTTGGTTGGTTTGCCACCAGCGCCCAGAGGCGTGCCGCAAATTGAGGTGACCTTTGATATTGATGCCAATGGTATTCTCAATGTTTCTGCAAAAGATCTTGGAACAGGTAAAGAGCAAGCGATTCAGATTAAAGCGAAGTCGGGTCTTAATGATGATGAAATCGAACGAATGGTGAAAGAGGCCGAGGCCAACGCTGATACCGACAAAGTGAAGCGTGAGCAAGTGACCTTAAGAAACGATTTGGACAATCTCATTTATCAAACAGAAAAACTGTTGAGCGAGAATGATGGCAAGTTTCAAGAAGCCTCTGTTACGACAGCTAAAGAAGCCGTAGATGAAGCCAAGAAAGTTTCTGTAAAAGGAACTGAGGCGACCAACGATGAGTTAAAGGGAGTTTCTGAGAAGTTGCAAAGTGCGGCCCAAGCCTTAAGTGCCGAGCTTTACACTCAGCAAACAGACGCCGCGGGTGGAGCCGAAGCTGGAGCGGGTGATGCCGCTGCTGGGGGCGCGACTCCTGGGGCGGGTGACGCCTCAAAAGCCGGAGGCGATGACACTATCGACGCCGACTTTAAAGATATTAATTAATTCGAAAGATAGAGGTTGGCGTATTTCAAAACCAATCGCTTTCGCAAGAGCCAAGGAAATTTCTCCTTGGCTTTTTTTATTTTGCGATCGCTATTAAAGAGGCTCGCTCTAAAAATCGTAAGAGGCTCCGAAACTTAAATAATCAAAGGCGTCATCGACTTCAAAACCGTACTCAATAAGAAACTGCATATCTTCCAGAGCAGGATAGTCCCATTTGTTTGGCTTCCACTCGAGGCCTGCGATGGCCTGCATACTAAAAAAGGTGTCACTAACGTTGTTAAGAAGACCCATCTCGATACCACCGTAGGGGGTGAAGTCACCATAATTGGTATCAAAGCTTTTACTGATCATGGGAGTGACATTGACTCCATAGGTTGAAAGATTGTTTAAATCAGCGAAGACCACACCCATGCGTCCGCCGATGGCGGGTTGGTCCACGGTGTCTGGAAAAGGAATCCACTTCCAGAAGGCTCCCAGATAGTAATCCACAGAGCCGACGCCCCCTTCAAATTGAATTTCTGAGTCTTCTGTGAGGCCAGTGGCAAAGCGAGCATTGAGATTAAAGCCTTCGGGAGCATCCATCAGTACTTGCCCCTCCCCGAGAATACGGTGCTCGCCTTCGTCCTTGAGGTTGCCTGTGTCCATCAAACTAAAATAGGCCTGGCCAGGAGTGCTGAATAATGTCAGGCAAATCATTAGGGCGAGTCGTCTCATGTGGTTCTCCTCTTTAACGGAAACTAGAGAATACCTATACCATGGTCTGCTTTCAAGGGGCGGCGTTTTAAGTTGTGACGCGTTGATGAGGGCCGCGGTGGCTCTAAGGCCAGGCCATTCGGTACAGAACACCGACCAATGGTCCTCCCAACCAATTCTTAATTTTGTTCTTCCGGTGATCTATGAAAAAATAGAGTTATCTTCGACTGTTGTGTCAACTTGCTGCACCCTATTGCCGATAAGAAAAGAGAGATGCTTAGAGTTTTCGTTTTTATCATTTATATCGTCGCTATTCTACTGGTTCCACATAACGGATGGGCTGAGGAGAAGGACTGCTCTTGCCCCAAGGTCACCTGCGGTCCGTGTCAGAAAAAGGTCACGATTGGCAAAGAGGTCAAGTTTTGTGACTGGGGTGATATTAATGTTTGTCGCAAAGTCGTGTGTGAAAACGTCAACTTTTATTTCGGTTGCCTTTCTAACTACAACAAGGAACGAGCTCCAGAGGGGGAGGCCAAGGGCGACCTCGAGCTGGTCTACGACCTTGGTGAAAAAGACCAAGAGACTGTAAACGGAAAACGCGAGCCGGCGTCAAAAGTAGCTTTAAAAAAAGGAACAGGGGCGGTGGTTCTTCAAGCCCAAGGAAAGATTGAGGTGGGCAACGACTCTCGTGTATTGCCTGGTGAAAACTATTCTGAGGTGGTCATAGGAGAAGTGGCGGGCTTTGATTCTGGGCTACAGATCCTGCACCGTGGGCGCATCCATCCGGTTCAAAAAGGGCAAAAGCTCTATGTGGACGACGAGATAGTTAACAAGCAAAAGAAAAACAAGAATTTGGACATCACTTTTAAGAGTGGTCGAGTGAAGTTGAATTTGTTCGCAAAGAGCAAATTGGTCGTGCAAGATCCCAACTCGATTGCCGGGCGATTTCAGCCGTTTCTTTACTTGGTACATGGTGGTTTGACTTTTGATGTGACAATGAAGCAGGGGTCCTTCGATCTTCTCGCCGGTCAAATTTTAACAAGAGCGGCCAGTGGTAAACATCAGGTTGGATACGAGATGGGGCAACAGGGGTTGCAGGTGAAGGTTGAAAGCTTTGCTGAATCCATCGACGTGATTCGAGCCCAGGATCTCTCGGGTAAAATCATTCAAGTGAAGGCTGGTAACTTTGTCACATGGATGAGTGAAACCTCGAAGGCTCTGTTCTCGATGGACGAAAAACAAGCCCTCGCCAGTGAGGGGTTTATCACGCCCGTTTTCCAGATGCCCGAGGCGCGCCGCCAAAAGCTGGGTCTGGTGCCCACGAAAAAGACCTCCTTGTTTGCTGATTGGAGTTCGGAGCCGCCGTCCTTAGAAAGATCAGAGCGAGGACTGGCTTCTGTGTCTACTGGCGACCTCTGTCAGTCTCCATCGGCTGGGTTTCAGCAGTGCGCATGGTCTTGCGAAGGAAATGGCAAGGGAGCCAAGGGCTGTATGGCTGAAAAAGAGTCTGTCCATTGCGTACGCAGGGTTTGTAATGCTGCGGGTCAATGGGGCAATCCCACTGCTTTTGCTACCTCCTATAAAGACTTGTGCCCCTCGGACGGTGTACGTGTCGGTGACTGCAGCCCCTAAATTTCACACAGTTTTTCTTGCCTCAATCCCAATTTATTGTCATAACTTTGTCTCTTTGTGGCGGTCGTAGCTCAGTTGGTAGAGCCCAGGATTGTGATTCCTGTTGTCGCGGGTTCAAGCCCCGTCGATCGCCCCATTTTCTCACTGCACGTGGTTGTTTACACTTCCCACATTTCGAAATTGGATGATGTTGGTCGCTCCGCTCCGGGGGCGCCCGCCGTGACTTGAACCTGAGAATGACTACCCCTTTTGATCGACTCTCACACTTAGTTCAAGTTGAGATGAATGTTTACTGGACCATATTTTGGGTCCAAGTTTCAAAATGCGGTTTGCCTTTCAAATTTGGTCTTTCTACAATCAACCCATGAATACATCCGAATTAGGTCAGAGCTTTCGCTTAGAGAATGTGTCGAAATGGTACGGCAACCAAGAGGCCCTTAGCGGTATCAATTGGAGCATTGAAAAAGGAAGTTTTGTCGCGCTGATGGGGCCTAATGGATCTGGCAAGTCGACACTGTTGCGTCTTCTCGCGCAGCACGAGCAGACTTCGCGTGGCGAGTTATTTTACGATGGTCACACCTTAAGTTCGTCCCTGAATCCTATCTTGAACGACGCTGTTTTTATATCTGAGGATTCTAAAATTCCTGATGGAATGTCCCTTTCCGACTGGTCCGAATTTTTTGCTGGTGATTATCCTAACTATGACACCGCGGTTTTTAAAAGCTTGGCAAAAGCATTAAATGTCAATTCGAGGCAAAATTTCTCGGAGTTGTCGCGAGGCCAAAAGATGAAAGCTTTTTTCTGTTTGATGGCCCCCAAGAAACCCCTTGTCTACCTCATCGATGAGATCACCGCGGTCTTGGATGTGGGTTCACGGTTTGAGATTGTTGAATTTTTAAAAACAGAAATTCAGAGAGGGTGCACAGTTGTCATGTCGACGAATATTGGTTCTGAAGTGCAAGAGGTTGCCTCAGATGTTTGTTTTTTAGAGGAAGGCTGTCTCAAGTTGTCATGTAAAAAACAACAAGCACAAGATTCTTTCAAAAAAATTATTGTTAAAAATCCCTCGTTTGTTGAAGGGCTCAAAAAGCAAAACGTCCGCCCAGTATCCATCAATTCAGATGGCTCAGTTAGCATGCTGTATCAATCGGATCAGAGTATTGAAATCACTGACGTGCCTCATGACAAGCGACTTGTCACTATCGAGGATTTAGCCACCTACTTTTCTACTAATGTGGGGAGAGATGAAGTCTAGAATTACTTTTCAGATACTAAAAATTCAAATCATGGCGACGGCGTGGATTATTTTGATAGGTGTTGTAGCAACATTGTTGCTGCTTCATTACCAAATTTATGGCGATCTCATTTTGCTTTTTATGTGGATATATACTTTGTTTATTTGTAAAACTTCAGTTTCCGTTCAGCATGGGATGTCGCAGTTTGTTTTCATAACCAGCGATTCTGTTTCGGGATTTTTTAGAAATCTACTGACTCTTACCGTATTGCACCTATTGTTCTTTTCTTGTTTGTTCCTCTTGCCAATCCTTCTCGTTTTCCCTTCCGTGATCGGAAAAGTTTTTCAATCTCTTACGCCTGAAGAATCGATACTGATTTTGGCACAGGTCCTATTGGGCTCATTCACGGCAGATATGATGACTTTCAAAGGTCCTATATATTCTATTAAGAGCACAGGAGATTTTAATAACAAGTTTCTTAAAAATTTAGCTCTCCTTTGTGTTTGGGCCGTGACTTTCGTAGTGTATATTGCGGTTTCAAAACTGCTGGGTCACTTTTTACTAGTTGGTACGAGTCTGGTCATTTTATTTACTGTGAGCCCTCTCAGAGACATTTTGAAGCGCAATAAAAGGGCGTTTTTTAAGTCTTTTGCTATCTCTTGTGTGCTTTTTGTCGTTTTGGGAGTCTCGAGCTTTCTCAGGGGTGAAGAGGGTTTTTATTTCCGTTTGAACACGAAGGTTCTCAGTAGCAGTGAGCTAAAGGATTTGGAGAGTGTGGACGATCTGTTACAGTTTAAATATGAAGATAGCGAACTCCTCATTGTCACCGATCGTCTTGCCGATTTTTGTCCGCCGGATCAAAACCGAGACAACCCGATGATCATCGAATGTGCAAGTAAGAAAAACAAACGTTGGTCAACGGTTTCCACGGGCACTTCATCTCTTGGTGGTCAGAAAATTCTAGATTTTTTGAACTCCGATTCTGAATATAGTCAGCTTATGGGGTTGCTCCAAGCCAGGAGGCTCAGTGAGGACCTACCTGGTCTGGTCGATAAGATTAAGGAAATATCAAAGACCGGACCCCTGAGCCTGCGCAAAGTCGCTCAATCGACACTGGAGCGCCAGTATGACCCAGCCGCGAAATGGGCCATTGTAGTGACAGGCCCTTACTTAGTTGTTGATGACTAGAGAGGGTGGGGGAAACTGCCCCTAGCCCTTCATAGGCGCTTGTTCCTATTGAAGAGAATAAACTTCTGGGAATTGGTCGGCGCACTCTTGGTCTGGCAAGAACGAGATCAGTTCTGCTTCACCAGAGATGACTTGTCCACGGGGGGGTACCTTCTCTTTTCCATTCTCCAGCTCCGTTTCGGTCCTTTATAGCATAAGCTTTGGACCTTTTTAAGCGGGGCAGGTCAATCATGGTCAACAACGCTAGTATACACGCGTCCGACCTGTTGCTTGCTAAGAGATCTTGGCGTTTGTCCGTCGCACTCAAAATTTTCTTCGTAAATATTATTATAAAATACTTCATGGTCACCTAACATATAGGAGCCGGGGTTTTCTATGACGAAAACCATTTTCGTGTGTCCGGAAACTATGAGTTGAGTAAAGGGTTCGTAATTATCGGGATGTTCATAGTCTCTGACCGGAGGTTTTCCTCTAACACCGGTGGGAACCGAATTATCGGATACCATTCTGAAGTCGGCAATCTTTCGGTACCCTTGAACTGAACAAACACTGTTTTCAAGATCGTCGACTGTCAGTCCTGAACCGCTCGCCGTAAATGAGCAATTACTGATCTCGGAGGCGTTGTTCGACGTTACCGACAGTTCTATTACTGTGGGTTTTAGATGTCTTAGTCCACCACGCATGCCTTCTGTAGTGACTGCGAGCTCCATCAGTCCGGAACTGTCGGCGCCAATCAGGGCGCCTTTGCTCCGTAACTCAATGTCGGTTATCTTCACTAGGTTTGATGTGGAGTTCCGGTCATAGACCGTGAGGCCTGCCTGATCCTTGAGGTCATTGATTGAAGTGCTATTAAGGATGGGGAGGCCCTGGAAATTGGCATTACAGGTTGCCTGGGATGAGAGAAGATGGCGGACTTGATTTGATAGCTCGAGGTTTGACATTCGATCTTCAAGGTAAGAGACCATTTCCTGCTGATGAATAATGCTCTTGGAAATAGCACCAATCACCACCACTCCGATACCTGCGGCCATCAAAACACTGACAAGTGAGAACCCTTTATTGTTATTCATAAAGTGTGGAAATAGACTTTTTGTAATCATTCAAGCTGCCTCTTCTAGTGTGTCCACATATCGAACTCTGTAAATCTAGTGTCGAACATTGGTCGAAATAGTCCAGATTTGTGAAGAATATTCTCACTTAAACACGAAGAATCAGGTGAAACGTATCATTGTGGAGCAACTCGAGGGAGTACAGAATCGGGAGCACTAGGATGCGAGTCGGCCGCAGAGAGGCGAGAGCCTCACTGGGTGAGTCGCCATTTTCTTAGAAAACGACTGACTATTGAATCGAGTAAACTTGTGGGTAGCGGTCGGCGCATTCTTGGTCTGGTAAGAACGAGATCAGTTCAGCTTCACCAGAGATCACTTGTCCACCTCTAAATATTTTGTCTTGCTCTAAGCATTTACAATCGTTTGTTAGAATTACGCTTCTTTGGATAATTCTGCTATGAGCCAGGCGTCGGCCTTGACGATCATTCATAATGGTCTCGGTTTCAATTTGAGGAGCACAAATCTTAGCACCCACTGGTGAAGAGATCGCCGAGAACATACCGGCGGTTTCCTGGTGGGCTTGCCCGGAGTGGCCGATTTCATTGTGGATCACATCCAATGAGCGGTTGAAGCCGTGGCAGCTATTGATGTCAATCTCTTGCCATTTATGGAAGCTGAGATTGAAGCCAAACAAGAAGTTGATGTTTAAAAACTTTTTTCTTTTACAAACAAGGTTGCCCTGAGCATCTTGGAACAAGCGCTTTTCAAAGCCGCGCTCGCCACCAAGAAAGGCTGACTCTTTGGGAAGGCCGACAACTTTGTGGTCTTCGGATGCATAGCCAAAATCGTCAACATGAGGGGCCGAGTAAGGGTTGTTGCGACTCAAAAGTTGACCTTCTCCTCGGCACAAAGCTACCATATCAGCGCGGTAACTAGGGAACAGTCTTTTCATCAATCGAATGTTTTGATCACAGATATCCACACCCGTTTCAACAATATCTTCGTGGCATTCTGGTAGGTAGATATTTTGAGTTTGAGCTTCTTCACAGGTCATAGTGTCAACGACTTGGTCTCCGTTGTCGTCGTTGTCTCCGTTGTCTCCGTTGTTGTCGTTGTTGTCGTTGTTGTCGTTGTTGTCGTTGGCAATGTCAGCTGGTGAAGCCTGAGGAGCGTTGGCCTGTAGGTCATTGTCGATGCTGATTTGATTGGTGGGGTCGGTCGGCGGGGTGGGGAGTTGGTCAAGGTCGCTTGCTAGAGGTCCCGAATTTAAGGACTCACTTTCTATTGAGCTGAGAGGGTTCGATTCTCGAGTTTCCGGGGCAAATTGATTGGTCGGCGAACAGGCCAGTGTTGTTGTTAGTAGTAAACTTGTTGCCAAAAGACTAATGATCTTCATGTTGATCCCCCATAAAAATTCATAACTCTTTGTAAATGCAAGAGGAGGGCCAGCTGAAATAGCCTGTGTTGCGACAACGACTTTTATTGGTCGACAGCTGCCAACACAATTGACAGATATTACTGTTCCAGCTTGAGGCATCTCACTTTGAGATAAATCGCGGAAGACTCTCTTTCCCTCACCTCAAGAGGGGTGTTCAGTGACGGACTGAGGACTGTCGGTGAGGGCCCTCATCGACGCCTTCAGAAGAAGGGGCGCTGGGTGGCTTAACGGTCACGTCGAAAGACAAAAGACTACTGTTTTTACAAGAGCTGTTCTCTGGCTTTGTATGTTCGTTGGATTGCACCAAAAAGTCTCGGTAAGAATGAAGAAGGACGGCCATTTGGGGCCACATCCGAAACAACGCGGGGTCTGCTGTGTCGAAGTCTTCCGTGATGGAATCGGCTATGGTGGGATCGGGGTCAGCAAAGGCCACCCTTGCTCGTAAGGGGGCTGCTCCGGTGCTTAGATCGACAACTCGGATCTCTAACCCGGCAATGACCATAAGATCATCGTATTCAATGAACGGGGTTCGCAACACCGGTTTACGATGATAGGGCGGGAGCTCATACAAGGCATTTTCGATGGCCGCCATTGGAATTTTGATTTCAAAGTTTTTAAAGTCAAATGTCGCCGTTGGCATGGGTAGTCCCATGGTGGCTTTGACTCTGGCGATCGTTGAGCTGGACTCAACGCCCTCGTTGGTTTCGAAGTCAGAAAACTTCCAGAGGCCTCCCTCCACCGCCGACACCTGATTGCGACGAAATTCTTTGGTGTTCGGATGGAAGCTGTTGCGAAAAACCCTTAGACTGAGAGCATAAGGACCAGGCGAGATGTTGCGTAGGAACGAACTCACGCAGGCTCTTTGAACCCTTAGGTTTAAGAATCCGTTGGAGTCATGACCCGTTAGCGAGGTTGCAGCGAAGGCAGAACCGCTTGAGAGACAAAAAAATAGAGACAACAAGAAGCGCAAATGAGATCCTTTGTGACAAAAATAGTCCGATGAAAATGGACAGAAGGGGTGTGCAGCCGTTGAGAGAAAGCAGTCCTTGCCCATCCCTACATAGAGCACTTTCTATGCCAAATATTATATTTTTAAAAAGAAAGAAGTTTTTTGCCACCTAAGGGATGGTAGAAGGACAGGCTTCTCTCCTAAAAGAGGTTGCGACACATGATTGGCGAGAACTGATCCTTTGATGTCGAGATTGCCTCTGTCAAAATGTGGTAGGGGCTGCGATGTCGACTTTCCATCACTTTTTCATGTTCTCGTATGGTCAAATCAATGATGTCTGTGGCCTCGCTTACAGGAGCCCCAAGCAACAGTTGCCACTGCATGATTTCGAACATCAGGTTGTTAATATTTCTTAAGGTTGTCTTGGGCCCCGATTGAGTTGGTAGGCCGGTACTGATTTCGAACTGGATACCTTTGCGGTAGCGAATGGTGGGGTTCGAATAGTCCAATAAATCTTGGGTGGACTGCGAGATGTTTCCCATCACCATTCGATCCATGCTGTTGACTAAGAACTGTTTGACACGTTTCGAGTCTTTGGGGTCAATTTTAGATGTTGCAAGCATCTTGAGTATCATTGATTTTTGCATCGACTCTTCAGCGGAATGGATAAGTTTAAACATTCGCTCGGCAAACAGTCGTGCCGAATCAGGTTTTTCTGTGAAGGGGCCTAAAAGACGATCCGCCATCTCTACGGCCTTGATTTCTTTCATTTTGATAACCTCGCCGCTGAGCCGAACTAATGCAAAGTTGATTTTTTCTACGAGGAATTCTTGAAAAGCCATTGACGCGCCGTCGATTCCGCCAAGCAAAAGACCAACTTGCATGGCGCGATAGACTTCAGCGGCTTCCGAGCGTGGAATCCCCATTTCGTTCACTAAAAAAAGTTGCACGGGATTATTAAACTTGGAGAAACTGCCATCAAGCAAACGATCGTAAGGCAGAGCGCTTTGCGAAGCCATATTGCTGGTTTTATTTAACAGCTTGACGTCAAGTTCATGGGCTCTGGTTAAGAACTGCACATAAAAGTCTGCTCGGACGGCTTCTGCATCATTAATGATCGGGCGTTGAAAGCTGGCGGCCAGGTGCTGATCCACGGGAGCGCCTTTACCCAAGAGGGGACGCGGGCCAAGCAAAAAAGCCCTGGAGCCGACTTCGCCAATGACAGAAAACCGTGGGCCAAAGAGATCTGAAACTTGCCTGATGTCCTCGGGCTGTATCAAACTCAAATGGTTAGTTTGAGCCTTAGACATCGATGCCAACGCCATGACAGTCAATACAATGAAAAGAGAAGTGGGCCATTTGAAGTGATGAGGGGTCATGACGGCATATTACCCGATTCTTTTCGATACCGCAGATCAATGGCATGGGCACTGTAAATACAACAGAGATGTCAAAAAGCTGAGCAGTCTGCCAGAAAAATTCTCGTAATCTCAGCGACAGGTCCTCGGTTGTTACGAATAGATAGAGGCCAATAATTGTTTTAAATGTAAGTCTGGAGCGATCAGAGCTGTCTTTGAGTCTCTTTTGAATCGGCGGGGGAGCGAGTGTCTTGGGCCTTCAATTGATAAAGTGAGTTTCAGTGATTCAAAATGACGTTGGTAGCAAAAATTGAAGCTTTGAAAACCTTATGGCACATTATCTTTGAAACATTTCGTGATTGTTTTTTAATCTTCAACGAGGGGTAAAAGAGGCTAAGGCTCGTCACAAGACGCATTCTCTCATTGTTTGCAAGCATTTGTAAAAGAGGCTTCATCCTCTCCATTCGATACCTCTCGGTAGAAGTTTCTTTTTTAGTCTTGGTAAATGGAAAGATTCTGCGAAGTTTCGCTAGTGATAGATTTCGAATTTTGGATTCAAAGGAGGGCAGTAGATGACGAAATAATCCGATTTCGGCGGCGAATTTCAATTCTTCGGCCAGATTACGGTCATCGAAGAAATAGCTGAAATGCCTTGCTGCACGATCTTTGTCGAATGCGATAGAACTTCTGGATAGATTTTTTGAAAGAATTTGATGGAGCTCTGTTGAAAACTCAGCATCGAGTTTTGCAAACCTTCTAATAATTCTCATCGTTGCGATAACCGGGGTTTCTGTTAGCTCAGAATACTTAACTATTCGCGGCTTTTTTTTTGTCCAAGACAGGTAGCCTCGATCGGGATCAATCACTTCAGTGATTTTTCTCATGTCACCTCGGTGTCTTCCCTTAGAAATTTGGTTTTGGATAGACCTAGCAACATCGATGAGGGACTCTCCAGGTTTCACTATAATTTTTACCCGTTCGATATCAAGCAGACCACTCTTGTCAAGGATGCCATCAAGGTCTGGAAAGATGGCGATATCGAGGAGAGTATTGAATTTCAGGTGGGTATGGAAAAATCCCCAGCCATTACCCCACTGTTTGGGTACGATTTGCGATAGCTTCGATACCCTTGACGCCTCTAGTGCGTTACTAAGCTCTTGGGCGCGACGTTCGTTAATTTTCTTATCAACAAAAGAGATGTCGAAATCTTTTAATTGCAAGGGAGAGTCTTTCAAGAGGTGATCAAGAATGGCTATGGCAGATCCGCCCGTGATATAAAAATTCTTCGATTTCGTGATGCCGAGCGCTTGTCTGACGTCATCCAGAGCTTGCGATAGCTGAATAAAATCTTGATTAAAATTGTTTCGTCCCAAAGAGTCGGTTGTCGACTCGGCGGCGGCACCAAATGAGAAGAGGATAACAAAAGTGATAAAGTTAACTATTTTTTTCATCTTCCCAATACTCTAGATCATAGCTGGTTCGATTGGAATCTGGGGTGTAAAAGCTTCAGTAACGAAAATGAGTTGAACAATTTAGAACCTGGTTGTTGATGAAAGCAACGGCTTAAGGCGTGCTGTAATAAGTCTTCTGACTGAGCTCGATGGTGCGGCGTTCACCTGAGGTCAGTAAATTGGGAAACACCAAGAACTCTCCGAACATTCCATTCATGGCATTCGCCCCAGTTGAGCCCAGATTGATGCGAGAGACGGTAGAAGTGACGGGTGTTCCTGTTAAAAACGAGGTGCCGTTGGCGTAAATAGCGCGAGAGCTGGCCGAGGCCGAGCTGACAAAGGAGAAAACATTGGTTGATCCCACGCTCACCGGCATGGTGGTTTGAATCCGGTTGGGGGAGCCACAACAGCCACCGATGTCCCAATAGATGCGCCCGTCGCCCCAGGCCATGTGGGTTGAAATTCTCCCCCCGGGGTCACTGTCTGTGGCGAGCATCCAAGCCCAGCTGTTTTTACGGCCCACCTCTTTGTGAACCATGTTTACCGTGAGTTCTCCGCTGGAGGGGAAGGGGGCGGTTGCAACGAGCATCTGGCCTGCGATACTACCAATCCAGCGCAAGCCAGCTCTTGCGCCGTTGATGACATCGAGTGTGCCACTGTTGACGATGCGAGGTTGGTTGCCGTTGACGGTTTGGGAAACATTGTGACCGTTGCCGCT
The DNA here is from genome assembly GCA_030424715.1 of Bdellovibrionia bacterium. Taxonomy (GTDB): domain Bacteria; phylum Bdellovibrionota; class Bdellovibrionia; order Bdellovibrionales; family JAGQZY01; genus JAGQZY01. The sequence goes on from JAUHWH010000006.1 coordinate 141,215, forward strand.
TTGGTCATACCACGTCTTTACAAAGGCGCTGTTGGCTCCAGCGAATGCTGTTAAAGCGATAATGTCTAGATCCCCACACCCCGTGCCTGAGGCATTAATGTCTAGCTCCGCATTGTCGCTTGAGCGACGAACACGGATCAGGGGCCCCGAGTAGGCGGAGCGAAGCCTTCGCACAGAATAGGCGGCCCCAGGGGTGGGCAAAGTGTCCAGAGGGTAGGTGCAGATAGAGCCACAGGCATTCAAGGTCACGGTGCCACCGGTGTTGGCAGTAACGTTGGCGCGAAAAGCGGCCCACTCTGCCGTGGTTTTTGTGGGAACAAGAATTTTGTTGGCCGAACCATTCGTCACGATCTGGCATGTTCCACACTCATCGATGGTCTGAGACACCCCCGCCGGCACAGCATAGTAGTCCCCAACGCAGGCGAACACTGGTGAGAGGGTCAGTAGAAAGTGAATGAGGTGAATGAACAACTTTTGGTCTCCGGTCCTGTGGTCATCAAGGTGAATTTTGGGCGCGAGGTTGGTTTTTAAGTGAACCGCACGCACGCTAAAACTATTCTATCGCGAGAGGTGAAGGGTCGGCAAGGAGAGCATAAAGCCCTAAAGACACTAGACAATCATCTGGGAAACATCCAATATCGCAGCACACAAGTGTTCTTAAAGAACAGCAATTGAGAATGAAAATTCAGTGATAACAAGGCCCTTGTTTTAAGCCAATTCGTTGCCTTGTCTCTTCGATGGCCGTACTTCTTTAATTGAAACGACAGTGAGTTGAATAGGGGGCTCTATGAAGTTGGCAGGTTTACTGGCTATTCAAATTTTGATTTTGTTCACGGGCTGCGCGGCAGAACAAGGAGACAGTTCTCCACGGGTCGATAGCGACCTTATGTTGGTAGAGAGTGTCGTTGAGGATTACACCCTCAACACGGTCAACAGTTTTGTAGACAATGTTGACCAGCTCAACCAACAATCACAGTCAATGTGTCAGAATGCTGACAACGAAGTGAGCCTCGAAGATTTACGAGCGGCATGGGAGAAGGCCATGTCTTCTTTCCATCGCTCTGAAGTCCTTGTGTATTCACTGAAAGAGCTCATGCTTGAAGAAGACGCTCCGCTCGGTTTTATCTACACCCCTCTTCCGTCTTTGCGAGCAGCCAATAGCATTCGCAAAGAAATTGCGCTTATTGATGAGCAAGAGGGAAGTGAAAAAAAATACTCACTGCTCCGACCTCGGAGCCAGTTGCTTGGTCTCAACGCCTTGGAAGCTCTATTTTTTGAAATTTTAAAGGAGCAAGACGTTGTCGCTCCAGGTTCTGGTGATTGTGTTTACCTTACCTTTGTGACTGAAGACTTAATGGAGCGTGCTCAAAACTATCGAGAGCAGTGGCTTGTCGAAGAACTGGCGGCCGTGCAATCGACCAATGGGCGCACCAAGGTTCAAGCGACGATCAGACAGCTCACAACCCACATTATTTCTTATGTGGACACTCGTTTGAAAAACAAGAAAATTGCGATTCCGGTGGGTCTTAAACAATATGACGACTTAGCCGAAGCCAAAAAGGCTCGGCGCAAAGAGACGGTGGAGCACCCCTATTTTCCCAACAAAAAGATCGCCCTCTTAGAGCCTCTTTTAGTTCTGGACCGCCTGTTCAATGCGGGTGGAGAAAAACAGGGTGCCTCTTCATTTTTTGGCTTTCGATCGTACCTAGAGAATCAGCGCAAAAACAAAGCTTTGTTTCAGAATGCAGACATTCTTGCTTTGCTGGCGATGGTCAAAGAACTGCCCGATGGGCCGGCCTACGAGGAGCTCTTCTCCAGTAGCGCTGATGCCGAGGTGGCACAACCGGTACTCGATATTTTTTCTAGAACTCAAAACTTTACGGAATGGCTGAAGGTGGATTTTTTAGTGGAAATGCAGGCCAACCTTCCAAAAGCCGTACAAGGCGATAACGATTAATTAACCTCAAAAGAAATTAAAGGAGAACCCATGAAAATTTTCACACTCGTTGCTGTATTATTCGGTTTTAATCTGGCGCAAGCGCAACTCAGTCTTTACACAGACAGACCTGTTGAAACCATGCAGGTGATCGCTGATGCTTATCAGAAAAAAACCGGAGTGACTGTAGACATCACCAGTTTCAGCTACACGGATCTCAAAAAGACCTTGGTGAATGAAGGCGCTGGTAGCCCTGCCGACATGGTGATTGTCAAAGATTTGGTTTATTTGACTGACCTAACAGACTCTCAGCTCCTGCAACCCTTAAACTCCCCCTTTGTAAAACAAAGCGTCGATCCTTCGATGCAGTCGCAGTACTGGACGGCGATCACTTTTAGAGCCAGAACTCTTGTTTATGACAAGGCTTACGATGTCAGTGGAATTAACAGCTATGCCGACCTCGCCGATCCGAACTACAGAGGTCAGCTTTGCCTCAGAACTTCTGTCTCGTCTTACAACGAGATCTTGGTGGCTTCTATGATTAACAGCTATGGTGTCGATGAGACCTACGATATTCTTGACGGCTGGTTGAACAACCTTGCGGATTTTACCAAAATTCACACGAGCGATACGACAATCATTAAGGATATTGCGCGACGAGACGGCACATGCACCCTCGGTATTACGAACTCTTACTACTTGGGCGCTCAGTTGCTTGAAAATCCAAACCTGCCCGTTGGCATCAAGTATCTAAATCTTAAAGATGGTGGGGTTAGCACGAATGGAATTGGTGGGGCTATTGCGGCGAGTAGCAAAAATGCTGATTTAGCAAAAGACTTTATCGAGTTCACCTTGTCGAAAGAGATGCAGGAGTATTTCTCAACATCCAATCAAGACTTTCCAGCGAACACCAATGTTTCGTTTCCACAAAACATTCAGGCATGGGAAGGATTCGTTGTGAACCCTATTCATTGGGAGACTTTGTCTTCTGAAATCTCAACTGCGAGAGACCTGTTCGACGAACTCGACTATCAGTAGAGTTCAAAATAGAATGCACCGCTCCTCTCTTCTGCAAGGACGGGAGGGGGGAAGGGTGTTAATCCAGTAATTCATTATTCGCTACATGTTGTGCTTGCCCGAGGGGCGAAATAATACTTTCGAGTGTCTTTTTTTTGAGTCCCCCCGCTGAGACTTCTGTGTTGCTCCTCTAATGTTTTGAGGTTTTATTTGACGTTTTAGAGGCCGTCACCAGGGAGACTTCTGGTTATTAGGGAATTTTAACCAGAAAGCCAAAGCTAAGGCCCATTTGGCTGGTAGAGATCGTCGAAGACACACCGTAGGTGACAAAACCATCAAACACCAAGCTGAGGTTTTTTGAGTAGGTGTAGTATGAGCCGCCATGGAGTGTGGTTCCTACCAGAGACGCCAGCACCACATCACTGTTTGCGGTGTTTTGGTTTTGCACCAAGCTCATTTGAATTCGACTCATGGTCAGTTCGAAGCCAATATAGGGGCTCCACTTGTAAGTTTGACCGATGGTGACGTTGGTTCCGACCTGCTCGGTTTTCGATTGATAGGGACGAAAATGATAGGCTCCACCCACTCCCAAGCCGAGCACATCACCGGTGATGGTGGTGGAAAAAGAGGTGAAGAGGCGCCAATTTTGCCCATAGTTAATTGAAAAATCAGCCGCCACCAAGCCTGAGCCCTGGGATTTGGTTTTGTAGATAGAACCACTGGCAGTGGTCGAAACGCCACCAATACGAAAGGTCATGGAACTGTCTGACCAAGCCATCGGCGTGGCAAAGAGAATCACAGAGGCGACAAGGTAGAGAATGCCCGCTTTCACTATGAAACCAGTTTGAAAGGTGCGATTGGTTGACGATTCAAATCAGAAAGCAGAATGAGTTTTTGTCCCACCAGGCGTTCGAAGAGTTGTAGCAATTCATTGCGAGCCTCTAGGACATCTGCTTTTTGGGGCGGATTGGGTCGCTGTCTTTCGTAAACAAAGATGTCTCGTGACGCTTTCGGAAGCATGTGGGTGACTTTTTCTTGAAAGTCTTTTGGACAGTCGGTCAGGGCGGAGGCCAAACGATCGGCCGGGAATTCACTGACTAGCAGCAAGAGAGATTTTGGTGATAGTTGATAGAGGTCATTAAAAAAGTAGACCTGAGATTGCACGATGTTGAATGTATCAGGGTCCGCATCTCTAATCGCATTAAAGACAGTCTCTTTGTGTAGAGGGTCTGTGATTGATTTGAGCGCAGACAAAACTGTTTTGGCCCTGTCATTTCGAGTGAAGATAAAGTTGTTGATCTCGGTGTAACGGGCGTAGAGTCTTTCAAAGGTTGCCGTTCGCAGACTCTCGGGCATCATATTCACTTTGCAGATCGCATTAAAATAGAGAGTTTGGTCATCCGGCGACAACTCTTTTACAAGATCTTGAATTCTGTGGGTTGGAATGACAAAACTGACGAGAGCCAAGGTTTCTGGGGGCTCGTCTGCCAAAATTTCGTGGAGCATGTCGTTCTCTAAAGTCTTAAGAAAGCTAGTATTGACTTCACTGGTTCTTGGTTCTGTTTTTTCCTGAGCAACCAATTTCAAGAGATCTTGCTTGGCTTTGATCAGGATGTGGAGATTTTCGTTATCTTCGAGGTCAAACCCTACGGCAATGTTATCGGATATTAGGTCTAGGTCCGAGGGTACCATTTTGGCCATTATCTTGTTGGTCGTTTTCATTTCGAAAATGGCTAGCACGGTTCCGGCATTGTACTGACCCGCACTGCCTTCTTGAATCCACGCGGTGAGTAGTGCGGCAAAGCGAGCCGGGTGAGTGTCCGCTTCTCCTTTTAGCTCAGTCATCAAGTCAAAAACAGCGTCTTTGCTGCCGAAGATCGAGCGAGCTGATTTGGATGTTTTACTTCCGTCGTTGCTATTTTCATCGTCCTCTTCTTTCGAACGAAGGGGAGCCGTTGGTGGTGAAGGTTGACTGGCCACCTGTGAAGCCGCCTTGGCTGCCGTTTTCGCTGAAAAGAGGGCGAATGTCCCATGCAGAACAATGAGGCCTGCCAAGGCGCAGATCAAACCAATAAAAAGAGACAGGAGCTCCTTTTTGTATTTCATGAATGTATCCATAAATGTCTTTTCAGGTTTTTCAGGCGGCGCAATTTTGTTGAGAGGTCCCACCTTTAGAGAAAAGAGATCACCCTCTGCTTGTTTGATGCGAGCGATTTGAGGCAAGACCTTTTTGAAAAAAGAGACCCGCTTTTTATCTACGTTTTTACTAATTACGACACTGACTTTGATCTCGGGTCGTTTGATGCGGTTGTGGGTTTGGTTGTCGATATCGAAAGAATAGGTTCTGAAGTCGGCATAGTCCTGAGACAACCCTGGGATACCCGGAAAGTCGAGGCGAGATTTCTCGGCAGGGATGAGTGTGCTCTGGTCGTCTTTTGGAATTTCAGTGACGAAGACCATAAAGTCATCATCGTTCAAATAGGTTTGAAGAAAGTTTTTGACCCGCACTTCTGTTTCGTCAAGTGGGCCGGACCAACTCAGAGCGGGGGTTAAAGTGATTAGAAAGAGGGCGATCAGAAAATTTCTCAGGGCACCCTCCCTTTACCAATTTGAATGACAACGCGACGGTTTTCATCAAGTTTCTTTGAAATGGGTTGCGTGTCAGAGTAGCCAATGGCTCGCATTCTTTTTGTAGGGATCTTTTGAGTGGCTAGGTACCTAACGACGCTTCCGGCACGAGCGGCTGAGAGCTCCCAGTTTGAAGGGTAACGCGACCCACTGACGACGGGGCGACTGTCGGCATGTCCAGAAACATCAATCCTGTAATGATTGGGGATTTTCTTTAGTAGAGTCGCTATTTGTTGTAAGCTTTGTTCCGCTTCGGTTGTTAACTGACTTGAGAGGGTTTCAAAAAACAATCCACCTTGAAAAATAAGACTGACACCCTCATGATTGGCTTCGATGGCAATGTTGTTTGCTAAATCTAGGTTTTCAATGGATTGGGAGATGGTGTTCGCGAAGTCGGGCATGTTCGGAGCGATCACCTCTTGACCAATCATTTTGGCAAAGGAGTGTTTTATTTTCGAGTATTTCTCCTGATCTTGTTGGGCAAAGACGAACAAAAGAATAAAGAAGGCCAGTAGATTCGTCACCAGATCAGCATAAGAATAAAGCCAGACTTCATTCTCTTTCTTTAGTAATAATGAAACTTTATTCTGTCCGAACTTACGCAACTTTCTGATCCCCTCCTGAGAAGGCTCGATTCTCGTTGTTAGAGACAAGTTGCTCTAAAACGGCTTGTTCCCTTTTATTGAGGTAAGATTTAAGAGTCTCTCGAATCTGAACGGGGTGACGGTTCTCGTGAACCATACTTAGACCTTCATTAATAATCTGCCCGCGTAGGATGGATTCATGGGCCATATGGCCGAGATATTCCGCCCAGGGGTAGAAAATCATATTCGCCAGCGTTACTCCGTAGAGTGTTGAACACAGCGCAATCGCCATCGCGGGTCCGACACCATCCATATTGCTTGCATCTTTGCCAATTTCATTGAGCAGAAGAATCATTCCTAAGAGTGTTCCCACAAGACCGAAGGCCGGGGCTAATTTCGAGAGTGTGATTAAGAATCCGGCCTCTTTGCTCAGGTCGGTTTCGTGATTCTCAATGCGTAGCTCCGTGCAGCGACGAATGTCTTCGGGATTCAAGCCAATGCTCATCATCTCAATGGAGTCTTGTAATATTTCATCGTTATATTGGGTGTCTTCGATAATGTAGCCAGCGTATTTTTTTTGTGAAAAGTCGATAAACTCGGCAATGGTATCAATAGCCCGGACACGCTTTCCGTAAATAGATAGAGTGAGGCGTTTTACCAAGGCGACAGTCACTGAAAAGGGCTGCATGATCAACGTGCAGGTAAATATGGCACCAAAAACAATAATAAGACCGATTAGGTTAAGAAAAGCCATAGGGTGAGAGGTGGAGAGCGCCACGGTTGTCGACACAACCACAATAGCTCCGATAAAGCCTAAGATCATGGTGATGTTAAAGTGTTTCTTCGTCTTCTTCATAAGGCTCTACTCAAGGTTGATGTTTTTATCAGCTAAAAATTTTGTCAGTTCATGGTTCTTTGGGTCTAAGGTTAATGCCTTTTTCCAAGACTCAATGGCCGATTGCATTTCGTTCATCAAATAATAGGAAGTACCCTTCATAATATGGGCCTGTGTCACCCATGGTTTTTCTTCGAGGATTCTATCGAGCTCGAGAATGGCGGTTTTATATTGCTTTTGATAAATCAATTTTTGGGTTCGAAAAAGTTGGCCGACCAAGCCGTTGATGGTTGAGCTGGCATCGCTCAGGCCATTCGGGTTGACCTCCATATTGACGTTCACCGTGGTTAGTATCTCGTCAGTCGGCGCAATAGGAACCGAGGTGGGGAGGTAACCTTGTTTTTCAAATACCACTAAAAAAGCTTTTTTAGAATCCAAAGAAGACTTTGAGTACTCTAAGGGTGAAGAGCCCAAAAGAAACTTTTTGTTTGTTTGTGGATCGCGAAAATAGATCGAGGCTCCATCGGGATTTGATGAAAAGACATAGCGTCCCGTCGAGCAACCCGAAACAAAAAATAAAATTACGGCGATAAAAATTACTGAGCACTTCATAACTCTCTATCGACATATCTATTGAAAACTATGAGGCTTTCATAGGTGTCCATTTTGCTATTGGTAAAATGGCGACCTAGGACTTAAGCCCTTTGTCGCAGCCAGGCGAGGTTTTAAGTGAACGACTAGTTGGAGATATTGTCAATAATGCTAAATCCCGAAGAGTTACCGGCTGAACTATTGGTAAGAATTTCGGGAAGCAAGTCATTGGTCAAGTCGTGTACTGATATCTGAATATTCCAGTTGGAGCCGGGAGTTGGTGATGAATAACTGAGACCAGTAGGTGTGAAGTTTCCACTACCGTTGCCCAGTAAAATTTGGGTTCCCGAGTAGTTTTTGGTCATAAGGATATCAAGGTCACCATCCCGATTCATATCCGCAATATCCGAAGAGGGGAGGTTAAATGCGGTGGCATAACGGGCCACTCCTCCGTTGGTCGTCACTGCGGAGATAGAGCCAGCGGCGCCTCCTGTGACGATGCTCACGTTCCCATTATTTGACGATGACAACACGTAGTCGTAAACGTTATCACCACTTAATTCTCCGTAACTCAAGCTGGTGACGGTTCCACCAATTGAAGTTGAAGCTGTTGAAGGGGCATTAAAGGTCAAGTCTCCATTGCCCCTAAAAATCTGCAGTTGGGCGTTGTTTGTGGCCGTAATTATGTCATCGTGGCCATCTTGATCGACGTCGAGACTCAAAAGATCTTGGACATAGCTGCTGACGGCACTAATAATAGTAGGGGATGCCGTTATAAAGGATCCATCGCCTCGGCCCCGAAAAATATAAACTTGGCTTCCTATTCCCGCGTTGCAACCTACGGCGAAAGCGAGATCTCTATTTCCATCGCCATTATAGTCACCCGAGGCGACACCGAACGAGCCCGATGTTCCGGTGCAGCCACTGGTGTTGGTTGTAAAACTAATTAAGCTCGAGAAAGTCCCATCGCCATTACCAAGAGTCACAGATCCGGTTCCGGTTCCACCACTGTTAAAATTGGCACTCACATAGTCTAAATTGCCATCACCATTGAAGTCATCCAGAAGGTGCGGGTGGCTCGCTGGCCAGTAGGCTCCGATGTCACCGGTAGGTATGGTTGCAGCGTTCAGGTTGTACGCGCCAGTGGAGGAGCCAAAAAGAATACTGGAGGCTCCACCAATTTTGTTTATGATATCGCGGTAGCCGTCCTTATTGATGTCGGCCACCAAAGGTTTACCATATGCTGGCACAGGGTCAGCCGGCAAATTGATGTAATATGCGGGGCCGGACTTGTAGGCCACTGAGGTGTGGGTGTTTCTTAAGACCTCAAGACGAGACCAACTGACCCACCAGCCGGCACCCGCGGCCAGTGCCGGGCGTGTGTCGCCTGTGATAAGGTTTCCGAATGCGATTCCCCTTGGGTAGTACCCTACAGAGAGCTGTCGGTTGGCAGTAAAGCCTCCGGTCCCATTGTTTAAAAACACGCCAATGTTGTTGTAGTGCCCACCGGCCATGGTCATACCGATGTCGATGTCGCCATCTCCATCTACGTCAGCAGCATCTAGAAAGTGAGGCGATCCTTGAAATCCGGCCGAGGATGTGGAGTATGCGGAGACTCCTGAAAAATTACCGGCGCCATCGCCAGTCATGACAACAAAAGTGCGCTCATTGTAGTTGGCGGCAACGACATCGAGGTTGCCATCACCGGTGACGTCCGCAAGGACACCATCGAAGGGGCGACCAAGGCAATCCGTAGAAGATTGCAGTGAAAAGGTTCCGTTACCCGCGCCAAGAAAAACATCGACTCTTCGGCTGTCATAGCGAATCGAGGCAAGGTCCGTATTGCCATCACCATTGATATCACCGACATCGAGTCCATAGGTGTCAGCAGATGCCAATGTGGCTGCAACGTGATAATTGGTAATGGCCAGGCCAGTATTGCTACACGCCTGAGCGCCGTTGCCATTGTAGGCGACGGTTGTTCCGCCGGATCCACAGTTGATAAGGATTTGCACGTATTCGGCGCCATATGCCGACACCGCGATGTCGGGCAGAGCGTCTCCATTGAAATTGCCCAGCTGAATGTCTCTGACGGTACCACCCACAGCAATCACCTGGGTTGAGACGGCACCCGTCCAATTGTTATCACCTTTAAAAATCGTCAGGTTGGCGTTGTCTAAATTGGCACTGATAATGTCTTTCATACCATCATTGTCGATGTCACCAATGGCGATTCCGTAAGGCGTAAAGCCGCCGGTACTGTGGACGTACGGTAAGAAATTTCCTGTGCCGTCACCGATAAAGACGATCACCGCCAGAGAGCGTTCTCCAGCATAGACAATGTCATTGATTCCGTCATTGTTCATATCGGCTATTTTGACTTCGTAAGGATAAGGGGCTCCCGACCCGACTGAAGAAGTCACAAAGGCACTATTGATCGGCGCTTGCATGCGAGTGTTGGTCATCCCCGCAGATACCACGGTCAAAGTTTTGGTCTTAACGTCCGAAAAACCACGAGCATCCGTCACGGTGAGGCTGACCGGGTAGGTACCGGCGGTGCCGGCTCCAGCGGTGCCACTTATGTAGCCGGAAGAGGTATTGATGCTCAATCCCACAGGCAGTCCCGTTGCAGCATAAGTCAACGGACGCACGCCACCACGCACTTTGACATGATCGAGGTAGTTTTTTGACTGACCCGCCACTCGAAAAACATCTTCAGTATCTAAGACAATTTTGGGTGGGATACTCACGGCGATGGTCAAGGCTTGTGTGTCGGACTGTCCGAGACTGTCTTGCACCCGGACGGTAAAGGCGTTGGGCGAGTTGAGCACATTGGCCCCTGCTGTTGGAGTGCCAGTGATGGTGCCATTAGTGTTAAGGGTCAAACCCGTCGGCAGGTTTCCCGACGCGAGTGAATAAGTGTATGGCGTCACCCCACTGGTCGAATTGATAGATTGAGTGTATGGAATGCCCACACCAGCGCCACCTAAAGAGGTGGTGGTGATATCGGGGGCCTGATTCACATTGAAGGTGAAAGGCTTCGATACTGTGAGGCCGACATTGTCTCGTACAGTGATTGTCACAGAGGAGCTTGAGGTGATGGAAGAAATACCGCTAATAATGCCGGTTGTGGATCCAATGAAAAAACCCGTGGGGAGGCCGGATGCCGAATAGGTGTACGGCGGCGTTCCGCCTGTCACAGCGATTCCTTGGGCGTAGCTGACATTCACCAGGGCGGTTACTAAAGAGGTGGTCGTAATAATCAGAGCGTCACTGATGGGAATTTGATAGGCCTGCTCCACTTGAGTGCCGTCGGCATCTGTTACCAGAGCCGTAAAGTTGTATGACCCCGTGGCTGACGGAGAAACGACACCATCGATAACGCCCGTGTCTTGGTTAAGACTCAGGCCCGGAGGAAGTCCGCCAGACTTAATGGAAAACGAATAGGGTTGCTTTCCGCCATCGGCCACAATTTGTGCAGAGTATGAGAGGCCTTTGATTCCCGGGGTTAGAGTTAAGGTTTCAATGTTGAGAGACTCAAAAACGCGATTCTCAGCCAATTCATCCACTTTGGTGCAACCCACAGCCAATGTGACAGTTAACACAAGGTGTAATAAAAATTTGAGTTTTCTATTTATCACGTTCAATCTCACTTTTGCAAAAGGCATCAAAGACCTTATAAGAGGTTTCGGATGATTCTTTAGCGATATTAAGGGATATAGTGAGAAATCTCTGTTTAAGACGAAATGATTTTGATACAGTTTTTTTGTAAAAATAAAAACCAAAAGAGTGTCTTATTTTGATACGGTTCGCCCTACTTTTTCTAGTCTTTGTTACATGGAGCCTTCCAGCTCGCAGCGATTTGCCGTCTTATTATCAAGTCGGGTTTTCTAATACCGGGTTTGATTTTTCCCACGCCATAATCGGTCGCTATCAGGATCATTCTATTTTTGTTATTCAAGGTGATGGGTCGAGTGTTGAAATCCCCATGGTGCTTTTTAAGGAAGCTCCATCCTCTGTGTCGAAAGCTATTGGCAAAAAGAAGGCCGTTAAAAAAAGAGCAGGCTCTTTAGAGGTCAAATATGTCATAGGTAAATATGACTTACAGTCTTGTACGAAGACCCCCGAGTTTCGATCCTTTATACGCCAGATTCTTTTGTTAAAAGACAATCTTGGGGCTTTCGAGGTCAACGCCTCTGGACCACAGAACGGGGACTGTGCCCGACAAGTGGCGCAGGCCTTACGCAAACAAGGCATTCAGTCAGAGGTTGTGGTCGGGCGCTTACCAAAAGGGGGCGTTGTCGTGCGCGCTTTTTTAGGATCCGAAAAAGAAGAAGTTACAGTCGCCAAAGAAAGCCCGGATGAAACGCCGTTGGCTGATGTCTTTTGGGTCGAGGATGAAAAGGGGCGTCGAACCTCCGTGGCCAGTGATAAGAGCGGATTTTTTGCACTCAGCCTAAAAAAGGTGAAGGTAAAGCCCTACAATCTTTTTGTTCGAACGAAAAATAAAGTGTTTAAATCGAAAAATGCTGTGATTCCCTCGCGTATCAGTCTTGAAACGCGTAAGTACGATGTTTTCGGTGACTCTTATTTTTCATTCAAATCCTCTTACTTTGATTCTATTGAGCAAATTTCGCCGCCTAAAGAGTTTCTGCAAGAAATCGCAGATCAAAACAAAAAAGATCGACTGCGCATGTTGGATTTCTATGTAGCCAGCGGAAGCTACAGTGGTACGGGGATCAGTGGCAGCACGGCATTGCTGAAACCTTTGGGAGTGGCGGCTTTTTTTGACCTGACCGACCAGCTGTACGGCGAAATGGACTTGGTGCTTCCGTTGAATCTGTCGGGAGGAGCCCCCAACTTCTCATTGTTTGAAAGCACTCTGAACTATCGCCTTTTCGGGAACCACATCGACCAGCAAAACTTTGAGTTGTCGGCCGGGGTCGGGGGTGTGTACTACGGTGCCTCAAAAAGTGAGTCGGGAGATGTGTCGTCCATTCTTTTTCTTGGAAACTACTTAAGCGTGGTGGGACGAATCAATGCAAGACTACCTTTGTCGGATAGTGTCCTTCTCAACGCCTATGTCGGAGTCTCGCCTGCGGTTGCTGCTGGGGCAGGAGAAGCCTCTCTCTCTCCGATGCACGGGGCCGACTTGAGTTATTGTGTCACTGAGAGCTCATGCCTAAAGTTGTTTTATTATTCGAACAGTTTTCAACTTCGTTTTCGGACGTTGAGCGATTTGTCGTCCGAGATCATCCGCTATGGCGCGGGTTATCGCTGGCGCTTCTAGACCATCGTCGCCATTGATCTATTGAAGCAAACAACCGATCCGTCTAGGTATGCAAAGGTCATGGATAGCTCTATTAGGAGCTCTATTTTTTATTTTTACCACGGTCATGAGTTACCGCTTAATCGACAATGTGTCACTTTCCGCCGCTGAAATCAGCAGCAGAGAAGAACCCATCCATGATTATAATAAAAAACTCGTTGAACAAGCCGTTGCTAAGGGCTATTTGGAGCCAACGGAGTCCATTGAAATCGAAATGTTTTCGCTTCTTGATATGGTTTTGTCTTACAATGAAAGCCTGGGCTCAGCAAAAGTGAAGATGAAGTCTCTAGGTAAAAAGCGGTCCCAGCTCACACTAAGTCTCAAAAAATTGTTTGATCAAGACCTTAATTTTAAAAAGTCAGAAGCAAATGAGATCAGCTCTTTGGTCAGTGCCGTTGCCGCCGGTTATCAGATTGATAAGGTGGTCTTTCAAGAGTCTATTTCAAACCAGCAAACAGCCGAGGACCTAAAACAAGCCATTGCGGCTCGTCGCTATATATACAAGAACTTTAAAAAAATGGGTGAAGAGATACAGTTCCTAACCAAGATCTCCAATCGCTCGGAAAAGTCTAGTCCATCAAATTCAATCGATCTCTTTGTCGATGTCTCTTTAAAAAAACCGAGTGACTTTTAATACCTAAAAATTAAAAACTCTTTATCAAAAGAGAAGCATCTTCACCCCGGATCATGGAAAGGGTCGGCGGTCTCTCATCGGGTGAGTGTCAGTTAGCGAGAAGCCGCGCACTAGAAGTGCTCCTTAGTAAAATTGTAGGTGCTGAAAACAATTTGCCGTATCGTGTTTAGGAACGTCTGTTTGTCTGTAATACCCATTTGATCAGCCTGTTTGGGGAGTTCAAATTCGAGGCCGGTTGAAGCCATGGAGTGATGGTCCCAGCGTTGCCAAAATAAACAGTCATGGTCTGCCACAGACGAAAAATCGTACGTGGTGATCTGCGATTCTCGAAAGCCACCGCTCATGGTCATAATATCTTTATTGGCAGATCCAGAAACCGCTGCTGGAGCGCTGTTGTCTTTCTCTGAAAAAATCGCACCGGTGATGTCATTGCAGGTGTCACTGTCGGCTCTCATGACTCCGTCGACAGAGAGAGATTTTAAGTGAAAGGTGGCTCCTAGCAGAGGGTGACTCTGTTGGTGTCGCCTTTGGTCTTCACTAATTGCGGCGACCACATGGTCGGGCCTGTGGTAGGCTTTGGTTGGTATACCCAGACTTGCCAGCTCCGGCACAAAAAGGTTGTTTGGTACTTGTACCCCCATTTCCGGTTGATAGCGTAGCACGCCCGATGCGTCGAAGAGGTAGCTTCCGGATTCGTCTTTGGGGTAGCCGAGAAGGGACTCAACGAGAACATAGATGTCCACCTTGTTTTGTTCCTTCGCAAACTTTAAAGCATCAATGATTTGGGGGTCATACAAAAACTGGTCATCAATTAAAATCTGGTGTTTCGCTCCCAAAATCAGTTGGATGTTCTGTTCAATAGCGGACATTTCGGTGCCGTAGATATTATTCTGTGCCATGGCAATAACGGAATCCCCAATGGGTTCGTAGTCGATGAGAACAGCTCCCGTGGTTCGATTGAGAACATCAATAGGTGTAAGCAACTTCTTTATAGACGCGATCGTCGGGGCGTCATCTCCAAATTTTCGAGAGATATGATTTTTCACCATCTCACCACCGAGCAATGGGTCAGTGTCGAGGACAAAGGCCTCATAGACGTCATAGTAGAATGAATCAAGGATGATGGCTGTGGCGGGGCCCTGCACTTCGGCGACTTGGTCGCGATTCACTCCTCCCGAGGAGTCCGTCCAGTTTTTTGATCCCACAAAGGCTCGCCCACCCGTGGGCTGTTTGCCATCCACAATTAAAACCTTGGAGTGATCGGACTTTGCTAGAAGATGAAAACCGTCGCTCTCCAGCAGAGTTTTCACGTTGTTGTTGGCACTCAAATCTTCAACCACATTTTTGGTGATCAAAAGATCAGCAAACTCAGGAAGAGCTGTTCTTTTTAGATTGATCTGAGTTGGAGTGATGTAAAAGTTTTTGTTAGAAAACTTCTCTGCAAAGGCACGCATGTAGCGATAGACCATGTCGAGTTGGTGGCCGTACTGAAACTTGTTTTCGTTATCTGTGATGACGATGACGGTAAAATCGGGATCTTCAATGACTTTCTTGAAAAGCTCCTTTGCCAGGTTCATGCCGATGGATCCACCCATCCAAAAAATATCCACAAAGACGGACTCTTCGGCTTCCCTTATGGCCTGTAACATCGTGGCGTATGTGCCAAGGATGTCGCCTCCAATGGGGCCGAGCACGGAGTCTGAGAAGTGACTCATATTTTTACTTTCATGGGTGTTACGAAATCCTTCAGCAGTCGTAAAGAGTTCTGTTAGAGCGGCTTCGGGAGTGTCCATTAAAAGCTTAAAGTCCTCAATGGTGAGATCTTTGTACTTTTTCTCGAGCCCTGGGGCTTGCGCGCTCAGCATGAGATGCAGCTGATCGCCGAGGTCGAGAATGGCTCGAGGTTTGTCGGGCAATAGATTGTGAAGGGTCACCTTGTTACCGCCGACGAAGCCAGAAAAAGAGACTGGAAAGGGCGCTCCGTGGTATTTATGCTCCATAAAAAGAGTTTGCAGTTTTTCATTCAGTTGATTCACTAGCGGGTCAGGATTGACACAGTCTTTGAAGGCTTGCACGACGGCAAAAGATCTTTTGATGTCAAAACTACGAGTCGTCACCCCTGACCGCTGTAGGGAGAGGGCAAAGCACTGTTCAATACCCTTAATTTGCTTGCGAGCCAGAGCATAAGGCCAATGCTTTTTCGACAAATCAGCAATAGCATTGGGGTTCCAAGCTTGGGCTTGTGGATCGAGAATGGTGTTGTCGATCAACGTATGGGCGCTGATGAGGTAAAGCCCCAGTGTTTGGGCCGCCTGCTGCCGTTGGCCGGTGAGGGCATAGTAATAAAGGAGCTGCCGATAGCTCTTGCCCAAAATTTTTGACTGCATGATAGTATTGGTGGCTTGGTAATATCGAGTGTTGCTCTTATCTTTCGTGAAGAGTCGGTACCAGGAGGTCAGAGACTCAAAGTTGTTGATGTCGGTCAGGCGTTCATAGATAGACCGATAGCTGCGGTGAAGGTCTTCTTGTCGTAAAAGAATGTCATTATAATGATGTTGGGTCGAACTCGCAGCATCGGCACTAAAGTGAACAACAGTTAGTAGGGTGAGAAAGAGTTTTTTCATGGTGTGCCCCCAACTTCGGTTCCTAGGGCTTGGTTAAGAAGAGTCAAAAATTGCTTTTGCACCTCGGGCTTGAGCAGGGTGTAAACCAGCCCTTGGGTTTCGAGACTTGTTTTAATATTTTCAACTTGTTTTTGATAGGGCTCCAATTGTTTATTGGCAGCTGCAACAAATTGGTCATTCACTGCCTGTTGTTCAATTGTGGGCAATCGCAATACCGACCACGATAGAAACTCAGGCTTTCGCTCAAACTCGGTAAGAACTCGGATATCAGAAATTTTAAGTGTGGCGAGATCCAGCGAAACCTCATGGATGTTCATTTTAATATTGTACTCACGGGCCAACCACCAATCGAGGGCGCCGATCCCTAGGGGTGCTAGGATTTCACCCCACAGGTGAGGCGTGTTGTAGCGGGCCATGTACGAGTTAATCGTGATGCCATCGATTTCAAGGAGAGGGTTCTCGAAAGGTGATCGTGTGAGGTCCCAGTTTTCACCTTTTACAAGTCCCAAGCTACCAAATTTAATATTGAGGGTGAGGGGCTGACTGGCGCTTTGCTGATAAGAGGCCGTGATGATCACTCCCGGATGGCTGGAGTACTGCTGCGACAGCCATTTGAGTTTTGGGCGCCGGGGCATGCGAATTTTTTTGAAATGAGCTTCCTTTTCTTTCTGGTCGAAGTCGAATTCGGTATCCGTGGGGAGACCTCCGAGGAGCTGGACATTGATCGTGCTTTCAGGTCCTGCGAAATTAATTTGTACTAACAAGCCTACAAAGAAAGGCTCGTTGCGATTCAGTTGGACGTAGTTGTTTTCGTAGGAAAACTGTATGGCCTGCAGCACTCGTTCGTTGATGAGTTCAGAATAACTCTGTTCGGGGCGAAAACCCCATTGGGAGTTATCCACCACCGGAGCCTTCTGGAGAGAATAAAAACGCTTAAAGGGCAAGACGGCGTCTTGGGTTTTAGCCGTAGGCACCTTCGGAAGAATGAAGGCGAGAAATTGCGATTCTTTATCAACGTGCTGAAAAGACTCTTCGGTTTGAGCGGCTATAAGTTCGGTGAGTATATCTTGAAAGGGAAAGGCTTGGGCCAACTCGAGCAGGTTGTAGCCATTTTGAAAGCTCTCGCCACTGAGTAGGGCACTCAGTCGGTCGGCAATCAACTGTGATGCTAGGTTTTTGTTCTGTTGAACCCGAGACTTTAACTTGGTCTCTTCAATATCTTTCAGAGACATACTGAGGTTGAGGCCTTCTGGTAGGGCTTCGACGACCATGAGTTCGTACTCGGAAATGGGGTATGAGCCATAGACAGAGGAAAACCAGAAGGTGACGAAAAGGAAGGGAAATATCATGTGATAGCGCATGCCTTAAAGTCTTCGAAATCACGACTGTTAGCGAGTGATTCTTTCGATCACTGATAATTTACAAAAGCAGATCCGAAGCATTTACAGGGTCAGCTGTTGCTGTTTTTACCACATGAAAGTAAGGTGGGTTGTGGATGAATTTGAGCTCATAGAAACTTATGTCAAAAGCCAAGACGGGCCACCCTTGATTATGGGGCACGGCGATGATTGCAGCGTCGTGCAGGGTGATCATGGTCTTTTGCGCATCGAGACGACCGATTGTCTCATTGAGGACGTGCATTTTCGAAGACAAACCATGGGGTTCTCAGACCTTGGGTTCAAAAGTTTGGCGGTCAACCTCAGTGATATCGCGGCTATGGGGGGTATTCCTCGTTGGGCTCACCTGACACTGGGGATTCCCAGCGGGGTGTCAAAATCAGACGTTGGTGCTTTTTTCCAGGGGTTCTACGAGTTGGCTGAAGCGCACGGGGTTCGGCTGATCGGTGGAGATCTAAGTGCCAGCCCCCATTCACTGATGGTGAATATTCACCTTAGTGGGGACATATCGCCGAAGCATATTAAATACAGAAAAAACTTGGCGCTGCCAGGGGCACTTTGCGTGACCGGGCCGTTGGGAGACTCGGCAGCGGGGCTCCATATTTTAGAGTCCAATGATGATGATCTTTCTAGCGACCCGTTGGTGGGGCGCCACAAACGCCCTCCTGTTGAGTTAGCAAAAGCCCAGTGGCTGGCCTCGCGCCCGGAGGTACTGGGTATGATGGACGTGTCTGATGGTTTGGTCAGCGACCTTCATCGCATCGAAAAGGCCTACTTGACGATCAATGTCGAGGACGTGCCAATGTCGAAAGAGCTATTGGAGTTTTCCCAAAAGCACTCCCTAGATCCGTTACCGTGGATTCTTGGGGGGGGCGAGGACTATCGCCTGTTGTTCAATGTTCAGACGGCTGCCCTCGAAAATCTGAAGAAAGACTATTTTGCTAAGTTCTCTGAAGACTTTTTTTTTATCGGTGAGAGTCAGTCCGGAGAACCCAAAGTCGAATTTTTGCAAAACGGTTCACCCTTAGAAACCCCACTCAGCGGCTACCGACACTTTGAATAGGTCGGGATGGCCTTTACGGCTCTAAAGGAACTTAGTTCGTGTCGTGCTGAAGTACCTTTTTCCACGAGATAACGCTCAAGTGAGAACGGCATGACAGGTGTAAGTCTGGGGCTTTTTATTAGAGGTCAAAGCCTGAATCTTTCTGTTATTCAAAAAAAAGTCCGTTCATCCTTTCCACTGGTTATGACTGGCACATAGTATTTGAAGGTTCTCAGGCCTTTGGTCTCCTCCCGCTCGGATTGGCACAATATGGTCCACTTGTAAGAAATGGTTTGAGGCACAACCTGGATACTGACATCTATAGGCTGATTTTTTTAACACAGAGTTTCTCAAGCGTTTGGAGATGACTCTTGGGTTCTTTGATTTTGTTGGTTTAAAGTTCGTGTCATCAAAAGCACTCAGCTCTTTTTCTATGAAGTTTTCAAATAGACTTTCAATAGTGTGCTTGTGTGACTTCAGAGCTTTTAGTCTTTCCAATTTCTTATTTTGTTCGTGACTTAGTTCAAGCCTTAGATAAACTTTGTCTTGGTATTCTGTCTTCTGAATCTTAATGGCGTTTAAAGGTTCAGCAAACATTTGTTTAACCTCTCGGGTGGACTTATTCTCAATTCTCTTAAGTGTTTGACGCTTTTCCTTGGTGGACTTACTTCGAATGTGTTTATAGACAGTGGTCACGGCCGAGAGGCTCAACCGGCCCTGGTCGATTTGTTCTTTAATTTCAGGAACTTCACGAGCCAAGCGCACACAGGCCTGGCGCTGATAGGCGGTGGCCTCTGAATATTGAAGCCCGCGCACTAGGTAATCAAAGAGAGACGAGTGGCCCAGCGCAAGATAGCCTCGACAGTCCTCCATCAATTGCAATTTATCTAAAATTTCAGAAGTGATTCGTTTTTCCTTTTTCCTCAATTCAAGGAGTTCTTGATGAATTTGCATAAAACCTCTTTTGCTAACGACACCATATCATGGGTTTTAATTTATAGATTTCGCCTTCGTGTTTGAATCCTGGGAGGTCTTTTTAGTTTTGATGAGGTCGATGGTAAAGCAAAAGTGAGTTCTCTTTAGCTTGCAACCTTGCTGTCTTGAGGGGCTGTAATGATTGGTTGCAAACAACAAACAAAAATCATTTTCTTACTTAAAATATCGGTCAAATGGAAAATAAAAAATAATCAAAAATGCTGCAATGCTTAGTGGGCGTCTAGAATCAAGAGGCTCTTCATCTCTTCAAGAGCTAGAGAGGGCAACTCCGGCGATTGTGATAGCTTGGACTTCATTGGTTTTCGAAAACGTTGGGAGCACCCTAGCTACATAAGATCGTTTAGGAATGGGTCATCTACCTTGTCGTGCTGAGCAAAGCGAAGTACCTATTTCCACGAAAAAACGTGCAAGTAGCTAATGCGAAAAAATGGCCATACCCACGTTCTAGCCAGACCTATAATTTATAATTGATGAGTGTTATTTCAAAAAAAATACTAGTACGATTGCTTCTCAGGGATGACTCCACGAACTCCGCCCTTGGGAGAGTCACAATCTCCTTTGCGACGAGGGATCAAGTGTATGTGACAGTGAAAAATTGTTTGCCCAGCATCTTTTCCACAATTCATGCCAATGTTGAAACCAGTGATCGAAGGATCGTCTTGTAAAGACATGTCTTTTAAATCATTAATCATTTCGAAGGCTGCTTCTCTCTCTTTTTCATTCAGCGCAAAGAAATCAACTTTATGAGCCTTAGGAATAATTAGTAAATGCCCTGCTGTAACTGGGAATTGATCTCGAACAGAAAAAACATGATCATTCTTAGATATGAAGTTAAGCTTATGAGGCTCACAAAATAGACAATTCATAATCTCGATTCTATTCAATAATACTCTATGGGTCTAGCTGATAAAGAAGCGATCGAAGTTCCACACTATAGTGAAAATTGCATGCCGGTAAAATCATGCTATCTCTGGTAAAGGATCCTTCGGCTTCGCCTCAGGAGGACAAACTGTGTTGGTCATACTACTTTAAAAATCTAGCTACTGAGCTGGACTGCTTTTGTTCCATTCTCTTGGGGTCAGCCCCAAAGCTTTTTGGGGAATTATGGCGACAGTTTCTTTTAAACAACATGATACAACGAATGAGCTTGTCACTTCGTTAATTCTGAGAGGCTTTCTCAGCCTGTGAGTTATGTTTAGCTGCGATATCTCTGTCCCTCAAAAAAGAGGGCTCAATCTTTTCCATGGCGGACATTTGAAAAAAAGGTACTAAGTCTTGCTGTCACCCCAGATTCAGCGTCGCCAGCGGTTGAGGCGTTCGCCCCATTTTAGTGTGGTCTCTGACACTTGGTTTTTCTTCCAGTTGCCCGCGGCAGATTTGTTGATTTCGGCGAGGGTGGGGTAGATGTGAATGGTTCCTAGAATTTTGTTCATTCCAAAGCCATGCTTCATGGCAGCTACGAACTCAGCAATCAGATCGCCAGCGTGAACACCGGCAATGGTGACTCCTAAAATTTTGTCTTTCCCTGGTACGGTTAACACTTTAACCACACCATAGGCGTCTTCGTCGGCGATGGCGCGGTCTGAGTCATCGATATCATAAGTCGTGACATCGTAAGGCACGCCTTTTTCTTTGGCTTCTTGTTCGTTCAGGCCCACCCGAGCCACCTCGGGGTCGGTGTAAGTCGCCCAAGGGATCACTCGATAATCGGCCTTAAAGCCCCAAAAGGGTTTGATCATAGCATTGACCGCACAAAACCAAGCCTGGTGTGATGCTGTGTGGGTGAACTGATAGGGACCAGCCACGTCACCACAAGCGTAGATGTTTCTAAATTTGGTAGTCCTTAAATAGTCGTCGACCTTTATTGTGCCGTTGTCATTGAGCTCAACCCCAAGCTCTTCAAGGCCGAAGCCCGTGGTGTTGGGTTTGCGACCAATGGCCACCAGCAGAGTGTCGCAAGAAACCTCGATAGTTTTGTCATTGTGTTCGCAAATGACCACTTTTTGCTGGCCCTCCTTTTTAACTTCCACCACATCGTGATTTGTTAAAAGGGTGACGCCTTCTTTTTTGAACTTTTCCTCTACCATGGCGGAGATTTCAGTGTCCTCCCTCTGTAGGATCCGCTCAGCACGCTCGATTTGAGTGACTTTAACGCCCAGGCGAGCAAAGGCTTGGGTGAGCTCTGAGCCAATGGGACCTCCACCAAGAACCACCAGATGTTCGGGTTTGTCTCGGAGATCCCATAAATTTTCCGAGGTGTAATACTCCACATCTTCAATTCCAGAGATCGGGGGCACAAAAGGACGCGCACCGGTGGCAATCGTAATATTTTTTGTGGTTAACACCTGACCGTTCACTTCAACTTCATGGGGCGAGCGGATCATGGCCTGACCTTGAAAGCAGTCGACGCCGAGATTGGTATACCTCTCAACCGAGTCGTGGGGTTCGATTTTCTTTATCACTCGTTGAATGCGTTCCATAACATCAGAAAAATCGAACTCAACATCCACAGACTTAAACCCCAAGCTTTTGGCTCGGTTCGCGTCTTTCATAAACTTGGCGGAGCGGATCAGTGCCTTGCTCGGTACGCAACCGGTATTTAAACAGTCGCCACCCATTTTATGTTTTTCGATAAGGGCAACCTTTGCTCGGGTGGCCGCGCAAATGTAAGAGGTGACGAGGCCAGCCGAGCCAGCGCCAATAGCGACCATATTGTATTGATACTTAGGCATTGGGCAGTTTTCCTTTTTTAAAGTGAGCAACGATCTTTTTTGTAACAATCGGGAATAACCCAAGGGCCGCAAACGACGCAAGGAGGGACGGTGAGATCAATCCTTTTGGCGATTCGATTTGGGAGAGCTGTGTGCCAGCGTTGACGTAAACCGCCGTACCGGCGAGCATGCCCACTTGCGACACCCAATAAAAGGTGAAGGCTTTCATTCTTGTCAGTCCCATGACAAGGTTGACCACAAAAAATGGAAAAGCCGGGATCAAGCGCAACGTGAAGAGGTAAAGGGCCCCTTCTTTTTCAAAGCCTTTATTAATCTTAACCAAATGCTTGGCGAAGTTTTTTTGCACCCATTCTTGAAGCAAAAAACGGGCTCCGAGAAAAGCC
Source organism: Bdellovibrionia bacterium (assembly GCA_030424715.1). Lineage (GTDB taxonomy): Bacteria > Bdellovibrionota > Bdellovibrionia > Bdellovibrionales > JAGQZY01 > JAGQZY01. Next base: position 163,943 of record JAUHWH010000006.1, read on the forward strand.
AGGGTGGCACCCAGTGAACTCGCAAAAGAAACGATCAGAGTGCCAGCAAAGACACCAAATAAGGCACCACCCAGAAGAGTCAACAATGCCGCTCCTGGCAGAGACAAGGCGGCCATGACCACATAGATAAGCATATAGGCAACAATTGTTGTGACGGGATTGTTTCTATAATATTGAGAAAATAAGTCTTGCTGGTCCTTAATGTAACTCAAGGTTAGGTATTGCTTGAGGTCCAAGGCAAAAAATAGAGCCACAAGGATTAGGACGCCGACAGTCAGTGCAATTTTCCCTCTATTTTTCATTTTCACATCCAGAATTTTGCTGGCAGGTTTTGTTTTCCACAAAGTGCCCTATGTCTTTGGAGTTAATTCGTGATTGAGCCACCATTTGTGACATATTTAAAGCTTAAACATGACCTCTCGTAAAATACGTAACAATTCGGGATCATAACGATCTTTGAGCTTCGTTGTCATAAATTCGATGGCGTCTTTCGGCGTCATGGGCTGGTTGTAAGAACGCTGGGTCGTCATGGCATCGTAGGTGTCGGTAATCGCAATGATTCGTGCCATGGGGTGGATTTCATTACCGGGCAACTCTTGGGGGTAGCCGTTGCCCAAAAAGCTTTCGTGGTGTTCAAAGCAACAGGCTTTGATCGCCTCGCTCACATCGTACTCGCTGAGAATCTGCAGCCCAAATTCTGGGTGCTTTTTCATTTGGGCCCACTCTACATCATCGAGCGCGCCTTTTTTGCAAATGATATCAACGTCGACCCATTTCTTGCCGATATCGTGAAAGAGCGCCCCACGCCCGAGTTCTTCGAGCTCTTCGGTGGAATAACCCGCCAAGCGTCCGATACCCAAAGCGTAGACCCCGACGTCGAGAGAATGGTTGTAGGTGTAAAAGTCATGGGTTGATAAGCTGATCAAGTGATCCATGCCTTCGGGCTCTTGCTCCATAAATTTCACGAATTCATGGATCAACTTTTTAGAGTCTTCAAGGGCCTTGCCGACATCAGGATTTTCGTAAATCTCTTCAACCAGAGAGAGCGAACTTTCGCGGAGAATTTCGGCTTTTGTGACGGCCTCAACCGACTGGTCTTCCAGTTGGCCGTGGATAAAGTCTTTAAAGGCCTGGCGTTGTGAACTGGGTACAAAAACACGGTCTGTTGAGCTCAATTTGGCAATTTTTGCGGCACTGAGGGCGCTACCTGCCCGCAAATAGTGCACATGGCGATTCTGGATTTTAACGAATAGGTCAAAGGGCAGGGAAATATCTGCTCTTAGGCAACCGACTCGAACGTTGAAGTACTCAGGATTCATTGCTAAATTTTGCCACGATTGGCCATAGATTCAAGGGGAACTTTTAATGAGAGCATTTTTGACTTACAGAGTCCTTTTTTCTACTATGACCCTCAGTCCAGAAATGGGGGACAATGAGTCTTTATTTTGATACTCCAATCCAGTACCTCAAAGGCGTGGGGCCCAAGCTGGGCCAGATTCTCCGTAAAAAGGGTATCCAAACCCTCGAAGACCTCTTTCAAAATTACCCGCGCTCTTATGAAGACCGGCGGGCGGCTCGAAACATAGCCTCCTTACAGCCTGACGAAATCGTGAGCATCAAAGCTGAGATCATCAACGTTAGCTCGTTCAACCTGGGGCGTTCCCGTAAAAAAATGTTCGATGTCACGGTTCGTGATGGCTCGGGTTTGATCCACTGTAAGTTTTTTCGGGTTCCCTACAAGGGCTACTTTGAGCGTTTTCAGCCGCAGCAACAGGTGCGCGTGATTGGCAAAGTCACCCATTATCGCGGACGCATTGAGTTTCACCATCCCGACATTCAAGAGATAAAAAGCTCGGATGAAGAAAGCCAAGACGAACTGATTCCGATCTACTCTGAAACTGATGGTCTCACCACAACCCGTTGGCGAAAAATTGTGTCGAAAGCAATGGAGTCTTTGAACAACGACGAAATTTTGGGCATCGATGAGAAGTTACCCGCTTGGATGCTCGACCGCTATCAATTGCCGGATCTCAAAAAAACATTGGTATCCATTCATCAACCTCCGAAAGGTTCTGGAGAAGAGTATCTCAACTATCGATCGCCTTTTCATCAGAGAGTTATTTTTGAAGAGTTCTTTTGGCTTGAAATGTTGCTGGCCGCTAAAAAGCAGGGCGTGCAAAAAGACAAAGCACCTGTTTTTTTAAAGAAGTCGCGGTTCGCTGAGCAGCTGCAAAAATCGTTGCCCTTTGAGCTAACCGGAGCGCAAAAGCGTGCCCTTGTCGAAATCAATGCCGACTTGACGAAGTCCTACCCCATGCATCGCCTGGTGCAAGGTGATGTGGGTAGCGGAAAAACTCTTGTGGCCATTTTATCGGCCCTTTTAGCCATTGAAAATGGTTACCAAGTGGCCTTGATGGTTCCCACCGAGATTTTAGCGCAGCAGCATTATGTGGGGGCGAAAAAACTATTGGAGCCTTTTGGATTTAGGGTTGGTTTTATTAGTGGGCATCTGAAGACCAAAGAGAAGCGTGAGGTGAACGAGCGCATTGCGAGCGGTGAGGTCCACTTGGTGGTTGGGACTCACGCATTGATCCAGAACACCGTTAATTTTAATAAGCTGGGGTTGGTAATTGTTGACGAACAGCACCGTTTTGGGGTGGAGCAACGGAAAAAGTTAAAGAAAAAAGGCGAGAGTCCGCACTTCTTACTTATGACGGCCACGCCGATCCCGCGCAGTTTGGCTATGACGGTATATGGTGATTTAGATGTCTCCATTATCGATGAAATGCCGAAAGGGCGGATCCCGATATTGACTCGCATGACCTATCAAAGCAAGAGAGACAAAGTTGTCGGTTTCGTGCGCGACCAATTGGCAAAGGGCCGTCAGGCTTACGTGGTGTATCCTTTAGTCGAAGAAAGTGAAAAGATCGATTTGAAAAACGCCACCGATGAGTTCGAAAAATTAAAACAAGAGCTCCCTGATTTCAGAATCGCTTTGATGCACGGTAAAATGAAGTCTGACGAAAAAGATCAAGTGATGAATCAGTTTCGGAACCATGAATACGATGTGTTGGTTTCAACCACGGTGATTGAAGTGGGTGTTGATGTACCCAATGCCAACATCATTTGGATAGAGCATGCCGAGCGTTTCGGATTGTCTCAGTTGCATCAGCTGCGGGGGCGTGTGGGGCGTGGGGAGCACAAGAGTTATTGTATTCTATCTCTCGGGCACGCCGTTTCTGAGGATTCACGCGCTCGCATCAAGCTGATGGAAGATACGGCCGATGGCTTTAAGATTGCTGAGGCCGACCTTGAACTTCGTGGTCCCGGAGAATTTTTGGGATCGCGACAATCGGGGCTTCCCGGTTTTAAGATGGCCAACTTGGTGCGCGACCTACCCATTCTAAAGCAAGCCCGTGAGGCAGCGTTCGAGGTCATGCGAAAAGACCCCAATCTTTCCAACTACGAACATAAAGCTTTAAAAGAAGAGCTGCTCCATAATAAAGACATGATTGGTTAAGAAGCGAGGCTTTGGTCTTGCTTGTGAATCATAATATTTCGGAGCCTTTAGAAACGCCTTTTGATACATAGAATTATTATCGAGACTTCTTGTGAGTCATAAGTCCCTATGATGAAATGTTTAAACATTTTGTTCATTTGTTTGTTGTTCATAGGATGTTGAATACAGGGCAGATGATCTTCAAGGAGGATTTATGTTTCTATCAAGGACGATAAAAACCGCCACGCTTATGGTTGGTTTTTATTCACTAAGCGCTCAAGCCGGGCAGAACCTACACTTTAAACAAGGAACGGTGGACACCACTTCTCGCACATCTCTCTCTCGTTTTGCGACGGACTCTGCAACGAACTACCACGTGGTGCAGTTTCATCAAGTGATCACTGAGCAAGACAAGACCATGTTGCAGCAGTTGGGAGCCGAAGTGATTCGTTATATTCCCGACGACGCCTATATAGTAAAGGCCAGCGCGGTCACCATGGACCAACTACAGACCCAAAGAGGAGTGCAAGCGGTCTTACCCTATGCGCCTACTTTTAAGGTCTCACCTCAATTTGGCGTGATCGATCACATGAACCAGGCGGTTTTAGAGAAAATTTCCATTCGCACCTTCAGTGACAGCGCCACCCAGCAGTTGAAAGAGCAAGTACAGAAATTGGGAACTCTAAAATACGCTGCCGGTAAAGGTATTGGCTTGGTAGCACCATTGAGTGCTGTTGAAGCCATCAGCCAGATGGATGGTGTTGAATGGATCGAGCCTTATCCGGAGTTGAAATTCCAAAACTTTGAAATCGCGTCAGACTTTATAGATGCGGCTTCAAGAAAAACGGTCAATGACTTAGATGGATACGAATCGGGAACTAAGGTGATGAACTTTGAAGCGGCTTGGAACCGTGGTTACACCGGTCGTGGCCAGTTGGTGGGTTTTGCAGACACGGGTCTTGATTCTGGAAATGCAGCGAGCATTCACCCAGATTTTCAGGGACAAGTGGCCAAGGGCTACGCCTACGGCTTGTTGTCTGTGAGCTGGAACGACCCTATGGGGCATGGAACCCATGTTGCCGGCTCCATTGCCGGAAACGGTCAAGCCTCAGGGGGCACTCTTCAAGGGGGCGCTTACGAAGCTCAACTGATCGCTGGAGGTATGTGGTCGCAGTTGTTAAACAATATGATTCCACCACAAGACATTACCAAGATGTTCGCCGATGCTTTGGCTGATGGAGCGCGTATTCACACCAACTCTTGGGGATCGCCACAAAATCTTGGCGCCTATGACAACTTCGCTGTCACAGTGGATGAGTTCATGTGGAACAATCCTGAAATGCTCCTTATGTTTGCCGCAGGGAACTCTGGCCAAGATGAGAACAACGACGGTCGCGTCGATGAAGACTCTATAGGTACTCCGGCCACCGCCAAAAACGTACTGTCTGTGGGAGCCTCGGAAAACTTGGTGTCTGACGGTGGTATTCAGCGTCCTTTGGGGCAGTTGAAAAAGCAAAATGGTGATCCGTTGTTTTCGGCCGAGCCCATTGCCAGTGACACTCTTTCCAATAATATCGATGGTATTGCGGCCTTCAGTTCTCGAGGACCTACTGATGATAAAAGAATGAAGCCCGATGTTGTGGCTCCTGGAGCAAATATTTTAAGTGTGCGCTCGCAAGTGGACGGTGCCAGTGAATTGTGGGGCGCCTTGAACCAAGATTACTCTTGGTCGGGTGGAACCTCTATGAGTACTCCGTTGGTTGCTGGTGGTGCTGCCGTGGTGAGGCAATATTTGGTGGAATTGGGATTCACCAATCCTTCGGCCGCCCTTGTTAAAGGAATGCTTATGCATACGGCGACGGATCTTTACCCGGGTCAGTTTGGCGCTAGTGGCAAAGCCACGGGCCAAGAGATGCTAGCCACTCGCCCCAATCCCCATCAAGGGTTTGGTCGGGTGAATATGGATCCGGCGACCAACTTTGATGGCGCACTGATGGACGGTGCCGTGGGCGCCGGCGGCTTTGGTAGCATGCAAGTGGGCAATTGGAGTGGAGCCAAGGTCACATTGATCTATACGGATGCTCCAGGTGCCGCGAGTGCGAGCCGCGCCCTCGTTAACAATTTAGACCTTGAGGTTTATGAAGATGGCCAACTGATCGCCAGTGGAACATCCACCATAAATAATCATGAGTACCTTGAAGTGGAAGGTGTAACTGGACAACTTGAGTTTCGAGTGGTGGGTGTGAACACGCCGACAACGAAAAACGGCGGTGTTCCATTTGCCCTAATTGCCAGCCCACTTTAAGACCCATTTTTCTCCTATCTTTGTTGACCTCGGCTGTTTGCAGTCGGGGTTTTTTTTATGGGTTGTCGTTGCGACCCATGGAGAAAGTTCAGGCTTGTTAAAAAGTTAGACGGAGGATTGGATCAATGGATCAAAAGCTATGCCTACGGTAAGTGACCGTCAAATGGCTTCTGCCTATAGTAGAGGCATGACTTTGACTATACTCTCTACATACCTGAAATAATTACAGAAAACTATTTTGCGACGAAACAATAATCGTCACTTTGTCTATTGCCCTAGTGTGTCATAAATGATATAAAAGCGATCGTAAACGGAGGACCAATGGGTGAAGTAAAAGATGATGTTTTTAAGGTTGGAGATAATGCTGTGTATCCCGGCCATGGAGTGGGTGAAGTCGTCGCCGTTGAGCAAAAAGAAATGATGGGTTGTACCCAAGTTTTTTACTCAATTAAAATTCTTGAAACCGGCATGAAAATCATGGTTCCAAAAGCCAACGCTAAAAATGTGGGTCTCCGTCCAATTATATCGAAAGATGAAGCCTCAAAGGTTTTGGGCATCTTGCAAGAGACCGACGTAAAAATTGATAACCAGACCTGGAACCGTCGATACCGCGAATACATGGAGAAAATCAAGACGGGCTCTGTATATGAGATTGCTGAGGTGTTGAGAGACCTATTTTTGTTAAAAGTGGATAAAGAGTTAAGCTTCGGTGAGCGTAAAATGCTAGACACCGCTCGCACGCTCCTTATCACTGAGCTTTCTTTAGCCACCACTAAAAAAGAGCTAGAGACTGAAGAAGTCAAAGCGATCTTTGGAGTTGAGAAAAAAGAAGCTTAAACTGCTCTTCAATCAATGACTATGGAAAAAGCCGACACCCGTCGGCTTTTTTTCGATAGGCTGATGGTTAGCACCTTTTCTATGTCTGGAGTGGTGATTGATTAAGTTGATGTTTCAGACACTGTCGCCCAGGCTCCTCGGGATCGACAAATTCACAAGTACAACTCTCACCTTAACGCGGCTTCTCATCGATTTTATGCCACTGTTATAAAACGGGAGCTGCGTAAGCAAGGCTTTTTGAAGTAAGGACTTGAGTTCTCGGCCCCCCGGATGGTAGCTTTTTCGGTTATATTAAAAGCACCACAAGAGGAGACCCTATGGCCCGCCCAATTCGAGTTCGATTTGCCCCCAGCCCCACCGGCTACTTGCATGTGGGTGGCGCTCGCACCGCTCTCTACAATTACTTGTTTGCGAAAAACCAAGGTGGAACTTTTATTCTGCGAATTGAAGACACGGACCTTGAGCGCAGCACCGATGAGTCATTACGCATGCAGTTGGATGACTTAAAATGGCTTGGCTTAGACTGGGACGAAGGCGTTGATTCGACGACCTTAGAATCAAAAGGAGACTACGGTCCTTACCGGCAAAGTCAGCGCTTGGATCTTTATCGAAAACACTGTGATCAATTGCTCGAAAAAGGCTTTGCCTATTACGATTTTCGAACCGACGAAGAGCTAGAGCAAATCAAGCAAGCCTCAGGTGAAAAGTTCACTCGTATCCCACGGCCCGAGACTATTTTAGACCTCACTGAGGCGAGAGAGAAAGTGGCCTCTGGTGCATCGGCCGCCGTTCGCTTTAAGGTGGATGGCGGGGGAGAGCACGTTATCAACGATCTAGTACGGGGTGAGGTTCGTTTGCCCGAAGACATGGTGGGTGACTTTATTATCATGCGCTCCAATGGAATGCCGGTTTATAACTTTTGTTGCGCGATCGATGATGCCTTGATGGAGATATCCCATGTTTTTCGTGCAGAGGAGCACTTAAGTAACACTCTTCGCCAGAAAATGATTTACGACGCCCTTGGGTTTGAAGCGCCTGAGTTTGGTCATATGTCGTTGATCTTGGGGCAAGACAAACAAAAGCTAAGCAAGCGTCATGGGGCCACAAGTTGTCACCAGTATCATGAAATGGGTTATTTGCCGGAGGCTCTTTTGAACTTTGTGGCTCTTCTGGGATGGTCGGCCGGCGGCGATGAGGAGGTTTTTAGTCGAGACCAGTTGATCGATAAGTTTGATGTGAAACGTCTTCATACAGCGGGGGCTGTTTTCGATGAAGAAAAATTCAAGTGGATGAACGCCACCCATTTAAGAGCCTTGCCCCATCAAAAACTATGGGAGCTTCTGGGCCCCTTGTTTGAAAAAGAAAATATCAGTCTGCCCGAGAGTGAAGACTTTATTGATAAGTCCCTCACGATTTTTAAGACCAAGATGGAGACTCTGTTGGATGCCATTGAGCTGTTTCGCCCTGTGGATGAAAAGTATTTTGAAATCTCAGACGAAGCGACTGAAGTTTTAGAGTGGGAAACCACCAAAGCGGTGTTCGAAGCATGGCGAGCACAAATCAAAGGCCAGTCCGGCATGTATTTGACCGCCGATGAATTTGGCGAGATGCAGAATCAGGTTAAAGATGCCGTTGGTGTGAAAGGCAAACATTTGTTTATGCCAATTCGTGTGGCCATTATTGGCAAGCCCCATGGAGCGGATCTTAAAATGTTAGTTCCCTTGGTGGAGCGCGAGTCGCTGCTTCGCCGCGTGGATAAGGCCTTGGCGGCCCTCTAATTTTTACAGTGAGGCTTTGGTGAAAAAGTTATTTAAAATAGAAAGTGAGTTTCAGCCGGCGGGTGATCAGCCCCAGGCCATCGCAAAGATGGTTGAAAACTTTCGAAATGGAGAAAAACAGCAGACGCTGTTGGGCGTGACGGGGAGTGGAAAGACCTTTTCCATGGCTCACGTGATTGCTGAACTCAACCAGCCCGCCTTGATCTTGGCTCCGAACAAGACTCTCGCAGCCCAGTTGTTTGTGGAGTTTAAAGACCTGTTCCCAAACAACGCGGTTGAGTACTTCGTCAGTTATTATGACTACTATCAGCCGGAGGCCTATATACCGGCGACAAACACCTATATCGAAAAAGACTCTGCTGTGAACGAACAGATCGATCGCATGCGCCACTCGGCCACCCATTCACTGCTCGATCGGCGAGATGTGATCATTGTTAGTAGTGTTTCGTGTATCTACGGCCTAGGGAGCCCTGAGGCCTACGAGGGGATGCTGGTTCAGGTCGTTAGTAACACAGAGATGAAGCGTGATCACCTTTTGAGAGAGCTTGTGCGGATTCAGTACACCCGTGGGGATCACGATTTTCATCGCGGCACCTTTCGGGTGCGGGGTGACGTGGTCGATGTGTTCCCCCCCTATGAAGACTCAAAGGTGATTCGTATTGAGTTCTTCGGTGACTTTGTGGAGAAAATCTGTTGGTTTGACCCTTTAACCGGTGAGGTTTTCGAAGAGCTTGATCAGATCGCTATTTACCCTGGCAGTCATCATGTGAACACGGAAGAGCGCCAGAAAGCCGCTATCAAGACCATTCAGGCGGAGCTGCAACAACGCTTGGCCTTTTTAAAAGAATCTATGAAGTATGACGAGGCCAAGCGTCTCGAGCAACGCACCTACTATGATATCGAGATGATCGAAGAGCTGGGCTTCTGCCAGGGCATTGAGAACTACTCGCGCCACTTCACTGGACGAGCCGATGGCGAAGCGCCTCCGACTTTGCTCGAGTATTTTCCGGATGATTTTGTGACCTTTATTGATGAATCCCATGTGACTGTACCTCAGATTGGTGGAATGTACCGAGGCGACCGGGCCCGCAAGATGACTCTTGTGGAACATGGGTTTCGCTTGCCATCAGCGCTCGACAATCGACCTCTCAATTTTCAAGAATTTGAAAAACTCACAGATAAGGTTCTTTATGTATCCGCCACACCGGGGAACTACGAGAAAGAAGTTTGTCGTGGCGAATTCGTAGAGCAGATCATTCGACCCACAGGGTTGGTGGACCCGATTATTGAAGTGAGACCAGCCACTTCCCAGGTTGACGATCTTTTAGATGAAATCCGCATACGAGTGAAAAAGAAAGAGCGGGTGCTTGTCACCACTCTGACCAAAAAGAGTTCTGAAGATCTGACCAATTACTTTAGTAGTATTGGTGTAAAAGTAAAATACCTACACAGTGATATTAAGACCGTGGAGCGTAGCGAGATTATTAGGGATCTACGCCTGGGCCTGTTCGATGTTTTAATTGGAATTAACCTTCTGCGCGAGGGCTTGGACATTCCAGAGGTCAGTTTGGTGGCCATTACAGACGCCGACAAAGAGGGGTTTTTGCGATCCGAGCGTTCACTGATACAAACCATCGGGCGGGCGGCCCGAAACTCCGACGGCCGAGTTATTTTGTACGCGGATCGTGTGACCGATTCCATGAGAAAGGCCATGGATGAGACCGCTCGCCGGCGACAAATTCAGATTGAATACAATAAAGAGCACGGCATCACTCCACAAACCATTAAAAAACGGATTTCTGAGGGGCTGGTTGAAATCTACGAATCGCATTCAACTCGCAAGGGTGTGAAACAAGATCGGGACAGTCTTTTGCAGGAGCCCAAGGCCATGGATAAAGAATTGGCTGACCTTCGTAGTAAAATGAAAAAAGCGTCTGAGAATCTAGAGTTTGAAGAAGCGGCCCGGTTTCGTGATAAAATTAAACGCTTGGAGCTGTTGCAGTTGACCCTTCTTGATGGCAGCGTGGGCTCGGGAGCCTGATGTCTAAATCGGCCGAGCGCATTGAGCGTATCAAATCAAAAGTTGTGGACTTTCCACAGACCCCGGGCGTCTACCTGATGAAAAATGCCAACGATAAGATTATCTACGTTGGAAAAGCTAAGAGACTTCGCAATCGCGTGCGCAGCTATTTCAATCCGAACCTAGATCATAGTAAAACTCAACTGTTGGTTCGGAACATCGAAAGCATTGACTATATACTGACAGAAACCGAGGCAGAAGCCTTTCTTCTCGAAGCCTCTCTTATTAAGAAGCATCGCCCTCGCTACAACATTCGTCTCAAGGATGACAAAGCTTACCCCTACATTCGGTTAAGCCTTTCTGACGCGTTCCCCAGATTTTACTTGGCTCGCAAGGTGTTGAATGATGGCTCAAAGTATTTTGGCCCCTATACCAGCGGGTATGTGGTGCGCCACACAATGCGCTTTCTGAATCAGTCGTTTCAGATCCGCGACTGTGCTGATCATTTTATGAAGTCTCGCAAGCGCCCTTGCATGACCCATCAAATTGGCGCTTGCACTGCTCCCTGCGTGGATCTGGTTGACGAAAAGTCTTACGGGAATCAAGTCAAAAAAGCCAAAAGGTTTCTAGAAAAAGAAGCCACCACCGTTGTAAAAAAACTAAAGAAGCAGATGTTCGAATTGGCAGAAGAAGAGAAGTTTGAACTGGCGGCGCGTTTTCGAGACAGTATCGCGGCTATCGAACGAGTGCTCGAGCGACAAGCGGTCATCAATGCCCAGGCCACAAACAACCAAGATGTTATCGGTTTTTTTGGCGACGAAAGGGGAGTCCTTATAGAAACTCTCCACATTCGTCAGGGGCGCGTGATCGGCCAGCGCAACCAGTTTTTCAGTCAGGTGGACCCCACGTCTGACAAAGACGATGCTAGGGAATGGTTGACCTCTTTTATCAACCAATACTACCAAGACAATATCGTACCCGACGAAATCTATCTGCCGATTGATCTGGGCCGAGATATTATTAAGCTGCTCGAAGAGGTCTTTGCCCACCGCGGGCATCCGGAGATCAACATCATGTTTCCGACCCACCAGCAGGGACAAAAATTAATTGAAATGGCTAATAAAAATGCCAAGAGCCATTTTGACAATCAGGTATCGAAGTCTCGCAAGAAGCAAGAGGGGTTGCAGCTCATCGCCAAAAAGTTGCATCTCAAGGAGCCACCCAACCGTATTGAGTGTTACGATATTTCGCATTTCCAAGGTGAAGAGAGCGTCGGATCACAGGTGGTTGCCGAAAACGGATCTCTCGCCAAAGAGCATTATCGTCGCTACAAAATTAAGAGTAAAACGGGCGGCGATGACTATGCCGCCATGGCCGAGGTGTTGGGCCGACGTTTGGATCACGAAGAGTGGGATGAGCCTGACCTTATTATTATTGATGGCGGTAAAGGACAATTAAACGTCGCGGTGCAAGTGCTTAAGGATAAAGGGAAGAGCTACATTCCTGTGGCCGGTCTCGCGAAAGAACGAACCAAGCGAAACTTTAAGGGAGAGCAGGTGGAAAAGTCCATGGAGCGATTTTACCTGCCCGGTCGACAGAACCCGGTCACTTTTGCGGAAGGGTCCGAGGCCTTCAAGCTTTTGGTCGGCTTAAGAGACGAAGCTCACCGCTTCGCCATTAGTTTTCATCGAAAGTTGCGAGATGATAAGTCCTTTTCGAGTCAGCTGGACAAAATCAAGGGGCTTGGACCGACGATAACAAAGAGACTGCTCACCACATTTGATTCCGTAAAGTCCATAAAGCAGGCCAGTGTCGGTGAGCTTTGCGAAGTGCAAGGAGTGACCGAGTCCTTGGCTCAAACCATTCTCGACAAGCTCAACGCCGAATAAGTCTGTGAGTATCGACTGAATTCACTCTTGTATTTAGAAAGCCATTTTTTAAGTTTTCAAAGTTGTGGTTTTCCAAACTCAATTGGGAAAGTACTGTAGAAAGAATAATAAAAAGAAAAAAGATTTTGGATTTAATCTCTTTAGTTTCGATGATTCTCGTAACTCTTTAGAAGAGAGACTTTATCCAGACCAACGTCTGAAATTCGAGGGGGCGAGAGTCTTGCTGGACGGCCTATGGTAAAAAGAGGCATCGGTCCAAGGAGGGACTCATCAAGACTCACTGGTTTGCGAGCCTTTTTAGTTTGATGTTTGTCAGTGCGGCTGCGGGTGCACAGACGGAGTATCTTCCCAGGGGTCATTGTCCCCAGATTATTGACTACACTTACTATAGCATTTGCTACGATCCTCAACACAGACAAGCATCCTGGGTGAAGCACGAGCTGAATAATGAATCCATTAGCGGTAAGCAAAAACGCACCAACAACTATCGATTCGACCCCAACCTTGTTGATCCTGTTTACAGCTCTGACTATCGAGGGTCGGGTTATGACAGGGGCCATTTGTTGCCCGCCGCTGATATGAAACTTAACTACAAAGCAATGAACGACACGTTTTATATGACCAATATGTCGCCCCAGGTGCCAAACTTTAATCGACGTATCTGGGCTTCCATTGAGATGCACTTACGTAATCTGGTTCGTGTCCATGGCAGGGCCCATGTCGTCACGGCTGGTGTGTTGAACTCGAGTCTACCAACGATAGCATCGGGGGTGAGTGTTCCACGCTGGTATTTTAAGGTCGCTTATTTTCCAGAGTCTCAGATCACGAAAGCTTTTCTGATTGAAAATAAAACTCATGCAAATAGTGCCCACCCATCAGATTTTTTGGTTACTGTCGACGAGGTGGAATCCTTGTCAGGCTTTGATTTCTACTCGGAGCTGCCTGATACTCTTGAGGTTGCCCTAGAATCTCAAGTATTCCGCAATTAGCGCATAGCGACAGGGCGCCATTCTTGAACCTTGGGGTGCTTTTAGTCAAAATGGAGAAACAATAGATTGGCTCCTCAATTCGTGGGGCTTTGCTTCGTGAAAATGCACCAAGGGGACTATCAATGAAAATCGCAGCCCATCTTTTTATTCTTCCACTCATGCTTACTTTTGTCGCTTTTGCGGAGGCTCGAGTGCAATGGAGTGAGCCCGAAGTGGTGCCTGAAAAGTTAGCCCGACCAAATCGGCGAGTGATTCATTTTTCAGGTAAAGCCGAGGCTGGCACCATGGTTCGAATTAAAAAAAATCAAGTGAAACTTTATCTCGATGACGGCAAGTCGCGATGGGCGAAAATACCTCAAAAACACCGAGTGCAGTTTCCCATCACTGTCGATTCATTGGGCGCTTTTGGGTTTGATCTGTATTTGCCGACCGTGGCGGTTGAAATTCCTATTCAAGTCAAAAAAGGTAAAGGTTGGAAGACATCGAGCTTGAACTTTCGTGTTCCAAGCAAGGGGAAGGCCAACAACTTCAAAGCCGTCGAAGAGAGCTTTCGGGCCGCCGATGAAGAGATCTCAAAGATCGATCGTGATGAAAACTATTACTCGAGAAAAAATGATTATGGGCAAATTATCCAAGACCGTGATGGCCGCAAAGGCTACGACGATTCTAAAATTGAGGCTTGGGGTGGTTTGGGTCTGTCTTATTTTTCAATGAGCAATGACATCACCGGCCCAGGGTACGCCTACAATGCTTCTGGAAGTACACTTTCGGTGCCGATTTTTCGCTTTGGCTTGGATTGGCGTTATTCATCTAAAATATTAGTGCGGGGCGCGGTTCGAAGCACTTCGGGGTCCACCACTGACTTAGCTTCTCCTCCTGGTGCCGGGACTGTCGTCGGTGACGATTTCAACTGGCTTGAAGCGCAGGTGGGGGCTGTTTGGTTTTCTGACTTCTTGAGATTAACGAAGCAAAAGCTTGGCTTTGATTTCGGGATTCAGTTGCAGCAATTACCCTACTTGCGCGAACGGGCGGGATTTCAAGATGTATTGTATTTTGATAACAACGTTTACAACGCTCATTTTGGACTGGCTTACATGTTGGATTCGAATCCAGTTTGGAATTACGAGCTCTACGGTCGTTTTTTAATCCCCTTGTCTTCGGGGGATGATTTTAGCATTGATTCGAGTCTTCCTCTTCATGTGGAGCTTGGTGGAGGGATCAAGCGGCCTGTGACTCAAGGACTCTCTTTTGGAGTCTACGGACAACTCCATTATGTCTCTATGGACACAAGTTACTCTAATGTCGGCTCTCCAAGAGTTTCCCCCCTCAACTTGATGCTCTTTACTGTGGATGCTCGACTCATCGCTAACTTCTAGGTTTCATCATAAAGTTACGACCTCTGCTGTCGCAGAGGTTGCTACCTGGCTGTTCAAGAGTTCGGCATAAAGCTAACCTTTTGACAGGTTTCTCTTTCTCACAACCACCTGTATTTACTCTGAAAAAAAAGATTTTATCATCGACTCAGATTGAGAATCTCTTTTTGTAGACTTTGGTCGACGTGTTAACTTTTAAGTGCAAGTTCGGATTATATTCATCATCTTTGCACGGGGGAACAATGCAAAAAAAAATCTTTACCATCTTTGTGACGGCCTTAATGTCCGTTGGGTTTATCAATTGCAGTCCATCACAGGACTCCGGTTATGGCGGAAATGGCGATTTCGAGTTACAAGCTTCTGGCGATTGCGGAACTGGCGACTGTGAAATGTCAAAAAGCTCAGTGGCCAGCCGTAGTTTTCAACAAGAGCTCGTTGAAAAAGAGTTGACTGATTTTTACCAGCTTTACTTACAGAGAGAGCCTGATGCGGCCGGATTGGATTTTTGGAGCACTCATATTTTGAATAAGAACATTACCGGTACTCAGGCGAAAGACTATCTTAAAAAGTCACCTGAGGCCCAATCTCTTGGGGAGCCTCCAGAGTATCAGCCCAATTACGACCTAGACAATTTAAGACTTTTCACCTGCTCAGCGCAAAGCAGTGGCATCGGTAGAACGTTGTCCTCTCGCGAAGGCTATGTGACTCGATTTCGTGTGAACTCGGGACTTCAGCGTCCGAATCGAGGACGCTATAAAGAGGGCTCGTCATTTTATTGCCAAAAACAAAGAATTTTTTGTTGGGCCAATCAGGTCAGAACGCGAGTTGTTAATATCAAGCCGATGCTGTCGAGGTACTCGTCGTGTAATGAAGCGACTTTCGCCGGGCAACCGGAAACTGACTACGACTATATACAGGCGCTTGGTGAAGACCTTTCAGACATCTATCAACGTTGTCAGGGCCGCGAACCCACTTCGGGAGAGATCGATCGACATATTTCCCATGTTGTCGAAAACAAGGGATCTGTCTCAGATGTCGCAGCCACTATCTGCCGCTGGTAGTTGGAGAGATTTATAAGTCATCCTCTTTGTCCTCAGGTCAGCATCGGCCTGGGGCGAATGGATACTTCATTAAGTCATAAGGTTCCTTTTTCTTTCATGTGAGATCTCTTGATGACCGCACTTCGTAAACCTCTCAGAGGTTAAGACTATGATTTGAGCAAACGCCTTGCTCTCACGCCAATCCTCTTGTCTCCGGACTTTCGAAGGGGGGCACGAGTCCTCTTGTTTTACAATCTCTTATCGAGTCAGCAGTCATTGCTGCCCTGTCTTGCGAGGATTTGTATGCGCAGTCGCCACTCAAGATGGGGCAAAAGACTCTGGTACGTTTTTTGATACCTTTAAGGGGGATGAGCGAGTTCGCTTGCTTTTCGGGACTTTTTGTCTCGTTAAACGATTTATTTTTGCAAGAGTGGCCCAAGGCCGCAAAAGGAAGGATAGTTTATGATTCATTATGTATCTGGCGACATTCTATTAACGAAAGCGGACGCCTTGGCTCATGGTGTCGCCCCCGGAGATGACTTTAAGCAAGGACTTGCTCTCAGCCTTCGCGAAAACTGGCCGGCGCTTTACAAAGATTTTCGGCACTTTTGCAGGCTAGAGAATCCCTCCGAAGGCGAATTGTGGACCTGGCGTGGCACACACGGCCCAGCCATTGTTAACCTTTTGACCCAGGCGGCCCCAGCCTCCGTTAACAGCCATCCGGGCAAGGCCACAACATCCAATATTAATCATTGCCTGAAGAGCTTGCTCAAAGAGCTTAAGAAAAAAGACTTTCAGAGTTTGGCTCTCACGAAACTTGCCACTGGTGTCGGAGGATTGGACTGGGGTGAGGTGAAGCCTTTGCTAGAAGGTGCTCTAGGGGAGCTGCCGATGCCTGTCTATATTTACGAGACCTATCAAAAGGGTGTTGAGGCTAGCGAGCCGAAATAAACAAGATTCTTCTGCAGGGGGGCTCGACACGGGTTGGGTACCCTTGTTGCGAGGAATGCGCTATGGTCTTTGCAAAATTTAGGCTCTGAAAAACCGTAAGTTTTGAAGAGCCTTTGCAATGGATTTATTTAAAGGACGTTTTGGCTTGGAACTCGACAATTCAACAGAATTATTAAAAAAACTAAAAGATGTGGCCTCTGGAAACTTGGGTGATGTGGCTAGTCGATACAACGTGCCTCCTGAGGTTCTAGAGAGGGCACGCAACACCCCCTTAAGTCAGATGGTGAATGAGCGCTATCCCTATCAAACGAAAATGCGGCGCAAGATCTACATTGAAAGAAAAAAGATCCTACAGATTGAGCTGGTGAAGCTGCAGCGTTGGGTTCGAGAGACCGGGCAGAAGGTTGTGCTGGTTTTTGAAGGCCGAGACGCGGCCGGAAAGGGCGGGACAATCAAGCGTTTCACTGAGCACCTCAATCCGAGGCGCGCCCGTGTGGTGGCGTTGCAAAAGCCCAGTCCTCAAGAATTGGGCGAGTGGTATTTCCAGCGATACATTCGACATCTTCCCACGGATGGTGAGATCGTTTTTTTTGATAGATCTTGGTACAACAGAGCCGGTGTCGAGAAGGTCATGGGCTTTTGCTCCCCGGAGCAGTATCAACTGTTTGTTCAACACGTTCCTATTTTCGAGGAAATGCTTGTCAACAGTGGCATAAAACTCATCAAGTTTTGGTTTTCGGTCAGTCGCGAAGAGCAGATCCGGAGATTTATAGCCAGAACCCATGACCCACTCAAGCAATGGAAGCTGAGTCCTATGGACGTGGCCTCCCTTGGTTTATGGAAAGACTACACCGAGGCGAAAGAATCCATGTTTTATTACAGTGACAAAGACAATAGCCCATGGATCGTGGTGCGGTCGGATGATAAAAAGAGAGCCCGTTTGAACGCTATGAAATATGTCTTAGGGCAGTTCGAGTACACAGATAAAAGCCATGCAGCCATTATTCCCCTGGACCATCAAATCTTGGGTCGCGCCAAAGATATTTATGAGCCCGATGAACTGATTCAGCGCGATCTTTTTAAAGAGAGTTTGTAAAATTTTAAAATAAGAGGAGAGATTATGTCCGTACCCGTTAAGAACTTTATGACATCAATGCCCCATTCCATCGGTCAGGATTTACCAATATCAAAGGCTAAAGCAATGATGGCTGAGTTTTCTTGTCATCATTTGCCAGTCCTCAATGGAGGTCATCTTGTGGGCGTTTTGAGTGATCGTGATCTTCGTCAGGTTGAAAAGGTATTGCAATCCCGCGATGTCAAAGTCGAAGAGATCATGACGGATGAGCCTGTCATCGTGCAGCCCGATGAGGACGTCTTTCAGGTCGCCATGTTGATGCATCAAAAAAAGATTGGGAGCGTCATCGTCTCTGCCACCCCGTCATCCAAATGGGGAATATTTACCGCGACAGATGCATTGGCGTATTTCTCGAAGAGCCCATCAACGACGCTCTAGGTTCAGCGCATAAGGGGGCATAGATGGAGCTATTGAGCAGTGAAGAGGTTCGAAGTCTCGACAAGCAGGTGTTAGGCTCGGGAGTTGCCCTGGACGATCTTATCAATGCTGTTGGCAAGGCATTGTTCCAGAGCCTTGAGAGACTCATCGAGCCAAAGCAGAAGATCCTTGGTCTATTGGGGCCCGGGCACAATGGTGATGATGCTGCGGTGGTTTGTCGGCTTCTTGCTGAGAATAACTTTGGGGTTGATCTCTTCGAAGCCGGCGAAACCAAACGCTCGGCCACTGAGTGGCCACCGGGCATTGTCGTCGTAGATTCTTTGGATGGTCGAAACTTCCATGAGTACGACTGGGTGATTGATGGTCTCTATGGCACCGGTCTCTGTCGCCCTCTGCCGAGTGAGCTTGTCGAGTGGCTTGATAAAATTAACGGCGCTTCGTGTGGGCGAGTTGCCATTGATATACCGACGGGAGTTCAGTGTGATTCCGGAGATATTTATCCCGGAGCATTTATGGCCGATGTCACATTGACGGTCGCCGCCCCCAAGCGAGGCCTATATCTGCTGCCAGGCCGTGGCTTTTGTGGTGATATCCAAGTGGTTGATGTGCCTTCTCTCCAAAATTTCATTAAACGTGAAAACATTGCGACCCAGGCATTGCCGAGTTATGACTTTTCTGTGTTGTCGCCAACCATGACCGATAGCAAATACAGCCGGGGTAAGGTCGCTGTTGTTTTAAGTGAGGACTTTCCTGGTGCGGGTCTGATGGTGGCCTTGGCTGCGCAAGGGGCTGGTGCCGGATACGTGAAAGTGCATTGTCCTCAATCTTTGTTAAAAGAGTGTCAAATTCGTTACCCCCATCTGGTCTTTTCGCCCTATGACAGCCGATCCAGTTTGCTGGGCCTGCTTGAAAATGAAAAGGCGCAGAGCCTTGTTTTGGGTTCGGGGTGGCACCAAGAGTCCATTGATTTTTCGTTTCCGTTGAACGAAGACACGCACTACATTTTTGATGGTGGCTGCCTACAAGACGAATTTCTTTTGTCGGAGGAACTGCGTGACCGGTCGAATTTTGTGATCACACCCCATTGGGGTGAATTAAAACGTCTGAGTTTTCTTGATGGAGAAAACAAGTGGGAGAAAACCCAGAGTTTTATTAGTCAAAGTGCAGGACTGGTTGTTGCCAAAGGGTACGACACGCTCATCGCTCAGCAAAAGCATACCACTTTGCTGGCAACTTGGAACTCACCCACGTTAGCGACGGCAGGCAGTGGCGACATTCTTTGTGGGATCATTGCAGCCTTTTCTGCCCGCGACAGGGATGCGAGATTGGCCAGTGCTATGGCGGTAGATGTTCACAGGAAGTTGGCCCAGAACCACCCAGTGACAATTTCGCCGACAACGATGATAGCGCGCTTAGCGGAAGTTCTGAATGGTTTGGAATAGGGTGAAAAACTTAAGACCTCCCAGCGCTGATAATAGTGAGAGACTCTTCGGTAGATGCAGTGGTATCAAAGGTGGTAAGCTCTGGACCCAACGGGGGCCACGAAAGCGGCAAGAGAAAAGGGGTTAAATAGTGTTGAGCATTAATAGTGAATTTTTGTATGCCCTGGTCGGAGGCTTGCTTATCGGTCTGGCTGTGACGATTATGTTGCTTGCCAAGGGCCGAGTCACAGGGATTAGCGGCATCACCTATAATTTTATGCTGTTTCGCAAGGGCGACCGAGGCTGGAGAGGCGCGTTTCTTTTCGGTCTTGTCATCGGCGGTGTTTGCTTGAGCATTTTTTATCCAACAAGCCTCGCCAACACTCTTGATTACAGTCTGTCTCGCGTGGCGTTGGCTGGCTTTCTGGTAGGGTATGGCACCTTGCTTGGCAATGGCTGCACCAGTGGTCACGGGGTTTGCGGAATCAGTCGTTTTTCGTTGCGTTCGATTTCGGCGACCCTCACTTTTATAGCGATCGGTGTTTTGGTTGTATTTCTGGTGGGGAGTTGATGGTGAAAAATTGGGTTCCGTTTGTTGTGGGTGTGCTGTTTGCCTTGGGGCTTGGGGTGTCGGGAATGACCCAGCCTCAAAAGGTGGTGGGGTTTCTCGATTTGTTTCGAGAGTGGGACCCTTCATTAGCTTTTGTGATGATTGGCGCGATCGGCTTTCATGCTTTGTTTTTTCCAATGATCACCAAGCGAAGCTCTCCCATTTTGGCAGATCAGTTTCACTTACCCAATAATTCGGATCTCGACGTGCGCTTGATCTTGGGAGCTATGCTGTTTGGAGCGGGTTGGGGTTTGGGCGGGTATTGCCCAGGACCGGGCATTGTCAGCTTAGCGTCTGGTAACAAAGAAAGTATTGTATTTGTTGGAGCCATGGTTGCCGGCATGCTGGTGTTTCATTTCACCAAACCGTTAATTAATAAAGTAGTACGATAATACATTGAGGGTAAGTGCCCTCGCTCATTAGTAAACGAACGTAAGAACCGGGAGGTCGATTTTGAAAAATGTGGGGCAAATTGATAAACTATTGCGAATTTTTGTTGGTGTTGGGATTCTTGGTGCTGGTTATTTTTATGGGAGTTATTGGGGCCTTGTCGGCGTCTTGCCAATTGGAACGGCGCTGGTTGGAGTTTGCCCGGCATACTCTTTGTTTGGTTTTAAAACCTGTAAAAAGGAGATCAACGAACTGGGGGACTGATGGTGAAGTTATACCTTTTACCTTTGATACTATTATTAGGCTGTACGGTGAATTCAATCTCTCCCAGTGGCGGAGGCTTGGATATCGATGTTGATATCTCGAAAGAGAGCTTTCGTCATGGGTGGGCTTATTTTTCGAAACCTTTCACCACCAAGGTGGAGTCTCGCGACCAGGACTCAATACAGAGAGGGCGGCAGCTCTATCTTCATCACTGCCAGAAGTGTCATGGTGAAAAGGGTCGCGGAGACGGTTCCTTAGCCAAAGCTTTAAAAATAGCTCCGGCCGACCTTACGAAGCTTCCCTCAGGCTTAAGTGATACCTACATCTTAGTGCAAATCAAACAGGGCAAGGGAAATATGCCGATGTGGAGAGACTTTTTGACCGAAAAGCAATCGAGAGATTTGACCCATTTTATAATAGACCTACACGAGAAATAATAAAGTCCTCGCGTCACATTATAAAGACGGTGGTTTGTTAGATCTGTCGGTCGATGGGTGCTTGGGTGCAGACTCAAGAGTCAATCATATCGAGAATACAATGAATCGCCGCCGTCACTTTTTTTAAAAAGGACTGGTCATTCGGGATGAAATGAAAGTTGGGGTGTTGGGACCAAATGGCTTTTAAGTCAGCGTCGAGTTTCGCCGCTTCTTCGATAGTTTCGTTTCTGTAGGGGTTGCCATCTTCGATGACGGACTGTTTTCTGACCGCTGCTGATTCAAAAAAAATCACAGCATCGTAGCGCTGCAGCTCTTTTTCAATAGATGTGCCTACGGTTTTCATGAAGTCATCGATCGTATGCGGCCAGTAAATCGTACTATCGAGGGTGCCCCGGTCGCAAAGCAGCGTTCGGTTGGGAAACCTTTTGGCTTGCACCATCTCCAGGTTTTTTTGTATGTGATAAATGGTTTCTTGAGTCGCTTTTTTGGATTCGACGTCATTCGACCTTGGAAAGCCGCCGGCAAAGATCATGGTCGCTGCTTCTGGTACAACAATGATTTTTTCTCCGATTTCTCTTCGCACAAGATCGGCGGCGGTGGTTTTACCGGCGCCGGGACCACCTGTTAATGCGATTCTATGGATCTTATTTTTACTCATCCCTGATTCATACCTCTGTCGCCAGAGGGAAGCTAGCCGGAGCATAGCATTTTTGAGGATGGGACGAATCGCCTGCAGCACCCGATGCTTCCTGGTCAAAAGGGGGGGGCGGTGATGCGGCAGGGAGATCAGTTCAGTAGAGTCTTCTCATTGAAAAAAGCTTGAGTGCAAGGGTCGATACTGGACTCCCGTAAAGGCCATTGATCAATTCCTGTGAAGCGAATTGTATTGCCGTTCTCTTGTAGAGAGGCTGAATTCATCTCCAATCCCACTTTCCATTTGTAGGATTGGCCGTCATTTATTTTCGCGATCAGCTCGGCAGGGTCGCCCACGTAGCAGGTGTTATCGAAGCCCCACACGACGTCCGCTGTGCAGGAGTTGATTTTTTTTGTGGCATCCACTTGCATGATGCCATCTTCATATTTCGAATCACAAAAGATAGTGGCTTCAGTGATGTTCCCGAAATCGCCTCGAGTGAGGTCTTCATTAGTCGCAAGCGCTAGTGTCGGTAAGGTGAACAAGAGAATAAGAAGGTGTTTCATTTGTGGCTCCCTGTGTTTGTTACTCTGAGCTAAAAAATAGCATAGTGCTCTCGAGCGCTATAAATATTTTGAGATGTGTGTAAGGATTACTCATATAGGGGAGTGGCAGGGTTACAAAGGGGGTAGGGCTGACGCTGCTACCCAGGGGTGAGTGACCAGTTAACGTCTATGGAGCATGTGGATTCTAAGTTAGGGCTGCAAGACCGGTTAGTGAATTATAAACTCTTTTTCTTTGAGCAGAATATTACAACAAGGGCATTGGGCCTTCTCTTTTAGGAGCAGAGTGCTGTCATCGTGGTTGTGTTCAAAGACAAGCTCCGTGCCACAGAGGCAACAGGTGCTCTCTATTTCTAGATAGTCTTCTTGTTGAGGGGTGAGCTTCACTGGTGCTGTTTTTTCTGCGTCCATCCCAAAAACTCCTTAGTTCCATAGGATCAAGTTGTGGTTACCTTTTCTTTTTCGGTGTTTCAGGATGAGACTTGAGGCTTTCTGGCCCATCAGAGCAGATATGGCCCTGTTGACGGGGAAAGATTTTCTCCCTCGGGCTGCCGCAGTCGGCAAAATGGGGCTCCACCTGGCCTTTTCTCTAGCCATCGATTAGAACTAGGCCATGGATTTTTGGTCGCAATATATTACAGAATCACTGCAATCTCCCTGGTTTATCAAAACGGAGAGCGAGGCTTCGCAGCCGGTGCTGCAGAAACGCATTTTTGTGGTTAGTGACGAGCTACCCGACGAGGCTTTTACAATGCTTGGGCGTATGATCGCGGCCTTAAAATATGGACCAGAAGAAGTGACGGTGTTGAGTGATGGCCCCGACGACGTGGAGACCCTAGAAGCTTTGGACGAGAGTCGATGGATTCTGTTTTTTGGCGAAGAGTTCCCCGGGCGATTTGGCGAGACCTTGCATTGGGCCGGGCACCAGGTGATTCAAACCCATGGCTTGCAGAGCCTTCTGAGGAATCCCGACCTTAAAAAGCAGACATGGCAACACCTTAAAAACTTTGCGAGCTTAAAATGAAAGCGCTCACTTTTTTAATGACCCTGTTGTTGTGGAGTGGGGTGGTTTGGGCGGACTGCACTTTGTCTATTGAGGTGCGCGATGCCATTGGCCCCGCCACCTTCGATTATATGCAGCAGGCTGCGGCCGCTGCTGAAGAGAGAAGCTGTCAGTCCATTCTGATGCGAATCAACACGCCCGGTGGTAATTTACAGTCCACCCGCAAAATTGTTGAGATGATCATGAACTCACCCATTCCGTATCTTTGTCTTATCCATCCCTCGGGTGGGCATGCCGGTAGTGCTGGCGCGATTATCATGCAAGCCTGCCATGTCAACGGAGCCATGGAGGCCACCAATATCGGTGCGGCCAGTCCAGTCACCGGTTCGGGGCAAGACATGCCCGAGGATTTAAGAAAAAAAGTATTTGAGGACACTCGCAGTTGGGTTGAGGGCTTGGCCAAATACCGAAAGCGCAGTGAGAAGTTTGCTGTCGCTATCGTTGTCGAAGCCAAGGCCTTGGCTGCTAAAGATGCAATGGATGCGGGAGCTATTGATGTCGTGGCGTCAGACATTAACGCCTTTTTAGCTTTTGCGAAAGGACGCCCGGTGCGTCTCGACGCTGACCAGACCCGCCCGGTGCAGGTCGGGCCGATTGAGCTTTTTGAACCAGGCCTGCGCCACGATGTGTTCCAGATCCTATCGAACCCTCAGTGGGCTTACTTGCTCTTTATGGGGAGCATTGCTTTGCTTTACTTTGAGCTGACTCATCCGGGCACTCTCTTGCCGGGCGTGGTCGGAGCCATGGGTTTGGTGATCTCGTTAATGAACTTTCATATGCTCGATGTTTCCTGGGGCGGAGTGCTGCTGATCTTACTAGGTGTCGGTTTCATGCTCGCTGAACTATTTGTGCCCAGTTTCGGAGCGCTCGGTTTGGGCGGTTTGGCGTCTTTTGTCGTGGGCTCCCTGTTTTTGTTCGACGAAAAGTCGGGTTATCAAATTCCTTTAGATCTTTTAATTGCGACCTCAGGAATGCTCTTTGCTTTGATGGCCGGTGTGACGTACTTAGCTGTGACCGCTCAACGTCGCAGCCTTGTGAAAAGAGAAGAGGACAAGTTAGAAGGGCAAACCGTTATTGTAAAAAAATTTGATTCTTTGAAAAAACGTGGCATGACCCATTTCAAGGGCGAGTGGTGGAAGATTCGATCGAAAGATCAATTGATAGTCGACGAACCCGTCGTCATCACATCTGTTGAGGGTTTAACTTTAATTGTAGAAAAAAAGAAGAAAGGATAATTTATGGGTTTTTCTGTTTTAATTTTTGTGGGGTTCTTTGTCTTATCGATATTGGCCTCGTCTATCAAAATTTTGTCGGAGTGGGAGCGTGGCGTTGTCCTTAGACTGGGTAACTGTGTGGGAACCCGCGGTCCTGGGTTGATCATCCTTATCCCTTTTGTGGAAAAAATGATTCGTGTGGATACGCGAACTGTGACCATGGACATCCAGCCGCAAGACGTGATCACGCTGGACAACGTGAGTATGAAAGTCAACGCAGTGGTTTACTTTCGAGTTACCGATCCCGAGTCGGCGATCACGAAAGTCGAAGATTACTATTTCGCGGCTAGCCAACTGACCCAAACCACTTTGCGTTCGATCATGGGCCAGTTTCAAATGGACGACATTTTGTCTCAGCGAGACAAGATCAATCAGCGTCTGCAAGTGATTCTTGATGATGCCACTGAGCAATGGGGTATTAAAGTCGCCACTGTCGAAGTGAAGCACATTGATTTACCCAAGGAGATGCAGCGAGCCATGGCCAGACAAGCTGAGGCCGAGCGTGAGCGTCGCGCCAAGGTGATCAGTGCTGAAGGAGAGCTGCAACGTTCTGAAAAGCTCATGCAAGCGGCAGAGATGCTTTCAAAGTCGCCCACTTCAATGCAGTTGGCCTATTTGCAATCCCTTACCGAAATTGCTGGTGATAAAACCAACACCATTGTCTTTCCTCTCCCCATGGAGGGGTTCGGGAAGTTCCTCAACCCTGAGTAAGGCCAGGCTAAGGTCCAGGAGAGGTCTCAAGCGAGACTTCTCCGCACTGTTTTGTTTATGACCTGGTAATGTCTCCCACATTTGCTATTCTTAAATGACGACTCGACGGAGGGGTGGGGGCTGTTGTTTAGGCTTATGATTACAACTTTATTTTTTCTTCCTCTGGCAGCCTTCGGTTTCGACGCTCGCGTGTTGATCGACGAGCAATCCCATTCAAAAGAACTTAGCGGTGAGATTCAGGTCCGCTGTCTTAAGGCCCATAAGATATCATGCTCCGGCAAGCTTTATAGCTTGCCAGGGGGCACTTGGTTATTGGAGCGTCACTATGGTCAGCTGCGATTGACCCAAGCCTCGACCCAACTGCGCTATCTTGTGAATGGGCAACACTTTGAAGTCACCGGATCCTTCTCTGTGGATGGCAAAACCATCGAGCGCATGGACCTGGTGTTTCTCAAGCCCGACACCCATTGGGTTGCCCACTTCCCCTTGGATCAATATCTCTACGGTGTTATGGGGGCTGAGGTTCCCGTGAGCTGGCCCATTCAGTCTTTAAAAGCCCAAGCGGTGGCATCAAGAACTTACTTTCTGTTTAAGAAGCTGCAGCGTCTGGAGCAACACTACGATGTGCGTTCCGATATTATGGATCAGGTTTTTAAAATGGACGGC
This sequence comes from Bdellovibrionia bacterium, assembly GCA_030424715.1. Taxonomy (GTDB): domain Bacteria; phylum Bdellovibrionota; class Bdellovibrionia; order Bdellovibrionales; family JAGQZY01; genus JAGQZY01. Next base: position 190,170 of record JAUHWH010000006.1, read on the forward strand.
GAACGCCACAAAAGTATTCTTCGTGCGGTTCAAGAGACCAAGGGACAAGTGCTCCTGGCAAAAGAAGATCAAACAATCTTTCCGGCCTACTTTCACGCCGATTGCGGCGGAAACACTTCGGCTGAGGGGGCCGTGTGGCGGCGTCCGGCATCGTTGAATCAATCGGTCACTGACCCCTACTGTAAAACGGCCAGTAAAAACAATTGGTCCTACTTGATTGATAAAGAGCGTTTGATGGCTTTGTTACAGAAAGCTTTTTTTCTACCCCAGGGAATTCAGTTGAAATCCATCTTGCCGCGAGTGCAAAAAGCCAGTCGTGCTCACATTGTGGATTTTTTATTTTCACAGGACATTTTAAAACGAATCAGTGCCAATGATTTGCGAGGCTTGTTGGGATTTGGAAAACTGCGTAGCACTCACTTTGAGGTCACAGACTCGGGCAATGAAGTCGTGTTCACGGGCAGGGGTTTTGGGCATGGCGTGGGGATGTGCCAATGGGGAGCGCAGCGCTGGGCTCGCAAGGGCAAAGACTATCGCTCAATATTAAAGCACTATTATCCAAAGGCTGAACTTCAAAAAGTGGATCCCGCTGGTTTACGGGCTCCGGCGGCTTTTTAATATCCAGTCATTATCTGTCGCCGCAATGTGTGATGGTTTCTTGCATTCCTCCTCGTTCGTGTAACAATATTTTTATGGCATTACCACACTGGGTTGAATTTTTTGATGATTTGAAAAATGTAAGAGGGCGTTCGCAAAATACCGTGCTCGCTTATCGTCGAGACCTCGAGCTCTTCAACGAGTTTCGAGAAAAGCACAACGACATCATGGGCATCTATCAGTTTATGACCAAGCAAAAGCTTTCGACCCGGTCGCAAGCCCGTGTGATCAGTAGTATTCGAACCTACTATCGTTTTTGCCAAAAAATGGGCGATAAAATCCCTGACCTCAGTCAGTTGCGTCCTCCCAAAGTAGAGGCGAAACTGCCCTCGGTCTTGACCCTCGATGATTACAAGAGGCTCAAAGAAGCCGCCACCGTTGAGGACCCCTACAAGTCGGCACGCAATCATATCACGTTGACCCTGCTTTTTGGTTTGGGGTGCCGGGTGACCGAGTTGATTCAGTTTAATCTAACGGATTTTCATGAGTCCGACTCTTGGCTGAAAGTTTTAGGCAAGGGTGGCAAAGAAAGAGCCGTGCCATTGACCGATCATCTTTTGCAGGAGCTTAAAGTTTATTTGCGCCAAGTGCGCCCTCAGCTAGCAAAAGACGGTGAAGCCTCGATATTGATTAACGATCGGGGTAAACGACCGTCTCGTGTGGATATTTGGCGTTGGTTGGATGCCTGGTCGAAACGAGCCGGCTTCGAGAAGACCATCCATCCCCATCAGTTTCGCCATGGCTGCGCCACGGCCTTGCTAGAGTCAGGGGCTGATCTAAGATCCATTCAAAAACTATTGGGTCACTCAAGTATTCAAACCACCCAGATTTACACGTCTGTGAGTACAAAGAAAATGCAAGAGACCGTGGACGAACATCATCCGCTGTCCGATGCGCCGAAGTAAGCCAAAGCCTTTGGCTCTGATCCGTCCTTTTTTATAAACCCCACGAATTATCAATATCTGAATCCGATGTTTGGTCGAACTCATTTTTACTGGCACTTGATTTGCTGCGAGCCCGGTGCTGCCTTTGCACCTCGGGTCTCCCATGTTTATAAAATCTTTTGTTAAAACAGAGTTTGGTTTTCGTCCGGTCTCCGTCGAAGTGGCTTTGGTCCCCGGCGTTTCACAAATACAAATCTTGGGTCTTGCCGATCAGCTGATCAAAGAGAGTTCTCGTCGCATCATCTCGGCGTTGCGCCACCAGGGTTTTCGGGTGCCTCCAGGTAAGCAGGTGCTGGTGAACCTTCACCCCAGTGATCTTCGCAAAAGCGGACAGGGATTGGACCTGGCCATCGCTCTAGGGATTTTACTAGAGTCCGAACAGATCGAGCTGCAAAACTTTAAAACCCAAGAAGACTACTGTTATGGATCATTAAGTTTAAAAGGGGAGGTGATTGCACCAAGTGACCTCCAACTTTTAAATTACGAAAACTTCAGTCGCAAGGTCATGTCTGGGCAAAGTGATAAAAGCTGGCGTTTCACCGTTGAAGAAGTCACAGAGCTGCGCTCCCTCAACGAGCGCTCGGTGAAAGAGCCCTGTCCCGAGAGTTTTTCCTGTCAGGAGACGACCTTTAACGAGGACATTTCTTTTGAGCAACCCATGGCTCGCTTGTTGGCCATGGTGGCACTGGGTGAGCATCCACTGCTCATTGCCGGCTATGCTGGCTGCGGAAAAACCACTCTTGTTGAAAATCTGGCGACGGTTTTGAACCCTCCAGCTCCAAAGGCCTTTCTCGAGGCTAAAAAATGTTGGATGCTCTCAGGCAGAGATTTGCAAACTCGCCCGGTTGTCCAGCCCCATCATTCAGCGACCCCCGCCGCGATGATTGGTGGGGGGCGTCCCCTCAAGTTTGGTGAGATCTCGCTAGCTCACGGAGGAGCTTTAATTTTAGACGAACTTTTAGAGTTCAACCCACTGGTACAAAGTGCATTGCGCGAACCCATGGAGAAGGGTGTGATTTATCTTTCTCGCACTGGTGCCCGGCAGATGTTCCCGGCCGACACTCTGGTGCTTGCCACCACCAACCTTTGCCCCTGTGGTCACTTTCAGCCAGGCGCTACATACAAATGCCAATGCTCCAGCCTACGCTTGCGACAATACATCGAAAAACTCACGGGACCTTTTCTCGACCGCTTCGCGATTTTTCATCTTTACGAAAAACCAAAGTTGGACTTTAAAATGACCCTTAAAGAAATCAAAGACTGGGTGCAATCGGGCAAAGAGTTTCAAAAACAAATTCGCGGACAAGAAAAAGTGAATCAAAAGTTGTGTGTGAGCGAGCTACTCGATGAGCTGGACGAGTCCATCACTGACACCCTGATCCCGTACTCAAAAAGTCATCGGCGCAGGCAGAGCCTGCTGCGAGTCGCCCGAACACTGGCCGATCTCGAGACCTCAGAGACCATTAAACAAGCCCACCTTGAGGAGGCCCAGCGATGGACCGCCAGTGATATCTATAAGTTAGAGCGTTTTCGCATGGAGGATTTTGCAATGCGCTAGCCCCTGTGAGCTTGCCAGGTCGAACATAACCACGTAAATTCCACGCTTCACTCTTAGGGGTGGTGTGGCCGAGTGGCTAGGCAGTGGACTGCAAATCCATCTACGGGGATTCGAATTCCTCCACCACCTCCAATCTTACCAGCCCATAGAGCTGGTTTTTTTATATCTGGGCGAAATTACAAACAAATCATTTCAATCACTTAGGAAACCAGCTCTTTCCAAACATCATTAAGTATCATCAGGAATCATTTATTTTGGTGGGTTTTAGGTGTGGCTCAGGTGGTATTTATGGACACCTACTATGGCTCAAATTTTGCGATTAACAATAAACAAAACAAATATCCAATATCAGGAGTGAAATAAGCCCGTATGAGCGTAAAATCTGTTTATAAACCTGTTATGTGTGCAGCATTTTTTGTCACCCTATTCTCTGGCGTCGCAAGTGCTTCTTCCATTCAACAATGTGTTGCCCAGGCCTGTAGCACAAGCTCTCACAATGTATCGATTGGGGAGTTTTTAAACCGTGAAAAGTCAGTTCATTCCAAGCTTGAAGAGTTTTACAGTAAATATAGAGCTGACATTCATAAAATTAGACAACAACGGAAAAGGGCTGTGAAGTCTGCCATTGATTTCTTAGGAGAAACCGATCAAGTTTCGGACTCTATACGTTCATTATCGAACCTAGATTTGATGAAGCTTTTAGTTGAGAACAGTCCTTGGAATACCGAAACAGATTATGTGGGTGGAAAATATATTGTTGTGGCAGAACCGCTCGTTGGTGATCCTGATAAAGGAAAGGTTATAAAAGCCATTTTCAACAGGCTTAAAACTATTAGCTCATTATACAATGCCCAGCTTAAGGTCGATCAACTCAATACTGAACCCAGAACCGCACTTGGAATCGGTGAGAATATTGATTTTGCTCAATACATAACCGATTATTTAAAAGTTCAGATACAGTCACTGCCAGCAGCATCGCGCACTAAGTATCAATCTCGTTTTGAGGAAGGCCTTGGACAGCTTGAAAAGTTCAAAGCACAATACGGTGAGAAAGTTTACATATACTTAGGTGATCTTGATTTAGAAATCCAGGTTCTTCTTGGAAAAATGAACTTTTTAAAAGGTGAACGTGCGACCATTGAGCAAATTCTAATTGATATGATCCCTGGGGTTATCAACAGTCGAAGCAATGAAATTGCTAATTTAGAAACGATTTATTCTGCATCACAGTGGGATAAAGTTTGCCGAGCTGCTTACAATAGATCTCTTCACTACGGTTTAACTCAAGCTGAAAAAGATAGAATCGAATTACAAATGAAGCCAGAGGCTATTAGACGTTCTGAGCAATCCCTTGTGAAAATTTTCGGGGCTGAAATGACGGGAAAAATTATTGGTTTTGTGAATACGATGCAGATTGGTGGCCCACTTAGTTTTCCTGAATACGTTTCTCGTGCAGAAGAAAATATTAAACATCATTTGGAAGACTCGGCCAAAGCAAACCGCACTATGCTTGAAATGTACGACCTAGTTAATAGCTTAGGTGGTGACGAAGATGGTGCAATTGGAAGCCTTTGTAATGGCTGGATCTTTGAGCCTCTGCGAGACTCTGTATCAGGCAACAATGTAATCCTTAGCTCGTTCTCTGCAAAAAACTACGAAGTGGGACTTTCGATTGCTATTCACGAGATGGCACACGCAGCGAGTGTGGCGCTTGATTTACTCAAACGACGAGGTGTAGATATTACTCCATTTGAAGAAATAAGAGCTTGTATCTCTGAAAACTATAAAGACTCAGATCGACCCGCTGTTTATGATCAAAGTGACTTCATCGCAGATAAACTATGGACTGAAGAAGACTGGGCTGACGCCTTTGCTGGGTTTTCAATGCCAGACCTACAAACAAACGCAAAGTGTGGATTCCAGGGGGCTTTACCAGAGCATGATTACGCTACCATGTCGGAGCGATCAGAAGACACTCATTCTCCTACTTTTTACAGGATCTTGAATGTTCATGCCCATCTTGGCAATCAGACCCCAAATCAATGTAAAGCTCCTCTTGCTGAAGATTACAACAATATGAAATTCGAAGATTGCATTACTAAGTTCACGCAGAATCAATAGATAGCTCAAATGATAGGTTTTACGGAGAAATTGAATTTCTCAGGCACTTTACCCTTACAACCTATGTAAAACAGAATTAAAAACCTCTTTGTTTAAAGTTAAACTTTGAACAGACTTTTGTAATGGGAAATCCAAGCCAAATTAGAGCCGTAATCTACGCAAGAGTTTCAACTCTTCTAAAGCAAGATCCTGAACATCAGCTTGTTCCCCTCCGTAAAGTCGCAGAAGGCCGAGAGTTTCAAGTTGTTGGAGAATATGTTGATTACATCAGTGGTAGGCGGTCCCCCCAAAAAACTAAGAAGGTTGCAGCTTGAGTCCTAACGTGTCAAAAGACACAAGGAGGACTTATGAAGAAACGATTTACCGAGGAGCAGATCATCGGGGCGCTTGGCAGGCTTGCCGGTGGCGTGGCGGCCTAAGATCTCAGCCGCGAGCTTGGCGTGAGCCAACAGACCCTTTACTCCTTTTCGCTCCGTATGATATTTGGCTCGCTAGTACTCGCGGTGGTTACGGCATTCGAATCCACGTAGGGGTGAGAAGGGTTTCACCACCTCCAACTACGTTTTGACTCAGTGGGTGTAACAGCTTTTCGAAAAGAGCCTAGGGGTGAAAAGCCATTTCCTGGCTCCGTCCCCAAACTTGCAAGACTAAGGGCTAAGTCTTAATTCAGATTTCTTGTTTATGGTAATAATTGGTTTTGCCTTAACCTGCTTTAAATAAATCTAAAGGAGGCCGAGTGAAACCCATTTTTTATCTTATATATATAAGTACATTTTTATGTTCGACAGCTTTATTGGCAGCACCGACTGTCATAAAAGTAGATGTCCGCGACGACTACGGAATGACGGACTGCCAATATTCGGGGGATCGAAGTCTACGTTGTGCGATTATTGAAGCCAACAATGCCCCCCAGAATGCTCCCTACTTAATTGAACTTTCTTTAAAAGGTGGCTACGGTTTGACTCGTGCGAACTCTTCTATCGATAGCCCAGATTGGGGTGATCTAGATTCCATGGTCGACATCACTATCAAAAACACCTCCGGTGACGATGTGATTATCTTTGCCGACGATCTTCTCGGTGACCGTGTCCTTGAGGTTCACTCTGGAACTCTAGTGTTTGACAAAGTTAAGGTCGCTAAAGGTAAAAATGTGGACGACGGCGGTTGCGTGTTTGTCCGTTCCAATGCCTCCTTGAAGTTAGTTGATACCTTGATGTATGAGTGCCAAGCGGATAAATTTGGTGGAGCTATCGCAGCAGAGAGTTCATCGATCATTTACCTTTATGGGTCCTCTCAAGTCACTTACAATACAGCTTATAGAGGTGGAGGAATCGCCACAAACGGATCTTTGCAGATGGGCAACAGTAGTTCTGTGGATCACAATGCTGCCGGTGCTGATGGCGGTGGCATCTGGAGTAGCTCGACAGTGGGTGTCTATGAGAATGCTAAGATTAAAGACAATACGGCCGATCGTGACGGCGGTGGAATCTACGCAGACCTTATTCAGTTGTACGACGATGTTGAAATAAAAAATAATGACGCTCGAATTGGTGGTGGACTCTACGGAGATGTATATCTTAAAGACCATCCCGTTATTTCTGGTAATCATGCTGATGTCAAAGGTGGGGGAATCTATTCTACGAACATGACGACATCTGGCAGCGCCACAGTCTCTCAAAATGATTCTGTTTCCGGTGGAGGTATTTTTATCGCTGGAACTAGCGACATCGGGGGTTCCATAGAAATCTCCTCAAATACGGCCAGTAAAGGTGGCGGTCTTTATGTCGAAGGAGCCTCGGTAACAATTGAGGGGGCGTTGTTTGAAGATAATGTTGTGGGGAACACCAGTTTTCCGGCTTCTCAGTCTCGTGGTGGAGGAATCTTCTTTAAAGGCAAAAACGGCAAACAACTGACGATCGAGGACAGTCAGTTTATTTCAAATAAAAGTCTGACAAGTGGTGGTGCCTATAGCTACGGCATCGGTGGGGCAATCTACCTTGAAGGCTACGGCTCCTATCCCGCGGGTAGCACGATCGTTGTCGACCGTTCCCATTTTTATGGAAATTTTGCCTCCTATGGAGGGGCTGCGTTCTATGGAACCAACTCTTGTAATTATTCCTTTGAAAACTCGAGTTTTATCTCTAACGATAAAGTGACGGCGTATGGCGGTAATGGCTATGGCGCCGTTCTTTCAGGGGCGACCTCATGCCAAGCTAAAAAGATGCAAAACTTGACCTTCGAGGGCAATGGTGGTGGCCCACTTCTTAAAATGGCTCCTTCTTTTGGAACCAATGAACCGATGGTTCATATTACCTTCAATCAGCCTGGTCAGTCTCTTTTTACATCGGACTCTAATCATCTAGAGATTATGGCTAGTGTGATTGATGGCACTTGCTTGGCGACAGTGAACCTCGTGAGTCTAAACTACAACGTGCAGAGCTCAGGAGCATCAAGTTGTATTTCGGTGGCGCAGCCATTGGACTTTTTGAATACGATCCCGTACCTTTCACCGGCCCAAGACAATGGCGGAGGAACATTCACCTGTGCTCTCAACCCAGCATCAAAACAGAATCTGGCAATTTCTGGAGTGAGCTTTGATCAGCGTGGTGAACCACGCAATCCGAATAGTGCCGACCCCGGTGCCTACGAGGCTCCATAAGTTTTCTATTATTCAGTGATTAGGGCCTGGCTTGCGAGTCAGGCTTTTTTTTTATATTCGACCAAGAAAGCTCTGCCCTTACTGTCTATTTTGTTTTTTCTTTTTTTGCGTCAGCTGGACTCGGCGGTCCGTAGAAATAGACACTTGAAAGCCGTGGTCATTAAGTTTCAAACCTAGATTAAAAATATGAGTTCTAAGCGTTTGTGGCAGGGCTTTTTTGTTCTTCCACACTTGCCTCATTAGACTCTCTTTGTGAACAGAGGCGCCTTTCGATAAAAGCAGTTGTCGTAAAATTTGGGTCTCGGTTTTTGTCAGATCGAGAGGCTGGCCTTTAAATGAGTAAGAAAGAGTGTCCCCATCGTAGAAGAAGTCGGAGAAATAGTGATCTCGTCCCGATTTTTGACTTAGGAAAATAGCGTTTTTAATTCTTATAACGAGCTCTTCTTTATCAATATTTTTATGGATAAAATCGACCACATGATGGGTGTAGGCCGATATTCGATTATTTCCGGTGTCAAATTCGGTTAAAATAACCTGACCCGGGAGTCGAGGTCGTTGCTCTCGAAGCTGCAAAAGAAAGGATAGGCCATCCATTTCTGGCATCCTCAAGTCTACAAGCATGAGGTCATATTTATCCAACCCCTGTGACTCCCCGGGTGCCAGTAAGAGGTTCGGCGAGGCTGTGTGAGAGATCTTAAAATGGCCATTAAGGCCTTCTGATAGGTGTTTAGCGAAGCTGTGGTCATCGTCCACCAGCAGTAAATGTTGCATAAACCAAGGTTAACCAATAACAGTATATTCGGCAACAAGGAAAATTCTGTGGATTTGAATCTCAAGCTTGCGATGGTGCGAGCCGCCTATTTTGTGTTGTTAGGAGCTTACTTCCTCGCGCTGTTTCTGGCCTATTTCTTTAGAGTGAAACTCAAAGAACATTTCAGTGAAAAAGTTGTTTTTCTAACCACAGTCACATCGATCTACTGTGTTATGAGTATCGTACTGTTGTCCGGACCTTACTCAACGGATTGGATGTTCGTGCTTTTTCCGGTGGTATCATTTTTAGCATCTTTCACTTACGGGACGTATCTCAATGTTTTGTCGAGCTTTTTGAACCTCAAAGATTCCTTTTTGCAACTGTTGTCTCGATTATCAATCATCCTATCCTTTGTTATTTTAAGTTCAATTCCAGGGCGATGGTTTCTCAGAGAAGGAGGAACTCCTAACCCCAATTGGTTGATGAACTACATATTGGGTAGTGTGGAGATTAATAATTGGGGGCTGGTCATCCTTGGGGCGGGTATGGTTATTCCGATTATCGCTTCCGTTTATTTACTTTCCAAGTATCGCGAGCGACTGAGGTCTGAAAGCTTGATTCGCTACGGGATTCTGGTGACCTTGTTTACCACCCTGAGTGACAACCTCATGGGGCTTGGCGTTCCTTATTTATTTTCACTATTTGAATTCGGTTTTCTATTCGAAGTTATTCGCTTCACCTTGTTCACACTAGAAATCAATCTCGAACGCCAACGAGTGGTCACTGATCATTTACAGACGACTCTCAAACAAAAGTCATTTTCCAGACTCTTTATTCAATTTGTTCATGATGTAAAATCATTGGTTCGTAGAGAGCCAGATCCTCGTCTGTTGAACAAGAGGATTCATGACTTGTCCCGTCGCTTTGAGGCCCTTGAGGTCGATTCTTTTCAGGTCGATACTTCGATGGTAGAGGGTATTGAAATATTGACATCCATTTATGACCAACAAATACGCGTGGTCAGCGGTGCGATTGAGCTTTCAGGGCAGGCCATCGGAGATGTTCTGTTCTCAAAGGCGGACTTTTTAATGGTCTTCGGTAATTTGCTACAAAATTCTGTGGAGGCCTGTGACAAAGAGACCTCTCTAAAAATTGAAGTTGTGGCTCGAGCAAAGCCCTCCTACTTTGAAATCACCTACACCGACAATGGCTCGGGCCTTCCTCCGGGAATGGCGCAGCGACTTTTCGCGGTGGGCAGTTCTTCCAAAGGAGAGGGGCGAGGACTAGGGATGAGTATTGTGAGAGAGACGCTTTTAGGCTTAGGGGGAACAATCCGATGTCAATCCGGCAGCAATGGTGTCCTCTTTGTCATTACTGTACCTAGAGCAGGTAGGCTCACGGATCTTTCCTTGTCGGGACGGGACTCCCAGGAGCCCATCTTGGATCCTTTATAAACAAGGATGTATTAGCTGGCGTAAAAGCTCACCTAGACCCATGGGTTGTCTTAGAAGTGAGTGCTTATAAAACAAGTGAGTCCGATTTATTTGAAAGAGTCGGCTTGGCGGAGCTCCGAAAGGTTATCAAAATACACGATCGGCACGCCAATCTCTTTTGCTCTTTGGATGTACTGTTCAGGATCTTCGGTTTGTTTCACCCACCAAGATCTTCGTATTAGGATTTTTTCAATCCGATCTGGAAAACTCTCTGCTAATTGCAGATAGAGCTCTTGATCCCTTTGGCCGGCATCGCCAATAAGGATAAGGGGTGAGGCCTTGTAGGTGTTGATGATCTCTGTGATTCTTCTTATTTTGTGAGTATGGCCACCGTCAGGATTCTCTGACTTTTCGCCTTTCACATCCTGCAAGATGAGTGGACCTTCCGGCAGTTTGTGAATTCTCAAAAACTCTTTTAGCAATGGGTAAAGCTCCCATGCGCTGCTTGAAACGTAGAAAAAAAGATTCTTCTCGTTGCCCTTGGGGCTTGCTCTCATGTCAGCATAGGTTTTTGTAACCTCAGGGAAGACCTCTCTTTTATTGGGGGGATAGATCAGGGTTTTGAAAGCTAGTGAGAGAAAACTCGTGGCTCGACTTTTTAAAATCGTATCGTCGATATCGCTCACTACGATTTTTGTGGTTTTCGGATCAGAAAGTATGACTCGACTTTCGCGACCACGCTTGCCGTCATTATGAACTAAATTATAATCGATCTTGACGGTCGGTAGCTCTTTGCCTGCCGGACCTAACGGCTCTTCAATAGCATGATCGAGTTTAAATTGACCATGAAAGTAGCCCCATGGATTGGTTATGAAAACTGCAGAGTTATTGTCAATGCTCGCTCGAACTTCAACGGCAGGGGCCCCTGAGACAAGAAAGAGTTCAACCACTCTTAAAAAGTGTTTGAACCTGTTCGTCGTCGCCACGTAGGCCGGGTCTTCTTCAGATTTTATAACACGACCAAAAACTTGAACCCTATTTTCCTCGCGGTTGCCGTAGGCTGTGTAGGCTTGAATATACAGTTCTTGGCTTGCCGATCTCGCAACGTCGTTTTGACAAAAGAAAAACAGAAAAATAAGGCGAAGTAATCTCATAGCTCTCTCAGTCTTGTGATGTTTCCGGCAGATATACCAGCACGGGTTCAGAGGAGAGCTCAATTGTCATTTCAGTGTTTTCATAGGGTTCTCCGTCCAAAACCACTGGTATAGGGCGTTCTGAACTAACCTCCATTTTTCTAATTTTACTGTGACTGACATTGAACTCTTTGGTGTCTATTTCTGAATTGGACTGCATGACTAACCCTAATTCAATAATGCTCGGAAGAGGCATATCTCCCACTGAAAAGAAATCTAAACTGTCCGCCTCCGGGTCCGCCTCGGGAGCCGAGATAAATCCGCCACCGCAATATTTTGTGTTCCCTATAAAAAAGCCGACGAGCGCAGCTTCTGTGATGCTTCCGTCATCAATTGTGTATTTGTAACTTTGCAGTTCCAAGTTCATGAGTTTCGTTAAACCCTTGAGAATATAGCCCCATCGTCCCGCTAAATTTTTTATGCGGGGATCTGTCGAAGGGGTAACCTTAGAGAACTCTCCAAAGCTTGCCATATTGATAAAATAAAGGTCATTCACCTTGCCAACAAAGATCTCTCTCGGTTGAGTTTCTATGGCGAGCTTTAAAATATCCCGGGGCTCTAGGCCCAAGAGTCCGGTCCCTCGAGCAAAATCATTACCCGTTCCGTTAGGAAGGTACAGGATCTCTACGGATTGACCTAACCCTTGGTCTTTGATTTCGTTGACCGCCTTGTTGAGAGAGCCATCGCCGCCACTGCACACGTAAAGAGATCTCCCGTCACCCGTGGCTTTTTTAAAAAGCTCGGATGGGGGCATAATTTGGATGTCGGAACCAAGAATATCGGTCAAATCTCCTTCGATTTGATTAGAGAGCTGCTGATCTTTACAGAGTATTGATATTCTAGTCGTTTTCATAATCCCAATTCGTCTCGTTTTTTTCTGTCTATCACAGTTATGCCATCTTGCACCTGATTTAGGTAGCTCTCTATTTTTGACCGGTCTTTCCAGGCCCCCCGGGCAGAGATCAGGTATTGGGGGAGCTGGGTTGATCGTCATTCAAATAGGCCATTTTGTAGGATTTGATGGGGAGCCCTAGAATAAAAAATAGGCACCATCCTGCCAGCGCGCCGAGCGAACCCAGCAAAGCATAGCTTATAAACAGTGGACTGAGTTCTGTGGTCTCCTGTGGCCAATCGAAAGGATTGATTTCAGCATCATGGTGCCCTTGCCAAATGGATACGGAAGGAGGCTCTGGGATGTTTTATAATTTGTTGGATTTGCCAACATGGATGCGCTGTGTAGACTTTATCTCATAAGGAGAGAGGTGAGGGTTCTTGTGTCTAACTCCTAGAAGGTCGGCAGTGGAGGGATTACATTGAGCTGTTCGGCGCGATATCATCAATTTGAGCGCCGGGGGCCGTTTTTCCTCCGCGCCGGGGTTTGGAGGGTGGTTTCGTTTTCCCCGTTCTGTCGCTGTACAGCCTATGAATCTTACGAGCCCCGTCTCGAATAAAGTCGCCTCTCTTTGAATTGACTTTGTCGAGTTGCGATAGCAGATTTCTAGCCCCATAGTCGCCGGGGACTTTCTTCAAGTCCCAAATTCGACCATTCTTATAATTATTGATTCTCCCATCCACCTTTTTGCCGGGGTTCGCCCTGCGTAGCTGGTTGCGCATGTCACCTGTGTGGCGGGCGAGGTCAGGCATTAGAGTTGTTTTAAAAAGTTGGATGGTTTGAACAAAGCGACCACGAGCTTTCTCATAGGTACTATGCATTTCAGCCAAGCGGGATATTTGGTTTATATGGCGAGGCTCAAGTGTTGGACCCTGGGTTTGAATGATTCGAGCCACATTCGCTTCTATACGCAATATTCGTTGATCGATTTCAAAGAGGGCGGGCAGGGTGCGAATTGCAGTTTTAAGGGCCCCTTGCTGGTGTTTTTTGTTAGTGAATGTTTTCTTTACCAGGCCCTCTCCAGGTTTACTGTGCTTCAGTATCTTTTCGGTGGCCCCATTGACTGTCTGCACGGCCTGAGCACCCATCGTTTGTTGGGCGTTGGAATAGTGGGACAAGAAAAGAGAGAGGACTAAAAAAAGCTTCATTCTCTCAGCTTATCCAAGGTTTAAGTAAAACGAAAGAGGTTGTCGCGTGCTAAGTTTGAGCCCTTAACCAAAGGCTGGTCCACTAGTCTTTGCTCCGGGTCCTCTGAATATTTGGTAACACTTGCTGTCTAATTGTTTTTCTCATTTTACAATGGAGTGTGTTTTTTAGATGTTCGCTGTGCCTTTTACTTTTAATTTTCTCTAACGATGTTGTCGGTACAACTTGCTACGATCAGAACCGACGTGACGAGATTGCGGGTCCCCAACAAAGTCAACGCTGTGATCGAAGGCGTAGTCGGATATTAGTCTCCGAGAACGAGCGTCTAAGAGAGTTTATCAAGGCCGTGGATCGGCGTATGGCCACGAGTGGAATCACCTATGATATGACTAGCTACCTGTCGACGTCCGAGGGGGTAGGGCCCTTCATTGAAAAGCTTGAGACCCTTCAAGTCGAGGCCGAGACCTTAGCCTTATTGGCGCAGGGCGAAGGGGACAGGGCTCGCATGCAAAACCTTGAATCTATCGGCAAGCCACTTCCGAGCTTACAGCCCTTAACACAATTACGTGACCCCGACTCCATGGAGAAGATCAAGACAGAATATCTTAAACAAATGAATCCTTCCTTTTTACAAACCCAGGGGCGGTCTTCGAAGGGCGTCGCCGAGCCGCAAATCCACCAAGTGGATCTATCGAGGATTGGTCGAGGGTACTGCTCGGCCGGGGGCTTTGTGACACGCTTGATGCCGCCGGAGGCTCCTAGGCCACTCACCGACGAGATGCGAGTCGCTTTAAAGCACCAGATCTATGATCGTGACTGCCAAACCCCAAGAGAACAGTCGTTGGTGTATCGGGGGCGGGTGTTTGAGATTTCTTGTGTTGAAGCAGACTCTAAAGATGAAGATGTTTTCGAATTGATAAATATGTGTCACCCGATCTTCTATGGCTTTTTTCCCACGACGCACATTCGTGGTAAAGCCGCGCGGGGGGTGGCGCTTTGTGACTTGCCAGCAGAGGTCACTTTTTCTACAGGGCAAAGGCGAGTGGATCAAACCAACCGTGAGTGTGGTCTCATGACTAAGGGAGTACTGAATTCACAGATCAAACGTCTTTACCCGGGCGAAGGGGACGAATCCTTACAAATGGCTTCTGAGCTGGCGCAAAGCAATCCCCAATTTTGGGAACAGAGCGTTTCGAAGGTGAGGGCCCACTGTTCACCTGATCAAGTAAGTGGCTACAGCAGTACCGAGCGCACCTCGTGCAAATACATTTTAAAAAGGATTAGTGCCATCGAGACCCTTTCGGTGGGCCCGTACGGTAGCCAAGGCAATCCACTTGGCAAAACTCGACAATGAAGTCAGAGTCTTTTTGAGGCCAGGCAGAACTTTGATTTCAAAAGCCATCCCCCTTGCAAGCAAACTGCTTTTCCATGGGGGCTCCATATTTCAATCGCACAATTAGTCGTTACCGGAGATCGCATGGGTGTATTTGAGGTTCCACATACTTGAACAAGCTTGTTATCACTTCTTCGTGGCCGGCGTTGTCGCTGAAAGTCCACTTTACGCGGAGCTCCTTCAGGTTGTCGGCGGCTTGAATCTGATAGGTTTGGTTTGTGGCGCCCGGTATAAGTGTGGTGTTTCTATACCATTGAAAGCTTGCAGATGAACGATTGATTCCATCGGCATCAGTAATACCATTAGGGCGAGCCGTTACGGTTTCTCCAACCTCAGGTGTTCCTAAAAACACCAAGCGCCCGCGAGGTCGATTGTTGCCGGGTATGGAGTCGGCTGGGTTGACGGAAAAACTGGCTGGTACAGTAGAGACTCTTTCTTTAAATGAGCCAAGTGGGGCGACGAGCTCAGCAGGGCTACTCTTCGACTCTGGCGTGCCTCGGTTGTCGATATAGCTATAGCGAACGTGAACTTCGGTACATGTGTCTGAGGCTCCTAACGTGTAACTCTCAGAAGTGGCGCCGGCGATGGCAAATCCATCTCGATACCACTGGAACGATTCTGTTGAATAATTGATACCATCGTTATCCACAACAGAGTTGGGGCGAGCCAATAACCTCTGTCCGACAATAGGGTCTCCTAAAAAGGAGACGGGGCCTCGTGCGGGGTCGTTATCGGCCGGAGGGGTGGGAGGATTACTGTTTCCGTTATCCGGTGTGCTTGGAGGAGTGTTATTCCCGTTGTCCGGAACGGGGGGGGGATCGTTATTCTCCGGAGGAGTTGGTGGCTGAGGTATGCTGCCACCACTCTGTGGAGGCCATGGATCATTGTTGTTATTGTCTTCTTCTGCCGCAATCGCTGCAACGAACCATGCGGGGTAGTTCACTCCTGAGCTGTCAAAGGCGGCTCGAAGTTGAGTCCTTCTGTTTTGTAGCACAAAGGTTTGATCCGCTTGTGGTGTCTCAGAGAGAAAAACCAGCTGTAGCAGACTTCTGTTCATGCTACGAGCACGGGCCGTCCACTCATTTTGTTCGGCCGGTCGCGCGGGTCGGTTGAACCAGGTGGAGTGAAGGCTGGCAACAAAAATGACATGGTCTTGGTCATTGCTCGCTTCGCATACGAATTCCAGACACTCTCCCTGCTGTACTGGTTTTGCTTGCATACCTTGACCACAGTTCGGTGCAGCGGAGCAAATTTTAAGAACCCCAGCAGAGCTGTTAGAAGCGTCCGCGACACATGAAAATTGCTGACAACCATTCTCCAAAAAAAATGAAGGGGGAGTAAACCCTAAGCTGCAATCCACAGGCAGTGATGAGTCAGTGCAGTTCAGTGGGGTTTCAAGGAGACTGTTTTGCCCTTCTACAGTTTGCAGTTCTGAATTCACAGGACCACAGGCAACTGCGAAGACAGTAAGAAGAAAAAAACTAAGAATCCTAGAATGGCACATCATGGCTCCCCCAATACACTCTATTAATAAGCAAAATCTCGGCCAAAGATGTGACTGATGGAGTAGCCTATCTATCTGTTTTTATTGAGTTTTGTTTTGAGACAATGTAAAGACTTTGGTCGATATCAAAAGCCTAAACATTTTTCTCCAAATTTAAAGACTCGAAATTTAGGGAACTGGAAAGGCTCGCCGTGGGAGTACATGAAATCACGATTGAGCATATAGGACTAGCCTCAAAAGAAAATTCAATCTTCGAATGTTTTGGACAAACAAAACATAGGACACTCCCGGTTTTACTTATCAACATCCGAGACCAAAATTTTAGTCGATCTCATTTTGAACCAGAAGAATTTCGAAGCTATCTCTCGAGGAGGCTGAAACGGCATCCTCCTTGAAAAGAACATTAGTGCTTTCGCAAGCCCTGCCTTTTGAAAGTTGTGAAGTGCTGGTGGCGATGGTCTGACAATGTCTGACAAATACCTCAAGTTTCGTCGACCCATGCACAGACTTTTCCCATCCGAGTTGGATAATTTCTAAGCATACGGCCTGCTCTTCGAAGTTGCGCGACTGCAAGTACTATTTAGAAGGTTGGTTGGGTCCTATGCCGCGAATGCCATTGTGTCTTGTTCAGATGTTGGGTATTCAAGGGTTTGAATGTTCATTCAACAACCCAGGGGGGATTATGAAAAAAATGATGTTCGTATTTAGTGTGATGCTTATTGTGGCAGGAGCTCTTTCGTTTGTGTCAATAGAGACTACGACCGCGAGCGATCAGGTCAGGGTGACCGTCGAGAATGCCCAGACATTCGACGCGATGATTGCGCCGAAGGTTCTGCTGGCTCAAAGCTGCGTTCCTAAAGGTGGTGATTGCACTTATTATAGATGTTGCGCCGGCACCTATTGCCGTAAGATCGGTGGCAAAGATGGCGACAAAGTTTGCCAGTAGCCTAGTCATTTGAATCAAAACTTGGGCGCTACGGTCTGGGGCCCGAGCTTTTTTTATTCTTGCCCGAGCGGGGCCCGTCTTTTACCCACTGGTATCGCGTCTCGTTTTCTTTGCCGTGCTCGACGCTTTCTTGGGGCAACTTGATGAGAGGCGCCCAAAGCATGATCAAGTCATTGCGTCGACTGTGACGTCAAGTTGGCAAAATGCCTTGAAAACAGAGGAAAGTGTCTAGACTCTGTACAATATTTTTTTGAATTCCTATAAAAAGTTCAGCGACTTGGAATCCCGTTAAAACCAGTCAGACATCGTCGTATATAGAGACTGTTGGATCATTTATAAAAAAGGGTTTGGGTCGTATGTTTCATAGTGCTGTGTTTCGCCGTTTCTTAAATTTTCGAGTATTGGTCGTTCTTTGGGCCTCTTGTTTGAGCCAGGTTTCTGGCGCAGCGGGAGATATGCCTGTCGGCGATGTGCAGTTCCAATCAACAATGGAGATCAATGCCAAAGTCGAAGACTTCGCGAACGGTTTGGCATCCGCGCTGCTTAACGATTTTGATGTCACCAATGTAGAGTTGGCTCGAGACGAGCGAGGACAGGTGATTAATCGCTTTCACTCCGGAGAGCTAGCGGGTTCTTTTGTGGGAGTTTTGCAAAGCCCTTCCGGCCCCTCTCAGTTGGATTCTGAGTTCTCTATCGAGATGGGAGTCGAGCAAGAAAAAAAAATCGAGTACGAAATTCATGTGCGAGCCAAGGGGCAAATTTCAAACCCGAAGGCGTTTCTGGTCAACTACCTGAATCAAGTGGATGTGGAATGCCGTAGACGACGACAAAAAGTGAGTGCCTTCAATAGAGAACAGCTATGCGATTCATTAAAGCAAAATGCTAACTGGAGAGATCAATCTCCTGTGGCCATGGGACGGGTTGCTGGCGAAGCCCTAAAGCAAGGGCTGCTCGACCAGGTTGCAGACCTGAGCTTTCCTATTGTCCGCTTAAAGCTCAATAGCCAGCTCAATGCCATTCGCACTGATTTAATAGAGTATCTAGACGAGCAGATTCAGGTGACAGGTGGCGAAGACCGAACAACCATCGATGTTGATTTGTCTGGACTATCATCATTGTTTAGTCCCGAAGCCACTGACTTTTTAAATTACTATGAGCTCAGGGACTATCACTACAAGTCGATTCAAGTCTCCATCACCGACGATAAGGTGACATTCAACTATTTTATGGTGAAGTTGCACGTACAGTCTGTTTTCGATGCTTATATGGCAGCTCTAGGGAGTATCCAAGAAACTCTCGAAGATCCCGACAAAGGCCGAACAATCGGAAAGGACATTCGGTATGGTCAGGGAATCAAGGGTGCTCTATTAGGTAACTCTGGGTGGTTTGAGTTTATAGGCGCCGGATCCGCGTATTTTAGCAGTGGTGATCAAGAGCCCATCTCCGATGAAGAAGCTGAAGAGTTGGACGATCTCGGTATTGATTGAATGAAACCCCTTTTGGAGTGACCTGTTGGAAACCTATTTTTACCTTTTTATTTCTGCTTTGGTGTCTTTGCATCAGTACATCCCTGCCGACCAACCAGGAGTTAAGAAGTACTATCAAGATGTTCGGCAAATTAGGCAAACGGATGTTCTGCACGCAGCCAACCAAAGCTGCCGGTTTCTCTATTCCGTTTCGAGAGATGCCGGGCTTGAGTCACTGGGCTCAGGCGGCGCGCTGAGTTCTTTGGCGAACTCTCTTCTTGAGAATAGTGGCGGGATGGACGTCATGATCGCTATGATCGATACACCTGAAATGGAAAAGAGAATGGCCGATCGCGGAATCAGCCCCAGAGCTTTAAAAGACTTTCTCGGTGTTCTTTGTGCAGAGGATTTTAACCCTTATTTACTTCCGCCGACACTGGCTCAGCAAAGCCTGGCGTTTTTAGAGCAAGAGATCAAGATCCTCGATAAGCAGCAGATGAGCTCTTTGGGGCAGTTCAAAAGTTTTGGTACCGTCGTCATTCACGATAAAAGTGGCGAGTCTCTTGACCTCTATGGAGTGAGTGACCGTCAATGGGTGCCCTATCATGATATGGCAAAAACTCTATCGTTGAGCTTGCTGGCCACAGAAGACGATCAGTTTTTTAGTCACCAGGGCGTGCACCCCAGGGCCGTGGCTCGAATCTTAAAAGAGGCCACATCCTCTGACGAGGCCAGTGGAGGCTCCACAGTCACCATGCAGTTGCTAAAGAATATGTTCTTCGAGTCGTGGCCCAAATCTCAATATGCTATTTTTAATCATGGGCAAGAGAAAAAGTTGCTTCGTAAGGTGCGTGAATGGTACTGGGCCAAGCCTTTTGAAGAAAACTTTAAACGTAAGGACAATCCCACCGCGCACAAACAGAAAGTGCTTGAGCTGTACTTCAATCTTGTCAACTTTGGTTCTGGCATTCAGGGGATCTCTCAGGCCGCGCAGTTTTATTTTGCAAAACCACCGAAAGACCTTTCTCTCTCAGAGTCGGCTTTTCTTACCAGTTTACTGAAGCGCCCGGCATTTTACGCCAAGCCGAGAAACTACGTGAGTTGGACGAAACCCCGCCGTGACGACTATATTTTAGAGAGGGTTGGCGAGCTTTGTCGGAACCCAAAATCTCAATCAAGTCTGGTGGGGGCCGTTGCATTGGTTGACCTTTGCAAAGCTAGCGATGCCGACCGAATGTCGCTTGAAGACCTAGAAAAAATAAAAAGTGAACCTCTTCCCCTCTGGCAGCCCTACGTTTTTAACGATCTCGTTGCCGAAGATCCGATAGCGGTGAGTTTCATGTCCAAAAATGACGAGAGTGACAAGGGCTCCGGCGATGAAGCTGTCGATCCAAGGGCCGCACAGACGGAGGCCTTCGCTCCTTTTATTACCAAGGCCAACCAATTGATAAAGGCGACTATTGCTGCACAGCCTGGTTTTCATCGAGACTTGAACGTTCAAACCACTGTGGTGCCCGAACTGCAAAAGATTGTTTACAATGTGGTCCGAAAAAAGCTTGATGCTTACGACAGCTCACGCCAAGCTCGTGAGCTTCTTGAGCCCGCGCTCGACGACCGAGGGCGAAGAGCGACCCTGAGGTCTGAAGACCTTGGTGTGAGCTTTCTATACAATATTCGTCGCTTTACCAAAAGTCAGTGGACGAGGGACGAGGTTCTCCTGTTTTCGGTGGGACTATCAACCCGTGGCGAGAAGCTATTCTCTCTTACGACTTCTGAGGTCGAGGGGGCTCTGCGAACTCTATCTAAGACGTCTGACCCATCACGAGTCAAACAGATCATTAGTGAGGTAAGAAAACAAACCAATCAGGTTGGTGAAGTGCTTTTTGTGAGAGTGACTGCTGACGACACCACAGTACTTACCCTAGGAGAGTTGATCGCCGATATGGACTTCGATGCCGAGACACAGGCGGAGGTGCAGTCGTACTACGCCAGTCAATCGGTGAAGCAGCGACTTTTTCGAACATCGATTCAGCGGATGTTGCGTTATCGACCGCGGAACAGTTTGGAACTACTCATTCGCACAGAAGACGGCGTACTACTCGATGAACAGTTGAAGCCGATTTCGATGACGAATTCTGACCGATGGTGGGCCATGCACCTTGCCCAAGGGCGCACCACTTTCTTTTGGGCCAAGCGGTTGGGAACCAGAGAGGGGCGAACCCGATATCAATTAGAAACCCCAAGCCTGCAAGCTGCGGTCATGATTGTTGATAGCAACAATGGAGAGGTGCTGGCCAATTTTGCCGGATATGAGCCTGAGAATTCCTTTTTTGACCGTAGTTCTGATATGCGTCGTCCTTATGGATCTTCGTTGAAGCCTTGGGTCTACCATCATGCCCTTGATAATGGACTGTCGCCGTACTCCCAATTGAATAACTGGTACGTTGAGTTCCCTTACGCCGGTGGTGAGCGCACTTATAGGCCAAAGAACTTTTCAGGAGGTTCACCCTCTCATGTCACTCTCGAGGAGGGGATGGTTCACTCCTACAACAAAGCCACCTTCAGTTTGTTCAATCATCCCGATTGGGATGGTAACCCTTCTTGGTATCAGCGGTTTCAAGAGCTTCGGGAGCTGTTCAACCATATTGGTCTTTACGAAGAGACCCAAAACTTTATGCCCATTGTACTGGGCGCGCAGGAATCGACTTTGCAGAGATTGGTGGACTCTTATACTTATTTCGCCAATGGGAAAGCCATCCAGAGAAGCCATTTTATCAAGAAAATCGAGGACTATTATGGCCGAACGCTTTACGAGCATCAGCCAGAATCAATTGCCATAGAGAACAAAAGGTCAACCACGACTCTGGAAGTCCAAAATTTGCTCGCCGGAGTAGCCAATCGCGGAACGGCGGGGCGCCTGCGTTGGTTTACCGAAAGCGTCGCCGAAGGGCGCTTACAGGAGCGTTGTTTTAAGAATCGCCCTCGCTTTGGTGAGCAAAGCTGCTTTGGTGGTAAAACGGGAACATCCAATGACGGCCGAGACACTTGGTTCACCGGTATTAGCAAAAATTTTGTTATAGGGGTGTGGGTTGGCTACGACGCCTTTCGCCCCATTCCCGGCAAGGCCACCGGTGGGCAATTGGCGCTGCCTATCTTTATGGATATCGTAAAAGAGGGGATTGATATTTTGCCGAGGATTGAACCCTTTTTTGGCGTTGACCAGATCGTAGAAAACCAAGTGGCTCCTCGGCCCTTGTTCGATTCTCTTGTGGTTGGCAACAACGCCTCGGAGCTCCCCCTTGATCAGGCTTTCACGCAACCACTTGTATTTGATCAGTGCCGTTGTGATGCCCTCGTTAGTGATCAGTCGGGTGCGATTTTAGGCTACAAGCTGATCGACTCCAGTAATCTGTCTTACATCAGTGAGACCTACAACACCCTTGATGAGTGCCAGGTCTCCAAAAACTCACTACTCGCGGCGGGGGTCATCCAATGCCAATGATATGGTCTCTTATCGCCCTTTTCATTATACTTCCTGTCACGTCGCAAGCCCAGGAGACTTGTTCTATCAATTTAGTGATCAACCAAGAGGGCTTTTCTCCCCAAGGCTCCCATGTCAGGGGTGATCTTAGTATCACTTTTAGCCGACAAGGCGACCATGTGGTTCCCGTTGTCGAGTTGTCGGTGAGTAGTAATTTTGAGTTCGAAAAAGTCGCCATTCGCTGGAGCGACACCGATCTCATTAACTCCCTGGGGCGCCCACTCTTCCCGAGTCCGTTTCAAGAGATCGTGAAAGCCGAGTCGGAGTCGCGCTATCCTTTGCTGAATGCCGCGCAAGAGGGAGTCTACCGTTCTCCTTTTTGGGGGTTCTCACGTTTGCAGGTGTTCTTGGCCTTATTTTATTCTCAAAATGATTTTGAACTGGAATTCATAGATGACCGAGGTCAAGTGGTTCGGTGGCAACGAGTGCCCCTGCAAAACACGGATCTCCAATTTCGAACCTTGGCAGGACGATGCTTTCCAGAAAAGTCACAAGACTACCTGAGTGGATTGCAGCGTCTCAAGCCCGTGACGGAGGCGTGGCAGAACGCCTATGGGGTGATCGATTTTCAATCAATAAAACAACTGAGCCCCAAATTGTATCGCAAAGCCTTTACTGGAGAGAGGGAAATCGAGAAGTCGAAGAATTCTTTGCAGGAGCTGCAACTCTATCTTGGACGTCTCCAAAAGCTGCAAGACGACGCTCGGGCATTTAACGAACGTGAGGGAACCCAGGCCTTCTTTTCGGATTTGCAAGCGGTTACAGAGTCCTTGGTTCGGGTCGAGCGAGAATTCACCCAAATCAATGCAGAGGGAGGCGCACTGGCGTCGCTCGACAAGCGTCGCTCGCAATTGAATTTTCAGATGTTTGGGTTCAAGGAGACCATCAAGGGCCTTAAAGGGGAGTTGAAAAAGCGAACTCGTCGCCACGCGGGCCCCCGACACCGCTTGGATAGAAGCCTCGAAGAATTACACCGCCTTGAAGAGGACGCCTTGGCCGCACGCTCCACCTTAGTGGGGCTAAAAGTGGCACTCGATGATTTAAAGACTCTTGCGGCATCGGCCCCAGTCCAAGATTATGTGCAAATGGCCGATCCGACCTCTGCCGGCCCATCGCCACTGGGGTACGTTGAAATCTTTGGAACCGTGGATGAATTGGTAGCGAATCGGTCTCAGAGGGATAGCCTCAGGGGGTACCAGCAGCTTTTGCAGTTCGTGGATAACGAAATAAAAATAATGGATCAGCTCACAAGCCGTTTATTAGTAAAACTCAATGAGCTTCAGACAGTCAGGGCTCAGATTGCTGAATTGCAACTTAAGATTGATGCTAAGGTTGAGGTGAACTTTTTTCTGGAAGAGCAGTTCTATGGTTTATCTTACGATGCCATTACAGAAAAGCTCGCAGAAGAGGAAGACCATTCGACCTTCGAACAAAAGCCCCTGATCGCGGGGATCCGTTCTTCGTACAAAGAATATGATGAACTTTTGGCAACAGCCGCCACTGATTCACTATCGCCCGAGATCGTCAAAAAAGTAATCTGTTCGTCGGATTCGTTTCAACGGGACTCTTCGGGCTCATGCTTGACACCCATTCAAATCGCGAACGAGCAAAATGTGTCGCGCTACTTCTCTGGCTTGAGTGCGGGCGAGATACAAAGCTTTCGATCTCTCTTTGGTCGTGAACAAGTGGACTTCAATGGCGCCCCTTTTGATGAGGACATTGCTTTGGAATGGACAATTCTACAATCTTCCATTCCAATGGCAGCTCTACAAGAGGCTTGGGAGAAGGTTCTTTACAGCCGCTGGAAGTACTTCACAGGGCGAGAACTGAAGTTCAAAGACGTTGATAAGGCTAGCCTGATCGAGGCCAACAATGCTTTGCAGGCTCAACGGCAAGAAAACTTAACAATCATAGAGACTCTCCACGGAGAAATAGCAGAGATGACTCCTCGGTATGAGCTGTCACAGGCGGTTTTTCAAGCCCATGAAGACGAGTATCGTCGGATCGTCCACAAAATCAAAGGTAAAATTAGAACCTTTATTGAGTTAGACAGTGCCTCGATTCCCGATACGGAAAACATAGACTGTCTGTACTTTCAAGAAGTGCTCCTGCTCTGTAAGCCTCTGATTTCTGAGCAACGTTCCTATGTTGATGATCAAGTGTCGGCGTTAAATAGTGAATTGGGTAGGATGGTTGCCCTGTTAAGTCAGTCCATCCCTCCCACTCTTCGGGAGTTGCAGAGAGACACGACACAGGCGGCGACTAATCTTGCTCGTCTTGAAGAGCGAATCGCCGACTTCAAGCGACAAGAAGGTCTGGCGGGCCGAATTCGTCACGTTGAGCAGCTAAAACAGGCTCGTGATAGAAAAGGCCAAGAGCTTGATGGTGTGGAGGGCGAACTTCTTAAGGCTCAGATGCTGGCTCGCCGAGCCGACACCAAGAAGCGTGTGTTAGCGAAACGTAACTTTCGATTGACGGTCTTGTTTCATGAGCTTCGGCAGGAGATTTTGCCGGTTGAGGCGCAGAGGACCCGGATGTGTGAATTCATCAATCGGCTATTGACCGACTATGAAGACACCCAAACCTCGGTTCTAAAGTCGTTGCAAGTCAACCTGGAGCCCCCTTTGTGGGTGCAGGAGGGGCGGGTGCGTTGTTTTCAGCTCGCGGATTCGCTGGCCGCTGAATAGGCACCCCGCAAGCTTTATTATTTCCAGCCCTTCGTGACTCCATCCAAACTCTGACGAGAGCACTTGAATCGATCCACCTCTTTGGGGCGAAGCTTCCCCTGCTTGAGGTGGCCCCTTTGGTTGGCTCGCTTGCGCCAACGTTTGTAAGTCTTCTCATCAAGTTGGGTTCGCATAAAGCGTTCTATGTCATTGGGTGACAGGCCAAATTGCGACTCGATGCTCTCAAAACTGGTACGATCCTCCCAGGCCATACGAACGATGCGATCTTTATCTTTATCACTCAAAGTCGACCAGCGTTTTCTGTTGCTTGCACTGATACTCACGGAGCACTTCCTTGGCCTAAAAACTTTTGTTGGTACAACCCCTCTGGGTCATAAACCTGAGCTTGGCGGTCGATGTTGAATTTTCTATCGCGCGGATCGAGCCCGACACCAGCGAGATAGGACCAATTGCCCCAGTTGCTCTCCGGGTCGTAGTCGAGCAAGTTTTTGGCGAACCACTGGGCTCCCCATGTCCAATCCACATTGAGGTGCTTTGCCAGATAGCTCGCCACGTTTTGACGTCCCCTGTTGGACATCCAGCCAAAGTCTTTTAGTTCGATCATGTTGGCGTTGATAAAAGGGTGGGGAGTCTCTCCTTGGGTCCACTGCTCAAAAAGCTGTTGGTGAGGTTTCACGTTTTTGATCTCATCGAGAGGCTTTGAGCGAAGTCCTTGTTTAGAAAACAGCTTGGCCCCGTGCTGTTCAGCAACAAATTTAAAGTAGTCTCGCCAAAGGAGTTCAAAAATCAACCAATAGGTCGATTCATTTGAGACCACTTGGTTTTGGTATCGTTGGATCTCGTGGTACACCCGACGGGGCGAGAGACAACCCAAGGCGAGCCATGGCGATAACTTGGACGAGTCATCAAATCGAATCATTCCGTTTCGGGTCTCTTTGTAATGTTGAATATTATTTGAATTCCATAGGTATTCTTTGAGGCGCTTAAGACCTTCTGTTTCACCTCCGACAAATTGCGGGTGTGATTCTGTAGGAGGAAGCTTCGCCATGAACGCCCGAGCCCCGGGGAGAGTGAGCTCCTCTGTCGGAGGGGGCAGCTTCCTTTGCGGTGCTGAAGCGTATCGATCAACAATGCCATTGGATTCGACTTTCTTTCGGAAAGACGTAAAAACCTGAGGCAAATCATCAATTGAGAAAGGTAAGTCTGATTCAGCAATGAGTGTGCCCTGGTCACTCCATAGGAGGGTGGGCTTGCGGTCTTTAAAAGACGAAAGCACGTCTTGCTCTTTTTGTTTATCAACGGCGTTGAAGTTTTTTGAAAAGATCAGGCCGTGGTAATTGTGTTGAAGCCACTTGAGCCACGATGACCAGTCTTGGTCGAAAATGAAAAGCTCTTGGCCAAGATCCTGCAATTGACCATCAAAATCAGCCACTGCCTGTTTATAGAAAGACCGTCTTTGAGCACCCCAGTCATTAAAGTCTCGCGGCCAGGGCAGCACAATATCCAATGTCGTGATTTCTGGTATAATGCTTTTTAGACATTGATTGTCGTCGATTCGTAGATCTCTGTTAACCCAATAGAGTACTTTCATCTTATCCTTTCGCGACTCGGCTTATGGTTTCAAGTATAAGGTGAGATGGCGCAATGTTCAAGAATCCTTGAACAATTTTCTAGGTTAAAGAAGCCGAGCCGTGTGCCAGTAGCCATTAGGTTGAGGGTCGGCCTGTGTAATCTCTTCTATGGATCTTTTTTGGGCGGAGTGCGCTATCGTCCCACGGGGGTAAAGGCGATAGCCCAGGAATCCCTTTTCGTATCGAGCGAGCTGCGTTAAGGTGACCAGTGTGTTTCGTTACTCTTATCGAATCACCGGTCGCCCTTTTGATCAACGGAAAACGATCGGTTTGATGAACAGAGAGCATTGCAACGAATTGAGGTCTATGAGGTTATTTTTAATTTTTATGTTAACGGTCAACTACAGCGTTGCGGTACAAGGCAAGAGTCTCGAATTCGACATTAGCTCATTGCAGCTAAAAAATGGAACAGAGCCAGCTGGCGCTGGGATCTGCTCTATTCCAGGCTTGTCTCAGCAACAAATTTATATCTACAATGACATTCGTAAGTTGCATTTTTCCCACTCGCGAGAAGTGACCGGTAAGTTAGAGCTTCAGAGGCAAAGTTACGAAAAGGTTCTCAAGGATCGCAATGTCAAAGTGATTGGGTTCGCCGATGAGATCGCAGACAAATACTTTGAGACAAAACTTTTACTTTCAAAACGTAAAACTGCTTTTTTCCACACGGTGTTTTATAAAATTCTTCTAGCGGATCAGAGAGACGCTTTGTTGAAATGTCTCAAGTAGGTCCCATCGAGGAATACCGACAGGTTGTCCCCCCCCCTTTGAGACGCTGACATCGTCGGTGCTTCATTAGGACCTTATTAGTCGGGCTCCAACACTTACTAGTGGACTTTTTGCTACAACGTCTGGTAGGATAAGGTAACTCTTGTTTGAGTGATACCTCGTAGAGATCCATCTTTTTCCCATGATTCTTCGTCATATCTTTAAATGAAAGCTCCTTGGTCGAATGATCGAGGCAACAAGCTTGCTGGATTATCAGGTCTTATCGGTATTTCATATATCTGTCAGAAACCTGCGTAATCACGATCCGAATAATCGAATCATTTTGGTCGACCCAGTATTTATATAGACGGCGAATAAAAAGCCAAAGGAGTGATTGTGAAATTGCATATAGGAAATATTCATACCGAGGTTCAAGAAGAGGAACTCAAAGATTTGTTCTCAAAGTACGAGGGTCTGACTTCGATGACGCTCGTGAAAGAGCGAGACAGTGGAAAGTCTCGTGGCTTCGCCTTTGTTGAGTATCAAGACAAGAAAAATGCAGATTCCGCGATCAAGGAGTTTGACGGAAGCTCGCTTCGAGGCATGGACTTAAAAGTCAGCTTAGCTAATGTGAGTAGTAAAAGGCCAGCGAGGTCCAGTGGACTCTTCTAGATCTGCCGCAATGGATTCTGTCGATCGTCATGAGAAGTCCGGGTGTCGAAACATAGTGCACACTAAAGACAGGCCCTTCACCAAGTACTGCTCCTCTTGTGGTGTCCTGGTGAATGCCCGGGTGGATACTGGAGACTGTCACGAGCTTCGGCACGCAAGAATAAAAAAGAGTGTTCACACTCCTTTTTGTACCGATTGCGGAGACCACTTGGATTAGGTCGGGCAGCCACTGGCTAAGAGCAAATAAATTCTTGGCCGCTATCAAAATTAACAGATTGAGGCTTTATGAAATATCAAATAATTTTTAGGAGAGATATGCGGTTAACAAACTACAAAGTAAATTTTTTAGGGGCGCAACAGAATAAAAAGACTCAACAATATATCAATGATATTGTCATGTCTCTCACCCCTCGAGTGCCCGGTGGCAGTTCGTTTGTTTTAAATATTTGTGAAAAAGAGGGCGGCGTTTTTGGAGAATTCACCATTATTGCAGCCTCGGTGCGATTTGAATCGAGGCAAGAATCAGATTCAGGCATTTCTCTTATGGACCTCATTTGTGAAGACATCAGCCAGCAGATAGAATACTGGATCGAAAAAAGAGTGGTCTAACCCCGAAGGATACTTATGCTTAAAAATGAGCACTGCTCTAATATGAATCATTCAAAGATGAACGTCATGGTTCGCAATTGTTCCATGTGTGGCGAAATCGTTAACAAGCTGATTCCCAAAAAAGTTTGCCAAGAGACCGAACATTCGAAGCGTCGAAAAGAAAGAAACTCCTACTGCACCGACTGTGGGAAGTCATTGACCTCGAATTAGGTCATTTTGTCATTTTCATTCACAGGGGAATATAATGCTTCATGTTTGGTGTTGTCTGAACCTCATGTTGAGAGTCTTTTAAAGAAAACCCGTTTAAGATTTTGCGAGTTGGTGAGACTTAAAGTCCTCTTTGCTTAAGTCGTATTTCGTCATGAGCTTGTGGAGCTGTCGGACTCCGACACCGGCCATCTGAGCGGTCTCATTGATTTTACCACGATTATCAGAAAGCAACTCTTTTAGGTATTGGCGTTCAATGTCTTCAATGGCCTTACTGCGAACCTCTGCCAGAGTTTTCATCATATTCAGAGGGACAATGGCATTGTTCCCCGCGTTTGTTGCCATTTCAAGTGGTAGTGATTCGATACTCAGATTTTGGGTGGTCTCGATGATATAGGCCCGCTCCAATACGTTTTCAAGCTCTCGTATGTTGCCGGGCCAGTTGTAGGTCTGTAGAGCTTCAAGACTGGTGGCGCTGATTCCTGTTATGTCCTTGGAGTGACTCCTATTCAACTTTTTAAGAATCCCTTCACACAAAAGAGGGATGTCTTCTCGACGATCACGAAGGGCGGGGATTTCGATTGGAAACACGTTCAGCCGATAAAAAAGGTCATTTCGAAACTGTTTTTGATCACTCAGCTCTTTTAGGTTTTCATTGGTTGCGGCAATGATCCGAACATCCACTTTGATGTCAGACTCACCGCCAACCCGTTGAAAGAGAGACTCTTGCAAAACTTGCAGGAGCTTAACTTGAGTTCCCTGGCTAAGGGTCCCAATCTCATCCAAAAAAATCGTGCCTCCATTGGCAATCTCGAAACGTCCCAGCTTTCTTTTGATCGCTCCGGTGAAAGAACCTTTTTCATGCCCAAAAAGCTCGCTCTCAACCAAACCGTCGGGTATGGCGCCACAATGAACGCTGACAAAAGGCCCCTTTTTTCGGGCACTGTGTTCGTGGATCAAGCGAGCCACCAGGGTTTTACCCACTCCGGTTTCACCGGTGAGCAGAACGGTTGAAGTGGTATTGGCGACCGATTTGACCTTTTGGTACACATCACTCATCAGCCGACTTTTAGTGACCACAATGTCAGCGGCAGCATGACTCCAAAATTTGTCTTTAAAATAGTCCAATTTGGCTTCAATGATATCGTCTGCGACGGTCTGTCGAGTGATCAGGGTGACTTCTTCGGGCTTTATGGGGGAGATCAAGTAATCACTGGCCCCGGCCTTCACCGCATTGACTGTCTCTCGAAGGTTTTCAGAACTCGAAAAAACGATAATATGCATCGAGGGATGAGACGTTTTCAGCGACGCAATGGCCTTTTCATAGGTCGAGTCTTCGAGCTCGCAATGTTTTTTGAGGAGTGAGGTTTCGATAAAAGTGTGTTCGTAGCGGTTGGTTCTGAATTTTGCAATCCCTGTATCAAGAGTGGTTTCGATTTCAACCCGAGAGCTTCCGATGAGGGCTTGTTCGATGGGCTTGATCATTTCTTTATCGGTGCAGATCACGAGATTGTGCTTCATAACTCCTCTTAGTTTGAAAAAGGCAGGCCTCGATTTTAGACAATGGCAGGCCTTGAGTCTTCAAAAAAAGCAACATGTCAGTCAATTGGGGTGTTGGGGAGTCGTCTCGACGGAAGGAGCTACGATGGTTGTGGATACGGTGTTGGTGGTGCCGAATTCAGTGGCGATCGGAACTCTCAGTTCTCCTAGACCAGCTCTAACCACCTAATTTTACTTGTTTTGTTATTGGCCCTGGGATTGCTTTAATGATCACTATGCACAGGGTTACAAAGTGGAATCTTTTATGAAAAACGAAGCCAAAACTCAGATACTGGCACTGGTGATTTCCTGCGACTGGAATGACAAGGGTGAAACCACTCGAGTGAAGCTCATGGCTGAAGAAGAAGAGGTCTACGAAGTCTTTGAAAATGATCAGGGGCGAGAGTTGATTCTTTATGAAAGATCGTGGGTTTTGGTTACAGGTAAGCTACTGACCTTCGATTCGTTTAAGGTGATCGATATTGAAAAGATAAGTGAACACAAAAGAGGAGAAATCGTATGAAATCAATCAAACTTCTTACCGCACTGCTTTTTGCATTGTCTGTAATTCCTGTGACCGGTATCGCCGCTGACTGGGACGAGGGTGACGCCGACATGGAAATGTCTGGTGATATGGATAAAAAAGCTGACGGAGCCATCGCCGCCGAGAGTAAAGGCGTAGCCGCAAAAGCCAAGCCGCAAAAGGCTAGAAAAAAGGTCAAGCGCGCGAAAAGAAAGGCCAAGCATAAAATGAATAAAGCAAAAAAGATGAAAAGAAAGAATATGAAAATGAAAAAAAAGAAGAGGGCAAAGAAGAGAAAAGCTGAGCCTTCGATGTAAGCAGAATTGGCCGCCCAGAGATTAAAGGTTGCCGTAGTTACCGGGGCGGGAGAAATCCCGCTCTTTCCAAACGATAAAAAGAGGATGAATTGCTATGAAGTATTTAATTTTAGTTTTGATGTTATGTTTTGTTTCTACAAATGCTTTTGGAGAGCTTTCTGGTAAGGAAGTGAGCCAAAATACCGAAGACTCGTCATCATCAGGTTTAGAGGCTGACGAGTCACTCAATGGCAGTGATATGGACTTAGAGCTTCAATCAGAGCCGGAGCCACCTGTTGAGTTAGAGGTCGAGGAGCCCGAGGCTGGAACTTATGAAGAGCCTGAGGAATAGAGTGCCATCAGCCCGAGACATGTCTGATGACTATGAGGATGCCGTTGATGTCTCTTTTGGTGAATGGTTGCGTGAGCGCCGTTTGAAAAAGGGACTTTCGCTCGATTTCTCATCTTTTAATTCAGGAATCCCCAGCAGTCGCATTCAAGCCCTTGAAAAGGGCGAGGCGACCAAGGGGATAACGAAAACGGAAGCTGAAGATCTTGCGAAAGTTTATGGCATAGACCCTCGAGCAATTTTCAAACGAGCGATCGAGGGTTAGCCTAAATCACTCCTCAAGGTCGAGAGGTGGAGTGGGGCTCCGCATTTTCCAGCTAATGCCCTTGCCTGAAAACATCTGCTGTGATGGACTTCTTTAAAGAGGTTTTTATGAGTTCTCAAAGCAATGAAGTCGTGGTGGTTCATCCCGGAGAGTTTGTGGTGAACAACCACTACTACCAAAAAGTAGTGAATGCTCAGATTCACCCATTGATTCGATTTTTCTTGAGTCTCAAGCCCAGCCAAATTGTGAGTCGATACTGTCACTTAAACCCACAAGCTGACCCTGAGCGTCTTTCAGAGTTGCTCAATCACAAGACCAAGTATCTTCGCTGGGCGGGAGCCGATCTTTTTTATGTGACCACTCCCGATGGTCAAAACAAAATTGTGGTGGTGGAGGTCAATTCCTGTCCATCGGGGCAAAAATCAATGCCTCTCAAAGATGAAGAGGTTGAAACCGGTGGCTACGAAGCCGTCTTAAAAGACTCTTTTCTCCCGATGCTAAAAGGGCGCAGGCAGGTCGATGGTGTCTTGGCTGTGATCTATGACAAAAACTACATGGAGGCCTCTGGCTATGCTGCCACCCTCGCGAGCCTCGTTGACGAACCGGTTTTCTTGGTGCCTTATTTTGATGAAACGTGGACTCAGTTTAATCGCTTCACCGATGACAAAGTTTTGCAGTGTCGCATCGACGGCGAATGGAAAAATGTCCGGGCGGCTTTCCGTTACGTGACCCAAAAGCCTTGGGACCGTATCCCCGTTGATTGCAAAACCCATATCTTTAACCCCGTCATTGCATGCCTAGCGGGAGGCCGAAATAAATTGGTTGCGGCCAAAGCCTACGAAAACTTCAATGCCGAACTGAGTCCCTCTGGTTTAAAAATTCACGTTCCCCATACGATCTACGACGTTGCAAAAATGGAAATACCAATGCTGATAAAAACTCTCGGTGGCCGGGGAGTCGTCAAAATTCCCTACGGCAATGCTGGGCAGGGTGTCTTTACGATCACAAGTGAAAAAGAGCTAGCTGAATTTATGGGCATGGACGAAGAGTACGATCGATATATCGTGCAAGGATTGATTGGTAATTCCAGTTGGAGCTCTCGGTCCCCTGATGGCGAGCTTTATCATGTGGGGACCATGCCCAACAAGCGCAATGAGATATTTGTTTCCGACATTCGCTTTATGGTTTGCTCTGGCAGTTCGGGGTTTCGCCCGGTGTCTCTCTACGCTCGACGGTCTGCTGAGCCACTTTCGGAGTCCATTGATGAGGCGTCGGACTCTTGGAGTATGCTCGGTACCAATCTCTCTATCAAAGAAGGTAAGAATCAATGGAGCTCTGATACTGACAGGCTCTTGCTGATGGACACGAGAGACTTTAACAAACTCGGTATAGGTATTGATCAGCTCATCGAAGGTTATGTGCAGACCGTGTTGTCAGTCATCGCTATTGACAATCTGGCTGGGCAGCTGATCAACGACAAAGGGCGCTTGCGAAGAAAATTGTTTAAATCCATAAATAAAGATGAGGCGTTCACCAATGAGCTTTTCAAGTACGAATCCTGAAATACAAATTATTAAACGACTCGATCTCAGTAAGATTCCGGCTGGGTCTGTTGAAAAATTTTATTTTCATATCACTGAAAATGGCCTAGGGCTTCCTGTCTATATCCCAATCATTGTAGCGAAAGGGAAGATGGAGGGCCCAACCCTCGGTTTTTCAGCAGCGGTTCATGGTAATGAGCTCAATGGGATTAAAGTCATTCACAAGCTCATGGCCGAAATCGTCGAAGAGGTAGAAACTTTAAAAGGCATCATCATTGCCATCCCAGTCGTTAACACCATTGGTGCTCTTAACACAGAGAGAGTTTTTAACAATGGAGAAGACCTTAATCGTATTATGCCAGGAAAGCCGAAAGGCAATAGTAGTGCCCAGTTTGCCCATCGTTTTGTTAAATCTGTAATTAGCCAGCTCGACTACCTTGTGGACTTGCACACGGCAAGTTTTGGGCGAGTGAACTCTCTTTATGTGCGGGTCGATCTAGAAAACCCTCAGGCGGCTCAGTTTGCAAGATTGCAGCATCCCCAAATTATCGTGCACAACAAAGGGCGAGATGGCTCTTTACGAGGGGCGGCGGCTAAGCTTGGTATCCCTGCGATCACCGTAGAAGTGGGTGATCCCCAACGCTTTCAGAACAAGTTGATTCGGGAGTCGCTCGTGGGGATTCACAATATCCTGAGTTACTTAAAAATGCTGCCACTAGAAGAGAAGCATTCTGAGGCTCCGGCCATTGTTTGCGAAAAGTCTTATTGGTTGTACACGGATCGCGGTGGCATTTTAGAAGTCTTTCCCCATGTGACCGATCGAGTGAAAAAAGGGCAAACTGTGGCCAAGCTATCCGATATTTTTGGCCATACTATAAAACAGTACAAGTCTCCTGCCGATGGTGTTGTGGTCGGCAAAAGTGTCAACCCTATCAGCCAGACGGGTGCTCGAATTATTCATTTGGGTGTTGAAAACTCTTGATAAGAAGAGAAGAGTTGGTCACGAATCGTCGTGTTGCCTAGTTTATTTTAACTATTGGTGCTGTGTATTCTATTGGATTGTGACACGCCGGCAAGGCGCCGGCGCATCCATTGGATTGCTCTTTAAATCACTAATTTATAGTGACCACAAAAAGTCTCTACCCATTTCACGACAAGCACGAGCACCCTGTTGTCCGCCGGTGTTTTTCTGGCGACGCATCATTTTGGTGTAACGTTGTGTGGTGGACTGACTGCTCGCAAGACGAAGAACATTTTGAGCGTTGCGAACAATCCGGCGTGGGCGGTAGGTATGAAGAGTCGAGTTGTGGAACTCTTCGCTGTTGCAAAAATGAAAAGCCATTTCTGGTAAAAAGTTGTAGCCCTCTCTACGGAGAGTGCGAATCCAGAAGCGACGACCTTCTTGCTCCGAGCTTCTTAAAAGAAAGGCGTTATAATACTTTTCAACGATGCGACGAGCTTCGGGTCGAGTCATTCGATCATTATCGAGACTGTTGAAGCCTGCTGTGGCGTTGATTGATACTAAAGTTGCTAGTGCAACAAGCCCTGCTAGTAGGTGTTTTTTTGTGAACATATTGATTCCCCCTCAATTTGTTTTGCAAGATTGAATTATCTTGTGACAAAAATATAGCCGCATCGATCTGACAGGCGCAAATGATTCCAATGACGTTAAGACTTGGGTCAAAAAAATATTTTTGTTTCTAAGTGTCTGATTTTTTTACTTTTGAAAGCGCAACACTGAGTGGCACTTGTTAGATTCTGAAATGACAAAAACTTACATTACCTGACCTTGCCTGTTCTGTCAGCGTTTTGGGAGCCTTATGTAAGACCACTATAGAGGTGTTGGTAGGGCTGGCGTTGTAAAATTCGGTCAGGGTGGCGAAACCAATAGGTTGAGATTGTGGGTGTTGTAAGTCCGCACCTCAAAAGAGAACGATAGACATTAGTCTTGTTTTGCCAAGCCTCCTAGGACGTCCGGTCTGCTGTTTCTTCTGCTCAGTGCCGTGGGCTAAGTATTTGTATATCGGATCTTTTACGAAAGAGGGTCGAGATCTGACCAGGTCTCTTGACAAACTTACACATTACTTACATATTAAGAGGATCCCATAAAGCTTAGTGTTCAAGGAGGGTTATGGAGGCAGCAGCCTTAATGGATTCTAGTGTGTATCGGGCCGATGCTCTCATGGCACAGCAGTCAGTCACAACGCCTCGGCCGGTGGTGACACCCGTGCCCCGACTCAATCGGTTTGTTCGTCAGCTGCAGTTCCGCCATCAACTGACGGAGTGGGGAACCCCTTCGGGGTCTATCGCGCAAGTGCTTCCGGCTTTAGTGGCTCAGGCCATGGGGGAGGAGTGTTTATGGGTTTCAGATAAAGAGCAAAATAAGATTTACCCCAACTCTTGGAGTGGCCTTGGGTTTAATTTGAACAGTCTGTACTTTCTTAATGAGTCTAAGCCGTTGCAAAGTATCCGAACCGTGCTTTGTGAAAACACGTTTCCTTTTGTCATCATTGATATTAGGCAAAGGTTAAACTCGGCAGACCTGCATTTTCTACATACGGCTGTAAAGCAAAAAAAGATCACGATCTTTTTACTGCGTCCGTTTTATTTAAGTAATAAAAATGGCAATCCTTTTTCAAAACAGCGTATCAATAGCTCTTACTCTATCAGTCGTAAATCTTTTCAGCTGTCTGTGGTCAAAGGGCGAGCCGCTCAGAAAATCAACCTTTCGTTTCAAGAGGTGTTGTGTGGCTGAGTTACTCTCGCTTTTTAATTATCAACAAACACCCGAAGAGTTTTTGCCTTACTTAATTGTGCAAAGTGAGCGTCCACAAACTCTACAGAGCTTGTCTTCAGATATCATGCAAATCACGGAGTCGATTTACGTGATCGACCTTATTCTTGTCGAAAAATACTGGTCGCGAGTGGCCAGTAAAAACAACCGCTCCTTCACACAGATGATTGAGCAGGTGGTGCGCCAGGAGGTTCCTGACGCGACTTTATCCCTGTTGTGTGAACACCCGTTTCAGGGACTGGTGTTTTTTAATCATCTTAAAATGCATGAGAGCCGAGGTTTCTTCTCCACATCGTCATTGTTTGCACAAAAGATTTATAAGAATATGGGGTGGCACCCCTGGATGCTGGCAGCCCGCCAGGCGCACGACTGTTTTGAGGCCGCCCATTGTTTAAAAAAGGAGCGTAAGAACTTTCATGGTAAGTTAGGCCAACTGCAGCGCTTTGTGGAGCGTCTCGATATGCAAGAGTTTTCAGGCCTGCAGCAAGCCCATTTTTTTGAGATATCCAGACGTTTTAAGGGCTTCATTGGTTCTCTTTGGCGATGGACCTTTCCAGAGCAACAAACCACCCCAGAAGAGCTCACACTTTTTTTGACATTTGATCATTACCAGCGCTTACAAGGCTTTCCGTGGGTGCCGTTTTTTCAAGACGAGCCGGCAAGTCAGCAAACACTCTTGGAGCACTCTGTCTCGGATTGGGGGTCTTTGCGAGAGTCTCTTTTTTTAGACCTGGAGAAGTTGAGTCGTAAGCCCGAACTGGCTCCACCTTACAAAATCGTGCAAATGCAGTGGACCCTCACCCTGTATGATATGTCGCAGGTCACAGAAACCTTGTTTTTTAAATACCCCCTTTCTTTTGAAGAAGAGAGAGAGCGGGAATTTGAAACTCTCTTAAAACAATTGCAGTTTTGCTTTGAGGGCTTTCGACAAAGAATGCGAGAGCGTGACGCTGAAATCGCAATGATAAACACGCCATTGATCGTGGGCTGGCTGCTAGAGGTGACCAAAGGTTTTGTGTTGTCGGAGAAAGAGGGTGTTCTCGATTTTGAAGAACAAGTCAGCCGTTTGAAAAACATTGAGATTCAAGAACTGGATAATAAAATGAAGTCCTCTATCCAGACATTTAAAGTTTTTGATCACTTTGTTTCAGGGCTGGATTATCAAGAAAAGGGGTTATCTGCGAAAGACTCGGGGGCATCGGTCCCCCTCGTGTTGGATCAGCCCCGCCCTTTTTATCTTAGCCCTGAAGAAGAAGAACTTTCTCCAACGGATATTAAGTCTTTTCAGTTTTTAGATCGCACCAGCTCGGACTGGTGGCGTCGCCAAGATGCTTTAGACTCTTATCGCGACTGTTATATCTGCGAGCTGACGAATAAGAGCTTTGTTTTTGCTTATAGAAACTACAAAGGCCAGTGGTTTCAGTATGGTTTGTAAAAAGACGCTGTGGTCTGGCTTTCCCGAGTGGTTGCTGAAGACCAATTTTAGTTTTTTACAAGGAGCCTCTCATCCGAAAGCTCTTTTAGAAACAGCACTGTCTCTGGGCTATTCTTCGGTCTGTGTGAATGACTTTGATGGTATGTAC
This sequence comes from Bdellovibrionia bacterium, assembly GCA_030424715.1. Classification (GTDB taxonomy): domain Bacteria; phylum Bdellovibrionota; class Bdellovibrionia; order Bdellovibrionales; family JAGQZY01; genus JAGQZY01. Next base: position 227,775 of record JAUHWH010000006.1, read on the forward strand.
GGTGCTGCCCGTGCGTTCAATGATTTAAAGGCCATTGGTCGTCACAAAGAAACATCCTTAAAGCTTAATTACGGTGCTGAAATTCATTTGCAAGAAGACCACGAGCAGCCACTGCTGCGGCAGCAGACATTAGTACTCAATGCTTTCAGTTGGGAGGGTTATAAAAACCTTTGTCGGATTCTGAGTTTTTCCCACAGACAAAGTAAAGATAGAGCTTATCTATCGATGCCTGATTTGTTAAAACATAACTTAAAAGATCTTTTTGCTATTGTACCTATGCGTGGAGGATTGAATTATTTTTCTGAAAACCCAGAAGACCTTCTCGATCTCAAGGAGGCTTTGCAGGGTGACCTTTACTTGGCTCTGACAAGAACCTTCAATCAGTTCTCGGATTCAAAAATTTCTTTGAGCCAACAGCTTAGTGAAAAATACGACATTCGACAGATTTTTGCACAGGACGTGTTTTTTTGTCATCGTTCCGAAAAAGCCTTTCATGACTTACTAACAGCCATCAAGCAGAACCAGAGGGTCGACCAGTGCCTTAAGTTTCACTTTCCAAATGGTGAGAGATCTTTGCACTCAGAATTATTCTTGCGCAAAGCCTACGGCGGATTTTCGAATGCCGAAAAAACTTTGTCCTTGATGCACGAACTCAACGAGAGGGCCCAGTTTTGTTTGTCGGAGCTAAAATATCAATACCCCCGTGAGTTTTTACCAAAAGGGGAGACCTCCCAGTCATTTTTAGAGAAACAAACTTGGAAAGGAGCCCGTCGACACTATGGTGCGCATATTCCAACACAGGTCGCCCACTCTTTGGCGCGCGAGCTTGACCTTGTCGAAGAGCTAGAGTTTGCGGATTACTTTTTAACGGTATGGGACATCGTTCAGTGGGCCCGCTCACAAAACATTCTGTGTCAGGGGCGCGGTTCAGCAGCCAACTCGGCAGTTTGTTTTGCTTTAGGGATCACCTCTTGTGACCCTTCACTGTTTGATCTGTTGTTTGAGCGTTTTATTAGTAAAGAGCGCGGGGACCCCCCTGATATCGACGTGGATTTCGAACATGAACGCCGCGAAGAGGTGATGCAATATATTTATAGGCGCTACGGCCGCAAAAAAGCCGCCATGGTGGCCAATGTTATCACCTTTAGAAGCAAGGGCGCTTTAAGGGCTGTGGGTAAGGCCATGGGAGTTCCCGAGCCTCTGCAAAAGCAAGTGTCTGGGCTTTGTAAAACAGTGGCGTTTCGCAGAGAGAGTTTGGTTAAAGTTCTTGAAGAGACCCAAAAGACCGAGGTCAGTGCGGAATTGCCTTCGTTTTTCTCTTGGCGTCTGTGGGGTGAGTTTGCCACTCGTTTGTATGGATATCCTCGGCACCTGGGGCTGCACTCGGGTGGTTTTATTATCTCACAACATGAAATCGATGATCTTGTACCCCAAGAGCCGGCGAGTATGGTGAACCGAACCGTCATTCAGTGGTGCAAAGACGACATCGAAGAATTAGGATTCTTTAAAATTGATTGTCTGTCCCTGGGGATGCTCACAGCCCTAAGGAAGTGCTTTGATCTCGTTAAGCAGCACTACGGGCACGACTTGAGCTTTCACAGTTTGCCAGAAGAAGACCCGGCCACTTATCGCATGATCCAAAAAGCGGATACGGTGGGGGTCTTTCAAATTGAGTCTCGTGCTCAGATGTCCATGTTACCGCGCCTCAAGCCACGAACTTTTTATGATCTTGTTATTGAAATCGCCATCATCCGTCCGGGGCCGATTCAGGGTAAAGTGATTCATCCTTATTTAAAACGTCGCAACGGGCTAGAAAAAATCACGTACCCGAGCCCAGAAGTACAAAAGCTTTTGTCTAAAACCTTGGGTGTTATTATTTTTCAAGAGCAGTTGATGCGGATTGCGATCACTCTCGGTGATTTTACCCCAGGCGAGGCCAATGAGTTGCGTAAGCATATTGGGGCCTGGAATGCCAAGGCTTTCAATCGCGACTTACACCCTTATGTTGAAAAACTGATTCGAGGCTTGAAACAAAAAAACATCGACCCTGAATTCACCAAACAAATGATCGGGCAAATGAAAGGCTTTGCGGAGTACGGCTTTCCAGAATCCCACGCCATATCCTTTGCCTTTATTGCCTATGCGTCTTGTTATCTGAAGTGTCATTACCCTGCGGCCTTTTTTGCCAGTGTTTTAAACTCACAGCCCATGGGCTTTTATTCACCCCATGCTTTGCTACAGGCGGCGAAGCGGGCCGATGTACCAGTGCTGCCCTTAGATGTGAATCGCTCCAATTGGGATCATCAACTTGAAGAGACCACTGTTAAAGAGGGGCGCCCCAAGGTGTTTGGTATTCGCTTGGGTTTTCGTTTGGTCTCCGGTTTGAGTCGTGGGGCGGTGGAGCAGTTAGAAAAAGAACGGGAGTGCAACGGTGTATGGCATAGCCTTGATCACTTCTTTGCCCGCACCCAATTGTTTAGGGATGATTATTCGGCATTGGCAGCAGCCAACGCCTTTCACTCCCTTGGGGTGGAGCGCTTTGATGCTCTGTGGAGAGCCGAGGCCGTTCCCTTTAGAGAGTTGTTAGATGCCGATGAGCGTGAGTTGCAATGGAAATCAAAAAATCTTTTCCAAAAATCTCAATTAGACTTTAAAGCCATGGGGACCACTTTAGAAACCCATCCGGTGAAGGTTTTGAGAGACTTCTATTGGAGCTATGAGATCAAGCAAGAGTTGATTTCGAAATCACGAGAGCTGGAATTGGTGAAAACCAACGCCCATGTGCATAGCTTTGGTTTGATCTTGGTTAAGCAAGCGCCGCCGTCAGCAAAGGGTATGGTGTTCTTAACCCTTGAAGACGAAACCGGCTTTATTAATTTGGCATTCAGTCCGCAGGTATACCGTAAGTTCTATAAGCTGATCGAAGGCAGTGGTTTTTTGTGTGTGAGTGGACGCTTGCAAAAGGCCTCTAATTATCACTCGATCCTTGTCAGTCAGGTCCATAAAGGGCGTCATAAAACAATCAAGGCGTTGAATCCATCAGAGGCTGCCGTCCCAAGCAATGACCGAGGTCTTAATATCAGGCCACGTAATTATTATTAAAGAGACCGGTACCCCTATTCGGCATATGGTCATTCTTTTTTGAGTTCAATGAAAAGTTAAAGCTATGAATCGCTTTGTCGAGACATTCGATATTTTCAATAGACTCTAACCGTGCTGCCAGCAAAAACTAAGTTTTGTATTTTTACTTGGTGACAACAGATATAGTTTCTTCAATTGAAACGTTGAGTTTTTAGTCACTGTTTACTCCGTCAACAAGGAGTCTCATAATGAATATTGTTACTACAGTTGTATTAACCACTTAGCTCGTTGAAACTCTCATCTATGAATGGCCTAATTCGTGCATTGTCTTTTAATGTGTAATGTACAGTTTTATTTCTCCAGGGGGGAGCAATGCTTACTAAAAAACCAACTCTGATTACGTTTGGGGTTTCATCGATTCTTCTTTTCTTGCTTTTTCAAGCTTGTGGGAAAATTCAAGGAGGAGAAGATCAGATCTCCGCCAGCGTTGCCGATGCTCCTGTAGGTAACTCTATCGACTCATCGGGGCCGACTCAACAGGACAGAGGGGATGAATTAATTCCAATCAATGTTTTTCAACCCATAGAACGCCCTGACAATGGTGATAATGCGGACAATGCGGATAACACGGATAACACGGATAATGCGGATAATGCGGATAATGCGGATAATGCGGATAATACGGATAATACGGATAATACGGATAACGAAACCGGCACATTCACAATGTGTGATGTCAACCGACACACGTCAGAATTGCGGAATGGTATAGCCGACACAGTCTGTCTGTCGAACCAATTTCAATCAACAACATCCTCGGGTCACGTCGTAGACTATGACCAGCTTCAAGACACTCTTATTGTTGACCCAGAGCTAAGCCGCGACTTGTCTTTGTCTCTCAGAGGATCTAACACTGTCGTTGTTGAAAATTCAAGAGACCTTGTAAGTTACGTGTTTATGCCAGCTGTCAGTGGGCATCAAGCACAAGTGCTTCTGAAGACCCAAGGTGGTGGAACTATCGCAGTGCTAAGTGCCGGCGAAACCAACACGCGATTTGATATGAACGGCCAAGCTTTTGGGGTGAGTGAAGCCCCGCTACAGTTTGCAACCTGGGGCGTTCCTCGTCAGTCTCTGTGCGACTACAGAAGAGTGAACGGAGTACAGGGCACTTACGAACTTAAAACCGAACAAAAAGATATTATATGCCTTTCAAACCAATTTCAAACAACAACGGCATCAGGCTCCATCGTCGACTATGACCTCAAAGAAGATACCATTTTCGTCGATCCTACTTTGAGTTTTGAGTACACTTTGACCCTTCGTGGAAGAAACACTGTGGTTATTGAAAATTCGAGTCATATTACAAAATTCGTTTTTTCTCCAGCGACATCCAGCGGACAGAAGGCCTCGGTGCTACTGAAAACCTCTAGCGGAGGAATCGTCATGGTATTAAGTGCCGGAGAGACTTCCACACAAATCGCTTTGAATGACCAAACTTTTGGGATTGATGAAGTCCCAACAAAGTTTGCCAGCGCTGGTATTTCTAGCCAGTCTATCTGTGATTATAGAGAAGAGGCCGGCATTCCTCTGTATGACGATTGTAGATAAGACTGACAACAAAATGCCTTTGAGCAAAAACCTCTCACCTGAGCCATGATTGATATTCATCGCTCAGTAGCCACGGGATTGGTGTTTACTATTTTCTAAAGTTTGGTCGCCAAAATGATTGGGTGTCAGACCGAAAGTCTCTACCTCGCCCAAACCCTAACCTAGTGACACAGGCCTTAATATCAAGCCACGCAACGACTCTTAGAGCAGCGACGCTATTTGTTTGCCACCCCGGTTGGCAATCTGGCTAACCCTTTGTGTTAGAGAAGGGCGGTCGCTAAAGCCCAGTCGTTGGATCTCAAAATTCATTAAAAAAGAGTCTTGGTAGCTAAGTAATTAAAAGTAAAAGCATTTATTGGTTTAGAGGGTGCGATGGCTGCCCATATTATTGACACTAAACTTTGATGCTTCGAGAAAATATTTCTGAATTTTGCAGAAAATTCCAAAAAAACAGCCTCTGGTGTTATAACCCAGCCATTGAAAGAACCAAGTCACTTTTTAAACCAAGAGGTATTTTTATGATCCGTTCGAAAAGTCTAAATTGGATGCTTGCTTTGTCCCTTTGTGGGGGCGTCATGGCATGCTCATCAGACAACGACTCACCCGTAACAACCAAAGCCAGCGAAGAAAAAGCTAAGCCAACGCCACGCGAGGTTTATACTGGGCAGGTCGAAACTCACAACCAATTGGTCAAAGAGATCAACGATATGGGAGCCCCCAGCGCAGATTGGGATCTTTCTAAAGTGAGAGACTTGCAAGCCAAGACTTTTCAACTGGAATCAGTAGAAAAAGCAATTAAGAACGGTAAGTTCGATGCTAAAATGGTGGCTGACAACTCCATGGAGATTCTAGGGATTCGTATTTGGGCCGACAAAATCTCGAAAGAGAAAAATGCAGCCATTGTTAATGCAAGCGAACTTAATAAAGCGGCGGCTGCTCTTGTCAGTAAGCGAATCATGTCTGGTGCCTACCAAAACCGAATCAATGTGATTATGGCACAGTGGGATGACCTCAAAGTTGAAAAAGAAAATAAAGACGACGAAGACGAAGTGTTGACGGCTCAAAAGGTGGCTCAACGCATGATGGGCGGAGACATTGAGTCTCTTATTAAAGCCTTGAACACGGTTTCGGGTTTAGCCGATTTGGCTATTGCTAGCATCGAATCTGAGCAGGCGGAACTTGAAATTATGAAGACTGAAAACCCGAGCTCTGCGGTCGCTTTTCAAATGCAAATCGACAGTATTGCTGAGAAGGTCAAAGAGTTGAATGAGAAGAAGGCTAAAGCAGCTGAGATGATGACAATAGCTACGGACGCTGTCATTGCAACAGCTCAGTTTGCTCAAGAGAAAAGCACCGAAGTGTCAGTTGATGCTTCTGTTGTTTCCAATTGGTCTGCATTTAATAAAGACGCTGCAGAGCAGTTGATGGCATCGACTGATCCAACCTATGCTGGTGTAGCCAGCCTTGAAAACCTGGTCAACGACGAAGGTGCTCTCACTGTGACAGAGATTGTTACTGAATTAGAAAAGAACAAAGACTAAGTTTTTCTAGTCACAGGAAATTTGATATTTACGATTGAAAAACCCAGCACGAATGCTGGGTTTTTTGTTTTGAAATCGGTTAAGAACGCCCTCCTAAAAAAGTGCATCAGTTTGAGCCACTCGGTCTCTTTTAAAGACATTGTTTATTCGTTTTGTGTCAAAAAATACTGGCGTTTGGCTTAGGTTTTAGCCCTTTTTGCCGATGAGTACTTGTTGTGAGAAATCTTGGCCGTTTTTTATTTTTAACTGGTTTTACCTTATTCAGCGCAGTTGCGATTGGGTCGCCAGCGAAATTCACCTATCAAGGCCAAATCGTCACACCCACTGGGCAAGCTCTAGAGGGCAACAATGTCACTTTTACTATTGAAGTTCTTTCTCCTGGCGCCGAAGAATGTGTGCTCTACGAAGAAAAGCACACTCTTAACATGTCAGGTTCCAATGGCGTGTTCGCTCTCACGGTCGGTGAAGGTTCCCGCAGTGGTTCTGATTACGAAGATTTAGCTCCCAATGACTTAGCCAAAGCATTGAGCAACAGCACCGGTGTCGTGTCACCAACGACTTGTGCCTCTATCGGAAGTTACACGCCAGCTGCTGATCATGGCCGCAAGCTTCGTGTCACTTTTGATGACGGCATGGGGCCACAAACATTAACTCAAAATCACAACATCGTCAGTGTCCCCTACGCAACGAATGCTGGCAGTATTGCTGGTCTAACACCGACCGACCTTTTGACCGTAAACACCAATGGCTCTTACGTTTTAACCCAAGCCAACTTGCAAAACGTTTTTGACGGCGCCAACCACACCGAGCTTTTAGCTTTGCTTGGCGGTACGAGTTCACAGTATTTGCAAAGCAGCCCCAGTGGTGACTTCTCAATGAACTCTAACAAAATCACCAACGTTGCCACCCCAACGGCGGCTAACGATGCCACGAACAAAAACTATGTCGATAACTCCATTGGTGGGGCAGCAGCCGACAACACCACGATCACAAGTCTTGCTGCCGGTCAATCCGGCCACGTGATGTACTGGGATGGCAACCAATGGACCGCAGGAGCTCCGGCAGGAGATTCTACGAAATTAGCTCTAGCGGGTGGAACCATGTCGGGTGCCATCAACATGGGTAACCAAAATATTACAAATGCTAATGATATCGCCGCTGGTAATGATGTCACCATCGGCCGCGATCTTTCTGTGACCAGAGATGTGGCCGTTACTGGCACCTTGAGTGCCAACGGGATCTCCACCACCGGAACTCTGGGAATTTACAACGCCGACAACTCCTACATGGGTTTTCAGTCGCCTGTAGGCAGTGCCAATTTGCTTTGGACTTTGCCAGCAGCAGATGGATCAGCAAACCAAGTGCTAACCACTAATGGCTCCGGTCAATTGGTTTGGGCTGGCGAAAAGTTAGCCAAAGCTGGTGACTCCATGAGTGGTGCTCTCACCATGAGCTCTGCTAACGAAATCAGATTTTCAGACAGTGACAACTCACACTACGTCGGCTTTCGAGCTCCCAGTGCCGTAACGGCAGGAGCTTCTTTTGTATGGGAGCTGCCAGCTGACGATGGGACAACAGGGCAAGTGCTACAGACCAACGGAACGGGTGCCCTTAGCTGGGTGAGTCCAATGTCAGGTCCTACTGGTCCGACAGGTCCAACGGGAGCGACAGGTCCAACAGGTAATACAGGTGCCACCGGAGCCGCTGGTCCTACGGGAGCGACAGGTCCAACAGGTAATACAGGTCCCACTGGAGCTACTGGTGCAACAGGAGCTGCAGGTCCTACGGGAGCAACGGGCGCCACCGGAGCTGCTGGTCCTACGGGAGCAACGGGTGCCACCGGAGCCGCCGGTCCTACGGGAGCGACAGGTCCAACAGGTAATACAGGTGCCACCGGAGCCGCTGGTCCTACGGGAGCGACAGGTCCAACAGGAAACACAGGTGCCACGGGAGCTGCTGGTCCCACAGGAGCAACGGGTCCAACAGGCAACACAGGTGCAACAGGAGTTGCAGGTCCCACTGGAGCTACTGGTGCAACAGGAGCTGCAGGTCCTACGGGAGCAACGGGCGCAACAGGAGTAGCTGGTCCAACGGGAGCCACGGGTGCAACAGGAGCTGCAGGTCCTACGGGAGCGACAGGCCCAACAGGAAATACAGGTGCAACAGGAGTAGCTGGTCCTACGGGAGCAACAGGTGCAACAGGAGTAGCTGGTCCTACGGGAGCAACAGGTGCAACAGGAGCTGCCGGTCCTGCGGGAGCCACGGGTGCAACAGGAGCTGCCGGTCCTACGGGAGCCACGGGCGCAACAGGAGTAGCTGGTCCAACGGGAGCCACGGGCGCAACAGGAGTAGCTGGTCCAACGGGAGCCACGGGTGCAACCGGAGTAGCTGGTCCAACGGGAGCGACAGGTCCTACAGGAAACACAGGTGCCACGGGAGCTGCTGGTCCCACAGGAGCCGCTGGTCCTACGGGAGCAACGGGTGCGACAGGAGCTGCCGGTCCTACGGGAGCAACAGGAGCAACGGGAGTTGCGGGACCCACCGGAAATACAGGTCCCACGGGTGCGATTGGTCCCACGGGGGTAACAGGATCCACCGGCGCAACCGGTGCGCAAGGTCCAATTGGCCCCGTTGGGTTAGTCTCAGGTGCAGTCTCTTATGGTTCAACAAATAATTCTGTGGCGATCTCTGCCAACAACGCAGAGGCAATCAGAGTTTTAGCATCGGGTAATGTCGGGGTCGGTACGACGAATCCAGCAGTTGCCTTAGATGTTCATACTGGTACAATAAATGCTGCCGCAATTTGTGATGAAAACAACGCCAATTGTTTGGATTTATCGGCGGGTGTCGCCGGTGGTGGCAGTATTCAGGGTGGAGTGACTGCTGTGCAGACCGAAGGCGCCGGATGCGGCACCGTGGGTCAGCTAGCCAGGGACTCAAATAATAATTTGATGGTGTGTGACGAACCCTCTGGTGCGATTCAAGCCACCGATTGCTCTAGTTTTAACGCTGGCGCCATCACTTTTGATAGATCAGGTTCGACTTTTATTTGTCGATAAAGGAGACTTAAAGACATGTTCAGAACATCTTTTCTTTTTTTAAGTTTGCCTTTTTTGACTATCGGTTTGTGCTTGGTCCTTAGCGGCTGTCAGACATCGGGCCCTTCAGCTAAGGCGACGGTGATTCAGTCTTGTCCCGGGGGTATGACTCCGGTTATTGGTGTGAACAATAAAGCCATGGGCTGTCAGCCTGCAGCAGGCAACCTCATTGAGGAGGGACAGGCTTGCTCGTCAAAACATACTGGTGGCGAAACGGTTGACCGTCTCGGGAATCGCTTTCGTTGTGTGAATAATTCTGAAAAAAAATTAAAATCAACTTCTAAGGAAACATTATGAAAGTTGTTAATCGTAAAAAACGAAAATCCCTTCTTCCTTGTGTTGTCGGCGCCGCAGTTTTAGGTTTCGGCCCCGCACTTTTTGCAGCACCCGTCTGGCAGCGGATTACAGGTAATCCGGCTCAGTCGGGGAGCGCTTGCAACAAAGTGTATACCGCCAACACATCTTACGCGGTCCCTTTTGATGTGACCTTGTACGTTACTGGCTACGGCGGCGGCGGCGGCGGCGGTGCTGGTGCTTCCGGCGGAGCCGGTGGTGGCGGAGGCAATCCGGGAAACAGTGGTCCAGGTAGTGGCGGTGCCGGTGGTGCTTCTGGTGCGAGTGGCGCTGGCGGAGATGGCGGTATCAGCGCTGTTCGGATCAATGGCTCGACGGTCGTTCAGTTCAATGGCGGAGCTGGTGGCGCGGTTGGTGTTAATGGAGCTGATGGGGCGAGTAGTTATACAACTGTCGTGATTAGTAGTGGGGACCAGGTTGAATTCATTGTCGCCGGCGGTGGCGGCGGTGGCGGCGGTGCTGGCGGCGGCGGCGGCGGCGGTGGCGGCGGTAGCGCGTATCTTAGTGATTATGGTGGTGCCGGTGGCGGTGGCGGTGCTGGCGGCGGAGGTGGAGCCGGCGGTGTTGGAGCTGGGTTGGCTGTGAGTGCGACCTCTGGTACTGCGGGTGCTGTCGGCGGCGGCGGCGGCGGTGGCGGTGGTGGTTGTTCCACCCCAAGTACTTCAAACGGGGGTGCCGGAGGGGCGCCCGGAGCTTCTGGAGGCAATGGTAGTGGTTGTACCTATTCGCCTGGGACCGGTGGTGGTCCTGGAGCCAGCGGTAATGGTGGTTCCGGGCTAAACTCCCACTCTGCCGCTGGAGGAGGTGGTGGTGGCGGCGGTTTTGGCGGTAACGGTGGTAATGGTGGGAACGGCGGTACGTACGGTGCTGTTGGTCAGCGAGGCTTTGCTGGCGATGGTGGAGAAGGCGGCGGTGGCGGCGGTAGCTATTCATATTCCGGAGGCGCCGGGGGAAGCGATGGGGTCACCGGTGCTGCTGGGCCAGGCACAGCTGGCTCGAGTGGAGCCTCTGGCAGTAATGGCACTGATGGTTCGGGACAGGCCGGTGCCGGAGGCGTCGCTGGAACCGCTGCTGGTGGCTCCCCCTCAGGCGGCGCGACAGTCCCTGGCACTAGTGGTGCTGGAGGTAGTGGTGGTAATGGTGGTGGCGGAGCAAGTGGCGGCTCCGGCGGCGCAGCAGGCTCTATCACGATCTCTTACCAAGGTCCCAGTTGCTTTTTTTAAGGCAGACCACTCTGTTGGTATAGTTGGGTGATGATGCAAAAAAATAACAAGCGATTGTGGCTGTTTTTTTTATTCGTCGCCATTTTGTTAAGCGGTCTCGCGTGGGCGTTGTTAAGGATATCCGCAAGTCCCCCGCCCACGATAGAAAAAGATCCTATAGATCTAGGCGATTCGATAAGTGTTGAAGAGAATTCACCAAGCTTACTGCCACCAAAAATCGAAGAAGTGGTTGAGCCTCCATCCGTCAAACCTTCAAAACCAATACCAGAGCAACCAGAGCCTGCTCCCATTCAAAAGCGTTCCGTTATAAAGTCACAAAACGAATTAGGACGGCGAGCCAGATCGCGTTCAATTGCCAAGCCCCGCAGAAGTCGCCCTCGCAAAGCCTCTAGCTCAGGGGTCTCAGTCGAGCAAAAGGATGGTGCAAGAGAAAAACCGCACTCGTCCCGCCGCAGTCGCTCCCGAAAAGCCAATCCTGATTGATAGCAGAGCGGCCTTCCAACTTTCAGTTTAGTAGCTTCGACTACACTAACTAAATTTTATTAACCCTAGTGCTCATAAGAGTTTGAGACAGTGCAGGTTTTTTAAAAAATGGCAGGTCACCCTAGATTCCAAAATCGACGAGTTCCATTGCGAAAAGGATTGCACCTTTCTCTCCGTAAAAAACTTCTTTTAACAGCAAAACAGTTTGCAGCTTTCTATTAAAAAGGTCGTATCAAGGTGAGCCGTCAAGTCTCTTTTTAAGACAGGTTTTACTCTTTTTTGTATAAAAGAACGGGTGTTTAGCTCATGTTTCAGTTCGTTATACCGATAAATATTTGTTGTGAAAAATCTTGTCCGTTTTCTAATTATAGCCGGCTTTACTTTGTCCAGCGCATTGGCGCTTGGATCTCCTGCTAAATTTACCTATCAAGGTCAAATCGTAACGCCCACCGGACACGCTCTAGAGGGCAACAATGTCACATTCACAATCGAAGTTCTTTCTCCTGGCGCTGAAGAGTGTGTGCTCTACGAAGAAAAGCACACTCTTAACATGACCGGTTCCAACGGTGTGTTTGCCCTCACTGTTGGAGAAGGTTCTCGCAGTGGTTCTGATTACGAAGATTTAGCTCCCAATGACTTAGCCAAAGCCTTGAGCAACAGCACGGGCGTTGTATCTCCAACGACTTGTGCTTCTGTGGGTAGTTATACGCCAGCCGCCGATCACGGTCGCCAATTGCGAGTCACCTTTGACGATGGTACGGGTCCTCAAACATTGACTCAAAATCACAACATCGTCAGTGTACCCTACGCAACGAATGCTGGCAGTATTGCTGGTCTAGCACCAGGTGACCTTCTCAATGTGAATACCGATGGAACCTATGTCTTGACCCAAGCCAATCTACAAAATGTTTTTGACGGCGCCAATCACACGGAACTCTTAGCCCTTATTGGCGGAAGCAGCTCGCAGTATTTACAGAGTAGCCCCAGTGGCGATTTTTCAATGAACTCTAATAAAATCACCAATGTCGCAACGCCAACAGCGGCTAACGATGCCACGAATAAAAATTATGTTGATAACTCCATTGGTGGGGCAGCCGCTGACAATTCTACGATCACCGGGCTTGCTGCTGGTCAATCCGGCCACGTGATGTACTGGGATGGCAACCAATGGACCGCAGGAGCTCCGGCAGGAGACTCTACAAAGTTAGCTCTAGCGGGGGGAACCATGTCGGGTGCCATTAACATGGGTAACC